>CBDEVI010000001.1:0-58641 GCA_965243625.1 Chloroflexota bacterium
TCCCACTGGTACCGCTGGGACGGCCGCTGGAACCACCGCCTCTACGACTTCTTGAACCACTGGGAGCACCGGCCACAACTCGCCACCACACACCGGCGGCGCTGCTCGTGCTGCAACCCGGTGCACCGAACACCGACCCGGCTGTTCTAGTCGTCGGTGAAGTAGTCGCGACCGTAGCGGCGGACACCGAGCCGGCTGTCGCTGAACTGGCCCCGCGTGAAGCGGGGACCGACCAGATCGGTGTTGCGGTCATCGGCCTTCTGCTCATCGCGTGACAGGCCACCCGCGTAGGGCACCGCCACCCCCCCATGGGTCTCATACAGCTCCCGCAACACCATCGCCTGACGGGTCATCCCCTCAGCCCGCTGGCTGAGCATCACCTTGAGGTCACCTGAGGAGGTGTCCACCAGTCTCGCCACCTTCGAGATGCCGATCTCCATCGCCTCGACCGCTGCGCGGTACACGTCAGAGTGCTGGGTGAGGAGCCAGTCCAGTTCGGCGTTCGTGTGCAGCATGTCGGCTGCGATGGTGTCGCCGATCAGGAACCGCACCTGATCACGGCCCGAGTCGGCGGGGTTGCCGCTGTAGGAGAAGTCGCTGGTGGCGGGCGCGTCGACGGTCAGCTCGTAGGTCTCGCCGTCGGTGGACTGGCGGACGTACTGGCCGCGGGTGGCTTCGGTGGGGGTGGGTGCGAGCCGGTTGCGGATCGGGGTGGCGAGCGTCCCGGCGAGTGTGCCGTCGTCGGCGGCGGCGACGGTGAAGTCGCCGCTGATGGCGTCGAAGAAGAGCAGCGGCCAGGCGTCCTCGTGCGCGAACGTCAACCGGGCGGCCTGCCCCACGGGATAGCTGGGCTTGTCGGGGATCTGGACGAGCAGCCGGTTGGTGGCGGTGCGGGCGACGAGCGCCCGGTCGGTGATCGACGGCGCCTCGGAAAGTTGGATCGCCGACCCGGTTGTGAGCGTCAGGTCGTCGCCTACCGCTACCGGGTCGAGTGCCACCAGATCAGCGGTCAGGATCAGTCTCTCCTGTTCGGTCGGGTCGGTGCCCGAGGGTGGTTCGAGCCGGATCAGCACTTGCCGCGACGTGGGCAGGCCCGCCAGGCTGACCCCGGAATCGACGCACGCCCCGGTGATGATGGTCAGCGGCGCCCGCCACCGGGTCGGTAGCAGCGCAGCGTCGGGCACTGGCGGGGTGCGGGCCCCGCCGAACAGCAGCCAGGCCGCCACCTCGCCGGGGCGTTGCCCGGCTCGGATGTCCTCCGCGGCGATGTACCACAGCAGCGTGCCGCCGGCGTCGACCAGATCGACGATGTGGCCCTTCGGGTACGCGGCGGTGGCGGTCCAGGTGCCGTTGTAGTTGTCGAGCTCCAGCCAGTCATCGGAGGCGGCCGGATCTATCCAGGCGTGGGTGCTGTCGTGCTGCGGCCAGGTGGTGAGCGCCACGAACACATCGACGCGCCCCGCCTGGGTGTAGGTGACCGTCGTGCCCTTGTCGGCGCCCTGACCGATCACCCACTCCGGGAACTGCACAGTCACGCGGCTCACCCTAGCCGCCTCATCCGTCCGGGTCGTCCGCGGCAGCAGCGGCGGCGGCGGCGATGCGTTCGTCGATCATCGCATAGATGCGAGCCATCGACGGGGGCGCCTTGTCGCCGGTGTAGCCGCAGCCGGGGCACTCGACCGGCGACGACGGAGGATCCCACCCGACGGCGACAGCGCCGCTGTAGCGCATCTCGGCGCCGCACACATCGCACAGCACGCCCGCCGGCCCCGAAACGGCCGCGACCATCAACCGGTTGTGCGCCGACAGTCCGAGCAAACCGGACATGGGCGCTAACTCGCGTCGGGGTTGCGGTAGGTGGTGGTGAGGTCGTGGGCTCCGCAGGCGCGGCGGATCGACTCCTCGGACGCGTCCGGGATCGGGTAACTGGCCAGGTCCGCGTCAGCGAACACCCCGATCTTGTCGGTGCGGGAGTTCTTCGCCGTCGCCGCCGGCAGGAGACGGCTCAACTCGATCACGACGTGGCCGACCCCGACACGGGGATGGCCCTGATAGGTGGCGATCACGCTGCCGGTGGCGGCGAACCCGACGAGAAAGCCCTGTGCGTCGTCGTCGCCCCACTTGTACGGCGGCTGCGAGACGGCGAAGTCGGTGCGGATCGTCGCGAAGCCGCGCTGCTGGGTCAATGCCGCGACCTGCAACTCGCCGGGCTGCAACTCACCGGAGATGGAGTTCTCGAACGACACCTCCTTGCCATGGGACTCGCCGTGGGACTCGCCCCAGGTGTCGTCGTAGCTGAGCGACACCTTGCCCTCGACGGGTCCGATGCTGGTGCCGATCTCCGCGGCGATGCCGACAGTCCGGGAGTGCTCCCACGACGACTCCACCGACTCCGACGTCGAACATGACATCGACGCCTGGAACGAGCGGGCGTCGGGGTTCGCTCGGTTGTCCCACAGCGCCCGGTCTGCGAGGACCACCTCCTGATCGATTTGCAGCAGCCGCGACCGGGCGGGCGCCAGCCGCAGGTAGGTGCGGGCGATGTTGCGGGCGAAGTTCGCTCGACCGCCCTGACCGGGCTCCAACTGGGCCGGGCCCGACAGTGTGGAGGCATCCCAGATCGGCTCGCCGATGCGGATGTCGTCGTAGCCCCACGCGGTGGCGAACCGTTGAGCCACGACGCTCAGATCGGCAATCCCCCAGGCGTCGCGCATGATCTCCGCGGAGACAGGGGCGTCCTGGTGGCCGGTCGCTGTGATCTGCACCTCCTCGGGGGTGAGACCAGGATGGATCGAGATGTGGATCGGGTCAGTCATGTGTTCGATCCCGACGCCGGGTTGTTGGGCGAGTACCCCACCAAGGGCGAGGCCTTCGAGGCCGCCGGTCCAGGTCGGTCAGGGCGCGTCTGTCGGTGTGGTCCATGATCGTGCGATGCAGCGACACCAGCACCGACGGTTCGACGCAGCCCTCCACATCGGGTTCGCCCGACGCGCGCAGCAGCTGCGCGAGCACTGCGAGCTGGTTGACCGTCGCCGTGGCGGCAGCGTCGAAGTCGGTGGTCACCGGTCCTCCTCAGTTTGTTCGTCGATGGTGGCGAGCGCGTCTCCGAGCAGTGACCACAGCTCGCGGGCCTCGCTCACCGACACCTCCATGCCGGCGGTGTCGACACGGGTCCGCAGCCGGGTGTCGCAGTACCGGCCGTAGGGGTCGCTGTAGGTCACGATCTCGACCTGCACGCCGTTCACTGGGCCGTCTCCTCGGTGACGATGCCGGTTCGAGCATTCGGCGTCCGAGGGCAGGCGCGACGCCGGAAGGCGGCCTCGTAGCCGCGGCCCAGCAGCCGGCACCGCTCGCACCATTTGCCGCCGGCGGCGGGCTCGCCGCCGCATTTGCGGCACCGGCCGGTCGCGGCGCGCGCCGCCCGCCGCGACCGCGCCGACTCCGCTTGCCGTTCGCGGCACGATCCGCATCGGGCCCGGTCGCACGGTTCGCCGCACGACAGGCATCCGTCGTCGTCGCGCAGTCCCGTGACGACGTGGAACCCGTCGAGCCATTCGCCTGTCGCAGCCCTCATTGTGCGAGTCCTGCTGAGCGCAGTGCCCGCACATGGGCGGGCTTGCGGGCCCGGGCCATCGGACCGATGGACACGTCCCCGAGTGTCGTGGTGCGTTCGAGGGTGAGCGCCGCCACCACAGCGGCGCGCGCCTCGAGCTCGGTGATGCCGGTCTCGGCGGCGACGTGGGCCGGGTCGGCGGGCATGGCGGTGTGCATCCGTCCACGCCCCACATCGACGGTCAGCGCCTCCAGGAGCGCCACAGTCTCGACATGGGCGGTCACTGGGTCACCTCTGAGAGTTCGAGGGTGCCGGCGTAGTAGTTCTCGCCGGCCTCGGGGCCGTCCCAGTCAGCCGGGAACTGTTCGGGGCCGGTGGGCCATGTCAGCACACCATCGACACCCAGATCGGCTTTCGCGACAGCCGCCTGCGCCGCCTCGAAGCTCGACTGCTTGTCGGGCCAGTAGGAGAACTCGGCCAGTTCGTAGATGCCGGCGTCGGCGTCGACTGTGATCGGGCAGGCGGCTGTGGTGAACGCGCCAGTGTCGGTCTGGGTGACGACGGCGGAGCCCTGGGTCCAGCCGGCGGAAGTCAACGCTTCTGTGACAGCGGGGCACAGCTTGTCGGGCAGGTCGGCCATCACTGGCCTGCCTCATCGGCGGCGACGAGCGCGTCGAGGCGGTCCAGCGCCCGCTCGATCTGCTCGTGGGCGCCGCGCATGTCGCGCAGATGCGACTCGGCGGCGGTCTCGGCGGTGGCACGGGCCCGTGTCTGGGCTTCGTCGGTGGGGTCGATGCCGGCGAGCAGTTCGTCCACCACGCTCACGGTGAGTGCGGACATGGTGTGGTAGAGGGTCTCGGCGGCTCCGGCGGCGTCCTGCCACCAGGTCGAATCAATTGCCATGGGCTGCTCCTTGCGGGTCGAGGACGAGGTTCAGGGTAGCCTCGCCGGCGGTGTAGCGACCGACCAGCGGCAGCCCGGCCACCGCCGCCAGGATCCGTTGGTCGTCGTCGGTGAGGGCGATCTGGACCTCGTAGCCGTCACGAGCCACAGCAGCCTCCATAGAACGCGCAGCACGACACGCAAACCGCCGACGCGCAGTCCGTGCAGCAGTGGCCATGCCCCACCGCCGGGGGCGCGCACCGCTCGCCGTCGTGGTCGTGGGTGGCGGTCCAGGTGAACGACACCGCCGCCACGACGACAGCCAAAGCAGCGATGATCCGGTCAGCCATCACCGAGCGCGGCGAGCCACTTCCAGACGTCGAGCACCGCCAGCCCGGCCACGAACACCACCGCCGCGACGAGACTGAGCTGCTGGTGCCAGTGGCCGAGCAGGGTCAGCGCCACCACAGCGACGAGCCACACGACTGCGGCTATCTGCTTCCAGTTCATGGTCATAGGTTTCCCTTCCGGCCCCGGCGGGGCCTCAGGGGCCATGCTAGACGCTGATGAGTCGCCACCATTCGGTGGCGGCGTCGCTGAGGCTTGTGCAGCGGCCCAACACTGGGCACTGTCGCCACTCCGGCCGCTCAGCGAGCATCTGGGCCAATGCCGCCACCGCAGCCGGCGCCACCTCAGATGTCGGTACGCTGGCGGCGTCTGATGGCAAGACGGCTGCCCCGACTCCACCTGTAGTCGGGGCAGCCACGCGTCCAGGATCAGTGCTCGATACCGAGAGCTCTCAGCATCTCGGTTGTGCGCTCAGCGTCAGATGCGGCGACCGCGGACAGCCACTCGGCCGTTCCCGGGTTCGGTTCGGGTTCGCGTTCGGGTTCGCGTTCGGGTTCGGGTTCGGGTTCGCGTTCGCCGAGGATGTGCAGCATCGACACCCGACCGCTGTCAGCGATGCCCTCACCGGCGGCCTGCGCATCCCACAACGCATCGACCAGCCCCAAATAGTCGCCGCACATCTCAGCATCGCACCACACCCCGAAATTCTCGATCCGCCGATTCCGGTTCAGATTCGCCGAGGTCGACACCAACACATCGAGCGCGCCGCCGGTGAACACCGCGAACTTGGCGTGACAGGACCACACCCGCAGCGCTTCCTCCCCGAACAGCCGACAGACGGCGGCGCACGATTTCGGCTGGCGCGACATGAACGACCGGTCCACCATCAACCGCAGAGCCGAGATCCGGCCCGACTCCAGCAGATCACACAACTGCTGGCCGTGGTCGCCTGACGCGGTCCACACCGCCAGATCCAGACGCGTCGCCGGCCCGACCACATCCGCGACCCCGCCGAGCAGATCGATCAGCGACCACCGGCCATCAGAGAGCCCGTGGCGGATCACACCCGGCCCGAGCCCGGAGACGAGCGTCTCCCATCGGGCGTTGCGGTGAGCGACCCTCACGCCTGAGCCTCCCGCCGTCGGCGGTGGTACTTGGCGCGGCTGCGGGCCGCGTTCCACCCCCGGCAGTCGTCACAGCGGCAACCAGTCCGGTACGCGTATCGGGTGCCGTGAGTCATCCTGCGTGATGCACTGCGGAGCGGACGCCCTGCTGGGCGGTCAGCCCGAGGGCAGCGAACGCCTGCGACCCGGCCGCGAAAGCCGCCTCTGCTGCGCAGCCGTCGGATGTGAGGCGCAGCCCGCATCCACACCGCTGCGGCAACCGGATGCCGCGGCGGTACAGCTCGACAGCGGGGGGCAGCGTCATGTCTGCAGGTGGTCGATGATCTGGCTGGCCTCGCCACGCGTGATCATCGAGGCGACGACTCCGTGGTAGCCGCCCGACTTGGCGACGCTGCCGCTGTATTCGGCAGGGCGCTCCAGCCCGGTCGCCTCGGCAGCGTCGGCGACTGCCTTCGCTACCATCGCGATATAGTGGCGATTGGGGATGCCGCGGCCCTGGAATTCGACTGGCAGCAGGCGCAGCAGGTAGCTGACCTGGCCCGCCGTCGGCTCAGCGTCGACGTGCTTGACGGTGATGGTGGTGGTTGGCGTAGCGGTGCTGTGTGTCATGTACATGACTCTACCCCATGGGGTAGAGATGCGCAACCCCGGACGGAGGATTTCTTCGGATTTCTTCGGATTTTCTTCGGGCTAGCCGCCGCAGCAGCCACCGTAGAACGCGCAGCACGACACGCACACCGCCGACGCGCAGTCCGTGCAGCAGTGGCGATGCCCCACCGCCGGGGGCGCGCACCGCTCGCCGTCGTGGTCGTGGGTGGCGGTCCAGGTGAACGACACCGCCGCCACGACGACAGCCAAAGCAGCGATGATCCGGTCAGCCATCACCGAGCGCGGCGAGCCACTTCCAGACGTCGAGCACCGCCAGCCCGGCCACGAACACCACCGCCGCGACGAGACTTGCCGATGTCTGATGGCAAGACGGCTGCCCCGACTGCATCTGGAGTCGGGGCAGTCACGCGTCCAGGGGTCTGGGTCACAGGTCCGCTCCGGGGCGACGGTCCGCGGCGGACATGATCCGGTGCATCGTCTCGCAGGCCTCCAGCATCGCGGCGGCCTCGATGCTGTCGCGGTCGTCGTAGCCCTGCCGTCTCAGCAGCCGGGCGGTCGCTGGGATCCGGTCGTGGGCGGTCTCGGGCCGAGGAACGCGTCGCGGTTTCGGCTCCTGCGGCGCCGGTGCTGCGATGTCCAGGTCGAACCGGTGGCCGGGCCTGGGAGGATTCGGGGTCTGACCGCGACTTGCGGGGCTGGGCGCGCGCTGCTCGTCTGCGGCGTCAGTGTCGTCGGTGCGGGATCTGCCCCGCCCGGCCACGTCGAGACGGGTCTGCGCTTTCTGTCCCGAGTTGCGGCCACGGACCCGGGCCCGGCCGCTGCGGCGGCGTCCGCCCGGCCGGGTCACGGACCGGCCCTGAGACGTCTCATGCGATCTCGGCGGTCAAACTCGACATGAGACGCCCGCCGTCGTCGTAGACGCAGAGCGTGTCGTTCGCCCATCTGCGGCCGTCGGCGGCGATGTTCGGGTACAGTTCGGCGGCGACCTGCTTGCATGCTGTCTCCGCCGTGTCGGCGTCGACGGCGTGATAACCGGCGTCAGTACCGGCGACGGTGACGATCCAATGCTGGTCGGCCACTAGAACGAGCAGGTGTAGATTGTGACCGCGGGCGCCGGGTTCGGGATGATCCAGCCGAAGCCGGGCTCCGGACGGTAGTCGCCGGCGGCGATCTCCAGCACCGGAACCCACATCGCCCCGTCGGCGCACGGCTCGGCGTCGGTGAGCGGAGTGCCGTCCCAGGCGATGGCCTTCGCGTTGAGCGCGGAGGGGCCGACATAGGCCGGCTCGGTCTCGTACTGAGGCTGCGGATCGCCGTCAGAGTTGGTCTCGTTTGGCTCTGTCCCGACCTGGACGCGCAGCGGGTCTCGGCCGTCGAGCTTGGCCCGGATCGTGACCGCGAGCCAGCCGCCGGGCCACTCCACCCGCACCCCCACCGATCCAGGGCCAAGGCGGCGGTGGATGCGGTCCGGGCGGATCGACATCTCGCAGCCCCGCCGATCGTAGTCACCCTCCTGGGCGGGCTCGTCGTCGACCATCACCCGGATCACGGCATCGCCGGAGCCGGGCTCGGGCGGGTCGAGCGTGTCGGACACCTTCGAGCAGTCGTCGGTGGACGCCCCGACGATCAGCAGATCGCACCACCAGTCCCACGGATCGACCGCCGACCCGTGGACGCACGGGTCGCCGTAGGCGCCGTCAGCCTCGACGGTGATCCGGGTCTCTGCGCGAGCAGCGTCCACGGTGATGACCAGCACCGCCAGCACCGTGAACATGATCAGCCAGGCACGGAATGGTCTACTCATCCCACCCATTGTAGTCGCTGTATACAGTCGGCGTTGTATCGGGCGCGACCCGGCCCCGTCCGCTTGGGGGTACGGGCGGGGCCGGTGGGCCGGTTAGGCGTTGTACGGCGGGGTGGGACGGTAGCACGCGTCGGGCACGGCCTCAGGGTCCAGCGTCGTCTAGCGTTCGCAGACGAAGCCGTCGTTGTCGCCGTCGTTCATGCAGGTCATCTCTCGGCGTGGAGGCGATCCCACAGCGCTCGCAGCAGTTCGTCCTTGTCGTCGTCGTCGTAGAGGCGGCAGTGCTCGTCCAGCAGTTCGCCGGCACCCTCCAGCAGCGCCAGGAAGCGGATGTCGGGGGGACATCCGGGCTGGGCGGCGTAGGCGCTCAGCAGCGTCGGCTGGCGGCCCTGGAGACTGTCGATGAGCGCGAAGCGCTGGTCTTGTGTGGCCGTGACTGGTAGGCCGAGCAGTTGGCGGCTCGCCTCGTCGGTGCGGGCAGCAGCGCCGAGGCCGTCGAGGGCGACCTCGTGCGGTGCTTGCGGTGGGTTCGGATGGTGCGAGCGACCGTTGCCTTGCTGGCGCTGCTTAGGCCGTTGCGAGTCCGTCACACGGCCACGAGTCGCTCCGGTCTGCACGGTCTTGCGCCCCGCTCGCCGCTGTCCTGCTTTGGTGCGTTTGCGCTTGGCGCGGGCCTGCTCATCCTTGCGGCCTCGACGGGTCGCGGCTTTGCGCTCCCGACGCTCCCGCCGATGCTCGGCGCACAGCACCGAGTTGCCGTCCACCGGACCCCCACACACGCGGCATGTGCGATGCTGCTGGCACAGGCCATCGCGGTAGTCAGCCGCCGAGATCAGCGGACCGCCGCAAGTGCGGCAGGACTCAGCCACAGTCCGTTTGCGGCTCCTGCGCCGCCCGGTCGCGCCAGTACTTGGCGCGGGCCTTCGCCGCGTTCCAGGCGCGGCAGTCGGCGCATCGGCAGCCGCGCCGGTAGCCGTTGCGGGTGCCGTGCGACAGGGCCGGATCGTCCTGGTCGGGCGTCGCGCCGGCCGGCCAGACCCGCACGGGGATGTCACCAGCGGGCGTCATGTCAGCCGCCCCACCGCGTCGATGCGCTCGACCCCGGCGACGGCTGTCATTGCGAGCCCGTCGGCGTGGGCGCCGACATCGACGACGGCGCGGCCGCCGCCGGCGGCGACGACCGCGAACCGGACCGTCTCCGGGCTGGGGGTGCGCACCCGGCCGGCGGCGTGGACGGCGGCGAGGAGGTCTCCGAGGCTCACCCGGTCGGCCTGCGTCGCCGGGGATGTGACGGCCATCGCCCGCAGGGCGTCGAGCTCGTCGTGCTGGCCGGTGTCTGCCAGCCAGTCCGCGACGACGGCGAGAGCCTCGGTGGCCGCCGCGGTGTCCCACGGCCTCGGGGCGACGCGCCACGGACAGCGGGTGTCGGCGTCGGCCCAATCGACCTCGATCCAGACGGCGGGGGTGCCGTCGGACCACGACACCAGCGTGCCGTCGTCGAGGTCCTCGACGCGCACGCACCGGGGGTCGGCGGGCAGCATGCCCCAGTGGATCACAGGCGCGCCGGCCGAGTCCTCGAAGCGCAGGTGCTCCAGGTGCTCGTCGATGCTGGCGGCGGCATCCCAGACGGCATCGTCGCCGAAGATGGACCAGCGCTCGTTCGCGTCGCACAGCCATGCTGTGCGGGTGGTCTGTGTGTGTGTCATGGCTTCCTTTCTTGTGGTGGGCCGGTTCGGTCCACCCGGCCCTGGGGCTCCGACTCCCCGGACCGGCTGCGCCGCGGCTCAGCCGACGTGGCGGACGCCGGTCTCCCGGCAGACCGTGGTAGGCACGTCCCTCTCGCCGCACTCGGTGCACCACTGGGATGCGGCGGTGTGCGCTCGGAGCGAGTCGAGGGCCGTGGGGTGTGTGTCTATGCCGGCATCGGTCAGCCGGACGGTGACCTTGGCCTGTGTGTGTGTCATGGCTTCCTTTCTTGTGGTGGGCCGGTTCGGTCCACCCGGCCCTGGGGCTCCGACTCCCCGGACCGGCTGCGCCGCGGCTCAGCCGACGTGGCGGACGCCGGTCTCCCAGCAGGTGGCGGTGGTCCAGACGTTCTCGCCGCACTCGGCGCACCACTTGCCGGCCTCGACCGGCACGTTGATCCGGCGGCGGCGGTCAGCGGCGGGGCGGGGCCTGGCGGCGGGGCGGGGCTTCGTGCAGCCCGCTTCGAGCAGCTTGCCGATCGCGTCGGATGCCTGCTGCTTGTCCATCCGGCGCAGCGCCCGGTCGGCGGCGGCGGTCAGGTCGTGGCCCATCCCGGCGACCGAATACTGCGGCACCTGCAGCATCAGGTGCCGCAGCAGTGCCGTCTGGCGGTCGGTCCGGGCGCCGGTCAGCGTCCGGGCGGCGGTGCGGGCGGTGGTCTGTGTGTGTGTCATGGACACACTCTACCCCCCCCCCGTCCGGGATGTCAACCCCCGGGGGTAGATTTCTTGGGATTTCCCCGGATTTCTCGGGATTTCCCCAGGGGTCGCCGTCGGGGCTTCGGCGGGCCGGTCGGTCCACCCGGCCCGGGGCCCCGACTCCCCCGGACCGGCTGCGGCTCGGCTCAGCCGGTCCGGTCGCCGCAGTCGTCGTCGATGCGGTCGATGGCGGCGACGGGCGGCCGACCTGGAAGTAGAGCTCCTGGTCGGGGCGCTGGTGGAGCCAGCGCACGAGCACTCCCACCCCGTCGGGGTGGTCTCTGGCGATGCCGGTCCGGCCGGAGCCACAGTTCGCAGACCACGGTGACCGCGATCAGCCACCAGCGGAACGATCTCACGGCCCCGAGCCTAGCCCCGCTCCACAGTGTTGGACCAATCCGAGCCGGTTCCGTCAGTGTAGCGCACCCGAATCCGCCAGTATCGGGTGGTGTGGGAGATGGTGACCGTGCGGACTGTGGCCGTCACGAGCGTGTTGTCGAGACTAATGACGGTCCCATCCTGGATCGGACTCTTGTTCGAGTGCTGCGCTTGCCAGCGCAGGAAGTCCTTGTCCGGGTCGAGTGTGGCCGTCCAGCTCAGGGTGGTCTTGGTGTCGTTCGCGGCGGGGGCGGCAGAGTCGAGGACGATGCTCTCGGTGACGGGCGGTGCCTCCGATCCGAAGATTTTTGTGTCGCCCAGATAGACCGCTTCGATCTCAGTGTCGCCGAGATAGATCGAGCCGATCTGCTTGCCGGCGAGCACGATTCCGGGCTCGACCGCGGGGCGGGGCGGCGCGGGCGGGCTGTAGGCCTGCGACGACGCCGACATGAATGTGATGTCCACGTCGTGCGGGAGTTCTGCTTCGACGGCGGTCGCCCAGTCTCGCAGGCTCTGGTAGGTGCGGCCGGCGACATTCGTCGGGACCCCGGTCAGTGTGTCGAAGGTGACCTGGGCGAGCCCGTCGGTGCGGGTGGCGGCGGCCGCGTAGTTGTCGAAGCCGAGCCGGCACCATCTGTCGGTGGTGGGGCTGTAGAGGTCGGCGCCGAGGTCGGTGCGCGCCCCGGTGGGGGTGCCGTCGATGTTGGCGAGCCACAGGTCGGCGTCGACATGCACCCAGGCGGTGGTGGCCCGGAATGTGGCCTTCACGAACGCGCCGGCGGTCTCGGAGGCGTCGGGGGCGGTGAAGAACCCGGAGTCCATCTCGACCGGGTCGGCGGAGTCGTCGAGGCGGATGCCGGGATTGTCGCCGCCGAACTCTCGGCCGTGAGACAGGGTGAGAGTCTGCGACAGAGCCATTTCAGCTAGCCGGCTCGATCAGGTAGAGGATGTCGTCGTTCTTCGATGCGATGGCGTCGTACTGTGTCTTCGTGCCGCGCCAGATGCCCTCGACCGCGTTGCCGCCGCCCGTCACCACCGGCGGGATCGCGAGCCCGTCGGCCAGCGCGCCGTGATAGGTGGTCTCCTCAGTCGACTTGAACAGCGCGATCTCGGATGTCCTGTCCACCTTCCCGCAGAAGAAATAGCCGTATCCGGCCGTGCCATTGTCGACCCCGATAGGCACCCATCCGCCGCCTAGGAACGCGATGTCGTCGAACAAGATCCGCCAATCGCCGCGGTCCTGTGTCTGAGCCAGCCGGACGACGGGATAATCGGTGGTGGTGGCCGTCGAACCGAAATGAGCGTCGGCGAGGGTCGCGGTGAACGTGACACCCTGCACATCCAGGTTCTTCGTTCCCGCTTCGATGGCGAGACGGTCGGCGTTCGCCACCGCCACCCGTGCCACACCCGCCGTCGCGGCGGCGGTGTTCTCGACCAGACGGGTCGCCCCGTCGAGATGAAGGTCGCGGGTCATGTTCTTCAACGCCTCGATCGCCTGCGGCACACCGACAGCCTCGAGCTGGTCGTTCACCGCGTCGCGGGTGAGCGCCCCCTCCCACTCGAACCGGTCCGATCCTCCGACCTGGAGCTTGCCGCCTGAGAACCCGGAGCCCTCATAGAACCCGACCCGGAAGTACCGCCACGCCGCGTCGGAGCCGACCTGCTCCCCGGACCACGTGCCGAGCACCCGATTGTGGACATCCCCGGCCTGCGACCCGCCGACGACGCTGTACTGGAACCGGTAGTTCGACTGAATCGCACCGACCGGTATGCGGCAGTACACGAACTGGGCGGCCGTCCCCGAGACGGCCGTCTGAGCGTAGGCGAGCCCGGCGAGAGTCGGGGACAGCGAGTTGTCGCGAACCCATCCGGCGGACGTGTCCGATATGTCGGCCCACGTCTGCGGCACCTCCCGTATCGGATGAACCCGCTGCTCGACGGCGTGGAGCCGGTCGCGTCCCTCGCGGTCGACCAACTCGTAGTCGCTGCCGGCGATGTCGATACCGGCGAGCTCGGCGTCTCCGGCGGCGGGAGTATGGGCGGCGACGGCCGTGCCGGACCCGCCGCCGGAGCCGGTGCCGGCGCCGATGGCGTCGCGGGCTGCTGTTTTCTCGCCGGCGGTCAGATCCGCCGGCGGGTTCCGGAACGCCCGGGCGCCGATCTGGACGTCGGTCTGGTTGACGATGTTCGCCAGCAGTGTGTTGTCGATCTTCGCGGACGTGATGGCGTCGTCGGCTACCTTGCCGGTCGTCACGGCCCCGTTCGCCAGTTTGACGGTGGTGACCGATCCATCGGTGAGGGCAGTGCCGGTGGCGTCGTCGCGCCATCCGGGCGTGCCGGAGCCGTCCGTCTTCCACACCTTGTTGTTGCCCGGACTCGCCGCCGGGATCCGTGACGCACCGAAGAACGTCTTCAGCCGGGCCAGAGTCAAGCTCTTGTTCTTGTCGGCGTCGGCGGTCTCGCTCGCGTCGATGATCGGCACGTAGTCGGCGTCCGCCGGGGCGGTCAGAGCGGTCAGCTCACTGATCTTGCGGTCGGTCATGTCGGCGCCCCTTCCAGCAGCAGCCTGGCCCCGTTCTCTGCCAGCAAACTACTGCCGGCTTCGCCGAGCAGGGCGAACCCTGCGGCGGCGATGCTGTCCTCCAGCTCGAGACGCGACCCGTCCTCCAGCAACAACATAGTGGAGCCATCCTCGGCCAGCACGAACGCCTGCGGCGAGTCCGGCGCCGCCGACGGGGTGACATCCACCACAGTCGACCACGGCCCGAACCGCGACCCGCTGGGCAGAGTGGTGTCCTCGGCTCGCACCTGGAGCTCGTAGACCGTGCCGTTGGTGAGCCCGGTGATCGTGATCGGCGACGCGGCGTGTGTGCCGGTCGTGAAGTCGTCGCCCGAACCCTTGATCCGGTAGCGCAGCCGGTAGCGGTTCGGGTCGCCGTCTGCGGGTTCGGTGAAGGTGGCGGTGAACTGGGCGTTGCCGGCGGTGACGGCGAGATCACGGACCGCGGAGGGGGTGACCGCAGCGGCGGTGGCGGTGGCGGTCTCGGTGTCTGTGGCGGTGTCGGACGTGCCGTCGGCGGCGACGGTGCCCGTACCGGTGGCGGTGACGGTCAGTGTGACGGTCATGTTGCCGGTGTCGGAGCGGCGTGTGAGCGTCGGTGTCGCCGTCGCCGCACCCGACAGCGACGCGTCGCCACCAGTGACCGCCCAGGCGTAGGCCAGCTGGTCGTAGGTGCCGCCCGACACGGTGACGGACAGGCCTACGGTGGTGCCCTGGGTGCCGTTGGTGATCGTCGCGATGGCGACGGTCGGCGCGGCAGCGTCCGGCAGCACCGTCGGAGCCGCCGCAGTGGTGGCCGACACACCGGCGGTCCAGTCCGACGACCCGGCACTGTTGGTGGCCTGCACCTGCACCTCATAAGTCGTCGACGCCGCCAGTCCGGTGATGGCCCGAGCCGGGCTCGTGGTGGTGGCGGTGGTCCACGCCCCGGTCCCGGTCCGGTGCCGCCACCGGTACCCCGACGCGCCGGTCGCCGTGTCGCAGACCGCGTCCAGACGGCTGGGTCCGGCGGCGGTGACCGTGAGCCCGGCCGGGGTGGCCGGCGGGTTGGTCTGCGCCGGGGTCGTCACCGACACGCTGCTGCTCCACGCCGAGTCGCCGGCGCTGTTGCGGGCCCGCACCTGGATCTGGTAGGTGGTGGACGCGCCCAGCCCCGAGATAGTGGCCGAGGGGCTGCCGCCGGCGTTCACGGTGGTCCATGAGCCGTTGCCCTCACGCCACCGGAACTGATACGACGCCGCCCGGGCGGCGGTGTTCGCGGAGGCGTTCACTGTGGAGGAGGTGGCGGCGGTGGCGGTGAGTCCGGTCGGGGTGGGGGGCGCCTGGGTGGGGGGTGGCAGCAGGTCGGCGGGGTTCAGGTCGGCGAGGTCTTTGCGCCATCGGACCACCACCAGACCGTCACGGCCCGCCCGCGGCGGGTCATAGACGACCGAGTCTGTCTTGCTGCTGGCGCCTCCGCCGCCGCCGGAGCCGGCCGTCGCCTCCGTCGCCCCCGCCCGGGCGGCATAGGTCGCGGTCGTCGAGCCGGTTTGGTACTGGCCGCCGCCTCCGCCGCGCGCGTACTCGAGGGTCTCGCCGGCGAGGTTCAGTTCGACGCCGGTCGGGGTGCCGCCGGCGCCGCCGCCGGAGCCGGCTGTGCGGGTTGTAAGGGTCGTGTTCGGAACCGCTCGGCTTGTGGGGTCGCCGCCGTCGTGGCCCTGTCCGGGCGTGCCACGACCGAAAGTGCTGGTGGCGGTTCCGCCGCCGCCGCCGCTGCCGCCGTCGCCGCCGCTGCCGCGGCCGTCGGCGCCGTCGCCGCCGCCGACCGCGGTGAATGAGTCGCCGCCGACGGCCGCCACCGAGTCGCCTCCAGCGCCGCGGGCGCGTCCGCCCGCGCCGACTGTGGCGGTGAGCGTGTCGCCGCTCGCGACATCGACGACGCCGGTGAACAGGACGCCGCCTGCGCCGCCGCCGCCGCCGTAGCCGCCGCTGTTGCCGTCGAACGCGGTGTAGCCGCCGCCTCCGCCTCCGGCGATGGCGATGATCTGGACCTGCGCGGACCCGATCGCCGCCACCTCCGTGTCTGCCGTGAACACTCGATGCAGATACAGGTCCTCGCCGACGCCGACGCAATACTCGCGGCCGCCGGGCGTCAACGTGAACGTGGTAATCGTGTCGGCCAGCGGATTCACCGACGTGCCCTGCAGTTTCGTGGTCCAGTCGGTGGCGGTGACGTGATGCTCGACCCGCTCAGTCAAAAGCGGCACGACACGGGTCTTCCCCACCGGCGATGTGCGAGTCACACGCCACGCCTCAGCCACATCCACCGCGAGCACATGCGGCCACAGAGCGGGCACCTCCCGAGGTTTCAGTGTCATCTGCTGCAGGCGGGTGACGGGCTGCGCCCACCGTCGAATCACCCCGATCCCCCAGATCACCTGCAACGACGGCGCCAGCGGCGACTCTGCGACACGCAGCAACCGCACCCCGTACGCCGCCTGCGACGCCGACACCGCGTCGCCGCTGTCAGGGACCAGCGACACCGACCCGACCTGCACCCGGTTGATGATCCGGTCGTCGTCGCGGGCGAACTCGACGCCGCTGTAACGCAACTCCGCCGACCCGTCGCCCACATCGACATAGGAGCCGGGCAGCTCCAAGAAGTTGGACGGCATCAGCGCCTCGACGCTGCCGTCGCGTGAGATCCGCAACTGCGATGCCGTGGCCCGCTCGAAGTTCCGCAACTCGCTGGCGGTGGTGGTGCCGGCCTCCGCGGTGTAGGACTCGATGGCGACGGCGGTGCCGACTCGGGTCACCACCGCCGGCGTCACGGTGTAGGGGGCGGCGCCGGACTTGACGGCGGGCAGACCCCCGTCGGCTGCGACCGCCTGATAGGCGGCGTCCAGGCTGGTGACGGCCGGCTGGGTGGCGTCCACCGATCCCTGGCCCAGCAGTTTGTAGGCGTCGACGCATTCCAGCACGACCCGTTCGTCGGTGTGGCCGGGGTAGTCCTGGCGGATGCGTTCGATGATCCCGGTGAAGATGATCTGTTCGTTGACGCCGCCGGGTGCGGTGGCCAGCATCCTGATAGGCAGCCCTGCGGTGAGTGTGTTGGTGCCGCCGGTGCGGTAGGGGGCGGGGGCGTCGGCGTTGTCGGGGTCGGCGTGGCCGTTGGTGTCGTCGAGGACGATCACGGCTCGTGCCGGCTGGGGTGCTGCGAGTTCGTGGCTGCGGCCCCTCACGATCTTGGCTTCGCGCAGCGGGTTCAGCCGGGAGACTCGGTAGCCGGTGATGGCTTCGGTGAGGTCGCCGCCCAGGCCGAGACCCCACCCCGGCCGGTAGGTGTGGGCGGGGAAGGTTCGGGCTCCGAACCCGAACGCGATGTCTACGTCGATGACGGCGGGGTCGCGTTCGCTGTCCCAGCGCCACGCCAGCGGACCTGAGCGGTAGGTGCGGACACCGTCGTTCCATTCCCACAGGTCGGTGGATCCGTCGGCGGGCCGGCGGGCGTCGGCGGGCATGGTGACGGTGACGGTGACGGTGTTCGCGGTGGTGTGGTCGGTGACGGTGATGATGCCTGCACCCGTTTGCCGTGCCCGCAGCGCAGCCTGGATCTGGGTGTTCGAGCGTGCCGAGTTCGGATGACTGAACGTCAGCGTGACGGTCCGGGTGCCGGGCGAGGCGAAGCGGAGCCGGTCAGTGCCGAACACTGCAACAGACATCAGGGTTCACGCTACTCCCGTTGAGGGTTGCCGGCCCCGCCCCCACCCGCTACCGTACAAATGTACGGAACCCCGAGGGAGGCTCGCATGTTCGTCATCTTCACCGAGGTGTGGCGCTCCAGCACTTCAACCAGGCCGCCCAGCTCGAGCCCGGTGGGAGCCATGCGATGACATCTCTGACGGCCGCCGAGCTGCGTGACAGCCTCGGCCGGGCGCCCCACGACGGTCGACCAGTCATCCTCATGTCCGTCTCGGATGCCGGGCACCGGCCCGCCGCCGAGGTGCGCGAGGCCGCGATGCTGAGGGTCGTGTGGCCCGACGGCAGCGTCTCATGGTGCGAACCCGGCGACCCGATCCTGCACCCCGACCCCAGCGACGAGCCCGAGATCCTCGCCGCGATCCGCGCCGCCGAAACCCGTCTCGTCGTGCTCATCCGATGAGCCTGTACCCCGACGGTGCCCGACCACCCCCCGACCGGGATCTGCCCGAACGCGAGTACCCCGATCCATCCGACTACCCCGAGGAAGTCACCCATGCCCAACCCCGGCCGTCAATGGAGCCCCGAGGAACGCGCCGTCTTGCGCGAGACCTGCAACCTGATCTACGACGCGCTGGTGGTCCTGACCGACTCCCCCGAACAGGTCATCCCTGACGACGCGTTCGCGCCTGGTGACCTGAACCGGATCGTCGCTGTCACCGAAAGCCGAGGTGTCAGCCTGCGAGCGCTTGATCGCCTGGGCCGAGATCACCCGCCGCCTCGAGTCCGCCCCCACCGCCGATGACTTCCTCGACCTCGCCGCCCACGCTGCGGTGATCGCTGATCGCCGAGGCCACAGCGACCGTGACCTCGACCCGTTCGCGGTGACGGTGAAGATCCACTCGATGCCGTTGTCGGTGGCCGACCTCGTGGCGTGCGGCTGGCTGCTGCACCACACAGCCGAATGAGCCGGATAATCTCGAAGCGATGACCACCTCGGCGCCGCCGTTCTGCTGGCCGTGCGCCCACTTCGTCCCCAGCCGCGTCTACCGCAGCCCGGAGACGTCGATGAGCATCGGCGCCTGCGCCGCCTACCCCGACGCCATCCCCGCTGAGATCGCCGTCGGCGTCGTGGACCACCGAAACCCCTACACCGGCGACGGCGGCATCGTCTTCGAGCCGCGGCTGGACATGCCCGGCTGGCCCGTCGAACGGATCACCGACTTCCTGGACCGCAAAATCGCAGCCGCCGCCGCCGATGACTGACATCTCGGACCGCTTCGACGCCAAGGGCGCACCGACCCCGGAGAACACCGGCGTCGACGCCTTCCTGCACTCCCACGCCACCAGCCGCTGGCGTGACTCCGGCTACGACCTGCGCCTCGTGCCCTACCCCTGGCCCGACGAGGCGACCCAACGCAACTACGACCTGTACGACGCCTGGGCCAACACCGCCTACCCCGACCCGAGCCCGTACTGGCCGCCCCGCACCCTCCGAGGGAAACTGCTGCATCGTGACGCCACGAACCGGCGGGCGGTGTCGCTCGAGGGTCTCGACGGCTACGAACCCGCCGCCGGACGGGTCATGGTCTGGGGACTCAACGGCGCCCTCGCCGAAGAGCTGGCCGAGCGGGGCACGCTGGGCACCCGCCGACCCGCGAAACGGGCCCGACCGGATCCTCGACCGCCCGACGACCGCCCGAGCTGACACGAGGAACGGCTAACCGGCCTTGGGTTTGGGTTTCGGAGTGATCCACTCCGAAGCTGGTGCCAGTTTCACGTCCTTGACCGTGTGCGCCAGAGCGGGGGTCAGTTGGCCGTTGGAGGCATCGGCAGCAGCCCACGCCTGCTCCATGTCGTCGAACACGCCGACCACCTTCCAGTCATCCGGGGCGGAGCTGGTGGCATCGAACAGCAGCAGCGCGTCGTCGTCGATGAGTTCCCAGACGGCGTCGTCGTCGGGTTCGGGTTCGGGTTTGGGTGCGGCCTTGGGTTCGGGTTTGGGTTTGGGTTTGACCTTCCAGGTCAAACCCGCGCCGGACTTCTTCGCTTCGCCAGCCGAGTACGCATACAGGTTCTGTTTGAAGTCGGCGGCGGCCAAGGCGGACGCCTCGTCGTCGAAGATCTTGACGACGGTGACGGGGCTGCCGGGGCTGACGTCGACGAGGATCCACTGGTTCTCAGCGAGATCTTCGACGGGATCGTGCACGGGTGCCTTGGGCTGGGGTGCGGCCTTGGGTTCGGCCTTGGGCGCGGCCTTGGGTGCGGCCTTGGGTGCGGCCTTGGGTTTGGGTTTGGGGGTGGCCTTGGGCAGGGGTCCGAGGTTTGCGAGGTCGGCGTTCTGGTCCAGGAACTCGACCTCGACGCGCAGGACCCGCTTGTAGTCGCCGTTGAGATGCTCGACGGTCTCGCTGGCTTCGAGGACCCGCATCTTCTGACCCGCCACCACGGTGGCCTCCTGCTCGAGCTGGAACTTCTTGGGTTCGACCGCCATGCGGACGGTGCCCCGTCGGCCGGTGACGATCACCGCCATGCGGTCGGCGGCGGCGGCTTCGGCCTTGGTCCGGAACCCGGTCACGTCACCGAAGTCCGGTTTGTCCTTGAACGTGAAGGAGGCGGGCACCTCCCAGTCGATCACGTCGCCGGCATTGACCCCGTCGCGGTGGGATCGCATCCACCAGTCGTACCAGCGGCGGTCGCCGTCGCTGTTCTTCAGGCCGATCCCCCGCAGGAGCTGCACCCCGTCGAGGTCGAAGTCGCGGGCGGCCTTGTCGATGTCGGCGAGGACTTTGGCCTGGGCGTCGCGCCAGGTGACCTTGCGACCGAACGCCCGCGCTTCGACGCCGACCTTCACCATCGTGCGCATCGTGTTGTTGCCGTCGAGCCAGGTCGTCAACCCGGACGGGCGTCGGTTCTTGAGGTGCGGGAACGCCGCATTCGAGAACCGGATGTAGGCGTTGATGCCGGCGTTGCCGCTCTCCCCGAGGCGGCGGGTGCCCAACGCGTCGGAGATGAAGTCGGTGATCTTGTTGATCCCGGCGCCGGCGCCGGTGGGTTTGGGTGCGGTGGCGGCGAGGGTCCGCAGCCGTGCGATGGCGTCGTCACGGCGAGCGATCAGCGTCTCGATCATGTCGTTGCGTTTCGTCGTCGACCACGCCGCGGCGGCGTCGTCGACGGTGCCGCGGATGGCGGCGTCGTCGAGCGCTTCGAGTTTCGCCAGCGCCCGCCGGAACTGCGCCTTCGTCATCCGCGAGAACACCGCCGCCGCGGTGGGGTTGGTGGTCTTCGACCGCAGCCGGTCGATCTCGGTGACCGTCTTCGAGAACAGGCCGCCCTTGGCGCCGCCCGCTCCCCGGTACAGCAGCGCCCCGCCGGCATCGACACGCCACGCCTTGACCCCGTCGCTCAGCAGATTGTCGTACCCGCCGCCTGCGCCGACCACATCCCAGTTGGCGAGCCACGCGTCGATCCCGAACCCGTCGCGTGCTCCCTTGACTTTGGCGATGTCGCGGCCGACGTTGTGGAGCCCCTCCACGAACTCCGACGCCAGCCCGATGATGTCGCCGCCGGCGTCGCGGAGGTACTCGACGTGCATCGAGTCCACCCCGGCTGTTCGGTACAGTTCGTTCGCGAGGCGTTCGTTGATGGCGTGGTCGGCGGACCGGGTGTGCTTGACGTACCATTTGCGGCCGCTGCCGTCGGTGAACAGCCCGCCGGGGTTGTAGCCGCCCTGGGGGCCGATGCGTGTCCATCCGCGTCGGGCGAGGTCCCGTTCCCAGCCGGCCGCGCCGTCGGCCGCCGGCACCGGCGGACCGTCGACGGGTTCGGTTGCCGGCTTCGGTTTCGGTGCCGGTTTCGGTTTCGGTTTCGGTGCCGGTGTGAGGTCGTCGAGCCACAGCGACTTCGGCGCCCACTTCACATTCGGGGCTTGAGCGATTCCGCTGCCGTTGAAGGTGAGACCCGGGAACTGCTTGGCTGCCTGCTGCGCCTGGGCGATGGAGGGATACACCCCCATGATCTCGTTGCCCTGGTTGAGCACGAACCACGCGTCGTCGCCGTAGCTGCCCGCCGCCTTGCCCCACTCGGTCGGCGCGGTCTTGACCGCCGGCGACGGCTGGGCGGCGAGCTTGGCGTCCTTGAAGTTGACCCGGTCCGCGGTCTGAGCCCACGCCAGTTTGTTGGCCTGAGCGTCGGCGTGGGTGACCACCTGAGCGACCTTGCCCTTGTTGGTGTACTTGATCGTCAAGTTCTGCTTGGCGTGGGGCCCCGACTTGTACGCCGCGGTGATCAGCCCCTCGTCGTTGACGATCAGGAACTTGTGCTCGTCGGTCACCCCCGCCGGCCACGCCGGCATCGGCTTGGGCGGCGGGGGCGCCTTGTAGTTCTTCAAGTTGACGCGTTTGGCTACGGGCGCCCAGCCGATCCCGGCGTCGGCCACCTCCTCGGCGGTCATCAGTGTCGCCTGCTTGCCCTGCTTGGTGAACTTCTGGGTGATGTTCTGTTTGGCGTGCGGGCTGGACTTGTAGCCGGCGACGATCTCGCCGGCGTCGTCGACGATGAAGTACTGGGTGCCGGGCGGCAGTTCGGTGATGGGCGCCGCCGCGTAGGCGAGGGTGTCGCTGTCGGGCGGGTCGATCACACGACCCGCGACCCGTCCGGCTGGTGCAATGTCGAGGGCCTCGTCGATCTGGCGGCTCCACCATCTGGCGACGGCGGGGGCGTCGTCGCCGTGGATCCACACGCTGGTGAGCGCCTCGGCGGTGAACTCGTGGATGTCGTGGGCGGCGTACTGGCCGATCCCGGCGGCGAAGTCGCTCCACTTGTTGTCGCCCACGCCTTGCAGGTCGCCGCGCCGCACCGCCGCGGCGAGCCGTCGGTCCAGCAGATCCTCCATGACCTTGTCGCGGGCCTCGCGGGCGACGGCGGAGCGTGGGATCGCCACGTCGGCACGCCCCGCCGCGGTGAGCATCTCCTCGAACGCCGCGAACCCGACATGATGGTTGAACTCGTGCGCGGTGGTGGTCGCCCAGAAGTTCTCGCGATGCCCGGCCACGAACCAGTCATCGAGACCGGCCAGTTTGGTGTCGAGGTAGTCGCCGAGTTCTTCGAGGCCCTCCTTTCGCCATCCGGTGCCGGTGTTGATGGCGATGTCGCGTGCGCCTTCACGGGCCAGCGCGAACGTGTTCTGGAGCTGGACGGGGTCGGTGTCGAGTTCCCAGGTGTCGATCAGCCCGTCGACCCGGTCAGCGATGCGCGGGTGCCGGGCGGCCAGATCGTCGAAAGTCTTGGCCACCGTCTCACGCGCCGCGGCGGACATGCGCCGCCCCAACGTCGAGACCTGACTGGCCTGCAACCCCAGCGACCCGGCGACGGACTCCGCGAACTCGGCTTCGCTGTAGCCGGTGGTGGGCGCCAGCTCGCTGAGATTGACGCCCTTGAACCCGGCGGCGGACGGCTGCGCGGCCTCGCCGGCGGCACGCTTGGCTGGGGTGGCCTGTCCGGTGCCGGCGGGTTTCGGTCGCGGCGCCGGCGCGTCGGCGGTGGCCGCTGCCGGTTTGGCGTTCGGGTCGGGCGGCAGCAGCGTGAACGTGCACCTGCACCGCGGATGCGCCGGAGGCTGACTGAACCCGCCCCTGAACGTCTCGTTCAACTCGACGATGTTCCCGTTGAGGTCGCCGCAGATCGCACACATGCGCTCCCCGCCGGTGGCGGACCACCGTTTGCGGGCCTTCGCGTCGACGAGCCCCTGAGCGACGGCCTCGTCCACCCCGGCACGACGCCCCAGATTGGAAGCGGTCATCACTTCGGTGCGGGCGATGGTGATAGCCCGCTGCTTGCGCAGCCGCAGCACCTCACCAGTGCGCCAGTTCGCCACCATCTTCTCGGCGGTCGCAGGGTCTTTGCCGCTGTCGAGCAGGCCGCGCAGTTTGGCTCCGCTTCGCCGGTTCAGTGCCTTCACCTGCACACGGTTCAGGCCCTCGGCGGGGAACCCCACTGCGAGGGTGTCCTCGATCCGGCGAGCCAACTGCGCGGTGGTGTCAGGCAACCCGGTGCCGGGATCCACAGCGAAGCCCCGAGCGATGATCTCTCGGAGCGCACCCTGATGCTCGGTCGACATGTTCGTGATCATCTGAGACGTCTGAGCCACCGCCGTGCGGTGGGTCTCAGCGATGACCCGAAAGTTGCCCTCGTCGCCAAAGTCGAGATCCGGGATCGGAACACCCCGCGCCGGCGGCGGTGGCCGGGCGAAATGCACGTCAGACTCCACCACCGAAGGATGGATCTCGCCCGAGAACTCGGCCCACTCGTCGGTGTCGATGACATGGGCGCCCCAGAACTGTTCGTCGTCGAGGGCTTCGAGCTGGCCCAGCGCCGCCTGGGCGCGGGCCTCGGTCTCGTAGAACGCGATGGCGCCGTCGTCGGTGGCGACCAGCCACCCCCGACGGTAGGACTCCGTCACCGCCCACTCGTCGGCGCCGTCGAGCACCTTGAACGTCGTCATGTCGCGGCCAGAGGACAGGCCCGGGACAGCATCACGGTATGTCACCGTCGCCGCGCCCCGCGTCTCCGGGAACGCCTCATAGAACGGCTCCAGATTGTCGGCCACATCGGTATCGAGCAGCGACTCAGGCAGGATCTCGACTGCGCCCTGCAGCCGAGACTCGCTCACATCGACACGATGCACCCACCCCTCCCCCCCGCCGAGACTCGCATACCCCGAAGCCGCCGACTGCGAATCGGTGAGATGCGTGCCCACATGGGGCTGCCAGTTCGGGGTGTCCGTCCCGTGAAACACGGTCCGCCGCTTCCCGCCGCCGGTGACCGGCTGACGGCGGATGTGCCACGAGCCGTCACTGACCAGCGCACCGCCGCGCATCACCGGCGCATCAACCGGCGACACCACCGGCGCCAGCTCGGCGAGCCGGGCACGCAACTGCTGCTGCTCGCTCAGCCGAGCGTCGAGCTTCGGCTGCAGTTGCAAGGCCGTCCGCTTGTCGCCCTCCTCGATCCGCTGCCGCAGGTTCGCGATGGCGTCCTCGTTGCCGTCGATCCGCCATTGCAGGCGCTCGGCGTCAGTGGATTTCGCGACCGGCTCCGGTGGTCTCAACGCCGCATCCGAGGCGACCTCGCGCCACACGACCCGCGCCGAGCGGCGCATGGTCGCCTGCAGGATGCGCACCAGCCGAGGCTGCGCCTGCTCGGCCGCAGCCTCGAACCCGACCCGCGCGATGTCGGCGAGCAGTATCTCCACAGCGTCGACCCCGGCCCGCTCATAGACCGTCAGCGGCGGGAACCGCGGCTGCTTGCGCGCCATCACCTGAGCCTAGGCTGCCGGCGGTGACCACAATGGTAGGGTGATGGTCGGAACCAATCACATGGAGGCAACCATGACAGACACCGCCAAGATCTTGGTCTGCGATCCCCGCGACCCGGACCCGCAGGGCACCGTCGAGATGACCCTCGACGAGTTCAACGACGCCGGCGGCGACATCGACGCCCTGCGCGACGAAGCCGGATCAGCCGGCGACACCGAACTGGTCTCGATGATCGACGCATGGCACGCCAGCCGCGCATAGCCGACCACCGGCTCCGCTAACCAGCGCGACGGACGACAACGACAGTAGTTGCATCGCTGCAACCCCACCTGCTACCGTACATTTGTACGGAACCAAGCAAGGGAGAACCAGCCATGTCTGAGACCGCTGTGGAGCGCTACCAGCCACCGCCGCGCCCCTCCATGAACGAGCTGGCCGTGGTGGAGCACATCTGCCGCCAGTTCGCAGAGTCCAGCCTGTGCCCCGCCGCATACCGAAACAACCACGCCAACGTGTTCTTCGCCGCGATGGAGGGCCGCAAGTTCGGCTGGGACGAGATCACCAGCCTCAACCGCATCTACGTCACCAACAACCGCCCCACCCTCACCGCCGAAGCCATGCTCGGCATCATCCGCCAGCGCGGCCACAAGGTCAGCATCACCGCCACCGACAAGCAGGCCGTCGTGGTGGGCACCCGAGCCGACACTGGCGAGACCCACACCGTGACCTGGACCATGGAGATGGCCCAACGAGCGAAACTGACCGCCAAGACCCGCAAGGGCAACGAGACACCGTGGCACCACTACCCGCACATGATGCTGACCTGGCGCGCCGTCACCGAACTGGGCCGGGTCCTGTTCAGTGACGTGCTGCTGGGGATGCACTACACCCCCGAAGAACTCGGCGCCACCGTCTCTGTGTCCGACGACGGCCAGATGGTGGTGACCGACGCCGAGGTGGTGCAGGTCGGTGACATCGACCCGTTGAAGGTGCTCCGCAAAAGCGTCAAGGACGACCTGCTGGCCAAGGCCGGCGGCAACATCGAGAACGCCACCGCAGCATGGCGTCACGCCGTCGGCGACAAGCCCGACGAAGCGCTCGAGGCCGGCGACATCATGGCCGCCCGGGCCTCCGGCCTCGCCTGGCTCGAAGCCAACACCGAACCCTTCGGTCCCGTCGATGAACCAGCCGACACCGCCGACGGCGTCAACCATGACGGCGACATCGAGGACGCCGAGATCGTGCCAGAGAATGCTGCAGCCGAGCCACAGAGCGACGGTGACGCCAAGACCCTCGCCGAGGAAGCCGTCGCCAACGAGGTCGAGCAGGGAACCCTCACATGATCGACCTGGAACCCACCGACGAACAGATCGACCGAGCCCTCGCCACCCTCGGCCCCGCCACGTTCACCCGCCAACAGTACAACGACGCACTGTTCAACGTGATCCTCCAAGACCACCTCGATCAGATGGTCGCCGACGGCCTGATCGAAGCCAGCCACCGCAAGGGCGAAGTCTGCTACGCCCTCACTACCAAAGGCCTCGCCGCCGCCAGTGACCTGATCCGAGACACCGATGGCTTGAGGACGCCAAGACCGTGCACGCCCGACCACCCCATCCCCTAGAAGGAGCAACCCAAATGGACACCATCGAGCTGACCGTCTACGACAAGACCACCTGGCCACCCGGCCCCTGGACCGACGAGCCCGACAAGATCCAGTGGCCCGACGAAGCCACCGGCCTGGCGTGCCTCATGGTGCGGCCGTCACACGGCGGATGGTGCGGATACGTCGGAGTACCCGCCGGCCACCCCCTCCACGGCGTTGACTACGGCACCGTGCACGACCGGCTCCCCGACCTGTCGGTGCACGGCGGGCTCACATTCTCCAACGACTGCGACCCCGAGGACCACAGCGAACCAAAGGTGTGCCACATCCCCGGACCGGGCGAACCCGACGACGTGTGGTGGCTGGGCTTCGACTGCGTCCACGCCGGCGACCACGCCCCCGGCCCCGATCCGAGCGCCGCGTCGCTGACCGGCACCCTGATCGTCGAGACGAACGAGTACCAGCTCCCGGAGGCCTCCAACTACAAGACCCGCGAGTACGTGGCTGCGGAGTGCACCCGCCTCGCCGCAACGCTGGCCACAGCATGACCGTGGCCCCAGAGGCCTTGTGGCGGATCGCACGCGCCCACGCCGAGGGAGCCACCCGCGCCGCCGCCGTCGTGCCCACAGGCGCTGACAGCCCTAGGGCAGCCGTCGAGCGACGAGGTCGCCGAGGGGTGAACCGGCACAAGCGGTGGGAGGTCACGCCACTGCTCTTTGGCACCTGGCGGCTGGTACACACCGACGGCCACGGCATCTTCGACGCCTATTGATACGAGGACCTAGTGGCCGCGGTCGCGGCCTGTCAGGCCCTCAACGCCGGTGACATCACCGAACCCGCCGGCTGGTTCCGTCACCCCCGATCTGGGCGCCGCCGCCCCGACGGTGACCCCGACCGTGAGTACATCTGGCACTGAGGAAGAACCCATGAACCTGCCCGCCGTCAAAGCCGAACCCGTCGCTGGTGAGGTGGTCGACGTCACAAACCCCCTGGCTGCGCTGGACCAGGCCGATCTCATCTTCGCCACCGTGACCGGCGGCACCGACACCGTCGAGTTGGAGATCACCCACGGCCAAGCCCTGCAACTCATCGAGGACTACCCCGACCAGTTCTGCGTCGTGTGGCACCCCGACTTGGCCGAGGCCGACCTCGAGCCACGACAATCAGGCGACCCCCGCCTACGAACAGAAAAGCCCGAAGTGATGCCCCAGTGACCCGCCACCAGGTGCTCGTCGGTGACGCCCTCCAACGGCTTGCCGGCCTGCCCGACGCGAGCGTCCAGTGCTGCATCTGCTCGCCCCCCTACTGGGGGCTCCGCTCCTATGATCCCGCCACCCACTCCGCTGGGATGATCGGTCTCGAACCGACCTTCGAGGAGCACCTGGCCAACCTCGTGGCCATCTTCGCCGAGGTGCGTCGGGTGCTCCGCCCCGACGGCACCGTTTGGCTGAACTACGGCGACGCCTACGCCGGAGCCGGCCGCACCTCCGGGCCGGGCCCGCTGCAGGACAACCACCGCAGCCGCAACGCGACCGCCGAGGCGTTGCCCACTCTCGACACCAGCATGTGGAAGCCCAAAGACCTGATGCTGCTACCGGCTCGGGTGGCGCTGGCTTTGCAGGCCGATGGCTGGTGGCTGCGCGGCGAGGTGGTTTGGCACAAGCCCAACCCGATGCCCGAGTCGGTGCAGGACCGGCCGACCAGCGCACACGAGAAGGTCTGGCTGCTGGCCAAGTCCGAGCGCTATTTCTACGACTCGTTCGGGGAGCGTCAACCACCCAGCCCCAACACCCACCCCCGCCGCAAAGACGGCAGCCACAAACAGGCCAAAGGCCGCGACCCGAAAGACAAGCCCGACACGTTCGTAGAGACCCGAACCCTTGAGGAGCAGGCCGCGCTCGGAGCGAACCTCCGCAACGTGTGGCCCATCACCACCCGCTCGTTCCCCGGTGCTCACTTCGCGACGTTCCCGCCTGACCTGCCGCGCCGCTGCATCAAGTTGGGCACCTCCGAGAAGGGCCGCTGCCCCGATTGTGGTGCACCGTGGCGACGAGTCACCGAGGTGGCCTACACCAACCCCGGCAACCGCACCACCAACGGACCCCGCAGCGTCGACCGTCGCCACGAGACCGCCGGCTTCGCGCAGCGCCTTGAACGACTGACCACCACAACGGACTGGTGGCCGACCTGCTGTGACTGCTACGAGGTCATCGACACCCCGACCGGCCACGCCCTGGCCCCGGATCCCACCCTCGTGACCGGACGCCGAGGCCTGAACCGCACCCGCTCAGACAGCCCCCCGAGACCCATCACCCGCGGCGAGCAACGCGTCTACGCCGACCAGCTCCGAGCATCGCCGCACCTCGACGAGATCCGCGCCCTGGCCGGCGACGCCGTGGATCACTACCTGCGCACCGACACCATCGGGGGACGCCCCCCTCCGGAGGCGCTGCTCGATGACCTGTTCAGTCGCGGCTGGCTCACCCCTGTCGAGGCTCCGGTATGCGGCTGCGACTCACCCTGCACCCCCCACCACGAGCGCCTGCCCTGCGTGGTGCTGGACCCCTTCGCGGGAGCGGGCACGGTCGGGCTGGCGGCTGAGCACCTGCAACGCGACTCGGTGCTGATCGAGGTCAGCCCTGCCTATGCCGCCATGGCGGCCGAGCGGATCACCGCTGACAGCCCCCTGTTCGCTGAGGTGACCGTCACATGACCGACACCATGATCGTGATCGGCGAGATGGGCGGCCCCGAAGCCGCCGAACGCGCCGGAGTGTCCTACCGACAGCTCGACTACTGGGCCCGCACCGGCCTCATCGAACCAGCGGTACCCGCCCAAGGCTCCGGCAGCCGCCGCCTGTACAGCGCCCGCGATGTGCGACGCCTCCGGGCCGTGTCAGCGCTGCTCGACGCCGGGTTCGACCTGCGCCGCATCCGCGCCGTCATGGACGCCGTGCTCGACGAGATCACCGACGACGCCGTCGGCCTGATCGTCGTCGGGAGTCTGTCCAGGGTGGCTCACAGCCGCGAGGAGATGATCGACGCGCTCGAAGCCGGTGACTGTGTCCTGCCACTGGTGGCCGAACAGATGTATGATGATGGCCCATGGCCGTGAAACAAGCACTCAGACATCCTCGCCAGGTCTATGACCCGCGCAAGATCTACGACGAGATCGCGGCCTGCATCAACACCAACGGCTACGCCCCCAGCGTGCGCGAGCTGATGGCCGCGACCGGCATCGCGAGCCCGGCCACGGCCCATGACTGGCTGCACCGACTCCGCGACGAGTACAAGGTCATCACCTTCCGCGACGGGATGCCGCGCACCCTGCGCATCATCGCTGACTGGCCTGAGGGCTAGTATCGCTGTGCGTGGGCGATGTCATCGACTGGCCACGGCCGGTCATCGTGGCCGAACAGAACGGCCCGACCGTGTCCCTCGCCGTGTTCGAGGGCATGTCTGAATACCCCGCCGTGGCCACCGCCCGCTTGACGGTGACCGACTCTGAACGCCTCAACGAGATCGCCGGCCAATGGGGAATGTCACGATCTGAGACGGTGCGCGAACTGATCCGCGACGCCTGGCGAGACCTGACCGATGGCGTCTGAACGGCACTGCCGCCACCCCTCGGCCTCCGCTGACAGCGCCGAGTGGTGCTGTCGTTGCGGTGGCCGCGGCTCCGAGCTGGTCTACACCTCCGGTGAGGGCACCAGCAGCTACAACCTCGTGCACTGGTGCCCGTCGGCCGTGTCGCCATGACCTCGATCCGTCGCAGGTTTTCCAACGCTGAGCGTGCCCCGAAGCCGCCGCGGTATCGCAACAGCTCGAAGGCCGCGAGGAAGCGGGCCCGGCGCCGGTCCGCTATCGCGCGCTCAGCGGCCATAGCCTCAACCCGACAACAGACCAAGGAGACCCCCGATGCCTGAGTTCAAGGTCACCGAGAAGCAAGCCAACCTGATCCTCGCCAACTACGGCGACTCGCTGACCGGCACCCCCCTCGAGGGCCTGCCCGGCAAGGCCGCGGCCATCGACCTGGCCGACGGTGAGGCCCGAGCGGTGGCGGTGCTGCTCGGTGGGCTGCTGGCCCCTGACGTCGAGGTCGGCGCCGAGCATCGCCAGACGCTGCCTGATCTCAGACGCCGCCTGTGCGCGCTCATAGAGGCCGTAGACGGCCCGGAGGCGGTCGAGGCGGCAAGGACCGCCGCTGAGCCCCCTGCTGGGCCGTCTAGCGATGGTTCTGAGCCGACCGTGGACATCGAAGGGCGCCGCATCCGTGGCGAGGTCCGCTTCTTTGCGGTCTCGTCGGATGGCTGGGAGGGTGGGGGACCCCGTGGCCGCGGGTTCGCTACCCGCGGCGGAGCCCGCCGTGCCTTCGAGGCGCACCTGCGCGAGCGCGCCGACGCGTGACAGCTCATCGCCGTCGCCGGGTTGAGGGCCCGTCGACGGAGTGGATGCACTCAGCGGCTTGCCGAGGTTCTGGGCCCGTCGCTTTCTTTCAGCCCGAGGGGATCGGGCGAGCCCCGTGGGAACCCGACGACGCCCGGAGTGTCTGCGCGGGCTGTGAGGTGCGGACCGACTGCTTGGCGTACGCGTATGCGACGGGGGAACGTCACGGGGTGTGGGGAGGGCTCACACCCCATGAGCGCGGCATCGACTTCCGCGAGGGCCGCCACCGTGCGGTGTGTGGCACCCCGTCGGGTGCCATCGGTCATCGCAGCCGCGGCGAGCCGCTGTGTGAGGCGTGCCGGACGGCTGAGACGTTCAAGACGAGGGTCAGCATCAGCGCATGATGTAGCCGGCGGTCTATGCTGGCCACAACCGAACCCGGCGGAGTGGCGCCAACCCCGACCAAGGGGGCCGTGGTGCCAGCCGATTATGTGGTCAAGTCTGTGGCTGTCGATCTCGACGGGGTCACCTACCAGTCCGGCGACACGTTCACTGCTGAACTGACCCGCGCCCAGCGGTGGCTCGTCAAGGACGGCCACATCGCCAAGGTCGATCCCGACCCCAGCGACGGCGACCCCAGCGACCCCGACCCCAGCGACCCCGACCCCAGTTCCGGTGACGACCCCGACCCCAGCGACGGCGACCCCAGCGACGGCGACCCCAGCGACGGCGACGGGGGCGACCGATGACGGTCCTTCACGGCCGGCAGGGCCAGGTATGGGCCGGCACCCATGACCTGAGCGAGTTCTTCCAGTCCTTCGATGTGGCCGTCTCCATCGACGCCAACGAGACCACCACCTTCGGCAAGCGGGACCGGACCTTCATCAAGGGGCTGGCCACCGGCACCATGTCTTTCGGTGGCCTGTGGGACGACTCGGTGCGAGGCTCAGACGAAGCCCTTGAGGATCTGCGCAACGATTCGGCCATCATCGCCACCGCCGTGCTGGGCGACTCCCACGCCTACACCGGCACCGCTATCGCCACCGGCGTGACTGTCACCTCGCCGTTCGCTGACGTGACCCGAGTGTCGCTCGATGTGCAGCTAGCCGATCAGGTCGCCGACCAGGACCGGCCACTGCTCGCATTGGGTCGCGTGCTGCTCGCTGGCAGCCCCGCTGCCGCGTCCGGCAACGGTGATGTCATCGACTTCGGCGCCCATCCTGACGGGTTCGCGTGGGTGCTCCACGTCGACACCCCGCCGGCGTCGGGGGCCACGCTGCTGGTGCAGACGTCGGCGACAGCGAACTTCGCGTCATCCGCGACGGTTGATCAGGTCACCCTGGCCGCCAACACGCGAACAGCGACGATAGAGACCGATTCCTCGACGCTGAACCGATACGTCCGCCTGGAGTGGACCAATCTCTCAACCAGCTCGAAACTGTTGGCCGCGATCTACAAGACCTAACCGACCCCGGCTGCTATCCTCAGCCGGCAAACCACTAGGTGGAGTGGCACCCCAAACGCAAAGGGAGCACTCCACATGGCGTTCCATCACGGCAAGGGCACACACTTCGAGCTGGACAACACCTCCGGCGCGCTGACCGACATCTCGTCGTGGACCGACACCGCGGACCTGGCCCGTACTCTCGACACCGGTGAGACCACCACCTTCGGGTCCGACAACCGGACTTTCATCGTCGGGTTGGCGACGGCGACGGTGTCGTTGGGCGGCAAGTACGACCCGGCGCTGGCGGCGGTGTTCGACGGTGGAGCCGAACCGGCGTCTCGGACGTTCGAGTTCGGTCCGATGGGCGGCACCGCCGGGAATGTGCGTTACACCGGTGAGTGCATCGTGACCGGGTTCAACATCAACAACGCGTTCTCGGACACGGCGACGTGGTCCGCGACGATGCAGATCACCGGCGCCATCACCAAGAACACGTTCTCCTAAGCAGACACCCTGACGGCCGTCAGGGTGTTAGGGTTCGGACATGGAAGATCTTCCCGACGCCACACACGAACCCGTCCCCGCCGGCACCGAGGTGCCGTTGTGGGAGCAGGTCGCCGCCAACGCGGTGACCCCAACCGAGCCCTACGAGTTCTGCGGCGTGCCTGTCGTCGTTCGAGGCCTGTCCGTCGGACAGCGCCTCGAGCACGTCGAAGCCCGACGAGCCGGCGCCGACCCGACCAGCCGCCAGATCTACGTCGAGATGATCAGCCGATGCGTCATCGACCCCGCCACCGACCAGGCGGCATTCACCGTGGAGCAGGTCGAGCACCTGCTTGACCATGCCCCCGCCGCCGAGGTCGAGGACCTGATGCGGGCCTGCAACCGGCTGGCGGGGTTCACCAGCGACGACGAGGACGACGCCGGTAAGAGATTTCCTGGGCCTGACTGACAGCCGGGGCGTCTCCAACCCTGAGCGGCGCTTCATCTTCGAGCTGGCCGAACGTCTCGGCCGTACTGTCGGCGAGTTGTCGATGTCGATGTCGTCGGCGGAGTTGACGGAGTGGCGGGCGTTGCAGCGTGTCCGCAACGACGAGATCGAGCACGCCCGCCGCCAGGCCGAGCAGCGCTCCAAGATGGGATGGCGCCGCTAGCTGAACAAGCTGTTGCCGGTGCGGCTCAGGACGCGCTCCACTTCGGTGGCGACGGTCTCACCGAGATCGGTCGACGCGATGACCGACCCGCCGACGTTGACGGTGAGGTGCAGGTCGCCGCCTCCGCCCATGCCGTTCATCTGCGGGATGCGATCCAGCGGGGTGAGCACTTCGGGTCCGGCCTCGCCCACCACCATCAATGTGGGCTGGGAGACGAGCCCGCCCTTGGCTCCGCCGGGCAGGTCCTTGACCCAGTCCGGGATGGTGCCGTGTGGGAGGTGATCGCGAGGGTCGGAGCGAGCGCGGAGCCCTTCTTCGTGGGACTCGATGGCTTTGCGGGCTTCGTCGGCGTACTCGGGCGTGTTCCACGCCATCGGCTCGCCGACGGTTTCGCGGACGGTGCGGACGGTGTTGGTGACGGTCTTGCCGCTCAGACTGTTGATCTTGGCTTGGAGCTGATCCACGGCTGCGAGGCCCTGCGCTATGGCGACGGTCAACTCTGGTGCCGAGTTCTGGTTGACCCCGTCGATGGCGGCCTGGAGGATGTCGATGGCCGCCAACGCGTCGGCGGTCTGCGCTTCAAGCAGTGTCGCCACCACCGGCGGCAACGTCCCGTACAGGTCGATGAGTTCGGTGACACGGCTGACGGCGTCCTCTACCGACAGTTCGACGGTGACGGGCTCCCCCAGCGCGTCGTGGAGGACACCCGACATCGAGTTGAACTGTTCGGTGGCGTCGGCGGCGAGGTCGATGATCTGCTGGCGGTACGGGGCCAGCATCTGCGCGGCCTCCTCAGCGGATCGCCCCGACGCGATCAGCGCCGCCTCATAGGCGGCCAACGCGTCGGTCGTGTTCAGCAGCGCCGCGAGGTTCTCGCGGCCGGCCTTGGTCTGAATGTCGAACAGCGAAGTCATGTTCTCGACCTCTTGCGCGAGTTTCGACTCCTTCTTGCGCAGCTCGTCGGTGCGCTCCTCGCGGTCGCGCATCCATGCCTGGAACTCCGGTCCCGGACCCATCCGCCGCCACGCCGCGTCCACGTCCATCTGGCCGCGCTCACCGGTCAACCTGTCGAGCTCGGCCCGCAACCGGCGCGCCTCGTCTACCGGTCCGGCCAGCCGCCGCTCCAACGCGTCGAGCGTGTCGAGGAACCGCATCTGCGCATCGAGCGGCCCACGCGACGCGAACGTCATCGCGGACTGCGCAGCCAACGCCGAGTTCATGGCCGACTCGAGCATCCCGAAGGCGCTGGTGAGCTGTTCGAGGGCGCTGCGCTGATCAGCCACAGCACCGCTGTAGTCCGCCGCCGAGGCACTGGCCGCGGTGGTGGTGTCACGGATCGACGCCAGCGCGTTGTCGGCGGCGTCCAACGCGTCGTAGAGGCGGCCCAGTTCGTCGCCGACCTCCATGAACCGCTGGCCTGCGATCCCCATCGAACGCTGAGAGAGCACGCTGGTGATGACCATGGCCTTGGCTTCGGCCTCCAAAACGGCGACTGTGTCGTCGACGGAGTCGATGATCGCCCGGTTCGCGTCCACCACCTCGTCGAGATCGTCGGCGAGGTTCACCGCAGCATCGCCGACCATCTTGGAGGCCTGCTCGATCTCGTGCAGCTCCGCCTCCACGGCCGCCGAATGCTCGACCCATCGCTGGTAGACCTCCTCGACGGTCTCGCCGTAGGCGAACGCCTCGCGGGCGTACTCTGCCCATTTGGGGTCTGTGATCTGCGCGATCTGGGCGGCCTCGGTCGCCTGACGGATGATCATCGCCGCCCGCTCACCGCGGCGGGCGAGTTCGGCCTCCACCCTCGACGCCTGGGACTGGTCACCGCCGAGCAGGTTCCCGAACCAGTCGGTGTCGAACGCCTTATCCAGGAAGTTGCGGTGCTCGGCGGCTGCGGCCTCCGCTGCGGCGTAGTCCAGCAGCGGCGCCACCTGTGCGAGCAGCTCGACGTGGCGCAGCAGTTCCTCAGCCTCGGTGGAGCCCTCGCCGGCGGCGGAGGCCAGCGCCTCGAGGTCTGCGGTGACCGTCTCGATGCTGGATTCGGCCTCAGCCAGCTCGTCAGCGAGTTCGCGTTGCGCTTCGGCCAACGCGAGACTGTTCTTGAGGCTCGCCCCGCCCAGCGCGGCCGCCAGCAGCGCCAACCCCGCGACAACAGGATGCGCGCTCAGAGCCATCATCGCCACCCGCAGCGCGGCGGTGGCCTTGATCAGCGACGAGAACGCGATCAGTGCCGGCCCCGCAGCCGCGACCAGCGCAGCGAACGCGATGATCATCTTCTGGGTCACAGCGTCGAGGTTGTTCCACACCCCAACGGCTCGCTCCACCATCTCGGCGATCTCGGCGAACCCGTCAGCCACCATCGGCAGCAGATCCTCACCCACCGACACCAACTGGGACTCCATGCGGGCCATGGCCTGGCTGATCTTCATGTCCGCAGTGTCGGCCAGTTTCGAGAACGCCGCATCGACCATCCCGCCCGACTCGTCCAACGCCCGGAACACCGAGTCCACCTCGGCGGCGTCCGCGCCCACCAACGCCAGCACAGCGCGGATGGCTCGAATGTCCTCGAACACCTTGCCGATGTCGGCCCCGGACTGCTCGACCATCCGCAAAGCGCCGATCAGGTCCTCGTCCGCGACCCGGCGCAGATGCTCGATGGAAAGCCCGACCCGTTCCAGTTCATCGCGGGCCATCTCCGCCGGCTTGATCAGCTTCGACATGATCCCGGCCAGACCGGTAGCGGCCTCGTCGATGTCCATCTGACGCGACAGCACCGCCAGCCCGGCACCCACGTCATCGAGTTCCACCCCCACCGCCGCCGCCACCGGCACGACCCGGCCCATGACGTTGGCGAGCTGATCGGCGCGGAAGTTGCCCTGCTGGACCGTGGCGGCGAGGTAGTCGGTCGCCTCCGCGGCGGTGAGCCCGACGCGTGCATAGGCGGACACCGCACGGGTGAGGCCTTCGGCGACGGTGCGGGTCTCGCCCATGCCCGACGCCGCGGCCTTGGATGCTGCATCCATCACCTTGATGGCGTCCGACCCCGAGAACCCGGCGCTGGTGACCGCATAGAAGCCCTCGGCCAGTTCGCGGGGCCCGACGCCGGAAGCCGCGGCCAAGTCCTCGGTGACGGACTTCATGGCCTGCACCTCAGCCGCGGAGCGGCCCACGAACGCCTCGATCTGAGCAAAGGACCGTTCGTAGCTGCGGGCCGCGGCGACCGCCCCAGCCCCGAACCCCACGAGGGGCAGCGTGAGCGCCATAGTGAGCTTGCGGCCCATCTGCTCGGTCTTTTTGGCGTACCCGTCGAGGTTCGCCACCGCGGAACGGATCCCGGCGCGGGTCTTGTCCATCGCTTCGAGCGCGACAACCACCGCAAGATCGGCGCCACCGAAACTCAGCCCACCACCGACACCACCACCGAAGGCCAAAACAGCCACCCTTCATCCGGGGCGCCACTCCGCCAACAGGTCGAGGCTACACCAGACGGTTGCCGGCCTCGGCCCCACCTGTTACCGTACATCTGTACGGAACCACGGTCAGGGAGGCCACATGAGCAACTGGGGGCCCGTCACCTGCCAGGTGACCGCCGAGATCGCATGGGCGCCTTACCTGCTCGGGGCCGGCAACCAGACCTTGGCCGACAACCCCGAGCGAATAGCCGCGGCTGTGACACGCGGCCATGTCCTCGCCCTGCCACCCTCAAAGGAGGCACCATGATGACCCCCACCGAGGAAGTCCTGGCCGAGCTGGTCGTGGAGGTGCGCCGTCTGCGCCAGACCGTCGCCGCGGCAGCCGTCGTGTTGGCGGGTGACTTCACTGGGTCGGGTTCCAAGGCCGAGGCTGTCAAGTTCCTGAACAGGGCGGGCATGACCGATGGCTGAGTACAAGGTCACGACGCTGAGCGTGTCCGGTTCGTGGCTTACTGCCGCGAGCGAGCCGACACCGACAACACCACCACCACCGATAAGAGGAGGTAACCCACCATGATGGTATGGGTAGACATCGAAACCACCGGACTGGACCCCACCAACGGGCTCATCCTCGAGGTGGCCATCGTGGCCACCAACAACCAGCTCGTCGAGTACGCCTGCGCCTCAGCCATCGTGCCCCACACCCCCGACACCCTTGACAGCACCTTCTGGGAGACCACCGCCAAAGACATGCACGAAACCAGCGGCCTGCTCGACATCTGCCGCGCCGCCGCCGCCCAACCCCGCCACATCAACACCATCGACAGCATGTTCCGAGACTTCCTGGACCGGTTCGCCAAGACCAAGGAACACCCCATGTGCGGATCCAGCGTGGACTTCGACCGCCGCTGGCTCCAAGCCCACATGCCCAACACCCACGACTGGTTCCACTACCGCAACATCGACGTGTCCACCATCCTTGAACTCGCGAAGCGATGGCGGCCCAGCCTCGTCGAGCGCGCCCGCCCCAACGTCAAGGCACACCGCGCCCTCGACGACATCCGAGCCAGCATCGCCGAGCTGCGCACCTACCGGGATCATCAGTTCATCAGCACCCTGGCGTGGGAGACGGCCACCGTCGAGATGGTCATCGCCGAGATCCAGGCGGCCATGGACCGCATGGGCGAGGGACGGTCGCTGTGAGGTCTGCGGCCGTGCCAGGCATTGCGGCCACCAGGTTCACCCCCCCCCCCCCCCCCCCGTGTCGCTGGCGACTGTCCGCTGTGCGGTGGGCCGACACCGGGGCTCACCACAGGGCGTTGGTGATCGTGCCGAATGGCGGTGCTGTTTCTACGGCTGCATGAGCGCCTTCGCTGGATGAAGCCCTACGCCGAATCCCACCTGGGAGTGGCTAGGTGCCGGGCCCTCCTGGGAGGAACCTACGGCCATCACGCGTCGTCGTCGCTGTCGTCGCTGTCGCTGGTCTCGTCGTCGAAGCCGGCCATGGCCAGTTCCTCCATACGCCGCCGGGTCTCCTCGGCGGCCTGCAACGCCTCCTCGGACACCTCCGGCAACTGCCCCGCGGCTCGCAGATGGTTCTCCAGATCCACATCGGGAGTGGTCAGGTTCCCGCTGTTGGACAGCGCGACCACATACTTCGCCAGGGCCTCCAAGTCCACGGACCGCACCGGTGTGTGAACCAGCTTCGGAGGGGGCCCGTCCAAGCCGTTCAACGCGAGCAGCATCTTGGCGCCCTGCTTGGACACCACCGTCGCGATCCGGTCCAACCAGCTGTTGATGTTGCGGTTCCACTGCTCCACCTTCACCGTGGCGAGCGACCAGGAACCGGACTTGTCGTGGCCGAGGTAGAGCCAGTCACCCATCAGGCTCATGGCCATCTCGACGTTGTAGCGAGTGATGACGGGCCCGGTGTCGAACATCTTGGCACCGGGTGAGGCCATCAACTCGAAGATGATCTCGGGTTCACCCGACTGGGGGTTGAGCTTGCGGGGGAACACCAGACACGACGCGTCGCCCACGCGCATGTTGCGGGCCAGTTCCTTGTACTCCTCGAGCGCGGCCTTCTCGTGCGGTGTCGCGTTGGGGCTCATCATCGACGGTGGCACCCCTACTGTCGGGGTGCCCACGTTGTCCCGTTCGATGCCGGTCGCCTCGATCTCCTGGATCTGGTGCTTGAAGTACCACGGCTCCACAGCCGGCAGCAGCACCGACATGCCCTCGGGTGACGCGTCGGCCAGGTCGGTGCGGAAGTGCATGAGCGCCGCCATCGGGATCGCCCGCCGCGGGATCGTCGAAGTCTGCTGCACCGCCGCGGTGACCTTGTTGGTGCGGTCGTCGCGCTCCCATTCGATGATCGACGCCGGATGACGCGGCGACCACTCGCTCCACCACACCCGGTTGTCTCGCACCTCGAACACGGGCTCGTACAAATCGAAGCCATACGGCAGCATCACCTTCAACAGGGCGTTCAAGATGTCGGGCCAGCCGGGATCGAGCATCTGCCAGTTCTCGGTGACGAACGCGACGTGATCGTCACCGGTGGCGTTGTCGTCGGGTTCCCAGCTCCACTTGACCTCCGCGGCGGTGTGGCGGATGCCGAGCAGCAACCCGGCCAGGACCGGGTCGCGGCTCATGTCGCCGTACAGGAGCCGGCCCCGCCAGCCGGTGAGCTTCTGCAACGGCTGCTGGACGATCCCGCCGGCGATGTCCAATGCTGGACGTCCTACGGGCTTGGGAGCACGGGCACGAGGCACGGCTCGCAGCCTAAACCAGCCCGACCAATCTCACCCGCCACGAGTTGACAAGAGTTGACATTGCTGGTAGGGTGACACCGGAACCAGCCAGGAGGCACCATGAACCACAGGCCAACAGTCACCATCGAACCAGACGAGTTCGGTCGCACTCTGATGAGCAACGGCCAGGCCGTCGGCAAGGTCATGGCCGTGCCACCAGGCGGATGGCAGAAGCCGGTCAACGGAAGCCACAGCCAGCGGTGGCGAGCCATCTTCTTTGCTCGCTACAGCCTGCCAGTCATCGCCGCTGAGCGACAGAAGGACTTGATCATCGAAGCCGCCAAGCACCTGGCCGGCGAGTACCGCACACCCGAGACCGAGGACGCCGCGATCAAGCGGGCCGCGCAGCGCGCCAAGCAGCGCAGGGAGGCGAGCTGACATGTTGCAGCCGCATGAAGTGCAAGCCGTCAACAATCTGACCGGCGACCTGCGAGACCTCGGCGTGTCGCTCAACACCGAACCACAAGGCCCCTACGGTCGCATGGCCGAGGCCATCAACGCCTACCGCAGCCGCAGCTACACCATGACCTCGACTGAGCGCCGCAACGATGTGGGCTGCGTGATGCTGGGTGTGCTGATCGCCATCTACTCCAAGGGTGTCTGTCGAGGCACCCCGGTTGACAACGACCCGTTCATCACGGTCTCACCCAACTGACATCCTGCGGGGCCTGCTTGGTCACGATCCGCTCGGCATCCTCGCGGGTCGTGACCGTCACGGTGGTGGGGCCGTCGTAGCGCGACGGCCAGGTGATCCCGCGAGTTCGGCATCGGTGACGGCATCGAGTGGGATCGGATCGTGTTGGAGCCAGTGTGACAGACTGGCTCGATGATCTGCCATGGCCTGGTGCCACACGACCGTCGGGGAGCTGATCGACATGCTGCCATTGCTGGCAGCTGCAAGGCGATCCCCGCTCGCGGGTTGCGCTCAGAAGGCGTCTGCCCGGCCTGTGGGGGCCGGTTGTGGCGTTCCGGCTACTCAGCCACCACCAACCCCAGCGAGATCGCCTGGCACTCCTGCCGGGTCTGTGGCGGCTGTGGAGCCGTCGTCAACGACGAGCCGGCACCATGACCCCAGCCGAGCTGATCGTCTTCGCGGTCCTGTGGGGGCCGCTGTGCCTGTTCGCCGCGGTGGTGATCGTGGTCAACCTGATCCCCGAGAAGCTGTGGCGACGCCTGACACGCCCTCGGGCTCGCCGCCCGGGCCTGTGCGAGTGGGTCAGGTGATCCGCCACCGGTTCGGGCCGAGTTCTGAGTGTGCGGACCAGCCGGGCTCAGGGATCGCCGGCCCTGCAAGGCTCGGGTCGAGGTGCCGCATCGCGTGCACCATGGCATCCATGCGGTCCGGGCTCGTCTTGTCCTCCTCGGTCCAGATGCAGTTCGATGCGCAGATGCCGCCGGCGAAGTACTCGTGCACCTCGGCGACGGACAGGTCATGGACGCGGGCTGTAGGTGCCGTCGAGGCGGCGGTAACCCTTGCCAGGAACATAGGTCCGGCGGTGTCGGTCCTTCGTGGCGCATGAGGTTGAGCAGAACTTGGCTCGGGTGCCGGTGAAGACGGTGCCGCACACAGCGCAGGTGACGTCTCGGGGCTTGCGCTCGGCCCAGTGCTTGCGGTTCGCGGCACCGATGCGGGCTCGGGCCTCGGGGCCGTGAGTAGAGCCGAGCTTGTGCTGGCGTAGGTGGTCGCCGGCTGGGAGGCATTCGAGGTTGGCCAGGTCGTTGTTGGCTCGGTGCCTGCGAGGCATGTGAGCTGGTCTCCGATCTTGATGTCGCCGGCCTGGACCCATCCGGCCGGGGTGGCCATCTTGTGGTCGGCGGTGACGGTCACAGCACACCCTCCCGCCTCCAGAGTTACCAGATTCGTCTTGTGTCCGTTGTCCCATGTGCGGATCACTGGCCGCCATCCTTGTCGGGTCCACACCTCGTCGCCGACCAGCACGTCCTCGATGGCCACCGCTCCCCTACGGGTCGCCACCGGCGTGCCCGACGCCACGCAGCACTGCTCCTCGAGGTCCCGGAACCCGCCCCGCATCCTGGCCTGCTTCTTCTGGAACCGGGCCGCGACCGGTTCGGCTCGCAACGCCTTGCCCTGCCCACCCGATGACACCAGATGAATGTTCAGGTGCTCACCCCCCGGGGAGCGCAGCAACAGATCCCGGCCCATCTTGTTGCCGTACTCCTTCTCCAACGCCACCTCACGGGTGTGCCACTTCTCACAGCACAAGATGACCTGGTCCGCCCACTCCGCCGGCGAGCCGTGGATGCTCATGTCGTCCCAGACCTGTAGCTCGCCATCGACCGTCTCGGCGCAGACGATGATCCCGCACATCGACTCACCACCACCCTGAGGATCGACACCGACGACGAGCTGGCGGGGCATCTCGTTGACCCACACCGCGGGGGTGTCGCGGACGGGGTGCGGGTCGCGGCGCCCGGACTGGAACCACTCCCTTCGGAACCATGCCCCCTCGGTCTCGTCCAATATCTGGGCTTCCAACTCCTGATCAGCCCAGCGTGACCCCGCGAACTCTGCGTACCAGCCCGCCACCTGACGGGCGTCGAGGTTGGCGATGTTGATCGAGGTGGGCACCGCCGTCATCAGCGTGGTGGGCAGGTTGGCGAGCCGCCGCATCCACATCGTGGCGCGTGGGGTGGTGGTGGCCAGGATGCGGGCCGAGCCCTCGCCCTGCTCGCGCACCGCCATCTGCAAGACTCGCCATGGGTTCTGATCCCCGACACTTTCGAGGCGGCTCCAGGCGGCGGGTTCGTCGCACCACACGATGCGGAACTGGTGGCCTCGCAGCGATGAGGGCGCCTCAGCGGACAGGACGAGGCCGGTGACGCCGTTGGGCCATTTCAGTTCGCCGGTCGCTTTCACGAACGATGGTCGTTGGCTGGGGTGGCCGACGTTGAGGACCCCCGACGGGCCCTGCACCATGATGTTGACGGCCTCGTCGTAGGTGCGGCCCACCAGCCCGACGCCTTGGCCGGGTTTCACGACGCCGGTGGTGGCGGCTTCTCGGATCGCTTCGGCTGCTGAGCGGGTCTTGCCGGCGCCTCGGCCACCCAACATGAGACGGACGAGCCAATCTTGGTCCCATAGGGGGTCTTGGTCGGGGCGCATCCACAGTTCGCGCCACAGATAGGGCAGCATCTCGCGGAAGATGGGCGGCGCGGTGCCGAGCACCGTCTCGATGCTGGCCAGCGTGAGGGTCACAGCCTTCCAAGCTAGTGTTCGGAAGCAATGAGTGAGACCAGGCCGCTCGGGCAGGGGCAGACAACCCCACATGCGAGGCTGAGATGACTCAGTTGTGCGCCTGCGGGTGCGGCACCGCTGTGGCGAAGGGCCGCAAGTACGTGGACCGCTCCTGCCAGACCCGGCACCGACGCGTGCTGGCCAAGGCCAAGGCTGACGCTCCCCGCAAGCAAGCCTTCCTCGGTGCGCTCGCTTTGGTGGGGGTGACCACCTCGGCCTGCACCCACAGCGGGGTGCCCCGAGCCACCGTGTACGGCTGGCGCGCCGCCGATGCCGAGTTCGCTGATGCCTGGGATCAAGCGCTCGAGGATGCCTGGGACCGGCTCGAGGCCGAGGCCCACCGTCGGGCTGTGGTCGGCACCTTGAAGCCGGTGTTCTACAAGGGCGAGGAGGTCGGGGTCATCCGTGAATACTCTGACCAGCTCCTCGTGGAGTTGTTGCGGGCGAACCGGCCGCGCAAGTTCCGGGCCAACCACAAGGTCGAGCACTCCGGCACCGTCGCGTTGGATTGGGACGAAGAAAGCCAGGCGTTCTTGGAGAAGCTGCACGCGATGGGTACCGGTCATGGGTCAGGGGCTCAGCGGTTGGCTAACGCCTTGGCCGAGGCCAGCGCCGAAGCCGTGGTCGAGTGACAGCCGCACATCTGTACGGCTAGACCTCCGGGCACTGGGTGGCCGAGTTTCTGGCTCGCCGACTCTGAACCCGTACAGATGTACGGGCTACACTCGATCAGGTGACGGCCTGGTACAACGACAACGATCCCTCAGCCGCGGCATGGCTCACCAACCTGGCCGCAGCCGAGGTGATCGCACCCGGCCGCATAGACGACCGCCCCATCCAGGAGATGCAAGCCGATGACCTCGCCGGGTTCACCCAGTGCCACTTTTTTGCCGGGATCGGAGGATGGCCCCACGCCCTCGACCTCGCTGGCTGGCCACGAACCCGAGCCGTGTGGACCGCCTCCTGTCCCTGTCAGCCGCTTTCGAGCGCTGGACAGCGACAGGGAGCTGCCGACGAGCGACACCTGTGGCCTGCTCTTTTCGGTCTCATCGCCGAGCTACGACCTGCAGTCGTGTTTGGAGAACAGGTTGCGAGTCCTCTTGGGCGGGAGTGGTTCGCCGGAGTACGTCTTGACTTGGAGTACTTGGGATATGCCTGCGGGGCTGCCGATCTGTCGGCTGCGGGCGTCGGGGCCCCGCACATCCGACAGCGCATCTACTTCGCCGCCTACCGGCTGGCCGACTCCGAAGGCGGAGCGTCCGGATCAGGACACGACCTACCCGAGGGGCAACCCGACACTGGGCCGAGTGGCGGGCTGGGCGACACCCACACAGATGGACCACGCCCGGGTGCACAGCGAGGAGTCGACAGCTCGGAGCTGCGAGACGGGCGCGGTGGGGGAGTCGGGCAAGCGTGGCTTGGATCTGGGGATGCAGGCTCAGATGGCGGGGTGGCCGACACCGACGGAGTCCACGGGGGGCCCGGAGCCGGAGGGGGAGACGGGCCGCAAGTTGGTGACGGTGGCTCAGACGGCGGGCTGGGGAACGCCGACCGCGGCCGACGCGAAGGACGGCCCACAGGATCCAAATGGGGAGCGCAGCCAGCTCAAGGATCAGGTGCATGGGGTGTCAGCGAGTGGATCGCCTGCCGAGATGGAAAAGCGAGGCGTGCTGAACCCAGAGTTTTCCCGTTGGCTGATGGGGTTCCCGGCCGGGTGGAGCGACTTTGCCGCTTCTGTATAGACCGCACTGGCACCTGGGCCGATCTGTGGCTGCCTGTCGATGATGACGAGTATGAGGGCATGGAGGCCTGCGAGACATGCCAGCGGGTGACGCCGCATGTCGAGGTGGTCCATGAGCCCCCGAGCCGGGTGGCGTTGCTGCGGGGCTACGGCAACGCGATAGTGCCCCCGTTGGCTGCCCGCTTCATTCAGGCGGTGGAGGCCGCCCGGGCCTGATGTTCGCTCAGTTGGCGTTGGCCACCACCTCGGGGCCGTGGATGGTGGCCAAGGACGGCGACCCGACCTGTCGCGCGATCTTCGACCGGCACTACAGCCGTCGCCACTACCGAGACGGACGCCGGCCGAAGCTGTTTGTCGGCCCTGGTGAGAAGCTGGTGCTGCGCACCGCGTCGGGTGATGCGTTGGCGGTGTGGCGCAAGTTCATCGACGACAGCAGCCCTCGCCCCGCCTGGTGGCATCAATCTGGCAGTGTTCCGCAACGAGGGGCCGCTGCTGTCCTCAGACTTGATCCGCGCTGCGGTCGAGCTGGCCAGGGCCAGGTGGCCTGTGGGTGTGCTCTACACCTACGTCAACGCGAAGTCGATCCGCTCAACGAACCCCGGCTACTGCTTCTTGGCGGCGGGTTGGACACGACATCCCGACACCACCAAGGTGGGTCTCCACATGCTCACCTACGAGTCGGGCTGATGCGCAAGGTCTATCCGTCGATGATGGTGCGCTGCCCCCAGTGCGACCTCGTCGACGGTCGCCCGTTCCATGACGGTTCCGGCTACCGCAAGATGCCCGAGGGCTTCGAGGGCCGCACCGCCGACATGATCCTGTGGGCCACCGACGGCATGGCCCGCTGCCCCGACTGCGGCCACCACCTCAACGCCCAAGTGGGAGGCTGGACCAAGCCCGTTGCGCTGGGCCTGCCAAGCCTGCGGGGATCCGTTGAAGGGCCGACAGACGACCTGGTGCAGCCGCACATGGCGTGGCTGGTCGAAGGTGTGCTCCATCGCCTGGGACAAGCCGGCGCTGCTCGTCAACGACCTGCGGATCGTGCAGGACAACCTGTGCGGCATCTGCCTGGACCCCATGGAACGGCCCCGCAAACGCAACGACTGCACCTCGCCGTGGCCGACCTTCGAGGTGGACCACGTCGAGCCGGTAAGTCGTGGCGGGCCCCGGCTGCTGGCCAAACCTGCGAGCCACCCACTCGGCCTGCAACCAGATCAAGAAAGCCCGGCCCCTAGCCGAGGTGCGCATCCAGCTCGGCCTCGACGATGGCGAGGTGGCCACTCGCCTGGCCGAGGTGTCCGACGAGGCGCGGGAACTGCTGACGGGTCCACCATTGGACGAGCTGATCGCTTGGGTGGGACGACCTCAGCAGCGGCTAGTGGAGTAGCGCGGCTGCGTAGAACAGGTTGCGGTGCGCCGACCAGCGCATCACATCCACCGTCATGTCGAGTTCGCCGGCGAAACCGTCCAGCGCTGAGCGTTGGATGCGTTCCCAAACGCCGCGCCGTGCCAACCCGCGGGCCGGCTCTACGCCTGTGAGCCGCTGTAGCGCCTCAGACAAGCCGCCTGTGAGGCGTTGGTCGATTCCGGTGCCGTCGGTCCACACCACAGCGAGCGGGCCGTCTGAGCGCCTACAGGCGGCTACAGCGCACAGCGAGGCCCAGGGGTCGCCGTAGGGGTCGGCGTCGATGGCGTCGAAGCTGATCGGCGCCACGGGGATGCCTTCGGTGAAGGTGGCGTTGGGCCAGCCTCGGCGCATGACCCGCTCGCCAGGGAACACGTCCACCACTGCGACCATGCTGTGGGTGAGCTGGTTGCGGGCCCAGCGTCGCAGCGCGAGTTTGGGGCCGACGGCGGTGTTGTCCCGGAACCGGTGGTCGAGGTTCAGCGGGGTGCCCGAGGAGGACTCCAACGCCTCGCTCACGAGGTCTCCCACTGGTACTCCCAGCGGTCACCGTCTGGGAGCGGGAACCGCACCGCCTCGAGCGCCACAAGTGTCATCGCCCCGGTCGGTGGCTTCGGGCCGGATCGTGTCTCGGGGTTCTGGCGTTTCCCTGTGGGTAGACGAGGATCACCGGCGCAGCACCTCGGCCCCGACCCGCTTCGCCAACCTGGCCACGGCGGCGTCCAGCTCCTCACGTTTCTCGGCTGGCACTGACAGCGTCACCCAGTAGGTCGCCTCGGTTGCTTCGGTCAAGATGCCCTCGGGTTTGGGGTCCAGCAGCGCCTCGATGGTGGACACCTCCAACGCCGTCGCCTTGGCGAGTTCGTCGTAGTCATCCCCCATCTGGGAGAGGTTGTCGTAGAGCAGGGCGGGGTCCCAGTCGGTGAGCCGGTTGGCCGCGTTGTCGCCGATCCGGTAGCCCATGGCCTCCTCGTCGCTCAGCTCGGCGGCTACGTGCACTGGGACGGTGTCGTGGCCGAGGAGTCGGGCTGCGTAGAAGCGGGTATGGCCCACGACGATGACGCCGTCGGTGTCGGCGACGATGGGCTGGCGCCATCCGTAGCGGCGGATCAGTTCGGCTACGGCCTGGACTGCGTGGTCGCTGATGCTGCGCGGGTTGGTGGGGTGGGGTGTGAGCTGGTCGATGGGCCAGGCGGTGACCTCCATGGTGGCGGACCAGAGACTCGAACTCTGCGCCTCGGATTATGAGTCCGTGGCTCCCACCCGGAAGCCCGCAGGGTGGAGCCTAACCGAACAGACAATCACCCCGCCACGAGTTGACAAGAGTTGACATTGCTGGTAGGGTGACACCGGAACCAATCACATGGAGGCAACCATGACAGACACCGGACCGGTCACCGTTGAGAAGAACGGCCTGAGCGCCTACTCCTTCGACCACAACGGCGACATCCAAGAGAACACCGTCGAGATCCGACAGACCATCGCCGAAGCAACCGAGCGAGGCCTGCTGACCACGACCGGTGACCTGGCCCCTGAGGCCACGGTCACCGCGGTCAACATGACCTTCGACCCTGACAAGCGGCTGCGGCTGACGTTCCGAGTGAACGTCGTCAACGCCGCCAAGTTCAGGATCCACGGGTGACTGCGATGCAGGACCTCGTCGCCCGCATGGTCGGGCGGCGGATCACCTACGCCCACCTCACCGCCTAGCCGTCATGGCGGAGCCCAACTGGGCGGCGCAGACCGTCTGGACTGCCGACAATCTCCACGTCATGCGCGGCATGAACAGCGCCAGTGTCGATCTCGTCTATCTCGATCCGCCGTTCAACTCCAAGACTGACTACGCCGCCCCAATCGGCTCGGCTGCTGCCGGCGCGGCGTTCAAAGACACCTGGACCCTCACTGACATCGACGCCGAGTGGATCAACCTCATGGAGGACCGTCACCCTGCCGTCTGGCGGGTGCTGCTCGCCGCCATGACTGCTAGCGACAAGTCGTATCTGGCGTACATGGCCGTCCGGTTGCTGGAGATGCACCGGCTGCTCAAACCGACCGGCAGCCTCTACCTGCACTGCGACCCGACGATGAGTCACTACTTGAAACTGCTGCTTGACGCGATATTCGGGCGTGGACAGTTCCGTAACGAGATCATCTGGACCTACCGGCGCTGGCCGTCCAAGCAGTCCAACTTCCAGCGCATGCACGATGTGATCCTCCGCTACGCCAACGGCAGCCCCCCGACGTTCAATGTCGAGTACGAGCCACCGTCGGAGAGCTACCTTAAACGCTTCAAGGGCCGGACACAGATACTCGATCCCGACACCGGCACTCGCAAACTCGTTATAGATGAGCCGACCAAGGGAATGCCGCTGCGCGACGTATGGGACATCTCCATCCTCGCCGGATCGAGCAAGGAACGGGTCGGCTACCCGACACAGAAGCCATTGAAACTGCTACGCCGGATCATCGCGGCTAGCAGCAACCCCGGCGACATAGTGTTCGACCCGTTCTGCGGGTGCGCCACGACACTTGTCGCAGCCCACGACCTCACCCGCAACTGGGCAGGAATCGACATCTCCGCGAAAGCCGCCGAACTGGTGGTCGAGCGCATCGCGGACCGTCAAGGTCTGTTCAGCGGCATCGTGCATCGCACCGATCTCCCGAAGCGCACCGACCTGGGGACACCCCCCCCCTACAACTGCACCGCCAACCGTCAACACCTCTACGGCACCCAGTCCGGCAACTGCGCAGGATGCCGCACCCACTTCGAGGCCCGACACCTGGAGGTGGATCACATCATCGCTGTCGCCAAGGGCGGCACCGACCACCTCGACAACCTCCAACTGCTGTGCGGCCACTGCAACCGGATCAAGGGCGACCGCGGGATGGAGTACCTGCGAACCCGGTTGCAACTCAGCTAGACCCCATGGGGCCGAGGCGCTGGATGAGCCGACTGGAGTACCGGTCGAAGTTGGCCACCGCGGCCCGCTGGATCCACGACACCACCGTTGACAAGAGTTGACAGGCTGGGTAGTGTGACCACTATGGAACCAATGTGCACCGAGAAGTTGTGGAGTCACGGCGGGTTCAGCCAGTACCGCTGCCCCTACCGGGCCCGCTATGACCTCGTCGATGGGGTGGCGACCAAGTGCGGCACCCACAGCAGCGAGACCAAAGCCAAAGCGCAAGGCCAAGCGCACCTTGACTTTTCGAGGCGCGCCTGGCTCGTGAGCGGGCCGAGCTTGGTGGCCAGGGCCAACCAGATCAAGATGCCCGAGGGGGCCGAGGTGTGCACGGCGTGTGACGGGGTGGGGTGGACCGGTGGCTGACTGGGAGCGTGACCCTGACGGCGGCTACTCCGCCATGGTGACACCACCTAGTCAGCGGTTCGCTCGAGGCGTGGCCGTGCACCCCGTCGCCGGCCGCAAGTGGATGGCCATGACCATCGAGATGAGCCCGACTCGCTCGGGGCCGTACAAGACGTTGGCCAAGGCCAAGACCGAAGCCGTGAAACTGATCCGATGAGGAGAACCCGATGAGTGAACGACGACACAGCGTGCCAGTGATGGTGCGGCTGACTCCCGAGCAGGCCGAGAAGTGCCAGACCGTCGCCGACGCCGCCACACTGCCGCTGAGCACCTGGCTGCGTCAGGTCGCCGTGACCGCAGCCAACAACGCCCCGTGACCGTGTCGGTGCTTGCCGACGCCGCGGACCGGCTCGGCACTGACCGGCTCCGGGTCACTGTCCGCAACGCGTGGCTGGCGGCCACCTCCGAAGCGTCTATCGTGCACACCGACGTGGAGATCGACGTGACCCGAGCCGAGCCGTGCGTGGTGACCGCGGCCCGTCTAGTCCGACCGCGAGGCCAAGCCGATGGCTGAGACCACCAAGATCGAGTGGACAGATCGACCATGACCACGCCACGGGGGCTCCCACACGGGGGAACCTATGCCCCTCGTGCAACAAGGCCATCGGGTTGATGCAGGACGATCCTCATGGATGATCGCTTCGGCGGTCTTGAGCAAGAACATGGAGGAGGTGGTGGCAGATGGCGGAGACCTCGAAGATTGAGTGGACGGACGCCACATTTCAACGCGTGGATTGGCTGCACCAAGGTCAGTTCGGGGTGCGACAACTGCTATGCCGAGTCGTTGGCGATACGGCGCCGGTGGCATGACTGGAAGCCGGACTCGCCGCGCAAGACGATGAGCGACCAGTATTGGCGCCAGCCCTTGCGTTGGAACGAGCGGGCCCTCGAGACCCACGGCCGGCCGATGAGGGTGTTCTGCTCGAGCTTGGCCGACGTGTTCGATCCACAAGCCCCTGGGGATCAGCGTGAGCGTCTGTGGGAACTGATCAGCGTGACGCCGAACTTGAACTGGCTGCTGCTGACCAAGCGGCCACGCCTGGCCGCGGCGATGCTGCCCGATGACTTCTCGTCGGTGCGGTGGCCGAACGTGTGGGTGGGCATGACCGCTGAGGACCAGCCGAACTACGACCTGCGCTGGAAGCACATGCTGGAGTTCGACGCGGCCGTCAGGTTCGTGTCCTACGAACCGATGATCGGCCCCCTCGAACTCACCCAGACCGGCGACCCGCCGTTGCCGGATTGGGTGATCTGGGGTGGCGAGTCGGGCCGCGGGGCCCGTGACTGCCGGCCACGCTGGGCCCGCGAGATCACCGCTGAGTGCATCGACTTGGGCATCGCGGTGTTCGGCAAGCAGTGGGGCACCTACCGCTCCAACCCGCTGGTGATCGAGGCGGGCATGTCTCACCGTGAGGCCGGCGAGATCGATCCACCCTCACACGGCAAGGGCGGGGCGCTGCTGGACGGTCGGCTGCTGCGAGAGTTCCCCGCTCGGGCGGAGGTGATCCACAGCGGCCAACAGGTCTTGCTGTGAACAACCCGCTGATCGGCACCGTCGAAGTGCCCGTCACTGGTGACCGCCACCCCGTCAAGGTGACCTTGCCGCGCCTGCACCCGAACCGGCCAACACCGCGCGACGCCTACCGGTGGTCTTTGGATTGCTGGCAGTGCGCCATCGACGAGCAGGAATCGCTGTTCGATCCCGACGCCGGGTTGTTGGGCGAGTACCCCACCAAGGGCGAGGCCTTCGAGGCCGCAGAGTCACACGAGCGTCGCCGGCACGGCGGGGCTGACACGGTGCGGGTTCATCGTCTGCTGCGGGGCGCGTAGTAGGCTCGCGGCTCCTGACGCGGAACGACCCCCCTTGCGGGGGGCCGCTCCTGGAACCAATCAACCGGTCAGGTTGAGGAGGCACCAACGCATGTCAGCACCAGCGGACAGGGTAGCAGTCCAGGGGCAGTTATTCACCGCATCTTCTGACCCGGCTGTGCTAGCGGCTCGCACTGTGGCCGATCTGGGTGACCTGGCCGCCCGCTACGCCCGCGACCACATCCGAGCCGAGTACGCGTTCGTGGCCCGCTTGTGGCCTGCCCATCCCCGCCGAGTGGTGGTGGTCAACTACGTGCTGCACATCATGGGCGGGGTCGGGTTCACCACCGACACCTCAGACCAGATCGCGGCGGAGCTGGGCTGGTATCACCCCGACGGCCGTGTGCGGGCCCCGGCGGTGCGCAACCACCTCGCGGATGCCTGCACCCAAGGTGTCCTCGAGTCCCACCAGACCCGCCGAGGACGGGCCACCGTGAAGCGCACCCTGATGCGTGGCGTGGTGCTGCGCCAGATGGGGACCTTCGTCAGCTCATTACCTGACGAAGGTGTCAGCTCATTGCCTGACAGTAGGGATAAGAGGGGAACACACACACAGCGCGAGCCGACCTGTATCGACTGCCCGGCGGTGTTGACGGCCAGCCAGCAACGCCACGGCGACATCCGCTGCAAGCCGTGCCACCAGCGGCACAAGACCAGCCCCAGCGTCTCGCAGCCAGCGAGCCGGCCACCACCGATGTTCACCCCCACCCCGACCGGCGAGCATGACACGGCCGCGGTCCGCGCCCAGCTCGCCGCCGCCCGGGCGGCGCTGCGCCGTGGCTGACCACGAGGAAGCGGTGCTGGCCGACCAAGCGGCCCGTGAGCGCAAGGTGCTGGCCGAGCAGACCACCGCGAACACCGACAGACGCGCCCTGACCGACCTGGACCGGCGCGCCCTCACCGACGCCGCCGGCACCGTTGAGGCCCGCCGACACGAACTGCTGCGTCGGCGGGCTGGTGAGCGCATCCGAGGACCATTCTCGATCAACTAGTACCCTGCGCGGCGTGAACATGGATCTGCGACGCCGCGAGGGTGCACCCGGCTACGCCGCGGTGGGCAAGGCCTCCGGTGAGGAACTGGCCACCTTCCCGAGCCGGCGTGTCGCCAAGGGCTCGATGGAGATCATGCGCCAGTGGGCCGCCAACAACCTCGCCGGCAAGACCGTCGAGGAGATGCGCGAGATGCAGGAGCGCTGCTGGGAGCAGCGCTGGGAGGCCGAGTCCGAGATGCAGGCCGCTGAGGTCGTGTCGAAGATGATCAGCGAGGCCATCGACGAGGCCGTGGCCCAGAACCCACCCGTCGAAATGGCCAAGGCCCGCACCGAGGTGAACCTCGCCGTCGCCAAGTCCGCCGACGCTCAGCGCTACACCTTCGGCCCGCTCTACATCCCCGGCGAGTTCGACGCCCACGACCACCGAGCCGACGCCGACCTGCTGCAGAAGTCGGTGTGGGACTGGGTCAGTTCCGGTGACCGCACCATCAACGACCACCACACAGAAACCGTCGCCGGCGAGTGGCTGGAGATCGTGTCCTGGCCCGTGGCCCACACCATGGACCTGACCAAAGCCGACGGATCGACCGAGGCCGTCGAGTTCCCCGCCGGCACCCCATGGATCGGGGTGCGCTGGACCGACGACGCCTGGCCCCGAGTCCTCGCCGGTGACATCAACGGCATGAGCCTCGCCGGCCGGGCACGCCTCGTGCCCGCCGTGTAGAGTGCCGTCTCATGCCCGAGCAGATGACCACTCTGACCATCGGGGAGGTGTCCGGTGTCGGCCCCCGAGTAGGCGGACCCGCACACGGCCGCCAAGGGTTCAACGTCATCAAGTCCGCTGATCAGCTCGACGCTGTGATGGATCGCATTGCATCCGATACCGACCCGGCGCTAGAGTCCGCACCGACCGATGGCGGAGTGGCGCCCGTGACCAAGGAGACGGGAATGTCTGACGACGCCACCACCGACACCGACGAAGGCACACCGATCGACGCCGGCACGGCCGCCGAGTTGCAGGCCGCCGCCGCAGCCGCCGCCGCAGCCGCCGCCGGCACGGTCGCCGAGTCGCAGGCCCAGGCCGCAGCCCAGGCCGTCGACACGGTGACGATCACCAAGAGCCGGCTCGCCGAGTTGCAGGCCGCGGCCGCGACCGCCGACACGGTCGCCGATCTGCGCAAGCAGGTCGATGAGATGACCCACGAGCGGCGCATCGAGAAGGCCACCGTCCAGGTCCGTGACCAGTACGCGAACCTGCCCGGCGTCGAGCCCGCCGAGTTCGCCGAGCACCTGGTCAAGATGGAGGACGCCGTGCCCGAGACCGCGAAGTTCGTGCACGAGCGGCTGACGCAGGTCGACAAGGCGTTCAAGGCGTCCGCCGCGTTCGCGACGCACGGCTCCGGCGCAGCGGACGCGTCCGCTGCGGGGGAGACGTGGCTGCGCAAGTCCAAGGAGCTGTCCATCGAGAAGGGCATCAGCGAGCACGAGGCCATGTTACTGTTCCTCGACCTCGAGCCCGAACTCGCTGCCCAGCTCGAAGCCGAGGAACTGGCCCAGCCCACCCTAAGCACCTAGGAGACCACCATGACCACAGCGTTCGAGGTCGGCAACGGCCTGTGCCTCACCTTCGAGGCCGGTGAGGATCTGTCCGCCGCTCAGTACCACTTCGTGAAACGGAACGGCAACGGCGAGATCGAGTTGTGCGACGCCGCCACTGATCTGCCCATCGGGGTGCTGCAGGACAACCCGGCCTCCGGCGAGTACGGCAACGTGATGATCATTGGCGCCACCAAGCTCGAAGTCGAGCGCGCCTCGGCCGGGTCCGCGGTGAACGTGGACGACATGATCGGCACCGGCCCCAACGGCCGAGCCGACTCCAAGGGCGCCTTCTCGACCACCATCGCCGACAACACGGACCGCGCGGTCGGGCGAGCGTTGGACGCCGCCGACGCCGCGAACTCCCGACGGTTGATCGCCGCCGTCGTCAGCTGCGCGACCCCCGTCGTTACAGCCGCCTAACCTGACACCGAAGATCCGCCACATAGCTGGCGCAGACGGGAGTGGCCGTCTGCCTCCAACCTAGGAGAGCAAGAAGATGCCCCGTCCCACGACATCTCAGGTCCACACCAACAAGCCGCTGAGCAACTTCTTGATCAGCCACATGAACACCATGGGCGCGTTCACGGCTCGTCGGGCACTGCCGGCAGTGCCGGTGATGCACAAGTCCGACACGTACTACGACGAGGACCGCGGCGACACCCTGCGCGACGACGTCGAGGTCCGTGCCCCCGGGACGCTGGGACGCCGCACCGATGTGGGCATCGACACCGGCTCCTACATGTGCGAGTGGTACAGCCACCAGATGCTGCTGCCCATCCAGACCGAGGCCAACGCCGACCCGAGCCTGCGCCGCCGCCGCGGGCTGGGCAAGGTCCGCCAGCTCGCCGAGAAGATGAACATCAAGCTGGAGCGCACGTTCGGGGCGACGTGCTTCAACCTCGCCAGCGGGACGTGGACCGCCGGCAACGTGTCGGCGTCCTCGGGCAACGCACGAGTGTCGTCGCGGTCGGGGGCGAACCGCTGGGACGGCTCATCGGCGGACATCGTCGCTGACATCCAGTACGGCATCAACGCCATCCTCGACGGCACCGGCAAGCTGCCCGACATCGGTGTCCTGCACTACAAGACCGCGGCGGCCATCGCCCAGAACGACGACATCGTGGACCGCTGGAAGCACACCCACCAGGGTGGCGACCCCACCATGGACTTCATCATCTCGCTGTTCCCTGGCGCGTTCAGCAAGGGCTGGATCATCGGGCACGGCGTCTACAACGCCGCCGACGAGGGCGCCGACGATGCCATCACGCCCATCCTGTCGGACAACTTCTTGATGATGCACCTCGGTGAGGGCACCACCATCGACGACAGCGAGGGCGCCGCCCGCATCTTCGAGTGGATCAACGGCCCCTACGTGCAGGGGCTCGGCCCCGAGATGGGCTCCTCGGTGCGGGAGTGGTGGTCAGACGACTACAGCGCCACCATCTACGAGGCCAACGGCTACTGGGACATCAGCGTGATCGACGGCGCGCTGGGGTTCCTGTGGCGTGACGTTCTGAGCTGACCCCCCCCCCCCCCCCCCCGCAACCCCCTCGGGAGTTACGGCTGATCCCGCCTGGGTCCACTCGCCTAGGCGGATCAGCCGCGCCCGTGGTACAGTCACCATCACCGCGGCTGAGGGAGTGGACTCAGATGTTCGAGCGTTACACCGACAGGGCCAGACGAGTCGCTGTGCTCGCCGGCGAGGAAGCCCGCAACATGGGCTGCACCTACATCGGCACCGAACACCTGCTGCTAGGTCTCGTGGTCGAGGGCGAAGCCATCGCCGCCCAAGCCCTGGCCACAGCCGGGGCCGGCCAGCCCGAAGTGCTGCGCCACCACATCGACGACATCCTCGGCGACCGCGAACGCGTCGCCCCCAGCGGACACATCCCCTACACCCCCCGAGCCAAGAAAGTCCTCGAACTCGCATTGCGCGAAGCGCTCCAGTTGGGCCACAACTACGTCGGCGCCGAGCACATCCTGCTCGGGTTGATCCGCGAGGGCGAAGGCATCGCCTGCCAGGCCCTCGCCGTTCGCCTCAGCGTGGACCTGGCCGCGCTGCGGACCCTGGTCATCAACGAGATGGCCACCTGCGGCGAGCACTCCGGCGGGTCTCAGACATGGCCCGCCTCCTACCACTGCGACCAGATCGCCCGCGCCGCCGACAAGCTCCGCACCTACGACCTCGGTAACGACTACCAGGCCAGCCTCGCGTTGATCATCCGAGAGAACGACCACATCCGCAACCGGCTCGCACCCCCCGAACCCCCCGAACCCGACGAACCCCCGAACCCCATCGCCGACCTCGGCCGCACCATGAACGAAGTCCGAGAGTTGGTGCAAGCCTTGTGCGACGACATCCGCGCCCTCAAAAACCCCGCCCCGAACCAGGAGGTGTCCGATGAGCCAGTTTGAGCGTGTCCAGTTGGCGCTCAGCCCTGCCGAAGCGCAGATGCTCGACGCCATGTGTGACCAGAACCAGAAGTTCGGTCGCAAACCCACCCGCCAAGACATGCTGCGCGAGGCGCTGTGGCGCTGCGCCAACCACTACGGCATCGCCACCCCCGACGACACGGCCCCCACCGACAAGACTGATGGGTGATCAGGTGACCGAGATGCGCAAGATGCTGGCGCGGCTCGCCAACACCCCAGTGCAGGTACGGACCCTCACCGCCCGCACCGCCGGCGGGCCCGACACTCACAGCGACCCAGTGTCCTACCAGGCACAGATCCGGCGAGCCACCAAGGTGCAACGCGACAACGTCGGTGTCGATGCCGACGTTGCATGGCTGGTCACCATCCCACACGCCACCGCCACGGTGGCCACCACCGCCGACCCCAACGGCACCGCCGCCACGGTGGAACTGCCCGACGGCCAGGTGCGGCCCGTCGTGGCCGTGGACTCCAGACGCGCCCCGGAGTCCGACGACCAGCTCGCGCTGGTGTTGATGATCTCCTGACGGCCGCCAGGACACGCCAGCAGCGCCCAGGAGCGTCGCAGCCGCTTCGGGGCCACACAGGCCGCTCCGAACCGATTACGGTGGGGGGCCGCCCTGGACGCCGCTGGGCCGTCTAGCGTGGAGAATATGACCCGCCGGCTGATCGACGCTGCACAACTGGCGAAGGTCAAAGCCGACCTCGAGGCCATCGGCCAGGACTACAACCTCGCACTGCGAGCCGCGCTCTATGACGCCGGGTGGCGCATCCTCGACGCGTCACAGGAGATCGTGCCGGTGGAATGGGGCACCCTGAAAGCGTCCGGGAATGTGTCGCTGCCCACCGAAGCCAACCCCGTCTGTCTGGTGTCCTACGGCGGGCCCGCCTCCGCGTATGCCCGATACCAGCACGAGGGTGTCCGAGCTGACGGCACGCACCGGGTCACCAAGCACTCAGAGCCCGGCAAGTCCACCCACTACCTGCAGATCCCCTTCGAGGCTGAGATCGCCGAATGGCCCAAGAAACTCATCCAGGGCATCTACGCCAACCGCCGCCGCCGGCGCCTCGGCCACTGAGGAGGAACCACCTCGGCGTTCACCGGCCAGAAGCGAGGGTGGCTGTTCGGGGGCCGCTGATCTGCTATGCTGAACATCTGTACGGAACCTTTGGAGGCCGCATGATCCGACAACTCGTTCGCGTTGGTTTGATCGCCGCCACCCTGCTGGCCACAGCGGCCGGGGTGGTGCGCCACCCGGCACTGGCCACCATGGTGCTGCGATGGACCATGACCGCCGCCCTCATCGCCGTCGGCGCGGTCATCGTCTACGCCGTGCTGATTGAAGTTCTCCGTCCCCTGTGGCGCACCCACGATCAGCGGCGGCCAAGATGGAACCCATGACCTACGCCCCCTGCGCGCGCTGTGGCCGCTGGCGCGCCGGAACCTGCCCCTGCGAGAGACAATGATCGGACCCCCCGCCGTCAGCGAACTCATCACCAGCCGATGGGCCGTCACCCTCGACCCGGCCTTCACCCCCGTCGAAGGCACCAACCTGTTCTTCGACCGGATGCCCGACAGCCCCGACGAGGTGCTGGTCGTCATGTCGGTGCCCGGTCTGGCACCCGTGCGAACCTTCGGCGACGATCCCGCCTACGAACGACCCCGTGTCCAGGTCTACGCCCGCGGCCCGGCCCGTGACAGAGACCGAGTCTCTGACCTGATCGAAGCCGCCGCCGCCGCGGTCACCAGCACCGACATCACCGTCACCGAAGGCCATGTCCTGCGCTGCGAGTCCACAACTTCTCCCCACATTGTGGATTACGACACGATGGATCGGCCCCGCGCCGTGTTCACCGCCGAACTCTGGATCGCCGCATGAACCTGCCCACAAGACGAACCACCACCGCCCAGCGCATCGACAACGCCGTGCAGGCATGGCAGGCCCCTGCCGCCGCGCTGGAGCGGCTCACCGCCGACGAACGGGCCGAGGCCATGCGCCGGCTCGGCTACCGACCGTCGCCGCACCTGTTCGGCCTAGCCGTCACATGACCGCAGACGCACGCGAGACCGGCATAGCAGGCGTGCTGCTCGAGGTCCGCAACGAACATGCCCGCCAACGTTCACGGCTGTCGCCCGACGACTGCCGTGAACTGCGCCGCCGGGCCGTCCAGCTCGCCGCGGCGGCCGTGGCGCTAGCCGACACCGGCGACCGTGAACTGCGCCGCCGGGCCGTTCAGCTCGCCGCGGCGGCCGTGGCCCTGGCCGAGAAGCTGGACCACTGAACGTTCTCGACCAGGTGGCGGAGGCCCGGGCGGCCTCGGCCCAAGCCCTTGATCGCCAGACCCAAACCGAAACGGACCGCTGGCGCCGTGACCACAAGGCCATCTGTGACCGCATGACCTCGGTGCGGCGCATCCGCCGCCGTCTACGGATCCTCTCCGACATCGCCACCCGAGCCCACAT
>CBDEVI010000002.1:0-1075000 GCA_965243625.1 Chloroflexota bacterium
GCTCTGGGCGCTGCAGATCATGTCGCGCCTGGGGATTGGGTTGCCGGTCACCGGTTTCGCCAATTCCGCGCGGCGCGCCGAGGATTTGATCCGCATGGTTGGCGGCCCTCCGGTCGTCATCAAGCTGGTGGAAGGGACGCAAGGCTTGGGCGTGGTGCTTGGCGAGACCATGCCCTCCGCCAAAAGCACGTTCGAGGCGTTCCGGGAGGCCAATATCAACATCCTGGTTCAGGAATATGTGAAGGAAGCGGGCGGGGCCGACATTCGAGCGTTCGTCATCGGCGATCACGTGGTTGGGGCGATGAAGCGCCAGAGCGGACCCGGCGAGTTTCGCTCCAATCTGCATCGGGGCGGCACGGCGGAGAAGATCGAGATCACGCCCGAAGAAGGATCGGTCGCCGTGCGCGCCTGTCGGGCATTGGGCCTAAACGTGGCCGGCGTGGACATGCTCCGATCCAGCCGCGGACCGGTGCTCATCGAAGTGAACTCAACCCCCGGACTGAAGGGAATCGAGCAGGCGACCGGGACAGATATCGCGGATCAGATCATCGCCTTCCTGGAAACGCGCGCCGACCCCACCCTTGCCAAGACGGTGGGGTAGGGACCGGCTGATGAGCACTCCCGCCGGCGGGTCATCCGATCCCATCACGATCGGCGATGTCCAAGTCGACCCTGGGTATCGAACCCAGGTGGACCTGCCAATCGCCGATCTGTCGATTCACGTTCCCCTGGCGATGCCGGTGCACGTCATCAACGGCGCCGAGAATGGCCCGGTGTTGTTCATCTCGGCAGCGATCCACGGTGACGAGCTCAACGGGGTCGAGATCATCCGGCGCATCATCAAGCTGGCCGCCCTGAGGCGCCTCAAGGGAGCGCTGATCGCCGTTCCAATCGTGAACGTGCCGGGCTTTCTCAATCTCAGTCGCTACCTTCCGGACCGGCGCGACCTCAACCGCTCCTTCCCCGGGTCCGCCAAAGGCTCGCTGGCCGCCCGCCTCGCCGAGATGTTCGTCGACCAGATCCTTTCGAACGCCACGCACGGCATCGACCTCCACACCGGCGCCGTGCACCGGGAGAACTACCCGCAAATCCGCGTCGATCTGGACAATCCCGCGGCCGAGCCCATGGCGCGCGCGTTCGGCGCGCCGCTGGTGGTGAACTCCGCTTCCAGGGACGGGAGCCTGCGCGAGGCGGCCGACAAGCGCGACGTTCCCGTCATCGTCTACGAAGCCGGTGAAGCGCTCCGCTTCGACGAAACGGTGATACGGACCGGCCTCTGGGGCGTGATCGGAGTCATGGAGCATCTCGGCATGCTGCCCAAGCAAAAGCGGGGCAGTGAATCGAAAGCTCCCGTGATCCTGCGCGAGAGCAGCTGGGTGCGGGCGCCGGCCAGCGGCGTGGTCAGGATGCGACAGGCGATAGGCGCAGAGGTCGAGGACGGCGATCTGCTGGCCGTCGTCTCCGATCCGCTGGGCGAAACTGAAACCGAAATCAAATCGCCCATGGACGGCGTGATCGTAGGCCGCACGAACCTGCCCCTCGCCCACGAAGGCGACGCGCTCTTCCACATCGGCTCCACAGGCGAAGCCGAGCCAGAGACATCGTCCAAGCCCTTTCACCACCTGTTCGAGTGATGTAGTTGGGGGCTGAATCCGGCCCCATCGTTGGAGCGGGTGCGCGGCGGCATTCCTAAGGAGATCCTGGCGTAACCCGTCTGTCATTCCGGCGGAGGCCGGAATCCAGTCCGGTCGAACCTAAAGCCGGGGCAGACGCCTCATGTAGGGGCGGGTTTCAAACCCGCCCGTTCAGGACTCTGCTCCCAGGAGGCCTCTGGGAGGCCCCTTCGACAGCGGCTGAATACCGGGTCCGGTCCCCTCGCCCTTGAAGGGAGAGGGTTAGGGAGAGGGACATCCGAAGCTCGGGACTGGCAGGTCGATCGGTCGGGCAAGACCGCTCTAACGATGAAAGCTGCTCGGGCAACCGTCTCGGCCGCCTCAATGTCTACCGCGCAGCGTCCAGTCGGCTCACCGGTCCCGGCCAATCGAGAATCCGCCGGTCGGCGGTCACCAGCCGATGGCCCTCCAACGCGGTAGCCACGATCAAGCGGTCGGACGGGTCGGCGTGAAAGTCGGGGAGCGTGGCCGCGCGGATTCCGATTTCGCCGTCTATGGGAATCTCGACGACTCCTTGCTCCAATTGCTCGCGGCGCCAAAGACCGACATCCTCGGGAAACTGGATCCGCTGCTTCGTCTTGAGCAGGGCTGCTTCCCAGAACGAGACGGCGGAAACGCAGACCTCATCCGACTGCCAGGCCCGATCGATGGCCGAGCGGGCGCCGGCTCCGAGCCGCGCATCGCCCAGTCGCAGCCACAGCATGACGTGCGTATCGAGCAGGATCACGGATTCAACACGCGGTCCGGGTCGGACTGGGCCTCCCATTCGACGTCGATCGGTTCGATGATGTCGCCCCGAATCTCGTACCGGCCCCGGTCGATGCCAAAGAGGCTTGCGGGCCGTTCCCGATAGGGCGTCAGCCGCGACACCGGGCGGCCGTTCTTGGTGATGACGATCTCCTCGCCGCTCTCGGCCACCTCGTCCATGAGCCTGAGGCACTTGGCCTTGAACTCTGACGCCTTGATTGTCCGGGGGGCGGGTTTACCAGTGGCTTCCGTCGTCATCGCGAGCTTCTCGCTTTCGCCGGTGGCCACTATCCTACCATAGTCATGACCATGGTCATATTGACGAAAGTCACTGCACTCGCGAAGTCCTACTCAATGTTTGCAGATTTGGCTAAGTTGTGTCTCGCACAGAGTATGCGTACGTTCTCCGGAACTATACTTGCACCGCCTTTGGCAAAAGGAAATTCATGGTCAAAATGAAGCTGGTTGGTTGCACCACAAATTACACACTTCCCCTTGTCACGCTTATACACAATTTGCTTGATCCGCGATGGGATTTGCCGGCTGACTTCAAGATCGGCTGGAGCCGGTGCGTGGAGGTCGCCCGAGTCAAATGGAGCCTGTTCGAGTCGGAACTTGAAAACCCTTCGACCAGACACGACTGGGTAGTCATAGTCCTTCAGCAGATATAGACCCCGATCCGTCCAGATTCCGTCGCGCATCTTCTCGTAGACTCGGAAGATTGCAGGGGAACTCTCCCCCGCCTTCACGGAATCCACCGAAGATGCAAACTTGCCGTTCTCGGTCGGCCGGCCATTAGTGTTAAGCCTAGGTTGGTTGATAGCCTTTGGGTCGGGAGTAGAATTGGAACGCCCGACGTCGTGGCCTTCATAGACAAGCACTTTCTCGTCCGAGCTCAAGTCATCGGCGTAAGGGGCATTTGGGCGACGTGACATCAGAACGATTCCGTGCGCTGGGGGTTCCCTGAAGAGCATTCCACGCTGCAAAGACATACCCTCGCGACTGCACATCTCCACGTAGGTCAAAATTTCGTCTTTCATCGCGGTCTATCCGATGGAGACAAGAAGCGACACTTTCCGGCGGCAGGCACCAGCTTCCCGCCACGGTGCCGCACGACAGTCTGTCTCGTCCACAACTGATGGCGAGCACGTCGACAATGTTGGCAGGGGCGACTGCAGGAAGCTGTGCGGCCTCCTTGACTTCTCGATGCCATGGCCTGAAGGTGGAATGGTCAACCGCGCATCGCCATGCGGGCCTCGACGAGAGTGCTCTTGCCTCAGTGGACGGATGGCTATGATCCTAGATCGCGTTCACCCGGTCGCGGCGGATACCTAACGTGAACTACCTCAGAGATTTGACCGACAAGCAACTCGGCGGCTGGTCCTTGCTGCTGGGGATGGTGTTGGTGGGGGTGGGTTATGCGCTCTCGCCGGGCCGTGGGGCGGTGGATACGGTGCCGAGCACCAGCCTCAGCGACCTCACGCTGGCGATGGCGCGCAACTCGACGCTGTCCTACACCGTGCCGGTGGTAATCATCTGCGGCGCGCTGCTCATGTTGCACGGGCTCTTGACGCTGCGGCGGTATGCCGGTCCGGTGTCGCGGCTTGGCCTGCTGGGGATGGTTATCGCCGCGGTCTTGCAGATGGTGATGCGGGGGCTCGACTACATGATCGTCGGCATGGGACTGGCCGCGCTGGAGAGCGAGGCGGCGAAATCGCAGGAATGGCTCGATTCGGCGCTGGCCATGCAGCGGATGGTGTGGGGCTTCCACTTCACGTCCGGCGTCGTCGGCTCTGTCGGGACGGCGATCTTCGCGCTGGGCCTGGCTGCCCGGCCGGAACCCATCCGTCTGCCCCCGGTGCTGCACCCCATCGTGGCGGTGCTGGCCGTGGCGTCGCTGGTGGTATTCATCGCCGCGTGGCATTCAAACGCCCTGGAGCTGGCGCTGGCGCCCGTATTCGCCCTGATGTCCGTGGCCGGCCTCGTCTACATGGGGCTGCTGGGCTGGGGATTGGCAAGATCGACGGACGACGGGGTGAGCCAACCGTAAGCGCAGGTCCTTTCACGGCTTTACCGCCTCGATGAAGCAGTAGTGGCCCACCAGGGCGAACTTGCCATGCTCGTGGATGTGGTTATGTATCGCAACGAGCTGGTCGCGATGGGTCTCGACATCGAATCCGGGAACAGTCCACGGGATCGCCTTGAGGTAGTAGACGACGGCGCCAACGTCGTGGAAGGCCGTCGCGGGAAAGGCCTCGTGGGTGTCGACGATTTTGAACCCGGCGTCCTGCAAGTGATGAACCGACTCCTCTAGTCTCGATGGGCCGGTTTCAACCGGGCCGTCCGCAAGCCATTCCTTCAGCTCGAGGTTCATCCGCTCGCCGACTTGCTGCGTGATGAACAGGCCTCCCGGCCTCATGATGCGCCACACCTCGCTGGGGGTGAAGTTCTCGTGACGATTGATCACCAGGTCGAACTTGTCATCCTTCAGCGGGAGGGCGTCACCGGACTTCACGGCAACCACGGTGACTCCGAGCGGTTCAAGGCGGGCGGAGGCTAGCGAGACGTTTGGCTCGTGCGCTTCGGTGGCGAATGTCTCAGCTGAAAACGGGGCCAGCCCAGCCAGGCGCTCGCCGCCACCGGTGCCCATGTCCAGCATTGCATGAGACGTCTGCATCGCCTCTCGAACTCGCTTGAGATAGTCCCAAGGCAGCGCCTCCTCATTGCGCCTGGAGGCAATGTACGAGAAGTCCCAACCCGAGAATGGCTGACTGCTGGCTTCAGATACCAGCTCCTTGAAGCACCGTGCACACCCCGTCGCTCTTGGCTTGTGACTCATGTATGCAGTCGGAACAGCTAGTTGGCGCGGGATGCCAACAGGTCCGCGACCTCGATTGCGGCGCTTTGGCCGCTGGATAGGGCGCCGTTGACCGACGGCACGCTCATGTAGTCGCCGGCCAGGAACAGGTTGTCGATGCGCCCGGCAAGCTGCGCCGGAATCTTCGCCACCGCGGCGAGCATGCCGGGCGTTCCCATGCACAGCGCCTCTTCCCAGCGGTAGACGCGATAGAACAGGCCCTCGTCGTCGCCGGGAAGCGCTGAGCCGGGCGGCGCGTTCCGGCGAGCGGCGCCCAGCATCTCGCGCTTGATCTCCTCGTCGTCGAGCGGGATGAGCTCCTTGGCGCGGTCGCGCCCGATGAGCAGGTCGAGAATGCCCTTGCCCGGCGGCGCGCAGGATGGCAGGAAGGCCGTCCGGTCCAGCAGCAGCGGCGCGTCATCGTCCTCCGGGAATAGCGCGCCGTGCCAGCCGGGAGGGAGCGGGGAGCGGTCGAGGCCAATCACCACCCGGCAACCGGTCGAATAGCTGACCGTGCCGAGCGCGCGGCGCGTTTCCGCCGGCAGCTCGGGGACGAGGTCCGCGACCTTGGTGCCGGGGACGGCGCAGATGACCGCGTCCGCCTCGATCGTTTCCCCGTCCGTGACCACGCCGGTCGCCGACCCGTCCGCGACGACCACTTTCCTGACGGGCGTCGAGACGCGAATCGCATCGGCGCAGTGCGTGGCCAGCGCCTGGCTCAGGGAGCCGATGCCGCGCTCGGGCATGGAAACCTGACCCTCGTGCAGCATCGTTTCGCCGATGTACGCCCGCATCAGCGCCTGGCCCGCGGGGGCCGGGTCGCCCAGAATCATTTCGAGAGGCGCCTTCAGCGTTAGCTGCAAGTTCTCCGGCACTCTGAGCCGCTGCATGTAGTCGCCGAAGGACTCGTCGTCGTCGATATCCGCGATGGGGCTGTCGCTGGCGAAGCTCATGTAGTCGGCCTGGCGATGGATCTCCCGCATCACCTTGAACCCGGCCCGCATGCCCGTGGGCGAGAGAAAGCCCATGGTGATGGCCGTCCGCAAGTGCCGGACGAAATTCCAGAACGATTGGTCCGGCGTCGTCGTCACCCAGCGTCCATTGCGGTGGTGGCCGAACTTCATCATCGACGGCACGAGCGGCAGGCCCAGCTCCTCGCACATGCGGAAGGCGGTGTCGTAGGTGGAGGTGAAGACGAACGCGCCCATGTCCAGGGAGAATCCGTCCACCCGCTCGCCGCGTCCGCGTCCCCCCACGCGCTCGTTGGCCTCGAGCAGAAGGGGCGTGATGCCCCGCTTTATCAGCGTGTAGGCGGCGCTGAGCCCGGCGAAGCCTCCGCCAGCGATGACGACCCGTTTGGCGCTCATATACACGGCTCCCGTCTCGCCACCCGCCGTCTATCGTGCGGGCGTCAGCCTCGGGGGCGCAAGCCCCGTTTCCGCCGACCCCCAAGCTAAAGGCCGATTCTGTCTAACGTTTACGTTGGTGGGACTAGGGATACCGATCTGCGAGTTCTCCGGTAGGAGCTGGAGCTGTAGGGCGTGCACGCCGCGTCCCCGTCGGCAGGGCCTGGAATGGTGGCGCGGCGAGAGGGATCACGGCACGAGTTCTTGCCGTTCCCGGTACATGCCGTAGCCGATGACTATCAGGGCAAGTGAAAGCACGTAGAGGACGGAGTTGTTAATCATAAGCATGGTCAAGAGGCCAAAGTCCGGAGCATTCATAGCAATCAGGAAGATGGCCAATCCCAACACTCCACCGGCAATCATCACGTAGCTGGACGCTTTGTAGATGTTCATCGAGTCGAATCGCTTGGACAGCCCGATGCCCAAGAGGATGGTTGCCATTGGGAACAACGCATATAACGCCAACCCGATTCCCGTCATGTTGGTGTGCACGACCAGAGCCACGGCCTCGAATTCCGCCGCGGTCACAATCTCGTTGGCGGCAAGGTCACTGCGTTGCATCAGGTGGATGACGAAGTGCCGCATGCCGGCGACGATGATGAGTATGGTCCACTCGATGACTGAAATGAATATGCCGAACTGCAGCAGCCTGCCGGCCAGCCCGGCCTGCCGACTCGCCGCGGGAAAGAGGCCGAATAGCCCGAAGGACATGAGCAATAGCGAAACGATGGTCAAGAAGGTCATCCAGTGCGCCAGGACCGGCGAGTCGCCCAATGCGTCCCGGGCTGCCACGAAATCGGTTTGGTCCACTGCGCCAACGAGCACGTTGCCCGGCAGGAGCATGGTCGCGAATATGATCAGGACCATGCCGGCCATCAGAGCGAAGCCCGCGTATTTGGTTGCCACGAATAACTCCTCCGTCTATCTCTATTGGCGTCGCCTCATGGATGTCCAAGCGATGTAGTTCGACGAGCGCAACGAAACAATCCGTGATCCAGTGTACGCATACTTTCCCGAGGAGGCATTGGCGACAAGTCTGCGGCGGGGCGTGGGGACACTCGCCGCCCGTATCGGCACCGATCCCGGCGAAGCCCCCGCCAACGATGACGACCCGTTTGGCGCTCAAGTGCACGGCTCCCGTCTCGCCACCCGCCCTCGATCGCGCAGGCGTCTGGCGGGGCGGCGATAGCGCCTGGCTAGCTTGCTAATTCCTTTATAGCAGCTGGCAATTCCCTAATCGTATCGACCCTGGCGGTTGCCTTGGACAAGTCGTGGGATGCCGTGAACTCGTTCGCCACCACGATGCAGTCAATACGCGCCGCAATTGCCGACTCCAACCCTCTCGCGGAGTCTTCAATCACCACCGATTCGGCGGCAGTGGCGCCAAAGCGCTCGAGCCCTCTCAGATAGGGTTCGGGATGTGGCTTGGCTCGTTCGTAGTCATCCCGAGCCAAATAAAATTCCATATGTTCCAGGATGGCTCGCTCTTCGTGTATTAGGGCGAAATCATCTGGTTTGGACGTGGTTATGATGCCCATCCTGTACGTACCTGCGAGTACGTCCAGCGTTTCCAAGACGCCATCGATCTCGATGTCTTCGGTTCGAAGATATTCCTGGTAATAGGCGTTACGGACTTCGCGCTGCCTGTCGATGGTCTGTTCATCGATGCCTGCCGCTAGGGCTTGGGCCCAGGTGGCGTTTCCGTGGGTCATGTCTCGGAGGTACTGGTCCCGATCCATGGTGAATCCGATGTCAGCCAGGGCGCGCTCGCCGGCTTTGAAGTACCAGAACTCGGTTTCCACCAGCACCCCGTCATGGTCGAAGAGAATGAATTCCTTCACCGTTGGTCGCTATCGCTCCGCGGACACCGTCATGTAATTCCTTGAAGGTTGCTAGCCAAACGCGTCTCGATGGGTTGGTCCGTCCCTGGAAACTCGAAAGAGCGACCGGTGATCTTCTCGTAAAGGAAGATGTAGCGTCGTGAGAGCTCGACGACAAGGTCGTCCGGCGCCGGGGGGAGGACCTCATCCTCGTAGGGGTTGCAGTTCTCCGTGAACCAGAGCCGGAGGAATTCCTTGTCGACGTTGTCGGGTTCCCGTCCCTCCCGCATGCGCTGTTCGTAGGAGTCAGCGATCCAGTAGCGACTGGAGTCAGGGGTATGGATCTCGTCGATCAGGAGGATCTCACCGCTCTCGTCACGGCCCATCTCGTATTTTGTATCCACGAGAATCAGGCCATGCTCGGCCGCCTTGGCTTGACCGAATGCGAAGAGTTCCTGCGCGATGTGGCTGCATTGTTCCCAATCGGCGGCCGTCATCCAGTTTTCGGACACAATCTCGTCGGGGCTGATCGGACGGTCGTGATCTTCCGCCTTGGTGGTCGGTGTGAGGAAGTTCGACGGGAGCTTCTGGTTTTTCACGAGGCCTTCGGGCAAATCGATGCCACAGTAGTTGCGCTGACCACTCTGGTAGACCGTCCAGAGGGCGGTGCTCGTGGTTCCGGTGATGTATCCACGCACCACGAACTCAATCGGGAAGACGATGCATTGCTTGGCAATCGTGACGTTTGGATCGGGTATGGATAGCACGTGATTTGGCACAATGTGGCGGGTCTGTTCAAACCACCATGCGCTCGTTAGGTTAAGGACCTGCCCCTTGAACGGGATAGCGGCGAGCACCCGGTCGAAGGCGCTCTGCCGGTCGGTGGTGATGAGGGCCAAACGGTCTCCAAGATCGTATCGATCCCGTACTTTGCCTATGGACTTCTCGCCTTGAGAATGACTCGTCTCAATGAGGCAGTTTCCGAGCGCTTGTCGAATTCGATCCGTATAGCCCTCTGGGGTGTAAATGTCGTTCTCCATCTACTGTTGCCTCCGCGAGATTAAGAGAATGGCCCGATTGCCCAATGTACTACCGGCCTGACGGGAGTTTCCCGTCCCGTAGGAGGATCTTGGAATTGGCCAAATGGTGGCTTCTTGAGATGGCTTTTTCGAGTAATGATGGTGGACCGAATGGGACTCGAGCCCACGACTTCGCAATTCGAGTGCGACGCTCTCCTGACTGAGCAATCGGCCCACAGGCTGTTCACGTGGCCTTCTCGGGGCTGGCTCGCCGAGGATCAGAACAATTCACTGAGCGATTCCCGGGGGCTGATGGCACGGATGGGGGAGCGTTCGTAGTCCGCGACATTCCTGGTGACGATATGGCGAGCGCCGCAGGCGCGGGCGGCGGCTACCTGTATGGCGTCCTCGAAGTCGGCCATTGGCAGCGCGGTGGCATACCGGACACTCTCCGTGTCGGTGGTAGCCACCGATACAAAGCGGGTGAGCTCGGCAATGAACTCTCGGGTGCTTGTGCCTCCGAGCACTGGCGAGACGATGTAGTAGAAGTTAGACGCGGAGTGCCACGCGATGTAGGCGGCCTCCGCGCCATGCTCGATCCGGTCCAGAAGTTCGGAAGCCGGATCCGAGTGTGGAGTCCTGTCCAGCGCGACGTCGATGAGCACGTCGGTGTCCAGGAGAATCACTGGAGGAATTTCTTGGCCAGTGCGTCGTAGCGCGGGTCATCGTGACGCTCCGCGGCCCGAAACTTCCCTCGCCAACGCATGGAGAACGACTGCATGTTCCCGCCGGCCATTTCCCTGAGCGATTGCTCGACCAGCGACGAGAGGGACACGCCGCGGGAGCGGGCATAGCGTTTGGCCGCTGGGAGCAGCTCGGCGTCCACCGTGATGGTGAGCTTCTGCTTCATCGGGAGTTGGCGCTGCTGTGCAGTATACGGCTTGGCACATCAAGTATACGTATAACGCCTGGGGCCTCCAAGCCGTCCGTGAGCACTTGGAATGCACGACATCGAGGGTGGACCGAATGGGACTCGAACCCACGACCTCCGCAATGCGAGTGCGGCGCTCTTCCGACTGAGCTATCGGCCCTGAGGCTGTAGTTTAGGCCGCGTCCGCCACGCGCACGCGGGTGCGCCCGCGCATGCGCTCCCGTCTTCCGCGGCTACGCTCGAGACTGAATGACGACTCGGCCCCCGCGCTCGACTTCGATGGTCAGCCTGTGCTTATCGAGCAACAGCATGCCAACGAGTGGAGTGCTACCTGTCGCATCGGCTCTGATGGGTCTTGGTTGGCCGTCCCACAGAACCGTGACATCGTGAACGTCGAAGGTCACTTCATCGTCGTTGGCCAGGAGCGCTCGGCCGATGTAGGCGAAGGGCAGGCCGAGCTCTGTCGCCAAAGCGGCCGGCACGGTCAAGAAGCCGCTGTAGCCGGAATCTAGGACGGCTTCAATGTCCTTTGATTGCCCGCCGGGCCTTGAAGGGAAATGGGGACGACCGCTTCGTAGGCGTCGTTCACCACCCCCTGGATCAACCCATCCTCCGCAGAGACCGCGCTCCAAAGCTGCGCAATGCCCGGTATCCGACACGCTCACACAGGACATTGACGGCGCCTGGATGCATCTCTCGCAGGCGGTCCACTGCGGCGATCTCGCCTTCGGCGACCACCCAACTCCCGCTGTCCACGTCGATCGCGACGATTTCACCGTGGTGGTCGGCTTCAACCTTCCGGCGGATGTCCCGCTCGTACAACTCCTTGCCGAGGCGGGCCGTCTCTTCGCGCGGGTGGCGCGAGATCGCCATTGATGCCTCTCCCTGCGTCGGCGCGGGTGTCTCTATTTCCCTCATCGTATTCTAGGCCGCAAGCGGTGGACCGAATGGGACTCGAACCCACGACCTCCGCAATGCGAGTGCGGCGCTCTTCCGACTGAGCTATCGGCCCTGAGGCTGTAGTTTAGGCCGCGTCCGCCACGCGCACGCGGGTGCGCCCGCGCATGCGCTCGAAGACGACGTGGCCTTCGCTAAGCGCGAAGAGCGTGTGATCGCGTCCTACGCCGATGTTGGGTCCGGGCAGCAGCTTGGTGCCGCGCTGCCGCACGATGATCTCGCCGGGGCGCACGAACTCGCCGTCCGAGCGCTTGACGCCCAGCATCTTGGGGTTGCTGTCGCGCCCGTTGCGGCTGCTGCCGAGGCCTTTCTTATGAGCCATGAGGTTCCCCGCTTCTCTGTCTAGTCGTCGCTCGCCGACGGCTCTCGGTCGATGCCGTCGATGCGAATCCGCGTATAGCGTTGCCGGTGGCCCATGCGCCGCCGGTGTCGTTTCTTGGCGTGGTAGGTGAAGATCCGCACCTTGCGCCCCTTGACTTCGCCCAGGGCCGTGCCGCGCACGGTCGCGCCGTCCAGCGTGGGCGTGCCCACGTGCCGGCCATCGTCGTCATCGATGAGCAGCACGTCCTCGAACGCCACCGGTCCGGACGACTCGTCCCGCAACTCCACGTCGATCACGTCGCCGGGCTGCACGCGGAACTGCTGGCCACCCGAGCGGATCACCGCGAACGACATAGGACTCCTCGTGGATGCGTGGGGCGGGCGCCGGATGTCGGGCAAGGCGCACCGTTCATATGGTATCAGCCGCGGTTGACCCGCGCCGGTGCTGGGCGCATGCTTCGCACGAAACCGGTAGGGGAAAGGGCGTGGGTGTGCAGTACCGCGAGATGGGAACGCCGGAGCTTCGCGTCAGCGTGGTCGGGTTCGGCGGCTGGCCCATGGGTGGGCGTTTCTACGGCGCGGACATGGACGCCGAGGCCACGGCCACGATTCATGCGGCGATCGACCAGGGCATCAACCTGTTCGACACCGCCGCCGGCTATGGCATGGGGCACTCCGAAGCGTTGATGGGCGCGGCGCTGCGCGGGCGGCGGGACGAGGTGATCGTGGTCACCAAGTTCGGCATCTACCGCGACGAGTCCGTGCACGCCTACCGGCGGGACGGGCGTCCCTCGGCCGTCCGCCGGGGCTGCGAAAGCAGCCTGCGGCACCTTGGCATCGACCACATCGACGTGTTCCTTCACCACTGGCCGGACCCCGACACGCCCATCGCCGACACCATGGGCGCCGCCAAGGAGCTGGTCGACGAGGGCAAGGTCCGGTTCGTCGGCGTCTCCAACTACACGCCCGCGCAGATGGCCGAGGCGTCGGCCGTCCTGCCCATCGTCGCCAACCAGGTCGGCTATCACATGCTCGACCGGCGCCACGCCGAGCGGATCTTCCCGTCGTGCGAGGAGCACGGCGTGGGGGTAATGGCCTACGGGTCGCTGGCGCACGGCGTGCTGGCCGGGCAGTTCACCCTCGACACCAAGCTCAACGACGACGACTGGCGCGCCACGGGCTATGCCTTCGGCCTGCCGATCTTTCACGCCGATCATCTGCCGCAGAACCTGGAGGTCGTGGACCAGGTGCGGGCGCTCGCTGAGCAAGCCGGATTGGACCTGCCGCAACTGGCGCTGCGCTGGGTCATCGAGAATCCGACCGTCTCGACCGCGCTTGTGGGATTCCGCAATCCGGACGAAGTCGCCACGGCGGTTGCCGCGGCCGATGCGGATGTCCCTGCCGCCGTCATGCAGCAAGCCGAAGCCGTCACCCGCGCGGCTTACGAGCGCATGCGGGCCGACGAGCAGCCGCCGGCCGGGGTCGGTCCGCTGCGGCGGGAGGCCTAGGACCGGGCGTGCAATACCGCCAGATGGGGACGCCGGAGCTCCGGGTGAGCGTGGTCGGCTTTGGCGGCTGGCCCATGGGCGGACGCTTCTACGGCGCGGCCATGGACGACGAGGCCACGTCCACGATCCACGCCGCGCTCGACCAGGGAATCAACCTGTTCGACACCGCCGCCGGCTACGGCTTCGGGCACTCCGAGGTGCTGCTGGGCGCGGCCCTGTGCGGACGACGCGATGAAGCGATCGTGGTCACCAAGTTCGGCATCGAGCACGACGAATCCGTGCAGGCCAACCGGCTGGACGCCCGGCCCGCGACGGTTCGCAGCAGCTGCGAGCGCAGCCTGCGGAACCTCGGCATGGACCACGTCGACGTGTTCCTGCACCACTGGCCCGACCCCGACACGCCCATCGCCGACACCATGGGTACCTGCAAGGAGCTCGTCGACGAGGGCAAGATCCGGTTCGTCGGCGTCTCCAACTACAGGCCCGAGCAGATGGCCGAGGCCGCGGCCGTTCTGCCCATGGTTGCCAACCAGGTCGGCTATCACATGCTGGACCGGCGCCACGCCGAGCGCAGATTCCCCGCCTGCGAGGAGCACGACGTCGGCGTGATGGCCTATGGCTCCCTGGCGCACGGAGTGCTCGCCGGGCAGTTGACCGCCGACACCAAGCTCGACGCGGAGGATTGGCGGGGCACCGGGTATGCCTTTGGCCTCCCGCTGTTTCGCGCCGATCATCTGCCGCGGAACCTCGAGGTGGTGGACCAGGTGCGCGCGCTGGCCAAGCAGGCCGGACTGGATCTGCCGCAGCTGGCGCTGCGCTGGGTCATCGAGAATCAGACCGTATCGACGGCGCTCGTGGGATTTCGCAATCCGGACGAGGTTACCGTGGCGGTGGCCGCGGCCGAGGCGGACGTTCCCGCCGCCGTCATGCAGGAGGCCGACGCCGTCACGCACGCGGCCTACGAGCGCATGCTGGCGGATGAGTTGCCGCCGGCCGACCTTGGCCCGCTGCGGCGGAACGCTTAGGAGCGGCGCCCGCGAGCCGATTTGACCACACTGCTTGTGCGGGAGGTCTCCCTCCGTTCGTGGTGAGCCTGTCGAACCACGCCCTTCGACAAGCTCAGGGCGAACGGATAGGGGCTGAGAATCGACGTGCATGGACTGGCTGCATGCACCTGTGAACGAAGCTCTTTGGGAAGTGAACCTAGCTGCCGCGCAGCGCCACGCCGAGCAGGCGTGCTCCGGCCTCGCGCAGCACCGTGGCGGCCTGCACCGTGGAATCGCGGCGCGAGGTGCGCTGCGAGGCCACGAGCACGGTGGCGGTGCACGCCGCGGTGACGGCGCGCGTCTCGGCCACGTCGAGCACCGGCGGGCACGCCACCACCACCAGGTCGTTGGCGTCCGCGGTGTCGGCCAGCAGATCTCGAAAGGCCTCGGCCACGAGCAGCGCGGCATTCGAATCGGCGACGGCCGGCGCAGTCGTGGTCGCGGTGCTCGCGGGCGCCGCCGCGCCGTCGCGCGGCTCCGTCACGTCCGCGTCGATCAGCGCGACCCGGCGTCCGGTTTGCTCCACCGACGCCGCCAGCGCCGCCGCCACGTCCAGCCGCCGCGTATCGGCGCGGGGGCTGGTCACGGCCACCAGCGCATGCGGCGCGTCGGCCAGCGCCACGAGCACGTTGGTGCGCAGCTCGTCGATGCCGGGCATGGCCGCTCCGCCGCCGCCTTGGCTCATCAGTCGCCGTCCTTGCTTCGCGCGGGCGGCAACGTCGGCGTGATCAGCCAGGCCACTGCGGCGCCCACCACGGCGCCCACGATGGCGGCGACCGGGATCACCACCTCGCCCCGCGGCCACGTCGGGGCGCCGGGCGCTTTCGCGGCGTCGATGACCGAGACCTCGAGTCCCTTCTCCGGGTCGTTCAGGCGCGCCGGCGTGGCCACTTCGGCCACCAGCGCGTCGGCCAGCCCGTTCACCACCGCCGCCGCGCGGTCGGCGTTCTCGTCCTCGGATTGAATGGTCACCACCAGCCGGTCCGAGTCGCCGTTGGTCCGCACGCGGTGGACGATTTCGGCATCGGACAGGCCGCCCCGCACCTCCGGGCTCAGCCGCGCGGCGTAGTCCTCCGAGTCGACCCAGACTGCGTAGTTGCGGATCAGGCGCGACGCGGCTTCCGAGGCTCCCAGGTCGGCGATCCTCGGTCGGATCGAGACGTCCGTCGACGCGCGGTAGACCGGCTCGGCCACCGCCACCACGATGGCGCTGACGATCACGGCGATCACGGCCGCCGCCGCGCCCGCGATGGCGACGAATGGCCAACGCATCGATCCGGGATGAGATTCCGTCACGGCAGGCGGCCGATCACCGGCGCGTCGATCAGGTCGGTCACGTCGGACTCGTGCAGCCGATTGAGCCGCCAGTCCGCGACCAGCGCCACGGCCACGGCCAGGATCAGTGCCACCGCGGACTTGAGCACCACGTCCAGCGCCGCCAGCGCTCGCGGCGGGCGCTCCGGCTCGTCGGTCTTGTCGATCAGCCGCAGCGTGCCGATCTCACCGAGCGTTGGGTAGTAGGAATTCTGGTTGTCGATCAGCAGCGTCACGATGCTGTCGATCAACGCCTGCGCCGCCGGGCCGTCGCCCCAATCCAGCTCGACGCGCAGCCCACGCGAGAGCGGATAGACGTCGATGGTCTCGAACATTGTGCGGAAGTCCATGGTGTGGCCGGCGTCGGTCACCTCGGCGTGCGCCAGCCGCAGCAGCTCTCGGCCGCGCGTGAGGCGCGCCAGGTCCTCGATCACGATTCCCGCCGCCTGCGCCCGGCTGCTTTCGGCGCCGTATTGCAGGCGCTGGCTTTCCTCCGGCAGGTTCAGCGTGAGGACGAGCTCGGCCTCGGCGCGCAGCCCCACCGGTCCCACGAGCTGCCAGAGGATGGCGGCGACGATCGTGGCGCCGGTGACGGCGGCGATGAAGACCCACCAGCGCTGCACCACTCGCCCGAAGCGTGCCGACGACACCTAGGTCGCCGCCTCGGGCGCGCGCGCCCGCTCGATGGTCAGCTCGATGGCCCGCCGCAGCTTCGCCCGAAATACGGAGGCGTCGAATTGCGCGGCATGTTGAACGAGGGCTTCGGGATCGATAGTCATGTCGGTGACGCGCTCCAGGGCCTGCCGCAGGCTGGGCACGGTCGGTTCGGGAAAGAGCACGCCCGTCTCGCCGTCGCGCACGGTCTCCAGCGCGCCGCCGGCGGCGTATGCCACCACCGGGCGGCCGGCGGCCTGGGCCTCTACCGGAGCGATGCCGAAATCCTCCTCACCGGGGAACACGAACGCGCGGCAGCGCGCCATGTGCCGTCGCACCTCGTCGTCGGACACGCGGCCGGCGAACCTGACGGTCGGCCCGGCCAGCCGACGCAGGGAGTGTAGGTCGCGGCCGTCGCCCACGACCAGAAGCGGCAGCGACGCCTCCGTGCACGCGCGCACGGCCAGGTCGATGCGCTTGTAGGGAATCAGGCGCGACACGACGAGAAAGTAGTCGTCCACCTCCGTCGAGGGCGCGAACCGCGTCGTGTGCACCGGCGGGTGCACCACCATGGCCTCGCGCCCGTAGAAGCGGCGGATGCGCTCGGCCACGGCCTGCGAGATGGCGACGAACTGCGTCACCTTCTGCGCCGCCGCGCGGTCCCACCGCCGCATCCACCAGAGCAGCGGCGCCAGCGCCCTGGGCAGCCAGGCGGGATAGCCCTCGCGCAGCAGATAAGCCTCCGGCATCCAGATGAATCGCGTCGGGGTGAGGCAGTAGCAGACGTGTATCGATCCCGGCGGCGTCTGAATACCCTTGCAAAACGCGCTCACGTTGCTCACCACGACGTCGGCGTCTCGGACCCGCGTCGATTGAAACGCAAGCGGGTAGAGCGGCAGAAAGGCCTGGTGCCGCGTGCGCCAGCCGGGCAGGCGTTGCAGCCAGCTGGTGCGAACGTCCAGTTGGCGAAAGCCGGGGTCCACGAGGTCGGGGGCGTAGAACGAGGTGTAGACGGGAGCGTCCGGATACATCGCGTGCAGCTGGTCCAGCACCACTTCGGCGCCGCCCTGCTGATTGAGCCAGTCGTGGACGAGGGCGACGCTCATTCCGGTGCACCGGCGGCTCGCCGCGATCTCAGAATGCGCCGCGTCCAGACAGCACGGCCGGAATCGTCTTCACCAGGATCTTCAGGTCGAGGCCGAGCGACCAGTTGGCGACGTAGTAGGTGTCGAGCATCACCATTTCCTCGAAGGGGAGGTCGCTGCGTCCGCTGACCTGCCACAGCCCGGTGAGGCCGGGATGCACGCGCAGGCGGTGCCGCGCCCACTCGTCGTACTGGGCCACCTCGTCGGAGACCTGCGCCCGCGGTCCGATCAGGCTCATGCTGCCGGTGAGGACGTTGAAGAGCTGCGGCAGCTCGTCGAGGCTCATGCGGCGCAGGACACGTCCCACCCGGGTGCGCCGCGAGTCGTCGCGAATCTTGAAGAGCGCGGGGTGCGGACCGCCGGCGATCATCTGGCGCTTCAAGGCCTCCGCGTCCACCACCATCGACCGGAACTTGAACAGGGTGAACTCGGCGCCGTCTTTGCCGATGCGCGTCTGCCGAAATAGGACGGGACCGCGTGAATCCAGCCGAATGGCAATTGCGATCACGAGACACAGCGGCGCGCTGAGAATGAGCCCGAGCAGGCTCACCACGATGTCCAGCGCGCGCTTTTGCACGAATTTGAAGCCGACGATGGCGTTGTCGCTCAGGGTGACCAGGGGGATTCCCGCCAAGGGGTGGATCTCCATGCGGCCAAACTGCGCCTCCAGCAGGTCGGGCACCGCCCGGAATCGCACGCCATGGACGCGGCAGCGCTCGATGAGCGGCTGCAAGTTGTGCTGGGTGGTTCCCGACAGCGCGATATACACCACGTCGATCGTCTCGGTTCGAATCAGCACTTCCAGGTCGTTGAGGTCGCCCAGTCGCTGAAAGCGGCCGAACCCCGCGCCATTGACCTGGTCGTCGTTTTCCTCCAGGTAGCCGATCACCCGGTTGCCCGACGCCGGCGACGCGGACAACTGCTGCATCAGGTACTTGGCCACCACCCCGCTGCCCACGACCAGGATCCGCTGGTTGTCGAAGCCGGCCCGGCGCACCACCTGCACTAGGCCCAGCCGCAAACCCAGCCACACCAGCGTACCCACCGCGCCGGCCGCCCCGAGGTACATGAACATCAGGCGCGAGAAGAACAACGGCCGCGACACGAAGAACACGAAGACCACCGCCGCCGTGCCAATCACCACGCCCGCCGCAATCCGCGGCAACTCGTCCAGGAGGGACACGCTGCGCCGCCCCGAATAGCGCCCCAGCACGTAGAAGCTCAGCACCGTGACGGGGATGAATAGCCCGGCGACGACCCAATAGGCGTCGATGGGCGTGAACTGAAACTCGTTGAGCTCCGGACCCAGGCGCCAGACGTAGCGCAGGGCGTAGGCGAACACGAACGCGCCGAACAGCACGGCCACATCGCCCAGGGCGGTCAGCCACCGCGAGGTGAGGACGCGCCACGGCGTCCCGCGGGCGCGGCCCACAGGCTCAGGTGGGGGCGCCGGTGCGGTTACCGCGATTTCAGGACGCTCTGATACGCGTTGAGACATGTTGCAGCTGCCGATGGCCAACTGAATCGCTGGGCTTGGACGAGGCCGCGCGAGCGCATGGCGTCGCGGCGTTCCCGTGACTGAAGGACTCGGTCCATGGCGTTGGCCAAGGCGGCTTCATCTCGTGGCTCGACGGTGATCCCGGCGTCGCCCACGACTTCGGGCAAGGACGACCGGTTGGACGTGATCACGGGCGTGCCGCTGGCCATGGCTTCGAGCGGTGGCATGCCGAACCCCTCATAGCTGGAGGGGTACACCAGCAAGTCCGCTGCACTGTACCAAAAGGGAAGCTCCCGTTGATCGACGTAACCGAGCCAGCGTGCGTGATCGACCACCTGTGACGCTTGAATGAGGTCGGGCACATCCACGCCCATCCATCCACGTCCTCCAACGATGACCAGCGAGCCCGCGTAACGGCCCTCGCGCCGCAAACGGGCGAAGGCGCGTATCAGGACATCGACGTTCTTGCGGGGCTCGATGGTCCCCACGCTCAGCACGAAGGGCCGCCGCACGCCGTGCGCCGCGCAGAATGCCTCGACCTCGGCCTCGGGGCGCGGATGGAACTGCGGTTCCACACCGGCGTAAACCACGGAAATCTTGGCCGGCGGTACGCCGAATAGCTCGATGAGATCGTCGCGCGTCGACTTGGAATCCGCCAGCACGGCGCTCGCTCGCCGGGTGGACAACCGGGTGGCCGCGTGCAGGTACCACCGTCGATGGGCCGGGTGAGTCTCGGGCGCCCGTAGGAAGGACAGGTCGTGAACCACCACCACATGCCGTCCCGGCGCGGCCAGCGGCGTCACATTCAGAAACGAATGCACGACGTCGGCGCCGGCCAGGGCGAGGCGCCCCGGCGCCACCAGGTGTTCCCAGAGGATCCGCACCCAGGTGCGCGACGTTGGGAGCCGCGTGCGCTGCAGACGGACTCCGGGCCGGGTGCGAAACGGCGGTTCGCGCACGCTGTCGTTGAGGAAAACGGAATACCGATGCGTGGCGTCGGCCTCGAGCACGGCATCGATGAGGTGCGCGCTGAAGCGGCTCACGCCGGCGTTGCGGAATGTGGCTTCGGTGAATACCGGCAGCGCGTTGAGGGCGATGTGAGCCATCCCGAATGTCTACCCTACAACGCCGCGGTCGTGACGCATGTGTCTCACTGGTGACGAATGTAACGTTCCTGCGGCGCCTTAGGCGCCCCCGCCGGCTCGAGGGGGCTCCCTGGGCGCCATCGCGGCGGACACCGCGGAGCCGAACGCCGCTCCGGCCAGGAAGATCATGCTGCTGAAATAGATCCAGATCAGCAGCAGGACAACCGTCGCAATCGGGCCGTAGATCGCGTTGAACGAGCCGAAGTTGGCCGTGTACCAGACGAAGGCGTTCTTCCCGATTTCGAACCCGACCGCTCCCACCAGTCCGCCCGCCAGCGCCGGACGCCACGCCAGACGCTCGGCCGGCACCAGGTGATACATCAGCCCGAACACGCCGGTGGCAAAGAGGATTGGGAGGAGCACGCCAAGCCAGCGCAGCAACCACCCCAACCAGGCGAACGGCGATTCGCCCCCGAGCACCTCCGATTGCTGCAAGAACGTCAGGACGGCCGTGGCCGTCACGGAAGCGGCGAGCAGTCCGCCGGTGGCCATGGTCGTGGCGAGATCCAGCGCTCGGCCCTGAACAAAGGTCCGACGCCGGGTCGCGCCCGTTGCCGCGTCGAGACCGCGACGCAGCGCGCCAAACAGATTGCTGCCGGTCCACAACAGCGCGATCAGGGAGATGACGCCGACGCTCTCGCGGACGGCGGCCATGGACGGCAGCGTGCTCTCGAGGAAATCCTCTGCCCCGGGGGCCAGGTCACCGGATTGATCCGCGACGAATTGCACCAAGACGTCGGGCTCCACCAGAAACGCGGCGATCGCCGTGATGAATCCAATCAGCGGGAACAGGGAGACGAAGGTCTGAAAGCTGATGGCGGCGGCGAACGTGGGGAGCTGCTGCGTGCCAAACCGGTCGGCCGTCAGATACAGCACGCGGAGCTGCGAATGTGCTTCGATCCACGCCATCGTCGCGTCGGTGATCGACTCAACGGCACCGCCGACGTGATACTGGGCGCGCCGCGCGGCGTCCGCAACGCTCCGCGACCTGGTTTGTGCCGCCCGAGCCATCTCGCCCACCCGCCGTCGGAATCCGCGCTGCTTCACGGGTGCGTCGCCGTCCATGATGTGCGACCAAGAGTGCCAGAGTTGCCGGCGCGCGGCGGCGCGTCACACCGGGCGCGCGCCGGCGTTTGATCACCGGTGCTGAAGCCGTTCCGATGCTAGGCTAATCGCCTGTGAAATCCCCCCGCACCCGGTCCGCCATGCGCCGTGTGGCCGTGGCTCTCGTCATCGCCCTCGCGCTGGCCGCGCTGCCCTTGCCGGTTGCGGCGGAGGTGCCCGAGGTGCCGTTCGGCACCGCCTGCGGCTTCGGGCCCGACTTTCCAATCAACGGCGGTCGCTTCTTCACCCAGACGGGCGGCGACACCGGCGGCGGCTATCCCGTGCGGGATGACGACGCCGCCAAGTTCTGGACGGCGTTTCAGGAGCTCGGCGGCATCCAGGTCGTCGGCTATCCGGTGTCGCACCGCTTCCTCCTGCATGGCTTTCTCGTGCAGGCGTTTCAAAAGATGGTGCTGCAATGGGACCCGTCGAAGGACGGCGTCAACGTGGCCAACACCATGGACGTCATGAATCGAGAGGGCCACGACGATTGGCTGGAGTCGTTCCGGCAGGTCCCCCGGCACGCCACCCTGCCCGAGGATGCCGGCGTGCCGTTCTCCCAGATCATGGAGAACCACCTGGCCCTGCTGGACGTGAATCCGGCCATTCGCGACGCCTACTTCGCCGTGCCCAGTTGGCTCACGCGTCTCGGGCTGCCGATCGCCTACGGCGACTTCGGCAGCATGGTGGCGATGCGGACCCAGCGAGCCGTGCTGCAACAGTGGCTCGTGGACGTGCCGTGGGCCCGCGCCGGGCAGGTCGTCTTCGCCAATTCGGGTGATCTGGCCAAGGAAGCCGGCCTCTTTCCGGCGGCGGCGACTACGCCCTTTGACCCCCACGCGCCGCCTGCCGATGCGGACTTGGTGACGATCAACTCGGACATGCCGCAGCAGGGTGACGCGATCGGCATTCGAGTCCACACGGCGGCCCCCGGCGTGTCGGTGACCTGGAATGGGCAGGCCGCCCCGCTGCTCTGCCTCGACGGCACCTGGCACGCCATGGTGGGGACAGCCTCCACGGCAATGACGGGCCCGCAGGACCTGCAGGTCAGCGTCGGCGAGCGCATGGTCGACATCTCGGTCGAGCTCGCGGAGCGTGAGTACCCCTCGGCGGAGTTCCACATTCCCGAGAGCCACGAGGACCTCCTCGACGCCGAGGTCGCGCAGGAAGAGCGCGAGTTTCTCCACTCCATCGTCCAGCGAGTGAGTGGAGGACCGCTGTGGACCGGGCCGTTCCAGCGGCCCGGCGGCGGGCGGGTCACCTCGCCCTACGGCGAGCGCCGCACCCTGCAGCCGGGATCGTTCATGTCGGTGCACGAGGGCGTTGACTACGCAGCGCCGACGGGAGCCCCAATCCCCGCACCGAATCGGGGGCGCGTTGCCTTTGTCGGGCCGCTCACCATCCGCGGCAACACCGTCATCCTGGATCACGGCTTCGGCGTGTTCACGCTCTTCTATCACCTGCACGACTTCTCGGTCTTGCTGGGTCAGGTAGTCGAGCGCGGCGCCACGGTGGGTCTGGTGGGCTCGACCGGACGCTCAACCGGCCCCCACATCCATTGGGAGATGTACGTCGCCGGCGCCGCCGTCGATCCCGTCCGGTGGATCGAAGGTCCGTTCGAGATGCTCGGCGACGCCGAGTCCTATATCCCCGCCCCGGTCGGCGACGACGAACCCGTCGCCGGATAGCGAGCCCGACTGACGCCTGGCCAACGTCTGAAACTGCCCGCTGGCTTTGCCCCAATCCGTTCGTCCTGAGCCTGTCGAAGGGATTGTCGAACGGATTGGGGCGACGGCAGGCTCGCGCACCTCGCTAGAATCGTCACGTCGCCAAGCGCCCGTAGCTCAGCGGATTAGAGCACTGGTCTTCGGAACCAGGGGTCGGGGGTTCGAATCCCTCCGGGCGTGCCATGTATCCGAACCGATTGCGCGACCATCGAGTGACCGGGCCTCATCAGATGGCCGCATCGGGCCTTCTGAGGCGTCACCCTCCCACTAGGGAGCAATCGTTGAGAGGCCGATCGGCGGGTTGCAACGATCGTGCGCTCGGGGAAAGATTGCGCGCCAGGATGGACTGTGGGGCGACATTCGCCTGACGCCCCGCACGCGAGTGCCGAGCCAGAGATGGGCCAGCGGGGTCGCCATGTGGCGGAACGATCGGCGGCGCTAGACGGTGCATCGCTCGCAGGATCGGTGGACGATCGTTGCGAACGGTCGCGCCGGCCGCGGCCGCGCCCTGGCGCTGGCGATGAGTCTGTCGTCCCGGCTGGACGCGCAGGGCACGGAGGCCGACGTGCGCGCCACCGACGCTCCGGGCGCCGCCGCGAGGCTTGCCCGGGAAGCCGTCGAGGCGGGATCGACGCGGATTGTGGCGTCTGGCGGCGACGGGACCGTGCACGAGGTCGTGAACGGCATCCTGGCGGCGCCCGCGTCGTGTCGGCAGGAGCTCGAGTTGGGCATCCTGCCCGCCGGTCGCTGTAACGATCTGGCCCACGCGCTGGGCCTGCCGGCTGGGCCGGACGCGGCGATCAGGGGGCTCCTGCACCACCAGACCCAGACGCTGGACCTGGGCCATGTGGTGGGCCGCGATCCGGTGGGCCAGGCACGCGGGGGCGCGTATTTCATCACGGTCGCGACGTTCGGGTTCGACAGCGAGGTCGCGGAGTTTGTGGCGGATGGGCGGGCCCCAGCCATCCTGGGCGCGTCAGGCGCGTACCTCTACGGCGCAGCCGTCACGCTTCGCACCTACGCGTGGCCCGACGCCACGGTGCGGGGCGAATTCGGCAGTTTTCGCGGGCAACTCCTCTTGGCGGCCGTGGGCAACACGAGCCGCTATGGCGGGCGGATCCGGATTGCGCCGGACGCGCGACCGGACGACGGTCGCCTGGATCTCTGTCTGGTTCGGCGCTTGCCCAAGTGGGAGGTCCTCCGGATGCTGCCCCGCGCACTCGCCGGATCGCATGTGGGGCATCCCGCGGTGGCGTATCACCGGATCCGGCAGGTGCAGCTGTCCGCAGACCGCAACGTGGGGGTCTGGGCCGACGGCGAGTTCGTGGCGCGCCCGCCGGTCACGATCACGGTCGTGCCCCAGGCCCTGCGTGTGATGCGGCCCGTACGCTAGCCGGGGCATGGCCGATCGGACCAGCCCACCGAGCCGGAACCTCTCAAGCCCTGACAGCGCCCTCGGCATTCAGGTGCTCGTCGAACCAGGCGAGGGTACGGGCGAGCACATCGCGCAGCTTCGGGGCGGACCAGGCGCCGGGCCAGTGGTCTTCGCCGAGGTAGTTCCGGAGCTCGACGCGCTGGCCCAGCCGGCGCAAGGCGCTGAAGGTCTCGCTGGCCTGCGTGAAGGCGCCGGTATCGCCGTCGCCGCTTAGCAGCAGAACCGGCGTCGTGACCCGGTCCAGGTAGAACAGCGACGAGTTTTCGATATAGGCGTCGCGGCTCTCCCAGAGGCTTCCCCCCAGTCGCGCTTGGCCGCTTTCACACCACCCAATCCACGAGGTGTCGCCGCCGTCGCTCAGGGCCCCGTAGAAGCTGGTGAGGTTGACGGCTCCGGCCGAACAGACCGCCGCAGCGAACATCTCGGTCTGGGTGATGAGCGCCAGCACGGTGTACCCGCCGTAGCTGTGCCCCAAGACGCCAATCCTCTCCCGGTCGGCGATCCCCATCTCAACGACCCTTTCGACGGCGGGCAGGACTCCCCGTGGGATGCCGCGACGAGCATTGCGCGGCCCCAGGGGGATGTCGGGCACCAGCACGGCATATCCGTGCGAGGCATAGAGGTGGGCGTCGCCGGCGCACAGGCAATGGATGATTCCGAAGTTGTGGATGTACTCCGAGCCCATGAGACCGCCGTAGACGTTGACGATCATTGGCACCTGGCGCCCCTCGACGTAGCCGGGCGGCAGCAATAGGGATGCCTTCCGCCGCCCGCCATCGGCGTCGACGTACTCGACCTGGCGACGCGACCCAATGGTTCCCTCGTCAAGCCCGGGGTTGAGCGATGCCAGGCGGCTCGAGTCGCCGCTGGTCAGGTCGAGGCGCCAGACTTCCGGCGGATGCTCGGCGGCCTGCAACTGCACATAGGCGGTCTGCGTTGCCCGATCAACTTCCATTCCCAAGGTCCCGCCCCGTGCGAAGTAGCTCTTTTCCAGCACTGAGCGCGTCGAGACTCCGCCGCCGTCGAGGTCGATGGCGGCCGCTTCGAGCGACTGCGAGGCCGGATCCCGGAGCAGCAGCGGCAGCGCGCTGTCGACCGACGTATGCAGGACCTGCTCGTCGGGCGGCTGAATCCAGCTCGTCAGCACTCTGCCGGAGCCGATGGCGTGCTTGCGAGCGCCCGAGCCGTCGCTCTGGAAGCTCCAGACGCCGTCTGCCACCATGCAGAAGACCTGTTCGCCGGTCGCGCTCCAGCGCGGGTGCTCATATTCCTGGCCGAGGTCGTCAGGGGTGTCGGCCGACAGCTCCAGCGGCGGCGTCCGGCCCCGGCTATCGGCGACGAAGAGTCGACCGCGTGGCGGTGTGCCGTCGGCATGTCGCCGGTCGAACGTCGTGAAGGCGATCCGAGATCCGTCGGGTGACCAGCTGAAGCTCTGGCCGTAGCGGAAGGTCACGCGGCGCGCCACCGCGCGCGGTTCCGAGCCGTCGAGCGGAACCACCATCAGGTCGCTGTAGAAGTGCATGCGAACCGCGTCCGCGTCCGCGATCACGGGCACGGCGACCGCCGCGCCGTCTGGTGACATACGCCAGCCGCCGATAATGCGCCAGTTCTTGCCGAGTCTCCGGACCTTGCTCGTGCTGACGTCGACAACCCCGAAGTCACCGCCGTAGCGATTCGTGATGCGTCGCATTGGAGCGCCGTCGTCGGTCTGAGAGTCGGGATCGTGCGAAAGCACCACGACGTCCGAAGGGGCCGCATCGGTCGGGCGCGCGTCGCCAAGGAAGGTTTCGTCGGCCGGCCAGAGCTTTACGACGACGGATCGACTATCGGGGGTCCAGACCGGCAACTGAAAGCCAAAGGCCGGGCGGACCGGCGCCTCCCGGAACAGCTGCACGCGACGATCGGCGAGATGCAGAACGCCCAGGCAGGCTGGGCCGTCCATGACCAGATGCGCCGCCAACATCGAGCCGTCGGGGGACCACTGCCCACCCCAGGACACTTCCGCGTGGGGAAACGGCTGCCAGAGATCGCCGGATGGGTTGTCGACGACGGTAATCCGGCTGCCGCCGACAGTCTGCGGAACGCGGCGGGCGTCGTATTCCTGTGCGCTGCCGCCCGCTTGGGACCCACCGGCTGGGGACTCCGTCAGCGCCAACGACCGGCCGTCGGGCGACAGGCGGGGCGGAACGCTCTCGGTCGGGTAGCGAATCTGAAGCAGGTCGTCGATCGAGAGGCGTCCGGGCATGTGCGCCCCAATCCGATCAAAGACTTTCTCGAGCATAGCGCGGCGACCGCGGCTCCAGGCGCCATCGGGCGGTATCGTTGACGACGCGGCAGACAGCGCCATCTGTTGAACAGACGGATGGTGCGAACCGGCAGGAGCGCGGGACGCTGCGACGCATAGCCATCATCGGCGGCGGAATCTCAGGGCTGGCCGCCGCATGGGGTCTGCATCACCACCCGGATCGATTCGACTTCCGGCTATTCGAGGCGCGGGACCAAATCGGGGGAAACGCGATCACCGCCGACATGCCGCAGGATGACGGCGGCTCGATTCCTTTCGACATTTCCGTAACCGCGTGCATTCCGTCCGTGTATGACCACATCGTCCTGCTGATGAAGCAGTTCGGCATCGATCTGGTCGATACCAGGTTCAGCTACAGCGTGAAGTACCGCGGCCAAATCTACGCCCATGACTTCGACTCCGAGATCCGGGACCAGCTGCACGTCGAGATCGCAAGGTTCCAACGGCTCTTGCGACGCCTGCACTGGATTGGCTGGCTCAGCCGGACCCGGTCCAAGCTGCTAAATGCGCTCAACCCGTTCAACTACATCAGCATGGGCACGGTGCTGAATCTGGGCGGGTTTTCCGGCGACTTCCGCTACAAGATCCTGAAGCCGATGTTCGTCAACTTCCTGATGGCGACCAACGTATTCGACATGCCGGCCGCACTCTTTGCGAGGTACCTTGACTTCTTTGATATCGAAACCGCCACGCCCATGCAGACGTGGGATCAGGGGACGCGACGCATCTACGAGAAGCTGTCAGCCGGATTTCGGGACAAACTCTACCTCAACCGTCCCGTCAGAAAGGTGTACCGGCAGTCGTCCGGCGTCGTCGTCGAGGACGAAGCCGGCGTGACGGAGACGTTTGACGAGGTGATCTTTGCGTGCAATGCAAACCAGACCCTTATGGTGCTCGATAAGCCGACGCTGCTGGAACGCTATATCCTCTCTTCCATTCGATATGAAAGTGAGCTCCACAATCACACTGTCGTGCACTCCGACGCTACGGTACTTCCCGACAATGCCGCGATGCCGTTGGATACGCGGAGCAATCATATTGAGCAGTATGGCGCACGCCCGGACAACTACGAGATTACGTACATCATGCACAACCAGCAACCATGGGCCAATAGATCAGACAAACCGTGTCTGGTGACTTACAACCCAATCAGCGAGATTGATGGTCAGAAAATCGTCGGCAGATGGTGGTTCCAGCACATCGTGCACGACGTGCGCCACGTGGCATGGCTCGTAAACCTCTTTCAGTTCATCCAGGGCAGAAGGCGGACGTGGCACTGCGGCGCGCACACCCTGGTCAACAGCCAGGAAACATGCTTTGTGAGTGGTCTCGCGGCCGCAACGCAGATTGGGGCTGTCTATCCCTTTGGCGACGCCCGGGCAAGGAGGTCATTCAACCACTACGGCAGCATCATGCATGGTTGGCGGTTCAAGAAAGCAGAAGGCTAATACTCGAACGTCGGTCGACTGAGGGTGAGCCGATTGAGTGTATGAATCTTGTTGAAGTGATGCCCGAAGATGTGTCGAAATACTAATCCTGTTTAATCGTTGATTCGTCTTTTGATATCTCGTTGCCGCTGGGCAGTCGCGGTTGTATAATGCGATACAGGGACGACAGGCCCTTGCGAGCTTAGGGCAAGCACAAGGACTAAGTCGGATGGCCGTCGCAGACAGTACGTCGACCCGTCAGTTAAGCCTCTCCGAAGAGCTGCTGCTGATGCTGCTCAATGAGGAGAGCGGCTACTTTCACCAGGTTCCAGGATGGCGCTTGAACTGCGCCGTTGTCGGCGCGGCGCTCGCCGAGCTGTCGCTCATGTCGCGCATCGACACGGATATCGAGTCGCTGTTTCTCGTCGACGCGACGGAAACGGGCGACCCGACGCTGGACCCCATTCTCGAGGAGATTGCGAGCGAGTCGGGCCGCCATAACGCCCAGTATTGGATCGAACGGCTGGCCCCCCGCGCCGATTCGATCATCGATCTCACGCTGGATCGCCTGGTTGAAATGGGGATTCTGGATCATCACGAGGGCGGGTTCTGGACGCTTGCCCGCGCCGCGCGGCAGGGGGACATGTTCGACAGCTCCCCAGAGCGATCCGCGGCGCAGTTTGTGAAGACCCGCATCGGCAAGGCGATCTTCAACAACGAGATTCCTGATCCGCGAGACGTGATCATCATCTGCCTCGTCAATACCTGTGATGTGTTTCGTTTCATCTTCCAGCTTGAAGAACAGGATGAGGAGCGCATTCACTTCATCTGCAATATGGACTTGATCGGCCGGTCAATCGCCGATGCCGTGTCCCAGAGCCTTGCCGCACCCGTGCTCCAGCATTCCGCCCTTTCCAAGAAGATTCCGACCGTCCCGCTGTGGCGGTTGATGCTGAATCGGCATGTTCGCAGCGGGAACTTTCCCGCCCTATTCGCGCAGCTCACGGAAGAGTACGGGCCGGTGTTCATGATCCGCCCGCCGCTTGTGGAGCCCATGATCTTCGTCGGCGGCCTCGAGGTGAACCGCTGGGTCCATCGGAGTGGGCGCAGGTACCTGCGGACGAGGGACTATTTTGCGGACTTCGAGAAGGTCTATGGGGCCTCGGGCGTATTGCCTTCCCTGGATGGCGCCGATCACTTTCGGCTGCGCAAGTCGTTGGGCCCCGGGTATTCCCGCGGCAGGATCGCGGGACAGCTGGACCAGGTGTACCGGCATGCGCGGGGCTATATGTCGGACTGGGAGGTTGGAGCGACTTACCAGGCAACGGAAATGTGCCGGCGAATGATCAACGCGCAGCTTTCGCCGCTCCTGATCAGCGTTGATTCTCAGGATGTCTTCGCGGACTTGGCGCGGTTCAAGGAACGGGCGCTCAGCGTTCACGTCGCAAAGGTGCTGCCCAAATTCATGCTGCGGACCCCAGGCATGAAACGCCGGATGAGGTCCTTGGACACGCTGCTGAACAGGGTGCGGATTGGCCACACGCCCGCCCAGCGGGCTGGATGTCCGCGCGACCTTGCGGATGACCTTCTCGGCCTGCACGCGACCGATCCGCAGTTCGTCCCGGAGTCGAATCTGCCCTTCGCGCTGTCAGCTGCGCTGATCGCGAGCGTCTACCTTGGTGACATGTTCAGCTTCGTGTTGTATGCCATGGCGTCGAAGCCGGAGATTTACGCCAAAATCCGTGACGAAGCTGATGCGTTGTTCGCCAATGGCGACCCAAGTGGCGAGGCATTCAGGCCACGAGAGATCGACGTCACCCACCGCTTCCTCATGGAATGCCTGCGGGTGTACCCGATCGTCCCGATGTCCATTCGGAACGTCATGAATTCGTGCGTCGTCGAAGGCTACGAGCTGCCCGTGGGGTCCCGGCTGCACATTGCCCAGACGGCCACGCACTACATGGAAGAAGTCTTTCCCGACCCGTTCGAATTCGACATCGACCGCTACCAGCCGCCGCGCAATGAGCATCGCGGTCCCGGGTACGCCCCGTATGGATTGGGCACGCACCGGTGTCTTGGGACGGGGTGGGTGGAGCTGCAGCTGTCGGTCAACGTGCTGATGATCGCGCGCCACTTCGATATCGAGGTGTCGCCGCCGAACTTCGAGCTTGGATTCAGCCCGCTGCCGTCGAGCAAACCGAGCAAGAAGCTGAAGTTCCGCATTGCCGCGCAGCGGCGCGAGCTGGCCGTCTAGGGCTCCAAGCCTCGCCCGAGTGACGCGCCGAGCCTACCCGGGCTTGCGCGCCAGAAAACAGTACAGCGGCGTGAAAATCCCCGTCCTGCCGCCGGCGACATAGGCGTTGGCGGTGCGATGCATCAGGGCCACCACGTCGGTGGCGCCCTTCGGAAAAACCCCCAGCGCCTCAACCAGTCTCGATGCCCCCATGAACGCCTTGCGGCCGATGGGCGTCCGGTGCAGGGCGTTGCCCAGCGTTTGCCGCCGATTCACCATGGGCTGATACCACGGAGTGGTCGGACCATTCACCGCGACGGCCAAATCCCGACCCTCGATGACCTGAAACCCCGCCGTTTCGAGGTCCCGGTTGACCTGACCCGTCGTCGCGATGTCCTTGAGCGCGATGGAGTATTTCAACTCCTGTTCGATGTGCCGGTGCCGCTTGTCGCCGGGATCGAACGCGTCCGTGAGGCACATTTCCTGACCCCAGAAGAGCGCGCCGGGCTTTAGCACACGGTAGATTTCGGCGAACGCGCCGGCCTTGTCCGGCGCGTGGCACGTCGATTCGATCGCGTAGCCCCGGTCGAACGTGTCGTCCGCGATCGCCTCCATGTCCATGAAGCTGCACGCGAGGTAGTCGGCCATGTGGTCGAGACCCGCCTCGGCGTCGAGCGATTTCGCCTTCTCCAACTGGATCTCGTTGCTGTTGACGCCGAGGACGCTCACGCCGGCTTCGCGGATGACCCGGCGCAGGGGGCCGCCGATGCCACAGCCCACGTCGATCACCGTCATGCCCTCGCGCAGTTGCAGCTTGGCGATCATCAGCCGCTGATGCCTGGTCTTGGAGTCTTCCAGGCTCTCGTGGGGCGCCAGCGGCGCGAAGTGGAGCGATTCGCCCCAGCCGAACACCATGAACTCGCCGCAAAGGTCGTAGTACTCCTTCACGGTATCGGCGTGGTCGTAGCTCCTCCCGCCGTCGTCATCCGCCGTCGCCCGGTGCAGCCATCCGCTGAAGTGCCGCACGCGCCGGTTGGCGTCTCCCCCGCGGTACGCGCCTTTCAGCCCCCTGGAAAGGTCGCGGAGCTGTCCAAGCTCCCGTGCTAGCGGGAGTTGCACGCCCGACTCAGGTATTCGCGCCGGGTCTGGAAAGGCCGGCGTGCCCGGCGTCTCATGAAACCGTCGTTGACGAAGCCTCTTCGTCTCCCTCGTGGCGCCGATACACCTCTTCGATGGCCACGTCGAGGTCGGCCCACTCGCGTTCGACCATCGAGCGCAGCCGCATGTTCTGGTAGGCGCCCCACACGGTCATGGCCGGCGGCACCAGCACGATGCTGACGATGAGCGAGTAGGCGATCGTGATCGCCGCGGTGATGCCGAACTGCTGGGATGCGAGGAGCGGCGATGCCGCCAGGACTCCCAGGCCGAGCGCCGTGGTCATCGCCGATCCCAGCAACGCCGATCCCGTGGTCGCCAGCGTGCGGACCGCCGCTTCCTCCGGATTGCGCAGACGTGCGAATTCCTCCCGGTAACGGTGGATGACGTGAATGGTGTAGTCCACGCCGATTCCGATCGAGAGCGCGGTGATGATCGACGTGATGAGTGAGTAAGGGATGCCCAGCAGCGCCATCGTGCCCAGCACGCAGATCAGCACCAGCACGATGGGCCCGACGGCGACCACCGCCAGCGCCGGCTGGCGCACCGTCAAGTAGAAGAAGACGGCCAGCACGGTGAGGGCCGCCGCGACCGTGGTGGCGATCGCCTCCGTTTGTCGCTCGGTAATCGAGTCTGTGACCGTGATCGAGATGATGCTCTCCGACGTCGCCGTAAGCTCCTCATCGTCGCCGGCCCACAGGTCTTCGAGATCCTGCTGCAGCGCCGTGGTCAGGTTGGGGTCGCCCCCGTAGCTCTGAAATTGAACCAGCAAGGTGTCGATGCCCTGCGGATCGTTGACCAGCAGGCGACCAAACGCCGGGTCCATGGCCTCGAGCCGGTCGAGGATTTCCTGCATCAGCGCCGGATCGAGCTGCAGGCCCGCCGAGGCCTCCTGGAAGAGAGCGGCAATCTCGGGGTCGAACTTGTCGCCCGGCACGCCGCTGTCGGTCGTCCAGTCGCGCAGCAGCAGCTCATAGGAGGTCTGAATCGGCCCTGCGGCCGCCGGAGGGCGCCGCGTCTCGTCCGCGAAGGCTGTCGTCAGGTCCTGCATGTTGAGCAGGGTCCGGGTCTCCGTGGCCTCGGCCTTGATGAGGACGTTGGTCACCTCCGCCGTGCCGCCGATGGCCGCTTCCAGGGTGTCCAGATCCGCCAGCACGGCCCCGCCCCGGGGCAGCACATCGCGGATGTTGAATTCCGACTTCAACCCGGTTGACGCGATCCCCAGCCCGATCGTGACCGCGGCCACGGCGATGATGTAGTACGCCGGCCGGCGGGTCACGCTCCGGCCCAGCAGGCCGGCCAGACGCTCGATGCCCGGCAAGGCGTGCACGATTGGGCGGGGCGGCTTCAACGTCCCCTTCTTCTCGCGTCGCCGGTCCATGATCGTCCGGCTGGCCGGGACCAGCGTCAGCATGACGATCAGGCTCATCGCGATGCCCAGGCCCGCGACGACGCCGAAGTCACGCACGATTCCGATCGGGGAGAACAGGCTGGCCAACATTCCGACGATCGTCGTGATCGCGGCCAGCATCAGCGGCACGGCCACGATCCGCAGTCCCGTGCGAATGGCCAGGCGCACCTCGCCGCCCTCGAGACGTTGCTCGCGGTAGTGCGAGATGGTTTGAATGGCGTAGTCCACGGTGAGGCCGATCACGATGATCGGCACCATGGTGGTCAGCGAGTTCGGCGGGCCGATGAGCCCCAGCGCATTCGGACCGAGCCATCCTTCGGCGCCAATGATCCAGATGATCGACACCAGGAGTCCGCCCAGCGTCAGGAACATGTCGGACAACGTGCGCATAAAGAGCACCAGCAGCAACGCGATCAGAATGAACGCCACGCCGATGAGGGGGCCCATTCCCGTCTCGGTGGCCTCCGTGTACTCGTCCTCGAGGATGATGAACGACACGCTGCTTGCGCTGAGCGGACCCTCAGAAGACTTAGACAGTTCATTGATCGTTCGCTCAGCGGTCTTCAGGCGCTCGTCGCCGGTGTCGAGCAAGCTGATACTGCCGATCGCGACCCGCGTGCCGTCGGTGTCGGTGCCGGTCATCGCCGCGAGGGCCGGCTGAATCTCCGGGAGTACGCGGACGGCATCGATTTGGGCCTGCGTCACCGCATCGAAGCTGTCGGTCTGGAGTGCGAACTTGATCAGCCCCGACGGCGCAAAGACCGGATTGGTCGGAGCCAGGAGCTCCTGCACCCCCGCGTCGCCGACGATGTCGTTGATCAGCGCGTCCATCTGGGAGAGCCCGGCGGGCGTGAGCGCGTCCCCTCGGAATATGAGGGTGACGGCGCTGATCTCGCCGTGGTCCCCGAAGAGCTGATTGATCTCGGCCATCGCGTCGGAAATGGGGCTGTTGTCGGGAAGCGTCTCCGCGGTCGTCGGAGGCGGCGCGCGGACGACCGCTCCGGCTCCCAGCGCGAGAGTGACCAGAAAGAGGATGAGGAGCGTGATCCACGGGCGGGCCGTGACCAGCGAGCTCAGCTTGCCGAGTACCTGATTCATTGCCTGCCCTTCAATCTCGAATTGGTTCGGGAAGCGCCGCGCATAGCGTCCCGATACGGTGCCTGGGAGTCAGGGCCAGTTTGGCCCGTCATTGTAGGGATTCGCCGGGTTGCTTGGGGAGTGGAGTCGTAACCTCAGGCGAGTCGGAATAGAACTGCGCACAGTACGTTCGAAACGGCATGATCTCACCGTCCGAACGGCAGAGTCTGGGCAGGGAGCGGTGCTGCTTGCGCTCCCAGATGACCACGTCCTGCAAGACGTCCCGGTTTTGCATGGCCGCGATGAATCTGTTCATCAGGGGCGCGCGAAGCCCCACCGGGAGAAACCCCAGGCCGGCAATCCGGCGCTTCGGTCTGCGTATCTCCCGCATCTGCGAGACCAACGACAGGTCGATCAGCGTGCCGTCGACTGGCGTCGCCAGCACCCAAAACCGTAAATCCATCCCGATGGAGTGCTCGCGAATCTTCACGTACGAATAGCCCAGCCCGAAGATCCGCGTTTTGGCGGTGATGTTGAACGTCAGCTTGGCGACCTTGGCAATCGTCCGAACCCGCTTGAAGTCAAAGTCGCTCTTCAGACAGGGCCCGTCGACTGACAATCGCTCGGCACGGTCCACGTTGTCATAGCCGTGGACGTATCGCAGATGGCCCAGGTCCACGGAGTTCTCCGTCGTCTCTTGGGGGTGGCCGGCGAAGCGCATGGTCCTGATCTTGAAATCGGTCCAGCCGGGCTCCTCCCGCGGGTACGGCGGCAGACGCCATTGCGGCGCCCGTCCCTCGATGCCCCACCAGGCGAAGACCAGGCCGATCACTTCCTGGGTCTCGAATACCCGTAGTTTCGCCGTCTTGGGCGGGTCGGCGTAGGGCGTGGCGACGCACTGGCCGCCGGCGTCGAACTCATAGCCGTGGAACGGGCATACCAGCCGGCCGTCGCAGATCCGGCCTCCGGCCGCGGGCCCCAGGTCGGCTCCCAGGTGCGGGCAATAGGCCTCGGCGACGCAGACGCGCCCGTCGGCGTCACACCAGGCGACGATGTTCTCCCCCATCCACGTCCGCTGGATGAGCCCGGACTTGACAAGGTCCGCCCGGCTGGCGATGAAATACCAGCCCTCGGGAAACGGGGAGGGCAACGGGGCGTTCTCGATCCGCTTGCGTCGCGTCGCCAACAATCAAGACTCTGCGCCGAGCCGCCCGCACTCTAGCACGCGCAGGAGTTGAATCGAGCTTCGTTGGCTTGACCTCAAGTTGGAATCTCATGAGAATTCGCGTGGGGATTTGGCGTCAGCTAGACAAGTTCACATGACGTTTGCTTCATGGCTCATACGCGAAATATTCCCTCCCTATCGATAAACGAATGTTCACAATGACTATGCGATATGCTCGATAGCAAATACGACTATAGCGGCCCCTGGTATCACGGGTCCGATCGAATGCTGACCACGCTCAGAACCGGAAGCTCGATCACCAAAGACAAGAATGTCGCGAAGGCATTCTCCCACCAACCGTCACACGTCTCATGGTCCAACACAGCCCGGATTCGGCATGACGGTGCGGCGCCGGGATTCCTATTCGTGGTTGCCGAAGAGATCGGTCCTGACGACGTTCACCCACATCCGCACCCGGTGAATGTCGATCGCTGGGAATGGCTGACGGAACGGGAGCTGAAGCTCGAGCTCATCGGAGCGACGGTGGTGACGGCTGCGGAGCGACTCACCGACGAGGAGATCGCCGAGCTGAGGCGCAAGCAGAAAGCGCGAGGCGAGATGTCATTTCTCGAGTGGTCGGCCAGACCGCCGCGCTGAGCGAGCGGCTTGGCCTCAAGTAACGCCGAAAGGCCTCGGCCTCACATGGACTCGGGCGGTTCCCCGGTGTAGAACGCGGTCGTTTGCCGCGCTGCCGCGGCCGCGGCTGCGGGGTCCGTTCCGGCCGCCGCCGACGCAAGTCCCCAACCTTCGCTGCTGCCAGTGATGAATGCCTTACCGTCCGGCGACGTCGCAAACTCCAGGTCGTCAGGCTTCGGCCAGTTGGGCTCCGCGAGATACAGCGCGAGCCCCAGGAATCCCATTTCCCAACCGACGCCCGCCGCCCCCGGCCCATAGGTGTCCCAGTGTTCCGACAGATGCGCAGTGTGCGTGAGCGCGAGCCGCGCGCGGCCTGACCCTTCATCCGCCACGCCCACGTCCACCCAACTCACGAATTCGCCAAACACCCACGTGAGCGCGTAGTGCGACAGTCGCTCGCACGCCGTGATCTCGCCGCTGGCGTTGCCTTCGATCTGGTACTTGCCGCCAAGTTGGAGTTCCCCGCTCACCGGGGCGAACCAACGCGGGATCCGCTCGCCGTTGGTCACCGCGTCCCACAGGTCCGCAAGCGGCGTCTCATAGCTGCGCGAAAGGCTGACTCCGCTGGCGGGCAGTCCATCGCGATCCAGCAAAGACACCGAGCGCTCCATCGCACCGAGGTGCTGGTCGACATCGAAGTTCATGGGCTTCTACCGGCCGTTCACGTGCCGAGCGACGGCCGGGAGCCTAGCCCAAGTTTCGGCGCCTCGCCGCAAGCAGTTCGTCGCGGCCCAATAAGGCCCCATGCGGAATCTCCGTAGCGGCCTTTACCCTGTGGGCGCGGGACCGTCGGGTTTCGCTCGTGCGGAAACGGAGCGCATGGCGGGATGAAGCCGCACCGACTGATTCTTTGCAACGACGGTGGAACGCTGGTGGCCCCGACCATGGAAGCGCCGATTGGCGCTGAAGGGCTGGCCCGGCTCGCGATCGACCCCCTCCGCGACACCCAGGTCGACACCCTCTACTGGCAGCTCGGCACCGATCCCTACCTCGGCACGCCGACCCACCGCCTGTCCGACCACTACAGCCACGACACCGCGGTGGGTCCGCGCTGGGGACAGGACCGGTCGCCGTTCACGACCGCCTCCAACTGGCGCATCTACGAAAACGCCAGGCAGATGTCCGAGTCGGGCGCCGATCCCGCCGCCGTCATCATCGAGCGCGGCCACCGGGCCGGGCTCGAAGTGTTCCTCTCCATGCGCGTCAACGACGTGCACGACCTCAGACTCCCGGGTGGATTGGACGACCCGCTGATGTCGCCCATGAAGCGGGACCATCCCGAGTGGCTCCTCGGGCACGCCGCGCCCGAGCGCGCCGAAGATCGGGCAATCCGAAGGGAAGCGGGTCGGGCGCGCACGGCCTATAACTTCGCCATTCCGGAGGTACGGGACTACAAGCTGGCCCTGGCCCGGGAGGCCATCGCCAACTACGACCTGGACGGCCTCGACTGGGACTTCTGCCGCTATCCAAGGCTATTCCCCGAAGGCGAAGAGCAAGCGGGCTCGGTGCTGCTGACCGACGTGATGCGCGAGATCAGAGCCGCGGTTGACGCCAAGGGCCGGCAGGCCGGCCGGCCGGTCCACTTCTCCGCCCGAATCCCCGGCTCGCTGGATCAAGCCCGGTCCGAGGGAATCGACGTTCGAGCGTGGCTGGCCGAGGGTCTGCTCGACATCCTCGTCGTCGGTCACACCCTGGGCAACAAGCACCGGCTGCCGGTCGAGGAGTACGTCGAGGCGGCGCGGGGCACCGGCGTGCAGGTCATCGCGCAGAACCTCGGACTGTTCGGCCAGAGCCGATCGTTTTCGGCGGCGATGCTGTGGAACGAGCGCAACTACTACTCCACGGAGATGTGCCGAGCCGTCGCCGCGGCTCATTGGCGGGCCGGCGCGGACGGCATCTACCTGTTCAACAACCACCTCATCCCCTTCACCCGCGATCTCGACTACGACCGCCAGCCCTGGAAGGAGATGGCCGATCCGGACCTGATCGCTCGCAAGGACAAGCACTACCTGGTGGATCAGCGCGAGTGGGCCGAGGGTCCCCTGCCGGCAACGCTCGAGAAACCCGGAGACGAGGTGGAGGTTTCGGTCGACGTCGCGGACGATCTCGACTCAGCCGCGAAGGACGGGGCGCTCAACGCGGTCACGCTGCGCCTGCTCATCGAGCAGCTCACGGCGCCCGACGAGCTCCAATTCGACCTCAACGGCCACACGCTCGACGCATCCCAGGCCCGCACGCGCCAGCTCTACAACGACACCTGGCTCGACTTCGACGTGCCGCCGCCCCTTGCGTTCCAGGGCTGGAATCGACTGCGCGTGAAGGTGATCGGGCGCAACCCCATGGTCGATTGCCAGCTGGCGCTCGCCAGCGTCGAAGTGCTGGTCAGCTATCGGATTGAGTCTCCCGACCAGCCTCGCCCGTCGTAGCGCCACCCAACGGAGATCCTTGCAGTGTCGGATAGGGGCGGGTCTCAGACCCGCCCGACCCCAAGCATCCGGCGCGCCTCGAGATTCGACCGAACTGGATTCCGGCGTCCGCCGGAATGACGGAGGGATCACGCAATAGTCTCCTCCTGCGCATCGGGGCTATCGCACGGGATCGCCGCAAGACGTCCGGACCCAACGTGCTGAATTGTGCGGCGCCTATGAGTCGGAGACGTTGATCCTGATTTGATGCCAGCCCTCGGCGCCGTTCGGCGCCGGCGGCCTCGGACCCTCGGGCTGCACGTGGCCGTTGGCCTCGGTCGCGCGCACCCGGACGAGGTGCGCGCCGGGAGTGGCGTCCCACTCGTGCACCCACTGCACCCAGGTGTGCTTGCTGATCGGCAGGGCGAGCCTGGCTTCGTTCCAGTCGCCGCCGTCGATCTTGACCTCCACCTTGCTGATGCCGCGGTTCTGCGCCCACGCCACACCGGCAATGGGTTGCCGGCCGGGACTTACGGTTGATCCGCGCCGGGGAACGTCGATGCGGGATTGCACCTTGACGGGACCGCGCTTGGACCAGCCTCGCGGGATCCAGTAGCCGTCGAACCCTTCCCAGGTGGTGAGCTCGATCTCCTGCAGCCATTTGGTGGCCGAGACGTAGCCGTAGAGGCCCGACACGATGAGGCGCGCCGGGAAGCCATGCTTGAACGGCAGCGCTTCGCCATTCATGCCCACGGCCACCAGCGCCGGCCGGCCATCGAACGCCACGTCGCGCGGGAATCCGACCGTGAAGCCGTCAACCGACCGTCCGACGATCTGGGTGGCTTCCGGCTTCACCCCGGCGTGGTTGATCAGATGCCAAATCGGCACGCCCTGCCACTTGGCATTGCCGATCAGGTTTCCGCCCACCTGGTTGGAGACGCAGCACAGGGTGATGAATTCCTCGAAGGTCGAGAGCCCCAGCAACTCGTCGAAGGAAATGCTGTAGGGACGCTCGACCAGGCCTCCGATGCTGAGCCGCCAGGTGTTGACGTCGACGCGTGGAATCGAGAACGCGGTGTCGATTCGGTAGAAGTCGCTGTTCGGCGTGACGAGCGGCGTCATCCCGTCCACGGGAACCGTCGTCGTCGTCAGCGGCTGGGCCGCCGCCGGTGTAGGCGTTGGTGAGGGAGTCGGCGTGGGAGTGGCCGTCGGCTCGGGCGTTGGCGTAGGCGTGGGTTCGGGCGTCGGCGTGGGCGTGGGCTCGGGTGTTGGGGTGGGTGTCGGCTCGGGAGTTGGCGTGGGCGTGGGCTCGGGCGTCGGTGTCGGTGTGGGCTCAGGCGTGGGGGTCGGCGTGGGCTCGGGAGTAGGCGTTGCCGTTGCCGTTGCCGCGGCCGTGGGAGATGCCGTCGGCGCGGGTGGCGCCGCCGCGCGGGCCACGGTTGCGGGCGTGGGTTCGGGCGTCGGCGTGGGCGTGGGCTCGGGTGTCGGCGTAGGCGTGGGATCTGGGGTCGGCGTGGGCGTGGGGGTTGGTGTGGGCTCGGGCGTCGCCGTCGGCGTCGGCTCAGGCGTGGGCGTGGCCGTCGGCTCGAGTGTTGGAGTAGGAGTAGGCGTGGGCCCGGGCGTCGGCTCGGGCGTGGGCGTCGGCTCGGGTGCGGGGACGAGCGTGGGCTCGGGCGTTGGAGTGGGCGCCAGCGCCTCCGCGACGCTGATCGTGGGCGCCGGCCCCGGCAGCGTCACCGCCGGGCGGTCACTCACGGGCGGCAGCACCACATCCTCACGCTTGGCCACGACCACCTTGGCGCGCTCAATCAGATTGCGCCCAACGATGCCGGTCGCCACCGAGGCCGCTGCAACCACCGCGGCCGTACCAAGAAACAGCCGTCGCTGTCGCCGCATCCGGCTCGCCGACATCGCCACCGTGGCCGTCGCGGGCTCCCGGACCAGGTGGATGAGCCACAAGAGCGCCGCCACCGGCAGCCCCACCGAAATCGCCGCCGCCGCCGCGGCGTGGGCCGGCGTTGACTGGGCGTCGAAGGCGTTTGCCAGACCGGCCAGGATTCCGAACGCCGCAAAGCCCGCCACCGCCACCGGTCGAGACCGCAGGGCCACGACACCGAGCGTGGCGCTGAAGATTGCCGTGAGCACCACGAGGAAGATGACGAGCGCCAGCTTGTCGCTGGTGCCGAAGACGCTGATCGCGAACTCTTCCATGGCTCGCGGACTCAGGTCGACGATCCGGCCGCTGATGGAGACGAGCAGCGACGGCAGACCACCGAAGATCCCGGCGTACAGCTCGCTCACGCCCACGGCCAGCAATCCGGACAAGATCCCCGCCAGGCCGGCGGGCGCCCACGACTTCAACGTGCGGGCCAGCCGCCGGACGATCTCGTCAGCCATCCGTTTCTCCTAGGCGCACAGCGCTCCCAACCACCTATACGTGCACGCGGTTGGCTCGGATGCCAAGCGCGCCGCATGTTTGGGTCAGGTCTTGCCCTGCTTCCCATCGCCGGGGCGATGCACGGCGCCGCCGTTCGAATCCATGCACAGCGGTCGCAACCGACCTCTCAACCCCACGTCATTCTATGGCGTGCTCGAATAGTCCGAGACCAATTCGGTAAGTCTTCACACGGTCCGCGCGGCAGGTTTGACGGTCACTTGACCCTGTAGAAAACTAATGGTCCCTTCTCACCCGCCACGGAGGCGGGTGAAACCGGAGAAAGGCTTGCTCCATTGATTCGTACTAGTTCCGTGCCCGGGCCGTGGCGTGCGCTGATGCTCGTGGTCGTCGTCAGTGCATTGGTTCTCGCCACGCTGTCGCCGGCACTGGCGGACATGCATCCGGCCGCTAAAGACGGCCAGCGGCTCGAAGACCAGTCGGCGGACGTGCAGGCGACCTACCGCGCGATCTACGGCGATGACGCCGAAGGTCAGTGGATCCATGATCACAACGCCGAGCTCGACGCGATGATGATGATGATGGACTCCCCGACCGACAACATGTACTACGACCGCATCGTCGCCGTGGCCGAGGCTCGCATCGCAGCCTCGATGGCCATGATGGGTGACGACATGTCGATGGACGACGACATGTCGATGGATGACGACATGTCGATGGATGACGACATGAGCATGGACGACGACATGTCGATGGACGACGACATGAGCATGGACGACGACATGGGCATGGGCCTGTCGCACCGCATCGCGGTTGACGTGATCAGTCGCGGCACCGAGGCCGAGTTCCTGGCCGGCACCGACGAGGGTGTGGTCTACGGCGTCGGGACCTCGGAGGATGAGATCAACAAGATGAACGACATGTCCATGGACATGATGTAGCGCCGGTCCAGCGCACACGTTCCTCTTCCGACCCCGGCCGCGACCAGCGCGGCCGGGGTCGGAGTCTTTCGCGGCGCGGCCGGAGGTGATCGGGCGCCGGCGGCCCCATCGGTCGGCACGGCCGGCCGAGGCGCCATAACGGCCAACCACGCCGTCCGCACCGTTTGGCGGCGATATCGGATGGTGTCTACGTGATGAGCGACTTCGACGACTACCTGATGGAGTCCTACGAGCTGCGCGAGAAGCTCGTCGCGGACAAATTCCGGCCCAGGTACCACTTCGTCCCGCCGGAAGGCCGCTGGAACGACATCAACGGCGCCATCTACTGGCAGGGGCGATATCACCTCGGCTACCTGCAGAAAATCGCCAATGGTCCAGGCCAGATCTACTTCTCGAGCTGGCAGCACATCAGCAGCCGGGATCTGCTCCACTGGCGCTACCACAGGGCCTCGCTGCGCGAACCCCTGGAGGGCGCCAAGGGCGACTACTTCAACAGCGGCGACGTGATGGAGGGCGCGGACCCGCCCACCATCATCACCAACATGCCCACGCGCGGCATCTGCATCTACCAGTGCCACGACGACAACCTGGACCACTGGGTTCCGCTGGCCGAAAACCCCGTCATAGCCCTGGACCCGCCCCGCCAGGGCGCACCGCCCAAGTCCTCCGCCAATCTGCCGGAGTGCGTGATCTTCGACCCCAGCGGCTGGAAACAGGGCGATGACTACTACGCCCTCGTCGGAAACAAGAACCACCGCCCCGGCTACGAGGGAGATTCAACCAGCCTCTTCAAGTCCAGGAACCTCAGGCAGTGGGAGTATCTCGGCCCGTTCTACAAATCCGATCGACGGTGGACCGAGGAAGTCGAAGACTGCGCCTGCTCCAACTTCTTTCCGTTCGGCGACAAGCACATGCTGCTGATGCACACCCACTGGCCCTACAACAAGGCGCAGTACTACATCGGGCGCTACGCGGACGAGCAGTTCATCCCCGAGATCCACGGGCAGCTGAGCCATCTGGGCAGCCTGGTCGCCGGCCCCGAGACGCTGGTGGACGACCGGGGCCGGAGGATTTTCTGGGGCTGGATCAGGGACGCACGGGAGCACCAGTGGGAGAACCACGGGTGGAGCGGCGTCATGACCCTGCCGTGGCACTTCACCCCCGCCGCCGACCACAGCCTCCGCGTCGATCCCGTCCACGAGCTTCGCGCCTTGCGCTACGACGAGCGGCGGCATGGCGACGTCACCCTTTCTGAGGGCGAGGAGCAATCGGTCCGGGGCTTCGCATCGGACTGCATGGAGATCAAGCTGACCATCGAGCCCAACGACGCCGCCCGCTTCGGGCTCAAGCTGCTGTGCTCGCCCGACGGCCAAGAAGAGACCGTCGTGACCTACGACGCCGAGCGGCAGCAGTTCGTGGTCGACTTCGAGCGCGCCAGCGAGGACGGGAGCTTGACCTACGGCTACGACGCTGGGGTGTACAGCAGGGGCGTCCGCCGGCAGGTCGTGCCGTTCGCCCCGGAGGGTGACGGCCGGCTGGACATCGACCTGTTCGTGGACCGCTCCGTCATCGAGATGTTCGTCAACTCGCGGATCTGCATCGTCCAGCGGGTCTACCCAACCAGGGACGACAGCAATCAATTCAAGCTCTTCACCCAGGATCGGCCCGTCCGGGTCACGAACCTCGTCAAATGGGAGATGGACTCCACCAATCCCTGGTGAATGCCGGGGCTGTCAACTCGCCCCAACATCCGCACCGAAGGCCAGTGTCGGCGCGCTGGCGGGGCAGGTAAGGCCTAATCCATGACTGCTCGCTGTGAGCTCCCCATTGGAGACCCTCGGGTAGCCCTTCGTCATTCCCGCGAAGCCTGTCCCCGCGCAGGCGGGGAGCGGGAATCCACCCCTCATTGAGCCTGAGGGAGTTCGGGTTGCGCCCGGTCATCCCCAAGCCCGGCTGGACTTTGCAAAGGTCTTCCCATTGGAGAATGAGGACTTAGGGCCTGATCGATCCTCCAGCCGCAGCGCTTCGGGGGTGTGTCATCGACACGCTTGTGGGCAGCGACGACCCACGGGATGAACACAGCGGATGCTGCGACTACTGAGGGCCCCGCACAGCCTGATTTGCACTGGCAAGGCTCTTCGCGTCACGATGTCTGCCAGGAGGGATCGAACCCAATGGATCTTTCTCAGGGCAGGACGTAAAGGAGATTCGAACATGGGCGCAATATCCGTAAACCGGCTGGCGGGTCTGTCCCTCATATTCGGCCCGATCATCGCCTTCGTCTTCTTTCTCATCGAGCCGGGCGGACTCCTGATCGACAGCGCCCCCGTGTCGGACGCGGTTGGCTCAGTCACGGCCAAAGGCGCCAATGCCGCGCTGACCAACGTCACCAACATCGGGATCATTCTTGGCCTGAGCCTCATCCTCTCAGGCCTCTACGCGCTCATGCGAAACGTGACCTTGCAGGGCAACGGCAAGGCGCTGGTTCAGATGGGCTTCTTCATGATGCTCGTTGGACTGACCGGTTGGATTCTCTCCGGTGGCGTGGATTTCATCCTGGCCGACGCCCAAACCAGTGAGCAGATCAGCGGAACCGTTCCCGTCTACTACGCCGGCTCCGCGCTCGTCTACGCCGGTGGAATTGCGCTTGGCTTTGGCGGCTTCATTTTCGCGTTGGGCCTCTCCACGAGAGACGACCACAACCGGATCGTCGCCCTGTTGGCCTCCCTTGTCAGCCTGGCCATCATGGTCTTCTTCGCGATAGCTATCCTCCACAACGACGGCCGCGACACCTTCATCTCCCTGGCCCGGAGCTTCTACGTGCTGCTGGTGATCTGGTTCGGATATCTGGGCTTCGGACTGATGCGGCGACCTGATCCTCTGCTGTGGCAATAGTCCGAAGCTAGGGCTTGCCGGCGGGCGTCCTCTGGTCAGGAGACGGTGGCGGCACACGAGCCGCTGTTAGCGCGAGTCTGGGCCAGGACAACTCCGGAGACGGGCCGTTGGTGCGTGCCTGCGTGAAGCGGCCGCGCCGCAAGCCGGACCACAAATAACCGAAGCCCAATCGTTGATCGACGGTTGCGCTTGGATGGTCGTGATACCGAATCCTGTCCAGCCTTGAACGGGCCGACCTCACCGATAGAAGGTCGGTACTCGGCGCTGAGGTTCGGTACCACTTACCGTGCGGTTAGCGGTGGGAAAGCCTATGGTGGTGGGCCGGGTGGGACTCGAACCCACGACCTTCGGATTAAAAGTCCGCTGCTCTACCAACTGAGCTACCGACCCGGCCAAGTCTAGCGGTCGCTCGGGTCTGGCCGGCACGCAGCCCGCGCCGGACTGAACGGCTTGCCTACTCCGCCTGACCGTTCGTGATCTGGCCGTCGAGCATCTCGACGATGCGGCCGCACGCCTCGCCCACGCGCGGGTCGTGCGTGACCATCAGGATGGTCTGCTGACGCTCGGTGTTGAACCGGCGCAGCAGGTCCAGCACCTCATTCGTGCTCTCCGAGTCCAGGTTGCCCGTCGGCTCGTCGGCCAGCATCAGGTCGGGCTGGGTCACCAGGGCGCGAGCGACGGCGGCGCGCTGCTGCTGTCCGCCCGAGAGTTCCGTCGGCCGGTGGTCGCCGCGATCCGCGAGCCCGACCCAATCCAGGGCCTCTGCCGCCGCTTTCATGGCCTCGGAGCGGCGCCGGCCCGCGTATTCGGCGGGCAGCGCCACGTTCTCGATGGCCGTCAGCGTGGGCACCAGGTTGAACGCCTGGAAGACGAAGCCCATCCGCTCCGCCCGCATCTTGGTCCGCTCGCGGTCCGAAAGGTCGGCCACGTCGGTGCCGCCGATCACCAGGCTCGCCGGAGGGTCCGAGTCGTCGGGGGCGTGCAGCAGGCCGAGAATGTGCATCAGGGTGCTCTTGCCGCAGCCCGAGGGCCCCATGATCCCCACCATCTCGCCGGCCTCTATGGCGATGTCGGCGCCGCGCAGCGCGTGCACGAGGTTCTGGCGGCCGAGCCGATAGGTCTTGTGCAGATGGTGGGCTTCGAGGAACGCCATCGCGCGCCTACTCGTACCTGAGCGCCTGGACCGGATCGAGCCGGGCGGCGTTCCAGGCCGGCAGCAGCCCGGCCACTGCGCCGAGCACGGTGGCGAACGCCAGCGCCACCACCGCGGTCGGCGCCGTCAGCTGGAACAGGATGTTCCCCGAATCGCGCCCAAGCTCGTTCGCCACGGTCACCACGAGGGCGCCGAGCCCCAGACCCAGCAGGCCGCCCAGCAAGCCGATGCTGGCGGCCTCGATCACGATCTCCCGCATGATCCGCCCGCGCGTGGCCCCAATCGCCCGCTTGATCCCGATCTCGCGCGTTCGCTCGGCCACGCTCATGGCCATGGTGTTGATCACCGAAAGGCCGCCCACGACCAGGCTGATGAGGCCAATGCCGATGACGATGGCGTTGAAGATCTCCGTCGCGGATGTGATCTCCTGGTCGAAGTCCGTCCCTGTCAGCGTGCCCACTTGCGCCACGCTGGCCTCGATGGCGTCGGCCAGGTCTTCCGTGTCCACGCCCGCTTCCGGATAGACGGTCGCCTGGGAAATCAACTCGTCGGCCCCCAGGCCGGCCGTGGCCAGAATGGGCGCGTCGGCGGCGAGCAGCGACTGGGCCGCCTGGAGCGGGACGAAAGCGAAGGTGTCCGGGCCGGTCAGGGTCGGCTCGAGAACGCCGATGACGTCGAATTCCACCCGGCGCAGTTCGATGGAGTCGCCGGGGCGCTTGCCGAACTTGCGGGCGAGGTCGGCGCCCAGGACCACCACATTTGCCCCTTCGTCGTCCGGCGTCGTCAGCCGGCCTTGGGCCGCTCGGACCTGCAGTGCTTCCCGCCCCTGGTCGGCGTCCGCCACGGCGCCGACGATGAAGTCCGGCAGGCCGAAGCCTCCGCCCCCCGCCTCGTTCGGATCGAGCAGCAGTTGGACTTCGGGAACCACGACCGCCACACCCGGGACGTTGGCAATCTGGTCGGCCACGCTGAGCGGCATCGGCGTGGACCCGAGGCCAAACGCGGGATTGGTGGCATCGCTGACGATGATCTTGTCCTGGTAGTAGGTCGAACCGCCGTCGACGATGAAGCTGATTCGATTCGCCATCGAGCTCATCACGACCAGCACCCATATGCCGATGGTGATTCCAATCACGGTGAGCGCCGTGCGGAATCTCCGGCGGGTCAGGTTGCGCAGGATGCGGACCACGTACATCAGGGTGCGTGCTCGGCGAAGGCCTCAGAAAGCAGCCAGGCGCGACGGTACCGCACGGACCGGCCACGCGGTGTAGCAACGATCACCAACCGCGCGCCGCCGCAAGCTTGTGCTCCTCGATCCGGCTGTGCCCATATCTGTCATTCGGAGCGCAGCGAGGAATCTCAGACGTTCATCCGCGGCCGCACGGGTGGGGTTCGCCGGCGCACGCCCCGACTTCGCCCGGGACGCTAGCTCCCGCCCGGTGGCCCCTCGATCTCGAGAATCGCGTCCAGAATCGTGCTGATGGATGGCCGGTCGCCGATGCCCTCGCCCACCTGTCGCCAGTGCACCACCCGCCACTTCCCAATCAGCAGCACCGCCGGCGCGGCAACACCGTCACCCAGCAGGTCGAAGACGCCGAAACTCTCGGCCACGACGTGATCCGGATCCGCCAGGATCGGATACTCCGCGCGCGTGTATTGAGCCATATCCGCGGCTCCCTCGACATCGTCCGTGCTGATGGCGACCGGTCGGTACCCCACCTCGGCGAAGAGGGGAATGGCTCCCTGCAGCTCCACGAGCTGCGCGCGGCAGATCCCTCAGAAAAAGCCCCGGTAGAACACCAGGATGACGCCCTGGCCGTCCTCGACCAGGCCGGACAGCGTCACCGCGTTCCCGTGCGCGTCCTGCACGGTGAAGTCCGGCGCAATCTCCGCGCCCTCGGGCGGACCCTCCTCGCCGCACGCCAATAGCAAGCTGCCGACCAGCGCGAGAGCAACCAGAGCGACCAGGGATTTCATGCGGCAAGGATACGGCACCTACCCTCACGGCAATCGATGCACCGTGAATGTCATTCCGAGCGCAGCGAGGAATCTAAGACGCTCGTGCACGGCCGTCGCGGATGACGCCTCGCCCCGTCCGTCATTCCGGCGCAAGCCGGAATCCAGTCCGGCTCCCTCTCCCACGGGGAGAGGGTAGGGGTGAGGGGGATCCGACCGGGACTCTAGTCCACGGCCCGCATCACTCGCCGCTATAGACTAGACCCCACCCGCGGCCCCACGGCCTCACCCGGACCCCGCCATGCGCATCACCCGCGTGCGGCTCTTTGAGCTTCACGGCGAGCACGACCATGACGGCGAGCTGTGGGAAGAGCGCGTCGTCCGCCCCATCGACGTCTACCCCGAGCACAAGCACGAGCGCGGCTACCCCATCGCCAGCGGCGGTGTCGGGCAGCAGCGCAACGAACGCGGCGCCTATCCGATCTCGTCGATCTTCGTCTCGGTCGAGACCGACGAGGGCGTTAGCGGCCTGGCGGGCACCATCGACCGGCAAACAGCCTTCGTCATCGACACCGATGTCGCGCCGCTCGTGATCGGCGAGGACCCGCTCGCCATCGAGCGCATCTGGGACAAGCTCTACCGCCAGCTCATCCACGCGCGCAAGGGCCAGCCCATGTTCGCCATCAGCGCGCTCGACGTGGCGCTGTGGGACCTCAAGGGCAAGTGGCTCGGCCAGCCCGTCTATCGGCTGCTGGGCGGGCCGGTGCGCGACAGCATCCCGGCCTACGCCAGCATGCTGGGCTATTCGCTCGAGCCCGACCGCGTCACCGCCCGCGCGCGCGAGGTCGTGGACGCCGGCTTTTCTGCCACCAAGTGGTTCATGCGCCACGGGCCGGACGACGGCGAACCGGGCGCCCGCGCCAACGTGGAGCTGGCGCGCACCGTGCGCGAGGCCGTGGGCGACGACGTCGAGGTGATGCTGGACGCCTGGAATAGCTGGAACGCGCGCTACGCCATCGACATGGCCCGGCGCATGGCCGAATATCGCCCCCGCTGGATCGAGGAGCCGGTCAAGCCCGACGACATTCCGGCCTACGCCCGCATCCGCGCCGCCTCACCGGTCCCCATCGCCGGCGGCGAGCACGAATACACCCGCTGGGGAACCCGCGACTACATGCGCGCCGGCGCCGTCGACGTTTTCCAGCCCGACACCATGTGGTGCGGCGGCATCAGCGAGACCATGAAGATGGCCACCATCTGCTCGGTCTACGACGTCCCAATCGTGTTCCACGGGTCGAGCGTGCCGGTGAACGTCCACCTCAGCGCCGCGCTGCCGCCCACGCTCTGCCCCTACGTCGAATACCTCATCAAGTGGAACGACATCCGTCAGCTGCACCTCGAGCACAAGACCCAACCCGTCAACGGCCGCATCGCCCCCACCAACGCCCCCGGCCTCGGCCTCGACATCGACGAATCAACCGTTACGGATAAGCGGGAGCTCTCTTGGCGGTAGGCAAAATCGTGAATGCTCGGCAGACTTTCGTGACGAGACGCGTAAGTGTCAGCGAAGCTCGGAACGACCTCTACGCGCTAGTAGATGATGTCCGTCGCGGTGAGTCCGTGATCGTCACGCACAACGGCGAACCTGTGGCGCGAATCGAGCCATATCTCGCCTCCGCGATGAGGCTGGATGAAGCGGCGGAGCGGCTGGTAGGGCGGCAGGTAGCGGACCGGCCGCGGGCCGAGCTCGACGTCGAGCGATTCCTAGCCAAACCCGCGCCGCTGCTCGGCGAGGGTTTCAGCGCGAGCGGCACCATCGCGAAGGAGCGGGATCAGAGCCGCTGAGGTGTTTGGTCTTGCCGGCGCTGGTCGCGCTGCCGGTCGAGTCCCTCCCCCTTCGGGCCCGGTCCTTCCACCCGTGATGGAGACCTACGCGTAATCTCTCCGTCATTCCCGCGAAGCCTGTCCCCGCGCAGGCGGGGAGCGGGAATCCACCCCTGCGTCCATGGGTGTCCACCGTATAGGCAACCGTAGTCGTTGCCCTTTTTGCGACTGCGCCGAGCGCCCCGCCTCCGACGGTCTAGCCACCGCCCTCGGCCAGCGCCGGCGCAAACTGCTCAACCTCCAACTGCGCCGTACGCTCGCGCGCCTGCCACAAGTCGAAAGCCGTCTGCATCCCCAGCCACGTCTCGGGCGTCGAGCCGAAAGCCTTGGACAACCGCACTGCCATCTCCACCGAGACTCCGGCTCGTTCGTTCACCAATTCCGACAGTGCCTGCCGAGTCACACCCAGGCCCTTTGCCGCCCGCGTCACCGACAACCCGAGGGGCTCCAGGCACTGCCGCTTCACAATCCCGCCCGGATGCGGCGGCGCATTCATGGTCAAGACTTCTCCTTTCAGTGATAGTCCGTGTAGTCGACGTCGACCGCGTGACCATTCTCAAAGCGGAAGGTCACTCGCCAGTTTCCCGACACCGAGACGGCGTAGTGATTTCGCAGGTCGCCCTTCAATCGATGCAGCCGAAACCCTGGAAGATCCATGTCGTGGGGCCCGCGACTTTGGTCCAGCACCGCCAGAATGTCCCGCAGTTTGCGGACGTGAGCCGGTGCCACACGCTGTGCGCCTCGACCAAGATAGAGCGCCCGAAGTCCTCGGTGCTTGAACGAAACGATCACGCCGAATCATTGTGAAGTGTCGCCCGTCGCTTGTCAATTGACACTCCTGCCAATTGGGCTGCAATCGCGACGCGGCGAATCATCCGCGGCGTGGGCTCCATCAACGAAATTCCGAATCGCCTTCTGACGAACGACCTATCCCTACCCCGGCGTCTCGTAGGCGAAATCCCACCCGTCCCACTTGCGCAGGGGCTTGATGGTGCGCGGCAGGTCGGGCTCGCCGGCGGCTTGCCAGGCGGCGATTTCGTCCTGGTGGCCCAGGCGTTTCAGGCCGCTCCACAAGGGCTGGTGGTTGGCCCGGCCGCAGCCGCCGGCGGCGTCCCAGAAGAACATGTGTCCGGCGCCGGCCTCGTAGACGGTCGACGCCCGGCGGCGAAAGTCCTCCGGCGACTGATGCCTCGGCATCAGGTTCGGCGCCAGCACGCAGTCGGTGCCGCGCACCAGGTCCACGAAGAACGCCAGCTGCGACGGGTCGGTCCAGGACGGGTGGTGGCTGTCGTAGACCGGCTCCGAGCTATAGGGAATCAGCGTGTCGATCAGCCCCTCGCTCAGCCAGGCGCGCAGGTCGATGCCGTCCTGCAGGTTCTCCTGCTCCGTGGCCGCCACCACCGCGCCCACGTCGATGCGCGTTCCCCGGGCCTCGCCCGCCTCGTCCATCGCCGCGCGCAGCTCGCGCATGAAGCCCGTCAGCGTGCGTGCGCGGTAGGCGAGCCAGCGCGGGTCGTCCGCCGCAAGCTCGCGCGGGTCGAGCCCGTATTCTTGCTGGAACCCCTCCACCACCGGCGGCTCGTACTCCACCAACGGCATGCGCCGGTTGAACAGCAGGCACACGCCGTCCACCGGTCGCTCCACAATCTCCCGCAGCAGCGAGACCACGAACTCCCGCACCGCGGGATAGCTGTAGGCCATGCGCGGCGTGCGGTTGCCCGCGCGGTCTTCGCCGCGGCATTCGGGATGCCGGTCGAAGAAGACTTCCCCCAGGCTCGCGCCGTCCAGCGGCGGCGGGTACTTGAACCCCGCCACGCGGTAGCACGCGTGGAACTCCATGCCCAGCGCGTGCGTGTGCGCCAGCGCCACGTCGAATGGGTCCACGCCCTGCTGCTGAAAGTCTCGCCAGCTTTCCGCGTGCATGCGGTCGCCGCGCCGCCCAAAGTCCTCCTGGCCCTCCATGATCTCGGCGCGGGCGACGCGGCTGAAAAACCGCGTGCGGTCGCCGCCGCCCGCCTCCCAGTAGATGCGGGAAACGTCGGTGTCGCGGTAGGGCTCGATCTCGCGCCGCACCTCTTCTTCGGTGGTGAGGCGGAACAAATAGTGCGGCCCGTGCGAGTCGTTGTGGGCGAACAGCCGACGCGTATCCGTCCGCGCCTGGTCCGCCTGCCAGGTCTCGAGTTCGTCGTCGGTCAGCGGCACCAGCTTCACGTAAGCCACGCGCGCCGCCGGGCCGCTGAACGACCCCGGCGCGTCCCCCGGCGCCACGCGCCGGACCAGCTGGCAGATATCGAGGCTCTGGTCCGTGAGGTCGGCAATCTTCCAGAACATCTCGGCCACCGCCGGCCCGTGCCAATCCGGCAGCAGCCGGGTTTGCAGCGAGGACAGGTTCAGCGTGAGCAACGAGTAGGTGTCGTCGCTGCTGAGCTTGACCGGTACCGCCACCGTGGCGGTGTCATCGGTGCACTTGAAGTTCGGCACGATGCCCACCGACACCGCGTGCCAGCCGCTCGCGCGCAGCGGGAAGCTCACCGCCGGCGCGGCGGTTTCCGGCCCGGCCACGATCATGGTTCCCGCCACGTCGTCGGTCTCGAACGACATGGTGCGCCAGTGCCCCCGCTTGCCCGTGGCGCTCAGCGCCGAGGCCGGCTCGCAGCGATCCAGGTCCGCGCGGTATTGCGGCGGGCTGCTGAGCCAGCCGTCGGCAAAGAGATCGGTCGCCGCTGCCGTCATGCCCACTGCCTCCTCGTCACTCGATTGCCGCCCGACTCCCTCTCCCTGGAAGGGAGAGGGTTGGGGTGAGGGTCATCCGGCCCACAAGCCACGCCGACCATCATCCCGGCGTCGTGTAGGACAGGTCCCAATCGTCCAGCACCTCCACGTCGTGCGCGGTGGGTTGCAGCGAGGGCTCCCCCGCCGCGCGCCAGGCCTCGATCTCGTCGCGGTGCCCCAGCCGCCGCAGCGCGTTCCACATCGCGCCGTGGTTCGCCCGCCCGGAGCCTCCCGCCGCGTCCCAGAAAAACAGGTGATCGGCGCCCGCGCCGTAGATGCCCGCCGCCTGGCGGCGCACGTCCTCGGGCGGGCGGTGCCGCGGCATCATCCCCGGGGCCAGCACGCAATCCGTCCCGCGCACCAGCTCCACGAAATACGCCAGATCCGCCGGATCCTTCCAGGACACCGCGTGCGAGTCTCCGCCGGGGACCGAGGTGTAGGGAATCAGCGTGTCGACGATGCCTTCCTCCACCCACGCTCCCAGGTCGATGGCGTTTTGGAGATTCTCCTGCTCGCTGCTCATCACCACGGCGGAGACGCCAAGCCGCTTGCCGTGCACCGCGCCCATCTCGTCCATCGCCTGCCGCACCTCGCGCATGAACTGGGTCAGCTCGCGCGCGCGGAACTTCAGCCAGCGCTCGTCGTCCGCCGGCAGCGCGTGCGGATCGAGGCCGTATTCGTCCTGAAAGGCCGCGACCACCGGCGGCTCGTACTCCACCAGGGGCAGGCGTCGGTTGTAGAGCAGGCACACCCCGTCGATGGGCCGCTCGGCCATCTCGCGCAGCAGCGACACCACGTAAGCCCGCACCTCGGGATAGGAGTAGGCAATGCGCGGCGTCGTCTGGCCGTTGCGGTCCACCCCGAGCCATTCCGGGTGCGCCGCGGCGAATGAGTCGCCCACGTTGAAGTGGTCCATCGGCGGCGGGTACAGGAATCCGGCCACCCGGTACGACGCGTGTATCTCCAACCCAACATCGTGACAATGCTCGATGGCGACATCGAGGGGGTCCACGCCTTGCGCCCGAAACTCCCGCCAGCTCTCGGCGTGCAGCCGGTCGCCCACGCGGGCGAAGTCCTCGGCCTCGTCGAACGTGCACCAGCGCGCGATCTTGCTGAAGTAATAGCTGATGTCGCCTTCGCCGGCTTCCCAATACATGCGGGAGAAGTCGCTGTCGCGATAGGGCTCGATCTCGCGCCGGATGCCCTCGGCGTCCGTCAACCGCCACAGGTAGTGCGGTCCGTGCGCGTCCTGGTGGGCGAAGAGTGTGCGGGTGTCGGTGCGCTGGCGCTCGGCTTGCGCCTCGGCCACCTCGGCGTCGGACAGTGGCACTAGCTTGACATAAGCAATGCGCACGATCTCCGACCGCCACGCGCCCACCGCGTCCACCGGCGCCGTCTGCCACTGCGGCTGCCCCAGCACCAGTTGTCGGCCGGTCAAATCGGCCGTGCGCCAATAGAGCTCCACGATCTGCAGGTCGTGTCCGATCTCGGGATGCGCCGGCTGCGCGGTCAGCATCGTCGGCGTCGCGTCGCCGCTCAGGCGCGCCAGCACTTTCACTGGGGCGCCTTCGTAACCCGGCGGCGGCATCACACCCAGCGAGACTGCGTGCCAACCGCTCGCGTTCAGGTCCAGCGTCACGTCGGGCGCGGCCGTCTCGGGACCCGCCAGCAGCATTTGGCCGCTCAAATCGCCGGCGGTGTAAGACATCGATCGCCAGCGATGGAAGGCGGGCACCGGCCCCACGGCGTCCGCCGGCTGAACCGCGCTCAGGTCGGTGATGTAGACCGGGTCGTTGACCAACCCGCGGTCGGCGATGCGGTCCGTCATATGCACCTCACCCAATTCAAGGGGCTGAGGCGGACGCCTCAGCCCCGCGACGAGCTCCCGCGCCGCAGGGGTGGACGTACTTTAGGCGGCGATATTCCGAACGCACAAACCCGGCATTTCCGCTCCGGTCCCACGTCCGTTCAGACTGAATCCCGAGACGCGCACTCGAGCGCCGCCAAGTCCGTCATTCCGGCGGAAGCCGGAATCCAGCCACTCGGGGCCTCGGCATCCCGAACCGCTGGTCTCCCGCCTCAGTCGCCGCCGGCCATCTCGAGCAGCTTGCCGACCGTGCGCCAATTGCGAATGGTGATCGTGGTTCCCAAGGCGCGGTCGAAGTAGTCGACCGTCAACTTCGACCGCGCCGTTCCATTCGGGAAGTGCAGAAAGACCTCGCGTCCCCGAACCTCGAAGCCATCTCCCGGCGAGCGGTCCGGATCCAACTCAGCAATCCGGTCCGCGGTTGGCGCTTCCGCCAGGAATCCCACGTGAAGTTGCGCTGGGTCCGCCCCCGCCGCCAGAAACGGATTGCCAGTTACGACCGCCTCAAGCTCCGCCGCCGACCGTGTCACCACGGGAACTTGAAACCCCTTGGTGGTGGCGATCTCCGCTTCGATGAGTTCCGGAATACGCCCCGCCAGCGCCGGCTCCGCCCGGAACACCACGTTCCCGCTTTGGATATACGTCCGCACGTCGGTGCAACCCGCCGCCTCAAACATCGCCCGCAGGTCGGCCATCAGCAGCTTCTTCGTGCCGCCGACGTTGATGGCGCGCAGCAGCGCGATGTAGACGCCGTTGTCCATGCGTCACTCCTCCGCGATCGTCGGCGCTGGCAATACTTCGCCAAGTATCGGCCATCCGCTCCGAGCCAGCGCCTCCCGTAGGGGCGAGTTTCAAACTCGCCCGTTCGCAGCCGCGCCGCCCACCCGTTCGTGGTGAGCCCTTCGGCAAGCTCAGCAAAGGCTCGCCGACCCGTTCGTGGTGAGCCCGTCGAACCACAACGGGTGGGCGCCGCCGAATCGCCACTCACAGACGAGAGCCGTGCCCGCCCTAGAGCCTCGCCCTCGTCATCACCTCGATCAGCCGACCCCGCAACGGCCTCGGGGCTTGCAGCAACTCGTAGAGCTGCTCTTCGACGGCGCCCTTGTCGGGCACCTTCCATTCCGGATATCCCCCGATCCTCCGCGTGAGGAACTGCCGCAACTCGCCGGGCCCGGTGAACATCTCCTTCGCCGCCAGTAGCTCCGCCAGGTAAGCCCGGCGATGGGCGTAGGCGTGGGACCGCCCCGCCAGCTTGTGCCCGATCTCGACGTGCTCGTGCAGCACCACCAGGTAGGCGAATTCCGGTTCGGCGTTCACGAAGCTCTCCGGGAGGTAGATGTTGCCGTCCTCGTCGTACATGGCGAGATCCGCCCACTCGGGCCACGGATCGCAGATGAAATAGCGGACCGCGGTCCCATCCATCTCGCACGTAGCCACACGGGTCACGTTGGCCTTGAGGACCGCCACGAGTTCTTGAAGCTCCGGATGCGGCAGTTTGAGCCGCTTGGTTGGCTCGGGCATTCCTCGCTTCTCCTTCGTTTACTCCGGCGTCCCGGCGGCTCAACCCGAACGTAGAACGCGGTGTTTCCGCCGTATGCCACGCGCTCACGATCAGTACCTGCCTGCCGACCACTGGCAATGCGATCCACCAGCCCGTTCGTGGTGAGCTCGTCGAACCACAACGGGTTGGCCGAAATGTCCGATCGTCTCGCCTGTGCAATGCCGATGGTGACGCGTCCGCACGCGTGAGGCACGATCCCTCCATGCCCTCAGACCAGCCGGCCCTCAACCCCGCCTGGCCCGTGCTGCGCAGCTATCGCGGCGAGCGGCTGCGGCGCGTGGCCATGCCCATCGGCGGCATCGGCACCGGCACCGTCTCGCTGGGCGGACGCGGCGAACTCCGAGACTGGGAAATCGTCAACCGTCCCGCCAAGGACTTCGTCCCCAACGTGCCGATTACGCGCAACATGACCGAGCCCCGCGCCTTCTTCGCCGTCCGTGTACAGGCCCAGGACCGGCAACCAGTCACGCGGCTGCTGGAACGCGACCTCGACCCGGTCGACTACGAGGGAACGCTCGGTTCGCCCGCGCCCCATCATGGTCTGCCGCGTTTCGCCGACGCGTCGTTCCACGCCGCCTATCCGCTGGCGCAGGTGTGTTTCGAGGACCCCGACATCCCCGTCGACCTGCGCCTCGAAGCCTTCAATCCGCTCATCCCAGGCCGCGCCGACGACAGCGGCCTACCCGTGGCCGTGGTGCGCTGGGTGGCCGCCAACCCGACGGACATCCCGGTGCGGGTTTCCGTCTGCGCCGTCCTGGCCAACTTCATCGGCACGGACGGCAAGCACGGCCAGCCGAAGCAAAACGTCAACCGCTGGCGCCTGGGCAGCGGCCTCCGCGGGCTCGATATGCGCTCGGACGGCGTAGCTACTCACGCCGAGCAGTGGGGCACCCTGGCCCTGACAGTCCTCGACGCCCCCGACCAGACCGTCACCGCGCGCACGGCCTGGTACGACGTCCCCTGGGGCGACGCCCTGCTCGACTTCTGGGACGACTTCAGCGACGACGGCCGGCTCGACGACCGCCCGCCCGGCGACGCCGAGTCGCCCACGGCGTCGCTCGCCGCCGCCGTGGACCTCGAGCCGGGCGCCGAGCGCGCCGTTACGTTCCTGCTCGCGTGGCACTTCCCCAACCGCCTTACCTGGGACGTCATGCGCACCGGCGACGACCGCTCCGATTGGGTCGGCAATCACTACGCCACCCGCGCTCCCGACGCGTGGACCGCCGCCGAGGACGCCTCCGCGCGTCTGCGGGACCTCGAGCGCGACACGGTCCGGTTCGTGCGCGCCTTCTGCGCCGCCGACATCCCCGACGCGATCAAGGAAGCCGCGCTCTTCAACCTCAGCACCCTGCGCTCCCAGACCGCCTTCCGCAGCGCCGACGGCGGCTTCTACGGCTTCGAGGGCTGCTTCGACGACGCCGGTGCAGGCTTTGGCACCTGCACTCACGTCTGGAACTACGAGCACGCCACGGGCTTCCTCTTCGGCGACCTGGCGCGGGGCATGCGCGAGGTCGAGTTCAACGAGTCGACCGGCAGCGACGGGCACATGGAGTTCCGCACGGCGCTCCCTCGCGGGCGCTCCTCCGACTGGGGACTGGCTGCCGCCGACGGCCAGCTTGGCTGCCTGGTCAAGCTCTACCGCGACTGGCAGCTCAGCGGCGACCACGACTTCCTGCGCCGCGTCTGGCCCGGCGCCCGCCGCGCGCTGGAGTTCTGCTGGACCGAGGGCGGCTGGGACGCCGACCGCGACGGCGTCATGGAGGGCTGCCAGCACAACACCATGGACGTGGAGTACTTCGGCCCCAACCCGGAGATTGGCGGCTGGTATCTGGCCGCGCTGCGCGCCGGCGAAGAGATGGCGGTGCACCTCGGCGAGACCGACTTCGCCGCCGAGTGCCGCCGCCTCTTCGAGCAGGGCCGCGCCTGGATCGACGCCAATCTCTTCAATGGTGACTACTACGAGCACCAGATCCGGCCCCAACCCGACCGCTCACGCATCGCCCCGGGCCTGCGGCGACCCGAGAAGTACGCCGCGCAGAACTTGGAGGCCCCCGAGCACCAGGTCGGCAGCGGCTGCCTCGTCGGACAGCTCGTCGGGCAGGCCGCCGCCCGCCTCGGCGGCCTCGGCCCGCTGCTCGATCCCGACCACGTGGCCGCGACGCTACGGTCGATCATGCGTCACAATTTCCGCCCGTCCATGCGGGGGCACGTCAACCACTTCCGCAGCTACGCCCTCGCCGACGAAGCCGGCCTCGTCATCGCCGCCTATCCCCGCGGCGACCGCCCCGAGCGCCCATTTCCCTACTGCAACGAGGTCTGGTCAGGCCTCGAATACACCGCCGCCGTCGGCATGCTCCAGGAGGGCCAGCCCGACGCTGCGCTGCAAGTGATCGAGGCCGTGCGCGCCCGCCACGACGGCGCCCGGCGCAATCCCTTCGACGAGCCGGAGTACGGCCATCACTACGCCCGCGCCATGGCGGCCTGGGGCGCCGTCGTCGCCGCCGCCGGCTTCGGCTACTCCGCCGTCCGCGGCGAAATCCGCTTCGCCGCCGCCCCCGGCACGGTCTTCTGGTCCAACGGCTCCGCCTGGGGCACATGCACACGCACGAAGGACGACCACGGCTGGCACGTGCGCCTCGAAGTCCTCGGCGGCGAAATCCGCCTAAGCGTCTTCGAGCTCACCAACGTGGGATGGGCGGACTTTGTCCCCGCGCGCCTAGTCGGAGCGGGCGATCACCTGTCGCTGCACATCGGGGCCTAGCCTTGAAGGGAGTTTTGTTTGCTGCTGGCCATTGTTGATCGCACCTTTAAGTGCGATAATTCGTTGTGACCAGCCGTGAGTTCATTAGGCGGGCACGGAGGTATGCCCGCGCCACTGGGCAGGAATCCCATTTCGATCCGGCTCATGGCAAGGGCAGCCACGGCCGTCTCTACATCGGTTCCCGCTTTACCACGGTGAAGCAAGGCGAGCTGTCGAGGGGTCTGGTTGCCGCGATGCTGCGGCAACTGAACATTGACCGGGAGGAATTCTGAACCATGACCTATGCCTACCCCTGCGAGCTCACGCCGGTGGACGACGGCAGCTTGATCGCCACCTTCCCCGATGTGCCCGAAGCAATCACCGGCGGCGCGGATCGTTCCGAAGCCCTGGCGATGGCCGAGGACGCCCTCGCCACGGCCCTGGCCGGCTATGTGCATGAAAAGTGGGAGATCCCCGTTCCCAGCGAAGTGGCCGAGGGTCAGGCATTGGTCCCCGTGTCGCCAGTCGTCGCCGCCAAACTCGCGCTGTACTCCGCCATGCGAGCTCAGCGCATCACAAAGGTGGAACTTGCCCGCAGGCTGGGCATCAGCGAGTCGGCCGCGCGCAAGCTCACCAACCCGGACCACCGCTCCCACGTCAGCCAGGTCCACAAGGCTCTTCGAGCCGTTGGGCGCAGCCTACGAGTCGAGGTCACCGCCGCTTGAGAGCGAAGGAGAGCAGGCGGTGCTGAGGGCCCTTCATTTGTCCAACGCCCGTCGAAGTTTCGGCGAGAGAGTCAGTCTGAGTGTTACGCCATGTGCAACCGTTACTGCGCTCGATCCAGCATCGCTAGCAGGTCATCCAGGCGGGTCGGAGCGCTGATTCCGAAGTATTCGCGAGCCACGCCGCGCCCTACGACATAGTCACCATGACGCCTGCTGCGGATGCGGAGGGCAACCGAATGTTCTGGGATCCAACCGCGGCACAGATCGCACTGGTAGGGTCCTGGCTCTGTGCCAACGAACTCCCAATCGCCGGTAGCGGCCAAATTTTCCGCTCTATCGACCCATGACGCCACAGCTTCCTCCTGTAGGGGAAGCACTGAACGTGCTACCCCGCGCCTCTTTGCATATATATATAACGCTCAGCGAGCGCGGAATTCACTCTAGGAGGCCGGCACCGGCATCTCCGCCAGCATCTCGTCGGTGATATAGCGCCCCAGCCCGAAGACCTTGCGGTCGGAGTACCAGAAGATCCGCTCGCCGTTCAGCTCCGTCAGGCTGGCGTACATTGAGAGCCACCATTTGTAGAACGGCGGCACGCCCACGCAGTTGGTGTCGAAGAGCAGCACCGGATCGCTGAACCAGATCGGCTGGTGCGCGCCGGGGCGGTACTCGCCCAGCGAAATGAACTGCGGCCGGCGGCTGCTGTTCGAGTCGCCGATGCCCACCGAGCCGTAGCCGTAACCGTCGTGATTCTGTAGCAGTTGCAGATAGCGGCCGTCGTTGAGGCGGTAGAGCGGCGTCGGCGACACCGGGTTCTCCATCGGCTCGCCGCCGTCCTTGTAGCGCAGCATCTCCGTGGGCCGCCACGAGTGGCCGTGGTCGTCCGAAACCGTGTACCAGATCTGCCCGTTGCGCGTGCGCATCACCGTCATCAGCCGGCCGTCGGGTAGCAGGGCCGGCGCCGGCTCCTGGCAAAACGACGAGCCCTCCGGTGCCTCCGGGTCGCTTTGGAGCGGCACGGTGATCAGCTCTTCGTCGTCCGGCAGCCAGGTGATCTTCACGTCGCGTGGATCGGGGTCCTCGTCGATGTTGTCGAAGCGCATGAACTGGCAGCGACAGTCGCTGCGGTAGTACTGCACCTTGCCGTCCGGCCGGCGCACTCCGGTCACCTGCCGCGCCGCCGGCGAGGCCCACTCGGTGTAGCCCACCAGCACGCGGTCCAGCGCGTCCCGGATCGGCTTCTGCCACACGATCGAGTTCGTGCCAATGCTCGGGTCGGGGTGGCTCAGGATCGTGCGCCGGTAGGAAATGTCCACGCCGCCCGGCGTCCAGGTGCGGCCGTCGTCGTCGGAATAGCTGCAGCGCAGGAAGCTGGTCTGATAGCTGAGCCCGATGCCCGTCCCCTTGTTGTAGAAGGCGTAGATGCGGCCCGTGCGGCTGATCACCGGAAAGCCGAAGCAGCTGGCCTGGCCGGGCTTGGGCCCCGGCGGATCGAACTCGCCCGGCTCCGACCAGGTGCGGCCGTTGTCCTCGCTGCGTGCATAGAGCACCGTGTGGTCCGAGGCGTCCGCCTTGGTGCCATAGGTCCAGATCGCAAGCAGATCGCCCCCCGGCGTCTCAGACACCAGCACGTGATCCACCGCCTCCACCCACTCCGGCGGCTGCTTGGGCAGGAAGAAGACCAGGTCAGGATTCGTGCGGCGCCAATCGTCGCTGAAGCACTCGTAGTCGCCCTCGACCGGCATGACACACCCCGCTCGCCATCACCCCGGACGCGCACCGCCCAGGTAGCCGCAGCCTAGTCCGTCCCCAGCCCCCGCGCGAACCATCCGCAGTGCCTCACGCCCCCTTTCCCGCGCGGGTACCATGCGCGGCACGTGGTGACCGTGGCGTGGGGGTGGCGTGATGGCCCAGGACAACCGATTTGGCATCCCCGGCGTGCCGTTTCCCGTGGGGGTGGAGTATTACCGCCCGCCCACCCCCAAGCCCGAGGTCTGGGACGAAGACTTTGCGCGACTGAGCGCCGCCGGGCTGCGCATCGTGCGCTCGTTTCCCTACTGGCAGTGGTTCGAGCCGAGCCCCGGCCATTACGAGATGGACGACATCGATCTCCTCTTCGACACCGCCGAGAAGCACGGGCTCTACGTCTGGCTGGACGTGCCCACGGCCACCCACGGCGCCGGCCCGGACTGGCTGCTGCGCCACTACCCCGACATGCAAGTCGTCAACTACCGCGACGAGCTCGTCGTGCAGGACGCGCACCCGGCGTATGCCCAGGGCGCCCAGGTCCATTGCTTCGATCACCCCGAGTTTCGCCGCCTGGCCGGCGACTTCCTGCGGCACGCCATCAACCGCTACAAGGACCGGCCGAATCTGCTCATCTGGGGCATTTGGGACGGGCCAAACCTGTCGTCGGCCTGGGCGGCCCAGGGCGAAGGCTTCCCCTGCTACTGCGTGCACACCTTGGCGTTGTACAAGGCGTGGCTGCGGAAGCAGTTCACCCTGGACGAGCTCAACGTGGTGTTCGACCGCCGCTTCCGCCGCTGGGAAGACGTCGAGCCGCCGCGCTCCAACCGCAACGTCGTCGAGATGCGCTGGTACCGGCGCTTCCATCACGAGAACATCGCCAACTACCTGAAGTGGATGATGGACCTGGCGAACTCCATCGACCCGGTGCACGAAAAGCGCGCCCACGGCGGCTGGCGCCCGCAGCCCAAGGACGAATACTGCGCGCCGCTGGTAGATAGCTGGGGCATGTCCATGGCGTCCAACCACCTGCTGACCGTGGACGATCCGAACCTCATCGCCGACCGGGCGCTGGGTTTCGACTGGTCGCGCCAGGTGGGACGCAACGGGCGGTGGTGGAACGAGGAGATCTACGCCGGCATGTCGCGCGGCGGCGTGACCTGGAAGAAGCAGTCGCACCCCTGTGAGCAGACCATGCTGCTCTGGATGACGCTGATCGGCGGAGCGGCCGGCGCCATGTTCTGGCAGTACCGGCCCGAGTACCTCAGCTTCGAGTCGCCCGGCTACAACATGGTCGCCCTGGACGGCGAGCCGACGCCCCGGTTCCGCGCGGTGGTCGAGGCCCTGGAGCAGATCGAGGGGCTGAGCGACCACCTGCCGCTGGAGGCGCCGCGCGCCGACGTGGCCATCGTCTACGACGCCCACTCGCACGAGCTGTTCCAGTTCGGCCAGCAAGACGAGCGCTTCATGGCCGACTTTCGCGGCGTCTACCGCACCCTCTGGCTGCGGGGCATTCCGGCGGACCCGGTGACGCCCAAGATGGACTGGTCGGGCTATCGGCTGCTGGTGCTGCCGAATGTGGCGCTGATGGACGATGCGACGCGCGAGCACCTGTCGCGCACGCTGGACGAGAATCCCGAGGTGCAGGTGCTCATCGAAGGCAGCTTCGGGACTTACTCGCACAACGGCCAGTCCAGCTACAACCCGCCGGAGGGCTTTGCCGACCGGATCGGCGTGCGGGTGGCGGACTTCTCGGCGGTCACCGAGAGCGACATCGCCAACGGGCGGAACGTCCTCGAGACGCCCCACGGCCGGGTTCCCATCACCACCACCTGCGGCTACGCCCTCCTCGAACCCCACGGCTCGACCGAGGCCATAGCCCGAATCGGCGATCACACCGTGGCCGTGCGTAGCGGCGACGGCCGCATCACCTGGTATGGCCTGACTCTTTCGGCGGGATTCGACGACGTCGCCATTCCGGCGGTCGTGCAAGGGGCTGCGGACGCCGCAGGGGTCAGCGCCCCCGTCGCGGTCGACGGCGACCCCATCGTGCCGGTCCGCAGACGATCAAAGCAGGGCGGTTGGCTCGTCTTCGTGCAGAACCTGTCGCGGCAGGCGGCCTCGGCCACGCTGCGCCCGGCATGGCCGGTGTCGGAGGTCACGGACCTCATCGCCCATGCCCCGGTCGCCGTCGACGACAACGCCTTCCAGGTCACCATGGAGCCCTGGAGCGTCGGCGTGTTCCACTGCAACGAGGCTTAGCCCGAAGGGTCAGCGCCAATGCCGGTTGACGGCGACTACGCCTGCTACAGCAAAGACTGGCGGCGCACGGACCCGGACCTGGTGCTGCACCTGCCCACGCGGGTGCCTGAACACCCCGAGCACCAGGACCACGTGCTGGTGGATTACACGCCGGGCGGCGACCTGCTCGCGATCTGGACTCTGGCCTACGAGCCGGACGCCCGCGACTACGGCGTCTACTTCGCCCGCAGCTCGGACCACGGTCACACCTGGACCGAGCCGGCGCAGATTCACCCGGCCGGGCCGGCCGGCCAGGTCAGCAGCTTCGGCTTTCCCGTCATCGCGTCCAGCGGGCGCATCTACTGCTACTACAACCGGTCCGTCGGCTACGGCGAAAACGCCCTCAACGCGGTGCTGCGGTGCCGCTACTCGGACGACGACGGCCACACCTGGATCGACGGCGGGGTCGACATCGAGTACCGCCGCACGCCCATCGATCACCCGGACCCCGCGGTGCCGCCGATGGGGATCGTGTGGCAGAAGCCCATTCGCGACGCCAAGGGACGCCACGTCGTGGCGCTCACTCGCTGGGCCGCGCAGTACATCACGCCCAAGCCCTACGTGCCGCACATGGGCGACAGGCCCAACGGCATGTTCCGCGAGTTCCGCTGCGAGTTCCTGCGCTTCGAGAACATCGACGACGGCCCCCATCCCAAGGACGTGCAGATCACCTGGCTGCCCGAGGACGAGAACCTCATCCAGGTGCCGGTCAGCTTCGAGCCGCAGGCGTCCAACGGCTATACCTTCTGCGAGGAGCCGGGGCTGGTGCTGCTGCCGGACGGCCGGTTGTTTGCCGAGATGCGCACCGCCAACGGCGAGCTTTGGTACACGGTGTCCGACGACGCCGAGGCGCTCACCTGGCGTCCCACCGAGGTCCTGCGCTTCACGGACGGCGGCGAGCCGATGCTCAACCCCAACTCGCCCTCGCCGATGTATCGCATGGATGACGGGCGCTACCTGCTGCTATTCCAGAACCATGACGGCTGGGGCTACGGCGGCAAGGGCCCGCTGGCGCTGGAGAGCCGCCGCCCGCAGTTCCTCGCCGTGGGCGAGTACCGCCCCGGCGCGCATCAGCCGGTGTGGTTCAGCGAGCCGCTGCTGCTGTTCGATACGCACAAGGTCGGCGTGTTTCCGCTCTACATGTGGTGGCTGTCCATGTATTCCAGCCTCACCGAGCGCGACGGGCGCCGCATCCTCTGGTACACGGACCGCAAGCTGTTCTCGCTCGGCAAGTACATCACCGACGAGATGCTGGCGCCGCTGACCGTCCCGGAATAGGGCGCACGGGATCGCCCCGAACGCTCGCGGCATTGACAGGCAGCCGCGCGGCGGGTACGCCGTAGACGCACCAACGCAGAGATCAGCGCCTGATGTATAGCCGGATCAAGCGCCGCGCCTACGAAATTGTCGAGCCGACGCCCGAAGGCGATCGCCCAAGCCACCTGTTCGACACCGCCCTTATCACGCTCATCGGCCTCAACCTGCTGGCAATCGCCCTCGAGACGATCGCGCCCCTGGGCGAGCAGGCCAGCGGCGCCTTTCTGGTGTTCGAGATCGTGTCCGTGGCGATCTTCACCGGGGAGTATCTCGTGCGCGTCTGGGCGTGCACGGAAGACCCGGCCTATGCCCACCCGGTGAAGGGACGGCTACGGTTCGCGGTCCAGCCGTTGGTGCTGATGGACCTGATCGCCATCCTGCCGTTCTATATCCCACTGCTCGTGACCGCCGACCTTCGCTTCGTGCGCTCGCTTCGCCTCCTCCGAGTGTTCCGGCTGGTCAAGATCACGCGCTACTCCGAGTCTGTCGAGATCATCGGCACGGTCCTTCGCAGCCGGCGGAACGCCCTGCTCTCCACGCTGTTCGTCACGTTCATCCTCCTGTTCATGGCGTCGGTGCTGATGTATCTCGCGGAGCGCGACGCCCAGCCCGAGGGCTTTTCGAGCATCCCGGCCGCTATGTGGTGGGGCATGGTGACGCTGACCACGGTGGGCTACGGCGACCTGGCGCCGGCGACGCCGCTCGGTCGAATCCTGGGCGCCGTGGTTGCGCTCTTTGGCATCGGGCTCTTCGCCTTGCCGGCCGGCATCCTGGGATCGGCATTCGTGGACGAACTCGAGGCCCGCCGGAGCGCGAGGCGACCGCCGGCATGCCCTCACTGCGGCAAGCCGATCAGCGAGCACGCTCCATCCGAAACCTGACCCTGAGCACGTTGGTACCCTCGGCCGTCCCGCGCGTGTGAGAGATCAGCCATGACGCCTGACGCGCCGCTCGTCGTCGACGCCCACAACCACTATTGGGTGATCGGGAAGTCCCACCTGAATTGGATGGACGACACGATTCCCGACACGCTGCGCCAGACCTACACGCCGTCCACTCTCAAGCCGCACATGGACAACGCCGGGGTGCATCGCTCGGTTATCGTCGAGGCCAGCACGGCCTGGGCCGAGCAGCCCTGGTATTCGGACCTGTGCGACGAATACGACTTTGTCGTCGGGGTGATCGCCAACCTGGATCTCACGGGCTCGGATCTCGAAGCCAAGCTGGACGAACTGGCGCTCAGCCCCTGGTTCAAGGGCCTGCGCGCGGGTGCCGAGAACATGCCCGACACCGCCTGGCTGGCCCGCGACGACGTGCGGCGCGGCATCCGCACCGTGGTCTCGCGCGGCTACATCGTGGAGCTCCTGGTCAAGACGCCACACCTGCCGCATATTCCCGCCATCGCGCGCGAAAACGACGGCGGGAAGCTGATCGTGGATCACATGGCCAAGCCGCCGTTCGAATCGGGCGACTTGTCCGTCTGGCGCGAGGGCATGCTGGCGCTGGCGCCTTATGAGCACCTGCGGGTGAAGGTTTCCGGGCTGCTCACCGAATGCCCCTCGTCGCCGACCACGGAGACCATCCAGCCGGCCGTCGACACGGTGCTCGACGCGTTCGACACCGACCGGCTGATCTGGGGCAGCGACTGGCCCGTGGCCCTGATGGCCGCGCCCTACGAGGACACGTTCGAGCGGGTCACGGCCGCGCTGGGCGGATTGAGCGCCAGCGAACGCGCGGCGCTGCTGGGCGGAAACGCCATCGACTTCTACGAACTTGGATGAGTCTTACCGGCCGTACATGAGCGGTTTGAGATAGCGAGCGCGCCGGGCGAGTTCAGCGCGAACACACGGGAGACGAATAGATGTCATCGATGACGATGCGACTGACGAAGCGACAGTTCCTGCGCCTGGTCGGTTCGGCCGCGGGCGTGGCGGCGACCTACCACACCATGAACACGCTGGGCCTCCTGGGTCCGGAAAGCGCCCACGCGGCCACGCCGGACCTGCCGGACGGCTCGGGCTTCGGCAAGCGCGTGGTGATTCTGGGCGCGGGCATCTCGGGCATGACGGCGGCCTATGAGCTGTCCAAGGCCGGCTATCACTGCACCATCCTGGAAGCCACCAACCGCGCCGGCGGCCGCAACCTGACGGCCCGCGCGGGCGACGTGATCCACGAGGTCGACAGCCGGCAGTGGGTCGACTTCGACCACGAAGACCATCTCTACGCCAACCTCGGCCCGGCCCGCATCCCCTATCACCACCGGATCATCCTGGGCTATTGCAAGGAGTTCGGCGTCGAGCTCGAGATGTTTACCAACGACAACCGCGCCGCCTTCTTCCACAACGCCGAGCGATTCGACGGCCAGCCCGTGGTGGGGCGGCGGGTGATGACCGATCAGCGCGGCTACATCGCCGAGCTGCTCGCCAAGGCCATCAACCGCAACGCGCTGGACGACGAGCTGACCGCCGACGACAAAGAGCGGCTCCTGCCCATGCTGGTCTCATTCGGCGGCCTGGACCCCGACTATCTCTACGCCGGCTCGAACCGCGGCGGCTACCAGGGCGAAACCGTCAACGCGGGGCTCGCGCCGGGGGACGTCAACGATCCCCTGGACTTCAGCGAGCTGCTTCGCTCGGAATTCTGGGAGTACAAGCTCCACTTCAGCCAGTTCCTCAACCAGAATCCGACCCTGTTCCAGCCCGTGGGCGGCATGGACGCCATCGCCAAGGCCTTCGAGGCGCGGGTCCGTCGGATCATCCGCTACAACAGCCCCGTCGAGGAAATCCGCCAGACCGCCGACGGCGCTCGTGTGGTCTTCCGGGACCAACGGCGCGGCGTCACCGAAGCCCTCGACGCCGACTTCGTGATTTGCACCATTCCAGCTCCGGTGCTCAAGGACATCCCGAACGACTTCACGCCCGAGACCCAGGCCGCCATCGAGTCCGTCGCTTTCGTGCCGGCGGTCAAGATCGGCTTCCAGGCACGCCGCCGCTTCTGGGAAGACGACCACGCCATCTACGGCGGCATCACCTGGACCGACCAGGACATCACCCAAATCTGGTATCCGGCCAACGGGTACCACCGTGAGAAGGGCGTCGTCATGGGCGCCTATATCTGGGACGACTTTCCGGGCCAGGGCGAGCGCTGGGCGGCCATGAGCCTCCCCGAGCGCCTGCGGACCGCCATCGCCGAGGGCGAGCACCTGCACCCCGGCTACGCGCAGGAGATCGAGTCGGGCGTCAGCCGCGCTTGGCTCAAGGCGCCCTTTCAGCTCGGCGCCTGGCCCGAGAGCTATCAGCCCCCGGCTGAGATCCTCGCCCCTGACGGCGCCGTCTACTTCGCCGGCGACCAGATCACCGCGCTCCCCGGCTGGCAGGAAGGCGCCGCCCTGGCGGCCCACACCGTGGCGAACGCCATCCACGCGCGAGTCATGGCGGGTTAGGGCTCACAGGTCCGAAGACGCATTGGCTCGCGCCAATGCACTACTGGTGGTTCGAGTAGCCGCAAACCGCTCGGGCGTTCCAGTCCGGACCGGGCCTCGAGACGCTGCCTTAACATGCACCTGCCCACGCTCGCACCGATTTCCGGAGACGCCTGATGGAGTTTTGGAACACCGTGTGGGATGCGTTCAACGCGCCCATGTTCAGCCTGGGGGAAGAGCCCATCACGCCCCTCAGCATCATCGTGCTGCTGGTCATCCTGGTGGTCAGCTGGATCTTCGCCGGCCGTGTGCGCTGGCTGATCGAGCGCCGCATCAGCCAGGTCGCCGACATCCAGGAGAGCACGCTGCACATCATTGGCAACCTCGGCCGCTACTTCATCATTCTCATCGGCCTCTTCGTTGGCTTCCAGTCGATTGGTCTGCAGCTCGACTCGGTCCTCATCATCTTCGGCGCCCTGGGCGTGGGCATCGGCTTCGGCCTGCAAAACATCGCCAACAACTTCGTCTCCGGCGTCATCCTCCTGATCGAACGCCCGGTCAAGGTCGGCGACATCGTGGACGTGGGCGGTGAGCTGGGCACCGTCGAGCGCATCAGCATCCGCGCCACCACGCTGCGCAAGTTCGACCAGACGCAGGCCATCGTGCCCAACGGCGATCTCATCTCCACCACCGTCACCAACTGGACCCACGACGACCGCCGCGTGCGGGTCGACTTCATCGTGGGCGTGGCCTACGGCTCCGATACTCGCCTGGTCGAGCGCCTGATTCGCGAGGCCGTCAACGGCCACGAGAAGATTCTCGATGATCCCGAACCCCGCATCTTCTTCTTCGAGTTCGGCGACTCGTCGCTCAATTTCCGCATCCTGTGCTACGTCGCCGACATCAGCGAGCGATTTGCGACGCTCAGCGATTTGCACTTCCAGATCGACGAGGCGTTCCGGGAGCACGACGTCGAGATCCCATTCCCGCAGCGCGATCTGCACGTGCGTTCGATCGACCCCGACGCGGTGCTGCAGCACGCCCCCACGACCACGAACGGCTCGCCGAAGACGTAGACCGGAGGGGCGCCCACACGGGGCGCCCCTACAAGGATGTCCGGTGGCCCGCCTCCGGTCGCCCGCGCTGCCTGCAGCGTGGGTCGGTTCTGCCCCCTCACCCTAACCCTCTCCCGCGGTGGGGAGAGGGAACCCGACCTGCCGCGGTCGAATCTCCCAGGCTGCCCGCAGCCTGAGCCACCGGAGGGCTTAGTGTGGAATCCCCAGCGCGTGCATCCGCCGGTGGATGGCCTCGCGGGCCTCCTGAAATGGCCGCTCGAGAAACGCCACGTGATCGGCCTCGCCGTGGTGGTGGCTGGCGTGGCCGGCCGGATATTGGGTGCTGCGGTGGCGGATGTAGTCCAAGCTGCCATCGATCAGGGTGAGCATGTATTGCGCCGTGGCGTCGCTCCACATGGACCATTCGGCGTCACCGTCCGCCACGTAGACGGGCGACGTGTGAGCAAACCGCTGGCGGTGCCAGCAGTCGTGGTGCTCGGGGGCGTCGAAGTAGGACGGCCCGCCGCAGCGCGCCGTGAGCCAGCTGGGCGCCGAGACTTCAATCGTTTCGGACAGCCGCAGTTGCCGCGCACCGCCTGACGCCTGCGCCTCGGCCACCACCTGCCCTTCCCGCACGATCTGGAGACTGTGGACCGGCAGGATCGACTCGACCGACGCTTCCACCGTGACGCTGCCGCCGTTCGCGTCCAGATGCAGCGTGTCGCCTGGCTCGTGACCGTCGACGCGCAGGCTGATGATCGGCCCGCCGCTGAGGAAGGTGCGCCCCGCCGCCATGTTGGCGCACCACGACTCGTAGCTGAACGGCTCGACCGACGGCAGGCGCACGTAGGTGCGATAGAGCCCCACCGGCACCTCGGACGACATCTTGTCCGTGCCCCCGACCAGCGGTAGGCGGTAGCCGCCGTTGAGATAGCGGTAGTACTCGGTGTGCGCGAAAGGCCCTTGGGTCAGCATCTCGACGGCGTCGGCGCGACCGGTCGCGATCAGGGCGGCCGGCTCGCCGTTGGGAAACGGCAGATGCGGGATGACCACCGTGCCCCCTTGGGCATGGCAGGCGTCGGCCCAGTGGGAGAGCGTGGTCTCCATCGATCCGCCCGGCTCCGCCTCCGTCGGCCCATCGGAGCACCAGGGCATCACCGGGTCCGTGAGCCCCAGCAGCGTGAGGTGACCCAGGAAGTGCTGCCGGTTTTCCTGCGAGACGTAGACGATGGTGCGGCCGTCGTCGGACACGCGCGGTCGGCCGATGAAGTCCTCGGTGTTGGTGAAGAGCGAGCCCCACTGCGACTGCAAGACGTTGACCACGTTCAGGTCCTCACCCGCGGCTTCGACGTTGGCGCCGTCGCCGGATAGGAAGTGGACGTGCGTATCGCCGCTGTACCAGCCCTGGGCGTTCATATCGGTCCAACGGTCCAGCCTCAACTCGAGCTCGCGCTGGCCGGGCTTGATCTCGATCGCGGCGCGCAGCGGCTCGTACTCGAACCCGCGAGCCACGTCCACCAGCACCCGACCGGTGGGCAGCCAGCCCTGGCAGCGACCGTCGATGTAGGCGTAGGTGGCCTGGTCCAGCCGCAGGTCGCCGCCCACGTCCACGTGCCACGTGTCGTGCTCGGCGTTCAGGTGGGCGTGGTGTCCGTGCGGTTGGTAAGGCACGCCCTCGGGCGAGCGAAAGTGGATGCGGCAGGGCACCGGGCGTCCGGTGGCCGCGTCGACGACACGCGTGTGCACCCAGGCGCGTCCGGTCTCCGACGCGCGCACGGTGAGCCGCTCGGACGGCGTCAGCTCGCCCTCCGCCGTCAGCTCGCCAAAGCGCACCTGCCCCAGCTCCTCGCCCTCCAGCTCCACGCGCACGGTCGCCGACGGCGTGGCGGCCACTTCGCTGTAGGCCGGACTGCTGCCCGGGTTCTTCGCCTCGCCCCAGCCGGCGGTATCCGAGGTCAGGAACGCCTCGGGGTCGCGGGGCAGTGGGTGGGCGAGCGTCGCGGTACCGCGGTCGACGGAAACCTCCACCGCGAATGGTCGCTCGGCGTCCTCCGGCCGCGGCAGCTCGACCACGACCGCCCGGCGCGCGTCGGCCCGCAGCGGGTCCTCGTCCACCATGCCCACGCAGATGCCGCAAAGGACGACGGCGCGCTCGGTGGGAATCACTTCGATCGCCGCGATTTCAACGTCCGGCCGCGGGTTGCGCCAGGGAAACAGCGAGAACGCGGGCAGCGGCGGCGTGCCGACGTCCGTCAGCGCGCGGCCCATGCCGTCGCGTTCGACCACGTCGCGCGGGGCGGCGGGCGGGTCGGCTTGGGGCAGCGCCAGGAACGGGGCGCCGACGCGGAACAGGTCGGTGGAGTGCGCGGTCACTCCAATCTCGAATCGTTCGCGAATCGGGATGTCATGCGTCGCTCCGTCGGCGAAATGCACCCGGTAGACGGCAACCGTGTCGCCGGGGAGATCCCCTTCGGGCAGCCGCGACGACGCCAGCGAGTGCGCGAAGGTGAGCGTGACGGCCGCGCGCCCAATCTCGACGTGCCGCGGCTCGGCGTAGCCGTCAGGACCGAACAACGCCACCTGCGAGGCTTCCGCGTCCCCGATATCGAAGGGCAATCCGCGCACGTCCCGCCGCCCGAGCCACTCACGGCCCTCGTCGCCGATCAAGCCGGCATCGGCATTGCACAGGGGGGCGATCGTCAGTGCCTCGTAGTCGGACATGAGAAACCTCACGCGGCCGGCCGGCGTGCGGTGATGGTGGCGGTCCGGCGTTCAGGCGTCAACGCGCGCGGCCGTGGCGAATCTTTGGACCCTCCGGGCGGCCACAAGGGCCGTCCCTACAGGAAGAGTCCGTCCGCGTAGGGGCAGCCCTTGTGGCTGCCCGGCCCGGCGGCTCGCGCTGCGGCTCCGGTGGCCCAGGCTGCGTGCAGCCTGGGAGGTACACCCGCGGCGGGTCCCGCGCTGCACGCAGCGCGGGCCACCGAAAGACGCCGGGTGTCGTCAGCGCTTGAGCGGGTGGTCCTCGCCGAGCAAGGCCTGGATGGGCTCCTCGTCCAGGTAAGTGGCATCCGTGCGGATGTAGTGGCAGGCGTAGGCCCGCCGCCAGGCGTCGCTCGTGTTGGGCGCGGACTTGTGGAACGTCAGCAGGTGGTGGAATATCACGCCTCCGGCGCGCACCGGCGCGTGCACGGGCGCGGGCAGTTCGAGGCGCTCTGGAATTAAGTGGGTCGTGCCGCCTTCCCACACGTGCGGCACGGCGCCCTCCAGATGCGAGCCCGCAAAATACTGCATGCAGCCGTTGGCCACGGTGGCGTCGTCCAGCGCGCACCACACGGTCACGCCCCAGTCGGCCGGGTCGATGCCGAAGTGGGCGTTGTCCTGGTGCGGGGGCTTGGCGCTGCCCTGCCGCGGCGGCTTGAGGAACGCCTGATCCGAGTACAGCCGCAGCGGCTCGCCGATGAGCTGGCCCACCATGGCGAGCAACTCCGGCGATTCGGCATGCCGGAGAAAGACCGCGTCGTGCGGCGCCAGCTCGTTCAGCTTGCGGGGCAAGGCGCCGTCGGCGGGAGCGTCGGGCTCGAGCTGCACTCCCATGCGCTCGGCGTCGGCGCTGCCGGCGGGGGAGGTCACGGCGTCGATGCGCCGGCGCATTTCTTCGACGTGGGCCGAAAGCACGACGTCTTCCACGACGAGGTAGCCGTCGGCGCGAAACTGGGCGACTTGGGCGTCGGTCAGCGGCATTGGCTCAACGTCCACGCAGAACGAATTGCCCTTACTCTAGCGTTTCTTCGAGGATTTCCGCCGCCTGCGCCACGCGCCGCTGTCGCAGCGTCTCGCGCAGCGCGGGATCGGCCGTGGCGAGAATCTGCGCGGCCAGGATCCCGGCGTTGACCGCGCCGGCCTTGCCGATGGCGACCGTGGCGACGGGAATGCCGCGCGGCATCTGCACCGTCGAGAGCAGCGAGTCCAGGCCGTCCAGCGACCACGCCTGCATCGGCACGCCGATCACGGGCAGCATGGTGTGTGCCGCCACGACTCCGGCCAGGTGAGCCGCGCCGCCTGCGGCAGCGACAATCACGCCCAGTCCGCGTTCCTCCGCCGTGCTGGCGAATTCCATTGTCTCTGCGGGCGTGCGGTGGGCCGAGAGCACCCGCGCTTCGTGCGCGATGCCCAGCTCATCCAGGGTGTCGGCGGTGGACTTCATGGTGGCCCAGTCGGAGGAACTGCCCATCAAGATGCCGACTTTCGGGCCCGAGGATTGGTTGCTCATAGATTCGTCACTCGCCTTGCGCCAGGGAATATGCGCGCGCGCCGTCAAACGTACACAAGTGCTCGGTTTTGGTGAAGTCCAGCCCCGTCGCGGCGATGCGCCCCAGAAGGGCGACGATTTGGGCGTGATCCACAGCCGCGCCGTCGTCGCCCGTGAATCGGGCTCGCCACTGGTCCACCAAGAGGCCGTCGGCCACGTTGACGGGCCACACCTGAGCGCCGCGGTTGCTGATCATCTGTAGGGACAGGTCGGCGCCGTCAGCTTCGTGCAGCTGCCGTGCGAGGTCCTCGGGCTCTCCGCCGCGCCAATCCAGAAAGACATCGACGCCCACGGTCTCCTTGGCTGGTTTGCCGCTCGGGACCGACGCCGGGTGCACCGGGGTTCGGCCGCCAACTCCGTACACGGCGACGGGCAGCGTCTGGGGCAACTCGCCGATGCGGTCGGCCACGGCCTGGCCGAACTCCCGCGTGCCGACCTTGGCCGTGCTGTACTCCGGCGTGTGGATGTCGTAGGTGTGAATGCCGTCTTCCAGAGTTCGCAGCCAGGCGTTCTGCACCCGGCCGGCCACGTCGGCCTGGCCGATGTGATCCAGCATGAGCACGGCGGCGTTGAGCAGGCCGGACGGATTGGCCAGGTTCTGACCCGCGCGGCGCGGCGCGGACCCGTGAATGGCCTCGAACATCGCCGCGTTCTCGCCGATATTGGCGGCCCCGGCGAGGCCCACCGAGCCCGCAATCTGCGCCGCAACATCGGACAGGATGTCGCCGTAGAGGTTCGGCAGCACCACCACGTCGAACATCTCCGGCGTGTCGGCCAGCTTGGCGGCGCCGATGTCCACGATCCAGTATTCGGCTTCGATGTCCGGATACTCCGCCGCGATTTCGTCGAAGACCTCATGGAAGAGGCCGTCCGACAGCTTCATGATGTTGTCCTTGGCGAAGGCGGTGACCTTGGACCGACTGTGATGCCGGGCGTACTCGAAGGCGTAGCGAATGATGCGCTCGCTGCCCGGTCGAGAGATGAGCTTGAGGGACTGCATCACGTCGGCGGACTGGCGGTATTCGATGCCGGCGTAGAGGTCTTCCTCGTTCTCGCGGATCAGCACCACGTTCATGTCGGGGTGGTGCTTGGTCTGAATGTAGGGATGAAACGTAGCGGCGGGCCGCACGTTGGCGAAGAGGCCGAGCGCGACGCGCGTGGTCACATTTAGGCTCTTGAAGCCGCCGCCCTGCGGCGTGGTGATGGGCGCCTTGAGGAAGACGCGCGTGCGCCGGATGGACTCCCACGCGGCGTCGTCGATGCCGGTGGTGATGCCGCGCTGGTAGACCCTTTCGCCGATCTCGATGACTTCGGGCTCGATGCGCGCCCCGGCAGTCTCGAGAACGTGCATGACCGCCGGCATGATCTCGGGGCCGATGCCGTCGCCATAGGCCACGGTGATCGGGGTCTTATCCGTCATTCGGGTCTCCTGCGCCAGGCAACGGCGCCTAGCATATCGCCGTCGTCACCGGGCGTCTCCGGCTCGGGTCACCTCGCTCACGCCCAGCGCAGCGTGGGATCGCCGGGCACGTAGCGGACGAACTCGCGAAACGCCGCCATGAGCTGGCGCACCCGCTCGCGCAGGCGTTCGTCGGTCAGCCGACCCTGGTCGTCGAACGCGCCCCAGGCGCCGGCCACGAACACCTCCGGATCGATCATCACCCGCATGCTGTTGTGCAGCGCGATCTCGCGCAGGTGCATTTGGGCCCGCACCGTGCCGAAGCGCCCGCCCGCGCCCATGATGGCCATGGGCTTCCCGTCCAGCGGCGAGTCGGGCCCCCGCGAGGCCCAGTCGATGGCGTTCTTGAGCACGCCGGGGATCGAGTAGTTGTACTCCGGCGTGGCGATTAGCAGGCCGTCGGCGGCGGCAAGGGCCTGGCGAAACTCCTCGACCGGCGCGGGGACTCCGTCGTCCTCGAGATCGCGGTTGTAAAGCGGCAGCCGCGCCAGGTCCACGATGTCAAGGCGCGTATCGGCGGGCGCCAGGGCCTGGGCCTCGCGCAAGAGCGCCGCGTTGAACGAATCGCGGCGCAAGCTCCCGGCGATTCCCGCCAGCACTACCTCATCGGCCATCGCGCAACCTGTTTCTGTCCGCCAAAGTCCCGGAAATCGGGGCCTCCTTCACCATGATCGGGGCATGACGCCAGGCGGCCAAGCGAATTCTGGCGAGTCGGCGTATAGATCGACTGAAGAGCAATGCTCGTGGCGGCGGCCGCAGATTTCTCGCTTCGCTCGAAATGACAAGTGGTGGGCTGCCCGGTGTCCGGTGGCCCAGGCTGCGTGCAGCCTGGGAATCCGCCCGGCAGCGAACGATCGGACTAGCGACTCTCCAGGCGATGGCAGCGCCTACACCGGCATTTCGCGCTTGGTATAGCCCCGCCCGAAGGCCGCGTGGGCCTCGCCGCCGCCGATGATCAGGGCGCCGATCTCGTCGATGAGGTGCCGCACCTGCTCCTCCATCGTCATGCCCGGGTCGGCCCAGCTGCACAGGAACGGAAGCCCCGCCGCGGCGCAGGCGGCGCGAACGGTCGTGCGGGCGGCGTCCATCTCGGGCGGGTAGGGCGGGTCGTGCCGCGAGGCATGGCCGAACGACATGCCCATGTCGCCCGGTCCCCACTCGGCGAACCCGATGCCAGGCACGGCGGTCGTCTCACGGGCGCGTTGCACGGCGTGGCGGTCCTCGATCTTGAGTCCCAGCAGCAGCTCCCCGTGCGGATTGAGCGGCCATGGATCGGCGACGCGCAGGTATGCCTCGGGGTCGAGCCCCCAAATCTCGGCCGCGGCCGACTGCCCACCCGCGCCGCGGGTGCCTTCACCGAGGCCCGACCCGACGCCGACGGTCTGAAACGGAAAGCGACAGGCCTCCACGAAGGCGCGCACGGCCGCGGGGTCCCGCGCGTGGCACAGCAGCAGGCCATGGACCCCCGCGGTGAGGATGTGCCGGATTTGCCACGCGTTGGCGTGGATCTCGGCCGTGGACGCGCCGTGGGCCGGGAGGGTGCAAATCACCGTCGGCGTGGGATGGCCGCTGCGCGTCGGCCCGGCGTCGCGCAGGCCGCGCATGAATGCGGTCAGCCCGACCACGTCGAGCGGAAAGTGCTCAAATTCGACCGTGAGATAGTCCGCCCAGGTACCGGACTGTTCGAGTCCGGCCTCGTAGCTCAGCTCGGGCACGCCGTCCATGTAGATCGGCTGGCCGGATTCGAGCAACTCGATGCAACGGTTGACGCGGGCCACACGCTCTCCTCTCGACGGAGCGGGCTCTGACGCCGCCATCCTACGCCTCGGCGGCGATGAGCTTGCGGGCGGCCGCCAGCATCACCTGCGCCAGGTCGGCGCAATTGACGCGATATTCGTCGGTCCCGAATATGTTGCCCCACCCGGGGTCGAATACGTGGTCGCTGACGGTGAGGATGAGCCCGATGTCGACGCCCCGCACGGCGGCCAGCGTCATCGCCGCGGAAGACTCCATCTCGACGCCCAGGTCGCCGTCGGCGGCGTAACGCGCCACCTTGCCGCGAAACTCGCGGTAGGGGGCGTCGGTGGTCCAGATGCGGCCCTCGTGAGCAGGCCGCGAGCCTGCGCGCGCGGCTTCCAGCAGCGCCCGCGTGGCGGGGCCTGAGGCGGCGGCCGCATGCTTCGGCCCGGCGTAGTGGAAGGACGTGCCCTCCTCGCGCCGCGCGCCGGTGGGGACCACCTGGTGGCCAATGTGAATGTGCGGCTGCAAGCTGCCCACCGCGCCGCCAATGAGAATCGTCCGCGCACCGCCCGCGATCAACTCTTCGAGCGTCATCACCGTCCACGACGCCCCCGCGGACAGCTTGGCGGCTGCCGCCGGCGTCCCATCCAGCTCGCCGACGCGCACGCTGGAACGCCAGGTGGGCTGGGCCCCAATCGCGTCCGCAAGGACCTCGATGGTCGGCGGCATGAACGAGGCCAGCACCAGCGGGGCGCTGGCCGTGCGCTCGGCCTCGCCCGCGCGCTCGGCCAGCTCGCGCATGTGGTGACCGGGATCGATCACCGGCTCGTCGTCGCCGAATGCGTCGAGCCAGTCCACGGGCGAGGTTGATGGCATGCGGAAGCGGTGGCGTTGAGGGGGGCGGAAAATGAGCCTAGCAGCCCACGGCCGGCGCCCCTGCGCCGCGGGCCCATGGACCGCCGCCGCTAGAATGCCGCATGGCAGACGGTCCGATCCTGGTTATTGCCGGGGGCGCGGGATTCATCGGCGCGAACTTCGCGCGCTATGTCGCCGCCGCCCGCCCGGAGTGGCGGCTGCGCGTCCTGGACAAGCTCACCTACGCCGGCGACCGGCGGCGTCTGGCGGGCCTTGACGCCGAGTTCATCGCGGGCGACATCGCCGATCCCGAGGCCGCCGCATCGGTCCTCGCCGGGGCGCGCTGGCTGGTGAATTTCGCCGCCGAGACCCACGTGGACCGGTCGTTGCAGGACGCGCAGGCCTTCCTGCGCACGAACGTCACCGGGACCTTTGTCCTGATGAGCGCGGCCGGCGACGCCGGCGTCGAGCGCATCGTGCACGTCAGCACCGATGAGGTGTACGGCGAGAGCCACGGCCAGGCGTTTCGTGAGGACGACCTGCTGCGGCCGCGCAGCCCCTATTCGGCCAGCAAGGCCGGCGGCGACTTGCAGGTGCTGGCGCTCCACGCCACCTACGGCCTGCCGGTGTGCATCACGCGCGGCGCGAACACCATCGGCGGCTGGCAGCACCCCGAGAAGGCCGTGCCGCTGTTCACGATCAATGCCTTGCTCGACAAGCCGCTGCCGGTCTACGGCCGGGGCGAGCAGCGCCGGGACCGTCTGCACGTGGACGACCACTCCCGCGCCGTCCTCAGCGTGTTGGAACGGGGTGAGGTTGGCACGGTGTACAACGTGGCCGCCGGTAACAACCGGGACAACCTCACCGTCGCCAAGGCGATCCTGGAGCGGCTGGACCGGCCCGAATCGCTCATCCGGTTCGTGGCGGACCGGCCCGGCCACGACTGGGACTACATCATGGACGCCTCGCGGCTGCGCGACCTCGGCTGGCAACCCGAGCACGACTTCCGGTCGGCGCTCGACCGAACGGTCGATTGGTACGTCGCGCACCGCGACTGGTGGGAGCCGATCGTGTCCGGCGAGTTCCAGCACTACTACGACCGCCAGTACGGCCGACGTCTCGCCACCTCCGAGGCCTATCGGCCCTAGGAGTTCGACGCGGCGTCGCGGCGCGTTAGACGTGTGCCGCTGGCAAGATGTACCAGGCGGATATCAGAAACGCCGTGATGGAGCTGTGAACGGTCAATGACTTCTGCAACCAGCGGTCCCCTCGTCGCGCGGCGCGGTTGGCGCGACGCCTGGGCCTGGATGCGCTGGGACGTGCCGACGCGCATCGTGCTGCTGATCGCCGCACCGCTGATCTGGATCGCCGTGGCCGGCATCGACCCGTTGGCGATCGGGTTGCGATTCGACATCTACTTTCGCGATTGGCTGCTCATCGCACTGATAGCCCTCGGCGCCGGATTGGTATCGCTGGCCTACCGCCGCTGGCTGTGGCGGCCCCGTACCGCCCCCGACCGGTCCGCATTGGCGCTGGAGTTGCCGTTCTTCGTCGTCCTCAATCCCGTCGCTGAGGAGCTGTTCTTCCGGGGCGCCGCGCTGTTCGGACTGGCCAATCTGGTAGGGATGCCGTGGGCCATCGCGATCACGTCGGTCGTGTTCGGCCTGCATCACGCGCTGGCGCGGTTTCCGGTTTCGTTTCTGGTCCTTGGAACTTTGGGCGGGGCGTTGTTCGGCATCGTGACGGCGTACTACTGGTCCATCGTTCCGGCCATCATCATGCACGCGGCCGCCGACCTTGCGATCTTCGTCGTCGCCGGTCTCATGGCCAGGCGGGCCTGGGCCAACGACCGTCCGCCAGGGGTCGAGCCACCCCCTGTTGATAGACTTGCCGCACCGACCCCGTAGCTCAGTTGGATAGAGCGTGTGGTTGCGGACCACAAGGTCGGAGGTTCGAGTCCTCTCGGGGTCGCCCATATGTATGACGCACCGTTTCCGTTGGATCGCGCGTGAGTGACACGTGCCGTCTGGGCGCCACCGGCATCACCGTCGGTCGGGTTGGCGTGGGTACCTGGCAGTGGGGTGACACGAAGTACTGGAAGTATGGCCGCGTGCACAAGCGCGAGGACGTGGAAGGCGCATTCGCCGCTGCGCGCGAAGCCGAATGCAATCTCTTCGACACCGCCGAAATCTACGGCCGCGGCGAGTCGGAGCGAATTCTCGGCCCGCTGGCCCGCGCGTCCCGCGGAACGGTGGTGGCCACCAAGTATTGGCCGTCACCGCGGCGCTTCCGGTCCACCTCGGTCGATGACGCGATCGATCGCAGCCTGGCGCGTCTCGGCCTCGACACCATTGACCTCTATCAGATCCACTGGCCGATGAGCCTGATTCCTCATCGACGGCTCGCAGAGGCGCTGGCGCGCGCAGTCCGCGACCGTCGCGTGCGTGCGGTGGGCGTGAGCAACTTCACCGCCCGCGCCATGCGGCGGATGCACGCGCGCCTGGCCGATCTCGGCGTGCCCCTGGCGTCGAACCAGGTCGAGTACAGCCTCTTGCGGCGCGCGCCCGAGACGAACGGCGTGCTCAAGGCGTGCCAGGAGCTGAACGTGACGCTGCTGGCCTATAGCCCCCTGGCCCAGGGCATGCTCACCGGCAACTATCACTTCAACAGCCGGCCGGGCGACGGCCGGCGCTGGTCGCCGCGGTTTCGCGACAAGGGCTACGAAGCCGCGGCCCCCGTGGTCGACACGCTGACCAAGGTGGCCGAGCGGCACGACTGCTACCCGGCACAGGTGGCGCTGGCCTGGCTGCTGCGGCGCCCCGGCGTGGTGGTCATTCCCGGCGCCAAATACGCCGAGCAGGCTCGCACCAACGCCGGCGCGTTCGACATCACGCTCACGCCCGAGGACGAGCGCGAACTCGACGTTCGGACCGAGAAGTTCAAGTACGGCGCCCTGCTCGCCCGACCCGTTATGGGGTAAACGGCTTCCAGGGAGCGGACACCCGTCCGCAACCGCTCCGTCAGTGCCGCGGAAAAAGACCTGCGCCTAACTCCTCCGTCATTCCCGCGAAGGCGGGAATCCACCCTTCAGTGAACCTGGAGGCTGGTGGGATTCCTCCGACCGTCCCTCGTCCGGCCGGGTTGTGCAAAGGTCTCTGAAGGCGCGAGTCTAGCGACGCCAAGCCCAAGAGCCCACGCGTAGGGGCGACGCATGCGTCGCCCCTACATCTCAAGTCGAAAGTCTCGAAGCGCGGCTATGCCTCCGCCGCCACCGGATTCGACAACACACCGCACCCGTCCACGTGCACCTCGACCACGTCGCCCGGCTTGAGCGCGGTTGTGGACTGCGGGGTGCCGGAGAAGATGACGTCGCCCGGCTCCAGCGTCATGTGCTGCGAGATGAAGCTCAAGGTCGTGTCGATGTCGTGCACCATGTCGTCCTTGGTGTTGGTTGACTGCACCACCTCGCCGTTGACCAGGGTCTTCAGGTTGATGTCGCGATAGTTCAGCCCGGTGGTGATCCACGGTCCGAACGGTGAGAAGGTGTCGCCGCCCTTGGCGCGCCACCACTGCACGTCCTTGTCATCGCCGTTTTGCCAATCGCGCTCGCTGACGTCGTTGGCGGGGCAAATGCCGAGGATGTAGTTCGGCGCGTCGTCCACCGAGACCTTGCGCGCGCGCTTGCCGATGATGACGGCGATTTCGCCCTCGTAGTCGACGTTGACGCTGCCCGCCGGTATCACGATGTCGTCCCCCGGGTCGATCACCGACGACGGCGGGGCCAGGAAGGGCTGCGGCCGCGTAAACGGCGGACTGTCGCCCAGGTGGCTGTAAAAGTTCCCGGCGATATTGAGAATCTTGCTCGGCATCGTCGGCGACTTGAGCTTGACGTCGCTCAGCGCGGCGATCGCGCCGGTGCGCTCCAGGTCGCCGAAGAAGTCGCCCTCGATCTCGGCGACGTTGTCGCCCTCGCGGATGCCGTGCCGAATCTCACCCTGGTATTCGTAGCGAACGAGGTCCATGAGCCGTGCCTTTCGCAGATGGCGTTGCGTCACGCGCAGGATACGCGCTCGCCGCCCGGAGTTGTCGGCGGGTCAGTCGCGCGGTAGGGCGTCCGCGCGGCGAAGGGCGCCGAATACTTCGAGCTGCTGGCGCTCCAGCTTCGTCCAATAGGCCGCGAAATCGACGTCCGACCAGTCGCAGAACCCGCGCCCGGTCTTGAGCCCCAGGTGTCCCTCGGCCGCCAGGTCGCGGAGTGAGGCGTGCGGCTCCGAGGCGTTCGAAAGGTCCGGCCAAACACGCTCCGCGCCTCTGGTTGTGATGTCTAGTCCCACGAGATCGCGGTCGCGGATCACGCCCATGAGCGGCATGCGGGGACCGAACGAGAACCCGGCAAGCTCGTCGATGTCCTCGGCGGAAATCACGCCGCGCTCCACCAGGTCCAGCGCCTCGCGGAACAGCGCCTGGCGCAGGCGGTTGGCCACCTGACCCGGCAGGTCCACGTTGATGCGCACGGGGCGCAGCCCCGCGCCACGGAGGAGTGCGAGCACCCGCGTGACCGTGGCCTCGGACGTGTGCTCCCCCTTGGTGACCTCGACCATGGGGATGATGTAGGCCGGGCGGAAGAAGTGGGTGGTGGTGAAACGGTCGGGGCGGTCGGTGGCGTCGGCGAGGACGCGGATCGGGATGCTCGAGGTGTTGGTCGCCAGGATCGTCTCGGGCCGCAGATGCGGCGCCAGGTTGCCGTAGACCTCGCGCTTGATGTCGGCGTCTTCGGCGACCGCTTCGATGATGAGATCGGCGGGGGCTAGGGCGGCGAGATCGGTGGAGGTGCCGATCCGCGGCAGGACCGCGTCCGCCTCCGCCGCGTCCAGCCACTCAAATTCGATCAGCAGGTCGAGGTTCTGGCGAATCTTGGCGCGGGCGCGGTCGAAGGCCGTGGGGTCGGCGTCCACCATGACCACCGGGTGACCGGCGGCGGCAAACACCTGGGCGATACCGTGGCCCATGAGCCCCGCGCCCAGGACGCCAATGGTTTCCGCGCTCATTCGGAATGTCTGCTCGCTGCGATCGCGCGCGCCATGCTACTAGGAAACTTCCGATCAGACCCCTTCCTCCTGGAAGGGGGAAGGTTGGGATGGGGGTCAACGGCTGGTATTCCAGCTGCGGTTTGTTTGGCCACCCTCTGGCGATGCCTGCCAGCACCGCCATCGCGAGGAATTGTCTAGACCTCGCGTGGAGTGGAAGCCGAATCCGCCGCGAGACCCACTCGGGACTTAGACCGCCGCAGCGCCGGGCGTGGAGTACTCGGCGATGAACCGCCGCAGCATCGGGATGGCCGCGGCGATGTCGGCGCGTTCATCGCCCTGACCCTCGTAGACCAGGCTCACCCAACCGTTGTAGGACACGTCTCGCAGCGCGCGGAAGATGCGCTCGTAGTCCAGGCTGGTCTCGCGACCGTTGCGCATCTCGTAGATCTTGGCGCGCACGTGTGTGGCCAAGGGCGCGGTCTGCTCGATGCTGGCGAGATAGTCGAATGCGGCGCGATCGGAGTCTTCGGCATAGCCGCTGGCGCCGGGCGACCCGGCATATTGGCCGCAGTCCAGAACGTGCCCCATATTCCGGTGGCCAACGTCTGCCAGCATGCGCTGCACGTCGTCTCCCGTGCGCGCGATCTGCCGGTGATTGTGGTTCTGCAGGCTCACCCGCACGCCCAGCTCGGCGCCGAATGCCGCCGACTGCCGCAGCGCCGCCACGCAGCGCGTCCACCCGGCAGACTCGTCGCCGGGCTCCGCCGCTCCGGCGAAGACCCGCACCTGCGGGGCCTTGAGCCGAGCCGCCGCGCGGATCCAGCGGTGGGTCATGGCCATCTGCTCGTGCAGGTGATCTTCCGGTCCTGCGTACGTATTTCCGATTGAGACGCACGGGATCGAGAGCCCGCGCTCGAGACACGCGCCCGCAACTTCGTCGAGCGCGCGATGGTCGTCGGACGGCAATGCACCGGCGTAGAGATCGACGCCGTCGAAGCCAAAGTCCCTGGCCACGTCGAGAAACGACCAGATGTCCATGGCGCCTGCGGCGAAGGAGCGCTTGAACGAGAGCGATAGCAGGCAGAGTTTCATCATCGGGTCAATTCCTTTCTGGCTCGAGTATCGCCCCCGTCGCGGCATCGGGTGGGCATTGCAGCGGTTCGCTCATCCGGGAAGCGGCACGCCGACGATCCGCACGTTCGAAAACACGACGTAGTCGCGACCCGGATCGACCAGGCCCGTGCAACTTACCGAGAGCTTTGGGTAGTCATATGCGAGGCCATCTGCGACGTAGCGTTCCTCGTCGTCGATCAAGAGTTGAACCGATCCGGCGTCGTACACAAGAACCAGCGTGTACGACGTTGAATCCGCGGGAATCGCCACGTTCTCGTCGGACGCCACGACCTCGAGGTGGCCGCCGGTCACCCGGACCCACGTGAACAGCGACCGTTCACCGTTCCACGTGTGGGGCCCCAGATATAGCGTGTCCCGGTTCTGGAACCCCACGTCGAATACATCGTTGAAGGTGATCACGGCCGCGGCGACGCCAAATGCCTCGATCGTCGTCCCCAAGGCGAAGTTGAGGCTTGCCGTCGCCAGATTGGATCCGCCGAAGCCATCGCAGCGAACTCGCTCGCTTCGGAACAACAGCTCGGGTTGACCCGGTGGCGGGATATCCGGCGTCGCTTCGCCTTCACGCACCTCTTCGAGCCATGCATCGACCAATGCGCGCACCTCGGAACCGGGAATGACGAAGTTCGTGTTCTGGAGCTCGGCGAACCCGGCCACGGATACGCCGATGACTTGGCCCGACGTCGTGGCGACGGGACCGCCGCTGCTGCCCGGATTCAGCGCGGCGTCGGTTTGGAGATAGCGGACCCCTTCGTTGACGACGCGATTGGAAAGGACGCCCGTCGTCACCGTTGGCAGCGGTGGACAGCTGGAGCCGCGCTGGACGAGCGTCACGCTGTAGCCGAGCGCCACAAGCTCGTCGCCGACCTGCAGGGCGTCGGAGTCGCCCCAGGTCACCGGAACGTGGCCCTCGTCCGGGACCTTCAGCAGGGCAATATCGCGATCGGCGTCACCCGCCACGATCTCCGCTTTCGCGATGTAACCCCCTGGGCTCGACACGACGATGCCCTCGGCGTCTTGCACGACATGCCAGTTTGTGACGGCATAGCCGTCGGCGGTGACGAAAAAGGCCGACCCGCAGCCCTTGTCGGTCTGCACGCGCAGCAGCGACAGCTGCAGGAACTCCGCCGCGTCGGCCACGGTAGGCCCGCGCGGCCCGCGGCGGTCTTCGAGTCCGAGTTCAAGCCGATCGCCGGCCGCCAGCGGCGCCTCGGGGGCAAACGCCAGGTATTGCTGCCAGGCCCCGTAGGGATAGCGGCTGTCCCGCACGGTGTCCCCGAGCAAGCGCAGCTTGACCGGCGATCCCGGCGACTCCGGATGGTATTCGAGCACCGCCGCTTGGAAGTACTGGCGAATGCGGTCGTCCCGCTGCCGGGTGGGGTCGTGCAGCACGGCCTGCGGGTGATCGTCGCGGCGCGCGTCGCTCTTGGGGAAGCCAAACGATTCGACGCCGCCGAGCCGGTTGAAGAAACCGGCGAAGCCGGTGCGTTCGCCTTCCACCGAGAGGTCGGAAACCTTGTGACCCCAGGGACCGAGCGGCTCGCCGGGGTTGGGATTGGTGAGGTCCGGCTCGACGCCCTGATCCTCCGAGCCGCCCAACCCGCCGCCCACGTAGTCCCACGCGAGGCGGCGGAGGAACAGGTGGGCGCCCCCGCCGGGCGGCGGCTGCCAATCCACCACGCCGCGCTGGTAGTACTGCGTCAGCGTTCCGGGCGTCTCCTCGACAATGGCCGAGGTCGGGAATCCCCAGCGCTCCACGCCGCCGGTTCGCTCGAAGTGCCCGAGAAAACTCGCCGTGAAGCCACGGCCGTCGGCAAACGTTCCCGAAATGTCGGCCACGTTGTGCTCGAGTTCGGGGAAATGCCTGGCAGCCGCAACCCGTGCGGTGGCAAACCCCGATTCAGCCGCAACCGCCGGCGACGGTACGGCAAGAACTGCCACCGCGATGACAACCGCAAGCACCCGCGCTGGGGCCTGACCCGCGACCGCCCGCGACGTGTCGACCGGACGTGGAATGACGCGGTACCCCGGGGCGCGCAAAGTCGCCGCCTAGCATGGCGTGGCGCAACCACGATGTCGAGCGGCCCCGTGCCGCGCCCGGTTGCGCGCGCTGCCGGAGATTCGGTGAGAATGCAACGCCACGGCAATCGCCGGAACCGCCCGAGATCGGTGGACGAGATGCGCGAACGAGCATGACGAACAAGGACGCGGCCGATCTGCTGGAAGCCTTCGCGGACGTGCTGGAGCTCCGCGGCGCCAATCAGTTTCGCGTACGGGCGTTTCGCACGGCCTCGCGCCGGGTGGACGGGCTGACCGTCGACCTGGGCGAGTTGGTCGCCACCGACTCGCTCGAGTCGGTGCCGGGCATCGGCAAGGGCATCGCGGGCTTCCTGCGCGAGCTCGTGACCACCGGCCGCGTCGCGGAATACGAGGAGATGCGGGACGAGATTCCGCCCGGCGTCTTCGACATGCTGCGAGTGCCCGGCCTCGGCCCCAAGACCGCGGCCACGCTCTACACCAAGCTGGAGATCACCAGCATCGACGAATTGGAAGCGGCGGCGCGGGCGAACGAGTTGGCGAAGGTGCGCAGCATTGGCGCCAAGCGGCAGGAACGCCTCCTGCGCGAGCTGCAACGCTTCCGCGAACGCACCGCGCGCCACTTGCTGGGCGACGTGCTGCCGCTGGCGGAGCATCTGGCGGCCCACGTTCGCGCGGCGCCCGGCGTATCCGAGGCGACCTACGCCGGCAGCCTGCGCCGGATGCGGGAGACCATCGGCGACCTGGACATCCTGGCCGCCGCCGACGACCCGGACCCGGTGATGCGGCACTTCCTCGACCATGAGGCCATTGACGAGGTGCTGGCGTCGGGCTCGACCAAATCCAGCGTGCTCGTGGCCAACAATCTCCAGGTCGATCTGCTGGTGGTGCCGCCGGCCAGCTACGGCGCGGCACTGGTCTACTTCACCGGATCGAAGGAGCACAACATCGAGCTGCGGCACCGGGCGCTGGCATTGGGTCTGTCGCTCAACGAGTGGGGCCTGGATGAGGTCGAGACCCAGGCGCGCCGGCCCGCGCCCAGCGAGGCCGACGTCTACGCGGCCCTCGGATTGCCCGTGATTCCGCCCGAGCTTCGCGAGAGCCGCGGCGAGGTTGCCGCGGCGGCGGACGGCGCGCTGCCCGATCTCATCGAGCTGTCCGACATCCGCGGTGAGTTCCACGGGCATTCACTCTGGAGCGACGGCGCGGCGTCGATCGCCGACATGGTGCAGGCGGCGCAGGCCGCCGGATACGCCTTCATCGGCATCACGGACCACTCGGGCAGCTTGCAGGTCGCCAACGGTCTGTCACCGGAGCGAGTCAGGGCGCAGCGGGACGAAGTCGAGCAGGCGAGGGCCGATCTCCCCGGGATCCGGGTGCTGCACGGCAGCGAGGTCGAGATCCTGAGCGACGGCGCCCTGGACTACGACGACGACCTGTTGGCCGAGCTCGACGTCGTGGTGGCGTCGATTCACAGCAACTTCAACCAGCCGCGCGAAACCATGACGGCGCGGCTGGTCGCGGCGATTCGCAATCCGCACGTGGACGTGATCGGCCATCCCACGGGGCGCATGCTCGGCTACCGCGACGGCTACGAGTTCGACCTCGACGCGGTGCTCACGGCGGCCGCCGAAACCGGGACGGCCATGGAAGTCAACGCCTCGCCGGAGCGGCTCGACCTGGACGACGTGATGGCGCGCCGCGCCAAGGAGCTGGGAGTGCCCCTGGCCATCAACTCCGACGCCCACCGCCCCGAAAGCCTGACCTACATGCGCTACGGCGTCGCCACCGCCCGCCGCGCCTGGCTCACCGCCGGCGACGTGCTCAACACCATGACGCCCGAGGCGTTGACGAAGTGGCTGGGCCAACCGAAGCCGCGGCGCTGGTCGCCGCGGCGCTAGGAGAGCCCAAGCGGAGGCCCACGCGTTGTCTCTCCGTCATTCCGGCGGAGGGTGGAATTCAGAGGCCGCGAGGCGCCCGCCCTGTCATTTTGAGCCCTCACCCATGTCATTTCGAGCGAAGCGAGAAATCTAAGGGGCGCCGAGCATGCAGAACGCCTTTAGATTCCTCACTGCGTTCGGAATGACAATTCTGTCAGTTCCGTCGCTCTGGCCTCCTTCTTGATTACTACAAGGAGCCTGCCCCGGGCTCGATACGAGGCCGGAACCTAGCAATCCCTCAACCGATCGGGACTGAACGGCTCGATCGGGTATTCGGGATCCTGGCCGGTCAGCAAGCGAGCCACGATCTGTCCCGTCAGCCAGCTCATGGTGACGCCGTGGGTGTGATGGCCGGTCGCGAGCATGACTCCGCTCCGAGAATCGCGCCCGATCAATGGCAGGCCGTCCTCGGAATCGGGACGGAATCCGGTCAGAATTCCCGTGAGCGTTCCGTCTGCCAACCCGGGGACTCCTGCCGTGGCGGCGCGGAGCAGCGACTCGATCGCGCCGGCCCGTACCCGCCGGTCGAAACCCACGCGCTCCTTGGTGGCGCCGAAGATCAGGCGCCCGTCGGATCGCTGGCTCAGCGTGCCGGCGGGCCGGTGGATGACGTGGCGCGTGCGGAGATTGGGCGCTTCGAAGGTGATGATGTGCCCTTTGGACGGGACGACCGGCACCCACGGCAGCAGCTCGCGCGCCCAGGGACCCGTGGCCAGCACGACGTGGTCGGCGCTGACCGTGCCGCGCACGGTCCGCACCGCCGCATCGGCGCCGCCTGACAGGGACACGACCTCCGCCCCCAGGTGCACGTCCAAGCCCGCCGCCAGGACGGCGCGATGCACGATGGGCGCCCAACGGTGCGTATCGACCTGCCCGTCCGGGTAGATGGCGGCGCCGGTGACGTCGGGCGCCAGCACCGGTTCGCGGCGGCGAGCTTCGTCCGGTTCGAGGAACTCGACGTCGAAGCCGGCCTCTCGCTGCGCGGCGACGCGAACCAGGAGTCGCTCGCGCTCGTCGTCCGTCAGGGCGACGCCCATGGTGGGGCCCGGGAGATAGCCGACCGGAGCTCCGCCGAGCGCCTCCAAGAGCTCCGCGAATTCGGGGAATCCGTCGCGTCCCGCCAAACGCAGCCGGACCAGCGGCGAGTCTCCGTCGGCATCGTACTGCCCGCAGATCAGCCCCGCCGCCACGGACGACGCCTCGCCGCAGATGCGGCCCCGCTCCAGGATGGCCGCCGTGAGCCCCGCCTGACGCGCGGCCAGCGCCACGGCGCAGCCCACGATGCCGCCGCCCACGATGGCGACGTCCACGTTCCGCAAGTCGTTGCTCATGCTGCGCAGCCTCCGGGCGGGACCGACCGACGGGATCCCATCGACCACGTCATCGCCACAGAAGGTAGGGCCTTTGCATCACAAAGGCCAGCCGCGCGGCGCCTCGTTCAAAGCCCGTGCAGCGCGGCGAAGGTGAACCCAAACAAGCTCAACATGCCGGGCGCGAAGGTCCCCAGGAGGAAGTCGGGCGAAAGCTGCACCTCGTCCAGCAGCGCGTGCTCCAGCACGTCGGTTTGAACAAGCTCCGCCTGCCGCGGGCCCAGCCGACGCAGCAAGCGCTCGGACTCGCTGCTCGGAATGTAGGTATCCCCGAGGTCGTGAAGCATGCGGACGTTCGTTTGGATCCCATCGGCCACGCCCACCGGCGAAAGCGCGTCGAGACTGAGCGGCAGGTGGGCCTCCATCCGCCTAATGCGATACGTGGCCTGCCTCGGGTCGCGGTTGACGAAGAGCTCGAACACGGCCCGACCGGCTGCCGTGAAGTCATCGAGGTCCGTGCGCGCCAGCGCGCCGGGGTCCGGCTCGGGCGAAGCGGCGGGAAAGAGGTCGTAGAGCATCCGCTGATCGTTGGCGTCCGGCAAATGGCTGACCAGCGTGTTGCGCGCGACGCCCCACACGTAGCGGTGCGGGCTGAACGGTCGCAGGCTGCCGTCGTCGAGGATTGTCCCGGTCGTGGCGGCTTGGAGCAGCGTCGCCAGGCTGTAGTAGGAGCCGACGGTGGCGACGAACGCCACGTCGTCGGCGATGCGCGGATCGGCGGCGGCCACGAGCGACAGCGATCCGCCGGTGGACACGCCCACGAAGGCGATCCGCTGGGGATCCACCTCGGGTTGCCGCGCCAGGAACTCGAAGCCCGCCACGAGGGCGTCCGGGTCGCGATCGACCAGGCGGTAGGCCGCATTGCCGAGTTGCTCTGGCGCCAGCACGACGAATCCGGCCCGCGCCAGCGACTCCGCAAACGCCACCAGGACCGGATGCCGCCGTCCGGTGACTTCGACGCCGTTGACCAGGATCAGTGCCGGGCCGGGGCCGTCGGCCGACGGCACGTAGAGATCGGCCGGAATCTCATCGCCCGCGCTGCTCGTGTAGCCGACGCTCCGCGCGTTGGGTTCGGCAGTCTCCGGCTGATCTTCGCTGGGAATCAGCGATGCCAGCGCGATGCCCACGTCCACCGCCAGCCGCAGCTCGTGGCGCAGCCCAACCACGAGGCCCACCAGCGCAAGCGCGATGCCAAGCGCCACGAACCCGCCGACGGGGAGCACCGTCCGCGCCGGCGCCGGATTCAGGTGGAGGACTCCGACTCGTCCGCGACGAGCGGTAGATTCGTCTCGCGAATCGATTGCAGCTCGCGCCGATCCAGGGTCTGGCGAATCACCGTCAGCATTTCTTCCACCCCGCCCGGCTCGACATAGCTGGACGCGTAGCGCACCGACGCCACCTCGTCGAGCGGTTGGAGCCGCTCGAGGACCATTTCGGCCAGCAGGGCCGAGCGCACCTCGGTCTGACCCGTGTCCCGCAGCTCGGCCTCGATGGCGTCGGCCAACATCAGCACGTCTTCGGTCGCCACGGGCCGCTTGGAGCAGGCCGCGCGCACCGCGCCGAAGAGCTTTCCGCCGCTGAACGGCTCGCGCCGCCCGTCGGCCTTGATCACGGAGATGTCGGGGCGAACCAGGCCTTCGATGGTGTCGAAGAGCAGGCCGCAGCGACCGCAGCGGCGCGTGCGCGCCACGCCGCGCGCGCCGACGTCGGTGCCTTCGACACGCGTTTCGGTGGCGGAGCAGCGCGGGCAGCTAAAGACCTCGCAGCGCTCGTAAGTCGTGAACCGATGGCCTTCGCTGCACTCGCGACGCCGGCGCACGGCATCCGGCGCTTCGCGCGAGTCGACCACCTGCAGGCGGTCCGTACCACATTCCGGGCAGCGCAGCGTCTGTCTCCCATCGCCCCAAAGGCGCCCGAACCTAGCAAAGTTGCCGGTCGCGCGGCTCGCGGTCGGCCTAGAATGCGGCGGTGACCATCCGTCGCTGGCCATAGGGACTGCCCTCGTGACTGCCCCGGTCAGCGACGGAACGGGCGCCCACAAGGGACGCCCCTACAGGAAACCCAATTCGGGGTAGGGGCAGCCCTTGTGGCTGCCCGGGTCGCCGGCGGAACGGGCGCCCGCAAGGGATGTCCCAACAGGTTTCTGTAGATTTCCCGTCAGGGATCGGTGACGGGAAGATTCCCTGAAAGGACCGGGGAGCAAAGGCCAGCGATGTACGCGGTGCTGATTGCCGGAGGCAAGGGCGAGCGGTTGCGGCCGCTCACGGTGGACCGACCGAAGCCCATGGTGGAGGTCGCGGGACGACCCATCATGGCGCGTCAAATCGACTGGTTGATCGGGCAAGGGGTCGATCGGTTTGTCGTGTCCTGCGGCGCCATGCACGAGGTCATCCAGGACTACTTCGGCGATGGAAGCTTGCTGGGGGTCGAGATCTCCTACGAGGTGGAGGACACGCCCATGGGACGCGGCGGCGGCCTGCGGCTCGGCTGCGCCCAGATTCCCGCGACCGAGGAGCTGTTCATTGCCACGAACGCCGACATCCTCTCGGCCCAGGAGCTGGCGCCGATGATCGCGCAGCACCGCGAGGACGGAAACACCGCCACCATTCTGCTCACGCCCTACGTGAGCCAGTTCGGCATCGTGGAGATCGAGGGCCGGCAGGTGCGGCAATTCGCCACCAACCCCGTGCTGCCGCATTGGGTCAACGGCGGCGTCTACGTAATGAGCCGGGAGATCGAGCACCAGCTGCCCGTCGTCGGCGACCATGAGGACTCGACGTTTCCCGACCTTGCCGCACGGGGGAAGCTGGGTGCGTTCCCATCCCGCGCCTGGTGGCGCGCCATGGACAGCGTCAAGGACCACGCACGCCTCGAGCAGGAGCTTGACGAGCGTCAGTCGGGGTCCACCGGCGCGGGCTAGGCAGACGCTGACGCTTCCGGATCTCGGCTGGCCATCGGACGCCGCCGGCGCCCGCGCATTGCAGGAACAGTTGGCGACGCGTGTGGTGACGACGGGATCGGCGCGGCGCGCCAGCCTCGTGGCCGGGGTCGACGTGCACGTGCGCCACGAGACGGCGATCGCGGTGGCGGCGCTGGTCCACATTCCGACCCTTGGGCTGCGCGAGACGGCCACGGCGGAGGAACCGGTGCGCTTTCCGTATCTCACCGGCCTGCTGGCCTTCCGCGAGTTGCCGGCGGCGCTTGCCGCATTGAGGCGTCTGCGCACGACGCCACAGGCGGTGCTGGTTGACGGGCACGGCTTGGCGCACCCGCGTCGCTTCGGCCTGGCCTGCCACCTCGGCCTGTCGCTCGATCTGCCCACCGCCGGCTGCGCCAAGACGCGTCTCGTGGGCGACTACCCGATGCCCGACGGGCCGCGCGGATCGCAGGCCGCGCTGACGCTGCGAGGCGAAGTGGTGGGCGCCGTGTTGCGCACGCGGGCCGACGTCTCGCCGGTGTTCGTGTCGGTGGGCCACCGGCTCTCGCTGCAAGCGGCCACGGCCCTGGTGCTGCGCTGCACGGGACGCTTTCGCCAACCGGAGCCGCTGCGGCAGGCGCACCTGGCCGCGCGCGCCCTTGCCCGCGCATGACCGCCGAGCCGCCATTCGCCGAAACCGGCTACGACCAGGCCGCGCGCGTGTACGACCTCGAATACCCCGACTGCACGGGCGACGAGCTGGAGTTCCTGGCGTCCAGCGCCGGACCGGCGCCTTCGCGCATTCTCGAGCTGGCCACGGGCACGGGGCGAGTGGCGTTGGCGCTTGCGGGGCTCGGTCACGACGTAACCGGACTCGACATCTCGGACGGCATGCTGGCCCGGGCTCGCGCCAAGCGGGCGACGTTGGAGCCCGAAATCGCTGAGCGGGTGGCGTTTGCGCACGGCGACATGGCGCGCTTTCAACTCGACGCGTCATTCGACGCGATCGTCGCCGCGTTCAACGCCCTCCTGCTACTGCCCGACGCTCAGGCGCGAGCGTCGTGCCTGGCCGCATCGTTCGAGCACCTTCGGCCGGGCGGAAGCTTGGTGATCGATGTGTTCGCGGCAAACGCAATCGATCGCACGCCGGACCACGAGACGGTGCAGTTTCTGGAGCGCGACCCGGCGTCGAACCGGCTCATCACGCGCGAGCGGTTCTATACCTACGACCCGGACACGGATCGGGGCCAAAGCCTGCTCATCTACCGTCTCCATGGCGAAGGCGGCGAACCGCCCGAGGAGCTGCGGCTGGGATACAGCCTGGCCCTCCTGAGTCGAGACGAGCTAGTCGACGAGGTGCGCGCCGCCGGATTCGCCGACCTCGCAACCTACGGCGACTACCGGCGCGGGGCCTGGTCCCCGGACTCGCCCAACCTCATCGTCTGCGCGCGTCGGCGCGCTCGTTGACAGACGCCCGCACCGGTCAACAAAATTGCCACTGACCGCGAGGGTCCCCGTGAGAATCATCGCCCATGTCTGACGCTGCCCGCCGCCACATCCGAGTCTCCGAGCTGCGACTGCGCGTGCCGCGGCGCGAGAGCGAAGGGTTCTTCGAGTTCCCCAAGCACATGCTCCACTGGTCGCACGAGCTGCGCGACCCGTCCACCGGCGAGCTCTTCGATCGCGCCTACGTGCTTGCCGAATTGGAGAAACAGGGCTGGGATCCGCACGAGCTAACCAAGGGCGAGGGCACCTTCCGCCAGCGCGTGCAGCGCCTGCCGTTGCCCGAAGGCGGCCAGTTCGCCCCCGGCGGCCCCCTCCACCGAGAGGCGTAGCCCCTCCGTCACTCCGGCGGAGCCCGTCCCCGCGCAGGCGCGGAGTCGGAATCCCGAGGCCGCGAGGCGCCCGCCCTGTCATTTCGAGCGGAGCGAGAAATCTAAGGAACCTCTGATTTAGTCGCGGGTCGCGGCCCGTCGGTTGGGCCTATGCTCAGGGGTGACCGATTGCCGGTGAGGGCTTCGATGCATCCCCAGCGCTCATTTGCCGACGTGGAGTATGACGGACAGCCGCGCCAGACGCGGCGCGAGCGCTTTCTCCAGCGCATGGACGCGCTGCTGCCGTGGGCGCGGCTCGAAGCGCGCATTCGGCCGGTGTACCCCACCGGCGAGCGTGGGCGACCGCCGTATCCGCTGGCCCTGCTGCTGCGGATTCACTGCGTGCAACTGTTCTACAACCTCAGCGACCCGGCGATGGAAGACGCGCTCTACGACAGCGTGGCGGTGCAGCGGTTTGTGGGGCTGACCGCGCGGGACCCGCGGCCCGATGAGACCACCATCCTCCATTTTCGGCATCTGCTGGAACAGCACGACCTGGGGGCGGGGCTGCTGGCGGAGATCACGCAGCACCTGGCGACCCAGGGCCTGCAGCTGCGCGAAGGGACAATCGTGGACGCGACGATCCTTGCCGCACCGGCGTCGACGAAGAACCGCGCGCAGGCGCGGGACCCGGAGATGCATCAGGTGAGGAAGGGCCAGCAGTGGTACTTCGGCATGAAGGCGCACATCGGCGTGGACGCCGAGACGGGACTGGTGCACAGCGTGGCGACGACGGCCGCCAACGTGGCGGATATCACGCAAGTGCCGCAACTCCTGCACGGCGCCGAGACGCGCGTGTGGGGCGATGCGGGGTACGAGGGGGTCGCCCGCCGTCCCGAGCATCGGGGGCGGGCGATCGATTGGCAGGTGGCGTTACGCCGGGGGCAGCGGCGGCGCTTGCCGCCGGGCAGCGCCGCCGCCGAGGCGGAGCAGCGCAAGGCCTCCATCCGGGCCAAGGTGGAGCATCCGTTCCTGTATGTGAAGCGCCACTTCGGCTATGGGCAGGTGCGGTACCGGGGGTTGGCCAAGAACCGCACCCGGCTGTGTCTGTTGTTCGGCTTCGCCAATCTGCTGCTGGCGGCACGTGCCGCGCCAGTCTAAGCGGGCGCACTGCGCCCCGCGCGGGGACGATCACACCCCCGCGGCGGGTTGACACGGCGGATCGAGCCAGCGCGACGCCCCAGGCTGTGATCGCGGCCCCGTCCAAGCGCCCTGGCGCTCAGGTGCACCAGTTGTTCAGAGGTTTCCTAAGGGGCAGGAAGAAGGCAGAACGCCTTTAGAAACCTCACTGCGTTCCGGACGACATTCCTGTCAACTCCGTCGCTCGCGCTTCCCCCGTCTCGCCCGCGAAGCCTGTCCTCGGGTAGGCGAGGAGCGGGAGTCTAGCGACCGCTCAACCCGTTACCCCATGCGTAGGGGCGACGCATGCGTCGCCCTCACTCCTGTGTTCAATGGTCTCGGTTGTCGGCGCGGGGCTAGGACCGGCCGAAATCGTCCAGATCGAGTTGGTCGATGAACTTGCGGAAGACCTCGAGCTTCTCCTCCGAGACCGGTTCCGCGTCGCCGTCCGTGGACTCGGCGTCCTCCTGCTCCTGGTCCGGCTCGAACCCGGCCTGCCCGAGAACCTCCTCGTCGACGAGGATGGGCACGCTCACGCGCACCGCGAGCGCAATGGCGTCGCTGGGCCGGCAGTCGACCTCGAGCTGCCGGCCGTTGAAGGTCATGGCGATGTTGGCGTAGTAGATCTGATCGACCATCTTGGTAATCGAGACGTGCTGCACGCCCGCGCCAACGGTATCGACCAGCGAGCGCAACAGATCATGGGTGAGCGGACGCTGGACCTGCCGATCCTGCAGCTTGACGGCGATGGCGTCCGCCTCGGCGGTGCCGATCATGATGGCCAGGTAGCGGGCGCCGTTGCACTCCTTGAGGACGACCACCCGGCTTGGACTGACCAGGTTGACGCGCACGCTGTCGACCATCATTTCGACCATGTCGCGCCTGTCCCGTAGGCGACCGCGCCGCCTCCCGTGCGAGTCGGCCCGAGTTTACCAATGACCTCCGCGCCGGCTGTGTAGATCACGCCTCACTGCGCCGAGTCCGCGTCCAACCCAAACGCCGTGTGCAGCGTGCGCGCCGCGTGCTCGACCTCGGCTTCGGCGACGAGGCAGGTGATGCGGATCTCGCTGGTCGTGATGCCCAGGATGTTGATGCCGGCGTCGGCGAGGGCGCCGAAGGCGCGGGCGGCAATTCCGGGCGTGCTTTGGATGCCGACGCCGACAATCCCGACCTTGCCCAGGCTGGCGTCGGCCGAGACGTCCCCCGCCCCGATTTCGGCGGCAATCGGCCGCACCAGGTCAACCGCCGCGGCCATGTCGGCCTTGCTCACGGTGAACGAGATATCGGTCGTCCCGGCCTCGGACAGATTCTGGACGATGACGTCGATGTTGATGCCGTGATCGGCCAGAGGTTGAAAAATGCCGTGCGCCAGGCCCGGTCGGTCGCGCACGGCTCGCACGGTGATGCGCGCCACGTCGGTGTCGTGGGCCACGCCGCGGACCAGCGCGACGCTTTCGATCTCGACAGCTTCAGCCGCCATCATGGACGTCCCCGGTGAATCGACGAAACTGGAACGTACCACGACCGGCAGCCGGAAGCGCTGGGCAATGCCTACCGAGCGGTGCTGCATGACCTTGGCGCCAAGCTGCGCCATCTCCAGCATCTCGCCGTAGCCGATGGCGTCCAGCTTGTGCGCCTTTGGCACGCAGCGAGGGTCGGCGGTGTAGACCCCCTCGACGTCGGTGAAGATGTCGCAGCGGTCGGCGCGCAGCGCCGCGGCCAGCGAAACCGCCGTCGTGTCCGACGCGCCGCGACCCAGCGTGACCATGTCGCCGCCCGGTCCGAGTCCCTGAAACCCGGCGATGATCGGAATCCGACCCGCATCCATCTCGCGCCGCACGCGGGACGGGTCGAGTCGCTCGATGCGGCCGCGGCCATACACCCCGTCGGTGACGACGCCGGCTTGGATTCCGCTCAGCGCCACGGCCTCTGGACCGTGCGCGCTCACCGCCATCGCGACGAGGGCGGCCGAGGCCGTTTCACCGGTAGACATCAGCATGTCCAACTCGCGCGCACGAGGCCGCGGGACGGTGTGCTCGGCCTCCTCGATGAGTCGATCGGTGGCGTCGCCGCGAGCCGAGACGACCACGGCCAGGCGGTCCCCGCCCGCCGCGGCATCGGCCACGCGCTCGGCCACGGCGGCGATGCGCTCCCGCGTCGCCACGGACGTTCCGCCGAATTTAAAGACCAGGGTGGCCACTAGCCGACTCCCGCGCGCAATAGGCAGGCAAGGGTAGCAGCGAGAATCACCGCGCGGCCTGTGCCATCCTCTCCGTCATTCCCGCGAAGGCGGGAATCCACCCTTCATTGAACCTGGGGGCGAAAAGGATGCGTCCGGTCATCCCCACGCCCGGCTGGATTCTGCAAAGGTCTCCGAAGGCGGGAATCTAGCCGCTGCCCAAGCTGCAAGGAGACGTGTAGGGGCGGTTCGCGAACCGCCCCAGCCTCAATGGTCTGAGGGCCTCCACGGCGCCAACGCGGCGGGAAGTCCGCTGGCGCTGAGTTCCCGCAGCCGGCCGCGCTCGAGTTCGATGCGCCGCCGCGCGTCCTCAATGGCCAGGCTCACCCGGCGCGGCGCGGCGCCGCCGGGCACGTCGCGTCGCGCCACCGAGCAATCCGCGGTGAGTCGTTCCCGCAGCTCGGGGCAAAGACGCCCATCGATAGCTTGCAGCTCGTGGTCGGTGAGCGCCACGAGTTCGACGCCGGCGGCGATCGCCGCCGAGACGACACGGCCCGCAATCTCGTGGGCTTCGCGAAACGGCGCGCCTTGCTCGACGAGGTAATCGGCGATTTCGGTCGCCGTGGCGTGACCGGCCGTCGCCATCTGCGCCATCCGTTCACGGTTGAATCGGAGCGTGGCAAAGGCCTCGCGCATGATCTCCAGCGTGGGGAGCACCAGGTCCTCCATGCGAAACAGGGCCTGCTTGTCCTCCTGGAGGTCCAGGCCATAGGTGAGCGGCACCCCCTTGACGGTGGCGGCCATGCCCGATGCAATCCCCAGCGCCGTGCCCGTGCGCCCGCGAACGAGTTCGGCGATATCGGGGTTCTTCTTCTGCGGCATGATGCTGCTGCCGGTGGCGTAGGCATCGTCGAACTCGACCATCGCGTAGCCGGGCGAGGCCCAAATCACCAGGTCCTCGGCCCATCGCGACAGGTGCAGCAGGATGCCCACGCCGAGATTGAGCAGCCCCAGCAGATAGTCCCGGTCGGCCACGGCGTCCATGCTGTTGCGGGTGATCTGGCTGAAGTGCAGGGCATGGGCCGCCTGCTCGCGATCAATGTCATAGGGCACGCCCGCCAGCGCGCCGCTCCCCAGTGGGCAGACGTCGGCGAGGGCGAAGACCTGGTAGCAGCCGTCGAGGTCGCGGCTGAGCATCTCGTGAATCGCGAGCAGGTAGTGCCCCAGGGTGACCGGCTGCCCGGATTGAAGATGCGTGAATCCGGGCGCAACCGTGTCCGGCTCGGCGCGCTCGACCAGCGCGGCCATCAGGTCTGCCAGCGCGCGCCCGATCCGAAGCGTCAAGCCCTTCACGTAGAGCCGCATGTCGGTGGCGACCTGGTCGTTGCGGCTGCGGGCCGTGTGCAGACGGCGACCCGGATTCCCGAGCCGCTCGATCAGGACGCGCTCCACGTAGCTGTGAATGTCCTCGTCGCCCGCGTCAACGGGACCGCCGGCCTCGTCGAGCTCCTGGAGCAGCCGGTCCAGCCCGCCGGTCAGCGCCTCGGCGTCGGACGCATCGATGATGCCCCGCGCGCCGAGCATGGCGGCGTGCGCCCGGCTGGCGACGATGTCCTCGCGATAGAGCCGCCGGTCCCAGGGAAACGAGCGGGTGAACGCTCGCGCCGCGTCGGCGGGCCCCGACTCGAAGCGCCCGCCCCACATGCCGGCGATCTCAGCCCGTGCGCGGGGTTCGGCGCCCCGCGCTAGGCGCGCAGCGCCGCGCCAATGACTTCAAGGCCCGTGTCCAACTCGGCGTCGCTGATGGTCAATGCCGGCACCAGGCGGATCGTCGCCGCGGCGGCCTTGATCAGCAACACGCCGTGATCGCGCGCGTACGCAATCACGTGATCGGCGCGCTCGGGGCCCGTGAGGTCGAACCCCACCAGCAGCCCAAGCCCGCGCACGTCCGTGATCTCGCCGGTCTCGCGGCCCAGGCGCCGCAACTCGGCGGCGGCATGGTCGCCCTTGCGCGCCACATCGTCGAGGAACCCCGGGGCCGTGACGTGATCGAACACCACGCGAGCGCCGGCGCAGACGAGCGGGTTGCCGCTGAACGTCGAGCCGTGGTCGCCCGGCCGCAGCACGCTGCACCGCTCGGTGCTCAGCGCGGCGCCAATGGGCAGCCCGCCGCCAAGCCCCTTGGCCAGAGCCATCAGGTCGGGCGTGACGCCAAAGTGCTCGTAGGCGAACAGCTTGCCGGTGCGCCCGATGCCGGTCTGAACCTCATCCAGGATCAGCAGGATGCCGTGCTCGTCGCAGAGCTCACGGAGTCCGGTCACGTAGTCCGCGTCCGCCACCCACACGCCGCCCTCGGCCTGGATGAGCTCCAGCATCACCGCGGCGGTGGAGTCGTCGATGGCCTCGCGCACCGCGTCCAGGTCGTTGTAGGGAACGTGGGTGAATCCGGCCGGCATCGGCTCGAAGGGCTCGTGATAGGCCGGGGTGCCGGTGGCGGCGGTCATGGCCAGCGAGCGTCCGTGAAAGCCGCGCAGCGTCGTGATCACACCGGTCGCGCCGTCGCGGTTTTGCCGGCCCCACTTGCGCGCGATCTTGACGCAGGTCTCGGTGGCCTCGCCGCCGCTGTTGACGAAAAACACGCGGTCCAGCGCCGAGTGGCCGGTCAGCCGCTCGCCCAACTCGACCTGGGGCGTGGTGTAGAAGAGGTTGGACACCTGCACCAGGGTGCGCGCCTGCTCCGCCACGGCATCGGCGATAGCCGGATTTGCGTGCCCGAGCGCGTTCACCGCGATGCCCGCGGCAAAATCCAGGTATTCGTTGCCGGCGTCATCCCACACCCGCATGCCGCTGCCCCGGACCAGGGTGACCGGCGCGCGGGCAAACGTCTGGTGATAGACCTGAGCTTCGCGTGCCTGCCAGTCCGTCGCTGATTGGGTCATGGATGAACTCTAGCCGTGCGGTTGGCAGGAATTATATGGCGCGCCCAACCGCGCGCGTCCGGTCCCCTCGCCCTTGATGGGAGAGGGCTAGGGTGAGGGTGACGCCCGGCGGCTCGCACGCCACCGGAAAGCAAGGTGACCCGCAAACCGTCAGGCAACGATGCGCGTGCCCACGGCGCCCTCGACGAGGGTCTGCCGGATGGCGTGAGGTCGACGGCCGTCGGTGATCCAAACGGCGGCGACCGCGTCCAGCAAGTCCATCGCCGCGCGGACCTTGGGCACCATGCCGTCCCGGATCACGCCCTCGGCGATGAGTTCATGGGCGCGACCAGCCGGCAGGTCGCGAATCGGCTGGTCGTCGGCATCGAGCACCGCCGGCACGTCGGTCAGAAACAGCAGGGCATCCGCCCGAACCGCACGCGCCACGGCCCCGGCGACTTCGTCGCCGTTCACGTTGTACAGCTCGCCGTCCGGCCCTAGACCCAGCGGCGCAATGGTCGGCACGTGGCCGCGTGCGGTGAGATCGTCCAGCAACCCGCGCCGCACCTCGCGTACCCGACCCACGTAGCCCAGGTCCGGAGACTGCTGCTCGACCCGGATCACACCGCCGTCATTCCCGGCAATACCGACCGCCGAGACGCCGTTGGCCACAAGCTCACCGATCAGCGCCGGAGCCACCATGCCGCGAAAGACCGTCACGGCGGCGTCGCGGGTGGCCGCGGACGTGACCCGCAAGCCGTCGATCCAGGTCGGAGTTTCTCCACGTTCCGCCAGGTAGTCGCTCAGCGCGTCGCCGCCGCCGTGGGCAATCGCGACCCGCGCGCCCGCCGCAACCAGGTCCCGCACGTCGGCGCCGATCCGCCCACGCTCAACGTCCGCCGTGCCGCCGACCTTGAGCACGACGTAGCGCCCCCGGAAATCGTCCATGCCTGAGTCCGGCAATGCGGCCACGAGCTAGGTCATGTACTCCGCGTTGATGGTGACGTAGTCGTGCGAGAGATCGCCGGTCCAGGCCGTGGCGCCGGCCGGTCCCGCGTGTAGATCGACCGCAATGCGGCACTCGGACTCGCGCAGGTGCGCGGCAACGTCCGGCTCGTGGTAGTCCTGGATGCGGCCGCCGTCGACCGTGCAGGTGTCCCCGATCCAAATGTCCAAAGCCTCGGGGTCGAATTGGGCGCCGCTGTTTCCGAGCGCGGCGACGACGCGCCCCCAGTTGGGATCGCCGCCGAACACCGCCGTCTTGACCAGCAGCGACGTGGAAATCCCGCGTCCGGCGCGCCGGGCGTCGGCGGCGTCCACCGCCCCCCGGACCTCGATCGTGACCAGCTTGGTGACACCCTCGCCGTTCCGCACGATTTCCCGCGCCAGATGCTGGCAAACCGCCCGAAGCGCGCGACCGAACGTCTCGGCGTCGGCCCCCTCCGGCTTGGGCGTTTCGCTCGCGCCGTTGGCGAACATCAGCACGGTGTCGCTGGTGGACTGATCGCCGTCGATGGAAATCACGTTGAAGGAGTCGTCAACTGCCGCGCGCAGGGCGCTCAGGGCAAACGACGCGTCCAGGGCGGCGTCGGTCGTGACGAACGAGTGCATGGTGGCCATGTTGGGGTGGATCATGCCGGCGCCCTTGGCGGCGCCGCCGATCCGCACGGTCCCGGCCGACAGCGGCACCTCGACGGCGATCGTCTTTGGGTAGGCGTCGGTGGTCATCATCGCCGTGGCGACGTCGACTCCGTCGACCGAGGTCAGCTCGAGCCGCCGGATGCCGTCGGCCACGCGATCCATCGGCAGTCGGAATCCGATAACGCCGGTGGACGCCATCAGGATTTCTTCCGGCGCGACGCCCTGTCCCTGCGCGAACAGCTCCGCCATGCGCATGGCGTCTGCGCGCCCCTCGGCGCCCGTGTAGGTGTTGGCGTTGCCGCTGTTGAAGACCACGCCGCGCGCCTGGCCGCCGGCGACGCGAGCGCGGTTGATCTCCACGTTGGCGGCCGTCACGCGGTTGGTGGTGAACGTGGCGGCCACCGTGCACGGGGCGACGGTGCTGAAGATGCCCCCAAGGTCCAGAGCGCCGCTGGCCTTGATGCCGGCGGCGATCGACCCGGCCTTGAATCCGCGTGACGCCACCACGCCGCCGGATACCACCGCGAATCCGTCCAGCGTTTCGGGAATGGCGCTCATCTACGGATAGCCCGCCGGGATGCCGAGTCCCGCCTGCTCGTCGAGGCCCAGCATGAGGTTGGCGTTCTGCAACGCGGCGCCCGCCGCGCCCTTGCCCAGGTTGTCGATGGCGCTCATGGCGATGAGGGTGCCCGTGGCCTCGTCGGTCACCGCCTGCACGAAGCAATGGTTCGTGCCGGTGGTCCACTTGGTACGGAGCGGCTCGTCGGCCAGGTGCACGAACGGCTCGCCGCCGTAGCGTTCCTCGTACGCCGCCTCGACATCCGCGCTCGCAGCGCCGTCCCGCAGCCGCGCGTAAGTCGTCGAGAGGATCCCGCGCGTCATGGGCACCAGGTGCGGAACGAACGTGACCTGCACCGGCGTCCCCGCGAGCGTCGCCAACTCCTGCGCTATCTCGGGGCCGTGACGGTGGGCGGCGACGTTGTAGGGCGCGGTGCTCTCGTTGATTTCGGAATAGGTGAACTTGGTCCCGGCGCTACGCCCGGCGCCCGAGACTCCGGTCTTGGAGTCCACGATCACGGCCGGCTCCGCCAGCCCCGCGGCCAGGGCGGGACCGATGGCCAGCTCCGCCGCAATGGCGTGGCAACCCGGATTGGCCACCAGCTTGGTGCGCCCCACCTCGTCACGCCGGAACTCCGTGAGGCCGTAGACCGCGTCGGCGATCCACTCCGACGCCGGGTGCTCGCCATACCACTGGCGATAGACCTCCAGGTCATGCAGTCGGAAGTCGGCGCTGACGTCCACCACCGGCACGCCGTCGTCGAGCAGCGGCGCCAGTTGCGCCGCCGACGCGTTGTGCGGCAGGCATGACACGACGGCATCCACCGACCCATCCAGCTCCGGCGTGAGCCGCAGGTCGGCGTAGTCGGGCCGCGCCGTGGCGCGAACCCACGGCAACACGTCGCCCACGGTGCTGCCGGCCTGGCTGCGTGCCGTCAGGCTCGTCAGTTCAAGGTCGGGGTGGCCGGCCAGATAGCGGATCATCTCGCCGCCGGTGTAGCCGGTGGCGTTCAGAAGGCCCAGGCGCATCAAGCGGTGCCTCAGGTGGCTAAACGCAATTATACGGGCGCCATCACGGCTGCACGGCAAGAACTACCAGCGCGGCCACGCCAAGTGCAACCCGATATGCGCCGAAGACAAGCAGGCTGTGGGTGGCCACGAACCAGAGCAAGACCCGGATGACGGCCACCCCGACCAATCCCGCCGCGAGCGCACCGATCGCCAGCGCGCCCGCAACCGACTCGAAGGCCTCCGTACCGGCGGCGGCGGAGAGCTCCGCGATTCCGATAGCGAGCACGATGGGCGTTAGCAGCAGCAGCGAGAAGCGCGCGCCGGCGCGCCGCCTCACACCCAGGGCACGCGCTACGGTCATGGTGATCCCGGAACGCGAGACGCCGGGAATCAGCGCCACGACCTGGCTCAGTCCGACGAGCAGCCATATGGGCAGGCGGGTGCTCTCGAAGGTTGTGCGGGTGGGCGCCCAGCGATCGATGGCCGCCAGCAGCACGCCGAACGCGATGAGCATGATCGACGCGAACAGCAGCGTTCGTGTCTCCGTCAGCGCGCCGTGCAGCGGATAGGCCACCGCGCCGACGAGCACCGTCGATCCCGCGATGCCCGCCGCCACACGGCGCGACACGGCCGGGTCGTCGCCTCGACCGACGACACCAAGCGCCAGCCGCCACCAGTCGCGCCACAGCGCCACGGCCAGCGCCAGCGCGGTGCCCAGATGCAAAGCCACGCTGAGCATCAGGCCCGACAGAAACGGGTCGGTCCACCCGGCGAACTCGGGCACCAGCAACAGGTGCGCCGAACTGCTCACGGGCAGAAACTCCGTGAGCGCCTGCACGGCGCCCAACAGAGCCGCCTCGACCAGCACTGCCCCGGTTTAGGCGGTCACGACAAAGACCGGCGCCAGAACCAAGGTGATCGTGCTCAGCAGCTTCACCAGCACGTGCAGCGATGGCCCCGCCGTGTCCTTGAACGGGTCGCCAACGGTGTCGCCGACCACGGACGCGGCGTGCTCCTCGGTGCCCTTGCCGATCGGGTTGCCGTCCTCGTCCTTGAGATTGCCGGCCTCGATGAACTTCTTTGCGTTGTCCCAGGCCCCGCCGCCGTTGTTCATCACCGTGGCCAGCAGCACGCCCGCGATGGTTCCAACCATCAGGAAGGCGGCTTCCGCCTCGGCGCGGAGCACCAGGCCCACCACGACCGGCATCAGGACGGCGAGCAGGCCCGGCAGGATCATCTCCCGCAGCGCCGAGCGCGTGCTGATATCAACCGCCTGGCTGTAGCTAGGCTCGACGGTGCCTTCGAGAATCCCGGGATTCTCGCGCCATTGCCGCCGGACTTCCTGGATCATCGTGCTCGCGGCCCGTCCGACGGCGCGAATGGCCAGCGAGCTGAACAGGAACACCAGCATGGCGCCCAGCATGGCGCCGATGAAGACTTCGACCTTGGCCAGGTCGACGCTGTGGAGGTCGGCGGTTTCCAGGTAGGCGCTGAACAGCAGAAACGCGGCCAGCGCCGCCGAGGCGATGGCGTAGCCCTTGGTCAGCGCCTTGGTCGTGTTGCCGACCGCGTCCAGGCCGTCCGTGATGTCGCGAACCTCCTCGGGCGCGTCGGCCATCTCGGTGATGCCGCCCGCGTTGTCCGAGATCGGCCCGAAGGTGTCCATGGCCAGGATGTAGGCCGCGCTCATCAGCATGCCCATCGTGGCGACGGCGGTGCCGAAGACGCCGGCCTCGAAGGTGCCGATCGGGATTCCAAGCGCCGCGAAGCCCTCGACGCCGGTGTGGAACGAGGTCCACAGGGCAATCGAAATGACGATGATCGGCGCCGCCGTGTTCTCCAGGCCGAGCGCCATTCCCGAGATGATGTTGGTGGCGGGACCGGTGCGAGACGCCTCGGCGATCTCACGGACCGGTCGCCAGGTGCCCGCGGTGTAGTACTGCGTGATGTAGACGAATGCCACGCTCGTCAGAATGCCGATGACTCCCGACAGGAAGAACCAGGCGGAATCCAGCATCACGAACACCGCAATCGCCATACCAACAACCGAAAACAGCGCGGTGGCCCAATAGCCGATGTCGAGCGCCTTCTGGGCGTCGCGCACTGCCTCGGGCCGGATCACGAGCAGACCGATCACCGAGGCGATGGTGCCGAACGAGCGCACCACCAGCGGGAACAGGATCCACTCGACGCCCGCCGTACCTGGAGCCGCGGCCTCGATGGCCTTGAACACGGCCACACCCAGGATCATCGCGCCGATGCTCTCGGCGGCGGTCGATTCGAACAGGTCCGCGCCACGTCCGGCGCAGTCGCCCACGTTGTCGCCGACCAGGTCGGCCACCACTGCCGGATTTCGCGGGTCGTCCTCGGGCAGACCGGCTTCGACCTTGCCTACCAGGTCCGCGCCGACGTCGGCGGCCTTGGTGTAGATGCCGCCGCCCAGCTGCGCGAACAGCGCCACGAAGCTGGCGCCGAACCCGAAGCCCACGATCAGCTCGGGGGCGCGCGTGGGATTGCCGAAGCCGTCGAATAGGGCGAAGAGCACGAACACGCCCAGCAGGCTCAGGCCGACGATCAGGATTCCGGAAACGGCACCACCGCGAAGGGCCACCGTCAGGGCGTCGCCCAGCGACTTGGTGGCCGCGCTGGCGGTGCGCACGTTGGACTTGACCGCCACGATCATGCCGATAATGCCGGAGAGCGCGGAGGCGGCGGCGCCCACCAGGAACGAAACCCCGGTGCGCCAGGCGATGTCGCCCGCCTCGATGCCCTTGGCCTCGTTGGCGCCAAAGAAGAACAGCAGCACCGACAACCCGGCCGCCGCGAATAACGCGAGGAACGCGATGGTGCGGTACTGCCGCCGCAGGAAGGCCGTTGCGCCTTCGTAGATGCGGTCGCCGTTGAGCTGCATCGACGCGAACAGCCGGTTCCGCTCCGCGTCGTCCAACCCCTGGACCGCGGGAATCAACTCAGCGCTGCGGCCGCTCCGGTCGACCGGCCGCGTCAGAACATCACGAACGAGATATCCGACCACGATGACGGAAACCACGATGGCCGCCGGGACGACCCACACTAGACCTTCCAAGACCTAAACCCCCCTCGACGCCCACCGGCGGTGGGCCATGTCACCTTGATTCGGTGTCACAAGATTGCGCCGCGCCGGCCTCGTGCCCGAGCACGTCGCCGAACGCGGCCATGAACGACTGCATGTCTTCCGCCGAGCCGATGGAGATCCGAAGCGCATTCGCGATGCGCGGATCGCCGGCAAAACGCCGGACCACAATGCGGCGATCTTCGAGCTGGCGCTGAACATCCGCGGCATCGTACCCGTCAAGCTCGACAAATACGAAGTTTGCCTGGGATGGGTGGACTTTCAGCCCGAATCGCTCCTGTAGTGTCGCCGCCAGTGCGTCGCGGCGGCGACGAATCGCCGCCCAGTGACGCTCCGCCCAATCCAGGTCGGCCAGGGCCGCCAGCCCGGCGGCCTGCGCCAGGCGGCTGACGTTGTAGGAGTCCTTCACCCGCAGCAGCGCGTCGGCAAGCTCCGGGCCGGCTACCGCATAGCCCAGCCGCAATCCCGCCAGGCCAAAGCTCTTGGAAAACGAGCGCGTCACGCACACGTTGTCGCACTCCTGCAGCAGGTCCACGTTGTCGCGGTCGGCGAACTCGACGTACGCCTCGTCGATGACCAGCAGATTCACGCGCGAAGCCAGCCAGCGCAGGTCGTCGGCCCCGTAATGGGTGCCGGCGGGGTTGTTGGGACTGGCGACGAAGGTGATCTTGCCGCGCGCGGCGGCCAGCTGGCGCACCGGCAACGCGAAGTCGTCGCCCAGCGGCACCTCGCGGATGTCGCAGCCGCCGATCGCGGCCAGCACCGGGTAGAGCGAATAGCTCGGCGTCGCCGCCACGACCCGGTCGCCCGGGTCGCACGCCACGCGGATCAGCAGGTTGAGCAGATCGTCCGAGCCGTTGCCAAAGACCACCTGCTCGGGCTGCACGCCATGGCGGCGCGCGGCGGCATCCCGCAGCTCGCGGCTGATCGGATCGGGATAGAGCCGGATCGACGCACCGGCCGCCTCGCGCAAGGCCGCCACCGCCGCCGGTGAGGCCTCGGGACTCTCGTTCGTATTGAGCTTGATCCACCCGCCGTCGCCAGGCTGCAAGCCCGGCACGTATCCGTGAATCGCCGCCATATCGCGTCGCAGCCGCACGAGTCAACTCACCGAGAAAGAAATCAGGCCGCAGACACGGGCCCCGAACGCCCATGCTACCCAGTTGGTGCGCGCGCCACCACGGCAGGCGCCTCTTGCCCCTCCGTCGTTCCGGCTCGGACTCCCTCTCCTGGGGGAGAGGGCCGGGGTGAGGGGGTCCCCGCCGTCATTCCCGCCGGCCACTTTGACATTCCCGCCTGCCCCTCCGTCATTCCCGCGGAGGCGGGAATCCACCGGTCATTGAAGCTGGGGGCCGAAAGGGTTTGCCCAGTGATCCTCAACTTTGGCTGGATTCCGCAAATGTCACCGGAGAGGGCGAGGGCTCGAAGAGGGGGCGTGCCCTGCCCGGTACGAGATTCCGGGCGGGGGTCATCCGAAGTCACGTCCGGCACGCCCGGAGACGTTCGCTGTAGGGGCGCCCCTAGTGGGCGCCCGACCCGCCCAACCTGTCACTCCGAGCCCCCCACCTGTCACTCCGAGCGCAGCGAGGAGTCCCAGATGCCCGACTCCGGCCGCTTTCGTGGTGAGCCCGTCGAACCATGAACGGCCCCAGGCGTCCCGATAAAGCCCGAAACAGCGACCGCCGTCTCGGCCCCCGCGACAACGAAGCCCAATTCAACGGCCGCCACCGCACCAAAGACCCTATCCTTGCCTAGATGAACGCCCACGCCGCCGGAGACTCCGACGCGCGTATCGTCCAATAGCCACCCATGCGCATCGTTGAAGACCCTCTGAACCGCGAAACCATCGAGGCCGTCACGCAGCTGATCGTGGATCGCTTCGAGCCGGAGCAAATCATCATGTTCGGCAGCTGCGCCCGCGGCGACATCGATGAGAACAGCGACCTGGACCTGCTGGTCGTCCTGCGACACAACGACGAGAAGGGCTGCGACGGCTACGCCATCCGCCTCGCTATCGCCGAGCGCTTCCTGCTCCCCGTCGATGTCCTGATCCGCTCGGCCGACGTGATCGCCAAGTATCGCCAGAACCCCAACTCCATGATCAGCCGCATGCTGGAAGACTCCGAAGTCCTCTATGACAGCTACGCCGCCTGAACAAGCCTGGTTCGCCAAAGCCGACGAGGACTTGGAGATTGCCCGCCGCGCGCTCGGGCCCGACCGGCCGCTGCCGTCCGTGGCCTGCTTCCACGCCCAGCAATGCGCTGAGAAGTACCTCAAGGGCTACCTGGTCGCTCACGACGTGCCGTTCCGATTTGTCCACGACCTTGGCTATCTCATCGGGCTATGTGCGGGCATCGACCCGGCATTTACCAACCTCAGGCCGGCCGCCGTCACCCTGAATCCATACGTGGCGACTGCCCGCTATCCATCGGAAGCCGCCCAGGAGCCGGACGTCGAGGCCGCCGAGAAGGCCATCGCAGTCGCCGAACGAATCGCCGCCGCGGTGGCGCGGGAGTAGCGCTTTGCCGCATCCATACTTGCCTTGCCATCGCCCTTCGCCCGCGACCTCGGCTACGGTGGTCCGCCCCTCATCTGGGACGAGGAAGACCGCCGCCACCTGCGCGCCCGCCTCGACGCGCTCTACTTCCACCTCTACGGCCTCGATTGCAACGACGCCGCCTACGTCCTCGACACATTCCCCATCGTCCGCCGCGAAGACGAGGCCCAATTCGACGGCCAATACCGCACCAAAGACCTCATCCTCGCCTACATGAATGCCCTGGCCGTGGGGGACACCGAGACCATCGTGGCGGTGTAGGGGCGGTTCGCGAACCGCCCCTCCGTCGATTCCCTGCGAGAGCCCCACATCGATGGGTTGTGAATTCCCGACCTATGATCGGCACGGTCTGAATCTCCGGGAGGCTGTGGGCGGTGACATCGACCAGGCCGGCGACGACCTACGGTCCCGGTGTCCACCGTCGTCGTTCAATTCGCCTTAAGGGTTTTGACTACTCACAGGCTGGGGCCTACTTCGTGACGGTAGTCGTCCGGGACTGGGAATGTTCGTTTGGAAGAGTCTTTGACGGGGCAATCCAACTGAACGACACCGGGCGTTTGGTGAGAGATTCGTGGGAATGGCTCGCCGTGCAACACCCCTATGTCGCGTTGGATGAATACATTGTGATGCCAAATCATTTGCACGGCATCATCGTGATCTCCGACCAATGTAGGGGCGGTTCGCGAACCGCCAGCAACTCGATGCCGCCTAAACCTCTCGGCAGACTCATTGGCGCATTCAAGACTGTCTCGACAAAGCGAGTCAATTTCGCCAGCGAGACGCCAGGAAAACCAATCTGGCAACGAAACTACTATGAACACGTTATTCGCAACGATAAGGAGCTAACCGATATCCGCGAATACATTGTCAATAACCCGATTCGGTGGGAATTGGACAAATACAATCCTGACTTCCAGCCAAACCGCACGTGAGTCCGAAAGGGCGGTTCGCGAACCGCCCCTACACGGAATTGGCGCGGACCGCCGGAGCATGGCCTCCGGCAAGGCGACGGTAGAAGGGAGCAGAGCATGTCGGCGAGCCTCGAAGGTGAATTCCACAGGGCCATGCTCAACATCTACGACACCGCTGCGGAGCTCGACTATCGCCCAATCCTTTTCTTGCAAATGGTCCATGAGCATGGCGGGGTGGAAACGGCAAGGCGCTTGCTGGGTGCACCCGAGCCACAGGAGGGGTTGACCACGCTGTGGAAGCTTGGTCGGCTGGACACTTCCATGGAGGCGTTGGTGGTACAGGAGCGGTGGATGCCGCTCTTCAACGATGATGAACGCCAGGCGGCGCGGGATCGACTGCGCGCCTATGGCTATGACGCGGATTCCGGCTAGAGGTGGCCCTGCAGCGGTGCTTGGACGTCTGAGATTCCTCGCTGCGCTCGGAATGACACATAGGGCGCACAAGGCTTCAGAGTGCCTGCCCGAATTGTTAGTTCGTCGTCGAAGTTAAAACCCGAACATGCCAAGAAACTCCCGGTCTCCAGGTTTGGGACCGCGCCAAACGCGCCGTGAGCCGACGAAATGCCCGACATTCCGGCCTTGCGGCGGAGTCTAAGCCCCCTTGTGCGGCTTCGGTCCGGCCCCCTCTCCCTGGATGGGAGAGGGCTGGGGTGAGGGTGATCCGGCGACCCAGGCGGCGCGTCGCGTCAGCGTTTTGGCAGCCACCAACGGGCTGGGGTCTTTCCCCCTCATCCTTATCTGCTCCCGCCAGGGGAGAAGGAACCGGAGGCACACCCGGCGGGCCAGGCTTCGGGCGCCCACCAGGGACGCCCCTACACGGAATCGCCGGATTCGGAACTTACGAATCGGGGCTCAGGCCACGCCGCTCGTTAGACTCGCGGCATGGCGATTCGGGGTGTGCTGTTCGATCTGGGCGATACCTTGGTCACGCAGGAGCCCTTGGTCGGGTCGCCCAGCAACCGGGAGGGGGCGGCGCAAGTTGCCGAGGCGTTGGGGCGGCTGACGGAGGTCGCGCCGACCGCCGAGCAGCTGACCGACCCGCTGGGCGAGACCCTGCAAGAGGCGCTGATCGAGTCCTACCAGGGCGAGTGCGCCGTTCCGGACGCCCGGCGGGCATTCCTCGAGGTCCTCGACCGCTTTGACATTGAGCCGCCGTCCGAGCTCATCGATCTGCTGCTGCCGTTGTACTTCGGGCCGCACTACGCGCGGATGACCGTCGATCCGCACGCCGTCCGCACCCTTGAGCTGCTGCGCCGGGCCGGCGTGGGCACGGCCATCGTGGGGAACGTGATCCACGGCGAGGAGTTGCTGGTCGAACGCCTGCGCGCGTTCGATCTGCTGCGGCTGGTGGACGCCCTGGTGCTGAGCACCGAGTCCGGCTGGATGAAGCCGCATCCGGTGGCCTACCGCGAGGCGCTGCGCCGCCTCGACGTCCCGGCTGCCGAGGCGGTCATGGTGGGCGACGACTTGGAGGTCGACGTGCGCGCGCCGCAGGCGCTGGGTCTGCGGGCCATCTGGCTACGCCGCGAAACTGCACCCGGCCTCGGATCGGTCACGCCCGACGCGATCATCGACGACCTTGGGGGACTGATTCCCGCCATCGCGGAATTGGACGCTACCCAGACGCCGACGTAACGGGCCGAGAGGCGACTGCCCCGAGGAGGCGACAGGCGCTGTGCTCATTTGCCGGCCCCTTAGATTCCTCGCTGCGCTCGGAATGACAGAGAAGGCGCTCGGAATGACAGAGAAGGCGCCCGGAATGACAGGAATGAGGCGCTCACGATGGCGAATGCCGGAAGACCCCCTCCCCAGCCCTCCCCCTCTCAGGGGGAGGGGGCCGGAGCTCAGCGCGGGAGCCAGGTGTCGTCGAGGACCTCGTCGGTCAGCCGCTTGCCGAGCAGATACGTCGTGTTGTCGGGATACCAGAGCACCTGCTCGTCGGCGTAGTCGGTGAAGCTGCCGTAGAGCGGCATGCCCCCGCCGCGTCCGGTCACCGAGTGAACGGCGTATCCGTTGTCGGCGAGTACGTGGGGACGCCCGAACACCAGCGGCTGGCCGCCGGGGTTGTCGATCTCGCGCCCCACGCTGACGCAGACCGGACGGCGCGCCTTGCCGTCGCCGGGTCCGTCGGCCCCATGCGCGGTGCCGTCGTTGTTGTGGAAGAACAGCAGGAATCGACCGTCGCGGAGCTTGTGCAGCGGGCAGGGCGACGAGGGATGCGGGATGGGCGGTCCGCCGGGCTGAAACCGCAGCGGCGCCGCCTCGGACCACGACTCGCCGTAGTCCTCGGAGACCGAATACCAGATCCAGCCGGTCATGGTGCGCATCACGGCCACGATGCGGCCGTCGGAGAGGTTCTGGATGGACGGCTCCATGGCGCAGCTGATGCGCGCGTCGCGCGGATGCTGGACCTGGATGCCGTGCTCGGCGTCGGGCCAGGTCGTCACCACCAGGTCCGCCGGGTCGTCGATGGTCAACACATTGTCGAAGCGCAGGAACCAGCCCTCGTGATGGCGCAAGTTGAAGCCGATCTCCGGCGTCACCGTCTCAAATTGACGCTGATAGTGGTTGGAGGCCCAGCGCGTCATTGGGCAGATCACCTGGCCGCGGCGGTTCACGATGGGCGCCTGCCAGCCGGTCGGCACCCAGCTGCTGAGCATGGCGGGATCCGGATCGTCGATGGCCCCGCGACCGATGACCGCGTCGTGCCGCTCGCCCCACGTGACCCCGTCGTCATCCGACACGCGCCAGGACAGCACGCCCGTCATCCCACGGTCGAAATCCACCGGCCCGGTGTTGCGGTGATAGAAGAGCCACACGCGACCGCTATGCGGCACCACCACCGGCACCGACCACACCGGCACCTTGCCGGAGTCGTCGGGCGGCGCCTCGATCACCGTGGGGCGGCTCCAGGTGCGCCCGCGGTCCTCGCTGCGGGCCGTCACAATCCGCACGTTCACCCCGTGGAAGTGGTCTCCGGCTTGCGTCCAGGTGGCCAGGAAGGCGCCCGTGGTCGTGACCGTGACGATGAAGTGGGTGTTGCCGTTGTCCCACGGCCCGTCGGGACGCGGCCCGGTGTCGTGCTCCGGCGTGTCGTCGTCGGCGGGCACGTAGACGACGTAGTCGGGATTGGTGCGGAGGGCGTCGCGCCAGCGAGCGGCGGCAGTCGATTTCGGAGGCATTACATGGACCCTCACGGACGGGACACCGCAGGCTGCAGCGCCGGTGGGCCGGTCACTGCCAGCGTCATCCCGACGAAAGCGCCCCCATCATCCCACCCGCGCGAATGACACGCCTTCCCTCGACTGAGCCGTCTGCATAGATGGTCGACATCCCACGCCCTGGCCCCGGATCACCCTCACCCTAGCCCTCTCCCTGCCAGGGAGAGGGAACCGGACCCGCTCCCATCAAGAGACCCCTGCAGGAGCCAGCCAGGCTTGAGGATGGCCGGGCGAACCCAATCCGCCCCCAGGTTCAGTGAAGGGTGGATTCCCGCTCCCCGCCTGCGCGGGGACAGGCTCCGCGGGAATGACGGAGGAGAATTGAATTGGGTTCGGTCGCTGGTGGTAGGTTCCGCTGTGACCACCTCGCTCCCGGCGGCCGTGTTTTTCGATGCCTACGGCACGCTGATCCACTTCCCGGACGACCCCTCGCCGTTCGACTACATGGCCGACGCCCTGCGGCGGGCGGGAGTCGACCTGCCGCGCGCGCGCCTGGACGACGCCCTGCACGCGGAGATGCGCTACTACAAGGCGCACTACGCCTCGGTGCGCACGGCCGATGACCTCGAGCGGCTCCGCATCGAGGACGCCCGGGTGTACTTGCAAGCGCTGGGCGACACCGGCGCGGTTCCGCTCGACCTGAACCACGTCGCCGACGAGTTGGCGGCGGCCTTCGAGAGCCGCGTGCTTCCCGACGCGCATGCGGCTATCGACCTGGTGCGAGCGGCCGGCGTGCGTGCCGCCGTCCTCAGCAACTTCAGCTACCTGCTGCCGCTGGTCCTCGACGAGGTGGGGCTTGGCGATCGCCTCGATCCCATCGTCTTTTCGGCGGCCGTGGGCGCCGAGAAGCCCGACCCGCGCATCTTCGCCGCCGCGGCGACGGCGGTCGACGCCGACCTTAGCGACTGCGTGCTCATTGGCGACGACTTCAAGAACGACGTCGGCGGCGCTCGGCGCTGTGGGATGCCCGTGGTGTGGCTGGCGCGCGATGGATCGGCGACTCATCCCGGCGTGGCCGTGGCTCGGAACCTGGTGGACGCCGCCCGGCTTGCTCTGGGACCCGGCTGGCGCGAGCTTTCAAGCCGCGGCGGCTCAGCGACAGCCGGGGACGCCTGACATGCGGCCGGCCACGCTGCGCGTCGCCACCGCCGCGCGAACGTCCGTGCACCAGATTGGCCGGGAGATTCAGGCAATCCTCGACACGCAGAACGTCGCGGACGGCCTGCTGTTGGTCAGCGTCCCGCACACCACCTGCGCCGTCACCATCAATGAACCCGAACCGGGCCTGCTCGACGACCTGGCCCGGGCGCTGGAGCACCTGGTGCCCTGGCGCGGCTCCTACGCCCACAACCGCGGGTCGGAGGACAACGCCGCCGCCCACGTCCGCGCCGCCCTGCTGGGTCATCAGTTGCTCGTGCCGATCGTCGACGGACGGCTCCAGGTCGGCGTGTGGCAGGACGTGCTGCTCGTCGAGTGCGACGGCCCGCGCACGCGTACGGTCGAGCTACGCCTGGCCTAGGTCGCTGCCGACCGCGGTCACTCCTGCAGCGACACGATCTCGGCAAACGAATCCGCGAGCGCTGGATAGAGGTCCCGATAGAGGCGGTAGGTCGCGTCGTAGACGGCGTGCGTGTCCGCGCACGGTTCGACTTCTTGGGTTTGGCTGGCGGTTAGCTCGCATGCTTCGTCAACCGAGCCATACACCCCGACGGCGACTCCGGCCAGCAGCGCCGCGCCGAAGGCCGGGCCGCGGTCCTCGGGCTCCAGGCTGATCGGAAGCCCCAGCACGTCGGCCACGATCTGCCGCCAGAGCGGGCTGCGCGCGCCGCCTCCGGCGATCTTGACCCGGCGTGCGGGCAGGCCGAGTTCCTGGATGATCTCCAGTCCGTCGCGCAGGCTGAACGCCACGCCTTCGAGCACGGCGCGGACCACGTCGCCCTGCCCGTGAGCCGTCGTGAGGCCGAAGAGCACGCCGCGCGCGTTGGGATCGAGATGCGGTGTGCGCTCGCCCTGCAGATAGGGCAGCCAGATGAGCCCGCGACTCCCGGCGGGCGAGACAGCCGCCGCGCTCGTGAGCGAGTCGTAGGGATCGCCGTCGGCTTCCCGCGCGCCGAGCGTGTCGCGCACCCAGCGCAGCGAGATTCCGGCGCCCTGAGTGACGCCCATGACGTGCCACGAGTCCGGCAGCGCGTGACAGAAGGTGTGCACGCGTCCGCCGGGATCAATCCGCGGCTGGTCGCCGGCGACGAATACCACGCCCGACGAGCCGATGGTCACGAGCGCATCGCCCGCGGCGACGATGCCCGCCGCCACGCCGCCGGCGGCCTGGTCGCCCGCGCCCGCGGCGACGGGCAGTCCGGCAGGCAGGCTCAGGGCCTCTGCCGCCGCGACGGTAAGCGCGCCGGCCGGTTCGGGTGATTCGACCACGCGCGGCAGCCATTCCAGCGGAATCTCCAGGTCACGCGCCATGGCGGCCGACCACTCGCGCTTGGCCACGTCGAACAGCGCGGTGCCCGAGGCGTCGGCGACGTCGGCGGCGGCCTCGCCGGTGAGGCGCAGGCGAATGAAGTCCTTGGGCAGCAGCACGCGTCGAATCCGGGCGTAGGCATAGGGCTCGTGCTCGCGCACCCAGAGGAGCTTGGGCGCGGTGAAGCCTTCCAGCGGCGGGTTGGCGGTGCGCGCGATGACCTCGCCCAGCCCGATCTCGCTTTCGATGGCCTGCCGTTGCGCGGCGGTGCGCTGGTCGCACCAAAGAATGGCGGGTCGGATCGACTGGTCGTTCTCGTCCAAGAGCGTCGCGCCGTGCATCTGGCCGGTGAGCCCAATTCCCCGAATGGTCGAAGGGTCGGGCGCGGCACGGACGCACGCGCCGAGCGCATCCAACGCCGCCCGTTCCCACGCGTCGGGATCCTGCTCGGCCCAGCCGGGCCGCGGGGTGTCCATGGGGTATTCGGCGGCGTGCGTGGCCAGGATTTCACCGGAGCGCGCGACGAGCACCGCCCGCGCGCTGGTGGTGCCGAGGTCCAGGCCGAGCAGCAGATCGTCGGTCACGGCGAACGCGGACACTTCAGCCGCGACCGCTCACCAGGCGGTGACGCCGCCGTCGACGACCAGGTCGTGGCCGGTCACGAAGGCCGCGGCATCGCTGGCGAGAAACACCACCGCCCCCTGGATCTCCTCGATCTCCGCCATTCGGCCCATGGGCGTGTCGCGCGTCCAGATCGGTCGGGCTGGGATCATGTGCGGCGCGTTGACCATCTCGGTGCGGGTGTAGCCGGGGCTCACCGCATTGACGCGCACGCCGTGCTCCGCCCACTCGGCGGCCAGCGCGCGCGTGAGGTGGACGACGCCGGCCTTCGAGGCGCTGTAGTGCGCCTGCTGCTGCGGGCGGTTGATGATCTGCGCCGAGATCGAGGCCACGTTGACGATGGCGCCGCGACCCTGCGGAAGCATCACGCGGGCGGCCTCCTGCGAGCACAGGAACACGCCCTTGAGGTTGGTGTCGAGCACGCGGTCCCAGTCGTCCTCGGGCATGTCCACGGCGTCGACCCAGGTGGTGATGCCGGCGTTGTTGACCGCGATGTCCAGGCCGCCCCAGTCGTCGGCAACGGTCTGCACCGCGGCGCGCACATCGTCGGCGCTGGTCACGTCGGCGTGGATCGCCTTGGCGCGAACGCCCCGCGACTCGATCTCGGTGACCGTGTTCTCCAGGGTGGCGGCGGTGCGTCCACAGACGGCGACGTCGGCGCCCGCTTCGGCCAGCGCTTGCGCCAGGCCCTTGCCGATGCCGGTACCGCCGCCGGTCACGAGCGCGCGGCGGCCATCGAGGCGGAAGCGGTCGAGGACGCTCATGCGGGCGATCCGTATCGAGCGGTACGGCCGAAGTTGGGAACTTCAGATTCCTCGCTGCGCTCGGAATGACAGACGGGGTCGGAACGACAAACGGGGGCTGGACCGAGATAGAGCGTGCTCATCACGGCTCGACCATGACCTTGATGCAGGCGTCCTTGCGCGAGCGCGCGAAGTCCATGGCGTCCTGCACGTCGTCGAGCGGGTAGTGGGCCGAGACGAGCGGCTCGAGATCGACGCGCCCCGAGGCCACGAGCTCGATGGCCTTCGGCCAGGTGTGGGCGTAGCGGAACACGCCCGCCACGTCCAGCCCCTTGTCGATGATGTGATTGGTGTCGATGGGCGCGGTGTCGTCGGGGCTCAGCCCCACCAGGACCACGCGACCGCCGCGCGCGGCGAGACCAATCGATTGCACCACCGTGGCCGGGGCGCCGGCGGTCTCGAAGACCACGTCGAAGCTGTCGGCCAGCTCCGAGGCGACATCGACCTCGCGCGCGTCGACGGTGCGCTCGGCGCCCAACTCGCGGGCCTTCTCCAGACGAAAGTCGACGACGTCGACGACGGTGACGGCGTCGATGCCCTGGCTCTTCAGGCTCAGCAGGGTCACGAGCCCGATGGGGCCAGCCCCCAGGACGACCGCGCGATCGCCAAGCATCGCTCGCCCGCGCTCGACGGCGTAGAGCCCGACCGAGAGCGGCTCGATGAGAGCCGCGGCGTCGTAGCTCATGCCGTCGGGAATCTTGAAGCAGCGCGAGGCCGGGTGCGCCACGTATTCGGCGAAGGCGCCGTGTACCGGCGGCGTGGCCATGAACACCACGTCGGGGCAGAGGTTGTAGCGGCCGGCCTGGCAGTGCTCGCACCCATGGCAGGGGACGCCGGGCTCGATGGATACCCGGTCGCCGGGTGCGAGGTGCGAGACGTCAGTACCGACCGAAACGATCTCACCGGACGGCTCGTGGCCCAGGATCAGCGGCTGCTCCACGATGAAGCGCCCGATGCGCCCGTGCTCGTAGTAGTGGATGTCGGACGCGCAGATGCCGACCGACCGAATGCGAACCAAGGCCTCATGGGCCGCCGGGTCCGGGACCGCGCTCTCGCGAACCCGAATGTCGGCGGTCCCCTCAAGATAGGCGGCCTTCATGCTCGATCTTCGCTCACCTGCGCCAGCCGAACTTCCTGCACGATACCGCGCGACGGCGACAGCGGGTGCTTGCATCCAGTCGTGTCTGCTCGTGTCCGTTCGTGGTGAGCCCGTCGAACCACGTCCTTCGACTAGCTCAGGACGAACGGAGTCGGCGAGCGAAAAGGACCTGCGGTTTAATGGAATCCGCGCCGATCGTGTCGTGCCGCATGCCAGCGCGGGAGAGCCTATGAGCCCGTCGCAACCGCCGGACATCGAAATCGCGCAAGCCGCGAGGCTGCGTCCCATCGAGGAGATCGCCGCGCAGGTCGGTCTGACCGGCGACGAGATCGAGACGTACGGCCGCACCAAGGCCAAGGTCACCCAGGCGGCGATTTCTGCGCGGCAGGACGCGCCCGACGGCGACCTGGTGCTGGTGACGGCGGTCACGCCGACGGCGGCCGGCGAGGGCAAGACCACCACGACCATCGGGCTGACGCAGGCGCTGCAGCGCCTGGGCCAACGTGCCATCAGCGCCACGCGCGAGCCCTCGCTGGGTCCCGTGTTCGGCGTCAAGGGCGGCGCGGCGGGCGGCGGCTACGCGCAGGTGGTGCCCATGGAAGACATCAACCTGCACTTCACCGGCGATTTCGCGGCGGTGACCTCGGCGCACAACCTGTTGGCGGCCATGCTGGACAACCATCTGCACCAGGGAAATGCGCTCGACATCGACGCGCGGCGCGTGCTGTGGCGGCGGGTGATGGACATGAACGACCGCGCGCTGCACGGCATCGTGGTGGGACTGGGGGGGCGGACGCGCGGCGTGCCCCGCGAGACCGGATTCGACATCACGCCGGCGTCGGAAGTAATGGCCATCCTGTGCCTGGCGCGCGACCTGGAGGACCTGAAGGACCGCTGCGGTCGCATCGCCGTGGCCGACCGCGGGCGCGGCGCCTATGTGACGGCCGCCGACCTCGAGGCGCAGGGCGCCATGGCCGTGCTGCTGCGCGACGCGGTGCTGCCCAACCTGGTGCAGAACCTGGAAGGCGGGCCGGCGCTGATTCACGGCGGACCGTTCGGCAACATCGCGCACGGATGCAGCACGCTGATCGCGACCCGGCTGGCGCTGAAGCTGGCGGACCTGGCGGTGACCGAGGCCGGGTTCGGAGCCGATCTTGGCGCCGAGAAATTCCTCAACATCAAGTGCCCGGCGGGAGGCCTGCGGCCCCGGCTGGCGGTGCTCGTGGCTACGGTGCGCGCGCTCAAGCTGCACGGCGGGGCCGACCGGCGCGAGCTCGATACCGAGGACCTGGGGGCGCTGCGCGCGGGCCTGCCGAACCTGCAAGCGCACGCGGAAAACATGGCCAAATTTGGCTTGCCGGTCGTGGTTGCAGTCAATCGTTTCCCCAGCGACACGGACGCCGAGGTGGACCTGGTAATGCAGGCAGCGGGCGCGATGGGCGCGCCGGCGGCGGTGTCCACCGTGTTCGCCGACGGGGCGGCCGGCGGTGAGGCGCTGGCGCACCAGGTGCTGCGCGCGCTGGAGGCCGGCGGCGACAACTTCGCGCCGCTGTACGAGCCTGAAGCCACCCTGACCGAGAAGATCGAGACGGTCGCCCGCGAGGTCTACGGGGCGGACGGCGTGGATTACGCGGGAGGCGTGGAGCGGCGGCTGCGGCGCATGGATCGCGGCGTGGCGCGCGGGTTCCCGGTCTGCATGGCAAAGACGCAGTACTCGCTGTCCGACAACGCGTCGCTGCGGGGAAGGCCCAGGGGTTTCCGCATCACGGTGCGCGACGTGCGGCTGTCGGCGGGGGCAGGGTTCGTGGTGCCGCTGACCGGTGACATCCTGACGATGCCGGGGCTGCCGCGGCGACCGTTTGCCGTGGGCATGGACGTGACGCCGGACGGGACGATTTCGGGGCTGGCGTAGGCGGTAGGGGCGGCCCCTGCCCATGTTGCGGCTCTAGGAATGCTCTGAAAAAGCCCATCGATTCGACCCCGATCCGTTCGCCCCTTCGGTGAACTCAGGGCAGGCTCTGAGCGAAGTCGAAGGGCCGTTCATGGTTCGACAAGCTCACCACGAACGGCTTGGGGCGTGTCCTAGGGGATTCTTCAAGGCTTCCCTAGCTCTCGGGTGGCGGCGCCGCAGGGCACCGCCCGATTCGGCGCGCGGCGGTGAATTGAGGCATGGTAGGGCGCAGATGGGATCGGCCCGCGCATGCGCGCGGCGGCTGACTGGGGAGCGCGCCGATGATCACCGAGGCCACCTACACCCGCGATGGGCGCACAGCGACAATCCGCGTCGAGCGCATCGACACCTGGGTCGAAGATACCGCCAGCATCGTGAACTTTCCGGGAATCTTGGAACTGGACGGCCGGCTCATCCTGACCTTCGCCCGCTCGCGCCACGGCGCCGAGCACTCCCACAAAGAGGACCCTGGGCGCAGCCTGGAGTCGTTCGACGATGGCGAGACCTGGCAACCCGGATCGGACGACGACCCACTCGTCACTTACGACCCTTTGAGCGGCCATAAGAATGACGGTTTCGGCGGTGGGTGCGGGCGACTTCGCGACGGCACGATCGTCCACATGAGCCACAGCACGGTGGTGCACCTCGACTACGGCTATGACCGCGCCAAGGGGCATATGCACGAGCAGTTTCAGCAGGACGACCCCACATTCCGCTTCCAGCGAGCTACGAGCGACGGTCAACTGCTCGAGCGATTTCCATTCAAGGTTGCCGGCATGCCCTGGGGGCGCCGGTCGTATCAGGTCTACTCGCCGATCCTCGAAATGGACGACGGCGATCTACTGGCGGCGATGGAGTGGGTCGAGCTGCTGCCCGAGGAGCGGTGGCGTCACGAGGCCCACGGGCGCGTTTGGAAATACCTCTTCGGCGTATTCATCGTGCGTTCCGGCGACGGCGGGCGCACCTGGGACTACGTGACCCAGTTCGATCCCGGCGAGGTCAAGCCGGTGTACGGCATCAGCGACCGATCCGTCGACGAGGGATTCGACGAAGCCCACATGACCAAGCTCCCGAACGGCGACATCCTCTGCGTGATGCGCACCGGTTCGTATTCGCCCCTGTGGCAAGCGCGATCGCGCGACGGCGGTCGGACCTGGGACACGCCGGAGTCTATGGGGTGGCCCGGGGCCAAACCGCAACTGCAAGTCCTGCCGAACGGGGTGCTCACATGCGCCTCGGGACGCGGGGCCTACGGCCACCCGCAGGTGACGCACGTGATGATCAGCATCGACGGCACCGGGCATCAGTGGGAAGCGCCTTTCAACTTCCACACCGGTCCGGGCTGCTCCTACACCACGACCATGCAGCGCGACGGCAAGCTGCACGTGATCTACTCAGACTCTGACTTCACGCGCGACATGGGGACGCACGGGCTGCCCGTGCAACGCATTCGCCGCGCCGTCATCGACATCTCGACCGACGCATGATCCGCCAGGCTCGCTACAGCGACGGGGCCCGCAGCGCCACCGTCACGCTCGAGCGGATCGACACCTGGGTGGAAGACACCGAGAGCATCGTGAACTTTCCGGGAATCCTGGAGCTGGACGATCGGCTGGTGCTGTACCACGCGCGCTCACGCCACGGCGCCGAGGACTCCCACAAAGAGGACCCCAACCGCATCCTGGAGTCCTATGACGACGGGGAGACCTGGCAGCCCAGACAGGACGACGACCCTCTCGTCACCTACGACCGTTTCAGCGGCCACAAGAATGACGACTTCGGCGTCGTCGGGTCCGGACGTCTTCGCGACGGCACGATCGTCCACATCAGCCACAACACCATGATGCACTTCGAGAACGGCTATGACCGCGCGAAGGGTCACATGCACGAGCAGTTCCAGCAGGACGACCCGACGTTTCGCTTTCAGCGGGCTTCGAGCGACGGCCAGCTGCTCGAGCGGTTTCCGTTCAAGGTTGCCGGCATGCCCTGGGGGCGCAGGGCATATCAGGTCTACTCGCCGATCCTCGAAATGGACGACGGCGATCTATTGGCGGCGATGGAGTGGGTCAAGCTGCTTCCGGAGGAACGGTGGCGCCATGAGGCCCACGGCCGCGTCTGGAAACTTCTCATCGGCACGTTCATCGTGCGCTCCGGTGACGGCGGTCGAACCTGGGACTACGTGACCCAGTTCGATCCCGACGAGGTCAAGCCGGTCTACGGCATCAGCGACAGGCCCTTGGACGATGGCATCGACGAAGCCCACATGGCCAAGCTGCCGAACGGCGACATCCTCTGCGTGATGCGCACCGGCGCGTATTCGCCCCTGTGGCAAGCGCGATCGCGCGACGGCGGTCGGACCTGGGACGCGCCCGAGTCCATGGGGTGGCCCGGGGTCAAGCCGCAGCTGGAGGTCCTGCCGAACGGCGTGCTCGCGTGCGCCTCGGGACGCGGGTCCTACGGCCACCCGCAGGTGACGCACGTGATGATCAGCATCGACGGCACCGGGTATCGGTGGGAATCACCCTTCAACTTCCACACCGGTCCGGGCTGCTCCTACACCACGACCATGCAGCGCGACGGCAAGCTGCACGTGATCTACTCGGACTCCGACTTCACGCGCGACATGGGGACGCACGGGCTGCCCGTGCAACGCATTCGCCGCGCCGTCATCGACATTTCCATCGACGCATGAGCATGGCTCGTCACGTCCCAATCAAGGAGCGCGCATGATCCGCTACGCCCGCTACAGCGACGGGACCCGCAACGCCACCGTCACCCTGGAGCGGATCGACACCTGGGTCCAAGACACCGAGAGCATCGTGAACTTCCCGGGAATCCTGGAGTTGGACGACCGCCTGGTGCTCTACCACGCGCGCTCGCGCCACGGCGCCGAGCACACTGCCGACGAGGATCCCAATCGCATCCTGGAGTCTTATGACGACGGCGAGACCTGGCAGCCCGCCCCGGACGACTTTCCGCTCTCGTTCAAGGATCCGCTGACGGGCCGCCAGATCGACGCCTTCGGCGGGTCGATCGGCTATCTCCGCGACGGAACGATTGTGCACATCGGCCACAACACGCAGTTGCAGCACGACGTGGGCTACGCCGGCAACCGCATGCACGACGAATTCCAGCAGGACGACCCCACGTTCCGCTTTCAAAGGGCCTCGAGCGACGGTCAGTTGCTGGAGACGATCAAGTTCAAGGTGCCCGGCATGCCCTGGGGGCGCCGGTCATACCAGGTCTATTCGCCCATCGTCGAGTTGGACGACGGCGACCTGCTGGCGGCGATGGAGTGGGTCAGGCAGCTTCCCGAGGAACGCTGGCGCCACGAGGCTCACGGCCGCGTCTGGAAATACCTCTTCGGCGTCTTTATCGTGCGCTCCGGCGACGGCGGGCATACCTGGGAGTACGTGACCCAGTTCGACCCCGACCAGGTCAAGCCGGTCTACGGGATCAGCGACCGGACCGTGGACGAGGGCTTCGACGAAGCCCACATGGCCAAGCTGCCCAACGGCGACGTCCTCTGCATGCTTCGGACCGGCTCGTATTCGCCCCTGTGGCAAGCCCGGTCGCGGGACGGCGGCCGGACCTGGGACGCGCCCGAGTCGACCGGGTGGCAGGCGGTCAAGCCGCAGCTGCAGGTGCTGCCGAACGGCGTGCTCGCGTGCTCCTCCGGGCGCGGGGCCTACGGTCATCCCCAGGTGACGCACGTGATGATCAGCATCGACGGCACCGGGCATCGCTGGGAGGCGCCGTTCTACTTCCACACCGGCCCGGGCTGCTCCTACACCACGACCATGCAGCGCGACGGCAAGCTGCACGTGATCTTCTCGGACTCCGACTTCACCCGCGACATGGGGACGCACGGACTGCCCGTGCAACGCATTCGCCGGGCCGTCATCGATATCTCGACCGACGCCGCATGAGCACCGCTCATTCAGCCCCAAGCAAGGAGTAGCCATGATCAACCAGGCCAGCTACAGCGACGGGACCCGCACCGCCACCATCACGCTCGAGCGCATCGACACGTGGCTCGAAGAGGACCAGACGGTCGTCAACTTTCCCGGCGTCGTCCCGCTCGACGGCGACCGGCTGTTCATGACGATTCACTGGTCGCGCCACGGCGACGAGGGGAAGTTTGGCGACCCCACCCGCGCCTACCTTTCCGATGACGCCGGCGAGACGTGGTCCGAAGCCCCGCGAGACTTCCCCATGGTCACCCGTGACCCCCGCACCGGTTGGATGACCGAAAACTGGGACTCGGGCGCGTGGGGGTTCCTGCGCGACGGCTCTATCGCCCGCGTCGATCACAACACCCACCAGCAGCACACGCTGGGCCACGACCGCTCGCAAGGACACATGCACGAGCGGTTTCAGCAGGAGGACCCGGAGTTTCGCTGGCACCGCTACGCCCGCGACGGCTCCAAGCTGGAGCACTGGACGTTCAAGGTCGACGAGACGCCGCGCGAGCGGGCGTCCTACCAGTGCTATTCCCGCATCCTGGAGTTGGACGACGGCGACATCCTGGTAGCGCTGGAGTGGGTCGACCTGCTGTCCGAGTCCGAACAGCACATCGACGGGAGCGGGCGCGTGCGCAAGTTCCGCTTCGGCACGTTCATCGTGCGCTCGAGTGACCGCGGGCGAACGTGGAAGCGCGTCGCGACGTTCGATCCGGCGGTGGTCAACCCGGTCTACGGCATCTTCGACCGCGGGGTGGACGAGGGCCTGGACGAGGCCGACCTCGCCGTGCTGCCGAACGGCGACATCCTCTGCGTGATGCGCACCGACTCGTACGCCCCGATGTTCCAGGCGCGCTCAACCGACGGCGGCCACACCTGGGGCGAGCCGGAGTCGACCGGCTGGCAGGGCGTGAAGCCGCGGCTTGAGGTGCTGCCCAACGGCGTGCTGGCCTGCGCGGCGGGGCGTGGCGCCTACGGCAACCCGCAGGTGACCCACGTGACGCTGAGCCTCGACGGGACGGGCAATCACTGGGAATCGCCCTTCTACTTCCACACCGGCCCCGGCTGTTCCTACACCACCACCATGCAGCGCGACGGCAAGCTGCACGTGATGTTTTCCCACTCCGACTTCACCCGAGAGATGGGCACCCACGCCCTGCCAAATCAGAAGATCCGACGGGCGGTGCTGGACGTGCAGCTGAGCGAGGGGTAGCGCGGGCTGCCAGCTCGCTCTACGAGACGGCTGGTGTTCGAGCGGCGGTGTCGAAGTACGTGGGGAAGTACTGCGGGCAATTCGTTCCCAGCCACTCGACACTGAGCCGCACCCAGAGTTGCGGGTCGTAGTCGGGGAGGCAGGGCGGTTCCAGGCAGACGGGAATCGCGTCGGGGTCGGGCGCGCCGGCTTGCAGGATCGCGAATATCTCGGCAATTTCGACGCTGCCGTAGCCCACGGGCGCGTGAAAGAACTTGGGCTCGCCGGTGGTGGTGATGGATTGGACGCGCATGTCGCGCAGATGCGCCATGGCGACGTAGGGCGCGGCGAGCCGCGCGGCGTCGACCTGGTCCTCGACGACCGCCAAGCTGTTCGAAAAGTCGTAGTTGATCCGCAGCCACGGCGACGCGACGCCCTGGACCACCGGCACGATTTCGCTGATGCGGTAGTCCATGTGGTTCTCGAAGGCCAGCACGATCCCGAGGTCCTCCGCGACGGGGACGAGGTCGCGCAAGTTCTCGATCATGCAGTCGATCTGGGCGGCCATCGGCACTTCTCGGCTGAAGTGCCCGAAGCGCAATCCGCCGTTGGGAACCGGCTGGCCGGGCGGCCCCGGCGGATCGGCGTTGACGATCTCGGTGAGGCGGCAGCCGCCGGCGCGCAGAATCTCGAGGCTGCGGGCGGCCTCCGTGCGCACGGCCGGCCATTCGTGACTTTCGACCGCCCACGCGCCGCTGACCGACCCGACCCACTCGACGCCGCATTCGGCCATGCGGCGCCCGGTGGCCGCGCTCGCCTCGGTGTCGGCGAACCAGCTGCTCCCCATGTGCAGCGCCTCGAACCTGTGCTCGACGCACCGGTCGATCCACCAGTCCACGTGGTCGTCGAGCCCCGCCGGTCCCACCGTGGTGGTGCCGTAGGGGTAGCGCATGCCGCGGAAGCCGAACTCGGGACGGTCGATGCGCAGGCCCGGATAGGACACCCAGCGATACGCCGCCTGCGACCCGCCGAGCCTCATGACGCGGCCCCCCGAAAGGCGTTCCCTAGACCCACCCGTGGTCGGGGTGAATCGGCGTGCCGCTGGTTTGGTGGGTCCACTCCGTGCCGCCTTCGAGCATGACTTCCCGGCCCGTGATGGCCGACTGCTCCGCAGCGAACAGGATCTCCATGATGTGCCGCGCGTACGGCCCGTGCGTGGGCGGCTCGATATCGCGCGCAATGCTCTCGGCGAAGGCTCGCCATTCATCGGTGAACTCGGCGGGCGGGTGCGTGAACGGGACGTCTTCCCACACGTCGTCCTTTCCGACTCGAAGGTACTCCTCGTAGTGGTGGCTGAACTTCAGGGTGCCGTTGGCGCAGATGACATGGCCGGAATAGTCTGACGCGCCGTCGGCGAATCCTACGGCGACCGCGACGCCCGCCCGGCCGTTCTTGTAGCGCACGAAAATCACATCCGAGTCGTCGCTGGCCTGGTAGTGCGCGTGGGTGCCGATGGCCGCGGACACGGACACGGCCTGAGAGCCCATGAGCCAGGTCAATCGGTCGACGACGTGCACGCCGTTGGCCAGCAACATGCCGCCGCCGTGAAAGCGGCTGCGGTACTGGGGGCGGCGGCCCTCGTAGGTCCAATTCTTGGACATGTAGCAGACGGCGGTGATCACCGGTCCGAGCTGCCCCGAATCGAGAATCGACTTGGCGGCGATGCTCGTCGGATAAAAGTGCTGCGAGAGCCCGACCATGAGCTTGCGGTTGTTGGCGTCGGCGGCGGCAATCATGGCGTCGCACTGGTCCAGGCTGAGGGCCATGGGCTTCTCGACCAGCACGTGCTTGCCGGCGTTGAGCGCGTCAATGGTGAGGCGGTGGTGCAGCTGATGCCCGAGCACCACGGCCACGGCGTCGATGTCGTCGTCCTGGAGCAGCTCGGTGTGTGAGACGTAGCCCCGGGGAATGTCGTACTGGCGCATGTACCGCTGCCGCGGCTCCTCGAGCAGGTCGGCCACGGCAATGACCCTCACGTCGTCCAGCGTGGCGATGGCCTCGCAGTGCGTCCGCGCTATCCCTCCAAGGCCGATGATTCCGACGTTCAGCATGAAGCAACCGTCCCTAACCGCATTACCGCGCGGCCTAAGGATGCCCTGTGCCTACTCCTCGTACCAGCCCGACCCGACCGGAGCCTATCCGAATCTCGGGAACTGACCTTGGGCCCAATTCCCGTCCTCGAGCTCGTACGAGCGACTGCCGTCAATGTCTTCGAAATCGCCCGTCAAGGTGAGCCTCGATCCGCCGCGCGCGACGTACGGCACCATGCTGGTGGCGCTATTGGGCTTATCGCGAGTGTTCAGCCCATCTTCCGGATGACCACCGCCGCAAACTGGTCCTCGCCTGAGACGGGAAGCTGGTCCTCGCCTGAGACGGACTCGTACCACCCCGACCCGAAGAGAAGACCGTCGTGCCGCACGACCCAGGAGTGCTTGACCTGGGGCTGCCCGTTTGCCGGGTTCACGAATACGTAGCTCACCCAGATTCCGTCCTCGTCGGCCTGCAGCATCTCGAGACCGAACACACGCCCCGTGATGTCCGTTCCCAGCGGACCCTTCAAGTCGTCGCCGAGCAGACTCGGGTCGGGATGCGTGAGCAGGCGGTCGGCTTCGTCGAAGATGAAGACGTACCATTGGCCCTCGAGGCTCTCGGGCGTGTTGTAGTGCGCCACGGTCGCGTCCAGACCCTCTGCGTTGTAGCGGCTGACGGCCCGGGCCACGAACGCCTGGGTAAACGTCGCCGGATCGTCCGCGCGCGAGATCGGCTCATACCAGCCCGAGGCGAACGACAGCCCGTCGTGCTTGATGACCCAGGTGTGCTTGCGCTCGGGCTCGCCGGTGACCGGGTTGACGAACACGTAGTCCACCCAGCGCCCGTTCTCATCCGCCGCCACCACCTCCAGCCCATAGGGCTTGCCGGTGATGTCGGAGCGCACGGCCGGCGTCGTGCCCACAAAGTCCGGCCGGGCGGGATTGGCCAGGACGTAGCCGTTCTCATCCAGGACGAAGACGTACCACGGGCCGTCGATGCTCTCCTCTGACTGGTGATAGGCGATGGACGCCTCGCGCCCGCCGGCGTTGTAGCGGCTGATGGCGGAGGCCACCACGGCCTGCGTGTAGGTCGCCGGATCGTCCGCGCGCGAGATGGGTTCGTACCAGCCCGAGGCAAACGACAGGCCGTCGTGCTTGATGACCCACGTGTGCTTGCGCTCCGGCTCGCCGGTTGCTGGGTTCACGAAGACGTAGTCCACCCAGCGCCCGTTCTCGTCGGCGGCTACCACCTCCAGCCCGTAAGGCTTGCCGGTGATGTCGGAGCGCACCGCCGGCGTCGTGCCCACGAAGTCCGGCCGGGCGGGATTGGCCAGGACGTAGCCGTTCTCATCCAGGACGAAGACGTACCACGGGCCGTCGATGCTCTCCGTGGATTGGTGGTAGGCGATGGAGGCCTCACGCCCGTCGGCGTCGTAGCGATCGATGGCTTCCTGCACCGCGCGCTGGGTGTAGCCGGCCGGATCGGCCACGCGCGCGACGGCGTCGTCGACCATCTCCTGGGCTTCCTCGCGGGTGACTCCCGTGGTCCCAGCGATCGCGATGATGAGCGCGGCGATCGCAAGGATGCCGGCAGCGGTCGCCAGAATCGAGTCTCCGTTGGCCCTTGTGCGTTCCCAGATTTCCTGCATCGCCCATTCCTCACGCACTGACCGGTCGCCGTCGACCGGACGCCGAGTCATGCCGTCTATCTTGCCACCGAATGTCTATGGGTGATTGAGTTGAAGGTCGCGAAGCTTCTATTGGAAGCGGGAAGCCACGTCCACCTCGTTTGCGGACCCAACGCCCACGCTGCCGCGTCTACGCCCAGCGGTGCTCGTCGGCGGGGGCTTCGATCAGGCCCAGCGCCTGCAACATGCGGTCCACCAGCGCGTCCACGATGTCACTGACTTTCGACGGCCGCAGGTAGAACGCCGGCTCCGGGGGCAGCACCGTGGCCCCGGCTTCGGCCAGCGTCAGCAGGTTGCGCAGGTGGATAGTCGACAGCGGCGTTTCGCGGGGCACGATCACCAGGCGGCGCTTCTCCTTGAGCGTCACGTCAGCTGCCCGATGGAGCAGGTTCGTCCCGGCGCCGCTGGCCAGCGCGCCAAGCGTCGCCATGCTGCACGGAACGATCAGCATGCCGCGCACCGGATAGCTGCCGCTCGAGATCGGCGCCGCGACATCCTGCGGCCGGTGCACCGTCAGGTCGCCGTGGGACTTCCAGCGGGCGGTGGCGTCGCGAAAGCGCTCCTGCAGTTCGTGGTGCCACATCAGCTCGCCGTAGTCGCTGCACACCACGTCGAGCCGCTCGCCGCGATCCAGTAGCGCCTTGGCCGCCGCATCGGCCAGCACCGCGCCGGTCGCCCCGGAAATCCCCAGGATCAGACTGGGGCGCGCCCCTCCGTGGTCAGGCAACCCACACGCCGGCAATGGTGAACACCAGCGCGGTGATCGCCACGTAGCCGTTCATGTTGAAAAAGGCCAGGTTGAGCCGGGACAGGTCGTTGCGCAGCAGCGCGTGCTCATAGATGAGCAGCGCGCCGATCAGGCCCACGCCCACCCAATAGGGCCACGACAGCGGGGCGATCAGACCCAACACAATCAGCACTACCACCGTGAGCGCGTGTGATCCCCGTGCGATCTGCAGCGAGCGACGGGTACCGAATCGCGCCGGCACGGAATGCAGCCCGCGCTTGCGGTCGAATGCCAAGTCCTGGAGGGAGTAGAGCACGTCGAACCCCGCAATCCAGAACATCACCACCAGCGCCAGGACGATGGCCTCCGCACCTATTTCGCCGCGCACCGCAATCCAGCCGCCGACGGGTGCGATGCCGTCGGCCAGGCCCAAAATCCAATGGCTCAGCCAGGTGAACCGCTTCGTGAACGAGTAGAGCGTGACGGTGACCATCGCCACCGGCGCCAGCGCCAGGGCCAGCAGGTTGAGCTGCCACGCGGCGATGTGCAGCAGCGCGAATCCGGCCGACGCCAGCCCGAGCATCTCGACGCGGGACATGCGACCGGCGGGCAGGGCGCGCTCGGCCGTGCGCGGGTTCGCCGCGTCGATTCGGGCGTCGACCAGGCGGTTTGCCGCCATGGCGCCCGTGCGCGCGCCGGCCATGGCGACCGTGATCCACAAGAACGTGCGCCAGCCAGGCCATCCGTCCTGCGCCAGCACCATCCCCAGAAAGGCGAACGGCAGCGCGAAGATCGTGTGCTCGAACTTGATCGCGTCGAGATACAGACGCAGGCGCATCGCGGCGGCGGCCGGGTTCATTCGCGACTCGTGCAGTCTGGTGGAGCTACCCAGAGCCTAGCGCGTCGCGCGGCTGCGCACATCCCAGTTTTCTTCCTAGATGCCATAGCTGGTCCACCGTTCGTCGACTCGGCGCACGACGTCCTCGTCCATCACGATGTCCGGCGGCCATTCACGCGGAAAGCCCTCCTCGGGCAGCTTGCGCGTCGCGTCGATGCCGAGCTTGCCGCCCACGTTCGCGTGCGTGGTGGCGAACTCCAGCGCATCCATCACGCCCTGGGCGTGCTCCGTGTCGCGGCCGGGGTCCGTATTCGCCCCCACGCGCCAAAGGACCTCGCTCGGGTCGTGCACGTTCACGTCGGCGTCCACCACGATCACGTATTTGGTGAACATCAGCTGACCCGTGCCCCAAATCGCGTGCATCACCTTGCGCGCCTGCCCCGGATAGCGCTTCCGAATCGACACGATGGCGAAGTTGTGGAACACGCCGTGCACGGGCAGGTTCATGTCCACGATCTCGGGGATGACGAGCCGCACCAGCGGCAGGAACAGCCGCTCGGTGGCTTTGCCGATCCATCCGTCCTCCATCGGCGGTCGTCCGACGATGGTGGAGACAAAGATCGGGTCGCGCCGGCGCGTCACCGCCGTCAGGTGAAACACCGGGTAGGGCTCGGCGAGCGAGTAGTAGCCGACGTGATCCCCGAAGGGGCCTTCCATGCGGGACTCGGCGGGATCGACGTAGCCTTCGAGCACGATCTCGGCGCGCGCCGGCACCAGGATGTCCACCGTCTGGGCGGGCACCATCTCGACCGATGAGCCCCGCAGGAATCCGGCGAACACCAGCTCGTCCACGTCCGGCGGCAAGGGGGCCGTTGCGGAGTAGAGCAGCACCGGGTCGGCGCCGATGGCGATGGCCACTTCCATTCGGGTGCTCGCCTCGCCGCTGCGGCGCCAGTGCTCCGCCCCGCCCTTGTGCAGCTGCCAGTGCATGCCCAGCGTCTGCGGGTCGAAGACCTGCAAGCGGTACATGCCCATGTTGCGCTTACCGCTCGTGGGATCGTGGGTGAACACCAGCGGCATGGTGATGTAGGGACCGCCGTCGTCCGGCCAGCAGGTGGGAATGGGCAGGCCGTCCAGCGTGGGTGCGGTTGTCTCGACGATGTCTTGCACGGGGCCGCCGCGCACCGTTCGCGGGCCGATGCGGCCGATGTGCACGATCTCACCCAGCGTCCGCAGCTTGCCCCAGATGCCCGCGGGCGGCGGGCTCATGGCGAGATTCAGCAGGTGCTCGATGCGGGTCTCCAACTCGGACCAGTCGTCCACGCCCAGGGCCCAGGCCATCCGCTGCTGGGTGCCGAGCAGGTTGATCGCCAGCGGCACGTCCGAACCCTTCACGTTTTCGAACAGCAGCGCCGGCCCGTCCGACTTCATCACGCGGTCGGCGATTTCGGTGATTTCGAGATGCGGGTCGACCTCGACCTGGATCCGGCGCAGCTGTCCCTGCTTCTCGATGTGGTCGATGAAGGCGCGCAGATCTTGGAATGCCATGACGCGCTACGTCCCGACCAGCGCGGGCAGCGGCAGGTCGTAGAGCGACTCGATCACATGGTCCGGCCGTTGATCGGCGGGCGCGGCGGCGGCCTCGGCGGCTGACGTCGTGCCGGTGAGGACCAGCACCGACTCGGCGCCGATGGCGCGCGCTCCGGCGATGTCCGCGGTCAGCATGTCGCCCAGCACCACCAGGTCGGCGGCCTCAACCCCGGCGCGTTCCATGATGACTCGAAACATGTGGGCCGAGGGCTTGCCCACGATGACCGGCTCCTGCCCTGTGACGGCCGAAACCGCGGAGGTCATGGCACCGGCGCCCGGAATGGGTCCGCTGGGCGTGGGGTATTGCGGGTCGGTGTTTACTGCCAGGTACTCGGCGCCGTCCAGGATGATGGCGCGGGTCGCGCGCCGCAGCCTCTCGTACGTCAGCCCAAAGTCCACGCCGACCACGACGACCTCCGGGACGTCATCGCCGTCCCAGGTCGTCAGGTCGTAGCCTGCGTCCGCAATCTGCGTCGCCAGGCTCTCGCCGCCCAGCACGAGCACGCGGCACGGCGCTGGATGGTGCGCGCGCAGGTAGGACACGGTGGCGACCACCGCCGACACGATGCTCTCGGGTCCGGCGTCAATGCCGAGTCCTTGCAGCTTGGCCGCCAGCTCCACCGGCGTCTGGCGCGAGTTGTTGGTGATGAAAAGCGTCGGGAGCCCCAGGTGCTGCACCGCGGCCACGGCTTCGGCCGCGCCCGGAATCAGCTCGGGACCCCGATAGACCACGCCGTCCATGTCGAAGGCGAAGGCGCGCCGCCGGATCGGAACGAGCGCCGGCTCGTGGTCGTGCCGGTGCGGCGCGGCCGATTGCATCAGTCCGAGTAGAGGCCGTTCACGACCATCTCGCGCCGCCAAGACCCCTGCAGGACGTCGACGATGTTCTGCGCCGCCATGTCGGCCATGCGCACCACGCAATCGGTGGAGATGCCGGCCACGTGGGGCGTGGCGATCACGTTCGGCAGCTGGGCCAGCCGGTGGTCCGACGGCGGCTCCTTCGCCCGCACGTCCAGCGCGGCGCCTGCGATGACGCCCTGGGTGAGCGCCGCGTAAAGCGCGTCCTCGTCCACCAGACCGCCGCGGGCGGTGTTCACGAGATAGGCGGTGGGCTTCATCAGCCCCAGCCGTCGCTCGTTCACGAGATTGACGGTCTCCGCCGTCGTGTTCACGTGCAGGGTCACGTAGTCCGCGCGCTGGAACAGATCGTCGATCTCCACGAGCTCGATGCCGTACTGGGCTACGAACTCCCGGTCTGGATACGGCTCGGCGGCGATGAGCACCGGATCGAACCCGGCCAGCCGCCGCACCACGCTCTTGCCGATGCGGCCCAGGCCCACGACGCCGATGGTCTTGTCGCGAATCTCGTTCATCAGGCCGCGCGACCAGTCGCCCTCGGCGGTATTGGTGACGTAGGCATAGAGCTCGCGCGCCAGGGCCAGGATCATCGCCACGGCCGACTCGGCGACGGTGGTGTCGTTGGAGCCCGCGGCGATCATGGCCACCACGTCGTGGTCGGCGGCCGCGGCGGTGTCGATGGCGTCGTAGCCCACGCCCACGCGCGAGACTACGCGCAACTCCGGCGCGCTCTCGAAGACCGCGCGCGTGTAGGACTCACTGCTTGCCACCGTGGCCGTGATGCCCTTCAGCAGGTCCTTGAGCTGATCCTCCCTGGGATACATCTGCTCCTGGGGAACCTGGGCGATGACGACCTCGTGGCCGGCCTGCTCCAGCAGGTCGCGCCAGGTGGTGTCGAGAGACTTGACGGCGAGCCGAGAGGTCACGAGGACGCGGGCCACAGGGTGCTCCTAACGCAAGGGCGTGTGAGCGGTCATTCTAACGGCGCAAGCGATGAAAGACCCTTTCGCAATCCGTCCGTCATTCCGGCGGAGGCCGGAATCCAGTCCGGTCGAATCTGGAGGCGTGCCGAACGAATGGAGTCGGGCGGGTCTCAGACCCGCCCCTACCGGAGATTGCAAGTGTCTCCGAAGGCGGGTATCCATCCGGCCGAGGTCGCCGACCCGCGGGGTTGCTACCGGCCCCACTCCGCGGGCCGATCCACGATGGCGAAGCTGATCTCGCCCTCGGCCACGAGCTGATCGCCGATCGTCGCCCGTCCGCGACCGCGCCCGAAGTTGGCGCGCACCCGCAGCAGCTCCGTCTCCAGCCGCACTTCGTCGCCCGGACGCGCCGGCGTGCGGAACTTCCACTTGTCCAGGCCGGTGAGCATGGCGATCTTGTCGCTGTTTGCCGGCAGCCCGAGCGCCGCCACCCCGCCCACTTGCGCCAGCGCCTCGACGATGATCACGCCCGGCATCACCGGAAACCCGGGAAAGTGCCCCCGCAAAACGTTCGCCTGCAGCGACCCGATGTCGTCGATATACCCCACCGCCCGCCGCCCATACTCGATCTCCACGATGCGGTCCACGAATAGAAACGGCTCCCGGTGGGGAATCACCGCCTCGATCGCGGCGCGGTCCAACGGCGGCTCCGTCATGCACGGAATCTCGGGGTTTCGGCCGGCGGCATTGTGGCATGCGCCTGCGTCTGGATCGGCGGGGCTGCGACCGGGCGACTAGGTGCGCGTGCGCGTCAGACCTGGAAGCCGAGCTCGGCGGCGGCTGCCTGCTGGCGCTCGTCGCGCGTTACGAATGCGATCTGGCCGGGCTCGGGTGCGGCGTAGAGGGCCATTGCGACGTGCCACAGGTCGGCGCCGCGCAAGTGGCCGGATTCGAGAACCGCCGCCATTTCGGGCGCCAGGGGCCGGTCCGGCAGCACCCAGTCGATGCCGGCGACGAGATTGGCTGCGAAGTCCAGGCGCTCGCGCGCAAACACCGCGCGCAACTCGGCCTCGAGCAGATTCGAGGCGAGCAGGCGGGAGCACGCATCGAGTCGTCCGGCGATCGCCGATCCGGACCGATCATCGAAGGCGACGGCGACCAGCGCCGAGGTGTCGACGTAGGCGACGCTCACTCGTTCCGCTCGGTGAGAAACCGCTCCACGGCGCCGGGACGACGGGCCACCACCTGCAGCGGACGCCGCGCCAGGCTCGATCGAACCAGGACGCCGCGCCGCTCCAGGTCCTCCAGCCGTTCCTCGATCGTGGCCGGTTCGGGCTGTAGCGGCCGGATCTCGGCTACGGGCTCGCCGCGATACGACACCGTGACCGTCTTCCCCTCGCGCACCTGACGCATGACTTCGGCAAAGCGCGCCTTGGCTTCATAGGTCGAATAGGTAATGCCCATGCCCGGCAGTATAACCAGTCTGACTAGTCAAGTACCAAACTCGGCCCGGAATGAATCCAGGGCTTGGCGCTGTCATCTCGGCCACCACCCGCGGCGTCGGCGTCCCCTAAATCGACGCTAGAGCATCACCCGACCGCTTTTGGAGTAGTCCGTATGGTAGAAATGATCTCCATGCTTCTACCCTAGGGACTCGGATGAGCCTCAACATCAAGAACGAGGAGACCTGCCGGCTGGCGCGGGAGCTGGCGCAGTTGACGGGCGAGACCATGACCGGCGCGATTACGGTTGCGCTGGAGGAGCGACTGCGCCGCGAGCAACGGTTGCGTCAAGCGGATGCCGTGGCCCGCGACCTGCAAGCCATCGGCCAGCGCTGCGCCAGCCTGCTCGGCGACGGTCCATCGGCTGTCGACCACGGCGACCTGCTCTATGACGAACGGGGCCTGCCGAAGTGATCGTCGATTCGTCGGCAGTGCTGGCGGTCCTATTCGCCGAACCCGATGCGGCGCGCTACGCAAGAGCCTTGGGTAGCGCCTCAAATTGCCGTATGTCGGCGGCTAGTTTTCTGGAAGCGGCAATCGTGGCCGAAAGCCGCGGCGGGTCGGCGGCCGCGCATTCGCTCGATGTCTTCATGGAACGAGCCGGAATGGAGCTAGTGCCGGTGAGTCCCGACCAGGCGCGTGCCGCGCGATTGGCTTGGCGACGGTTCGGCAAGGGTAACCACCCGGCGGGACTGAATTTCGGCGACTGCTTGAGCTATGCCCTGGCGGAGACTGCGCGCGAGCCCCTGCTGTTCAAGGGTGAAGACTTCGCGCTAACCGATGTCGAGGCAGCCTGACTGACGGCCTCAGGCCGAGGCCCCGGTCGGCTCAAAGCTGATTCTGAGGCGAGTGCCCGTGCATCGCGCAATTTTCTCCAGCGTTCTAGTTGAGGGCCGAACTCGCCCGCTCTCCAGACGGGCGACGACCGATTGCGTCGTCTGCATGCGCTCGGCGAGTTGAGCCTGCGTGAGCCCGGCGCTGGTTCGGGCCTCGATCAGCGCTCGGGCCAACTCGAATTCCGGTCCGAGTTCGTCATAGGCCTCGCGGTAATCCGGGTCCTGTCGCCACTTCTTGTGCAGCTCGCGGACGCTGCTCATCGCAATACCTCCCTGGCGCGCCGCAGCGCCAGATCAATCTCCCGGCGCGGCGTCTTCTGCGTTTTCTTGACGAAAGCTCAAACCACCACGACTCGCCGGCCTCGGACGGTGACATACAGCGCCCGCGCGATCCCGTCCTTTCCACGCAGGCGCATTTCCCAGAGCGCTCCCGTCAGATGCCGGACATGCGGTGCGCCGACGCGGTAGAGCCCGACGGCCGAGATCAGCTCGCAGACCCGCACAAAGCGCGCCCGGATATCGGCCGGCAACTCGTCAAGTTCACCGTCGACAACCGCATTCAGCGTCTCGACCGTCCAACCCATTGCTAGGGGCAATATAGCAAATAAGCTATACGGACGGCGCCCAGTGCCGGCTGAGCGCGGCACTTGACGACATCTGCGCCGGGCTGGTCGATCTCCAACATCCGTCACAGTTCCCCCGGTCATGTTGTGTGAAATTGTCAGATGCCGTATAACGAAAAAGACACGGCGATCGAGCCGTTTGCACACCCCCCGCGCGCGACCACGCGATAGCTACGCGCCGGCACGACCAAGGAGAGACCTGCGGGTATGAGCACGCGAAGCCAGAGCAACGGAAAAACGGACCTTGTCATCCACCGGGTACTGATTGGGTCCCACCAGGTTTCCGAGTACCTCAACTCGGCCTGTGAGCGGGCGGGCGTGTCGCTGCCGCTGGCGCGTGCCTTGCAGTTCCTGGCCGAGGCCGAAGGCCCGGTCACGCCCACGGAGCTTTCGCGCGAGCTCGGTCGCAGCCCGGCGGCCACCTCCGAGTTGGTGAAGCGGCTCGTTAACAGCGAGCAGATCACCGCGGACATCGACCCCAATGACCGTCGCTCGTTTCAGCTGGCGCTCACGAGCCGCGGCCACTCCAAGTGGCAGGGCGTGCGCGCGGAGCTCGAGGCCGCGGAGGCGTACATTACTCGCCGCTATGGCAAGCGACAGTTGACGGAGCTTGCCGGCGCCATCGACGACTTGGCCGCCGCGCTCAACGGCGCCGCTTCAGGCTAGGGGCGAAGATAGCCGCCGAGCTTCTCGGCGAACTCCTCGGCGGCGGCGGTGTAGCTCTCGAACGGATTGGGCAGCTCGCAGAGCTTGCCGCGCACCCCGATGCCGGTCCAGTCGATCAGGTAGGGGATGACGTCCCAGCCGCCGTAGGCGTCGAGCTCATGCCAGTCCTCGATGTACTGGTAGACGAGGAAGAGTTGGTCGTTCCAGTTCGTTAGGGCGCCGAGGTTGCGGTGGACGTCTTTCCAGTCGATCAGCGTGTCGGCCTGTGCTTCGACCAGCGCCCGCACGATGCGGCCGCGGGCGCGCGCCCGCGTGCCAGAGGGCACGGCGAGCGGATTCACGTCCCCCTGCGTGCGGCGGGGCGCCACGCCGCGGCGCTGCAGCTCGGCAAAGAGGCTCACCGTGGGATCGATGTGGTGGTAGGCCAGGTCCACCTTCACCAAGTCTGGATCGCCCCAACCGTCGGGCGAGTCGTCCGCGAAGCGGCGCAGCTGCTCGAGCTTGGTCACCCAGTCGACCTTGCCCACCAGCACCGTCGGGTCGGTTGCCAGGCCGTCCAGACACTCGGACCAGGCGTCCAGGGTCCAGTCGGTGTCGCTGTCGCGCCCGCGGAAGGCACGCTCGGCGGCATCCCAGTAGATGCGCTGGATGTCGAGGGCCGGGAGGCTGCGGCCGTCCGCCAGCTCGACCGACCAGGGGCCGGCTGGATTGCTTGATATCTCCTTGAGCGTCTGCACCGGCGCGTGCAGCGCCAGGTTCGGGCTCCAGCCGCTCTCCAGCAGTTGCGCCACGAGCGCCGTTGAGCCGATCTTGAGCGCGGTGGCGAACTCGCTGCGGTTGGCGTCGCCCACGATCACGTGCAGGCGCCGCAGCCCGGCCTCTTCAGTCAGTGGCTCGTCGCGCAGGTTGACGATGGGCCGACCGCCAAAGCGCACCCGCTGGCTCATGTCGATGGTCACGAACGCGGCCCGCTGCGAGATGTGAAACGGCAGGCCGCCGTCGTCCCGGTCGCTGATCGTCATGCCGGCGCCGGCGTAGAGCTGGCGCGTGGTCAGGAAGGGCATCAGCCCCGTAGCCATGTCGAGACTGAGGGGGCTGCGCCGCACGGCGTAGTTCTCGTGGTAGCCGAAGGTGTTGCCCAGGTAATCGGTGTTGTTCTTGATGAAGAACAGGCGGCGATTCAGTTCCTGGCTCTCCACGGCATCCAGCAGCACGGCGTCCGCCGCGTTCTCCTGCTCCACGATGTCGTCCAGCGTGCGGCACTCGGCCGTGGCGTATTCGATGTGGCCGGAGTCCAGGTAGAGCCGCGCGCCATTGAACAAGAAGCCGCCGTTGCCGGGCGCCTCGTCCCACTCCCGGGGTGCCGGGTCGATAATGCCGAAGCGGCGCTCGGCGAAGATCACGTTCTTGACCAGCGTGGCGGCCCGCGAGGGCGGAAACTCGCCGGCGCTGGCGTACTCGATTTCCGTGCCGAACAGCGCGTCCTTCATCGGCCGCGCGGGCTACTCCCCGCCGGGCTGCGGCGTCGGATCCGGAATCTCACGAATGATCCGCCGCACGTGCTCGCCCAGATCGTCGTCTTCCGCCGGCGCGGTTTCTTCGTCCGGGACCGTCTTGGCCGGATCGGGCGGCGCCTCGACCTCTCCCAGCGGCATCCATCGCCACGTGCTGCTCATCGCTCATCCTCCTTCGGCGTCAAGCGCGGCCACTACATCATCGATGGTTGCGGCATTCTCAACCAAAGCGTGGAGCCGGTCGATCTCAGGTCCCGCGACCTCGGGCAACCGCACCGTGACGTCAATGCCATTTCGATGCAAGCGCACCCGATCCCACTCCATGGCCGTGATCGCCGGTCCAAATCTGGCCAGCAGCGTGCCCCGCACGGCGGCCCTGGTGCCGGATGGCGGCGTGGTTCGGGCTTGCTCAACCTGCGCCGGCGTCACCAGCGTGCGCATGCGTCCCCGATCCGTCAGCCACTGGTGCACGCTGAGCGCCGGGTCCAGCAGGTGATACCCGAAGTCGAGGCGTCGCGCCGCCTCGGGCTCGGGATTCAGCTCACGCAAGAGCGCCAGCTTGGCTGCCCAGTCGACTCGGTCGGACACGGACGTTGGGTCGGCGCGCAGGTCGTCCAGCACCTCTTGCCACTCAGCCAGCACCCAGTCCGTCTCGGCATCGCGTCCCCGAAGGCGCTCGCATGCACTCAGCCACCACTGTTGAATGTCGAGCGGCGAAACGTCGAGATCGTCGTCGAGCGTGACCACGTCCCCCAGCGAGAGATCGTGCGAGACCTGCCGAACCGCGGCCACGGGATCGCGCAGACGGATAGGCGCCCGCCAGCCGGCCTCGACTGCATCGAGCACAAGCGCGGTCGTCGCCGCCTTCATCCCCGTGGCCCACTCGCTGCGGTTGGCGTCGCCGGCGATCACGTGAAGCCGTCGGTAGCGGCTGCGGTCAGCGTGCGGCTCGTCGCGCGTGTTGAAGATGGGCCGGCGCGCCGTCGTGTTGATGCCCACCACCGTCTCGAAAAAGTCGGCGCGTTGGGATAGCTGCAGCGCGCCCGCAGCGCCGCCTTCGATGCCCACGCGCCCCGCGCCGGCGAATACCTGGCGCGTCGCCAGGAATGGCACCAGGGCGTCAACGAGATCGTCGAGCGGCACCTCGCGCAGCGTCAGGTAGTTCTCGTGGCAGCCGTAGCTGCGCCCGTGATAGTCCGTGTTGTTCTTGACCAGCCGCACCCGGCCGCCATCGAGTCGCGCGTTGTGCGCCTGCTCCGCCGCGTGCATCAGTGCCTCGCCCGCGCGGTCCTGCGCCACCAGGTCCGTCACCGTGTGGCAGGCGTCGGTGCAGTACTCGGGGTGGTTGTGATCGTTGTAGAGGCGCGCGCCGTTGAGCAGCACGGTGTCGGCCAGCAGCTCCTCTCGGGTCATGCGTGAGCTCTGCGCCGTGGAGCCAAGGAGGTCGTTCGGATCGTGCTCCAGGGCGTCGACGCGGGTGCCGCGCAGGTCGCGCCGCGGGTCCTCGTCGGTGTAGTCCCAGCCGCGAAACGCGACCGGCAGCGGCGCCGCGTGAATCAGCATCGCCGACTCGAACGCGAAGTCGGGCGGTCCCGCAAAGCCCTCGCAGTTGAGGCCATATTCCGTCTCGATCCCGACCGGCCGGTTCATCCTGCGGCTCCGCTGTGCGCTATTCGGCGATGACGGTTCCGACGTCCGCGGCTTCGGCGCGTTCCAGCACGACCTGGCCGAGCGCAATGTCCCACAGCGCAATGCCCTGCGACTCGAACAGCGTGATCTCGTCCGAGGCGGTGCGACCGGGCGCGCGCCCGGCCACCACCTGGCCGAACTCGACCGCCTGGCCCCATTGGAACGCCCCGTCCTCGACGGCGCAGATCAGGTCGCCGCACTCGATTTTCGCGCCTTCCAGGTCGTCCACGAAGACGCGGTCCGCGCGGGCAACCGTGGCGCTGTCCAGCTCGCGATGCTGCGGGTGGTTGGTGCCCATGGCGATCACGTGCGCTCCGGGCTCGATCCAGTCGGCCTCGACGACGGGATCGGCGGCGTTGGTGGCCGTGATGACGACCTGCGCGCCGCGCACCGCCGCCTCTGCCGTGGCGGCCGGCTCCAGGTCGACATCGAGCGTGGGCGACACCTCGGCGATGAACTGCTCGACGTTGGCCGAATTGCGCGAGTAGACGCGCACCCGCGCCGACGGTCGCACGGCGCACACGGCCTCGAGCTGCGTCCGCGCCTGCCGGCCCGAGCCGATAATGCCGATGGCGTCAACCTCCGGCGGCGCCAGGTATTTCACCGAGACCCCGCTCGCGGCGCCGGTGCGAAGTCCGCTGAGACGCCCGGCTTCGATGACGGCGCTCAATGCCCCGCTGGCCGCGTCGAAGAGCACGACGACGAAGCTGATGCGCCCGCCCGGAACGCTCGGATAGAGCTTGGCGCCCATCGCGCCGAGCTCGGGATCGGCCGCCCCCATCAGCTGCAGCGCGCCCTGCGCCGTGCGCGCCCGTCGGCGACCGACGTTCGCGGACGCTCCGCGACCCTGCCGCTCGAACGACGCCTCGACGGTGCGCAGCGCTAGGTCCATATCGGCCAGGCGATCGACGTCCGCTTCGGTCAGATACCTCGCCATCTCGCTCCGTCCGTCTCACATGGGTTTGCCACCCGCGGAGCCGCAGCCGACCATGCCGCGAACGCCATGGGCTTTCTCGTCGCGCACATTCTATTCGTGGTGGGCTTTGCGCTCGCCCTGCGCCGGGCGCAGACCCGCGGCTACGACTTCTTTCTCATGACGGGGACGAACTACGCCACCGGCCTGGTGATCGGCGTCGTGTGGTTGGCCGTCGCCGGGACCGCGACCGTGGACGCCCCGACCGTGTTGCTGGGGATCGTGCAGGGCGCGCGCTTCTCGCTGGCCGTGGTCGCCATCTATCTGCTGCTGGTGCGCACGGGCGTTGGGATCACCTTCGTCCTGCTGCGCATGTCCGTCATCGTGCCCACGGTGGCCTCGATCGTGTGGTTCGGCGAACGGCCCGACCCGCCGACGGTGGTCGGCATTGCGTTGCTGCTCGCCGCGCTGCCGTTGCTCACGCGCAGCGGCCGCAGCGAGGACGCCCAGCTGCGCGTGTGGTGGTACTGGCCGGTGGTCATCGGCACGCTCAGCGTGACCGGCGCCGGCCTTATCGCCGCCAAGGCCTTCGTGGAGGTGGCTCCCATGGAGAATCTGCCGCTCTACGCCACGTCCACCTTCGCCGCGGCGACGGCCATAGCGCTGGCGACCTACATCGTGCGGCGGCGGATACAACCGGAAGCGCGGCTCGTGGTCGACCGGCCCGCATCGCTCGGCTTCGGCCGCGCCTTCTTCCGCGAGCCGCTGGCCCTCGGAGTCGTGACGGGCGGCGTCAACATGGGCCAGCTGGTGCTCATTCTGCTGGCGCTGCGGGAAGTGCCCGGCACGATCGTTTTTCCGGCCCAGAGCGCCGGTTCCGCGCTGCTCACCATCGCGGCGGGATATCTGCTGTGGCACGAACGGCACAGCCGCGGGACCTTGGCGGGAGCCGGGCTGGCGGCGGTCGGGCTGGTGCTCGTCAGCATCTGAGTTTGGCCGGGTCTGGCCGCGGCCCACGTTGGGCGGCTAGCCTACGCCTGTCGGCATTCCCGGAAGCAGCGCATGAAGATCACCAAGCTGCAATGCGATTTCATCTGGACCGGCAGCCGCAACTGGCTCATCGTGCGCGTCCACACCGACGCGGGCATCACCGGCATCGGCGAAGCCTTTCCCATCGGACCCGATCGCGCGATTGCCGAAACGGTCGACTACTTCCAGTCCTGGATCGAGGGCTGGGACCCCTTCGACATCGAGCGCGTCTGGCACGAGCTTTACGCCGGCAGCCGCTTCCCCACCGGCTCAATCATCACGTCGGCCATCAGCGGCATCGACCAGGCGCTGTGGGACATCAAGGGGCAGGCGCTCGGCGTGCCCGTGTTCGAGCTGCTCGGCGGCAAGGTGCGCGACCGCATCCGCGTCTACCAGTCGCCCGAGGGCGAGACGTCCGCCGAGCTCGCCGACGATGCGCGCCGGCTGGTCGAGCGCTACGGCTTCACCGCGCTCAAGATCGGCCCCTTCGCCGCGGCCGCCGATGCCTGGCCGTGGAGCCGGCAGGTCGATAGCGCCGAGGAGCGACTGGCGGCCGTGCGCGACGCCGTCGGCCCCGACATCGACATCGGCGTCGATCCCCACGCCAAGATCTTCGAGCCGGTGCGCGCGCTGGAGATGGCGGAGCGACTCAAGCCCTATCGCCCGATGTTCTTCGAGGAACCGGTGCGGCCCGAGAACTTCGAGGCCCTGGCCAAGCTCACCGCCAAGAGCCCCATCCCCATCGCCACCGGCGAGGCGGTGTTCACCAAGTTCCAGTTCCGCGACCTGCTGGCGACGGGCGCCGCCGACATCATCCAGCCCGACGTGGCTGCCACCGGCGGACTGACCGAGATGAAGAAGATCGCGGCCATGGCCGAGGCGCACTACGTCAGCGTGGCGCCGCACAACCCGCTGGGACCCCTGGCGAGCACGACCAACGTGCACTTCGCCGCCACCGCGCCAAACTTTCTCGTGCTCGAATATCACGCCGACGACGTGGGCCTGAGGGCCGAAATCCTGCACGAGCCGCTGAAGCTGGAGGACGGCTACGTCGTGCTGCCCGACGCGCCGGGACTGGGCGTCGAGCTCAACGAGGAAGTGTTCGAGAAATACCCCTACCGCCCCTGGCGCCGCGGCCGCCCCACCAAGGCTGACGGGATGCTGGCGTTCATCTAGGAATACTGACGCAGCGAGTCTGGTCCCCTCATCCCACCCTTCTCCCCAGGGGAGAAGGAGCCGGACGAGCTGCCGGGTTGGGAGATGCCGCAACTGAAACTCTCCCGTCGCCGCCCGGTCGGCCAGCGGGCGACGGTCCGGTTCCCTCTCCCGCGGGGAGAGGGTTAGGGTGAGGGGATCTGCCCTGGGCGAAACCGGGGTTGGCGACGACGGCCGTCTAGTTCGCCAAGGCCTCCCGCACCAGCCCGCCAATCTGCCGCAGCGTGTCCGGCCGCAGCAGCCCGAAGTTGTAGATCGCCACGCGGTCGACCGGCAGTTGCGCGATGCGGTCCAGCCGCGCGGCGAACTCGGGACCACCGGGGTCGAACTCATCGGAGCCCCACAGCATCACCGCCAGCTCGATCTCGCGCCGGGCCGACCGCGCCAGCGCCACCTGCCGCTTGGCCTCGTCGGCCTCGTCCGTCGGGTCCGGCAGCAGCAGGCTGTCGATCCGGTCCAGGAGATCGGCCAGGCGCAATCCGGTGGGACCCCAGCCGGCTGACGCGTGGGTCACACCCAGGCGCGTCCCGGTCCCGCGCAGCGCGCGCTGCACGCCTTCCACCAGGCGCGTCGCCGATTGCTCGCGGGCTTCCAGGTAGCCGCGCAACTCCTCGTCGGTCTCGATGCGTGCGGCGATCGTGGCCTCGAGGTCGCCGGAATCCTGTCGCCGCGACAAGCGATCGCGCAACTCCCGCGCCACAGCCTCGCGCACGTCCACGGCGTCCACGCCGTGCGCCCGCGCCGCGGTGAGGCAGTTCTCGCAAAAGCACATCCCGGCCAGGAACCGGGTCCAGGGATCGAAATCGATCAGGATGCGCTCGCGCACCCACCCGTAGGCGAACTCCGCGTGCCCCGGTCGCTCCAGCAGCGCGCCGCCCACGGGGTACTGGTCGCAGAGATCGCCCACCAGCGCGGCCAGGTATTCCTGCACGTCCGGGCTCGCCGGACACGTGGTGGCAAAGCTGCGCGCGCCGAAGGCGTTCTCGACCGCCGTATCCGGATAGGCGCGCGCGATCCATGGCTGGAACATGCCGATGACCCAGGCGTTGAGCTGGATGCCGCGTGTCGGAGCGTGCTCGGCGGCCTGCGCGTAGGCGCCCAGCACCTCCGGCTCATCGAAGACGCGGGGCGTGATTCGTCCGTACCGCTCCGCGCGGACCGGAAAGTACACCGCGCCCTGCTCGGAGTAGTGAATCGACCGCCCCAGGTTGCGCGGCGCGAAGGTAGAGATCGCGTGGTAGTTGGGGCACAGCTCGATCGCGTCGAATCCCGCGTCAGCCAGCCAGTCCAAGGCCACCGCCACGCCCTCGTCGGCCAGGTCCCACGGATAGACCCAGACGGAGGTTCGGCGATGCATCGCGGTCTCCTCGGCGGTTGCGGAGCAATCCTAAGTGGCCGGGCACGGATCGGTGTCCAATGACTTGCCGGTGCGTATCCTTTGGGATACACTTCACCGGTGCTGATAGAGGTTCGCGAGACCGATGTCTACACCCGTTGGTTCAGGCGGCTGCGGGATCGGCAGGCGCCCTGGCGCAAGGGCTGTAGGAGGAAAGAGGCATGGCAACTACACGAACGCGTCGGTGGGACCCAGCGGACCATCTGGAGACCGATGAAGACATCGTCGCCTACCTCGAAGCGGCGTTCGACGACGGCGATCCGGCGCTGATTGCCGCTGCTCTGGGCGATGTCGCCAGGGCTCGGGGAATGACCAAAGTCGCCGCGGATGCCGGGCTGGGCCGGGAAAGCCTCTACAAAGCGCTCTCGCCAAACGGCAACCCGGAGTTCGCCACCGTGCTCAAGGTCATGCAGGCCCTTGGTCTCCGTCTGCACGCATCGCCTGAATGACGGGCGCGGCCCAACGTCCGCGCGTGCCGCCGCCCGTCCATAATGGACCGTCGCGCGCGGCCACCAATCTCAAGGAAGCAAGCCGATGAATAACGGTCGAACGGTCTTTATGAACGGCAAATTCGTCCCCGAAACCGACGCGCGCGTGTCGGTGTTCGACTCGGCGCTGGTGTGGGGCGACATGGTGTTCGAGACCACGCGCTCGTTTGCTCACCGCCCCTTCAAGCTGCGGGAACACCTGGAGCGGCTCCACGCGTCGATGATTGCCAGCGACATCGACTGCGGCATGACGTTGGACGAGCTCGAGGAAGTCACCGACGAGCTGGTGCGCCGCAACGCGCCGCTCTATCCGGCCGACGTCGATTTCACCATCGTGCACAACGTATCGCCCGGCGTATTCGCGCTCTATGCCGACGTGGCGCCTGAGGCCGGGCAGCCGACGGTGGCGATCCACACCTGGCCGTTGATTCCCTATATCGGGCCGATGGCGGACTGGTTCGACACCGGCGTGAATGCACATGTGCCGCGCCAGCATGCGATCCCCGGGCGCCTGCTCGATCCCAAGGTCAAGAGCCGCTCGCGGATGCACTACCGGCTGGCGCTCAACGAGGCTCAGCGGCGCGGCGCCGACACCTGGGCCGTGCTGGTCGACGAAGACGGCTACCTGACCGAGGGCACCGGGTCCAACTTCTTCATCGTCCGGGACGGCGAGCTGCTCACGCCCGAGCCGCGGCACATCCTGCGCGGCGTGACGCGGCAGAGCATCCTGGATCTGGCCGGCGAGATCGGCGTGCCGGTCCGTGAGGCAAACCTCGAGCCCTACGACGTCATCGTGGCGCAGGAGGCGTTCTTCGCCTCGACGCCCTTCGTCATCATGCCGGCCACGCGCTTCAACGACCGCCCCGTCGGCGACGGCGCCGTGGGGCCGATCACATTGCGCCTGCTCGACGCCTTCAGCGAGACCGTGGGCGTGGATATCGTCGCGCAGGCCAAGTCCTACGGTCAGCGTCTCCGCGCCGGGTAGCTAACCGTCATCGGCGCCGCGCCGCAGGTTGTGCGTGAGCACGCCGACGACGCCCGCGGCGAGTCCGCCGGCGATCGGTCCGAGCCAGTAGATCCAGTGCGCCTCGAAGTTCCAGTTCACGATGGCGGGTCCCAGGCTGCGCGCCGGATTCATCGAGGCGCCGGTGATCGGGCCGCCGACGAGGACCAAAGCTCCCAGCGTGGCGCCGATAGCGGCGCCCGCCGCGGCCGCCGGCGCCCTGCCGCTCACGGCCACGCCGATGACCACGGAGACCAGCACAAACGTCATCGCGGCTTCGAGCAGGAAGGCCTGCCCGGCGCTCACCTCCGCGGCGGGCAGCGTCATGGCCGTGCCAGGACCCATCGGCCAGGTCCAGGCGTGCAGCAGCGCCCCCATCAGCCCGCCCGCAATCTGCGCCGCGACGTACGGCGGAACCTGCTGCAGCGGGAACTCGCCGATGGCCGCCAGGCTCAGCGTCACGGCGGGGTTGATGTGACAGCCGGACACGTGGCCAATGGCGTACACCAGCCCGGCCAGGATGCAGGCGTGGCCGAAGGCCGGGATGAGCAGGTCGCCGGCGGCGATGCCGCCGAAGCCGACGTGCGCCATGGACGTCGTCATCATCGCGACGTACACGAGCAGCGTGGTGCCCACGAATTCGGCCACCAGGGCGCGCGGTTGTGCCGACGTGATCATGCGGCAAATCCCGGTTTCGAATTCCCGCCGCCACGGAACGACGGCGTCTGAACGTCGCGACGAGGATTCTAGGCGGGCCGCCGCGATGTCGGCGGGTACGCGCTTATTGAGATAACATCGCAATAAGCGCGCGGCAATCGTCAACAATGCGATCGGGGCATGGCCGCGCGCGCCCGATGATCCTGGAGGTCTATGTCTGAACCGCCGGAGGTAACGCACTCGCACCTGTGGCGGCCTGGCCGCCCCATCAACCGCCGCGCGCTGCTTGGCGCCTCGCTACTCGGCGCGGCGGCGGTGGCAACGGGCCCGTTGCTTGCGCAATCGGTGACCGAGGAAGAGATTGAGGCCACCGAGCAGGAAATCGAACGTGTAGACAGTGAGCGGCGCGCCGCCGAGGCGCTGGTGGCGGCGTCGATCGCGCGCGAGAGCACGCTGCAGCAGCAGTTGGCCGTCATCGACCGCGACCGCTACTTGGCTGCCCAGCGGCTGCTCCACGTCAAGCGAGAGCTCGAGACCGTGGAGCTCGAGGTTTTCGACATCAACCAGTCCATCGGCGAGCTCAACGTCGCGTTGGCCAGCGAGACCACGGTGCTCGAGCGCAAGGCGCGATCGCTGTACAAAGCAGGCCGCACGACCTTGTTGGAACAGGTCCTCGCGGCCGATTCATTCGCCAGCGCGCTCGACCGCGCGGCGTCCCTCGAGCGGTTGCTCGTGCGCGGCGTCGCCGACATTGGCCAGCTTCGGTTGCGGCGCGGCCAGATTCAGTTGCGCACGGCCGACCTGACGGCGCGCCTGGACCGGCAGCAGGAGTTGCAGGCCGAAGCGGAGTCGATCGAGGCGGAGTTGGCGCGACGGTCGGAGGAGCAGCAGGACCTAATCTTCAGCGTGCAGCAGGAGCAGGCGGAGCGCCAGGAGGAGGTGCGGGCCTTTGAACGTGAGTCCGAGGCCATTTCCTACCGCGTGACGCTCCTGCGGGACATATACGAACGGCAACTCGTTGAAGAGGAGCGTCGGCGGGCGGCCGCCGAGGCGCTGGAGCGGGCGCAGCAGTTCGCGAGTGACATCATCAGGCAGCAGAGTCCCGGTGCGGCCGGGCCCTATATCTGGCCGTTGCTGGGCCTCATCACCACCGAGTACGGCGGGTGCACCTTCGGGCAGTGTCCTCACCTGGGCATGGACATTGCCGCCTCGTCGGGCACCCCCGTCGTGGCGGCCAACGACGGCGTGGTGCTGGCCGCGGGATTGGTCGTGCCGGGCGACCGGCGCGCGTCATACGGAATGATCGTGATCATTGCCCACAGCGAGACTGAAGAAACGCTTTACGCCCACCTGGACGACCTCACCTGGCCCCCGCCGGTCGCGCCCGGGCAATTCGTGAGCCGAGGTCAGACGATCGGCTTCGTCGGCCTCACCGGCTGGACCACCGGCCCCCACCTCCACCTGGAATACCGGGTTGGCGGGGCCGCTAGTGACCCGCGGCAGGTGCTCGTCTAGCGCGCGCCGGCGGCCCGCGCGCTCAGTCCAGGCGTCGGAAGAAGCACGTCCGCTCGCCCGTGTGACAGGCGGGGCCGGCCGGACGGACCTTCACGACCAGGGCGTCGGCGTCGCAGTCGATGAGGATTGACTCCACCGTCAGCACGTTGCCCGAGGTGGCGCCCTTGTGCCACAGCTCCTGCCGGCTGCGGCTCCAGAACCACGCCTCGCCCGATGCCTGCGTGCGCGCCAGCGATTCGCGGTTCATGTAGGCCAACATCAACACGTCGCCCGTCGCGGCGTCCTGGCACACGGCGGGCACCGGCCCGCGATCGTCAAACGCCGGCTGGACGATCTCGGCTGGCGCGGCAGCGCGCATTGACATTGGGTCGATCCTCTCCGACGTGCGTCGCGGGCCGCCGGGTTAGACGGCGGCTTTCATCTGCTGGTACTGGGCCTCCATGGTTCCGTTCACCGACAGGGTCGCGTCGAGGCCATCCGCCAGCGTCTCCAGCGCGCTGCCGGGGATGGCGGCCAGCACGTAGGCGTCGGGGATTTCGGTAAACGTGCGCATGCCGATGCAACCGAGCGAAATCGAGGCCGCGTCGCGCCCCGCGGCCGTCGGCAGCACGCCGCAGGCGGGTCGGCCGAACACGCCGTCTTGCGGACCGGTCCACAGCGTGCCGCCCAGGCTCTCTTCGAGATACATCGTCTGCTTGGGCGTCAGCCACAGGATCACGTTGTCGGGTGCGAGCGGAAACGTCGCCAGGGGACCGTAGACCGCGCCCTTCGGACCCTGCTCGAAGTGCGGAATGTGCGGAATCTCCTCTTCGCGGATGTAGGCCAGCGCGCACATGTCGCCGACCAGGCCCATCAGCTCTTCCTGTTTGGGGGCGGGCAGCTCGAATCCCATCACCATCGCCCCGATGGGACAGCCCATGTGCGCCGCCTCATCGGCGAAGAACACCTGCTCCTCGGCGCGGCGCCAAAACGTGCACGCCGACGGCACCGCGTCGGTCCACGCCGCGATACCTGCCGGGCGCGCGTCCACGCGCGCGACCGCCACCGGCGGATACTCGAGGTCAAGGGCGGTCTGAAGTCGGGCGGCCAGATCGGCGTGGGGCGTGGACGTCATGCTTGCTCCATAGGGCGGCAAGGCCGCCGGCGTCAGCAGGTAGGCACTGCCGAGTCCTCTAGCGAGTCACTCGATGGTGACACACCCGGGGGACAACGTCTCAATTGGGTCGACCGCCGGCTGCCGGTCGCTGGCGACTGGCGACGTTCGCTAGTTCGCGGTGCTGTGGCACGGACCGCACAGCCCAAACACTTCCAGGCTGTGGCCGGTCACGGCGAATCCGGTTTCGAGCTCAACCTCGTTGGTGATCGCGTCGAACGTGCACCGTTCGATGATTTCGACGGTGCCGCAGGTTTGGCACACGACGTGATGCTGATCGGGCGTCCGGCGCGCCAGATAGCGGTGTTGCTCCGGTGAGGGGTGCACCGTTTCCACCGCGTCGATGTCCCGCAGGAGGTCCAGCGTGCGGTACACGGTGCTCCGCGACGCGTCGCCATCGGACTGCTGGACCGCGCTGACCAGCTCTTCGGCTGAAATCCCGGCGGGCGCGGCATCAATGGCCGCCAGAATCAGGCGTCGCTGGCCGGTGACCCTGCCGCCCGCATCCCGCAGGGCGGTGAGGGTGCGATCGATCCAGGCGGATTTCATGGCGGGGCGTGCGTCAATCGGCGCGACCCAATTATACGGCCTTTCAGCAGTGACAGAGGGTCTCAGTTGTTACCGAAGTCACCAGCGGTCTGATCGAGGGCCTCGCGCGCCGCGCTTGCCGTGCGCGCGTTTTCGGCCACCCACGCATGGCCCCGGCGGCTGGCGTGGCACAATTCCCACTGCGCTTCCGACGGCTGTGCCTCACCGCTCGAGATGATCAATCCCATCCACGCCGCGGCGGGCGCACTAGTCCTCAGTCGTCTCCGTCGGTGGTCCGGTAGCACGCTGCGGCTCGAGCTCCCCGACGGCTCGCGGCGCGTCTTCGGTCCCAGCGAAGCGCCTCACCGGGTGTCTGTGGATGTCCACCACGCGCGGTTCTTTACGCGCCTGCTCCTCGGCGGTACGACCGGCGCGGGTGAGTCCTACATGGCCGGCGATTGGTCCAGCCCCGACCTGACCGCGCTGCTGCAAGAGGCGCTGCGCAACGGACCGCGCCTGGGGCTGGAGTCGCACGCCAGCGTGCTCGCGCGCCTGCTGAACGCCTGGCGCCACCGGCGGCGGGCCAACACCAAGGCCGGCAGCGAGCGAAACATCCACGCGCACTACGACCTTGGCAACAGCTTCTACCGGCTGTTCCTCGACGAGTCGCTCACCTACTCCTGTGCGCGGTGGCCGGAAGGGTGCGACGACCTAGGCGAGGCCCAGCGAACCAAGCTGCAAGACATCTGCGACAAGCTGAAGCTGGGCCCCGACCACCACGTGCTTGAGATTGGGAGCGGATGGGGCGGCTTCGCGCTTCACGCCGCCCAAACGACCGGGTGCCGCGTGACCGGCATCACGATTTCGCAAGAACAGCTCGAGCTCTCGCGAGAGCGTGTCGCCAACGCGGGCTTGGGCAACCGAGTGGATATCCAGTACTGCGACTATCGCGACATCGAGGGGCAATACGACCGCGTGGTCTCCATTGAGATGTTCGAGGCCGTCGGGCGCGCCTACTGGCGATGCTTCTTCGAAGTCTGCGAGCGCGTCTTGCGACCGGGCGGCCGGATGCTTCTGCAGACCATTGCCATTCCCGACGCCGACGTCGACCTGCCCTATCGCGGCGCCGGATGGATCAGCCGCTACATTTTTCCCGGCGGGCTGTTGCCGGCCATGTGCGAGATCGCCGAGGCCGCGGCGACGCCGCGCGGCGACCTTGCCGTCCGAACGGTGGATGAGATCGGCCCGCACTACGTCCGCACCCTGGATACCTGGCGCTCGCGCTTTTGGAACCGCATCGACGACGTGCGGCGGCTGGGGTTCGACGAGACCTTCGTGCGGATGTGGGACTTCTATCTGGCCACGTGCTCGGCGGCGTTTGCCGCCGGGCACACGCGCGATGTTCAGGTACTGCTGGAGCATGTGGGGGAAACGGCCGAGCCCTCCGGCGAGGTGGTCGCCGCCGGCGCGGCCACCTGACGGCCCCGCCCAAACATTGAGTTGAATGGGGCGCGGCAATCTCTCACCCTTTCTAACGAAGGCTGCGTCCTGACGCCTGAATCCCGAAAGCACTTGTGGGTGGAGAAGCCCGAGACCCGTCGTGACCTCTGAGACTGTGCCCGCCGTCCGGCGGGACGCTCCCGAGTCCGAGTCCCAGTCGCGCGTGCACGTCGTCGTTCGCAATCTGCCCTTCACGCTGGTGCACCTCTTGGCGCTTGCCGCCATCTGGACGGGCGTGAGCTGGCCGGCCGTGGTGGTGTGCCTGGGCCTCTACTGGATGCGCGTGTTCTTCGTCACCGGCTTCTACCACCGCTACTTCTCCCATCGCAGCTATCGCACGTCGCGCGCGTTTCAGGCCGTGATCGCGTTTCTGGGCACGACGGCCATGCAAAAGGGGCCGCTGTGGTGGGCCGGGCACCACCGCTTTCACCACCGGCACTCGGACGACGAGGAGGATGTCCACTCGCCGCTGCACGGCGGCTTCTGGTGGGCGCACATCGGCTGGCTCATCCGCGTGAGCCGCGACGACACGCGCTGGGAAGAGGTCAAGGACTTGGCTCGCTATCCCGAGCTGCGCTTTTTCGAGAGCCACTACCGGCTTGGCATGGCGGCCTATGCGGGCGGCGTGATTGGCCTTGGATTCTGGCTGGAGCATGCATTCCCGCAGACGGGCGTCACCTGGGGGCAGGTGCTCGTGTGGGGCTTTGTCATCAGCACGGTGATGCTGTGGCACACCACCTACCTCATCAATTCCGGCGCCCACATGTGGGGCAGCCGCCGATTCGATACCAACGACACCAGCCGCAACAACTTCTGGCTGGCCTTGGTCACCATGGGCGAGGGCTGGCACAACAACCACCACCGCTATCCGGGGGCCGAGCGCAATGGGTTCTATTGGTACGAAATCGACCTCACGCACTGGCTGCTCACGGTGCTCAGCTGGCTTGGGTTGGTGTGGGACCTGCGCCGCCCGCCGCGCCACATCTACGAGAGCGCCTCGCGCTAGCGGCGGATTCAAGTCACCGACACAGCCTGGTCTTGCGGGTGACTTGCGAACCAACCTGGCGATCCCGCAGAGATGGGCTCCGCCTCTTGCCCGTTGGCTGCGTTCAGCTAACACTAGGAGAAGGGTGATCGGAGGGGCATCGTGCGGGTAGCGCTCACCGGCGGCAGCGGCCTCATCGGCGGCGCGGTCACCGCCGCGCTCCTGGCCGACGGCCACGAGGTCATCCATCTCGTCCGCCCGCCCCGTCCCGCCGCCGAAGGTCAGGTTGCCTGGGATCCAGCCGGCGGCACCATTGACGCGGCCGGTCTCGAGGGCCTCGACGCCGTCGTGCACCTGGCCGGCGAGCCGACGACGGCCTGGCGTTGGACGGCCGCCAAGAAGCGCCGCATCTACGCCAGCCGGGTCGACGGAACGCGGCTACTGGCCGAGACGCTGGCCGTGTTGCAGTCTCGCCCCCGCGTCTTCGTGTCCTACTCCGCGGTGGGGTATTACGGCGACCGCGGCGACGAAGTCCTGCGTGAGGACAGCCCGCCGGGGTCGGGTCTCCTGGCAAAGGTCGCGACCGACTGGGAGGCCGCCGCGCATCCCGCCACCGGCCGCGAAATCCGGGTAGTGCACTTGCGCGGCGCGCCGGTGGTGGCGGGCCACTCCGCGTTTCTGACGCGCCAGGCGCCCGCGTTCAAGCTTGGGCTGGGCGGCCCGCTGGGCAGCGGCCGCCAATGGTGGCCGTGGGTGGCGCTGGAGGATGTCGTCGGGGTCGTGCGGCATGTCCTGGCGCGCGACGACATGAGGGGCCCTGTCAACGTCGTGGCCCCGGAGCTGTGCACCAATCTCGAGTTTGCCCGCACCTTGGGTCGCGTGCTTGGCCGGCCGGCCCTGCTGCCGGTGCCGTCGCCGATTCTGCGCGCAATGATGGGTGAGATCGCCGACGAGATGCTGCTGGCCAGCCAGCGCGTCGAGCCGGCCCGGCTCGTCGAATCCGGCTACCACTTCCACTTCCCCATGCTGGAGCCTGCCCTGCGCCACGCGCTGGGTCGCCCGTCCGCCTGAGGCTCGACCGCCGCGCGTCGGTGCGCGAGACTGCCGACGTCCAGCGCCGCTCGACGGTTGAGGGAATTCATGCTCAGCACTGAGGGATGTCGGGCGCGCACGCGCCGTTTGCTCGAGGCTGTCGACGCCGACGTGGAGACGCTCGTCGTCACGCGGCCCGAGCACGTCTTCTACCTGGCCAACTACATGCCGTCGCCCAACGACATCCACCATCGCGCCCCGCAGTACCTGGTCATCCAACGCGGCGGTCCGACGACGCTCGTCCTCGACGGATTTGCGAAGCTCGACGGCGAGCCCGCCGTTGACGAGGTGATCCACGGCCCCTGGGGTGTGGCGGAGCCCGACGTCACCCGCGCCCACTGCACGGCCCGCGCGGCAATCGACCTGATTGGCAAGCTTGGGAGCGCGATCATCGGCGTCGAGCATGCCGCCGTGCCCGCGGCGTTCGTCGAGGCGGCGCAAGACGTGCGGGACATCGAGCCGCACCTGGGCCTCATGCGCCGGGTCAAGGACCCCGACGAGCTGAAGCTGATCCGCGCCGCCGTGCGGGTCGGCGAGGCCATGCACGCGGCGTCGTGGCACTGCCTGGCGCCCGGCATGCGTGAGATCGACGCCTACGCCGCCATCGTGACCGCCGGGCTGGAGGTGGCCGAAGGCCCGTTCGTGATGATGTGCGAGTTCATCTCCGGCCCGCGCGTCGTGCCGCGCCGCGGCGACCCGGGCCCGCGCGTCATGGAAGCCGGCGACAACGTCGTCATGGACCTGTTTCCCTACGTCAACGGTTACCGCTGCGACCTCACCAACACCATCACCCTGGGCGGGCGGCCCACGCCGGAGCAGCAGGACGCCTTCGACGCCGTGCACGAGGCGCTGGCGGCGTCCGAGGCCATGATTCGCCCCGGCGTGCGCGCGCACGAAATCTACGCCGTGCAGGACTCTGTGCTGCGCCGCGCCAACCCGGACTGGGGCCTGCCGGGCCACGCCGGACACTCGCTCGGACTGGAGCATCCCGAGGCGCCGGACTTCGTGCCCGGCGTCGAAGGCCAGGTGCTGGAGGGCATGGTCATCGCCCTAGAGCCCGGCGCCTACGGCATGCCCTTCCACGGCGTCCGCCTGGAGCACAACTACCTCGTCACCGCCGACGGCCTGGAGCGCCTTTCCAACCACCGGCTAGGGCTGGTCTAGACCGAGCCGCCCGTCCGCTGCCGACTCTGGGATGGGGTTGACCACGATGCGCCCATGCGGGAAGGTCAACCCATCACCAACGCATCTGTGACGGAGGCGGCGATGGCCGTTGAGGCGGCGACGCGGCGGATTGACGACCGGGACTGGGCGGCGCTGACCCTTGGCGAGCGCATCCGGCAGATCGAGGTCGAGGGCTACCTGGTGCTGCCCGACCTGCTCACGCCGGACCGGGTGGCCGATCTCAAGGCCGTCACGGCGACCTGGGAGACCATCCCCACCGACTACAGCAAGAGCCAGCAGGTTCGCCCCGGCGTGGAGTTTGCCGGCGGTCTGATCAACGATCTCATCGCGAACCCGCCCGCGCTGGCCTTCCTCCGCGCGCTCTGCGGGCCGGACCTCATCCTGATGTCGGTCGCATACGCCCGATCGGAGCCCGGCCATCCCGGCATCAGCCTGCACACCGACGGTCAGCCCTACGGATCGAAGATCTTCGGCCAGGGCGGCAGCACGCCGTTCATGGTGCGGGTGCTGTACTACCTCGACGACCTGACGCCCGAGGTCTCGCCGTTTCGCGTCGTGCCGCGGTCGCATCTTTCCTTCCACGCCGACGCGAATCCGTATCTCCGCTTCGAGGGCCACCCCGAAGAGGTCATGGTGCCCGCCAAGGCGGGATCTGCCGTGCTGATCAACCACCGCGTGTTCCACGGCAACTTCCCCAACACCGGCGATCGGCCGCGGGAGATGATCGCCATCGCCTACCGGCCCGCGTGGGCCGGGCCGCAGGGCGACGTGCCGGCGTGGGACGCCGACGCCGTGGCGGCACTGCCCGACCACGTGCGCCCGCTCTTCGCCGATCGAAACACTCGCCACTGGCTGCCCGAGGGCGGCAACAAACCCGAGGGGATGAAGTCCGAGGCGCCGGGCATGAACCCCAGCCGCTGGGAGTTGGTCTAGCGGTTCCGGGCTACTCGGCCGCGGGCGCCTCGTTGCCCCATTCGTAGGACGGCACGCGCACGTTGCGCTCCTGCAGCGGCAGCGCCACGCGCGCGCCGCCCTGGAGATGCGACTCGTGGAACGCGAAGCCCAACTCGGTAACCAGCCGCGCGCGGTCCAGCCCGCAGATGGAGGGCCGGCCGTCGCGAATCGCGGCCACGAGGTCCCCGACGGCCACCCGCCCGGCGTCCGCCAGACCGCCTCGGTCGGGCAGCTCCAGCGGTTCGGCTGCGAGGCCCTCGCGGCCCAGGAAGCCGAAGCCCTCGCGCACGCGCCACACCAGCGCGTCGCTGGCGTCGTTGGTGACCAGCAGCCGGCCGTCGCTACCAAGGACTTCGTAGGCGTGACTCGGCGCGCCCTCGCGCATCACGTGGGCGAACTTGTTCTCGCCCCAGCCGAACATCCCGCGTCCCGGTGGATCCAGCCGGTCCCGTGCGTCCGCCGGCAGGCTGGAGACGTCGTTGACGTAGCCGGCGGCCCAGGTTGGCTCGGGATGCCCCGCCAGTGTGAGCATCACGTCCAGCCAATGGCAGCCGTGGTTGAGCAGCTGCGCCAGGCCGAAGCCGAACACCGCCTGCACCTCGCCGATCAACCCGTCGGCCAGCAGCTTGGCCAGCTGCACGTATGGCGGCCACCAAGCGCGGTCGAGGCCGTAGACCACGCCCACGCCGTTGGCCTCGCACGCATTGACGATGCGATCGACCTCGTCCATCGTCGTGCACAGCGGCTTCTCGAAGAACACGCCGCGCGCTCCGGCCGCGACGGCCTGCTCGCACTGGTCCGCGTGCATGGTTTGCCGCGTGGCGATGCAGACGATGTCGGGGTCGACCGTTTCCAACATCCGCGGGTAGTCGTTGAAGTCGGGGATGTGAGCGCCCCAGGCCGCCTTGAATTCCCGCCGCGTTTCGTCCCCGTAGTCGAAGACGCCCACGATCTCCGTGTCGGGCACCGCGTCGAACGCCGCCGCCCAGTTGTGGCTCTGCCCCACGCGATCCAGCATGCGGTGGCAGCCGGCAATCGCCACCCGCAGTGGACGATCCGAAGCGCTCATCTGCGACTCCCTAGTCTTCCCTGGGCTTGATGTCGTGGTTCATGGCCCACTCGGGGTAGTAGTTGCGCATTTCGGCGCCGGGCGCCGGTGCGCCCAGCGGCTGCGGCGGCATGCGGAACGGTCCGGGCACCGCGATCATTTCGCTCCAGATGTGGACCAGCCCCAGCGCGCGCGAGAGCCGCGACGAGGGCACGTTCCAGGTCGACGTCGTCCACCACACCAGCTTGCCCTGCTCCAGGATCCAGCGCCCCGCCGCCGCCGCCACGGCCCGCCCCATGCCGCGCAGCTGTTTATCGGGCGCCGAGTCGATGCCGATCTCGAGCAACTGGTCGCTCTCAACGCGAATCGACGCCAGCGAGACCAGCTGACCGTCGTCGAAGATGCCGAATCCCCCGATCGACTCGTCCAACAAGCAGTGCCAGAAGATCTTGGGATCGGCCAGCGATCGAATCTCGTCGCCGCTGAGATAGACGGGACGCGGGTCGTCCGCTTCGCAAAAGCTCTCCTCGTCCGCCGCCATGCAGAAGTAGGGGCCCCAGCCGGTGAGACCGTGGGGCAGCGTGGCCCGGCTGATCTCATACGCGCCGTAAATCGAGAAGAGCAGGTCGTAGGAGAGCCCGCCCAATGCCGATTCCAGCGCCGGCGCCCAGTCCGGTCGGACCGTCACCACGCCGCGACCGCCCAGCCCCACGGCAAGAACCGGCGGCCCAAGCTCCAGTCGCGCGTCCAGGGCCACGACCGGCACTTCGGGCGTCGCCAGCGTCTCCAGCGATGCCCCCAGCCGACCTTCTTGCCAGGGCATCAGCCGCTGTCGCAGGCGCTCAACGGCCATGGAGGCGGTTCCCTTTGACATTGTCGAATCCGTGCGCGAAGCGATTCGCCCCGCCGGCAGCGATCACGCGGGGATCGTAGCAGTCGGTTGCGTTCCCGACCGCACTGTCTATCGCGGTGTAACCTTGCGGCAGTCGTCGGCGCCCAGGGGTCGCAGGTGCACAACCTCAAGTTCTTGCTCACCGCTGCTGGCATCGTGCTGTTCTTCGTGGCGATCAGCGCCATGATGTTCTGGGGGGCCGCCACCTGCGGCGAGGCCATGCGGCAGGAAGCCGAGGCCACGCCCATACCCACGCCCGTCCCGGGGCCGGAGGGAACGCAAGCTGTCGACGAGGGCTTCGGGCCGGTGCAGCTCATCGGCGTGCTGCTGCTCGGCGGCGGCCTCTACTACTTCTGGCGCCGGCAACGATCGCTCTACGAGTCCATCAAGGCCCGCGAGGGACCGACGCTGAACACGCGCGTTCGCAGCTCGATCGCCCAGCTCAACGTTTCGCACGAAGGCGAACCGGTCATCGAGGAGCGCATCCGGGGCATCGAGGAGCTCGGAAAGATCGTGCAGGAGTCGCCGCAGGACTACTGGCCGGTGATGGGCGTGCTGTGCCGCTACGTGCGCCAGAACGCTCCGCTGGATGCGGAACGCGCGGACGATCCCGAGATTGTGCGCCCCGACGTGCAAATGGCGATGACTACCATCGGGGCGCATCGCCACACGCGGCGCGGGAGCGACCGGCTGGACCTTTCCGAAACCGACCTCCGCGGCGTGCATCTGCCGGGCGCTCACCTCGAGCGCGTGGACCTCTCAGAGGCGCGATTGGACGGCGCCGTGCTCATCAACGCCCATCTCGACGAAGCGGATCTAACCGGCGCGAATCTCACGCGCGCGGATCTGCGCGGCGCTCAGGGAGTCTCGAGCGCGCAGTTGGACGCGGCCGTCACCGCCAGCTCGACCCGGCTTCCGGAGGACGTGGCGCCCTAGGACCTTTCGGAGTAAGCCGCATTCTCTGGACGAACGCCGCCGACTCCTGACATTGTCAGTGAGCTCTGGTCGGACTGAGACTACTAGGCTCAAGAACTTGATGCCCGACTCAGCCTATTGAGAGTTCTGCTCGATAAAGCTGTGAGTCTCCTCAGCGTCGAGTGAGCGCGTCGTGTTGCCCACCCTAACGTAAAACTCCCGCCCTCTTTGGCCCGACATGAATGCCGGCTCAGCTGACCTTGAAGTGTCGACTACACAGACTAGCTTCTCACCTACAGTGTCAATCCTACTGACTACATAGGGGCTGTACTGGATTCCTAGCCTGTCCACGACGAGCGAATTCAGTTGTTGGAGAAACTTGTCTTGCGATCCTCCGACGAGACTCAAGTCTCTTTCCAGCCCGAAGATTTGCCCACTGTCTTCGACTCCGATCAGCAGTGTGCCGCCTTCCGTGTTCATGAATGCCACTATAGTTTTGAGAACAGCATCCCTAAGGCCCTTATTCTGTCGCCCCGCTACGACATCCCACTGCAATGTGCTCTTGAACTCGAGCCCTGTTCCCTCTCCCATGTCGACTAGCTCGGTCAATGGTCGGGAGTGCGACGGACCCTCTTCACTAGCAAGATTCTCAAGCATTTGGTTGACACCGGTAGCTAGTAGTTCCCTCCGGACGCGGAGAAAGTCCCGGTACCGTCTCAGCTTCCAAAGCTCACTATCCATCGGAATGAACTGACTCTCGAGGGCCCCGGGGAACTTTGCTTCGACTTCCGGGAGGTACTCTTCCGGAATCCGGCTCCCAATACTCAAGTTCGTTGGACCACTCAGAAAGGCCCTATTCGCTATCGCGTTTACGAGCTTCCGATCGACATGGCTGTCCGGGCTAAAGCCGTTCTTGTAGAGCTCGCTTTGGGGGAAGATGTGGTGGCTGTGAATCCCGAAAGTGTCGTCCACTGGCGTAGTCAGCGATAAGCCATTGAACCAGTCGACAGCACGATTGGCCTTGACCAACGCGAGGCTCATTCGATAGAGCGGGTGTGCGGCGCCGCGTCCCTCAAAGTCGTCGGGCAACACCTCCAAGCGGCCGCGCTGATCTACGATCTGGTTCAACAGGGACTCCCACGGTGTATCTTCCCTGTTCACGACAGTGACATCGTGCTCCAGACGCGTGTTGGTCTGGCTTGTGTATCTCTGATGTACCAGCGCCAGGTACAGCCAGTGCAATGCCCGCCGAAGGGAAGACTCCGACTGAAACTTGCAGTCGTGTAGGGTCAGGAATCGGACGATTGGGATCAGTGGGTTTGTTGAGCTCATTTCCCGAGTCGAATGAATGTAGGCTCGGCCGGGGAGTACATGGGTGAGATATGCCAGTATTTTGGATAGCTTTGACCATCCATCCTCTAGGCGGCTTCGCTCCACCGAATGAATGTGTTCAAAGAGGGCGTGACCAGTGACAGTACACACCAATGCTCGTGTCATGAAGGTCAAGTCGTATTCGAATCTCTGTTGCTGCAATTCATCCATTCTGGCCTTCAGGGTCCTTCTGGCCTGAGACCACCTGCCGGTTATGTGAGTGAGGGCAAGTTCAGCTTCGGTCAGTTGAGTTCCCTGGCTATTGAGCCTGTCGAAAACGTCAATCGCGTCGTCGAGAGAGGCTTCGTCAGGTACTACCTGGACTGGTAGATCGGCGTCCCGAATGCTGCGGAGCTTGCTCAGATGGAATTCATAAAGCTTCGCCTGTTGAAATGCCGACTCATCCTCGCCTACTGTTTCTTGGGCAACCCGAAACACATCCACCGTGTCTCCATCAAAGCAGTCGACCACTCGAACCCAGCGGGGGTTGTCTCTCATTCGAACCGGCTGAAAGTATTGGAAGTCTCCGTCGGACAAATTATAGAACAGGTCCCTAATGTCGTTGGTAATATCCCGGCTAAGGTAGTACGGTGGAATTTCGCCCGAAATTAGCAAATAGAGCGTCGTCAGTCGTTGCTGTCCGTCCAGAATCACTTGGACGGTGCCAAGGCGTTCCGGCATCGTGTCGACGTTCTTGAGCTCTGGAGGTTCTCCGGTTTTCCAAAACAGGAGGCCCCCGACCGGGTATTTGCGAGTCAACGAAACTAGAAGTTGCTTGGCCTGTTCCCTTGACCACACATACTCACGCTGAAACTCGGGCAGGACGAGATTCTGGTTTCTTATGTCGGAGACAGCTTCGTTGATTTTCATCGCCCGAGGATGTCCTAAGAGGCGGTGGTGCGCCCCTCGACCGTCAACGGCCAGTCGGCCGCCGTCGATTCCTCGCTGGTGTGCTGATCTACCAGCCCACGCGCCGCGTCCACGATGCCGTCGACGCTCAGCCCGTGCGCCGCGCGCAAGCTGTCCGCCGGCCCGTGATCGAGAAACTGGTCCGGGAGGCCCAGGCGGCTCACGGTGATATCGCGCCGGCCGTGGTCGGCCAGGAGCTCGAGCACGGAGCTGCCGAAGCCGCCCATGCGGTTGTGGTCCTCGATCGTCACCACGCGTCCCGTCCGCTCAGCCACCTGCACGATCAGCTCCGTGTCAAGCGGCTTGACGAAGCGCGGGTTGACAACCGCGGCGTGAATGCCGTGGTCGGCTGCCAGGACTTCAGCAGCTTGCATCGCCGGATGCACGGCCCACCCAATCGGCAGCAGGGCGACGGAACCGCCTTCGCGGAGCACTTCGCCGCGACCGATGGGCATCTGTCGCAGCGGCTCGTCGCAGGGCACCCCGCGGCCCGCGCCGCGCGAATACCGAATCGCGAACGGCCGATCCGAGGCAATGGCGGTTGCGAGCAGGTGCCGCAGCTCGTTTTCGTCCTTGGGCGCCGCGACCACGAGGTTGGGAATGGCTCGCAGATAGGCCAGGTCGAGCACGCCGTGATGCGTGCGGCCGTCGTCACCCACAACGCCGGCGCGATCGACGCCCAGCACGATCGGCAGCTCCTGGATCGCAATGTCGTGCACGATCTGGTCGAACCCACGCTGGAGGAAGGTCGAGTAGATGCACACCACCGGACGCAGACCCTGGGTGGCCAGCCCGGCGGCCAGCGCCAGGGCGTGGCTTTCGGCAATGCCCACGTCGTGCACGCGTCCGGGCAGCGCCTGCTGCAGGTCCGCCAGCGCGGTGCCTTCCAGCATGGCCGCGCTCACCGCGACGATTCGCGAGTCGTCGCGCGCCAGCTCGGCCAGGGTTTGCGCCAGAACCTTGCTATAGCTCGGCGCGGCGGTGGCTCCCACCGCCTGAGCCGTCCCCGGCTGATGCAGCGTCACTGGATCGCTCACCGCGGCGGGGAGACCGCGGCCCTTCTGCGTGAAGACATGCACGGCGACCGGTCGACGGAGCGCCTTGGCCGCCTGCAGCGCCTCTTCCAGGGAACGAAGGTCATGACCGTCGACGGGACCCTGGTAGGCGAAGCCGAACGCCCCAAAGAACTCCTGGGCCGAGCCCGAAGGTGAGGTGGGCGCGGTTTCGCGCTGGGACGGGGTGAAGCGGCTGTCCGGAGCGGGCGGCGTCCAGTCGTAGTGCCGACCCTGGCCCAGGTTGCGGCCGAGCGCCCCGACATTGGGCGAGATCGACATTCCGTTGTCGTTCAGAATAAGCACCAGCGGCAACCCGAGATCGCCCGCATGGTTCAGCGCCTCGAAGACTACGCCGGAGGTAAAGGCCCCGTCCCCGATCACTGTGACGACCGAGGCGTCGTCGCCGTGGACGCGGCTGGCGAGGGCGACGCCCGCGCCGGCCGATACGCCCGTGCCGGCGTGCCCGGCGCCGATGACGTCGTGCGGGCTCTCCTCGCGTGCGGCAAATCCCGACAACCCGCCCGGTTGACGCAAGCTCTTGAAGTCGTCGGCGCGTCCCGTTACGAGCTTGTGCGCGTAGGCTTGGTTGCTCGTGTCCCAGATAATTGGGTCCCGCGGGCTTTCGAAGACCCGGTGCAGGGCCAGCGTCAGCTCCACCACACCGAGATTCGAGGCGAGATGGCCGCCGTTGGCCTGAACTGTGTCGATGATCTCGGCGCGAATCTCGTCGGCCAGCGCCGCCAGCTCCTCGGCGGCAAGCTGGCGAAGGTCGGCCGGCTCACGAACGCGATCGAGAATTCGGTTCACAATGCCCCCTTGGCCAGCATCGGCCAGTTCCCGATGGTGCCTGCTTTATGACCAACGCGCAAAGCCAGCCCAGCCGCCGCCCGCGGGTGCTCAGCTTGGTCGAGTTGGCCGGGCCCGCGGTGGATCGCCTGCGGCGCGTCGCGGACCTCACGTCGCGTCCATGGACCGAGACCCAGGAGCTGGTCGATCCGCTCGAGCTTGCGGCGGAGATCGAAGAGCACGGCTATGGCGCCCTGTTCATCGAGGCGGACTTCCTATTCGAGGAAACGATTGTCAGCGCACCGACGTTGCGGTTCGTGGGAATCTGCCGCGTGGACCACGGCCACGTGGACCTCGACGCGGCCGCGGCCGCCGGCGTGGTGGTGGCCAACACGCCCGGCCGTAACTCGCAGGCGGTCGCCGAGCTCACGCTGACGCTCATGCTCAATCTGGTGCGCCCGGTGATCGACGCCTCTCGATTCGTCGCGGAAGGCGCCTGGGCCGATCCCACCGCCGGATACACCGGCTTTCGCGGCACGGAGCTCGGCGGGCAGACCGTGGGCATCATCGGCCTGGGCGCCATCGGGCGGCGCACGGCCGCCTTGCTGCGACCGTTCGGCTGCCGGATTCTGGCCAGCGACCCGGCAGTTACCGCCGAGGAGATGCAAGCGCTCGGCTGCACCGCCGTGTCGCTCGACGAGCTGCTCGCCGCCTCAACCCTGGTCGCGGTGCACTGTCCCGCGCTGCCCCAAACTCAGGGCCTCATCGATGCGGATGCCCTGGCCAGGCTGCCGGCCGGGGCGCGTCTGGTCGCCACGACCGGCGAGGGCGTGGTGGACACCGAAGCGCTGGCCGCCGCTCTCGAGGACGGCCGGCTCGCCGGCGCCGCTCTTGACGTGTTCGAGACGCATCCGCTGCCTCCCGAGCACCCCCTGCTCTCGGCGCCGAACGTGATCCTCGTGCCGCACATTGGCGGCGCCACCGACGACACGGTCACGCGGCACACGGACATGATCGTGGACGACTACCTGCGCTTCCTGGCCGGTGAGCCGCTCCTCAATCCGGTTCCGCCAAGCGTGACTTCATGAACAGTGGGGCCGCCTATCTCGGCGTCGACATCGGCTCGTCGGGAACGCGCGTGGTGGCGCTGGATGCGAAGGGTCAAGTCCGCGCCGTCGCCGAGCGAAAGCGTAGGCGCAGGCCCATGGTCATCGCCGATCTCGAGCGACCCCTTGACGCCGAGCGCATCTGGTCCGAGATCGCGGCGTGCGTGTCCGAGGTGGCTGCGCAATGCGCCAGCGTCCGGTCGCTCGGGGTGTGCGCCATGCGCCAGACCCTCGTCGTGTTGGACGGCGAGGACGCGGTGCTCTTCGCCTCGGGCAACGACGATCTGCGAGCGTCGCTCCACGGCGCCGCCGTCGACGCCGCCCATGGGAATGTCCTCATGCGCGAGGCGGGCCGTGCCCTGGCCGCGATCTCCTGGCCCGGCAAGCTGGCTTGGGTCGAGGCCGAGGCACCGGACATCGCGGCGCGCGCCCGAGCGATGACCACGCTCGAGGGCTGGATCGTGGGGCGCCTCACCGGCGCTGATTCGATCGGATCGGTGAGCGCCGCCGAAACCGGCGCTCGTTCGGTACCCGAGCAGCGCTGGCTGGACTCGATACTCCCCGATTGGACCCACTCGCTGCTCCCGCCGGTCGCGGGTGTCGCCGCCGCGTCCCAAATGTCCGCCACGCAGGCCGAGACGCTCGGGCTGGCCCGGGGACTGCCGGTCGCGATGGGCGTACCCGACACGCACGCGGCCGAGCTGGGCTCGCGGACGGTGGGATTCGCCGACGGCGACTGCGTGACCGCCGGGTGGAGCCTCACGACCGTGCGACCGCAAGCGGCATGGGATGCCGAGGCTCCCGTTTGGCGCGGTCTGCGCATCGGCGGCGGCTACCTCGCCGAGAGCAACGCCGGCGACCTGGCCAGCGGCTATGCCTGGCTGAGCCAGGGCGGCGACGGCGAGCTGACCGACCTGGCGAACCCGACCGACTCCGCGGCCGAGCGCGGAATCTTCGCTGCAACTGGCGCTCGCGTCATGGACGCGGCGGCCGCGGGTCTCGGGGCCGCCGGGGTGGTTTCACCCATGCCCTTCGCCGAAGCCGTGCCGACGCGCGAAATGCTGGCCACCGCGGTGCTGGAGGACATGGCCTTTGCCGTGCGGGGAAATCGCGAGCGTCTGCCGCCGCCGATCGTGGATGACGCGCCCGTTCGATTGACCGGCGGATTCGCCGCCGCTCCAGCCGCGGGCCCCATCCTGGCGAACGTGCTCGGTGCGCCGGTGGCGGCCTACCCCGGGATTCCGGTGACGGCCATCGGCGCCGCGATCTGTGGAGCGGCCGCGGCCGGCGACTACACGCTCGACGAGGCCGCGGCGCAGCTGGCGCCGGCGCCCCAGTTCCACCAGCCGGACCCCTCGGCCGCACGGGCGTACGATGGACACTACGCGTGCTGGGTGGACCTGAGAGCCCGGCTGGAGGCCTTTGTGCAAGAGACGCTATGAATTCCGCCGCAGCGCGGGCCGCGGTGCTCGAGGCCAGGCAGGCCATGTACCGCGAGGGTTTGGTCGTGGGCACGGCGGGCAACGTCAGCATCCGCGCCGACGGCCACACCGACGCCATGCACATCACGCCCAGCCGCATGCCGTCCGACGAGACGACGGTCGACGACATCGTGACGGTGACCTTCGACGGCGATCCCATCGAGGGCGACCGCATCCCGTCGGTCGAGTGCCTCATGCACGGGGCCGTCTATCGGGCCCGGGAGGACGTGCGCGCGGTGGTCCACGCGCACCCCGTCTTCGCCAGCGTGCTGGCCGTGCGCCACGAGGAGATTCCGCCCATCCTCGACGAGCAGGTCGTGTACGTCGGCGGTGAGGTCGCGGTCAGCGACTACGCGCCGTCCGCCACCGAGGAGTTGGCGGAAGCGACCGTGGCTGCCCTGGGTCCGCGCATGGCCGTGCTGCTGGCGAATCACGGCACCCTGGCGGTGGGGTCCGATCCCGAGCATGCGCTCGAGGTCACCAGACTGGTCGAGCGTCTGGCCCAGATTTGGTACTTCGCCGGCGCCCGACCGGGGAGCCGGCTATTGCCGGACGACGTGGCGGCTGCCGAACGCGATATCTTTCACATGCAACGACAGGTCGAGATCGATCAATGGCGCTGAAGGTTCCGGGTTTTCTTCTGCGACGGCTCTACGTGAAGGGCAGCATGCGCGCCACGGACGACGGGTTCGCGCTGAACCTCTGCAATACGCTGGGGTCGGGCTATGCGCGGCGGTTGCTGCCGGTGGCGGTTAACGGCGTCGAAGTCGATCTGGCGGACTGCTTCTTCGAGGTCGACGGCGTCCAGCACGGCTTTGCCGAAGTCACGCCGGAATCGCCCTTCGGCCTGGTGATGAACAAGACGTCGACGCTGGTCGTCCGCGGCGTCGACCTGCCCCAGGGCCCGGTCACGCTGCGTCTCGGCTTCGAGGTGCAGGGACTTGGGGACCTTTCCTTCGAGATCACGGACGAGGCCGCCTAGCCAGCAGCGCGCCGCCATGAGCGGCGCGCGCCCGCACTAGCATGCGCTGCTTCGTCACCGGTGCCACGGGGCAGCTCGGCAGCGCGCTCGTCCGGGAGTTGGCCGCCGGCGGCCACCAAGTCACGGCGCTGGTGCTACCGGGCGACCCATGGGCGGCGCCGGCGTTCGAGGGCCTCGACGTCAGCCAAGCGACGGGCGACGTGCGGGACCCGGCGTCGTACCCGGATGAGACCTTCGACTGGGTGTTCCACCTGGCCGCCAACCAGTCGTTTCGCCGGCGCGATCACCGGCTCCAGTGGGAAATCAACGTCGAAGGCGTGGCGCACCTGCTCACTTGGCTGGCGGCGCACCCGCCGAGGCGCTTGGTGCACGTCAGCTCGCTCGCCGCGGTGGGGCTCGCGGACCGGCTCGAAACGCCGATGGACGAGATGACTCCGTTTGATGCAGCGGAGCACGGGCTGTTGTACGCCCTGTCCAAGCAGGCAGGAGAACGGCTGGTGCTCGATGCGGCGTCGCGGGGACTCTCTGCCGTGGTGGCCAATCCGGGCACGGTGCTCGGCCCGTGGGACCGCAGCGGCCATGCCTGGCGCATGCTGCGGCCGCTGGTGCGCGGCTGGGTCCGCGCCGTGCCGCCCGGGGGCAACAGCCTGGTCGACGCGCGCGACGTGGCGCGCGGCCTCGTGGCCATGGCCGCCGGCGCCCGGGCTGGTCGACGCTACCTGCTCACCGGTCACAACCTCACCTACCGACACCTCGCGAAGCGGGCGGGACGCATCGCTGGCAACACCGGGCCGATCGTCACCCTGCCGCGTTGGTTTCTTACGGTGCTCAGCGTCACGGTCGAGCCGCTCGCGGACCTTGTTGGCATCGCTCCGCCAATCGCCCACGATGAAGCCGTCACCGGGGCGCGTTACCTGTACTTCAATGCCAGCAAGGCCCATCGGGAACTGGGCTTCCGGGCGCGGCCGCTCGACGACACGCTGCTCGACACCCTTGAGTGGTACGCCGCCGCCGGACTCACTTAGTCCCGAGGCGCTTCGGCAGGGTCTGCTCCCTCTCCTACCGGGAGAGGGTCGGGGTGAGGGGTCCGGACGGCGCCGACTCTCGGGTCCGCCTCCGGTAGGGGCGCCCCTCGTGGGCGCCCGCTCGACTCACCCGGCCGGATCGTCCAAAAAGACCGTCTGCCGCGCCTCGCTGGAAAACGCCACCAGCAGCGTCGCCGTGTCCTCGCCGACGTTTATCGCCCGGTGCCGCACGCCCTGAGGCACATGCAACAACGATCCCGCGGATAGCGTGACCGTCTGCGAGCCGAGCGTGTGCTCGATCGTGCCCTCCGCCACGAACACCAGCTCGTGGCAGTTGGGGTGATAGTGCGCCGGATTCGACGAGCCGGGCTCGAACTGGGCGCGCCCAAACGTCATTCCGCTGCCGGGCGTCAAATCCCCGTCCGCCAGCCACTCCAGCGACACGCCCGGCACGTAGTCGCGCCGGCCGCGCCCCACCGTCACCACGCGCGGTTCTTCCGCCTCGCTCATCGACTCCGCCTCCCGCGTCCCGGAATGTTTCTGCGCCGCGCCAGCCTACGCTACTCGGCGCGCCTTCCGTCATTCCGAGCGCGGCGAGGAATCTAGAACTCCCAATCTCCGGCCGCTGACGACAAACGCCGCCGCCAACGTGCCACTGCTACGCTGACGGCCACCCGAACTCTCACCCACCCCAGGCGACATCCATGGCGGCACAGGCATCCCCCGAACCACCCAGACTCCTTCAGTTGGCCGCGATCAACAGCTTCATGGGTCACCCCAGCCCCGACAGCGAATGGAGCTTCGAACGCAAGATCGCGGAGGTGGCCGGGGCCGGATTCGACGGGTTCACGGGGCGTACGCCGCCGATCACCCGCCAGATGGTGGACGACTCGGGCCTGCTGTTCTGGTGCACGGCCGACATCGAAACCGCGCGTGACATCAGGCCCGCGCTCACCGCGGCGCAGGACGCCGGCGCGGCGACGGTGAACGTGCAGATGGGCAACCACGACACGCCCACGCGCTCGGCGGTGGCGCTGGCGCGCCGCACGCTCGCCGCGGCGGACGAGATCGGGATCGAAGCGGCGATCGAGGTGCACCGCGACACGGCCACCGAGACGCCCGAGAAGGCCTACGCCCTGGCGGACGGCTTCGCCAGGGCCGAAGGCCGCTTGCTGCCCATGGTGTGGGACCACTCCCACCCGGCTGTCATCAAGCACCTGCCGCCGCCGTTCGCCGGCCGCCTGCTCGACCGGCCGGAGCTGGTCCAGAACTCGAACTGGTTTCACCTGCGCGCCTTCAACGGACATCACGCGCAGGTGCCGGTGATCGACGGCGACGGCAATCCGACGCCGGAGTTCCACGACTGGATCGAGTTCGTCGACGAGCTCGTCAAGCTCTGGCTGGAGGCCGCGGCCCCCGGCGCCACCCTGTGGACCTGCCCCGAAATGATCGCCAGCGGCTACCGGCTGTCGGTCTTCACGGACAACTGGAGTCAGGCGCTGTTCATCCGCGACGCAGTCGACGAAGTCTGGCGTCGCCGACTGCCCGCCTGGTCGCCGCCGGCCTAGGGCGGCGCCTCAAGGTCGGCCATTCTCCAAGTCTGTCATTCCGAGCGGAGCGAGGAGTCTAAGGGGCGAACCCGAAGGCTCAGCGCGTCTCGACCTCTCGCACTATGTGATCCGCCGGGGCACCGCGCGGCATAGCTCGGGCAGCCACAAGGGCTGCCCCTACACGGATCAAATCTGCCCGGTGGCCCAGGCTGCGTGCAGCCTGGGATTTCGCCCGTTGAACCCGCAGCTAGCGACCCCACAGGAAACACCTGCGCTTTTGCAATGAAACTTACTTGACAGAGACACACTCAAGTCTTACGATACCTCCGACAGATCGAATCGGCGGTCCGAGAGGCGGGCCGCACGGAGGAGGACACGATGGCCACCATTCAGCGTTGGGACCCGTTCCGCGAGTTGCTCGGCATTCACGACGCCATTGGGCGCCCCTGGCGCCGCTCGGCGCTGCCCACGCGCGCATCTTCGTGGGTGTTGCCGGTCGACGTCCGCGAGGACGAGAACGCGATCGAGATCAGCGCCTCGCTGCCCGGCGTCGCGAAGGACGACATTGACGTTTCCGTCGAGCACGGCGTGCTCACCATCCAGGCCAAGACCGGCGAGGCGGACGAGGCCGCGGGCGACGGCTATGTGCTGCGCGAGCGTCGCGCCGGCAGCTTCCGACGCGCCCTGCGCCTGTCCGACCGCGTGGACGCCGCCGCGGCGACGTCCAGCTACGCCGACGGCGTGCTCACGGTGACCGTGCCCAAGCTGGAGGCCAGCAAGCCCAAGCGAATCGAAGTCACGGTTTCCTAACCACCTCCCCCCACGGCGGCGGCCCGGGCATGCTCGGGCCGCCGCCGGCGCGTTTCCACCCTGCTCGGGCGGCGCGAATAGCTGGCGGGTCGCTTCGGTTCCGTCATTCCCGCGAAGGCGGGAATCCACCCCTGCAAGTCAACTGCCGAGTCGAGGGCGCCCGTCGGTGCGGGGTAACGCCAGGCAGTGCGCAAATGTCAAGGTCTCCCACTACCCGCGAATAGACGCGCTCGCGCCGCCCCGCTACCGTTCTCGCAGCCGCCGCTGAGGCCGAGCGACCCGGAGACGCCCCTATGAAGGTGCTGATAGTCCCGCACGCCGACTACTACGTCCTGCCGACCGACGAGCTTCGCGCGGAGTTTCCCGATGCAATCATCGTCGAGCCACAGACCCCGGAGGAGCGGCTGCGCGAGGTCGTCGATTCGGACGCCTTCTACGGGACGCCGACCGGCGAAGAGATGCGCGCGGCCACACGCCTCCGCTGGATCCACAACCCCGGCATGGGCATCGACCGGCTGATGAAGGTGCCCGAGATCGTCGCCTCCGACGTCGTGATCACCAACGCGCCGGGTCCCCACACCAACCCCATGGCCGATCACGCGTTCATGTTCATCCTGGCCCTTGCGCACCATCTGGTGGAGTCGCTGGACGACCAGCGGCAGCGTGTGTGGGACACGGTGAAATACAACCACCGCATGCTGCCGCTCGATGGCAGCCGCTTGGGCATCCTCTCGATGGGCGGCGTCGGCCGAGCCGTGGCGCAGCGTGCCCTGCCCTTCGGCATGCACGTTTATGCCATGGACCCGAGCCCCACCGACGTTCCCGCCGGCGTGCGCAAGGTCTACCCGCCCGAGGACTTGGAGGAGATGCTGCGGCACACCGACTGGCTGGTCGTTACGTCGCCGTTTATTCCCGCGACCGCCGACCTGATCAATGCCGAGCGCATGGCGCTCATGCCCGAGGGCGCGCACATCGTCGTCGTGTCTCGCGGCGGGATCGTGAACGAGGACGCGCTGGCCGAGGCGCTGCACGACGGCCACATCGCCGGCGCCGGGATCGACGCGACGGCCGTTGAGCCGCTGCCGCAGGACAGTCCGCTTTGGACCGCGCCCAACATCCTCATCTCGGCGCACACCTCGGCATTGAGCACGACGCTGGCCGCCGAGCGGCAGGAGATCTTCTTCGCCAACCTGCGTCGCTTCGCCCAGGACCGCCCGCTCGCGTTCGTGTGCCCCGTCGGCCGGGGATACTGAGCCCCAGACCCAGCGTCGCGCGGCTCGCGCCGCTGCTTGGCGGCGGCGCTCCACGGTGGGAGCATAGGGGCACGGGCGGTTGGAGGTCGGACCCATGGCGCATGACGGCAAGGTCAACGCCGGAAAGCTGAGTGACCTTGCGCCCGGCCGCTGCCACGGTCTGCGCGTCAACGGGCGGTCCCTGGTGCTCGTCCGCGACGGCGACGCCGTGCATGCGCTCGACAATCGCTGCCCCCACATGGGATTCCCGCTCGACCGCGGCAGCGTCGACGACGGGATTCTCACCTGCCACTGGCACCACGCGCGCTTCGATGTGACCACCGGCGGCACGTTCGATCTCTGGGCCGACGACGCGCCGGCGTTCCCCACCGAGGTGGTCGACGGCGACATCTGGATCGACTTGCGGACCGACCGTGACGAGCTGGCGCATCACCGCCGCCGTCTGCGCGACGGCCTGGAGCGAAACCTGTCGCTGGTCATCGCCAAGGCGGTCATCGGCCTGCTCGAGGCCGGCGCGAGCCCGCGCGAGCCGTTTCGCATCGGGCTGGAGTTCGGGGTGCGTTACCTCGCCGACGGCTGGGGGCAGGGCCTCACGGTGCTCACCTGCATGATGAACTTGCTGCCCCGGTTACCGCGGGACCAACATGCTCGGGCGCTGTTTCACGGGCTGTCGAACGTGGCGAGCGACTGCGCCGGAGCGGCGCCGCGATTCCCCGCCGGGCCGCTGCCCGACGCGCCGGCCGATCCGGCCGCACTCAAGCGCTGGTTCCGGAGATCCGTCGAGGTTCGCGACGCCACCGGCGCCGAACGCTGTCTGCTCACCGCCGTGCAGGCCGGCTTCGAGCCGGAGGCCCTGGCCGACATGCTGTTCGCCGCCGCGACCGACCACCGCTACCTGTCCAGTGGCCATGTGCTCGATTTCACCAACAAGGCGCTTGAGGCGCTGGACCTCGCCGGCTGGGACCTTGCCGAGGGCGTGCTCGCCTCGCTCGCGCGGGGGTATGCCAACGCGCAGCGCATGGAGGAATCCAACGCCTGGCGGCGGCCGCGCGACCTGGTGGAAATCCTCGAGGCGGCGTTCCGCGAGATTCCGGATGAGTCCGCGCCGGCAGGCGACCCAGCGCCGTGGCCTGAGCGTGCCGCGCTCATCGACGCTGTCCTGGGCGACGATCCCGACGCCATCGCCGCGTCGCTCACGGCCGCGCTGCGTTCGGGCGTCGACCCGGTGCAGCTCGCTGAGGCCGTGCTTCAAGCGGCGGTCACGCGCGTCGCCCGCTTTCACGTCAGCAACGAGTTCGGCGATTGGGACCGCGCGCTGCACACGCTGTCGTTCGCAAATGCGGTTCGCTGCGGCCTGATGCGGTCGCCGTCGCGCGAGCTGGTACGCGGCGTCTACGACGCGGCCATGAGCGTCTATCTCGACCGTTTTCTCAACGTGCCTCCCGCGCGCGTGCCGGGTCTCAACGGACAGCCGCCGACGCCGGGCGCCGAGCTGATCCAACGGCTGCCGGACATCCTGGACCGGCGGCAGCGCGTCGACGACGCCGCGCGGGTCGTGGTCGAGTACCGCGCCGGCGATGGGCGCGACGACGATCTTCTCGCGGCCATGGGCGGTGCGCTGCTGCGTGAGGACCGCAACTTCCACACCATCCAGTCAATCGAGGCCGCCATGCGGCAATTCGACCTAACGACGCAGGCTGAGGACGCCACCATGGCCCTCGTGGCCGGAGCACGCTATCTGGCTGCCCACGCGCCCACGGTGCGCGCCCAGGGCCAGACGTTCCAGATCGCCCAGCGCTTGCACCGCGGCGAAGCGCTCTACGAAGAGTCGCCCGCCTAGCAGTATCCGGTGGCCCAGGCTGCGCGCAGCCTCGGAGATTCGACCTCGGCCGGTCCCACGCTGCACGCAGCGTGGGCCACCGTTGTCATTCCGAGCGCAGCGAGGAATCTAAGCAGCAGGAAGAAGGCACAACGCCCTTAGATTCCTCACAATCGTTCGGAGTGACACGTCAAGTCCGCCCCGAACGACCCCCTACGCCGCCCCGTTCGTGGACGGCGTCGCGAAGTCGAAGAGCTTCAGCGCCGTCTCGCCCATGATCTTGCGCTTCGTCTCCGCGGGAAACGGCTTGATCATCACTTCGCGCGGGTGGTCGAAGTCGTGGTGCGGCCAATCCGACGCGAAGACCACGTGGTCCTTGCCATCGATCAGATCGATCAGCGTCACCAGGTCCTGCGGACGCTCCGGCTCTTCAACCGGCTGCGTGCAGAAGTAGAACTCGCGGATGTAGTGGCTCGGCGGCTTGGTGAGCAAGGGCGCCTGGTGCCGCAGCTCGTGGTACTCCTTGTCCAGGTGCCACAAAACGTAGGGCACCCACGACACGCCGCCTTCCGTGAACACGACATTCAGGTCGGGGAAGCGCACCGGCATGCCGGTCTCGATCATGCTGAAGATGTTGGCCATCAGCGCGAACCCATGCTCCACCGAATGCCGTCCCAGCTGCGTGGCGAACTGCTCGGTATTGAAGGGAAAGTTCGTGTGCAGGATCCCGCCGACGCTGTGCAGCATCACGGGACAGTTGGTTTCCTGGGCGGCCTCGAAGATGGGGTCGTACATCGTGTGGCCCCACAGGGGGCGAACCGCGCAGGTCGGCAGGAACACGCCGACGAAGTCCTTGCGTGAGCCGTATTTGCGAATCTCCCGCGCGGCGTCCTCCGGGTCTTGCGGCGCGGCCAGGACGGTGCCGTAGAGCCCCTGCGCCGGGTCCGTCCAACGCTCCGCCAGCCAGGCGTTGAAGGCCCGGGCCACCGCCGCCGCGAAGTCGGCCTGCGGCAGGACGGCCATCCGCAGCAGGAAGTCGGGGAACAGGATGGCGATGTCGATGGACATGGCGTCCAGGTCTTCGCGCATCTGGTCGGCGGTCGCCACCGTGCGGTGCGTGAGGCCGCGCCCCGGCACCGGCAGGTCGAAGGGTGTGGCCGGTGCGTATCCCGGAGCTTCCAGGTAGCGGCGCGGCACGTCGCCCAGGTGTTCCAGGGCCACGCGCCACGGTTCGTCGCAATAGGGGGCCAGCGCCTCGGGGGGATCGTTGGCGTGCACGTCGCAGTCGACGATGACGAGGTCGTTGACCGTAAGCGGACGTTCGCGCTGGGCCGCCATGTGTGTGCTCGTTGGGTTATCGGAGGCAGATTCTAGCCCGGAACGATCATCTCCGTTGCTCTCCGTGCCCGACCAGTGTGTTGGGCATTCGCGAATCTCCGACCTAGCTGGCTCCCGCCGACGCCGCGGTTGCGGGGATCGTTTGGTAGCTCACCGTTTCCGGAATCTCCGGATCGGTCGTCAGCGTGATGCCGTCCGCGTAGCGAACCACGTGCGTCCCGCCTCCGACCCAGGCCCAGTTCTTGCCGAAGGCGTTGAACGTCTGGCGCGGCGCGGCGAGCGTGATGGTGTGCGAGCCGAGGCTGAGCGTCTGCTCGTTGCCGACATGGTCGGAGAGATAGATGGCGTTGGCGGACGTTGCCTCGTCGGTCGCAAAGTCGAGCGTCAGATCGATCGGCGCCCGCTTGCGGTTGTAGAAGACGCTGGTGACGAATCCCGGTCCCGGCAAATCGATCCGGACCGGCCCGGCGTACGCATTGGCCGCGCGCTCGCCGCGAATGTCCGGCCGCTTCGCGCGCTGGGGATGTTGCCGAGTGACGTGCGACATATAGCGCACGGCCACCCGCGCCCCCTGCCCTGAATCTTGCGACAGGGGAAAGTTGATCAGCTTGTGCAGCGCAACCTCGTCGGCGCCGCCGACCAAGGCGTTGGCAATGGCCTGAATGATGAAGTGCGCCACGTCCGTGTCGTCGAAGTACGCGCCCAGCCCGGGATCGTCCTGCAGGCCCATCTCCATCGCGATGAGCCGGCGATTGCCGGCCAGTGGATCCGGTTCGCCCACCGTTTCCGAGAGGCCGTCGAGCGCCGCGCGGTAGTTAGCGGCCATCTCGTACACGCGCTCGGGCTCCTTGTGCAGCGTGAGGGACATGTCGTGGAACGAGAAATTCTTGGCAACCAGGGCCTCACGATCGGTCTGCGCGGCCAGAAAGCTCACCCAGCCGTCCCAGAACTGCATCTGTCGCGGCGTGTTGTCACAGCTCCGATCCACGACGCTGAGCGATGGAAAGATCAGGCGCGCCCCGGGGTCGGCGGCGATCATGGCGTCGTAGGCCACCTGCACCAGGCGGTAGAGCAGGCGCTCGCGCTCGTCGTCGTCGATCTCGTTTGCGGCGGCCGGACCCGAGCCGTCGGTGCGGTCCACCCAGCGTTTGTGCGGTTCTCCGCCCCAGGCATAGCCCGGCATCCGCGGGAGACAGATATCCGGTTCGTTCGCCGGAATCCAGCGCGAGATCGCATTCAGGCCCGACGCCGACGGCGTGGATCCTCCGTCGAGCGGGCGTCGGCTCTCGACCACGCCGCGGACGAACCGGCCGAAGTGGTTCGACGGATCGGCGACCGGCAGCTCGAGCCCGTTGGGTGGGTTGAACTTTGCGGGCTCCGACACCCCGCCGCCCGCGTACGCCGGCGTGAATTGAAGCAGCCCGATGACTTCCCTCGACACGCGAAAGTTGCGGTCGGTGGCGATCGTGGGCAGCGCGGCGTCGCTGTAGGCGTCCAGGCTGCTCCAGATGAACTGCTCGCGGGCCCACCAGAGCCCAAGGCTGTTCATGTGGGAAGTGGCGGCGGCGACGCCCTGCTCGCTGGCCAGGGTGCATCCGAAACCGGGGTCGACTCCCTTGTCCGTGCCGGGAAGGTCGTCCGAGATCCCGGTTGCCTCGTCCGAAAGCGCGAACTCCTCCGGGGCGACGGCGGCGGTCGGCAGGCGGCTGGGCCGGCCCTGGAAATAGGCTCGATAGCGCTGACCCAAGACGCCGAGGCGGACATTCCCGCCCACCCTTTCGAGGCCGAGATTGGCAAAGAGGTTTCGAACCTTGCCGGCAAAGCTGCGTGGCCGGGATCGCGCTGTACCCGCCTGCAGGGATGGATTGGCGGTGATGAATGCCGCAATCGTGGAATCGACCGTGGCTAGGTGGCTGTATTGGGGCCAGCCGTCGAATTCGAGCTTGGTCGCGTTCGAGAAGCTGCGTGACACGCGCGGCCCGGTCACGATGAGATCGACGATCGGCGCCAGCCGCGCCGCGCCGCCGTTCCGCGGCTGGGAGAACAACGCGCAAGCGAAAAGCTGATACCAGTTGGTGGCGTCACTCCACACGCGGCTGATCGGCGGGCCGTACCACGCGTGGCCGCCCGCCGCGTCGTAGAGCGACCAGAAGTTCGGACCGGCTGGGTCGTCGCGGACGTAGAAGCCCGACAGACCGCCGTCGATCGGGAAGAAGGCCCCATCCACGGTCTCGATCGCGTTTGGCGGCAGCAGCTGCTCGGCGCCGAGGGCGGGCGGCGATGTGGCGACTCGGGCAATTCCCCCGGCGGCAAGCGCCGCCATGCCGGCGAGAAATCGACGCCGGCTCAGGATGGCCGCGTGACCTGGCACTTGGGTCGTCGCTCCGATGCTATGGCGGAATTGCAGAAGGCGAGGGGTATTTTCGCACCCTACAAGAGCTTTGGAGTCCGTGCGCGTGCGCCCGCCTGCTTCTGGCGTGCGGAGTAGGCGGTTGCCCCTAGGAGGTGACGCCCGGCGAGTCTGCTTCGGCCGAGGACGGCGAATTCAAGCGCACCGGCCACCAGTTCCAGCGCCGCAACAGGATCACGAGGCTGGGCACGAACAGCGCGCGCACCACGAAGGTGTCCAGCAGAACGCCCAGCATCACGGCGAACCCCAGCTGGAAGATGTCGCGCAGGGGCAGCGTGGCCAGGATCGAGAAGGTGCCGGCCAGGATCAGGCCAGCCGAAGTGATGACGCCTCCGGTTCGCGCCACCGCCAAACGCGTGCCTTCGACCAGGCCCCGCGCCCGAATCTCCTCGCGGACGCGCGACATGATCAGGATGTTGTAGTCGGCGCCCAGCGCGGCCAGGAAGATGAACATGAAGACGGCGTTCTGATAGCCCACGCCGGGATGCCCCATCAAGTTCTGGAAGATCACGACCGAGATGCCCAGCGCGGAGAGAAAGCTCAACAGCACACTGCCGATGAGGTAGGTAGCCGCGACCAGGCTGCGGAGCAGCAGCAAGAGGATGAGCCAAATCAGCACCACCACAATCGGCCCTACAAGCCGAACGTCGGTATTCACCGAGGCCCACGCGTCCGTTTGCAGCGCGGTCGGGCCGCCGACAAGCACCTCGGCGTCGGCCAGGCTGGTGCCCTCGACGGTGCTCCGCGCCGTCGCGCGGACTTCGTCGATGCGCTCGATCGCCGGGATGCCGTAGGGATCGTCATCCATCACCACGTCCAGCCGGGCCGTGCTGCGGTCGGGCGAAATGAAACGGCCGGCGGCGAGGAAGGCCTCGATCACGGCCTGCATTTGCGGGTCGGCGTTCGCCGGCGGACGGGCCGCCGGTGCGCCCGAGGGCGCTCCGCCCTGAAGAACCGCGGGCGGAAGGTTGGCAACGGCCGCCTGCAGCGTGGCTGGCTCGACTGCCGGCGCCTCGCCCGTGGGCCGGGTGGGCCCGCTCACTCGGGTGACGCCCGGGATGTCGGCGATGGCCTCGGCCACGCGGTCGACATCCACCAGGCTGGTCAGGACGTTGTCGGTGTTCAGATAGACGCTCGTCGGCGCCAGCTCACCCGCCCCGAATGCGTCGTCCATGATCTGGGCGCCAATCTTGGACTCGGCGTCGTCCGGGAAGCCGCCAATGAAGCTGAAATTGGGGGTGAGCGTCGGCGCGCCGGCGGCGAAGGCCACCAACAGCACGAACGTCGCCGTGAAGGTGGCCACCGGGCGGCGGGTCACGAAATCCGCGACGCGCGACCAGATGCGGGAGTGCTCGGTGCCGGACACGTGCATGCGCCCGGGCCAGAACGCCGCGCGTCCCAGCAGCACCGCCATGGCGGGGATGAAGGTGAGCCCGCTGAGCAGCATCAGGAACATGGCCAGCGCCAGCACCGGCCCCATCGTCTGAAACGATCCGAACGTGGCCAGCAGCAGCGCCAGCATGGCCGCGATGGTGGTGCCGGCGCTGGACGCAATCGCGGGTCCCACCCGGCGCAGCGCCACCTGCATGGCGCGCCAGCGGTCGGGCTGTTGCCGCAGCTCTTCCCGATAGCGGGCCACGATGAAAAGCGTGAAGTCGGTGCCGGCGCCGAACATGAGCACCGACATCAGCGCCGTCACCTGGCTATTGAGCAGCAGCCCGGCGTTTTCGGCCAGCGTCGCCGCCACGCCCTGGGCGATCACCAGCGTCCAGCCCACGCCTGCCAGCGGAAGCAGGGCCAGCGCGGGTGAGCGGTAGATCAGCAGCAACAGCAGCAGGACGAAGAGCACGGTGAAGAGCGTCACCCGGAAATCGATCGACGCGAACACCTCCACGGCGTCGGAGATGATTCCCGCCGGACCGGTGATGGCGACGGTAAGACCCGCAGCGGCGGTTCCGTCGCGCGCCTGGTCGCGAATCCAGCGGATGACCTCGCGAAACTCCTCCTCCGCCGGCGAGCCGCTGATCGTCACGATCGTCGTCACGGTGGTGCCGTCCGGCGCCAGCAGCGTGCTCGCCGCCATCGGCGAGGCGGTGCTCAGCGCGAGCACGTTTTGAATTCCGGGCGGTGCGTCGGCCGATTGCAGCGTCTCGTCCACCCGCGCCACGGCCGCCAGATCCGAGTTGGACAGACCCTCTGGCCGATGGAAGACGACGATCGCGGGAATGCCCTGCCCGCGCGGGAATTTTTCCCGGGCCAGTTGGAGGACGCGCAGGGACTCCGAGCCCTCGGGAAGGAAGTTCTCCTGCTCGTTCGTGGTGACGTCGGCGAGCGGCGGCGCCGTGACGAACACGGCGGCGCCAACCACGCCCCAGATGGCGATGACGATCGCCGCCCGGCGCCAACTGGTGGCAAAGCTCGCAACTAGCCCGAACATCTAGCGCAACCCTATGTCGATGGCACTCGTCGGATTGTGAACAAATGTACGAAGTCCCGTCGGTCCTATCTTTCGCGCCGCGCCGCGACATCGGAGAATTGGCCCATGGGTGAGTTGTCCGGATTGCAATCGAAGCCATGGGTGGGCGCGGTGCTGCGCCGGCCGTTCACTTTCGTCATTCCGGCGAAAGCCGGAATCCAGTCCGGACTGCGCCGATTCCTGAAGCTGTTGGTGGACCCCATCGGCCCCAGCCCTAACGGCCTCCCCCCGTCCGGGCCCCGACCCCACGTCCCCGTCCGCGGCGCCTGGGAGTCCGCCTGCGGTTGGGAGGCGCGCTGGAACGCCTGGCTGGCCAGTCCCACCGGCCCCATGTGGCGCGGCGACGGGGAACAGCCCCACCGCCGCTAGTCCGGGCCGTCCGTTAGGCGATGTCCAGCCCGAGGGACGCGGCGCTGTCCACCAGGTCCTGCCACACGTCGTCGTGCAGCGGAGTCCCGTCGCGCTCGCGCTCGATGCGGGTGCGGGCTTCGAGGTCACCGGGCGCCAGCACCTCGCGGAACCCCGGCGCCGGCTCCGCCGCGTGGACCTGGTCGACCAGCCCCCGCGCGCCGCTGAGATACGCGTCCATGTCGCGGAAGAGGTCGGCCTTCGCGAAGAACATGGTCACGCCCTGGTGGCGCATGATGTCGCCCCCGCGCGTTTCCTCGGCGAAATCGTCCGATCCGGAAAACGTGCGCCCCAGGAACTCGGCGGCCATCATCAGCGCGTAGCCCTTGTGGGCCCCGAAGGGAACGTGGCCACCGCCGTCGAAGAACGCCTGAGGATCGGTCGTCGGATTCCCGTCGGCATCGACGATGCTGCCCGGCGGCAGCGTCTCGCCGCGCTTCTGGGCGTTGACCACCTTCACGCCCGAGAGCGCCGTGGTGGCGAAGTCGAACATCATCGGCGGCGCGCCCGCCACGGGAAAGCCCATCGCGATCGGGTTGGTATGCAGCACGCGCGTCCGACCGCCGTAAGGCACCGTCTGCGGGTCGACGGCGCCGAAGCCGCCCGCGACTACCAGCGAGACCTGGCCCTCCGCCGCGGCCATCTCCACGTAGTGCCCGAGCCGCCCGATGTGGTGCGACTGGACCAGCGACACCAGGGCCAGGCCGGACGTGGCCGCCTTGCCGATGCCCAGCTCGGCCCCGTACTTCGCCGCCACCTGACCAAACGTCCAGTTGCCGGTGATCAGCGCCCCGCCGTCGAGGTCTTTGAGGGCTTCCGGGCGCGCGCGCGGCAGCAGTTGCTCGGCCCTGATCGCGTCGACGTACCCCGCAAGCTGTGTGACCCCGTGCGTCACGACGCCGCTCATGTCGGCGATGACTAGGTGGTTGGCAACGTCGACCGCGTTTTCGGCTGATGCGCCGGCGGCCTCCAGGATGTCGAGCACGATCCGCCGCAGCTCACCCGCTTGTTTCGTGACCATGGCTTCGTCCTCGTTCCAGCGCGCTACGACTGCCCGCTACCGATGGTGCGCCATGCCATGCCCGGCCGCCACCCGGGAGCGGGTTACCTGAGTCCGTCATTCCGGCGGAGGCCGGAATCCAGGTTCGCGCGTCGTGGCGGCCGACGCTACTTCTCGAAGAGCACCACGTCGACGTCCTCGATCCGCTCGTCGGTCGTGTAACGCCATACGCCGATGTAGCCGCGGCGCAGGTCGCCGTTTTCATCCCAATCCAGCGTCCCCGAGGCGCCGTCGTAGTCGACCGCTTCGCCGTCGCCGAGGATTTCCAGCGCCTGCGCAATGCCGTCCGGCCCCGCGACCACGACCTCTCCCGGCGCGCCGCCCACCGCGCGCAGCTGGTCGCGGATCGCGGAGCCGTCGGTGCTCCCGGCCGCCTCCGCCGCCAGCGCCAGGGCGACGGCGGCGTCGTACACCTCGCGGACGTACGTGCCCGCCGGAGGCTCGCCGTAGGCGTCCAGGTAGGCCGCCTCCCATCGAGCGGCGGACTCGCTGGCCGGCGGCGGGGCCGGCCCGGTGCCGTACATGCCGGCCAGCGCGGCGCCGCCGATCGCCTGGACCAAGGCCTCGCTCTTGTAGCCGTCGCCGAAGACAAACTGCTCGTATGTTCCGGCGTCGAGCGCCTCTCGCACGACAAGCTCGGTCTCCGTGGAGAAGACGATCAGGACCAGGGCCTGGGCGCCCGCGGCGGCGGACTGCCGCAGGGCGTCGGCAAACTCGGTCTGTCCCGGTTCGACCGCCACGGCGGCGATGGCGCCGTCCCAGGCGTCTTCAAGGGATTGGACCAGTCCCTGGCCCCAGGCGTCGTTGCGGTAGATCGCACCCACGTTGTCGAAGCCCCGTTCCCGGGCGACTCGGGCGAGAACCGGTCCCTGCGCCACGTCGGAAAGGGCGGCGCGGAAGTAGAAGTCGTCGTCCGCGGCGTCGGTCAACCGCGGCGAGGTGGCCGAGGGGCTGACGACCGGAATCCGTGCCTGCCGAGCCACACGCTCGACCACGGCCAGCGAGTTGGCGCTGGTGCTGGGTCCGACGAGCGCGTGCACGCCTTCATCCTCGATCAGCCGCCGCGCTTCCATGACCGCCGTGTCCGGGTCGAGCGCGGTGTCGCCGACGGCCGTCTCGACCGGGCGGCCAAACACGCCGCCGGCCTCGTTGAGATGCGCCACCGCCAGCTCGAATGCCCGCTGCCGGTCCTGCGCGTTCTGCGGCGAGCCGGCGCTCATGTAGCTCAGGAACCCGAGCTTCAGCGGCTCCGCGGGCGCCTCGCCGCACGCGGCCAGGGAGACCGACAGCAGGCCCGCCGCCAACAGCCATACCGCGCGCAATCTGATTGACATAACATTCCACCACTTAGTGCCGGGTAGCCGGCGACGCGCGACGATGCCAGGTCGACGCGGTTCTCACATTTGAGATGTCCGTCGCAGTCTCCCACGCCGACACCCTTGGCAGGTGTTGCACTTCGTTTGTGAACCTTGGGGTGCCAATTCGGAGCATCTTCATCGTCACTCCGAGCGGCTTACTCCCGCCATACCGAGCGGCTTACTCCCGTCATACCGAGCGGCTTACTCCCGTCATACCGAGCGCCACGATCCCGTCATCCCGAGCGCCCTACCTCTGTCATTCCGAGCGCAGCGAGGAATCTAAGGGGCAGGGAAAACGCACAACGCCCATAGATTCCTCACGTTCGTTCGGAATGACATGCCTTAACCACCGTGCGCCTCAATACCCGCGACGAGCAGCCGCCAGCCGCCGCCCCATCACTCCAACCCCAGCAGCTCCAGCGAATTCCGATGGATGATCCCGTCGAGAACCTCGTCGGGAATCCGCGGCAGGTTCGTGCCTTCCACCTGGTCGTTCAGGCGGCGCATGTCGTCCATGCCCTCCTGCGGCGTCCAGAGCGGGAAATCGGACCCGAACAGCAGCTTGTCGGCCACGCCCCACTCGACCATCAGCACCAGGGCCTCCCACGCCTGGTAGGGCCGCACCCAGCCCCCGCCCGAGACGTCGGCGAAGACGTTGGCGTGCTTGCGAATGACCACCGCGCAGTCGCGCTGCCACGGATGCGCCATGTGCGCGATCACGAACTTCAGGTCGGGGAATGCCTGCGCCACCTCGTCGATCAGCAGGGGGTGGCTGTATTTCAGAATCGCCCGCGGATTCGGCTGCGTCCCCATGTGCGACAGGATCGGCAGTCCCAGGCGCTGGGCCTTCTCATAGAGGGCGAAATAGACCGGATCGGCGGGATTGAAGTGCGCCAGCATGGGATAGATCTTGATCCCGCGCAGGCCGAGGTCGACGCCGCGGTCGATCTGGTCGAGATAGCCGTCTTCGGTCGGATCGACGCCCATGAACCCGATGAGCTTGTCCGGGTCCCTGGCCACCCAGTCGGCGGTGAAGTCGTCGGGACTCAGCATGCCGCAGGCCAGCGCGCGCACCCCGAATACGATGGCCCGGTCCACCGCCTCCATGGCCTTGGCATAGGTCTCGAACGGCAGCGGCTGCATGGGCGCATACCCCGCCCGCACATCGGCCCGGCGCGACGCCTCGCTCACGTGCTCGGGCTGCAGGCAGTGCGTGTGGACGTCGACGATCATGGGAGTCCCCTCCGTGCTCGTGCGTGCGAACCCTTACGCAGCGTCAGCCGACAAGAACCTCACCGCAGCTGATCGAGCCCCTTGAACGACGGCACGTTCAGCCGCAGCGTGGGCCGGTGCAGGTCGTAGAGGTCCATGGGCTGATAGGGATGGTCCTTGGCGGCTTCCTCGTTGAACTCCACGCCCAGGCCCGGCCGGTCCGGGATTTCCAGCCACCCGTCCTCGACGGTCAGCGGGTTGGCGCACACCTCGAACCGCCACGGTTCGGGCGGGAAGTGCTCCAGCGTCAGGAAGTTCGGGACGCAGGCCGCCATCTGCACCGCCGAGGCGTAGGACACCTCGCCGTTGGGGTTGTGCGGCGCGAAGGCGGCGTAGTGCGAGTCCGCGATGGCCGCGATCTTGCGCGCCTCCAGCATCCCGCCGCAGTGGGCCATGTCCGGCTGCACGATATCGGCGCCCCCGTGGTTCAGCAGCTGCTGGAAGCTGAAGATCGTGAAGAGGCGCTCGCCCGTGGCGATCGGAATGTTGAGCTTGCTGCGGACATAGGCCATGGCGTCCAGGTCTTCGTGGGGGATGGGCTCCTCGAAGAAGGTGATGTTGTACTCCTCCACCGCCTTGCCCGCCCGCACCGCGTTGCCCACGGTGTTGAAGATGCCGTTGCAGTCGATGTAGAGGTCGATGTCGGGCCCCACGGCCTCGCGCACCGCGCCCACGGCGTCGACGCCGGTGTTGAGGATGTTGTTGTCCATGCGATAGAAGTCGATGCCCTCGCGGGCGCCCCAGGGGTTGAATTTCATGCCCTGCACGCCGAGCTTCAGCGCGGCCTTGGCGGCCTCGGCCATCTGCTCCGGGCTCATGCCCTGCCGGTACCAGGCGTTGGCGTAGAGCTTCACCCGGTCGCGCACCTTGCCGCCCAGCAGCTCGTAGACGGGCACGCCGAGCGCCTTGCCCTTGATGTCCCACATGGCCGTCTCGACGCCGCTGATCGCGCTCGTCAGCACCGCCCCGCCGCCGTAGAACGCCCGCCGGTACAGCTCCTGGAAGTGCTTCTCGATCTCGAACGGGTCCTTGTCCATGAGATAGCGCTTCAGCTCATGCACCGCCGTTTCGGCAGTTGCCGAGCGGCCTTCGAGGGTGGCCTCGCCGATGCCGTGCAGGCCGTCGATGTCGGTCTCCATCTTGACGATCAGCCAGTTGCGCCACGAACCGCCGACGAGAAAGGTCTTGATGTCCGTAATTTTTCTTGGTCGCATGGGCGTGCAGCTCCTTGGCGAGAGTCGCCGGTGTCGCGGAGGTGGTTCGGGCTTGGCTTAGCGGTGTCCCTCGATCATTCGAGCCCCAGCAGCTCCAGGGTGTTGCGGTGGATGATTCCCTCGATCACGTCGTCGGGGATGCGTGGCAGGTTGGTTCCCTCCACCTGCTCGTTCAGGCGGCGCATCTTCGTCATGCCCTCCTCGGGCGTCCAGAATGGGAAGTCCGACCCGAAGAGCAGCTTGTCGGCCACGCCCCATTCGACCATAAGCACCAGGGCCTCCCAGGCCGAGTAGGGCCGCACCCAGCCCGCGCCCGAAACGTCGGCGAAGACGTTGGCGTGCTTGCGGATCACGACCGCGCAATCGCGCTGCCAGGGATGGCCCATGTGCGCGATCACAATCTTCAGGTCCGGGAAGGCCTGCGCCACTTCGTCGAACAGCAGCGGGTGGCTGTACTTCAGGATCGCCCGCGGATTCGGATGCGTGCCCACGTGAGACAGGATCGGCAGCTCGAGGCGCTGGGCCTTCTCGTAGAGGGCGAAGTAGAACGGATCGGCCGGATTGAAGTGCGCCAGCATGGGATAGATCTTGATCCCGCGCAGCCCGAGCTCGACGCCGCGCTCGATCTCCTCGAGATAGCCGTCCTCGGTCGGATCGATGCACATGAACCCGATGATCCGGTCCGGGTCCTTCGCCACCCACTCGGCGGTGAAGTCGTTGGGACTCAGGGCGCCGCACGCTAGGGCGCGCACGCCAAAGACGACGGACTTGTCCACCACGCGCATGGCTTCTTGATAGGTTTCGAACGGCAGCGGCTGCATTGGTGGATAGCCCGCCCGCTTGTCGGCGCGGCGCGAGGCCTCGCTCACGTGATCCGGCTGCAGGCAGTGCGAGTGGACATCGATGATCACGGGCAAACCCTCCGTGCGTGTGCGTGCGAATCCGTCAGTTGCGTCAGAACTCTCATCCCTTGACGGCGCCGGCGGTGATCCCCCGCACCAGCCCCCGCTGCAAGACCAAAACGATGATGAAGATCGGCACCGCCGACAGCGTCGACGCCGACATGGCCACCGCCCAGTCGGTGGCCGTCTGCTCCGCCGTGAAGGTCGTGCTCACGCCAATCGGCAGCGTCTTGACATCGGATGTGGTGGTGAACACCAGGGCAAACAGGAACTCGTTCCAAGCCAGGATGAACGCGAACAGCGCCGTGGCCACGATGCCGGGAACGGAGAGCGGCAGGATCACGCGGAACAGTGCGCCAAGCCGGCTCGCGCCGTCCACCATGGCCGCTTCCTCCAGGTCGCGCGGCAGGGACTGAAAGTAGCTGCGCAGCAGCCACAGGCAAAACGGCACCGAAAAGGTCGTATAGGTGATGACCAGCGCGATCAGGTTGTTGGCGAGATTCAACGTCACGACGATTTTGAATAGCGGAATCAGCAGCAGCACTGATGGAACGGTGTAGGTGAGCAGCGCGAACCGCCCAATCGCCTCGCCGCCGGGAAATCGCAGCCGGGCGAGGCTATAGGCGCCAAGCGTGGCGACCGCGATGGACACGAACGTGGTCGCCGTGGCGACGATCAGGCTGTTGAGCGCGAAGCGCAGGAAGACCGGGTCCAACGCCACCACGGCCATGTGGTCTCCGACGAACGCGCGCGGCAGCAGGATCTCCCCAAGATCTCGCCGCAGAAAGGTCTCCACGGGGCTGATCGACCCCACGACCATGAAGTAGATGGGGAAGACGGCGAGAAACGAAAGAAACAGGCCGAGCAAGGCCCGCGGACGGTGGTTCGCCGTCAGGACTTTGGCCACGCGCCTCATCGTTGCGCCTCATCCTCGACCCAGCCGACGCGGAGCATGATCAACGACAGCAGGACGACCAGCACCACCATCACGGCGGCGATGGCCGAACTCATGCCGACGTTGTACTCGCGGAAGCCCGCGTTGAATACCTGCATGGGCAGCGTCAGGGTCGCTCGCGCGGGTCCCCCGCCCGTCAGCAGGTACACCATGTCAAAGGAGTTGAAAGTCCAGATGGTGCGCAGCACCAGCACGATGACGAGGACGTAGCGCAGCGCCGGCACCGTGATGTGCCAGAACATCTGCCACGCCGACGCCCCGTCGACCTTGGCGGCCTCGTACCAGTCCTCGGGAATCGTCTGCAAGCCCGCCAGCAGCACCAGGAATGTCCACGGCAGGCCCTTCCACGTGAAGACCGCGATCAGCGAGATCATGGCGGTGACGCCTTCGGAGAGCCAGGCGATCGGCTCGTCGATGATGTGCAGCAGTTGCAGGAACGCGTTGATGGGCCCGAACTGCGGGTGGAGCAGCCAGACCCACACGAAGGCCGTCACGAACGACGGGATGACCCACGGCAGGATGTTGAGGGTGCGGAAGAGCCCGCGGCCGCGATAGCTGGCGTTCACGGCCAGGGCGATGATCATGCCGATGATCACCTCGCCGGCCACGGCGCCGGCGGTCAGCACCACGCTGTTGATGACGACTTTCCAAAAGCCGCCATCGGACACCAACCGCACGAAATTGTCGATCCCGACGAACTCGGCTGGATCGTTCGGCCTTAGCAGGCTTTCTTTGAAGAACGCCAGCCACATCGTCGAGATCATGGGGTAGAGCACGACGGCGGCAATGAGCGCGACGGTTGGAAGCAGCAGCCCTATGCCCAGGAGCCGCTCGGAATTGCGCAGGCTGAGGCCTCGAATACCCCACCTCACCGTGGTATGCAGGGGGCGGGCCCGCGGCTAGCGCCGACGGCCCGCCCCCAAAACTGCACTCGATCGACTAGTTCTCGTCGATCACCTTTTGGACTTCGGCCTCGGCCCAAGCCGCGGCATCCTCGGGGCTTTCACCGTCGAACACCATGATGAACATGTCCTTCACGATGTTGCGAGCGGTCACGGTCCCGAGAAGTCCCGAGCCCTTGGAGCCGTACTTCGATCCGCCGACCCACGCCATCTGCGAGGCGTCCACGCCTGCGCGGATGATGTGCGCCACCGGTGCGATGCGCGGGTGACCCCAATACTCGTCGCTGTTCTGGACAGCCACGTGCGTCGGCGCCCAGCCGATCACCGTGCTCTGGAACCACTCCTGGTAGTTCGGGCGGTCGAAGAGCGCCGCGAAGAACTCCGCCATGCGGTCGGGGTAGTCCGTCTGCGTGGTGATGTTGAGGATGTTCATCCCCGCCAGCCCGGCGCCCGTGCCGGCCACGCTCGGCTGCGCGACGGCGGCCACCTGCTCCAGCATTTCCGGCTTGTCGGCCAGGAAGGTGCCGGAGAAGGAGGTCGACGAGACCATGTGCGCCGTGGCGCCGCGGATGAACTCCGTCCGGCCGTGGCCCTCGTGGCGAGCGGCCGCGCCCGGCGCGGACACGTCGTCCAGGGCCTTCGCCAGCTTGAGCGCCGCAATGGTGCCCTCGCTGTTGATGGAGTTGTTGCCGTTCTCGTCGAAGACGTACGCGTCATGCGCCGGCATCAAGCTCCACGCCATCTTGGGATGGGCGTCCAGCAAGTAGGTGAAGTAGCCGTAGATGTCCGGCGGGTTGTTCAGCGCCTGCGCGTTCGCCAGGATGTTGTCCCACGAGTCGGGGGCCGGCAGCCCGTGCTGCGCGTAGAGGTCGCTGCGGTAGTACAGGATGTGGGGCCACAGGAACTGCGGCACGCCGTAGTTCACCCCGTCGACTGCCGTGGCGTTGAGGTCGTTCTCGCCGAAGATTTCGCGCCCCATCAGGTCCAGCGCGTCCGTCGCCGGCGCCACGATCTCTTGCCCGGACCAGCTCCAGGTTGCGTCCGGCTGGCTCCACACCATGTCCGGCAGCGTACCGGCGGCCTTGGCCGCCAGAATCTTCGGCTCGGTCTCGCGGAACGGCACCACTTCGCGGTTCATGCGCACGTCGGAGGAAATGCCGGCGCGGGCGAACCAGGCGTCCTGCGCCGCCACGCCCAGCGGCCGCGTCTCGAAGTCCCAGAACGAGATGTCGAGGATTTCGCGCTCGACCATGACCTCTTCGACGACCCGCTGCGTGATGACCTGCTGGACGGGAACTTCCCTGATGACTTCCTGCGTCACGACCTTCTCGACCGCGACTTCCTTGATCACTTCCTTGGTGACGACCGTCTCGACCGGAACTTCCTTGATGACTTCCTTGGTGACGACTTCAGTTTCGCCACAGGCGCCCAGGATCATCGCGACGGTCGCGGTTCCACCGGCCGCCGCGGCCAGGCGGAACAGCCGCCGCCGGCTCAGCGTTCCCGTCGGACTCAAGGTCTCTTTCATCCCTCACCCCTCTGCTCGCGCGGGACGCATGAGGTCGTCACCGCACAATCGGTCGACACGAACACGACGTTGGCTGAGATTATATCGCCTGGGTGCGTTCCGGCATGGCATGGCGCGCGGAAGCCGGCGCCTTTCCGGCGCTCATCGGCATCGGCCTGGTTGTAGGCGCCGCGCAGTCGAATCCGCCTGCACCTCTCACGGCTCCCGGCGATGGCGCTGTATATCACGTCGCGAATTGGCGCTTCAACCGACGCGCGGCGTGATCACCGCCTACACCATAGGCGCTCCGCATGCCACACTGCGCCCATAGGATCGTGGACCGAGGTGCGGCGATGGACCCGAGTTGCTTGGAATTTGCGCTCACCGACTCCGAGGCGGCGACCTTCGAGCGGGATGGATTCCTGGTCGTCGAAGACGCGCTCAGCGACGCTAAGGTTGCCGAGTTGAGCGAGCTGATGGACCGGCTGGTCGCCGGCGGCGGCTACACCCACACCCCGCACGGCGCCCGCGCCGGCCGCGTCAACGCTATCGACGTCGCCGGGCTGGATCCCGCTCTGATCGAGCTGGTCGATCATCCCCGCACGCTGCCCAAGGTGTGGGGAATTCTGGGCTGGAACATCCACCTCTATCACAGCCACTACATCACGGCGGCGCAGATTGACCGGCCGTCCAACGGGGGCGCCGAGGCCACGCTCGGCTGGCACCAGGACTCGGGGCAAATCAACCAGGACCTCGAAACCAATCCCCGCCCGCGGCTGTCGCTCAAGGTGGCCTACTTCCTCAGCGATGCCAGCGAGCCCGACCGCGGCAACTTCTGGGTGCTGCCCGGCAGCCACCTGCGGAACGAAATCGAAGTTCCCGCGTCCGGCCGCGGTCAGCCGGACGGCGCCATGCCGGTGTGCGTGTCACCCGGCACCGCCGTGCTCTTCGACCGGCGGCTCTGGCACGCCGGATCGCCCAACTACGCGCCCATCGTGCGCAAGGCGCTCTTCTACGGCTACTCCCACCGCTGGGTGCACGCCCGCGATGAGGTGACCGTGCCGCCCGACCTCTGGGAGGCGGCCGACCCCATCCGCCGGCAGCTGCTCGGCTTTTCCACGAGCCAGCACGGCCGCACGTCCCCCACGGACGAGGACGTGCCGCTTAGAGGGTGGCTGGAGCAGCACCAGCCGGCCATGGCGGCGCGCTAGGACTATTCGTCATTCCGGCGAAAGCCGGAATCCAGAACCGTCCAGGATGTAGAGGCAGGTTTGAGACCCGCCTCGATCGAGACCCTTGGGTATCCCTTCGTCATTCCCGCGAAGGCGGGAATCCACCCTTCAATAGCCCCGGGGGCGGATAGGGTTCGCCCGATCATCCTCAAGCCTCGCTGGGCTTTGCACGGGACTCCGCAGGCGGGGAGCCGGAATCCAGATCCGCTTAGGAATCTGCGGTAGGGGCAGGTTTCAAACCTGCCCGTCCGGGCTCCGTTCGCCCTGAGCGACGTCGAAGGGCGTGGTTCGACGGGCTCACCACGACCGGGGGCGTTGCCCCCTACGCGCAGAGCGGGTGGTTCATGTCCCAGCGCAGGCCGGTGGTCTCCGGTGGATGGGCCACGAGCCGCTCGTGCGCCTCGATCCACTGCCGCCGCCACTCGCGGTGGTCGCGCAGCTCGGATGACGGATTCGAGCGACTGCGGGCGATGAACCCCGGCAGATAGCCGCGGCCCGAAGGCGCGTCCGGGTGCTGATAGCGCAGGTCCAAACTCATGCGCACGCTGTCGCCCAGATTCGGCATCGCGCCGTGCATCAGGTGGCGGGAGAAGACGATCACCGATCCCGCGCGCACCGGCAGCGGCTGCGTGCGCTCCTTGTTCATGATTCCGTCCGGCAGGTGGACGCCGCTCGCCGGGTTCGGACAGTGCTGCGCCAGGCCCTGGCGATGGCTGCGGGGAGCGATCTTGAGGCACCCGTTCTCCGTCATGGCGTCGCTCAGGGCCACCCACGCCGTGATCATGTCCGTGTCGTCGGCCTCGCGTGACTGCACGGCGTGGTCCTGGTGCCACGGCGTCGCGCGGCCAAGGCGGTCGTCCTGGGCCAAAAACCGCTCGGGCACCTTGAGCCGCGCGTGCTGAATCGGACAGGAGTAGATCTCGGGACCCACAAACGGCTCGACCACGTCCAGCAGCTTGGGGTGGCGCAGCAGATCGAAGGCGGGCTTGCCCAAATAGGGATCCCGGTCCGCCGTGGCGATCGTGGTGGGCCGGATCGAAGGATCGAACGGCACCCCATCGATTTTGCCTACGTGCTCGGCCAGGTACATCAGCTTCGCCTGGAGGTCGCCGTCGCGCGGCCAGGCGGCCAGCTGCTCCGGATTCAGCTCCTCATCGGCCAGGCGCTCCGCGATGCGCTCGAAGTCCTCGAATAGCGCGGCGAAGTCGCGTTCCGGATCGAACACGTCCTCGAAGATCACCCAGCCCTCGCGCTCGAAGTGCGCGAGCTTTTCCTCCAGCTCATCAGTGCGCTCGACCGGCGCCGTTTCGACTGCCATTTGTGGTTCCCCAGGCTGGCCTCGACCCTGCGCCCCTAAGTTTACGCGAACGCGCCCGACGGCCCGCTCGCCGTCTCGGTATTGCTCGGATGTGCCACGTCTGTTGTTCCCCGCAATCCGTCATTCCGAGCGAAGCGAGGAATCTAAGGAGCAGGCAATAGGCACAACGCCTTTCGCCTCCTGGCAGCGGCCTCTCCTCCGTCGTTCCCGCGAAGTCGCCCTAATGAACGACCACCTGATAGACCACCCCAACCACCGCCCCCGCCGGCACCAGCCACGTCGCCGTGGTGCGGTAGCGAATCACCAGCGCCAGCGAAACCGCCGCGAGCACGCCCGTGAACACGTCCACAATGGCCGCGCGTCCCAATGTGGCCGCCACGCCGATCATCAGCGCGATCGCCGCCGCGTTGACGCCGTCCAGGAATCCGCTCGCCCGCCGGTCCGCGCGCACCCGCGCGACCAGCGGGTTCAACATGGCGACGAAGACGAACGACGGCAGGAAGATTGCCACCGTCGCCAGCACTGCCCCCGACCAGCCGCCGAGGATGTAGCCCACGAAGCTGGCGGTGGTGAATACCGGGCCGGGCGTCATCTGGCCCACCGCCACCGCGTCCAGCAGCTGCTGCTGGGTCAGCCAGCCCAGCCTGTCCACGAAGTCGCCCTGCATGAACGCCAGCAGCACGTAGCCGCTGCCGTAGAGCACCGCGCCGATCTTGAGAAACAGCAAGAACAGGTGGCCCACGCTGAACGTGCTCGCCGTTGTGAGGACGGCCGGTATCGCGCCCAAGGGCAGCAGGCCGAATAGGGCTCGGCCACCGGGTCCGGGCCATTCACGGGCGCGGGCGAGCAGGCCGATGCCGCCGCCCGCGGCGAGCAGGATGAGCTCGTTGACGCCCACGATGTAGAGCGTCAGCACGGCGACGGCCAGCACTAGCGTCCAGACCTTGCCCAGCGCGGTCTTGGCCAATCCCACGACCGCGTTGACCACGATGGCGATCACCACCGGCTTGATGCCGTAGAGCGCCCACTGCAGCGCAGGCACCTCGTTGAATTCGACGTACACCCACGCCAGCCCGGTCACGATCAGGAAGGCCGGCAGGATGAACAGCGCGCCGGCCGCAACCAGCCCCCGCCAGCCGGCGCGCTCCAGGCCCAGGTGAATCGCCATCTCGGTGGAGTTGGGGCCGGGAATCAGGCTGGTCGCGCCCACCAGGTCCATGAACCGCTGGTCCGAGAGCCACTGGCGGCGGTTGACCGCTTCCTCGCGAAACATGGCGATGTGGGCGGCGGGTCCGCCAAAGCCCAGCACTCCGAGCTTTAGGAAAAGCGCCGAAACCTCGCGCAGCGCGCCGCGGCGCTCAGGCGGTGTCGCTACTTGTCAACTCCTTCGCCACGGGCTGACGTCGCGTCTGTCGCAATGGTCGGTACGCAGTTGTAGCAGTCGGCCATCGTCGCGCGGGTTTGCCCCGTGCCGAAGCGCCACCGTGGGCGGGCCGTTCCGCTAGACTCAGCCAATTCCGCGCGGCCAAATCAGCGCGGCGTCGCCCACAGCGAGCGAGAGCGCCATGCCACGGACCAACTGCCTGTCGATGCTGCTCAATGACGACATCGCCGACTGCGACACGCTCGCGTTTCGGGTCGAGCCGGCGGTCCCCGAACCGGCCAATCCGCTGCTGGAGCCGCACTTCCCGTGGGACAGCGGGTCGGTGTTCGCCCACGGCACCTTCGTCAAGGACCCCATCGACGGACTGTGGAAGGGCTGGCACCTCTCGACGCCCGCCGGCGAGGAGCGGTTCGAGTCCTTCCGGCGCCTCACCTACTGCGAGTCGGAAGACGGCGTCAACTGGACCCGGCCCGAGCTCGACATTGCCCCCCAGCCCGGCTATCCGAAGACCAACATCATCTTCGACCACGATTCGGGCGGCGCGTCGCAGTTCGCGTCGGTGCTCATCCACCCGGACGCGGAGCCCGAGCGGCGCTACGAGATGTTCGCCATGCGCGTGCCGGGGCGGCCCGAGGGCATCGGGGCCAACTTCATTCCCGGCATCCCGCGCCGGCCCGGCGAGGATCGGCATCCCACCGCCGTCTATCGCTACTTCTCGTCCGACGGCATCCACTGGAACGCCGAGGAAGGGCCGCTGCTCGAGGTGATGACGATCGGCAACCGCATGATCATGCCCTACACCACCCCCATCGGCGGGGCCGACCACTCGGCGTACTTCAAGGCCGAGGACGGGGGCTACGAGCTGATCCAGAAGGTCGGCACGACCATGCATCCCGGCGGCGCCATCCCCTACGACTGCTTCCCGATGGGCCGCCGCGTCATCGGCCGGCGCACCAGCCCCGACGGATCGAACTGGTCGCCGATCGAGGTCATCATCGAGCCCGATTGGAAGGACGCCCAGGACCTGCAGTTCATGGAGCTGGCCCCGCTGAAGGTGAAGGGCGGGCACCTGGGGCTGCTCTGCTGCTACAACCTGCGCGAGCAGACGATTAACTGGCAGTTTGCCGGCAGCGCCGACCGCCGCATCTGGGAGCGCCCGGCGCGCCGCCCCACCCTCGACAACTCGCCGCTCGGCGACTACGGCGGCGGCATGCTCTGGCCTACCCACAGCTTCATCGAGCACGAGGGCCGCGTCTACATGTACTACGGCGCGCTCGAAGGCATCCACGGCGACATCTTTTCCGACCAGCCGTCGCTGCACATCTTCAACGGCGCGCTCTGCCGCGCCAGCTGGGAGCTCGATCGCTATTGGGCCGCGGTGTCCGCCGCGGGCGGCGTCAACGTCGGCACGCTGACCACTCACCCGCTGCCGGTGGCCGGCAAGCAGCTGCTGCTCAACGCGGCCACCTCCACGGTCGGCCCCGGTGAGCTCGCGGTCGAGCTTCTAGACCCCGACGGAAACGTGATCGAGGGCTTCAGCCGCGAGGACTACGTGGCCTGGCATGGCGACGCCAAGGCGCAGCCGGCGCGTTGGACCGGCGGCAGCGTGGCCCCGCGCGACGACGTGGCCGCCAAGTTCTACTTGCGGCGATCGCGGCTCTACGGTTTTGGCTGGGAATAGCGGCGGACGCGCCACCGAGCCGCGCTGGCGGCTGGCGGGCGCCGTCGACACGACCGACAGCCCTCACGCGCGACTGCGTCCCGTGCCGATTCACGCCGTCACGATGCGCGACGACGGCTTCTGGATGCCGCGCATGGAAGGCAATCGCACCGCCGGCATCGCCGCCTTCCTCGCCTGGCTCGACGAGGACGGACAGGTCGCACCCTTCCGTGCCTTCGCGCACTACGCACGCACCGGCGATTCATCGCGCATCGCCGGCGCGCTCGACACGATGCGGGCCACCTTCGAGGGCCGCAACAGCCGCCGCTTGCGGCACTCCTGGCGTGCCGCGCTCATGGAAGTGGTTGAAGGCTGCGCCTTCACGCTGCAATCCGTGGACGACCCGGATCTGCGGGCGCTCATGGACGAGCTGGTCACTGGCATCGTGGCCGCCCACGACAGCGAAGAGTTCTGGCAGTCGTACTACGGCGACAACTTTCAGTTCTCCTATCAGCTCGCCGGCCCGGGCCACATGATCCAGGCGGCCGTCGCCCACCATCGGACCACCGGGCAAACCGATTTCCTCAATGTGGCCGTTCGCGTCGCGGACGCGATTGCGGCCAAGTTCGAGGGAATCGCGTTCGCCGAGCATCCGGGCATCGAGATGGCGCTGGTCGAGCTTTGGCGGGCGACGGGTGAGGAGCGCATCTTCCGGCTCGCGGCGCACTTCACCGCGCTGCTCATGGAGCAGGACCCGGTGATCGGCCCGCACACCGGCGAGGGCAACTGGCGCCATTTCAATTGCCACGTCGTCCGGCAGACCTATCTGCCCGCCGGCGCCGCCGACCTGCTGGCCGAGCGGTCGGACCCGGCGATGCAGTCCCATCTCCTCGCCATCTGGCGCGACATGATGCGCGGCAAGCTGCAAGTTTCCGGGCACATCGCCGTGGACCACTGGATGCCCGAGCGCATCACGCCGGAGCCATTCGCCCTGAGCGAGGGCGTGCTCGGCAATGTGCTGAACCACATCAACCACGGTTTCGAGCTCTGCGAGAGCGTCGGCAACGTCATGTGGAGCTGGCGCATGCTGATGCTCGACGCGGATGCCGCCTACGCCGACCAGCTCGAGCGGGCGCTCTACAACGGCCTGCTGCCGCACTATGGTCTCGACGACCGCAGTTGGTTCTATCTGTGCCCCATGGCGTCGGACGGCGATCACCCAGCCCGCAACGCCTGGGGCAACCCGGCCACCGGCTGCTGCGGGGCTAACGCGGTCCGATTCCCGCCCTCGGTGCCGTCCTATATGTTCACCACCTCCGACGACGGCGTGTGGATGCACCTCTACGACGCCTGCCGCATGGACTGGCATCTGCCGGATGGTTCGCCGATCAGCCTGGACGTGCGCACCCGCTATCCATGGAGCGGAGGCGTTGAGGTGCAAGTGGGCGTCGACGCACCTTCCGACTTCACGGTGTTCTTGCGCATTCCCGGCTGGTGCGATGACGCGAAAGCCGCCGTCAACGGTGAGCCGGTCGCCGATCCCATCACCCGGGGGGCATATCTCGCCCTGCGCCGCACCTGGGCCAATGGCGACGTGGTCACCCTCGACCTGCCGATGCCGGTGGTTGGCATGGAGGCCGATCCGCGCGCCGAGGAGTTCCGCGGCAAGACCGCCGTCATGCGCGGGCCGTTGCTCTACTGCTTCGAGGGCGTCGACAACGTTGCGGTGAGCGTTCGCGATCTCGCGGTTGAACCGGGCCCCGATATTCGACCCTTTGCGCCCGAAGCCGAACCCGAGGCGCTATATCAGCCGGCCGCGACCGTACCGGCACTTCGGGCCGTCGACCGACCGGATCTCCTGGGCGGTGTGACCGTGCTCCAGGGTGCTGCGGCCGGTCGCGACGCCGGGGCGGAGCTGACGGCTATCCCCTTCTATGCCTGGTCCAATCGCGAACCGACGCCCATGGCCGTGTGGATCGATTGGGCCGATGGCGAGGGACGTCGAGCGCCCTAGTCCGCCAGGTCGCTCAGGCCGCGACTTCGGATGGCTGGCTGCCCGATCGTCGATGCTTCGTGGAGCTGCCCTGCAGGCGTGTCTCTCATCCTTTATTGCGACCTAATGTCAATAAATGTATATTGCGACCCTATGTCGAAAACCAAGTCTCCATCGGAGGTTCGTCAATGAGGTTCCGCATCGCGCTCGCCGCGCTCTTCGGCGTGCTGGTTTTGGCAGCGGCCTGCGGGGATAGCGATACCGGTTCAGAGCGCACTGCGGCCGTTGCGACCCCAACGCCTGCTGCCACCGTAGCGGCAGAGTCGGACGACGCGAGTTCGGAGCGCCTCACGGTCATCGCGACGATCTACCCGCTGGGGTACTTCGCCGAGCGTATTGGCGGTGACCGAGCCGAAGTCAACGTGCTCGTTGAACCCGGCGTCGAGGCGCACGGCTACGAAGTCACGGCCTCCGAATTGCGCACGCTCGGCGACGCCGACGTGATCGTGATGAACGGAATCGGTCTCGAGCCTTGGATGGAACGGGCGATACACGCCGTCGAAGACGACATTTCGGCGATCGTCGTGGAAGCGGCCGACCCGGCGCTGGCTATGGAGGGCGAAGTCCATATGCACGACGACGAGGAAGAGGGCCACCACGACGACGAAGAAGGCCATCACGACGAGGATGAAGAAGGCCATCACGACGAGGATGAAGAAGGCCACCACGAGGACGAGGAAGAGGGCCATCACGACGAGGACGAAGAGGGCCACCACGACGAGGATGAAGAAGGCCACCACGAGGACGAGGAAGAGGGCCATCACGACGAGGACGAAGAGGGCCACCACGACGAGGATGAAGAAGGCCACCACGACGACGAGGAAGGCCACCACGACGATGAGGAAGAGGGCCACCACGACGACGAGGAAGGCCACCACCACCACGGCGAAGGCGGGCTCGACCCGCACTTCTGGCTAAGCCCGACGATGGCCGCGCGACAGGTCGAGCGCATCCGTGACGCCTTCATCACCGCGGATGCGGCCAACGCAGCCGCCTACCGGCAAAACGCGGACGAGCTGATGGCCGAGTTGGAGGAGTTGGACCGGGAATTCACCGAGAGTCTCGTCGCCTGCAAGCACGATCACTTCGTGACTTCGCACGCGGCCTACGGCTATCTGGCCGCGCAATACGGCCTCGAGCAGATTGCGCTGGCCGGATTCTCGCCGGAGGTGGACCCCTCGCCGCAGCGGCTAGCCAGCGTCACGGACCGCGTGACCGACCTGGGCCTGGGGCATGTCCTGGTCGAGCCGGTGCTCAGCGACCGCCTCGCGCAGACGGTGGCGCGCGAAACCGGCATTGAGCTCCGCGCCATCCACGCCATCGAAAGCGTGACGCAGAACGAGCTTCAGGCGCACGGCGACTACTTCGGCCTCATGCGCGACAACCTGGCAGCTCTCAGGCTCGCCCTGGAGTGCGAATGATGGATTCGCCGCTGCCGCAGGGCCGCGAATCGAGCGGAATCATGTGACCCTCGCGCACGGCGACGCGGCGGCGGTGGATGACGTGTCGCTCGGGACCCCCGTCAGGGCTGCGATCGCTGGAGCAAGGCGGCTTCGAGTCGATGCGGCCGGCGCAAGCCGGACTGGTTCGGAGGTTCTGCGAAGCGAAGCCTAGGGCGCCGCCAGCCACGCGTTTTCGCGTGGAGCGCCCTTGGGTGACACTATGTGTCGAGAAGCCATCGCCGTCGGAGCCTGGTCAATGAACTTCCGCATCGTGATCGTCGCCATTCTTGGAGTGCTGGTTTTCACTGCCGCCTGCGGTGAACGCGACGGCACGTCCGACCGCCTCCAGGTTGTCGCCACGATCTATCCGCTGGGGTACTTCGCCGAACGTGTCGGCGGTGACCGGGCCGAGGTCAGCGTGCTGGTCGGGCCCGGAATCGAAGCCCACAGCTTCGAGCCTACGCCGTCCGACTTGCTGGCGCTTGGCGATGCCGACGTGATCGTGATGAATGGGATCGGGCTCGAGCCCTGGATGGATGGCGCGATCGACGCCATTGGTGACGACCTGACTGCGATTGTCGTGGAGGCGGCCGACCCGACGCGGGCGATGGAAGGCGAAGTCCACACGCACGGTGACGCGGAAGACGCCCACGACGACGAAGAAGGCGATCACGGCCACGAGGACGGTGAGCACCACGATGAAGATGGTGAGCACCACGACGAGGACGAGGGTGACCACGGCGACGAAGAGGGGCACCACGACGACGAAGACGGTGAACACCACGACGAAGACGAAGGCGAGCACCACGACGAAGAGGGCGAGCACCACGACGAGGATGGTGAACACCACGATGAGGACGGCGAGCACCACGACGAAGACGGTCACCACGAGGCCGAAGAGCGCGAACTCGACCCCCACATGTGGCTCAGCCCCACGCTGGCTGCCCTTCAGGCCGAGCGCATCCGCGACGCCTTCGTTTCGGCGGACGCGGACAACGCCGACGGGTACCGGCAGCGCGCGGACGAGCTCATCGCCGAACTCAACGCCCTGGAGCAGGAATTCGCGGAGGGTCTCGCCGCTTGCAAGCACGATCACTTCGTGACCTCGCACGCGGCGTACGGCTACCTGGCCGCGCAATTCGGCCTGGAGCAGATTCCGGTTGCCGGGCTATCCGCCGACGTCGAGCCCTCGCCCCAGCGGCTCGCGAACGTCACGGACCGGGTGACGGAGCTGCAATTGGGCCATGTCCTGGTCGAGCCCGTGCTGAGCGATCGCCTCGCGCAGACCGTCGCCCGCGAAACCGGCATCGAGCTCCTCACGATCCACGCCATCGAGAGCGTGACGCCGAACGAGCTCGAGGCGCACGGCGACTACTTCGGCCTCATGCGAGACAATCTCGCGAACCTCAGGATTGCCTTGGAATGTGAATGACGTGCCCTGAGTCGCCATCGCGTCCCGTCATCGAGTGGGATCGTGTGACGTTCGCCTACGGCGAGGCGGTGGCGGTGGAGGACGTGTCGCTCACCATCCATGCCGGCGGGCTGGCGGCGATCCTGGGGCCCAATGGCAGCGGCAAGAGCACGCTGATTCGGCTCGCCCTCGGTCTGCTCCGCCCGCAATCGGGCGCCGTGCGGCTCTTTGGGCGCAATGCGGTGGACTTCGCCGACTGGGACCGTGTTGGCTACATGCCGCAGGTAATCGCCGGGACCTGGCGCGACTTTCCCATCACCGTTGCGGAGACGGTGGCCCACGGCGCCTATCGCGGCATCTCTCCCTTCGCGCTGTTTCATCGCTCCGAGCGCCCCGAGGTCCTCGAGGCGCTCGAGGCGGTGGGCATGGCGTCCTACCGGGGGCGGCGCCTGTCGCAACTCTCCGTCGGCCAGCAGCAGCGCGTGCTCTTGGCCCGAGCGCTCGTGCGTCAGCCCGAGCTGATCGTGCTCGACGAGCCCGCGGCCGGCATTGACGTCTCGGGCGAGGAGCAGTTGTACGCCGTCCTGCGCGACCTCAACCGCGAGCGCAACATCACCATCGTGCTCGTCTCACACGACATCGGGGCGATGCTGCGGGAGGCCAATACCGTGGCCTGCATGAACCGCACGCTGGTTCGTCACGGACCGCCCCACGAGCTCACCAGCGCGGAAATCGCCAAGCTCTACGGCGCGCCTGTGGACGTGCTGGTCCACGACGCGCTCCACGAACACCGCTAGCCGTGCCGTCGATCTTTCTCTACGAGTTCATGCTGCGCGCCCTCGCCGGCGGGGTGCTCGTGGGCATGCTGGCGCCCACGCTCGGGGTGTTCGTCGTGCTGCGGCGCTTTTCGCTCATTGCCGACACGCTCGCGCACGTGGCGCTGATGGGCGTGGCCGTGGGGCTGGCGACCAACACGCTTCCCTCGGTGGTGGCGCTTGTGGCGGCCTGTGTTGGGGCCATCATCGTCGAGCAGCTGCGTTCGCGCGGTCGCCTGCCGGGCGACATGGCCCTGGCCGTCGTGCTTTACGGCTCTCTGGCGTTTGCCGTCGTCGTCATCGGGATTGCCGGCGGATTCAACGTCGACCTTTTCTCGTTCCTGTTCGGCTCCATTCTCAGCGTGTCCCCGCTGGACCTGTGGCTCCTCGCCGGAATCACGGTCACCGTGGTGCTGTTTGTCGGCGTGTTCTTTGTCGACCTGGCGCAGATCGCGTTCGATGACGACCTGGCGCGGGTTAACGGGGTGCGGACCGGTGCGCTCAACCTGGCGCTGGCGGTGTTGACCGGCGCCACCATCACCCTGTCGATGCGGGTGGTCGGCGTATTGCTGGTGGGCGCCATGCTCGTCGTGCCGGTGATGGTTGGGTTGCGCCTCGCGCACGGTCTGCGGGCCGCCATGGCCACCGCCGTCGTCGCCGGGGTGCTCAGCGCCCTCGTGGGATTGACCATCGCCTTCTACGTTGACGCCTCGGCCGGCGGCGCCACCGTGCTGACGGCCCTGGGCCTGCTCGGGCTGGCCTATCTCTTGACCGCCGTGCGCCGGTGGCGTCGCCGCGGGCGTGGCGAATCTCCTGTCGCGGCAGCGAGCACGAACGGCGCCCCGAGCCACCGGCACCACCATCATCATTGAACGCCGACGTTCGAGTTTGACGGCGGCCGGCGTGCGGCTCCGGGGTGCTTGCGGCTTCGGCTCGGGTTGCCCAGACCTCGCCGAAGCGCCGCGCGGCTGAGGCTCACGCAATCCGTTAGCTCCGGGCGTCCCAAGACCGCGACGGCGTGGGCGTGGGGCCAAGGTTCGGCGTGCTAGCGTGAGCGCCCATGGTCGACATTGAGTTCGTGGACCCAGAGGCTCCCGCCGCCGTTTGCGCCGCGTCCGGTGTCAGCAAGGTCATGCACTACGCCCAGGGCGTGCTTGAAAGTCACGCCTGGGTTGCCTGTGAGCGGCGACCGGGTTCCGACAGCATCGAAATTGGTGCGCCGGAGCAGACCGAAGCCAGCGCCCGGTTGCTCAAACGCCGCATCGACGAGGCCCACGCGGCCGGCCTTCGAGTTGATGCGTACAGCATTCTCGGCCTTGCCGGCGTCTGGGCGGGATCACGCCACCAGGTGCCGCGGGTCATCGAACCTGTTGGTCGAGTGCCCAGGTTTGCTGTCGAGCACCCTGAATTCATGTCCAAGGCCCGCGACGGCCGAAGCTGGCTCGACTGGGACGTCGGCGAGCCGGTGCTGGGCTACGACGTGGGCTATCTAGCTCTGGCGCACCCCGAAGCCCGGGCCTATGCGCGCCAAGAGCTGGTGGCCTTCGCCCGCGACTTCGGGGCCGACGGGGTGCAACTGGAGTTCCTGCCCGTGCTGGCCGCCGGCGAACGCGTGTGGCCGCTGGGATACGACGACCCGGCGCTGGCCGAGTACCGCCGGCGATTCGGTGTGGACCCCCGTTCGCGGCCCGTGGACGACCCGGCCTGGGCGCGCCTGCGGGCCGGCTACGTGACGCAGTTCCTGCGGGAGTTGCGCGGCGAGCTCGACGCCTTGGGGCGGCCGGTGGAGATCGCGGCGGCCACCGAGGGCATCTGGGCCCGTCCCAACGAGGCCTACAAGCTCGGCCTGGACTGGCCGGCGTGGGTCGACCAGGGATTGGTCGACGCGCTCTATCCGCGCTTCTTTCTTAACGACCCGCTCTATCCGCCCAGCGACCCATCAAGCGAGTCGGGCAGCTGGCTGTCCGATGTCGCTCGCATCGAGCGCGAGATGGCAATCGTGCGCGGCATCGTGGGCCATCGATTTCGCGTGTGTGCCACGGCCATCGCCTCGAACGCGCCCGAGAACGAGCCCGTGCCGGTGCTCGTTGAGCGAATCGTCGCCGCCGCTCGGGCCATGGTCGCGTCGGGATCCGACAGCTTTGGGATTTACACGGACGCGCGCGTCGCCGGTGACGACGCCTTCTGGACCGGCCTCAAGCGCATCCATGAGGGCCGGTTCTAGCGGACGGAGCCACGTCGCGCACGGTGGGGCGGCGGGTGGACTTCGGCGGCGGACCGTTGCGCGCGGAAGCCTGATGTAGAAGGGCTGCCGTGACTTTGGGAATCCTTTCCGCTCGCGGCGTTACCCAAATGTATGCATAATGCGCCGCTGGAATGCCGCCGCCGCGGGAGGTCCGCGGAGCGGTGCTGCCGCCATGTCGGCGGCAAGGGGAGGTTTGTATGAAGCATGTTGCGGGGCGTGTCATGACCCGCCGCAATCTGTTGCGCGGTGCGTCCGCCGGCCTATTCGGGGCCGCAGGCGCGGCCGTACTGGCGGCGTGTGGCGAGGCGCAAGTCGTCGAAAAAATCGTCACGCAGGAAGTGATCAAAGAGGTCCCGGTTGAGACCGTCGTCACCAAGGAAGTGGTGAAGGAGGTCCCGGTCGAGTCCGTGGTCACGAAGGAAGTCGTCAAGGAAGTCGCCGTCGAGAAGGTCGTGACGCAGGAAGTCATCAAGGAAGTCGTCAAGGAAGTCGAAGTCGTCAAGGAAGTCCCGAAGGAAGTCGTCAAGGAAGTCGAAGTCATCAAGGAAGTGCCGAAGGAAGTCGTCGTCGAGAAGATCGTGACGAAGGAAGTCGAGGTCATCAAGGAAGTCACGGCCGAGATGATGATTCCGGAGGGTCCGCTCAGTGGTGAGGTCCTGACCCTCAGCGCGAGCCGCGCCAACACGCAGGACATCTTCACCCAGTTGCGGCAGGTCAGCAGCACGCAGGCCTTCGTGACCGACTACGTGTTCATGCCCCTGTGGTATGGCGACACGTGGGGCATGGGTGAGACTCCGGCGTTGACGGGCCAATGGGCGCCTGGTGTGGCCAGCAGCTGGGAAGAGGTCGAGCGCAACCGCGTCTACAACTTCAGCCTCAATCCCGACGTGGGTTGGCACGACGGCGCGCCGTTGACCGCCAGCGACGTGCTGTTCGGCATCGAGATGGCGTTTGACACGAACTACAACAACAACAAGCACAAGACCGACTGGGGCGACATCGCCGGCGCCAAGGCGTGGGGTGACAACCCGACCGACAGCGCCGAGGACATCGAGGGCATCTCCGTCATCGACGAGATGACGGTTCAGGTCGCGCTCGAGAAGCCGGACCCGGACTGGTGGGCCGCCGGAAGCAAGGTCTTCCCGATGGCGCGCCACCACTACGCGGGGCTGGACAAGGCGATTGCGACCGAGGCGCGGGCCACCAGCTTGCTGGGCAACGGCCCGATGATCTGGGAGCGTTACGTCACCCAGCAGTTCGCCGACATGACGGCGAACAAGAGCTACGCGTACGGCGCACCGTATGTGGACGACTACATCGTGCGTTACGGAGACGGCGAGGCGCTCAACGCGGCCACCGAGGCCAACGAGCAGCCGAACCCGATCGACTTCCACCGCGCCGCGGGCGGGGTGGAGGCCTTCGCGCGGCTGGCGGCGCAGGCGCACCTGCGGCCGTTCCCGCAGCGTTCCCCGTTCGGCGGGCACGTGTTCTTCAACCAGACCGCCGAGGTCTTTGCGGACATCACCCTCGAGCAGCAGTCGCTGCTGATCGAGGCCATGGTGCTGGCGGTCGACCGCGAGACCATGAACAACGAGCTCTACGGCGGCACGCGGTTCATCTCGGACTACATCTTCGAGCACATCGCGCTGCTGCAGGACCCGCCGGAGGGCACCTTCCGCGACCTGTCCTACAACCCCGACGCGGCCCGAGAGCTGGTCGCCGAGGTCGGGTGGGATTCCTCGAAGTCCATCAAGTGGATCAAGTGGGGCCCGCCGTCGCCGGCAGACCTGGCGCTCAAGGCCTACTGGGAGGAAATCGGCATCAACACCGAGTTCCTGCTGGTCGACGGTTCAGCCGTCATCGAGAAGCTCTACCAGGAGCGCGTGCACGACATGGTCATGGCGAACATGGGCGGCGCCCAGAACGCCTTGGACGCGTGTCTGCGCGTGTGCAGCGACAAGGTGTACGAGCTTGGTGGGTGGAACCACTCGAACATCAACCGCCCGTGGATCGACGAGATGTACGCGGCGGTGTTCGCGGCAGAGTCGCAGGAAGAGAAGCGCGAGCTCTGGCTCGAGCTGGCCGCCCGGTTGCACTCCAGAGGCAACATGGTGGCCGGTCTGCTGTGGCGCGGTTCCCTGCTGAACCTGTACCACCGCCGAGTCAACGGCGCCTTCTGGATGCAGCACTACGCGATTCCCGTTCGGTCCCCGATCAACCAGGTGTGGATCGACCCGTATTGGGAAGAGCGGTAGCGCTCACCACGATGCCCCTGCCCTGAGCAGCGGCACCCGCGGAGTTCGAAAGGCCGGCGGTCGGAAGACCGCCGGCCTTTCGGCGTCTCGGGGACATCGTGCTCCCCAGCGATGCGCCCGGGTCCAGCTGCCTCGGAATCGACGCCGACGCGCCTGACTCCCGGCTAGGGCTGCGGGTGCCGTCGTCGCATCCCGGCAAGCCGCATGCGGCTCCCTGGACGAGACCGATTGGCCCAGCCGGTAGAGGCACTTCGTCTTGAAATCACAATATCGGGTAAGCTATCGCCCCGCGGCTAGGCCGGGATGATGCATGGCGCGCCGCCCCGATACCGTCGCCGCGGAGCGATCGCCTAGCGGCGCGCCGCCGCCAGGACGGCGGCAGGGGAGGCTGGCATGAAGGGTGTTGCGGGACGGGTCATGACCCGTCGAAATCTGTTGCGCGGTGCGTCCGCCGGCCTTTTCGGGGCCGCCGGGGCGGCCGTGCTGGCGGCGTGTGGCGAGGCGCAAGTCGTCGAAAAAATCGTCACGCAGGAAGTGATCCGAGAGGTCCCGGTTGAGACCGTCGTCACCAAGGAAGTGGTGAAGGAGGTCCCGGTCGAGTCCGTGGTCACGAAGGAAGTCGTCAAGGAAGTCGCGGTCGAGAAGGTCGTGACGCAGGAAGTGATCAAGGAAGTCGTCAAGGAAGTCGAAGTCGTCAAGGAGGTTCCGAAGGAAGTCGTCAAGGAAGTCGAAGTCATCAAGGAAGTGCCGAAGGAAGTCGTCGTCGAGAAGGTCGTGACGAAGGAAGTCGAGGTCATCAAGGAAGTCACGGCCGAGATGATGATTCCGGAGGGTCCGATCAGCGGCGGCACGCTGAATCACAGCGGCAGCGGCCCGAACCACCAGGACATCTTCAACCCGCTGAAGCAGGTCAGCAGCTCGCAGGCCTACATCACCGACTACGTGTTCATGCCCCTGTGGTATGGCGACACGTGGGGCGCCGGTGACACCCCGGCCATGACGGGTGAGTGGGACAAAGGCGTGGCCAGCAGCTGGGACGAGGTCGAGCGCGCGCGCGTCTACAACTTCCACCTCAATCCCGACGTCACGTGGCACGACCAGGTGCCGTTGACGGCGGACGACGTGCTGTTCGGCGCCAAGATGGGGCTGGACAAGAACTACGGCTCGGGCCAGCACAAGAAGGCCTGGGGCCGGATCGAGGGCGCCGAGGCCTGGGGCGAGAACCCCACGGACAACGTGGAGGACATTCCCGGCCTGACGAAGATCGACGAGATGACGGTGCAGGTCGCGATCGACCGGCCCGATTCGGCATGGTGGGCGAGTCGCGACTGGCACCTGCCGCCCATGGCCCGGCACCACTACGCCGGTCTCGACCCGGCAACGGCGATCCAGACGCGGGCGCTGAACCCGCTGGGCAACGGTCCGATGATCTGGGAGCGCTACGTCACCCAGCAGTTCGCCGACATGACGGCGCACAAGGACTTCGCCTACGGCGCGCCGTACGTCGACGACTACGTCGTGCGCTACGGCGAGCGCAACGCGCTGGACGCGGCGATGGAGGCGGGCGAGCAGGACTTCCACCGCGCCAGCAACATCGAGGCCTTCCAGCGCCTCGCGAGCCTTGGGCACCTGCGGCCGTTCCCGCAGCGCTCACCGTTCGGCGGGCACGTGTTCTTCAACCAGACCGCCGAGACCTTCGCCGACATGACCCTCGAGCAGCAGTCGCTGATGATCGAGGCCATGGTGCGGGCGGTGGACCGGGACACGATCAACAACGAGCTCCACGCGGGCACGCTGTTCATCTCGGACTACATCTTTGAGCACGTGGCGCTGATGCAGGACCCGCCGGAAGGCACCTTCCGCGCCCTGCCCTACGACCCGGACGCGGCGCGCGCCCTGGTCGAGGAGGCCCAGTGGGACTCCGAGAAGGAGATCCAGTGGATCAAGTGGGGGCCGCCGACGCCGACGGACCTGGCGCTCAAGGACTACTGGGAGCAGGTGGGCATCAAGGTTGAGTTCTTCTTGGTCGACGGCTCAGCGGTGATCGAGAAGCTGTACCAGGAGCGGGTGCACGACTTGGTCCTCGCCAACATGGGCGGCGACCAGGCGGTGGTGGACGCGTGCCTGCGCGTGTGCAGCGACCGGGTGTACGAGCTCGGTGGCTGGAACCACTCGAACATCAACCGCCCGTGGATCGACGAGGCCTACGCCGACATGCTCGCGGCGGAGAACAACGAGGCGCTGCGCGAGCGGTGGATCGAGTTCGCCACGCGACTCCACTCCAAGGGCAACATGGTGGCCGGCCTGCTGTGGCGCGGTTCGCTGCGGAACCTGTATCACAGGCGTCTGCAGGGGGCGTTCTACATGCAGTTCTACGCCATGCCGGTGCACTCGCCGATCGAGCGCGTGTGGCTGGACGAGTACTGGGACGAGCGGTAGCGGCTACCGCCATGCCGGCGCCTCGCGCGGCGGCATGAGCCCAGATCGAGGAGCCGGCGGTCATTTGACCGCCGGCTCTTCGGCGTTTCGGCGTGTCTCGCCGCCGAGCCGACCGCTTCCCGACCCACAGATGCGCGCGTCATCTTTGTCGACGCACGCGGTTCGAGGACATCTGAACAAGACCGCCTGGCCGACGAACAATGGGCCATTCGCGCGCCTCTCTTGGTTTCGGTTAAGCTTTTGCCCCGTGGCGTCGCCGGGATGATGCAGGGCGCGCCGCCCCGATAGCGTCGCCGCGGATCTTTCGCCCAGCGGCGCGCCGCCGCCAGATCGGCGGTAGGGGAGGTTGTATGAAGCATGTTGCGGGACGGGTCATGACCCGTCGAAATCTGTTGCGCGGTGCGTCCGCCGGCCTATTTGGCGCGGCAGGCGCGGCCGTGCTGGCGGCGTGTGGCGAAGCGCAAATCGTCGAAAAGATCGTCACGCAGGAAGTGATCAAAGAGGTCCCGGTTGAGACCGTCGTCACCAAGGAAGTGGTGAAGGAGGTCCCGGTCGAGTCCGTGGTCACGAAGGAAGTCGTCAAGGAAGTCGCCGTCGAGAAGGTCGTGACGCAGGAAGTCATCAAGGAAGTCGTCAAGGAAGTCGAAGTCGTCAAGGAAGTCCCGAAGGAAGTCGTCAAGGAAGTCGAAGTCATCAAGGAAGTGCCGAAGGAAGTCGTCGTCGAGAAGGTCGTGACGAAGGAAGTCGAGGTCATCAAGGAAGTCACGGCCGAGATGATGATTCCGGACGGCCCGCTCAGCGGCGGCACGCTGACGCTCAGCGCCAGCCGCGCCAACACGCAGGACATCTTCACGCCGCTGCGCGCCGTCAGCAGCACGCAGGGGTTCGTGTTTGGCTACGTCTATGAACCGCTGTGGATCGGCGACACCTGGGGCATGGGCGAGACGCCGCAGATGACCGGCCAATGGGATAAGGCCCTGGCCAGCAGCTGGGAGGAAGTTGAGCAGGACCGGTCCTACATCTTCCATCTCAACCCCGACATCTGGTGGCACGACCGCACGCGCGTGGTCGACGCCGACGACATCCTGTTCGGCATGGAGATGGCGTTCGACCCGGCCTACAACAACAACAAGCACAAGACGGCGTGGGGCGACATCGAGGGTGTGAAGGCCTGGGCGGAGAACCCGACCGAAAGCATCACCGACGCCTCGGGTGTGACCAAGATTGACGAGATGACGGTCCAGGTCACGATCGAGCGGCCCGACAACAACTGGTGGGCGTCCGGCAGCAAAGTCTTTGCCATGCCGCGGCACCACTTCGCGGGTCTGGACAAGGCGATCGCGACCGAAGCGCGAGCTGTTGACCTCCTGGGCAACGGCCCGATGATCTTCGAGCGCTACGTCACGCAGCAGTTCGCCGACCTCACGGCGAACAAGGATTGGGCCTACGGCGCGCCCTACGTGGACGACTACGTCGTGCGCTATGGCGACGGCGCGGCGCTCGACGCGGCCACCGAGGCCAACGAGCAGCCAAACCCGATCGACTTCCACCGTGCGGCGGGCGGCATCGAGGCCTTCGCGCGGTTGGCGGCGCAGGCGCACCTGCGGCCGTTCCCGCAGCGCTCACCGTTCGCGTCCGGCGTGTTCCTCAACCAGACGGCGGAGATCTTCGCCGACATGACCCTCGAGCAGCAGTCGTTGCTGATCGAGGCCATGGTGCTGGCGGTGGACCGCGATCAGCTGAACAACGAGCTGCACGGCGGCACGCGGTTCATCTCGGACTACATCTTCGAGCACGTGGCGCTGCTGTCGGACCCGCCGGAAGGCACTTTCCGCGACCTGTCCTACAACCCGGACGCCGCACGCGAGTTGCTGGCGGAGGCGAACTGGGACAACAACAAGGTCATCAAGTGGATGCGCTGGCGAGCGCCCGCGCCGCGTGACCTGGCCATCAAGGCCTACTGGGACGAGGTCGGAATCCAGACCGAGTTCCTGATCATCGACGGCTCCGCCGTGATCGAGAAGCTCTACCAGGAGCGGGTGCACGACCTGGTGTTCGCCAACATGGGCGGCGACCAGAACCCCGTGGACGCGTGCCTGCGGATCTGCAGCGACCGGCTGTATGAGCTGGGTGGCTGGAACCACTCGAACATCAACCGGCCGTGGATCGACGAGGCGTACGCGGCGATCCTTGGTGCCGCAAACGCCGAGGAGCGGCGCGAGGTGTGGCTGGAGATGGCGACGCGGTTGCACGCGCGCGGTGAGATGGTCTACGGCCAGTTCTCGCGCGGGTCGCTGCTGAACCTGTACCACCGCCGGGTCAAGGGCGCGTTCTGGATGCAGAACTACGCCATTCCCGTGCGGTCGCCGATCAACCTGGTGTGGATCGACCCATACTGGGAAGAGCGGTAGCGCCCACCGCGGCGCCCCTGCCCTGAGCAGCGGCGCCCGCGGACAGCGAAGAGCCGGCGGTCACTCGACCGCCGGCTCTTCGGCGTTTCGAGGCGCCCCCCGAGTGCGAGGCGCCCCGAATGCCGCCTCGACCAGCGGCATCATGGATAATCGCGGCACTGTTTCCCGCACCGGTTGGCGGCGCGGCGCGATGAAGGAACCTGACGATATGCACTTGGTGCGCTACGAACTCGACGGCAGCATCCGGCACGGCATCTTGGAAGACGGCTCGATCGCCGAGATCGAGGGCGACTTTTTCGGCGACCGTCAGCGCACCGGCGCGGTGGTTGCCCTCGACGCGGTCACGCTCAAGTCGCCGACCGCGCCGTCAAAGGTCATCAACGCCGCCGGCAACTACGAGAGCCACATGGCGGGTGCGCCCAAGCCGCCCCGCCCCAAGCCGTTCCTGGCGCCCAGCACATCCGTCACGGACCCCGGCGCCAACGTCGTCATGCCGCGCGAAACGCCGGTGTCGTACGAAGGCGAAATGGCTGTCGTCATCAGCAAGCGTGGCCGCCATATCGCGGAGGACGAGGTTTCGGACTACATCCTCGGCGTGTGCTGCGCCAACGACGTCAGCGCCTACGAGTGGGTCGGCGCCGATAGCGATTGGTTCCGCGGCAAGGGCACGGACACGTTCTCGCCCTTCGGGCCCTGGATCACCCCCGGCCTCGACTACCGCGACCTCCAGCTCATCACGCGCGTCAACGGCGAGGTCGTCGAAGACACCCGCACGACCATGATGTTCTACGGCGTCGACGAGCTGGTCAGCTACGTCTCGCGGTACATGACCCTCGAGCCGGGCGATGTCTTCTTCACGGGCACCTCGGGCGAGAGCACGCCGCTCAACGACGGCGACGTCGTCGAGGTCGAAGTCGAAGGCAACGGGGTCCTCAGCAACACGTTCGTGCTGGCAACCTAGCGGGCCTGCGCCAGTCGTTCCGGCATTCCGAGCGCAGCCAATCTGTCATTCCGAGCGGAGCGAGGAATCTAGAGTGCCGAATCTCCGGCCGCCGGCTGCCCGGACCGCCGACCTGAGCTAGTCCGCCAGGCCCATCAGGGTGCGTCGCCGTGGGTCGGTTTGGCGGGCGATGTAGGCATCGGTGGACTTCATCTCGTCGTGCGACGCGAACTCCACCTGCGACGGCTTGAACAGCAGCCAGATCACCCGGCGCGGCCGGTCCGATGCATTCGGCGTGTTCGTGTGCCAGAGGTTCGTGTTGTTCAGCAGACAGGCGCCCGCGGGTCCGGTGGCATGCATCATTCCGGGAAGCGCGCGGGGCTGACCGTCGTGGTTGGCCCACGGTGGAGGCGGCTCCGCGCTCAGATGACTTCCGGGAAGAAAGGCGGTCGCGCCGTTGCGCTCGGTGATCTCGTCCAAGAAGTAGGTCAGGCGGAGGTAGGGGCCCCCGTCGCGATGCCAAAGCGTCGCCGCCCGTGAGCGCGGCGCCCGGTGGTTCCCCGTCGCATCGCAGCACAGCGTCGCGTCGTGCCCCAGCGCGGCTTGCACGATCGGCAGCACGGTCGGCAGGTCCATGAGGTCCTCGAAGACCGGGTCTAGTTCGAACAGCCGGTTGATGTCGATGGATCCCGACCCCGGAAGCGACGTTCGCCGATAGTCCTGCACGGCCGTTGGCACGTTGGCGTGGTCGCGGAAGAGCCGGTCGAGGCACTCGCGAACCCGTTCCAGGCGCACGGGAGCAAGGGCCTGAGGCACGAGCGTGAAGCCGGTCAATTCCAGGCGCTTGAGGTGCAGCGCCATGGTGTGGACTTCCGGAAGCGGTTCCATCGCCCACCCTCGACCAATCACACCGATAGTGCAGCGAGGATAGCGCCGGACCGGTGGCCCCGCTGCCCGGTGGTCCAGGCTGCGGGCAGCCTGGGAACTTGCCCGAGCGCGGGCGTTCAAACTGTCATTCCGAGCGCCTCTCTGTCATTCCGAGCGCAGCGAGGAATCCAAGGGGCAGGAAGAAGGCACGTAGCCCTCAGATTCCTCACATTTGTTCGAAATGACGTGTCGAGGGCCGAAATCTCGTTCCACCGACCGAACTTGATTCAGGGTCGAAGTTAAACCCCGAACACGCAAAAAAACCCGCCCAAGCACTACGGCTGTCGGCGGCAGACTCCGCATTTAGACTGGCCGTGGACCTGAACGTCGAACGCGAGGCTGCCGTTGCCTGAAACCCACCCGCCCGTCGTCGTGATCTGCGCCGACGGCGCCGATCCGGCGTATGTCGACGCGGCCATCGACCACGGCTGCATGCCCACGCTCGCCCGCTTCCAGCGCGAGGGCGTCTATCACCTCGTCCCGGCGGCGATTCCCTCGTTCACCAACCCCAACAACATGACCATCGTCACCGGTCAGCCGCCCGCGGCGCACGGCATCTCGGGGAATTACTTCTACGACGCCAAGCGCGAGGTCGAGGTGATGATGGACCACCCGCGCTTCCTGCGCTGCGACTCGCTCTTCGCCCGATACAGCCGCGATGGCCGCCGCGTGGCCGCCATCACGGCCAAGGACAAGCTGCGCACCATGCTGGCCACCGGCTGGCGCGGCATCTGCTTTTCCGGCGAGTTGGCGCACGCAACGACCGAGGAAGAGCACGGCATCGCGGAAGTCACCCGGCGCATGGACCAAAAGAACCCCGGCATTTATTCCGGCCACATGAGCGACTTCGTCATGGCCTGCGGCGTCTACCTCGCGCGCGAGCGCCTGGCGGACCTGCTGTATCTGTCGCTCACGGACTTCGTGCAGCACACCTACGCCCCCGGGACGCCCGAGGCCGACGCTTTCTACACGTCGCTCGATGGCCGCCTCGCCGAGCTCGACGCGCTCGGGGCCGTAATCCTGCTGACCGCCGACCACGGCATGAACGACAAGTGCCATCCCGACGGTTCGCCCAACATCGTCTACCTGGAATCGCTGCTGGACGCGGCGATGCCCGGGCCGTTCCGGGTGGTGCTGCCGGTGACCGACCCACACGTTACCCACCACGCCGGCCTCGGGTCGTTCGCCACGGTCTACCTCCCGCCCGACCAGGTGGATGCGGCCATCCAGCGCCTGCTCGAAGACTCGCGCATCGACGACGCCCTGCCCAGGAGCGAAGCCGCCGTCAAGTACGAGCTGCCCGCCGACCGCATCGGCGACATCGTTTTGCTCAGCGATCGCGGCTCCGTCCTCGGCCGAGCGCCCGGCGCCCACGACCTATCGGTCCTTAGCGCCTCACGTCTCCGCTCGCATGGCGGCCTGCACGAGGTGACCGTGCCCTTCGCGTCGAATCGCCGGCTGACACCTGATGTTGAGTCGCGAGCGGCCTCGCTGCGCACCGCCGACGCCTTCCCGGTCGCAACGGACGGGCTGCAGATCTAGGGCGGGCACTCGCCGCGTGCGGCCTGGCCGCGGTCGTGGCACCCTCGATCGAGGGAGGCCCGATGAGCAACGCAGCGCCGAACCAGTCGCCCAGCGCCGTTTGGCTCCTCCGCCGCCTGGCGGCCTATCTGCGGCCGCACTGGCGCTGGCAGGCGGGGGCGATTGTGGCATCGGTGTTCGTTGTGGCTACCTTCCTACCCTTCCCCTGGCTCACCAAGATCCTCATCGACGATGTCGTGGGGGCCGGAAACCTGGACCTGCTCGGTCCGGTGGCCGCGGGCTTGGTCGCGGCGTCCGTAGCCACGGCCGGTTTCCTTCTGGCGTCCAACTATCTGTTCACCACCGCCGGCGAGAAGGCGATCAACGACCTCCGCACGCGCCTCATGGACCACACGCTGCGGCTGCCGCTCGCCTACTTCCGGCGTCAACGGACCGGCGAGGTCGTGGCCCACTTCACCACCGACTCCGTCGCGGTGACGGGCGTCTTTCGCGCGGCGTTCGGCGCCGGCCCGGCCGCCGTGATCGAGCTGGCCGTCATGCTGCTGGTGATCGGGTTCATCGACTGGCGCCTTGTCCTGGTGTCGCTTGGCGTCGTTCCGCTCCAAATGCTGTTGCCGGCGCTGCTCGGCGGCCCGCAGCGCCGGGCGGGTGAGCGACAGCAGACGGCCATGGCCGCGCTTGGCGGGCTATCCACCGAGTTGGTCGCCGGTGCCCGTGAGATCAGGGCCTTTAACCGGCAGGGGTGGGCGGCGAGCCGCCTGGCAGACGATCTGCACCGGCTGTTTAGCGCTCGCCTGCGTGCGGCGGCATTGCTGCAGACTCGGCTCTTCGTCGGCCTCATCGCCCATCTGATTCGGGTGGCGATCTTTGCGGTCCTGGCTGGAGCCATCCTCGGCGGTGAGATCGAGCTTGGCGTGATGTTCGCGCTGGCCCAGTACATGGCGTATTTCATAGGTCCGGCATACGTGCTGATGGGCGCTTACGCCGAGACCCAGCACGCCCTGGGCGCCGCGGGACGGCTGTTCGCGTTCCTCGACGCGCCCACAGAGTCGGCGAACCCGGACGCGGCGCGCGGCCTGCCGGATATCCGTGGCGAGATTGACTTCGAGCACGTCAACGCTGCCTACGAGAGCGGCGCGCGCGTGATCCAAGACGTGAGCTTCACGGCGCCCGCCGGTCGGACCACGGCCTTGGTCGGTCCCAGCGGCTCCGGCAAGACCACCATCGCGAACCTGCTGCTGCGCTTCCTGGATCCGAGCGGCGGTCGCATCCTCGTGGATGGACATGACCTGGCCACGGTCACCGCGGCCGAGTTGCGGCGCCACGTGGGCGTCGTGTTCCAGGACCCGGTGCTCTTCGCCGACACGGTGGCCGACAACATCAGGTTTGGCCGCGACGATATCTCGGAAGCGCGGGTCGTCGAGGCGGCCACCATCGCGAATGCGCACGATTTCATATCGGCCATGCCGCAGGGCTACGCGACCCAGATCGGCGAACGTGGCTTGCGACTCTCCGGCGGGCAGGCGCAGCGCATCGCGATTGCCCGGGCCATCGCCGCCGACCCGCGGGTCCTCGTCCTCGACGAGGCCACCTCGGCGCTCGATGCCGAGGCCGAACGCCTGGTGCAGGCGGCCTTGGAGCGGGCCGCCAAGGACCGCACCATGCTGGTGATCGCGCACCGGCTGGCCACCGTGCGCGGCGCGGACCGCATCGTCGTGCTCGACGCGGGCAAGGTCGTGGATACCGGTCGGCATGACGAGCTCTACGGCCGTTGTGATCTTTACCGCGAGCTCTGCGACCTGCAGATGACCTCCGACGGAACGGTGAATCCTTGAGCCCGCCGGCAGCCGCAATGGCCCCGAGTGAGACCGCCGGCGCCCCGGGCGCCTGGTCCACGTTTCTGCGCCTGCTGGGCTATGCCCGCCCGTACTGGCTGATCGGCGGGCTTGCGACGCTGGCAGCTGCCGCCGCCTCGGTGTTTGTGCTCGCTCGTCCCTGGCTCATCAAGCTGCTGGTCGACGATGTCTTCGGCCAGGCAAATGAGGCGCTGCTGGCGCCGGTGCTCGTCGCAATGTTCGCGCTGGAGGCAGTCGTTGTCGGGCTGGAATACGCCGCCGAGTACGGCTACGCCCGCGTGGGCGAGCGTGCCATGAACCTCTTGCGGACAGGCATCCTGCGCCACGCGCATCGCCTGCCCTTGATCAGCTTGCGCCGGCATCGGACCGGCGAAGTTGTGGCGCATTTCACTTCCGACGCCACCGCCATTGGCGGGGTCTACCAGCACGTGTTTTCGGAAGGCGCCATTTCGAGCCTTCGCGTGCTGGCGGTCGTGGCCATCATCTTCGCGGTGGACTGGCGCTTCGGCCTCCTTGCCGCGGCCTTGATCCCGTTCTATGCCTTTCTGCCGGTGCTGATGCAAGGCAGGGTGCAAGGCGCCAGCCAACACGTCCAGGACGCCATGGCCGACCTGTCGGCGCTGCTCACCGAATTCGTTGGGGGCGCCCGCGACCTCAAGGCCTTCAATCGCGAGGATTGGGCCGGCCGGCGGCTGCGCGTCGCGGCGCGCCGGCTGTGGCGCGGGCGCCTGCGCCTGGTCGTGGTGCAAGGCATCGCCCTGGTCCAGACGGTCGCCTACTGGGGCTCGTTTGCGGCGATCTGGGTCGTGCTGGCCCGCCCGGCGGTCGAGGGCCAGATCACCTTGGGACTCGTATTGGCGCTGAGCTTCTACTTCTTGATGCTCGAAGCGCCGTCGCGCCTCATCGTGTCCTCATACGTCGAGATCCAGACGGCGCTGGGGGCGGCGCGTCGCGTCTTCGCCTTCCTGGACACGCCTGAAGAGCCGAGCGGGAGCGCGGCCACGTCGCCGCCGATCCGGGACGGTGAGGTGCGCTTCGAGCGTGTCACCTTCGGCTATACCGAGGACCAGCGAGTCTTGCGCGAGGTCAGCTTCCGCGCCGCGCCCGGGGCGACTCTCGCGGTCGTGGGACCGAGCGGCGCCGGTAAGACGACGCTGATCAACCTGCTGCTCCGCTTTGTCGATCCGGCGTCCGGTCGCATCACCGTGGACGGACACGACACCCGCGACATTGGTCCCGCGGCGCTGCGCGGATCGTTCGGCGTCGTGTTCCAGGACCCCGTGCTCTTTGAGGGCGCCATCGGCGAGAACATTCGCTTCGGCCGTGAGGAGCTAACCGATGCGCGGGTCGAGCGCGCGGCCGTGATTGCCAACGCGCACGACTTCATCACCGCCACCGAGCACGGCTACGCGACCCGCATCGGCGAACGCGGCCTGCGGCTCTCGGGCGGCCAGGCGCAACGGGTGGCAATTGCCCGCGCCATTGCCGCCGATCCGCGCATCCTCGTCCTCGACGAGGCCACCTCGGCGCTGGACGCCGAGTCCGAACGCCTGGCGCAGGAGGCGCTGGCCCGCGCCTCGCGGGGGCGAACGACCATCGTCATCGCCCACCGGCTCGCCACCGTGCGCGGCGCGGATTCGATCGTGGTGCTGGACGAGGGCCGGGTGATCGACACGGGCCGGCACGAGGAGCTCTATGGCCGGTGCGAGCTCTACCGGCGGCTCTGCGATTTGCAGTTCCTGCAGCCAGACGCCCCGCAGGAATAGCCCAAACGGTCTATTGGCCGGGTCGGTGCAGATTCGATCGGCGCCCCGCGGAACCGCGGGCGTTCGACTTGGGAGAATAAAGGCACGGCACCAAATACGAGGACGGGCCATTGACGCAACCGTTGGAATTCGGCAGCCAGAAGCAGCTCTTCATCGACGATCTCGTCATTGACGAGGCCGTCGGCGTCACGCGGAGCCTCAATCAGCCCGCCAAGTATGTCGGCAATCCCGTCATGATTCCGATCTATCCGTGGGAGGGCCGGCTGGAGCTTTTTGGCACGGTCTGGCGCGACCCGGACGGCGGTTTCCGGATGTGGTACCAGGGCATGGGCGGCATGGGCGTCGCCCGCATGGGCCTGGACCTGACGGGCACCCACCTGGAGGACCTCAACTTCGACATGCGGAACCTCCAATTCAGCATCTGCTACGCCACCTCGCACGACGGCATCCACTGGGAGCGGCCCAACCTGGGCCTGGTCGAGTTCGACGGCGCCACCGACAACAACGTCGTGATTGCGAACGCGGCTTTCGCCAATGTGATCGAGGACACCCGCGACCCGGACCCCGACCGGCGCTACAAGTCGCTGTTCTTCGAGGATCAAGGCTGTGCGGCGCTGGGCTCGCTCCACATCGACCAGGGCGTTTCGGTTGCCTTCTCGCCCGACGGGCTGTGCTGGACCAAGCACCCGGGCAACCCCGTGATCACCAGGTCCAGCGACAGCCACACGCTCCTTGGCTGGGACGACCTGCACGGCTGCTACGTGGCGTATGCCCGACCCACGATGCGCGAAGGCAACATGACCCGCCGCATCGGGCGCTGCGTGAGCGACGACTTCGTGAACTGGAGTGACCCCGAAGACGTCCTCGCGCCGGACGAGCATGACCCGCCCGCGGTGGAGTTCTACGGCATGCCAGTGTTTCGATATTCGGGCAACTACCTCGGCCTGCTGTACGTCTTTCACACCCGACCCGAAGAGCCCATCCAGCGCAATTTCCGCAATTTCGGCGCCATCGACGTCCAGCTCGCCTCGAGTCGGGACGGCGTCAGCTGGGAGCGGGCCGGCGATCGGCAGCCGTTCATCCCAAACGGCCCGCCCGGAAGCATCGACGCCGGCGAGATTTTTGTGGCCCGCGCTCCCGTGGTGGTGGACGACGAGTTGTGGTTCTACTACTCGCCCAGCGCGACGGAGCACGGCGTCACTGGTCGCAGCGGGCCGATCTGCCTGGCCAAGCTGCGGATGGACGGCTTCGTCTCGGTCGACGCCGGCGACGAGACCGGCACGCTGGTCACCAAGGCGTTCCGATGCGCGGGTGGTCCGCTAACGATCAACGCCGCCGCGCGTGGCGGCCTCGTCGGCGTCGCGGTCCTCGACGAAAGCGGCACCCAGCACTGGGGATACTCCCGCCATGAGTGCGCCCTGTTCGACGGCGACTCGATCAGCCACCGAGTGACCTGGCACGACAAGCGCTCGCTGGACGAGTTGAAGGGACGCAACATCCGCCTCAAGTTCTACTTGATGAACGCCAAGCTCTACGCCTTCACCGTCGGCCGGGAGTAGCCGCGAGATAGCCGCTCGTCGTCAATCTTCGGCGGGTTCTAGGCTCCTGATCGTTCCCCCAGCAGCTTGAGCGTGCCGTCCGCGATGGTGGCGACGATCTCGTCGAACGCCGCCGCGCCCATCTCGCGCGAGGCCGTCCCAACTGGATTCAAGCCGAGGATTCCCTGCGCCTCCAGCTCCAGATCGGACCGGACCTGGGTCAGGTCCACGAGGTCCGGGTCCACGTGCCAGAGCACGCTGGTTTCCCATTTCGCGGCGTGGTCGAGGGGATATTCCTCGTCGTCGATTGCCGCGTTGTCGGGCAGGATCCAGAGCGCGATTCCGGCGGCCTCCGCGGCCGGGCGCGCGCCCCGCTCCAGCGCCGCCAGGTGGTCGGGATTGCCGTGGCCGGAGATGATGACCACCACGACGAAGCCTTCCTCGGCCAGCTGCGCCACGTACTCGCGCGCCAATGACTCGAGCGTCCCGGCCGAAATCTCAATGGTGTGACCGAAGCCAGCTTGAGGTTTCATCGTCCCGTGTCCGCAATACAGCGTCGGCAGCGAGATGGCGCCGATGCGGTCGGCCACGGCGTCGGCGAAGGCGGCGGCCTTCAGCCCGTCGAGTCCGATCGCCGCGTGATAGCCGTGCCACTCCAGGGCGCCCCACGGAAGCACCGCCACGGGCACCCTGGCGCGGATGGCCTCGATCTCTTCTGGTCGCAGGCGTTCGTATTTCATGTCGTGGCCTCCAACTCCGGCGGCGGGCCGGGAGCGTATCAGAACTACGGCATGGAACTGCCAAGCGCCGTACTTGCGCGCCGTCGCCACCGTGCGTAGGTTCGGGGATTCACCGCACCCGCACCACGATTCGAGCGAAGCCATGACCGAGCTGGACCCGGCGATCCTCGACGGCTTGCTGGAGTACGACACCCCGACCATCTGCAACGCGATCGAAGAGATGGAGGTGCGCGACCCGGTCGACGGCTACATGGGCTGGGACGTCCGCTGCATGTATCCGGACCTGGGGCGCATGGTGGGCTACGCCGTCACCGCGACGGGCCGCAGCACCGTGCCCGGGTCGCCGCAGAGAGGCGACGGGTTCGCCCAGTGGTTCGAGCTGGTCGAGCAGTCACCCAAGCCGGCGGTGCTCGTGCTTAAGGACGTGGGGCCCGACCGCTACCGCTCGGCCCACTGCGGCGACGTGATGGTCACGATTTCGCTGGCCCTTGGAGCGATTGGGCTGGTGACCGACGGCGGCGTGCGCGATTTCGAAACCGTGCATGAGCTCGGCTTTCGCTACTTCGCCTCGGGCCTGGTGGCCGCGCACGGCACGCCCGAGATCGTGCAGGCGGGGCTGGACGTCACGATCAGCGGCACCCTCGTGCGCACCGGCGACATCATCCATGCCGACGTGAACGGGGTCGCTGTGCTGCCGCCGGAACATTGCGCCGAAATCCTGGAGCGCTGCCCCGGCGTGCTCGAAATCGAGGAGCGCCGGCGCGCCCTGGCGAACTCGCCCGGGTTCAAAGCCGCGGATGTGCGGAATATGCCCTAAGGCACTACTGAATGAGTAGGGCGCCGTGGCAGGCATAGATCCCAATCCGTTCGAAAGCCCCTTCGACAAGCTCAGGGCGAACGGATTGGGATAGAGCTCACGCCCTATCGGATCCTCTCCGAGGCGCGCTCGGCGGTCAGCCTTCCAGCAGCCGCCCGCGTATCCGCAGGAACCAGAACACGAAGAAGGCCGTGATCACCAGGATCATGACGGCGGACGCGGCCGAGATGCCGAAGTTGAAGCCGATGAACGCCTCGCGATAGGTCAACAGCGGCAGCACCATCGTCGTGTCGCCGGGGCCGCCGCCGGTCGTCAGGAACGGCAGGTCCCAGTTGCGGAACGTATAGATCGTGTCCAGCAGCAGGATCGTGAGGATCGTGGGTCCCATGGCGGGCAGCGTGATGTGACGAAAGCGCCGCCAGCGCCCGGCGCCGTCAACCGAGGCCGCTTCGTAGTGGTCTTTGGGAATGCTCTGCAGGCCGGCCAGCCACATGATCATCGTGAGCGGATAGCCGCCCCAGCCGTTGGTGGCGATCAGCGCGGGCATGGCCAGCTTGAAATCGCCAAACCACTCCGGCGGCGGGCAGCACTCCACGATGCCGAGGCTCCGCAGCATGCTGTTGAATCCGCCGCGATGGTCGAGCAGCAGCACCCAGGTGATGGCGACGACCGCCGGGATGATGAGCCAGGGTGTGATGAAGATGGCGCGAAAGAACGTCCGCAGCGACCCGCGCATGCGTGACGTGAGCAACAGCGCCAGGCCGCCGCCCACGATCTGATGAATGATCAGGCTGGCGACTACGAAGATGATCGAGTTCGCGAGCGCGACCCAAAAGAGCTCTTTCTGAAACAGATCGGCGTAGTTCTCGAACCCGACGAACTGTTCCCCGACGCGCGAAAACAAGTCTTGAAACAAGCTCATGTGAACCATGCGGCCCATGGGAAAGACCATCAGGGCCGCCATCACGATCACTGCCGGGGCGACGAACGCATAGGGAAGCAGCGCCCGTCGCATTGACCCGCGACGCTTTGAGCCTGCGCCGCTCGATGCGCGCGACGTTGACGGGGATACCGAGTCGGCCATTGCGAAGGCTAAGTCCTAAGCGCTCTCGCGCGTGGCCCTCTTGGGGGGCGCAGGCTGAAGCCCGCGCCCCCAAGAGCCACACTCGCCGTGAAAGCGAGCGGACGGCCTAGCCGCTTACCGATTCGTTCCACTCGGTCTCGGTGCGGTCCAGGACCTCCTGATAGGAGGCGGTCCCGTTGATGGCGTCGTGGATGTGCCCGACCAAGATCAGGCGCTCATCGCCCAGGCCCTCGGAGCCTTGCGCGCCCTCAAACGTGGCCCACTTGACCGCCTCGCTGACAAGACCGCTCATCTTGCCCTCCGAGTAGGTGGGCGTCGCGTTCTTGTTCGCGGGAACCTGGTTCCCCAGTCCTGCGAGCAGCGAATTGCCCTCGACGCCGGCGATCCATGCCAGGAAGTCGAAGGTCTCCTGCGGGTGCTCCGTGCGGTCGGCGATGCTGTTGCGCCAGCCGAAGGTGAAGCCAGCCCGCTTGGCGGGGCCCTCCAGCGGCGGACCAACGAAGAAGCTGAGATCTTCGCGCTCCAGATAGCCGTTGAAGTGCGCGGAGTTGTCGTAGAACATGCCGCTCAAGCCTGAGCCGAAGTTCTCGATCAGGGTTTGCTCGGTGCCGTTCAGGCTTCCCGGCGCGACCATGCCTTCCTTGAGCTCCATGTCGAGCACGTAGCTCAGCGCCGCCAGGCCTTCCGAGGTATTGGCCTCGAAGGTGAGGTCGTCGTCGTTCTCAACCTGTCCGCCCGCCTGCCAGATCTGTGGGTACAGGTGGCTGTAGACCTGCGGATTCTCCAGGCTCCAGGCGTGCGAGATGCCGTACTGGCCGGCGTCCGGGTTCGTGATCTGCTTGCCGATCTCGATGTGCTCGTCCCAGTTGTCCGGTGGCCCGTCCACGCCGGCGGCCTCGAACGTGCCCTCGTTGTAGTGGGTGAGCCCGGTGATCGTGGACATCGGGACGACGACGATCTCGTTCCCGATCCGGTTCTTGAGCGGCTCGGCGTAATCCGACCAGTCGAAGTTCGCCGCGTTGGCCATGCTCTCGACTTCGCGAATCATGCCCTGGTCCCAGAAGTCACCGATCTGCCAGAAGCCGATTTGGATGGCGTCCGGCAGGGCTCCGGCGGCGTGCAGGGTGATCATCTTGTCCTGGGCCTGTGAAAAGCCAAGGTTCTGGGGCTCGACCTGGATGTGGGGCATGGCCGCGTGGAAGGCGTCCAAGATCTCTGCGGCCGGGCCCTCTCCGACCTCGGAGAACGCCCAGTTCAGGTATTCGATCGTGACGGTTTCCCGCTCCCCGCCGTCCATGGCGGTCTCGGTCATGGTTTCAGCCTCGTCCTCGCCGCAGGCCGCCAGCAGCGAGGCCGTCGCCGCCCCAACGGCTACGCCAAAGCCGGCAGCCATCAGCGAGCGCCGGCTGAACTTGCGTGAATTCATATGCACCTCCTATCCGTCGTGGTTTCGGGCGCTCGGCCCGCGGAGCCGAGCACCGCAGTCGATCAGCGTTCCCCGATACGCCACCTCCTCACGTACACGGCTACTGCTTGACGGCCCCGAGGGTCAGGCCCGACACCAGGTACCGCTGCGCCAGGGCGTAGAGCACCAGCAGCGGAATGCTGGCGATGACGGACGCGGCCAGCATCTGATGCCAGTCCACGTTCTGCTGGCCGATGAGCGTGACGATGCCCAGCGGAATGGTGCGCATGTCGTCGGACACCGTCAGCTGCACGGCAAACAGCAGATCCTGAAACGAGAGAATGAAGGCAAAGACCCCGGTCGCCACGATTCCCGGCAAGGCCAGGGGGCGCATGATCGTCCAGAGCATGCGCAGCCGGCCGGCACCGTCGATGAACGCGGACTCTTCCAGCTCGATCGGAATGGTGGCGAAATAGGTCGTCAACATGAGGATGGCCAGCGGCAGGGCAAACGCGGCGTAGGTGATGATCAGCGCCAGGTGGGTGTCGTAGAGCCCGAACTGCCGCACCAGCGCGAAGAACGGGATGATCATGGCGACCGGCGGAATCTGCTGCGTGCCCACGACGAAGAACTCCAGCAGTCGCTTGCCGCGAAAGGCAAAGCGCGAAATGCCGTAGGCGGCGAGCGCGCCAAGAGTAATCGCGAGCAGGGTGGTAGCGCCGGCCACGAAATAGCTGTTGAGAAAGATCCGAAGCCACAGGCCTTTGCCGAAGACCTTGCCGTAGGCCTCGAGGGTCGGAGTCGGCGGCAGCCACTCGGCCGGATGCTTGAAGATCTCCCCGTTGGGCCGAATCGAGTTGGTGACCAGCCAGAAAATGGGATACAGCACGACGACGGCGAGGGCGAGAAGAATCACGCCCCGGATGATGATTTCGAGATGGGATGGCCAGCGGCGCAACGCCCCCCGGCCGGCTGCCGGTGCCGCGCCGGCGCCAGGTTGTCGAGCGACTGCATTGCGGATCATGGTGCACACCCACGATCACCAAAGCTCGCCGCTGAGCCCGGGATCAAACCCCCTGCAGACGGCGCGAGTATACGCCGGGTGCCAACTAGCCGCGAGCGAACTGCCCCGAGGCTGAAACTGCGGCCCCGTACAATGCGGGCTCGCCGTGCAGCGTGCACATCCGAGGAGTCGCACCGTGGCGCGCAAGGTCAGCGTCGGCGTCGTGGGCATTGGGACGGTGGCCGAGCTGTTCTACCTGGAAGCCATCGTCAAGCATGGTGATCGCGCGGAGCTGACGGCGCTCTGCGACGTGGTGCCGGGCCGGGCGCAGGCCGCGGCCGACAAGTGGGGCGCCAGGGCCGCGTTCACGGACTTGGGAGAGATGCTCGCGTCGACGGACGTCGAGGCGGTGCTGGTGCTGACCAAGCACAGCCAGCACTACGAGCACGCCAACCAGGTGCTCGAAGCCGGTCGGCATCTGGGCATTGAAAAGCCCATTGCGGCGACGTTCGAGCAGGCGACTGAGATCGTGGAGCTGGCGGAAGCCCGAGGGCTCAAGCTGGCGGCGGCGCCGGCCATGGCGTTCGAGCCGGTCGCGCGCCGCGCCGAGGCGCTCATCGCGGAAGGCGCGATCGGCCGGGTGGCCGCGGTGCGGACGCACATGACCGCCAATCCCGCCGATCGGGAAACCGAGTGGCGGCGGATTGGGCCTAACCTGGCCCGGATCGATACGCCCCCCACCGATCAGACCTGGATGTACCAGTCCGGCGAGGGCGGCCCACTGTTCGACCTGACGCCCTATCAACTCATTCCGCCCACGCGGCTCTTGGGCCCGGTCAGGCGCGTGGGCGCGCTCGCCGGCATCGCCGTGCCCGAGCGAATCTCCGGGAGCGGACCCACCAGGGGAGAGCGGTTCGCCACGACGGCCCCCGACAACGTCGTGATGCTGCTCGACTGGGGCGACGACCGCTTCGGCATGGTCTATTCGGGATACCTGCCGGCGAACTTCCGCGGGCCGCACACCGAGTACTACGGCGACGCCGGAGTTCTCGCGGTGAATGGCGGCACGGGCGTCGACAACATCGAGCTGTACCGCACCGTCGCCGGCGGCCGTGAGAGCCGTTGGGAGGCCGTGGGCGAGCCGAACGACGGCTGGGACGTCGTGGACCGCGCGGGCGCGATCACGCACCTGGTGGACTGCATCGCGGACGATGCCGAGGTGCAGCTCTCCGCCCGCCAGGCGCTGCACATCCTCGAGGTGATCGACCTGGTGCACCAGTCGAGCGCCGGCGGCCAGTTCCTACCGACGACCACGACGTTTGAGCTGCCGGGGGCTCTTCCCGTCTAGGGTGCCGGGCCCGACGACTTGGCGCTACGCGCGCGAGTCGTCGTGGACGTAGACCGAGACGTGGTTGGTGCTGGAGGCGACGAACGGCGACCGGCTCCAATTCGCCCAGCGCCCGTGCAAGCGCATCCCGGCGAGTTGCGCCATCAGGTCGAGCTCCGACGGCCAGGCATAGCGGAGCCGGACGGGCCGCAGGTCGACTGAGCCATCGGACATGAAGATGGTCTGGCTAGTGACGTGCTGGGCAACCGGATCGTGGCGGGCCGCATCCAGCCGCACGTGATCGAGACCGATCTCTCCCACGCTGAGCCACTGGTTGCGTTGAAACCGCGCCAGGTCCGGCACGAATGCCTCGATCACGAAGGCGCCGTCCGGCTTGAGGCGTTTCGACACGTTGCCGAAGCAGCGCACCTGGTCCGCCTGCTCCAGAAGCGCGAAGAACGTGTTGAAGACGACGAAGATGAGGTCGAATGGCCCCGGGCGGCCGACGTCGGCGAAGTCGCCCATCGTGACAGGAATGTCCGCGCCACCCGGCTTGGCGCGAAGCTTCGCCACCATGGACTCCGACAGGTCGATGCCCTCGACAGCCACGCCCTCGGCCGCCAGCGGCAGCGCGAAGCGGCCGGTCCCAATGCCCAACTCGAGCGCACGACCTCCACGAGCGAGGTCCGCCAGAAACGCGATTTCGGACGGGCTGGCGTCCCGGTGAAAGTCGTCGTAGACGTCGGACCACCGCTCGCCGTAGGTCGCCGGGTCGATAGGTCCGTCGGTCGTTGCCATGGCCGATTATGCGGCACGTGCGCATGGCGCCCACGTCAGTTGCCCGCGTCTGCCATGCTTGGCGGAGCGAAGCGAGGAGCAACCGCCATGACCCCTGACACGCCCCTGCCGCCCGTGCTGAGCGACGGTCCGGTCATCGACCTGCTCGGCGGCAATCTGGGCTCCGTCATCCCCCCGAGCAGTGCGCCCGCGGCCTACGGGGATCACGTCAGGCGCGGCGGCGTGAACGTCATTCACGTCACGCTGGCGCTCTACGCGCGCGACATCGAGCACCTGCTCGACGACTTCTTCGACGCCTTCAATCTCTGCGATCAGATGGGCCACAAGCTCATGCTCATCGAGCGGACGGCCGACATCCATGAGGCCCATGTTTCGGGAAGACTGGGACTGATCCTTGGCTTCCAGGGGCTGGACGTCTTCCGTCACAACACCCAGTTCGTCCCGATCTTCCATCGGCTGGGTCTGCGAGTCGCCGCGCTGACGTACAACGAAGTCAACCAGCTGGGCGCGGGCTGCCTGGAGCCGCGGGACGACGGCCTGACGCTGCTGGGCGTCCGCATGGTGCGCGAGCTGCGTCGCGCGGGAATCGTGCTCGATCTGTCCCACGCGGGAGTCCGAACGTCGCTGGACGCCATCGAACGCTACGACGGTCCCGTGATGTTCACGCATTCCAACGCCCATGCCGTCACGCCCAACCCGCGCAACCTGACCGACGACCAGATCCGCGCCGCGGCCGCTACGGGCGGCGTCGTCGGTCTGGCGTCGTATGCCCCGTTCTGCCACCAAGAGGACAAGGACACCCTCGACCTGGAGGACTTCTTCCGCCACATCGACTACGTCTGTGAGCTCGTTGGCCCGGAGCACGCGGCCATCGGCTCGGACATCACGCCGCAATCGAAGGTGAAGTGGGAAAACGCCACCAAGCGCATGTACCCGGACATGGTCGGACGCTACGTGCTGGAGACCGAGTACGTGGAGGGACTGCACACCCACGCGGAGATTCCGGCCATCCCCGAGGGTCTGCGGAAGCGTGGCTATGCCGAGGACGAAATTCGGGGAATCCTGGGAGGTAACGCCGCCCGTGTTTTCGAGCAGATCTGGGGCTAGTACCCCAACGGCAAGCGAACTGTAGGCGCGAGGGGCGATTCCTGTGCTGCTCAACCGCATTCGCGCCCTGGAGTTGATGGGGCAGGACGGCGTCGACGTCCTGGTCCTGACGCAGCCCAACAACTTCCTCTACTTCTCGGACTTCACGCAGGTCAGCTCGTTTTCGTTTATCGACCGCCCGGCCATCTGCCTGTTCTTCGCCGATGCCGCGATCGATCCGGTCGCCATCATTCCGCGCTGGAACTACGAGGCGTTCGTCAGGACCAGTTGGATCGCCGACGTCGTGGTCTACGCCGAGCACGCCGCCCCGGGCAGTCGCGCCGAGGCCGGTGGGTGGCGGCGGGCGCTGCGCACCGCGCTCACCGATCGCACCGACGTGCGGACGGTGGGCGTGGAAGAGAAGGCCATCCCCAAGTGGATCATGGACGAGGTGATGGCGGCCTGCGCCGACCGCACGGTGCGCCACAGCGGAGAGCTGATCCGGCGCATTCGCGCCGTCAAGACCGCCGACGAGCTTGGGCACCTGCGCGCGGCGGCAGGAGTCTTGGATACCGCCTCTGCCGACATGCTGGCAGCCGCCCACACCGGGGTCAGTGAGGCCGAGTTGGCGGCTGCGTTTCGAGCCAGCGTCGGGCGGCAGGGCGCGGAGGGCATCAAGAACTTCGTGCTTGGGTTCGGTCCCGAATCCGTCATCACGCACAAGGTCCCCGGCAGCCGCCGGCTTGCCGAGGGTGACCTGATCCGCTTCGACCTGGGCGCGCTGGTCCACGGCTACCACGCCGACAACGCGCGGTCATATGTGTGGGGAACTCCGAGCGCCGTGCAGGAGCGGCTCTATGCGGCCGTAATGCATGGCCAGACCCAGGGCGAGGCACTATTGCGGCCCGGCGTGAGCGCGGGAGAGATCTACGCGGCGACCGTGGACGGCCTGCAACAGTCGCTGCCCCACGCGCGGTTGGAGCACGTGGGGCACGGCATCGGCGTGGAGCACCACGAAAGCCCGGCGCTGATCCACGGCAACTCCCAGGCGCTGGAACCGAACATGGTCATCAACCTCGAGACCCTCTACCACGACCCCGAGCACGGAGCATTCGCGGTCGAGGACACCTATCTCATCACGGCCGACGGCCACGAGCGATGGACGCACATGTCCCGAGAGCTGGGCCTGGCGGCGGCCTGACGGTGGGCCGGGTCTTCGGGTACGCGGGGTGGGCGGTCATTCAGGTGGTCCGGAACTTCGGCACGCTTGGTTTGCGTCTGAATCTCCTGTGGTTTCTCGCCGCGTTGCCTTTGCTTCCGGCGGTTGGCATTCCGGTTGCGATCGCCGTCCAGCAGGCCGCGAGCGGATTCGACTCTCCGCAGACACCGCTGATCCTGGCCCTCGCGCTGCTTGGCGCCACGGGCGTCGCGTGCCTGTCGGCGGGGCCCGCGACGCTGGCACTGGTCCAGTCCGCGGCGCGCTTTGTGGAGGGCGAAGAGATTGGCGTCGTCGACTTCTGGCGCGCCCTGCGGCGCCATTGGCCGCGCGGGTGGCTGGTGCTGTCCGCCGACCTCGTGCCGCTCTACGCCCTGGTCTTCGGCTTCTACTTCTACTTGAACTCGGGGCAACTCATCCTGCAGGCGCTCGCGTTCGTGGCGCTCTACCTGGCGCTCGTCTGGGTCGGCGCGCAGGCCTATCTCTTTCCCCTGGTCATTCGCGCCGACGTATCGCTGCCGCACGCGTTTCTGGGCGCATTTGCGATGGCCCTGGGTCGCGTCGGGTCCTCCGCCGCATTCGTGCTGGTTGCCGCCGCGGCTATTGGCGTCAGCCTGGCCTTTGTTCTCCCGCTGATGGTCTTCGCGCCGGTTACCCTTGCCTTGGTCGGACAGCGAATGGCGCACGACCGGTTTGGCGGACTATTTGGCGAGACGGCGGAGTCCGATCCCGACGACTCGCGAGGCGACGATGGGTGAGGCTGGGTCGCGGGTGCGGCCCGCAGCCACGGGAGGTGAGCGATGAGTGAATCGACTTCGGTCGAGCTGGTGGCCGACGCGCACGCCATCGTCGGCGAGGGGCCGGTGTGGGACGCCTCCACGGGCCTCCTGGTCTGGGTCGACATCGAGGGCAAGCGCATCTACGAGTTCGATCCTGCAACCGGCGTCAACCGGGAAATCGAGGTCCCGCAGTATCCCGGCGCCGTGGTGCGCCGCGCGTCCGGCGGCTACATGGCCGCGGTGACCAACGGCTTCGCCTCCGTCGATCGCGACGGCGGGTTCGAGTTGGTCGTGCCGGTCGAGGCCGACCTGCCCGAGAACCGCATGAACGACGGCAAGTGCGACCCGCAGGGCCGGTTCTGGGCCGGCACGACGCGCATGACCCACGACGCCCCGATTGGCGTGCTCCACCGGCTGGACACCGACCTGTCGCTGCATCCCATGGTCGGTGAGCTTTGGGTGTCCAATGGGCTCGACTGGACCGACGACGAGCGGCACATGTACTTCATCGATTCGTTTGGGGGGAGCGTGGATGTCTTCGACTACGACGCGGCCACAGGCGCCATCGCCAATCGCCGCCCGCTCATCGACGTGCCCGAGTCATGGGCCACGCCCGACGGCATGACGCTCGACGCCGAGGGCTATCTCTGGGTGGCGTTCTGGGGCAGCAGCCGTGTGCGGCGGTTCGATCCGGAGGGGCGGCTGGACCGCGAGATCACGCTGCCGGTCACGCAGGTCACGAGCTGCGCCTTTGGCGGACCCGATCTGCGCGATCTCTACATCACCAGCGGGTGCCGGGGTCTCGACGCCGCGGCGCTCGAGCGCGAGCCGCACGCGGGCGGCCTCTTCCGCGCGCGGCCCGGGGTTCAGGGGCGCCCGGCGTTCGAGTTCGCCGGGTAATCGCGCTGTGGCCGCCTGTGGACATCCGACGATGTCTATTCGAGCCCAATTCATGTCACTTCGAGCCCAATTCATGTCATTTCGAGCGGAGCGAGAAAGCTAGGGGGCGGGAAGCGGGCGCAACGTCCTTAGATTCCTCGCTGGCGCTCGGAATGACAGAAAAAGGGACTCTCGGAAGTGACTCGGCCGCGAGCCTGCTACCCGCCCTTGGCGCCGGCGACGTCCTTGCGCTGAAACAGCCAGAAGGCGAGCCCGCCGAGGATGACGGTGTACGCCAGCATCACCATCGCGGCCGGCAGGTCGTCGGGCAACGCGCCAATTCCGCCTGGTCCAAACGAGAATTCGTCGACATCCATCCATCCGCTGGCCGCACGTCCGAGGACAAACGTTGAGACCCCCTCGAACCAGTCGAAGTTCGCCAGAACGCCAACCACGATTTGCTCAATGACGTAGTAGCCGACGCTGATCGCGATGCCCATTCCCGATGATGAGGTCAACACCGACATCAGCACGGCCAGCGCCACGTACGGCACGTAGGTATAGATCAGCTTCCCGAATGAGGCGGCAAGGTCCGACCACTCCCCGTAGCCGACAAGCTCGCCGCCCTCGAGCGTGAGCGATGCAATCACGCTGCCAACGCCGACGATCACCAGAACGACCAGGCTCAGGCCTACCCCCACGAGCGCGATCACGAGCGCTTTTGCCGCCAACAGCTGCCAGCGGCCGACGCCCCGCACCAAGACGGTGCGCAGGGTCCCCCAGCCATATTCGGTCCCCGGAATCGACGCCGCCAGAATCATCATCAGGATGACGCCGAAAAACGCCAGCGTGCTGTGCAACGACACCCTGAGGCTGTGCGGAGGAAACATTGATTGCCGGATCGAATCGGATTGGCCGACGACCGACTCACAGTTCTCGGCGAATTCCTGCAAGTCCCTGGCGATTCTCTCGCGTTCCTCCGGCGAGAATCGCTCCAGATCTACGGGGAGATCGCCCTCCCGCATCTCTCCGATTTCTCCGCACGTGAGATCAAACGTGACGCTCTTCCCTGCCGTATCCGTTGGCGCAAACAGCCGGCTCGTTTGGTTGGCGGGCCCTCCGCTTTGGACGAAGGCGTAGGTGCTCCAGAAGGCCAGTTGCGCGATGGCGACGGCGATGAGCAGCAGCACCCATGGCATCCGACGGCGGTGCAGCTTGAACCACTCCCACCGGGTGAGCCTGAGGACGTGTCCGATCATTCGGCCTCGCCCTTGCCGTCGCCGCTGACATTGAGCAAATGTTGCTCCAGCGACATCTGAAGGGGCGTCATTGCCACAAAGTGCGCCCGGATTGGCGCGGGGCCGCTACCCGCCCTTGGCGCCGGCGACGTCCTTGCGCTGGAACAGTACGAAGGCTAGCCCGCCGAGGATGACGATGTAGCCCAGCATCACCATCGCGGCGGGCAGAGGGTCGGGCAGTTCGCCAACGCCTCCACCTCCAAACGAGAAGTCGCCGAGTTCCAACCAACCGCTGGTCACGCGTCCGAGGACAAAGTTGGAGATTCCCTCGAACCAATCGAAGTTGACCAGGATGCCGACGACGATCGACTCAATGACGTAATAGCCGACGCCGATAGCAATGCCCATTCCCGACGATGAGGTCAACACGGACATCAGCACGGCCAACGCCACATACGGCAGATAGACATAGATGAGCTTGCCGAACGCGATGGCAAACTCGGACCACTCCCCGGCCCCGACAAGCGCGCCGTCTTCCAGCGTGAGGGTCGCGACTACGCTGGCAACGCCGACGGTTGCCAAAACGGCGGCGCTCAGGCCGGCGCTCGCGAGCCCGATGACCAGCATCTTGGCCGCCAGCAACTGCCACCGGCCGACGCCCTTCACCAGGACGGTGCGCAGGGTCCCCCAGCCGTATTCGGTTCCGGCTGTCGACGCCGCCAGAATCATCATGAGAATGACGCCGAAGAAGGCCAACGAACTGGCCATGGCAAACGCGAGGCTGGTGGGAAGCAACAGGGCTTGCCGGATGTCGTTGGAGTCCTCGTTGACGGACTCACATCTCTCGGCAAACTCCTGCAGGCCCCTGGCGATGTTCTGCTGCTCCTCCCGGGAGAATCGATCGATGTCGATGGGGATTTCGCCCCCCTCCATGTCGCGGAGATCAGCGCAGGTGAACTCGATCTCGACGGTTTCCCCAGCCGTATCGGTGGCGTCGAACGAAATGCTCGATTGGTTGGCGGGCCCTCCGCTCTGCACGAAGGCGTAGGTGCTCCAGAAGATGAGCTGCGAAATGGCCACCCCGATGATCAGCAGAATCCAGGGCATCCGGCGGCGATGCAGCTTGAACCACTCCCAGCGAGTGAGTCTGAGGACGTGCCCGATCACTGGATCTCACCCGCGACATCGCCGGTGACTTCGAGGAAATACTGCTCCAGCGACATTTGCAGCGGCGTAATTTCAGATATGTAGACGCCTGTCCGGCCCAGCGCCTCGCTCAACTCCGACGTGCGGTCGTGCGGCGCCGTCACGATGAGCGCCTCGCCCTCGATCCGCACGTCCTCCACCCAATCCAGCGCCGCGAGAACCTCGACCGCCTTCGCGTCGTCGGAGGTCCGCAGGCGGACTTGCTCCTGCGGGTGCAGCAGGTCGCCGACGGCGCCCTGGGCAATTACCTTGCCCTTGGACAGGATGGCGACGCTGTCGCAGATCTGCTCCACCTCGTTGAGCAGGTGGCTGGAGAGCAGCACCGTGCGGTCGGCGCTCCCCAGGCTGCGAATCAAATCGCGCACCTCGGCCATGCCCGCCGGGTCCATGCCGTTGGTCGGCTCGTCCAGGATCAGCAGCTCGGGGTTTCCCAGCAGGGTGTAGGCGAGGCCCAGGCGCTGCTTCATGCCCAACGAGTAGGTCTGGAAGCGGTCGCCCGCGCGATCCGCCAAACCCACCTGCTCGAGCAGGTCGTCCAGCTCCTTGGGCGAGCCGCGCCCGGAGATGCCCTGGAAATAGGCCAGATTGCGGCGTCCGGAGAGATACGGATAGAAGTACGGCTGTTCGACGATGGCGCCCACGCGATGCAGGGCCTCGGCGTGGCTCGTGCCTGAGCCCAGCAGGCTGAAGCTGCCCGAAGTCGGACGCACCAGGCCCAGCAGCATGCCGATGGTGGTCGTCTTTCCCGATCCGTTCGGCCCGAGGAGACCGAAAATGCGCCCGCGAGGCACTTCCAGCGAGAGCTGGTCCACCGCCAGGATGTGTCCGTAACGCTTCGTCAACGCATTGGTCTGGATGACGAGGTCGTTCAAGACAGTTCCATTCGCGTCAGCGAGATCTCCCGGAAAGACGGCACATCATACGGGATTGCGACGAATCCGTGTGAAGGAATGCACATGCTGGAGATCGTGCGCAGGCGGCGGGCGCCTTGGTGGTGTCCGGCGAATTCGGCCCATTGGTCCGCTGATCGCCCTACGCGGGCTCCTCGCGCCGCACCGTTCCGACGCGGTCGATCGCACGGTCGAACGAGGCCACCACCCCGACGCCCGTCCGCTCCGCGCTGGCTACCAGGTAGGCGTCGGCGTAATCGAGACCGTGCACCTCGTAGAGCTCCACCGCACGCAGGAGCAGCGGGCCGTCAACCACACGAATCGCGCGGAAGGCGAGGATGGACCGCAGCGCCTCGGCCACCTGTTGGCGAGGCGCCTCGTAGTACGACTCCAGCACATACGCGATCTCGGCGAGGATCAGGTCCGGGAGCAGAAGGTTGTCCGCCTGATCGAGGTATCGAGTTGCCCGTTTCGCCTGTTCCGAAGGATCGCCGGTGAGATGCCGGACGAGAACGTTCGTGTCGAGAAAGGCCGTCATCGCCTGGCGGCGGCCCTGGCCTTCCGGGTTTCGCGCACCACCTCATCCCACGGCGTGCCGCGCTTCGCCGCGGGCACGCTCACCGAGCCGGCCAGGTGGATCAGGTCGGGGCTGCGCGCCAGGATCGCCCGTTGCCCCTCGACCCTGAAGACGACCTGGTCGCCCTCCTGGATGGTGAGCGCCTCACGCACCGCGCGAGGAATGGTGACCTGACCTTTCGAGCTGACTCGGGCAGCGACGTCCATGTGGGTGTCCTTACTTTTGGTTGATAGTAAGGATACGCCAACGTTCGAGGTCCGCGCTTTCCCAGGCTGCACGCAGCCTGGGCCACCGGGCCGCCGCTAGCGCAGCGCGCTATGCCGCCGGCCGCTACAGCGCGAAGGTGTCCGGGCCGGTGCGGCGCCAGTCGGGACGGTAGCCCTCTTTGGCGTTGTATCCCATGGACGGGAAGACTTGCTGCGGTGTGCGCCAGGGCCATGCCTGCCCGCCGATGACGCGATAGTCGTCGTCTCTGCCGCACAGCCAATAGAACATGTGCGCCACGAAGATGGCCGTGCGGTGGCCGCCGTAGTAGGCGGTGTGGAAGTCGAAGTCGTCCTCCACGATCCAATCCCGCTGCGGCTCGGCCGAGCGCCAATAGTTGTACTTCAGCATCCGCCGCCGGCCGGTCGAGGTGGAGACACCGCGCCGGTGCAGGATGCTCTGGTGGTGGATGCCGATCGTCCCGGCGGGACCCTCGAGCAGGACGCCCTGCTCCGCGAAGTCGCGCTTGTTGGGTCCGATGTGGGTGCCGGGGAAGACCTCCGTGGGGCCCATCCCGGCCGGCGTGTCCTGCGGAAAGTAGAAGACTTCCAGGAATTTGAGCTCGGGACCGAAGATGTGATCCGCGTCCTGGTGCCAACCCTGCGCCGGCATGGGGCACTCGGCCAGATGGTGGCTGGTGATCACCGGCAGGCCGACGCCGGCGCCCAGCAGGGACCGCAGCGCGCCCGCGAGCTGCGGATTCAGCAGCACGTGCTCGATGAACCACTCCTCGAGCAGGATCGAGCTGGGTTCGTGCGAGTTGCGAATGCGCTCCAACTCCTCGAGCGTCAACCCCGGCGGCATCATGATGGGGTTCAGTGGAAGGTTGCCGTCCAAGTAGTCGCAGCACTTCTGGTTGATCTCGTCCGGCACGACGCCCTCGAGCAACATGTGCCCGTCGCGGCAGAACTCAAGCACCTGGCTGTCGGTGAGGGTGGGCGCGCAGTCGAAGGTGCGGGCTTCGCTGTCGTACTCGACGTTGGATGACATGGGCGGCGGTACCCGGAGTGGCCGAGGCCGCCTATTCTATGCGGCTTCGCCGCTGAAGGGGCTCCGTGGCGTCAACGTCTGAGGGGGAACGCGCCCCGACGCCCGAGTGCCCGGCGCCAAGTGCATCCATTGTCTGGATTTGGTACCCCCGGTAGGAATCGAACCTACAACCTTCGGATTAAGAGTCCGCTGCTCTGCCAATTGAGCTACGGAGGCTGGGTGCTAAGTCTACTGGGGCGGCGCCGGCCGGCTCAATGATCGGGCGCCACCGGCGGCATGACTTAAACTTGGCGGCATGAGCAGCGAAGCTCCCCAGGAGCCCTCGCAGCCGACTCCGGAAGGGCGGCGGGTGCGGCTGCCGTCGGTGTCTCGAAGTGTCGCGGTGATCGCTCTGGCGCTGGCGGCGCTGGCCGTCGGTGGCGCGGCTCTGGGTCTGTCCGTTGCCAACCGTCTGGCGGACGACGACGGCGGGCCGATGGCGTATGTGAGCCGGGTGGAGGTTGAGCGCGTCACCGAGCGGCTCGGACCCGCGTGGGGCTACAAGCCGGGCTACGACGGCCCGCGGAGCCGATATGGACGCGGCTCATTCGGCAAGGACAGCTGGGTTCGCAGGTCTGGCGGCAAGCGCGGCGAACGATCCCCGACCCGCACGGATGTCGGCGCCTTCGCTGGCACGGTGATCGCCATCGGCGAGGTCACGGGCGTTTCGCGTGGCTCGATCAGCGTGTTCACGATTCTCGGCAACGATGTCGATATCGCCCTGCCGCGGGCCGATGACGCCGACGGCCTAGTCGTCGGCGGCTGGGCGATTGTCATGGCGGAGCGCACGGCCGACGGGCTGGTGGCGCGCTCGGTGCGTCCCATGTCGGTGCCCGACGCCTTTCGCGACCGCGCCTGGTCGCGGTCCGCCGACGCGAGCTAGCCGCTTCCAACAGTGAGAATCCTGCGTCTCATTGCCGACGTTCCGCTCTATGCGGCGATCGGCGTCGGGCCGTTGGTGGCCGGTCGAACGGTGATCGATGGCTTCATCGGGGTCCAGGGCGAACCGTGGCTCGGGCGCACCTCGCTCACCATCGAGTGGCTGGCGTTCGTGGTGCTCGGCTACTTCTTCACGCGAACGCTCGTTGGGCTGTCGCTGGACTACGAGTCGTTCTGGCGGGTGCCGGGCCGCGTGAGCGAGTTTGCCGCGCTGCTGGCGGCGGAGACGACCCCCGGACCGTTGCACGCCCACGTGGAGCGCGCCGGGGGTGACGTGTCCGCGGCCCTCCACGCCCGGGCGCTTCGCGACGCGGGCATCGGCGGAGGGGCGCTCGGTCGGCTGAACTATTCCTACATTGCCCTCCGGGCGGGCTGGCTGGGGGCCCTGATTGCGCTGGTCTGCCTGGTGGTGGAGCTGCTGCGACGGGCCGCGAGCGGCGAGCCGGACGTTCTGCTCATCGGCATTCCCGCGGCCGTGGCGGCAGTGATCGTGCTCGTCGCATCGTTCGCCAGCCGGATCATTGGTCGCGGCGTCGCCTACTACGCTGCTCGGGGGATCCGGAAGCAGGCGGCGACGGCTTCAGCCTGAGTCTGCATCGATCCGGTCACGAGCCGGCCCTGCGGGCGGGGCTAAGCGATCGTCGGCAAGTCGAGAAACGTCGCCTCGCAGTCGCGCTGCTCGGCGATGAGGCCGGCCAGGGCGCGCACCCCGAACACCTCGGTCGCATAGTGCCCGGCGGCGATGAAATGGATGCCAAGCTCCCGCGCCAGCATCTCCGCCGGCTCGGCCATGTCGCCTGTCAGCAGGGCGTCGGCGCCGAGTCCCCGGGCCTCCTGAATGAACGACGCGCCGCTGCCGCTGCACACCGCAACGCGGCGGATCGCGGACGGTCCGTGCATGAACGTCGCGTGCGGTCGGCCAATGGCGGCCTCCACGCGCTCGACCAGCGCCGATGGCGATATCGGCTGAGGCGCACGACCGATCTTGCCGATGGGCTGACCGCCGCCGAGGGCGAACGGCGTGGGCTCAGGCTCGAGCTCCAGCGCCCGCACGATCTGCGCGTTGTTGCCCAGGCTGTCGTGCGCGTCCAACGACAGGTGATAAGCGGCCAGGCTGATGTCGGCGTCGAACAGCGCGCGCAGCCGTTCGCGCATGACCCGAGTGACCACCCGGCTGTCACGGTCCCAGAAGAGCCCGTGGTGCACCACGACCAGTTGCGCCCCGGCTCGCGCGGCCTGCCCGAACAGCGCCAGGCTGGAGCTGACGGCGGTGACGACCCGCTCGACGCGCTCGCTGCCGACCACTTGCAGGCCCATGGGCCCATAGTCTGGAAACGCCGCAACATCGAGCGTGGCGTCCAGAAACGCGATCAGGTCGTCGCGGCGCTCGGACACCCGGCGGTTAGCTGACGGCCTTGCTTGCCTCGCGCACCCCGTCGACCAGCTCCGCGTCGGTGTCGCTGGCTGTGGCGATGCGCATGAACTCATCCGCCGAGATCCCCAGCTCGCCCAACACGCGCTTATCGATAGGGCACGGGTAGATGTAGTCGTCGATGGTCCCGTCGGCCTTGGCCCGGGCCTTATCCGACATGCGGGCAATCCAGGGAATGCCGCCGATCACGAGGTCTCGCGATCGTGGTTGGAAGCCTTCGCTCATGTGTTGACCTCCCGTGTGGTGTACCGAAGTCTAGACCAGAGCGGCGGCAAGGTGCGGCACGATTGTCGTGCGCGCGCAGAGTTTCCGGACAAGTGTCAGGCCTGCCGGGTGGGCAGGCTCGGCGCGCCAGAGCCCGGCGGCGTCGGCGAGGGCGAGCATCAGGGCGCCGGCAAGCAACGGTGAGTCTGCGTTTGGGCGCTGAGCGTCCGCTTGGCCGGCCAGGAGGGCCTCCCCGGCGCGACCGGACGTGGGACCATGCGGCAGCATCGTGGCTTTACATAATGACCACTCGGCAAAGTCAAGTCCAAAGGCTTCCAGATCAACGAATGTGATTCCGTTCGGGCCAAGGATGACGTTGCCCGGATTCAGATCGAGCGGCACCGTCCGGACCGAGGCCGAACCGATGGTGTCGGCAAGCTGGCGAATCTCCGCTGCGGCTGCTCTCCACGCCGGGTCCTCCGGCTGCAGGAGGCCCGAGCCGATGACCGACTCCGCGACATTCGCGACCTCCGCCTGTCGCAGGCGGCGCGCCCGATCAACGCGCGCGGGCTCCATCGCCTTGGTCCACGTGTCGAGCGCCGCGAGCAACGCGTCCCAGGCAGCGGATACCTGCTCCCACGCGGGCCGGGCCGCCTCGCCGCGCAACGCCTGTGCCAGGGTCGGTCCGTCGACCCATTCGCGCACGACGGCCGCGTTCGCGTCGTCCACCGCCAGCAGCCGCGGCACCGGCGCACCCCGCGCGGCAAGGGCGGCATAGGCGCCGCCCTCCGTGCGCGCCCGCTCGGCGGCTTGGGATCCGTCGAACAGCTTGCAGGCGAGGAATCGGGAACCGTTCTGTACACGGTATGTCCCCCGCGCGAGGTGCTCGATCCTCGAAGGGTCCAAGGGGGAGACGCCGGCCGCATGCAGCGCGGCGCGGACGCGCGCGGCAGTCACTCGGGCAGCTCGGTCTCGATCTCGGTCCGGATGACGGCGCTGAATGCGACGTCCAGCGCCGACGCAAGATCGCGCGGCGTGACGATCGAGCCGTCGCGCAGGCTCAGGCGGGCGCACAGACGCTTGTCGGCGCCAACCGCGAGTTCCATCAGCCCGGGTCGAATGTCGCGCGGCCGGGCCGGTCGATCCTTGCGGTCGTCGCGTTGAACCACGACGGCAGGCGCCGCGAGCAGGCGCTCCACCCGCTCCGCGAGGTCCTCGGGCGCGTCTTCGAGCTGCAGGTTATAGGTCGCCCAGGCGGTCCCAAACTTCCGACGGGCGACCCGGCGGACCTCGCCGACGGCCAGACCGTCCGCGGTTGCGGAGGCCAGGCGCTCGCGGACTGAGTCCGGCGGCACGTCCTCCCGCAGTGACAGCACCACGCACTCGCGCAGGCCTTCGGACCCTACCGCGAGCGGCGGGCCGAAGGTCAGCCGGGGCTTGGGTCGAAATCCGCGGCTATAGGCCAGCGGTAAGCCGGCACGGCGCGTGGCGCGCTCCCACGCCCGGCGCACGTCGTGCAGCGACAGATACCGCGCGTCGCCCGTCTTGGCGTAGCGGAGGAGGTAGTGGTGCTCGGCGGGTGGTTCGTGGTCCATGCGGCGAAATCGGGTCGCGGTCGGCCGCCTGCGCGTGCCGTGCCTTGTAGCATAGGCGCGCCGAGTGACGCCGAGCGCACGGACCAGTGAACGAACCGGTTCTGCTTCTCAATCAAAACTACGAGCCGCTCAACGTCTGCCGCACGCGTCGCGCCATCGTGTTGCTCAGCAAGGGCAAGGCCGAGCTGCTGGAGAACGGGCGGGCGCCGATTTACAGCGTGCGCCAGCTCTACCCGCGGCCGTCGGTGATTCGCATGCTCTACCACGTCCGCCGCCCGCGTCCGACGGTGCGGCTCAGCCGGCGTGAGGTCTTCGTGCGAGATCGGTATCGCTGTCAATACTGCGCCGAGACGATCATCGAGCCGACCGTTGACCATGTCGTGCCGCGGCGGCTTGGCGGTCGACGACGCTGGGAAAACCTGGTGACCGCGTGCCGCCGCTGCAATCTGCGCAAGGCGGGACGCACCCCGCGCGAGGCGGGCATGCGCCTGCTGCGCCAGCCGCGACGCCCGAAATCGGCGATTGCCCACCTGGTCTGGCATGTGGCCGGAGGCAGCGTCGACCCAACCTGGCAGCCCTATTTGCCCCAGCTGGAGTTGGCCGCCGGCTAACCCTCAGGTTGGGGACGAGCGGGCTTGATCGCCGGCGTGCTCGCGCAGCAGGTTGAGGGCCGACCCGGCCCAGAACCATTCGATCTGGTCGTCGGTCAGGGTGTGGTCGAGCTGGATCTGCTCCTGCGAGCCGTCCACATGGTCGATGCGTGCCGTCAAGGGACGCCCGGGCGCCAGCCGATCGATGTCCAAGAGACTCACCCGGTCGTCGGCCTGGATGCGGTCGTAGTCAGCCGGATCCGCAAATGTCAGCGGCAAGATCCCCTGCTTCTTGAGGTTCGTCTCGTGAATGCGCGCAAAGCTGCGCACCGCCACGGCGCCCGCCCCCAGCAAGCGCGGCGACATGGCCGCGTGCTCGCGGCTGCTGCCCTCGCCGTAGTTCGAGTCGCCCACGGCCACCCAGGTGAGACCGGCCGCGGCGTAGGCCTTGGCGACCTGCGCCAGCGGCTCCTCGCCGGCGCCGGTGAGCGCGTTGCGTCCGGCGCCCGGCGTGTCAGCAAAGGCATTGTTGGCTCCGGTGAACATGTTGTCGCTGATGCGCGTGAGATGCCCGCGGTAGCGTAGCCAGGGGCCCGCCGGGGAGATGGCATCCGTGGTGCACTGCCCCAAGGCTCGAAGCAATACCGGCATGGACTGAAACTGCTCCGCCGATCGCGCGCCGAACGGCGTCAGCCGTTCCAGCCGTTCGCTGTCCGCGGCGATCGATACCTCGACCCCGGCGGCGTCCCCTGGCGGCGGCACATAGCCATAGCGCCGGCCGGTGAAACCGTCCGCCGGCACGTCGGGGGCCGGTTCGGGCGGGTCGAGGTGCAGTCCGTTGCCGTCGAGCGAGTCGGTCAGCGGATTGAATGACAGACGTCCGCTGAGCGCGAACGCCACCGTGAGCTCGGGGCTGGTGATGAACGCCTGGGTGTTGGGGCTGCCGTCGTTGCGCCGGGGAAAGTTGCGATTGAAGGACGTGACGATGGAGTTGGTGGCCAGGTCCTTGCCGCCGGCGGCATCCGGCTCGATGTCTTCGCGGCGCCATTGGCCAATGCAGGGGCCGCAGGCGTTGGCGAGCACGCTGCCGCCGATCGCCTCCAGGTCCGCCAGCTGGCCGTCACGCTCGATCGTCGCCCGCACCATCTCGGATCCCGGCGTCACAAGGAACGGCACGGATGCGCGCAGACCGGCGGCCGACGCCTGCCGCGCCACATCGGCGGCGCGCGTGATGTCTTCGTACGAGGAGTTGGTACAGCTGCCCAGCAGGGCGGCCGAGATCTCCTCGGCGAAGCCTTCGGCCTCCACTTCGGCTCCCAGTGCCGAGACCGGCCGAGCGCGGTCGGGTCGGTGCGGCCCCACGACGTGCGGTTCGAGCTCCGAAAGGTCGATCTCGACCACCTGCTCGTAGAACGAGGCGGGATCGCGCTCGACCTCGGCATCGGCGCGCAGCAGATCCCGGTTCGCGTCGGCCAGATCGGCCAACTCGGCGCGTTCCGTGGCGCGCAGATAGGTGGCCATGCGCTCGTCGTAGGCGAACACGGATGTCGTGGCGCCCAGCTCGGCGCCCATGTTGGTGATGGTGGACTTGCCGGTGCATGCCAGCGCGCGCGTGCCGGGTCCAAAGTATTCGATGATCCGGTTGGTGCCGCCGCTCGTGGTGAGGATGCCCGCGAGCTTCAGGATCACGTCCTTCGGCGCGGTCCAGCCGTTGAGCTCGCCCGTGAGCCGGACGCCGATGACGTGGGGTTGGAGCGTCTCCCAGGGCAGATCGACCATCACGTCGACGGCGTCCGCGCCGCCCACGCCGATCGCGAGCATTCCCAGGCCGCCGGCGTTCGGCGTGTGGGAATCGGTGCCGATGATCAGGCCGCCCGGAAACGCGTAGTTTTCCAGGATGACCTGGTGAATGATTCCCGAGCCCGGCGCCCAGAAGCCGATGCCGTATCGTGCACTGACCGATTTGAGGAAGGCATAGACCTCGTTGTTCTCGAGCAACGCCGTTTGAAGGTCGGCGTCGGCGCCCACGTGCGCCCGGATCAGGTGATCGCAATGCACGGTGGAGGGAACCGCCACCGTGTCGCGGCCCGCGAGCATGAATTGCAGCAGGGCCATCTGCGCGGTCGCGTCCTGCATCGCCACGCGGTCGGGACGAATCTGCAGGTAGCTTTCCAGCGGCGTCAGGTCCTGGGTCGACGGGTCGTCCAGGTGGCCAAAGAGCAGCTTCTCCGCCAGGGTGAGCGGGCGGTCGAGTCGTTCACGGACCGTGGCAAGGCGTGCGCGCGCACGCGCGTAGGAATCTGCGACCAGCGCGGGGGTCGACTCGATCACCGTCACAGCGTTCTCCTCTCGGTGCCTGTCCGGCCGGTTCCGGCGACTGCCCAGGCTCTATCCTTGCCCAACTATCGCGCATTTGCGCATGGTCGCGGGAACGCCGCCCGCACAACTCCATGACCCAGCAACTCACCGCGCTACTGACGACCGCCCGGCCGGCCCAGTGGCTCAAGAATGTCGTCGTGCTGGCGCCGCTCGTCTTTGCGCAACGGCTCACGGACGGTGGCGACGTGCTGCGCGCCGCGGCCATGTTCGCCATCTTTTGCGCGCTGGCGTCCGGCGTGTACTTCATCAACGACGCGGTCGATGCCGAACGCGACCGTCGGAACCCCCACAAGTCGCGCCGGCCGGTGGCCGCGGGTCGGCTGGGTCGTGCCACTGCGGTCGCCACCGGTGTTGTGTTGGCGGCGCTGGCCGTGGGGTTGTCCGCCCTGCTCGGCACAGGTGTCTTGGTCGTCCTCGGCAGCTATTTCGCGCTCAACGTGATCTACAGCCTGTGGCTCTCGCGGGTGGCGTTCCTGGACGGTATGGCGGTTGCCGCGGGATTTGTGCTGCGCGCCATAGCCGGAGCAGCCGCCATATCGGTTCCGTTCTCCGGCTGGCTCATCCTCTGCACGTTTCTCTTGACCCTGCTGATCTCGCTTGGCAAGCGGCGTGCCGAATTGACGCAGGCGGACGCGCAGGCTCGCGGCCTCCGGCGAACTTGGAACGACGTGCCGCCGGAAGTCGTCGACGCCGTGATCGTCCTGGTGGGCGCGACGGTGGTCGTCTGCTACTCGATTTACAGCCTCGCGCCGGAAACGGCGGCCCAGTTTGGCGGTCGGGGGCTCGTGTTCACCGTGCCGTTCGTGCTGTACGGCATCGTGCGGTTCATGCTGCGCGCGTTCAGCGGCGAGGGCGTGTGGGACCCCACAACCGTGCTGCTGCGCGACCGCGGGATCCAGGCCGCCGTCGTCGGCTGGCTGGCCGCGGCGGTGATCATCATCTACTGGGCCGGTCCATGGCTCAGTGAGTTGGTCTCGTGAACGGCGGGCATCGGCGCTTTCGGGGATGACGCAGAGGCAGGCCGCTGCGCCTCCGGTCAGGCGGCCGATCTGCCAGCGCCGGTCCGATGAGTCCACGGGTAGAATGCCGCCCGCTACCGGCTCCTTGCAGATGCCCGACCTGTCACCAAGCGACCGTGCCGAGGCCTACCGCCGCGCGACCGAGCGCGTGCGGGCGCGATTGGGCTTCGCGGGTCACGCGGCAGTGTGGGCGGCGGTCGCCATCCTGCTGCTGCTCGTGAACATCATCGCGACGCCGGACTTCATCTGGTTCTTCTGGCCGGTGGCGTTCTGGCTGATCGCGCTGGCGCTGCACGGCTGGACCGTGTTCGGTCCCGGCTTGCCCGTGATCGAGCGTTGGCGGCAGCGCGAAGCCGCCCGGGAGCTCGAGCGCATGCGCCGCCAGGGTGACGAGTGACCGCCACGCGCAGATTCGGCATTCGTGGCTGGCAGCGGCTGGAGGATTTCTATCCGCCGCGCGCCAAGCCGGCCGAGCTGCTGGGCCACTACGCGGCTGCGGCCGACGTGGTGGAGACGCCCAACACCTTCAACGGCATCCCCAAGCCGGAGCGGCTGGCCGAGTGGGCGGACCAGGCGCCGGACGACTTTCGCTTCGACGTCATCGCCTTTGGCGGCCTCACACTGCATCAGCGGCGCCCGGGCGACTCGGGCCCCATCGGACGGCGGTCGTGGCAGGAGGTTTCGGTCATTCCGCCCGACGTGCTCTTCGACGACTTTGCCCAGGCGCTCGCGCCGCTGGCGGAGTCCGGCAAGCTTGGCTGCGTGGTGCTGCAATTCCCGTCGTGGTTCGGGGCCGGCGACGAGGCTCGCGAATACCTGGGGCACGTCAGCGGACTTCTCCCCGAATTGCCCCTGGCCGCCGAGTTTCGGCATCCGAGCTGGGATGTGCCCAGCCAACAGGACGCGACCTTGGAGTGTCTGATCGACCTGGAAATGGCCCTGGTGGTGGCCGACTTTCCGCCCGATCGGCCCGAGTCCGGACCGCCCACTGTCGCCGTCACCACGGATCGCCTCAGCGTCGTGCGGCTCCACGGCCGCGACGGCGAGGCCTGGCCGCGCACCGAGGCCAATCCCGTCGAGTCAATGGCCCACACTTACTCCGACGCGGAGCTGTCGCCCTGGGTGGCACGGGTGCGTGAGCTTTCCGAAGAGGTGGCCGAGGTGCATGTGCTCGTGGGCACCACGCCGTATGCCGAGGCCCTCGACGCCGCCAACCGCCTCAAGACGGCCATCGCCGAGGCCGAAGAGGCCGAGGCGCGCTGGGGCTACGTGCCCTAGATCGTCGAGGCGCGGCGCCAGGGGAACACCCGGCGCCATAGTCGCGGGATGTCGCGGTTCTCCCACGAAGCGACTAGGCAGGCCGCGTTGAAGATTGATGAATACGTCCCGATAGCGAAGCCAAGGGACAGCGCCAAGACAAAGTCGCGAATCGTCGGCCCGCCCAGGAGCAGCAGGGCGAGCAGCACCAGCAACGCGGTGAACGAGGTGTTGAGCGACCGCGTCAGGCTCTGGTTGGCACTGTGGTTGATGATGCTGGCAATGCCGGGACGCTCGTGGTCGTCCAGGTGCACGTAGTCACGATTCGTTTCGCGAATGCGGTCGAAGACAACGATCGAGTCGTTGACCGAGAACCCGATCACCGTGAGCAGGGCAGTCACGAACAGCGCGTCGATCTGCACGTTCAGCGCGTGGCCCAGGATCGCGAATACGCCAAGGACGAACAGCGCGTCGTGCAGGAGCGCCACAATCGCCGCCACCCCGTAGCGAAACGAATGCTGCATCCCGCGGAAGGCCCACGTGACGTAGAGCAGGATTAGCCCCGAGGCCACGGCCACCGCGATGATCGCGGCGCGGGTGAGCTCTTCGCCCACGACCGGGCCAATGGCTGAGAAGCCAAGCTCCTCGACCGGCCCGGTGGCGTCGCTGAGGCCGGTGAGCAGATCGTCCTTTTCGTCGACATCGATGGCGCGCACGCGGACCAGCGCGTCGCTCTCGCCCGCCATCTGAACCACCGCTTCGGGAAATCCCGCGTTTTGCGCGGCTGACGTGACAGCCTCTTGCGTGGTCTCCGCCGCGACGCGCACTTGCAGCAGCGTCCCGCCGGTGAAGTCGATGCCGGGTTTCAGTCCGCCGGTCAAGAGCGCCACGATGCCCGGCGCGAGCAGCACGGTGGACACCAGGTACCACCAGCCGCGGCGTCCCACGATGTCGAACATCAGGCCGCGCCTTCCTCGGGCGTGGGCCGCGCGCCAAACCAGCGCGGCCGGTCAACGCCCGGGACCAGCACCGCCAGCCGCAGCAGCGAGCGGCTGATGGTGATGGCCGAAAACATGCTCACCGCCACGCCGATTGCCAGCGTCAGCGCGAATCCCCGCACGCCGCCGCTGCCGAAGCCGAAGAGCACGGCGCAGATGAGCAGCGTGGAGACGTTCGAGTCTCGGATTGACGGCCAGGCGCGGTTGAAGCCCGCCTCGATGGCCCGCCGCACCGCGCGTCCACGGCGCACTTCTTCGCGGGTGCGCTCGAAGATCAGGATGTTGGCATCGACGGCCACGCCCAGCGACAGGATCACGCCGGCCACTCCCGCCAGCGTGAGGGTTACCGGCACGAGCTTGAAGATGGCGAAGACGAGCATCACGTAGACCACGAGCGCCAGCGCCGCCACGACGCCTGCCGCGCGGTAGTAGGCCACCATGAACGCCAGCACCAGCACCGCGCCCACGATGCCCGCCCGCACCGAAAGCGCCAGCGACTCTTCGCCCAGCGTCGGCCGCACGGTCAGGTTCTGCACCACCTTGAGCGGCACCGGCAGGGCGCCGTATTGCAGCTGGATGGCCACGCGGCGCGCCTCGTCGGGCGTGAATGTGCCGCGGATGACGCCCTCGTCGCGAATCGGCGCCTCGATTACCGCCGAGTTGATGACGATGTCGTCGACCGTGATGGTGAGCCACTGGCCCAGGTGAGTGCTGGTGTGCCGCTCGAAGTGCTCCCCGGATGACGGCTTGAGCTCGAACGCGATCATGGACGCGCCGAGCTGATCGAACTCGACGCGCGCCGACTGGAGGTCCGCTCCGCGCAGCACCACATCTTCCGGATCGGCCACAAAGACCTCGTCATCCGGGTAGGGACGCGAACCGGTATCGACGATCAAGAGCTGACCGGTTTCGCGGAAGAGCGCGATCGCGTCGTCGAGCGGATCCGCGCAGTCCTCAGTCGCGGGATCACAGTTCGGATCCGGACCGCCGAGGCCGGGTAACTCCACGATCAGCCGGGTGTCGCCCTCGATCTGGATGACCGGCTCGGCGACGCCCAACGCGTTGACGCGGTTCTCGATGATTTGCCGCACGGCCTCCATCGCATCCGGGTCAACCTCCTGGCCGGGCGCGGGGTCGGCCTCGAAGCGCACGTGCAACCCGCCCTGGAGATCCAGACCCTGCCGAAACTCCAGGTCCGAGAAATCGCGCGTGCCGACCTGCACCGGGAAGCCCGGTGAGTTCGGGACCACGATGTAGAGCGCCAGCACGAAGATGATCGTGATGAACGCCAGAATCCCAAGGTGCCGACGGCGCACGTCAGCGGCTCGGGGCGTAGGTGCGGGGCATGGCGTTGATGATACGCGGCGCTAGCCGAAGGTTCCGTCGTGTCGCTGGTGCAGCCAGAGCGGATTGCCTTCCGGATCCGCGATCATGGCGTTGCGGCATGCTGGCGTATCGCGCAGCTCGTGAAGAATCTCAACGCCGCGGGCCCGCGCCTCTTCCAGCGCGGCGTCGACATCATCGACCGCCAGCGCCAGGAGCACTCTGGGCGGTCGAATACCCACGTGGGCGGGCGTGACGGCCAGCGTGGTGGACCCCGCCTCAAATTCCCGCCAGTCGTCCTCCTGGATACCCGTCTCCGGCAGCCCAAGCACGTCGCGGTAGAACCTTGCGGTCCGATCGACGTCGGCGGCGACCGTCCAGACGAAGTCGACGCCCTTGATCTGCAATCCCAGCCTCCATTGGCGCGACGTACGAGCTCCTTACGCTCCATCATGCAAGCGCCCACGGACTGACGTCGATGCTGCTCCTTGTCCCTCGAGCTTGAGGGATCGATTTAACGCCCCGGTCGTAAGCTCCACCGAGAGATCGTCGTCTGTTGGAGCGCAACGTGCGGAAGCTTGCGCTGGTGCGTCACTCACAGCCTCATGTTGAGCGCAACGTACCGGCAGCCGAATGGAGACTCAGCACGCTCGGGCGGCGTCGGGCCGAATCGATGGCCGCTCGTCTTCGCGACTACCGCGCAAACCTGATCTGGTGCAGCCGGGAGCCCAAGGCCGTGGAGACCGCCGAGATCGTCGGAGGCGCGCTCGGCGTTCCGATACGCATCAGGGACGGGCTCGAAGAGCACCACCGAGGCAACGTGCCGTTCATTCCCACTACCAAAGAGTTCGAGCAAGCGATTGAAGAGTTCTTTTCCCAGCCGTCCCGGCTTGTCTTGGGCTCCGAGACCGCGCGCCAGGCCCGCGTCCGATTCACCGCCGCGATTGATGCCGTCCTCGACGCGGATTCGGGGGACGCCATCGTGGTCACCCACGGCACGGTGATGACGCTCTACCTGGCGCAGGTGGCCGACATTCCGCCCATGGACTTCTGGCGCGAGCTGCGGACGCCGTGCCTGGTGGGGGTGGAGATTCCCACCATGCGAGTTGGCCCGATCGTGGTTCCGGGCGAGCGTGAACTGTGAAGTCGGCGCATCCCGCGCTTCAGTAGCTCGTGCGGCTAACTATCCCGTCCGCCCGCCGGCTCGGGTCGCGGATGCACGTAGCGGCCCCCGCCCACGTGCCGGGCCAAACCCTTGAGCTCCAGCATGGTGAGGATGGCCGAGACCCGGTGCGCGGGCAGTCCGGCGCTCTGCGCCAGGGTGTCGATGTGCTTGGGTGAGGCGTTGAGCTGATCGGCGATGGGGCGCTCATCCGAGTCCGGCTCCACGACGGGATGCAGCGCAAGCTGGACCGGATCGACGCTGATCCCAAGCGTGTCCAGCACGTCGGCGGCTGAGGTCACCGCGCGCGCCTCGCCGCGGAAGATCAGCGCATTGGTGCCCTGGCTGCCGGACTTGAAGATGTCGCCCGGCACCGCCATGATCTCGCGGTTGTGCTCGATGGCGTAGCGCGCGGTAATCAGCGCCCCGCTGGGAAGCGGCGCCTCGATCACGATGGTGCCCAGCACCAGCCCGCTGATGATGCGGTTGCGCTGCGGAAAGTTCTCCGCCGAGCCGCGCATCCACACCGGATACTCCGTAACGATGGCCCCTTGGTCCGCGATCTGTCGTGCCAGTTTTCGATTGGCGACGGGGTATACGGTGCCAAGCCCCGTGCCCCAGACGGCGACGGTCGGCCCGCCCGCCTCGAGCGCCGCGCGGTGCGCCACGCTGTCCACGCCCGACGCCATGCCGCTCACGATGGTGATTCCGCTGCCGGCAAGGTCGCCGGCGAGCCGCTCGGTGACCAACCGGGCGTAGGTGCTCATGCGCCGCGTGCCGACGATGGCGACCGCCCGGTCCTGGGACAAAGCGTCGACGTCCCCGCGGACGTGCAGCAGCGCCGGAGGATCGGCGATCTCCCGCAGCCTGGCCGGATACGCCGGGTCGTCCCAGGCGATCGCGCGCCCCTCCGCTTCCTCCAGGGCCGCCAGCGCGGCCTCGGGTTCGATATCGCGCCGCGCGTCGAGCAGCCGCTCGACGACCTTGGCCTCCAGCCCGGCGCGTCGCAGAGCGGTGGCGGATGCGCCCCAGGCGCGCGCCATGCTGTCGAACGCGCGCCGCAACGCCCAGACGGCGCCCGAGCTGATCCCCCGCACGGCGTTGAGCGCCACCCAATAGGCCAAGTCGTCCGGCGTGCGGCCGGTGGGCGCCGGGAAATCCTGATCGCCCGCCAACTCGACCGCGGGCCGTTCGTCACTCACGGATGTAGCGTAGCCACGGCATCCATTGCGCGCGAAATCCGGCCGGCCGAGCCTTCGGGCTGCCATGATGACGGCGAACGGCGTCGGGCAGGGTCGATGAAGGAGCGCGGTGGAATGGCGGACCAGAGCGGCAAGCTGCGGGCGGCACTGATTGGCATCGGACACGACCACGCGTGGGGCAAGGTGCAGGCCATCCGCCGCTCCAATGACATGGAGCTCGTCGGCGCGTTCGAGCCGGACGCCTCGGAGTGGGGACGGCAGCAGGCCGTGGACCGCTTCACCGACGTCCCGGCGCTGTCCGAAATCGACGTGCTGCACGACGAGACGATCCCGGTCGTGTTCGTCGAGACCCTCCCGCGCCACAACCTTCGCTGGGCACGGCGGGCGCTGGAGCACGGCAAGCACATCCATATCGACAAGGCGCCGTCACCGTCGCTTGCCGACCTGCGCGCGGTGCTCGACTTGGCGGCCAGCCGCAACTTGCACGTCCAGATGGGCTATCAGTTTCGCTACAACCCCGCGATCGAGTTGGCCCTGCGCGCCATGCACGAGGGCTGGCTCGGAAACGTCACCCGGATCAACGTCGACATCCCGACCAACATCGCCAGCTATGCCGACATCCGAACCAAGGACGGAGCACACGCGGGGGCGTTGTTTTACCTCCTGGGATGTCACGTGCTCGATGCGGCCATGCTGTTCCTGGGCAAACCGTCCAGCGTGTGGGCCAGCCATCGGCGCGACGCGCGCGGCCAGGGCGAACCGTTCGAGGACAACTGCACGGCGGTGCTGGAATATCCCGGCGCGATGGCGCTGCTGCAGACCTGGGTGACCGGCAACGAACCCATGCACCACCGGCGCTTCCAGGTGATCGGCGAACGCGGCTCGGTGCTGATCGAGCCGATCGAGCCGCCCGGGGTGCGCCTGTTCCTCAGCGAAGCGCACGAGGACTTTCCCGCGGGCTGGAGCGAGCCGGTGATCCCCATGCGCCCCAGGTACGACGGCGACATCGAGGACCTGGCCGCATGGATTCGGGGCGACCGCGCGCCGGCATACACCGCGGCGCATGACCTGGCCGTGCACGAGACGCTGCTGCGCATCTGCGGCGTGATTTAGGCGCCCCGCCACGAATTTAGTCCGTGAAGGGGCAGCCCTTGTGGCTGTCCTTGGGCGCGGGGCACCGGGTCCTAGGCCAGGGGGCGAATCTCCGCGACGACGCCCGGCTCGATGCCGCACTCGGCGGCGACGCCTGCGTTGACCTCGATGGCGTAGCGGGCCGGCGCCGCCGACCGCGTGATCGGCAGGTTCGGCGCGGTCTCGTGCTCCGGGCGCATGGACTGCACGTCGACGACAACTGAATCGCCGTTGATGAAGATGATGTCGAGCGAAATGAGCGTGCTTTTCATCCAGAAGCTGAGGATCTGCTCATTCGCATAGGCGAATAGCATCCCGCGGTCGCGCCCCAGGGACTCACGCCCCATGAGGCCCACGGCGCGCTCCTCCGGATCGTCCGCCACTTCCAGGTAGAGCTCGCAGGCGCCAATGGATGCCACAGCCTGGATTTCGGGTCCGAGGGCCGGCGTCGGCTGGGGAGTAGAGGTGGCGGTTGGCGCCGGTGTCGGTGACGGCGTAGTGGTCGGCGTAGGCGACGGTCGCGGAGTTGGGACGGGCGTCGCCGTAGGCGCGGGTGAATGCGAAGGCGTGGGCGCCGCGGTTGGAGTTGGCGATGGTGCGGCGGCGGTGGCCGCCTTGGCGGCCGTAGGTGCTGGTGGCGCCGTCTCGGCTGGCGCTGCGTCGCATCCCGCCAGGAGCACCATCGCGGTGACTATGGCGGCGAGTCTCACGTGCCGACCGCCCTCACCGACCGTGCGCCTGTCGCGCCCTCAGCCTTCGTCCGCAAGCGACTGGTGCTCCCGCAGCACGATCGTGTCCGAATGGTCGGCGGGATAGGGAGGCGACGTCACGAACAGCACCCGCGCCGCCGCATCGCCCGCGCAGGCGAACTCGATCGTCTCGTGCGGCAGGGAAACGACGCCCTCCCCGGCCTCCAACTCGACGCTTTGCGGTTGGCCCGCGTCCTCGTCGAACGACGTGATCCGCACTCGCCCGGCCAGCACGTAGGTGAGCTGCTCGATGGTGCGGTGCGCGTGCGGCCGATAAGCCTCGCCGGGCTCCAGGAGACCTTCCGCAACCGCCATATGGCGGGCGGGTGCCAGATCGACGGGCCACACGGGCACGTCGTCCGGCGCCACGACACGCGGGCCGGGACGCCGCACCCGCAGCGTGGCGTTGCCCACGGGGAGCGTCCTAGGCGTGCGCGCCTTCGCCGAGCGAGACCGGCACGCCCTCCAGGAATCCCGCCTCGTGCATCTGCACCCACTCGTCCATGAACATGTCGTTCCATTGGTCGGTGAGCGGATGCTCCATCAGCTCGGCGAAGACGTTCCAGAAGATGATGATGCCGTCGGCCCCGTCGCGCAGCGCGGCATAGGCGGTGTCGACCGAGCGCACCAGCGCCGCCGTGATATACGGACGCTGCTCCCAGCCGCTGAACATCGCCACGCACTCGCGCACCAGCTTGGTCGGGTCGCCGCCAACCTGCTTCACCGGCTCGCAAAACGGCAGGATGTGCGTCGCGCCGGCCTGGGCGACCGCCGCCGCCTGGCCCAGCGAGAAGCACGTGGTGCAGAAGGTCTCCACGCCCTCGGACTTGAGCACGCTGAACGCCTCGAGTCCGTGCACGGCGCAGGGAATCTTGATGACGATGCGGTCGGACATGCGCGTGAACACGTGCGACACGTCCAGCAGCTCCTGGGTGGTGTGCCCGTCCACCTCCACCACGACCTGCTTGTCGGTGACGTCCAGGTAGCGCTTCACTAGCTCGGTGAGCGGTCCGTACTTCTGGACCATTTCGTTGAGCACCACCGTGTTGGTCACGATGCCGTAGCCGCCGCGGGGCAGCCAGACTTTCAGGTCCTCGGGATCGCCCGCCAGCCAGATCGCAGGTCCGGTCCCCCGCTGGCGCGCGGCCGGAACCGGCCCGGCCCCCGGTGCGCCGTTGGCGTGTGCGTTTGCGTTACTCACTGTCGTGCCTCCCGTCGACAAGCTGCAATCCCATGTCTTGTGTGGCGTTGGTGTCCAGGAAACTGATCCGCCAGCCCGACGAGCTGACGATCGGCGCCGTGCCGCCGATGCCATATGCCGCCTCGAGGGTCGCGAGCGTGACGTCCATGGCGTCGTCGCGGAAGGCCACGTGGTGCACGCTGGCGCCGTGCTCGTCGAGGTGGGCGGCGAACTTGCTGCGCGCCGGATCGGTGGGGCAGATCAACTCAAGGAATGCGCCCGAGTCGCCGACTCGCAGCGCGGCGTATCGGTTGCCTTCTTCCTCGGATGCCCAGATTTGCTCGGGTTCCATGCCCAGCGTGTCGCGGAAGAGCTCGAGCGCCCGGTCGAGGTCCGGGACGACGTAGGCCACATGATGAATCGCGTCAAACATGCCAAGTCTTTCCGTGCCGTACGGCTATGGTCCTGAGTTTACGTGGCGCGGCGATCGCTGGCTGCTCCGCCAGCAGTGACGGGGCGCGGTTCGGTGCGTCGCTATGCCTGGGCGGCTGTCCTACCCGCGAAAGGCGACCCCCTTCATTCCCGCGCCCTCCGTCATTCCCGCGGAGGCGGGAATCCACCATTCCGTCATCTCCGCGCCGCCCAAGTCCCTCGCTTCCGCGGAGCCGCTCCCGCGCAGCCGGGGAGGGGGAATCCACCCCTCCGTCATTCCGGCGAAATCCGGAGTCCAGACCGGTTGAACCTGGAAGCGCGCCCGATGCTCGGCGTCGGGCGAGTCTCAGACCCGCCCCTACCGGACGTTGCCATCGTTCCCGTAGGGCGACCGCGACGGCCGATTCGGCGTGGTGGCGCTGGGGCAGATGTCGTTGAGCGTGCACGCATCGCACTGCGGCTGCCGCGCCTCGCACACGCGCCGTCCGTGAAAGATCACCCCGATCCCCGCGAAGATCCAGTCGTCGCGCTCGATCAAGTCCATCAGGTCGCGTTCGATCCGCACCGGGTCGTCGTGCTTCGTGAACCCCAGCCGCTGCGACAGCCGGGCCACGTGGGTGTCCACCACCACCCCGCTCGGAATGCCGAACGCCTCGCCTAGCACGACGTTGGCGGTCTTGCGGGCCACGCCCCGCAGCTTGAGCAGCGAGTCCATGGTCGTGGGCACCTGGCCGTCAAACTCCTCGACCAGATGGGCGGCCGTGGCCCGGATCGACTTCGCCTTCTGCCGGTAGAACCCGGTGGGGTGCACGATGTCTTCGACGACTTCCTGCGGCGCCGACGCCAGCGCCTCCGCCGTGGGGAAGCGGGCGAACAGCGTGGGCGTCACCTTGTTGACCGCCACGTCGGTGGTCTGTGCCGAGAGGATCACGGCGATCAGCAGCTGAAAGGGGTCGGTGTAGGTCAGCTCGGCCGCGGCCTCCGGGTAGAGATCGCGGAGGCGGCGGATGATCTCCGCGGTGCGGGCACGCCGCGCGGCCTTTGACTCGCGCCAGCTGCGCACCGGCGGGCCCGACCGCCGCCTGGTAACCGTGCCGCGACGCGCTGCCATTCGCGGAGCATATCGCGCGTACGGCGCGGCCACGGCCCGGCGCATGTCGGTTCCCTCACTGAAGGCCGCTGATATGATCGGGCAATCTTGATTCTCGGTATGGCTGCAACCAACAGACGCGCGTCGTTCCGAGGCGGAAGACCATGACGGCCGACGCATCCGGCCAATCGCCGTCGCGGCGCGCGCTGCTCCTAGCTGGTCTGGGAGTCGTCGGATTCGCGGCAGCCGCTCCGGTCGCCCTGGTCGCGGCCCTCTTGCGCGGCGACGACGGGCTGTTGCCGGCCGGCACCCACGTTGATGGCGTTGACGTGGGCGGGCTTTCCGCCGAGGAAGCCGTCGCGCGGCTGGAAGCCTACTGGAGCCGTTACCTGGCCAATCCCGTGAGCTTCGAGCTCGGCGGCCAGACCTGGCGTCCATCCGCCGCCGACGTCGGCCTCACGGTGGACTACCGGGGCGCGCTGCGCGGCGTGTTGGCCGCGCAGGGCGGAGGCGGCATCACGCGTCGGATCTCCGAGCCGCCCGCGTCCGTCAGTCGCGACCTGGTCGCCGCAACATTCGATTCGGATGTGCTGCGTGCGTACGTGTCCGGCATTGCCCAGGGATTCGATCAGCCGGCCGTGGACGCCAGCGTCACCATGGCGGGCGCCGACGTGGCTGCCGTGCAGCCCGGACAGACCGGCCGCGTGGTCGACATCGAGGCGGCGGTGCGGGCCGTGGGCGATCTCACCCAACCGACCCCGCCGGGCCGCGTGATCACCCTGACCTTCCGTGAGGATTTCCCGGCCTATACCACCGACCACGCGCGTGCGGCGCTCGATGCGATCACGCGCATGACCAGCGCCCCGCTGTGGCTGATGCACAAGGGGCGGGGGTGGACCATCACTCCCGAGGAGCTGCGGGCCGCCATCGACATCCAGGCCAACGGCAGCGCCTTGACCCCGACCCTGGACTTCACGCGCTTCAATGACCTCTTCACGCTCATCGACGACACCCTCGCCGCCGAGCCGCACCCGACGGTGTTCGAGTACGACGAGGCCCGCAATCGCGTGCTGGCCTTCCAAGTGGGCAATCCCGGACAGATCGTGGATCGCGCCGCGCTCGAGCAGGCCATGGCGCGGGCGGTGGACTCGCCCGACCAGCGCGTGGTCGAAATCCCGCTGACGCTGCTCAACACGGGCGCCGACTTTGCCGAGAATCCGCTGGGGATTCGAGACCTGCTGGCCATTGGCGATTCGATCTACAAGGGGTCGCCCGACTACCGCCTGCACAACATTGCCGTCGGCGCCCGGAAGCTCGACGGCCTGGTGGTCCCGGCCGGAGAGACGTTCTCGTTCCTCGAGAGCATCGGACCGTTCGAGCTCCGGCATGGCTGGGTCGAAGGCAGCGTGATCCTCGCCGACAAGACCGAGCAGGGCATCGGGGGCGGCATCTGCCAGGTGTCCACGACACTCTTTCGCGCCGTCCTCAATGCCGGACTTCGAATCGAGGAGCGCTGGCCCCACCTGTATCGCGTGCGCTACTACGAGATGGGTCCGGCGCCGATCGGGATCGACGCCACGATCTTCAGCCCCGGCCTCGACTTCAAGTTCCGGAACGACACCGAGCACCCGATCATGCTGCGCGCCTTCGCCGACGAACAGCTCGGCGCCCTGACGTTCGAGGTCTGGGGCGTCAACGACGGTCGGCGCGTCGAGATCGTGGACCACGAATTGAAAGACTGGGAAGAGCCGCCGCCGGACGAGGGCATCTTGGATCCGACCGAAGAGCCGGAGTTCGAAGAGCAGGTGGAATGGTCCAAGCGCGGCGTGCTGGCGGCGTTTTCGCGCGTGATCACCTGGCCCGATGGCAGCGAAACGCGATCGACCTTCCGGTCGAGTTTCGTTCCCTGGCCCAACCGCTACGTTGTCGGAATCGACGTGGCGAAGGCCAGGTTCCCGGAGCAGTACAACGAGTGGTTCGACGAGAACCCTGAGGATGCCGCGCGTTGGGGCGTGGACCGGGCGCCTGACCCGCCCCCCGATCCGGACGCGCCGGCCGGCTAGCCGCCCTCGAACGCTAGCCAAGCGGCCGCGCGCCCTTCTAGGATGGACGGACGACTATGCGGGGCGTGGCGCAGCCTGGCAGCGCGCATCGTTTGGGACGATGAGGTCGCGAGTTCGAATCTCGCCGCCCCGACCACCGAGCATTGCTGACGCCGGCGGCCCGGGGTAGACGGAGTTGGCACGCGGCCGTCGCCACCGTGGGCCGCCTCCAGCGCTCGAGGCGCCGGAGCGTTGACGTGACGATGAGAACGACAACCGAGGTTCCCGGGACTGCCATCCATCGGCGTCCGGCGCGGACGGCGTTGGGCCTTCCGACGTGATGGGCGCCAAGCGGCCGGGGTGGCGCGTCCTCCGGGCCGGGGTCGCGATCCTGTTCACGGCCGGCCTGCTGGCGATCAGCGGCGCCCCCGTGATCCTGGCCGCACCGGGCGAGCCTCCGCCGCCACCCGGGCTCGCCGCGGCGGCGAACGCCACGCCGCCGCCAGTCAAGGAGCCGCCGCCTGAGCCAACCGCTCCGCCGACCTCGACCGACGAGGCGCACGACTCGGTGGGCAAGACCCTGGAGTTGACCCGATCGGTGGAAGGGCGCGCGATCCGAGTCGTGGAACTCGGCCGCGGACCGCGCTGGGTCGCCGTCATTGGTGGCATCCACCAGGGCAACGAGGCGAACACCACCGACCTCGTCGAGCTGCTGCTCGACCACTTCCGGGCCAATCTTGACCTGATCCCCGATGGCGTCGGCCTGGCGCTGATTTCCAATCTCAACCCCGACGGCGCCGTGGCGGGCACGCGCGAAAACGCGAACGGCGTCGACCTCAATCGCAACTGGGATGCCAGCTGGCAGCCCGACAGCTACGGCCCCTTCGGGCTGGTTGTCGGAGGGGGCGGCGAGCGCCCATTTTCGGAGCCGGAGACCCGCGCGCTCGCGCGCTATCTCGTCGACCGGCCGTTCGTCGCGGCGATCTTCTACCACAGTCGGGGCGCCTTGGTCGTGGCCGGCCATGGCGATGACGGCGGCTCGGCTGAGCTTGCCCGCGTGATTGCCTTAGCCGCGCAGTACCTCTATCTCACGGAATGGACGGTCTATCCCCTCAGCGGCCAAGCCACCGACTACCTCGCGAATCAAGGCATTCACGCGGTGGACGTGGAGCTGACCAACTACACCGACCCGGACTTTGCCCGCAACCTGCGGGGGCTCACCGCGGCCCTGGCGTGGGCGCGGACGCTTGACGTTCCCCCGCGCGCCGAGCGCAATATCCCGGAGCAGATATCCACTCGCTGTGGATGCAAGCTGGGCGTTGATTGCCCGGGAATGGCGCCGGCGCTGTGCCTGTGGTGAGGTCGCTCCACCGCGCGGGGCCCGAGCTTCCGGGCGCAGCGACTCCCGTTGCCTAGAATCAGGTAGACCCGCTCGGACTTGAGGAGCCCCACACCAATGCCCATGAACGACGACCTGGCCGATGCGCTCAACGCGCAGGTGACCCACGAATTCAACGCCTCCTACATCTACCTCGGGATGGCGGCCTACTTCGAGTCCCTGGATCTCGACGGTTTCGCCGGCTGGATGCGGGCGCAGAGCGCCGAGGAGTGGGACCACGGCATGCGCATCTTCAACCACCTGGCCGCTCGCGACGTGCCGATCACGCTGGCGGCGCTGCTGAAGCCCAAGACGGGCTATGACGGGCCGCCGGCCGCCGTGGCGGCTGCGCTGGCCTACGAGCAGGGCAACACCCGCGCCGTCAACGCGCTGTATGCCAAGTCGATCGAGTGCGGCGACTACCAGGCCAAGTCACTGATGGACTGGTTCGTCAACGAGCAGATCGAGGAAGAGGACACCCTTCGCACCCTCCTGAGCCAGCTGAAGATTGCGGGCGCGGACGGCGCCGGCCTGCTGATCCTCGATCGCGAGCTCGGCGCGCGACAAGGGGCGTCGGCGGACGGCGGGGACATGGAGGGCGACGCCGCGGAATAGGCGGGTCCCTCGGAATCCGTCATGCCCGCCAAGGGAAGTGCTTGCCCAACCCTCGGTCATTCCCGCGAAGGCGGGAATCTACCTTCACTGAATCTGGAGGCGTACCGGATGCTAGATGACGGGCGGGTCTCAGACCCGCCCCTACCGGACTCTGCAAGAGTTTCCGGAGGCGGGGATTCCTACCCGACCCGTCCGGCTCCGTCATTCCCGAGGAGCATGTCCGCGCGCGGGTGGGGAGCGGGAATCTAGTCTCCCGTCCCGCGGTCGTCGAATCGCCGGACCTCGCGGCCACGGGTCTTTACATCGCCTGTGGAAACCAAAGTCGTCGAATACCCCCATGGGACGCCGGTTCGTGCGCCATAATCGAGCATTAGCCCGGTCGTATCGCGATCAAGGTAGGGATCCCATGGTCAGCATCACTCCGAGCGTGCCGCAGTTGGAGCCGCTTCCCGAACGGAAAGTCACGGCCGTCCCGACCGTGCCGCAGGTTCCGGCGCTAACCGAGAGTCAGATCGCCCAGTTCAAGCGCGACGGATTCCTCGTGTTGCCGGGGGCGCTCGATCCCGAGCTGTGCCGTCGCGCGCGGGACGACATGTGGGAGGCGATCGGCACCTACCTCCCCCGCATGAAGCGCGACGACCCCTCGACGTGGACGCCGATCACCGACGAGGAAAAGACCAACTTTCCGGTCGCCTATCACGGCGGGCAGCCCTATTTCGGCGGCGGCAACACGCGCTATTACGTGCGCAACGGCACCAAGGAGTTCATGCTCGACCTGGGCCCGCGGGCGCTGTGGACGGTGGCGGAGCAGCTCCTGGGCAAGGGCACCGTGGTGTGGCCGGCCGGGCGCGACGAATCCGGGTCCACCGTTGGTCCCTGCCTGATGAGCGACGAGGCGATGGAGGTGTTGTACGGCCAGGACCTGGAGACCTGGCCCAGCCTGCCCACGTTCAAGACGCAAACCCTGCGGCTGCCGCAGCAGGGAATCGAGCTCCTCACCGGGCAGGGCACGCGCGGTCTCTACTGCACGCTGCCCAACAGCCCGGACCCGGGGCCCAACTGGCGCGGCGCGCATTCCGACGGCTCGTCCTACGGCCGCTTCCGGCTCAACTTTGCGGCCTACATTGACGACCTGCCGCCCGCTTCGGGCGGCTTCACCGTGTGGCCGGGCAGCCACACCCGGATTTGGGAGCACCACTGGAAGACGTTTCACGCCGGTGAAACACACGTCGGACGGCGCCACAATTCGCGCAAGCTGGGTGGCCACGAACGCATAGCCGATCCCATCGTTGAAGCCGTGAAGGCCGACACCGAGGCGGTCGATACCTACGGACCGACGGGCTCGGTGGTGCTGTGGCACCACAAGATCCTGCACGTTCCCGGCCAGAACACCTCCAACGACGTGATCCGCCAGGCCACGATCTATGGATACATGAAGTCGCCCGAGGCCCTTTCCGACGAGATGGCGATGACCGACGCCGGCGGGGATATCTGGCGCGATTGGTCGGACGAGGTGCGCGGTATCGACGAGGGGGCGTAGTCGATCCCGGGAGGATTCGGCGGGCCGCACGCTTTCGGCTAGGCACTCCGATGGCCGTGGCCCGATCCGTTCGCCCTGAGCGAAGTCGAAGGGCCCCGTTCATGGTTCGACAGGCTCACCACGAACGAAGCCTGAGATCCCGAAGAGGCAGGCGTGTCACTAGGGCTCGCGGGCACCCCGCCTGAGTCCCACTGCTACCGTGGCCGAATCGGACCGAATCCCAAGGACGCCGCATGGCCTCGGACTTGCAGCGTTGCGTCGCTGAATTCGAGCGACAGGCGGCGGCGGACGCCGCGACGGCCGATCACTCGCTGCTGGCCGACGGGTTGGCCGCGTTCGAGCGCCTGCCGCCGGACCAGCGCCTCGCGACTGAGAACGTCCGAGCCGCGGTAAGGATCTTCAGCCTTCTGCGCAAGCGCGCCGAAACCGTCAACCTGCTCACCGAGTACTTGGCGCAGGACCTGGAAACCGACGACGAGGAGTGGGCGCGCTGGGAACGCACCGACAACCTCGCGCTCATGCGCCGCTTCGAGGAGACGGTGGAGGCCCAACGCGACGACTACGCCTGGGCGAGGGAACGACTGGAACCCCACCGTTGGCTTCGGGTCATGTACGACGGCACGCAGGCCCTGGCGTGGTGGGGCAGTGGGAACCTCGACGAGTGGCTGGCGATCGTGCACGAGTTGCGCGCCACCGTTCCCGTCAACGAGCGCACGCGTGAGTCGTGGTTTCATCTCAATCGAACTGAAGTGGCGGTCCTCGAGCATGACGAACGCATCGACGACGCGCTCGCCGCCGCCGACCGAGTCGTCGCGCTGGCCGATCGCTTTCCGGAGTGGGATTTGGCCGACATGGTTCGGGTGGAAGGGGACTTGACGCGGATGTCCGTGCTCACGCGGGCTGGTCGCGGCGAGGAGTTCGATGCCGCGGCCGACCGGGTGATCGCGAGTTTGGCCGAGTTTCCAGCCACCCGCACGGTTGCTCCCGACGGTCCGAATCAGTACGCGGTTCTTTGTCACAACGCCGGCGCAAGACTCTATTCCGCCAAGCGCTACGAGCGCGCGGCACGGCTATTCCGGGAGGCTGCCCGGGCCAAATCGCCTTATCTCACCTATATCTTTCTGGCCGCGTGCGTGTGGGCGGGCGCCAAGGATCGCCGCGAAGTGATGGATTGCCTGCGCGAGGCGGCCAAGCGAGATCCGTCGGGATCCGTCTGGCAGCGCGCCCAGAAGCTGCCCGAGCTCGCCGACCTCGCGGACGACGAGGAAGTCAAAGCCGCGGCGGAGGGCGCTTAGACACCGCGCCACTCGATTCCCACGAATCGTCTAGACGCTGGTAACGGACCCTGGCGTAGCCCTTCCGTCATTCCCGCGGAGGCGGGAATCCACCTTCACTGAACTGAGATGCGCGCCGGATGCTTGGTGTCGGGCGGTCTGAGACCCGCCCCTACCGGACTTTGCAACAGCCTCTGGAAAGGAGAGGGCTAGAGCCTGCCCCGTACTCGATGCGGGGGGAGGGCGATCCGAGGCTCGGATGTGCGATACCGACCGTTTGTGCAACGGTCTCCTGGTAAAGACTAAGGCTCTCGCATGACAAAGCGTCTCCGCCCGCGAGCCACGGCGGTCGTAGTCCGCGACGACCGAGTGCTGCTTGTCAGCGACAAGGCCGGAATGTTCATGCTGCCGGGCGGCGGTCTCGAGCCCGGCGAGCGGCCCGAGGCGGCGGCCGCCCGCGAATTGCACGAGGAAACGGGCCTCACCGCAACCCGAACGAATTACATGTTTTCGTGGGAAAGCGGCACCAACCGGCACATGATCTTCCTCGTCGAGGCGGAGGGCGACGTTGAGATCGGCTCCGAGATCAGCGACTTCCGCTGGTGGGATGGGCGGGAATGCCTACCGAGATACCCGCACGTTGCGGTGGTGCTGGAAAGCTTGAGCTAGCACCCCGCCCGCAGCCGGCGAATGCCGGGCGGCGGACGGTTAGGCGGACTCTAGAAGCTGCCCGATCAGAAAGTCCGCGTAGGCCAGGGAGTCGGCGTCGATGGTGACGGTGGGGTTGCGCAGGGTGGCGTGCTGGAGCAGACCGCGGGCGACGAGCAGGCGCTTTTCGAGCGCGTTGAAGAACTCCATGTCGGAGAGGCCGAAGGCCAGCCACGGCACGAGCGGCTCGAACGCGGCCAGCGCCTCCGCCGCCTGGCCGGCAACCGCCAGCCGCCACGCGGGCGCCAGGCGGTCGGTGAGCGCCAGGCCCGGCATGATGCCGATGATGCCGGTGGGCACTAGCTCCAGCATGTAGAGCCCGCCCCAGCCTTCGAAGACCTCCACGCGCCCACCGGTGGCCGCGATGATCGCGCGCACCTTGGGGCCCATGCGCGGCTCTTCCAGCTTGATGTAGCGGAAGTTCGGGCAGACCTCGGCCAGCTCGGCGCAGAACTCGGCCCCGACGGAGCTGCCGCTGGGATTCCAGTCCTGGATCAGCACCGGCGTCGCCACCGCGTCGCAGACGGCGCGCGCGTAGTCGAACTGATCGCCGTCGGTCAGCGGAAACTGGCGCGGGAGCGCGAAGGAGATGACCTCGGCTCCGATGTCGGCGTTCTGGCGGGCGAGCTGGGCCGCGCCCTGGGCCGAGCCGTGGTTGCACTGCGCCATCACCGGCAGGCGGCCGCCGGCCTGGTCCACGGCGACCTCCACGACCTCGAGCCGTTCCGGCTCGGTGAGCTTGTAGAACTCGCTGCCGTAGGCCGGCAGGCAGATGGCGGCGGCCTCGGCGTCAACCGCGAAATCGATCAGTCCGCGAAGGGCGGCTGCGTCGACCGATTCATCGCCGGGGACGAACGGCGTCGGGACGATGGGGACGACGCCCGAGATTGGATTCACGGTCGCGCCTTCACCGGTTGCCGCAACGGCGTGCTAACTATCCCCGCCGCCCTGGGCGGCGGCCGGTTGCCCGTAGCGCGGATACCAGTAGGTCCGGTAGATGCGGAAGCACTTGTCGCTGCAGACGATGACGGGCTTGCCCTCGTGCTCTTTCACCATCTCCTGCACCGGAATCAGGATGCCGCAGCTTTGGCAGCGCGGCATTTCGTCGACTTCACGTTGCGGCATGCGCCATCTCCTCTCGCTTCACTCTGGTGGCGTCCTGGTCGATCAGGCCCGCGTCGTCCAGCACGACACCGTAGGTTTGCTCCGCGGCTTGGGCGTCGATCAGCTCGTCGGCCACGTCCTGGCGCACCAGCTCGGGCTGCCGCTCGCGGGGAGCGCCGTAGCCGCCGCCGCCGGGCGTGCAGAGCATGATCAGGTCGCCTTCCTCGAGCTCGACGTTCGAGAACTTGCCCGCCGAGATTCGGTCATAGAGGTCCTTGGCCGAGAGCCATTCGTCGGCGCCCGCTGGCTTGAACAGCAGTGCCGCATTGCCCGCCGGCTCGCCACCCTTGAGGCCCCAGGGCTGGAACCACGTGCGGTTCACGTGGGCGCTGATAGTGATCGGCGCCAGGCAGCGCCAGATGCGCCGCACGCCGAAGCCGCCGCGGTGGGCGCCCGGCCCGGTGCTTTCGGGGATGACGCTGTACTCCTCGATGCGCACCGGATAGCGGACCTCGATCACCTCGCAGGGCGAGTTGAGGCAGTTGCCGTTCTTCGTCACCATCGCGTCGTTGCCGTCGGCATCGATGCGTCCGCCGCAGCCCATGCCCTCGATGTGCAGCAGGACGAACGGCTCGCCGGTATCGGTATTCGTGCCGTAGATGCCGAGCAGGCCGCTGGTGCCGCCGTCGCAGGCCTGGCTGCGGTCGCTCATCTGTGAGAAGGCGGCGAACAGGACGTCCATGGTGTTGGGGTAGGTGTCGGAGTTGCCGCCCACGCACGACCCGGGGTAGTTGACGTTCACCACCGTTCCCGGCGGCGCCACGATGGCGATGGGTCGGTAAGCGCCGTGGTTCCACGGGATGTCGTCGGGAATCATGTGAAAGATCGTGGCGTAGGTCGCGGATGCGGTCGTGCCGAACGACTGGTTGATGGCGCCTGCGGACTGGGGATCGGACCCGGTGTAGTCCACCACGATCTCGTCTCCGCGCACGTTGACTTCCGCCGCGAAGCGATAGGACGTGTCGGGCAGCACGCCGTCGTCTTCGATGATTCCTTCCGCCGCATAGGCGCCGTCGGGCATGCGCGCGATGGCCTGCCGCATCATGACCTCGGACACGTCCTTGATCTGTTCCGACAGCAGGTTGAAACGGTCGATGCCCAGGCGGTCGATCAGATCCACGATGCGGCGCTCGGCCAGGTACGTCGAGCCCACCATCGCCATCAGGTCGCCGCGCGACACCTTCGGCGTGCGCACGTTGGACGTGATGATGGCGAAGATGTCCTCCACCGGCTCGTCGTCCTTGTAGATCTTGATCGGCGGCAGCCGCAGCCCCTCCTGGAAGATGTTGCGCGTATCGCCGAAGGCCGCCGGCACCATGCCGCCGATGTCCGTCATGTGGGCGATGTTGGCGGCGTAGGCCACAACCTCGTCCTTGTAGAAGCAGGGCTTGAGCGTCATGAACTCCGGCATGTGGCAGCCGCCGCGGTAAGGATCGTTGTGGAGGATCACGTCGCCCGGATGCATGTTCTCCGGGCCGACCTCTTTGATGGCCCACTCGACGGTGTGCACGATGGCGCCGATGTGCGCCGGGCAGAAGTCGCCCTGGGCGATCATCTGGCCGGCGGCGTCGAACACCACGCAGGAGAAGTCGCGCGCCTCGTTGAACATCGTCGAGTAGGAGGTGCGCAGCATGGCCGCGCCCATCTCCTCGCAGGTGCCGATCAGGTAGTTGCGCGTGACCTCGAGCTGGACCGGATCGTCGATATTCAGGTCGGCGACGCTGCGCTTGGCGGATGTGTCCTGCACCATCTCACTCCACCTCCAGAATCACGCTGCCCTGCGGCTCGACCCGCGCCGACCAGTCGGGCGGAACGATGGCCGTGGCGTCGTCTTCCACGATCATCGCCGGACCCTCGAAGGTGTTGCCGGCCCGCAGGTCGTCACGGTGATAGAAGGGCGTGGACAGCAGGCCGTCCGCCTCGGTGAAGTAGACCTCGCCCACCTTCACCGGCGCCGGCATGGGGCCGGGGGGTACGTCGGGTAGGAGGACCTCCCGCCGCCGGGCGATGGCCGTCAGCCGCATGTTGACGATTTCGAACGCCGATTCCGGGAAGCTCCACCCGAACTGGCGGTCGTGCTCGGCGTCGAAGGCCGCGCGCGCGGTGGCGATGTCGTCGGCGGAAATGGTTCCGCCGGCGACCGGGACTTCGAGTTCCCAATTCTGACCGTAGTAGCGCAGGTCCAGGCTGCGCTGCATGGCCGGCGGATCGCCGAAGCCCTCGCGCGCGAAGTCGTCGCGAGCGCGCTGCTCCAGGTCGTCGAAGTCGCTCTGCACCGTCGCGACGTCGATGTTGTCGGAGTAGGTGATGCGCGTCTGCATGTAGTCGAACCGGGTGTCGGCCATCAGCGCGCCCAGAGCGCTGAACGCGCCGGGGAAGGGCGGCACGACGACCCGTTGCATGCCCAGATGATCGGCCAGGTAGGCGCCGTGCAGCGGGCCCGCGCCACCGAAGGCGACGAGGGCGAACTCGCGCGGGTCGATGCCCTGGTCGATGGTGAGCAAGCGCATCGTCTCGGCCATGTTGCTATTCATGATCTCGAGAATGCCCGCCGCGGCGCGCTCCGCCGTGAATCCCAGTTCCGAGCCGATGCGCTCGACCGCCGTCCGGGCGGCCTCGGGCACCAGTTGCACGTCGCCGCCAAGCTTGAACGCCGGGTCGAGGCGGCCGAGCACCACGTTGGCGTCGGTTGAGGTCGGCTCCGTGCCGCCGCGGCCATAGCTGGCGGGACCCGGATCGGCGCCCGCGCTTTGGGGGCCGACCTTGAGCAGTCCGGCCGCGTCGAGCCACGCGATGCTGCCGCCGCCCGCCCCGATGGAGCGGATGTCGAGCATGGGCGTGGCGATGGGGATGCCGAACTCGAGCTCGGTGGTCGTGGTCTGCGCCGCGCGCCCCCCGGCCACCAGGCAGGCGTCGAAGCTGGTGCCCCCGATGTCGGCGGTCATCAGCGGATCGAGCCCCAGGTCCTGACCCAGTTGCAGGCTGCCGATCACGCCGCCGGCAGGGCCGCTCTGAATCATGGTGACGGGCTGGGCCTTGGCGGTCTGGGTGGCCATCACGCCGCCGTTGCTGCGCATGATCAGCAGCCCCCGCGCGCCGCGGCGATCCAACTCGTCTTCGAGCGACGTGAGGTACTCGTCGATGCGCGGCTTCAGGTAGGCGTCGATAACGGTGGTGCTCGTGCGCTCGAACTCACGCCACTGCGGGAACACGTCCGAGCTGATCGAGACATAAGCCTCGGGGTATAGCTCCTGCACGATCTCGCGTGTGCGGCGCTCGTGCGCGGGGTTGAGGAACGAGAACAGATAGCTGACGGCGATGGCCTTGACTTCCTCGGCGCGCAGGCGCTCCACGGCGGCCACCACGTCCTCTTCCTCCAGCGCCTGCACGACCTCGCCGTGCGCGCCGATGCGCTCGCGCACCTCCAGGCTCAGCGCGCGGTCCACCAGGTGCCGCGGCTTGCGCCAGTGCAGGTCGAACGACTCCGGGCGCACGATGCGCTGGATGCGCAGCACGTCGCGAAAGCCCTGCGTGGTGATGAGCCCGATACGCGGCCCACGGCGCTCGATGAGCATGTTGGTGCCGACGGTGGTGCCGTGCACGAAGTACTCGATGGCGGCCGGATCGATTTCGGCTTTGGCCAGCGCGTCGAAGATGCCCTGGGACGGCGAGGCGGGCGTCGTGAGCGACTTCGCGACCTGCAATCCCGTGTCGCCGTCGGTGGCGATCAGGTCCGTAAACGTGCCGCCCATATCGACCGCGACGTTATGTGGCACTCATGCGCTCCAATTCAGATCAGGTCAGGGACTGACGGACCCTGACGGGCGTTTCGGCGGCGCCGGCAAATTATGCGGCAGGCGCCCGCTCAGGTGAGCCGGACGCGCGGGTCGATGTACGTATAGAGCACATCGACGAGGAGATTCGCTATCACGTAGATCGTCGCCGCCAGCATCACCAGCGCCTGAACCACGGTGTAGTCGCGCGTGAGGATGGCCTTGACCAGCGTGAAGCCGATGCCCTTCCGGCTGAACACCACTTCGATGACCACCGCGCCGATCAGCAAGCTCCCGAACTGCAAGCCCACGATCGTCACCACGGGGATCAGTGCGTTCTTGAGCGCGTGGCCCCAGACGACGGCGCTCTCGCGCACCCCCTTGGATCGCGCGGTGCGGATGTAGTCGCGGCTCATCACGTCCAGCATGGATGAGCGGGTGAGCCGGGCCACGATCGCGGCGCCCCCAATGCCCAGGGCGAGCGCGGGCATGATGAGTTCCTTGCCGTTGCCGTTGGCGATGGCCGGCAGGAAATTGTTCATATTGATGGCGAAGATGTAGATCAGGATCAGTCCGACGAGGAAATTCGGCACGGAAACGCCGAGCACCGCGATGAATTGGCTGCCGTAGTCGATCCAGGTGTGATGGCGCATGGCTGATATCACACCGGCCAGAAGCCCGATGCCAAGCGTCACCACCATGCCGGCCAGTGTGAGCACCAGCGTCGAGGGGAATTGCTCCGCGATCACATCGGTGATGGGCTGCTTGGTGCGGAACGAACGCCCAAGGTCGAGCCGCAGCACGTCCCACAGGTAGAAGGCGAACTGCTCAGGAATGGACTTGTCGAGCCGCAGCTTGGCTCGCGCTTGCTCCAGGGCGTCGATCGAGACCGAGGTGTTGGACGTGCCGCCCGCGTCGCTGCTGTAGTAGAAGACCTCGACGGGATCCCCGGGGATCAGGCGCAGCAGCACGAACACCAGCAGCAGCACGCCGAGGATCACCGGGATAGCGGCGAGCAACCGCCGGACGATATATCGCCCCACGTTGCGCCTCCTCCTCGCTCACCGTTCAAACGGGCCTACGAGGCGCCTCGGGGAGGTTTGAGCCAATCCATCCTTCGAGTGGCCTCAGGCTCGGCAGTGTAGCCGACGGCTCATCCGGCGAGCACCTTGCTGGCCATGCAGGGGATGCCGCAAAGCACCGCAGGTCCCGGTAATGAGGCTGCGGATTCGCTCTCGTGGGACACTGCGCACAGCCTCGCACTGGTGCCCTCGCGCGTTGAAGATCACAAGCGTCGAGACCAAAGCGCTCGAGTTGCCCGCGCGCGATCCCCACGCGGGTCGGCGACGCCCCGGCTGGCTCGAGCGGCGCCCCATCGCGAATCCGATGTCGCGCTATTTCCCGGCCGAATCCAACATGCTGCGCTGGGTGCCGGACTGGCCGGACTTCCTCGTCGTCGTTACGGCCGAGGACGGCACGCAAGGGGTGGGCCCCGGGAGATACGGGCGGCCCGTGGCCGCCGTCATCCAGGACTACCTGGGACCGCGGATCATCGGTGAGCCCGCGCTTGCGACCGAGCGGCTCTACGACATGCTGGTCCGGCTGTGCGCGCCGTTCGGCGCCACCGGCCTTGCGGCGTACGCCGTCAGCGGCATTGACCTGGCGCTGTGGGACCTCAAGGGCAAAGTGCTGGAGAAGCCGGTGTATCAGTTGCTTGGCGGTCCGGCCCGGGACTTCGTGCCGTGCTACGCCACCTGCGGCGACGTGGACTGGGTCAAGGAGCTTGGCTTCACCGCCGTGAAAGTGCCCTGTCCCTGTGGTCCGGCGCACGGACAAGACGGCATGCAACGCAACATCGCGAGCGTCACGGCGGCCCGGGAGTGCATGGGCGATAACGCGCAGCTCATGCTCGACTGCTGGATGTCACTCGACGTGGACTATGGCGTGCAACTGGCGGAAGCGCTGCGTCCATATGGCCTGGCGTGGATCGAAGAGATGCTCCGCCCGGAGGACTTCGACGGCTATGCGCAGCTGCGGGCGCGGCTACCCTGGCAGACGCTCGCGACGGGTGAGCACTGGTACACGCCGTATCCGTTCCAGCATGCGGCGTCGCGCCGCCTGGTGGACATCCTGCAGCCGGACATCGCGTGGGTGGGCGGGCTGACGCCCCTGCTCAAGATTTGCGCCATTGCGGAGGCGGCAGGGCTGCGAGTCATCCCGCACGGCGGGGCGGGGAGTCCCTACGGGCAACACGCCCTCTTCGCCCTCCCGGCGATCCCGCTTGGCGAGTGGTACATCGCCACGGCGCCTGGCGTTCCGCTGGAGAACGGGCCCTTGTTGCCGGGCACGGTCGTACCCAAGAACGGCAGGCTCCGACCATCCGACGCGCCCGGCTTCGGCGTGGAGATCGATGTCGGCAATCTGCCGGCGTTTCGGTAAGGGCGGCATGCCGGCACCGAGGGCTGGCTGATGGAGTATCGGCGGCTGGGCCGGACGGGCCTCGAGGTGTCGCTGGTTGGGCTCGGCACGGGTGGGCCAAGTCAGCTGGGCCAGACGCGCGGCACCACGCGTGATCTGGTTCGCGCATTCGTGCGGCATGCGCTCGACCTCGGCATCAACTACTTCGACACCGCGCCGGTGTATCACGACAGCGAAGCGCTGCTCGCCCACGCGCTGGACGGCGTGCCGCGGGATGAGACCGTGATCGCGACCAAGTATCCCAGCGTGGTGGACGTGCACGCGCACGCGCCGCCCTTGGCGCCGCCGAGCGTCATTCGCCCATCGGTCGAGGCGAGCCTGCGGCGACTCCGGCGGGACGCGGTGGACATTGTGCTGATTCACGCCCTGCGGCCGGAGCTCTACGACGATTGCCGCGAGCGCCAGGTGCCCGAATTGCTACGCCTCAAAGAGGACGGCCTGGCGCGGTTCGTCGGCATCTCCGGATGGCCGGTGATGGTGGGCCGCGCCGTTGCCGACGGCTGGCCCGACGTGGTGATGCCCAACTACAACCTGCTCACCCACGCCGTGGAACGCCATGTGTTCCCGCCGGCCCGGCTGCACGACGTGGGCGTGATTGCGATGACGCCCGTGCGACGCGCCATGTCCGATCCCGCGCACTTGCATGAGGTGGTGAGGCAGATGAAGGACGACGGCTTGGTGCCGACCGGGTCAGTGCCGGATCAAGAGCCGCTCGACTGGCTCGTGCACGGCGACGTGGAGTCGGTGATCGAGGCGGCCTACCGCTTTGCGGCCGCGCCGCCGGAGGTCGCGTGCGTGTTGACGGGCACGGCCGATCCGGTCCATCTCGAAGCAAACGTCAAAGCGGTGCTGCGCGGACCGTTGCCCGCCGCCGACGTCGAGCGGCTGCGCGCAGCATTCGGCGGCCACGACGAATACTTCGGCGACTAGAGCCGACGACTGACCGAGCGGAAGAACGCCGCACAAGACTGGAACGCAGACCGCCGCCGGGCCTGCGTCGACCTGTTCCTTGAAGAGCGCGAGGCTCTTCTGCGGACAGGTCCAGACCGAGGTTCCCGCCCATCCTCGGCCACCCAGACCCGGCGGCGGTGCTGAACTCCCTAGACGCTAGCCGCCCTTCTTGTCGTAGAAGTCCATCGCGAACGCCTGGTCGAGCAGCGTGGAATGCGCCACGCCACCGATCTGGTCGCTGTTGTAGAACCACTGCGCCATGGCGTCGGCCAGCGGGATGTTGACGGCGGCCTCCTGGATCAGACGGTTCGCCTCCATCCACATCTCGGCGCGCTTGGACTCGTCGAACTCGGCGCGGGCCCCGTCGAGCAATGCGTCGATGGGGTCGCCCTCGGTCGCCACGCCCGGCTCACCGTTGTAGTTGAGGAATGCGAACGCCCGGCCCGGGAGCCCGTAGTTCGACGTGTGGTACTTGGCGTACAGCACGTCGGCGTCTGGGCCACGCCCGCCGGTCCACTGGTGGGTGTACTTCCCTTGCGCCATGTCGTTGATGTAGGTCGCGAACTCGACGTTCGGGATGTCCACGAAGATGCCAATGCTGGACTCGATGTCCAGCTTGTACAGCTCGCTCAACGGGTTCGGCGTGTTGGGGAACTCGACCTGCATGCGCTGGCCGTCGCGGTAGCGGAAGCCGTCGTCACCGCGAGCGTAGCCGGCGTCATCCAGCAGCTTGTTGGCAAGGCCAACGTCCCACGGGTAGAGATCTTCCATCGCCTCGTTGTAGCCGATGGTGCCCGGCGTGAGGATGTTGCCGGCGATGCGCGGGATGCCGCCGTTGCCGCGCTGCACGACGAGCTTCTTGTTGACTGCGTGGTTGAGCGCCTTCCGGACGACGATGTCGTCGGTGGGCCAGCGCGTCGAGTTGATGTGCAGGAACCACGGCATACCTGACGACATCCGCCCAAGGATGGCCCGGTTGTCCTGCTTCGCGAAGCGCTCCATGTCGATGAACTGGAAGTGCTGGATCCAGTCCACCTCGCCAGCCTCGAAGGCCGCCGCACGGGCTACCGCGTCCTGCGCCAGGATCTGGATGACGAACTCGTCTGGGAACGGAGGCCCCTGGTTCGTCGCCCACTCCGGCGCCCAGGCGTAGTCTTCGTTCCGCTCGTAGGTGACGGAGACCTGCTCCTGCCACTCCTTGAACTTGTACGGCCCGGTGCCGACCGGGTTGCGCGCGATGTCCTCGCGGTAGGTGATGTACGCCTGCGGCGAGGCGAATGTGATCTGACGGTCCGCCAGCACCTGCATGAACAGGGCCTGCGGCGTCTTGGTCGTGAGGTCGATGGTGAATTCGTCGACCTTCGTGACGCTCTCGATGTCGCCGACCTGGCCTGCAATCTCACCCCGCTCCAGGCTCTCGTCCAGGAACAGCATGAAGTTGAAGGTCACCGCGTCCGCGTTGAACGGCGTGCCGTCGTGGAACACCACGTCCTGCCGCAACGGAATGCGGCGGGTCAGGCGGTCATCCGACAGCTCGGGCATGTCGGCGGCCAGCCGCGGGACTATTCGGTTGTTGGGCGCCCAGGTGTACAAGGTCTCGTACATGGGGAAACCGCTGCGGTAGGACCACTGGTCCATGCGCACCGGGTTGAACGAGGTGATCGGACCCGGCGTACCCCAGGTGATGCGGCCACCGCGGGTCGGGTTCCACTCGCCAAGCGGAACGGCCTCGTCGGAGCGGAAGAGGTTGATCCCCTTCAGTGCGCCGCGCGCCGCCGTCTCGGCCTCGATCTCGACGATCACTTCCTTCTCGACGACGACTTCCTTTTCGACGACGACTTCCTTCTCGACGACGACGGCCTTCTCGACTTCCTTGATGACTTCCTGCGTCACCACCTTCTCGACCTCGACCTGTTGGATCTCGGTCACGGTGACGATCTTCTCGACCTCGACTTCCCTGATCTCTACCTCGCCCTCGCCACACGCGGCGAGCGCGGCAACGCCGACGCCACCCGCGAGGGCCGCAGCCCCGCCACGGAGGACGCTCCGGCGACTCAGAGACTTACCACGATCCATAGACCTTCCCTCCAGTTACAGGCTCTCGGGGCCTGTGCGCGAGAGGATACCAGCCCGCACGTGCGAGTCGCACCGCGCGGAATCTGTTGGTCGCGGGTCCCGTTGGTCGTCTATTCCCGCGCTCGCCGGAGTCTGGGCGCCGCCGCCGAGCGGTCCGAAGACCCTCCCGGCGGCGGCGCCGATCTCCTTCGGCGCTAGCCGCCCTTCTTGTCGTAGAAGTCGAGCACGGTGGCTGGCTCGTGGATTGTGGAGAGCGCCACGCCGCCAATCTGGTCCCTGTTGTAGAACCACTGCCCCATGGCGTCCGACAGCGGAAGGTTGACGGCGGCCTCCTGGATCAGGCGGTTCGCCTCCATCCACATCTCGGCGCGCTTGGACTCGTCGAACTCCGAGCGCGCTCCGTCGAGCAATGCGTCGATGGGGTCACCCTCGGTCGGCACGCCCGGCTCACCGTTGTAGTTGAGGAACGCGAACGCGCGGCCCGGCAGCCCGTAGTTCGACGTGTGGTACTTGGGATACAGCACGTCGCCGTCGGGGCCGCCCCCGCCGGTCCACTGGTGGGTGTACTTCCCTTGCGCCATGTCGTTGATGTAGGTGGCGAACTCGACGTTCGGGATGTCCACGAAGATGCCGATGCTGGACTCGATGTCGAGCTTGTACAGCTCGCTCAACGGGTTGGGCGTGTTGGGGAACTCGACCTGCATGCGCTGGCCGTCGCGGTAGCGGAAGCCGTCGTCACCGCGAGCGTAGCCGGCGTCATCCAGCAGCTGGTTGGCCTTGCCGACGTCCCACGGGTAGAGGTCTTCCATGTCCGGGTTGTAGCCGATGGTGCCCGGCGTGAGGATGTTGCCGGCGATGCGCGGGATGCCGCCGTTGCCGCGCTGCACCACCAGTTTCTTGTTGATGGCGTGGTTGAGCGCCTTGCGCACGACGATGTCGTCGGTGGGCCAGCGCATCGAGTTGATGTGCAGGAACCACGGCATGCCCGGAGCCAAACGTCCGAGGATGATGCGGTTCTCCTGCTTCGCGAAGCGCTCCAGGTCGATGAACTGGAAGTGCTGGATCCAGTCCACCTCGCCGGCCTCGAAGGCCGCCGCGCGCGCCACCGCGTCCTGCGCCAGAATCTGAACGACGAACTCGTCGGGGTACGGCGCCCCCTTGTTCGTCGCCCACTCCGGCGCCCAGGCGTAGTCGTCGAACCGCTCGTAGGTGACGGAGACCTGCTCCTGCCACTCCTTGAACTTGTAGGCGCCGGTGCCGACCGGATTGCGCGCAATGTCCTCGCGGTAGGTGATGTACGCCTGCGGGGAGGCGAAGGTGATCTGAAAATCGGCCAGCACCTGCATGAACAGGGCCTGCGGGGTCTTCGTCTTCAGGTCGATGGTGAAGTCGTCGACCTTCGTGACGCTCTCGATATCGCCGACCTTGCCCGCAATCTCGCCCCGCTCCAGGCTCTCGTCCAGGAACAGCATGAAGTTGAAGGTCACCGCGTCCGCGTTGAACGGCGTGCCGTCGTGGAACTTCACGTCCTGGCGCAATGGAATGCGGCGGGTCAGGCGGTCTTCGGAAAGCTCGGGCATGTCGGCGGCCAGCCAGGGAATGATCCGGTTGCCCGGCGCCCACGTGTACAGGTTCTCGTAAATCGGGAAGCCGTTGCGATAGGACCACTGGTCCATACGCACGGGGTTGAGCGACGTGATCGGGCCCGGCGTACCCCACGTGATGCGGCCACCGCGCGTCGGGTTCCACTCGCCGAGCGGGACGGATTCGTCGGAGCGGAAAAGGTTGACGCCCGTCTGCAGGCCGCGCGCGGCCGTCTCGGCCTCGATCTCGACGATCTTCGTGACGACCTTCTCGACCTCGACTTCCTTGACGACTTCCTTCTCGACGACGACGGCCTTCTCGACTTCCTTGAGGACTTCCTGCGTCACCACCTTCTCGACTTCGACCTGTTGGATCTCGGTCACGGTGACGACCTTCTCGACCTCGACTTCTCGGATCTCTACCTCGCCCTCGCCGCAGGCTGCGAGCGCGGCAACGCCCACGCCGCCCGCCAGGGCCAAGGCCCCGCCACGCAGGACGTTTCGCCGACTCAGAGATTTGCCACGATCCATAAATTCCTCCCCAAATAACTCGCCTTCCGAACCAGTGCGTGAGGATAGCAGTCGACGGGCATTTGGTTCGCCCCGACACCGGTCGCCGCGGAGGTCGGGGCTATTGCGCCCAGGCGCTCGCTTGCGGGTCCAGCGCCTCGCGCAGGCCGTCGCCCAGCATGTTGAACGACAGCACCGTCAGCGCCAGTGCGAGCCCGTTGAAGATGCAAATCCAGGGCGCCAGGGCGAGCACCGCGCGGTATTGGGCAATCTCCAAGCCCCACTCCGGGGTCGGCGGCGAGGCGCCCAGGCCCAGGAAGCTGAGTCCGGCCGCCGAGATGATGGTCGAGCCCAGCCCAAGCGTAGACATGATCAGGATGGGGCTGAGGATGTTGGGCAGGATGTGGCGCACGATGATGCGGGTGTCGCGCATGCCGATCGCGCGCGCCGCGCGCACGTAGCCGAACTCTTTGGCGGAGAGCGTCGACCCACGGACCACGCGCGCATAGAAGGGGACGCCGGCAACCCCAAGGGCGATCATCGCGTTCGTGAGGCTGGGGCCGAGCGACGCCACGATCACGATGGCGAGCAGCAGCCCCGGAAACGCCAACAGCACGTCGAGCAGACGGCTGATGACCATATCGATCCGTCCGCCGAAATAGCCGGCGGCCATGCCGAGAATCGTGCCGCCGGCCCCGGCCAGCAACACCGCCACGAACCCGACCCGCAGCGAGATGCGCGACCCGTGCACCACGCGGCTGAAGACGTCGCGGCCAATGTCGTCGGTGCCGAAGGGGAAGAACGCCGGTTCCACTTCCCCGCTCTCGCCCACGCGAGTGCCGCTGGACCAGGGCGGGCGCAAACGGTTCTCGAGCACCGACTCGAGCGTCGGTTTGGTGTTGATGCCTTCGGGCGCGATCACGTCGGCGAAAACGGCACAGAGCGCAAAGAGGATCAGCACCACGCCGCCGGCCATGGCCGCGACGTTGCGCCGCAGCCGCCGCCACGCCATCGACCACTCGCTACGCACGGCAGCCGAAGCCACCGCGTCGATGGAGGCCGTGTCGGACAGGGGTTCGGCTGTTGCCATTGCCGCCGGTAGGAGAGGGGCCGCGATTCGGGGACGATACTACATAGGCTGGCTGGCGGGGCGGGTCAAAGGCCTCTACGCCAGCGCCACCAACGCTGCCCCGGCGGCGATGGCGGCGGCGCCCACGAAGCGCGGGGCGTGCCGCGGCTCGCGCAACAACGTCATGCCCAGGGCGGCGCCGATCAGGATGCTGACTTCGCGGGCGGCGGAGACGTAGGGTGCGGGCGCCATGGTCAGCGCGATGAGCACCAGGAGATAGGCGCCCACACAGAGGATGGCCACCAGCGTCACGTCGCGCATGGACACGGACACACGACGCCAGGGGCGGCGTCCATAGCGCGCCAGCACGACCGGCGTAAGTATCGCGGCGGCAATCAGCCACATCAGGTAAACGTAGGTGAGCGGATTCACCACGGACACGCCTTGCTTATCCACCAGCGTGTACGAGGCGATCAGGACGCCGGTAAACGCCGCGTAGCGACCGCCGGGATGCAGCAGGGCGCGTGCCGGATCCAGCAGCGAGCTAAGACGCAGGCTCCGCAGATTGAGCACGTAGATGCCGGCAACCACCGTCAGCACCCCGGCGAGCCCGGTCGGCGAGACCGATTCGCCGACGAACCAGACGCTCACGACCAGCACCAGCGTTGGCCCCAGGCCCCGCGCTAGCGGATAGGTGACCGAGAGATCGGCACGCGCGTAGGCGTTGGCCAGCGACCAGAAATAGGCCGCGTGCAGCACTCCGGTGGCCACGATCCAGCCCCAGCCGGCGGCCGGAATCGGCTCCAGGATGACTCCCACGACGAACGCGGGCAGATACAGCACCGACGCGATGACCAGCGCCAGCCAGAAGAACACCGGATGTCCCTGACCGCGCTTGGCGAGCAGGTTCCAGACGGCGTGCAGCGCGGCCGCCGTGAACACCAGCGCCAGCGCAGCCGGAGGCACAGTGCATCCCCGCCGAAGGTCCTGAGGTGCGGCAAGCTACCACGGAGCCGCCGCGGCCCCACGGCCCAATGGCGTCGAGGCCGGGGCTAGGACATCCGAATCTGGATGGTTGCGGTGCCGTCGTACCGCAGCCGCTCGCAGCGCCCGGCAAAGGCCTGCCAGACGTCCGGCGGGCCGTCATACGTCCCAAAGACGTTCGCGGCTTCGAGCGTGATGAACTTTCCGGGAATGGTGGGGCGGGCGTAGCGGTCGTAAGGCCAGTAGACCTCGCTCAGCGCGCCCGGATGGCCGTGCCGCGTGCCGGCTTCATAGTGCGTGAAGATCAAGTCGCCCGGAGCGACGCAGGTGGTCGCGTTCTCGATGGGCGCCACGACCGTCGGATCGAAGTAGAACGCCGCGATGGTCCCCGAATAGATCGCGTGCAGGCACTCGGCCTCCGTGGGCACCCCCGCGGTCACCGCCGCGCAGGTTTGCGGCGCCGCGTCCCACAACAGCTTGAAGCGGGCCGGCGGCGCGCCCGGCAGCTCGAGCTCGATGGTCGAAACCCTGGGCTCTCCGGTGTCTGATGCGGTCATGGCTGGCGCCTCCTGCAATGAGTCCCGATGCGCGACTGTAGGTCGCGCGCCTGGTGTCTGCCTCTACGAGCCTGCCGCGATGGCGGCCAGTTCGGCCCGCTCGCTCTCGGTCATGCGCCACTCGACGGCGCGGACGTTCTCCTCGATCTCCTCAGGGCGGCGCGTGCCGGCCAGCGCCACGCTCACGATCGGGTTGGCTATCACCCACGCCAACGCCAGCTGCGCCACCGTGAAGCCCCGATCGCGTGCCGCCGCCTTGAGCGCGTCAACCCGCCGCAGGTAAGTGGGAAAGTGCTCGGCCTCGAACAGCGGCTGCTCGAACACGGTGCCCCGGCTGCGGAAATCGTCCTCGCCGAAAGTCGTTGCCGGCGTCATCGCGCCCGTCAGCAGCCCGTGCGCCATGGGGCCGAACGCCATCACGCCAAGCTTGTGCTCCTGGCAGAAGGGAAAGAGCTCGGCCTCGGGCCGGCGGTCGAAGAGGTGATAGCCGATCTGCTCGGTGACGAGGGGATACGTCTCCAGGCACTCGCCGAGCTGGGCGGCGCTGAAGTTGCTCACTCCGCCGTAGCGGATCTTGCCCTGCTGCTGGAACTCGGCCATGGCGCCCATCGAGTCTGCAATGGGCACGCTCGCGTCCGGCCAGTGGATCAGGTAGAGGTCCAGGTAGTCCGTTTGCAGCCGCTCCAGGCTGCCTTCCAGGTCCGCGGCCATCTTGTCGGGCGCGGTGCTGCCCTTGCTCACCAGCACGACTTCGTCGCGGCGTCCCTTGAGCGCCCGCCCGACGAGATTCTCGCCCTCGCCGAGTCCGTAGCCGGCGGCGGTGTCGACCAGCGTGACGCCAAGGTCGATGGCTCGGTGGATGCTGCGGATGGCCTCGTCGTCGTCAAACGGGCCGTACTGCCCCCGTCCGATGGGAAATCCGCCGAATCCAATCACCGAAGTGATTAGATCGGATTGGCCCAGCCTGCGGTACTCCATGTCGGCGTCCCTCCGCGAGTGTGCGTTCGGGTCTTCCCCCTCACCCTAACCCTCTCCCACAGTGGGGAGAGGGAACCGGACGTCTTGCCCTAGGCGTAACCCCTCCGTCATTCCCGCGGAGGCGGGAAATCCACCCTTCATTGAACCTGGGGCGGACAGGACTCATCCGGTAATTCTCAAACTTGGCCTGGTTTTGCAAAGGACTCCGAAAGGAGACCTTTGCCTCAACCCTCCGTCATTCCGGCGAAGAGCCTGCCCCGTACTTGATACGGGGCCGGAATCCAGTCGGGTCGAACCTGGAGTCTCACTGAATGCCTGGCGTCGGGCGGGTCTCAGACCCGCCCCTACCTGACCATTCAAAGATCTCGACGCTGGAGAGTGGGACCGGAACCCTTCCCTAATCCGACGCAGCCACGGACGATGGCCGTGTGGCGGACGGACGGGCAACCACGGCCCCCACCAGGATCGCCAGGACGAACACCGGCAACAGCATGAGCGCCAGCGCGACGATTCCGGCGGCGTCCATCAGCGCGCCGGCGGCGAGCGGCAGCAGCAGCGCCGAAGTCCCGGAGGACGCCTGTAGCGCCGCCACTCCCCGTCCGGCATGTCGGGCCGGCACCCGATCGGCCAGCAGAATCACGGGGGAGGTGGCGCCAAACCCACCCATCGAATAGCAGAAGGCCGTGAGCCCGAGGAACGCCACGTGCGCGGGAAACAGCAGCACGAGGGTGCTCAGCAGGTTCATGCAGACGGTGGCGCTCACGACCACGAGCCGGCCGTAGCGGTCCATAAGGTGGCCGCCCGCAAACGTGGCCACGGCGCGGAGACCCGTGAGCAAGGAGAGCACCAGTCCCACGGTTGCCGGGTCGAGCTCGAGCGTCACCCCGCCGTAGAGCGGCAGGGCGACGGCCCGCAGCGTCGAAGCGCCGCCCCAGAGCAGGGCGCCGAAGGCCAATACGCCCGTGATCGCGCGCCAGGACACCGGGCGGCCCGGTGCGGATCGGGACTCATCCGCGGTGCTGGCGACGGGCTTGGCGTCGCGGATCAACGCAACCGCAATCACGGCGCCAATCACGGCCACGGCGGCCGCCATCACCAGCGCCGAGCGCCATCCGAGGGCCACCGCCAGACCTCCGGCGGCAACCGGGCTCGCCAGCATGCCGATTTGAAATCCCGTCAGCCCGCGCGAGATCGTGCGCCCACGGGCCGCCGGGGGCGCCAGCCGCACCAGGTGGGCCACGGAGGCGCTCTCGATGAACGCCGCGGCCATGCCTGACCCAAACACGGCGCCGACCAGCGCCCAGAAACCCGGCGCCGCGGCGGCGGCCAGCCCGCCCAACGCGAATGCGAGCGACGCAATGGCGAGCAGTCGACGCGGACCCACGCGGTCCGTCAGGTAGCCCGCCGCCGGCGTGACGAGAACCCGGCTCAGCGAGGGAACCGCCACCAGCACGCTGAGCGTCGCGAAGTTGACGTCGAACTCCGCCTGGATCGGCACCAGCAGCGGCCCGTAGACCGACGCCCCAAATGCCGTGGCCGCGATGATTCCGAACGTAGCGGCGACCTGGGAAACCTCAGGCGAGCGGATAAGGGTCACGTGGCAGCGGCGCGGTCAATTTGAGGCGAGGGCGATGTCCTGGTGACGGTGGGGCAGATCGCCCAGCGGCGTCAACTTTGCGGCGGAGCGCAAGACCATGCACGCGCCGGCTGCTACGCTCCCGCCGTCCGCCCAATGCCCGACCACGGAGGGCCGATCATGCGCACCGGCAGCGGTCGATTCACCTACGACCTGGTTCCTGGCTGGGCCCAGATTCCGCCCCACATCTCCACCGGGTGGATCGGCGGCGTCGTGACCGACAGCCGCGGGCGGGTCTACTGCTTCGGCCGCGGCACCCATCCGATGCTCGTCTTCGACCGCGAGGGCTCGCTGGTGGATCACTGGGGCGACACGTTCGTCAGCCACGCGCACGGGGCCTTCATCGACGACGAGGAGCAGCTCTGGCTCACGGATCGCTTCGCCCAGGTCGTGTGGGTCTGCGACACGTCCGGTCAGGTGCTGCGCAAGATCGGCCTGCTGCACATCAGGTCCACCGACGACGACTACCACATGAAGGGCGACCCGCCGCCGGGCGAGCCGCCGCGCTTCGACGGCTTCAACCATCCCACCAACACCCACCTGGCCGCCGACGGCACGGTCTTCATCTCCGACGGCTATCGAGCCGCCAAGTGCCACCGCTTCTCAGTGGCCGGTGTGATCGAGAAGTCCTGGGGCAGTCCCGGCAGCGGGCCGGGTGAGTTCGACCTGCCGCACGGCATTTGGGTCACGCGCGACGACCGCGTGCTCGTGGCCGACCGCGAAAACAGCCGCGTGCAGGTCTTCAACCGCGACGGCGATTTCCAGGAAGAGTGGACCGGCCTCCACCGCCCGACGGACTTCTTCGTCGATGAGGACGCCGACGCCATCTACGTCGCCCAGCTCGACGGGCGGGTCTCGGTCCTCGATCTCGACGGCACGCGCATCACCCAACTGGGCGAGCCCGGCACCGGCCCCGGCCAGTTCGGCGCCCCCCACGGCGTCTGGATCGACGACCAGGGCGCCCTCTACGTATGCGAGGTCCAACGCGCCAACCGGCTGCACAAATTCGTGCCGGTTTAGGACGGTCCGCCAAGCGACACCGGATAGCGAGACTCTTGTCGCGCCTGCCTTCCCGTTCACGCCGGCCCTGATGGTCTCTGGGCGGGTGAGTGATACTATGACTCATAGTGACTCGCATATTGATTCACTCGGGGTTGCAAGCGATGCACCAACTCACGGTTAGAGGCTTCGACGACGAATTGAGCCGCCGACTCCGCCGCCTGGCGAAGCGCGAAGGGATCTCCCTAAACAAGGCCGCCCTTAAGTTGCTCCGGAAGGGGGCAGGACTCACGGACAGTGCCGGAGGCCCGGATACCATCGGCAATTCCCTGGATCATCTGATCGGGACCTGGTCTGCGGAAAGAGCGGACGAACTGGATGCTGCACTGCGCGAGTTCGACACCATCGACGAGTCTGTCTGGCGGTGACGGGTCTGCTGGACGCCAACGCCTACTCGCTGCTCGTGCGCGGGCACAGGCAGGTGATGGACATTGTTCGCAATGCCGAGGAAATCCTGCTCTCGGCGGTGGTGGTTGGCGAATTGATGCATGGGTTTCGTCTGGGGTCGCACTTCCACAGCAATCTCGCTGACCTTCGTGCGTTTCGAAATAGCCCTTACGTTTCCTTCGTTCCGGTCGGCGAGGTTACCGCGGACCGCTACGCCAGAATTGCGGCGGCGCTGCGAGCCAAGGGTCGTCCCATTCCAACCAACGATGTGTGGATCGCGGCGCACGCCATGGAGACCGGCGCGGACTTGATTTCAGCCGACCGGCATTTCGCCCACGTTGACGGTATCGCCTGGGTCCCAATAGCAGCGCACTGATCTTGCGAACGGCGCGAGATGACAGCGCCGGCGGCTTTAGCTGAAGCGCGGCTATTGACGCATGCGCGGAATGCCGGGAGCCTCGCTGCCTGGTGTTGCCTAGCCCGACCCGCCGTCCGTAATCCGCGCCGACGCCAGCAGTTCCTTGGCGCTCTCCGATAGCTCGTTGAACTGGGCGCCGGTCATCTCGACCCAGTGGCCGGAGTAGTACCAGGGGCGGGTGTAGACCAGGCACAGCTCCGGGCGCGCGTGGTCGGAGCGGTTGGGCGTGCCGCGGTGCAGAGGGCGTGGGTCCTGCATCCAGATCGAGCCCTTCTTGAGGTTGAGCCGCCTGGGCCTGAAATCGCCCGCCTCGAGCACGTCGTTGTAGCGGCCTTGCAGGCTGGGATCGGCCAGGTATTGCGTGCCGGGCAGGATTTCGAAGCTGCTGTTCTCTTCGAACGTGTCGACCAACGGGATCTTGGCGCTCACCGTGTCGCAGGTCTGGGTGCCGATGTGCGGCGTCGTGAGCGCCATGTCGCGATGCCAGCGCTGGTAGGTGCTGTCGGGATAGGGGTTGTTCGACGTGTAGCCCGTGAGCTGGTAGTCCGACACGCCCCAATACCGGTCCATGAACTCCAGCACCGTCGGATGCTGGTAAACGGCGGGGTCTGAGAAGGGCATGGCCCAGGGCAGGTCGACCGTGTAGCGGTTGGGATAGCCCAGCCGCCCGCGGCCCGTGGCCAGGTCGCCCGAGAGCTGCCGCGAATTGCGCGCGCGCACGGCTTCCAGCAGGGGCATGAAGGCCGCGTGGAGGGCGTCCACCAACTCCACTGGCAGGGCGTTTTCGAACACCGTAAAGCCGTTGATGCGGTACTCGGCGACGCGCAGGTCGAGATCGTCGTGCGGTGCGTTCATCGTGCGGCCCGTTCACTCCGCCGGATGCGGCGAGCTTAGCGCGCGGCAGTGGTTCGTTTTGGTTCAGACAGTGTGCGATTAGCGGCGAACTCCCTCACTCTAGCCCTCTCCCGCGAGGGGAGAGGGGACCGGACCTGCTCTCCTGCATCTTCGCTGGAGGGATTGCTCAAGGGTCTCCGGGGAGAGGAGGGGACCAGACCAAGGACGAATTGCGGGAGAGTGCCAAGAAACTAGTCGGAGAGATCCACCACTTAGCGCGCGGCGGCTACGCGGGGTCCGGCACCTCGAACAGGAAGCCCTCGATCTCGATGTTGAGCCCGGTCAGGCCGGGCGGCAGGTCGAAAGCGACGCTCACATGCGCTTCCTGGCCGGCGGGCAGACTCTCCACCAGATAGAGCGGGCGGCCCCGTTCGATGTCGGGCACCATGCCCGTGAGCGCGTTCGTCCCCAGGTTGCTCACGGCGATCTCTTCACCGTCGGCCGTAAGCAGGACGATGTTGGCCTTGGCAATCGTGGTGAACGCCGACGACCCGTTCTTGAAGTGCATGTTCACGAGCTTGAAGACGCCGTTCTTCGGTTTGAACGGCGAGCCGGTGAACTGCTTCAGCTCGGCTAGGTGGAGTACTCCAACCAAGGTGACCTCGAAGCCCGTGGCGTCGACCAAAGTGTCGCCAACCGTCGGCAGGCCGCTGCGCGAGACCGCCACCTGCTGCTCGACCTCGACCCGGGCTTGCGCTCGCTCCTCCGCCCAGATGGGCGCCGCTTGCGTGGCCTCGGGCGCCGCCTCGGTTGCGGCTTCGGTGGGCGGCGGCGTTGATGCAGACGCCGTCGTCGGGCGGGCGGCAGGCGTCACGGCGGATGCCGTGCGAGCGGCGCCCTGGGCGGCGACGGTCGGCGCCGGCGTGGCATCGGCCTCGTCCGCCTCGTCGCCCGGACCTTGCGCGAGCGACACCACGGCGACCACGATCGCAATAACCGCGATCAGTGCGATCAGCGCCAGGTAGAACCTCGGGACGCTGCGGATGTATCGACCGATCGTGTCCACGGCCTGGCCTCCTCTACCTGCCCACGCTTGAGTGCCCGGCGACGGTCGGCGCTCCAGGCATACGCGCCGCACATCGCGAGGCCAGCGTCCGATTATGCCTGCCGGCGCCGCCGGTCAGGACGCGCGATATCATCGGGCGCCTTCAGCAAGATGCGGCGTTCGGCCTTTTGCGATTCTCTGCCGTGTCTCCAGCGCGAATTGATGGGCGGTTCCCCGTCGCACCGGACAACGTCGTCTAGCCATGCCACTCGGCTTGCTGAAATACGGACTGCGACCGCGCCGCCCGCCTGACCGGTTTCTCCCGCCCCGCCCGGATCTCAAGCGTGCCTACGACACCGTAATCATCGGCGGCGGCGGCCATGGACTCGCCGCGGCCTACTACCTGGCGACCGAGCACGGCATCACCGACGTCGCGGTGCTCGACAAGGGCTATCTCGGCGGCGGCAACACGGGACGCAACACGGCCATCGTGCGGGCCAACTACCTGACCGAGGAAGGCGTGCAGTTCTACGCCGAGTCACTGGATCTCTGGCGCGGGCTGAGCAACGAGCTCGACTTCAACCTGCAGTACACCGAGCGCGGCCACCTGACGTTGGCCCACGCCGACTCGGCCATCCGAACCATGCGCTGGCGCGCCGAGGTCAACAAGCACTTCGGCGTCGATTCCGAGCTCATCTTTCCCGACGAAATCGCCAAGCTGGCGCCGGGCCTCGATCTTTCAGCCGACGTGCGGCATCCGGTGCTGGCGGCGCTGTATCACCCTCCCGGCGCCACCGCCCGGCACGACGCAGTCGTGTGGGCCTTCGCCGCGCGCGCCGCCGCGCGAGGTGTGGAGTTGCACTCCGACACCGAAGTCACGGGAATCCAGGTCGAGAGCGGTCGCGTGACCGGCGTCGAGACCTCGCGCGGGACCATTCAGTGCAACCGCGTGCTGCAGGCGGTCGCCGGGCAGAGCTCGCTGGTCGCGGCGATGGCCGGTTTTCGCCTGCCGATCCATACCGTGCCGCTGCAGGCCTGCGTCTCGCTGCCGCTCAAGCCCTGGCTCGATCCCATCGTGGTATCGGGCAGCCTGCACGTATATATCTGGCAGTCGGCGCGGGGCGAAGTGGTCATCGGCGGCGCCACCGATCCCTACGGGCTCTACGCCAACCGGTCGACGCTGGAGTTCGCCGAGGGCACCCTGCTTCCGGTGCTCGAGCTGTTTCCGTTCCTGGCCAACGTCAAGATGCTGCGCCAGTGGGCGGGCATGTGCGACATGACGCCCGACTTCAGCCCAGTCATGGGCGTCACGCCGGTCGAGAACCTCTATATCGATGCGGGCTGGGGCACCTGGGGCTTCAAGGCCACGCCGGTCTGCGGCAAGCGGATGGCGGAGCTCATCGCCACCGGGCGCACGCCGGACCTCTTGCAGCCGTTTCGGCTCAGCCGTTTCGCCGATTTCGAGCAGGTCGGCGAAAAAGGCGCGGCGTCGGTGGGCCACTAGGTGCGCGCATGAAGGTCATGCCCTGCCCGCTCAACGGAACGCGCCCGATCCAGGAGTTCACCTGTGGCGGCGAGGTCGTCGCGGCGCCCGATCCCGACCACGCCGATGCCGAAGCCTGGGCCGACTATCTCTTCCTGCACGACAACGCCGCCGGAATCGTGCGCGAGTGGTGGTATCACGTCCCCACGAGCTTCTGGTTCATTGCCGACCGCGACACGGTGACCGACGAAATCGTGCGCACGTTCCTGCCGTGCGAGCTGTTCGGCCCCAACGCTCGCCCGGACCGACCATGACGCGCGAGCGCCTGCCGCCGCCGGCCGGCAGCCGGATCGACCGGTCGCGGCCCGTGACGTTCGAGTTCGAGGGCCGTGACTACTTGGGCTATGCGGGCGACACCATTGCCAGCGCGCTGGCCGCAAACGGCGTGTGGTGCCTCTCGCGTTCCTTCAAGCTGCATCGCCCGCGGGGGTCGTTTGGCTTCGCCGGCGACGAGGCGGGCTCCCTGGTCCAACTCGAAACCGAGCCCAACGTGCACGCCGACACGCGCCGCATCGAACCCGGCATGCGGGTGCAGGCCCAGAACACCGTCGGCGGCCTCGAGAGGGATTGGGCGGCCCTTCTTGGACATTTCGAGCGCTTCCTACCCGTGGGCTTCTACTACAAGGCCTTCTACAAGCCGCGCGGTGTCTGGAACTGGTGGGAGAAGATCATCCGCCGCACGGCCGGGCTCGGTCGCGTCGATCGGACGTGGACGCCCGAGTACTTCGACAAGGCCTATGCCTACTGCGACGTCGCGGTCATCGGCGGGGGCGCGGCGGGCTTGGCCGCCGCCGCCGCGTGCGGCGAAGAGGGCTTAGACGTACTGCTCGTCGAGCGCGAGCCCGAGTTGGGCGGCTGGCTCACCTACGGGCGCCTGGAAGCCGGCGACGGCGCTCTTGACGACTTGCGCCGGCGCGTTGAGGCCCTGCCATCGGTCCGCGTGATGACCTCGGCAACCTGCACCGGCTGGTACGGCGACAACTGGCTGGCCGTGGCGCAGGGCAATCGCCTGCACAAGGTCCGCGCCGGGGCCGTGATCGCCTGCACCGGCGGCACGAGCCAGCCGGCCGTCTTCCGCAACAACGACCTGCCGGGCATCGTGTCGGCGACGGCGGCGCAGCGCCTCATCCGGCACCACGGCGTGCGGCCCGGCCGCCGCGCCGTGGTGCTGACGGCCCGCGACGAGGGCTACGCCGCGGCGCTCGATCTGGCCGAATGCGGTACCGACGTGGCCGCCGTGGTTGACTACCGCCTCGACGCGCCCACCGGCCCGATGGCGTCCGAAGCCGAAGCGCGCGGGCATCGAATCCTGTCCAGCCACACCGTGCGCGAGGCTTGGCGCGATCCGCAGCGCTTGCAGATCGGCGGCGTGCGGGTTACGCGCGTGACCGGACCCGGCGCATGCGCCGCCGACGGAGAGCGGATCGACTGCGACCTGCTGGTGGTTGCCGTGGGCGTGTCGCCCGCCGGGGGTGTTTTGGCACAGGCCGGCGCGAAGTTTCGGCCCGACGGGCACGGCGCGGTGCCACGTCTGGCGTCGCTGCCGGATCACGCATTCGCCGCCGGCGTCGTGGCGGGTGCGACTGCGGTTGACGAGGCCCTGACGCAGGGCGAGCAGGCCGCTCAAGCAGCCGCGGCGGACCTGTTGGGCTCCGCCATCGATGTCCCTGCGACCGCCGCTCGACCCGATTCCGACGAATCCGCTGCGTCCTGGCCCGTATTCCCGCACCCGAACGGCCACGAGTTCGTTGACCTCGACGAGGACGTGACCGTGCGCGAGATCGAGGACGCGCTGGCGGAGGGCTACGAGGACATCGAGCTCCTCAAGCGCTACTCGACCGTCGGCATGGGCCCGAGCCAAGGCCGCCTCTCGGCCATCGCGACCGCCGCCGTCACGGCGGCGGCTCGCGAAACCACGTCGGCTGAAGTCGGCGCCACCACCAACCGTCCGCCGACATTCCCCACGCGATTCGGCTTGTTCGCGGGTCGCGGATTCCAGCCCGTGCGGCACACGCCGATGCACGCCTGGCACGTTGACGCGGGCGCACAGATGATGACCGCCGGACTCTGGATGCGACCGGCGTACTACGGGGGCCCGGATGAGCGCGCCGACGCCATCGCCGACGAGGTGTTGGCGGTGCGCCGTGCCGTGGGGCTGATCGACGTCTCCACGCTCGGCGGATTCGATATCCGCGGTCCCGACGCGGTGGAGTTCCTCGAACGCGCCTATACGCCCTCGTTCCGCCGCCTGCGCGAGGGCCGCACCCGCTACGCGCTGCTGACCGACGAACAGGGCGTCGTCGTCGACGATGGCGTGGCGGCGCGACTGGGACCCAACCACTACTACGTGACGGCCAGCACGTCGGGCGCGGAGCAGCTGTATCCCTTGCTGCTCTGGTACCAGGCGCAATGGCAGCTCAACGTCGATATCGCCGACGTCACGCCGGCCTATGGCGCCATCAACATCGCCGGACCCATGGCTCGCCGGGTCCTCGAGAAGCTGGGAACGAATCTCGACCTCTCGCCGGAGGCATGCCCCTATCTCGCCGCACGCACCGGCACGCTGGCGGGTGTGGACGTGCGTCTGCTGCGGATCGGCTTTGTGGGGGAGCTGGGCTACGAGATTCACCCGCCCGCATCGCAAAGCCTCGGCGTTTGGGAGGCGCTGATCGATGCCGGACACGAGTACGGCATCCGTCCCTTTGGCGTGGAGGCCCAGCGCGTGCTGCGGCTGGAGAAGGGACACGTCATCGTCACCCAGGACACCGACGGACTCACGCACCCGCACGAAGTCGACCTGGGGTGGGCGCTGGGTCGCCGCAAGCCCTTCTTCGTCGGCAAGCGCTCGATCGAAATCCTGCGGGCGAAGGGCCTCACCCGTCGGCTCGTTGGCTACACGGTGCCCGACCGCCGCGCGCCGGTACCAGAGGAGGGGCACCTCGTCGTGCGCGACGCCGAGATCACCGGTCGCGTCACGTCGTCGGCGTGGTCGCCGGTCCTCGATCAGGCCATCGGACTGGCATACGTGGCGCCCGACCAGGCCGAGGTCGGCAGCGTCATCACCATCAAGGCGGCGGGTGGACGGCTGGTCGAGGCGGCGGTCTCCCGGCTCCCCTTCTACGACCCCGACAACTCCAGGCAGGCGATGTAGCGGTGATCGAACCACGCAGCCCGATCGATGACGCCGTGCGATCCGCCGGAGGCACGTGCGGCGAGCACGCCGGCGTGACCGTCGTGACCGACTTCGGCGACCCTGGTGGCGAGGCCGCCGCGGCGCGTCGCCTGGGCCTGGCCGACCTCTCGCCGCTGCCGCGCGTCGGATTTCGGGGACCCGGCACACGGGAGTGGCTCACCGCCCGGGGTGTCGACCTGCCGGACGAACCCAACCGCGCTTGCATCCAGCCGGACGGCCCAATCGCGGTCACGCGTTCCTGGACCGAGGTGCTAGTGCTCGGGGCGATTCACGGCGCCGACAGACTTTGCGCCCGCCTCGAAGGGGGCGCGGCGGACGCCCACCGCGCCCGCGCCTATCCCCTGCCGCGCTTCGACGGGCTGTTCTGGTTCGCCCTCACGGGCGCGTCCGCCGCCGAGTGCCTGGCCAAGGTGTGCGGCGTCGACATGCGTGAGCCGGCCTTCCCCGTCGGCTCGGTGGCGCAGACCTCGGTGGCCCGGCTGAGCGCGGTCATCGTGCGCGTCGACGCCGGCGCAACCCCCTTGTTCCACCTGCTCGGGGACAGCGCCTCGGCCGAGTACGCCTGGACCTCGCTGCTCGACGCGATGCGGGAGTTTGGCGGGAGGCCCGTGGGACTGCGCGCGCTGCACGCGCTGGCCCGTGAATTCAAGTAGCATCGCGGGTTGCGGGGCGGCCCATCCGGGCCATGTCTAACCGGGACCTTCGGCACATGTGCGGCATCGTTGGATTGTTCCTCAAGCAGGAGTCGCTGGAGCCATCGCTGGGCGAGTGGCTCGAGCCCATGCTCGTGGCCATGGCCGACCGCGGTCCCGACAGTGCCGGGTTCGCGATCTATCACAATCCCGCTCCCGACGGCGCGCTCAAGCTCACCCTCTATCACCCCGACGCCGGCTTCGACTGGGAGACGATTGCGGAAGGGCTCGGCACGGCGTTCGTGGGGAATGTCGAGCTGCAGGTGCGCGTGACGCATGCCGTGATCGTGGTCGACGCCACGGAAGCCGAAGCGCGCGCCTGGCTGCGAAAGCACCATCCCGACGTGCGGATCACCAGCGTCGGCGCCGAGATTGAAATTTATAAGGAGAAGGGGCTTCCCGACGACGTGGCCGACAGCTACGCCATCCGTCACTTGACCGGCTCGCACGCGTTGGCGCACACACGCATGGCCACCGAAAGCGCCGTGACCACCGAGCACTCGCACCCGTTCTCGACCGGGCGCGACCTGTGCCTGGTGCACAACGGCTCGCTGTCCAACCACAACCGGCTCCGCCGCGAGCTCGAGCGCCAGGGCATGACCTTTCAGACCGACAACGACAGTGAGGTCGCCGCCGGCTACCTCACGCATCGCATGGCCGAAGGCGCGTCGCTGGAAGAAGCGCTCGAATCGAGCCTGGAAGACCTCGACGGCTTCTTCACGTTTGCGATCGGCACGCGGGATGGGTTCGCCGTGCTTCGCGACGGCATCGCGTGCAAGCCCGCGGTGCTGGCCGAGACGGACCAGTGGGTGGCGATGGCGTCCGAGTACCGTTCCATCGCCCACCTGCCGGGGGCCGCGGGCGCGCGGATCTGGGAGCCCGCGCCAGCGACGGTCTACGCCTGGTCGCGCAACTGACCGGATGATCACCGTCGATCTCAACCGCGTTGACATCCGCGAGTTGAACCAACGCTTGCACGATCTGAACGGCGACGACGGCCGGAACCGGTGGCGCATCGTCGGCACCGACGGACGGCACGCCATCGCCGTGGGCCTCAACGCGCCGTTGACCGTGGTCGTCGAAGGGCACGTGGGCTACTACTGCGCTGGCATGAACCAGCACGCCGACGTCACGGTTCGCGGACACGCCGGACCGGGCCTGGCCGAAAACATGATGTCCGGCACGGTGCGCGTCACTGGCAACGCCAGCCAGGGCGCCGGCGCCTCGGCGCACGGCGGGTTGCTGGTGATCGAGGGCGACGCCAGCTCTCGCTGCGGAATCTCCCTCAAGGGCGGTGACATCGTCGTGGGCGGCTCGGTTGGCCACATGAGCGCGTTCATGGCCCAGGCGGGCCGCCTGGTCGTATGCGGCGATGCCGGCGCCGGACTCGGCGACTCGATATATGAGGCCGAGCTCTACGTCGCCGGATCGGTCGGGGGCCTGGGCGCGGACTGCATCGAGAAGGACATGACCGTCGACCACCGCCGCCGCCTCGCCGAGCTGCTGTGCCGCGCCGGTATCGACGCCGACCCCGGGTCGTTTCGCCGCTACGGCTCGTCTCGCACGCTCTACAACTTCCACGTGGACCACGCGGGGGCCTATTGATGGCCGAGCCGTCCGAACCGGGCGTCCTCCGTGAGTCCGCCACGTTCCCGCCAGAGACGATCGCCGAGATTCAGCGCGCGGCGTCCGAGGGGCTCTATGACATTCGCGGCTGGGGCGCCAAGCGGCGACTTCCCACCTTCGACGACCTGCTCTTGCTGGGCGCCTCGCTGTCGCGCTATCCGCTGGAGGGCTACCGCGAGCGCTGCGACACCAACGTGACCCTGGGCACGAGATTTGCCAAGCAGCCGATCGAGCTCGAGATTCCCGTCACCATTGCCGGAATGAGCTTCGGGTCGCTCAGCGCCAACGCTAAGGAGGCGCTTGGCCTGGCGGCGACCGAGATGGGCACCAGCACCACCACCGGCGACGGCGGCATGACCGACGAGGAGCGTGTCGCCTCAAAGACGCTGGTCTACCAGGTGCTGCCGTCGCGCTACGGTCTCAATCCCGACGATCTGCGCCGCGCCGACGCCATCGAGATCGTCGTGGGCCAGGGCGCCAAGCCCGGCGGGGGCGGCATGCTGCTCGGGCTGAAGGTGAGTGACCGCGTCGCCGACATGCGCACCCTGCCGGCGGGCATCGACCAACGCAGCGCCAGCCGTCATCCCGACTGGACCGGCCCCGACGACCTGACGATCAAGATCCGCGAGCTGCGCGAGATCACCGACTGGCAGAAGCCGATCTACGTCAAGATGGCCGCCACGCGCGTGCAATACGACGTCCAGCTGGCGGTCAAGGCCGGCGCGGACGTGATCGTCCTCGACGGCATGCAGGGCGGCACCGGCGCGACGCAGGACGTCTTCATCGAGCACGTGGGCATCCCGACCCTGCCGGCGGTGCGGCAGGCCACCGACACGCTGCAAGAGCTGGGCATGCATCGCAAGGTGCAGCTGGTGGTGTCGGGCGGGATTCGCAGCGGGGCCGACGTGGCGAAAGCCCTCGCCCTGGGCGCGGACGCGGTGTCCATCGGCGTCGCCGCGCTCATCGCGCTCAACTGCAACCGCCCGCTGTACCTGGACGACTATGCGGCGCTGGGCACGGCCCCCGGCTACTGCCACCACTGCCAGACCGGCCGCTGTCCGGTGGGAGTCACGACGCAGGACCCGGAGCTCGAGGCGAGGCTGGAGCCCAAGGCCGCCGCCCGCCGGGTGCGCAACTACCTGTCGACCATGGTGCTCGAAGCCCAGACTTTGGCGCGAGCCTGCGGCAAGTCGCACATGCTCAATCTCGAGCCGGAGGACCTCGTGGCGTTGACCCCCGAAGCCGCGGCGATGGCGCGCGTGCCGCTGGCCGGCACGAACTGGATTCCCGGACTCGGCGCCTCGGACTAGCGACGGTCAGGTGAATCCGCCGGCGGTTGCGGTCCACGTAGAGTCCGTCATTCCCGCGAAGGCGGGAATCCACCCCCCGTAGGGCAACCAAAGTATCGAGCGTGCCCGCCCGGGCTGATTCGCCAATTGGCGCTCAGATGCAAATGTCGCCCTCCAACCGCCCGGCACCCCGCGCGCAATTCGCGCTACCGTAAGCCTCGGTACCCGACCCGGCGCGTTTGCGGAGATGGAGCATCGAATGGACCACGATCTGGCGGCCATGGTTCGCGACAAGGGCATCAAATACCTGCTCTTCAGCTTCACCGACCTGTTCGGCGTCATGCGCTCCAAGCTCGTGCCGGCCCATGCCGTCGAGGAGATGCAGGACGAGGGCGCCGGCTTCGCCGGTTTCGCCGCTCATCTCGACATGACTCCGGCCGATCCCGACCTCTGGGCCGTGCCCGATCCGGCCAGCTTGATCCAGCTTCCCTGGCAGCCCGAGCTTGGCTGGGTGGCAACCAACCTGGTGATGAACGACGCGCCCGTGGGTCACGCGCCACGTGTCGTGCTCAACCAGGTGATCGAGGCGGCCAAGGCCCGTGGATTCCAGATGAAATCGGGCGTCGAATGCGAGTTTTTCATCCTCGAGGCCGACGGCTCGGACATCGCCGACGGGCAGGACACCCAGGACAAACCCTGCTACGACCAGATGGCGCTGCTGCGGCGCTACGAGCTCATCCGCGAAATCTGCGACGTGATGAACGAGCTCGGCTGGGGGCCGTATCAGAACGACCACGAGGACGCCAACGGGCAGTTCGAGATGAACTGGACCTACAGCGACGCGCTCACGACCGCGGACCGCCACGCCTTCTTCAAGTTCATGGTCCGCCACCTGGCCGAGAAGCACGGCCTGCGAGCCACCTTCATGCCCAAGCCGTTCACCCAGCTCACTGGCAGCGGCTGCCACGTCCACTTCTCGCTGTGGGACGCCTCGGGCGACACCAACGTCTTCCTGGACGAAACCGAGGAGATGGGCCTATCCGAGACGGCCTATCACTTCCTGGGCGGCGTGCTGAACGCGGCGCCGGCGCTGTGCGCCATCACCAACCCGACGGTCAATAGCTACAAGCGCCTCAACGCGCCGACCACGACCTCCGGCTCGACGTGGGCGCCGAACGCGATCAGCTACGCCGGCAACAACCGCACCCACATGGTGCGGATTCCCGACGCCGGGCGGCTGGAGACTCGCCTGCCGGACGGCGCCGCCAATCCCTATCTGCTGCAGGCCGCCCTGCTGGCCGCCGGGCTCGACGGCATCGAGCAGCGCCGAGACCCGGGCGAACGCCTCGACAACAACATGTACGAAGCCGGCGCGGACGTCGACGTCCCGCGTCTGCCGCTGAACCTCCTCGACGCGCTGCGGAATCTCGATGGCAGCCGGGAGATGCGCGCCGGACTGGGCGATGAGCTGGTGAGCAGCTATTCAAAGCTGAAGATGGCCAATTGGCACGACTTCATGGGACACACCAGCGAGTGGGAGCGCGCCAACACGCTGGACATCTGAGCATCCCGGCAAGTCCGTTCCCTCGGAACGAGGCCCTTGCGCAGCCCCTCCGTCATTCCGGCGAATCGAGACCCTCGCGCAAGCTTTCGTCATTCCCGCGAAGGCGGGAATCCACCCCTTATTGAACCTGGGGGCGGACAGGATGCATTGCGTCGGGCGGGTCTGAGACCCGCCCCTACCGGGCCTTGCAAAGGTCGCCAAGGGCGGAGACCCAGCTGCCGCTCATCCCGTTGGCCCGCAAGAATGGGCGGTTCGCGAACCGTCCCCATACCACTTCTTCAGGCCTTCCCTGAATTCTGGCGCGGCCACTGATTCAGCCCGGCGTCACGTAATCCAGATTCCAGCCGCCGAGCGTTTGCAGCGGCGCGACGGGCGCGTCGATATCCGGCGCGCCGTCGGCCCGCCACGCGTCGATCTCCTCGCGGTGTCCCAGCCGGCGCAGCGCGTTCCACATCGGGCCGTAGTGCGCCCGACCCCCGCCGCCGGCCGCGTCCCAGAAGAACATGTGCTCGGCACCGGCGGCGTAGATGTCCGCGGCCCGGCGGCGCAGGTCCCCGGGAGGCATGTGCCGCGGCATCACGTTCGGCGCCAGCGTCACCGGCGTCCCACGCACGAGGTCCACGAAGAACTGTAGCGAGGCGGGATCGGTCCAGGCCGGCGTCATGCTGTCGAGGTCCGGCTCGGAGGTATAGGGAATGATCGTGTCGACCAGGCCCTGCGCCACCCACTGCCGCAGGTCGATGGCGTTCTCCAGGTTCTCGGCGTCGCTGCTCAGCACCACGGCCGACACGTGGAACGGCTCCGACCGCCCCTGCGCGGCGGCGGTCTCGTCCAACACTTGCCGCACCTCGCGCATGAACTGGGTCAGGACCTCGGCGCGGAAGTGCAGCCAACGCGGATCGAGTGGGTCCAGCGCGCGGGGATCCAGACCGAATCGCTGCTTGAATCCTTCGACCACGGGCGGCTCGTACTCGACCAGCGGCGGGCGGCGGCAGTAGAGCAGGCAGACCCCGTCGATCGGGCGCCGGCACATCTCGCGCAACAGCCCGACCACGTTCGCGCGCACTTCGGGGTAGGTGTAGGCCAGGCGGGGCGTCAGCCCGCCCTCGCGGTTGACGCCGCGCCACTCCGGATGACGCTCGTAGACGCTGTTGCCCCAGTTGAAATGGTCGTAGGGCGGCGGAAAGCGAAACCCCGCCACCCGATAGGCCGCGTGAAGCTCCAGGCCGATCTCGTGCGCGTAGTCCACCGCCACGTCGAATGGATCGATGTTTTGCTCGCGCAGCACGCGGCGGCTCTCCACGTGCAGGCGGTCGAAGACGCGGGCGAAATCGCCCAGCCCGTCGAAGGTGGCTTCGCGTCCCAGGTCGGTGTGGGAAAACATCAAGTCGCCGCGACCGACCTCCCAATAGAGCCGGGAGAAGTCGGTGTGGCGGTAGGGCTCGATCTCGCGCTGAATATCGCGCGCCCTGGTGAGCCGCCAGAGGCCGAGCGGACCGTTGGCGTCCTGATGGGCGAACAACCGCCGGGTGTCGCGGCGCGCCAGGTCCGTCTCGACGCCGGCGATCTCGGAGGCGTTGAGCGGCACGAGCTTGACATAAGCCACCCGCGCGCACCCGCACTGCACGGACCCGGGTCCGTCGCCCGGCGCCATCCGCGCCGTCACCTGGCCCAGCACCATCGTGCGCCCGGTCAGGTCGGCGGCCTTCCAAAACATCTCGACCAGCGACTGCGGGCTCGCGCGGTCCGGCGGCAGCTTCATCAGCGTGGGCACGGCTTCGTCGCTCAGTCGGACCTCGAGCTCGAGGCCGCCGCCTTCCGCCACCGTGCGCGCCGGCATCACCCCGATCGACACGGCATGCCAGCCGTCGACGTCGAGCGGCAGGTGGATGTCGGGCGCCGCCGTTTCCGGTCCGGCCAGCAGCATCACGCCGTCGAAGCCGCCGGCCGTGTAGCTGAGCGTGCGCCAGTGCTTGCGCCGGGGCTTCGGCGACAGCGCGTCCGCCGGGCGGCACCGCGACAGATCGGTCAGGTAGATCGGCTCCGCAGCCAACCCGCGATCGGCGATGCCCTCACGCATTGGGCAGCGGCCACTCCAGTCGTTCGAGGAACTCACGCAGCGCCGCCATCTCGGCGTCGCTCGGGTTCGGCGCGGGCGAGCGGCGCCAGCGCGGCGCGGTGCCGAAGAGCTCCGGCAGGGCATGCCGCACCAACCCGTCCCAGCCGTAGCTGGTCGCCGCAGCAAAGTCGCGCAGCGGCAGCTCCCAGCGCGTCACCAGGCGCCAGGCCGCGGCCAGGTCGTTTGCTCGCACCGCCGACCAATAGTCGAACGCCGGGGCCGGGTGGCTGCACACGAAATAGTCGAGCCACGCGGGGCACCAGTCGTGGGACGCCAGGATGTGGTGCCGCCTGAGGCCCCCGCCGCCCGCCACCGTCCAGCGGTCGCCCCAGCGCATGCCCATCTCGTGGGCGTAGTCCAGCGACGCGTCTTCCTTAAAGGCACAGACGCCCGGCACGTGCGCGAGGGACTCGCATGTCGCAAACGGCACGTCGCCCACCAGCATGACCGGAATCTCGTCGGCAACCGCCGTGTAGTAGTCCGCCAGCGACTCGGGCGTGCCCGGCATGGCGATGGGGGGCCGCACCATGTACAGGTCGAACCCGAGCTCGCGCACGTGGCGTCCGAACTCCACGCACTTCGGCAGCCCCCACATGTTGTCGCAGGCCACCGTGAGCGCCCGCCCCGCCACGTCGCGCGCCACCGCGGCGTGCACGTCGGCCACCTCGCCGTCGGTGAGCAGCGACATGAGGCTGTTGCCCCAAGTGAGCATCACCACGCCGCAGCCCGCATCCAGCGAGCGATCGATCATGCGCGTCAGCGCGGCGTAGTCGATGTGCCCGTCGTCGCTGAACGCCACCGGGACCGAGTTGATCGGCCCGCGCAGTCGCTCGCGGATCTCGGATTTCAGGGAATTCACGCGACGAACATCCGTTGTCTCCCGCCGGCGGCAGCATTCACGCGGCTCGCGAGAAGCACTGTACGTGCTGGTCGACCTGGCCGGCAGCCGGGTCCGCGCCGGGCGTCTCGCAGGAGCGGCGGCTGCTAGGTAGACTCATGCCCCATGACGCTCCTGCCCTCGTTCTCAAGCGCACTGCGCGTTGGTGAATGTCCCGCTGCGGCTTGTCCGTGATGGGTAGTGGCATGGTCCCGACCGGGTCGCGTCGCGCCGGCATCCTCGAGCCAGGAATCGCGGCCCGACTCGGAGCCCCACCCCGATGAAGCTGGCCTGCATGACCAGCGTTTTCGCCGGCGATCCCATCGAGACGGCCGTCGTCAAAATCGCCGAGGCCGGCTATCGATTCGTGGAGCTGTCGTCGGTTCATTGCGACTACAACACCATGACCAATGCACTGATTGACAACGTGGCGCACGAGATCTCCCGCACCGGCCTGGAGGTCGTGGCCTACTACCCGGCCGATGCCGAGGAGAACTGGACCCGCATGCCGCGCATGTTCGAGGTCGCGTCCCGGCTCGGGGCGAGCCGCGTGGTGGCGGAATGCGCCAATCTCAGCAAGGCCCGCGAGCTCGAGCCGCTGTGCCAGAAGTTTCAGATCGATCTCGCCATCGCCAACCAATGGCCCTACCCGTTCGGACGCCCGTCGGACTATTCGGGGCTGAACGGATCGGTTGGCTCGCGCATAGGCGCGGGGCCCGACACCGGGTGGTTCGCGGCGGGCGGCCAGGACCCCGCGGAGCTGTTCGACATCGCCGGCGACCGGATCAAGGTGGTTCACCTCAAGGACGTGGCCGCCGAGGGCGAATACTGCCCGGTGGACTTGGGGGACGGCGTGGCCCCGTTGGAGCCGTTCATGGCGGGTCTCGCCGAGCAGGGTTTCGAGGGCCCCCTCACCGTCGGGCGCGAACCCGGCAAGCGCATCACCTTCGATATCGGGATCTTCGGCGACGCCACCTACGAAATCCACGAAGAGTCCGTGTCGGACGAGGAGGTCATGCAGTCGCTGCGCCAGGCGCGAACCTGGGCGTTGGAGCACGGCGCCGTCGAGTAGTCTCCAGGCCATTGCCCCGCGCCGTCCGCCGCCCGATAATCCAAGCATCGGCGGGGGTAGCTCAGTTGGCAGAGCGCTAGCCTTCCAAGCTGGATGTCGCGGGTTCGAGCCCCGTCCCCCGCTCCTAACAGAAGTGGATCGGCGAAAGCCGCCGATTCACGGCGTTTTGCGACATCCAGCCTTCAGCCCGTTTGTTCAACGCCCTCGAAACGGCTTGCCCCGGTCGCTCCATGCTCGCGCGACGCCGACATGCACTGCGCGAGCCCCCGAGGTAGGAGGGGGCATGAGCACCGACGCGGTCCCGCTGGCCAGGGCCACACTTCACTATTTGGCCACCCTCACCGGGCAAGGTTACTCCCCGGAGACCGTCCGCCTGTACCGCGAGACCTTGACGCAGTTCGCGGCGTTCCTCGGCGGCGAGCCAACGCTCGGCGACTTCACGCTGGAGACGGCGCTCCACTATCAGCAGCACCTGCAGCAGCGGCCGTGCCAGTCCACACCGCTGGGCCGCCGATCGACTGGCGGGCTGAGTCCGTACACGATTCACCGGCACGGGCGTTCGCTACGCAGCTTTTCGAGCTGGCTGCGGCGGCACGGCTACCTGGAGTCCAACCGGCTGGCGGACTTTCACCCGGGACGCCTTCCGCAACGGGAAGTCGAGCCGCTCAGCTCGGCGGAACAGCAGCGGGTGTTGGCGGCCATGGGGCGGGATACGTACGCGGACGCGCGGGGACGGGCGATCGTGCTGACCCTTCTGGACTCGGGGGTGCGGGCCTCGGAGCTTTGCGGGCTAACTCTTGACGGGCTGGACTTGGAGACCGGCGAGGTGCGGGTGCGGCGGGGCAAGGGCGGCAAGGATCGCCACGTGGCGGTGGGGATGCGCACCCTGGCGGCGCTCCACGTCTATGTGTACCGCTACCGGCCGGAGCCCGCGTTGCCGGCGTTCGGCGAGCCGCTCTTCCTAACGCAGGAGGGCTTTCCGCTAACCCGCGGATCCCTGTATCTGTGCATCCGGCGGCTGAGGGCGCGCTGCGGGATCCCGCGGCTGACGGTGCATCTGTTCCGGCACACGTTTGCGGTGTCGTATCTGAAAGTCGGTGGGGACGTGCTGACGCTACAGCGCATCTTGGGCCACACGAGCTTGCACATGGTCAACCACTACGTGCATCTGGCGCACTCGGACGTGGTCGCTCGGCACCGGCGACACTCGCCGGTCGATCGGTTGAAGCTGCCGCGCGCCGTGGACAGGGTGACGCGGGGGCGGGCTAGGTATCGCCGGCGTGCAATTCGCTAGCTGGGTAAAGACCGCGGCATCACTCGATCGGCCTCGAACTGCTGGGAATGAAGAGGGAAGGCGACATCACCCTGATCGCTACTGCGGACGCTCAATCGATGGCATATCTCTGTCTGGGACCGGTGGAACTGGGTCCATGACGCCCGATTAAGGGCGCCAGTATCATCACCCACACTTTAGGAGGAGGCAGGGGCTGATGCCGTCAAAGCAGCACGAACAGTGGAAACGAGACCTCTTTGACCACCTGGACGGCAAGCTGAGCGGATGCATTTCGTGTGAGTTCGGAGAGAGCAGAGACGGTCACGCCCCGACACATCGAGGGAGGCACCGCGAGCCTTCCCAGCAGATCCTCTGGACATGCGAACGGATGCACCCTCACAGCTACGATCTGCTGCGGGGTGCCGGGTTCGTTGTGATGGAGCAACAACAGTCCGCTCCAATCAGCGGCCGGTGCCGCCCGGACCTCACTATCCTAGACACCCATCGTGAGCCCCTAGCATTCATAGAGATCGTTCGCTCCAACCGCCCTACGAACTCCCTTCGAGTGGCGGATGAGCTGGACATTCCGGTGTTCACTATTCTCGCCCCTCACAGGCGGACACTCATTCCCGGGCTTAGACCGTCCCGGCCCTGGTGGGACTTTGATGCCAGCCTGCCGGTGGACGCCAAGCGGCAGATGTACTTCATGGAGCAGGTGGCGGACGAGTTGATGCGCCGGAGTGGCGATGGCGACCAAACGTGGGCCGACTTGGACATGATGCTGGATGACGATGGGAATCTGGTCTTTGCGAGCTTTCGCAGCTCGCCGCCCGACTTGGCGGGCCCGACCTTTCCGAGGGCAGGCGACTTGATTGTCGCGGAACTATGCTCATGGGGTTGCGACAAGGCAATGGAGATCATTGAGCGCGAGCGAATCATGGACCAACAAAACGCGGTCGTCTCCATTCGCCAGACCTTGGAGCAGGACTTGGGAAGGATTCTGCTGAGGGCGGTACGAAGTGCGAAGGATGAGACAGGACGATTCATCGTCCCCGTGGGGTCAGAGGAAGTCCACGTTGAGATGTGCCTGAAGCCGCTCAACCCGCACATCAGGCCCGACGATCCTATTGTCCTGAACCTGATGAGCCAGGTGGCAAATGCAGTTGACAAGGTTCGGAATAGTGGCAGGCAGAGTGCGCTTGATCCCGGACCTAACGGGAAAACGGCCGAACCGCCCGCATGAAGTGGGCGTCCCTAGGTGTAGTGACTACACACCGGCGAGACACCTGACAGTAGCGGAACCTCCATTGAGACTGGGGCTACCAACCAAACCAGACCTCGACGGAGGTTCCGATGGCTGATGCTACTGGACGGCCCCGACGCATGCGCTATTCGTTTGAGACTCGGTGCCGCGCGGTCAAGGAGATGTTGGCCGGCGTGAGCCCGGGGGCCGCGGCCTTGGCGGGCGGCGCCGCCCGCGCGACGGGTTATCGCTGGTGGGCGCGCTACCAGGCGGAGGGGTGGCCCGGGCTCCAGGAGCGCCCGTACACCCCCAAGCACCAGCCGCACCGCCTGAGCCCGGCCGCGGAGGCGGAGGTCCTGGCGGCGCGCCAGCGCAGCGGGGCCGTCCCGGTCACGCTGGGGGCGCCGCTGGCTGGGCGTCAAGTTGGCCACAAGCGCTAGCTCGTCCTCCCGACGCCACTGGCCCGGCATGTCCGGTCCCGCGGCAGAAGTCGCAGTGCCCGACAAGTTTGGGCTTAGTGGCCGCCGCGTATGCCACTTCAGGATCGTCCATCCTCGCCTCAAACTCACGCGCAACCATGCCGTGGTAGGCCGCCGCATTCAGCGACCCAAAGTCTCACACCGATTCGTGCGGCGCACCCAGAACAATGTGCATCCGATCCAGCCACCGCCCCTGCATTGTGCCTAGCAGGTCCAAATCCATGCCGATGCTAAGCACTGCCAGCGTGGGTTGGCGCGCAAGCTTGGTGCATGTGCCGGTCTGTTAGATACTCCCTTTGACCGCGGTCACCCACCTGGCCTAGTTTGCTAAGTGGTCCCTAACAATGCACCGGACCTCGCGAGGCCTCGGTAAAGGCCTGGGCCGTCACCTTAGGATTGGTCGAGAATCCTCCACGCTGCCCACAGTTTCTACCTAGTCTACCGATGTTGGAGGCAACGACAGGACGAATCCAATTGAGAATGGCTGTCGCCGACGAAACGAAAGCGTTGTTCTCGAGATTTGAGGAATTGAACCTGTCATAGGTCTCCGACTCTAGCGAGAGGCCGTCTGGCAGCTTGAATCACCAAAGTCGCACATACAAATGCCTAGCAGATTAATCCGAAGCAAATGCTACTGTAGCTGCACCCTAGAACACGCTCTCTGGAATCTCACCAGCACAGTGTGCGGGCGCGGGCCCTTTGCCCGGCGCATAGTTTGCCAGGACATTTGATTCTTTCACCAGAAGCCAGCGAATACCACAAGGGCTAGCTGAGCCTCGGTGTGATCGTAGGTGAACAGTTGTCGATCGCAACAACGAGTTCGTGAACTGCGTCGCAAAGTCTCCGAAAAGACCTAGAACGTTCAAACGTTAACTCCAAGTCGATGTGGTGCACTAAGACTTCCTGGTCCCTTGTTTCCTGGTATGACCGATTTTGTGGCATTCTGCTAGTGAGCCATTCCTTGGCATCCGCAATCTCCTCCACATCTTCTGGCGCGATTATGGACTCAGAGATACCGAGCCTTTGCCGGATTTGAGCGCCGCCACCTTCGACGAGATTACATATAAACCACGATTCGAATTCTCGCTTTGCATAAACGACTGCGACAGGTACTGGAAGATTCATCTCAGCAATCCTTCCGACAAGAACACTGGACTCTTCAAAAGGGCATTCTCTATCGGCATCAATGAGCACAAGAATCGCATCGCAAGCGTCAATTAATCCATATCGAAGGAATTGCTCGATCCTTCTAAGCAGCTTCGGCTTTCCGTGTGCAACTTTAGGCCTCATCACCAACACATCATATCGACAGTATCTTTCATGCAAAATTCTTCTCAAAAGTCCAGGGACTGCACTCTTGTCGCCGTCCCCCTCAACTATAGATGTTATCGTTAAATTCTGTCTCATACTTTGCTATTTCAGTTCGAGATCCCCCATTCGGTGCAGTTCGCCCGGAGAAAACAGATGCCGTCGTACGGCCTCGACCTGCGCCTCGGGAACACGATTGACTTCAGTGAAACCGTCAACGAGTTCTACGATACGCACACTGTCGACGGACCGGGATTGAGTGACGCGATCGATAAGATCGGGGCTATGAGTGGTTATAAGAAGTTGCGACATACGTGCAGCTTCGTTCAACACGTCGGCCAACGTCGACAACGCTCCGGGATGAACGGTAAGCTCAGGTTCCTCGATGCCTATGAGAGGCGGATTACGATACTGATACAACGCCGTCAAAATACCAAGGAGACGAACGGTGCCGTCTGATTCTAGTGAAAGATCAATCCATGCACCACCTGGAACGGAATCATGCTTTAGCCTGACAATCAGATAGCCTCCGGCCGCCGTTACTTCGAGACCAGAGATTCCTGGAACGAGGCGCGCAAGATATTCAGTCAGTCGGGACATCCTTGGCGGATGTTCCCTTGATGGTTGTTCCCGGTCACGCTTTTCCATGGCGCGTAAGACCGATGCGAGATTGGCAGCGTTCTCGTCAAGCAGAGTAGTGTTGGAGAGTTTCTGCGGTTCGCGAATTGTGTTCGGAAACATATGGTAGAAACGCATATTCATGAGCTGACGATGCATTTGGCTTAGTGCTAGATAGGTTGTTTGATAGACATCGTCCGTATCGTGACGATGCATAGCGGATCCACGAATGAGGCGCAGAAGAGTTGGCAAGGCGAGATTGCTTTTGTCGAAATCGGTATGGTGTTCATCATCGAAGAATGATTGTTGGCGCACGAAGGGAAATAGTGTCGATGGTTCGGATAGATTGCCTTGGTCTACGTGAAATATGGAGATTGGCTCATCTCCTGGACCGTGCCATATATTGGCATATTCGTTGCACACCTCGTATCCATCATCGTGCTCAGTCGCGACGCTGAAGCCATAGTCGACGCGGACGTCACTGGGCCAATTGCGGTTGTTGATCGTAGCTGACACCGCGATTGAAATGTCATTGGCAGGCTCGTCAGAGTGTTCGTGATGTATTGCGCTGATTCCATGACGCATCGATATGGCCGCATCAAGGTCAAAACGAAGGGCATCCTTAATGAATCTTAGTATATCGAGAACGTTACTCTTACCAGATGCGTTGGGGCCAACGAAGATAGTAAAACGGTCCAATTCGGCAGTGGCACTCAGGATGCTTCGGAAATTTGTTGCACTTACGCTATTGATTTGGAATGGTGGGCCTCTTGTGGAGGCGAATGTGTAATTCTCGTCCATGGGCAGAGGCGCAGTTTATCACAGGAGACGGTAGGGTGGCACGCATTGCGAACGACAATGGACGTGAAGGGCTAAGACGACTCGCGCACAAGTGGCCCGTGTCACGGTTGTATCTATTGCATTTGAGCTCATCTGTAATTGAAGATGGTCTATGTGGATGGTGCGATGATGCTGACTTCGGGCTTGGAACGGTGTAGTTGAGTGTTAATATGAAGTTATTGTGGTGATGCGTGAGAACTGCTGGTGATAGAGCTAGCGACCGTACCTGAAGTGGTGGATTCTGGTTCGGGATGGTGATTTGTTTGGGGGAAATGACGAGGAGACTAGCGTGAGGCAAGGGTTTGTCGGGTGATGTCCTGGCGGTGGTGTGGTTGAATTTTCGATAGACCGCTATTCGGATTCGAATCCTGAGCCGGGTGCGAACTTCAGAGTCCGGCCGTTCTCGGTGACGGTTCTGACGACCTGGTCGGAGGCGCCGTCGGGGAGATCGGCGTCGATTTCTATGGTGACGGTGACTTCGGCGCCGGCGAGGCCGACGAGGTGAGCCACTACCTCCTCTGCGATCTGGCTTGCGTCGCGGCCGACACGGGCGGGATCGAGGCGGACGGTGCCGTGGTAGCGGCGATGCGGTGCCGGCTCTGGGGGAAGTGGCGGCAGATCGGGGCTCGGTGCTGGTTCGGGGCCAGGGGGATCATCCGGGCCCACGATCGGCTTGGGCGGTGGGAGTTCGTCCTGAAGCTGCTGCTGAGCCACGTCCGGCTTGACGATGACGCCTGGATTCTCGGAGCCAAAGTCGACCAGTTGCCCACCGCGTAGCCCTGGATAGCGTCCGGCCGTCTCGTCGAAAGACTCGGCGTAGGCGAATGTGTCGAGTTGCCAGGTCAGCGAACCGACGCCTGAGCGGAGCGCCTCGGCCAGAACGGCCGGCCCAGTCAGGCGCGGCAGATAGAGCTGCTGGGCAAAGTCTTGCACCAGCGTGCGCACGGGCACGTGGTCGCCGCGCCACAGCGGGACTTCGTCGAGGGCTCGCCGGACGATCGTCGGACCGAGCTTCGTGACCAGGAGGTCGTCCGCTATAAGCTTGCGAGCTGCGCGAACGGCGAGGGCATCGCTGCCGCTGAGCCGGGAGGCCTGCCACTGCATTGGCGTGTGCGGGTCAGTCTGGGTGGGGACCATGACCCACTGATACGTCTCCGGCAGCCGCGCCGCCACGGCGCCATCAGCGGAGTCATGCTGTGTCTCGGCCTGCCGAACCTGGTGAGGATCGAGGTTCAAGTCCTCCTTTTCGCCGATAATTGACGTCCAGGCCAGATAGCGCCGGATGGCCTCGTCGAGGTCCTGCAAGCGAACCTTGTCCGCAGCCAGGAAGACCAGGGTGTTGCGATACAGGCGCGGGGCGCTCCCGCGCGACTCCAGGATCGCCTGCGCAGCTGCTTCGGCCTGATTAGGCCCTTGTCCGCGTGTGTAGGCCTGCTCGGCGTCCAGGACGACGAGCCGTGTGTCCAACTCGTCGGGAACCTCGCCCCCATCGCGCGGCAGCAGATGAATCCGTGCGAAGTCCCCCTGGCGCCCGGCGGCGCGGGGCCTGAAACCGAGGTCCTTCTCAAGGCGCCGCGCCAACTCCGCATGCACCGCGTCAGGATTGCGTTCGAACTGCAAGGCGCGGTCTTCCGCCAGCTTGGTGACCGTCGGCTGGGTCGCATACCAGTAGCGCGGACCGTCCTGGTAGAGGAACGTGGCACCGGCGGCGAGACGGCGAATCGCGTCGCCGAATACCTGCGGCGACTCGCCCGGCATCACACAGCCCAGCTTGATCCGCCGATCCTCGATTCCCCGGTGCGTAGCACCCGAGGTCGGCGCGGAGCCCAGATAGATCGTGCGGGCGACCCGGCAGGTCGCGCGCAGCTTTCCGAGATTGGTGATCTCGCCATCAATCCTGAGCGGCAGTGAGTGCGGCCCGTCCACGTCGCCCTCGATAATCGGCACCCAGTTCTCCGAGAGATAGCGCGTCAGCTCAAACTGGACGCGGGCGTCGTCAATCGGGACCATCGAGGGCAGGATCAGCGGGTTGCGGTCGCCCTTCTCCCAGAGGCTGTGGATCACGGACGCCATCAGCCGCAGCACACCGCGCGTGCGCTGGAACTTCACCAGAGTCGACCAGTCCGTGTAGAGCCGGTCGAAGATCTCCGGGTGGATCGGATAGGCCGCCTGAATGCGTCGCTCGTAGTCGACGGTGCCGCATTCGGGCGGGAACTCACCCCGCTGCGACTGATACAACTCGGCGAACGCGCGGGCGGTCACGTCGCGCTGCTTGAAGTTGTCGCCTGCCAGCGGCTCAAACAGGCGCCGGCGCACGATCTCGAATCCCTCTTCCGCGCTGGCCGGACGCCACGACGACTCCACACGCCCCACCACGTTGCGCAGGCGGTCCAGCGCCTCGCGCCCGCGGATCCCACCTACTTCCACGTCGTCTGCTTGGGCATGCGGTGAACCGCTCGTGTCCGAGGCAGGGAGCGAGATCACCAGCAAGCAGTGCTCTGCGGCCCGCGCCGCTTCAGTGAGCGCTTGGGCGAAGGTGAACTGTGTCTCGAAGGTGCCGCCCGGCAGATCTGGTGCGTCGTGGAGTTGACGCGCGTAGGCGACCCACTCGTCGATGAGGATGAGACAGGGGCCGTAGTCGTTGAAGAGCTCGCGCAGGGTGTCGCCCGGATTGGTCGCTCTTTCGTCGTCCTCGGCCACGCGGGCGAATGCGGCGGCGCCCCCGAGCTGATAGGCCAGCTCGCCCCAGAGCGTGCGCACCACCGTGCCGTCCGGCTTGGTGGCCGGGTTGCCGGGCGAAATCTTGTTGCCGACCACAACCACGCGCCGCGTGGCGGGCAGATTGGACGCTCCGGCCGCCGCCATGATCGCGTCAATACCGGGGAGATCGTTTGGCGGCACGCCCGAGAACAGGTGATAGAGCGCCAGCATCGAGTGCGTTTTGCCACCGCCGAAGTTGGTCTGGAGCTGCACGACCGGATCGCCGCCGCGCCCTGTCAGGCGCTGGACGCCGCCGACGAGCAGGCGCACCAGGCTCTCAGTGAGAAACGTGCGGCGAAAGAACTCAATGGGGTCGCGGTACTCTTCACCGCCCTCGCCGAGATGCACCTGCCAGAGGTCGGCGGCGAATTCCGCCTGCTGGTAGCGCCCGCTGGCCACGTCGGTGTGTGGCGTGACCACTTCGCGCCAGGGACGGAGGACTTCGGCACCCGCCGGCACAATGAGCGAGCCGCCGGCCTTCCGCTGTTCGGTGCGCGTCTGCTCATCGATAACCAGCCGGCGCAGTTCACGGCGCATCTGCGCGACGGTGTCTGCCTGCGGCGCCGAAATCGCCGTAAGGAGACGCGCTGCGGAGTCGAGCGCGCGCTCCGTGTCATCACTGGAGAAGCGATGCTGGTGCGCCCATTTGTTTCGCCACTCCCGCAACTCGCTGACGAGCGAGCGTTCGGTGTGTCCGAGGCTCTGCCGGAATACCTCATTCCATGAGGAGAACATCACGCTAAGCAGCGCGGCGCTGTCCCAGTCGGTCAGGTCTCCGTGTGTCGATAGCCGACTGCCGTGGCCGAAGTACGCACGGGCGCCCTCCAAGGAGTCTCGCGGCCCGAACTCGTTCTTGAACTCGCGCTGCACGAAGGGCCCCAGGCCAGCCCTGAGCAAGTCCATGGCCTTGCCGACGCGTTCATGATTCGTGATGGCCACTGCTGTTGCTCCCGGCGTCTCTATTCCACAACTACGCCGCGGTGCTCAAACTCCGCCGCGATGGATTCGTAGACGGCCCGTGCGTCCGCCTCGGCACGTGCAGCGTCCTCGGAGGTCAGCTCCGGCCAATCTCCTGGGTACCTGGACTCCGAGCCCCACGCTGTGAGCCTCGCAAGCGCATCCGGCCCGGCGCCTTCGGGCCAACAGTCAGGTAGTAGATTGCGCAAGCGCTGTAGGTCGTGGACGTAGGGGAAATCGATGCTTTCCAGCACGAGAACGGCTTTCAGCGCCTTCTCGGCTGCCTGCTGGGAGAACCAGCAGGCGTAGCGCGGCCTTGCTGCATCCCGCACCATCTGCCCGGCGATCTCGAGGTCGTCCAGCGCGTAGCGCAGCCAGCGGCGCGCCTCTGCCGCGGCCTCAGGCTCGCTCATAGAGCACTGTTCCATCGCGCAGCGCCGGCCGCAGCACCGTCCCAATGACATGGCCCCGCCGTGCGATGTGGGCAGGCGTCGTCACGACGATGTCCTTTGCAGCCGGTAGATCGCCGAGCGCGACATGCATCTCTATCGCGGTCTGCCGTCGGTCTGTGCCGTCCGGCATGACGACAAGGAGGTCGACATCGCTCCAATCCTGGGCCTCGCCCCTCGCCCGAGAGCCGAAGAGGACGATGCGCTCCGGCTTGAACCGATCGGTTAGGCGGCCCACCATCGCTTCCACGATCGCGTCGTCGGTCGTGAATGGATCGAGCCTGCGTATCGTCATCGCGGTCACTCCTGGGCCCCGTCAAGCGCAAAGGCACTCTGAGTCTCAACGGTCGCGCGCTGTTCTCCGGCAATTCCCACGATTTCGGGCCACGACTGCACGAGTCCGTTATACGCAAGAGCGTCTGCCGCGCGACGCTTGCGCTCGCTGATCATGTAGAGGCGGTAGGCGAGTTCGCGGGCGGCTTCGGCCTGGCTGCCGAGTCTTGCCGCGAGTTCGCCAGCTGCCGGCTCACCTCCGGACTCAAGTGCGCGGATCAGGTGCTGCGTCATTTCCCAGACGGTGAGCCGGGAGTCGATGCCCGGATCCCAGTCGGGATCGAGCTCGGAAGGCTTGAGGATGCGGACCATTCCTCGTCTCGACTCGATGATGCCAGCGAGAACGAGGCCATCGACGCTGGTGTTCTTTGCCTTGGAGAGTGTCTCGGCGACGCCATACTCTCCCTCGTCGTAGCCCGACTGCTCAACCCAGGCCAGCGCCCAGCGGCTGTCAGCGTCAATGTCGCCCTCCTGCTCCGCCAACACCTCATCAAGCGTGGCGTTGATAAGTGCGAGCGCCTCCCCAACCGACATTTCGCTGCCGTCGGCGTTAAGCACCTTCGAGTAGCGAGTGAAGACCGCCATGCCCGGGCCGATCGAGGCCTGTGCAAGGTCGACGGGGGCGATGTTGCTGCCCTGAAAGTGAGCAAGGGCGCCGGGGAACTCGAGCCGTAGCGCTTCCTGAAACTCGCGCCGCGTCGAGACTGGGGAGTTCGTCACCCTCGGTCGGCATGCCAGGACTATGCTGGAGGCGAGGGCGTTGCTGCCCATGCCTCGCATCCGGTTGCCGAGTTCGGTGCGCATCGGCCACGTGCCGGTTACTGCGAAACCGGCCTCGATCACCGCGTCCAGAAACGTCTCCCAGCCAGTGCTGGATGTTCCCGAATCCTCTCTCGTTTCCGATTGCTTGAAGGCGTAGTAGATGGTGACCGGAAATGCCGGATGCGTCTGCTCCGACAGACGATTCAGCGCCTGGGTCATGCCGGCCAAGAAATAAGCCTCCGCTGCTTCCGTGCCCCCGTGGCGGTACGGGGTGGCTACTAATTCCTCCGCCTTGGGCACCGCTAGCGTTGCAAAGAGGTCTGGGAACAGCGGCTGCAGGGAGCGGCGTAGCCAGACGTAGAAGAAGTCCGACAGATCAGCGTAGCCAATGTTGTCGTAGTAAGGCGGGTCGGTGGATATCAACTTGTCTACCCCTTTGTTTTGCGCTTGAGCGGTGCCCTGGCTCACAGAACCAAGTCCATCAGCAGGCAATTCGTCGAGCGCTTTCGCCATATTCCGAAGACTCACAATGTAGTCGCCTGCAACTTCGCCGAACACGTTGTTTTCGGCAAAATCCCAGAGCATGTGGATCGCTTGGCGAGTAAAGAGATGTCGGACTTGCGTCTTCGTGACTTCCCAGCCGCATAGGGCATTGCAAATGTCAGACAATCGGCTTAGCGCTAATCCCAGGTACACCCCCACTGCCTCCGCGTACGCCGTCGGACCTGCGCCGCCATCGCGCAGCGGTCGGTCGTCATCGGACAGCCCGGCGCTCGTACCGTCGTGCCGGACACACGCCATCGCCTCCCCGACAAGGTTGGAGAAGGTCGTCAAGGCGACGAGCTGGCGAAGAGTGAAAAGGTCACCCCACTTGGTCATTCCATAGTTGCCTACTCGAAAGCCGAGAGCTTGCTGGAAGAACTCGATTTCCGGCCTCCAGGCGGGAGTCGCACTTCGGGCCGTGTTTTCGTGGACCGCTGTCGGCGTGAGGTAGATCCGCTCGCGATCGCCCTCCGCCACGATCGCCATCAGACGGGCACCGATTCGCTTGGCCTGCCCCTCGGCCTTGATGTAGTCGCCAGCGATAGGCGTTCCTGACATCAGGCAGCGGAAGTTCGCGCCCCGAGACACCTTGGTCCCCCTGTTGGCCTCCATGGGCGGCGCGCCAGACTTGACGGTGAACCGGTAGCTGCCGTCTTCAATAACAGGCTCGACGTAGGCCTCCTTGCCCTTTTTCTTCGAAAGGATGAAGCTGGATGCGAGGGGCACGTCAACGTCTGCAAATGCGGGATTCGGACTCTTTACGGTACGCGCCCAGAGCCAGGCAATCACGGTTAGGTCGCGACCGACGTACGGCGCTAGATCAGGTCGATCGTTGACCATCTCCTTACCGACGCGCATCTTCGGGTAGAGGTGGCCAATGCGTTTCCCGGCCTCATCGCGCATCCAGCGGCCGTAGTAGCGCACGTCCTCCGCCAGGCCGTGGGCCCCACGCCACGTCCGGTTCACCAGCCTATTCTCGGCATGCGCCTCAGGATTCACCGGCGGTCGACCGGCAAACTTCGGCGGAATCTCGATCATCGCCTTGTTGATCAGCACGGCGACGGGATTCAGATCGGAGGCGTGGACCTCTAGGCCAAGTCGCTGTGCCTCTAGCGGGAGAGATCCGCCTCCGGCGAAGGGATCGTGGAAGGCTGGAAGGACGTGTCTATCGAACAATTTCTTGGCCTGCGGGTGGTCGGCATTGTCGGCACAGGCGCGTCGCCAGGATTGCCAGATTTCAGCGCGTGCCCGCTCAAGTACTGCCTCATTCGTGATGTTTTCCCAAAGCACCAAGTCTTCGATGATTTGGAAGAGGCGCTGTCGCTCCCGCTCCTGTGCCCGCTTGGTCGGGAAAAGGTCTGGGTTGGCGGATGGATCGTCCACCATCTGCGCAAATATCACGGCCCGCGCGGCCGCCAGCGGGCGCCGGGCCCACCATAGGTGAAGCGTGCTGGGATGCCCGTGCCGGATGGACTTTTCGCGCTTCGATGCAGCATTGATGGCGTCAAGCGGCAGGGCGACTTCTATCAGCTTCCTCTTGACGACCACGCGCGGCGCCTCAGCCGTCACGATGGAGCCTCGGACCGGTCCAGGAGATCGGCGAAGTCGTAGTTCACGCTGGTAGCCCCAAAGTCCGGCTCGCGGCGGAAGGGGCGGCGCACATAGCGCACGCGGTGGTCGCCGTCCTGGTGAAACTCAACCAGCGCAAGGATGAAGCTCTCCGGCAGGTTGAGTGAGCGGAGGATCTCATTCTTGGTGACGGTCACCGTGGCAGCGTCCGCCCTGCGGCCCTTCACCTCGATGAAGCGCAACCCCTGCCCGTCGCGCGGGTCGCGGCTCTCGATGTCGTAGCCCAGCTGCTCGAACTCGCGGTCAACTGGGTCGAACCCGAGCCCGCGCTCGACCTCCATCACTATCCGGCGCGCTTTGGCCGCGGCGGCTTGCCGGTCCGGCGTCGCAACGGGCGACGGCCGGCCGGTCATGGCCGCAATCAGGCCGGCCGGCACTACCATCATCCCGCCAAGCACCACGGGCGGCCGCGTCGAAATCTGCGCCTCCCGGTCTAGCTCGCCGAGGCGCCGCTTGAGCCGTTCGTCCAGAGAATCTGCCCGACGCCGCGCCTCCTGAGCGTTGAGGCGGGCGTTCGGCTTGCCGGCGGCCTCCTGATCCGCGAGCTTGGCTGCCTCGTGGTCCCAATGAATGATCTCCTTGCGCAGCCGGTCGTGCACTGCGGCACGCGTCTTGGCTATCCAGGCCAGGCGACGCCGCCGAACCTCGGCGTCATGTTCCGGCACGACTTCGGCAATCAGATGTTTCATCGCGCGCTGTTCGAGCTCGCGCGTGATCCAGGCGCACTCGGGGCGCGCTGGAAACGCATCCACGCCAGGCTCATCTCCGTGCAGCGGGCGGTAGTCGAGGTACGGCGCGTATTGCATATGGTGCGCATTTCCCGCTGCGTCCAGCTCCACGTACAGCATCCGCTTGGAGATAGTCCGCCGCTCACCGGATGGCAGCCGGCTGGCGTCCTGGATGGCGTGCTCCGCATAGAACAGCATCCGCGGTTCCGTGCCCGCGTCGCGGTCATCGACGAGGATGGCGCCGCGTCGCAGCAGGTCCCGGTGGCGCTCAAGCGTGAGGTCGAGCGTCGCGTCCAGCAGCGGGTGCCCTGGGCAGATGAAGGCGGCGAGCGGCTGCCCATGCGGCGTGATGAGATCCTTTTCGAAGACGACGCGCTCGTAGCGCCGCAGCACTGGTTGCCCGACGCCGATGATGCGATCGCGGTGGCGGATGGGTGCCGGTACGTGCCGGATTTCGTAGCGCCGAGACTCGCGTTCCCGGAGGGCGCCGCCCAGCAGCCTAAAGGCCTCGCGGAAGAACTCCTCGATGTAGTGCGGCTGGAGCCGTCGGGCCTGCGCGCGCTCCATCTCCTCGCGCACCTCCGCCACGCGGCTGGTGTCCATCAGCTCCGTCGTCAGCGCGCGGTCTTCCATCAGCTCTTCGAGTCGCGAGCGGTCGACCGCCTCCGAGACGGCCTGGTTTAGTCGTTCGCGGATCTCGGGCTGCTCGCCGTAGCGGATGGCCTGGATCAGCAGATCCCGAAGCGACTTGCCCTCGAACTGGAGCTTGCCCAGCACGTCGAACACCTGCCCGCCCAACGCGTTGCGCGCCTCCTCAATTTTCTCCAGCAACGTGCGGTAAACGTCGCCCTCGCGCGTCTCCTCGGCGACCAGGTTCCAGAGGTGGCAAACCTCGGTCTGGCCGATGCGGTGGATGCGACCGAAGCGCTGCTCCAGCCGGTTGGGATTCCACGGCAGGTCGTAGTTGACCATGAGGTGGGCGCGCTGAAGGTTGATGCCCTCGCTGGCGGCGTCTGTGGCCAGTAGGACCTGGACCGTGATGTCGTGCAGAAAACGCTCTTGGGCCTTTCGGCGCTCCTCGCGTCCCATCCCGCCATGGATGACCGCTACGGCATCGCTTCGGCCCAGCAGGCGGTTGGCGATGTTTTCGTAGAGGTAATTCAGAGTGTCGCGGTGTTCGGTGAAGATCACAATTTTTTGGTGTGGCGACGGTTTGGGCGGGTCGATCGGGCCCGCGCCATAAGGCACCTCCGGCTCCGCGGCGCGCGGCGCATGCTCGTCAAGAGTCAACATGTACCTGAGGACCGTGGCGAGTTGATGCCACTTGGTGTCGCCGGTGCGTCTCGCCTCCGCTGCGAGGCCCTGGAGCCGCTGGAGGATGCCGATCTCTTTCTCCAACTCGGTGACTGTGCGCGCGGCGGTTGCCTGGTCGAGGATTTGCTCACCGATCGCCTCGACCTCGTCTTCAGGCGCTTCGTCGAGGTCGGCAAGGTCGTCGGCGTCGAGCAGCGTCATGCCTTGGTCGAGCGGCGCCGCGCCACGCTGCATCAGCTTGACCTCACGCAGCCGACTTTCCAGGCGCTCGCGCCGGCGCCGCAGCGACTGGTAGATGGCCTCGGGGGAGGAAGCCAGGCGGCGCTGCAGGATGGTGAGCGCAAAGCCGACTGTTCCGGCGCGTCGGTCGTTTTGGAGCGCCTCGGCCCGGTTGAACTCCTCCCGGACGTATTCGGTAACCGCGCGGTACAGGCGGGCTTCGGCGTCGGTGAGCTTGTAGGGGACGGTGTGGGCGATGCGCTCGGGGAATAACGGGCGCCCATCGAACTTGAGCAGTTTCTCTTTCACCATCCGGCGCATGAGGTCGGACACGTCGACCTGGTGGACGCCGTCGCGGAAGCGCCCCTCGAAACGATCGCCATCGAGGAGAGCCAGGAAGAGCTGGAAGTCGGTCTCCTTGCCGTTGTGCGGAGTGGCGGTCATCAGAAGGAAGTGCCGCGTCAGCCCCGACAGCAACTGGCCGAGCCGGTGGCGCTTGGTGTAGCGCACCTCACCGCCGAAAAACGTGGCCGAAAGCTTGTGGGCCTCGTCGCAGACGATGAGGTCCCAGCGAGCGTCTGGCGCGCGGAGCTTGGCCTGCACATCCTCGTCGCGCGCGAGCTTGTCGAGCCGGGCGATGGCGAGATCGTTTTCCAGGAACCAGTTGCCGCTGCGGGCGGCTTCGAGCTTGTCGTTGGTGACGATTTCGAACGGGAGCTGGAATTTCCGCGAAAGCTCGTCCTGCCACTGCTCGACCAGGCTGCCGGGGCAGACGATGAGGCAACGTTTCAAGTCGCCTCGTGCGATGAGCTCCTTGATGAGCAACCCGGCCATGATGGTCTTGCCGGCGCCCGGATCGTCGGCGAGCAAGAAACGCAGCGGCTGCCGGGGCAGCATGGCCTCATAGACCGCAGTGATCTGGTGAGGCAGGGGTTCGACGAGGGAGGTGTGGACGGCGAGCACCGGGTCGAATAGGTGAGCGAGCCGAATCCGCTGCGCCTCAGAGACAAGGCGGAAGAGCGAGCCGTCGGCGTCGAAGCTCCAAGGGCGACCGGCCTCGACCACCTCAAGGCGCGCCTCGTCGTGGCGGTAAAGGAGCTCGTTGGCGATGTGCCCGGCGGCGTCCTTGTAGGTGAGCTCCAGGGCGTCCGAGCCGTACCACTCGACGTTGACCACCGTGACGAGGCCGTCAGGCGCGATGCCACGGATGCTGGCGGATGGCCGAAGATCCTCAAGTGCGGCCAACTCGACGCTCCTGGTGAGCCTGAAGGGATAGAAGAGGGTACTCGCTGGCGGGCGGCTGAAGCGTCCAGACCCGCGGATGCTCGCGACGCATCGCCGTGATGGCCCTCACGACGAATGTTTAGTGGGAGCGCTGGAGGTTGCAGAGACTGACCGCTGCTACCCGTCGAGGGATTTTGCCGGCCGGATTCGGTTCGGGATCTACGGAAACCTGGATTTCGGCGGAGCCCGGCTCCAGACATGATTGCCTTGCAATGAGCGCAGGGGCTGCTCAATGTCCCCGGTGTCTGTGGCCACCGGCGACGCTCGACGGGATTCGCAAGGGAACGCGAGCCCTGACTCGCATCTGACGGGACTTACGCCGCGGATCTGCAAGGCCCGGCCGGCGGTACCAGACAGTGGATGGGCGTTCCTCGACCGTCGTCGTCTACGTCGTGAGCTCTACCGTCTCGCCGCCCCACACCGTCGTATCGCTGGAGGAACATTCCTTAGGTTGCCGAACGGTGAGAGCTACGACAGCCTCCGACATATTCCGACAAAACACCCCTTGTCGCGTCGTGGACCTCTTATAGTGATTCCTCTTTCGTCATCACTATGACGTGGGCCCCCCGGCAGGCCCAGGTCCTGCGCCTGCTGCGCGCCCACCGATTCATGGACGCGGCCCAGGTCCATCGGGTGATCTACGAGCCCGTCAGCCTGCGCTCCTGCCAGCGCTGCCTGACCCTGCTGTACCACCAGGGCCTCCTCGTTCGGGTGCAACCGTCGCGCGGAGGCCTGGGCGGGGGCAGTAGCGGCTACGTCTATGGCCTCTCGGCAAAGGGTGCCGACGTGCTGGAGGCGATCGACGACGCCCCACGCAAGCAGATTCCCTACGTGAAGGATCCCGAGACGTTCACGCCGGAGCGGGTGTGGCATCAGCTGGATGTCAACCGCTGCTTCATTGCCCTTTGGCGAGCACTGGAGGCCGTCGACGGCCACGAGCTCGTGCGCTGGAACTCCGATCCGCATCTGCGGATGCGGTACCAATTGGCTGGGCGCTACCAGATCATCCATCCCGACGGCCTAGCGCAGGTGCGCAGCCCGATCGGCGATGACTGGCTGTTCTTCGAGATCGACCGCGGTACCAACGAATTGCGCCGCTACAGGACCAAGGTGAGCCGCTACGCCCGTTTCTGGGACTCCGGCACCTGGCGCTCGGAGTTCCCGGTATTTCCCGAACTGCGCATCGTGACGAGCCGGCAGTCCCGCGTGCCTCGGCTGGTCGAGGCGGCGGAGGTCGGTATCCGTGGGCTCTACCACCTGGATAGTCGAGCGGTGAGCGAGGCATTGCGGGTTGCGGTGGCGTGGGCGCCAGCCTTCCTAGCCGATCCACTGGGACCGGTCTGGGAGCCCACGTTCAGCGAGGTCCGAATCCGCCAGAACCTGTGGCGTGATCCATTGAGAAAGCGACAAGCCGGCGACGGCACCGGGTAGAGGACGGACGGTGATGGGCAGCGTCAGTCTGAACGATGGGCTGAAAGACCCGCGAGACAGGTGCGGGTTAGACGCGGGCCGGAGGTCGGCAAGCCGCAGGTGCAGGTCGAGGAACTGGTGGTGGAGCGCCACGGCGAGCCGCCCAATGGTGCCAACCGGGAGACGAGGGATTCGACGCCCACGTCACAGGAACCGCCCCAGGCAACGACAACAACCGGCGTCAAGGTGGGCACTTCGGAGCCGCTCGACGGACTGGATCCCAACCCGCGGGGGGACGCATGACTGCGGCGCCAGCCATTCGGATGACCCATCGGATGACGTTGCTAAAGGTGGCTCGAAAGCGTGCTCGAAAGGCGTTTCGGTAGGCGAACGCGCTCGACGCGAACGTCAAGGCCGTGCACCGACCTCCCGCCACACCTGATGGAAGCAGCCCAATGTTTCGCATTCGTCATGCATTGGTGACCTTTCGCTTCGTGGAACTGTTAACCCGTACCCCCACTCCTCGTCCTCTTCGATCCTCGTCTTGGGGGTACGGGTTCTTGCCCGATCCAAGCCCTCGCAGTTCCAGCGACTGCCCCATGCCCACGACCCCTGGGATCCCCACTCCTCGAACTCCCGATTCCCGTAGGGTCCAAGCCCTCGCAGTTCCAGCGACTGCGCCATGCCCACGCCCCCTGGCATCCCCAATCCTCGAACTGCCAATTCCCGTCAGGTCCGAGCCCTCGCAGTTCCAGCGACTGCGCCATGCCCACGCCCCCTGGGATCACCAAGCCTCAAGTTGCCGATTCCCGTGGGGTCCGAGCTCTGGCAGTTCCAGCGACTGCCCCATGCCCACGACCCCTGGCATCCCCAATCCTCAAGCTGTCAATTCCCGTCAGGTCCGAGCCCTCGCAGTTCCAGCGACTGCCCCATGCCCACAACCCCTGGCATCCCCAGTCCTCACGCTGCAAATCCCCGTAGGGTCCAAGCCTTCGCAGTTACAGCGACAGCGCCATGCCCACGACCCCTGGCATCCCCAAGCCTCAAGTTGTCAATTCCCGTCGGGTCCGAGCCCTCGCAATTCTGCCGACTGCCCAGGCTCGCGGACCCCGGCATCGCCGATCCCTATGCTGCCAGTTGCCGCCGAGTCCAAGCTCATTAGCGTCGGGCATGCGTGCCGTTTCCCGAGTCTCTGTCGCTCCTCGGCCACGTGATGCGGGTTGTGTCGGTTCCCGGCAACTCCAAGTCTTGCGCCTGCCTTACGCCTATGGCCTGCTGGCGGCCGTCCAGGTTCGGGCCTTAGAGGCCTCTACGCGACGCATCTGCGAGATCTGCCTGCGGCGAATGTCTCATCTGTCCCGGTCGCTGACGGCGCGCACGAATCCACTCGATGGAGGATTCGCGGCCGTTGGGGTGGGGCGCCATCGACATCGCCGAGCCGGACTCGATGTGGGCTGGACGCATTCGCCAGCCTAATGGGATGGCCAGGGCCTGCTCTGTGTCTGCAGCACCGTTCTTCCTGCGCGCGTTCAGCGTGCCTGCCGAAACACCCACGACCGCGGCGCTCTTGCCCATCCAGTGTCCTACCTAGAGTGCTTGATCAAATGGGGTGATAGGCGCCTGTCGCACCTGAGGCACAACGTGCACTCGTCCGAGGGCGCAGCGTCCCCGCGAACGTCACAGCCTCGGCGTCAAGACCTACCAGCCAGCTATCACGGCGCGCGGCAAGCTCGTGCGCGCTGACCGAAGAGGGCCTCCCGCAGTTCGTCGCATACAGCTGTCATGCTGCCCTAGACCTAGGCAGCAAGCCAAGCGTATACGCCATACGGATGGCGTGTGATGGTAAACGCGTCGAACATGCGAACGTATTGTGCGGAATGCGCTGATCGAGCTGCCGCAGCTGCCGTTTCTTGTTGCGCTGTGTAGTGCTCCGAGTCTCGCCGCCACAACGGATGGCCGATGATTGCGGCTCGCCCGCTCTCGGGTTCGAAAACGCCGGGCAGTGGCCCAAGCCTCTCAAAACGGAGACTGGGTAGCGCCTCTTGGAAGCCATCAACGAACGAGCGCGTCTGCTTGTCGGCGAGCTGGGCCCAGCGGTCGAACGTTGGCACTTCGCCTACGGCCGCGACGGTCAGATCAAGCGCGAGACGCCAATCGAGCTGGCCGTGAAGCTGCCGATTGTCGTAGCTGCGCAGGCAATCGGGACAAGCAGCGTCGCAGGTATCCGCGTGTTCGTGCGCCTCAAATCTAATTCCAATTTCATTCAGCATCACATCCAGAATGCGGCGGAATGATTCAGGGCGCGCTAGGAAAGCAGCATATCCCGCACCGTTCTCTAGCCGATCAGCGACGAAGACACGAGCGGTCTGCTCGAGTCCATCTCGGACGGGCTGTAGCCCGATTTGAAGCTCGAAGGGGTCCACGTCCAGCTCGGAAGCACCGGCGCGGCGCAGAAGCTCCGCGAACGACCAGAGCGCCGCCATGCCGCCGGGGACCACCTCGGTGTCGCGCGGGATGAACCCTCCTGGAATCGGCAGTTCGCAGCGGTCAAACGCCGCAACAAGCACGTCGGTGCGCTTCACATACCCGATCGCACCTTTGTCATACGGCTCATCTTCAGGCTCTTTAAAGGGAGAACCGTGGCTGTACAGGTCAGACTGGGGGACGATCACCTCTGGCCCGTCCTGAAACATCTGAAACAGATCACCACCGTTGTCATTCACAACGAAAACATCAGCCTCGGAGAGGCGCGTCACAGTGACGGCTCCGACCGGGAAGGATGCGGGCTCCTGGGACGTGATCCCGAGTTGCGGCAAGGGCAACAGCGGTCCGCGTTCTGTGTAGTCGTCGTAATCGCGCGGTCTGTACGTCGTTCGGAATCCGAGAGGCTGAAACAGCTTGATGCTGGCTGCGTCGGTGTCGCAGATCGTGCAGGTCACCTGCGGATCTATCTCATCGACCGGCGTTGTTGACACGGACTGACACGCGTTGCAGCGTGCGATGCGCAGTGGCGTGCCAAGAGGATTGACGGGATGTGGCCTCTGGCGTTGAAACCCCCACGCGGCGAATCCAGCGCAGACATGCACCTCTTTGTCTCTCAAGACCTCAGCGCCAGGCGAGAAACTCGAGATGGCGATTTCAAGATCGCGCTGAGCAACAATGGCGCGATCGTTCTCCGACAGGCTCCTCGGTGGGCCGCGATAGAGGTCGCGTGAGCGGGTGGGGAACCCAAACATCGGCAGCACGCCGGCCGAGGCTAGGCGCTCGCTTAGTTCACGCTGTGTGTAGTTTGAATTGGCGATTGTGTCGTCGATCGCCCTCACGAGGTGTTCCCGCAACCACGGCTCAATCTGACCCCGCTCGTCGGGATCCAGGCCGGTGAGGGCCGTGATTCCTGCAACGATGTCCTCGATCTCAACGGAGTCACGCAGCCAGGCCTCGATCGGGGCTCGAAATCGCGGTTCCCAGTCGGCCACGCGCCCGAACGCCCCGTGCGTGCTATCGCGGCCTGTTCGCGGGCGAGATTCTGACGGCAAGCTTAGAAAGGCTCGGCGTAAACACTCCATGGCCGCTACGCGCCGGCTTATTTGGGGTTGCCGAAGGTCCAGGTATGGAGCCGGAGGTCGTGTTCCCGCCATTCGCTCCGGATGGTTGAAATGAAAGTCGTCGTGTGCGCGATCGCGGCATAGAGTCAGGGCATATGAGAATGGCTGACCGGTCCGGCCGGCTCGTCCGACACGCTGCTGGTAGTTGAAGCGCTCGGGCGGCATGTTGGCCATTAGCACTGACTCTAGCGATCCGATGTCGACTCCCACCTCCATGGTGGTTGTCACGCTTAACACGTCTATTCCATGCGTGAGGAGGTGCTCGCGCGGCGGCTTGAGGATTGCTCCCTTGAACCACCGCTGACGCTCACGCTGGACCGCGAGTGGTTTGGTTTGTCCGGTTAACTCCTCGACGCGGAGCCGTCGCGGCCGATCGCGCGCTAGCCAGCCGTAGTAGTCGTCAAATCGATCCATTCCGGACTGAGCGACGAGATGCGTCGAGAGGCAAGCGCCGTTCGTACAGACGCCGGCACTTGCGTGCAGGTGCACGCGAGCGCACGTTTTGCATACCCAGACTGGCGCATTGGGCGGCGTGAGCGAGACCGCGAAAGGGGCTTCCAGGTCTTCGAGTGGGAGACGCCAATTGGCATCGACGATTTTGGAAGCACGCAAGGCTTCTTTGACCGCATCCCGAAGATCTTCGGCGTCGATGCCCTTTGATTGGGCCACGGCTGTCAGGTAGTCGTCCAGCACCTGTGGTGGATTACTTGATGACGGCGGCCAACGGGAGCCTGGGCGGCGTCCAGCAAGCCCGAGGATGCGAATCGCGCCGAGTACCAGCTGCTCCGTACAGTCGCCGCTTAGTGGGATCGCTGAGGTGTGCGCACTTGTGGGCGCGACGTATCCCAGGCGAGCCGATTCCAAATCGCGGTTTGCCCTGCCGAACAGAACCTCGGTGGTATGACCGGCAAGCCGCATCAGGCGGTCCACGTCGGCCCGTTCACGTTGCTCCGGAGATTCGAGTGGCTCCCATTCATCAGTGGGAGGAGCATAGATTCGCCACCACGGTTGTCCGAACCACTCTTGGACCGAGGCTCCTGGACCGGCTGGATTCACGCCCAGGCGCACCAGGCGATCCCGCAGTGATAGCAATAGGTCGCCCCAAGCACGTCCGACCGGCCGCGTCTCGAACGAATCGATCAGACGTTCGTGTTGAGCGTCAGCCACACCACGGGCCTGCAGGAGATAGGCCACCCACAAATCTGGGTGCAGCCGCTGCAGTCGGCTCGCGACGGCAGTCTGCGACGGTGAAAGCGGTTGGTCTGTCGCGGCACGCCGAAGAATGTCAGTTGGGGATGCCGACTCCTCGAGCTCTGTGCGAACAAGCTGCCGCACAAGGTCCCGAAAATGGTTGAGTTCCAGTCCGGCGGCCGTAGCTGCGGCATCCGCGCGGCTGTCCGTAAAGATGATCGTCCTCGCTGGCTGTTCTTCGGAACTCAGCCCAGCGAGAAGCCGGTCTGCAATCACTTGACCGGTGACCGCGACACCAGCCGTATGTGCCCGGATCGGCGAGCGGACCACGCCGCGGAAGAACTGCTGCAATTCGCCGCTATTCCACCCATGCGATTGACAATGGGGGCAGTATTCGGGCAGCGCTGGCGTCAGGAGCCCGCTGGGCGGTGGCGCGTTGAACATCGTTCCCGTGGCACCTCCGACGGCGCTCGGGTGGAGCCGACCGGTGCGATGATCGTACGCGGCGGGAAGAAGGTTGAACTTTACAGGTTTTGACTCTCGATTTGGCTTGTGCGTCCATGGCTTCAAGCGCCGCGTGGTGCGCCGCGGCCAGTACCACATGTAGTCGCCCCAGGTGCGCCTATGAACGGGCGCGGCTTCCCAGGCAGTGAGCTTGTCGGTTGCTCCCGGACCGAGGTACCAGTACTGCTCGTCGTCCAAATCATCTGGTTGGACGGCAAACCCGCCCAGGAAGGTCTCGCCACACTGCTCGCAGCAAAGGAGCTCGAGCACTCGTCCGCCGCAATCGCAGGTATGGGTGGGTCGCGCGTAGAGCTTTCCGATTCGGCGGTCAGGCGAGCGCCAGCGAACGTCAACCGCGGTGCACGAGGGGTTGCTGCACGCCCATAGCCCGCGGATGGTGCGCACGAACATGTGTGCCCGGAAGGTCGGTTCGTCCGGACGCTCTCTGTCTATTGCGACGGCCTTGAGCACGGCGTCAAGCGCACGATCTTCGACTTCCGCTGCCGGCGCATCGAACAGGCGTTCGTCCAACACGGCTAGCTCGGTTGGCCGTGGCTCGCCTTCCTCAGAAGTGCACGCACGCGCAACCGCAGCTCGCAGATCGTCGTGCTCGAGCGCGTCCCGGAGGCGCTGATCCGTCTCGGACGAAGCCATCGCGCGTCCGAGCTTGTCGTATCCCGCCCGGGAAAGGAGGCGTCCATGCCTAATTTGGCTGGGACGCCCAGGAATAATCGCGAACGTTTCCCGGGGCACGCCGAAGAACTGCTCAAGAAAATCACGACCCTCCTGGTCTTGTGCCAGGGAAGCACTGGTCGCCGCGCAGCGGAGCTGGGGCGAGTCCGGGTCGAGTTTCAGGCGCCGCAGCAAGTTTCGAACGACGAGCGCGACCTCGCTGCCCTGCGTACCCCGGTATAGATGCAGCTCGTCGACTACTAGCGTGAACGTGTGATCAACGCTCTGGCGGAGCCAGGCCGCCGTTTGCTCGAAGAGCGAGTCTTCCCGGTCACGCATGAGCATGACATTGAGCATGGAAAAGTTTGTAATCAGGATGTCCGGCGGTTCCGCCACCATGTCCCAGCGCGTGAGCAGTTCGCCTTCCCGCGGGTCGGGGAATTGGTCGCGGGTCGAGCGATCGAGCGAAGCAATCGAGTCGCGCTCACGCTCCATCGAGGCAAGCTCTTCCGCTGCCTCACGAACTCGCTGATTGCTGTTGCGCCTTGGACGGTCGCCGGCACCGAGCGTTACCCCGGTGTACCGGCCGAAGTACGGCAGCCGCATGTCCGACATCTCGCGGAGGCGCGAGACGGCCGACCTGAGGCGCGCGATCTGGTCCTCGACAAGGGCGTTCGTTGGGTACAGGATCATGGCCCGCATGGCCGCCGGCCGTTCCGAGGCTGATCTGACACTCCGCCACTGGCCGCCAGTCTCGCGCCACCAGTGATGTTCGGCGGGGTCGTTCGGCCACGTCTGCGACTCGGCCAACAGCCTGGCGAAGATGGGAAGCAAGAAGCACTCGGTCTTTCCAGATCCAGTGCCGGAGGTAATCGCGGCGTTGCGGTGCTTCATGTCGTCCCGCATGAGGGTCGTGAGTGCCTGAGCTTGATGCGCGCGCAGACGGAAGTCCCCGTCCTGACCAAAGAGCGCTGCTCCAAGCAGTTCCGCGGTCTCGCGGTCTATTTCCAGTGCGGCGCATGTGTCGGCGATTGAATTCGTGGCTGGATAGGGGAGGACAGGCTCGATGAGCGGATCGGTGAATGCCGTGCCGGGGCGCTCTAGGAGCTCGCGCCGCTCGTGCCGGATGGCGTCATCACGCAGCCAGAGCGCTGTGTCGAAGTAGCGGAGATAGCTGTCTTTGATCTCCCCGTACAGTTCAGAAGGCCCGACTCGGCTGCGTGGCTGGTCGGTCATTCTGATCGTCCCGACTGCTGTAGCCGCGACCACAAGCCAGCCGCAATCCCAGGCGGCACGTTGGAGTAGCGCTGCGTCCCATCATTGAACCGACGCGGCGGTGAGCCGCTGCACAGCATGGCGACGCGCTCGTACAGGCCGGGTAGTTGCGCGCCCAGCCGTACGGCCAACTCGCACCGCTTGGGTTCGTAGGCCACCAGCGGGACTCCAGTCCTCAGCGACTCCAGGTGCTTGACCAGGTGCACGGTTCCAAGGCGAGCCGTAGCTCGGCTATTCGTGGTAGGTGGGACAAAAGCGTAGGTGCGCGGAAAGGAGTCCGTACGGTAGGCGCCTGGCATCGTCGATTGATCTGTAGGTGCCCAACGCCCGGTCGTGATATCGAACCTTTCAACGTCACCATCCGGCAGATGCCACTTAGAGAGTACGTCGAGAAGCTCTGTGATGGGCGGTAAACCGGTCAGGAGCCGCGCGGCAGCATCCTCGACCGAATGCACCGCGAAGCCAAGTGCATTGGTCGCTGACTCGGTGACGTAGGCGCGCTCCTGATGTCGGAGCCCTCGTACCACGACCTGCGTTGGGGCACCGTGGACCTCTTCGCGTGCGAGCGAGCCTCCAAGAGCCTTAACGCTCGCCTTCAGCCGGTCCAATAGCCGCCGGGATCGGAACCCTGCCAGGACGGCGGTGTCACGGTCTGGCAGTCCGACCAAGACTGGAGGTCCGACCGCCCAACGCTCCACTCTGAGAGTGGTGCGGTTGAGCTTCAATTCGATATGGCCAAGTCCTGCAAGTGTCCGAGCGAACTCGGATGCGAACCACGGCCGATCGTCGGCATTTCGGGCGAGCGCAACAAACGATGCCCATGTGCCTTCGTTGAGCAGGGATATGGCATTTAGCAAGGTATCCAGGTCCACCAGTGACTCATTGTCGATTGCTTCCACTACGACCTGCGGCAAGCGTGAGATCGGGCTTTCGGAGGCTTTTGAGACTACGCGGGCGCGAGCCGACTTAGGTTTTCGGGTCGGGCCGTGCCACCGAACGAGCCCGCAGTGCTTGCAGCTTCCGCGCCTGCGACGCTTCTCGTTGGCCACACCCATTCCAAGGTCCCAATGATGCGCACCACCATCGAAGCATGGAGGTGCCAACCCGCTCCGTGCCCGCGAACTTCGGATCGGCGGCTCCTCCAACTCGTCCTTGTGATCGGCGTGATCTAGGTGGGTTGGCGGTAGTGGACCGATCTGCTCGGGCTTACTGTCGAGTTCCACAAATCCGCCAGCCACCATGGGTCCCGTGGAAGCGGCGGTGCTATCGACGGCGGAAATGGCAGCCCAACGAGAGTCTTCATGAATCGGACGCCGCAAGCTCTTGATGGGGTCAGGAGGACCCGCTGTTTCGGCTGAACGAAGGCGAAGCGTCGATGACGCTATGGAGCGGGGGGATCGTCGTGCTGACTTGTCGAGTTCATAGACTGCAACTCGATACTCACCCGGCGGAACCTCATGTTCCCGCAGCTGGACGACCCCCGACCTCAGGAATTGCCCTAGAGGCACCTCTGCTGCTTCCTGTTGAATTGGGTGCAGCACGGCGCAGATCGTTTTCTCAGTTCCCACCGAAAACGAAACTTCTGGCGGGAGTGCTGCGTGCCACGTGTTGCGCCTGGGAAGTGCGAGTCCTCCCGCGAAAGCGATGGCGGCCGACGCGCTTGGAATGAGCGGCTGTAAGTCGTCGGATGCGACATCCGGGGCAGCCATAAGCGCTACACCTCGAATGAGCGTCCACCCTTCTGGGCAACCGATCATCGATTGCGCGTCGAACCTCTTCCATCCGGGCCGCGCGCACTGCCGCACAAACTCCAGGACATTTCGTTCAAGCCTTGGGCGAACCAACAGTGTGTGACTCGCCGCGAGCGAGGCCCGATCAACTTCGACATGCCACTGCTGCCCTTGGTCAAAGGCGAGGATCACAATCTGCCTGGCGCGTCGCGCAAGCTCTGTCCGGCCTTCGCGATCTCGTAGCGTCATATTCGCAAGCAGCACATCCGCCATGGAGATGCGGTCGCTCTCATCGAATTCGCCCCAGCCATCCAGGCCGGAGTCGATCAGTGTGACCGCGTTGTTGCACAGCTTGAGGGCTGCCTGGGTGGCCCCATCCGCGCCCGCACCAAGCGCGAGGCTTCTGTTGAGTCGGCTATCGGAGATGCGGACACGAAGATCCAAGTCGAGCCGCGGCCTGGGATGTGATCGAACACTTGCGACCAACCTGATCGGGACTCGTCTGAGCCCCTGAGCATCGTTCTGTGCGACCACTCCATCCCATGACTCGAGTTCATGGCAGGCAACGGCGGCTATTCGCTCGCGCACATCACCGGGTGATCGCCAAAGATGGCGGAGCGAAACGGAGACGCTTGACCGCGCGATCCACTCATCGAGCAGTCCAACCATCTCGCTCACCGGAAATGACCCAGAAGCCAACTCGTAGTGGGCAAAGAGTTCTGGAAGACGTCGGCGATCCTCTTCTCGGATGAGTGCCTGTGAGATCGGGATACTGACGTGCACTCGCCTGTCGAATGCAAAGGCCGTGGGCCAGCCTAGTCGTCCGTCTTCGTCGGTCAGCAGCTTGTTCAGAGCGTCCCAGAAGATGTGTGACTGGTCCGCGAAGCCGCGTTGGATTTCCCTTTTACGCCGCTTGTTCCCCGCGACTCCTAGTGCCTGAGCTAGCCGCGCGTAGTAGTTCGCCTGACTGAACTGCTCGTCACTCGCCATTGACGACGCGACTAGCGCGAAGAATGCCAGCAGTCCCAAGAATGGCGGTGGACCACTTTGGCCGCTTCGTATCCACCGGTCGAGGCTCCGGGTGTGGATGTAGAAGGTCTGGTAGCCCGAGTCTGCCGCCATGAGGGTTCGGCCCACGGCCTCACTAAACGCCGCTTGAGGGTCCGAGATTTGCTCGTAGACTTGCGCAGCTATGCTCTCAAGCTTGCTCTTATCTAAGTCCAGGTAAAGCGGTCGATTGCGCCACTGACCCTCAAGATAGTGATTTGCGATCGCGTCGTTCCATGTTTGGTAATCGGTCGCACCCACGAACTTCCTCCTCGTCGGAGTTGCCCGAATCTCGAAAGCTCACGACGGATGTTGGAGCGTTTTGCCCGCCTAGCTGTAGTTCCTACTCACTCTCATTGACTCCGCTAGGGCCACTCTGTTCAAGGAGAGTTCGTTCGACGGCTCCATCTAAGGAGGACCTCTTCGCATATCGTAGCGTTCGGCCGACAATCGGCGGCGGCTGGTTGCTGGTCCAACGGATCGCAGCTGAGGACTGGTGGGTGGCCCGAGCGACGGTAATAGCGATTTGCCGGCCGCGTGGAATCCTCGACTGCCGGCGGGATTTGCGCCGCTGTCTACCGGTGCACGTGCCGAGCACCATCGACGGAGTCGGGTGACTGGGAGGCGGGGGCGGCATAGGACTGCCTAGAGATTTGGGCCGCCCTGGTCGGTGATCGACGCGAGTGGGCAGCACCTCGGTTGCCGCCGCAGCGCCGCTTTCGACCCGCGAGGCGGCAGCATATTCGCGATGCGCGAGATCACCCGCCAAGTCGGTGCAATTCGAGGTCAAGCTATTGGGCGTAGCCCGCCGGCGGCGGCAATCACCTGAAACCTCGCTTGCCGGCTACTTAGCCCGCGCCGGGAATGGCCATAGGCATCGGCATGTACGGTGCTCTTGATTGCGCCTCGCTCTGGGCTAGCGCCGAGATTCTTCCTACTAGGGCCCCGGCATGGTGGCGTTCATCGGGCGAGTTGTTGTCTCGTCTGCGGCCCATCACCTCGACGTCAAGAGCCTGCTGACCTACGCCATCGCCGGGTCTGCCCAAGGGCCCGATGTGCGACCGATGCGCGTCCGCGACGGTTGCCACAGGGAGCGATGGCTGTGTTGTAGACGGCGACTACCAATCCATCCCCGAGGGGTACTAGCCCCCCGCTTCGCCCGCCTCTTGATTCCTCGCTTTACGGACTTGCGCAGCGATCTGGCCCTCTACCTCCGCAACTACCACCACGACTGCGCCCGCACCGAGCGCAGGACTCGAAGACCCGCTCGCGTCCAGGAATTGGGTGCCGCCAAAACGCGACCGGAGCGGCCGTCGAGACGAGGACGACCCGTCGCAATACCTCGGAAAGAGCACGAGCAAGTGGCACGCGCAGCGCCGGTGGGCGCCCAGCTAGAGGCGTGAGGAGGACTCGAACCGCCAAGCTTTGACCAAGGCCCGCCGTACGCAGACCAGGTGGGGTGGTTGCGCGGCTTCGCTGTGTGGCCCATGGCGTGGCATGCAGGCAGCCCCCGTCTGGTCTGAGGATTACGGAAAACTTGCTCGGCATCACGGAATCCAGACGGTTGAATGGACAAGAGAGTCCACTCAGCCCCTCTCGTCGAGCCAGGAGCACTAGGCAGCGTAGTCGATGCCGGGACACCTCCCTGCTAAGTCCGGCCCCGGGCGCCGACCGCGGGCGGACTGGGAACGACGAGTGGAGCACGCGATTCGCCACCTGCGGAGCGCGTGGGATCTCCAGGACAACTCTCTGTGCCGACTTGCTTCGGTTCAGGACCGGGCTTCTCGCTCATACCGCGGGCGACCGGGCGCTGACGCGCTGGCCCTCCGCGATCTAGTTGAGGAGGCGGTCAGGCTGGCCGGCGATCTCCTAGCGCCCCCATACGAGACGTTTCTTCGCCGTTGGGTGGCAACGGGCAATATCGCGGCCGTGGCGCGCGAGATGGGCAAGGACCGCTCGCACCTGTCGCGGGACTATCGACCGAGGGTTGTCATGGTCGTCACCGAAGTGTTCATGAGTCTCACGGGCAATGGTGAGCGCCGTAGGCGGAGGACGCTCCCGAGCCCTGCCCAGCGCGTCCATTAGGGTCCGTCGCCGGCTAGGCATCGTCCCATTGCTCGGGAGCGGTAGGTCCTGACTGCACCCCAGTAACTCGATCAGCGACTCGACCGCGTCTTAGTGTCCCGCTGCAGAGCGACCCATCAATTGTGTGCGACGCCTCCAGGATCGATTCCCCTACAGCCGCCGCGCGAGACCTTGGTCGGAGCAGTGCTTTGGCGGTGGAGTAGGCGCCCACCGTAGGAACGTGGCTCGCAAATGGAAGTACAATTAGGGGCGTATTGGACGCAGATTTCAAAAAAGAGCGACAGCAAGCCTTCAGGGCTAGCGCGACCGGGAAATCGGTGTCGCAAACCTGTTAGAGCGCGAATCTCGGCGAGTTTCGGACTTTGCGTGCTTCCAAGCTGGAAGCTGCGGATTCGAGTCCCATCCTCTGCTCCTAGTTCGGTCCAATCAGCCGACTCTTGCCTACTCACGACATCTAGCCTTCCTTCCGTTCCTCCAACGCCCGCGCAACGCTTGGTTCACGGTCGCGCAACGCCGTGGTGCACCGGGCGACTTGCAGTTGTACGCGCAATCAGGGCACCGTCGCGGCATCGCTGGCCAGCACCATGCCCTACTATCTGCCGACGTCACTGGGCAGGGCAGTTTCCCGGAGGACGTCCGCCTCAATCGAGAGAACTTGGTGCGGTTCAGGGCGTTCCCGGGCGGCGAACCGATCGTCGGCGAATTCACGCTTGAGGGCATCCTGCGGTGTTAGCCGCACCTGCAGCATCTACGGTGGCAGGCCAGTCCACTAGGCTTGCGAGCGTCAGGACAATTGAGTCCGTTTCAGAATCGCCATTGACGATTCACGTCGCTCAGGCGAGACCCGAGCAGGTTGATTGAAACTCCGGCGTCGAGTCGATACGGAACGCAGTGTGGGAGCAGTGTCCAGGGATCGCGTTGTCTGACAGCAGAGGGCGGTGCCTCGATTCCACTTTCTTATTTGATACCTACGAAATGACCGCTGCACCGGTCCGTGTGGAGAGCCCAGACTGCTGCCAGCTGTCGCGTCAGTTCGCGTAGTTTGCACTGTCCTGTCGCAGACGTTCATGTTCCCCGCGTCATGCAGTGTTGCCCAATACAAGGTCGCAACCGACCGGGTCGAGATGAGTGGCGATGCGTCGGGTGTTGCCGCGACTAGGTTACGGATAGATACGAATCTGGGCCAAGCCTTGCCCGCGACAAGTAGGCTGTGTCACCATTTCGCGATCCAGCGTATCTTGTTCGACGGGAGTGGAGAATCGAATGAAGTTCAAAGAGGTCGTTTCAGCGAGTGACTGGAAGCATCGACCGCAGCGGTCACGGCGCATTAACCCTGAGATTCGCGAGATTGTCAGCCGCCTGGATAAGACATCGGGTGGGGAATGGGTGGTCATCAGCCTCACGGAGCAGGAGAAGAAACGCCAGCCCACGATTCGCGGCCGGATCCAATCGGCGGCAGCACAGATGGGCTTCAACGTAAGGTTTGAGATGCGGGCGGGTGACTTGGGCGTACAGAAGGCGTAGGCCACCGTCGGCGGCGATTGGTCGTCGCAGTTAGACACGGTGTCAGGTCAGGGCTCGCACAGCGTTTAGCAGAGCGGATTCGAAACGGTCGAGCTTGCGTAATTCCATCGGGCTGTGGGTGCTCGGGTGTTTGCCCCTGGGGACTGGCGCACCTTGGGCTCGTGAAGTGGACGTTGCATGCCGGTGTGACCAAGGCGGTAAAGGCGTCGAGCTGGGGTGCTGCTATTGCTCGAACGGCTTCCGGCCGGGATGCAGGCTCAAGGGCAAGAACTTAGCTGGCGCCGGCGGGGAGCTCTATCGCCGGCGACGGGTGGACGATCGTTCGGCAGATTGCCGGGTCTTCGGCCAAGATCGCGTCGACCCGCCGAGCGCTACCAATCTCGCCGACTCCCGGAGTGCACTCCTTCTGTGGGTGAAGCCCTCGTGGCCGTTGCGAATGTGCGGAGTACCGACCACATGGCAGCAGCAATGCGGGAGGGCGAGGCAGGGCCGGCAGAAGCACCGGCTGACTTTACGGACGATCACCTAGCGTAGTTGCACCACATCCATGAAGCGATGGGTGCCGAGCGCTCGGGGGATTCGGGCCTGGCGCAACGGCCACGAGGTCGGCAATGTCGTAGGCCGGGTAGTCCGGGGGCAGCCAGTCCCGCAAATCCGGGGGCAGCCGCAGGGTCTGGTTGGGCTCGTAGGGGCGGAAGGTCGTCGGCATGGGCAATCTGCTCAGTCAACGGCTTGACCGATGATCCCCTGTTTCTACGGCGCAGACTCCTAGGTCGGCGAAACAGCGCCGACCGCCTGTCCAAAGGCATATGACAGAATTCTATTTTGCGCAGAATTCACTAACAGATGCGTAGACAATAACGCCGGTAAACAAGACTGAATAGATAGCTGGTAGCGCCTTCTCGACGTGGGTCAACTTCCAATATCTGTTGCTCTTGACACCCGTGGATAGCGGGTCCCACTCATCCGTAAAAAACGCAAATTCCAGCTTTGTCTCCAATTCGTGCAGCACTCTAAACTTATTGCTGTTAAGCTGCTTATAGGATTGGATGATGACAACCCATGCACCAGACAAGCAAAGCCCGATTATGCCAATCACCAAAAGGACTATAAATTCTGACACTTGTCCACTCCCGAACCTAAGTAGTGCGGCGATGAATACTATTAGTCCTGTAAGTAGACCAGCAAATAATCGGTTAGCCGAATCACGTCGTTGACTCACACGGTCAGCAAGCTCTGAGTGAAGTTTGTAAATCTCTAAGAGTTGATTCTGTGAGGAATCAGCCACCATTAGCTTCCAAGTCTACGAATTGCCCCGACAATACTCTCGGTATTCCAGCCCACGATTTCATCGGCCGCTTCCTGTACTCGTTGTGAAATCCGCTTATTCCCCCATGGTCTGATAGCCAAGATCGGTTTTGGATCACTAAAGTCATTCTGGGCAATATCGATTTCCTTATCGATCCACTTGCTATACGACGCGTATACGCCAGCCAAGACGACGATAACATGGCAAGGGCGCATGTGGTTCCATATGGCGGCTTCCAGCTCTTTGTCGGTTCCGCTAGTATGAACGGGGTCATCTTTGGGTACTGAGTAGTCGATATAGCTAAAATAGTTGCGATTGTCGAGGAGGTTCAGAAGGCCTTCGCGCGCGTCTGAATAGTTCCATGAATGGCTAATGAACAGATTGTAGGTCTTCATCCGAATATGCCTCCTGGCGTGGTGAGCGAGACGAGGAGCGCTCGCTTGGTTTGCGAGGTCTAATGTATACCGTACAGAATGCTAACACACCGCTACGCGAAACCGCCGAACGTCTAGGAAACCTTTGAACAACTGGGGCATTTGAGCACCAGGGCGCTTGGGCGGGGGCGGGATCGCTGCCTGGGGCGACGCGCTGGCTCGATCCGCCATGTCAACCTACCGCGAGGGTGTGATCGTCCCCGCGCGGGGCGCAGTGCGCCCGCTTAGGCCGGTGCGGTCCGTTCCGCCAGCAGCAGATTGGCGAACCCGAACAACAGTCACAGCCGGGTGCGGTTCTTGGCCAAGCCCCGATACCGCACCTGCCCGTAGCCGAAGTGCCGCTTCACATACAGGAACGGATGCTCCACCTTCGCCCGGATGGAAGCCTTGCGCTGCTCCGCCTCAGCGGCGGCGCTGCCGGGCGGCAAGCGCCGCCGCTTCCCCCGGCGTAACGCCACCTGCTAGTCGATCGCCCGCCCCCGATGCTCCGGACGCCGGGCGACCCCCTCGTACCCCGCATCGCCCCACACACGCGTCTCGGCGCCGTGCAGGAGCTGTGGCACTTGCGTGATATCCGCCATGTTGGCCGCCGTCGTCGCCACGCGGTGCACCAGGCCCGTCTCGGCGTCCACTCCGATGTGCGCCTTCATGCCGAAATACCACTGCTGGCCCTTCTTCACCTGATGCATCTCGGGGTCCCGCGCCTGCGCGCGGTTCTTCGTCGACGCCGGCGCGTCGAGGATCGTCGCGTCCACGATGGTCCCTTCGCGCAGCCGCAGGCCCTGCGACGCCAAGTGCTGCGTGATCTCCGCCAGCAGCCCCGCGCCCAGGTCGTGCCGTTCCAGCAGGTGCCGAAAATGGAGGATGGTGGTCTCATCGGGCCGCGGGTCCCGCGCGGTCAGCCCCACAAACCGCTGCACCGCCACGCTGTCGTAGAGTGCGTCTTCCATCGCCGGGTCGCTCAGGTTGTAGAACAACTGCACGCAGTGAATCCGCAGCATCACGGCCAGCGGGTAGGGCGACCGCCCGCACGCGCCCGCGGGGTAGACCGGGCGGATGCGCGATTCCAGCCGCGCCCACGGCAGCAGCGATGCCATGCGCTGGAGAAAGCGCTCCCGCCGCGTCTGGCGCGGCTGGCCGTCATACTCCACGTCGGCAAATGAGCGTTGCGGCAACATCAGGGCCCTCACCGGCTATCGGTCGCCCCTGAGCATAGGCCCTGCCCACGGGCCGCGACCCGCGACTAAATCAGAGGTTTCCTAGGGCCGATCACGTCGACCGGCAACGCACATAACCGGCACCTGCGCGCCGAGGGCGCCAGACACGACTGCCACCCGCCGCGAGCGCCAGCCCGGATGGACGGCGGGCTCAGGAGGATGCGCGGGACACCGGTGTGCGGCGGCTCCCGACGCCATCAACCCGAGCCGCTTCACGGGGACACTCCCGGCGAAGCACGGACATGCGGCAGACCCTTTGGCGATCTGAAGAAACTTGAGTGACAAGCCGTCGCCACAGCGCTCCGGTTCGTCCATCTCTTCCCGCCCCGGAGCGCGGTTGCCGCGGCCGCGCCTGGTGCGAACGCGGCCGCTTGGCCGCCGGTCCTCCATAGCAGTTGTCTTGAGTGGCCCTCGTGCGAGCCGGGTCACGCAGGCGGTGGAGAGGTCGCTTGCGGACGCCCTCCTTGGAGAAATGACGCTCGCGCAAAGGGCGTACAATTGGGTGCGTATTGGACGCAGATTTCACAAAAGAGCGAGAGCAAGCCTTCAGGGCCAGCGCGGCCGGGAAAACGGTGTCGCAAACCTGTTAGAGCGTGAATTTCGGCGAGTTTCGGACTTTGCGTGCTTCCAAGCACGATGTGCCCTGCTGGCAGGCCGATCGGTCAGGTAGCAATTAAATCACCAGTCTTCTGATTGCAGTAGCCCTGGAAAGCCCCCGTCTTTGGTCGCTGCGGATTGGCGCTGCTTCGGCGCAGTGTCAACCGCGGGCCTCCAGCCCTATGCAGTTTGGCACCGGCCTTGGCCACTAGAGTACTCGAACGACTCGGAGTTCCGCTTCACCTAAACGCAGAATCTCGGCTCCTATCTACCTCCTAGGCTCACGAGAAGAAGATCTAGGCAGTCTTCTGACTAATGCACACCACCTGGGCTCGGGCTAGATCGCGGAACATGTCTGCCGTGGAAGGTTGGCAGGTGAAGACTAGAATCTGATTTGTCCTCGATAGCTCTGCGAAAGCCTGGACGGTCATCCGGGATCGCCCTGGGTCAAAGTTGACGAGCGCCTCGTCGACCACGACCGGAAGGCCTTGAGCGTGTTCACCAAACTCCCGAATCAGGCCGAAGCGTAAAGCAAGATATAGCTGTTCTCTAGTTCCCCGGCTCAACTGTTGTGGATGCTTGTTCCCGCCCCGGGAGTCGGTCACCACAATCGTTTGCTCTCCAATGGGCGCAAAGAGACGCCTATATCGTTGACCGGTGACACTCGAAAAAAACTCCTGAGCGTGACGGATAACGCTTGGCTGGCGTTCCTGTTCGAACTTTTGCCTTGTCCTTTCAAGAAGCGTCTCGGCAATAGTGAGCTGGGACCACTCGCGCGCGTACTCTCGCAACTGCTCTAACAGGATGCTACGGCGAATGCGTAGAGCCGATGATTCCTCTTCGTCCGTCAGTTGCATCAGCGCGTTGTCGATGCCACCCCGTTCTTCTCGCAACGCGTTGCACCGGTCGTCTATTTCCGCTCGCTGCTCTGACAACCGAACAGACTCCCCGCTGAGCTGACTGGGGTCAGATCCTTCCAGGGACTTTCGAAAGGCTGCCAACCTTTCGAAGGGGCCGCAGAGACGCTCCAAGCTACGTAGGTGCTCGTCCCGCTGCCGTTCTAGCTGCACTCGTTCGAGGTGCTGTCGCGCCCGGCGGCGAAACTCCTCGGGATCGACCGTGCCGCCGGACACCAATAGAGTTGAGAGTTCCTGCTCCACCGCCTGCAAACGCTGCTCCTGCCGTTCCACTTGACGCCGGTAATCTTCTGCCGACTCTTTGGCCTGCTCCCGCCGGAAGCGCATTTCTAGCGCGTCGTCCAGTCTTTGAATGAGCTCGTCGGCCACGGCTGCCAGTTGCCGCTGGTCATCCGGATTTAGCTGCAGGTTGTGCGTCATGGCCAACGATTCCACCTGATTGCGGAACTCGGCGATGTCGCGCTCAATGGCCGCTACCCGTTCGCGCATCCGGCGGGCTTCGTTCAGTGAGACACGGGTCGCGTCGATGCGGGCCAGAAAGCTTGTCATCGTGTCTGCCGTCAATGATTCATCCAGGTCGCGCTCCCGCAGCCATTGCTGCCACTCCCGTTTAGCTTCCCGTGCGGAGACCTTGGCAGCTTCGTATTCCTTGGTCGCGGCTTCGACCAGCAGCTCTTGCGACTTCTCTCGACGGGATGTTTCTTCAACCCGGGCCCTTACACCCGTCCATGTGTTCAGCGCGGTTCGCGCCGATTCCAGATCCGCTTCTAACAACTCCAGCGCGGCAGTGTTCGGCTGATCTGTGTGGCCCAGAGCTGCTGTCAACTGCATCAGCGATTGCAGACGTTTTTCTGCAGCCGCTTCCGCGTCGCTAGTCTGTCGCTCGAGCTCAGTGGTCATGGGTGCCGGAATAGCGATCGGGGACGCCCTTGCCGACAAGTAAAGGATGGCCACCGTGGTCAGCAGAGCCAACCCGCTGGCGATGCCCAGGGGTAAAGCTCCTTCACCAAGTAACACCGCGACTACGATTAGGGCGGCACCGACCAGTCCCAGCAGAACAAGCAAGAGCGAATTGGGACTTTTGGCGGTCTGAGCAGCTAATTCTCGACTGCTCGCCAACGTGTTGAGCTGGCGCAGCAGGTTCTCGTGGTTCTGTCGCTCCCTCTCATATTCGTCGAGCTGCCCCCTGGCTGCACGCAAGGCATTGCTGCGCTCCGTCAGCGTGGCAGAGTCAAGCGGAGGGGGCTCTAGGGGCATGTCCTCTCGCGCTTGTTGCACTTCCGCTTGGTGGCTCTGCAGCACTCGCCGCTCTTGGTCAAACACGACTCTCGCTTGTTGGAAGCGTTCGCGACGCTCAGCTATCTGCTGCTTCAATCGGTCGGCCTGACTTCGGACGACTATTGACGTGTCCAGGGCCACTACGTCTCCTTCGTCCCACCCATGGCCGACTTCTGCCAGCCCTTCCGATAGGTCGGCTTCGAGCCTCCGTAGCTCCGACTTCCGCTCCGGCAAGTCTCGGACGGAGCTATCGAAACTGCTTCGGGCGCGGCGAATACCCTCGACAATCCCCGCATCGTCTAAGAGGGCTTCGTCGTGAATGGCGACTGAGGCGGATTCCTTTGTTTGCTGGAGCTGACTGCGCCCTTCTTCGAGGTCCTTCCTTGCTTGCCTAGCCTGGTCCTCGAAGCTTTCGAGGCGCGTAGCGGCGTTTTCCGGAAAATGCTCGAACCGAGGCATGCCGCTGAGCCGCGATTCGCAATTGGTTAGCGCGACCCAGCTCTCCCAGCCGTCGAGAAGCTTGTCGATTTCGGACCGGCGAGAGTCTAGCCGCAGGAGTCTGTCTTTGGCGGATTCAAGTTCCTTGCCTATCTCAAGCCTGCGAACATTGAGTTGCCCGAATCGGTCCGCATTTCCCTCGACCGCCTTCAGTTGGCGGTCTACGTCCCTCAGTGCGTTCAGCAGCTTCGGCAAAGCCTGAAGGCTGCCCCTGCGCTTATAGATGCTGCCTTTCCGCTCGAGAAGTGACTTCTCAAGTCGGGCCATTCCGGGAACACCCTGGCCGGCGCTATAGATGCTGGAGCCCTGCAATGCGGCCGCCTCATTAAGTTCATCAAGACTAAAGGTGAAAACGGTCTTGAAGAACTCGGGTGTGGCGGGGCCTACCAACTGGCGCAATTGAGTCTCGGCGTTAGCCGTGGGACCAGTTGGGGCAGTGACCTGCAAGCCGCCACGCGCACCGGAATACCGCTCAACAACGTATGACCCATTGACGTCGTCGGATAGTGTGATCCGGCCTCCGTGGCGCCCCCCAGTGAGTGGTGGGAAGTGGCTGTTGAACCTAGTCGGGAAGCCGAAGAGAATTGCCCGAATGAATGCCAAGAGGGTGCTCTTGCCGGCCTCGTTCGGACCGTAGAGAACTGTGACCGATCCTTGCATCGGCCCAATGGTCTTGTGGTGGAAGTGGCCAAATCCATCGACATACAACTCGTGTAGCCTCATGCCTCATCCTCGTCGTCCACCAGAGCAGCGAGGCATTCGTCCTCAGCGGCAGCAAGCAGGTTTCGGAGTTCGCCGTCCGACGGCAATAGTTCCCTCAGGTACGGACTGGCGTTCGACTTGAGATACAACTCCCGCAGCAACTCCCTTAGCTCGGCTAAGGCGCTAGGGCTCGCCTGCATTTCGCTTGCAAGCCGAACGAGGTCGCCGGTGAAGTCTTCTTGCCGGGTCACCAGTTCTCGGTCTACCGACGATGCGGTACCTACTTGAATCCGCTCACACCACAGCCAGGGCTCGACACTTGCGTGAAGTTCGTTGAGTTGCTCAATGATGGCGTTCACGTTCTCCGGCTGGCGCAGGAATCGGTGCATTGGTCCGCGACCTGTCAGTCTTAGCCGGAGAACAACTGAGTGACCCGCGGCCGCCTGAATCGCGGCATTGGTCAACTCGTCAATAGCGTCCAATACCTGATGCTCTGTGTCCAACCCAGAAATATCTGATTCCCGGGTGTCCCAACGGACGACATCCGTAGTGCGGAATTCCAGTCGTGTCACGCGGTCTTGGTCGATCTCCACAAGGTATACACCGTGCGCACCTCGCTCGTTGGCGTGACGACCCTGAGGGTTCCCGGGGTAGACGACAGCTGGATTCGTTTGCCTCAGTACCTGCCGAGTGTGGACGTGGCCCAATGCCCAATAGTCGATGTCGGTGCCTGTGAGGTCGTCAACGGAGCAAGGCGAGTAGGAATCGTGGTTGGGGTTTCCGCCGACGTTTGCGTGTAGCAAGCCAATGTTGAGGCCGTCGCCCCGCTTGGCCCCGCGAAAGAGCGGCGAAAGGTCTTGGCGCACCTCTCGCCGAGGGAAGCTGATCCCGTACACCATCGCTCGTTCCGGATCTTCAGAAAATACAGGTGCACCTGTCATCTCCGAGCCGAAGCGAACGCACCCCGTCGGTAGTGCCAACTGTGCTTCCCAACCATCTAACGGGTCGTGGTTCCCGTGGCAGATGAAGGAACGGATCCCGGCCGCGTCCAGTTGCCGCAGACCCGCAACGAATCTCAACTGTGCACGCAGGCTGCGGTCCGCTCCGTCATAGATATCGCCCGCTATCAGCAGCGCGTCGACTTGCTCGCGAATGCACAGACCTACGATGTTCTCGTAGGCGGCAAAGGTTGCACGGTGCAGCGTTTCACTGACAAGTTCGGGTGCTTCGCTTCGAAGGCCGAGGAGTGGGCTGTCTAGATGCAAGTCTGCGGCGTGTACGAAGCGAATCCCTGGCATACCTATCAACTCGAACGCTCCGGCCCGCACAGATTACCCGGAGAGAGGGCTGCTTGACGGGCATGAGGCGTGCAGCTTTCCCTCTCGGCTAGAAATACCGTCCAGGTCGTCCCCGTGGGCTGCACGGCCACGTCCAGCTGGGCCTTCGCCACATCGATCCCCACCGTCACGTTCGCTGGTGCCGCCATTGGTACCCTCCGGCAACGCTAGCGACGCGTCCTGCCTTGCCGATGCGGGCTCGTGCTCACGGCCCGGCAACTGTTCGCTCTCCGGGCCAGCCTGCGGGCGGGACGACCCTGCTGTGTAGCGGTCTCATACGACCAAGATGTGATCGGTCTGTCCCGGCCCGTTCCCTGTGACCTTGGACAATCCAAGGCGCCGGGAACATACAAGGTGTGAGACAGGGCTGACGGGTGGGAGGCCGCCCAACGAGCCGTGGGAACGCCGCCGGTTGAAGCACCGCAGCCAGCCGACGAGCGCCCGCGTGCGGTGCGCGCTGGTGGGGAAGGTGAAGGCATGCGCCCACGTGCGCAACAGGACTAGGACAAAGCGTTCAGACTCGTCGTAGGTGCGGGGTGTGTAGTGTCGGGTGCGCCGGTGCCGTAGGCCGCGTGCCGTGCAGCGCCGGCACGCAACTCGCCAGGTGCATCGTCAAGAGATCACAATGCTGGCAAAGGACCCTTCGTTCGGTGGTCACAGGCTGGATCGTCAGTCTGGGTCCTGTCTGGGCACTTGCGGCGCCTATGGGTGGCTGATCTTGGGCAAGAGGCCCGGCCACGCTGGATGTTTGACCTCTGGCAAGTTTCTCGGCAGGACGCCGATGGCACACGATCGTGCGCAGAGCCTTCACGAGGCACTCTGTAGCTGTGGGGCGGTCGTGGTGTGCGCCACAAACTGAGGAGGTCCAGCCCAGGCCGTCACGAGCAACAGTGGATAGAAGAATCGTCCGGCAACACCCGAGACGCTAGGAGCATTGGCGTCGTGCGGCTTTCAGTTGCGCCCTTGCCTCCGCTCGAAGTGACGGTCCTCCGGTGCCTCCGCCATCCGCCCTGCCTAGGCTCTCTAGGACCGAAACTCGGGCGTTTTGCTCGGCCTGTCCACTCAGAAGAGATCCAATAGCAATCATCTCGCACGCACTGTCCGCTGACGACGAAGCGTGAGTAGCGACCGGCGGCCAGCAGAGATGGTCCGATCAGTCAGAGAACTACGGAAACCTTGCTAGCCATCGCCACGGTAGGTTCGTTGAATGGACAAGGGTGTCCAGTCGATCAAACTCTTTCGTCGAAGGGCGCGAACCATTGGCGTCCGCGCTTGGACACACCGCAGGGTCAGGCCCCGGGCGCCGGCCTCGGGCAGACTGGGAACGACGAGTGGAGCACGCGATTCGCCACCTGCGGAGCGCTTGGGATCTCCAGGACAACTCCCTTTGCCGGATTGCCGCAGTGCAGGAACGCGCATCTCACGTCTACCGCGGGCGACCGGGCGCTGAAGCGCTGGCCCTCCGCGATCTAGTCGAGGAGGCGGTCAGTCTGGCCCGCGATCTTCTAGCGACCCCATACGAGACATTTCTTCGCCGTTGGGTGGCGACGGGCAATATCGCGGCCGTGGCGCGCGAGATGGGCAAGGACCGCTCGCACTTGTCGCGGGACTATCGACCCAGGGTTGTCATGGTGGTGACCGACGTGTTCATGAGTCTCACGGGCAATGGTGACCGCGGGAGCCGCAAGACGCGCCGGAGCCGGGCGCATCGCGTCCGATAGGGTCTGTCGCCGGACTGAAATCGCCCGCGTTGCCCAGAAGCGGTCGGCCCTGACTGCGCCCCGATAACTCGATCAGCGACTCGGCCGCGCCTCAGTGAGCCGCTGCAGATCGCCCCATGAACTGTGCACGCCGCCTCCGGAGCCATTTCTGCTACAGCCGCAGTGCGAGACCTCGGTTGGAGCAGTGCTTCGGCGGCGGAGGACGAGTCGCCCCGTAGGCGCCCTCCGTAGGAACGTGGCTCGCGAATAAGAGTACAATTGGGGGCGTATTGGACGCAGATTTCACAAAAGAGCGACAGCAAGCCTTCAGGGCTAGCGCGACCGGGAAATCGGTGTCGCAAACCTGTTAGAGCGCGAATCTCGGCGAGTTTCGGACTTTGCGTGCTTCCAAGCTGGATGTCGCGGGTTCGAGCCCCGTCCCCCGCTCCTAACGGAAGTGGATTGGCGAAATCGGCCAGGCTGCGGCGCTTCGCGATGGCTTGGCGGCTCCGTGCCGGGCTACTCAGGTGTCTGGGAGTCGCAGTACCTGTTCAGCGCCCGCTGCGACGGCTAATCGCGTGTCCGGTCTGTGCTAAAAGTGGTTTCGGCGACCTCAATTGAGGTTGCCCTGACGGTGAAACTCCGACGTTTCCGCAGAACACGCCGGCTCGTCTACGCCAACGCGGCGCTGGCGATCTGGTTCGTCCATAGCTGAATCCGCCTGTTGATCCTGGCGTCCATGATCGCTCTAGCAGGAGGGTGCGTACGGTGAAAGGACCTTTGGCAGCCGTCTGGGAGATTCCAGAGCCGCTGTCGGTTCATCCCGTCCAGGTGGACGACGACACCGTGATCATGCTGCGACGCCACGGAAACCCAGAGGGCCCCAGGCTCGTGCTGAGCCACGGCAACGGCCTTGCCATTGACCTCTACTATGCGTTTTGGTCGCTTCTGAGCCGCGATTTCGACTTATTTGTCCACGACTTGCGGAATCACGGTTGGAACAACGTCGGCGACCAGGCGGACCACTGCGTCGGCACATTTGCACGAGACCACGACCGCATTCGTGAGGCGATCGGCCGTCGCTATGGCGAGAAACCGACCGTTGGCGTGTTTCACTCCATTTCAGCCCTGGCGTGCCTTCATGCGCCGTCGCGGGGAGACGGCTACTCGGCCGTGGTGCTTTTCGCCCCGCCCCTCTGCAACCGTGGCTCCAAGTACCGGGCGTTCGAATCGCGGGCCAAGGGCACAGCCGACATGCTCAGGCGCAGGACACAATGGTTCCGGTCCAGGGAAGAGCTGGCGGAGCTTCATACCTATTTGCCCTATTTTCAGCGGGCCGTTCCGGGAGTCTTCGAGCTTGTGGCCAGAACGACCCTCAAGGCGTCGGCGACCGGCCGGGGGTTCGAGCTCCGGTGTCCCGCCGAGTTCGAGGCGCAGATCTGGGACCATGCCTCGACGTATGCGGTGACCGTCGATTTCGGCGCCATGAGGTGTCCCGTCAAGACCGTAGCCGCAGACCCCGCGCAGGACCCGAGCGCCCCGTCGTTCGACTACGGGGACGCGGACGTCGACCATGAGTTCATTCCCGACACGACGCACTTCTTGCAACTCGAAAAACCGCAGGAGTGCGCGGTGGCCGTGCGGCGGTTTCTGACGCAGGTGGGGGGCCTGGAGAATCCATTGTTCCCGTGAGAGCCACTTCCCGCACTTCGTAGCTACGGACGCCCTATGACCGAGGAAGGAACCCCGGAATTGAATTGCCTACTCCGACGCAACCCACAGGTCATTTGGGCGCATGGCCTCAGCAAATGCGGACGTCTCGCCCGGCAAACGGAAGTACTCGCCGTTCAATTGACGCTAATCGGCGTGCAACCGGACGCGTCAAGCCGGATGAGTTGCCCAGGTGCGTCCGCTGCCGGGCACGGGACGACGACCAATCGGCCGTTGCCGCGGCTCGGACGACTGCACCGCGTCGACCGCGAACCGGACCAAGACTTACCGAGAAAGCGCCGACAATCCGGCAAGGTTGACGTGGTCCGAATGCTCGGCCCCAGTCTCTTGAGGTCACATGCACTCGCCGGCGCGGATATGAGCCTCCTCCGAGGGAACACCTGGCCGAATGGAAAGACCGGCTCGGTGGCGCAACAGCCTGCTACGATCGCGCGCCGTGGAGGCGCCGCCCGCGGCGCATGCATCGCGGACAGTTCCCTGAAAGTCGACGAGTGCTGGCGAACGCTCGGATGAACACCGCAGAGTGACCTCCATGCGCGCACGTCTGAACCTGGCGGCGATCATTGCCGCCGTCGCTCTTGTGGCGATGGTGTTGGCGGCTTGCGGCGACGAAGTTCCACCCGCCCCGGAGCCGACGCCGACGGCCATCGCCACGCCCGTGGCCGTCGCACCAACGCCGACGCCAGAACCGACGCCCACGGCGGTCGTCACGCGCGAGGCCGTCGCGCCCACGGCCACGCCAACGCCGGTTCCCGCCACGCCGACCCCGATCCCACAGCCCACGGCCACGCCGACGCCGGAACCCACGCCGACACCGGCCCCGCAGCCCACGCCGACTCCAACACCTGAACCAACGGCCACGCCGACGCCAGAACCCACACCAACACCGACGCCGGAGCCCACGCCGACCCCGACGCCCGAACCGACACCCACGCCCACGCCGGAGCCCACGCCAACTCCCGAACCGACGCCCGCGGTTGCCCTGCCATCCGACCCCGACGCGCCGCTGGCCTTCGATCCCAGCGTGGTGCGGGGCACCTTGAGCAACGGCCTCGTCTACTACATTCGGCACAACGAGGAGCCGCGCGATCGGGCGCACCTATCGCTGATCGTGAAGGCCGGCTCGATCCTTGAAGAAGAAGATCAGCGCGGGCTGGCGCACTTCGTCGAGCACATGGCGTTCAACGGCACCGAGCGTTTCGCCAAGCAGGAAATCGTCGAATACCTGGAGTCCATCGGCAGCAACTTTGGCCCTGACGTGAACGCGTCAACGGGATTCGACGTCACCCGCTATTTCGTCGAGATTCCGACCGACGATCCGGAGATTCTGGAGAAGGCGTTTCAGATTCTCAGCGAGTGGGCCTTCGCCATCGCGTTCGCGCCGGACGAAGTGGAGCTCGAGCGCGGCGTGATCCTGGAAGAGTGGCGCTTGTTTCGGGGGTTCGGCGCGCGGTTCCAGAACAACTGGTTTCCGCTGATCTTCGGCGACTCTCGCTACAACGAGCGGGACCCGATCGGCCTGCCGGAAGTCTTCGAAAACGCTCCTCCACAGCGGCTGGTGGACTTCTACCAGACGTGGTATCGGCCTGACCTGATGGCCGTCATCGCCGTGGGCGACTTCGACACCGAGGCGATTGAAGCCAAGGTGCGGCAATACTTTGCTCCGCCGCCGGAGGGCGAGGCGGGCCAGGCGGCCGCCGCCATCGGACCGCCGACCGATCGGCCGCGCTATGGCGTGCCCGAGCACGACGAGCCGCGGGTGAATGTGTTCAGCGACCCCGAGGCGCCCGGCACCCAGATGTTCCTGGTGCGAAAGCTCCCACCCGAGTCGGGCGACGACCTGGCGGCGCTGCGGCGCATCGTGGTGGAGCGCCTGGCGTTCATGATGCTCAATGCCCGGCTATTCGAACGCGGACAGGTTGATGATCCTCCATATCTAGGGGCCAATGCCCTGCGGGGAGGATTCATCCAGCCGGTGGACCTGGTGCAGTTCGCGGCCTGGGTGGAGCAGGACGGCGTCGAGGCCGGGTTCGCGGCGCTGCTCGAGGAGACGCAGCGCGCACGACAGCACGGGTTTACCGAGAGCGAATTGTCGCGCGAGAAGTCCAACCTGCTGAGCGAAATTGAGCGTGTCTACAAAGAGCGGGATCAGCGGGAGTCGGTCAATCTCTCGCAGGAATACGCGGACCACTTTTTGAACGGGACTCCGGTTCCCGGCATCGAGGTTGAGTGGGCCTTCTACCAGGCGCTGCTGCCCGAAATTTCGCTGGCGGATGTCGACGCCGTGGCCGCGACCTGGAGCGAGCCCGGAGATACGGTGCTCCTGGTGATGCGACCCGAAGGCAGCGGCGACAAGTCGGACGAGGACTTGGAAACCGAGCTGCAGGCAAAACTCGCCGCAGCCGACACGCTGGAGGTCGAGCCCTACGAGGACGAGGTGGCCGACGTGCCGCTCATGGCCACCATCCCGACGCCGGGCAGCATCACCGCTGAAGAAGCCATCGAGTCCATCGACGCCGTCAAGTGGACGCTGTCCAACGGGATCACCGTGATCGCCAAGCAGACCGACTTCAAGAATGACGAAATTGTGTTTAGCGCCTTCAGTCCGGGCGGACACTCGCTGGTGGACGACGCCGACCACGTCTCCGCAACCTACGCCGCGCAACTGGCCAGCGGGAGCGGCGTAGGTCCGCACGACAACGTAGCCCTGGACAAGCTGCTCGCCGGCAAGCGGGTCTCGGTGTCGCCCTACATCAGCGAGCTATACGAGGGCTTCAATGGCAGCTCGTCGCCGGAAGACATCGAAACGCTGTTTCAGCTGATCAATCTCTATGCCACCGCGCCCAGGCTGGACCCGGTGTACTTTTCGAACTTCGAGACCAGCCTGCGGACTACCGCCGAGACGCGCGCCGACCAACCGGACGCGGTGTTCTCCGACACCCTGAACACGGCGTTTAGTCAGAATCATTTCCGCCGGCGGCCACTCACGCTCGAGTTGCTGGACGAGCTCAGCCTGGAACGCGCCGAAGCTGTCTACGCCGACCGGTTCGCGGACCTGGGTGACGCCACCTTCGTGTTCGTTGGCGCCTTTGACTGGGACACCCTGCGATCGCTGACGGAGTCCTACCTGGCCAGTCTGCCGACCACCGGGCGCGTCGAGCAGTGGCGCGATGTGGGGGTCGAGCGACCGTCCGGGCTGGAGGAGCACGTTGTCCGCATCGGCATCGAACCTCGGAGCCGGACGGCGGTGGTGTTCGCCGGCGACATGGAATGGAGCCGTCAGGAGGCGCTCACGCTCACGTTGGTAGGCGAGATGCTCCAAATCCGTCTGCGCGAGAGTTTGCGAGAGGCGCTCGGCGGCACCTACAGCGTCGGCGCCATCACCAGGGCCACCCGGTTTCCGGAACCCGAGTTCTTGTTCTATGTGATCTTCGGCAGCGACCCCGCGCGGGCGGACGAGCTCTTTGACGCAATCTTCGAGGAAATCGCCTGGCTGCGCGACGGCGGCGAGCAGGACTACCTGGAAACGGCCAAGGAGCTGCTGCGCACGCCCCGCGAGGAGCAGCTGCGCGACAACAGCTTCTGGCGTGGCCAGATCCAGGCCGTCGTGCAGCGGGATGGGGAATTCTCAGGGATCCTCGACTTCGAGGAACGGCTGGACGCCGTGACCTTGGAGCAGGTCGCAGCCGCAGCTCGGCTCTACCTCCCCGATGACCGCTACCTGCGCGTGCTGCTGCTCCCCGAAGAGGACGGCTAGCCCGCGAGCCTTGTCAAGTCTCCCCAGCTGGCACGAGTTCAGTCGAACTCGCTCAGACGTACCGTGCGGACTTCCTCGCTGCTTCTGACGGCGGCGAAGGCGATCTTGATCGACTTCAGGTTGTCGCGGCCGGAGGTCAGCGGCTCGCGGCCTTCCGTGACCGCCGTCATCATCTCGGCCATGCTGCCGCCGAAGGCGTCCGGGAACCACCGGCCCTCGATCGGGAAACGCACACGGCGGTCGGGCGCATCCTTGCGGGAGACCTCTACCCACTTCTGGGTACCCACGATCGAACCCTCCACCCCATCCAGGTACCAGGTGTCGGCGTGAGCCGCCGGACTGGGCACGATGTTGTTGAAATGCTCGGTGCAGAGCAGGTCGCCGCTGTCGAAATGCATCAGCAGCGAGTGACACAGGGGTGAGACAGCAAGCTGCCCCGGGACTCGGCTGGTCGTGCAGCTCACGGCGTCGGGCGATCGCCCCGTGAAGTAGCGAGCCAGGTCGATGTAGTGGACGCCGTGGTCCACGACATTGAAGTCCTGCAGCTGGCGCCACCAGCGGTCCGGATGGTCCTGCCAGGACCGCCGCACGTGGGCCACGCTGTAGAGCGGGCCGCAGACGCCGCGGTCGAGCAGCACCTTTATGGCCTGATGGGCCGGCGCCCAGCGGGCCTGCTGGTTCACCATCAGCGGCATGCCCGCCCGCTCGACGCCGCGGACCATGTGCTGAGCGGAGGCCCAATCCATGGCGAGCGGCTTCTGCGAAAGAATCGGCTTGCCCGCCGCCGCGATCTCAAGGAGAACCTCGGAACGCACATTGGCGTGCACGGCCAGGTCCACCACCTCGACCGCTGGATCGTCCAACAGCGTGGCGAGGCTCGTGCTTCCACGCGGGATGCGCCAGCGGCTGCAGGTTGATTCGACCGCTTGGGCATCAATGTCCTTGCAGGCGACGACGTCGTATCCGAAGTCGCGGTAGGCGGGCAGGTGGGCGGAATTGGCGATGTCGCCGCAGCCCACGAGGCCGATCTTGAGCCGCTGCCCGATGGGTGGCTTGGGTGCGTAGTCTTTGGGCTTCAGGTCAAGCTCATCGAGGCGCATACCAAGCCCCCGTCAGGTGAGGCGCAACCCTGCACACGGTGCCGCGCCGCCGGGTCGGGCAGCAAATCCGATGTGGCGAGGACGGGTCAAGACCGTGATTGCGGGCGAGACTCCGGCAGTCGCGCCGTGGCATTCGAAGTGCCCGGCGCCAGCCGGCGGCGGCTCCCCGGTAAATTGCATGCACCCGATCGAAGAAAAGGCCGGCGCGCAGTGCAGTTTCACTCCCCAGCCGCGCGCCCATAAGCCATAATCAGGCATCCGCACACTCGTCTTTCAACGAGGCAGGGATCCCATGGCAACGCCATCCTCCAGCGTGGCGCAGGTTCCGCGGCTCACCACCGAGCAGATCGCCCAGTTCAAGCGCGACGGCTTCCTGGTCTTGCCGGCAGTGCTCGACCTCGAGCTCTGCCGCCAAACCCGCGAGCAGATGTGGGAGCTGATCGCCGAGCACCGACCCAGCATGAAGCGGGACGACCCCGCGACCTGGCTGCCCTTCTCCGACGAGGAGCGGGAAGGCTACAAGCGTCCCGAGGGCGGCGGCGACCCGTACTTCGGCGGCGGCGGCCACCGGCTCTACATTCGCAACGGCGCCGAAGAGCTGCTGCTCGACCTGGCGCCCCGTGCCATGTTCGACATCGCGGAGCAGTTGCTCGGCGACGGTGAGGTCATTTGGCCGAACGGCCTCGACGAGACCAATACCACCATCGGACCGGCGCTCTTGACCGAGGACCACATCACCAGCATGGAGGTCCATCTGGGTCCGGAGTCCGACAAGTGGCTCGGCAAGGCCACGCGCAAGACCGAGCAGCTGCGCCTGCCCAAGACCGGTCCCGTGTGGGCGACCGCCCAGGGATCGCGCGGTCTCTATTGCACGCTGCCCAACAGTCCGGGCGGCCGGGTCAACAAGTACCCGTACGCCAAGGTCCAGCCGAGCGCCAGGTATCCCTCGGCTCACGCGGCGGAGGGCATGTACGAAAGCCGGCGGCGGCTCCAGATCGCGGCCTACTTCGACGACCTGCCGCTTGGGGCCGGCGGCCTCCACCTGTGGCCCGGCAGCCATCAGCGGATTTGGGACCGGTGGTCCGCGATGCACCGCGGCGACATCCCGTCCAACGACGACTGGCTGAGCCTGCGGCATTCCGCGGGCAAGTTCGACGGCTACGTCACGCCGCCGATCTCGGAGATCAAGGAAGACACGCCGGTCGTGGACACCCACGGACCCTGCGGCTCGGTGGTCCTCTGGCACGCCAACATGCTGCACATGGCGGGGCAGAACACGAGCAGCGACATCATCCGTCAGGCCACGATCTACGCCTACGACAAGACCGAGGAGTCCCTCCCGGACGAGCAGGCGTTGGCCTACCCGGACGGCGACCTCTGGCGCGACTGGTCCGACGAGCTGCGCGCGACTGAAACGGCGAGCTAGAGACCTATCGACGTGAGCACGCAGGCCACCAAACTCGGTGGCCTGCGTGCCGCGCGGTGGTCCGGCAGCCCATGACGGTCAAGACGTTTCTGGGCGATGGCAGACTCTCGTGAGCGGGAAGGCTAGAGGGATCGGGCGAGGGGCACTCTGATGGAAAACCTGCTAGTCGTGCTCGTCCCGGTTGTAGTCGCCGTAGTTGTATGGGCATTGAACGAATCCAGCAGGCGACGTTGGGAAATGTACAAGAGAAAGGAAGATCGATACACTAGTCTGATCCAAAACTTAGAGGGATTCAGTGTCCGATCAATCACCGGTGAAGACGCGTTGCACTCACTTCGATCTGAATTCATCAAACAACTGGCATACGGATGGCTATATCTTCCTGACGATTTGATTCGAAAAGGCTATGAATTCCTTGACACTGTGCGAGTTGGTGCCAATGAATCTGATCAAGAAAAGAATCGAGTACTCGGCGAATTCGTGGCGCTAATGCGCAATGATCTATACGGCAGGAGATTGCTATTGTGGAAAAAAACGAAATTGGTAGGCAAGGACTATCGGCATCTCAAGAGCATCAACTAGATTTCCAGTGCGTCCAGCACGACGGCCCTTGGATCAATAGCCCGTGACGGTCACGACCTTTCTGGGAGACGACGGCCCCGGGCAACGTCCGGCCCATGCCACTCGCCCGGTGGTCATGGGCCGACGCGGCGTCGTCACGTCGGGTCACTATCTGGCCACGGCCGCGGGCTTCCGCATCATGGAGCAGGGCGGCAACGCCATCGACGCCGCCGCGGCGATGTGCTTCTGCCTCAACCTGCTCGAGCCCCAGAGCAACGGGCTGGCCGGCGAGGTGCCGACGCTCATCTACTCGGCGCGCGAGCGCAAGGCATACGCGCTCAGCGGCATGGGCTGGTCGGCGCGGGCGTTCAGCATCGACTGGTGCCGCGAGCACGGCATCGATCTCATCCCCGGCGACGGCTATCTGCCGGCCTGCGTGCCCGCCGTGGTCGGAACCTGGACCGCGGCCTTGGCCCGCTTTGGAACCCTCAGTTTCGCCGAGGTCGCGCAGCCCGCCATAGAGCTCGCCGAGCACGGCTTTCCCGTCTACCCAGGCCTCCGCGACAGCCTGGCCGGTAACGAAGCCAAGTACACCGAGTTTTACCCCAGCACCGGCGAGGTCTACTTGCCGTCGGGACGGGCGCCCGAGGTCGGCGACCTGCTTCGCAATCCCGCCTGGGCCGAGACCTTGCGCATCCTTTGCCGCGCCGAGCAGGCCGCTGCCGGACGCGGGCGCGTGGCCGGCATCGAGGCCGCGCGCGACGCCTTCTACAAGGGCGAGATCGCCGAGCGCATCATCGACTTCATCACGGCCAACCCGGTCGAAGACGCCAGCGGCTCGGCGCACGCGGGCCTGCTCACCTATGAGGACTTCGCCGAGTGGGAGGCGGACTTCGAGGAGCCCGTCAGCCTGAACTACCACGGCCTGGAGGTTTCCAAGTGCTCGAGTTGGACCCAGGGCCCGGTATTCGTGCAACAGCTGTCGCTGCTGCAGGGGTTCGACCTGGCGGCGATGGGCCACAACTCGGCGGACTACCTGCACACGGTGATCGAGTGCTCCAAGCTGGCCTTCGCCGACCGCGAGGCCCACTACGGCGACCCGCGCTTTGACGACGTGCCGTTCGACCGGCTGTTATCCGAGGACTACGCCGCTCAACGCCGCTCGCTGGTCGGCGAGCGCGCGTCCCTGGAGATGCGGCCCGGTGATCTCGGGAACGGCATGCCGACATACGCCACCATCGACGTGGCCGAGGACAACCGCCAGGCCTTGCAGCTCGAGGCTCGCGAAGTCCGGGACCTGGGCCTCGGCCACGCGCACCTGGGCGACACCACTCACCTGGACGCCGTGGACGCCGAGGGCAACATGGTCGCGGCAACCCCGAGCGGCGGATGGTTGGGCACCTCGCCGGTGATTCGCGGGCTGGGGTTTCCACTGGGCACGCGCGGCCAGATGTTCTACCTGAATCCGGCGCGGCCCAATGCCCTGGCCCCGCGCAAGCGACCCCGCGCCACCCTCACGCCGTCGCTCGTCACTCGCGACGGCGAGCCCTACATGGTCTTCGGCACGCCGGGCGGCGACGGCCAGGACCAATGGACGCTGCAATTCTTCCTCAACCACGTCCATTTCGGCATGAGCCTGCAAGAAGCGCTGGACGCGCCCACAGTGCACTCGGTGCACTTCCCGTCGTCGTTCTACCCGCGCCAGGCCTATCCGGGTCGCGTGGTGGCCGAAGGCCGCATCGACACCAAGGTCGTCGCCGAATTGGAGCGCCGCGGCCACGAAATCGAACTGACAAACGGCTGGGCCAACGGCAAGCCCATGGCGATCCAATTCGGAGGCCCCGACGGCGTCATCGCCGGAGCGGTATCCGCCAAAGGCGCCATCGGCTACGCGCTTGGGTGGTGACCGCTCTGAACGTTTGGTGTAGGGGCGGGTCTCAGACCCGCCCGTTCCGCGCGGCCTAGGCTCTCGCCCTCCGCGCGGCAGTGAGCAACGCCAACAGCCGGTCGCGCGCCGCGTGCTGCATTGCCACCCGCGTCGATAGCTCGATCTGCCCCGGCGTCTCGGTGGTCATGCCGGACCGCATGCCGAGTGAGTACAGATAGAACGGCAGCGGCCAGTCGCCGTCTTCCATGTACTCCTGAAACGCTTCGTCCCGTGATCGGTCCTCGCCCACGGAGATCAGGCCGCCCGAGACGGGCGTCTCGTCCACCTCCGACTTGCCGGTGACCGGCCCGCGCTCGGCCACGGCCTCAACGATCTCCGGATGCCACGCGCGGTCCTCGAGGAACGCGTAGACGTAGAACCCGTCCTCCTCCGGGTCCTCGTGAGCGTCAATGAAGGCGTCGAACGCGTCGTGCTCGATCATCGCGCGCAGCACCCGTACCTCCGGCACCTCGTCGCTGTCGTAGGTCCGATTGATGTCGATGCCCTCCGCGTTCTCGCGGGTTCCCAGCGCGCAGCCGGTGGGGTTCAGGCAAGGGAAGACGCTAAAGGAAATGCCCGGGTGGTCGGCCCAGCGGCGCTGTTCGAGAAACTCGAGCACGGAGACGAACCCCGCGGGTTCGTCTCCGTGGACACCGCCAAACAACCCCACGCGCGCAAGCGTCGGCCCCTGCGGGTCGATGTCCACGCGCAGCAGATCGATGCCCAGCTCGTCGACCGGATGTCGGGTCAGCGTGAGTCGCGGACCGTCGCACGCCGCGACCACCCGCGCCACGATCTCGTCATAGCTGGCTGGCGGTTGCATGAGCTCCTACTGAACGCCTTCCGCCTGCAAGGCGAAGGTCGGGATGGGGGTCGGCGGCTTCGTAGCCTACCTGCTGCGCGGGCGAGACTTCGGTCACAAATCCGCCATTTCGGGAGCCTTGGCACGGTTCGTGGTCGGCCTGCCTCGTTCGTGGCGATCCCGTCGGCAGGCTCTGTCGGACCACCGCCCAGTTCCGTCATTCCCGCGAAGGCGGGAATCCACCTTGCCTCCCGCAACGCGTGGCGCAGGGGCAACCTTCGTGGGACTCGACCGGTGGCCCGCGCTGCGTGCAGCGTGGGACCGGCCGCAGTCGAGTCTCCCAGGCTGCGCGCAGCCTGGGCCACCGGGCCGTCGGTCATTCCGGCGAAAGCCGGAATCCAGTCCGGTCTACCTGTGCCTGCCCAAGTGTCCCCCGCGCATCTCTCGCTTGCCCCTGGTCTGCGGAGGTCCTAACAAGTCTCCGGCTGCGTGAGCCCGAATCCCGCCCCCTGCGGGTCCAGCAGGTAGGCGATGCGGCCCACCATGGCGATGTCCTTCGGCGGCAGGGCCACCCGCCCACCGGCAGCCGTCACCCGCGCAACTGCCGCGTCCAGATCCTCAATCTGAAAATAGACGCTCCAGTGCGCCGGCACGCCCCGGTCGCGCAGGTGCTCCGGCATGGCCATGATTCCGGACGCGCCGACGCCGCCGGACAAGAGGATGGTGTACGCACCCCCCTCCGCCATCGTCATCGTCTCGGACTCCATGCCCAGCAGCTCCGTGTAGAACGCGGTGGCGGCGTCGGGATCTCCGGCCAGAAGCTCGCACCAGTGGATCGTGTTCGGCTCGGATTTCACGCCCGCGCCGATGTGCCCCTTCGCCTGCCAGAACGCCACGTGCGCGCCCGCGGGATCGCTGATGATGCTCATGCGGCCCGCCTCGAAGACGTCGAACGGCGGCGCGCCCACCGCTCCCCCCAGTTCAGGCACCCGCGCCGCGATGGCGTCCACGTCGTCAACCGCCAGGTGGATCATCCAGTGCGGCGGAATGCCCGCCTGGCGCTGGTCCTCCGGCTGCTCATACATGCCGCCCACGAACGCGCCGTCCACCATCGCCATCGTGTAGAAGACGTTGCCGCTCTCGTCCATGGGATTGTCCTGGCATTCCCACCCGAACAAGTCCGCATAGAACGCCTTGGCCGCCGCCTGATCGGTGGTCGCCAGATCGACCCAGCACGGGGCGCCTTGCGAGTGGCTGCTGATCTTCATCGACAGTCCCTAAGGCCTTTCAATTGGAGGGCTCTGCAGCGTATTGATTGAGAACACGCCGAGGCCATGCTGGCCAAGCAACACGCGGGAGCGGCTCGGGCGGAGAATAGCCCAGATCCTGGTTGGTCCGCTCGACGACGAATCAAACCTCACTGGGGGCCTGCGAATCTCCCACTCGCCCATCAAGTAGTTGCCAGAATAGGCAGAATTAATCCCATATTAGCGGCACATTCCGCATCTTTCGATCGAGTGCGGCCCGGCACCAATATGCTACGATCCCAAGGATGCTGCCATGGAGTCGTAAGGTTCGCTCCCGAATGGTCGCGCGCTAACTTGGAAGGCCAGCAAATCGACTCGTCGGTAAATGCTCAAGCCGTTCGATTGCAGGATGGTTTGAGGCGACTGACGCTTGCCATTGTCGAAGGACTCCAGCAGCAATTGTCTCCGTATAAAATCGATGCCGTGGAATACACGATTCTCGGGGTTTGTCTTGCCGCTGGTCCAATTACGATCAAAGATCTACAGTCGAAGGTTCCGATTGACTACACGCAAATAAGTCGCACGACATCTAGACTCGAGGACAAGGGTCTCATGGCAAAGGCGCACCTCGCGGATGATCGGCGCGTCGTGAGAGTTGAGGTGACGGAAAAGGGCAGGGAGCTAATGCCGGAGCTCATGCAGAGCGCTTTGAGGTTCTACAAGGGTCTTGTTGGCGACATTAGCCAAGCGGAACTCGCGGCATGCACGGCCGTCATGCAGAAGCTGTCAACGCCAGGCGAGGCGGCAGAATCTGGTGGAACCCGGTGAACGACGAGATGCAAGGCGAGGTGTTGCAGGCGCAGATCGGTCATCTGCAGGAAAATATCATCAGCGTGGTGCACATGATGTACCGTGGAATCGAAGCAGAGTTGGCACAAGACCGACTCGCAGTCGGCGTCTACTCGGTGCTTGCTGCATGCTTCATCAACGAACCAATCACGGTTTCGGAAGTCCAGAAACATGTCGCGCTGGATACCGGACGGATAAGCCGGATCGTGACCAACCTCGAAGAGAGAAACTTCGTACGAAAGACACGCCTTCAAGCCGACCGACGGATGGTATCGATTGTAATGACAGACGAAGGTCGCGATATCGCGGCACGCGTCATGGGCAAAATAGATTCATTCTATGTTTCGACCATGGGTCGAATCACTGACGATGAACTGACGCATCTAATCGCGTTTATCGAAAAGATGCTGGCGAACGCCGATCGTGTTCGCCATGAGATGAGCGAAGAAGCCGCGCGAGCATAGCTGCTTGGCCCTAGGCGCGATCGGGTCAGCGGCCGCTGCGGAGCGACCGGCTGGCGATTGGGCCGAAGCGATCGGCCGCGAACGTCTCGTGTTTCGGCCTGCTCGAATCTCGCGGGGGCCCCTACCAGATGGTCTCGATGTGTGGCGAGGCCGTCAGGGTCGCATCCCGGCTAACAACCGGGGCATCCAATGCTGCCGCCTCCGCCGCGATGAGCCGGTCGTGCATTTCCGGGATCTCCGGATAACGATCAAGCCGCTCAAGTTTGTCTCGACCCAAGTCCGACAGCTCGATGCCGTCCGCGGAGTCCAATGCCTCCAGGAAACGAGAGGGAGCGAAGGCCTGGCCTAACTTGACCGACAGGTAGTACGACTCGGCCACGGCAATAGCGGGAACGACAATGGTGGCGTTGCCCGTCTCAGCCAGTCGGAATACCGCGGTAGCGGCGGCGGATAGACGTTCAGGCGATTTGAGATACCACCACAGGGCATGGGTGTCGACGACGGCTCGAAAGTGACCGTTCATCTCCGCTCAGATGCCCCCGATTCCGGCAAACGAGGCTCCCAGACCGACTTGATCTCTTGGAAATCCTCGTAGGTTGCGTCGGGAAGGTCGGCCAGGGCGCCCCGCAGCGAAGCCAGTGACGGTTTCTCTCCCGGAAGCTGCGGGACGGAAACCAGCTTGGCGCAGGGTTCCCCGCGGCGGGTGATCACGACCTCGGAGTCGGCATCGAGTTCCTTGAGGATCTCGCTGATCCTCGCCTTGAACTCCCTGATGCCGAATGTAGTCACGGAGCTTGCCGACATGTGGTTATCTTAGTTATGCGAAGTGACCACATTGTACCGCTTTGGCGCCGGCCTGAAGCGAGCCGACCCCAATATCCGCTGTGCGCGAATCACGGCGGCCGGGTCGTCCCGACGCAAGCTAGATTCGCGGGACGACCGGGTTTCTGCTAGCCGGCCTCGGCCTTGGCTTCGCTCAGCAGCTGGTGCCCCACGATGCCCAGCAGCACCGGCAGCGTGACGTCGATGACGATCCACAGCAGCTCCGAGCTGTGCGCCGGATCGGCGAACTGCACGCCAAACCAGTTCCACAGCAGCGCCAGGAGGAATGGAACGGAGAAGTAGAACAGGATGTTCGCTTCCAGGTACTCCCGGGTCACCGTCTGGTCGGTCAGGCCGGCGCACACGCTGCGCTTGCGCAGGAACGTCACAACCACCGTGAGCGCCACGGCAATCACCTGCAGCGGGTTCATGACGCTCCACGCGGCGAGCGAGGCGTCCTCCCAGGTCGGGTCGTAAAACCGCGTGACGAGGAAGTGGATGGCCACCATGGCCCCCACGCCAAACAGGTAGACGGCGATGAGCCGCTTCAGGTTTGCCGCCATGAGTCCCTCCCGGCACCGTCGGTGCCCCTATACGGCGGCGGACGCACCGCCCCGCGCTTCAGCCCGCTCGGGATTCTTGCACAAGGAGAGACGGCGGCTCATGGGCGGGTGCACCGGGTCCGCCAATTCCGCGGTGGCGGGGAGCGGAAGTCCATCCCGGCGCCAATGGGCCAGAGTACTCTGGTGGACAAAGTGATTGACCTGACCTACCGTTGTCCCGTGGTGCCGCCGGGATGCCCCGCATGAACGTCTCTCGAACCGATGCCCAAGCTGCCTTGCAGGAAGTGGATTCCGCCACGAGTCAAAGCCGGACGCACCTCGGATATCAATTCGCGAGCCTGGCGCTTCTGGTCTGGGGAGCGCTCTGGATCATTGCCGGCATGATCGGCGCGATCTGGCCCAACGCCGCCGGCGCCGGCTGGATTGGCATCGACGTGGTCGGTACGGTCGCTATGGGCTACCTGGTCGTGCGGCATGCCCGGCGCTTCGCCGGCGACGGAGCGTCCGGCGTCTTCAGACCATCCGCCCAGGCCATCCGCTTTGGTGTGACCGCAGCCGTTCTGGTCGGATTTGCAGCCATGACGGCTCTCATCTTCGGTCCTGCCTCGGCCACCGAGATCATGGCCTTCATTACCGTTGTGATAGCGGCCATCTACATGGTCATCGGCTTGTGGACCGGCCTCCGCCTATTTGTGCTCGGCGCGGTGCTGGCCGCACTGGTCGTCAGCGCCTTTCTCATCGCTCCGGTCCAGCTCCCGCTGATCGTTTCTCTTCTCGGGGGCAGCGCGCTGGTATTGGGCGGCCTTTGGATGCGCTGGGCCTAGGTGGACGCGCCGAACGAGGTCATCCACCAGTCCACGCGACTCCGCGTCATGGCCGCCCTGCACGCCTTGCCACGGCGTCAGCTGTTGGGATTCGTGCCGCTTCGGCGAATCACCGGCGCCACCGACGGCAATCTGGGCTCGCATCTGACCACCCTGGAGAAGGCGGGTTACGTGAAGATCGCCAAGGACTTTGTCGGACGCCGGCCGCGCACCCGCGTCGGGATCACGGCGCGAGGACGGCGCGCCTTCGAAGACCATGTCCGCTTCTTGCGCGCCATCCTGGACGGTGACGCGGACGACTCCTGACGGCGATCGGCCTATCGCCGGTCAGCCTCGCGGCGCCCTACTCAGATCCCCGCGTCGATCGGCTCGCCCGGCAGGTCGCCGTTCAGCAGCGGCGGAAGCACAGCCGCAAGCCGACCCGGAACGAACGTCTCGCACGATTGCTGCAGCTCGGCAAGGGACCACCAGCGATGCTCGCGGAACTCTTCGAGCTCCGGCCCTTCCATGTGGCTCGGCGTGGTTCGGATCTGATCGGTGCGCGCCAGGAAATAGCGCTCGCGCCAGTCATACCAACGTCCGTGCCACTGGCCCACATGCCGTCGATGCCAGACGCAGGGGCCCACGCTGATGTTGCGAATGCCCGTCTCCTCGGCGCACTCGCGTCTGGCGGCCTGTTCGGCGGTCTCGCCCGGTTCGATCAATCCGCCGGGCATGTGCCAGAACGACTCCGGGCCGTGGTCGCGGCCCACGGTGACCGTCGCCAGGATCAGCAGCACGCGGTCACGGGGATCGAGCAGAATCACCCGCGCCGTCGGTCGTACGAATGGGTCGTCACGGTCGCCCAGAGGCATGGCGCGGGAAATCGGCCCTTAGTTTGTCAACGCGCGGGCGCGCGGAACGTCGGACATTGCAGGCTGGTCGGCGACGTTCACCGCCGCTCGCGCTCAGCCCGAATCATCGCAGCCGGTGATTCGGAGAGTTGCAGGCGCTCCCGCGCGGCGATGCGCGCCAACACCTCCTCAACCGGCCGAACTGACAGGACCTGCTCCAGTACGCGGAGTACGAAGTCCGAGAGGCTCATTCCGGCGCGGGCGGCGCGGGCCTTGGCCTCGCGATGCACCGCGTCAGGGACGCTCCGGATTTGAATCGTCTTTGGCATGTTGCCGACGGTACCCCACATTCGCCGCATGCGACGTGCTCGATTCTGGCTGGCCGTTCCGCGGCCCCGCCCTGCCGGCTGCTTGACAGGCCTCGATGCCGCCGGAAATACTCCGCGCCAACTGAATACCCAAACACCGTTCGTTCAGGTGCCCACCTAGGGAGAATAGGGAAGGCGGTGAGAATCCGCCGCGGTTGCGCCACTGTAAGCGGGATTTTGGAGCCGGAACCCACTGTCGACCGTCAGATGGGAAGGGCCCGGCAGACCACCTAAGCCCGTAAGCCAGGAGACCTGCCTGAGCGAGAGGTGACCACTCTCCGCCATAGAGAGGGTCCTCGCGGTCAGGTCGTTGCACCTGGCACACGGAAGCCCAGGTCTCCAGCGGAGAGCCGCTGGAGGTGAGGCGTGCTCGGGGCCGCGCGACTGACGTCGCTGCGCAACTATCGCCAGGCTGGAATCTCAATCCGCCTCGTCGCTGGCGGCGCCGTGCTCGCGGCGCTCGTGCTTGCGGCGGCCCTGGTTTCGCTCAGTCTGGGGCCGGTCGACATCCCGGTCGACCACGTGGCGTCCATCGTGCTCTCGTTTGTTGGGATCGAGTTCGCCGACGTCGGCCGCACCGAGCACCTCGTCATCGAGCAAATCCGGCTGCCGCGAATCCTGGTGGGTGCCGTGGTCGGCATGGCGCTGGCGGTAGCCGGCGCCACCATGCAGGGACTGTTTCGCAACCCGATGGCCGACCCCGGCATCATCGGGGTTTCCGCCGGCGGCGCCCTCGGCGCGGTGGTTGCGATTGCCACCGGCGCGACGGGCCTCTTCTTCTTGGCCCTGCCGACCTTCGCCTTCGTTGGCGCCCTTGCCGCCACGTTTCTCGTCTACGGCATCGCAGCCGTCGGCGGCCATTTCTCCATGGCCACCCTGTTGCTGGCCGGCATCGCCGTGAATGCATTCCTCGGCGCGATCGTCTCCACGATCATCATCGTCCTGCCGGACAACGAAGCGCTGCGGGAAATTCTGTTCTGGCTCGCGGGCGGTCTCGACTCGCGCGTCTGGGAACACGTGCATATCTCGGCGCCGCTGATTCTCGTCGCCACCGCCGTCATCCTTCTGGCCGCTCGCGACCTCAATCTGCTGATGCTGGGCGACGACGAGGCGCGCGCCATGGGGGTTCGAGTCGGCCTGACGCGCGCCATGCTGCTCGCCGCCTCGGCGCTGGCAACCGGTGCGGCCGTGGCCGTCAGCGGGACCATCGCCTTCGTGGGCCTGGTGACGCCCCACATCCTGCGGCTGGTGCTGGGCCCCGATCACCGGGTGCTGATTCCGCTCAGCGCCATTGCCGGAGCGGTCTTCGTGATCGTTGCCGACACCGTCGCTCGGACCATCGTCCAGCCCGCGGAGTTTCGAGTCGGCGTGCTCACGGCCTTCGTCGGCGCGCCGTTCTTCGTCCTTCTGCTGATTCGCAACAAACGTCAGGCGCAGGCGCTGTGACGCGCAAGCAACGGAGGGGTCGCCACTTGCCATCCCTCTAGCCACTCACCTTCCCGTGTCCACCTATGCCGTGAATCGGCATCGCCCCGAGGTTGACCCAACGAAGGGGTCGGCCCACCGAAAGGACTGCCCGTAGACATGCCACGACTTCGCACCCTCGCCGTGCTGCCCCTAGTCCTCATAGCTCTCGCCCTGGCTCTGGCGGCCTGCGGTCCAGACCCGGAAACGTCGTCAGCAACTGAAGCGGCTGTGGCGACTACCCCGGCGCCGACCGCGGAGCCGACTGCCGCGCCAACCCCGACGCAGACCGCGGCGCCAACCGCCGCGCCGACCCCTACCCAGACGGCAACGCCGACGCTCGAGGCAACCGCTGAGCCCACCCCGACCGAGGACTCGATGGCGCTGTCGCCGGAGGTCAGGCAGGCATTCGCGAGCGTTCGCGGCATCGTCGACCCCACCAACTTCAGCTGGCCTCGAGAAGTCGAGGGGCTCAACGGCGTGTTCAGCATCCCGTTCAAGCCGCTGCGCATCATCACGGCCTCGGTTGGGCACGATGAAATGACCCTGGCCCTCGTCCCGCTGGACCGGCTCGTGGCGGTCGGCAGCTCCTCCCAGAACGCCACCTACTCCAACGTCGCCCACTTGCTGCAGGACAAGACCCAGATTTCCCGCGACCCCGAGACGATCATTGCCGAAGCGCCCGACATCGTCGTCACCAGCCCATTCTTCTCAGCCGACGGCGTCGAAGCCCTCTCGAAGGCCGGCGTGCTGGTGATCCAGACCGAGCTGAAGCACGACCCGGAGGCCCGCATCAACAACATCCTCCTGATGGGATACATCTTTGGCGAAGAAGAGCGAGCCGTGGAGTTCGCCACCGAGGTTCGCGACCGGTATGAGTCCCTCATCGCCGTAACCGGCGCCGTCGAATCCCGCCCGCGCGTGCTCGCGCTCACCCAGTACTCCGACAGCCTGTGGGTGGCCGGGGCCGATTCCACCGAAGGCGGCGTCATCGAAGCGGCGGGCGGACTGAATGCGGCGGCCGACGCCGGGGTCGAGGGCAACCAGACCACCAGCCTCGAAGGCGTGATCGCCATGAATCCTGAGATCATCGTGATCGCCCAGCCCAGGGAGTTTGGAGCCGAGGAATTCAGGCAGAGCCTCTTCGACAATGAGGCGCTGGCCGAGCTTCCGGCAATCAAGAACGAGGCAGTCCACATCGTCGAGGGCAAGCATTTCACCACGCTTTCGTATTGGAATATCCGGGGAGCCGAGGATCTGGCGCGGCTCTTGTGGCCCGAGGACTTCGCCGATTCCGAGAGCCCACCCTTTAGTCTGGCGGAATAGCCCATGACCCGAGTTGCACCATCCACGTCGCTCCGCGCCGACGATCTGAGCTTTCAAGTCGAAGCCAGGTCGCTCTTGGAGCGGGTGAACGTGAACGCGGATCAGGGTCAGTTGGTCGGCGTCATCGGACCGAATGGCGCGGGGAAGTCCACGCTTCTCCGCGCCATGGCGGGTGTCCTTCGTCCGTGCGAAGGCCAAGTTTGGCTCGAGGGCGCGGACCTGGCGTCACTCTCGGCCAAGGAGGCAGCGGCCAAGCTGGCGCTTGTGCCGCAGCTCGCCCCCTACGCCCATGGCTTCACGGTGCGCGAGCTCGTGCTCATGGGGCGCTATCCCCATCTGGGCCGATTTCAGATCGAGGGTCCGGCCGACGACGACATCGCTCGCGAGGCCATGCGCTTGACCGAAACCGAGGAATTCGAGGCACGGTCGCTGGACACGCTGTCGGGCGGCGAGCGCCAGCGCGTTTTCGTTTCGCGAGCCTTGGCACAGCAGCCCCGCGTGCTCTTGCTGGATGAGCCGACTGCAAACCTGGACGTGTTGCACAAGCTGCGCGTGCTGGATTTGGTCCGTCGGTTGGTGGACGACGGGCTGACCGCAGTTGCCGCCATCCACGACCTCAGCATGGCGGCGCGATACTGCGATCGCTTGATCCTGCTCGCTTCCGGCCGGGTGCTTGCCGAAGGAACCCCGGAGGAGGTGCTGGCGCCGGAGATCATCGAATCCGCGTTCGGCGTTGAGTCGGCCGTCTACCGCGATCCCGTCACGGGATCGCTGGCAATCAGCGTGATCGGTCCGTCCGGACGTAACGGTGCACCGCCCCCAGCCGCCGGCGCCAACGGCCAGAGCGACCGTGACGACGTTCCGGCCGACGCTGTCGCACCGAGCGCGACTGCAGGCCGAACATGAGCGGCCGCGATCCGCATACGCCGCCCGTCGAGGTTGCCAAGACCCGTCGCAAACGCCACGGGCTGGTGATCGTCAACACGGGCGAAGGCAAGGGCAAGACCACGGCGGCCCTTGGGGTGATCTTTCGCGCCTGGGGACGGGACTTCAAGATCCGGATGTTCCAGTTCATCAAGCACACCGGCGCCACGTTTGGCGAACACCGCGCGGCCATGCGGCTCGAAATCCCCATCGAGGCGCTTGGCGACGGGTTCACCTGGCTCTCCAAGGACATGGATCGCACCCAGGCCCTGGCCGTGGAGCAGTGGGGGCGTTGCAAGGAAGCCATCCTGGAGGGTGAGGAAGACATCATCGTGCTCGATGAGTTCACCTACGCCATGCACTACGGATGGGTGCCGGTGGCCGACGTCGTGGACACCCTCGAGCAGCGACCGGCGCGCATGCACGTCATCATCACGGGGCGTTATGCGCCGCAGGAGCTGATCGACTGCGCCGACCTCGTGACCGAAATGCGGATGATCAAGCACCCGTACCGCGAGCAGGGCATCCGCGCCCAGCAGGGGATTGAGTTCTAGCAGTGACGCTCGGCGGCGTCGTCGGCAACGTCCGTCCCGCTGACCGTCGGGCGCGGCGGGCGGCACGACAGCGCCAGCAGCGACTCACCAAGCCCCCGGGCAGCCTGGGACGGCTGGAGGACCTGTCGGTCCAGCTGGCGGGCATCTTTGGAACCGACCGGCCAACCGTGCAGGGCGCCACCGTCATCGTGGCGGCCGCCGATCACGGGGTGGTGGCGCAGGGCGTCACCGGCTATCCCCAGGCGGTGACGGCCCAGATGGTGCGCAACTTTCTGGCCGGCGGCGCGGCCATCAACGTCATGGCCCGGAACCGCGGTGTGAATCTCGTCATCGTCGACGCCGGCGTGGCCGCCCCGCTGCCCGAACACCCCGATCTCCAAGTCGTCGCGCCGGGGCGGGGCACGGCTGACATCACGCAGGGCCCGGCCATGACGCGCGCTCAGGCGGAAGCCTGCATTCAGGCCGGCGCCGACCTCGCCGTGGCAGCCGCCGAGCAAGGAGCAGCCATCATCGGCACGGGAGACATGGGGATCGGCAACACCACGTCCGCCAGCGCCATCACCGCCGCCGTGACCCGCGCGACTCCCACAAAAACGACGGGGCGCGGCACGGGACGCACCGACCCCGAGCTGGCGCACAAGATTGCCTGCGTCGAGCGCGGCCTGGACGTGAATCAACCGGACCCGGCCGATGGATTGGACGTGCTCACCAAGGTCGGCGGCTTCGAGATCGGCGTGCTGGCGGGTGTGGCGCTTGGCGGGGCGCTGTCCCGGCGAGCGGTGGTGCTGGACGGATTTGTATCCGGCGCCGCGGCCCTCATCGCGCACAGCCTCTGCCCCACCGTCCGCGACTACCTCATCGCCGGCCACGTCTCGTCCGAGCCCGGCCACCGCATCGCCCTGGAGCACATGAAGCTCCAGCCGCTGCTCGATCTCGGCATGCGGCTCGGCGAGGGCACCGGCGCGCTGCTGGCGGCGGGAGTGGTCGAGGTCGCCGCCGCCTGCCTGAGCGACATGGCCACCTTCGACGAGGCCGGCGTGTCCGACCGCGAGCCGGCGCACTGAACCAATGCGGAACCTGCGGCTCGCCATTGGATTCTTGACGGTGCTGCCGTTCGCGCCGAGTCATGCGGGACCCATGGGGCCGGCCCGCGCCTGGTTCCCGCTCGTCGGCCTCGGACTTGGCGGGATCCTGGCCGGGCTGGACCTGGCGGCCCGGCAAGTGCTGCCGCTGCCGGCGGTGGGCGCGCTGCTGGTCGCGGCCTTGCTGGCCCTGACGCGGGCCATCCACACCGAGGGATTCTTGGATACGTGCGACGGCGTGCTCGGCGGACGCGACCGCGAGGCGCGGTTGGAGATCCTGCGCGACTCCCGCGTCGGCGCATTCGCCGTGGTTGGCGGGGCGAGCCTGCTGCTGCTCAAGTGGACTCTCGTGATGGGAATCCCCGAAGCGGAACGCATCAGCCTCCTGGTGCTCTTTCCCTGCCTGTCGCGCTGGGGCATGGTGGCCACCATGGGCGTGTTTCCCTATGCCCGAGCCCAGGGCCTCGGCACGGCATTCCAGTCCGGCGCCAACTGGCGTCAGCTCGTGATTGCCCTCGCGACCGCCGCACTGGCCGGTTGGTTGCTGCTCGGCATTGCTGGAATCCTTCTTCTGGGGATCGCTACGGTATTCGCGCTGGGTCTCGGCTGGTGGTTCACGCGCCTGCTCGGCGGCATGACCGGGGACACCTACGGCGCCACCAACGAGGTGGGGGAAGTGGTGGTTCTGCTGCTGGGACTCAGCGTGGCGCCGGCGCTGGTCGACGCCCCATTCTGGTAGATGCCGCGGGCAGCAATCGGCGCCCGCGGGCGTCCATAGGAGGAGCAATGGGTCACTGGTATCTCGTGCGTCACGGTGAAACCGACTGGAACCTCACCGAGCGGATTCAAGGCCAGGTGGACACGCCCCTCAACGCCACCGGCAGGCGCCAGGTGAGCCACTTGGCGCGGCGGCTGGCAGATGTTCGCATCGACGCGATTTACAGCAGCGATCTTGCGCGGACCCACGAGACTGCCCGAATCATCGCGGCGGACCGTGACATCGCGATTGCCACCGATCCCGACCTGCGCGAGTTTTCGTTCGGCGAGTGGGAGGGCCTAACGTCGGACGAGATCGAGGCGCTGCAACCGGGCGCAATGGCCGAGCGGATCAGCGCCGGTAATGAGGCATTCTCCGCGCCGGGCGGCGAGAACACCTGGCAGGTGCTGGAGCGCGTGAGGGGCTTCTGCGAACGCACCGCCCAGCGCCACGACCCGTCGGACGACATTCTCGTCGTGGCCCACGGGGGATCGATTCGCGCCCTCGCCGTGGCCTTGCTGGACCTGGCGGCCACCGACTTCTGGCGCTTTCGGATTCATTGCGCCAGCCTGGCCATCATCCGGAATCACTCCGACGGACGCACGCTCGTTCGGTGGAACGACATCAGCCACTTGCCTGCCGAGGACCGTGACACGCCGGTATGAGCAAACGGCTGACCCTGGTGCTGGGCGGCGTGCGCGCCGGCAAGAGCCGCCACGCCCAAACGCTGGCGCGGGCCGGACAGCGCGTGCTGGTAGTGGCGACGGCGGAGGCCGGCGACGCGGAGATGGCCTCCCGCATCCAGGCCCATCGCGCGGAGCGGCCGGCCGACTGGGACACGCTGGAGGAGCCGCTCGACCTGGCAACGGCCCTGGCCCTGCGCCCGCCGGACTACGACACCGTGCTTGTCGATTGCCTGACTCTCTGGGTCAGCAATCTGTTGCTAAAGGACCACGACGCCGGACAGACCCGCCCGGACACCTCGGCTGAAGCAAGGCGCCTGCTCCGGCTCTACGAAAAGGGCGACGCCTCGTGGATCGTCGTGAGCAACGAGGTCGGCCTCGGCGTCATCCCAGCAAATGAGATGGCGCGCGCCTACGCCGACGAATTGGGACGGGTCAACCAGGTCTTCGCCGCCGCGGCGGACGACGTGATTCTGATGGTTGCCGGGGTGCCGGTGAACCTCAAGGCCCTGAGCGGGGACGGCACCGGGTAGTCGTACCCCGCCAAGCTACGAGCTTCGGTGCGTGGCGTTGTCGTCGCCGGTCGTCACGCCGCCGCCGACCACGCGGCAGTCATGCACCGCGACCAGGCCCGAGAGGCGCGTCCATGCCTGGTGTGCAGCCCAACTGATTCGTTCGGCGTCGTCCGCAAAGAGCAACCCCAGCACGGTGCCGCTGTGCGCCACGTTGACGCCAAGCGCTCCGGCGGCTTGCGCCAGGTCGAGCACCGACGCGAGCTGCGGCTTGGGGAGCACCGCCTGGTTCGCCAGGCTGCTCAGGGTTGCGCCCTCGCCGATGAGCCGCGCGTCTCCGTCGGCCAATCCGGCTGTGATGAGGTCCAGGGCCTCGCGAAACCGCGCGGCGTGGGATCGAAGCTCGGCGCGTCGGTCCACCGCGTTGAATGCCTGGGTATCGATCTCGTCGGCGAACTCCAGGGCGAGGATGCGCATCGCGGGCGGCTGGCCCAGCATCCGCGCAATGCGGCCGCCAAGATGATCGAAGAGCGCAATGCCGGGCAGCATCACGCCGTCGCTTGGCTCCACAGCCAGCGCCAGGTCGGCCTGTTCCCGCGGCGAAGTCGCCGTGCCCAAAGCCGCCGCCGTCGCGCCAATGGCCGCCGCCACGTCGGCCGTGCTGCTCGCCATGCCCTTGGCCCGCGGCAGCGAGGTCTCCAAGCTCAGGCGAGCGTCCAGGTCGCGACGCCCCAGGAATTCCAGCGTCAACGCCACGGCCCGGCGGGCCTTGGGGGCGCTTGCCGGTCCGTCGACTAACCCCGTGCCCTCCGACAGCTCAACCGTCGCCGTCGAGCCCATATCGATCGGGCAGGTCACCATCACGGTCGTGCCGTCTAACTCGCCCTGGGCCAGCTCGCCGCAGGTGCCCGGCGCCCAGGCTGTGCCGCGCGCGACAACGCCTTCGGCCAGAAGGGTGTCAACGGACGAGGTCACGGCTCGAGACCCGTCAGGCCGTAGATCAACCCCATGTCGAGGTGCTCCCGCACCAGCGATGCCAGCTTGTCGTACTCGGCGTTCGGCTCGATGTCGTCATGGCCGGTCGGCAGGCCGAGCCCGCGCCGGGCGCCGGCGCACGCCAGAATCGAGCGCCGCACCTCGCGGTTGTGAAACAGGCCGTGCAGATAGGTGCCCAGCGTCAGCCCCTCGGCATCCACCGCCCCATCCGCGAAGTCGACGCGCCGCCGGGACCGTTCCTCCACCACAAAGGGACTCGAACCATCCACCGCTGTGGTCACCCCCATGTGGATTTCGTAGGCGGTGACTTGCGCGCCGCTGCACCGGCTCAGCAGCCCCTGGCTCCCGGCGACTCGCGCTTCGACCTGATGCGTCGCCTTGTCCCGTCGAAACGTCGTGGTGGCCGGCAGCAGCCCCAGCCCCTGCGTCTCGGCAACTCGGGATTCAACCGAGTCCGGGTCCAGGAGCCACTCGCCGAGCATCTGGTAGCCCGCGCAGATGCCGATCACCGGCGCCCCGCCGCGACGGGCCCTCGTGATGCGCTCGGCCAGGCCCCGCTCACGCAACCAGCCAAGATCGGCGACCGTGGTCTTGCTCCCGGGAATGACCACCAAGTCCGGCTCGCCGAACTCGCTCGCCCGCGCCACCAATCGCACCCGCACGCCCGGCTCGTGACGCAACGGGTCGAAGTCGTCGAAATTGGCGATGTGCGGGAGCCGCATCACCGCAATGTCGATTGTTGCCTCGTCGTCAGTCGCCGGATCGGCCGCGAGGCCGACCGAATCCTCCTCCGGAATGTGAATGTCCGTGAAGTAGGGCACCACGCCCACCACCGGCGCGCCGGTTCGCTCCCTCAGGAACTCCAGGCCCGAGTCGAGCAGCGAGGGATCGCCGCGAAACTTGTTGATCACGTGCCCGCCGACGAGCGCCCGCTCCTCCGGCTCCAACAGCTCCATCGTCCCGACAAGCTGGGCGAAGATCCCGCCGCGATCGATGTCGCCCACCAGCAGCACCGGCGCCTGGGCGTGGAGCGCGACCCGCATGTTGACGATGTCGTGCTGCTTGAGGTTGATTTCCGCGGGGCTCCCGGCGCCCTCGATCACCACAACGTCGAACTCTGCTCGCAGCCGATCGAGCGCCGCCGTCACCGTCGACCACATCTCGGGCTTCAGCTGCTGGTACTCGCGGGCCGAGGCCGCGGCCTGCGGCCGGCCCAGCAGCACCACCTGGGAGCGGCGGTCGCCCTCCGGCTTGAGCAGGATGGGGTTCATGTCCACGCTCGGGGCCACCAGCGCCGCCGCGGCCTGCACTGCCTGCGAGCGGCCAATCTCGCCCCCATCGGGCGTGGCGTAGGAGTTCAGGGACATGTTCTGCGCCTTGAAGGGCGCAACCTGAAATCCGTCCTGGGCGAAGATGCGGCACAAGGCCGTCGCCACGACCGACTTGCCGGCATGCGACGACGTGCCTTGAACCATCAGAACTTTGGCGCGGCGGCTACCCATGCGCCAGCACCTCCCGCAGCGCCGCCACGAGCCGAGCGCACTCCTCGGGTCGGCGCACGGCGATGCGAATGAAATCGCCCAGGCCAAACGACGTGCAGTCCCTCACCAGGATTCGCCGACGCAGCAGCGCGCGGCGTACGCCGGTCGCATTGCCCACTCGCACCAGCATGAAGTTGGCGGCCGAGGGAACCGCCGGCACGCCCACGGCGGCAAGCTGCGCCTCGAGGTAGGCCTTGGCTTCCGCAATGACTTCGCGAGCCGCGGCCACGTGCGCCTCGTCCGCGAGCGCGGCAAGACCCACCGCCTGCGCCACGCCATTCACGCTCCACGACGGCTGAAGCCGACGGGTGGCCGCAACGACCGCCGGCGGCGCCGCCATGTAGCCCAGGCGCACGCCGGTCAGCGCATGGTCCTTGGTCATCGAGCGCAACAGCGCCACGTTGCCGCATTGCAGCAGCGGCAGCGTGTCCCACCCCGCGTCCGCCAGCGGCACGTAGGAGGTGTCCAGCACCAGCAGCCCGTCCGGGCCCACGGCCACGCACAGCCGCTCCACGGATTCACGATCCAGGTAGACCCCGGTGGGATTGTTCGGATTGCACAGAAACACCATCGGCGGACGCTTCGCCACGATAGTCTCGACCGCCGCGTCCATGGACCACGCAAAACCGTCGGCTGCGGCAGCCCGCACAGACTCGATCTCTGCCCCGGCAAGTGCCGCCGCCGCTTGGTATTCCCCAAACGTCGGCGCGAAAACCAGGCAGCGCGCGCCGGGCCGCAGATGCGCCCGTGCCAGCAGGTGGATCAGCTCCGTCGATCCGTTGCCAACCAGTAGCTGATCGACGCCGACGCCAAGTCTGTCGGCCAACGCCTCACGCAGGTCCAGGCAGTCGCGATCGGGATAGGCCGAGAGGTCCGCCTCGGCCGCGGCCTGCCGCACCCGAGGCGACGGTCCCAACGGATTGATGTTGGAGCTAAAGTCGAGCACCTGGTCACGCGTCAGGTTCGCGGCGCGCAACTCGGCGGTGTCGAATCCCCCGTGCACCGTGGACATGTTGGGTGGCGGCGTCCAGTCAACCGGTGATCGCGTGGCGGGCGGCCAGCACGCCCAGCGAAACGACGACGGCAAGCGCCGCCGTCCGATTGACAATCGTCACTGCGCGGCCGATGTCGGCAGACTCCGGGTCGCGGAACCCATCGCCCAATCGGTAGTGCCCCGGCTTCTCCAAGCAAACTCCCAGCAGCCCCGCCATCGCGCTCATGGTCAATCCCGCATTTGGGCTGGCCGTCGTGCCGCCATCGCGCCGCATTGTGCGCCAGGCGCGGCCCACTGGAAGGCGCGCCAGCCGACCACTCGCCAGCAGCAGCAATGCGCTCAATCGGGCGGGAATCAGATTCGTCAGGTCGTCCAGCCGAGCGGCGGCCTTGCCCAGGTACTCGGTCGTCCCGCGGTAGCCCACCATGCTGTCCATGGTGTTCAGCGCCCGATAGGCGATGGCGCCCGGCACGCCGAACAACGCGAATGCGATCCAGGGCCCCACGAAGCTGTCGGTGGAATTCTCTGCAACCGACTCGATTGCCGCCGCGGCCACCAGCGGCGGGGTAAGCCCGGCGGCATCGCGGCTGACCAGGCTGCGCAGGCTCTCCCGCGCGGCCTTCAGCCGACCTTCGACCAGCGCCTGCCTCGTCTGGTGCGCTGCCGCCGTCAACCCAGTCACCGCGAACGCCGTTCGCAGCACCACGGCCCCGACGATCAGGTACGCAAGCGGATGTATGGCGGCCAGCGCAGCCAAACCGAACCACGCAGCGGCGCCCGCACCGCCCACGACTGCGACCACCATGACGCAGCCATACGCAAAGGCGCCGACCGGCTGCTGCGGAGCGACTCGTCGCAGCGCCCCCGTGACCCTGCCGATCCAGACGACTGGGTGCCATGCGTTGGGCGGTTCCGGCAGCAGCAGGTCCAGCAACACGGCGGCCAAAAGGACCGCCGCGTCCCAGATCAAATTGTCCGGCCACGGTGAGAGCATGGTGCTGCGTCACTCTACGCTGGCGCCCGGGAAGCGGTTCGCGCTGCCGACGGTCGCTGCCTCGCCGGCAACGACATTTCCCGATGAACCCGTCGCAATTCCGAGCGCCGAGGGAACGATTCGCCCGCTGGCGGCGTAATCTCTTCCGAGGGAATCTCAAGATCATGGGCCAAGACGGCATGCAGGCGCGCGACATCGCTCGTGGACGCCGCCGCTTGGCGTGGATCGCTGCGCTCTTCGCGGTTGCCCTTGTCCTGGCCGTCGCTGAGGCGGCGACGCCCGCCTTCCGCCCGTCGGCAGCGGCGCTGGACTGCGAGGGCGTGGTCCTGGTCGACGGTTGCCTGTTCACCATCACGGGCGGCGACACCATCGATCCCAACGACGGCTTCGCCGTGACCAACGGCGGCGGCGTGCCGCTGTGGGAATTCGTCCGCGACCGCGACCTCCAGGCTCTCGGCTATCCCATCAGCCAGCGCTGGGTCAGCGGCGCGTTCACCCTCCAGGCATTTCAGAAGGCCATCCTGCAGTGGGACCCCGGCAAGTCCCGTATGAACTACTACAACACCCTCGACGTGCTGGCGAACCGGTACCCCGAGGTCATGCTCCCGAACGTCCCGCCCCACCAGGTGCTCGACGCCGATCGCGGGGCCGACTTCGCCACCATCACCCGCAACCACCTGGCGCTGCTGGACCAGAACGCGGCGATCAAGGAGCGGTTTCTCGGCGAGCCCGACTGGCTGAATCTCTACGGCTTGCCGATTCGCTACGAGGAGCGGGAGGTCGACGGGAATCCCCAAGGCCTCCAGCTGCTGCGCGCCCAGCGCACCGTCTTCCTGGTCTGGAACGTACCCGCGCCCGGGACCACGGTCGGCCGCGTAAACCTGCAGAACGTGCCGGACAAGGTCAAGCGGCTCAGCAACGTGATCATTCCGGATGCGGCCAAGGCGCCGGTTGCGCGGCACGAGGTCGCGGGCCTGCCTGTCTTTACGCTCACGCCGCCGTCGCCTGGGAGCGCCCAGGCCACGGCGTCCGGCGCGCGATTCATTGCCATCAGCAGCGGCGACTACCACACCTGCGCGCTGCGGGCCGACGGCGAGCCCGTGTGTTGGGGCGTTCAGGACGGCGCCCAGCAGCCCGGCTTTGGGCAGGTTGGCTTCGGCCAGTCCGATCCGCCTGACGGTGAGCGGTTTGCGGCCATCGACGCCGGCGGACAGCACACCTGCGCCTTGCGCCAGGACGGGACCGCGGTCTGCTGGGGACGCGACAACTGGGGCCAGGCCTCGCCGCCTGACGGCGAACGCTTCGTGTCCGTCAGCAGCGGCGGCGCGCACACCTGCGGTCTCCGCGAAGACGGGACCGCGGTGTGCTGGGGAAGCGATCAATCCGGCGAGGCCACACCTCCGGAAGGCGAGCGTTTCACCGTCGTCAGCAGCGGCTCGGGCCACACGTGCGGGCTGCGCGCGGACGGCACTCCCGTTTGCTGGGGGCCCGAGCCGTACTGGGACGGCCACACGGGATGGGAGGCGCCTCCGGAGGTTCCGCTGCTCGTGGTGGACAGCGCCTATGGCTACACCTGCGGCATCGAGCTCGATGGCTCGCCGATCTGCTGGGGCGCTCGATCCGATGTCGTCTATGGCGATCAGTATCCGCGCAGCTACCAGCGCCTCACCGACATCAGCGGACGCGCCAGCGCCGGACAGGGCGGCTGCGGCCTGTGGACCAACGGCACGGCAGTGTGCTGGGGCTGGGTCGATCCACCGCCGGAGCGCCAACAATTCACCGCCATCAGCAGCGGTCGGGAACACACCTGCGGCATTCGCCGCGATGACGGGGCGCTGGTGTGCTGGGGCAGCGATGAATTTGGCCAGTCGTCGCCGCCCGGGGGCGAGCGTTTCCAGGGACCCGAGGAATTCCCATCCAAGCTGGCCAGCCCCGATGTTCCGCTGGAGTCGATCAGCAGCGGTGGCGTGCATGCCTGTGGCATCGACGCCGGCGGCACTGCCTGGTGCTGGGGCGACGATGGCTACGGCCGGTCATCGCCCCCGCCCGGCGACAAGTTCTCCTCGCTCAGCAGCGGTTGGGCGCATACCTGCGGCGTGCGCCTGGACGGCAGCATCGCGTGCTGGGGCGAAGATGACTTCGGCCAGGCGGCGCCGCCCGCCGGCGGAGGATTCACCGCCGTCAGCAGCGGATCGAACCATACCTGCGCCCTGCGGGCCGACGGCGTCGTCGTCTGTTGGGGCAGCGACCGGGTCGATCAGACCTCGGTCCCCGAAGGCGAGCGATTCACCGCCATCAGCAGCGGCTGGTCTCACACGTGCGGCCTGCGAGCCGACGGCGCCGCCGTCTGCTGGGGCAGCGACCTGTTTGGCCGCGCCACTCCCCCGGCGGGTGAGACGTTCATGGCCATCAGCGGCGGCTGGGTGCACACCTGCGGGCTGCGGCCCGACGGCACGGCGGTGTGCTGGGGCGACGACGACGAGGGCCAGGCCTCGCCGCCCGCCGGCGAGCGATTCGTCGCCATCAGCGCCAACGCCTCCCACACCTGCGGCCTGCGAGCGGACGGCACGCCCATTTGCTGGGGAGCGATCCAATATTTCTTCGGCTACGCCCAGGACCCCGGCCAAGCGTCCCCGCCGCCCGGCGAACGCTTCGTCGCCATCAGCAGCGGCTTTCAATTCACCTGCGGACTCCGGCAGGACGGGTCTCACCGGTGCTGGCGCTTCGGCCCCGGCACGGAGATCTCCGAAGGCCTGAGCACCCGCGGCTTCGAGGCGGTCAGCGGTCAGGTGCTCACGTCGATCAGCAACGGCCATCGCTTCACCTGCGCGCTCGACGCCGCCGGCGCCCCCGTGTGCTGGGGCATGGACGACTACGGCCAGGCGTCGCCGCCGGCCAATGAGCGATTCGTGGCCCTCAGCAGCGGGGAGCGGCACGTCTGCGCCCTGCGGTCCAATGGCACGCCCGTTTGCTGGGGCGACCCGTCGAGCGGCCGAACGACGGCGCCATCCGGCGAGAGCCTCACAGCTCTTAGCAGCGGCTTTGCGCACACGTGCGGCTTGCGGGCGGACGGAACGCCGGTCTGCTGGGGCTGGAACGGGCAGGGCCAGGCGTCGCCGCCGAGCGGTGAACGGCTGGTCGCCATCAGCAGCGGACACGTGCACACGTGCGGCCTGCGCGGGGACGGCGCGGCGGTTTGCTGGGGGGAGAACGACGACGGCCAGGCATCACCGCCGGAGGGCGCGAATTTCGCCGCGATCAGCAGCGGGGCCAACCACACCTGCGCCCTGAACGTCGATGGCAGCCCGTTTTGTTGGGGCGACGAGGACGACGCGGTTGCCCGCGCGCCGACCGTCGATCAATACCACTCGATCGACAGCACCGCCGGCTACGCCTGCGGCCTCCGGTCGGACGGCACGCTGGTGTGCTGGGGTAAGAATGCCTTGGGAGCCCCTCCCGGCGTGAAGCTCACGGCCATCAGCCTGGGATATGTGCACAACTGTGGCCTGCGCCAGGACGGCCGCCCGGTTTGCTGGGGCGATGGCTACGAGACCCCCGTGGCCTCGGCCGCGCGCTCGACCTACCAGATCATCAGCGAGCAGCGGGTTCTCGCGGTCAGCGGCGGCTACGGCCACAGCTGCGCCCTGCGCGAGGATGGCCGCCCGGTGTGCTGGTCGCTCAGGGGCGCCTACCCCAACCTGAGCGGCGAGCTCTCGGTGCCGTATGGCGAGCAGTTCACCACGCTTGACAGCGGCGGCGGTCACACCTGCGCCCTGCGCGACGACGGCACGGCCGTGTGCTGGGGCTCCGACGAGGCCGGCAAGTCGACGCCGCCGGAAGGCGACCGCTTCACCGCGGTGAGCAGCGGGTTTTCGCACACGTGCGGCCTACGCCGGGACGGCGCCGCCGTCTGCTGGGGCAGCGATGAGGACGGTCAGTCGTCGCCCCCGGAAGGCGAGCGATTCGTCGCCATCAGCAGCGGTCTGGGTCTCTACAAGGCGCATACGTGTGCCCTGCGCGAGGACGGATCGGCCGTCTGCTGGGGCGCCAACGACCGGGACCAGGCTTCGCCGCCGCCCGACGAACGCTTCATGGCCATCGCCAGCGGCGCCCTGCACACTTGCGCGCTGCGTCTGGACGGCACGGCGGTCTGTTGGGGTTTCGATTGGGACCGCCAGGCCTCGCCGCCGGCGGGGCTCACCTTCACCGCCATCGCCAGCGGTCGCGCCCATACGTGCGCCATCCGCGCCGACGACCAGACGGCCGTCTGCTGGGGATCCAACCGCGACCACATCTACGACTACCAGGGCCAGGCCCGGCCACCCTACGGCGAGACTTTTTCCGCCATCAGCGCCGGCCAGGACCAGACGTGCGGCGTGCGCGCCGACGACTCGACCCTGATCTGCTGGGGCGAGGGACCGGGGCATCGCTCCGGATATCCCAAGGAGAAGCCCTTCGACGACGTCAGCGGCGAATCGTTGGCGTCGATCAGCGCCGGCGACGGCCACATCTGCGGCCTGCGTGACGATGGATTCGCCGTTTGCTGGGGTGACAACGAATTCGGTGAGGCCAATCCGCCGCCGGAGACGTACAGCGCCATCAGCGCCGGGGACGACCACACCTGTGCCCTGCGGGCGTCCGACGGGCAGGCCATCTGCTGGGGCAGCAATCGCACCCTGGATGGCAAGTTCGCCGGCTATCGCGATCAGGCGTTGGCGCCCTACGGCGTGTCATTCGTCGCCATCGCCAGCGGTGCCTTGCACACTTGCGCCCTCGAGGCCGATGGCCAGATCCACTGTTGGGGCGGGTGGTTCGACGACGCGGAGCCGCCGGCGGGCGAGCGATTCACGACCATCGCGAGCGGCGGCGAGAACACCTGCGCGCTGCGTCACGACGGCTCGGCGCTGTGCTGGAGCGATGGCTATCGACTCTGGGAGTCGACGCCGGCGCACGAGCGCTTCGTGGCGATTGGCATGGGGCAGTCGCACGCGTGCGGCATCCGCGGCGACGGCTCGACGGTGTGCTGGGGCGGCTCCCGACGAGGCCAATCGATTGCGCCCGAGGATGAGCGTCTGGTCGCGGTGTCCGGCGGCCACTCCCACACCTGCGGGCTGCGGCCCGACGGCACGGCCGTGTGCTGGGGCATTAACTACGAGCCGTCGTATGGGGCCTGGTACGGCCAGGCCACGCCGCCAGACGGCATGCGGTTCGCGGCGATCAGCGCCACGGCCCACTACACCTGCGGCCTGCGCCAGGACGGCTCACCCCACTGCTGGGGCGAGGGCTTTGACACCCCCGAACCGGCGCGCACGACCTATGCAGACATCGCCAACGAGACCTTTGTGGCCATCAGCGCCGGCTCCGGGTACACGTGCGCCCTGCGTCCGGACGAAACTACGGTCTGCTGGGGGAATCAGCCACCGGACCCGGAGGCGGCGGGAAGATGGGGCGACTACGGGCGCGAATGGCCGCCGGAGGGCGAGCGGTTCACCGCCATCAGCACCGGGACGTCGCACACCTGCGGCCTTCGAGCGGATGGCACGACGGTCTGCTGGGGAGACAACACCAACGCCAGGACGTTCCCCACCAGAGACGAGCGGTTCGTGGAGGTGAGCAGCGGAAGCAGTCATACGTGCGGTCGCCGCAGCGACGGAACCGTCGCATGCTGGGGCTGGGTGAGCCACGTGTCCGGAACGTTCATCGTTCCGCCGCCCGATTCCGCCGAGCGGTTCGCGGCAGTCGACTGCGGCACGTTCCACGTCTGCGCGCTGCGCCAGGATAGGACGCCGGTCTGCTGGGGCGACAACGAAGACGGCGAGGCGACGCCGCCCGCGGGCGAGCGGTTTGCCGCGATCAGTGGCGGCTCCAACCACACCTGCGCCCTCCGACTCGATGGCTCACCGGTCTGCTGGGGCAGCGACGAATACGCCAAGGCGTCGCCACCCGAGGGCGAACGCTTCACCGCGATCAGCAGCGGCTCCAGCCACACGTGTGCCCTGCGCGCGGACGGCGCCGCCATCTGCTGGGGCGCGGCGCTGGGCGACACCTACATTCTGTCTGGACGCACGTACGAAGTCGGCTTTGGCCAGTCGGCGCCGCCCCCGGACGAGCGCTTCACGTCCATCAGCAGCGGCTCCTCGCACACCTGCGGCCTGCGATTCGACGGAAGGGTCGTTTGCTGGGGCCAGGGGTACACGGAAGCCGGCTAGGTGTTTCCGGCGTCCCGCCCGCATCTAATGCGATGCCCCTTACCATCGAAGGGCTCGCGCGACCGACTGGTTGCGCCTCTGGAAGCTTGAGCAAAACTCGCACCCATGCTTGAAGAGCATCGAAACGCCAACCGGTCCAACTGGGACTCGCGCGTTCCGGTGCACCTGGTTTCGGAGTTCTACGGCGTCGAGGATTTCGTCTCGGGTGCTCGGCCGCTCACCCAGGCGGTCGAGTTCGATCACGCGCACATTGGCGACGTGCAGGGGCTCTCGCTGCTTCACGTGCAGTGCCACATCGGTCTCGACACGCTGTCGTGGGCGCGGCTTGGCGCCACGGTCACCGGCGTCGACTTCTCCGCGCGCTCGATCGAAGCGGCACGCGACATCAGCCGACGCAGCGGCGTTCCTGGTCGCTTCGTCCTGGCAGACGTCCACGAGGCGCCCGAAGTCCTCCGCGAGACGTTCGACATTGTCTATGCGAGCGAGGGCGTGCTCTGCTGGCTGCCCTCGGTGGCGGCCTGGGCGCGCGTCGTCCGACGGTTCACGCGTCCCGGCGGGACCTTCTACATCCGCGACGGACATCCCCTCTGGCACGCGCTCGACCAGGAACGCTCCGACGGACTGCTGGTGCTGACGGAGCCGTACTTCGAGGCCGGGGCCGTCCGGTACGACGAACCTGGCACCTACACCGGGGACGACGCGGAGATTCGCCACACCACGACCTACCAGTGGAGCCACAGCCTGGGTGAGATCGTGAGCGCGATCGCCGCCCAGGGCTTCCGCATCGAGTCGCTGCAGGAGTTTCCGTTCGGGGGCTACCAGGCGCTGCCCGAAATGGTCCAGGGCGACGACGGCTGGTGGCGCCTGCCGGACCGACCCGAGCGGCTGCCGTCGCTCTTTGGACTCAAGGCCACGCTGCCCTCCGACGCCGAGCCGGCGGAGTGACGGGGCGGCTTTTCTGTAATTCCGAGCGCCCTATCTGTCATTCCGAGCGCAGCGAGGAATCTAAGGCGCGGAAAGAAGGCACAGTGTCAATCGATTCCTCACGACGCGTGGGCGTCCGTGCCTGATCCACCGGAGTCCAGTTGACTGCACCCGCCGACCTCCTCAACCTTCACCTCGCCGCCCTGTTCACCCGGGACGAGCAGGGAAACCTCGTCGCCACCAACGACCCCGAGCCCGACCGGGTCGCCGCTCCGCGCCTCTACCTTGGTCGAAGCACCGAAGGCACCGTGCTGCGCTTCCGACGCGGCATGGACGAGTCAACCCGAGCCGCCCTGCGCGACCTGGCGGCCCCGGACTTGACCCCAAACGATCCCAACCGCGAGCCGGTGAACAAAGCGGCCATGTTGGACCTGCTCGCTGCCGAGCAACCGATCCAAAACATCTACTTCGGCCCGGCGTTCAGCTTCCCCGGTGCAGAAGCCGTCACGAATACCTTCCGTCAATCCGGCGAAGGCCGGAATCCAGATCCGAGCACCGCCGACGTCATCGAAATCTCCCGCTCCACCACCCACCAGCTCAGCCCCGAGTTCGCCTGGCTGGCCGACGAGCTGACGGTCCGCGACCCCGTCATGGCTGTGGTCGTCGACGGCCTCGCGGTCTCCGTGTGCTTCAGCGCCCGCGCCACCCCCGCCGCCTCCGAAGCCGGCGTCGAGACCCTCCCCGAGCACCGCGGCCGCCGCTACGCCGGGGCCGTCACCGCGGCCTGGGCGGACGCGGTGCAGCGCCAGGGACGCATCCCCCTCTACAGCACCTCGTGGACCAACCACGCCTCCCGCCGCGTCGCCGCCCGCCTGGGCCTCATCCAATACGCCACCGACTTCCACATCACGTAAGCAAGCTTTACGTGGATTCCGTCCCTTTGAAATGGGACGTCCGAAGCAGTCTGTAGGGGCGTCCCTTGTGGGCGCCCGCTCCGCCGGCGACGAGGGCAGCCACAAGGGCCGCCCCTACACGGACCCGTCGTCCGCTGCTGCGCCGCCGCGCAGCTTTCTGTTAGTCCCACGTCCGACTCCCTCTCCCACGGGGAGAGAGCTGGGGTGAGGGGTTCCGCGCCGTCATTCCGGCGCACGCCGGAATCCAGGCCCCGTCATAAACCAAGCGTGGTGTTTTCCTGCTCAAGCCGGGCTCGGAACCGTTCATTCTCACGGCTGGAGCCGCGCAGAATGCGCGAGCCCCAGCGGCCGCCAAACCTGGAAGCCGGGGGCTTTTATACACGTTCGGGCTTTAACTTCGACTCCGAAATACGAGTCCTGCGGCACAGCCCCTACGGTGCAGAGCGCGTCGGATGGGCGCGTCTCAGTCCGAAGCGGCTCCGGCCTTCACGGCCACTCGCTCGACCAATGACTCGATCGATTCCTTTGACCGCCCGGCAACTATCTTGCTTTGCACAAATGTCCAATAGTTCAGTTCGCGAACAAACATGGATTCATGAGAAGTCTATCGTTCACGAACCCCAGACGGCAGAAGTGGTCGGACGCCAGAATCTGACAGTGATGGCCTGATAGCTACGTTCGGGGCCAATGGAAGCCACCACTCGACGTTCGGAATCGCAAGTTGCGATGAATCGTAGAAACGAGGGAGCACAATCGGATTGCTACCAATCACAAACTCATATTGAAGACCAGAATTCGCAGTAATGCAAAGCTCAGACTCGTTGATGATCTCAAGTGTCCTTCCAAACATGCGCAGGGAGTCAGCCCTAGCATTCTGGACCATTTCTGGACTATGCAAATCCGCATATTCTGAGGGGGTCACCGATTCTCCAGTTTCCGATTCGTGCCTGGCTATAGTCTCCGCAATAATGTTCTCGTCTACGCTGTCAGGCAATGAGTCAAGAGCATCTGGTGTGCGTTTGATCTGTGTATAGTAGAAAATGTCCAAGAACTCCTTTTCTTCGACTTTGAGTTTCGGAACATTCTTTGACAGGGATGATTCGACTATACGATTCAGTATCGGTGACACTCTGTCTTCTATGTAGGCAAGGAACCGCTCGACCCGATAGTCTCTGCCACCGTCAAAGGTATTCTGGCTGTAAAGATGAGTTTCTGCAAAGACATTCTTTGGCGTAGTCCAAAAGATTCCTTTGCATGGATGATCTTTCATGAATACATAGAGCTTGCCATTGTCGTCCGTGAAGCGTCGCAAGATCACTTCCGGTACATAGTGCTGGCGTTTTCGCTCGTCCGCTTTCGGATTGGAGGGCAGTGTGCCATTCACCTTAGAACGACCTCGTCAGATTGAGTTCCAACAGCGCCCGCAGGGCGTCTTCGTCGGAGATGTCGGCGGGCCAGCCGTAGGCGGCGGCTACGGCGGTGTCTAGGGTGGCGTGGGCGTTGGCGAGCCATTGGGGGCGCTGGTTGTAGAGGTTGGTGAGGGTGCGTTTCTTGAGCTGCTCCAGGTCGGCGCCGGCGGTGGGGACGGGGCGCTTGGGGTAGCCAGTGACGGGTTCGTCGATCCACTCCACCCAGTCGGGCGGGTTTAGCCAGTTGTCGCGCAGTTCGACCAGGCGGCGGGCGGCTTCGGCGATGGCGGCGGCGCGCGGGTCGTCCGCGTAGTCGGCGGCGGGGACGTCGGGCGTCAGGCCCTCGGGAAACGGGAACGTCGCGAAGGTGGTGGTGGGCGTGTAGCGCGGGTCGTTGCCCACGCCGAGCCAGGTTCCGAGCCGTAGAGACCACGCCTCGTGGAAGCGGCTGTGCAGGATGCCGAAGGTGGTGTCGTCGTCGCGGGCGGTGACGATGAGTTGCTGATCAGGGCAGACGCGGGAATCGAGCCAGACGAATAGTCGGTGTCTCGCGACCATTGGTGTAGCGATATAGCGAGAGAGGGTCCGAAAGGCTCGCCACATACCGGGTCTTGCCTCGCCGTAGCGCCACCAATAGCGGCGGTAGGCTTCGCGGCGGTTCCGCTGGCGCATCGGGTAGACGCGATCCTTCACCCAACGGAACGGCTCCTCGTAGAGCGCGGCGTCGGCTTCGCTGATTTCGGTGCCGAAGTCGATGATCCACTTGCCTGCTGAGCGGCCGGTGAGATCCTTCCCGTTGACCCAAGGCTTTAGTACGTCGGCATTGGATCGCCCGTTCGGATTGGCCGGCAGGCGGAGCCACTCGCGAGCCTTGTCGCCCGGGAGGTCAAACCGACCATTCTTGGTGGTACCCCTGAATGAGACATGGCGATTTGTCCCTAACTTTGCAGCCTCGACCAAACTGGATCTGTCCCCTGACAAATCAGAATTTATTCGAGTAGTTTCCTTCCCGTTGAGATAGCGAACCGCAGAAGTGTCCTTCTGCGTGAAGCAAACGAGCGAGACTCGCACCGCCGCACCATCGACTACCCACGGTTCATCGGACCAGGCATCAGAAAGATCGGCCTCTCTGACAACGCTATCGAGCACAGCACGATTGGCACCGCCTCGAATTGAATTGGTGGCCACAAGGCCGGCGCGTTGGACTCGCCCGTCGGCCACGAGCCGCTGGGCCTTAGCGAACCAGAAGCACACCAGATCGGCGCCGCCCGGAACTCGGTCCTCATAAACCGTGCGCAGACATTCCGTATACGTGTTCCCAAGCACACTCCGCATTAGCTGGACACCGAGAAACGGCGGATTGCCGATCACCACGCCGGCGTCTGGCCAGTCCGGTTCCTTGCCGTCCTCGGTCAGCACCGCGTCGCGGCATTCGATGGTGTCGAGCGGCTGCAGGATGGGGTCGCGGGACTCGGCGAAGCCGTTGCGCAGCATCCACTGGATCTCGCCAATCCACACCGAAACGCGGGCCAGCTCGGCGGCGTAGGGGTTGATCTCGATGCCCTTGACGTTGGCGGGGCCGATGGTGGGGAATTGCCGCTCCAGTCCCAGCGACTGCGCTTCGAGCTGCACCTGGTGCTCCAGGTCCTTGAGCGCCTGGAGCGCCAGGTAGAGGAAGTTGCCCGAGCCGCAGGCGGGATCGAGCACGGTGAAGACGCGCAGGCGCTCTAGGAAGTCTTGCAGCAGCCGCTCGGCTCGGTCGCGGCGGCGTCTTTCTTCGGCGGCCGCGCTGGATCTCCCGCGTTGGAGATCCCCGGCGCGACTCACGGAAACTGGATTCCGGCCTTCGCCGGAATGACGGAGGCGGGCCGCCTCGGCGGAGCTCAATTCGGCGGCGATCAGGTCTTTGGCCGTCTGCCATTCGGCCAGCCACGGGCGGATGATGACCGGCTCTACGATGAGCATAATCTTGTCGCGGTCGGTGTAGTGCGCGCCGAGCTGCGCGCGCTTGCCGGGGTCCAGTCCACGCTCGAATAGCGTGCCCAGGATGGACGGGTCGACCTCGGACCAGTCCAGCGCGCCCGCGTTGCGCACGGTCTCGATCTGGGCCCGGTCCAGCGGCAGGGCGGAGTCATCGTCGAAGAGCCCGCCGTCGAACCACGCCACGGACTCGAAGCCGACGCGGCCGCCCGCGTGCATGGCCCCGAACAGGTCGCTGGCCAGGTCGGGAAAGTCGCGGGGTTGACTGATGGCGTGGTCGAGCATGCGCGTGAACAGGTTGTTGGGCAGCAGGCCCACGTCCTCGGCGAACATGCAGAAGACCAGCCGGTTGACGAAGTGAGCCACGGCCTGCGGGTCGTGGCCGCGGTCCCGCAGCGATTGCGCCAGCGTGGCGAAGCGCTGCGCCGCACGCTCGGTGATGTCCTGCCGCGTCTCGTCGGGCCGCAACCGTTCGGGGTCGCTCAGCGCCCATTTGAGCAAGTTGCGGGTGGCCGGGTCGCGCAGGTCCTCCAGCCCGAACTCATGGGTTTCGCTGACGCTGTTGGTCCAGTTGGTGCGGATGCGGAAGCGCTGCAGGTCGCAGACGATGAGCAGCGGCGGGTTCTCCAGCGCCAGGGCGTATTGCCGCAGTTGCCGGAAGGCGGCGTCCAGGTTGGCGTGGGGGCCCTTGTACTCCCAGCCGAAGTGGCCGCGCTTCCAGACATCGGCCCAGCCGCCCTCGCCCGAGTCCTTCCGCGCGCCGCGCTCGAAGCAGTAGCTCTCGCCGGTGGGGTCGGCTTCGATCGGGGTGGGCTCGCCGAGCATGCGGCAGAGGTCGTTGAAGTGCGACTGCGCGGCCTGGCTTTCCCTGAGCTCGGAGGCCGACCACTTGGCGATGAAGGCGTCGGGGGTCATGCAGTCATTGTGTCAGCCGTGCGCTGGCTCGGGGGAAGCTCGCTATGTGATTGGGAGCCGTTTTCCCCCTCACCCCAACCCTCTCCCACGGCGGGGAGAGGGGGCCGAAACTCCGCGGCCGACGCGAGCGGTCGGATCCCCAGCATTCTGTGTGCCGCTACTGAAAGAAGCTCAATCTTGACTTACCGATGTTGACAACACTTCAGGCTCTGGTCTGATTGGTGGGGTTCCTAGATGCATGTGTCCACTCAGGTTCACAAACGATCCTTGCACAGCACGTTCCGACCCGTCAGACAGCTCATTCAGTAGTACGACCTCCCCAGGCGTTAGATCGCAGAGCTTTCTTTCGTCCAGAAGGTAGCGACACGAGCCTGAGAAGCGGAAATCTAAAGCACTTGTCTTGTCAGCGCTTTCCCATACGTCCGTGACACCGAGGCGGACCTCAATTATCGAGGCCTGATCAGTCGTTAGCAGTGTCTGCTTGACTTGGCCGACCCGCTTCGGTCGGCAACCACTATTCGATGCCAATTCCTCAACGACTGAGCCGAGCGCCTCGTAGACGAAGGCAAATACCAAGTTATCCGGCAAGGGCTCCATCTCACTCTTCAGTTCCGCCAGCAAAGATTCCATGGTGGGATGATAGGTCAGGCTCCGATCATCCGAGATCTCGCCGGCCTCGGCCTGCAACGTAGGATGCAGACTGCTCTTGTTGCGGTGACCACGAAAATCTGAGTCACTGGAAACAAAGACGACGTTGCATTTTGCGAGCAGATCCAAACACTGCTCCCAGATTTGGCAATCCGACCACTCGGCACTCTTGTGGCTGGGCGGTTGCTCGGATCGGTGTCGCAGCTCTGCACGCTGCCGCACCTCATCCGCTTCGGGAACGACCACGGCGCCAAGGTCCTCTCCCCGGGCGAGCGATCTGGCGCGTGCCGCTATCGTCGCGTCGTCGGGCCCCTGCCAGCCATTCACTACTCCTAGAAAGCGTCCCAGCCACTGCAAATGGCCGTCGATTGTCTTTCTCTTTCCCGCCGCGTGGTCGATTAGCTTCCGTTCACATTCCTGGGCGACAACTTCCGGCACGACCAGTTGCATCCCACGACGATAGAGATAGTGCTTGAGTGCTGAACCGCGTCCCGAAGTTAGGCCAGTCTCGTTGATAAGCGTACTGGAATCCAAGACCAGCACTTCTTTCGCTGTAACGCCCGCAAACTCTTCAGCGTGCATGGTCCGGTGATTCCTCCATCGACCCTGTGCAAGTCTAGCCCGGACTTCTTAAGAGGGCCTCAATTCGCTCGATCTCAGCGAACGCCCTATTCCTAGCTTGTCAGTTTCGGCGGCCGATAGAGTCCTGCCTTGGTGGGAATGATGGGCCGGTCCATGCCCCTCACCCTAGCCCTCTCCCCGCGGGAGAGGAGACTGGATTGGGGCGATGGGCTGCACGTCGGAGGTTGCGAACTCTTGATTCCTCGCTGCGCTCGGAATGACGGTTGGGGACCGCGTGCGTCGCGGGCCTCCCACGCTGCCCGCCGCGCGGGCCACCGGGCGTGGCACAACGGAGTTGTTGCCGTGCGCAACGCGGGCGGGCACAAGGCCCGCCCCTACGCGGGCACGCCGCGTCACCCCCGCCGCCGCGCGGGGTGTGGTTTCACTTGGCCCCCAAGGCCTTCTCCATCCGGTGCACGGCGGTTGATCCCGCCACTAGCCGCACGAGGTGGCCGTCCCAGGTTTTGGTGGTGGTGTAGCCGAGCCGCTGGTAGAGGCGGATGGCGCCTTTGTTTTCGGTGATTACTCCCAGCGACATGGTGTGCTTGCCCATGGCGCGGGCCTTTGCTTCGGCGGCTTGCATCAGGGCGGTGCCGATGCCGAGGCCGCGGATCGACGGATCGACGGCCAGGGCCTCCACGATGAACTCGTCGGGCGCGACGCCCTCGGACAGCAAGAGCAGGTTGCCCAGCATGCGGAAGGCCCGCACGGGCGTGAAGCGCAAGAACAGGGCGGTCAGGCTCAGGTGAAAGAACTCGCGGCTGCCCGACCTAAACGTGAGGATGCCGGCGAAGCGTCCGTCGACCGTGGCCGAAAAGCAGCTGGTCGTGTCGACCGAGTCTCGGAACAGCCGGATCAGGTCGTCCGCGTGGCGGAAGCCGAGGCGGAACTTCTTGGCGAACGCGCCATACGCCACCCGCAGGGCGTCGTCGACGAATTCGGCTTCGATGCCTTCAACGATCGCGACGTTTCCCACGGTTGGTGTGTTTGCGCTCGACGGTGCTCGCAGCGCCCGTAGCGTAGGGCACCGGGCTGGGAGGCGTTCCGGCCGGCGCGCGTGGGGCTTGGCTCGTGCCGGCGGCGCTCCCACGCTGCCCGCAGCGTGGGCCACCGGGCCTCGGATCACCCTCATCCTCGCTCTCTCCCGTCAAGGAAGAGGGAATGAGCCCCAGTCGTCACCAGGCATCCGGCGTGCCTCCGGATTCGACCGGACTGGATTCCGGCTTCCGCCGGAATGACGGCGGGGAACCCCTCACCCCAACCCTCTCCCACAGTGGGGAAAGGGGGCCGGAGCCTGCCGGCGACACGGGCCTACGTGTACAGCCCAATCAGGCCTTGGCGGGTGGCGTAGCGGTCCAGGCGGTTGAAGACGGCGATGCCGCCGATGCCGCCGATAACCGCCGTGAGCGACAGGATTAGCAGTTCGGTCCAGACGGGAATCAGCGTCGGGGTGCCCAACAGCGTGTGGCGGATGGCGTCGAGGGCGTAGGTGTGGGGCAGGCCGTAGCTCAGCCAACGGACCTCGGCCGGCAGGACGCCTATGGGAAAGGCCGCGCCCGCCATGAGAAACAGGATGCCGTTGACCAATGCCGGCACGCGCCACTGCCGCAACAGCATTCCCGCGCCGGCCATGGCCAGTCCGATTCCGAAGAAGCCGATCAAGCTCAGCGCGATCGCCGGAATGCTGAGGAGGCTCACCGCTGGTAGTCCGCCCACCGAAATCAGCACCACGGCCAGGATCACCGCCGTCCACACGAGCATCTCGACCAGCTCGAAGAGCGTGAGGCCGACGACCGGCACCCAGCGCGCCACGCGTGTGGTCCACAGGTGCGGCAGGACGCCGGTCTCGTTCGCGTGCCGCAGATAGCCTTGCGCGCCCAGCAGGGTCTGGTGGGCGACCTGCATGGCCATCCATCCCAGGGCGATGAACGCCACCACGTGCTCGCCGCCGCCGCTGGCCGCGAACCCTTCGCTGCCGAACGCCAGCTGCGCCAGCAGCAGCGGGAGGAGCACCACCGCGATGTTGACCAGGACGGCCAGCCAGCGGACCTTCTGCCGGCCGACTTGCTGCCATTCACTCAGAAACGAGGCCCACACCGCGGCCAGCGCGGGAGCGAGTCCCGGCGAATCGCGGCGCGTCAAAAGGCCTCCAGCAGCCCATGGCGGCGTGCGGCGCGTTCGAGTCGTGCAAACAACCGCCATCCAACGGCGCCCAGGCCGAGCGTCATACCCAACAACACGGCCGAGGCCAGGTACGCCTGCGGCGCGTCGCCGAAGACCACCGCCGCCCGCAGCCCGCGGGCGATCCAGGTGAGCGGCAGCGCGTGTCCCACCGCCTGCGCCCATTCGGGGAGCACGGAGGTCGGATAGGCGATGCCGGCGAGGGTGGCCGAGGCCATCAGCAGGGCCGCGGCCAACATCCCGGCGTCCCGATAGCGAATGACGAATCCCACCAGCACGACGCCGACCGAGATGCTGGCGGTGGTACCCGTCAGCAGCACCAGCACCAGCGCCAGCGGCGCGATCGACAGCTCGAAGCGAAAGAGCGCCAGCAGGGTCGCGAACGAGCCGATGCCGAACAAGGACTGGGCGAGGGCGCGGCCGGTGGCGTCGCCCGCCAGCAGCAGGATTCGCGGTGTCAGCGAGGCCCAGGCAACGCCCAGCGTGCCGAAGTGCCGTTCCATGGCGAGCGCGATCGAAACGGACTGCATCGTCGTCAAGACCCAGGTGAAGACGACGATGCCGATGGCGGCGAAGGCGAGATAGTTGTCGGTGCCCGCCGCCGCGGCGAAGCGGGCGGCTTGCTGCTCATCCGGTCCGGCGAGTGCCCGAGCGCTGAGCACCACGGGCACGGTGAGCGTGAGCGACGCGAGCACGCCGATTTGCCAGAACCACCCCTCGCGCCACTGCATGCGCCAGGCCTTGGCGGCGACCGCGACGAACGCCGCCGCGTGCGCCGGCGCCCGGCGCCAGAGGTCAGACACGTTCGAATGGGCCTTCCAGGCGCACGCCGGTGAGCTTGATGAATGCGTCCTCGAGGGTGGCGTCGCGCAGGCGGGCGTCATCGATGGTCACGCCGTCCGCGCGCAGCCGTTCGTCGAGGGCATGGGCCGTGCGCCAGCCGTCCGCCGCGCGCACCGCCGCCTCGATCGACCCGTCGTCCGCCGCGTCGCCCCACCACAGGGCCAGCTCTCCCAGGACCGTCCGGGCGGCTTGCAGGTTGCCGCTGAGGCGCAGTTCGAGTCGCGGCTCCAGACCGGCTTCGCGAATCAGCTCCCGCGGGGCGCCCTCGGCCACCAGCGCGCCGCGGTGGATGATGCCGACGCGGTCACAGATCTCTTCCGCCTCGTGCATGCTGTGCGTGGTGAGCAAGACGGCTTTGCCCTCGCCGCTCAGCTCGCGAATCAGCCGGCGCGTCCCGCGCGCGGCGGCCGGATCCAACGCCGCGGTGGGCTCGTCCAGCATGAGCACCGGCGGGTCGTGGAGCAGCGTGCGGGCCAGGTTGAGGCGCTGCTTCATGCCCGTGCTGTAGGTCTCAACCAGCTGATCGGCGCGGTCCGACAGTCCCAGGTGGTCGAGCAGGCGCCTGGTGCGCTCGCGGATGGCCGATCCGGTCATGTATTCCATGCGCCCGAACAGCTCCAGGTTCTCGCGTCCGGTGAGCCGCCAGTAGAGCCCGCGCTCGCCGGCGAACATGACGCCGATGCTGCCGCGCACGTCGGCGCCCTGGCGCACGGTGTCGTAGCCGCAGACCAGCGCGGCGCCGCTTGTCGGCTCCAGCAGCGTGGAGAGCATCTTGACGGTCGTCGTCTTGCCCGCGCCGTTCGGGCCGAGCAGGCCGTAGCACTCGCCCGCCGGAATCCGCAGGTTCAGATCGCGCACCGCCACAATCGGTTCGCCGGAGTCCTTGGGCGCTCGCCGCCGCACGATCTCCCAGGGACGGCTGCGGGGGACGCGCGGCTCGAAATGCTTGGTGAGCCCCTGCGTTTCGATCAGGTGCGTGGGTTCGCGCTCCATGCTGGTTACAGCCAACCGCGTCCGACGCCCGGCGTCAATCGAAGTCTGAGATTCCCGAGCCTAGGATGAAATGCAACGCTGGGCTGCCCCATCTGTCACTCCGAGCGAAGCGAGGAGTCTCAGATCCACCACTCCGGCCGCGAGGTTGGACCCTCTAGATTCCTCACGTTCGTTCGGAATGACATGTCAAGCGCGGTGGCGCATGCCGCAGATCGGCTGGGAGATTCATCCGCGGCCGATCCCACGCTGCACGCAGCGCGGGCCACCGGGCATGGGCGCCCACGAGGGACGCCGCTACACGATGGGGAGCGTCAATCGGCTGCGGCGGTGCTGGCAATGAGGCCCGGAATCTCGCCCAGCGCGTCGACCGATTCGCCCCGCCATGAATCCTGTTCCGAATCCCTCGGAGCGGGCCTGCCCGGCGTCGTGATGAGAACGACCCGCATGCCGACGCGCTGCGCTCCGGTGAGCTCACCTTGCGCGCCGTCACCCACGTACATGCAGTCCGATGGGTCAACCCTCAGGCGCTCGCACGCGCGCGCGTAGATGGCGGGATCGGGCTTGGTCAGCCCCTCCGCGCAGGAAAACAGCGGCACGTCGATCGCGTCGGCGTACGGCGTTGCAGGCCATAGGAGCGGGACCTCTGGAATGCAGTTGCTGATGAGGGCTGTGCGGAGGCCCAGCGCGCGCAGCCGAGCCAGCGTGGCCAGTGCGTCCGGCCGCGGTTGCAAGACGCGCCGCGTGCACTCCACGCGAATCCGGGACGCCTCGTCAATGGCCGCTGCGTCGGCTCGCGCTCCGATCGCATCGCACACGCCGCGCACGCACGCCTCGACGGTCGGGAATGTGCCGGCGTATCGCTCCCGCCAGGCGGCGGACCAGGCGTGCGCGAAGGCATCGGGGTCCGCGCCGACGGCTCGGGCCATCTCGATGCGCGCCTCCTTGAACGCTGCGTCGTCGACCGGCGGCGTCAGCGTGTTGAAGAGATCGAAGACCACCGCCCGCACCGACGCGCCGCCGCTGGCGTCGTGATGCTGGTCAGTCATGCCGCTCCCCGCAGTGTCCGGTTGCCCAGGGTATGTGCAGCCCGAGCGCAACATCCGCAGGCGGTCCCACGCTGCACGCAGCGTGGGCCACCGAACCACCCTCTCCGCCGCTCCGAGCACCGTCCAGTCGCTCCGAGCACCGACGAGTCGCTCCGAGCCCCAACCTGTCACTCCGAGCCCCAACCTGTCACTCCGAGCCCCAACCTGTCACTCCGAGCGTAGCGAGGAGTCTAAGGGGCCAGGGCTGTGCTCGGCGGCACTAGATTCCTCGCGTTCGCTCGGAATGACATTTCAATTCGAGCGGTCCGCGCTGCGTGGAGCCTGGGACTGACTCCTCCTGTATTCACATGCTTCACGCAGCATGGGCCACCGGATGCGCTCGGCGCTCGATCTAGGATTCCGACGGCGGCGCTCCCGGCCGCTGCGTGCGCAACGGGACCTCCTTGAGAAACAGCGTCACCACGAACGAAATCGCCAGCGCCGCGGTCACCAGCAGGAACACGTCGCCGATGGCCGTTGCCAGCGTTTCGCGCAGCGTGGCGAGCAGTTGATCCAGCATTTCGGCGCCCTGCGGTCCACGGCCCGCGAACCCGGCCTGCAGTTGATCCAGCGCCTCGGGATTCACCAGCGCCTGCGGGTTGTTGGACATTTCCGCGAGTTGGCCCTCGGGCAGCGCCTGCCGAATCGGCGGCGGGAGCGCGTCGTCGAGTCCGGTGGCGAACCGGTTGGCCATGTATGACCCAAGCACGGCCAAACCCAGCGCGCCGCCCACGGAGCGGTAGAACTGGGTGGCCGAAGTCGCGGCGCCGAGCAGATTGGGCGGGACCGCGTTCTGCACCGCGATGGTGAAGCTGGGGAAGGTGATGCCGAGACCGATGCCGGTGATGACGATGCCGGCGACCGCCTGGCCGAACGACGTTTCGGCGGTCATTCGCGACATCAACGCCACGCCGACCCCCATGATGACGATGCCGACCAGGCCCTGGATGCGGTAGTGCCCGCCCAGGCGTGACAGGGCCTGCCCGGAAAGCCCGGCGGCTACCACCATGCCGAGCATCATGGGCGTGAGGAACGAGCCGCTGCTGGTCGCCGACGCTCCGAGCACGCCCTGGAAGAACAGCGGAACGAAGATGATGGCCCCGAACATGCCGAATCCGGTCAGGAACACGGCGACGAGCGAGACGCTCACGGTCCGGTTCGAGTAGATGCTCAGCGGCATGATCGGGTCGTTCGCCCGTCGCTCCACCGCCACGAAGACCAGGATCATCACGGCGGCGAAGGCGAGGATGCCGATGATCTGGGGCGAGAGCCACTCGTATTGAATGCCGCCCAGCGACAGGCCAATGAGCAGCGGCACGACGATCAGCGCGAGCAGGGCCATGCCCGCGTAGTCCAGGCGGTGCATCCGTCCCACGGGCCTGATGTTGGGGAAGAAGCGAATAAACAGGGCGATCACCGGCAGGCCCACGGGCAAGTTGACGTAGAAGACCCAGTTCCACGACAGGCTGTCGGTGATGAAGCCGCCGAGGGTGGGGCCGATTACCGACGAGAGGCCGTACACCCCGGCCACGACCCCTTGGTACTTGCCGCGCTCTGCGGGCGAGAACAGGTCGCCGATGGTGGTCAAGGACATGGCCATGATGCAGCCGCCGCCGATGCCCTGGATGGCGCGGAAGGCAATCAGTTGGTCCATGGACTGGCTCAGGCCGGCGAGGATCGATCCAACCAGGAAGATGCAGATGCCGCCGAGGAAGAACGCCTTGCGTCCATAGAGGTCCGACAGCCGCCCGGCGATGGGCACCACCGTGGTGGACGCGACCAGATAGGCCGTGGTGACCCAGGTGAACCGGTCGAACCCGCCAAGGTCGGCGACGATACGCGGCATGGCCGTGCTCACGATGGTTTGGTCGAGCGAGGCCAGAAACATGGCGAGCATGAGCCCGCCCATCGTCAAGACGATGTGCCGGCGCGGGAGCGGTTCGGCGTCCGCCGGGTGGGCGGATTCCGGGCCGGTGTTCGGCCGCCGCGGATCGGATCGAGGCTCGGCGGACTTGGTGGTCACGCTTCGATTTCCCGAAGCATGTCCTCGATATCGGCGGTGGGGAACTCGTGGCGTGACGCCTTGCCGATGGCGCGCAGCTTGGCGTCGATGGCTCGCTGATTCTTGATTTGGGCCTCGCGCAGCGCCCGGCGCGCCCATTCGGCCACGGTCACGCCGTGCCGCCGGGCAGCGCCCTGGATCGCTCGAGACTCCAGGTCGTCGTGGAGGATTTGGAGTCGCTTGGGCATTTCAACAGGCTAGTCGCGCAAGTCGCCGCAGTCGATTCCATTTGTCAGCGTTCGTCAGCGATCGATGCTAAGGAGTGGCAATTGCCGATTCCTAGCTGTCTCGCGCGGCGTGTTTGGCCTCCGGGCGGGGCCGGTCGCCGGCGCACGCTCCTCTAGAATCCGCGGCCTGCCAGGCGCAGGCTCCGGTGGGTGCGAGCAAATGCGAGCATGGTGGGGACGGGCGGCTTTGGCCGGCCTCATGCTGCTCGCCCTGGGCGGGACGTGTGGTCCTCTCGAATCCCAGCCGGCCATCCAGACGCCGCCATCGCGGATGACGCCGGCCGCCGCCGAGCATGTCCCATCGCCCACGCCGTCCCCTATCGCGACCGCGACAGCGGCACCGACCGAGACTTCGGCGCCGCCGAGCACATCGCCCACGCCGTCGCCCGACCCAACGCCGGCGCCGACTGAAGCACCGACGCCCGAGCCGACCTCCGCCGTGCACCTCTATATTCCGACGGCCGGCGTCGATGACGCCAGGCCCACGGCCGCGGCGACGGTCGAGCCGGCCATCGAGGACCAGACGGCCGAGCGGCTGCGCCGGTTCGTCCAGGAAGGCATCCGCGAAGAGTTCCCGGATGCCGACCCTCAGCCGGTGCACGTGTTTCCGCTGGCTCTGGCCGGCGCGGCGGGCGAATTCTGGGGCGCGGTCACGGACGGCCCGCAGCCCGCCAGGATCACCGCCGATGACGAGGTGGTGAACTTCTTTCACTTCGCGGCCGCGTACCGGCTGGATGAGGCGGACGACTGGATCGAGGTCGATCGCCTGGAGATCGAGCTGGCGCCCCAGCGAACCCAGGTTGACCTGACGCCGACCGGGTGGGCGCTGGCCGACGGCACGCCGGCGGCCTGGATCATCGTCCGCGGTGGCACCGGAGCCCATGCCGGCACGCTGACCATCATCAGGTTCGACGGCGAGACGCTCAGCACGGAGCTGTCGTGGTTGAGCGCGCGCCCGAACGCCGGCGAGGTCGCGGACCTGGACGGCGACGGCCTGCTGGAGGTCGTGGTCAACGACTCGGATCCCTACGTCTTCTGCTACGCGTGCGCGGTTGAGCTCAAACGCGAAATCCTCTACTGGTGGGATGGCTCGCGGCTGGTTCCGGTGGATTTGCGCGCGCCGGTCGCAAGCGTGCCTGCCGACGTCGCCGACGAAGTCGATGAGGTCGTGGCGCTGGCCCGGGCCAGTCTGTGGCGGGACGCGGCGTTGGCGGCGATCGCCGCGGCCCGGCGGGTCCCCGAGAGCGCGGACGTGCGCTGGCTCTCGGTCTTGGTCAACCGGACCGCCGCTGCGCGGCTGCTCCACGCGGGCTCGGTGGCGCAGCCGCTGCTGACCACGGTGTTCGCCGGCGAGTACGTCGCGGCCCTGGACCTCATGCGCGCGCACGTTCCGGCGCAGGCGTTCGCCCTCGACGGCCCGCTGATTCGTGACACGGAGGCGGAACGCGATCCGGCCACCATGGCCACCCAGCTGCTCGATCACACGACGCGGGCGCTGGACGTCGCCCCGGACCGGGCCGAGATTCACGCCGTTTACGCCCTCGCGCTCACGCTCGCCTCGCCCGATGACCTCACCCAAGCGCGGTCGGCCATGCAGCGGGCCGTGGAGCTAGCGCCCGACGATCCGTTCTTTGCCGCCGCCAGTGACTTCCTTGCCGGCGTGCCGCAGGCCCCCGGCACGCCACCGAGCCCGCCCGACGGTCCGGAGCCGGTGCTGCCCGGCCCGTCGGACGACTTCTTTGCCGAAGGCAATTCGCTCGGCAGCGGCGATCGCGGCCTGAGCGTCAAAGCCCTGCATCAGCGGCTCGCGTGCCTGCGGGTGCCGGGCTTCAACGACCCCGGTCGGTATTTCGACGAGTATCACGAGGCCACGCGGCGAGCCGTGGTCCGGTTCCAGGCCGACCATGGGCTCACGCCGACCGGCGTCGTCGGCTTGGTCACCTGGCAGGCGATCGAGCAGGCCAGCGTTGCGTCACCCGACTGCAACGTCCAAACGCTGGCCCCACCGTCGAACGCACGCTTCGTGCTCGCTCGAGGCGCATTGGTCGATGACGCACCGGCCGACGGCCAACCCGCCGACGACGAACCGGTCAACGACCCGCCTGTCGACATCGCCAGCCGCCCCTCCTATGGAGAAGCCGGGCAGCCGGTGGTCTATCTGACCTTCGACGACGGCCCCCACGCGAGCTACACCCTGCCCATGCTGGAGATCCTGGCGCGCTACGACGCCGTCGCCACGTTCTTCGTGCTGGGCGTGCAGGTGCAGCGCTTCCCCGAGGTGCTGGAGGCGGTGGTTGCCGGCGGCCACCGGATCGCCAGCCACACCGTCAACCACCCATCGCTCGCGGGCCTCACGCGGGAGGAATTCATCGGCGAGGTGGCCGGCGGGGACGAGGTGATACGGGCGGTCGTCGGCGACCGGGCCGATCCGCTCGGCTGCTTGCGCCCGCCCTACGGCGCCGTCGATGCGCGCACGGCCCCGCTGGCCGCCGAGCTGGGGAAAGCGCTGGTGTTGTGGGACGTCGATCCCCAGGATTGGCGACAGCCCGGCGCGGACCAAATCTCTTCCTATGTCCTGTCTCACGCCACGCCCGGCGCGATCATCCTCATGCACGACGGTGGGGGCGGCCGCAGCCAAACCGTCGCGGCGCTCGAAACGGTCCTCGCCGAGCTTTCCTCGCGCGGGTACGAGTTTCGCGGCATCCCGGGATGCGGCGGTGAACCGATCAGTTTCGGCGCCACGCCCACGCCGGCGGATGACGAATCCGCCGGCGCCGACGCCACGGTCACCCCCAGCGGCTGACGGGAACTCCGACGGCCTCCTGACTCCGGGCCCGCGTTCAGCGAAGCATCGTCGAATCGGAGCGCCAAGTCTTCACGTGCCGGCAAGCGTTGCCCGGCTCAGGGGCACCCCGTTCCCGGATAGCGACTTGGGCTTCCTGGCCTGCATGTTGCGGGCAAGCCCGAGGAGATCACGACCTAAGGCGTGAGGTCAATAGCCACATCGATGTCATCATTGCGACTGCGATCAAAGCTGGGTTCATCATCGATGCCAGATTCGATTGAGATGATACCAGTGGTGAACTCCGAAGTAGTCTGCGTCCCATTGAACTGAATGATCGCAATGGAAATCTGATGCTGGACCTCGATATTGCTGGATAGCCACCCCCCTCCATGGGAAACATTTAGCGTGAGAAGATAATTCGCACCCGGAATCAAAGCCTTGTCCCGACCAAGGCCTAGATCCCCATTGATCGTCATCTCTTGTGGATCCACTTCAACGCGAGCCATCTGGGTTTCGTTCGCCAGCGCCAGCGGGCCGTTCCACAACCGAATCTTGTCTTGAGGATCGAACTTCGGTAGGTGAAAACTGGCCCCGGAGATTTGGTACAAGCGGAATTCGGTATGCGCCGAGAAAGGAATGCTGTCTGGGTTTCGATACCAGAAGTTCATGACGATTCGGCTGCCGTCGAGCCCCCCATCGAATCCAAGCCCAGCGGTGGGGTCCTGCCCTCCTGGAGGCATCCCCAGACGTCGCTCACGGATCTGGGCAAAGGGTGAGACATGAAGTGCCGACTGCGCTGGGAGCGCGTGGAGCGTTTCACAATCGCGTGGCGTGAGTGCGACCACCTGCGGCGTTCCCAGCAACTCGACAACGCTAGAGCCCACCACGACTCTATCCCCGGGCTCGCCCAACAGCCGGACTTCCATGGGTTCCGGGCTCGATCCGCAGACCGAGCGCCGGTGTTCGATCCCGTCGTCGATCGGCGTCCCGATTCGAAAGACGGGTGACCAGGCAGACGCCATGTCGTAGACGCGGATCCCATAGCCACTCCAGATAGCGTCGCTACGCGAGAAGCCAAGGATCAGAGGATCGGCGTGCTCGGACAGGGCCACATAGCTCTGGTCTCCTCGTTGAGGAACTCCGGACACTGGGCTATAGCTTGGCCTGCGGGTGAACCGGCTTACATAGGTGAACGGCGACTGCACGTCCTCTTGATCGATAAAGGTAAAGAGCAGCATTCGGCGCTGATAGGTGGTCAGTCCGTCCGATAGAACAACGGACGCACCAGGCGCTACGACCTCTCGCAGCCTGCGGAAGCTCGACGGCGCGGCTTCGCGCGTTCCGGCGCCGGCGATGACCTCGAAGACTCGGTGCCGGTACCCGGCGACCGTTTGGTAGTCGGTGAGCAACCTGAAATGCGCCGGATCGTCCAGCAGGCGCCGTGCCTGCGGTGTCAGCGCCGCCTCCAGAGCATCCGTGACGTGCAGGTGCGTAATTCCCATCGCCTTCAGATCGTCGCGATGCATAAAGCGCAGGGCGTCTTCGTACACCGGGGTAATCCACGATGTCACCGCCTGCATATCTCGTCCGGAAGTCGGAGAAACCACTCCGGCGATTGAGACAACCGCGCTTGGATGCGTCGTGAGGAGGCGAGCGTGAATCGGCAATGACCGAGCGAGCCAGCGGTAGAAATCCCAGTTGTTGGTGAGCTCGGGACCAAGGCGCGTTCGACCGACAAACGGGTAGTCCGAGCCGTCCTCGGACGGTTGCCCGACGACGAATCCCTGCGAAGCGACGCGGACGGCGGAAGCTGTGCGGGGCAGGGCCGTTGGCAGCACGCCCAGCAGCAGCACGGCCAGAAGTGCCGCCCGGCGCTGCCAACCATGCAACCCCGCGGCCACGCGGGCGAGGCCAACCAGCAGCGCAAGCAATCCAATGGCCGTCGCCATAGTGAGGATTCGAGCGTCATCCAGTGGGTTGGATGCTTGCACCAGCGCGGCAACGGGCAGACTCCAGATTCCGGTCGCTGCGAGGAATGCCAGGCCCCAACTCCGATGCCTCAGGGCGATGAGAGTTCCGATAGCGAGCAGCGGAATGATCCCGACGCCAACAAGCGCGGGGCCCTCGAGCTCGAAGGGCGCAAAATCCATCCAGGTCGGCTCAAATGCGACTCGAGCCTCGCCGGCGGTTCCGCCGCGTCCAAACAGCGCATCGGAAACGGGACCCCCGGCCAGGGCAACGAGCAGGACGGCGATGACAATCGCCGCGGCCAGGCTGAAGCGCCTGCGCCCTTGGAGTCTCATGAGGCGAATGCCGCCCAAAACACCCAAGGCAGAGAGCGAATAGAGCATGATCGCGGCTTCCGCCAACGCGAGGACGCCAGCGGCCATGGCCACGACTGCTGCCTGCCGGCGCGTCGTTCCTGCCTCGAACGCGGCGGCAATGAGGACGACGAGACTGATGCCAAGCGCGCGCGATGGGAATCGCACCCACCGGATCCCTTCTTCTCCGTCGATGGGCGTCAATCCGGCTTGAAGCCCGGCCAGCCATCCGGACGACTCCGGCGCCTCGTCATAGGGAGGCAAGCCGAGGTGAACCGTGCCGGCGTAGAGGCCGATCGCCACACCCGCCCCGATGGCCAGGAGCAAGGGCGCCCCAGCGTCCCATGCGAACCCAACAGCAGCCAGGATCAGCGCGACGACCAGAAACGACGTGAGAGCGGCCAATGCCGTCCAAGGCGGAACGGCTGCTGCATGCACGATGCTGGCGGCGACGAGGTCAACGCCGTAGTGATAGCTGATTCCCGAGTCCACGCCGTGGGGTGTGACCGGTGGAAAGCCGCCTCGCGCAAAATGCTGCACCAGCGCGAGGTGCCAATGCGGATCGCCGAACCACGCCTGGGTGTAGTTAGCCAGGCAGAGCAGAAAGGCGCCGGTTGCCGGCAGCACCAGCAAGGGAAGCGTGACCGCCGACCGCCGAAGCGGATTCACAAGAGTGCGAGCGCGCCACGCGAACACGGTCGCCACGGCCGAGGGGGCCAACAGTCCCACCCATGCGCTCGCCGCGCCGGGCGCCGCGTAGGCCGCCAGGTTGGTCGTCAATAGCACCGCCGTGACGCCAAGGATCGGTGCGTAGAACGGCCACACGAGCCGAGATCGGTGTCCGAACGCCGCGTGCGCCAGCGGCGCACCAATCGCCGCCATCCATAAACAGACGCCGGTCGATCCCAAAATGCCGAGCCAGGGCGACACGGTGGGATCGAGATTCATGCTGCATCCGCCGGATTACCGCACACATGGGGCGGCCGGCTGTCCAAGGTCCCGGGCGGTTGCAGTGGCGACGGGGATCCAGGGGGAGCGCCGCTGCCGAACGCCCGCGGCGTCGGTCCGAAGTGCGATATGGACGGCGGCGCGCTTCCGGCGCGCGTGAGATGGCAGCGTTCGCTCGGCGCGGCGTCGAGCCCACGGAAACAGCGCAGCATGCGCAGCTGGCGGCGGTTCGCGCACGTCGGGCGCCGGCCGGCATCGCCCTGCCGCAGCGAGAGCCTCACGAGATGGTGGTCGCCCACTTGCGGTCGGTTAGGTCTTCCTGACCGTCACCGCTCTACCCGTGCCCAGGACACACGTGTCGATGTGCAGGTCCTCGATGTCGCAGCGAAGCTGGCCGTCGCTCACCGTGACGTGGATCGGACGGTCGACGCTTCCGGTATCCTTCGCCTGCCGCCTGGCTGGAGTCTTCGCCTCTGCCTATGGTCATTGCGCTCCAGCGTATCAACAGCTCGATCCGGCGCTGGCGAGTACGTCTGCTTCGGTCCTGCGCAATCGCTGGAGTAGCATTCGCGATTCTTGGCGGGTGCGGCGAAACCTCGCGGCCGGCGCCCGATCCGCGGGAGGACGCGGCGGTTCGGCAGCGGGCGTTCACGCCCCGGCGAGCGCCGGTCGCGGCAACACCGAGCCCAGCGCCGGATTCGACGTCGACAGTACCGTGGACAATCTTGCCGCGGGATGCCGCTCGGTCGCCCACGGCCGCGCCGGCATCGCCGAGCCCAACGCCAAGCGCAGCGCCGGCCGCGACGACGCCGATGGCACAGGCGCCACAGGTTTCTCCGACGCCGGACCCGACACCGACCGCCGCCGCGACGCCAACGCCGGAGGCGCCAGCAGCGTCCCCGACTCCCACGGCCGCGCTCGAAAACACGGGCCTCAATCAGGCCAAATTCGTGCAGGTGGGGACCGGCGAGAATCACGCCTGCGCCGTGCGCAGCGACGGCAGTGCGCAGTGCTGGGGTGACAATGACGATGGGCAGTTGGACCTCCCCATCGGCGTCGAGTTCCGTGCGATTGCGTCGGGCTGGCGCTTCTCCTGCGGCATCACGACGGAAGGCACGCTGGCGTGCTGGGGCCGGAACGAGCACCAGCAGGCCGATCCCCCGGACGGCCGGTTCACCGAGGTGGCGGCCGGCTGGGACCACGCCTGCGCCATTGGCCCGGACGGCGCTGCCTGTTGGGGACGGCAGTCAGACGGCCGCACGGCCGTCCCGCCCGAGGTGGAATTTGCCGCCATCGGCGCCGGCGCCGAACACAGTTGCGGCCTGACGGCCGCCGGCGACCTGGTCTGCTGGGGAAGAAACGACAACGGACGCGCCGATTCTCAAGTCGGTCCGTTCCGCGCCCTGGCCGTTGGGGTCGCACACACGTGTGTCCTGCGCATGAACGGCACCGCGCTCTGCCAGGGCCGGAGCGAAAATGGGGGAGGGCTCCCGCCGGCGACCGTGTTCGACCACATCAGCGCTGGTGATCACCGCGCGTGCGGCGCATTGGCGACCGGCCAGGTGGAGTGCTGGGACGCCCGGCCAACCGAGGCACCGCTGGAGACGTTTGGTCCTCCCGGCGCTTTCTCGTCCCTGAGCGTCGGGTGGCAGGGCGCCTGTGCCATCAACGAAGCCGGCCAGGTCGGGTGCTGGTCGTCCGATTCAGACTTCTTCTCCGAACCCTATGGCCGCCTGCTCGTCGTGAATGCGTATCCCGACGTCGAGCTTTCCCAGCCCGTCGAAGTGATTCCCTGGCCGCATGGCGGCCTGGCGGTGGCCGATAAACGGGGCTCGATCGCGGTGCTGTCGTCGGAGTTTGGCTCGCGTCCTCTGTTGGACCTGACCGACGTTGTCTACTCGGACGAGTACGAGATGGGAATGCTGAGTGCGGCCGTGGACCCGGACTTCGAGCGGTCGCCATTCCTCTACGTGTACTACACGATGCTGGATGAGGACGATGATCGGTTGTTCGCCCGACTCTCACGCTTTCCGATCGCCGATGGCGTCGCCGTGCGCGCGCAGGAGTTGGTCATCCTCGACATTCAGCGCGAAACGCAGGATCCCGCTCACTGGGGCGGCGCTATCAGGTTCGGACCCGACGGGATGATGTATTTGGGGCTTGGCGACAGCGAGTGCCGTGAGTGCGCGCAGAAACTGGACCTGCTGCATGGGAAGATCATCCGTATCGACGTGCGGGGAGCATCGGCCGATCAACCCTATCGGGTTCCCGACGACAACCCGCAGTGGGACACACCGAACGCACGACCGGAGATATGGGCGTATGGACTGCGGAATCCCTGGCGCATGGCATTCGATGCTGAGGATGGCAGTCTGTGGATCGGCGACGCGGGGCGGTCTACGCCAGGAGAGGTGTCAATAGCTACCCCGGGCGCAAATTTAGGCTGGCCGTACTACGAAGGCGATTGGTGCCGACATTGGGGAGTATTTGCGAATGATGTTTTCGTTGATCCCAAGCTAGACTCCGCGCGTGTGTGTCAATATCACTCGATTTATCCCAGTCTCACAATGCCGTTAGTTACCTACAAGCGCGACGATGGTTGCGTGATCGTTGGCGGCATCGTCTATCGCGGAACTTCGATCCACCAGCTCAATGGCGTGTATCTGTTTGGCGACCACTGCAGTGGGCGAGTCTGGGCTCTCGACAGGAACTCTGAATTCGGCTGGCGCCTCATTGAGATTGCCGACCTGGACCGGCCGCTCAGTTCCTTTGGCGTGGACGCCGACGGCGAAGTGGTCCTGGTGACGTTTGGCGGCGCTCTTGTCCGCCTGGTCCAAACCCAGTTGGGGTACGCGGATTCGGTGACGCGCAGAGTACGCGTCACGACTCTTGGGGCGCCGCTTGCTCCAAGGAACATCTCTATCCCCAGCGACCGCAGCCCCTAGTCAGCGGTCGACTGCACGCGACGGCGGAGCCCGGGCCGCCCAACGCTCCCTTTCGGGCAATGTCCCCGTGTGCCGGTCGGCTTAGGTCCTCAGGCTCGAGGTTGGGGGCGGCAAGCTTGGCGGTCTCGATGTGACCTCCGCGCCAACTGGCTGCGGCGACTTCGGACGGAGTCCTGCCGGCCATTCCGAGGGTGGGGCAGGGTAGTTGCCAACGCTCGCCAGCGTGACGCCGGAGCATTCAAGAACCGGCACCTGGGAGCGCCGCCACGCGCGGTCGAGCAATTGCGCCAAGCACTTTCGCCCGCACGCGACGCGAGTTGCCGGGCAGGTAGGCCAGCGGCAGGTCCTCGACCTCCACGATCTCCAGCGTGTTGGGATCGGCGCCCGCCGCAACGGCGTCCGATTTGGCGGCCGTGGTCGCCGCCGCGATGGCCTCGTCGCGCGGCACCTCGCGATAGACCCGGTCGGACTCGCCACTCACCTGTGCCATCGCGGCCCCCACGGCATTGGCAACCGCGGCGTGCGGCACGCGGACTGTCTCGCCCACGCCGGCCAGGCCGTCCGGCACCAGGAAGGCAGCCCCGCCGACGGCGATCACGGGACGGGGCTCGGCGTCCGGCTTCATGCGATCGATGGCGTTCTCGAGCGTGGCGCGAACCATCGCCATCGCGTCGGTAACCAAGCCGTCCGGCAGGTCGGCCACGCGGCGCGGATCGCCCAGCGATGAGGCTCCGGCGGCAACCGCCACATCGGTGACCGTGGTGACGTCCCCGCCGAACACGCGGCCAAGCTCGGTCAGCCGAAACCCCACGCTCTCCGGGCCGATCGTGAGCGGCGATGCCGTAAGCATCGACCCGCCGCCGAGCGGCAGCGACAGCAAGTCCGGCATCTGGAACAGCGTGCGCACGCCGCCGATCTCGACCACCCGGTTGGCCTGGCGCGGCAGGCCCTGCCGCAGATAGCCGATATCGGTCGTCGTGCCGCCCACGTCGACGACGAGCGCGTTGGACATGCCCGACAGGAATGCCGCGCCCCGCATGCTGTTGGTGGGGCCGCACGCCACGCCCAGGATTGGCAGCTCCGCCGCCTGCTCCATTCGCGCGATGGTCCCGTCGTTCTGGGTCAGATAGACCGGCGCGTCGATCCCGACCCTCCGGAGACCTTCGGCAAACGCGGTGGTCGTGGTGCGTGCCAGGTCGACCAGGCTGGCGTTGAGGATGGTCACGTTTTCGCGCGGTAGCAGGCCAATGCGTCCCAGGCGATGTGACAGCGTGACGCCGGCCTCGGGACACGCTTCGCGCACGATCTGGCCGGCGCGCTCTTCCAGCGTTGCGTCCAGCGGCGAGAAGACGGACGTGATCGCCACGGCACGGATTCCGGCGTCGCGAATCTCGCGGGCCGCGGACTCCACCGCGGCGGCGTCGAACGGCACGATCGGGCGCCCGTCGTATTCGTGGCCGCCGCGAACCATGAAGGTTCGCGCGCGGACGGCCGCGGCGAGGTCGGGCGGCCAGTCCGTGAATGGCTCGAGGAAAGCCGTCGCCGGCAGACCGATGCGAATCGCGGCGGTCGGCGTGAGCCCGCGCCGCTCCACGATGGCGTTGGTGAAGTGCGTCGTGCCCAGCATGACGGCGTCGACGCCTGTTGCGTCCGGCCCGGCCATCGCCAGCAGTGCCTCGAGCGCTGCCGTGATGCCCGAGCTCACATCGGCTGAAGTCGCCGTCTTGACATAATGACGCACCGTGCGCTCATGCAGCAGCACGGCGTCGGTGCTGGTCCCGCCGACATCGATCCCGATGACTTTCACCGGGTCACCGCGTGAAGAGCGGGTGGAAGTTGAGATCGTGGCCGAACGCCCGCGGTCCCGTCAGCTCGAGTCCGCGTTCGGTCAGCAGCATCTCGGGCGCCGGTAGCGCAACCACCGCCACCCGTTGCCCGAAGCGGATCACCTCGGTGCCGATGGCCTCGCCGGAATCCTGGTCCAGCACGCAGATCAAGTCCGGCGTGGTGGCGCACGGCTCGTCGTCGCGCCAGGCGACCGTGAACTCGTTTTGGAACGCGATGCGCATGGCGGCGCCGGCGTCGCCACCGAGACCCGCGACGTTGAGCCGCCCGCGCAGATAGCCGCCGGTGGTCTCCCGCTCCACATCCGTCACCTTGCCGCGCAGCAGCTCCACGCCGCGCTCGCTTTGCAGCAACGCGGCTACGGGATCGCGGTGAGCGGCCTGCGCGCGCCGGATGGTCCGGCCGATGCGCAGCGCCTTGCCGACCGTGTGGAGATGCGAGCCGGTCTTGACCTCATGGCCGGTTCGCGGCGGGTTGCAGGTAGCGGCGACAGCTCCGAGCTCGGTGCAGGCCCGCCGTCGCAGGCGCTCCAGCCACTTCCAGTCCGCCGCCTCTGAGATGATCACGGTGTTGGGCCGGATGTCGGTCATCACCAGCGGATGGCAGGTGAAATCCTTGACCGCGAAGCTCGTCATCTGTGCCTCGGGGAAGGCGCGGCCCATGGCGTCGGCGTCCACGACCGGCAATCCCAGCATGGCCGCCGCCAGCAGCGGTTGAAACGCGTTCCCGCCGCCGATCTCCCAGGGCATCACGGCCGTGAATCGAATGCCGGCGTAAGCCTCCATCTCCCGGATTGCCCGGGTCACCGTCGCCGGATCGGTCAGGCGTTCCTCGGCCGGCAGCGGCGACCCCATCTGATTGACCGCGGCGACAAAGGCGTCGTCCGGCAGGTCCATGGGGTCGATGACGTCGACCGCGCGGCCCTGCGCGTAGAGCTTCTTGAGGCAGAGGTAGCCGTAGTACGGATCGCCGCCGCCGCCGGTCCCGAGAATCCAGGCGCCGACGCGCAGGTCGTCGATGTCGGCCTCGGTCAGGGCCGTCAGCTCGACGCCCGCGAGGCCGTAACGAACCGGGCCGCTGCTCACAATGCAGTGGATCGTACTGCGGACGCCCGCTCATGACCCGAGCGCGGGTCCCCAACCGGCCCTCCAGCCGAGGCCGCGGGTCGGCTCATCAGAAGTGGCTGAAAGTTCTGGGCCACATGGCTGGTTACCGTTCGCGGCGTGGGCCATACTCACCCATCAGCGTGAGGGCATCACCCACACAAGGATCGGATCCCATGCCAGCGTCCGCCCCAACCGTTCCCCAGGCCGCCCGCCTCACCGAGAGCCAGATCGCCCAGTTCAAGCGCACCGGCTACCTCGTGCTCCCGGGCGCCGTCGACGCCGATCTTTGCCGCCAGGCCCGCGATCAAATGTGGGAGACCATTGCCGAGAGCCGCCCCAGCATGAAACGCGACGACCCCGCCACCTGGGTCCCGTTCACCGACGAGGAGAAGGAAAGCTACGCGCGTCCGGAGGTCGGCGGCGACCCCTATTTCTCCGGCGGCGGTCACCGGATGATCATTCGCAACGGCGCGGAGGACCTGCTGCTCGATATCGGCGCCCGCGCAGTGTGGGACATCGCCGAGCAGCTGCTGGGCAAGGGCGAGGTCGTATTCCCCGGCGGCGTCGACGACGCCGGCTGCACCACCGGCCCCTGCTTCATGACCCAGAAGATCGCCGAGGGCATGGAAGTCCACATGGGACCCAGACGCGAGGAATGGACCGGCAAGGGCTCGGGCGAGACGGAGTATCTGCGCCTGCCCAGCACCGGCCCCCACTGGATGACTGCGCAGGGCACCCGCGGCATGTACTGCACCCTGCCGAACAGCCCGGTCTCGACCCCGCCCGACTGGCGCGGGGCTCACGCGGGCGAGGGCCTCTACAACACGCGGCAGTTGCTGCAAACCGCGGTCTACTTCGACGACGTGCCGCCGGGCGCGGGTGGGCTGATGCTCTTTCCGGGCAGCCACCACCGCATCTGGGACTACTGGGAGACCACGAACCACGGGGCGACGGCCATTGCCAACGGCGAGGACGCGCCCAGGTTCGTGGGCTACACCGATCCCCCGATCGGCGCCATCAAGGACGACACGGAACCCGTGATGACCGCCGGACCGGCCGGCTCGGTGGTGCTATGGCACACGATCATGCTGCACCTGGCCGGGTGGAACGAACACCCCGACATCATCCGCCAGGCCACGCTCTACGGCTTCCACAAGAAGCCCGACACCTGGCCCGACGATCGCCTCGCCGCCGGCCCCAAGGGCAGCATCTGGACCGACTGGTCCGAGGAAGTTCGCGCGGTGGAGGTGTAGGCGCGGTCTCAGTCAGTCGATGGGATTGTTCCAATCCGTTCGCCCTGAGCTTGTCGAAGGGCCGAGCGGATTGGACCGTAAGGATCGACGCTGATCGCGTGAGATAGAGGTGGGCCGACCGATCAAGATCAGCGGTATCCACGACATGGGCGGCGTGCTGGGCTACGGACGCGTCGAGCCCGAGGCGGATGCGCCGGTCTTCCACAGCGGGTGGGAGGGGCGGGTGTTCGGGCTGGTAATCGCGGTCAAGGACGGCCTCTCGCGCCCGAGACTGGAGAGCCTCGACCCGGGTGAATAACTCTCCGGCTACTACCAGCGGTGGCTGCTCGCCTTGGAGCGCGGGCTCATGGCGCGGGGCGCGCTCAGCGCCGAGGAGTTGGACGCAACGACCGACTACTTTCGCAGCAATCCGGCAGCGGGCCCGACGCGGCGCGTCGACCCGGAGCTGACGGAGCGTGTCCGCCGGGACATGTATCGGCAGCGGGACGTTCGCAAGACGCCGTCACTGGTGACCGGCCGCGCCGTGGGCCATACTCACGCATCAGCGTGAGGGCATCACCCACCCAAGGACCGGATCCCATGCCAGCGCCCGTCCCAACCGTTCCCCAGGCCGCACGCCTCACCGAGAGCCAGATCGCCCAGTTCAAGCGCACCGGCTACCTCGTGCTCCCGGGCGTCGTCGACGCCGATCTCTGCCGCCAGGCCCGCGATCAAATGTGGGAAACCATCGCAGAGAGCCGGCCCAGCATGAAACGCGACGACCCCTCCACCTGGGTCCCGTTCACCGACGAGGAGAAAGAGAGCTATACCCGCGAAGTGACGGGCGGCGACCCCTACTTCGGCGGTAGGGGGCACCGGTTCTACATCCGCAACGGGGCCGAGGACCTGCTGCTGGACATCGGCGCCCGCGTGGTGTGGGACGTCGCCGAGCAACTGCTGGGCGAAGGCGAGGTGGTCTACCCGGCGGGCCTGGACGCCACCGGCCACACCACGGGGCCGTGCTACTTGACCGAGGGCGCAGTAAAGGGCATGGAGTCTCACCTGGGCGACAAGACGAGGGAATGGACCGGTCCGCCGACCAATAGAACCGGACTGCTGCGCCTGCCGAAGACCGGTCCCCACTGGGTGACGGGCCAGGGCACGCGCGGCATGTATTGCACGCTGCCGAACAGCCGGGTCTCGACTCCGCCCGACTGGCGCGGGGCCCACGCGGGCGAGGGGCTCTACAACAGGCGCCAGCTGTTGCAAACCGCGGTCTACTTCGACGACGTGCCGCCGGGCGCGGGCGGGCTGATGCTCTTTCCGGGCAGCCACCACCGCATCTGGGACTACTGGGAGACCACGAACCACGGGGCGACGGCCATTGCCAACGGCGAGGACGCGCCCAGGTTCGTGGGCTACACCGATCCCCCGATCGGCGCCATCAAGGCCGACACGGAACCCGTGATGACCGCCGGACCGGCCGGCTCGGTGGTCCTCTGGCACACGATCATGCTGCACTTGGCCGGCTGGAATGAACACCCCGACATCATCCGCCAGGCCACGCTCTACGGCTTCCACAAGAAGCCCGAGACCTGGCCCGACGACCGCCTCGCCGCCGGCCCCAAGGGCAGCATCTGGACCGACTGGTCCGACGAGGTCAAGGCGGTGGAAGTCTAGGAGGCCCTCCGGAAAGCGAGGCGGTCACGCCTGCGCGATCGCGCGGAGTCGCACATGCCTTCTAGCTCCGTCCGCAGCAGCCCCTACGGCGACGTGCAGCTTGGCGCGTTTCGGGAGGTGCTGACTTATCCGGGCCGCTATCTCAACGACCACTGCCTGATCCGGCACGAGGGCTTGTGGCACTTCTTCGGCATCATCGGCGATGTGACCGGCCCGGGCGAGATGCACGGCGTCGAGGATTCGCTCGCCCACGCCACGTCCGCCGACCTGATGCAGTGGACCGTGCATCCGCCGGCGCTCACGGCCACCGGCGACTGGCCGGAGGAGGTGACCTGCTTCGCGCCTTACGTCATAGAGCACGAGGGCCGGTTCTACATGCTGTACTGCGTCACGGACGTGCACCGCACGCAGCGCATTTGCCTCGCCACGTCGACCGACCTGTTCAACTGGGAGCGCTATCCGGGGAATCCGGTGATCGTGCCGTCAGTCTCCTGGGCCAAGTGGCCGGGATTCGGTCTGCCGCGGCCCGACGAGGTGGAGCGCATGCACCGGGAAGCGGGCGGCGATTTCCTATCCGTCGCCCGGCGCCTCGGCGGCTCCTACGGCGGCTGCCGCGATCCGCACATCATCCGGCTCGACGACGGGACGTTCGTGGCCTACTGGGTGGCGCGGGTACAGGAGAAGTTCGGCCACAACCTGGTGGGCGTGGCCGCGTCGATGTCCCACGATCTCTTGCACTGGCAGGAAGTCGGGCCGGTATTCACCATGAAGGCGTGGCCGTTTGACGAGGAGCCCACGCTGGAGGTCGAGTCGCCCTGCGTCGTGCCCAAGGACGGCAAGTTCTGGCTCTTCTTCAAGCACGGCTGGTGGACGCATGTCGTCGCCTCGGACTCGCCCTATGACTTCCACGGCTACGAGCCGCAGCGGCTGGGCTTTTGCCACGCCTCGGAGGTATTCGATTGGGAGGGCCGGTGGTGGATCACCCACTGCTCTGCCGACCCCGAGGACTTCCGCTACCGCGAGTCCAACCGCACCCGCGGCCTGTTCATGGGACACCTGGACTGGCCCGACGGGGCTCAGCCACGCCTGATCGCGCCCGAGGTTTCTTAGCTGCCGTTGGTGGCTGAGCCGCCGTTTGCGAAGGGATCCATGCGCATGGGCAGGCCCGCGGCCACCAATTCCCGCTTGACGCGCTCGATGCTGATCATCTTGAAGTGAAAGATCGACGCCGCCAGCGCGGCGTGGGCGCGGCCTTCGACCAACGCCTGGCGAATGTGCTCGATCGACCCGGCGCCGCCCGAGGCGACGACCGGCACCGGCACGGCGTCGCACACGGCCCGCAGCTGGTCCAGGTCGTAGCCGGCGCGGGTGCCGTCGGCGTCGATGCTGTTCATCACGATCTCGCCCGCGCCAAGCTCGACGCCGCGCTGGGCGACCTCGATGGCGTCCAGCCCGGTGGGCGTGCGGCCGCCGTCCAGCACCACCTCCCACCAGGGCGAATCGCGGTCGCTGCGCAGCTGCGCATCGATGGACAGCACGATGCACTGCGACCCAAACCGGTCGGCGCCGATGCGGATCAAGTCGGGATCACGATGGGCGGCGCTGTTGATCGACACCTTTTCCGCCCCGCGACGCAGCATGGCGTACATGTCGTCGGCGTTGCGCAGGCCGCCGCCCACGGTGAGCGGAATGAAAACTTCAGACGCCACGCGCTCGACGAGGTCGCCCATGATGTCGCGGCCCTCGGCCGAGGCCGTGATGTCGTAGAAGACCAGCTCGTCGGCGCCCTCCCGGTCGTAGCGCGCGGCCAGCTCGACGGGATCGCCGGCGTCCACGTCGGCTGAGAATTTCACGCCGCGCACGTTGCGGCCGTTCTTGACGTCGAGGCAGGGAATGATGCGGCGGGTCAGCATTGGGCTTCACCGGCGGCCACTTGGATGGCCTCGGCCAACGAGAACGCTCCGCGGTACAGGGCGCTGCCGATGATGACGCCCGCCGCCCCGGCGTCGCGCAGCCGGGCAATGTCGTCGAGCGAGGCCACGCCGCCCGAGGCGACGACTGGCAGGTGTTCCCCGACCTGCTCGACTAGGTCGCGCGTGCCCGCGACGTTCGGTCCCTTGAGCATGCCCTCGACCACCACGTCGGTGTACATGATGGCTGCGGCGCCGGCGTCCACCGCCCGCGCCGCCAGTTCCGCGACCGTCAGCGTGGACTCCTTCGCCCAGGCGTCGGTGACGGCCATGCCCCGGCGTCCCTCCACCGCCACGGCGATGCGGCCGGGGTGGTCCGCGGCGGCGCGAGCCAGCATTTCGGGATCGCGCACGGCGGCGGTTCCCAGCACGATCCTGGCGGCCCCGTGCCCGAGCACCCGCTCGACGTCGGCCGGCGAACGGAGGCCGCCCGCGACCTGCACCGGGACATCGCCCGCGACCTCGATGATGTCCGCGATGATCGCGGCGTTCGTGCTGACGCCGTCGCGGGCTCCGTTGAGATCGACGACGTGCAGCCACGCGGCGCCCTGCGCCAGCCAGTGCCGGGCCGCTTCCACCGGATCTTCGAAGAAGACCGTCTCACGGTCGAAGTCGCCTTGCACGAGCTGCACGCAGCGTCCGCCGCGGATATCGACGGGGGGATAGACCTCCATCACGGGCCGGCGTCGTCAGGCGGGTGCTGGCCCGCCAGGCGCGCGAAGTTGGCGTAGAGCCGCAAGCCCGCGGCGCCGCTTTTCTCCGGGTGGAACTGTGTGGCGAAGATGTTGTCGCGCAGCAGCGCGCTGGTGAAGGTGACGCTGTAGTCGGTGGTCGCGGCCACGTGCGCGTCTCCGTCGACGGGCGCGAAATACGAGTGCACGAAGTAGAAGTTGGCGTCCTGCGGGATGCCCGCGAACAGCGGCGACTCGACCTGCTGGCGGACCTGGTTCCAGCCCATGTGCGGCACGTGCTGGCTGGGCGGGAAGCGCACCACGCGGCCCGGCACCACGCCGAGGCAGGTGGTGCCGCCGTCCTCGTCGCTGGCCTCGTAGAGCACCTGGAGCCCCATGCAGATGCCCAGGTAGGGCACGCCGCCGTCGATTGCGTCCAGGATGGCCGGGATCACGCCGGCGCGCTCCAGGCCGCGCATGGTATCCGCGGCGGCCCCGACGCCGGGCAGGACGACGCCGGCGGCGTCCGCGATCTCCGATGGATCGTGGGTCACGGTGATCTCGGCGCCGACGTGCCGCAGTGCGCGCTCCACGCTGTGCAGATTGCCGGCCCCGTAGTCGACGACCGCGATCATGCGTCGCCCGCGCCTGCCGGATCGGCCAGGACGGCCCGCGTGGACGACACGACCTCGTCGAGCGCCACGTCGACCTGGTCGCCGCCGTCGAGGGGCTTGAGTGACACGCGCCCGGCCTCGACCTCGCGATTGCCGACGATCAACGCCACGCGCGCGCCGACGGCGTTGGCGCGGCGCAGGTGGGAGCGTGGGCTGGCGGCGGCGTAGCCGACTTCGGTGGCGACGCCCGCCTGCCGCAGTCCCGCGGCCACGGTCGTCACGACCGTCAGCGCCGCATCGGCCAGGGGCGCCACATACACCTCAGGGACGCGCGTCGCCGCTTCCTCGAGCCCGACGCGCCGGCGATTGAGCAGGATGCGCTCGATGCCGCTGCCAAACCCTACGCCCGGCAGATGCGAGCCGCCGACCGTCTCGGCCAGGTAGTCGTAGCGCCCGCCGCCGCCGACCGTGCTCTGCGCGCCGCCATCCGGCGGCACGATCTCGAACACGGTGCGGTTGTAGTAGTCCAGGCCGCGGGCCAGCCGGTGGTCCACGGTGCAGGGAATACCCAGCGCCTCAAGTAGGCGCCGCAGCGTGTCGAAGTGCTCACGCGCGGCGTCGCCGAGGTAGTCGAGCGAACGCGGCGCGTCGGCGCTCACTCGCTCGCACGGCGGCTTCTTGCAATCCAGCAGCCGCAGCGGGTTTTGCGTCAGCCGCTGCTGGCAATCGGCGCACATCTTGTCCGCGTGCGGCGTGAAGAAGGCCACCAGCGCGGCGCGGTACGCCGGCCGTGACTCCGGGTCCCCGAGCGAGTTGACGTGCAGCGCCAGGTCCGAGATCCCAAGCGCGCGAAGCGTGCTCCAGAGCAGGTCGATCACCTCGGCGTCGACGGCCGGGTTGGGGTCGCCCAGGGCCTCGGCGCCGATCTGGTGGTGCTCGCGCAAACGGCCGGCCTGCGGCCGGTCATAGCGGAACACCGGCAGGACGTAGTAGAGCTTCACCGGCTGCGGCAGCACGTGCATGCCGTGCTGCTGGTAGGCGCGCACGATGGACGGCGTGCCCTCAGGCCGCAGGGTCAGCGAGTCGCCCCCGCGGTCGTCGAAGGTGTACATCTCCTTCTGCACGATGTCCGTGGTGGCGCCGGTGCCCTTGTCGAACAGCTCGGTGGTCTCGAATGTCGGCGTGCTGATGGGCTGAAAGTTGCGCAGCCGGCACTCGCGCGCGAAGGCGCGGAGGATGCCGTCCCACGCGGGCGCGTCGGCCGGCAGACGGTCGGCCGTGCCGCGCGGTCGCTGGAGGCCCGGGCTAGGCACTGGCGAAGCGCGTCGCCCGGGTGCGGCGGGGAATCATTCGGGCGATACCAAGCCGAGACACAGGCAGGGTCGTCTCGGCCGCACCAGCGGCGTCAGGCAGCACGGAAGCAATGCCACGGCGCTACTGCGACGTTGCGATCGCCACGATCAACTGCCAGACGATCTGAATGACCAGGATCGCAATCAGCGGTGAGAGGTCGATCATCCAGGACGAGGGCAGTCGATTGCGGATCGGCGCCAAAATCGGCTCGGTGACGTCGATGAGCAGACGCATCAGCGGATGGCTCGGGTCTTGGACGAACCAGGACAGCAGCGCCCGGCCCACGATCGCGAACACCAGGATCGTGACCAGGATGTTCAAGAAGTCGAGAAGACCGGTCAGCATGGCGAGTCCATTGACGGTGGCGCGGGCACGGCGCTTGCGGCCGCAGGGCGACTGCCAAAGATAGCCCGTCCCACGCGAATCATCGTGGAGCCCTCGGCGATCGCCGCACCGAAGTCGTCCGTCATACCCATGGACAGCTCGGTCAGCGGTTGATTGGGGAGCTGCGCCCGCAGCGCATCGCGCGCCTCGCGCAGCTCGCGAAAGCAGGCGCGCAGCGCGGCGAGATCGCCCCCCAGCGGACCGATGGTCATCAGGCCGCGCAGGGTCAGATCGGTTTCGCGGTCGATCACCGCGCACAACCCGTCCAGGTCCTTCGGCGCCACGCCCTCTTGCGTCGACGCGCCGGTGAGATTCACCTGCGCCAGCACGTCCACGGGCCGATCCTCACGCACCGCGTCCAGCCGGCGCGCCAGTCGCGGGGAGTCCACGCTCTGGATGCAGGCGAAGCGCTGGACCGCCGTGCGCGCCTTGTTGCGTTGCAGGTGCCCGATGAGATGCCACGTCCCGCCGCCCACCTGGGGAATCTTGGCGTCGGCCTCCTGGACTCGATTCTCACCAAACGTCGTGAGCCCCGCGGCGAGCGCCGCGCGCACCACGTCGGCGGGCACGGTCTTGGTCACCGCCACCAGCTCGACCGACTCGGGCGAACGGCCGGCCGCGACGCAGGCTGCCGCGATCTCCTGTCGCACCGCCGCGATGCGCAGGCGTAGTCCGTCGTCGACCGTGGGTGCACCCTGCATCCCGCCATTCTAGGCGCGGACGAGCGCCGGCGACGGTGGGCGGTCGGTCGTGCGCCTATCCGGCGGACCGGCGCCGCAGGAATGCCGGAATCTCGATCTCGGGCTGGTCCTCGGGACCGGGTGAGAAGTCCAGCTCGCGCACGCGCGGCGAGGCGGGCGTGCGCACGCGCGACCGCGTGGCGGGTCGCACTTCCTTGCGCTCGAGCTGAAAGCCCGTCGCGATCACGGTGACGTGGATGCGGCCTTCGAGCGACTCGTCGACCACGGTGCCGAAGATGATGTTGGCATTCGGATCGGCCGTCTTGGCCACGATCTCCGCCGCCTCGTTCACCTCGTACAGCGTCATGTCGGAGCCGCCCGTGAAGTTCAGCAGCACGCCGCGTGCGCCGTCCATGGAGGTGTCGAGCAGCGGGCTGTTGAGGGCCTGGGTGATGGCGTCGGTGGCGCGGGTTTCGCCCTGGCCCTCGCCCATGGCCATGAGCGCGGTGCCGGCGTCGGTCATGACGGCCCGCACGTCGTTGAAGTCCAGGTTGATCAGCCCGGGCATGGTGATGAGGTCGGAGACGCCCTGGATCGCCTGTCGCAGCACGTCGTCGGCCAGCGCGAAGGCCTCGCTGATCGTGGATTTGGCGTCGGCCACGTTGAGCAGCCGGTCGTTGGGAATCACCACCAGCGTGTCGACGCGCTCGCCGAGGTCCTGGATGCCTTCATCGGCCACGCGCGCGCGCGCCGTGCCCTCGAAAGCGAAGGGGCGGGTGACGACGCCCACGGTCAGCGCGTCGCTTTCCTGCGCAATCTCGGCCACGACCGGAGCGCCGCCCGTGCCCGTGCCGCCGCCCATGCCGGCGGCGATGAAGATCATGTCGGCCCCTTCGAGCGACTGACGCAGATCCTCGGCGGATTCTTCCGCCGCCTTGTGGCCCAGCGCCGGGTTGCCGCCGGATCCGAGCCCGCGGGTGGCCTTTTCACCGATGTGCACGCGCACCGACGCTTGCGAGCGCATCAGCGCCTGCGCGTCGGTGTTGACGGTGATGAAATCCACGCCGCTGACGTCCACGTCGATCATCCGGTCGACGGCATTGCTCCCGCCCCCGCCCACGCCGACTACCTTGATGGTGGCGGATTGCTCGCTGGGAGTCTCGGATGCCCCGCGCCGCGGCGTCGTGAGTCGTGTAATGCGGCCCGTGCTGCCGGTATCGTCGTTCATGTCTTGGTCCCCTGTCGCCGGAGTCCAGCGCTGGCGGACGTCATGCGGTCAGCTCGCGCGTTCGGCTACTCATTATGCACAACAGTAAAGCGTCTGTGGAACATTTCATCAGGCCGCGGCCGGCGCGACCAGGCCGCGCAGCCACGAACCGAAGCTGGTGAGCACCCCGCCGGCCCGCCGCACGGGCCGCTGATCCAGCCACCCGTGCTCCGGGCGCGGCGTCGCGCCCATGAGCGTCAGGCCGATGGCGGTGCTGAACTGCGGCTCGCGCATGCCCTCGTCCAGACCCCAGAGCGCCTGCGGCCGGCCCAGCGTGACGGGCAGCTCCAGAATCTCCGACGCCTTGGCCGCCAGACCCGGGATCAACGACCCGCCGCCGGTCAAGGCGACGCCGGCCGTGAGTACGTCGTAGTACCCGCTGCGCACGATTTCATCCTTCACGTGCGTGAAGATTTCCTCCATGCGCGCGTCGATGACCTGGGCCAGGTCGCGGCGGCGAACCGCCACCGGCGCGCCGTAGTCGAAGCCCGGCACCTCGACGGCCGACTCGTCGGCATCCACGTAGGGATCGGCCCGGCCATGCTGGATCTTGAGCGCCTCGGCCACTCGCAGCGGCAACCGCAGGCCGCGGGCGATGTCGGACGTCACGAGCGCGCCGCCCATGGGCAGCACGGCAATGTGCCAGCAGGCGTCGCCCACGTAGATCGCCACGTCGGTCGTGCCGCCGCCGATGTCGACCACCGCCGCGCCTTCCCGCCGCTGGTCCTCGGTGAGACATGAAGCGGCCGACGCCAGTGGCTGCAGGACGCGGTCGCGGATCTCGCAGCCGGCGCCGGTCACGCAACGCTCCAGGTTGGTCATGGCGTTGGTGGCGCCCGTCACCACGTGGGCCTCGACCTGCAGGCAGCGCCCGGTGAGCCCGCGCGGGTCCAGCACGTCGGTGAGGTGGTCCACGCTGAAAGTCTTGGGAATCACGGCCGCGATTTCGCGCTCGGCCGGCAGCGAGATGGCCGCCGCCGTGCGCACGATGCTGTTCATGTGACGCGGCCGGACCGTCGGGTCGTCGGCGCCGAGCCGCAGCTCGGCGTGCTGGCTATGGGACTGCAGGTGCCCCCCGGCGATGCCGGCCACCACGTGCCGCACCCGCGTCTGCGACGCTTCCTCGGCACGCATCACGGCGTCGTCGATCGCCTTGATCGTCTGCACGATGTCGACCACTTGCCCGCCCTTGAGGCCAAGGGACGGCGCCGTGCCAATGCCCAGGACATGCAGCTGCGTGTCCCGATATTCCTGACCAACGACCACGCAGGTCTTGGTCGTGCCTACGTCCAACCCGACGACCGTTCGATTACGTGCCAACGTCTGTCTCTCCAGTGCCCCCCGGATGTCTGCCGACTCAGCCAATCCCAGCGCCGCTATCTCACGGGGAGTCCCCAATCGTGCTGATCAGCGGCGGGGCGTTGGTGGTGCGATAGGTCGGGCGGTCCACGGGTCGCAGGTCCACGGACGCGATGCGCTCGCCGCGGCGGTTGGCCCGCTCGAGCACGGCCTGCAGCGCCACGAGCTTCGGCTCGAGTCGCTCGATGCCGCCAAATTGCAGCTCGCGGCCGGAGTGATCGATGACCGTCAGATTGCCGGCCGCGTATTGGATCCGGTTGGGAAACACCCGCAGCAGCGGCAAGTTGCTCTGCAGCTGATGGGCGGCGAGCAAGGCGGGCAGATTGACGTGCTCGCCCGGAGCGGTCTCGCGCGCGCCGGTGTCCTCGATGGTCAGCTCGAGGTCGGGCCGATAGCGCGCCGCCAGGATCTGGCCGTCGGCGTCAACCAGGTAGCTCTGCCCGCCGACAATCCAGTTCGCCACCGGCGCGTCGTAGGCAATGGTCACCGTCAGATGGCCATCGACCGCGACGTCGACCAGCGCGTCGGCCACGCCCGGAATCTCGAGCAACTCGTCGCGGATGGCGGCGGTGTCCACGCGAAACACGCTGGCCCCGACGTACTGGCCGACCAGTGACTCGATCTGCTCCGCGCTCACCACCGGCGGCGGTGACGACGCGGCGCGGTGCACGGTGATGTTGCGCACCTTTAGGACGGGCGACGTGAGCATCCAGACCAGCAGGATGGTGGTCAGGCCGGCAATGCCCAGCGACAGCAGATGGACGTGCCAGGGGCGGGGGTCGGTCGTCATGCCATCAGCTCCGAGACTGCGGGCTCCCAGCGACCCAGCACGCGAACTTCCGGCTCCAGGCGAATCCCGTGCCGCTGCTGGACGGTGGACTGCACGTGCAACGCCAACGCCAGGATGTCCGAGGCTGTGGCGGTGCCGTCGTTGCTGATGAAGTTGGCGTGCATCGGCGACACGAAGGCCCCGCCGCGAGCGCATCCCTTGAGTCCGGCGGACTCGATGAGGCGTCCCGCGTAGTCGCCGCTCGGATTCTTGAAGAATGAGCCGGCGTTTTGTCCGCGCGGCTGGGTATCCAAGCGACGGCGCGCGAAGGTCTCCAGCTGCGCCCGCAGTGCGTCCGGGTCGCCGGGCTGAATGCCGAGCGACGCGCTGAGCACGACCGGCGAATCGGGATCGTTTTGCAGGGCGCTGTGGCGATAGTCGAACGCCAGGTCGTCCGGGCCAAGCTGCCGCACGCCGTCGGGATACCAGACCTCGGCTGACGTCAGCACCGCCGCGATATCGCTACCCCAGGCCCCGGCATTGCCAAACACGGCGCCGCCGACGGTACCGGGCACCCCGATCGCGAATCCAAGCCCGGCGTGCCCACCGGCGGCGGCCTGCCGGGCGAGCCGCGCCATCGTGTGCCCCGATTCGACGCGCGCCAGGCCGGCGGCCGCGTCAAACGACAATCCGACGCAGTTGTTGCTGATCACCAGGCCCTCGATACCGGCGTCGGCGACCAGCAGGTTCGTGCCGTGTCCCACCACCGTGCGTGGGGCCCCGGCCGCGTCGGCGGCGTCGAGCACCGCCACAAGGTCGTCCACCGCGTGAACTTCGACCCAGAGGTCCGCGGGGCCGCCCACGCCGAAGGTGGAGTGCCGCGCCAGCGGCTCACGCTCGCGCACGGCGAGGTGCCCCGGGAGCGCCAGCGACGCGCTCATGCGGCGGCCCGCGTGTTGACCCAGACGCCGATGCGATCGGCCAGCGGGGTCACGGAGTCGGGCCCCATCACCAGGATCACGTCGCCCTCGGCCGCCTCGGCGGCCACCAAGTCGGCGATGGCATCGAAGGACGAGACAAAGCATGCGTCGGGATGTCGCAGCCGGGCGGCCAGCAGCGCCGAGCTCGCGTCGATCCCATGCTCGCGGCCAGGCGGTGAGTAGATTTCGGCAAACGTCACGCGGTCGGCGCCCGCAAACGCATCGACAAAGTCGTCCAGCAGGTCGAGCGTGCGGCTGCGGAGCAAGGGCTGATAGATCGCCCAGAGCCGCCGATGGGTCAACTCGCGCGCGGCATCGATGGTGGCGCGCACGGCGGTCGGATGGTGGGCGTAATCTTCCAGCACCCGCACGCCGCCGCCACAGGCGCGCAGCTGCAAGCGGCGCTCCACCCCGCCGAACGACTCGAGCGCGCGCGCGGCCTCCGACACCGGCACCCCGGCCAGCGTGGAGGCCATCAGCGCCGCCAGCGCGTTCCAGGCGTTGTGACGCCCGCGCAGCGGCAGCCGGCAGGCGACCGGCCCGTGCGGCGTGCGGAACTCCACCTCGCTTCCATCCGCCACCGGCGTGTAGGTCTCGACATCCCACGCCTCATCCGGGCCGAACCACAGCGCCGGCGTGGGCGCGCCGGCCGCGACGCGTCGCAGATCGGCCGCGTCGCCGCGGGCGATCAGCCGGGCGTTGGCGGGGAGGCCGGCCGCGAAGGCGGCGAAGGCCTCCACCATGCGCGCCTCGGTTCCAAAGTAGTCCAGGTGATCGCGTTCCAGGTTGGTGATCACGGCGATCTCGGGCCGATAGGCGAGAAACGCTGAGTCAAACTCGTCGGCTTCCACCACCATCCAGCTGTCGCGCCGGTAGCGCCCGTTGGCGTGATCGAGCGAGGGGCTGGCGGCGCCGAGGAGGAAGCTGGGATCGCGCCCGGTCGTCCGCAGCACCGTCGCAATCATGGCGCTCGTGGTGGACTTGCCATGCGTGCCGGCGACGGCGATACCGCGTGACGCGTTGAAGAGCTCGGCGATGATCGCCGCACGCGAGGCCACCGGCACGCCGCGGCTCCGGGCCTCAACGAGCTCCGGATTGTCGGCGGGAACGGCGGCCGAATGCACCACCAGGTCGGCGCCGGCCAGGTTCTTTGCGTCGTGGCCGCGATGAATCCGCGCGCCGCGCGCCTGAAGCTGTTCCGTCGCGGTGGTGGCGCGCAGATCGCTGCCGCTGACCGCGAGCTCGAGATCCAGCAGCGCGGCCGCCACGCCGGACATGCCCGCGCCGGCAATGCCAACCACATGCACGCGGCGCACGCCGGCGCCGAGCAGCCGGCCGGTTGCGGCGCTCATGCCGGGGCCGCCTGCCAGGTCGGATCGGCAAGACCGATCGCGAGCCGCGCCACGGCGTCCGCGGCGCCCGGCCGACCTCGCGCGGCGGAGGCGCTGCGCATCTGGTCGAGGCGCGGTGCGTCGGCCAAGAGGTCGGTGATCGTCGATGCCAGCTTGCCGCGGGCCAGGTCATCCTCCATCAGGACGACCGCCGCGCCCGACGCGGCCACGGCGTTGGCCGTGGCGATTTGGTGTCCGGCCCCGAAGGCGCCGGGCGCGATCACCGCCGGTGAACCGACGGCGCCGAGCTCCGCCACCGACGTCGCGCCCGAGCGCGTCACGATCAGGTCGGCAGCGGCCATGAGGTCGGCGAAGCCCTCGTTGATGAAGGCGTGGACGTGATAGCGCGCGCGCCGGTCGGGGGACAGGCGTTCACGCAGCGACGCGAGCCACTCGAAATCGCCGCGCCCGGTGACGTGCACGATGACGGCGCGGTCGAGCAGGTGGCTGAGATCCCGCGCGATGGCGGCGTTGACCGCGTGCGCGCCCTGGCTGCCGCCCACTACCAGCACCAAGGGCTCGTCCGGCGCGACGCCGACACGAGTCCGGCCGGCGTCGCGATCGGGATTGGCGAAGGCTTCCCGCAGGGGATAGCCCGTGAACTCGACGCGCGTGCCGCGCAGCTGCCCCACCGCCTCGCGGAAGGCAACCGTGGCGACGGTGGCCAGCGGGGCCAGCGCCTTGGTGGCCCATCCCAGTTGCGCGTCGCCCGAAAAGATCAGACGGGGAATGCCCCGCAGCCACCCGGCCAGCATGACCGGCACGCTGACGTAGCCGCCGCTCAGGACGATCGCGTCGGGCGGCCGGGCGCCGAGGTCGCGCCACACGGCAACCGTCGAGACGCCAAGTCGCCACAGCCTCGCCGGAAGCCGGGCCAACCCCACCCCCACGATGCCGCGGACGCGGATGGGGAAGAGGTCGAACTCCACGCCGCGATACAGCTCGCGGTCGAGCTCGCGTGCGCCACAGACGATGGTGAGATCGGCCTCCGCGTCGCCCAGCAGCTTGCGCAAACGCCGCGCGACGGCAAGGGTCGGGAAGATATGTCCGGCGGTGCCGCCGCCGGCCAGCACGATCCTCATTCGCGCCGCTGCAAGGCGGACTTCCGCGCCACGTTGAGCAAAATGCCCATCATCAGCAGCGAGGCGAGCAGCGACGATCCGCCCAGGCTCACGAACGGCAGCGTTAGGCCGGTGACCGGGATCAACCCCGTGACGACGCCCATGTTCACGAACGCCTGGAACGTGAGCTGGGTGACGATGCCGACGGCCAGCAAGCGGCCGAACGGGTCCTCGGTCGAGCCCGCGATCTGGATTCCGCGCACGAACAACGCGAGAAAGAGCACCAGCACCAGGCCGGTGCCGACGAGGCCGAACTCCTCGCCGATCACGGCGAAGATGGAGTCCGAATCGGGCACCGGCAGTAGGAACTTCTGCGTGCCGGCGCCCAGGCCGCGGCCGGTGACGCCGCCGGCGCCCAGGGCGATCTTGGCCTGCGCGGCCTGATAGCCGGTGTTGGTGACCTCGGGGTCGCGCGTAAGAAAGGCCACCACGCGCGCTCGCTGGTACTCGTGCACGGCGATGGAGACGGCGCCGGCCAGCGCCGCGCCGAGCGGCAGCACCGCCAGGTGCCGCAGCCGGACGCCGGCCACGAACAGCATGGCCAGGCCCACCGCCGCCATCGTGACGGCCGTTCCAAGGTCGGGCTCAGCAACCACCGGCAGCACCACGGCCGCGAGCAGCCCGCCGCCGCCCAGCAGGCCAATGCGCCAGTCCCGCACGCGGTCGCCGAAGAGCTTGGCCAGCTTCGCCAGGGCCAGGATCAGCGCGAGCTTGGCGAACTCGCTGGGCTGCAGCGTGAAGTCGCCGATGACGAACCAGCGGCGGGCCGCCAGCTGCGGCGGCGCGTTCGAGAAGAAGTAGACCCCAAGCAGCAGCAGCCAGGCGATGCCCAGCGCGGGAAGGGCGAGCCGCTCGTAACGTTGGTAGTCCACGGCGCTCAGGCCCAATGCGAGAACCAGGCCCGTGATGCCGAAGATCATCTGCTGAATCGTGTCGGCGTCGAGGGGCGCCCCCTCGCCGAGCACCGCCGGAATGCGCGCGCTGGCGACCATGACGGCCCCGCCCAGGGGCAGCAGCACTGTGAGCAGGAGCAGAATCGGGTCCTGCGGGGGCCAGCGGAGCCCACGCGCCGCGGGCCGTGCCTGCGTCGCCATCAGCTCAGGCAGCCCGCGCCGGGATTCGCAGGTACGAAAAAACCCGGGTCATGATGCGCTGGAACGTGGGCGACGCCACGAAGGCGCCGAAATAGCCCTCTTGGGGACGGTTGATGACCACCAGCGTGAGCAGCTGCGGGTCCTCCAGTGGGCCGAATCCCACGTAGGACGCGATCGAAAGGTCGGATTGAAAGCGCCCGCCGACCGGAATTTCCGAGGTGCCGGTCTTGCCGGCGGTGCGATATCCGGCCACCGTCGCCGGGTTGTTCGGAATGCCGCCCTCGGCGCTCTCCATCATCCGCATCAGCTCGTGCGCCGCTTCGACCGATACGACCCGCCGCACCTCCTGCGGCTGCACGAAGCCCCGCCGGCCGTCGGGGTGCTCGACCGCCCGCACGATGTGGGGACGCATGAGCACGCCGTCGTTGGCGACGGCGCCGATGGCCGCGGCGATCTGCAGCGCGGTTACCCCGATCCCGTGGCCAAACGAGTTGGCCGCCAGGTCGGCCTGGAACCACCCACGGTCGCCGCGCCGGCGCACGATGCCCGGCACCTCGCCGCTGAGGTCCACGCCGCTGAGCTCGCCGAAGCCAAACTTCTCGATGTAGCTATAGAAACGGTCCGGACCGGTCTTGTCCGCCACGAATATGGCGCCGGTGTTGCTCGAGTGACGCAGGACGCTCGTCATGTTCTGGCCGGGATAGGTCTGCAAATCCCAGTTCTTGAACTCCTCGCCGAAGTAGCGAATGGTTCCCGGCAGATCATGGGTTGATTCGGTCGTGATGGACTTGCTGTCCAGCCCGGCGGCCATGGTGACGAGCTTGAAGGTGCTGCCCGGCTCGTAGACGTGGCTCAGCGCGCGGTTGGCGAACTCCGGGCCGAAGGACTGGTATTCGTGCACCCGCGCCGGGTCGTAGTCCGGCACATTGGCCAGCGCGAGGATGGCCCCGGTGCGCGGGTCCAGCATGATCACCGAGCCCGACGCCGCGCTGAAGCGCTCGACCGCGACCTCGAGCTCTTCTTCCACGATGTGCTGAATGGTGCGGTTGAGGGTGAGCGTGAGGTGCGACCCGTGGCGGGCCGGCAGCAAGTTGTGACGCCCAATCGGGATCTCGCGGCCCAGGCGGTCCAGGTCCGACGTGCGCAGGCCGGGGCTGCCGGACAGCAGATCGTCGTAATGCGCCTCGACCCCTGCCTGTCCCACGACGTCGCCGGGTCGATCGACGCGCTCGCCGAGAAAGCCCAGCACGTGAGCGCCGAGCCGGCCGTTGGGATAGACGCGCACGCGATCCGGCTCGAGCCGGATGCCCGGCAGCTCATCGGCCGCGACGGCGCTGCGCAGCCGCCGATGCTCGTCGTCCAAGACGCCGCGCGCCAGCAGCGCATAGCGGGACCGCGGATTGCTGATCGCATTGGCAACCGAAATGGGATCGAGACCCAGGATGTCGCCGAGGCGGTTGGCGATGTCGAAGGGGGCGCTTTCCTCGTGCACCACGCGTGGGTCCGCCACCACGCTGATGGCGCTGCGCTCGATCGCCAGCACGTCGCCGGAGATGTCGAAGATCGTGCCTCGGCGCGGGTGCAGCTCGGTCCGCGCCAGCAGCTCACCGGCGCCGCGGGCGGCGAGATCCGCCGACTGGTTGACATGCCAGTCGTACAGGCGCCAGCCGAGGACGCCGGCGCCGAGCGCGGCGCCCCCAAGCATCACCGCCAGGCGCCGGCTCGGGTCGGCGGGCGCGCCGGTGCGGGCGTCGGTCGGGCGCCTACTCGCGGAAGCTGGTGATCTTGGCACTGATCGCTCGCAGGAAAGATTCCCACCACGGCATCGCGTACAGCCGCTGGCTCGGCGCCGCCCAGACCGGAAGGTCCAGCGACACGCCGGGCGGCAGGGCCTGACTGCTGACGTAAAGCGGATTGGTCGGTTCGCGCATGTCCAGGTCCCTGAAGGCCACCCGCTGCACGGTTGGCAGATCGTTTTCGGTGGCCAGCTGCGCGCGAAGGTCCTGTTGGGTCTGGAGGAGCCCTTCGAGCCGCCGTTCCAGCGCCTGCACCTCACCGCCCACGCGAACGATCGCCTGTGTCTGCTGCACCCAGACCATGGCGAGCACGAAGGCCGCCACGATGAGCGCCAGCACCAGGCGCGACGGGCTGATCGGCCGCAGGACCACCTGCACGAACTGCGCCGGCAGCGCCACGCGGCGCTGGATCCGCGCCTCACGGACGGCCATGGCGTACCTCGGTGGGAGCGTCCATTAGTGGGTGAGTGTCAGGCGCGCGGCGCGCAGCTTGGCGCTGCGCGCCCTCCGGTTGGCCGCCACTTCTTCCGCGTCGGCGCGCCGCGGCGAGCGGGTGAGAATCTCGGCCGTCCCCGCGTTGGCCCAGGCGCGGAACCGGTGCTTGACGATGCGGTCCTCGTGGCTGTGGAACGCGATGACCGCCACGCGGCCATCCGGGGCGGCCAGATCGTGCGCGGCTTGCAAGCCGGCCGTCAGGGCGCCCATCTCGTCGTTGACGGCCATGCGCAACGCCTGAAACGTGCGGGTGGCCGGGTGAATGCGCTGGCGACCGGGGATGGCGCGCTTCACCGTCGCCGCCAGCACCGCGGTGCTGGTGATCGGCCGGCGCTGCACGATGCGGCGGGCAATACGCCCGGCGCGCCGCTCGTCGCCAAAGCGGCGCAGCAGCTCCGCCAGTTCGGGTTCCGGCAGGTGGTTGACGAGGTCCACGGCGGGTCGGCCGTCATTCGGATCGAAGCGCATGTCGAGCGGCCCGTCGTGCTGAAACGAGAATCCGCGCGACGGATCGTCGAGCTGATCGCTGGAGAGTCCGAGGTCGAAGATCACCCCGTCGGCGCGGTCGAAGCCGTGGGCCGGGGCGACGCGCGCCAGGTCACGAAAGTTCGCCTGCACGGGTGAGACGCGGGAGTCGTGGTCGAATCGGTCGCGAAGCCGCTCCACCGCGTCGGGATCGGCATCGAGGGCCAGGACGCGTGCGGCTCCTGCCGCTAGGAGTGCTTGAGTGTGCCCCCCGGCGCCGGCCGTCGCGTCCACGTAGCTCCCCCCGCGTGAAACCTCCGTGAGATCAATGACCGCCGCAACGAGCACCGGAGCGTGAACTGGCGACGCTCCCTTCGGAGGTTTGGTGTATGGGGGACGCAGGGGAGGCACTGCGTCCCCCATAGAACACCCGAAAGTTAGTGTGGGCCGCCTCCACCGGCTCGCCGCATGATCGCGACGGCGTCCGCGTCGATACGGTCGCGCTGATCGCGCCAGGTATCGGCGTCCCAGATTTCAATGACATCGCCGGTGCCAATCACGGCGACCTTCTTTGCCAGTCCAGCGAAATCGATGAGGTGCGACGGAATGTTGATCCGTCCCTGCCCATCGAAGTCCACGCGCTCGGCCATGCCGAAGACGCGTCGTTTGGTGTCGCGCACGTCGGGGTCGAGGGGATCCATCTCCGCCAGGCGTTCCTCGATCTGGCGCCAGCGCTCGCTCGGATAAAATGTGAGGCACCGCTCGGCGCCCACCGTGAGCACGCCACCGCCGGGAAGCAAGGCGCGAAACTTGCTGGGGAAGGCCAAACGCCCCTTGGCGTCGAGCTGGTGGACTCGAAGTCCAGTGATGCCGTGCATTGCTCATGACGTTCGCGAGATAGCCTGTGGCCCGCCGTCATCCTCCCCACGTTCCCCCACAAATCACCACTTCTGTGGTGATTCAACGGCGGAAGTAAACCATAGGCCCCACCCTGCGTCAAGTGATTTGCCGAAAAATCCTTGAGAATTCTGGCCGGCCGCCGCCGGCGCGGCCGCGCCGGCGCTAGTCCGGCGTGGCGTCCGCCGGATCGATGCGGTCCAGCGCCCAGTTCGCCAGCCGGTCCGCCAGGACGTTGGCTTCGCGGCTGACATGGGTGTACCGCACCTGCGCTCCGGCCGGCTGGGCGGCCCGGACGCGTTCCGCCAGCGGGCGCAGACCGGCGTGCTTGATGCGCCACTCGCCGCTGAGCTGCCGCACCACCAGCTCGCTGTCCAACCGGAATTCGACCTCCGTGGCCCCGAGCTGCCCGGCCAGCTGCATGCCGGTCCACACGGCGTGATACTCGGCCTGGTTGTTGGTCATCACGCCCAGCCGCACCGCGGCCCGGGCCACGATCTCGTACTGTTCGTCGAGCGCAATCACGCCGGCCGCCGCCGGTCCCGGGTTGCCGCGGCTGGCGCCGTCGCAATGAATCGTGAGCTTGATGGTCGCCCTCGCCAATCGTGCGTGGCTCGCGGGCGTGATCGTACCTATCGGCGGCGGAGGATTCGGCAATGACCGAGCGCGCGCCGCTGCACGCCGCCCGGCCGTTCGAGCGGTATCGGGCCGAGCTTGCCCTGGGCGCGCATTGGTACCTGGCGGCGCTCCGCGCGGCGGGCGTGTGGTCGCTTCGCTCGGAGGTCGTGCGGCAGCGGCGGCTGGTGTATCTCATCGACGGGCAGGCGCTGGACCTGTTGCTGATCATCGAACGCCTGGTTGCCGTGGGCGGCGGCGCCAAGCGCAACGAGCTCGATCGGCTCCTCTTCACCGGCGAACCGCCGATCCCGCTGACCGAGGCCGAGTTCCGCGACGCCCTGGGGCCGGATGGCTATTCCGCCTATCTCAACTACTTCTACGGCGTCACCGTTGAGGAGGCGCTCCATTGCGCCGTCGAGCTCGAGGCTGGAAAGGCCCATGCGCTGGACGCGTCCGCAAGCCTCGGAATCTACGAGCGGATCTACGGTCGCTCGCTGTCGGACCTGGTGGCCGCCTACGCGGAGGAGCGCGGCGACGACCCGCCGCGTCGGCTGGCGTGGCCGGGCTACAAGTCGTTCATCTATTGGCTGTTTCGGTTGCGGGTGCGGACCTCGGTCGCTCCGCGCATCGCCAGCGACACGCGCAAAGCGCTTGACTACCTGCGCCGGCTGCGCGGACCCGGCGGATCGCCGGACCCGCTGCGTCCCGATGCGGACGCAAGCTCCGATTCCACGGCGGCGCCGCCGACCATCATCGACATCAGGCGCCCGGCCTAGAAGACTCGGCCGACGAACCCGCGTCGGCGCCACCGGGCCCGCGGGCCAGCGAGGCGACCAGCGCCAGCAGGGTGACGGCCGCGGCCGCCGCCCACGTCACGCGAAAGGCATCGAAGGCCGTGTCCAGCGGTTGATCTCCGACGACCGCGACGCCCAAGAGTCCCGCGGCCAGCACGCCCCACAGCGTGCCCCACAGCGCCTGGCCCACCGACTGCCCCGTATTTCGCGCCAGCGACATGGTGGCGCTGGCCTGGCCGCGATGGCGCGGCGCCGCGGCCCCCATGAGCGAGCTGGCGTTGGCGCTGTTGAACAGAGCGAGGCCCACGCCCGTCACCAGAGTCCGCACCACCACGTCGCCCGGACCGGCCGCGTCGCCCAGGGTGGCCATCAGCGCCAGCCCGATGGCGGTGAGCGCAACGCCCACCGAGGCGATCGGTCGCGGCCCCAGTCGATCGGCGAGCGCCCCTGACGGCGGCCCGAGCAACCCCATGAGCGCCGGAATCGTCGCCAGCACGAGGCCGACCTGAACCGGGGTCAGCCCAAGACCGCGCTGCAGATAGAACGGCAGCAGCAGGACGAGCGACGACAGCCCGGCGAACGCCAGGAAGGCCGCCAGCGTGGCCGCGCTCAGCTCGCGCACGCGGAACATCCCGAGGTCGACCGTCGGCGCGGGCGAGCGGCGCTGCCAGGCCAGGAACCCGCCGAGCAGCACAATCCCCGTCAGCAATGGCGCGAGCACCAGCGGCGCCGCCACACCCGCGACTTGCACCCGATTGAGCCCGAACAGCACCAGCATGACGCCGGCCACCAGCGACGCCGCCCCGGCGAAGTCGAACCGCCGAGGTCCAACGGGCGCGGCGTAGGGAAGCGACCGCAGCCCCAGCGCCAGGCTGATCAGACCGACCGGAACGTTGAGGTAGAAGATCCAGCGCCAACCGATGGTGCCCACCAACACGCCCCCGGCGAGCGGACCGGTGATGAGACCCGCCGAGACCGCGCTGAGCACCCAGCCCATGGCGCGGCCGCGCTCGTTTTCCGGGAACGCGTCGATCACCAGCGCGGCGCCGATGGCCTGCGTGGCGGCGCTGCCAAGACCTTGCAAGACCCGGCACGCCACCAGCATCCACACGTTGACCGCCATGCCCGACAGCAGCGAGCCGGCCACGAAGATCGCAAGGCCGGCCACGAAGAACCGCCGCCGCCCCAGCACGTCGGCGGCGCGGCCAAACGGCAGCAGCAGCCCGGTGATGACCAGCAGGTACGCCAGCACCACCCACTGCAGCGCGTCGAAGGTGGCGTCCAGCTCGACGGCCAGCGTGGGCAGCGTGATATTGACGGCGCTGGAGTCGAGCGTGGCCATGAACACGCTGGTCATGACCACGACGAGCGTGGTCCACTTGCGCGAGCGGGGCATCCGTTTCATGACGCGCCGCGGATTAGCTGAGCGAACGCGCAAACTGCACCAGCGCGCCCGCGAGCCGCTCGGCGTCTTCGGTTGAAAGCGAGCTTGTGATCGTCACGGTCGCGAGGCCCGCGGCGCTCTCCGCTTCCACATAGTGATCCAGGCGTTCACGCAGCGCTTCGAGGTCCTCCGCCGGCACGCCGCGGCGGCGCAGCAGGTCGAGGGCAACCTCCAGGCGCGGCTCGCGATGCCGGGCGTCGGGCGCGTAGACCCAGGCGATGCTCTGCAGCCGTTCCTCCAGCGGCGCCTGCAGGGCAAACCCCCGCGCGGTCGGCCGCAGCGGCAAGCCGGCGTCCTGCCAGCGGCCCAGCAGGTGCTCGCAGATGAGGAACAGCTCGGAGGGCATCCGGCGCTGGAGCGCCCGCACCTCGTCGTCGTCGCTGCGGTAGACGCGGAACTCAGCCTCCACCAGCCGCCTCCAACGTTCGGGCCGCAGATCGTCTTGGCGCCGGGGTAGGGGCGGGTTTCAAACCCGCCCGAACTCCAAACATCCGGCGCGACTCCGGGTCCGACCGGACTGGATTCCGGCCTCCGCCGGAATGACGGAGGAGATGCCCGGTGGCCCATGCTGCGAGTGCGGTGGCCCATGCTGCGAGCAGAATGGGATTCCAAGACTTCATCCAGGCGAATCCGCTTCCCGGCGACGCGCTTGCCAGAGTAGCGGCGCGGCCCTACTTCAGCAGCCGCCCGATCAGGCGCGCCGCCAGCGTCGACAGCCCCAGGGCCACGCCGAAGGCCACGGCCGCTCGCGGGCCGAACAGCGCCCGCACGTTGCCCTGGATGTTGGCGCCCACCACGGCCAGCGTCAGCACCCGGTCGGCCTGCACGTTGCCCGCCACGACCCACGACGCCGCCACGTTCTCGAGCTTCGCGTTGGCGGACAGGGCGCCCGCGACGGCGCTGTTGCGCACGGTGGCCTCACGCGCGGCTACGCCCCCCACCAGCGTCTGCCCGGTGGCCAGGGCATCGGCCCGCGCGACGCCGATGGCCGAGGCGTCACTCTGGAGGACGTCGGTCTGAAGGCGGCGCACGGACCCGCCGCGCACGATGGCGTTTTCGGCGCGCACCACGCCCACCGGCTGGCGGTTCAGGCGCACGGTCTCGCCGTGGGTCTGCTGCAGCGGCTGGTGATCGTCACGATCAGTCATCTGGGCCTCCCAATGCCGGCTGAGTCGGGGGCGCGGCTTCCCATCCGGCAGCCCGAGCCGCATCGTAAACCGTCTGCAAGCGAACGTCGTGCTCGCGCGCGGCGCGGGCGCAGTCGTCGGCCTCCGGCGCCACGTCGCGCAGGCGTCCATTGAGGTACGAGGCCTTGACCGAAATGGGCCCGTAGGGCGTGTCGACGCGCAGCGAATGCCGCGGAACCTTCACGCGCCGCGCGTCGTGCAACCGCACTCCCAGCGTCGATGTCTCGCGCAGCAGGACGTCGACCGCGGCGTCGCTCGTTTCCGGGGCCGCCAGCACGCGGATTAGCGTTCCCGGTCGCCCCTTCTTCATCACCAGCGGCGTGAGAGTGACGTCCAACGCGCCCGCCTCGAACAGCCGCTCGCTGACCGAGGGGTAGTGCTCCGGGTTCATGTCGTCCACGTTCGCCTCGATCACGGTCACCACGTCCGTGCCGAGCGTGCTCGCGGCCTCACCCAGCGTGACCCGCAGCACATTGGGGATGGCGAGGTCGGCGGTGCCCGCGCCGTAGCCCGTCGCCGTCACGCGCATCGGAGGCGCCTGGCCGGCATTCGTGGTGAACTCGGTGAGCACCAGGGCGCCGGTTGGGGTGAGCAGCTCGGCGACAACGTCGGTCGCGTAGATTTCGAGCGCTGACCCCTCGAGAAGCTGCAGCGTCGCCGGCGCCGGAACCGGCAGAACGCCGTGCGAGGTCGTGACCGTTCCCGTGCCTGCACTGATGGCCGACGTGCTCATGGCCGTGATGTCCAACAGGTCCACCGCCACGCACGCGCCCACGATGTCGAGCACCGCGTCAACCGCGCCGAGCTCGTGAAAGTGCGCGTCGTTCACATTCACGCCGTGAACCGCTGCCTCGGCCTCAGCCAGCCGCCGCACCATCCTCTGCGCCCGGTCCTTGATGGGCGCTCCCAGCCCGCCCGCGCCGATGACCGCCGCCATCGACGCGGGGTCGCTCAGCGTTCCGTGCCCGATGCCGGCCTCGATCTCGAAATCCATGTGCGTCGCCGCGATCGGACCCTTGCGTACCGACCGGCGGACCAGGCGCCACGGCGGCAGATCGAGCGTGCGCAGCTCGGCTTCCAGCGCGGCCTGGTCCAGCCCCGCGTCGAGCAGCGCGCCCAGGAACATGTTGCCGCTGGCGCCCGACGGGCAATCGACGCGGGCGATGGTCATTCGGACGTCGCTCCGCCGGCGCTGCGCGCGATCAACGCCGCCTGGTAGCCCGCGCCGAAACCGTTGTCGATGTTGACCACCGACACGCCCGGCGCGCAGCCGCTGAGCATGGCCAGCAACGCCGCGATGCCGCCCAGCGACGCGCCGTAACCGACGCTGGTGGGCACGGCGATCACCGGCCGGTCCGTCAGGCCGCCCACCACGCTGGGCAGGGCGCCCTCCATACCCGCCACCGCCACGATGGCGTCGGCCGCGTCCAGGTGCTCGCGCTGGGCGAGCAGTCGATGCAATCCCGCCACGCCCACGTCGCCGATGGTGGTCGTGTGGGCGCCGAGCGCCTCGGCCGTCACGTGGGCCTCCGCCGCCACTGCCGCGTCGGACGTTCCGCCGGTGAGCACCAGCACGCGGCCGTTGGGTTCGGACCGCGGCTCGGGCGCACGGGTGATCATGCGCGCGTCCTCATGAAATACCGCGTCCGGCAGCTCGGCGCGCACGGCCTCGAAAGCCGCCGCGTCAGTCTTGGTGACGAGCACCGGCTGCGCGTGTTCCGCCAGCGACGCCGCGATGGCGGCGATTTGGGCCGGGGTCTTGCCCGCGCCGTAGATGACCTCCGGCATGCCGGTGCGCAGCGCGCGGTGGGTATCGACACGGGCGAATCCCAGGTCGTCGATGGGCTGATAGCGCAGCCGCTGCATCGCGGCTTCGGCGCTGATCGCGCCGCCGGCGACCTGCTCTAGCAGGTCCCGCAGGTCGTCGGGCGTCACACCAGGACTCGGCGAATGCTCGTGAACGCCTGCGGACCGGCATAGCGACCCGCCGCGCCCAGGTCTTCCTCGATGCGCAGCAGGGCGTTGTACTTGGCCACGCGGTCGGTGCGACAGGGCGCCCCCGCCTTGATCTGTCCGGCGTTCGTGGCCACCGCGAGGTCGGCGATGGTCGTGTCCTCGGTCTCGCCGGAGCGGTGCGAGATGACCACGCTGAACCCGGCGCGCTGGGCCAGCTCGATCGCGGCCTGGGTCTCCGAGAGCGAGCCGACCTGGTTGACCTTGATCAATATGCTGTTCGCCGCCTGCTCCTCGACGGCGCGCTCCAAACGCTCGGTGCTGGTGACCAGCAAATCGTCGCCAACCAGTTGCACGCGGTCGCCCAGGGCCGCCGTCAGGTCTCGCCAGCCCGCCCAGTCGTCCTCGCCCATGCCGTCCTCGATCGACAGCAGCGGGAAGCGGTCGGCCCACTCGACCCACAGCTCGACCAGCTCGGCGCGCGTCAGCGTCCGGTCTTCGCGGTCCAGGCGATAGGTCCCGTCGGGCTGGATCAGCTCGGTTGCCGCGGCATCGATGCCGAGGTAAATGTCCGCCCCGGGCTGATAGCCGGCGGACTCGATGGCCTGCACGAGCAGCTCCATCGCCGCGGCGTTGGAGGACAACGCCGGCGCGAATCCGCCCTCGTCGCCGACGCTGGTCGACAACCCGCGCCGCGACAGCTCGTCGTGCAGGGCGTGATAGACCTCGGCGCCCGCCCGCAGCGCCTGGCTGAACGTCGGGCGGCCCACCGGCAGGACCATGAATTCCTGGAAGTCGGTGCTGCCGGCGGCGTGCTGGCCGCCGTTGAGCAGGTTCATCATCGGCACGGGCAGCGTGGCGCCGAACGGTCCGCCCAGGTAGCGGTAGAGCGGCAGCCCCACCTCATCCGCCGCCGCATGCGCCACGGCGAGCGAGACGCCCAGGATGGCGTTGGCGCCCAGCGAGGCCTTGTTCGGCGTGCCGTCCACCGCCAGCAGCATGGCGTCCACGGCGGTCTGGTTGGTGGCGTCCTCGCCCTCGATCTCCGGTCCGAGCACGCCGAGGATGTGGTGGACGGCCTTCTGCACCCCGCGCCCGTGATAGCGCTCGGGGTCCTGGTCGCGCAGTTCGAGGGCCTCGTGAGCGCCCGTGGACGCGCCCGAAGGCACCGCCGCACGGCCAATGGCGCCGCTTTCCAGCGCGACGTCAACCTCGACCGTGGGGTTGCCGCGCGAATCGAGAATCTCGCGTGCGCGAACACTCGCAATAGCCGTCACGGCTGTGTCCTCTCGCGGCGCGCAGAACCCGACGTACTCAAGATATCCGTTTCACGCGCCGGTCCGGCCCCTTCTCCCTGGGGGAGAAGGTTGGGATGAGGGGACGACGCAGAGGCGATCACCGCCCCCGACTAGGTCCACCTACGCAACCTGCACATCGATCACGATCCGCCGGATCGACTGCGTGGGCAACTCGTTCGTGCCCAGCTCGCGCGTGAAGTCCGAGTGCGAGTACGCCACGTGCAGCTGGTTGCCCCGCTGTATCACCGAGGTGTACGAGCAGCCCGGACCCGTGTGAAACGCGAACGGGTACTCCCAATGCTCGCCGGTGCCGTCCAGGCTCAGCGTCACGTGCGTGATCTGGGGATGCCCATATGCCCCGCGCCCGGCGACGCAGGCCAGAACGCCGTTGTCCAGCTTTTGCAGGCGCGGCTTCACGCCCTGCCAGCCGACCGACTCCGGCGCCGACCAGGTCTCGCCGCCGTCCGTCGAGCGCGACTGGAACATGGGCGAATAGCCGCCCGTCCGCATCATGCAGAGGATGTCGCCGTTGTCGAGCTGGATGACATCCGGCTCGTCGAACCCCTCGTCCACCGCCCGATCCGCCGGGCCGTAGACCGGCTTGTGGTCGTGGGGATGGAAGTGTTCGACGAACTTCCAGGTGGCCCCGCGGTCGGACGACCTAATGACTGAGCTCGAGAAGCTGTATTGCATCATGGGCCGTCCGCTGGGGCTCAGCCCGTCGAGCACCTCCGGCGGGCCGACCTGCTGCTCGAACACGGTCATGTAGTCCCCGTTGTCCAGCTCGATCAGGCGGGAGTAGTTCTCGAAGGACGCCTCGTCCCACGGAAACCCCTCGACCTTGAACGGGTGAAGCTCCAGCAGTTCGCCCGACTTCGACCAGCGGCGCAGCTGAAACGTCGAGTCTGCCCGCTGCTGGACGAGGTGATACGGCCCCTCGGCGCTCAGATATGGCTCCTGGTAGTTCTCGAGGGGGTAGGTGTCGATGCGGGTGATCGTGCCGTCGCTGGGATAGCCGATGATTCCCGAGCCGAAGTCCATGGTGTTGAGGCCGGTTGTCGGATGCCGGTCGATGAACGGCGAGTCGTCCGGCGCCGGCTGCCAGGTCGCGCCCAGGTCGCTGGAGACCACGGCCGCCAGCGGCTCCACCCCGCCGTGCCGCCCGCGGTGATAGGACATGAACAGGTTGTCGCCCTCGAGCTCCACGAGGCCCGGAAAGTTGACGACGCTGTCGGTCACCTCCAGCCACACGTCCGGCTCCGACGCGCTGATCACCACTTCGCGCGATCCGTTGCTGTACCTCGCCTGCTTGATCATTGCTGCACCCCGCCACCGCTCAGGCCGCGACTCACGCGGCTACGTGCATCGTAGGAGCCGAAGGCCGCGGGCGCACGAGGAACCGGGCGGCGGTAGTGGGCCAATCCAGTCACGGCCCGCACGCGTAGGCAGGTGTCACTCGGGCTCGGAGCCTGCCCCTACTCGATACGGGGTCGGAATCTAAGCACCGGTACGTACGTCAGCAACAGAGTCGAGGGAATCAGCAATACGCGGCGTGGGCGGTGCGAATCAGGCGGCGTTGCCCGGCCCTGCTCCGCCAGCTTCTTCAAGCAAGGCGCGCAGGTGTGGAGTCAACTCGGGAACGCTTTGGTACACGATGCCCCAAATGAGATCGTCGTCGATGCCGAGATAGCCATGAATGATCCGATTCCTGGTCCCGATGACGTCGCGCCACGGTATCTCCGCATGTGCGCGCGCACGGCCGCCGGAACGCGCGTCGCGGCTTCACCCACCAGCTCGAGATTGCGCAACGTAGCGTCGTAAGTGCGCCGGTCGCTAAGGAAGTCCGCCTGGTCCATGCCGGCCGTGTAGGCCGTGACCCGCTCACAGGCCTGGAGCATGTCGCGCACGTACAAGTCCCAGCGGCGTCGCTCACACACGGACGGCCTCAGCCTCGATGTATGGGCGCAACTCTCGCCGCAGCGCTCGGTCCGTGACCAGATCGACGGGCCGTCCGAGGAGGTCCTCAATGTAGAACTGGAGCCCAAAGAAGCGCTCTGGATTGGTGGGACGGTCGAAGCTGACGAGAATGTCGACATCACTGTCCGGGCCCAACGCGTCGCGCGCCGCCGAGCCAAAGAGCGCCAACTCGTCGACGCCAAATCGCTCGACCAACTCGGCCTTGTGCCCACGCAGAAGGTCCAGCGCTTCGGCGCTACTCCGCGCTTGATTGGTCATCTTCCGCACCCCGCAAGCCACGCTACGCACGGCCTCCTGCATCGTAGAGGCCGCACGCCCCCCGCGCACGGAGAACGGGACGGTGGTAGCGACCCGATCCAGTCACGGCGCGCACGCGCGGGCAGCTGTCACTCGCGTGAAGGTGGACGTCCACCCTACGGCTCATTCCCGAGCCCCATCTTGTCAACCGGTGCACCCCAACGCGTCATGCCGAGCGCAGGGCGGTATCGAGAGAACTCAATCTCCAGGCGCGCCGGATAACGATCGAGATTCCTTACCTTGATTCGGAACGACGATTGCGGCTGATCGGTGACCTACGCACGGGCGATTTGACTGGCGATCGCGAGCTATTCCTTCAATGCAGGACGCGAACCCCCGAGGCCGATGGTCGCCAGTCCCAGCGCCAGACCGATCGGCGCGAGCGACAGCGCGGCGGGGATCGGCGCATGGCCGGCCGCGCCGATCACGACGTCCAAAAGGCTGGGCGGTGTCGATTCCTCTTCCGCGGAGTCGTGGGCGGCGCTGGTCGAACTCTTCTCGTCGTCGGCGTGATGGTGGTCGTCCGCCTTCCCCTCGTCGTGGTGATGGCCGTCGCCTTCCGTCTCCTCATGGTGGTCGGAGTCCTGGGCGCTCGTCATGCTTTGGCGGCTGTCTTCGTGCTGGTGGTCATGCGAGTCCGGGTTGAGATTTGCGGCGATGTGATGCCAGGCTCCGAGCAGGGCGCTCGCCATCGTCAACACGGCGATCGCGCGCGCGATTCTGACCGTGACCGCCGTCTGGCGAACGGCCAGGGCGACCGTTGCTGCCACGACAATCCCAAGCACGATCCACGGTGCAAACTGCCAGGGGCTGAGCCAGTGCCGGTCGTAGGCGAGAGCCAGGCTGGCGCCCACCACACCTACCGCCACCAGCAGTAGCAGGCCTGTCCGAAGTCGCGCCGCCGCGCCGTCCCGCCCAACCATTTCGGTCATGGTACTCGCGAGACTTGCGGGCGTGCAGCGCCCGCGGGATCAGACGGCGACACTCGACGGCCGCTCGCTAGTGAGAGTCGAGGAAGTTTTCAGCGCTCATTCATTTCATCCCGCGTGAACCTGCGGCCGCCGGCCGCAATGTCGCCGCGCAGTTCGTGAATGGTCGCCATGGCCGCGTCCGCCCGCTGCCGGCGCCCAGCGTATTCTTCAAGCCCGAGCAGAATCCGGGCGATCAGAGTCGTTCGCTCGGCCGCGGCACGGCGTGGCTCAGACACGGACGGCGTCCGCCTCGCTGCTGCTCAGCGCCTGAACGTGCATGCGTTGCCCCGAGCTGATTGCCGCCCCGCTAGATCGTGTGCATGAACGGCACGTGCTCGGTGCCGTTGATGACCGCCAGCGCCAGGTCGCGGAAGCGGATGGTCTCCGCCGTGTTGTCGACCTGGTTGCAGTTCCAGATCGCCGTCCAGACGAACTCGACGCCAAACCAGCCGCCGTAGCCGACTTCCTGCATCTTTTCGATGATGCGGCGGTAGTCGATGACGTTTTCGTCGAAGTCCACCTGCATCCGGTCCGGCGCGCAGCCGCGGCAGTGGAAGTGGCGCGCGTGGGGCAGCAGCGGATCCACGCTGGTCTGCTCCATGCCCTGATAGACGAAGTGGCAATAGTCGAGCGTGAGCTTGAGGCCCGGCACCAGGTCCAGCATCTCCAGCGCCAGCTCCACGGTGTTGGCGTTGGTGCCCACCGCAGGCTCCACGGAAACCGCGATGCCGCACTTGTCACCCTGATCGACCCGCCATTTGAGCTCTTCGGCGGAGTTTTGCAGCGACTCGGTGGGCGACTCGCCGTCGAACGGCACGCCGCACGTCGAGGAAATGCCCTTGGCTTCGAGGCGGCGCGACAGCTCCACCACGTCGTTGAAGTACATGCGCCCCGCTTCCCGCTGGGCCGGGTCGGGGTTGTTCGGCACCATGCCGCCGGGCTCGGTGCTCGGGATCAGGAACACGTCCGCCGGCTCGAGGTTGTTCCGCTCCAATCGCTCGCGCAGGATGCCGGCCCACATGGGCACGTCGCCGTGGATCACCTCGGGGCGAATGTGCGAGCGGTTGCCGAATATCCCAAGATCGACGCCCTCGAACCCAAGGGTGGAGATCAGGGCCAGGGATTGCTCGTGGCGAAGCAGAGGCCAGGTGAAATCGGCGCAGGCGAGCCTAATGGACATGGAATCACCTCCCGCGGGTGCGTCGGCCTATGGTCGCAAACTCGGCGCAAGCGCGCCCGGCTGCCTGCGGTGGGGTAGTGGGCGACTTTGACATCTGAGAGCCGCGTGGTGACCCGCGCCGGCGGGCATCCTCGATTCTTCGGTGAACCTTCGGGGGATAGATTTCGGCCTTGGGCGACTTTTGCGGAATCCGGCCGGGCTTGGGGATAACCGGGCGCATCCTGTCCGCCCCGAGGTTGAATGAAGGGTGGATTCCCGTCTCCGCGGGAATGACGAACTCAAAGTGGCCCATTGCCCCTGGCGGCGCGGCCGAAGCAAACTCGTGGGCCGCCCCGCATTGCCCCGGAGCGGCATACACTCCAGCAGATGAAGATCGAGGGAGGCGTCGACCCCTGGACCTGAATCGCCGAGCCTTGCTTCGAACGGACTTGGGCGCTGCCCGGCGTCTCGGCCCTGCGCTGGCAGCCCTCGTCGTCTGTGGCGCCGTCCTCGTCGCGGCCACCGCCTGCGATCCGGTTGAGCCCGCCGCCGACGCCACGCCCACGCTCGCGCCCGATCCCCGGGCCGAGACGCAGGACCCCATGGTGCCGGTGGTTCGGGGGCGGCTCGAGAACCGCCTGCGGATTCCGGGGCTGGTCGAGGCCCGCGGACAGGAGATCCTGACGTTCGACGTGCCCGGCGTGGTGGGCGCGGTGCGCGGACAGCGCGGGGTGATGGTCCAGGCCGGCAGCGTCCTGATTTCGCTCGATGCGGAGTCGCTGAACGCCGAGATCGGCGCCGCGCGCGAGGACGAGGTGGCCATCCTGGAGGAGCTTGCGGCGGTCGAGACTCGTCTGGCCGCTGAACGGATTGCCGCCGAACGCGCCGTGCTCGCGGCGGCGGCAGAGCTCGCCGAGCGCCAGCGGGTGTGGGACGCACTCACCGCGCCGGCGCCCGACCATGAGGTGAACCTCCACCACGCGCGCATCGCCTTGCTCATGCAAGTGCTCGCCGACCGCCGGGCGGCGGTCGAGGCCGCCGAGGGCTCGGTCGACGCGCTGGTGGCGACCGCGCGCGCCGAGGTTGCGCTGCACGAGGCCGACCTGGCTGAAGCCCAGGCGGAGCGCGACGCGCTGCCCGAAGACTCCGCGGCGCGAGCCATTGCCGCAGCCGACGCGAAGCTGGCCGCCGCCGAGCTTGCGGTCGCCGAGGCGCGCGCGCTGGAGGAGCAAGCGGCCGGCCCGGATGGGCCTCCCCGGCTGCGCGCGGCCCGGAGGGCGCGAAGCGCCGCCGAGTTGGACTTGCTGACGGCGGAGGCCGAGTTGGATCGGCTTACGGCCGGCCCGCCGGCCGCCGAGCTGGCCGCGGCCGAGGCGGCGCTCACCTCGGCGCGATACGAATATGACCTGGTGGCGGAGGCGCGGGCCGCGCTCGATGCCGGCACCTCGCCGCTTGCCGTGGACGCCGAGCGGCTGAGGGCCGAGGCCGAGCGCATCGACGAGCGGATCGCCCTGCTCGAGAGCCGCTCCACGCAGCTCGACATTGCGGCGCCCTACGACGCGATCATCTCGCGCGTGCTGACCGTGCGCGGGCGAGAGGTCGCCCCCGGCGACCCGGCCGTCGAGCTGGCCAAAGCCACCGACCTGGTCTTCGAGGCCGTGTCCAGCCCGACGCAAGCCGCCAATCTGCGCATCGATCAAAAGGTCAACGTCACGTTGCGCGAGTTTGCCCAGACACCCTTCGAGGGAACGGTCGTCACGCTGCCGCTGGACACGGGCGATCCGTCGGACAAGCCCTTCATCCAGCTGGCGGTGGACTGGGGCGACCAACCGGTGACCATCGGCCTGCAGGGCGTCATCAGCGTCTTGCTGGGCGCGTCCGATGGCGTGCTCAAAGTGCCCGCGACCGCCGTGTGGACCCTCAACGGTCGCTCGTTCGTCGAGACCCTGATCGACGGCCGCCGCCGGACGCTGCCGGTGACCTTGGGCATGGAGACCGATGAGGAAGTCGAGATCGTCCACGGTCTGTCCGAAGGCGACATGATCTTCGCCACCGTTCGCTCGTGATCCTCGCGGGGGTCGGCGCCGCCGGGCGGACCGTGCTGGCCCTCGTGGGATTCGCCGCGCGGCGACTGCGCAGCAATCCGATCCACGCCCTGACCACGCTGCTGGGACTTTCGCTCACCGTCGGCGTGGTCACCGCCGTGCCCCTCTATGCGGAGGGCATGAGCACCCGCTTGCTGCGGGAGCACCTGCGCGCCTCGCCGGGGCCGCTTGACCTGGGCGTCGTGATCGAGCACGGGGAAGCGCAGCTGCCGGACGATCCCACAACCTCGCTGGCAGCCTATCGCCGCGCCGACCGGTTCTTGGGCGAGGCTGTTGCCACCCATCTGGGCGTTGAGCCGGGGGACGTCGTGCGGCTGGTGCAGTCCGACAACCGGCACCTGCTGTTCACCTCCGACGATCCGGACGCGCCCCTGCGCGAGGGCGTGCCCTGGGGCGGGCTGGCCGCGATCACCGGACTGGACGAGAACATCGAGCTGTTGGAAGGCCGCGCGGCCACCGACCAGGTCTACACGCTGCGCCTGCCGTCCGGTGCGCTCGTTCCGCTGGTGGAGGCGGTTGCCGCAACGGACATGCTCGACGCCGAAGGCCTGCTGGTTGGGGACCAGGTGCAGCTGCGCTTCGGCGACCCGCGGGAACTCGACACGCCGCAGGCGGTCGTCGCCGTCGACATCGTCGGTCGCTTCGCACCCATCGACGGGCGCCACGCCTATTGGCCCGAGGATGTCGAGGAGCTAACGGCGCGCACCCTGTTCACCCCGCCGGCCGCGTTCATCGACGGTCTGCTGGCGCGCTATCCCGAGGTGTCGCATCCACGGCTCCTGGACCGCGCCGTGTGGTTCGCTCCACTGGATGCCGTCGCGCTGCAGGCGTCGACCGCCGGCCGGACGAACGAGGGAATCTTCAACGTGCGGACGATTGCCGAGCGGGTGCTGCCCTACATGGGCGTGAAGACCCGCCTGGAGCGCGACCTCGAGCGGTTTGAGAGCCGCCTAGTGGTGCTCACCGTGTCCCTGCTGGCCCTCAGCGTGCCCATTGTTCTGATGGTGCTGGGCTTCATGCGGCTCTCGGTGTCGCTGGCCATCGAACGGCAGCGACAGGAGGTGGCGCTCCTGCGCAGCCGCGGCGTCGGCGTGGTCCAGTTGGTCGGCGTGTTCTTCGTGGAGGGGCTGCTGCTTGGGGCGCCGGCGCTGGCGATCGGCCTGGCGCTGGGCGCGGGCTTTGCCCAGGCCATTGGACAAGCGGCGAGCTTCCTGGCCTTCGATGCGCGCGCGCCGTTGGACGTTGCCCTGACCGGCGGCCAGGTGGCCGTCGGCGCGGCGGCGATCGGCGTCAGCCTGCTGGCCATGCTGGGGCCGGTCGTGGCGGCGGCCCGGCTGAGCATCGTGGGCGCCAAGCAGCAGGCCTCGCGCAGCCTGGACCGACCGCTCTACCAGCGGCGGCTGCTGGACGTGCTGCTGCTGGCGGCGGCGGTTGCGGGGTTCTACCTGCTGCGCAGCGTGGACGCGCTCCCCGGCGAGACCGAGGACGACCTGCTGCTGGCCGACACGCTGCTGGTCCTGGCGCCGATTCTCTTCATCTTCGCGGTTTCGGTCTTCGCCCTCCGCGCCTTTCCCTATCTCGTGCGCGCGCTCGCGGCGCTGACGTCGCGGGTGTCCGGCGTCAGCGCCTTCGTGGCCCTGCGCCAGGTCGGCCGCAGCCCAACCCACTACACCAGCCTGGTCTTGCTGCTCTCGCTGACCTTTGCCCTGGGGGCCTTCAGTGCGTCGTTTGCCGCGACGATCGATCGCAACATTATCGATCGGGTGTATTTCGCCACCGGCGCCGACGCCCAGATCGTCGAGAGCGGGCACTTCGACGCCGACGCGAGGTCCTGGTACATCGCGCCGGTCGATCGCCACCTGGACGTGGTGGACGACGGCGGCCGGCAGGTCGTCACGGAAGCGGCGCGACACCGGGTCAAGAACGCCCTGCTGCACGTCGACACGCCGTCGGTGAACGCCCTGCGCGAGGTGCGGCTGCACGCGGTCGATCCGATTCCGTTCGCCCGGACCATTGCCTGGCGCGACGACTACGCCGCGACGTCGCTCAATGCGCTGGCCAACGCGCTGGCGGCGGACGATCGCGGCGTGATCCTGGAGCGCGCACCGTTTCACGAGACCATGGGCGTGCAGCTCGGCGATTCCGTGACCATGGAGATCGATCGGGTGGTGGTGCCCTTCGTGGTGGTGGGATGGATGGACGCGCTGCCGGGCCACAGTCGAGGCCTAGGCTCGTTCGCGCTCGCCAATCTCACCTACGTCGACCGCGTGGTTGGGCGCTCGCCGTGGAACACCTATGCGCGACTGCTGCCCGATGCGCCGGCCCAGGAGCTCATCCAGCCGCTGAACGATCTCGATATCCGGGCGCTGCGCACCGTGGACGCCAGGGACGAAATCGTCCAAGCGCGCAGCGACCCCGTGCTGGTCGGCACGTTTGGCCTGCTGACGCTGGCGTTTATCGTTGCCGCGGGTCTCACGCTCAGCGGCTTTGGCATGCACGCGGTCCTGTCGTTTCGCCGGCGCGTGCAGGAGTTCGGCATCCTGCGCGCCATGGGGATTTCCACGCGCCAGATGGCCGCCATCGTGGCGTTGGAGCAGGGATTCCTGGTGCTGCTCGGCACGGCCGTGGGGACGGCCATCGGCATGGTGACCGCCGCCCTCTTCGTGCCGTTTCTCGAGCTGAGCGCCGGCGAGCGCGATGCCTTTCCACCCTTCATCGTCGATACCGCCTGGGACGACATCGCCAAGATCTACGTGGTGTTCGGCGTGCTCATCGCCGCGGCGTTGCCGCTGTCGATTTGGCTTCTGCGGCGCGTGCGCACGCACGAGGCCATCAAGTTCGGCGAGGAAACCGGATGAGCACCGTGGCCCACGTGCGCTGCCAGGACCTGGTGCGGATCTACAAGGTCGCCGAGCTCGAGGTCGTGGCGCTGCGCGGACTCAATCTCGAAGTTGCCGCGGGCGAAATGATGGCCATCGTGGGCAACAGCGGCAGCGGCAAGAGCACGCTGCTCAACATCCTGGGCGGCCTCGACCGGCCGTCGGCGGGCGCGTGCAGCGTCGGCGGGCTCGACCTGGTCAACGCCTCGGGCGCGGAATTGGCGGAGTACAAGCGGTACGACGTGGGCTTCGTGTGGCAACAGAGCGCCCGCAATCTCATTCCCTATCTCAGCGCCCTGGACAACGTGCTGGCGCCCATGCTGTTCGCGGGCGGCGCGGGGGCGACGGAGCAGCGGCGGGCGCGTGAGCTGCTGGCGGCGTGCGGTCTGTCGGAACGGATGGGCCATCGGCCGCCGCAGCTTTCGGGCGGCGAGCAACAACGCGTGGCGATCGCGGTGGCCCTGGCCAATGAGCCCGAGCTGCTGCTGGCCGACGAGCCCACGGGCGAGGTCGACAACCAGACGGCCGGCGATATCTACGAGCTGCTGCGGCGGCTCAACCAGGACCGGCGGCTGACGGTGATGATCGTGACCCACGACCGGGACGTCACGCGCCACGTGGGCCGCGTGGTGGCCATTCGGGACGGCCAGACCAGCTCGGAGATCGTGCGGCGCGTTGGGCTGCCGGGCGCCGACGAGCCGGCGCACGAGGAATACGTGATCGTCGACGAGACCGGCCGCCTCCAGATTCCCCGCGACTACCTCGAGGAGCTTGGCATTTCGGGCCGCGCGACGGTGGACGTCGATGCCGACGAGGGACGGCTCGTGGTGCGGCCGGCGGACCCCTCCGGCGAGACCGGAGGCTCGCCGTGACGCCGGTGGTGCAACTGCTCAACGTCTCCCGCCGCTACGGCGAGGGCCCCGCGGCGGTGACGGCCGTCGCCGGCGCGACCTGGGACATCCCCCGCGGCGAGCTCCACGCGCTACGCGGACGGTCCGGCTCGGGCAAGACGACCCTGCTAAACCTGATCGGCGGCCTGGACGTTCCCACCGAGGGACAGGTGATGTTCGACGGCGCCGACCTCGGGGCGCTGGGCGAGGACGAGCTGGCCGCCGTGCGCCGCCGCAGCCTGGGCTTCGTGTTCCAGACGTTTGCCCTCCTGCCGGTGCTTTCGGCGCGGGAGAACGTGGAGCTGGCCATGCGCGTGGCGGGCGCCCCATCGGCGACGTGGAGCGATCGCACGCACGAGGTGCTGCGCCTCGTGGGGCTCGAGTCACGCGCGGATCACCGCCCGTTCGAGCTGAGCGGGGGCGAGCAGCAGCGGGTGGCCATCGCTCGGGCCATCGCCAATCGACCCGACGTGCTGCTGGCCGACGAGCCCACCGGCGAGCTGGACAGCAACACCGGACTCGAAATCATGCTGCTCTTCCGCCACATCGTGGCCGCCGAGGGCGTGACCGCCGTGGTGGCGACCCACGATCCGGCGCTGAGCCAGATCGCCGACCAGACGATGGTCATGCGCGACGGACATCTCGCCGAAGCCGAAGGACCGCTGGATTTCGACCTGCCGGACCTGATCCAGCACGTGGAAATCGTGGATCCAGACGCGACGACGCGGGCCCCGTCGAGCTGATGCGCTCGTCACTGTTCGGCAGATGGGTCCACGCAGCATGCCAGCTTGGCATCAGCAATGGGCGTCGATTATCTGGCTAGACTTTGCATTTGAAGTCGAGTTGCTTACGCAAGGCTTCGGCCAACTGATCGGGAAGACCAGATGCCTCCTGAAGCAAGTGTAGAACCAACCTACGATACTCTATTGTTTCTTGCATTCTCGGCGTTTGTCGCGTGGTCTATCGCGGTTGCAGCGCTCGTCGTTGCTCACTTCAAGCGCACCGATTACAATGCTGATAGCTTACGTCGACGCGTAAGCATATTCGTTGGATGTGTGATTGTTGGCTGGGTTGTGTTTCTTGTATTTTTCCTCAATTCGTTCTCGTAAGGGTGCGGCACTGGATAAAATGACGATCAGCCGACGATGCAGACCGGCGCCAAAGCGGACGATCGCACTAGTGCCGCGCGCACGCCAGGAAGTGGGAGAAACATGCAACCAACCCTGATTCCACTGCCGCCGGACGTCGAGCGGCCCATGGTGGTCCGACGCCGCGACGGATGTCTCGACGGGTTCTTCCTCAAAGACGCGGACATCCCGACGCCGCGCGTCGCGCGCATCGTCTCGCACGACGACGGACGCACCTGGGACGAAGCGCCCGACGTGCTGACGTTGCCCGAAACCGGCGGGCTGTGGGGCGGCCTGGAGGTGCTCGCGGACGCCGACGACGAGGTCCATTGCTTCTTCATGCACGACCGCGGCTCAGGGGTATTCGGCGCGCCGCTGGCCGGCGAAGGCGTGGCTCACGAAGGCCCGTACCGCGGCAAGTTCCTGGACATCTGGCATCTCAAGTCCCGCGACGGCGGCGCGGCGTGGACCGAGCCGAAGCGGATCTGGGAGGGCTTCACCGGCGCGCTGAACAGCGTGATCCAGCTTCGTGGCGGCCGCATCGTGCTGCCGTTTGCATCGGCCACGGGCCAGACCTGGGCGCACCGGGTCGACACCGGGCTCGACGCGTTCAGCTTCGCCGGCGCGTTCTACTCGACGGTGGTCTACTCCGACGACGCGGGGGACACCTGGCGCCAGGGCACGCGCGACATCAAATCCTGGGCGCCAATTCCCGCCTACGGCGCCGACGAGCCGGTCATCATCCAAAAGCTCGACGGACGCGTCTGGATGCTGCTGCGCACGCAGACCGGGCGGCTCTACGAGTCGTTCTCGGACGACGGCGCGGAGTGGTCCGTCGCTCGTCCCACCCCGCTCGTTTCGTCCGACTCGCCCGTGGGTCTGGTCCGCCTCAGCGACAACCGCCTGGTACTGCTCTGGAACTGCTGCCAGCGGTTTCCCTACGCCTATGGCGGACGCCACGTGCTGCACGCGGCCATATCCGAGGACGACGGCCTGACGTGGCGCGGCGCCCGCGAGGTGCTGCGCGATCCGCGCCGCCACGATCCGCCGCCCACCAAGGGCGACTTCGGCACGGCCTATCCGTTCCCCGTGGTCACGACCGACGATGCGGTCATCATCGTGTCGGGCCAGGGCGAAGGCCGCGTGTTGATGGTGCGGCTGGATCCGGCCTGGCTCTACGAGACCCGGCAGTCCAGCGACTTCGCGGACGGGCACGAGGACTGGTCGATCTTCGGCACGGCAGGCGTCCAGCGGCAGCCGCATCCCGACCGTGCGGTCGCCTTCGCCCTGCGACTGACCAAGCAGCAGCCCGGCCGAACGGCCGCGGCGGTCTGGAACTTCCCCGCCGGACGTCGGGGACGCGTGCAAGTCCGACTGCGCCTGGAATCGGGCGCCGGTCCGTTTCGGCTCAGCCTCACGGACCACTTCTCGACCCCGTTCGATCCCCAGGACCAGTTCCATAACACCTTCAACGTCCCGGTCGCGCCGGACGGCGAGATTGCGGGTGACCCCGCGCTCGAGGCCGGGCGCTGGCACACGGTTGAGCTGGCCTGGGACACGCAGGAGGACCGCGCATGCCGCGTTTCGGTCGACGGCCGGCACGTCACGACAGCGCCGCAGCTGCACGAGACGCTCGGCGTGAACTACCTGCGCGTCGTGGCGTTGTCCGAACCCCACGACCACGCCGGCCTGTGGATCGAGTCAGCTACCGCCGACGTGGAGCCTTGATCTAGCGTTCGGCGGATGCGTCGGGCGGGCGTCGCTTCAGACTCGAGTGACGGATAGGGCCACGGCAAATCCGACGTTCAGCCGGGCGGCTAGGGGAAATCGGCCAACGCTCGATTGACGTCCTCGCTGGTGATGGGTTCAGCGTCGATGGGAACGGCGAATACCGTTGGGTCTCGATCGGCACGATCGGTCGACGCACCCGGGAACGCGCGTCGCACCAGCTTGGACACCGCGCTGCCGAGGCTGCCTGTCACACGCTCGGCCAGCGCGTGTGTTGCCCTGTGGAGCCTGCCGCCGCTAACGCTTACTCGCATGAATGCATGATCGCATCAAGCTGACAACTCGTCCGTCGCTCGCCGCTTCCACGGCAGGTCGCCCACCACCCGCCAGCCGATGATGCCCGCCATCCCCATCAGCACGGCCATTGCAATTCCCACGAGCTGGTAGCCCTGGACGTCGAGCAGGAAGCCCACCGCCGGCGCGACGCCGAGTTGGACAACGGAGCCCATGGTCAGCAGCACGCCCAGCGACCGCCCCACGTAGGCCTTGGGCACCCGGTCGCCGATGAGCACCGACGGGAGCACCGCCCCCAGTCCGGTGACCGCCGACAGCGCCCCCGCAGCGATGAACACGCCCAATCCAAGCGGCAGCGTGAGCAGCACCGCGGCCCCGAACGCGCCCGCCACCATGGCGTAGAACGCGCTGCCGCGGCCGGCGCGGTCCATCAGATTGCCGCTCAGGAAGGTGAGGACGGCGCGGGCGGCGCTCATGGCGGAAATGGCGACCCCCACGACGGCGGGCGTGAAGTCAAGCCCCTCGCCGGCGTAGAGGGGCAGGATCACGCGGCTCTGCCCGATGACTGGACCCGTGAGCAGCATGGCCAAGGCGATGATTGGCCAGACCACGCGGGGCAGGCGCAGGTCGTTGAGGCTGAACATGCGCGGTCCTCGCTCCGCACGCGTCGGCGCGCCGCCGCGAACGATGGACAGCACGACCGCCGCGACGCTCACACTGAGCACCGCCGGAACGATGAGCGCCACCCGCCAGTCGAACGCGGCGGCAATGACGCCCGCCAGCGCCGGACCGATGAACGCGCCCACCTGGACGCCGGACATGACGCGTGACGTCGCGCGGCCACGCTGCTCGGAGTCGGCCTGCGCCACGGTGAAGGCGATGCCGCTGGTGATCATGAACGTTGCGCCCACCGTGCCTATCAGGCTTCCCGCCAGAAGGACGACGTAGCCGGGGGCCAGCGCCATGAGCAGCGTGCCGGCGCCGAGTCCCAGGCCGCCGGCCGCAATCGGCACGCGGGCGGGCAGGCGGTCGGCGACCATCCCCGCCGGAATGTTGGTGAGCATGCCCGCCAGCGCCTGCGCCGAGAAGATCAGCCCAAGCTGGGCGAAGCTGAGCCCGAACTCGTCGCGAATTACGACCAGCAAGGGACCCGGCGAGGTGGCCACGACGGCCGTCACCGCCAGGACGGCGAACATGGTGACGAAGTCGGCGCGGGGGCGTGCCATGGGCGCGCGGTTGCCAGGGCCGTGTGGTGGTGCGGCTAGGCCATGCTACGCCGCGCGGGTGCATTGGGTTGGCCAGGGCGGGTTTGAAACCTGCCCCTACAGCCGCTGGTGTTCGGTAGGGGCAGGTTTCCAACCTGCCCGACGGCGCGAGGGGCCTGCCCCTACGCCAAGAGGTCGCGCAGCCGCTGGCTCAGGTCGGCCTTAGCTTCGGGCTGGGGCTCCATGAGCCGCGCGTCGCGCAGGCTGCCGGCGATCGGCTGGTGGTCGGTGACCAGGTGCGGATCGCCGCCTTCCTCGTTGATCAGCTCGATGAGGAGCCGCTCGACAAGCTCAGCCCGAACCGCGGCATGCGCCGGATCGTCCCAGAGGTTGTTCAAGTCCTCCGGGTCCTCATTGACGTTGTAGAGCTCGCCGTACTCGGTCGTGCCGTAGTGCAGCAGCTTCCAGTCCTCGGTCACGAGCATCTTGACCCGCTGCGTGATGGGCGCCGGGTGCGCCTTGCCCAGGCCGACGAGTTCCGGCAGACCGCTGCCGAAGATGGCGATGCGCTCAACGATGACCGCGTCGCGGTGCGTGTCGGTCTCGCCGCGCAGCAGCGGGGCGAAGCTGCGGCCCTCCTGGCCGACCAGCGGATTCGCGCCCGCGAGATCGAGCCAGGTCGGCACGAGGTCGAGCTGCGTCATCACGCCGCCGTGCACGCGGCCCGCCTCGACGGTCGGCGGGTGACGCCAGAGCAGCGGCACGCGGTTGACGCACTCGTAGGACATCATCGGCTTGGCGGCGATGCCGTGATCGTTGAGGCCCTCGCCGTGGTCCGAGCTGAAGATCACGTGGGTGTTCTCGGCCAGGCCCAACCGCTCCAGCTCGGCCAGCACGCGGGCGATGCCGTCGTCGATGAATGTCGTCATGCCGTAGTAGTGGGCCACGATCTCGCCGTGGTGGTCGCCGTCCCAGCCGTTGGTCGTGTCGTAGCCCTGGTAGGGCAGGCCGTCGCGGGCGTATTGATACTGCGGCGGCTTGTTGCTCACGTCCTCGCGCGGCACGGCCGGCGGCATGTCGGCCGGGTCGTACATGTCGCAGTAGGGACGCGGCGGCGTGAACGGCTGGTGCGGGTCGTAGAACGACATCCAGAGGAAGAAGGGGCGCTCGCTGCCGTGGTCCCGCAGCCAATCGACGGTGCGGTCGGCGGTGCGGTGGGTGTAGTGCCACTCGGCGGGAACGGCGTTCTTCCAGCTATGAAAGGCGCCGGTGCGTGGCTCCAGGGCGTTGACCGGCTTCCACAGCTCCAGGCCCTCGGGGTGATGCCGCTCCAGCCAGACGCGCCAGTGGCCCTTGGGATAGGTGTGGGCGCCCAGGATTTCGACATGGTCGAAGCCGAAATACGGTCCGTACCAGAGGCCGTCGTCGGGATCGACCGGCGCGCCGGGCGGGGGATGATCGGGGAGCACGTCTTCGTACTCGCCGCTCTTGAAGTGGGGCTTGCCGACCAACGCCGTGGCATAGCCGGCCTGGCGGAGCGAATCGCCCACCACGGGGATGGCCTCGCTGAGGTTGACGTTGTTGAAGACGTGGTGCCCGCGCTGGCTGCGACCGGTGATCATGCTGGCGCGAGCCGGGGCGCAGATGGCGTTGGTGGGATAGGCGCGGTCGAAGCGCATGCCGTCGCGCGCCAGGCTGTCCATCGCCGGCGTGCGAATGCGCGGGTTGTGAATGCCCAGGGCGTCCCACCGCTGCTGGTCGGTGGTGATGAAGAGGAAATTGGGCTGGGAAGTGCTGGGCATTTGGGTGGGTGGTGATTGCGGAATTAGGCGTTCACCCTAACCGCCCCGCAGGGCCGCGGCCAAAAGTGGCCGGCCATTGACACGTCATTCCGAGCCGCAGGCGAGGAATCTAAGGGGCAAGCCACAGGCACAACGCCGTTCGTCTCCTCACAGCGTGCGGCCGGGGTCGGGCATTTGAGACTCCTCGCTACGCTCGGAGTGACAGGGAGGGTGATTCGGTGGCCCGCGCTGCGTGCAGCGTGGGACCGGCCGCTCATGAATCTCCCAGGCTGCGCGCAGCCTGGGCCACCGGGCCGCCAGCCCTTGACATGTCATTCCGAACGAATGTGAGGAATCTAAGGTCGTTGCGCCGTTTACCTGCTCCTTAGATTCCTCGCTGCGCTCGGAATGACAGGGAGGGTGATTCGGTGGCCCGCGCTGCGTGCAGCGTGGGACCGGCCGCTCATGAATCTCCCAGGCTGCGCGCAGCCTGGGCCACCGGAGTAGGTGCGGCTCACCGACCGGTCGAGACTCAGTCCTGGTGCCAGACCTCGGGCGCGAAGAACATCTGGCCGTCGGCGTCGGTCAGCTCCTCGATCACGTCCTCGAACCACGCGCTCCAGCGGGTGTTGACGTCGTACGACCCGATCTTGCCGAAGGCCGTGGCGACGTCCGGCTCGCACTCGGCGTAGGCGATGACCTGGAGTCCGCGGCGAAAGAGCGAGTAGTTGGTGAAACCCGACTCCTGGATGGCCTCCACCAGCTCCGGCCAGATCTCGTCGTGCCGTCGCTTGTACTCGTCTTCGGTGCCGGGCTTGATCTGAAAGGTGAAGCAGACTCGCTCCATGGGAAACCTCCGTGCGCTGGGATCGCCTGTCGTGCCGTGCAGAGGCTACCGCGCGGGCGATTTGGCTGCCGGACGGGGCGATCAGCCCTCCTCGACGACCGTGGCTTCGATGCCGCGGTGCAGGTCGCGGTGGGTGTAGTAGTAGACCACCAGCACGCGGCCGTCCCGCAGCTCCACGGCCCAGGGATAGCCGCAATCGGAGGTCATGGAGTCGCTGCGCACGTTGAGGACGGGGCAGGTGTCGAGGTCGTCGCACTCGGGGTCGGTCACGCGAACCGTGCAGCCGCGTTGCCCGTCCCAGCGCGTCCCCGTGGTGACGAAGACGCGCCCGTCGCGGAGCGGCAGCATGTGGCTCGGGCTGCCGTAGATGGAGGTCGGACGCCACGGCGACCAGCTTTGGCCGTCGTCGTCCGATTCGACCCGCGCCACGATGGTGCCGCCCTGCCGTCCCGACAGTTGGATTCGCGGCGAGCCCCGCGGATGGCAGCGATAGAGAACCACCAGGCGACCGCTGGGCGTGCGGTGAATGGCCGGCTCGCTGAAGTGCACGACCGGGTCCTGGGCGATGCGGCCGCCGTAGGTCCAGGTTTCGCCGAAGTCGTCGGATACGCGCAGCATGCCGAAGTAGGGCTGCTCGCCGCGGGGACGCTCGGTGGCCTTGCTGGGCTTGAGCAGTCGACCGCCGGGCAGCTCCAGCAGCCCGCTGCGGCACACGCCGGAGTGTTCCGCGGGATGGCCCCACTCCGCGTCCGGCAGGCGGGGAAACCGCACGGGATTGGTCCAGGTGCGCCCGCCGTCGCGGGACCGCACCCAGAACGGGATGCCCGGTCGCGAGACCCAGATGCAATGCTGCGGCGATCCGACATCCGGCGCGTGCGGCACCGCGTGAAAGCTGAACTCGGCGATTCCCTGGGCGGGCACGAGCTCGTTGCTCGACGCGTGGAGCAAGATGCTGCCGTCCGAGAGCGTGTGGGTGCCAAAGTCGATCACCCCGCCGCGCGGATCGTTGGTGACCAGCCACGGCTCGCTCCAGGTCTGGCCCTCATCGCGCGACGCGACGGCGCGCACGTCGAAGAGCGGATGGCTGTGGTGGGCATGCCCGACATGCGGCGCGCGATGGAAGAGCACCAGCAGCTCGCCTTCAGGCGTGCGCACGACGTTGGGCGCGGTGGCGTAGTGCCCGGTCTCGCGGTAGACGGTGACGTGCTCGACGACGCGCCAGCTCATGGGGTCGGCAGAGGCGTGTTGCGGCGGTGGGGCATGCACGCGTCTCCGGTTCGGTGGTTGGTGGTTGGCAGTCTACGCGGCGTGGGCTGGCGCTGACTCTTCCGCCGTTGACCCCCATCCTGACCTTCCCCCTGCTAGGGAGAAGGGACCGGACTCCCGCTCGTGCCGGCAGACGGGTCCGGCTCCCTCTCCCTGCAAGGGAGAGGGCTGGGGTGAGGGTCAACCCCGTGATAGGCTGCCGCACCAGAAATCAGCCCGCGGATTGAGGGGAGGCGCGCCGGCTATGAGTTCGTCACGGCAGGCGGCCATCGAGTCGTGCATCGCGCGGTTTCGCGCCGGCACGCTGACCGAATCCGACCTGCGAGACACCCTGGAGTCGCTGGCCGACGACGAGGGCAAGCGCCAGGAGCTCCTATACGTGCAGGCCGGCACCGCGTCGGTCAACTCGGCGGTGATCGGCATGTTCATCGCGCGGGACGGTGAGATCGACGAGGGTCCGCCGAATCCTGACGACATGCCCTACGACACCGTCATGGACGCCTTGAACGACGGCTGGCGCATCATCAAATTCCCCGAGTTGGCCGTGATGCTGGACGAGACCAGGCTCCACGGACCGGGGGTCGAATTCATCCTGGAGAAGGTGAGGTAATCCCGCCATGCGCACGCACGACTGCGAACCGACGCTCACCGATTCCCAGGTCCTCGACTTCTGCAAGTCCGGCTATCTGCCGCTGGAGGGCGTGGTTTCGGACGACGTGAACCAACGCGTCGTCGACTTCATGAACGACCACGCCCCGCACATCGAGCCGGGCGATTTCGCCAACCACGAGCCCAACGAAATCCTCGACGAGGACTGGTTCGTGGACGGAGTTCTGTGCAACCCCGCGGCGGCCGGCGCTGTGCGCTGCTTGCTGGGACCAGACTTTGCACTGCCCAGGATCATGTCGAGCCACCGCGTCCACATGCCGGCCCGCGCCTACGGCTGGCACCGCGACGGCGGCTCGCTGTCGAGCCACGAGCTGAACTACCTGCAGGTCTACTACTACCCGCAGGACACGACGGTGGAGATGGGCGCCACGGCCTTCCTGCCCGGCTCGCACCTGTACTGGCCCTTCGGCCAGGGCAGCTCCGGCCTCTACGGCATGTTCCGCGGCACCGTGTCGAGCGCGGCGCCCGCCGGGTCGATCTTCATCTCGGCGTATTCGGTGTGGCACCGGCGCACGAAGTCGACGGCTTCGGGCATTCGCAATCTGCTGAAGTACAACTACTGGCGCACCACGGCGCCGCAGCGCGACTGGATCCGCGAGCCCGACTTCGATCCCGCGACGGCCGTTTACGGCCCCGGACCCGATGCGCCGCCGGCGCCACGACAGTCCTACCTGGCCGTGGCGCGCATGTACTTCTGGCTGTGCGGGCGCTTGGACGACTTTCAGGCGCTGGGCGGCCAGGGTTGGCCGAAGGTCGGACCGGTGGACTACCGACCCTACGGCTTTCCAGGCGATCCGACGGACCCGCGCGTCCAGCAAAAGGCAAGCTGAACCCGCCCGCAGGGACCCTTGCGCAATTCCTCCCAATTGGTCTGGAGAGGAGGCCCGGGTTCCCTCTCCCTGGAAGGGAGAGGGTTAGGGTGAGGGTGATCCGGGGCTCGGGCGTGGGACGAGGACAAATTGGGCAGAAGTTGCCGCAGGCGGAGGCGCGTTGACCACGCCGGGCCGCGTGATCGTCGGCACCGCCAATTGGAACGACCTGCGCGGGTTCTATCCGCGAGGGACGAAAGCAAACGAGAAGCTGGCGGCCTACGCCGCGCGGCTGTCGGGCGTCGAGGTGAACGCCACCTTTTTTCGCATGCTGAAGCCCGAAACCGTGGCCGGGTGGGCGGACCAGACGCCGGACGGGTTCATGCTGAGCCTCAAGGCGCACCGTTTCATCTCGGGATTGCTGCGGCATCCGGACAAGGCCGACGCGACGGGATTCGAGCGGCATCTGGCGATGGCGCGGCCGCTGGTCGACGCGGGAAAGTTCGCCGGATACCTGCTGCAGTTCCCCGGCAAGCTGAGCGCGGAGATGGACATCGAGCGGTCGCTGTCGGTGCTGCGCGAGGGCTTCGGCGACTTGCCGCTGGCCGCGGAGCTGCCGGACGCGCCGGACGACGACCTTCGCACGCGCGTCGCCAAGGCTCTGCGAACCCACGACGTTGCGCGGGTGCACCACGACTCGCTAGCGTCGGAGCGCGCGCCGACGCCGATGGACTCCGACGACCTGGTGTATTTCCGATTCCGTGGTCCGGCGGATGCTTCGAACGTCGGCGATGACGGGCGCGTGAGGTATAGCGACGGTGAGATCCGGGAACGAGCGGGTATCGTCGAGCAGGCGGCCGGTGGCGGGAGCCGATTGACCATGGTCGTGTGCTACGGCAAGAAAGACGTGGATACCGCCGACGCCGCGCTGCGGCTGACCGCCGAGCTCGAGCGTCGGGGAGTTGCCGTTGGCTGAGCAATCGCCGCGATCCGCGGACGTGCCACCTGTGCCCGACGGCTATGACGGGCCGCGGGCCTGTGACCCGCATGAGTTCGGGGCCATGCTGGACCTGCAGAACCTGGCGCTGCGGACCCTCAACTCACGCGCCGGAGAGCCGCCGCGCATGCCGTCCATGGGCTTGGACTGGCCGCACGTCTACTACCCCGCGAACCTCGACAACATCCGCGTGATCACGCACGACGGGCTCGTGGTGAGCGCGGTGGCCATCGCCCCGACGACGGTCCGCACGCCGCGCGGGCGGATCGAGCTTGGCGGCATCAACGGCTTCGTCACGCATCCGGACCACCGCCGGCTCGGCCTGGGAACCGCCGTGCTGCACGACGCGCACCGGGTCATGCGAGGAAGCGGCCATCACATCGCCATGCTGGGCACGGTCAGCCAGAACTACTACCGCCGCTTCGGCTGGGAGATGGGCATGCGGCAGCGCAGCCACACGCTGGACCGGGCGAACATCGCGCTGCTGCCGCCAAGCCCCGACCTCGAGATCACCGAGGACTGGCGCTCGCACGTGGCGGCGCTGACAGCCATGTACGCCCGCGAGCCCTTGGGCGCCGACCGCGACGAGCACTACTTCACGCTGGTGGCTCAGTCGCGGGCCGATCGCCTGCTGGTCGCGCTGCGCGACGGCGAGCCGGTGGCGTACGTGGCCGTTTGGCAGCGGGAGGTCCTCGAGACCGGCGGCGACGTGGGGGCGTCCGTGGCGCTGCTGCGGCGCGTGCTGCGCGATATCGACGATCCCAACACCAGCACCACCGACCGTCCGCCCGGCGAAAGCACGGTGGTGACGCTCGACGTGACCGTGCCCGAATCCGACGACGGCCTGGCGAGGCTGCTGCAGGAGACCGGCATCCCGTTCGGCCAGACCCATCACTACATGATCAAAGTGATCAACTTGGACTCGCTGCTGCACACGCTCGATTTGACCGAGGTCGAGGCGACGCCGTCCAACGACGGATGGCGGCTGCGGCGTGGCGACCGCACGCTCCAGGTCAGCGAGTGTGAGCTGGTGAAGCTGCTATTCGGTCCCGAACGCTTTCCCGACTTCGCGCCGGACCTATTCCCGCTGGAATTCTTCCAGTGGAAGCTCGACCGGATGTGACGACGGGGTCACCCTGAGTCCGTCATTCCGGCGAGGGTAGAGCCTCAAATCGAGTGGTAGGGGCGGGTCTCAGACCCGCCCGACTCCGAGCATCCGGCACGCTACAAGATTCAACCGGACTGGATTCCGGCTTTCGCCGGAATGACCGAGAGGTTTCGCAAGGGTCTTCGAAGGCGGGAATCCACCCCGCAAGTCAACCAACGAGTCGAAAGGGCCCACGCGTCCTGAGTCACCATGCGGCGCTCACTGCCGCTGTGAGGTCAGTATCCCCGGATTCCACCTGATCGCGGTCACCTGGGTGTAGCCGATCGCCGCGTCCCACACCGTGCGCGCGGGCTCGTGGTCGCTCGTGCCGACGATCGAAAGCACGTCGCCGCCGTCCAGCGTCACGCTGGCGCTGAAGCCGCTGACGCCGCTGCCGTAGTAGAGGTAGACGGCCTCGTCGGCCCAGGTCTCGCCCGAATCGCGGCTCAGCATCACCCGTCCGCTCGGCGGGCCGGGGCCGTAGCGGGTGTCGTGGACGACGGCGATGGTCCCGTCGCCGGCGACCGCGGGCGCGCCGAAGCACTGGCCGAAAACGGTGGTGAGCTGGCGCAGGTTCCCCCAGGTGCGGCCGCCGTCGGGCGAATCGGCCAGGAACACGTGCTTCCAGGCCAGATTGCCCCTCCGCGCGCCCTGCGGCTCGAGGTCGTCGGCGCGTTCGTCGGGCATGCGGGGCCGCTGGTAACGCACCACCGCCAATAGCCGGTCGCCGCCCAGCTCCGCGACCGCGCCCTCGGTGCCCCAGTCGCACACGAGCGAAGGCTCCGACCAGGTATGGCCGCCGTCGCTCGACCTGAAGGCCAGCAGGTGCATGGCGCCGCTGGCGGGCGGTTCCCACACCAGGCTATCGCGGCAGCAAAAGAGCAGGAGCAGCGTGTGGTCCTCGATCAGCCGCAAGGAGTGGTAGTAGCGCTCCTCATAGCGGGCCGGCAGCGTGAGCCCGGCATGCAAGCTCCACGTGCGGCCCTGGTCGGTCGAGCCCATGATCTCGATGGGGTCGGTGAGAATGCCGTCGTTCGAGCCGACGTGCACCAAGGTTTCGTCGTCGAGAACGGCAATTGGACCCCGGTACGGATACATGTCGAGGCCCAAAGTGGCCGATGGTTCTCGTCCCGCCGCGTCGCCGCGCGGAGTGGCCGTCCAGGTGCGGCCCTCGTCGTCGCTGCGGCACATCAGCGAGCCCTGGTTGACGTAGATCGCGCCGTCCGGGGCGCGCGCGGCGTGGATCATCTGCGGGTGACCGGCGGGATCGTGCGGCAGGGTGGACTTTGCCACGGGGACGCGCCGCAACCGGCCATCCGCGGCATGCAGCACGTAGTCGGACGCCTGCATTTGGGCCAGGTCGTCGCCCGACGGCCAGGGCGCGCCGCCGAGGTTGCCGGTATCAGCCGGCGCGGCGAGCTTCATAGGGTCCGGCTCCGGGATCGGCATTGGCATTCCCTCTTTTCTACCCTCACCCTAACTGTCTCCCCGGTCCAATTGGAAGGCGGAAGGTTGGGGTGGGGGGCATCGGCCGGCGTTCCCTGAGGTTTGCGCCCGGCCTAAGCGTCGTCGAGCGGCAGCTCCGGGGCAACTGCCGTCGGCGCCTCGCTCATGGTGCGCCGCGTCACGACGCGCCAAAGCCGGTATCCCACATCGAGCCCGACCCCGAGCACGATCGTCCCCACGATGACGAAAAAGACGATCGTCTCGGTCATGGGCGCATCATGCCGGGTGCGGGAGGTCAGCCGATGCCAAGCGTCTCACAGAGCCGGTCCAGCTTGCGCAGCGCCTCGGCGTCCAGGCAGCTCTCCGCCGGCGCGCGGAAGTGACTGTGGGCGATCACGCCCTCGCGCCGCAGCATCTCCTTGTATACCGCCCCGCCGATGGCATTGAGGGGCGCGATCTCGCGCTGCCAGGTCTCGCGCGCAGCGTCGCGATTGCCCGCGTGCCACAGGTCCCAGATGCGCGCGAACGAGCCGACCAGGGCGGCGTGCGGCATGGTGCCCTGCGACCCGATTTCCAGCTCCTCGATGAGCGCGCCGCCGCTGGCGCCGCCGATGATTGTGACCCGATCGCCGGCCGCGGCGATGGCCTCGGCGACGGATTCCGCCGGCGGCGCGCTCTCGACCTTGGCGTATTGGATTTGCGGCACGGCCCGGGCCAGCGCCGCCAGCTCGTCGCCCGAAAGGTGAGCGCCGGTCATCACCTGCAGGACGATGGGAATGTGGATGGCCGAGGCGACGGTCCGGAAATAGCCGTGCAGCTCCGCTTCCGCGAGGCCGTTGGCCGGAGGAATCAGCATCACCGCCGCCGCGCCGAGCGCCTCGGCCTCCCGGCTGGCGCGCACGGCCAGCACGGTGGACGGATATCCAGTTGACATAACAACCGGAATGCGCCCCCGTGCCTGGTCGATGGTGACCCGCGCCACCAGCGTGCGCTCGGCCTCGCTCAGCTTGGGCATCTCGCTGCCGAACGCGATTCCCAGGCCATGCGCGCCGGCGTCGATGCAGTAGTCCACCTCGCGGCGCAGGCTCTCCTCGTCCACCCGGTCCTCGAGGTCGAACGGCGTCTTGAGAATCGGAATGACGCCGCGGATTTCGGCCATGGCCTACCGCTCTAAGAGTCTGCTCGCCGGCATTGTTAGCAAAGGACGCCGGAGGGGCATACTGAAGCCAATGACCAGCGCCGCCGCCGACATCCGCGTAGTCACATTCGACGGTCCCGGCATGCCCCCGGTGCTGCGGCGCGTTCCCCGTCCCTCGATACCGCCGCGAGGCGCGCTGATCCGCATCGAGGCTTGCGGCGTCTGCGGCACCGATCTGCACATCCTGCAGGGGCACTGGCCGGGCGCCTTGCCCTGGCCGATCACGCTGGGTCACGAGTTGGCGGGGGTGGTGGAGCAAATCGGGCCGGACCTGCGGGCAGACGCCACCGGCGCGCCGCTCCGCGAGGGCGATCACGTGATGCTGCCGCCGCTCAACGCCTGCGGCGTATGCGAGGTCTGCGTGGACTCGCCCGAGCGCGCCAACAAGTGCCTCAACCCGACCTACTACGGACGCAAGATCCCCTTCGAGCGCCCGCCGCACCTCTGGGGCGGCTGGGCCGACATGTTGTTCGTGGACCTTGACGCCTTCCCGGCCACCAAGCTCTTTCGTCTGCCGGACGACATGCCCCTGATGGTGGGCACGCTGGTCGAGCCCTACAGCTCGGTGACGCGGGCCTTCAATCGGGTGGACGCGCTGGGTATCGGGGCGGCTACCGCGGGCGCGTCGGTGGTGATCCAGGGCGCCGGGCCCATCGGCTTGCTCGCCACCGTCGCCGCGCGCCAACGCGGGGCCGCGACCGTGGTGACGGTCGGCGATCCGGAAACGCCGCGGCTGGCCTTGGCGCACGCGTTCGGCGCCGACGCCACCGTGTCGCTGACAGCGACGCCCGACGCGGCGGATCGAATATCGGCAGTGCACGCGGCGGTCGGCGGCAGCGGCGCGGACATCGTGATCGGATGCTCGGGCAACCCCGCCGCCGGACCCGAGGGCGTCGAGATGCTGCGCGATGGCGGGACCTTCGTGGAGATGGGCCAGTTCACGGACGCCGGCAGCTTCGACACCAGCTGGCATCGCTTCTGCACCAAGGAGGTTCAGCTGCTCGGCAGCTGGGCCTTCACGCCCAATGAGGTCGCCCAGGCCCTGCGCGACCTGCACACCATTCAGTCCGACCATGACTGGCCGCGCCTGCATACGAACTTTGGCCTGAGCGTGGAGGGCGTGGCGGCCGCGATCACGGCGGCCACGCAAATGACCGCCCTCAAGGCGACCGTGGTACCGGCGATGGTGGACAGCAACTGACGAAGCGAAAAAATCTGTCATGCCAGACCTTTTCGTCATTCCGAACGAACGTGAGGAGTCTAAGGACGTTGTGCGTTCTCCCCGCCCCTTAGGTTCCTCGCCTGCGACTCGGAACGACCGAAACCGGAAATCTCCGGTGGCCCGCGCTGCGTGCAGCGTGGGACCGGCCGGAGTCGCATTCCCCATGCTGCGCGCAGCATGGGCCACCGGACTACTGCACGACCGAATGCCGTACGCTAGCCCGCAATGGACCGCCTTCCGCGCACCATCCGCACGCCGCGACTGACCCTGCGGCCGTTCGAGCTGCGTGACGTCGAGCCCCGCCAGGCCTATTGCAACGACGCCGAATGGGCCCGCTATTTCCCGCTCCCGTTCCCTTATACCCGTCGCGACGCCGAGGAGTTCGTCATTGGGCGGCTCGTGGACGACTGGGGCAAGGATCCGTCGTGGTGGGCAGCCGATTTGGACGGGGACCTGATCGGCCACATCGGGCTGTGGCCCGACCCGCAGAACCGTCACGCGGAGGTCGGATACGCCATCGCCAGGCCGCGCTGGGGCCAGGGCTACGCCACCGAGGTCGTGAGCGCCGTGGTCAACGCGGTGTTCACCACCACCGACCTGGAGCGCGTCTACGCCCGCGCCGACGTGCGCAACGGCGCCTCGCGGCGGGTCCTGGAGAAGGTGGGCATGGTCCAGGTCGGCGAGGTGCGTGACAACCGCGTCGCGCATGGCCTGCGCGTCGACGACGCCTACTACGCGGTGCTCAAGTCCGACTGGCCGCCCGCGGGAGACGCGAGCGACTGAGCCCGCGCGGCGCTATCATCGCTGCCGTCACCGCCTGCAATACCCGCTGTGCCATGAACGAGTTTCGCGACTCGACCGACCTCGTCGGCGATGCGGACTGCCTACGCGCCCGCGCCGAAGCAGACGGCTATCTCTTCATTCGCGGTCTGTTGCCCGCCGCCAGCCTTGAGCGCGTGCGGCTGGAGTTTCTCGAGGTCCTGCGCGACTTGGGCTATGTCGATGCGGTGGGCTACCGAGACCAGTTGGTGAACCCGGACGGCATTCCCGAGGGCCGCGGGAGCATCCCCAACGAAACGTACGCGCGGCTCTATCTCCTCGAATCGTTCCACGCGCTGCAGCTCGAGCCGGCGTTGCTGGCGGTCATGGAGGCCCTGCTCGACCCCCCGGTGCTGGCGCATCCCAGCATCATCTCGCGGGTGATGTTCCCGCAACGCGAGATGTTCACCACGCCCGCGCACCAGGATTTCCCGCACGTGCAGGGCTCGGCCGATGTCTACACGGCGTGGTTTCCGCTGCACGACCTGCCGGCCTCGATGGGTGGGCTGGCGGTCGCGGCCGGCTCGCACCGCCGGGGCGTCTACGACTATCGACCGGCGCTCGGCGCGGGCGGCATCGCCGTGATCGATCCGCTGGAAGGAACCTGGGCGACCAACGAGTTTCGGCAGGGCGACGTCCTCATCTTTCACAGCCTGACGGTGCACCGGGGCCTGCCGGTCACGGGCGACCGGGTCCGCATGTCCGTCGACGGCCGCTACCAATGCGCCCGCGAGCCCGTGCTCCAGCGGAGCCTGCTGCCGCACATGGGCGTGACGACCTGGGAAGAGGTCTACGCCGGCTGGGAGTCGGACGACTTGAAGTTCTACTGGTCCGATCTCGAGACCACGATCGCCGAGGTCAACGATGTCCATCTCGAGCAGGTGGACGCACTGACGCTCGAGGAGCTCGAAGACGGCACGCTGCCGCCCGAACTGGTGAACAAATCGCTCGGCGCGCTGGAGCGAATCATCGGGCGCGACGATCCGGAGCTGCGCGAGCGGGCGGAAGCCGTGTTGGCCGCGCACACCGCAACCGACGAGTCATAGGCGCCGCGGGCAGGTGAGGGAATGACGGTCCGGTCGGCCTCCGACGACGCCCAGCCGCACGACGCCCCGGCGGCCGCGGCGCACGGGCGCGGCCCGCGTCGCGTCTCGAACGTCAACACCACGGACATTCGCAGCGCCATCGAGCTGGGCACGCGCGCCATGGCCCGCTGCTTCAACGCGGACGACGACGATCTGCCGTTCATGTACTCCCGCCTCTGGCCCGACGGCTGGTTCGGGTTCAGTCCGTGGCACTGCGCCGTGCAGGTTTCCGGGCGTCACCTGGAGTCGATGCTGCGGGCCGCCGAGGTGACCGGCGCGCCCGTGGACGAGGAAGCCATCGCCAAGCACACGCGCGGGGCGCTGTTCTCCTTCACCGGGCGGGTGCCGCTGCCCTGCAACCGGCGCGAGATGGGCGGGCCGCTGGTCGAGGTGGACGAGCACAGCATTCGCGAGGGGTTCCACGGGCTCAGCGCGCTGGTGCGCCACCAGGGCCATGACCAGGCGGCCGAGCTGGCCGAGCAATGCATCGCCGCGATCCGGGAGTTCTGGTCGCCGGAGCGCGGCTGGGACCTGGCGTCGCTCAATGCCCGGTCCGGCCTGGACTTTCAGGCGCGCCCGACCTTCGTCGAGGGGGTGGGCCGAGCCATCGGGCCGTTGGTCAAATTTGTCCGCGCGACCGGATCGGACGCGGCGCTGGAGCTGGCGCAGACTTTGAAAGATCACGCGCTCGACAAGTTCTTCCTGCCGGACGGCTCCTACGAAACCGAACGCTTCGGGGCGCACGGGCACTCGACCACCTGCGTCATGTCGTCGCTGGCGCAGCTGGCCGATCTGACCGACGACGCCGCGCTGCTCGAACGAGTCCGCACGTTTTACGACCGCGGCCTGTGGACCATCCGCGACGAGATCGGCTGGGTCATGGAGCGCAGCGACGCGGGCCGCAACCCGGACCAGGGCGAGTTGAACAACACCGGCGACATGCTGGAGACGGCGCTGATTCTGGCGCGGCGGGGCTACCCGAGCTACTACGACGACGCCGAGCAGATGCTGCGGGCGCACATCCTGCCGTCGCAGTTCCGGGACACGTCATTCACGGGGCCGCCGCCGGAACCCGATGACAGCGACGCGCGTCGCGACGTGGCCGATCGCGCGCTCGGCATGTTCGGCTTCTGCGCGCCCTATGCGCACCGACCGATCGGAATCCCGGAAGTCGCGCCCAGCTGGGACATCGTGGCCGGTACCACGGGGTCGCTCTGCGAGGCGTTTGCGGACGCGGTGCGCCGCGACGGCGACGTCACGCGCGTGAACCTGTGGTTCGACCGCGAGACCGCCGACGCGCGCGTGGAGTCGAAGTATGCGGAGGGCATGCTGCGCGTCACGCCGCTCCGCAGCGGGCCGATCGCGATTCGCATTCCGGATTGGCTCAACCCGGGCGATATCGAGGTCGAGCCGGCCGGGCTCGCGCGTCGCTTCGCCGGCGGCTTTCTGGAGTTCCCGAACCCAACGCCCAATCAGGCCATCACCCTGCACGCGGCGCTGCCCACGCGGGAGCTGGTGCTGAACCACCGCACCCGCGACATCCGCGTGCGGTTGCGCGGCGCCGCGGTCGAGGCCATGGACAGCTTCGGCACGGATTTCACCTACTTCGATCCGCTCGACTGATTGAGGACGGGCAGCTGCCAGCAGCCTGGTGCTCAACACCGCGCGAGCCGTTCGTGGTGAGCCAGTCGAACCATGAACGGCCCTTCGACAGGCTCAGGGCGAACGAATCTTCGTCAACGGCAGATTGGGCGGCTCTACCGCTTGGCCGCCCATTGTCTGCTGGAACGTGGACTGACATTCCGGTGTAGCATCGGGGCGACACGGGACGCGCGCGGGATGCGAGCACGGCATGAAGGTTCGAGCGGTCGACTTCGTTCAGATCCAGGTGCGCGACATGGACCGGGCCCTGGGCTTCTATCGCGACGCCCTGGGGATGCCGGTCGGCCAGGCGTGGGGCGACGAGTGGGTGGAGCTGGCGGCCGGCGACACCACGATCGCGCTGGCGGCGGAGGTCGAGGGCGTGGCCGTCGCGTTGTCCGTCGATAGCGTGAGCGATGCGGTCGAAGAGCTCAAGGCAAAGGGTGTGGAGGTGGTGGCCGGACCCCAGGGCAACGAATGGTGCGCCAGCGCCGCGATCCGGGACCCGGAGGGCAACCTGCTCGTGCTGCACCAGCGTCACGACGGCACGGTGGGATAGCGAGACTCTTGCGTACGTCTTCGTCACTCCGGCTCCGGCCGGACTCCAGGCTGGTCGGAACTCCGGGTGTCCTCGGGGCAGGCGCTGGGGGCGGTTCGCGAACGACCCCCGCTGAGCATCTGCGGAGTCTTGCCCACCGTCTCGGCGATTGGGTCGCACGAAAAAGACGTGAGCGGGCGACTGCGTGGGGCCATCCGCCGAACGCCGACTTCTCAGGGCCGAATCGGTTCTACGTGTCGCGGGCCAATGGCCATTCCGACTTTCGCAAGGCGGGAGGTGCGCGCCGCTACGCACCCGGCGTGATTCGCCGCTACCAGCCCGTCGTCAGGTCACAGGCAGTGCTGCCGCAGCGCCCTGCCGCTCCGCTCCGGTGGCTGGGCCTGGCGGCGAGAGGTCTGCAAATGGCCCGGCGCGGCCTGCAGGTGGCAGCAAGGGCAGCCGCGCATCTACTGCTGGATGACTCGGCGACGTCATCTCGCACCCAGCGCGTGATTACCGACGCGTCGATTCGACACAACATGCCCATCCACACGCTGTCGGGCTACGGGTCGTCGGATCTGAACTAGCCCAGGCTGCGGGGCGTCGCGACTCTTCGCGACTGGGCATCGACGCCGCAATTGGCGGCCCGCAGAACGCTTCGGTGCTTGCATAGTGCCAGCAGTGCTGGCACTATGCTGGCATGCCAGTCCAAATCAACATCCGCAACGTTCCCGAAGAGGTGCGCAACGAGTTGGCCTCGCGCGCGGCACGCCGCGGCCAGTCCATGCAGGAGTTCCTGCGCGGCGAGCTGGAGCGCATCGCGTCGCGGCCCTCCAACGACGTCTTGCTGGAGGAAATACGCCGGCGCAAGGAAGCGTTCGGCACGCGCGTGACGGCGGCAGAAATCCTCGAGGCCCGCGACGCCGACCGGCGGTGAGGGCCGTCGTCGACGCATCCGTCCTCGTCGCGGCTCTAGTCGAGACGGGACCCGTAGGATCGTGGGCCGAAGCGGCTGTTGTCGAAGGCCCCCTGGCCGCACCGGAGTTCGTCTTGGCCGAGACGAGCAACATCCTGCGCCGGATGGAGCGATCCGGCCGGATTTCAACGGTTGAAGCCACCGCCAGCCACCGCGACATGCTGCGGTTGGATATTGCGTTGTTTTCGTTCGACCCGTACGCCGAGCGCGTGTGGGCGCTGCGCGCAAACGTCACCAGCTACGACGCGTGGTACGTGGCGCTGGCCGAGGCCCTCGACTATCCGATCGTGACGCTCGATCGGAGGCTTAGCCGAGCCACCGGACCCAGGTGCGACTTCATCACGCCGCCGCGCGCGTAGGCGGACGCCTCGTCCGAGCAAGACTGAGTTCCATTGAGTGATCCGGCTCCATGCGGCCCCAAGTTCGTCCTTGCCCACGCTTCATGTCATTCCGAACGAAGTGAGGAATCTAAGGACGTTGTGCCTTCTCTCCGCCCCATAGATTCCTCGCTGCCGCTCGGAATGACAGAAGGCTGGTGCTCGGACTAACAGGTCGCGATCCGCCGCTCACAACTCCCGCAGCTTGCCCCACGCCGGGTGGTCGGCGGGAAGCCGTCGCGGCCGGCCCTCCCCGTCCACGAAGGCATTCTGCGTCGTGGCGGTCGCCAGCAGCGTGTCGTCGCGCCGAATCTCGTAGCGCAGCCGCACGCGCAGCCGCGAGACTTCGTCCACCCACACGTCCACCGTCACCACATCCTCGCCGAAAGCCGGGGAGATATAGCGGCAACTGCATTCGACCAGCGACAGAAACAGGCCGCCGGCAGTTAGGTCCGCATAGCCCAGGTCGATGGCGCGCAGCCAACCGAGCCGCGCCTCTTCGAGCCAGAGGAGGTAGCTGGAATGGTGCGCGATGCCCTGCGCGTCGGTGTCGGAATAGCGCACGCGCAGGGTCTCGCGGTGAGCAGGCGGCGCATCGGGGGCGTCCCGGCGTTCGCGGGGCATTGGGCCGTGCCGCCGACTAGGCCCCGACGCGTGCGAGGAAGTCGTCGATCGCGCCCGCCCCGTCGAGCACCTGGATGCGCACGTCGAACGACGCCGTTTCGCCGGGCTCGAGGGAGTGAAGGGTGCCGTCGGCGCGGTTGCGCGCGCGGCCGAGCACGGTCGCGTTGCCGGGCTCGATGCCGGTCACGTAGTCGCCGGGCGTGGTGTTGCGCCAGTGGTTGAGGTAGGGCAGCTGGTTCTTGTTCCAGGTGAACCCCAGCCCAAGCCCGTCGCCCAGCCCGCGATTCACCAGCGCCGCGTGGACGGTGCCGTCGGCCTCGGCCTCCACGTCGTGAATCAACACCTGCACCTGCCAGTCGACGGAGGGGCCTTCGTAGACCTCCCAGCCCTCCGGGCTTGCCCCGGTGTAGATGTCGTGGAACCGGCGCGACCGGCTGCGCACGTGGAACCGCGCGCCCTCGTCGAGCAGCGGGTGCCCGGGGTTCATGTGATACAGGATCATCATGTGCTGGGTGCGGTGGCCGTGATTGGTCACCGTGTCGTGAATCTCGATGCTGCTGGAGCCCAGCGCGGTCTCGATGCGGCGGACGAGCTCCAGGTTCTCGCCATAGAGGATCGCCTGGCGCACGCGGCCCTGGACCCACATGCGGTAGTCGTCGCCGTCCCACGCACCGTCCGCCCAGACGTTCGTCGCGCCCAGGTTGGACAGTCGCCCGTGCAGGCCCTCCTCGCCCCCCTCGTCGTCGTCGTCCACCGGGTCGCCCACGTTCGTGAGGCCGCCGGTCACCAGCAGGCCGAGCACCGTGGTGCGAATCCAGCCCTGCCCGCCGGGTTCGTAGCGCGCGCCCTGCACGTCGCCCGTGGGCGTGCGGAACGCCAGGGGAATGCCGCGAAATGACGCGCTCGAAATGTCCAGGGCCCGTCCGGGAAGCACGGTGAACCGCAGACCCGACCCCGTGTCGAAATCGACCGCCTCCACTCCGTCGCCCGAGCCGCCGTCCATACGGTATTCGCGGACGCCGCCGACCTGGGAGAGGTCGCCAACGCGCGCCATCAACTCCGCGCGGGTGTAGTCACGTCCCCAGAGCGTTGGCATCAGGTCGTCTCCCGTCTATAGCGAGAGCCGCATTGTAGGCAGGCTGTTTTGTCGTTCCGAGCGCAGCGAGGAATCCAACGCGCCCCATCGCGGCACCGAGGCTGGGAATTCGAGATGCGTCACTGTGCCGTCCGGTGGCCCATGCTGCGTGCAGCGTGGGAGTTTCACCCAGAGCCGACCCCACGCTGCACGCAGCGCCGGCCACCGAGCGTCCTATTCGATTTGATCCCAATTACACGGCAGCGACGGGACCGGCCATTCCGGGTCGGGACGCCACGTCTCCCAGCCGTCGGCGTACGGCGGGCGCTTCGCCTCCAGCCGGGCGATCGCGCGCTTGCCCTCCGCATAGAAGGCATCGGCCTGGGCCTGGGTGACGAGTCCCAGCGCAATCGCCCGTGTCAGCTCGTCTTCGTCCTTCCACCGCCAGCCGGCCGGGTCGGGCCCGACGACGATGTCCAGCACGTGGTCGGTGAAGTCGAAGCCGATGGGTGAGCGCTGATAGGCGCTCTCGAGGTTGATATACCAGCGATGAAACCGCTCGCCCTTCCACATGGCGTAGGTGGCGTGCGCGTCGACCGCGTACTTGATGCGGACCAGGTCGTCCCGCCAGACGTCGTCGACGATCTCCCAGTCGCCAACCGGCAAGTGGTCCGACCGATAGGTGCTCTTATTCTTGATCGGCGTGCCGGCGGCCAGGTACAGGGCCGTGATTCGCTCGGTGTCCGCGATCACCGTCATTGGCATGGCGATTTGAATCTTCGCGCCCCACACGCTGCGCACGACGATCTGATCGCCGAGCTGCCAACGCCGCAGGTTCAAGGAAGGCTCGCCCCGATCCGTGCCTATCCGATGGGCTGATGGAAGTACCAGCAGAGTCCGTCCGGCGCGACGACGAAGAACACCTGGAGTCTCTGCCCGTCGCGTTCGTCCACGCGCCAGTTCGCAGTGGCGACGCCGTTGGCCTCCAGCTCCTGCCGGGCGCGGTGGATGTCGCTGACCAGGATGGCTGCGCCGTCGACGCTGGCGTCGCCGCCGTTCACGGCGAAGCCGAGCCGCACGCCGTCTCGTTCCATGAACACGGTGGGAACGGGGCTGTCCCGGCGCTCCGCCTCGGCGAGGCCGAAGGCCCGGGCGTACCACTCCGAGGCCTGATCGAGGTCCGTGACGGGCAGCGCGAGCACGTCGTCCTGGAAGGGATAGGCCGCTTCGAACAGGGGGGCGTCACTCATCGGCGGATTCCCGCGGTTGAGGGTCCGCCTGCAATGCCGCAAACGCCCACAGCAGGAAGACCAGGGCCCGCAGCGGATTGAGCGCTTCCCAGAGAACGCCGTGGTTGACGAAGTAGGCGTTGATGAACACCACGGTTCCGAGCGCGGCGAAGACCGCGGCGCCGATGCCGTCCCAAAAGCCGCCGCGACTCCAGAGGGCGACCACGGCCACGGTGGTGCATCCCAGGAATAGCGGGTTGATCATCTTCCAGACGTTGCCGAAATGCGCGGAGGACAACGCTTCCGTGTAGGTGTTGAGAAAGACGATTACGGCCAGGACCGTCAGTACCAGGCTGCGGGTCCAGGTCACATTGCGGGTGCCGCGCCAGATCCACCAGACGCCCGGAATGCCCATAAGCAGCGCGCCGATCTGCCAGAGCCGCCAGGTCCAGTTGTCGGTGGAGGCGAGGCCCGGCCGGCTGAACATGCCGGTCTGGTCGCCCCAGGCAAACAGCGCGACGCCGAGAATGGCCGCGGCGACGAGCGCTTGGGCGGCGCCCAGATCACGATGTTTGAATAGGCTGGTCATCACGTGCCTCGCAATTCACGACTACGGTGTTTATGGTCCCACGCTTCACGCCGCGCGGGCCACCGGGTGGGCTCAACTCCGGAGTGATCGAGCGAATTGTGTAGGGGCGGGTTTCAAACCCGCCCGGCGACGCATGCCCAACTCGCCGCGCGGATGACGATGGACGGTTTGGGCGTCTTGTCCAAGACTAAGGGCGGGCGGGCGCCCGGCCCGCCTACTGGCTAGGAACACTCACATGATGCGTCCGTTGCTCGAGCGACTGGAGGCGCGGACGTCGGCGGGCCGACCCGTGACGGTGGCGCTGGCAGGCGCGGGACGATTTGGGACGAGCATCGCGGCGCAAATCGCGCAGATGGACGGCCTGCGGCTCGCGGCGGTGGCCGATCCCAACGCGCCAAACGGCGCGGAGGCCCTGCGCGCCGCCGGCTGGGCGGACGACCAGTTGCAGCGGTGCGAGAGTCCGGTCGCCGCGCAGGCGGCCATTGAGGCGGGCCGCGCCGCGCTCGCGCCCGACGCCGACGCGTTGGCCTCCGCGCCCGTCGAGGTGTTCGTGGACGCCACCGGCATCCCGGAGGTGGCCGCCCGCAATGCCTGGGAGGCGCTGCGCCGGGGTCGCCATGTCGTCATGGTCACGGTCGAGGCCGACGTGAGCTGCGGCTGGGCCCTGGCGCGGGAGGCGCGGCGGCAGGGCGTGGTCTACACGCTTGCCGCCGGCGACCAGCCAATCGCCATCATGGAGCTGTTCGACTGGGCCGTCGCGCTGGGTCTGGAACCCGTGGCCGTGGGACGCGGCACGCGGCTCTACCCGCACGACCGCCACGGGGACGCGGACCAGGCCCTGGCGCGACTCGGCTACGACGCCGAGACGGCCAGCCGCCTCCGCCTGAACGCGCAGATGTACAACTCGTTCCGCGACGGCACCAAGTCGCAAATCGAGATGTGCGCCGTGTCCAACATGACGGGCCTGCCGCCGGATCGTCGCGGCATGCACGAGCCGTCGGCCGGCTTGAACGAGCTGGCCGACCTGTTCGCGCCGCGCGAGGCCGGCGGTCTGCTGCACCGGACCGGCGTGGTCGACCTGGCAAACGCCGTGGCGTCCGACGGGACGTCCGAGATTCCAGAGCACATCGCCACCGGCGTGTGGGCCGTGGTCACCTGCGACGACGAGCGCGTGCGCGAGGACATGCGCATTCACGGTACGCGCGTCTCAGGCGACGGCGATCGCACGCTGCTCTTTCGGGAGTACCACCTCTGCGGCGTGGAGACGCCGCTGAGCATCGCGCAGGCGCCGCTGCTGGGCGCGGCGTCGGGCGCGCCGCGCGAGACGCCGACTTCCGAGGTGCTGGCATATGCCAAGCGCGACCTCCAACCGGGCGACACGCTGGACGGCTCGGGCGGGCAGCTGGTCTACGGCCTGATCGACCGGGCGGACGCGGTGAGCGCCGACGGCGTGCTGCCGCTGGGACTCGCCTACGGGGCCGCCGTTCGCGAGCTCGTGGCCGCGGATCAGCCGATCCCGGTGGATGCGGTGCGCGTGGTCCAGGACTCATTCGTGGCGCGGCTGCGCGAGGAGGCCCGGGCATAGGCCGCGATCTCGTCGTTGCGCCAGATTTGAATCCACGTCTGGGTAGATGCCGGCGACGGCTCGACCGACGCCGGCAGGACCACCAAGTCGGGCGCCTGGTCGCCCGGCGGCTCCACCGTCCACGGCGTGGGCGCCTGCAGGTGCACCGGCTGCGTGTCCACGGCGCCGGTCAGGCGCGTGTGGGAAAGCACCGAGGCGACGCGCAGCCCGTCCAGCCAGCCGAGCTCCGGGGCGAGATGCACGATCGTCGTCGACGGCGCCGCGCGCAGCGCTTCGAATGACTCGGGATGCGGCGCGACATCGAGCTCTCGGAACGCTTGCCTGACGCGGTAGATCGCTTCGGCGCCATCTCGCGCCAGGGGCTCGAACAGGCTCGGATCGGCCAACCAGCCCTGCGCCCGCGGCGGCAGGGCGGCCGCCCAGCCATCCGTGGCGTGGACGTACTCGATTCCCAACCTGCGGATGGCGCTGGGCTCCAGGTAGCCGACGGCGTCCAAGTACTCGGGGCCGGTGAAATAGATCAGGTGGCGCAGATCGGCAAAGCCCGCGCTGCTGGGTCTGCCGGTGGCCAGGGACGCGGCCCAATACGGCCACTCGGGTGTGAGCACGCGCGAGTCCAACGGCGTGTGGTCGCGGATGTAGCTCGCCAGCCGGTCCGACATCGCCGGCATCTCAAACCGCCGCGGAAACGCCGCCGAACTCTGGTTGCGCAATTCCTCCGCCGCCCATCCGGCATTGGACAGCTGCACACCGCTTCCAACCGCCGCGGCGAGACTGCGCACCGGCCCCGCAATGGTCGGCCAGACGACGAGGGCGACGATGAGGAGCGGGGCGGCAAGTCGCCATCGCGCTGACTCCAGGCTCGAAAGCCGGGCGGCCAGGGCGAGCAGCAGGGCTATGAGGGCCAGATTGCGGGCGTGCCCCGCCAAGCGGCTCACCACCCAAGGCGCGGGCGAATAGCTGAGAACCAGCCAGGCCGCCAGCAACACGGCGGCGCCCGCGGCCAGCGCCAGCACCAGCCGATCGCGCCGCGCCAGCATCAGGGCGATGCCCGCCACGATCACTGGGCCAACGCCCAGCACGCCGAAACCGCCCGGACGCGCGTCGAACGCGCCGAACGCCCGCCAGCGCGTTCCATTGAGGTCCCACGACAACCCAAGGCCGGCGGCAGGTCCACCGTCGAGGATCCCGGTGAAGGCGCCCCCGCCGAAAAGCATCAGCGCCACCGCAACCCCGAGCCCAGCGCCCAGTCGCAGCACGGCGCCGCCCTCGGGCCGCTCTCGCACGACGTGGACTGCCGCCAGAGCCGCCCACAGGACAACCACCACCGGCGCCAGCGAGGTCACGAGAATGCCGAGGAAGCCGACGATCGCCCCGAGCGTCAGCACGCCGGGCCACGTCGAGCGTGCAGGTCGGGCCGCGTGCTCCAGCACCACGAACGTGAGCGCGTACCCGAGAGTGAATGCCGGTGTCCAGATGTCGTGCAGCGCCGCCGGTTCCGACGGCCACGACGGCCCGAGCAATGGCCAGGCAACCTCGGCAAGGGCTCCCCCGACGTCGGCCGCCGGGAGTCCGGTGGGCCAGGGAACCTTGAGCACGCCGCCGCCCAGGTCGGTCCAGGTCCAGGCGCCGGCGGTGAGCAGCAGCGGGGCAACCACCAGCGCGGCTGGCCACGCCCCACGCGCCAACAGCCCCGTCGCCACCACCAAGGCGAAGGCCGTCCAGGCGTAGGCGCCCAGCAGCTCCTGCACGAACGCCAGGTCCGGCCCGATCGGCGGCGCGAGCAGGCCGACCAGCAAATCGACGGCGTGGTGGTAGCGCACCGGGCTGCCTGGATTCCAGGGCGTCTCCGGCGGAAACCCTCCCGCGCGGATCCATGCCGACAACCCCAGGTGCAGCGTGGGGTCCGGGCTCTCGAGCAACTGCCGCCCGGCGAGCGTCAGCCACAACAGGGCCAGGACGGCAACGGCGAAGCCCGCCGCCACGTGTGGGCGAGGCCGGATCGGATGGGGCGCGCGCCACGCAAGGATCGCACCCAGGACCAGCGTGACGCTCCATCCGACGGCCGCCCCGGCGAGCCCCGGCACGACGTAGAGCACGAAGTTCGTAATCAATCCCCAAAGCGCGAGACCGACCACCAGCCCCTGCGCCAATGCCGCCCGCTCATCGGCCTGCCGCAGGCCCACGCGGACGACCACAGAGCCGACCGCGGCCAGCGCCGCGAGCTCCGCCGCCAGGAGCAGCAGCCCTGGGACGACGGCCGGATCAACGATCATTTCCCCACCCTTGCCGGATGCGTCGGCGCCTGCGGCCGTTCACATGGTGCTACGCGATTCCGCTGGCGGCAGACGGGCCCACCGCATGGACGCCGCGCGCCGCCGATTCGGCGCACACACGGCCTGGCCGAGCGCTACGGCAGCGATTCGCCGCGGACGTTTTCGTGCACCGAGTAGGTGACCTGGCCGTCCTCGGAGATGTCGATCCGCATCACCGGAATGAAGGCGGCCTCCCGCCAGCGGTTTGGCTGCCATTCGTGCTGCAGGCGGAGCGCCAAAACCCAGGTTCCCGCGCCCAAGCCGCCCTCCGAGGCGTCGAGCTGCGTCAGGGTTCCGCGGTCGTTCCGCGCGGCCAGGGTGGCCGCCGGCACATCGAATTCGTAGGAGTGCCTGCTGCTGGCCGAATTCGACGAGATCAGCCCGGCAAACCACTTGGCGATCGCCGGTCCGCGGCTGCGGTCGAGAATGTCGGTGGGAAGCTCCCACGGCCAGGTGTCCACCCGCACCACCACCCAGTCCTGCCCGGTCCACCGCTCCGGCGCCTGGTTGTCGAACGCGGCGGTAAAGGCAATGCGCCCATCGGCAAGGTGGGTGTCGGCAATCGCGACGGTTACCGGCGGCGACTCGAGGGCCACGCGCGGCGGCGTGATCGGTGCAACGGCCCCGTCGGGCGCGTAGACGGCGACCGCCTCGTTCCGCCAGATGGGCTGCCGGGCGCTGGGGGGAAAGGCCCACGTCCACGGCTCGACGGACGCCGGGAGGACGATGAGATCTGGAACGCCGTCGCCGGGCGGCTCCACCGTCCAGGGCACGGGCGTACGCGCGTGCAGCCGCAGTGTGTTGATGGCGCCCACGAGTTGGGCGTGCGGCAACACCGACGCGACGCGAAGCCGGTCCAGCCAGTTGGCCTGCGGTGTGAGGTAGACCGACGTCGACGGCGGCACCGACCGCAGCGCTTCAAACGACTCGGGATCCGGCGCCACGTCGAGCTCGAGGAATGCCGGCTGAATGCGATAGAACGCCTCCTCGCCGTCGCGGTAGAGAAGCTCGAACAGGCTCGGGTCGGCCAGCCACTCCCGGGCCCGAGCCGGCAGCACGTCCACCCAGGAATCGGTGGCGTGAACGTATTCGAGGCCCAGGCGCCGGATGGCGGCCGGCTCCAAGTAGTGGCGGGCGTCCCAATACTCCGGGCCCGGGTGGTAGATCAGGTAAATCACATCGGCGAAGCCCGCGTTGTTTGGCCGGCCGGTGCCGAGGAACACGTTCCAATAGGGCCACTCGGTGGCGAGCACGCGGGCATCCACAGCCGTGTGGTCCCGGATGTAGTCGGCCGCCGGTCCCGTCAGGGCCCGAAGTTGAAACCGGCGCATGGGCACGTCCACGCCCTGATCGCGCAGCTCCGTCTGCACCCACCGGGCGTTGGCCAGTTGCACGCCATTGCCGATCGCCAAACCCAGACTGCGGGCGGGCGCGACGACCGTGGGCCAGGTGATCAGGGCAACCAGCACCGCGCCGGCGGCGTAGCGCCAGCGTCCGGGTGGGAGGCTGAAGAGGCTCGAACTCATCGCGAGCATCAGCGCCAGGAGCGCCAGGTTGCGGGCATGTCCCGCGATGCGGTTGGTATCCCAAGGCGCCGGCGGATAGGTGAGCGCCAGCCAGAGCAGCACCAGCAGTCCGGCGCACGCCGCCAGCGTCACCACCAGCCGGTCGCGCCGCGCCAACGCCACCGCCGCGCCAGCAAGCGCCACCGGCCCCAAGCCCAGCAGGCCCAGGCCGCCGGGACGCGCGTCGAACGAGCCCAGCGCTTGCCAGTGCACCGAATCAAGGCTCTCCGCCAGCGTCAGGCCGGCCTGTGGCGATCCGTCCAGGACACCCGTAAAGGCGCCGCCGCCGCCGAGCAGCAGCAGTCCACCCAGCACCGGACCGGCGCTCAGTCGGAGTGCCGCCGGCGCCGGCGGCTCGGTCCGGCGAGCGCGCAGGAAGTGCATCACGGCCAGTCCGGCCCACGCGATCACGACCACCGGAACGAGCGTGGTCGAAAGGACACCCAGGAAGCCGACCAATCCCGCGAGCGTCAGCGTCTCTCCCCAGGACCAGCGCTCATGACGCGCCGCGAAGCTCAGCACCACAAACGCCAGGGCGTATCCCAGCGGGAATCCGGGCTTCCAAATGTCCGGCAGTACTTGTAAGAAGTTCGCGCTCGCCGACAACTCGACGTGCGGCCAATAGACGTCGGTCAACGAGGCCCGAAGGCCGGCCTCGGGCAGTCCGGCCGGCAGGGGCACCTGCAGCACCCCGGCGCCGACGTTGCTGAAGGTCCAGAGTCCGCTGCTGAGCATCAGCGGGGCGGTGACGATCACGCCGACGAGCGATGCCCGCTGCAGCAGCGCGGTGGTCACGATCAGGACCAGGGTCGTCCAGGCATAGGCGCCGAGCAGTTCGGAGACGAACGCGAGGTCCGGTCCGAACGGCGGCGCCAGCAAACCCACGAGGAGATCGGTGCCGTGGTGATAGCGGATGAGCGTGCCCGAGTGCCACGGCAACTCCGGCGGGAATCCGCCCGCGCGGATCGTGGCGGCCAGCCCGAGATGGATGGGCGGGTCGGGAATCAGCATCAGCTGGCGGCTGGCGAGCGCCGCCCACATGAGCGCCAGGACCGCCACGGCGAAGCCCGCGGCCACCCGCGGCCGCGGACGTATGGCGTGAGGCGCCCGCCACGCCAGGGCTGCGCCCAGGGCGAGCGTGACGCTCCAGCCGACGGCCGCCCCGGCGAGCCCCGGAACGACGTAGAGCACGAAATTGGTGAACACGCCCCAGAGGGCGAGCCCAACGGCTAGACCCTGAGCCAACGCCACCCGGTCGTCTGCCTGTCGCAGCACCACCCGCGCCACCACGAATCCGACGGCCGCCAACGCGGTCAGCTCGGCCGCCAGTAGCAGCAGACCCGGAATGGCCGCCGGATCGACGGTCAAGCGGGCCGCCCCCACGTCGAAGCCATCGGCGACTCGCGAGCCGCAGCCTTACCAAGGCCGAGGCTGGGGGAAGCCTCCGGCGACGGCACGCTGCCGGAGCCATGTTCGTCCAGACAAGGCATTGCGCCCATCTTGCCCGACCTGGCTATCGGGTCGCGGGAGTCCCGGGCGGCGACGTCGCCACGCCCACGTCGTCGAATACCGCGAACGTGACCTGGCCGGCATCGGAGATCGTGATCTCCAACGCCGGAATGAAGGCGACCTCCCGCCAAATGTTCGGCTGCCACTCGTGCCGCAGGCGGATCGCCAACACCCAAGATCCCGCGCCCAGGTCGCCCTCGGATGCGTCGAGCGGCACGAAGGCCCCGGCGTCGTTGCGTATCGCCAAGCGTGCCGTCGGCACGTCCAATTCGTACGTCTGCGAGCTGGTTGCCGAACCCGACGAGATCAGGCCGTCAAACCACTTCGCCACTGCAGGTCCGCGGCCGTCGCCCAGAAACCTGGCGGGCAGCGGCCACGGCCCATCGTCCAGCTCGACGATGACCCAATCTTGTCCCGTCCAGCGCTCTGGCGCCCGGTCATCGAAGGTGGCGGCAAAGACAATGCGTCCATCGTCAATGCGGGCATCCGCGACCTCGACGGCTACCGGCGGTGCTTCGAGCACCGCCCGGGACGGCGTGATTGGTGCGACCGTTCCGTTTGGCGCGTAGACGGCTACCGCGTCGTTCTGCCAAATGGGTTGCCGGCTGCCGGGTGGGAACATCCAAGTCCACGGCTCGACGGACGCCGGGAGGACAATCAGGTCGGGTGGGTCCTCGCCCAGCGGTTCAACCGTCCACGGCTCGGTCGTGCGCACGTGCAGCGGCAGTGAGTGGATGGCGCCGACCAGCCGGGTGTGCAGCAGCGTCGACGCCACGCGGAGTCGGTCCACCCAAATAGTTTGCGGCGTCAGGTACACGGTGGTCGCCGGCGGCACCGAGCGCAGCGCCTCGAACGACTCGGGATGCGGCGCGACATCGAGCTCGCGGAACGCCGGCCGAATGCGATAGAGCGCCTCGTCGCCCTCGCGGATCAATAGCTCGAACAGGCCCGGATCCGCCAGCCATTGCCGGGCCCGATCCGGCAGCGACGCTTCCCACCTGTCGGTGGCGTGAACGTATTCGAGGTCCAGGCGCCGGACGGCGGCTGGCTCGAGATAGTGGCTGGCGTCCCAATACTCCGGTCCCTGGTGGTAGTTCAAGTGGATCACGTCGGCGAAACCTGCGTTGTTCGGCCGGCCGGTGCCGAGAAACACGTTCCAGTAGGGCCACTCGGTGGCGAGCACGCGTGCGTCCACGGCTGTGTGATCCCGGATGTAGTCCGCCACGGGTCCCGTCGAGGCCCGGAGCTGAAACCGGCGCAAGGGCACGTCCGCGCCCTGGTCCCGCAGTTCCGTTTGCACCCATCGGGCATTGGCCAGCTGCACGCCGTGGCCGACCGCGAGGCCGAGATTGCGCGCCGGTGTCATCGCCGTTGGCCAGATGATGAGACCCACCAGCAGCGCGCTGACCCCGACGCGCCAACGTCCGGGCGGTAGGTCGGAGAGGCGGGAGCCGAGCGCCAACAACAGCGCCACGAGCGACAGGTTGCGGGCATGCCCCGCCAGACGGTTGAGATCCCACGGCGCCGGTGGATAGGTCACCGCAAACCAGACCAGCACCAGCAAGCCGGCGCACGCCGCCAGCGTCACCACCAGCCGGTCGCGCCGCGCGAGGGCCACCGCCACGCCCGAAAGCGCCACCGGCCCCAAGCCCAGCAGGCCCAGCCCGCCGGGACGTGCCTCGAACGACCCCAGCGCCCGCCAGTGCTCCGGCTCGAGGCCCGGCGCCAGGATCAAGGTCGACGGCCGCGATCCGTCCAGGATTCCGGTAAACGCGCCGCCACCGCCGAGCAGCAACAGCCCGGCAAGCACGGGGCCCGCACCCAGTCGCAGCGCTGCCCGCGTCGCCGGCTCGGTCTTTCGATCACGGAAAAAGCGCACCAGCGCCAAACCGGCCCACACGACCAGCACCGCCGGCGCCAGCGTGATGGACAGCAGACCCAGGAAGCCGACCAGGCCGGCCAGCGTCAGCGCATCTCGCCACGACCAACGCTTGCCGCTCGCCGCGTGCTGCAGCACAACGAACGCCACGGCGTATCCCAATGGGTATGACGGCTTCCAGATGTCGGCCAAGGCATTGGACCTATCCGTGACCGGGGGCAGCTCGACGTGCGGCCAATAGACGTCGCCGAGCGACGCGCGCAGGCCCGCTTCGGGCAGCCCGGCCGGAATGGGCAGCTGCAACACGCCGGGTCCAACATCGGTGAGGGTCCAGAGGCCGCTGCTAAGCATGAGCGGGATCGTGACCAGCAGGCCGAATCGTGATGCCCGCTGCAGCACCGCCGTTGCCACGATCAGGACCAGGCTTGTCCAGGCGAAGGCGCCCAGCAATTCGGAGGCGAAGGCGAGGTCCGGTCCGAACGGCGGCGCCAGCAAACCGACGAGAAGGTCTCTGCCGTGGTGATAGCGAATGAGGACGCCCGCGTTCCAGGGCGACTCCGGGGGAAAGCCGCCGGCTCTGATGGTGGCGGCCAGTCCGAGATGTGTTTGCGGGTCGGCAATCACCATCAACTGGCGGCTGGCAAGCGCGACCCACAGCAGCGCCAGCACGGCGACGCTGAATCCGGCGACCGTGCGGGCCCGCGGCCGCACGCGGCAGCTTGTCCGCCAGGCCAGGCCGGCGCCGATGGCCGCCAGGATGGCCCAGCCGACCGTCGCCCCCGCGAGACCCGGGACGATGTAGAGCGCGAAATTGGTGAGCACCCCCCAAAGGGCCAGCCCGACCACCAGCCCCTGGGCCAGGGCTGCACGCTCATCGCTCTGCCGCAGCACGACCCGCACGACGATGTAGCCCACCGCGGCCAGGGCGATGAGTTCCGCCGCCAGGAGCAGCAGGCCCGGAATGACCGCCGGATCGAGGGTCAAGCCCGAGACCTTCGCGGCACAACCAGCGGTTGCCGTCGGGCCTCGGCGACCGGATCGGGGTGCTCGTGGCGAGCCGACGGCTCACGACGGCCGAGGCTGCTCGATTGATTGGGAGCTCGCGGGCCGCGAGTGTTTCTGTCGTCGATCCTGGGCATTTCGCCCATCTTGCCCGACGTGGCTATGGCGTCGCTGGTGTCCCGGGCTGCAACGTCTCCGCGCGCACGTCGTCGAAGACCGCGAACGCGACCTCGCCGGATTCGGAGATTGTGATCCGGAGCACTGGGATGAAGGCCGCTTCCCGCCAAATTCCAGGCTGCCACTCGTGCCGCAGGCGCAGCGCCAGGACCCAGGTTCCAGTGCCAAGCTCACCCTCCGACGACGGCAGCGGAGTCAAGGCGCCGCGGTCATCGCGCACCGACAGGCTGGGAACCTGGACATCGAGCGCGTAGGTGTGGGAGCTCGTCGCCGATCCCGCCGAGAGCAAGCCGTTGAACCACTTGGCCACTTCGGGTCCGAGGTCACCGCCCCGGAATCTGGCGGGCATCGGCCACGGCCCATCGTCCAGCTCGACGACGACCCAATCCTGGCCCGTCCAGTGCTCCGGCGTGCGCTCGCTAAACGCCGCATCGAACGTCACCTGGCCTCGCTCGGCGCTCAGCCTTGTCACTCGAACGCTGACGGGGGGCGCGACGCGGTCCGGCGGCGTCACGATCGGGGCGACGGACCCGTGCGGCGCGTAAATCACGAGTTCGTCGTTCCGCCAGATCGGTCGCCGCCCGTCGGCGGGGAGGAACATCCAGGTCCAGGGCTCGATCGACGTGGGAAGGACCACAAGGTCCGGCGCCTGCTCCCCAAGCGGCATCACCTCCCACGGAACGGATGAGCGGGGGAACAAGAGCTCGGTGCGAGCCGCCCCAAGCAACCGCGCGTGTGACAGCGCTGCAGCGACTCGAAGCTTGGTGATCCAGTGAACATGTGGGGTCAGGTGCACCGTGGTGGACGCGGGGATGTCTCGCAGCGCTTCGAACGATCCAGGGGACGGCTCCGCGGTCAACTCCGTGAATTCCGGCCGCACGCGGTAGAGCGCCTCCGCGCCGTCGCGCACCAAGAGCTCGAACAGGCCCGGATCGGCCAGCCATCGTTGCGCCCGTGCGGGCAAGCCGGCCGCCCAGTCATCCGTCGCGTAGACGTAGTCGATTTCCAGCCGCCGGATCGCGGCCGGCTCGAGATGGTTGAGGGCATCGAGATACTCCGGTCCCTGGTGAAAGATCTGGTGAACGACACCGGCGAATCCGGCGGCGTTGGCGCGCCCGGTGGCGAGGAACACTCGCCAATAGGGGTGCGGCTCACCGGCGAGCACTCGCGCGTCGGTGGTCGTGTGGTCCCGGATGTACGTGGCGATGCGGTCGGACAGATTCGGCATCGGCGTGCGCCCCGCAATCGCCCTGGATTCGGCTTCGCGCCGATCCGGCTCAACCGCCGCGGCGTTGGCCAGCTGGATGCCGTTGCCGACCGCGAGGCCGGCATGCCGCACGGGTTCCACCACCCTCGGCCAGGCGATAAGCCCCACGAGCAACACGCCCACCGCATAGCGCCGGCGCCCGGTCCACAGCTGAGGCAGGCGGGTCGCGAGCGCCAACAGCAGACCCACGAGCGCAAAGTTGCGGGCGTGCCCGGCCAGGCGGTTCACGTCCCAGGGCGCGGGCGGATAGCTCACCAGCAGCCACCCCAGCGCCAGCAGGCCCACACTCGCCGCCAGTGTCAGCACGAGCCTGTTTCGCCGCTCGAGCAGTAGGGCGATGCCCGCCAACGCCACCGGGCCGACCCCCACCAGGGCCACGCCGCCCGGCAATGGATCGAACACGCCCAGCAGCAGCCAACCGTCCGGATGGCCATGCCACCCAAGCAAGAGCTCGGAGGGCGCCGACGCGTCCAGAAAGCCGGTGAAGAGGCCGCCGCCGGCCAGCAGCAGCAGCGCGGCCAGCGCCAGCCCCGCGGCCGACCGTAGGGCCGCGCCGAATGCCGCGCGATCCCGCCGCGACCGCGCGAGCCGCAACGCCGCGGAGCCTGCCCACACGGCGGCCACGACCGGGACGAGCGTCGTCACCAGCAGGCCTAGGAATCCGACCAGCCCGCCGAGTGTGAGAACGGCAGGCCACGACCGGTCTTCCGCGCGCGCCACGCGCTCGAACACCACGAGCGCCAGCGCATAGCCCAGGGTGAATTCGGGTTTCCAGATGTCGGGCAAGATCGGTGCGGGAAACGTCTGGCCCAGCCCGACCGACGGCCAGTAGACGTCGGTCAGCGACGCGCGCAGTCCCGCTGCCGGCAGCCCTGCCGGAATGGGAATCTGCAGGACTCCGCCACCCATGCCGTCCCATTCCCACTCGCCGGTCGTCCAGACGCCGATCGTGATCAGGAGGGGGGAAAGAATCAGGGCGACCACCCACGAGCCGCGTTGGGCGACGAGCGACACGGCCGCCAACACGTAGCTGATCCAGGAGTAGACGCCGAGCAGTTCCGACACGAACGCCAGGTCCGGCCCGAACGGCGGCGTCAGCAGCCCGACCATCAGCGAGGGGCCGTGGTGATAGCGCAGCGGCGCCCCTGGGCTCCAGGGCAGCTCCGGCGGAAAAACGCCGGCTCGGATCGTGGCCGCCAAGCCCAGGTGAATCGGCATGTCGGGAATCGGCAGAAGCTGCCGGCTGGCGAGCCCAACCACGAACAGCGCCAAGACGACGCCGACGAATGCCGCAACCGTGCGGGGCGGCAGGACGATTTGCGCGCGCGCGCGCCAGGCCAAGACTGCGCCTAGCGTAAGGAGGGCTCCCCAGCCCACGGCTGCGCCCGCGAGCCCGGGCACGACGTATTGCACGAAGTTGACCACCAGTCCCCAAAGCAACAGGCCCACCGCGAGACCCTGGGCCAGCGCCAGCCGGTCGTCGTCCTGCCGCAGCGCCACCCGCACCACCACGTAGCCCACGGCGGCCAGCGCGACGAACTCCGCCGCCAGCAGTAGAAGGCCGGGAATCACCGCCGGATCAACGGTCATGCGCCCAACCTCGGCGAGGGCGGCCGGCCGCTACGCGCGTGATCTTCGGCGCCGCGCCGGCATCGTGCGTCGGCCTCGCGCCCGGATTGCCGCGGGCCGACCGGGCAGCCGGACGGCCTACGGGCGTACGCCCCCGAGCACATCGTCGAAGACCGCATATGAGACCTCGCCAGCCACGGAGACCTGAAGCCGCATCACCGGAATGAATGCCGCTTCGCGCCAGTAGTTTGGCTGCCATTCGTGCTGCAGACGGACCGCCAGCGTCCACGTTCCCGCTTCCAGCACCCGTTCCGATTCGGCGATGGTGGAAAGAGCGCCGCTGGCATCCTGTACCGACAGACTGGCCGCCAGAATATCGAACACGTAGGTGTGGCTGGTGGTCCCCCGCCCGGGCGCCACCTGGCCTGGGAACCACACGGTCGCCACCGTGCGTCCGTCTGGCTCGAAGCGCTGGGGAATGCCCCACGGCGAAGCGTCCCCGGCCGCGACAATCCACTCCTGGCCCGTCCACAGCTCCGGCGTATGGTCGTCAAACGTGGCGGTGAAGGTGACTCGGCCATCCGCGGCGCGCACGTCGGACAGTTGAACGCTTACCGGTGGCGGCTCGAGGCCCGGCGGCGGCGGCATGATGGGCCCGACGGCGCCGTCGGGCGCGTACACGGCAATCGCATCGTTCCACCAGATGGGCTGACGTCCGGCCGGCGGGAACATCCAGGGCTTGACCCGGGACGACATGATCGCGAGGTCGGGCGCCTCTCCGGCCAGGGGCTGGCCCGGCCAGGGCGTCAGCAGATGCAGCGCCGCCGGGTTGATGGAGCTGAACAGCCGGGTATGCGACAGCGCCCACGCCACGCGGAGTCCAGGTCGTTCGTCGAACTCCGGCGAAATGTAGACGGCGGTGGACGCGGGAACCGCCTGTCGCAGCGCCTCGAACGATTGAGGATCGGGCGCCGCGTTCAGCTCCAGAAACGCTGGCCGCACGCGGTAGAGCGCCTCGTCGCCGTCGCGCACGAGAAGCTCGAACAGGCGAGGGTCGCTGAGCCACCGCGCCGCCTGAGCCGACAGGCCGGCCACCCATTCGTCGGTCGCGTGCACGTAGTCGAAGCCGAGCCGTCGCACGGCGGCGGGTTCGAGGTAACGCAGCACGTCCAAGTACGAAGGGCCTTCCACCGGGAAGAGGTGCAGCAACCCGGCAAATCCCGTGGCATTGGGGCGACCGGTGGCCCACGTCACGCGGTGTGGACGGGGTGAGAACACCCGCGCGTCCACTGCTGTGTTGTCGCGAATGTAGACCGAAATACGCTCCGCCGGGAGGAGATCGAGTGGGAATCGCCCCGCGAACCACACCTGCGGTTCCGGAGCTCGCCGGGCGTTGGCGATCTCAACGCCCTGCCCGATCGCCAGCCCGAGGTTTCGGACCGGAGCGACCAGCGTCGGCCAGGCGATCAGCGCAACGAAGAGCGCTCCGGCCCCATAGCGCCAGCGAACCGATGGCAGGCCCGATAGCCGAGAACTGAAGGCGAGCACGAAGGCCAGCAGGGCGAGATTGCGAGCATGGCCTTCGATGCGGCTGAGGTCGATTTGAAATGGCTCATAGCTCAAGGGGGCCGACATTGCCATCAGGGCGCCCGCGCCAATGGTGAGCGCCAGCACCAGGCGATCGCGGTGGGCCAGCAGCGCGGCAGCGCCGGCCACGATCAGGGGCCCCAAGCCCAGGATCCCCACGCCGCCCGGCAGCGGGTTCAGCGTGCCAAGCAGCCGCCAGCCCCCAAAATTCTCGTACCACCCCAGCGATAGCCCCGACGGCGCCGAGCCCTCGAGAATGCCCACCAGCCGGCCGCCGGCGAACAGCACCAGCGCCGCCAGCGCCAACCCCACGGCCGGCCGGATCACCGCCGCCTTGGCCAGAGAGCCGGCACGCTTGGATTTCGCCAGGGCCACGGCTTCCAACCCGGCCCACAAGACAAGCACCATCGGGGCGAGGGTCGATGCCAGCAGGCCCATGAACCCCACAAGCGCCGCAAGCGTGAGAACGGCGGGCCATGACCGGCGGCCGTCGCCCGCCGCGTGCTCCAGCACCACGAACGTCAGCGCGTATGCGGGGAGAAACGACGGATCCAAAACGTCCGACAGCCCCGCAAAGGGCGAATTCCAGTCCAGATCCACCGCCGGCCAGTAGATGTCCATGAACGAGGCGCGAAGCCCGGCGGCGGGAAGGCCTGTGGGGAAGGGCGCGTAGAGGATGCTGTCGGGCACGCCAATCACCAGTGTCCAGGCCCCGGTCGTGAGCAAGAGCGGGGCCGTGATCAGCACCGCGAGTCGCGAGGCGCGGCGCAGGAGCGCCGTGACGACGACAAGCAGCAGGCCAACCTTGTAGTAGGCACTGAGCAGCTCTTCCATGAAGGCGAGGTCGGGACCGACCGGCGGCATCAGGAGCCCGCGCAGCAGGTCTTCGCCGTAGTGATAGGGCGCGCGCAGGTCCGGGCTCCAGGGCAACACCGGCGGATAGCTGCCGACCCGGATCGAGGCGGAAAGGCCCAGGTGGATGTGCGGATCCGGAAACGTCAGCAGCTGCCGGCTGGCGAGCACCACCCAGAGGAGGGCGAGCACCACAACCGCGAATCCCGCGGCCACGCGCGGCCGCGGAGCGATCGATCCGCGGGCCCTCCACGCCAAGCCCGCCCCTGCCGCAAGCACGACGATCCAGCCCACCAGGGCGCCGGCAAGCCCCGGCGCCGCGTAAAGCACGAAATTGACGACCAGGCCCCAGAGCGCGAGACCCACCACCAGGCCTTGGGCCAAGGCCGCTCGCTCATCGGCTTGCCGCAGCACGACCCGCACCACGACGTAGCCGACGGCGGCCAGCGCGACGAGCTCCGCGGCCAGCAGGAGCAGGCCCGGAACAACCGTTGGGTCAACGGTCACGTCCGCGACCTCCAGGTGGCTGCCCTGGGTCTAGTCGATGGGTTCGCGCTGTTGATCCGTCACGTCCTCGCAGGCGCCGCCGGCGCCGAGCTGCACGCCGCCGCTGGTTGGCATCGCGCTCGTAGCGCGCGAAATCGGTTACGGCGCCGGCTGAGTCTACGGGGTCGGCTTCGCGTCGAGCACTTCTCCAAAGGCTTCGAACGAGGCCTCGCCGGTCGCCGAGATCCAGAATGTCAGCACGGGAATAACGGCGGCATCCCGCCAGTGACCCGGCTGCCACTCGTGCCGCAGGCGGAGCGCCAGCACCCAGGTTTTCGTGCCGAGATCGCCTTCAGACGCCGGCAGCGGGACGAAGGTTCCCTGATCGTTCCGCACCGCCAGGCTGGACGCGGGGATGTCGAGCCTGTACGTGTGGACGCCGGTCGCCGATCCCGGCGTCAGCAGGCCGCCAAACCACTGGACCGTCGCCGGTCCCAGATCGCCGTTGCGAAAGCCGGCGGGGAGCTTCAGCGGCCCAGGGTCCAGCTTCACCGCAATCCAGTCCTGGCCGGTCCAGCGGTCCGGCGCGTGCTCGTCGAAGGCGACGGTGAAGGCGAGGCGCCCGTCGTCGACCCTCGGCTCCGACACCCGCACCGTGATGGGTGGCGCGTCGGGCGGCGGCCCCGGAGCGGTTATCGGCGCGAGAGCTCCGGTTGGCGCATAAGCCGCCATGTCGTCGCTGCGCCACACCGGACGCCGACCGTCCGGCGGGAACATCCACGTCCAGGGCTCGATCGCCGCCGGCAGCACCACGAGGTCAGGCACGCGGTCGCCCAACGGCTCCACCGTCCATGGAGTGGGCGTCAGGAAGTGGAGGAAGGGCGTATGGTCATCCCCGGCGAGCTGTGTGTGCGACAGCACCGACGCGACCTGGAGCTGCGTGCCCTTCCAGAGCTGCGGGGCCAGGTGCACGACCGTCGACGGGGGGACGGCCCGCCGGAGCGCCTCGAACGACTCGGGTGTAGGTGGTGCGTCCAGTGCCAGAAACGCCGGCCGCACCCGGTAGAGCGCCTCGCCGCCGTCGCGGATGAGGAGCTCGAAAAGGTTAGGGTCGGCCAGCCAGCGCTGCGCCCGCTCCGGCAACTCGGACCTCCAGGCGGCGGTTGCATGCACATGGTCGATGCCGACTCGCTGAATGGCGGTCGGCTCCAGAAACTTGAGGGCGTCCAGGTAGTCCGGGCCCAGGACGTACAGCAGATGGGATAGCCCAAGAAACCCCGCGCCGTTCGGGCGGCCGGTGGCGACGGCCATGTCGAGTGGGCTGGGCGACAGAATGCGCGCATTGACCGCGGTGTGGTCTCGGACATGCGCGATCACGCGCTCGGAAATAGCGTCGGCGATCACATAGCGGCCCATGGCCGTCGACCCGCTGAACGCGCGTTGCCCCGGCTGCCCATTCGTGAACAGCGGCCCGTGGCCGACGGCCAGGGCCAGGCTGCGCGCCGGCGACACGACCGTCGGCCAGACGACCAACACCAGCAGCAGCGCGCTCGCCGTGTAGCGCCAGCGCGGCCGCAACCCGGCCAGGCGGACGCTCAGGGCCAGCAGCAGGGCCACCAGCGCGAAATTGCGCGCGTGTCCGGCCAGGCGGTGAACGTCCAAGGGATAGGGCGGATAGTGCAGCGCGAGGTATGCCAGCGCCAGCACGCCGGCGCCCGCCGCGAGTGCCAGCACCAGGCGGTCACGCCGGGCCAGCAATGCGGCGACGCCCGCCACCACCACGGGCCCGACGCCTGCCAGAGCCACTCCACCGGACCGCAAGTCGATTTCGCCCAGCACTCGCCAGCCGTCCCCGTGCTCGTTCCACGCGAGCGTCAGGCCGGACGACGCCGAACCTCCGAGCAGGCCGGTGAAGCGTCCGCCGGCGGCGAGCAGCAGCAGCACGGCCAGCGCCAGCGCCAGGCCCGACCGACCGATGGCGCGGCGGTCGAAGGGCCTCGAGCGCCCGAGTTGCACGGCCTCCAGGATCGCCCACAGCACGAGCGCCACAGGCGCCACCGACGCGGCCAAGAGGCCGACGAACCCAACCAGCCCCGCCAGCGTGAGCAGCGCCGACCATGATCGACCGCTCGCCTGCGCGGAGCGCTCGAGCACCACGACCACGAGCGCATAGGCCAGCGGGAATCCAGGTTTCCAGATGTCGGGGAGGGCCGCTTCGCGATATTTCCAACCTTGAACCTCCCACGTTTGCTCCAGTGGCGGCCAATAGATGTCCTGCACCGCAGCTCGGATCCCCGCCGACGGCGGCCCCGCGAAAACGGGAAGCTCCAGCAGCCCCTCGCCCACCCAGGTAAACGTCCAGGCGCCGGCGGAAAGCAGCAGCGGCGCCGTGAGCGCCACGGCGAAGACCGAGGCGCGGTGCACGAGCAGCGTCACGATCACCAGCGCGAAGCTCATCCACGCGTAGGCGCCCAGGAACTCCATCACGAACGCTAGATCGGGTCCGGCCGGCGGCATCAAGAGCCCGACCAGCAAGGGCACCCCGTGGTGGTAGGGCGCCGGGATTCCTGGGTTCCAAAACAGCTCCGGTGGGAAGCCGCCCGCGCGGATCGAGGCTGCCAAACCCAGTTGCGTATGCGGATCCGGAATCGACATGGCCTGACGACTGGCCAGCGCGACCCACAGGAGCGCCACGACGACGACGGCGAAGCCGGCGGCCACGCGCGGCTGCGGCCTGATGCGGTTGGAGGATCGCCAGACGAGGATCGCGCCCAGGATGACCACGACGCCCCAGCTCACGGCCGCCCCCGCAAGGCCGGGAAGGACGTACATCACGAAATTGGCGATCAAGCCCCAGAGCGCGGGGCCGACCACCAGGCCCTGCGCCAGCGCCATGCGGTCGTCCGTCTGCCGCAGCACCACTCGCACCGCGACGTAGCCGACGCTGGCGATCGCCGCGAGCTCTGCCGCCAGCAGCAGCAGGCCCGGGAGAATGGTTGGATCGACCGTCACCCGGGCAACCTCCGCCAGGCCGTCGCTGCAGCCCGCGTCACCGGATCAATCGATGCGGCCGAGCGTTCGATCCGTCAGATCCCGGTCGGCGTTGACGCCGCCGACACGAGCGTGGCCGGCCATCGGCATCGCAACCGCCGGGACCGCGGAAGCGCAGCGACCTTGAATCTCACGGGAGCCGCATTCCATTGAGCACGTCTTCGAGAATCTCATACGAGACTTCCCCAGTGTCCGAGACCCTTGCCCGCAGCACCGGGATCACGGCGGCGTCGCGCCATTGGCCCGTCTGCCGTTCATGCCGCAGGCGAAGCGCCAGCGTATAGCCGCCCGGCCCAAGTTCCGCTGCCGAGGACGCCAAGGGCACGAAGTCTCCCTGGTCGTTGCGCACCGACAACTCGGACCTCTGTGCGTCAAACCGATAGACGTGCGCCGTGGACGCGCTGCCGGCGGACAGCAAGCCCCCAAACCATTTCGCCATCGTCGGTTCGCGGCCCTCGCGAAAGACCTCCGCCGGAATCGCCCACGGCGATCGGTCACCCTCCAGTACGACCCAGTCCTGGCTGGTCCATCCCTGCGAGGTGCGCTCGTCGAAGGACGCTCTGAACTCGATGCGGCCGTCCGCCATCGTCACGTCGGTCAGTTCCACCAGCACCGGAGCCTCGGCCGACGGCGGACCAGTGGGAACCGGGGCGTTCATGAGCCGCAGCACCGCGCCGGCGGGCGCGTAAACCGCAGCATCATCGTGCCACCAAATCGGCGCCCGCGCGGAGGGGCCAAACATCCACGCGCCGGCGTCGGTGGGTATCACGACGAGGTCGGGGGCTTCATCCGTCAGCGGGTCGATCTGCCATCTCGCGGGCGGAACGACGTGGAGGAACAGCGGGTCCAGCTCGCCCACCACGCGGGCATGCGACAGCGCGGCGCCGACGAGCAACGTGTCGTCGTCCCTGGGCGGCGTCACCAGGTAGACCGTCGCCGACGGCGGCACGGCCTGCCGCAGCGCCTCGAAGGACGCCGGATCGGGGGCAACGTCGAGGCTCAAGAACGCCTGTCGCACGCGATAGAGCGCCTGGCCGCCGTCTCGGACCAGCGGCTCGAACAGTCGAGGATCTTCGAGCCATGCCCGCGCCCGCCGCGGCAACTTGGCCACCCAGGCGTCGGTCGCATGCACATACTCGATGCCGAGCCGCCGGACGGCGGACGGCTCGAGAAAGCCGAGCACATCGAGTTGCTCGGGACCGGGATGGTAGGTGTGGTAGGCCTGCCCGACGAAGCCCGAGGCGTTCGGTCGGCCGGTGTGCACGCTCAGGTCCCAGGGATTCTTGAGTGAGGTGAAGACGCGCGCGTCGATTGGCGTGTGGTCCTGGACGTAGTCCGCCACTGCCGGCGAGAGGCTCGGCATCGCGTAGCGCAGGCTCTCGTGCTCCGGTGACGGTCGGGCAGCCGCGACAGGCGCGCGCGGGGCGTTTGCCACTTCAACCCCGTTTGCCAGGGACATGCCGAGGATGCGAGCGGGTCGTGCGATCGTCGGCCAGACGAGCAGCAGCGCAAGAAGCCCGCCCGCGGCGTACCGCCAGCGGGGACGAAGCTGGGCGAGGCCGCCGCCAAGGGCCAGGACCAGAGCCGCGAGCGCGAAGTAGCGGCCGTGTCCGGCGATTCGGTTCATATTCCAGGGCGCCGGCGGGTAGTCCAGCAGAATCCATGCCAGCGTGAACATGCCCGCCCCGAGCGCCAGCACCACGATCAAGCGGTCTCGCCTGCCCACCACGGCCGCAACGCCCGCCACCATCAGCGGTCCGATCTCGGCGAGCAGCCCCGAGCCGTGCGACAGTCGGCCAAGGGTGATGCCCAATTCCTCCGGCGCACGCGGCGCCAAGGCCACGCTCCCGGTCGACTGACCGCCAACGAGGCCGGAAAGCCCGCCACCGCCTGCGAGCAACAGGATCGCGGCAAGCGCTAACGTCGCAACCGATTGGAGCGCCGCGCGTCCGAGCGCGGCGCGGCAGCGCCTCAGACGGATGAGGTGGGCGGCCTCGATGCCGACCCATAGCACGAGCACCACCGGCACGACGCCTGTCTGCGCCAGTCCCAAGAACCCAACCAGCGCCGCCGTGGTCAGACGTGGGATCCAGGCGTCACGGCACGCGCCAATGGCCCGTTCGAGCACGACCAATGACAGCGCATAGGCCAACGTGAACGTGGGCAGCCAAATGTCGGGCAGGGCGCCGGACGGCAATCGCAGATTCGGCGGCGGAGGCGGCCAGTACGCCTCCCCAAGCGACGCGGCGGCGGCCGGCGTCACGTCCGTGGGTATCGGAACCAGCACGGACAGCACACTGCGCATGCCGAGCCATGACCAGGCGCCGGCAGTGATGAGCAGCGGCGCGACGACAACCACCGAGGTCCAACCGCCGCGCCGCCAGAGCATCGTCACCACGATCAAGGCGAGGCTGGTCCAGAAGTACGCCCCGAGGATTTCGGACACGAAGGCGAGGTCGGGCCCCGTGGGCGGCGCCAGCAGCCCGGTCATCATGTCCACGCCGTAGTGATAGCGGAGCGGGACTCCCGGATTCCACGAAAGCTCGGGCGGAAACGCGCCGGCCCTGATGGCGGCGCCGACTCCGAGTGATTGATACGGATCGACGACCGACATCGTCTGGCGGCTGGCCATCGCCACCCAAAACATGGCCAGGGCCGCCACGGCAAACCCCGCCGCCACCCTGGGCCGCGGGCGAATGGGGCCGGGCGTCCGCCAGACGACGAACGCGCCCACGCCGAGCACGACCCCCCAGCCGACGAGAGCCCCGGCGAGTCCCGGGACGACGTGCAGGACGAGGCTGACGACGACGCCCCACAGCGCCGGGCCAACCACCAGGCCCTGGGCCAGCGCCATCACGTCGTCCGTTTGCCGCAGCGCCACCCGCGCCACCAGGTAGCCCACGGCGGCCAGTACGGCGAGCTCGGTCAGCAGCAGCAGCAGGCCCGGAACGACCGCTAGGTCAAGGGTCAATTCCCGCCCTCACCCAATGCGTTCACCCCCGCCGTCCAAGCCACGCTCCCTGGACGTTTGCGCGGTCGACTCCCACATCATCACATTGAGGCACACGCGCCCCGAGCGGGACGTCGGGTCGGCCTATGGGACCGGCCCACCGAGAAGGTCGACAAGTGGCTCGTAGGTCGCGCCGCCATCCGACGAGGTCCGGATTCGCAGCACCGGGATGACGGCAGCGGTGCGCCACTGATTCGGCTGGTATTCGTGTCGCAGCCGCAGCGCCAGCGTATAGCCGCCTGGGGCAAGGTCCGCCGCCGAGGTCTGCAGGGGAACAAAGGCGCCGGCGTCGTTGCGCACCGACAACTCGGCCGTCCGCGCGTCAAACCGGTAGACGTGCGCCGTGGTCGCGCTGCCCGCTGACAATAGGCCCCCGAACCACTTGGCAATCGTCGGCTCTTGGCCCTGGCGAAACGTCTCGGTCGGAATGGCCCACGGGGACCGGTCACCCTTGAGAACGACCCAATCCTGCCCCGTCCACGGCCGCGGATCGTGCTCGTCGAACGCCGCGGCGAACTCAACGCCGCCGTCCACCACCGTCACATCGGAGACTTCCATCGAGACGGGCGGCGGATCGATCGACCGCCGCCCCCCGGGATCCGGCGCGTCCGCGATTCGCTCCACCGCGTCGTTGGGTGCGTAGACCGCAAGGTCATCGCCCCACCAAATTGGCGATCGTGCCGACGGCGGAAACATCCAGGGCGTCGCGTCGATCGGCAGAACGACCACCTCAGGGGTCTCATCGGCGAGGGGATCGATCGTCCATCGCGCCGGGCCTATCGGGTGAAGCAGGCGCGGATCCAACTCTCCGACGAGCCGGGCGTGAGACAGGGTTGCCGCGACGCGCAGCGTGTTGGGCTCAACGGGCGGAACGACGAGGTATGCCGTGGCTGTTGGCGGCACGGCCTGCCGCAGGGCGGCAAACGACTCGGGCGTCGGCGGAACGTCGAGACTCAAGAACGCCTGCCGCACGCGAAACAGCCGCTCGTGGCCGTCTCGGACCAGGAGCTCGAACAATCGAGGATCGGCCAGCCACGCCTGCGCCCGTCGCGGCAGGTCGGCGACCCACGTGTCTGTCGCATAGACGTACGCAATGCCGAGCCGCCGCACGGCGGCGGGCTCGAGGTAGTTGACGGCATCGAGGTGTTCCGGTCCGGGGTAGTAGTTCAGGTGCGTGACCCCGGCGATCCCCGCGTTGTTCGGGCGGCCGGTGGCGAAGAGCACGTTCCAGGGCGTGGGCTCGGCAGCAAGCACGCGCGCATCCACCGGGGTGTGGTGGCGAAGGTAGTCCGCCACGCGACCGGACAGGGCCGGCAGCTGATATCGCCGCATGGGAACGGTCACGCCCTGATCGATCAGTTCCGCGTGCACCCATCGGGCGTTGGCCAGTTGGACCCCATGTCCGATCGCCAGGCCGAGACTGCGGAACGGCGCCACGACCGTGGGCCACGTCACCAGAATCGCGACCAGAGCGACCGCGACGTGTCGTCGGGTGGGCTGAAGGTCCGTGAGACGGGACGTCGTGGCGAGCAGCAGGGCCACGAGCGCCAGATTGCGCGCGTGTCCCGCCAGACGGTTGATGTCCCAGGGCGCCGGTGGATAGGTCAGCGCCAGCCAGGCCAGCGCCAGCAGGCCGGCCGCCGCCGCCAGCGCCAGCACCAGTCGGTCGCGGCGCGCCAATGCCACGGCAATGCCGGCGACGACCACTGGTCCGAGACCCAGGAGCCCGACGCCGCCAGGCCGCGCGTCAAGGGCGCCGAGGACCTGCCAGTGCTCGGATTGCACGCTTCGCGCCAACTCGAATCCGGACGGCGGGGCGCCGTCCAGAATCCCCGTATACGCCCCGCCGCCGGTGAGAATCAGCAGACCCGCCAGCGCCAGGCCCGCGCCCGCCCGCAAGGCCTCGCCGCGCATCGAGCCGGAACGCCGGGCGCGCAGGACGTGCCACACGGCCAGACCGGCCCACACGACCGCCACCACCGGCACGAGCGAGGTCATGAGCAGGCCCAAGAACCCGACCAGTCCCGCCAGCGTCAACGACGCGCTCCACGACCAGCGCTCCGACCTCGCCGCGTACTCCAGCACCACGAATATCAGGGCGTAGGCCAGCGTGTACGAGGGTGTCGAGATGTCGGCCAACAGATCGGTCAGTCGCACATTGGGCGAAAGCTCCACCATCGGCCAGTAGATGTCACCGAGCGACGCGGGGAAGCCCGCCTCCGGCAGTCCCGTCGGGATGGGGCCGTGCACGATTGCGCCTTGCACCGGGGTCGTCCACGTCCAGAGGCCGTGAGCGAGCAGCAGCGGAGCGGCCACGAGCGCGGCGATCGGCGAGGCGCGCTGCAGCAGCGCGGTTGTCACGACCAGCACAAAGCTCGTCCAGGTGAAGGCGCTCAGCAGCTCGGTCACGAGCGCCAGGTCCGGGCCGGCCGGCGGCGCGAGCAGTCCGACAAGCACGTCGGGGCCATGGTGAAAGCGCAGCGGCGCCCCCGGGCTCCACGCCAGCTCGGGCGGAAATCCGCCCGCCCGGATCCAGGCCGCCAGTCCCAGTCGCAGTTCGGGATGGGGCACTCCCATGAGTTGGCGGCTGGCCAGAGCCGCCAGCACGAGCGCCACGACGGCCAGGGCAAATCCGGCCGCCATGCGCCACCGCGGGCAGATGCGGCGGGACCCGCGCCACGCGAGCCCGGCGCCGATCGCGAGCGTGACCCCCCACCCGACGGCCGCGCCGGCAAGCCCGGGCACGACGTACAACGTGAAGTTGGTGATGACGCCCCACAAAGCGAGGCCGACCACCAGGCCCTGCGCCAGCGCCATGCGCTCGTCGCGTTGCCGCAGGGCCACCCGCACGATGACGTAGCCCACGGCGGCCAAGGCGGCGAGCTCCGCCGCCAGGAGCAACAGGCCGGGAATCACCGCCGGCTCAACGATCAATCAGACACCCTCCGCCAGTGTGTCACCGACCGCCGCCCCTGGATCAATCGATGAGGCCGAGCGTTCGATCCGTCGCATCCTAGGCGGCGCAACGGAGGCCACCGAGCCTGTCGCCACGGGTGAGCCTCGCGCCCGTGGCGCTCAACCCGAGCCCGGCGACGCCAGAGTCTAAGGGAGCGGGCTCCCGACCAGCACATTGTCGAACACCTCGAAGGACGCCTCGCCGGATTCGGCGACCCTGAACCGCACCACCGGTATCACGGCTGCGTCGCGCCAATGGTTCGGTTGGTACTCCTCCCGCAGGCGGAGAGCCACGATGTAGCCGCCCGGGCCAGGACTCGCCGCCGATGTCGGCAGCGGCACGAACGCGCCGGCGTCGTTGCGCACCGACAGCTCCGCCGTCCGCGCGTCGAACCGGTAGGTGTGGGTCGTGGTCGCGCTCCCCGACGAGAGCAGCCCCCCAAACCACTTGGCGATGGTCGGCTCGTCGCCCCGACGGATCATCTCGGTCGGAATCGCCCACGGTGATCGATCGCCTTTGAGGACCACCCAATCCTGGCCCGTCCAACCCTCGAGGGCGCGCTCCTCGAAGGCCGCGACAAACTCGATGCGGTCATCCGCCACGGTCACTGCTGTCAGCTCCAATTGCACCGACGGCGGATCGCCCGGCGCGGCAACCGGCGCCGGAGCGTCCATGATTGGCGGCACCGCGCCGTTGGGCGCGTAGACGGCAACGTCATCGCGCCACCAGATCGGCGTCCGCGCCGCAGGTTCGAACATCCACGGGAACACGTTGGTTGGCAGCACGACAAGATCCGGAATCTCCTCGGTCAGCGCGTCGACTTCCCATTTCGCGGGCGGTACCAGGTGGAGCTGCTGGGGGTCCAGCTGGCCGACGAGCCGGGCGTGCGACAGCGCCGACGCCACGCGGACCAACTGGACCTGGGTGCGCGGATACACCAGGTACACCGTTGCTGACGGCGGCACGGCTCGCCTGAGGGCCTCGAACGACGCGAGATTGGGCGTGACGTCGAGACTCAAGAAGGCCAGACGCACCCGGTACAGCCGCTCGCGCCCATCGGCGGCCAGTAGCTCGAAGTATCGCGGATCGCTCAGCCACGTCTGCGCCCGCTGCGGCAGCGCGGCCACCCAGGCGTCGGTCGCATGGACATACTCGATGCCGAGTCGTCGGATGACGCTTGGCTCGAGATAAGTCACGGCATCCAGATATTCGGGACCGATGCGGTAAATCAGGTGCGTCAGGCCGGCATACCCGGCGTTGTTTGGGCGTCCGGTGGCGAGTTGCACGTTCCAGAAGGGCGGCTCGGTCGCAAGCACACGCGCATCGGGGGCGGTGTGCTCTCGGATGTAGTCCGCAATGCGGTCGGACACGGACGGCACCCGAGCGCGCCGCACGGGCGCCCCGACGCCCTGGTCGATCAACTCTTCCTGCACCCATCCGGCGTTGGCCAGCTGGATGCCGTTGCCGATCGCCAGTCCGAGGCTGCGCACCGGGACCACAACCGTGGGCCAGACGACAAGCGCCACCAGCAGCCCGCCGAGTCCGTAGCGCCAGCGCCAGGATGGCAGGTGAGCGAGGCGCGTGGCCAGGGCAAGCAGCAGCGCCATCAGCGCCAGGTTGCGCGCATGCCCGGCGAGACGATTCACATCCCACGGAGCCGGCGGATACGCCAGCACCATCCAGGCGAATGCCAGCAGGACGGCGCCCGCCGCCAACGCCAGCACCAGTCGGTCGCGTCGCGCCAGAACCACGGCCACGCCCGCGACGGCCAATGGCCCGAGGCCCAGCAGGCCCAGGCCGCCGGACCCCGCGGCATAGGCGCCGAGCGCCTCCAAGTGCCCCGCGTTGAGGCTTGGCGCCACCTCGAGTCCGGACGGTGAGGCGCCGTCCAGAATCCCCGAAAACGCCCCGCCGCCGGCGAGAATCAGCAGACCCGCCAGCGCCAGACTCGTGCCCGACCGCAGCGCCACGCCCCGCGCCGAGCCGGAACGCCGGGCTCGGATGACGTGCCACACGGCGAAACCCGCCCACACACCAACCACCACCGGCACGAGCGAGGTGATGAGCAGGCCCAAGAAGCCGACCAGTCCAGCCAGCGTCACCGATAAGCGCCACGTCCAGCGCCCGGGCCTCGCCGCGTACTGCAGCACCACGAAGGCTAGGGCGTACCCCAGCGGGAATGCGGGCTTCCAAATATCGGGCAACATGCTGATCGGAAGGGCGTGCGGCGCCAGCTCAACCGAGGGCCAGTAGATGTCGGTCAGGGACGCGAGCAGGCCCGGCTCGGGCAGCCCCGACGGAACGGGCAGCACCAGCACTCCCACGGTGTAGTTGGCGAAGGTCCAGAGACTGTTGTTGAGCAGGAGCGGCGCGACAATGAGCGCCGCCAGTGGGGACGATCGCTGGAGCAGGGCCGTCGTCACAACCAGGAACAGGCTCGTCCAGACGTAGGCGCCCAACAGCTCCGTCACCAACCCCAGATCGGGTCCCATCGGCGGCGTCAACAGCCCGGTGAGCATGGGCATCCCATGGTGATAGCGCAGCGGCATTCCTGGGCTGTAGATAAGCTCCGGCGGAAACTGGCCGGCGCGGATCGCGCTCGCCAGCCCCAAGCGGATAGGAAAGTCCGTGATTGTCTGGAGCTGGCGGCTGGCCAGCGCGGCCGCCACCAGCGCCAGGACCGCAACGGCGAACCCCGCCGCGACGCGCGGCCGCGGGCGGATGCGGTCGGGCGATCGCCAGACGAGGACCGTGCCCAGGATCAACACGACGCCCCAGCCCACCGCCGCCCCCGCAAGGCCGGGAACGGCGTACATCACGAAGTTGGCGATGAGGCCCCAGATCGCGGGGCCGACCACCAGCCCCTGCGCCAAGGCCATGCGCTCGTCGTCCTGACGCAGGGCCACCCGCACGATGACGTAGCCCACGGCGGCCAACGCGGCGAGCTCAGCCGCCAGCAGCAGCAGGCCCGGAAGGACGGCCGGATCAACGATCAATCAGGCATCCTCGGGCCAACCGTCAGCGATCGGCGCCACGGGCTCAATCGATGAGGCCGAGCTTTCGATCCGTCACGTCCTGGTAGGCGCTGACGCAGCCGCTGCGCACGTCATCGAGCCTGACCATGGCGCCGATTTGGCTCGATTCGTGCACCGCCAGCACCAGCGCCACGGCGTCTTCACCGACGTCGAGGTCAACCTCGACGGGGCTACCGGAATCGATCGCTTCGGCCAGCTCGCCAATCTCGAGGGCAATCAGCTTGCGGTCGGCCTCGGGAAACTGAAAGTCATAGCGCGCCATGCGGTCGCCGCCGAACAAGTCCGTCGTCAGCGGGTCCAGCGCAAAGTCGGGCGCCAAGGCGAGCACTTCGGCGTCGTCGAGCGGCTCCGCGCCGCCCCGCCAGACCTTCAGCGGCCGGCCGCTGCGCACCCCAAGCGTCTCGAGCCGGCCCTCCGAACCCAGCACCGCGCTCAGGCTCTCGCCGCCATCCGGGGCCGAGAGCTCGAGTCCCCAGGTGCCCGCGGCGCCCGAGGCGAACCCAAGCATGGCCTGCAGCGAGTCGGGTGCCGTGGCCTCGAACGTGTCCGGCAGTTCCGCGCGGAATCGCGCGTACATGCCGCTGGGCGCTTCGTGGATGTGGCCGGTGGTGCGCACCGGCTCCAGCAGCCGCGTGATGCCGGCCACCCGATCCACGGGACCCATGAGGTACTGAATCATGTCGGCGTAGTGCACGCCCACGTCCATCAGCGGGCCGCCGTCCTCCCGGAAATGCCGCCAGGGCGTGATGAGCATGGCGTCGCTGCCGCCGGCCCGAAGCTCGACGATGGAGCGCGGCTCGCCAATGGCGCCCGCGTCCAGCAGCGCGCGCGCGAGCCGCAGAATCGGGTCGCGCCGGTAGTTCTCCGCGACCGAGACCAGGCGTCCGGCGCGCGAGGCCGCCGCGCGAATTCGGGCGCAGCCGCGCATCGTGACCGCCAGCGGCTTTTCGACGAGCACGTGAAGGCCGGCGTCCAGCGCCTCGGCGGCCGCGACGTGATGCGCGCCGGCGGTCGTCACAATGTCCGCCGCCTCGAGCTCGGGCCGCTGGGCCTTGGCCTCCGCGATGCTGGTGCAGGCGGCGGCGCGGTTGCCCAGGAGGTCGGCCACCTCTCCGGCCACGAACTCCGCCCGCTCGCGGTCCACGTCCACCACGGCGGCAAGCTCCACGAGGCCCGGACGCACGCGCGCCAACTCCACGAAGCCCCGCAAGTGTCGCCGCCCCATGCCGCCGCACCCGACCAACGCGAATTCGTGCCCCATATCAACCCCCGCCGTACAGACCCCCGGACGATGATACGTGCGGCTTGGGGAACCTCTGAAATAGCAAGTGCCGCTGCCTTGGGTGGACCCCAATCCGTTCGCCCCCGTATCGAGTACGGGGCAGGCTCTGAGCTTGTCGAAGGGGTGGCCGAACGGATTGGGCCTCAGCCGACCGGCAGTCTCACAGAGCCCTCAGGTGACGGCGCGAAGGCGCAGCAGGCGGCCGGCGTCGTCGGTGATGTACAGCTCGCCCGCCTCATCCTCGCCAAACGACGTGATGCGGGCGTCGATCTCGCCCTGCAACGTCATCTGCCAGGTGCCCGCCGCGTCCCGTCGCAGCGTCCAGACGTTGCCGCTGCAGTAGTCGCCAAAGACGTATGCGCCCACGAGCGCCGGGTGCGCCGCGCCGCGGTAGACGTAGCCGCCGGTGACGGAGCAGCCGGCGTCCCGGCCATAGACGGCAATCGGCTCCGTAAAGCGCAGCGAGTTGCACTGGGGACTGCCCTCGACGAAGCAGCTGAAGCCCTCCATCAGCTTCCAGCCGTAATTCTCCCCACCGGACGATGAGGCCGGGGCGAAGTCGATCTCTTCGTACAGGTTTTGCCCCACGTCGGCGATGTAGAGGTCGCCGGTGGCCCGATCGAAGGTGAAGCGCCAGGGATTGCGCAGGCCGTAGGCCCAGATTTCGGCGCGCGCCTCGGCAACGCCCACGAACGGATTGTTGGACGGCACGCGGTAGACGCCGGGCTCGCTCACCTCCAGCCGCAGCAGCGTGCCCAGCCAGGTGTCGAGCCGTTGACCGTGATTCTGCGGATCGCCCGCCGCGCCGCCGTCGCCGAGCGCCACGTAGAGCATCCCGTCCGGCCCGAACGCCAGCATCCCGCCGTTGTGATTGGCAAACGGCTGCTCCTGCGTGAGCAGCACTTGCCCTGATTCGGGATCGGCCCGGTCGGGATCGGACGAGACCCGATACTCGGCGACTACCGTCGCGCCGCGTAGCTGCGTGTAGTTGACGAAGAAGCGGCCGTTGGACGCGTAGTCCGGGTGGAACGCCAGACCCAGCAGCCCACGCTCGTTGGCCCGGGAGCTGACGATGCCGGTGATGTCCAGGAACGGGTCCGGCGCGAGCTGCCCGTCGGCCACGATGCGAATGCGGCCTTCCTTTTCGATCACGAAGAGCCGGCCCGACCCGTCGCCGGCGTGGCCGGCATAGACGGGGCGGACGAGGCCGCCGACGACGACTTCGGCCGTGATGCCGCGGAGCGGAGGCGGCGTTGGGGCCGGCGTCGGCGAAGGCGTGGGCGCCGGCGTGGGCGTGGGGATCGGCGTGGGCGCGGGGGATGGGGTCGGTGTCGGCTCGGGTTCCGGCGTTGGCGTTGGAGTTGCCGCCGGCGAAGCCGTGGGGGTGGCCGCCACCTCCGAAGTTGACGCGGGGGAAGGTGTGGGTGCGGCGGTCGCCTGAGGCGTCGGCGTGGGAGATGCCGTTGGCCCGGGCGAGGGAGCGGCGGCGACGACGCGCGTTGGGATCGGAGACGCCGTGGGCGTGGCGGTCGCCGTGGGCGGCGGCGGTTCGGGCCGCGCCGTCGGGCGCGGGACCACCGCCGCCACGGTCTCCGCGGCTACCGGGGCGACCACCGGCACCGGCGTGGGAGACTCCGGACCGACCACCGGCTCGCCGCCGACGTCGCAGGTGGCGCCGGCCATGAGGACGAGCAGGATCGCGGCCGGCGCCAACCGCGCAAGCTTCATGCGGCGGCGCCTCCCAACCTCTGAACGAATCTCCTGGTCACGAGTGAGAGAATATCCGCCGTGAGCCGGAGTCACGACGGCCGGCGACTCAATCTGGCGGAAGCACATGGGAAGACTCGAAGGAAAGGCCGCGCTGATCACGGGCGGCGGCACCGGGATCGGGCGCGCCATTGCCCTGCGCTTCGCGGCGGAGGGCGCGCGCGTCGTCATCGCGCAGCGCAACGCCGCAGCGCTCGACGCGACGGTCGCCGACATCGAGGCTGACGGCGGTTGGGCCCGAGCCGTGCCCACCGACATCACCCAAACCGACCAGGTGCTCGCGCTGGTCGACGATGCGATTGAAGCGACCGGCCGGCTGGACATCCTGGTCAACAACGCCGGACGCACGGGTCGCGCCGGGGCGTTTCTCGATGTCGAGCTCGACGTCTGGCGCGACTTCATCGAAACCAACCTCACCGGCCCGTTCGTCATCGCGCAGGCCGTGGCGCGCCACATGGTGGCCGCCCAAATCCCGGGCCGCATCATCAACACCGGCTCGGTGGACTCGTTCGCCTCGGAGATGCAGGCCGCGCCCTACGCCGCGAGCAAGGGCGGCCTGCTGATGCTCACCCGCAGCATGGCCATCGAGCTCGGCGGCCACGGCATCGCGGTCAATCTGCTCGCGCCCGGTCCGATCCTGGTGGACAAGAACGCCCCGCGCTATCAGGACCCGGCGCTCGTGGCCAAGCGCACCGAGGCGATTCCGCTAGGCCCCTTCGGCCGAGTCGAGGACGTGGCCGCCGCGGCGCTCTTCCTGGCCAGCGATGAGTGCCAGTACGTCACCGGCAGCGCCATCACCATCGACGGCGGCACGCTGGCTAAAGCGCACTTCTAGCCGACGTTTGACTAGATCGAGCCCCCTCCCCCTGGAAGGAGGCCTTTACATAATCCTCGCGTCATTCCGGCGAAAGCCGGAATCCAGTTCGGGCAATCCTGGCCGCACGCTGGACTTCTGCCGTAGGGGCGACGCATGCGTCGCCCCTACCTTTCAATTCCAAGATCGTCTCGAAGGGAGACCCTTGCGTCGTTCCGCCAGTGGAGATTGGAGATTGGGTCGGGTCCCCTCTCCCTTCAAGGGAGAGGGTTAGGGAGAGGGTCATCCGAGGCTCGGGCGTGGGCTGTCGACGGCTCATGCAAAGGTCTCTGGAATACCTCAGTCCCAATCCGTTCGCCCTGAGCTAGTCGAACGGGCCTTCGAACGGATTGGGACTGAGCCGACGGCCTCCAACAGACCCGCCCTAAAGCTCAACCTCATCCAGCGGCCAGATCGGCCGCCGCAGGCGCGTGTACCGGTGCTCCCGCGGATCGAACCGATGCTGCGCCGGAAACGCCACCCGATGCACGCTGCCGGCGATGGGCTCGTAGGCGCCGCGGAAGTGGTTGGCCGACTTGACGCCGATCCACGACAAGCGCTCGGGCTCGAAGCCGAGCATGCGCGGTCCCTCCAGGTCGAACACCTGCATCCGCAGCGTCGTCACCGCCACATGGACGCCGCCAATGCGCAGCAGCACCGCCGGACCGAAGTCCTTCACCATGCCCGTATACATCGGCCCCGTGATCGAAAAGCGCAGGTCGAGCAACCGCTCCACCACCGCGGTGGCGCGCACGGGCGGACCCTGGTCCGGGGCCGATTTGCCGCCGATGTCCACGGTAATCTCCGCGCCCTCGCCCGCCTGCTGCGCGATGCCCACCACCTCCGGATCGCACAGCGTGACGATGAGGGCGTTGGTTAGTCCTGCGTCCAGGAACGCCCGCAGCATGCCCACCGAGTCGCCCGGCGCGCCGCCGCCCGGGTTGTCCTGCGGGTCGCCGAACACTGCCGGCCAGCGGTTCACGGCCCGCGCCGACCGCAGCGCGTCGTCCCAGGAGTCGAGGTCGGGCAGGAACTTCTCGCGCTGGGCGTAGATCCAGCCGCCCAGCGCATCGGCCTCCCGCCGCGCCAGCGCCGCGTCCTTGTCGGCCACGACGATCACCGACGCCCCGGCGTCATGGATGTCGGCCCACGGGAAGCCGGGCGCCACCGACGCGGTGAGGATGCCGGGCTGCGCCTCCAGCGCGTGGGCGCGGGCGACGATCGTGTCGAACGGCTCGCGCCCGGTGAACTGGCCGCCGGTCCAAAGCATCGGCAGCTGCCGCCACGCCATCACGGGCGACAGCTCGCCGCGCAGCGTCCCCACGATCATTTCCGAGGCTTCGAGACCCCGCTCCAGGAAGTCGGTGTGCGGGTAGTTGTCGCAGGGAATGAGCGCCGTCGTCGCGTCGCACATGCGCCGGGTGATGTTGCCGTGCAGGTCCAGCGTGGAGATGACCGGCGGACCGTCGCCGATCACGTCGCGAATGCCGCTGAGCAGGTCGCCCTCGCCGTCCTCCACGTCCTCGATCACCATCGCGCCGTGCAGGTCCAGCAGCACGCCGTCCACCGGACCGAGGTTCTCCAGGCGCTCCAGGAACTCGCCCTTCAGTCGCCGCCAGGCGTCCGATTCGACCGGCGCCGACGGCTCGGCAAAGGTCCAAAGCACCGGCGCCAGCTCGAAGTCGAACTCCTCGGCCCCCGCGATGAATCCCCCGGCGCCGGAGTTGACGCCCCGATGCACGTCGATGATCTCGTCACCGCGCAGCAGCCCGCGCCCGGTCTCCGAAAACGCCTCATAGGGCGTAGCCACGGGCGTGAACGAACTCGATTCGTGCGCGATGGCGCCAATGGCAATCCGCATGGGCAGTTTCTAGCGCAAGCGTGCCGCCGAACCGTGGCACGCCCCCACGCCCACCGTCAACGCGCGAGCATGTGATCCTGGCGGCGAAGCAATGCAATACGACCGTAGCCGTAGCGCTCAGCATTGGGCACGTACGAGGGTAATGTCCGGCGCGTGCGCCATTTGCTTGCGGACGTCGGTTTGCCAGTCGAGCGCGGCGGTCTCGTCGTCGGCCTCGGAGAGGGGCGTCACGGGATGTTCCCCGTCAGGCCAGCATCAAACGTTCGCCCTTCGGTTCAGGGATGGGATCCCCAAACTCCTGCGCGGTACTCAGCCAAAGGTCCATCGCCTGATTCACGCTCCGCAAGGCCGTTTCCTGGGTGTCGCCATGAGCCATGCATCCCGGAAGCTCGGGCACTTCGGCGACAAAGACGCCGTCTTCCCTGCTCCAGTAGATGATGATCTCGTATTTGTGCATCAGTCGTTCACCTCGAGCCGGTATCTCAAGACTATACGCCTCACCTGCCGCACCTGATACGGCTTAGCGTGACTCCCGTCGCGTTGTAGGTTGATCAGCTCGCGGATGTCGTGTCTCCTGAAAATGTGGTGACTCCCACGCACTCGCTCATCGAAGCCCACATGCAGCAGGAATTGCCGCAGGTCGCTGAAGCGAATATTCGCGTCGGAGCGTCCGCCCAGGATTCTCCGCAACACATTCTCGTGGCGAGAAGCCATGCTCTACGCGAGCAGCCTGAAGCCCATGGACTCTCGTTGTGCGCCCAATTGAGTCATCCGCTCCTTGGCCAACTCCGCCGCGTATTGCAGGGCCGCCTTGACCTCCTCGGCTGAAACTGAGGGATAGCTCTCCGCAATCTCCTCAACCGTCAATCCCGCGGCGAGATTGTCCAGGATCACAGTGACCATCACGCGGGTGCCGGCGATGCAGGCTTGGCCGTGACAGGTATTTGGATCAACGGATATGTGTTCGTGCCAGGTCATGGTCAACCTCCTCCTGTACGACCAGAGCTTAGTCGTCGTGCGACGGACGTGTCAGGTGTGATATCGGGCCCATCAGCCACGCGCCAATCGAGATCTTCGAGCCAATCGCGAGTGGCGTTTCTAGTTTCGGCTTTGGTGGCAGGGATCACGAGTGGTCCCACGGATTGACGACGTCGATGTCCATCCCGTCGAAGTCCCGGACATTGCGGGTGGCGATCGCCAGGTCGTGCGCCTTGGCGGTCCCGGCGATCAGCGCGTCACCGACGTCGACGGCCCGCCCCGCCCGTCGCGCCTGCGCGCGGAGCTCGGCTGCCCATCGGGCGCCGGATTGATCAAGGGAAAGCAACCGGTCGCCAAAGGCGGCGAGGATTTCCGAGTGCAAGGCGCGCAATGTTGCCAGACGCTGGCCCTCGGGATGTGTCGCCAGGCCATACTCCATCTCGAACACGACGACGGACGGCAGCCATAGGTCGCCTTCGTCGTCGAGAAACTGGATTACACGCGAATCGGGTTCGTCCCTGGTCAATTCGGAAACGACGTTTGTGTCCAGGAGAAAACCCGTCAACGTTCGTCTTCATCCGCGAAAGGGACCGGCCTATCGGACCGCCGTTCACGGGGGATCTCCCAATTCAGGCCCCGCGGCATGTTTTCGACCAGCCACCGGCCCATGTGCACTTTTGGAGGCGACTTTTCCCGCCACACGCGCTCCGGCACGACGACGAAGGGCTGCCGCAAGCCGATGCGCTGCGGTCCCTCCTCCTCCGCCAGCCGCAGGACTTCTGACAGCTTGGCCTTGGCCTCGGCGACAGTCCAGGTGCGTTCAGATGCGTCGGCGCTCAATGGCAAGCCCTCTGTCGAATATGGACTAGTCTAGTCTAGTCCATATTCGTCCGTGACCCAGCCTGCGCGCGGAAATCTGCACCGTCAACGTGCCGCCACGCGCTCCTGGCGGTGGCGTGCACGGCGCCTTCGGCCGGTGTAGGCGTGCGCGGCGACGGCGAGGGCGAATGCCACCCCAATCGCGACCGTGGGCCCGATCCAGGTTCCGGGGGTGATTCGCAGCCGGTGGGCGTAGGTGATCGACCCGGGGCCGCCGGTGACGTCGACCTGGATGGTCCAGTCCACGTCGTCGGGCGCGCGCTCGATCATTTCGTAGACCGTGCCGGTGTAGATCGCGTTCCAGGGACCCAGCAGGCCGTCGGGGGTCAGGGCCATGATCGAGACCTGGGCGTCGGTCACCCGCTCGCCGCTGCCGAGCTCGCGCAGGTCGATGGAGTAGTCGAGCCAGCCCTCGTTGAGTATGGCGAAGGCCCGGATCTGATAGGGTCCGTGGTCGCCGCTGAAGACCAGGCTGCCGCCGTGCGCGGCGGCGGCGGTGGGGAGGGCGAGCATGACGAGGGCGGCAATGACCAAGGCTGCGGTCCGACACCTTGCCCAACGGACGCGCCTTGCGGTTGGACCGGACTGGATTCCGGCTTTCGCCGGAATGACGGAGGGGTCGGGAACGACGGATGGGTCGGAAATCAGGGAGGGGCATTGCTCCGCTGCCGAGCATCGGACGACCCTCACCCTAGCCCTCTCCCTTCCAGGGAGAGGGGACCAGACCCCATCTCCGCCGATCCAATCACGCGCTGCAGCGCACCTTCGAGCTCCGCCGCGCTCACCATTCCTTCGAACCTCGCGCTGACCACTCCGCCGGCGTCGATCACGAACGTCCACGGCTCCGTCTGCAAGCTCCAGGCCTGGAACGCCGACGTGGGTACCAGGCGCCCCTCGGTGCGGGCGATGCCAAGGTCGAAGGGCTCCAGGTGGACGAAGCGCACGCGGTCTCCGTAGGTCTCGTGCAGCGACGCCAGCTCCTCATAGACCGGCCCGCACATGTGGGAGACGCAGAATCGCGGCGTGCTGAACTGCACGACAAGCGGGCGTCTCTCCCCCAGCGCTTCAGCCACCGTGACGGCGTACATGTCCAGCACCGGCTCAGGCGCGCTGGAAAGCTGGGCGACATCGTCGACGTCGTCGAGCGTGGGGTGGTCGATCGGCAGCGCCGCCATGCCGACACCCAGCGCCGAGGGCTGCGCATTGACGTTGAACGCCGCCCGCGCCCGGAACCCATCGGCGTCCGGCGGGTCGACCGTCAGCTCCGCGGACCAGATGCCGGGTGTGTCGAACTCGGCCCCTTCCACCACGTAGTAGCCCCGCCGGTCGAGGTGCATGTGGACGGAGCCATCCGCATGGATATGCGGGGTCGTGTTGCGAGTTTCATAGAAGGTCGCGGGCCGCGAGAACTTGAAGTGCGTCGCCGGACCGTCGAGCAGCGAGAAGCGGACGTCCACCGCCGCCTGGTCTATGCCGACGCCGTCGTTGGTGACCACCGTGAAGGGGAAGCGGTTGGGGCCGACCACGAACTCCGTCGCCGTGGGAAAGACGTTGACGTCGTCGCGCTCGGCGGGTTCGCCGCAAGCCCCGGTCGCCATCCCCGCGACGGCGATTCCCAGGCCCATGAGCACGCGTCGACGCGGAATGCCGACAGGTGTGGGGCGTCTCACCGACGCCCACAGTCTGGCGACGGCAAGCTGATACCCTCGTGACTCATTACCGAGACGCCCTCGCACTATAGCGGGCAAGCCGAGTTGGCAGCCGCACCAAAACTGACCGAGAGCGACCAGGATCACCTCCGCGCCATCTATGACGCGGGAGGCGGTCGCGCCCAGATTGCGATGGGCCGCGTGGCCGAAGTAGTGGGCAACTCGCCCGCATCGGTCACCGTCGCAGTCAAGCGCCTGCACGCCCGCGGTCTGGTGGACTACGAGCGCTACAAGGGCGTGCGCCTGACCCCCGACGGCGAGCGCATGGCGCTGGAGATGGTGCGCCACCACCGCCTGATCGAGCGATTCCTGGTGGAGTTTCTCGGCTACGACTGGAACGACGTGCACGAGGAGGCCGACCGCCTGGAGCATGCGATTTCCGAGGAGCTGGAGCGCCGCATCGCGGCCAGGGTGTCGGACCCCACCACCGATCCCCACGGAGATCCCATTCCAACCGAGGCTCTCGAGGCGGTGGACGATGGAGCCTTCATGCTCACGTCCGCCACTGCGGGGCAGCGCGTCGCCGTGGCCCGCGTGTCCGACCGCGACCGGGCGATCCTGGCCTACTTGACCGAAATCGGCCTGGTGCCGGGCGTGCGCGTCGACGTGCGTGAGCGCCTGCCCTTCGACGGTCCGCTCGAGATTTGCATTGGAGATCGAACCCATCACCTGGGCCGGTCGGTCTCCGACCGCGTGTTCGTGCTGCCGGACGAATAGGCCGCGGACGGCGGGCGGCAGAGACGCGGTCGGCTCCTATTCGGGCGAGACGGGCGGGTTTGAATCCCGCCCCTACCGGTCGCCACGTGGGTGGGGCACCCCTGGTGGGCGCCCGTCCGGTGGCGCAACTCGCCAAACGGCGAACCGGCCGCTGTGGCCCCAAATCCTTAAACGACCGAGGCCCCGCGCGGTGGCGGGGCCTCGATCATTGGTCGGCCTGGACTAGAAGTCCATGCCGCCCATGCCACCGCCGGCGGCCGCTGCGGCCGCTGCCGCGGCGGCTGCGTCTTCGTCCTCCGGCGCGTCGGCGATCAGGGCTTCCGTGGTGAGAATCATGCCCGCGATCGACACGGCGTTCTCGAGGGCGGACCGCGTGACCTTGGCCGGGTCGATCACGCCGGCCTTGACCAGGTCCACGTAGTCCTCGTCAACCACGTTGAAGCCGATGTTGCTGGAACCTTCGGCCTCTTGGCGGCGGCGAACTTCCTCGATCACGACCGATCCGTCGGCGCCCGAGTTGGTGGCGATCCACCGCAGCGGCTCTTCGAGCGCCCGGCGCAGTGCCTGCGCGCCCACCAGCTCGTCGCCGCTGACGGTTTCCTCGACGCCGTCGAGCGCGCTGGCGGCGTTGAGCAGGGCAATGCCGCCACCGGGGACGACACCTTCCTCAATCGCCGCGCGGGTGGCGGACAGCGCGTCCTCCACGCGGTGCTTCTTCTCCTTGAGCTCGGTCTCGGTGGCCGCGCCCACGCGAATCACCGCCACGCCTCCGGCCAGCTTGGCCAGGCGCTCCTGCAGCTTCTCGCGGTCGTAGTCGGAGGTGGTCTCGTCGAGCTGGCCCTTCAGCTGCGTGATGCGGGCCTGCACGGCCGCCTCATCGCCCGCGCCCTCAACGATCGTGGTGTCGTCCTTGTCGGCCACCACGCGCCGGGCCTGGCCGAGGTCCTCGAGGATGATGCCGTCGAGACGCCGGCCCATGTCCTCGGAGATCACTGTGCCGCCAGTGACGACGGCGACATCCTGCAGCATCTCCTTGCGGCGGTCGCCGTAGCCGGGGGCCTTGACCGCCAGCACGTTGAGCACGCCACGGAGCTTGTTGACCACCAGGGTCGCCAGCCCCTCGCCCTCGACGTCCTCGCCGATGACGACCAGTTCCTTCTTGCCGGCCTGGGTCACCTTCTCCAGCGTGGGCAGGATGTCGTTGACCGAGGAGAGCTTCTTGTCGGTGATGAGGATCAGGGCGTCCTCGATCGACGCCTCCATGCGGTCCTGGTTGGTGATGAAGTAGGGCGAGATGTAGCCGCGGTCGAACTTCATGCCCTCCACGTACTCGATCTCGAACTCGAGCCCCTTGGACTCCTCGACGGTGATGGCGCCGTCCTTGCCGACCTTGTCCATCACCTCGCCGATGAGCTGACCGATGTGCTCGTCGTTGGCGGAAATCGACGCGATCTGTCCGATCTCCTCACGACCGCGCACCTGGTTGGCGTCGGCCTTCACCTGCTCGACGACCATTTCCACGGCGGTGTTGAGGCCGCGCTTGATGATCATCGGGTTGGCGCCGGCGGCCACGTTGCGCAGCCCGGCCTTGATGATGGCCTGGGCCAGCACGGTGGCCGTCGTGGTGCCGTCGCCGGCGACGTCGTTGGTCTTGCTGGCTGCCTCTTTGATGAGCTGGGCGCCCATGTCCTCGAAGTTGTCCTCGAGATCGATGTCCTTGGCGACGGTGACGCCGTCGTGGGTGACGGTGGGCCCGGAGTACTTCTTGCCGAGCGCCACGTTGCGACCCTTGGGGCCGAGCGTGGTCTTGACGGCGTTGGCCACCGTATCGATACCTTTGACCAGCTTGGCGCGGGCCTCGGTATCGAGCAGGATCTCTTTCGGCATGCTGTCGTTCCTCCGACCAGCCCGTTATCGGTGCATGCGCGTCGGGGCCTCTAGCATTCTGCCGGCGAGGGCGCCCGACGCCACGGCAAGGGCTTTGGGGTGTCTTGGTGCGAATTGCGCACTAGGTCCGTCCGCAAAATTGTAGGGAGCGCCCAAGTCGAGCGTCAAGCATGAGACGCCAACGGCGCCGTCGCGACGAGGATCGGTGCGCCCAGGATCCATTCTGGTTTCGCGTCTCGCCGCCCCAACTTCGCGCCGGCCGCTCACCGAGAATTGGCGCGAGGATCGTTCGCAGCCAAATCGGGCCCGCGGCTCACCCGGCGATGCCGGCATAGGCCACGGCCGTTCCGGCCAGCCAAATCCCGACCAACACCAGGGCTGCCGCTGCCAGAAGATTCCGCTTCATCGAGGATCTCCTTTCCGGTCGTCGCCCCAGGTGGGCGGGTGGGCAGTCCCGCCGGCCCCGGGGCACCTCTCTCAGCTACGCGTGGCGACGAGCGGGCACTCCAAACCTGCGCCACAGCACCACGAGACCGGCGATCATCAGTGGGATGCCGACCACCGCCGCGATTCGCCGACGAATTGCGATGGGAACCGGGAGAAGGCAATCGTCGGGCTCTGGTTCGGCCGGTTCTTGCTCGCGCAGGGATGCGCTGAGATAGGCCAGGAGGAGCACCGCCAGGCTACCGCCGCCTGCCACGGCCCATGCGCGGGTGAACAGATGAGGCATCGCCGCCTTCTTCCTACCGGGCGGTCGTCATTGGCCACCCATCGGCACCGTAGCTCGCAATAGTCCACGCGGCAACCCAATCATGAAGACTCTTACACAACCGTTCGGTGCTATCGTCGCGTCATGCTGTCGAGGCTCGAGCGGGCCGTCTATTTGACCACGGCGCTGGTGGTCATGGTGGCGATCCTGTGGCCGCTGGTCCGTGATGAGCTGGACCGCGCGCCGCTCGGGTCTCTGGCGGAACCGCTGGCCTTGGCGCCCACTGCCGCGATCGGCGGCGCGGCATTTCCATCCTTCGGCATCGACGACGTTGACATCAACGGCGTCGGCCCCGGCTCGCAGACGGTGGTCCTTGCCGCCGGCGTCTACGTGGCCTCGGTTTATGGCGACACGACGGATCTCGACGTGACCATGCGGACCCTGGACGGGCGCAGCACCCTGACGTGGGGCCAAACGCCGTATGCGGCGTTCGCCGTGGGCGATCACTTGGAGGCCTCGCTCTACCCGGGATCCACGCGCATCGACGTCGATCCACCGACGGACGCCACGCGTTGGGGCATCCGGTTCGAGCGCTTCGCCTTTCCCGACCCGCCGGCTCGTCCTTAGGGAGACCCTGCAACTAATGGCGTAGGGGCGGTTCGCGAACCGCCCTTCTACGTGGGCTAACAGGTTGAGCGACGGCTGGATTCCGGCCCTCTGAAACTCATGTGTAGTCCCTCCGTCAATCCGGCGGAGGCCGGAATCCAGTCCGGTCGCATCTGGAGGCGCGCTGAATGCTTGACGTCGGGCGGGTCTCAGACCCGCCCCTACCCGATTCTGCAGAGGTCTCCCGCTGTCGAGTACAGGGAAGGCTCCGTGGGAATGACGACGTCGACCTGACCAACTCCCGGGCGTTGTGGCGGTTTCTCGGCGCGTGCCACACTGAAGCCATCCCTGCCGAGGCGGTCTGAGCCATGCGCCTGTCCATGCGAAGCGACTACGGGGTCCGCGCCCTCACGGACCTGGCGATGCACCACGGGCAGGGACCGATTCAAAGCGCGGACGTGGCGCGGCGCATGTCCATCCCGCCGGTGTACCTGGACCAGGTGTTCAGCGCGCTCCGCAAGGCCGGGCTGGTGCGCAGCACGCGCGGTCCGCAGGGCGGCCACGAGCTGGCGCGCGGACCCGACGCCATCACCATGAGCGACATCGTCACCGTGCTCGAAGGTCCGCTGCCGATCCTCGATTGCCTGGAGGACGTCTCGGCCTGCGATTTGACCGACACCTGCTCGCAGCGGCCGGTGTGGGGGCGCGTGCGCCAGGCCATCCTGACTTCGCTCGAAGAAGTGAGCCTGGCCGAGCTGGCCCTCGACATGCAGGAAGCCCGCGAGCGGCCCGCCTACAGCATCTAGCCATGCCCTTGGAAGTCACCCGCCGCCAACTGGACGACATGGTGGCCCACGCCCGCGACGAAGCGCCCCTGGAGTGCTGCGGCATCATCGGCGGCACGGGCGACCGGGCGCTGGCGACCTACCGCACCCGCAACATTGACCAGAGCCGGGTGCACTACACGATCCATCCCGAGGATCACTACCGCGTCACGCGCGAGATCGAGGACGTGCACGAGTGGGACGTGCTCGGCTTCTATCACTCCCACCCCGCGAGCGAGGCGTTTCCCTCCGCCACTGATCTCCGCCACGCGCTGGAGTCGGGCTACAGCGAGGTGTCGCGCTTCGTCATCGTCTCGCTGGCCGATCCGAGCGCTCCCGTGGCGCGCTCGTTTTGGCTCACGGGCGGGAAGGTTAAAGAAGAGCCGCTGGTAGTCATTGCGGATGGGGACTCCGATTAGCTCCGCCGCGACCGCGCCCGGCTACGCGCCGACCACGGACGTTGACGCGCCGCTCGACGACAAGCTCGCGGCGCTGCGGCACAACCTGCGGCGCATGGCGCGGGTGGTGGTGGCCTATTCCGGCGGCGTGGACAGCAGCCTGCTGGCCAAGGTGGCGCACGACGTCCTCGGTGACGAGGCCGTGGCCGTGACCGCGCTTTCGGCCAGCCTGGCCGAGTCCGAGCGCGCCGAGGCGGCGCAAGTGGCGGCGGAAATCGGCATTCGCCACGAAATGATCGTCACCCACGAGCTCGACAACGCCGACTATCGCCGCAACGACCACATGCGCTGCTTTCACTGCAAGGCGGAGCTTTTCGACTGCCTGCAGCGCTACGCGGACGCGCATGGGATTTCCTACATGGTCTACGGCCCGGTGGTGGACGACCTGGGCGACTTCCGCCCCGGCATGGCCGCCAGCCGGCAGCGCGGCGCGCGCGCGCCCATGGTTGAAGCCGGGCTGCGCAAGGCCGACGTGCGCGAGCTGGCCCGTCGCTTCGACCTGCCCACCTGGGACAAGCCGGCCCAGGCCTGTCTTGCCTCGCGCGTGGCCTATGGAACGGAGGTGACCGTGGAGCGCCTGAGCCAGGTCGAGCGCGCCGAGGCGCTGCTGCGAGCGGAAGGACTGCACGAGCTGCGCGTGCGCCATCACGACGCCATCGCCCGCATCGAGGTGCCCGCCGAGGCGTTGCCGCGCCTGGTCGAAGACCCCGAGCGCCGCCAACGCGTCGTGGACGGCATCAAGTCGCTCGGCTTCGCCTTCGTCACGCTGGACCTCGAGGGTTTCCGCTCGGGTTCGATGAACGAGGCCTTGCCGCTCGCCGACCAGGACGCGCCGTAGGGGCGACCTTACCCGGATCCGTTCGGTGTAGGGGCGGCCCTCGTGGCCGCCCACCGCGGCACCCAATGGGCGCCCCTCACAGCAAACGAGATCGTGTAGGGGCGGCCCTTGTGGCCGCCCGTTCGAGTGACCCCTCGCTGTATCCGGTGTCAACCCAAACCGACGCCAGGCCACTCGCCTTTTGGAGAAGAAACGCCTGAGCCGATCAGCCCAATTCCGCGTCGCGAATCGCGCGCACCTCAGCAATCAATTCCGCGGCGGGTACGCCGAGGTCGGTGGTCGGACGCTGTCTGAGCCGCTCGCTCATGTGGCCCGGTTCCCCGGGATTCCTGGGCAACTGCACCGTCATTTCGGTGTAGTCGCCGGGCTGGGACTCCGGGACGATCTGCCCGCCATGCTCGCGCACGATTTCGTGTGACAGCGTCAATCCCAGCCCGGTGCTCCGGCTGCTTTCCTTGGTGGTGAAGAAGGGGCTGAAGATCTTGGTCGCGACCTCGGGCGACATGCCCACGCCGTTGTCGCGGATGGTCACCTCCACGCCCTCGGCCGTGCGTCGACTCCCGATCCGCAGCTCCGGCGCGTAGTCGTCGCCGGATAGCTCCGCCCGCTCCGCCACGGCGTGGCAGGCGTTGGCCACCAGGTTGGTAAACACCCGCGCCAGGTCCTCCGGCACCGCGACGATCCGGCCCACGTCCGGGTCCAACTGCTGGCGGACCCTGGCCGAGAATCCGGGCGATTGGGCCTGCGCCGCCTGGTAGGCCAGGCTGGCCTGCTTCGCCAGGAGGGGATTCAGGTCCACGGGCTCGAACGCCCCGTCGCCGCGACGTCCCATCACCAACAAGTCCGCAATGATCCGGTCGGCGCGTTCGCTGTGCATCACGATGCGCCGCATGTTCTCCACCAGGTCCTCGGTCAACTCGTCCACCGTCTCGAGATCGCCGTCGTCGGGCTGCTCGGGCGCTTCCTTGATCTGACCGGCGATGACCTCGGAGTTCGAGGCGAAGTTGCGGATGAACTGCAGCGGATTGCGAATCTCGTGCGCGACGCCGGCCGACAGCTCGCCCAGCTCCGCCAGTTTCTGCTGGCTGATGATCCGGTCCTGGCTCTTGCGCAACTCGTCCAGGGTCGATTCCAGCGCGGCGTTCTTTTCCTGCAACTCATCGGACAGCTTCTGCACCAGGTCGAGCTGCATGGCCCGGATGGAGCTCTGCCGCAGCGTCTCCAGCGCCAGGCAGGCCTTCGACACTTCGTCGTTGCCCCTGGGCTCGATGCGGTACTCGAAGTCGCCCAGGCCCAGGCGGCGGATCCAGATCTCCACCGCCACGGTTCGAATGCCGACGTGGAGGACCAACGCCGTCATGGCGAGCGTCAGGCCCAGAAGCGTCCCGGCAAGAACGATGAGGACGGTGTTCCCGTGGAGCGCGGCGACGACGTTGGTGCCCACCAGGAGCCCGATGACCGTGAAGAGCAGCACCATGTGCTGAACCGAGTAGCGCCGGATGGAGAACGTCGACAGCCCGAACGGATCGTTGCGTTCCAGGGGCTGGTCGGAAATCGGGTCCGGGCGGTTCATCGCCTCACTCTTTTTCGGGTCCTCGCGCATTGTGCCCGCCACGCCTCGCGCTCACGCGGCCCATGGTAGTTTCGCACCGGTTTGGCAAAACGGTGGGCGGGGGCTAAGCGATGGACGACCCTTCGCCGGACCTAGACACCAGAAGCCAACCCTGCCTCGAATGGGGCTGCCTGATCGTGGTCGTGGTCGTAGTGGTGCTGGCGATCTTGGGCGCGACGGGCGTCTGCGCGGCCGCGTAGTCGGGGAGTGTCGGCTTCAGGCTCGGTCCTCAGCCCTATACCATCGAGCCAAGCCGTTGAGCCAGGAGACTCGCATGACCGATTGGTCCCTACACGACGCCAAGAATCGCTTCAGCGCGGTGGTGAATGCCGCGTTGTGCGGAGAACCCCAAACCGTCACTCGCCGTGGTGCGCCCGCCGTCGTGGTGCTGTCCGTCGAGGAGTACCAACGGCTTCGCCAGGCTGAGAAAGCCGGCGCGCCCACGTTCATCGACCATCTGCTCGCCATTCCTAAGGGCGGTCCGGATGACCTGTTCGATCAGGCCCCGGTGAAGCTTCGCGACGTGGAGTGGTGACGTATCTGCCGAGTACCGCGAGATGGCCTGATCGCCTAAGACGGCGGCGAGGGCCCGCGGATTCGGCGAGTTCGGATTCGGACGTCGGAGCGGAAGTCGGGATTCGAGGAGGCAGGTTCCGTCTCGATTTGGCCCATGCCGGATGATACCGATTGATGGCACGCCAAACCTGTTACGGCGAGCCACGGATCTCCCTTGGATCTTTTCCATGGCGGTTCGTGGCTTTCGGTTTCAATCAGCGAGATGCCCTCGGTGTACTGACCACAGAGGTGTGAGACACGGCTGACGGGTGGGAGCCCGCCTGCGACGAAGCTTGCCTCCGCGACTTATGCGCCGCCGGATTCGGCTTCGGTACGCTGATGGCCCGCGTTTTCAGTCGCGAGCAGATCGAGTCATGCGCATCACGCTCGTCCGGCACGCCGAGTCCGAGGCGAACTTCTTGAATATGTATGGTTCGCAGACCGATACCGGGCTGAGCGACCGCGGCCGCAGGCAATGCGCCTTCCTGGCTCAGCACAGGGATCGATTCGACGGTGCGCGGATCATCGCCAGCGACCTCCCGCGCGCGACCGAAACGCTTCGTCTTGTCCTCGGGTCCGCGGTGGACGCGACCCTCGAGCCGGTCTGGCGCGAGCGCGATTTTGGCGGCGCCGCCGGGATGCTGGCGGATGCGGCGCGCGCTCGCTATCCCGCCATGTTCGATTTCGAGGGTGGCGGATGGTTCGCGGCCAAGGCAGAGGACGGTGAGTCCCTCGCCGAAGTGGATCGTCGCGTCCGCGTCGCGCTCGAGGAGATCTTGGCGCGCGACGACGGCCACATCGCCGTCTTCACCCACGGCGGCCCCATACAGCTTTTGATTTGCGCCGTGCTCGGCCTGGACCCGCGCACGCACATGCGGCGATTCAATGTCGAAAACACCGCGATTGCGACATTTCAGAATTCGTCGCGGGGTATCGTAGTCATTGGGTGGAATGATGTGTCGCACCTGCCGTCCGAGGAGCGCACAGGCCTATTCGAGGCCTAGGAATGCTCTGAAAAAGCACATCGATTCGAACCCGATCCGTTCGCCCCCGTATCAAGTACGGGGCAGGCTCTGAGCGAAGTCGAAGGGCCGTTCATGGTTCGACAGGGCCTGTCCCGAGCTTGTCGAGGGGCTCACCACGAACGGCTTGGGTCGCGCCTTGGGGTTTCTTCAGAGCTTCCTTAGAAGTCCCACGCAATGCCTAGTTCCGGCCGTGACTCTCTCAGGCGCACCAGGGGGCGTCTGCACTCCAGCGGTTAAAACTGCGGATGGGCTGGCCGGCCAGCCGGGCGCGGGCGTCAAACCAGAGGTTGCGCCAGGCGTTGTGGTCGGCGAGGGCGGATTCCGGGTTGGAAGCGCTGCGGGCGACGAAGTCGGGAAAGTCGGCGCGGCCGTTGATCTGGCCAGTGGGCTGATAGCGCAGGTCCATGCTCCAGCGCACGCTGTCGCTGAGGTTGGGAAGAGCGCAGTGGGGCGTGAAGCGAGTCATCAGGAGGACCGAACCGGCGCGCATCGGGAGTGGCAAGAAGTCGTTTTCATCCAGTGCCTGTGGAGTTATCGCCAGGCCCTCGTTGCCGGGGCAGTGATTGAGGATTCCGCCCCGGTGGTGCCGTGGCCAGACGCCAAGGCAACCCATCTCGGCGGAGACGTCGGTGATGGGCATCCAGACGGTGAGAACCTCGCTGGCGTCGGCATCGGCGGATTGCACGCCGATATCCTGGTGGGCCGACGTGGTGAGGGTGTTTTCATCAGGGATGCCGTTCCATTGATTGTCAGTCCTGGCGAGTGAGAGAGGGGTTTTGACGCGGATATGTTGGATTGGGCTGGAGGTTATCTCGGGTCCGATGATCGACTCGACAAGGTCGAGCAGGATCGGGTGTGTGAGGATGCTAAAGGCGCCGTTCCCGAGGTAAATCGGGGTGTCGGAGTCGATTGATCTCCTCTGTGGGAGAGAGATGTCGAATTCTTGGGCGGGAAAGGCGCCGGGGGCGCGGAGCACCTGTAGGACACGCTGCCCGAAGGACTCCTCAGAGTCGTAGTGTTCGATGTCGCCGGCCTCAAGCAGGCGGCGGGCGATCCGGTCGAGAATGTCTCCGAGCTCTTCGTTGAGCAACTTGAAATCGCGGGCCGGATCGAAGACATCATCGATGACGAGATACCCTTCGCGGTCGAAGAAGTCCCGTTGGCTCGTGCTGAGACCCGGCGCGTTGGCGATCATCCGTCCTTCCTCCTGTGGCGCTTAGAGCGACCTGGTGACGGTCACAGCCTGAACTCCTCAGGGGATATCGGGCGGCAGCGGCCTCCGCCGCAGGCCGACCGGCCTGCGGCGGTGGTTGGTTTCCGTGTCAACCGCCGAAATCGAGCTCGACCGGCTCAGCGTCCTTGAAGAAAAACTGCTCGGGGCGCGCGGGGCCCGGGCTATAGGCCGCTTGCCCATAGGGGAGAACCTCCGCCACATTCTCAAGCCGGTTGCTCCGAACTCGCACACCAATGAGCGCCGGCGACAGGCCGACCGTCCCGATGACCCACAGGTTGTCCACCATGATGCGGTGGATCTCCTTGCCGAGTTCCCGGGCTTCTTCGACGGAGACTCCCTTGGCTCGCTGGTGGAGTTCCTGCTGGCGCCGGATCTCACTGCCCGCAGGCGGCTCCAACCCTCTGGCGCCGCCGGTCTCGTACCAGATCCCGTAGAGCGGGGCGGCAGAGGCCGCGGAGGCCATGAGAGAGGATCCCGGATAGAGGAGCGGTGTGTCGTTCCCGTGCAGCGACCAAATCCAGATTTGCAACTCGCCATTTGCCCGTCGCACGTTGAACAAGCTGCGCTCGAGCACCTGGAAGTTGACGCGGATGCCGAGGTTTCGCTCCCACATCTGCCCCACGGACTCAGCGATGCCTGGAAAGTCCACAAAGGACGCCGCGACCGAAACAAGATCCAGAATCAACGTGCCTTCGCCATCGCTGCGCAATCGGAACCCGTCGGCATCGCGTTCTGCCAGGCCCAGATCGTCAAGGATCGCGTTGGCCTTCGCAGGATCGAAGTCGGCGTACTTCGTGCGGTACTCGGGCTCAGGGGCGTACGGCGAGCCAGGGGCTGGCGAGGTCGTGCCGGGCGAACCCAGGCCCACCCAGTGAATCTCGTTTAATTCGTCGCGGTCGATGCCGTGCGACAGCGCCCGCCGGAAGTCAAACGTCTCGAGCCACTTCTTGATCTCCGGGTCATCACCTTGCCACGCCTGGTTGAAGTGAAAGCCACCCTCGGTGCCGTGGTTCCCGTTATAGAAGCTCACGGTGTAGCCGCCTCTGATCTCGTTGGCCTTCAAGACGGGTACGTTGCCGATGACGATGTGCCGGACCTGAAAGTCAAGTTCGCCAGCTACGGCCCTGAGGTTCAGTACCTCCAAGTCCTCGGCAAGATCGGTCCGGATTCGGTCGATGTAGGGCAGCTGATTGCCCTCGATATCCACCGCGTGGTAGTAGGGATTTCGCTCCAGCAATACCTGCGGTGTGCTGTTAGCGGTTAGAGGCTTCCAGGCGGTTGTCACCGGACACCCCGGGTTGCGCACGGGGTGCGCGACCGTCTTCATGTGCTGGACCCAGTTCTCGTAGCCGGCGTCGCTGGCCAGCTTCGCGGCGTTGTCCTCACCGACGTGCTTGGGGTGAAACTGGGATAGGTAGTGCTTGGGCGCCCAGATGCTATTTCCGATGTGACTCGAGGAGAACGCGCCGCCAGGCGGGTTCGAAGCCAGCTGCTCGACGAAGACGAAGTTGGGTGCGCCGAAGCGGACCCTGACCGTGTAGTCGTCCACCTTCTCCCACGTACCCTGTTCGCCCTGGGAGTCGGCATTCCAGGTAGACCCGCCTGGGTGGTAGTCGTCGTTCAGATACAAGTCCTCGTACCAGAACATGACGTCGTCAGCGGTAAGCGGCGTGCCGTCGGACCAGCGGTGCCCCTCGCGCATGAAGAACGTGAAGGTGGTCCCGCCGTCACTGACCTCCCACCCCTTGGCGATATATGGGACGACTTTCGTTAGCTGGCTGTTCCAGTACAAGAACGTGTCGTGGAGGATGCGGTCAAAGTTGGCGAGGTCGCCGGGCCCAGTGAACGCCCGGCGCATCGTGCCGCCATACTTGCCAATTCGCCGCAGCGGTCGGTAGACCAACGGCTCCTTTGGCAGCCGCTCCGAGATAGGTGGCAGCTGCCCGGCCTGCACCAACGCGGTCCATTGCGGCGCCTCGGAGAACGACTCCGGAATGAAGCCAGTAACGACATCGACGTTTTCACCGCTGGCCGGCTGGAGGGCCGGTATCACCCGCTCGGTCTCAATGACCTTCTCTACGACCTTCTCGACCGGAACTTCCTTGATCACGGTGGTCGCGACCGGCACTTCCACTTCCTTGGTGACGATCTTCTCTTGGATCACCACCCTCTCGACCGGGACCTCTTTGATCACGGTCGTCTCGATCGGCACTTCCTTGGTGGCGACCTCAGTCTCGCCACAGGCCATCAGGGCCTGCACGCCCGCTACTCCGACTGCGCCGCCTCCGAGCAAACGAAGCAAATGTCGACGCGACAGGCGATTCATACCCAACCTCCCCGGTACCAGCCTTGGATGCGATACCCGCTTTGCTCAACAGTCACGCTTGCGCCGACCGGAGATGCCTGAAACCGGTGCGACGAGCCCGATGACGATTCCGAAATCGTGCGCATAGCGTAGGCGAGTACCATTGAGGCGTCAACGCAGGCGATGCGTACGCTGCCACCTGTTAGGGCCGTTCAGACTGCGTCTGCCGCTGAGTACGAGTTGTTGTTGAACATCCCTCTCGGATACGATTTCCGGGAGGCGCCGCTGGTTCATCGGACGCGGCGCACCTGGGGTTCGTGAGCGCTCGGCGATCCGTCATCCGTGGTGGTCGACAGTCCGACGCTTTGCGGTTTCGGTAGGGTTCTCTGCGACGTATGCTAGGAAAGCAGCGAATACGGACGTGAGTTCTCGGCTCTCAGTGCAGCGTGGGGCTGTGCACCGCGAGGGCGTCGTCCCATTGCTGGAAGAGGATCCGGATCCGCCTGCTGACATTGGCGCATGAGCGGACAGACGGCCAGCGCGGCAATATCCCCAGGCGGACGGGCCGCGCCGGCTCGTGCAGGCGCTCGGTGAGCGGGTGCAGCGTTCGCCGTTCAAGCGGCGACAGCCCATCATCGCCAGCATTCACACCAGACCATCGACCGAGTTTCTCAGTAGGCGCACGATACGGGGGGGTATAGACGTGCCAAAGTTTGGCCTGGCCATCTCGTCGAACTATTTCATGGAAGATGAGCGTGCGGGGGGGCTGGAGCCGATTGCGCGCGGCCTGGCCGCAGCCGGAATCCCCGCCTGCGAGCTCTCGTTCAAGCACGTGGAGCCCCCTGTCGATGTCGCGGTGGTGCAATCGGTGCTCGATCGGCATGGCGTGCAGGCCCCAACCATCCACCCACCAATCGGCGGAACGAATCTGGGCGCGCTGGACGAGGACCACCGCCAGGCTTCGGTGGCGGAGATCAGCGCGTGCTTCGAGCCGTACGCGGCGCTGGGCGGCGGCGCGGCGATCGTGCATCCCAGCGGCAGTGGGGTTGCACCAAACAAGTCACTCGAATGGGACGAAAGGAACCGCGCGGCGCACCTGGATGCCTTTCGTCGCTCGCTGGACGAGTTGTGGCGGATGGCCGAGACGCTCGGCATTCGCCTCGCCTGCGAAAACATGCCGTCACATGGCCGGCCCCGGCCGGGGGTCCTGATGGAAGAGGTGCTGGCCGTGATCGACGGCTACCCCCATGAGGTGGGACTCTGCCTGGACACCGGGCACGCGTACATGAGCGGGCTCGATCCAGCGGCCGAAGCGCGCGTCGCTGGCGAGCGCCTCATGGCGTTGCATCTGCAGGACACGGACGGCGTGGCGGACCGGCACTGGATGCCTGGCCAGGGAGACGTGAATTGGGCGGAATTGTACGCGGCGTTGACCACCATGGGCTTCGACGGTGCGTGGACGTTCGAAGTCCACATCGAACCCGTGGCGGCCGCGGCGGCCACCCGGCGCGTCGCGGATGGCTGGGTAGCCGGGCGGTTCTAGCTCGGCTGCGCCCAGGCCGCGCTTGACCAGCCGCCCGTGCTAGGGCTGAAATGATCCGATGGCAGGCTGGGGCTGAAATGAACCGATGGCAGGCTGGCTGATCCGCCGAACGCTGTTTGCGTTCGCGACGTTGTGGGCGATTTCGATGCTGTCGTTCGTCGTCATTCAAATCCCGCCGGGCGATTACGTGACCTCATACATCGCGCAGTTGCAGTCGCAGGGCACCATCTTCACCGACGTCGAAGCGCAGGCGCTGCGCGATCTCTACGGGCTCGATCAGCCGGTCATCTTGCAGTATTTCCGCTGGCTGGGCCTGATGGCGCAGGGGAATTTTGGGGTGTCTTTCGAGTTTAACCGGCCGGTTCTGGATGTGATCGGCGATCGCTTCCTGCTGACGATTGTGGTGTCGGTAGCGGCGCTGCTGCTCACGTGGATCGTGGCGCTGCCGATCGGCATCTACTCGGCCGTCAAGCAGTACTCCATCGGCGACTATGCGTTCACCTTCATCGGGTTTATTGGTCTGGCGATTCCGGGATTCCTCTTGGCGCTGGTGCTGATGTATTTCGGATTTGTTCTGTTTGACGCCAACGTCGGTGGCCTCTTCTCGCCGGAGTACGCCCAGGCGGATTGGAGCTGGAACAAGTTTTGGGATCTGATGCAGCACATGCCAATACCCGCGCTGGCGCTGGGACTGGCGGGGACCGCGTTCCTGATACGCATCATGCGGGCGAACTTGCTGGATGAGCTGCGTAAGCCGTATTTGGTGACCGCGCGGGCGAAGGGCCTGACGAACAACCGGGCGGTGCTCAAGTACCCGGTGCGCGTGGCACTGAATCCGTTCGTGAGCATCGTGCCTTTCGTGCTGCGAGACATCGTGGGAGGCAGCGTGATCGTATCGATCGTGCTGAGCTTGCCGACGCTCGGGCCGATTCTCCTGAAGTCGCTGATCGCGCAAGACTCCTTCCTGGCGGGGACGATCATTCTGTTATTGGGCGTCATCACGGTAGTCGGCACGCTGATTTCGGACATCTTGCTGGTGATTCTTGATCCGCGAATCAAGTTTGAGGCTCGTGGTGGCTGAGGACCACACCGCCCGACCGATTGAGAGCACAGTGGCCGTTGGCGGCGCGCGCGAGGAAGAGCGCATCTCGGTCGCCACACAGTGGCAACTCACCTGGTGGCGATTCCGCAAACACAAGGTCGCAAACATCGCGGCGATTGTGCTGATCGCGTATTACGTGGTGGTGCTGTTTGCGGACTTCTTCGCCTACGCCGATCCGAACTTGCCGGCGGCCAAGCGCGGTCTATTGCCGCCGCAGCCGATTCACTTGTTCGATGACGACGGGTGGAACCCGCATGTGCTCGCATTCGAGGGAAGTCGCGATCCGGAAACCTTCGAACGCGTGTACGAGATCCTCGGCGATCAACCGATCTCGGTGCAGTTCTTTGCGCAGGGATTGGAGTACGAGATCTTGGGCATCATTCCGTGGGACCGGCACTTGATCGGTGTGAGCGACGACGCGGGTGGCGCGCTGGCGCAGGAGCATGTGTCGCTGCTGGGCACTGATATTCAAGGGCGCGACATGTGGTCGCGGATCGTTTTCGCGACCAGGATCTCGATGACGATCGGGCTGATCGCGGTGGCGATCAGTCAGATGCTGGGAATCGTGATCGGCGGCGTGTCGGGGTACTTCGGCGGCCTGATGGACACCGTGATTCAACGCATCATCGAAATCGTGCGCTCGATCCCGCAGATTCCGCTGTTGATGGGAATTGCCGCAGCGGTGCCGAAGGACTGGACGATCGAGCAGATCTACTTCGCGATCACCATCCTGCTGGCGTTGATCTTGTGGACCGAACTGGCGCGCGTGGTGCGCGGCCGCTTTCTCTCGCTGCGGGAAGAGGACTTCGTGATGGCCGCCGAGCTGGCCGGGGCCAGCCGCATGCGCATCATCCTGCGACACATGGTGCCCTCGTTCCTGAGCCACATCATCGCGGCCACGACGCTGGCCATCCCCACCATCATCATCAGCGAGACCTCGCTGTCATTCCTGGGTCTAGGCTTGCGGCCCCCCGCCATCTCCTGGGGGGTGCTGCTGCAGCAGGCGCAGAACATCCAGACGTTGGCGCTGTCACCCTGGCTGCTGCTGCCGGCGCTGCCGGTGATCGTCGCGATTCTGGCGTTCAATTTCCTCGGGGACGGTCTGCGGGACGCCGCGGATCCCTACGGGACCTAGCTGATGACCACCCTTGCCGCAGGGAAACGGCGGCCACTGCTGCGCGTGCACAACCTCAAGACCTATTTCTTCCCAGATGAGGGCACGGTGCGCGCGGTGGACGGCGCGAGCTTCGAGGTGTGCGCCGGCCAGACCCTCGGGATCGTGGGCGAGAGCGGCTGCGGAAAGAGCGTGACCGCACGCTCGATACTGCGCATCGTCGAACATCCAGGCGGAATCGTGGAAGGCGAGATTCGTTTTCGGCATCGAACCGACGGACGGGAGGTCGAACTCGATCTGGCGCAGGTTTCGGCCGACGGCCCGGAGATGCGGCAGATTCGCGGCGGCGAGATCGCGATGATTTTTCAGGAACCCATGACCTCGTTCAGTCCGGTGCATCCAATCGGGAGCCAAATCGTCGAGGCCATCCGGCTGCACTCGCCGTTGGGCAAGCGCGAAGCCCGTGAACGTGCGGCCGACCTCTTGCGGCAAGTCGGCATCTCACGAGCCGAGGCGCGCCTTAACGAATACGCCTACCAGCTGAGCGGTGGTCTGCGGCAGCGCGCGATGATCGCCATGGCGCTGTCCGCCGAGCCGAGAGTCTTGATTGCCGACGAACCCACGACGGCTCTGGACGTGACGACGCAGGCGCAGATTCTGGACCTGCTGCGGCAGCTTCAGACCGACCTCGGTATGGCGATCATCCTGATCACGCACAACCTCGGCGTGGTGGCCGAGATGTGCGACACCGTTGTCGTGATGTATCTGGGACGGGTGGTTGAGGAGGGTTCCGTGGATGCGATATTCCACAATCCCCAGCATCCCTACACCCGCCTGCTGCTGCAGTCGATCCCGAGCCTCTATTCAGAGGCGCGTGTCCCGCTGCCCACCATCAGCGGCGCCATCCCGCATCCCTACAACCGGCCCGAGGGCTGCCCGTTCCACGATCGCTGTCCACAGTTCATTCCGGGAACGTGCGATCGGCACGTGCCCGAACTCCAGGCGCTCGATGAGCGAACGTCAGATCAATTGGTGAGCTGCTTCCTGTATCACGAGCCCACGGACGAGCGGGCATGACCGTCGAAGGGCCGAACGGACACCCGCTCCTCGAGGTGAAACGCCTCAAGAAGTTCTTTCCCATCCGAAAGGGCCTTATGCGCCGCGAGGTGGGCGCGGTGCGAGCCGTAGACGATGTGTCGTTCCACATCGACCGGGGCGAGACGCTGTCGCTGGTGGGTGAGAGCGGTTGCGGGAAAACGACCACGGCCCGCTGCATCCTGCGCGCGAACGACCCGACGGATGGCCAGATTCTGTTCCGGCCGACCGAAGACCAGGTGTTCGATGTGGCGCAAAGCACGCGGCGCGAGCTGCGGCAGCTGCGTCGCGACATGCAACTGATCTTTCAGGACCCCTTCAGCTCGCTGAACCCACGGTTCACGTTGCTGGAGATCGTCGGTGAGCCGCTGCTGGTGAACGGCATGCGCAGCGGCCGGGAACGGCAGGAGCGGGTGGAAGAGCTGCTGCGCTTGGTGGGTATGCGTCCTGAGTACATGCGCCGATTCCCGCACGCCTTCAGCGGCGGGCAACGGCAGCGCATCGGAATCGCCCGGGCGCTGGCCCTGAACCCCAGGTTGGTCGTGGCCGACGAGCCGGTGTCCGCGCTGGACGTTTCGGTGCAGGCGCAGATCCTGAATCTGCTGCTCGACCTGCAGCAGAAACTCGGGCTTACGTATCTCTTCGTGGCGCACGACCTGAGTGTGGTGAAGCACCTCAGCGACCGGGTGGCGGTGATGTACGTCGGCCGCCTGGTCGAGATGACCGATCGTGAGCGTCTGTTCAACAGCCCGCGGCATCCGTACACGGAGGCCCTGCTGTCGTCGGTGCCGGAGCCGGACCCGCGAAGGCGCTCGCAGCGCATCGTGTTGGAGGGCGAGGTCGCGAATCCGGCGGCGCCACCGTCCGGGTGCTATTTCCACCCCCGCTGTCGCTATGCGCAAGACGTGTGCCGGACCGACACGCCCGCCTGGGAAGAGGTGGCGGAGGGTCACTGGGTCGCGTGTCACCGCGCGAAGGAGCTGGAGCTGGCGGGTGTGCGCGACCGGCTACCCATGAACACGGCGGCGGGCAACAGCACAAATCCCGCGACGAACACCACGCCAGCGACCTGAGATCTGACGTAGCCTAGGAATGCTCTGAAAAAGCCCATCGATTCGACCCCGATCCGTTCGCCCTGAGCGAAGTCGAAGGGCCGTTCATGGTTCGACTAGCTCACCACGAACGGCTTGGGCCGCGCCTTAGGGGATTCTTCAGAGGTTCCCTAGCGGAACTGGTAGCCGATCGACACGTGCCGGCCCCGATCGGCCGCGAGGCTGCGCACGCCGCGCACGTCGTTGAGCGAAGGCGCAGGCGCCTTGTCAATGTGCACGTGCTTGTCGTGGACGAGAGCCTCCCGCGCCCAGCGCAGGTTGTCGTGCGGACGGGTCTCGATGAAGACGACCTCAATCGTTGGGTCCTCCAGTACGTCACGCGCCGCCAAGTGGCGAACGTCGCTGAACGGCGCGCGTGCGCGCTGGCGCTCCCATTCCGCGGCGTCGGGTTCGAACGCGCCCACCAGGTCCATGTGGGGCGAGCGACGAATGGCCTCGGCCTTGCCCCAGGCGTGATCGTGGCTGATGCCGATGAACGCGGCGCGCAGCGGAGATTCCGCCGGCGCCTCAGCCACGCTCACGAATGGCCTCCGGCGCGACATCCGCGACGTCAATCGCCTCCCCGGTCTCGGAACTGCACAGCAGCGCCTGCAGCACGGCCATGGTGGCCAGATTGTTGCGCCCGCTGCTGGCAGGCTCTTTGCCCGACCGGAAGGAGTCCCTGAAGAAGATGGCGAGGGTCTCCTCTAACCAGGAGTCGTCGTAGCTCGTATCGAGCATCACCGGTTGCTGGCTGCCGTCGGGCGCGATCTGGATCAGCTCGGCCGCGTCGTCACCGCGCCCCGGATGCGCGGCGCGGTGCACCAAGGCTGCGGCTTCGCAGTCGATCCGAAATCTATAGTCGGGCTGGTGCGATTCGGAGCTGGACAAGTATTGGACCACGGAACCGTCGTCGAATTCGAGCGTCGCCTGCAGCGAGCTGGGCGCCGCGGCATCGCTGAATTCTGGCGAAAAGAGGCGGCCGAAGACGCGCGTCGGACTCCCGGGCATCATCGCGATGAGCGAATCGATGGTGTGGACGTCTGCCCGCCAGAGTCGCGACGTCCCGTCCTCGGCGGCCGGCTCGCGTGCAGGCAGATCGTGCCGCAGGTATCCGAAGCCGACCCCTCCCAACGCGCCCTGCGCCAAGAGATTCGCGATGGTGCGTTCCACCGCCGCGAGCCGGTACTGCTGGGCGACCACGATCGCCAGGTCCTTCGCCGCGGCGATCTTCACGGCCTCGGCGGCATCGGCGTAGTTGGTGGTGAACGGCGTCTCGGTGAAGACGTGCGCCCCGGCCCTGACGGCCTCCAAGATGATGGCGGCGTGCGCCGACGCCGGCGCACAGACGAAGACTGCCGCAATCTCATGCGCCTGCAGCGCGGCGGCGAGCGAGGCATGGCAAGCGAGCTCGGGCAGCTCAGTGAACTCGCGGGCCTCGCCAAACCGCTCCGCGTCCGTGTCCACCAAAGCCACGGGCGTGAAGCCGCCGACCCAATGCGAGGCGCGGAGGTAGCGCATGCCGCGACCGCCCAGGCCGACGTAGGCGGTGGGAACCGGCTCAGGTTGCATGACCGAGATCGAGATTCCAGAAGAGGCGCGCGGGAATTGTAGTCGCTGCGTCAGAACTCAGGGCTCGCGTGGGTGTCCTCTTCCCGAGATGTAGCGACGGCTACGCCACCCATGACCTGGTGGTAGCGGATGCCCTGGGCAATCCGCTGCAGGTGAGCACGGTCTACCGCTGGGTGCAGGCGGCGCTCGCACGGGCGGGGCTCCCGAGGCACACGCGGCTGCACGACCGTCGGCACACACACGCCACGCGACTTTTGGCGCGCGGCCACGTGTCGCCGGTGGTGAGCGAGCGGCTCGGTCATCGGGTCAAGACCACGACCGCGAACCTCTACGCGCACGCGCTCCCGAACTCGCAGCGGGCGGCCGGGCGGGACCCGGACGCCTGCATTTCTGGACATCGGGATGACCCGGACCCCCTCGGCAGGGGGCCCCAACAGGTTTGGGACGGGCCGTTGGAGCGGAAGACGGGATTCGAACCCGTGACCCTCTCCTTGGCAAGGAGATGCTCTACCACTGAGCCACTTCCGCCGGGCGGGACCAGCCCGCGCAATATTCTAGCGCGAGCCGCCGCCGGTCTCGGTCGGGTCGTCTTAGGCCGGCGCGCGTCGGTAGTCGCTCGACCTCAGCTTCACCTTCTCCCACCAGAGATCTGTGCGTAATCCTTCGTCATTCCGGCGGAGGCCGGAATCCAGGCCGGTTGAATCTGGAGACAGTCGGGGGCGTCTTGTAGGGGCGACGCATGCGTCGCCCCTACTCGTTTTGCAAGATTCTCCACCACGGGAGAAGGGACCGGACCCGGCTGTTTGGCTCCCCAAGGGCATAGGCCCGGTGGTCCCGTCCGTCCAGACAACCGAGGTGCCTGGGTGGCGCTCAGAGCAGGTCGGCGGCTCTATTCCCTCTCCCCAAGGGAGAGGGTTGGAGCCTGCCCCGGACTTGATCCGGGGGCGAGGGGCTCCGGAGAGTCACCGGTCCCGTCGGGATCGTCGGCCAGCTCCTCGAGCAGCCTGGCCAACAGCTCCGCGAGCGGCGCGCGGTAGCCCGCCGGTATGCCGCGTTCGCCCAGGGCATCGGACAGCACCGCGTCCGCGGCGCGGAATCGCCAGGCGCGCAGCGCCCGGACGAGCGCCGGGCTGCCGGCGGACACCACCGGCGCTTCGCCGAGCAGCCAGGCCGTGCCGGCGCCCTCGGCGGCCAGTCCCGCCCGCTCGACGAGCCGACCCAACTCGCGCGCGGCGAACACGCTCGGCGCCCCCTGGCCGCGCGCCCAGCGGTTGACCGTGCTGGGACTCACGCTGACGCCCGCCGCCTGCAACTCCGCCGCCACCTCGTCCAGCGTGCGGTCGGCATAGCCCATGTAGGCCCGCAGCCGCCGGGCGAACTCACTGTGGCCCGGTCGGGGATCGTTGCCAGCGTGGGATTCGCGGGTCATTCTGACCTGAACGATATCATTTCCTAAGAATACACCCTATATTGGCAGAATCAACCAAAAATGGTAGTATCTCCCAAGCCGAGGGTGGTCACCAGATTCCCAATTCGATTCGCAAGGCGGTTCCGGATGGCGCGTGCAGGACGAGCGGTGCACGATCCGGCCCGATGGAAAACCTACGGTGACCGCACGTCCGCACTCGCCGCGCGCCTGGCGCGTGAGCCCCAGATCGCCGCGCTCGAGGCGGTGGTGGAATGGGCCGAGACGCAAGGCGTGTCACCCACGTCCCTGGACGGCATGCGCGAGATCATCGCCGCGTTCGCCGCCGCTGCCGACGCTCCGAACCTCGACCTGGCCATGCGCGCGCAGCGGCGTCGAATCGTGCGTGAGATGCGCGTGACAGACCGGCCCGGCTAGTCGATCGGATCGAAAAAGGTCAGGTCCTGGCCGAAGTTGTCCATCGCCTCGACCGCGTCGCCACGCAGCCTGACCCGAATGTCGCGCGTGCGGTGCCGCAGGACGATCTCGCTCGAGGACAGATCGAATCCAAACGTGATGCGCCGGCCCACCGGAGGCTCGGCCACCAACAGGTAGCGCCCGGTTCGCGGTGTGGTCGCGACCGCGCCCTCAACCGCGACCTTGGCCACGTCCGCCCACGCTGGCACCCGCACGAAGAGCGGTCCCGGCCGCTTGAGGGTCACGCCCAGCACGCCACTGGGATACGGCGACTCGATCTCGATGTCCTCGGTCCGGTGGTCGAACAGCAGATTGACCCAGTGGCCCGCGTCGTCGAACCGGGTCACGTCGCGGTAGGCCTCGCAGAGCGACGCCACGGCGCCGCCGACGATGTCCATGTTGAACGAGATGCGGGTCGCCTCGACCGGCCGGTGACCGTAGGGCGCGGGAAAGCCGAAGGCCCCCAGGTGACGCCGGGCCACGTCGCGGTACCCGTCGCCGCCCGCCGCGTCCGACGGCTCGCGAATCCACGACACGTCGCGCAGCTGGCTGGGCAGCATATGTCCCCGCAGGATGCGCTCGGCGTCGTCGAAGGCCTCGGGATAGCCCCAGCGACCCAGAATCAGCGCCGTTTCCAGGATGTCGCCGGTGTTGTTGACCTCGCCAAAGTCGGGCTCCGCGTCCGGAAGGCTGCTCTCGATCACCCACCCAAGCTGGTCGCGGATCTCCCACAGCCCGCGGCTGTAGAACGTCCGCACGCGCTCCATCAGCGGCGCGTCGTTGAGCAGGTCGGCCAGCTGCGCCAGCGAGGACATCACACAGGTGGTGGAGTGCGTGTGCGGGCCGAAGCGCTCCGTGGAGTAGCTGCCGTCGGCTGTGAAGTGGTCCGTCACGGCCTTGTCCTTGAGCCGGATGGCCAGCTCCAGCGCCGGGCCATGGCCGGTCGCGCGGTAGTACTTCACGAGCGGGCCGATGGCGCGCCCCACCCCGCGGATGAAGGTGGTCTCGACCTTGAGGTCGATGTCGTAGTCGCGCGCGGCGCCTTCGTAGTCCCAGTCGCGGTCGGGGTCCCACAGCTCGTTGATCGCGGCGATGCTGGCCTCCGCCACCTCTCGGGCACGCGCCGAATCTCGATAGCGCGCCAGCGCATAGAGCGCGTGGAAGCCCTCGCGCACGTTGTGCGGGCGGAGGTTCACCAGTGGACCGTCCATGCGCTCGCGGTTGAGCGGCAGCGGCACGGGCCCGCTGTAGGAAAAAAGCGCCGCCCGCGCGTGCTTCTCGACCGCCGCCTCGTCGATCGGAAAGCCCAGGGACTCCGCCGTCAGCAGCGCGTTGAGGTGCCGCCCCGGAACGTGGCCCTCGGAGTGCACCGGGTTGAAGGCGAGGCGCGGGTCGGGCCACACGACGGAGCCAAAGAAGGGGATGTCGTCGTCGTCCGCGTTGAACACGCTCGCCATCGTCCGCGCGCCCGCCTCGATGGCGGCGGCGATGTCGGTGGTGTTGACGTTGCGCAGCTTCATGGGAGACTCGCCAGCTTGCCGCTCCACCGAGCGGAGTATAGGCGCGCCCACCATGTCCAGCGACGCTCATGCCACGACGGAGGAGCATCGGAAAGCGTTGGCGCATCCGCCGGGGACGCTGCGGACGCACGACGTCACGCTGCGCGGACCGCGACTGCTGCTGCGCCCGCTGACGGAAGACGACTGGGCGCCGCTGCTGGACTGGAACAACGATCCCGAGGTGCTGGCGTGGACCGAGGGCGACGAAATCGAGTCACGCACGCTGGACGACGTGCAGCGCATCTACCGCGCAATCTCCGTCAACGCGCACTGCTTTCTGATGGAGCTGGACGGCGAGCCCATCGGCGAGTGCTGGCTGCAGCGCATGAACCTGGAGCGGCTGGCGGCGCGTCATTCGGGCGAGGACGTGCGGCGCATCGACATCGCCATTGGCCTGCCGGCGCTGTGGGGACAGGGCTTGGGCCGCGAGGCGGTGGGGCTGCTGCTGGATTTCGGGCTCCGTCGCGAGGGCGTGGACGTGATCTACGCCTGCGTCGACGCGGGCAACGTGCGCAGCCGCCGCATGTTCGAGTCGCTCGGTTTCGCGGTCGAGGCAGGTATAGACGCAGCTGGGTCTGGGAGCGACGGTGACCTCGACTTGATGCTCAGTCGGGCCGACTACCAAATGACCGGCTGAGGGCGAGCGCCAGCACCCGGCCATCCGGTCCCCTCTCCCCTGGGGAGACGGTTAGGGTGAGGGGATTCCACCCACAGCTCAGAGATTCACCAGCACCAACCCGGCCACCGCCGCCGCGATGCCCAGCAGCGTCACCGGTCCGTGTCGTTCGCGCCAGACGATCCAACCGGCCAGGGTGATGAGCAGCACCGTGCCGGCACTGTGCACCGGAAACGCCACCGCCCCTGGGACTTCGCGAAGCGCGGCGAGGAGCACCCACAGCTGCACCACGTTGCACAGACCCAGCCCGACGCCCATCACGATTGGCAGCGGGACCCACGCCAGCGCGCCTGCCTGACCCTGCCGCCGCATCGGCGGACCCGGACCTTCGCTCCAGCGTCGGATGGCGAGCGTCACGCCCGCCGTCACCGTCGCGCCCGCAAACGTCGCCAGCACGAACGCGTCGCGGTCGGCGCTGGGCGTGACTTCGCTGATGACCTTCCACGAGATCAGGGTGCCCGCGGTGAATACCAGCAAACCCGCCACCACCGCCCAATAGAGGCCCACCCTCACCGCCGGCAACATGGGCATGCGGCGATAGGCGATCAGGGGCGCCGCGACCACCAGCAACGCGATGCCGACCAGCCTGACCGCTTCGGCCGGCTCTTCGAACACCACCAGCGACACCGTGATCGGCGCCAGCAGCGCCAGCGAGCCGAGCGCGAAGGTGACGCCCACGCCCCGCTGTCCGAGCATGAAGTACTGCAAGACGAAGAGCACGGCGAAGCCGACGCCGTTCAGCGCGCCCACCCAATAGGCCAGCGCCGACGCCTCCCAGCCGCCCCGCGCGGCCACCCACACCAGCGCCACCAGCGCGGCGACGGCGTAGTTGGTGACGGACACGTAAAAGTAGTGCCCGCGCCGTCGCTGGGCCGCACGTTGAATCAGCCCAAACGAAACCGCCAACGCCACCGCTGCGACGAGGTATCCCATGTCGGCGGATAGGCTCCCATATCAGGGCGGATGCACAACTCGCCGCGTGCCGGTCCGCTCGGCGTAGGGGCGGTCCGTGTGGCCGCCCGGCCTGTCGGGTGGCCCGGGCTGCGTGCAGCCCGGGATTCCATGCCACCGCGGGCCGGCGGCTCGAACCCCCACACCCACCGGAGACCAACGAATCAAGACGTAGGGGCGACGCATGCGTCGCCCGTGGGCATGGGCCAACAGACTGAGCGGCCGCTAGATTCCCTACGGGGGTGAGGACGCCTCGTCCCCGAGATCAATCCGCACCACATACCGCCGTCGGCCCAGCGGCCCCAGCTCGCGCGCGCCCACGGCCCGGAACATGGGCCGGAGACCGCCGAAGCGGTAGCTCGGCGAGTCGGGATCGACCGGATAGGCCTCTGCCGCCGCCGCGCCCTGCTCGCGGGCATAGTCGAGCGCGGCCTGAAGCAGACGCGATGCGAGCCCGCAGCCGCGCAAGCGCCGCGGTACGAAGAAGCAGGTCAGTGACCAGACCGACGGATCGTCGGCGCGGGCGGCGCCCGGGACCGACGAGGTGTTGGGCCGGGGAAACGTGGGGCGCGGCGCGATCGAGCACCAGCCGACGGGCTCGCCGCCGGCATAGGCCAGGATGCCCACCGGCACGCCCGCCATCACCCGCGCCCGCATGCCGTCCTTCCGAGTTTCGCGGTCGAGGTTCCGGTTCTCCTCCGGCGTCGCCCGATACGGCATGCACCAGCAATACGACGGCCCGCCCCGCGACTCGAACAGCCGCTCGAAGTCCGCCCACGTCGCCGCCTCGACCGGCCGAAAGGTCAGGTCTGACGGCAGGTGATCCATGCAAGTGACCATAGCGACCGGCTAGGCCGACCGCGACCCGCGCGGACTCTCGACCAACGTGGCCCCCGCGTCGTCGATACACCGCGCCGGGCAGCGACGCGCTACGATCGCTGTCGCGTCCGGCCTGCAGTTGGCCAGTGTTCGATCCGAAGTGAGGCGACCGTGCAGCCATCCGACCCGATCAGGCCAAGCGGCGACAGGCAACTGCAAGAGACGCTCGCACTGCTCAAGATCCTGGCCCTGGGCGAGCGGCAGATCGCGTCAGGCGAGGTTCAGCCCGCCGGCGAAGTCATCGCGCGGCTGCGGAGGCGGCGACCGACCGGCTGACGTCGCCCCCTACGCCGCTACATCCTCGACGTCCGCCCCGCAGAGGTAGCGCCACCAGTCGTCGCGGACGGCGGCGACCTGGTCGCTGGCGGAGCCTTGCCAGGCGTGGCGGTTCACGTTGTCGCGGAACAACTCCCACATGTCGTGGCTGTCCCAGCCGGTGGCGTCGAAGTGCCCGCGCTGGGGCTCGGCGGGGTGGTAGCGAACCTTGAACATGAAGCGCGGCCGGTCGGTGAGGTTCGGCTGGGCGCAGTGCCAGACCGCGTCGTGGATGAAGGCGATGCGCCCGCCGGGACCGGAGAGGTGCTTCTGGCCGACGATATTGCGATAGCGCGCGATGTCGTGGCCCACCTGGCGCAGGTGCGACCCCGGCAGGATCAACGTGGGCCCCATCTCACGCGGCACGTCGTGGGTGAAGTAGGCGATCAGGATGTTGAAGCGGTAGAAGTCCTCGCGCGTCAGCCGCCGGCCGTCCCGATCGTGATCGACGTGCCAGGACTGCGCGCTTCGCTGGCCCGCGGGCGTGATGTGCAGATAGGAGTGGTCGTGGATGTAGGACGGACCCAGCAGGGTGGCGAGGATTCCCTTCACGCGTGGCAGCTCCAGCACGGCCTGCGTTGAAGGTGAGGTGTCCAGAAAGGCATCGGGAATCTTGGGCTCCCAGCGGGCGTCGGTGGGCGCGCGCAGCTGCTCCTCGTGGACGGCGGCGTTGAGGTCCTCCGGCACCAGGTCGTCGAACTCGATGAAGCCGTCCATCACGAACTGGGCCATCTGGCGCATATCCAGACGCGCGGCGGTCTCGGCGGGCGGGGCGGCGGTAGTCATGGGGCGGGCACCATCCTCTCCAGCACGAACTCATGGTCGAGGTAACCGGGATCAATTTCGCTGGGCGGTTGGGGGAGCTGCATGACGCGCCAGCCATCGCGCATGGCGTCCACCACGCTGCCGTAGGGCGGCTCGTCCGCGTCGCCGGTCTTCATCTGTTCGTCTTTGGGCTGCGCACCGTCGAACAGCGCCCACGCCACCACCGGCGCGGTGAGGTTGAGACTGTTCGCATGCAGGATGAGGATCTGCTGGCGTTCTTCGGCCATGTCCCCCTCAGGTCGATCCGCGTGGTCGGATCCGGCAAATCGCGGCGATGTGCTGGGGCCATTATCCAAATCTTTGCGCACTCGCGCGCGGCTGCGGAAGCGGCAAGCGACCGGCTGACCTGGCCGCCTACGCCGCTACGCTCTCTGATTCGGCCCCACAGAGGTAGCGCCACCAGTCGTCGCGCAGGGCGGCGATGCGGTCGCAGGCGGAGCCTTGCCAGGCGTGACCGTTCACGCTGCCCCGGAACAGGCGCCATATCTCGGGGCTGTCCCAACCGGTGGCGTCGAAGTGTCCACGCTGCGGCTCGGCGGAGTGATAGCGCACCTTGAACATGAATCGCGGCTGGTCGGTGAGGTTCGGTTGGGCGCAGTGCCACAGCGCGTCGTGCAGAAAGGCGATGCGCCCGCCGGGCCCGGCCAGATGCTGCTGTCCGGCGATGTTTCGGTAGCGCGAGATGTCGTGGCCCACCTGGCGCAGGTGCGACCCCGGCAGGATTAGCGTGGGCCCCATTTCACGCGGCACGTCGTGGGTGAAGTAGGCGATCAGGATGTTGAAACGGTAGAAGTCCTCACGCGTCATCCGCCGGCCGTCGCGGTCGTGGTCGACGTGCCAGGTCTGTGAGCTTCGCTGGTTTGCCGGGGTGATGTGCAGGAAGGAGCAGTCGTGGATGTAGGACGGGCCGAGCAGCGTGGCGAGAATCGCCTTCACGCGCGGCAGCTCCAGCACGGCCCGGGAGGCGGGCGAGGTGTCCAGGAACGCGTCGGGAATCTTGGGGTCCCAGGTGGCGTCGCGAGGCGCGCGAAGCTGCTCCTCGTGGACCGCGGCGTTGAGGTCCTCCGGCACCAGGTCGTCAAACTCGATGAAGCCGTCCATCACGAACTGCGCCATCTGGCGCATATCCAGACGCGCGGCGGTCTCAGCGGGCGGGGCGGCGGTAGTCATGGAGCGGGCGCCATCCTCCCCAGCACCAAGCGTTCCTTGGCCATGTCCCCCTCAGGTCGATCGCAGTGGTCGGATCCGCCGGGTCTCGGCGACGCACCGCGGCCATTATCCAACGTTATTCGACTTGCCCGCGGGACTAAGACCGGTCATCCGCTCACCCAAACCCTCTCCCCAGGGAGAGGGGATCGGACCGGCTCCAATCAACCCAGAGGCTACCCAGTCTCGGCCTCTTGAACCGCCTGCCGCAGGCCCATGAACGAGTCATGGGAATTCTGCGCGCGGCTGCGGCCTTCCGGGTGCCAATGGGTTTCCAGGCTGATGTGGCCGCTGTAGCCGTCGTCGATCAAGGCGCGAATCTGCGCCGGCCAGTCCAGGGCGCCCTGGCCGATGGCGGTCCATGCCGTGAGGCCCGTGGCCGGGTCGACCTCTGTGGCGTCCTTGGCGTGCACGTGGACCATCCAGGGCTTGACCGCCTCATATCCCGGGCGAAAGTCCTCCCCGCCGCTGACGAAGTCGTTGGCTGGGTCCCAGATGGCGCGCACGCACGGATGGTCGACCGCCGCCAGGATCGCCGCCGTGTTGAGGCCGGTATTGCCAAAGCAGCTCCGCACGTTTTCCACACACAGCGTGAGCCCGAGGTCCTCGGCGCGACGGGCGGCGTCGAGCAATATCGCCCGGATCGCGGCCAGGCGCTCGGCGGGCAGTCCGCCGCCGTCGGGCAGGCGGGGGCTGGGGTTGTCGCCGCCCACGTCGCGGCGTCCGGTGAAGAGCCGCACGCGCGGACAGCCGATGGCCGAGGCGAAATCCATCGCCGCTTCGAGCTCGCCCAGGTGCTCGCGCCAGCCGGGCAGCGACTCGATGTCGTCCGGGTCGGCGTCCGCCAGCCGCAGGGCCTTGAAAGCGGGCGACAGCACCATGGCCGGTTCCAGTCCCGTGCGTTGCAGGGCATCGCGGACGCGGGCGTGGTCACTGGCGTCGGCGGTCTCGATGGGCACGCCCCACACCGTGTCCAGCTCGAGGGCGGACATGCCGTGGGTCCGGGCAAACGAGGTGGACGTGTCGAGGTCGTCGCTGACCTCGTTCACCACGAGGCTGTAGGTGAAGGCGTGGCTAGGCATGGCGATCGGCCCCGCGGATTGCTTGCTTTGGCGGTGCGACCGGAGTGTAGTCGTCTGCAGCATGCAAAGGTCCAGCGAGAAACGTAAGCCCGCGAGCGAGACAAGCCTGGATTCCCGCCTCCGGGGACCGTTGCAATCTCCGGTAGGGGCGGGTCTCAGACCCGCCCGACACCAAGCATCAGGCGCGCTTCCAACTGCGACAGGGCTGGATTCCCGCCTCCGGAGACACCCGCGTAACCCTTCGTCATTCCCGCGAAGGCGGGAGTCCACCCCTCATGGAACCCGGGGGCGGGCAGGGTGTGCCCGGTCGTTCCCAAGCCTGGCCGGATTCCGCAAAGGTTTCCTTCCCTGGGAGTGACGGAAAGTCGGTGGGAATGACGAATCCTGCCGACCACCGCCCTTCGGACCGGCCAGATCTCGGCAGGCATGATTGGTGAATCCTTGAAGCGTTCCCCCAAGCACCCGCCCATGCCTGACATTCCCGCCGACGCGGCGGCCATCGACGCCGCCTGGCTCACGCGCGCGCTGCGGTCCGGCGGCGTGCTCGTCGCCGGAACCGTGACCTCGGTTGAAATCGAGCCGCTTGGCGGCAGCCAGGGCTTCGCCGGGCAGTTGCGGCGCCTGCGCGCGACCTACGACGGCGAGGCCCACGGCGCCCCGCCGAGCTTCATCGTCAAGCTGCACAGCCCCAACGCCGTCACCCGCAAGCTGATACGGCGCATTGGCGCGGCCTCCCGTGAAATCCGCTTCTACCGCGAGCTATCCGATCGAGCAGGCGTTCCCACTGCCAGGCTGCACGTAGCGGCCCACGACGGCGAGCGCTACGTCCTGCTGCTGGAAGACCTCGCCCCGGCCCGCGCCGGGGATCCGGCGGCGGGGTGCTCGCCGGAGCAGGTCCGGGCAGCCGTCGCCGTCGTGGCCCGCATGCACGCCGCCTGGTGGGACAGCCCGGCGCTCGCCTCGCTCGACTGGATTCCGGTCTTCGACGAGCTGACCGCCACGCGCCACGCCATCTGCCGCGAGGCCTGGCCGGAGTTCGTGGAGCGGTACCAGGGCCGCTTGCCCGACCTGTGCACCCGCGTCGGTCCGGCGCTGCTCGACGGCCTCGACGTCGTCCGCCAGACTTTGTCCCAGTCGCCTCCGACCCTGCTGCACGGCGATTTTCGGCCCGACAACGTGATGTTCGCGTCCGGGGGCGGCGGCGCTCCCGCGGCATTCGTCGACTGGCAGGTCATGCTCCGGGGACCCGGCCTGATGGACGTGGCCTATTTCCTGCTGTCGGCGACGGACCGCGGCACGCGGCGCGCGTTCGAGACCGACGTGCTGCGCGCCTATCGCGCGGCGCTGGCCAGCGGCGGCGTGACCGACTACACCGCCGAACAGTCCGCGACCGACTACCGGCTGGCAATGGCGGACGTACTCTCCCGCATCGTCGTGCTCACGACGCGAGTGCTGCCCGAAGGCGCGGCCGGCTGGTCGGTTTTCGATGTCCTGGCCGAACGCATTGCCGGCGCGGTCGTCGACCTGGACTGCGCCGGGTTGCTGGCGCTATAGGGGGAGCCGCGGTCGGTTGTCCGCATGGTCCCTACGCTAGGGCATCGATGGGCCGAAACGAACGCGCGACGCGGAGCATCTGAACGGCCCCGGCAAATATCAGGGCGGCGGCGACGGAGAGCGCGGCGTTCGGCCCGCCCGTGAGGAGGAGAAGGCCGCCGACAAACGGACCCGCGACGCCAAAGAGGCCGGCAGAGGCGTTGAATGTGGTGGCCAGCGGCGGCGTGTCCTCGGGGCGCGCCAGCGACATCAGGGTCGTCTGCGATCCGAGGACGAATCCCGCGCCGGCGACGCCCATCGCCAGATAGGCCGCGACGAGGATCCCCACCTGAGTAGTGGCCATGGCGACGATGAACATGACCGGCGCCGCTACCTGAACGGCGATGGCCAGCGCGGCGCCGAAAGGCCCTGTGCGCCGGTCGATCAGCCGTCCCCACAGCGGGTAGCAGACCGCCTGCGCGACTCCGGCAAGCAGCGAGAGCACGCCCACGGTGCTAAAGCTGGCGTGCAGGTGATCCACCAGCACGATGGGAATCGCGGGCATCATGACGGCGATCCCGAAGCCCATAGTGTTCCAGGCGCCCACGAACCCGCGGAAGGACGGCGTGGCAAGGGCCCCGCGCGCGAGCGCCCAGGGGTTTCGCCGTCGATACGGGCGGGGGTTCGAAGATTTGATGCCGGCGAACGCCGCCATGGCGAGCATGCCGATGATTGCTGCGCCGGCGAGGATCGGACCGTGGCCGACGACGTCGAGCAGCAGGCCGGCGATCGGAGCAGTGATAAGCGCCGCGATGGCCATGGCCATGCGCGCGGCGGCCAGGACGCGTCCGCGTATAGGGGCGGGATAGGCCCCCTGCATGAGCCAGGTGACGCCGGGCCGCGGTAGACCCGAGAGGAGGAAATAGCCGAGCGCGACGACAGCGAACAACGCAGGCGACGTAACAAACAGCGCCGCGATCCACAGCGCCCGTCCAGTCGCCCAGATCAGCGCGATGCGGCGCGCCGGCTGCAGCGTGCGCAGCACGTAGGGCGCGCCCAGACTCAGCAGCGCCCCCAGATACGAGCCCGCCGTGAGCAGCGCGAGGAGAAATTCGCTGGCGCCCAGACGGCGAGCCACCACCGGATAGAAGTTGAGCGCCACTCCCAGGAACACGCCAGTGAGCACCTGAAAGGCGAGGTCGCGCCGGAAGTTGGCCCTCGCAGCCCCCGTGAGCGGGCCGGCCGACCCGGTGCCTAGCACGACTCGCAGGATGTCCCCTATTCGTGCCGCCACGGACGCACCCAGCCTCGGTCACCGGCGGACGGCCATCAGGCCCGCCTGAGCAAACTATAGGCGCCGTGGAAGATTGGTCGGAATGGTGCGTCAACGTTGCGTCAGCGGACTCACCGTGCGTTCGTTGGTGGGCGCGTAGAACCATCGCGCATCCGCACTCGCCAAGGACGCGACCGGCCACGGTGCCCCGCCGCTTGCGTAGACTGCCGGGGATCGAGCCGCAGCGTTATGGACGGCCATGCCCAAATACGAAGTATTCGAGCGCCAGCGCCAGCTAAAGGTATTCGCCGATGGCCGCAACCTGGCCGCGGTGCAGCAGGGGCTCTACCGGCCCTATGTCTTTCCGGTGCGCACCGTGCAGGGCCACGTGGTCACGCAGGCCGGGCCGGCGGACCACCCGCACCATCTGTCGCTGTGGATTGGGCACACGGACGTCAACGGCCTCAACTTCTGGGCGCCCGAGACGCTGGGCATCTTTCCCCCGCCCCGGATCCTGGTTCGCGACACCCGGACCGACATCTCGGCGGACGGCGTCTCCTTCGACCAGCGCATCGAGTGGGTCGACGGCGACGACGGCCTGGTGCTGCGCGAGCGGCGTCGAACCGGCGTGCGCCTTTGGGCCGGACACGTGGCCGTGGACGTGGTCTCCACGCTCTCCGCGCCGGACGCCCCGGTGGAATTCGGGCAGGACAAGGACGCCGGGTTGGCGCTGCGCATCGCCGACCAGATCGACGTGCTTGACGGCGGCGAAATCCGCAGCGCCACGGGCGCCCGCAACGAGCCCGCGACGTTCGACACCCACGCCGACTGGGTGGACTACTCCGGTCCGGTAACGCACGACCACGTAGCCGGCGTCGCCATCTTTCCCTATCCCGCGGTCGCGGACACGCCCTGGTTCACGCGCGACTACGGCCCGATCTACGTGGGCCCGTGGCGGCACCGCGCCATGACGCTGGACCCGGGCGAATCCTTCACCCTGGGCGCACGGTTCGTGGCGCACGACGGCGGCCCGGACGAGGTGGATGTAGACGCACTGTTCCGGCGGTTTCGGGCCGAGCAGGGCTGATCGGCCGGATCCGTTCGTGGTGAGCTTGTCGAACCACGCCCCTTCGACTGCGCTCAGGGCGAACGGAGTGGTAGTCGCTCGGGGCAAACGGCTAAATCCTGACCCCGATCGTGGTGAACCTGTCGAACCATGAACGGCGCCCTTCGACTTTGCTCAGGGCGAACGGAGAAATACTCGCTCAGGGCGAACAGTCTGCAATCCAGCGGATTGCCCGGCAAGCCCCTCTGGGCTGACCGGCACTGACCCCCATCCTGACCTTCCCCCTCGAAGGGGGAAGGAACTTGCCGGAGTTTGCTAGGCCCCCTTCAGCTCCGCGATCTCCTTGGCGCTCAGGTGCGGCGGGTCGCCCGCGGGCGCGTTGCGCTGAATGTCCTGCTCGCTCGAAATGCCCACGATGGAGCACGACACTGCCTCGTGCCCGAGCACGTAGCGGATCGCCGTCTCGTGCGCGGGCTCGTCGCGCGCGTCCGCCGTGACGTGCAAGCGTTCGCGCATGCCGGCCAGCTGGCGCACGCGATTGCGGAATGACTCGCGGCGGCGCCAATCGGTGACCGGCAGGCGGTCGATGCCCGCCTCGTCGAGCATCAGGATGCCGCTGCCGAACGGCGACCGTGCCAGCACGCCCGTGCCGCGTTCGGCGGCCAAGGGCAGCACGTGTTGGGCGACGCCGTCGTCCGCGAGGTTGAACGGGGATTCGACGACCGGCGCGTCCCAGAGCCGGATGGCCTCCGCCGCGGCCGGGGCAGACGCCGACACGCCCCACCAGCGGATCTTGCCGGCTTGCTGCAAGCGCCGCAGCGCCTCGAACGGCTCGGGCTGCCGCACGATTGCCAACGGCGGATCGTGCAGCAGCAGCGCGTCGATGTACGACGTGCGCAAACGCCGGAGCGACAACTCGCACGCCTGTTGAATGCGAGACGGGGAGAAGTCCTGGGGCTCGAAGTCCAGGTGCAGGTCCTGCGCGCCGTCGCTGCCGGGCAGGTACCCGACCTTCGTCACGAGGACCGTTTCGCCGCGCACGCCTTCCAGCGCCTTGCCCAGCACGGTCTCACTGCGTCCGCCGCCGTACTGCTCCGCCGTGTCGAACGTCGTAATGCCCGCGTCGAACGCCGCGCGGACCAACGCCACCGCGTCCAGCGAGGCCATCGGCCCCCACGACAAGCCGCCGATCTCCCAGCAGCCCATGCAGAGGCTGCTCACGCGGATGCCCGTCGTCCCGAGCTCTCGTTCCGTCATGCCGTTCTCCAGTCCTCGTCATTCCGGCGGAAGCCGGAATCCAGGTTCAAGCTCGGGGCGCACGGTTCAATTGCACCCGAGAAAGCCACTCTAGTTATTCGCTCCCAAACCGGAAGCTATACAGCTCGGCCCCTCGCAGGTGGAAGCGCAGCTTGAGGCCCCCCCGCAGGTCGCCCGGCGCGCCGCCCGACCAGGTGAGGTTGTGGCGGATGCTGTCGCCCTCGAACCGCTGGCAGGCCGAGCGCTCGAATCCCGGCCACACGCCGTTGTAGGGATCCATCACCTCGGCCTCCACGTAGCCGCCCGGCTCGCAGCGGGCGTTGATGTAGAGCTGACCGCCCGTCGGCCGCACCGGCTTGGTCTCCACGTAGCCCTCGCGCACCGTGGCGTCCAGCGACACATAGCCGTCGTAGCGCAGCGTCGCCAGGCACAGGTGGTGGCCGTTTGCGGCGATGCTCGGGTCGTGCACTTCCGGCACGTCCAGGCCTTGCCCGCTGCCGATGATCCACCAGTCGTGATGAACGTTGTTGCCGCCGTAGTAGAACCACAGCTCATCCCCGACCACCAGCGGCTGCACCGTCGTCTCGTTGTCGAGCGCGTCGTAGGACCCTTCGGGACCGCGCGGGATGAACGGCCGGTGATCGTTGAACCGATGCCACTGGTGTCCGTCGCGGCTGTACAGCAGATACATGTCCAGCGTGTCGTCCACCGTGTGCAGCATGTTGAGGATGCCCAGGTGCATCTCGCCCGCGCGCCAGGGCACGAAGCTGTAGTGCCCGTCGTCCAGGTTGTCCGCCGGACCGGGCTCGAAGATCAGCTCCGCGGTCGACCAGTTGACCAGGTCCTGGCTCTCCTGCCGCCAGACCCGGCGCCGCGTGCCCCACACGCCCTCGGGCTGGCTGGGCCACACCGGGGCGAACCAGTGGTCGAATTCGGGGTGCCAGGCCTCGCCCGCGGAGTCGCCGTAGCGTCCCCAGAGCACATACTTCTCGTCGATCTGGTCGTAGGTCAGCACCTGGCAGTCCGCCGCCCACTCCGGGATGATCGGGTTGGCGGGATGGCGGGTCCAGTCGAGGCCATTGCCCGACATCGCCAGGCCCAGCCCCATCCCGCGCCTGCCCACGCGGTAGACGTGGACCTTCTTGAACCGCCGGCGATGGTCCGTCTCGATCGGGTCCAGCATGATCGACGGGAACAGCGTGGACTCGTCGTTGGCATCGGGCGAGACGATGAGCGTGTTCGTGTCCCTGCCGTCGATGGCGTGGCGCCCGAGCAGCGGCTTCTCCCAGGTGATGCCGTCGGTTGATTGGGCGTAGTAGATGCGGCTCCCGAGCCGCGGCACGCCCTTGCTGCCCCAATAATTCGGATAGTCCTCATACCAGCACTTGAAGAGACCGTCCTCCGGATCGCGCAGCACGTTGAACGAGCAGCTGCGGAAGTACGGCACCACCTCCCACGGCTGGTCGTTCTCGATCACCGGGTTGGCCGGGTGCTTGACCGGGTGGTGGAAGCGGCGGGTGACGTTCTTGACCACCGCGACCACGTCGTCGTCGATGAAGAGCTGGCGATCGGCGCCGATGTCCTTGGCGATCCGATCGGGGGCATAGGCCAGAAACATGGCGCCTCGGATGTGGTGGAAGCAACGCCCAAGCGTAGCGTTCGGATGCGGGGTCCGGTTCAGCTGGGCGTGACTCCGCGGGGCGTTCACAGTGGATTCGGCGAGGCTCGCCTGTGTAACCCTGGTGGCCGGGCCCAGATCAGCGTGTGCTCATCCGCACGAGTGAGGCCATGATGAGATTGCCGGTGACCGTTCGGGTGGCTGCGTGCGTGCTCAAGCTCGCTGTCGCGCTGGTCACGACGGCCTGCGGCGACGCGCCCGAGCCGGCGCCGACCGGCTCGCCCGCCACCGACCGCGACGTGCTGCTCACGCTCTATCACGCGACCGACGGCCCCAACTGGACGATCAACACCAACTGGCTCAGCGACGCACCGCTCTCCACCTGGCACGGCGTCACCACAAACGAGGCCGGTCGGGTTTCGAAGCTGCTGCTTGGGAAGAATGAGCTGCGGGGTGAGATTCCTGCCCAACTGGATCAACTGTCTCAGCTTGAGTGGCTCATGCTCGGTGGCAACGGATTGCGCGGGGCTATTCCAGCTACGTTGGGTAATCTTCCCCGCCTCAAGGGACTGATACTCGGAGATAACCAGCTCAGCGGAGCCATTCCGCCCGAGCTTGGCCGCCTGGCCAACCTGGAATCGCTCGCGCTCGAAAACAACCAGCTCAGCGGAACGATCCCGCCCGAACTGGGCGACCTCGACAACCTGGTGCACCTGGTGCTTAGAGGCAACAAGATCACGGGCGCGATTCCCTCCGAGTTGGGAAGGCTCGGCAACCTGGGGCTGTTAGCGCTCGAGAGCAACCAGCTCGGCGGCGAGATTCCATCCGAGCTGGGCAACCTCTCCAATCTGTATTTGCTACGACTCAACGCAAACGAGCTGACCGGGAGCATTCCATCCGAGTTGGGACGTCTCTCCAAGCTGCAGGAAATTGCGCTCAACCAGAACGAGCTTTCCGGGTCGATTCCGTCCGAGCTCGGGGAAATCGAGCGCCTGGGGAAGCTGATCCTCAGTGACAACAACCTGACGGGAGCGATTCCGCCCGAGCTTGGCCGTCTCAGCTGGCTGAGCATGCTGGTGCTCCATAACAACTCGTTGTCAGGCGCCATTCCCCCGGGGTTGGGCGATCGTGTCGGGCTTTCCTCCGTGAGCCTGAGTGGCGGCAACCAATTCACCGGGTGCGTCCCCGACGATTTGCGAAATCTGGAGAGTGATATCGACCGGCTCGGGCTGCCGTTCTGTGAGGCCAACTGAATCCGGAGTCATAGGGCGCGCGCAAGGACGGCGGCACAACGCGTCTGTGTCAGTCTGTCGCCATGGTCCAACGTCGCCGGAGATTCCACGACGCGCGCGGCGCCGGGGCGGGATTGACGCTGACCACTCGCGCGGCTGCGCTCGCGCTCGCCCTTGCGCTGGCGATGGCGGCCTGTGGCGATGTGAGTGAGACGCCGGCACCGACGCCCGCGCCCAGTCCTCTAGTCCCGAGCCCCACGCCCACGCCCGCAACGACGCCGATGCCGAGTCCGACCCCAACCCCAACCGCCACGCCCGCGCCGACTCCGGTGACTCAGGCGGCGCCGGTCCCAATCGATTCACCCGCCTCGGACCGCGAAGCGCTGATTGCCCTCTACCACGCGACCGACGGACCCAATTGGACGGACAGCACCAACTGGCTCAGCGAGGCGCCGCTCTTCACCTGGCACGGCGTCACGACGGACGACGACGACGGCCGGGTCACGAAGCTGCTGCTCGGGGAGAACCGGCTGCGGGGGGCGATTCCGGCCGAACTCGGCCAACTGTCCCAACTTGAGTGGCTTGCGCTCTGGGGCAACCACTTGCAGGGGGCCATACCAGCCGAGGTGGGCAATCTTGCCGGCCTGGAGGGACTGGTGCTCGGGGGCAACGAGTTAAGCGGACCGATACCGCCCGAGCTTGGCCGCCTGGCCCACCTGGAATCGCTCTTGCTCGAAAACAACCAGCTCAGCGGAGCGATCCCGCCCGAACTGGGCGGGATCGCCAGCCTCTTGCACCTGGTGCTCAGAGGCAACCAGCTCACCGGCCCGATCCCGTCGGCGTTGGGCGACCTCGAGGGCCTGGAGATGCTGGCACTTGAGAGCAACTGGCTCAGCGGCCAGATTCCGCCCGAGTTGGGCAACCTCACCAATCTCTGGGCGTTGCGCCTCAACGCAAACAAGCTGACGGGGCCCATTCCAGCCGAGTTGGGGCGTCTCTCCAACCTGCAAGAGTTGGCGCTCAACCAGAACGAGCTTTCCGGATCGATTCCGCCCGAGTTTGGCGCACTCGTCAGCCTGCGTCAGCTATATCTCAGCGAGAACGACCTCACGGGATCGATTCCTGCCGAGCTGGGCAGCCTGCCCGGGCTCGCGATCCTTGTGCTACACGGGAACAGGCTCTCGGGGGAGATTCCTCCCGATTTGGGCGGTCTTCAGTGGCTGGCCAGATTGAGCCTGGGCGGCGGCAACCAATTTTCGGGGTGCATCCCGGACAGTCTGCAAGAAGTTCGGCGCAACGATGTCACCAATCTCGGGCTGCCGTTTTGCGGGGTCGCCGGACGCCCAAGTCGCCAAACCACGACTCCCGTGTCACCGCCCCAGCCGACCCCCTCGCCGATCCCAACACCCACGCCGACACTTACACCCACGCCCACACCGACGCCTACGCCCACGCCCACGCCGCACTCCAGCCCGGACCGCACGGTGCTCGTCGCCCTCTACCACGCGACCGGCGGTCCTAACTGGACCAACAACGCCAACTGGCTGAGCGACGCGCCGCTCCGCGCGTGGCACGGCGTTGTCACGAACGACAGCGGTCGAGTGACCGAGCTGCGACTCGGGCAGAACGGGCTGCGGGGGGAGCTTCCGTCGCAGTTGGGCGAGCTGTCACAACTGGAGATATTGAGCCTCGAGTCCAACCAGTTGACTGGGGAGATCCCGCCTGAGCTGGGCCACCTCGCCAAACTGCGGCATTTGTGGCTCTACTACAACGAGTTGAGTGGGGCGATTCCCCGCGAATTGAGCTTTCTCACGCACCTCAGAGAACTGCTCCTCATGCACAACCGGTTGGGTGGGACCATTCCTCCCGAGCTGGGCAGCCTCGACAATCTGCGAGTGCTGGGGCTCTTGGACAACCAGCTCCAAGGGACGATTCCGCCCGAGTTGGGCGACCTCTCCCAACTCCGGGTGCTGGCGCTCTGGGACAACCGGCTGCAAGGGGCGATCCCCGCCGAGTTGGGCAACCTCTCCAAGCTGCAAGAGCTGGGACTCGCTGAAAACCATCTCAGCGGCGAATTTCCTCCCGAGCTGGGCCGCCTGGCCAACCTGCAGTGGCTCAGGCTCAGCGGTGGCAATCAACTGACCGGGTGCATCCCCGAGGCATTGCGGCAGGTCGAGGACAGCGACCTTGTCACGCTTGGCCTGCCGTTCTGCGGGACGACCGAATCGGCGCGCGGTGAAACCGCCAACCGCCAGCCCGCCACCGACCGCGACGTGCTCGTCGCCTTCTACCACGCCGCCGACGGCCCCAACTGGACGACCAGCACCAACTGGCTCAGCGACGCGCCGCTCAGCGACTGGCACGGCGTCGACACGAACGGCGGACGGGTCTCGAAACTGCAACTCGAAGGTCACCAGTTGCGTGGCTACATCCTCCCCGCGCTGGGCGGCCTCGCCGGTCTCACCGTGCTGGACCTCGGCGATAACCAGCTGCGCGGCGGAATCCCGCCCGAGCTCGGCAACCTCGCCCGGCTGCGGGAGCTACGGCTCGACAACAACGCCTTACGCGGCAGCCTCCCACCCACGTTGGGCGACCTCGCCAATCTCACCGTGCTGGATTTGGCGAATAACCGCCTGAGCGGTGCGATCCCACCGAAATTAGGTGATCTCACCAATCTCGAACAGCTGGTGCTGCTGGCCAACGAGTTCAGCGGAATGATCCCACCGGCGTTGGGCCGCCTCACCAATCTGACCAAGCTGAGCCTGTCGTTTAACGAATTGCAGGGGCCGATCCCCGCCGAGTTCGGGAACTTCGCCAACTTGCAAAGTCTGTTGCTCGAGGGCAATCAGCTCAGCGGCGAGATTCCATCCGGGCTGGGAGAACTTGCCCATCTCAGTTGGGTGCAACTCGCCGGCAACAAATTCACGGGGTGCATTCCCGACGGTCTGCTTGATCTCGTCTTTGGCGATCTCACGTCGCTGGGGCTGGCGTTCTGCGGCCCCAATTGAATCCTGCGCGCATGGTCGGGTGCGCCGGCGGGTTGCTGGAGCCGGGGTTGATCGCGGGCGGGTGACGCCGCTCGATGCCCTGGCGTGGCCCGTGGAAGGACTTCAACCACGCTGGCCTGTGTCAACCTGTCGCCATGGTCCTGGGTCGGCGAGTGTCGGACGGTGCGCACGGCGCCGCGGAGAGATTGGGGGCGAAGGTTCGCGCGGCCGCGCGGTCACTCCTGATCGGCGTTGCGCTGGCCGCGGCGGCCTGCGGCGACGCCCCCGCCGAGCAGTCCGAGCCGGCGGATCCGGCGCCAACGCCGGTTGCGGCCGAGGCGCCCTCGCCCACCCCAACGCCAACACCGGCGCGAGCGGTCGTGTCTACGTTCACGGCCACCGTCGCGCCTTCGCCCACGCCGACACCTCAGCCAACCCCTACCCCCACGGCAGCGCCGTCGCCGACGCCTGCGCCCGACCCGACCCCGACGCCGGCCGCCACGCCGACACCCGCTCCCAGCCGCGACCGGAGAGTTCTCATTGCCTTCTACCAGGCAACCGATGGACCCAATTGGACGAACCACACCAACTGGCTGAGCGACGCCCCGCTCAACGACTGGCACGGCGTCACCGCAGACGCCGCCGGCCGGGTCACGGAAGTCTGGCTGGGCGACAACCAGCTGCAAGGGGACCTCCCACCCGTGCTGGGGCGTCTCTCGCAACTGACTTCACTGGTGCTCAGCCACAACCGGTTGACTGGAGCGATCCCGGCGGAGTTGGGCGAACTGGACAATCTGCAGCAGCTCGTGCTCAACGACAACGCATTGAGCGGCGACATCCCGCCCGAGTTGGGCCGCCTTTCCAGCCTCCTATTCCTCAGGCTGAGCTCCAACCAGCTCAGCGGCGCTATCCCACCCGAGTTGAGTCGCCTGGCCAACCTCGAAGTGCTGCATCTCAGTGTGAACCAGTTGAGCGGCACGATTCCGCCGGAGCTGAGCGGGCTGGCCAAGCTGAAACAGCTCCGCCTGCGCGGCAACCACCTGCAAGGGACGATTCCGCCGGAGCTGAGCCGCCTGGCCAACCTCGAAGCGCTGGTGCTCAGCGAGAACCAGCTGACCGGGGCGATTCCGCCGGAGCTGAGCCGCCTCGCCAATCTCGAAGGGCTGGTGCTCGATGAGAACCAGCTGAGCGGCGAGATTCCGGTGGAGTTGGCACGCCTTGCCAAGCTTCAGGTGCTGTCGCTCGAAAGCAACCAGGTGAGCGGGCAGATTCCGCCGGAGCTTGGCGATCTCGCGGCACTCGTGCTGCTCGACCTCCGCCAGAACCAGTTCAGCGGGACTATCCCGGTCGAACTGAGCCTCCTCCAAACGCTGACGCACCTGACGCTCGGCAAGAACCAGCTCGGCGGGCGAATTCCGCCGGAGTTGGGCGATCTTGCAGCCCTTACGGTGCTCGAAGCCAGCCAAAACCAGCTCAGTGGGACCATCCCGTCTGCGTTGGGCCGCCTCAGCAGCCTCCAACTCCTCGATCTCACGGACAACGAGCTGAGCGGGGAAATCCCACCCGAGTTGGGCCGGCTCGCAAATCTGCAGTGGCTGTCGCTCGGATTCAACCAGTTGCAAGGCACGATCCCGGCCGCGCTGGGCCGCCTTGCCAGCCTGCAATGGCTGAATCTCGGCTACAACCAGCTTGGTGGGGAAATCCCATCCGAGCTGGGCGGCCTTACCAATCTGGTCACGTTTCACCTCGCCGGCGACAACCAGTTCACGGGGTGCATTCCGCTCGAATTGGGGAAGGTACGCGTCAATGACTTTCGCGAAACCGGTCTGTCGTTTTGCACGGCCCCCGAACGTGCGCCCGTCCAGTCGACCCCCGCGGCGCCCACGGCCCAACCAATCTCGGACCGCGAGGCGCTGGTCGCGTTCTACCGCGCCACCGACGGACCGAATTGGACGAACAACACCAACTGGCTCAGCGACGCGCCGATCGGCGAATGGCACGGCGTCACCACGGACGACAGCGGCCGGGTGACGGAGTTGGTGCTCCACGGCAACCGACTTCGCGGGGAGCTGCCGTCGGAGTTGGGACATCTGTCACACCTCGAGGGTATTTCCGTGCGCGAGAACGCGCTGGGTGGCGAGATTCCAGCCGCCCTGGGCAATCTCACCCGCCTGAAGGGGCTCGGGCTGGGGGTGAATCAGTTCATTGGAGTCATCCCCACCGAGCTCGGTCACCTCACGAGCCTGGAGTTTGTGGCGATTGAGGACAACCAGCTTTCCGGCTCAATCCCACCCGAGCTGGGCCGACTGGCGAACCTCAAATTTCTGCTGCTCCACGACAACCAGCTCACGGGCTCGATCCCGCCGGAGTTGGGCCGCCTCGCCAAGCTGGAATACCTGGCGCTCCAGGACAACCAGCTCACCGGCTCGATCCCGCCCGAGCTGGGCCGCCTCGCCAACCTGAGACAGCTGCTGCTCACCGGCAACCAGCTCACTGGCGTCATTCCGCCGGAGTTGGAGGGCATGTTCAGCCTGGGGGCGCTGTTCCTCGACGACAACCAGCTCACCGGGGAGATTCCACCGGAGTTGGGAAACCTCGGGAACCTCGGGGCGCTGCGGCTGGGTTACAACGAGCTGACGGGCGAGATTCCGGCTGAATTGGGTTTCCTCTTTAGCCTGCAAGAGTTGAGCCTCGGCGGGAACAATCTCACCGGCGCGATACCACCGGTGCTGGGCCTGCTGTACCGCCTGCAGACGCTGAGTCTCGACGCGAACCAGCTGACCGGTTCGATACCGCCCGAGCTGGGCAACCTCACCAACCTCAATACGCTGATGCTCCGCGAGAACATGCTGGTTGGCGCAATCCCGCCCGAGCTCGACGACCTCACCAGGCTTCAGGTGCTGTTTCTCGGCGGCGGCAACCAGCTGACGGGCTGCATTCGGGAGTGGATGCAGAAAGTCCAATTCAACGACCTGGACAACCTGGGGCTACCGGACTGCGGCGCCGCCCACCCCGCGCCAACGGTGGCGCCATCGCCCGAATCCGGCGCCAATCGGGCCGCCTTGGTCGCGCTCTATCACGCGACCGACGGTCCGAACTGGACCAACAACACAAATTGGCTCAGTGGCGAGCCGCTCAACCGATGGCACGGCGTCGTCGCCGACCGCCGGGGGCGGGTCACCAGCCTCGACCTCAGCCAGAATGGGTTACGCGGCCAGATTCCACGCGGGCTGGGCCGGCTCACCGAACTCATCGAGCTGCGCCTCTCCGACAACGGGTTGCATGGGGCGATTCCCGCCGACTTGGGCAGCCTCTCGAGTCTGAAGATCTTGGCGCTCGGGACGAACCAGTTGCAGGGGCGAATTCCGCCCGAGCTGGGTCGCATCTACGTCCTCGAGGAACTCTGGCTCCAAGAGAACCGCCTCACCGGTCCGATTCCGCCGGAGCTGGGCGACATCGGGTACCTCAAGGAGCTGCACCTTTGGAGAAACGAATTGGAGGGAGAGATTCCCGCCGAGCTTGGCAAACTCTCTGGTCTCCGAATCCTCGAGCTCGGGGCCAACCGGTTGCAGGGCGAGATTCCGCCGGAGCTGGGCCGCCTCCTTGACCTGGAGGTGCTGTATCTGCATGAGAACCAATTGAGTGGATCGATTCCGTCTGAGCTGCGCCGCCTGTACCGCCTCGTCCAGCTCTCCCTGGGGGGCAACCGGCTGGAGGGCCCGATCCCACCCGAGTTGGGCGAGCTGTCGCGACTGGAATTGTTGCGGCTCGAGTCCAACCGGTTGACCGGGGCGATCCCGCCGGAGCTGGGGGACCTTGCCAGGCTGCGGGAGCTGTGGCTCAGCGACAATGCGTTGGACGGTGAGCTTCCCCGCGAGCTGAGCTTCCTCACCAACCTGCAAGACCTGGAGCTCACGAGAAACCAGTTGCACGGGACGATCCCTCGCGACTTCGGCAGCCTCGACAACCTGCGAGCGCTGCTGTTGGCGGAGAACGGGCTGCAGGGGGAAATCCCGCCGGAGTTGGGTGACCTCGGCAGGCTGCAGACCCTGGACCTCAGGAACAACCAGCTCGTCGGCGAGGTGCCGGCCACTCTCGGCAATCTCGCCAACCTGCAGACGCTAGGCCTTGGCGGCAACCAATTCAAGGGCTGCATCCCGGACGAGTTGGAAGATACGGCGAACCACGACCTGGGCACGCTCGGGCTCCCGTCCTGCGGGGCGAACTGACGCGCGGACTCTGTGCCGACGCCGGTTCTGACGCTCCGGGTTTGCCCATCCACCGGCGAACGAGCGCGGCGTGTGAAGTAACATTCACGGCACCGCGCCGGTTGGCGGATCTCGGGAGTCCCGGTCGGCCTGCCGCGACCTCAAGGACCTCATGCAGCGACGTTGCCGGCGAATGCTGCGCACGGCGCTCGTGGCGATTGCCGTCGCCGTCGCGGCCACGTTGACCACCTCGCCCGAGGCGGCGGCGCTCGACTGTGAGGGCGTCGCCCTCGACGACGGCTGCCTCTTCACCATCACCAGCGGCGACACCGCCGATCCCGACGACGGCTTCGCCGTCACCAACGCCGACGGCGTGCCCTTTTGGGATTTCGTCCGCGAGCGCGATCTCGACGCCATCGGCTTTCCCATCAGCCAGCGCTGGGTCAACGGCCCCTTCACCTTCCAGGCATTCCAGAAGGTGATCCTCCAGTGGGACCCCGGCAAGGGCCGCATGAACTACTACAACACGCTCGACGTGCTGGCGAACCGCTATCCCGAGGTCGAGCTGCCCAACGTCCCAGCGCACCAGGTGCTCGAAGCCGATCGCGGCGCCGACTTTGCCGCCATCACCCGCAATCACCTGGCGCTGCTGGACCGGAACGACGCCATCAAGGCCCGCTTTCTCAGCGAGCCGGACTGGCTCAACCTCTACGGCCTGCCGGTCCGCTACGAAGTGCGCGAGGTCAACGGCCACCCGCAGGGGCTGCAAATGCTGCGCGCCCAGCGCACGGTGTTCGTGATCTGGAACGTGCCGGCGCCGGGGACCACGGTGGGCCGGGTGAACCTGCAAAACGTCCCCGACAAGGTGAAGCAGTTGAGCAACGTGATCATCCCCGACGCGGCCAAGATGCCAGTGCTGGCGGACGAGGCGGCGGAGTTACCGCTGTTCACCCTCCAGCCGCCGGTCGTGCTGCCGCCGCCGTCCTCGGATCGAGAGGCGCTGGTTCGGCTCTACCACGCGACCGACGGGCCGAACTGGCGCAACCGCACCAACTGGCTGAGCGACGCGCCGCTGAACGATTGGCACGGCGTCACCGCGAACGGTCAGGGCCGGGTGGTGGACTTGCGGCTTCTCGACAACCGATTGCGAGGAGCAATCCCGCCGGCGCTGGGCTACCTCGGCGAGCTGAGCCACTTGGAGCTCGGCGAAAACCAACTGCGGGGTGGACTCCCGGCCGAGCTTGGTGGCCTCACGAAGCTGCAATGGCTGGCGCTGCCCGGCAACCACCTGCGCGGGGCGATTCCGCCGGCACTCGGCGACCTTTCTCAGCTGACAGTGCTGAATCTCAGCAATAACAACTTTGACGGTCGGATTCCGGCCGCGCTGGGACGACTCGCCGAGTTGCGATGGCTGGCGCTTTACGCCAACCGCTTGCGCGGGCCGATCCCGCCGGCGTTCGGCGACCTTGCTCGACTGGAAGTGCTTTTGCTCGGCGACAACGAGTTGGACGGAGGAATATCGCCAGCGCTCGGGAGCCTTGGCACTCTGAGGGTTCTGTCTCTCACGAACAATCGGTTGAGCGGCGAGATTCCGTGGCCACTCGGCCGCCTCGTCAACCTGAAGGTGCTGCACCTCACCAACAACCGGCTGCGAGGGCCAATCCCGTCTGAGCTGAGCCACCTCGTCAACCTGGTGGAGTTGCACCTCATTGGCAACCAGTTGAGCGGGCCGATCCCAGAGGCGCTCGGCCGCCTGGCCAATTTGGAACAACTGCACCTCGGGCACAATCAGCTCAGCGGCGCCATCCCCGCCGAACTGAATCAGCTCGCCAATCTGCACGAGTTGTATCTGTATGAAAACCAGCTCAGCGGCCCGATTCCTCCGGCGATGGGGCGTTTCGCCCGCTTGGAACGGCTCTCGTTAAGCAACAACCTGCTCAGCGGGCACTTGCCATCCGAACTGAGCCAACTCGCCAATCTGAAAGAGCTGAGTCTGTATGGGAATCAGCTCAGCGGCCCGATCCCGCCCGCATTCGGGCGCTTCGCCAAGTTGGAAGTCCTGAGTCTCGGGAGCAACCGACTCAGCGGAGCAATCCCGCCCGAATTGAGCCAACTTGCCCGTCTCCGCCGCCTCGACCTCGATCAGAACCAGCTGAGCGGCCCGATCCCGACCGAACTGAGCGGACTTGCCAATCTCCAGGAGTTGTCGCTTTCGTGGAATCGGCTCAGCGGGTCGATTCCTCCCGAGTTGGGCAACCTTGCCAAACTGGAATCGCTGTGGCTCGGCCGCAATCGCTTCACGGGATGCATCCCCGAAGCGTTGGCCGATGTGCCGCGCGGCGACCTTGGCGAGCTAGGGATGCCGCTTTGCTCATGAAGCTAACCCCCGAGCGTCCCGACGAATGGCGTGGCGCCGGCTATGTCACGGCGCCCAAGGCTCGGGACTACTCTCGTCGCTGCTTCGCCGGTGGGGCGTCACGTAGAGTGACGCTGGCCGGCTTGCCCGCGGGCTTCCTCTGGCGCCGGCGGTCTTCCGCGAGATGAAGGGCGAGATGCTGCAAATCCGATTGCGCGATCGGTGGCGACGGATGCGAGCGGTTCTTGCGGCCGTCGCCATCGCCGCCGCGGCCGCGCTGGGCGCCTGGTCACCCGCGGCCGCTCTGGACTGCGAAGGCATCCTCGTCGACGACGGCTGCCTCTTCACCATCACCGGCGGTGACACCCCGGATCCCGATGATGGCTACGCCGTCACCAACGCCGACGGCGTTCCGCTCTACGACTTCATCCGCGAGCGCGACCTGAACGCCATTGGCTACCCCGTCAGCCAGCGCTGGGTCAGCGGTCCCTTCACCTTCCAGGCCTTCCAGAAGGTGATTCTGCAGTGGGATCCCGGCAAGCAGCGCATGAACTACTACAACACCCTGGACGTCCTGGCGAACCGCTATCCCGAGATCGAGCTGCCCAACGTCCCACCCCACCAGGTGCTGGAGGCAGACCGCGGCGCCGACTTTGCCACCATCATCCGAAACCACCTGGCGCTCCTGGACCAGAACGACGCCATCAAGGCGCGCTTTCTCAGCGAGCCGGACTGGCTGAACCTCTACGGCCTGCCGATCCGCTACGAGGAGCGCGAGGTCAATGGCCATCCGCAGGGCCTGCAGTTGCTCCGCGCCCAGCGGACGGTGTTCGTCATCTGGAACGTGCCCGCGCCGGGAACAACCGTGGGCCGGGTGAATCTACAAAACGTCCCCGACAAGGTGAAGAAGCTCAGCAACGTGATCATTCCGGATGCGGCAAAGGCGCTCCGCCGAGAACTCGATGCAACGCTGAGGGCCGCTCTTGCCTCCCTGCCATGGATCTCCGACGGCCTCACATCCGTCGAGGAAGCGGCCGTTGCCCACCTGGAGCGGATTGTCAACGCATCCGAAGAGCTATCCCGCTATCTCACTGATGACGCGCGCATCCGGCTAATCCGAATGCAACCGACAGAAGCAACGCTTCCAGTCTTTCAATCTTTGGCCGATATCGCCGAATTCCCCTGGGTACAGGACGGGCTAACTCCCGCTGAAGACGCCCTGGCGAAGCGCCTTTACAACTCCGTCGACGATCTTCCGGCATTCATAACCCTCCTTGCTCAAAAGCCATGGGTCAGGGACGGGGTCGTCGAAAACGAGCTCGAAGTCATCGACCACTTATTCGGCATCGGCCACGCCGAACGACAATTCCTCAACGCGACGAATCCGGGAACTACCGAGGACACCATCGCTTACTACCTATTGCGAATGCCCTTTCTCCATTCGATCGATCCATTTGACGCCCCGGCCGTCGAAAACTTGCATCGAATAGTCGCCCATGATCGAAACTATCTGCATCGGATAGTCTCGCACCTCGCGGGTCAGGGCGGGATTACCGATCACCATGCCAAGATTGTCTCCGTTCTTTGGTATGTCGTGGTCGACCAACCAGAACTCCTGGATGCCATGCTCGATCCAAGCAAGGTGTGGATCGAGGAGCGGCACATTGTGCTTCCGCACACCGGGCCAACGATCCTGGCCGTCATTCGAACCAGGCTTGGCGAAGAAGTCACCATGACCTACCTGGAAGGGGCCGTGCGCTCTGTCGAAGCGGCCATGAAACGGCCATTCCCAACCAACTATATTGCCTTGCACGTATCAGAAGTCGTTGATCCGTGGGGTGGATTGTTTCTTGGATCGCATATCGCAATACGTGAGGGATACGACGATCGGAATCACTATTTCCATAACAGTTCGAAACCGACGATTCACCATGAAGTCGCGCACTACTATTGGCACACATGCCCCAGCTGGATTTGCGAAGGGGCCGCGGTGTTTCTCGAAATGCGAACCGGCGTCATGGGATCGGGAAGGATCAAGCCCCTGCAAGACAGATGCGAAGACACGAGGATTCTTGAACTAACTTCCGGCTGGCACGAATGTCACTACTTCAACGGCGCGCTGATGTTCCACAACCTCTACTACGGCTTGGGAGAGGATCTATTCCTCAGGGGCTTCTGGCGACTCCATGACAGCGGCCAGGGAAGGGTTTCTCCAGGCAACTGTGAGGGGATGGAAATTGGCCTCTGTCACCTCAGATTTGCCTTCATGACCGATGCCCCCGCAGCCGCCGCCTCCTTGGCAGACCGGTTCATCGGCGAACTATATTTCGGCGAGGGGCGCACGGTGACCCAGGGCGCTCCGTAGGACGGTCCGCGCGTTGGGTTGAACACCGGCGGTCGGCGCATCTCGGAGCGCGGGCGTGGGCTCGTCCAGGGATGAGCGCGAGGGCCGCCCTGGCAGGCCATGCGTGCTGCCCGATGTCCGCGGCCGCGGCCAAACGCGGACAAATCTGCGATCGGCACGCTCCTACGCAATCGCCTCCTGCGTGGCGCGGTCGAACAGGTGCATGCGGTCCATCTCGAATGCCAGCTCGAAGGGCTGATTGGCCTGCGCCGTAGTCCGCGGGTCGACGCGGGCCACGAATGAGTCCGAGCCCGCCAGCATGTAGAGGATGACCTCGCTGCCCAGCGGCTCCATCACGTCGACGGTCGCCGTGATGGTCGCCTCATGGTTCACGCCGCCCGCCGCGAATTGCGGGTCGGCGATGTTCTCCGGACGAATGCCGAAGATCACGTCCTTGCCGGCATGGGGCGCCACGGCATCGCGCCGGTCGGGCGGCACGGGAATCCGCAGCGTTTCCGTTTCCACCCACAGGCCGTCCTCGCCCGAGACGCGCGCGTCGAAGAAGTTCATCGCTGGGCTGCCGATGAATCCGCCGACGAACACGTTGCTCGGTGACGCATAGACCTCCTGCGGCGGCCCAAGCTGCTGCAAGACGCCGTCCCGCAGCACCGCGATGCGCGTGCCCATGGTCATGGCTTCCATCTGGTCGTGCGTCACGTAGATCACCGTGGCCTGCAACCGCTCGTGCAGGCGAATCAGCTCGGCCCGCGTCTGCACGCGCAGCTTGGCGTCCAGGTTGGACAGCGGCTCGTCCATCAGGAACACGGCAGGGTCGCGCACGATGGCCCGCCCAACCGCCACGCGCTGCCGCTGACCGCCGGAAAGCGCGCGCGGCTTGCGCTCCATCAGCTCGCTGATGTTCAGCATGTCGGCGGCCTCGGCCACGCGCCGCTGAATCTCGGACTTGGGTGTCTTGCGCAGCTTCAAGCCAAACGCCAGGTTGTCGTAGACGCTCATGTGGGGATACAGCGCGTAGCTCTGGAACACCATGGCGATGTCGCGGTCCTTGGGCGGCACGTCGTTCACCAGTCGGTCGCCGATGTAGATGTTGCCGCCCGTCAGCTCCTCCAGACCCGCGACCATCCGCAGCGTGGTGGACTTGCCACAGCCCGACGGACCGACAAGGACGAGAAACTCCCGGTCCTGGACCTCGATGGACACGTCGTCGACGGCGACAACGTCGCCAAACCGTTTCGTGACGTTATCAAGCGTGACGCTGGCCATCGGCATGCTCCCCGCCCTGCCGAAGCCGCGGCGGCGCCACGGAGTCAGGCAAGGACAGAACTGTTCGGCAAAAGCCGTTCCTCACCCCGCCGGTCCACCCCACCGGCTTGCCCGCACGCTACCCAACCGCACCCCCCGCGTCAACGCGACGGGTGGGGCCCACTTTGAGTCAGTCGTTCCCGCGGAGCGAAACTCTCGCCCAACCATTCGTCATTCCCGCGAAGGGAGACCCCTGCGTAACCCTTCGTCATTCCCGCGAAGGCGGGAATCCACCATTCAATGAACCTGGGCGCCGACAAGATGCGCCCGCTCATCCCCAAGCACGGCTGGATTCTGCAAAAGTCTCCGGAGGCGGAAATCCATGCCTCGCGTCACTTGCGACCCCATCGACGGCCCCGTCCGTCGTTCCCTGGCCGACAGCTCACTGCGGGATTCTCTCAGGCAAAGTGACCTACCACCCGCTCTTTGCTAGGACTCAGACTTAGTCATATCCTTAGCTAATCACACGGGTGTGGCCCCCGAGGAGTCGCCAATGACAACGGTGAACGTCCACGAAGCCAAGACCCACCTGTCCCGCCTGCTAGCACAAGTCGAGGCGGGTGAAGAAGTCACCATCGCCCGCAACGGCAAACCAGTCGCGCAGCTCGTGCGCTGCAAACGGCCCGGCAAGCGGAAGTTTGGCGCGATGAAGGGGAATAAGGAATGGGATGAGTTGAGCGACCTTGTATTGCAGCCGCTGCCGCCGGATGAGTTACGCCTCTGGGAAGGCGGCTGAACCGTGCGGCTGTCCGGCCGCGTCACGATTGCCCCCTTCTTGAAGACGCCCGGAGTTAGTCATATCATTAGCTAACTACGCGGCTTGGGTACCCAAGGAGTCGACAATGGCAACGGTGAACGTCCACGAGGCCAAGACCCATTTGTCCCGCCTGCTGGCGCAGGTCGAGGCGGGCGAAGAAGTCACCATCGCCCGCAACGGCAAGCCCGTGGCCCGGCTGGTGGCCGCGCGCGAGAGAGGTCGTCCCCAACCCGATGTATTCAAGGGAAGGGTCGTCGTTCCCGACAGCTTCTTCGACCCGCTTCCCGAGGAGGAGTTACGCCTGTGGGAAGGCGGCTGAACCGTGCGGCTGCTGCTCGACACCCATGCGTTCCTCTGGTGGCTCACGGAAAGCAGCCGCCTTTCCGAGGCGGTACGCCGGGCTATTCTCGATCCGTCAAACCAAAAGCTGATTAGCGCCGCTTCCGCCTGGGAGATCACCACCAAGCACCGGCTGGGCAAGCTGCCGGGCGCCGACCCGATCGCATCCGACGTTCCGGGCGCCATCGCCGACCAGGGCTTCGACGAGCTACCCATCACCGTCTCGGAAGCCGCGCGTGCCGGCGCTCTGCAGGGCCCGCTCAACGACCCTTTCGACCGCATGCTCATCGCCCAGGCGCTCTCACGCGACCTCGTGCTCGTCTCCAACGAAGCCACGTTTGACGGCTACGGCATTAGCCGCCTGTGGTGAGGCGCGGTCACCTGTCGAAGAGACCCCAATAGACTCCCTCTCGAATCAACTGAGAGCCCCTGCGGGAATCTCCTCTGCCTCGAGGTTTTTTCGTCGCGCTAAAGCACCGTGGCGAGACGGAGCTACGCCCGGCGCAAGGCTAAGTCTCTCTCAGTAGCCTGTCGTATTCATGGTGCGGACCAATCCAGAACCACACGATGTCGCCTTGCTCCAGCACACCGAGCGCGCGATAGCCGATGCTCACGCGCGCCGAGTACACCGGACGCCTCCCGCTTACTCGCTTGAACTCCAAGCTCGGATGATTGGGATCCGCCGCAAAGAAGCCGTAGGACTCTCGTGCCCTCCGCCGCACATGCTCGGGCAGGCGTCGATACGCGTCCCAAAAGCTCTTCTGCGTAAACGACCGCACACCTACAGATCTTCCACCCGAAGGGGCTGCGTGCGGCCAGCGCGGTGCTCCGACAGCGCCTCATCGGCCAAACGTGCCAGCAAGTCATCCGATTCGGGGCTAGCAAACAGTTCGGCCCATCGCCGCTCCGATGCCAACTCAGCCAGCAAGAAGCGGGCAAATCTCTCCTGTTCCCCTTCAGGAAGCTCGGCAGCCCTCGCAAAAGCTTCGTCGAGAAGCTGTGTCATCGATCCTCTCCCGCAGAAATAGGCACCGGCCGGCATTATCGTTCAGTACCGCAAGCGCGCACCTTCCCGCCGTCCGGTGGATGGTGGACGACATTGGCTCCGTCATTCCGGCGGCATGCCTGTCCAATACTCGATTCCGGGCCGGAATCCAGCGACTGCTGTGCCCGCTCTCACACGAGGAGCGGCGGGCTTCAGACGCGCCCCCAACGCCTTTCTTCAAAGCCATCATCGAGGTCGAGGGGGCTGGACCGCCACGACGCAGCGGAGCAACTCCACACGTTAGCCGTTGTGATCCGCCACCACGACGATCCAAGCCCACGTCACCCGGTGAGCCCGGGCGTCGCGACCACAATGGCATCCGCCTGCGCGCTCGTGCGCTCGGCCCACGCTGGGTCGGCGGTGAAGAGGAACACCTGCCGCGACCGGCCGATCTCGCGCAACACGGCCATGCCGCGGCCGGTGCGCGACGGGTCCCAGTTCACGAACATTTCATCCATGAACAGCGGCAGCCGCTCGGCGTCCTCGCCCTCCACCTGGTCCACCATCGCGAGGCGTAGCGCCAGGTAGATCTGCTGCAGCGTGCCGCGGCTGAGGGGATGGCCCACCACGACGGGAAAATCCTCGCCGCGACGCCGCACGTGCAGGCGCACCCCGTCGCCCGTCGAGTCGTCGGCGATCAGCCGGTCGTAGCGCCCGTCGGTGATGCTGGCCAGGTGGCCGCTCGCCGCCTCCAGCAGGGGCGATTGGTGCGCGTCCCGATAGGCCCGCTCGGCGGCGGAAACCGCCGTCGCCAGCAGCGCCAGCCGGTCGTGCGCGCGGTAGACATCCTCGAGCTCCGCCTGCGCCTCCTCGATTGCGCCCTGCACGTGCGCCGGGCCGGGCAGCGCTTCCATCGCTTGAACATCGCGGCTCAGGCCGCCGCGCTCATCGCGCAGGCCGTTCGCTTCCTCCTGCAACTCCGCCCCACGGCGCCGCAGCTCGACGCGGCGGTCGTCCGTGAGCTCGATGTCATCGCCCTCGGCCTCCAGCCGGTCGGCCTCGGCCACGCGCTCGCGCCAATTCGGCGTCTCGCGGTCGAGGTCGGCCCGCGCGCGTGCGGCCTCCGCTCGCGCTTCTCGCGCCTGCTCCAACCGTTCGAGACCCGCGTCGGCATCAGCGTTATGTGGATCAAGCCGTGCCAACTGAGTCTCGAGCAGCCCCAACTCGGTGTCGGCCCCGTCCCGCGCGTCACCGACCTGCCGCCGTTCGTCCTGCAGCTTGGCAACCGCCGCGGCGGCAGCCTCGGCCTCGCCCTTTGCCGACTCCGCCGCAGTCAGCATCCGGCCCAGTTCCGCCACCGCGGGAACGACGTCGGCCGTCGGGTCGAGGTCCAACTCGTCACGGAGCGCTTGCAGACGCCGGAGGCGTTGGTCGATACGCTCCTGCACCGTCCGGCGGTCCTCCGCCAGGGCATGTGTGCGCGCCAGCGAGTCGCGCAGCTCCTCCACGTCGCGCAGCAGGGTCTCGCGGGGGCGCTCCAACTGCACCGGGGCAATCGGGACGTCGGGAAGCAGCTCCAACCAGGCGTTTCGCGCCGCGGCGGCGGCCAGCGTGGCCTCGTCCTCACGACGCGCCGCATCCTCGATCGCCACCGTCGCGGTCGCGAGTCGCTGGTCGATGTCGGCAGCGCGTCGCGCCGCGTCGCGCTGGCGCATGGCGTCGTCCAGGGCGTCGGCGGCGCTCGTGTCCGGGGCTAATTCCGCACGTTTGCGCAGTGCCGCCGCGGCGGCCGGACCCGCGCCGGCGCGGCGCCGCGCGGTCACGATGCGTGAAAGGTCCACCGCCGCGGCCGCGGCCAACGACGCGCCCACGCTCGCCAGAATGGCAAGGACCGTCCCGCCCAAGAAGATGCCGACAACGATGGCCGCCGCCCCGGCGAGCGCCACCAGCACCGGAATCGCAACTCGCCAGGCGCGTGACGGTGCGCCGCCGCCGGCGGCCGCCAGGGCCTCGGCCCGGCCGAGCTCGAGCAGGCTTTGCACGCGCCCATGGGCCTGCGCCAAGTCCGGGACATCGCCCAGCGCCTCGCGCTCGCGCTGCGTGCGCTCCGCCGTTTCGGCCGCGTGCCGCTGCTCCACGGCTCGATAGTCGGCATCGGCGACGGCCACGGTCCAGGCCTCGAAGCGTCCGCGCGACTCGGCGACGCGCAGGTTTCGCAGCGTCTCCAGGGCGCCGGCGTCCAGATCCCGGTCCAGCACTCGCTCGCCGATCTGCCCGAAGCCGCCGCTCTCTTCTTGCAGGGCACCGGACATTTGCTCAATGCGCCGGTCATCCTCGACATGCAGCGGAATCTCGGCCTGCAATTCCAGGATCAGGTCGCGGCGAGCGAGCGCCGTTTGCTGGGCCGGGTCGATCTCGAGGGCCTCGGCTAGCTGCTCGATCTCATGGTCGATCTCGCCGATCCGACGTTCGCCCAACGCGACGGCGTCGCGCAGCTCGGCACGCATGGCGCGTGGGTCCGGGCCGAAGTCGTCGTTTGCCACGAGCGATGCGGCCTGGGCATCCAAGGAACCGGCCCGGCGCGCGCGGCGCACGATCGGCGACAGCGTGGCGTCCCGCTCCAGCATGACTTCAATGGCCTGAAGTCCTTGCGGCCCCTGGCCGATCGCCTCTAAGTCTTCGGCAATCCGGGCCAGACGATCCTGTTTGGCTTCGATCGCCGCCCGCCGCCCGCTGGCCGGCCGCAGCTCTTCGCGCAGCGCGCTCAGACGCTCGCGAATCTCGACAGCCCTTGGCCGGCCCCGGCGGTCGGGCCGCCAGAGCGCCTGGCGGTCCTGGTCCAGCTGCGACACCACCTCGCGCGCCGGCAGCAGGTAGCCAGACGACGCGCCGCCGAGCATGCGGTCCTCGACGCTCTCCCAGGATCGCGCGTCCAAGCCCAGCGCCTCGTCCTGCGTCACAGCATGCAGGTTCGTGAATACGGCACGAACCAGACTGCCGACCCAGGGCACGCGACGGTTCGCCAGATCGTCGGACCGGCCGTCGATCTGAATGGTCCCCATGGGACGCGACGTCAGCCGCCGCGCGACGCGTACGCTGCGCCCGTCCCCCAGGCTCGCGAGCAGTGCCCCGCCTGGAAAGCCCCCGCCCCAGGGGCGTAATGGATGGTACGCGGCCGTGGCCGGCGCGAAGCCGAACAGCGAAGTGGTCAGGAACTCGAACAGCGCCGACTTGCCCGTCTCGTTGTCACCGGCGATCACGACCACGCCATGCTCGGCCAGACCGTGCTGGGTCCAGCCGCTGATTGGACCAAAGGCGTCGATCTCCCAACCGTCGATCCTCATGCGGTCTCCGACTCACGCAGCAGCCGCACGGCGGCCTCGGCTTCCAAGTCTTGGAGCAGCTCGCGAAGGTACGTGCGGCGCGTGTCCGCGTCGCCGCCCGCAGTGCCGGCGATGTCGCTCGGCGTGATTGCGTCTAGCAGCCTGTCGTCGCTCTCCGCACGTGCCAGCAGCGCCAAGGTCTGACTGAGGAGATTCGGCTGGTCGCGGTGGGCCTCGATGTCAACCGGCCGGTGCAAGCCGCGGTCGCGCACCTCCACGTCCAGCACGCCCAGGTCTTCGCGCAGCTGCGCGGCCAGCTCGGTGCGTTCGTCGGCGCTGGCGAGCAACGGCGCCAGCGGGCAGGCGCCGCGCAGGTCTACTCGCAGGATCCACTCCTGGTCGGCGGCGGCGTCGCGCTGTCGAGCGTTGAACGCCGCGCCCACGGCCCCGTGCACGTCCGTCAGGTTGCGCGCGGTCTCCAATCCGTGGGGCTCCAGCGATTCCCAGCGCACCGGTGCCAGCGCGTGAAACTCGACTTCCGGTGCCGCGCCGCGCTCCAGCGTCACCAGCAGCGCGCCCTTGGCGCCCACCTCGCCAAACTGCCGCCCCTGCACGTTGCCCGAATAGAAGACCGGCGGATCGGCCCGCACCTCTTGGCGCTGGTGGATGTGCCCCAGCGCCCAGTAGGCATAGCTGGGGTCAAGGCTTTCCAGTGTGGTGGGCGCATAGCGATCGTGCTGCTCGGCCGCGGCGGCGCTCGTCACCTGCGCGTGCAAGAGCCCCACAGCCGGCTCGGGCCCGGGCGCTGGCGGAAACGCCGCGGCCAGGTCGCGGTCCTCGCGGGGCGTCTGGTGTCCCGCCGCGACCACCCAGCCCACCACCTCATCCTCACGCTCGATGGCGATCCGCCGCGGCTGGCGCGACGCGACCGGGTGAAAGCGATCCGTTGGCCAGTCGATTCCCATGGCCCGGTAGTTGGCCCGCCCCGGATCGTGGTTGCCCGTGGCGTAGACCACGGTCAGCCCCGCGCTCGTCGCGCGCGTCAGCTCATCGACCAGCACGCGCTCCGTCGCCAGCGTTAGCAGGTCGTTGTCGAAGAGGTCTCCGGCGATCAGCAACGCGTCCGCCTGCCGCTCCAGCGCCAGATCGATCAAGCGGACGAACGCCTCGCGCCCCGCCTCGCGCAGCCGCGCGCGCACCGCCTCGTCGTGACGCCTATACGGCGTGTCGAGGTGGATATCGGCGGCGTGGACTACGCGAAACATGCGTCAGCGAATCACTTTGCTCTTCGGCTTCGCGACGAGAGCCCCCGACCGGCACCAGCAATCGGAACTACCGCCATTTCACTCTGCCGTCTCCTGTTCCCTACCAACAATTGGGCGTGGAGCCACTATGGCTAACGAAGACCTCCGTCGCAATCGTGATGGGCTGCGTCACGTTGAGCGATAGACTTCCCCTCAGGGAATTCGGGGCAGAGGCTATACAAATGCTGCCGAGCCCCGATTGGGGCAGCACAAGCGGTCTTGACAGCCTCCCCACGCCATCGAGACTTGCGCCCTGGCCAACCCGCCGGGAGTGTTTGACCGAAATTCTCTGAAGTACATACATCGCTGGGTCGTGGGATTGAACATTCGCGAGATCGTGATATTCTCACTTCAGGGTCCCTGCCGGCACCTGCCCGCTACTTCGCGGCCGTGCGAGCCGGCGTCCCCACAAATCAAATCGACCTGCGACCAGGCTGGGAGGCCTTGCTAATGCAAGTAGTCGGAGTAACGTCACAGCAGCTCCCGGTAGATGACTCGGTCATCGCCGTAGTGAGCCATATGTTCGACGACCGAAACTCATCTCGGGAGCCAAGTCATTCACGGATTGAAGGCCACATCAATGCCGTGGGCCTTGAGCCGGGCGATCCGAGAACGCGATCACCGGTCGGCAAGAGGATTCGTGACGCCCTGATTTGGGGAATCGAACACGATGCGCGAGCAGCAAGCGAACTTGTCCATCGTCTGGTTGCCGAAGTCCGTGTCTGCGGCGGATTCTGCCCAGACTCACCGAACTACCTTGGCACTGGGGCGATCCAGAATGCGCGCGCAGTCTTTGCACGTCTCGGCTTCGAGTTCTCTTCTGGCGGAGAGATTCGGCGGACGAGGCTTGAGCACTTTCACGGGCCTGAGGTGACGGCGGAACTCCTTGGCTGCGCCCAGCGTGCTAGAGCTGGTGCCGAGGACGCAGTGGTGGACGTGAAGACAGGCAAGGACCTCCTCGAATCGACCGTCGCCCATGTGATAGAGCAGCTATCCGGCGACTACAACGAGCGGCTTCGCTTCCCAATATCGCTTAGACAGGCTTTCACCCTTTTGGGATTGGCTACTCCAGGCGAGCCACGGACCGGCGCTGGCAATCCCCAAAGCGAAGCTGAAATCGCGCTCTATCAACTCGGTTGCGCTGTCAATCAGTTGCGCAGCTATGCGGGCACCGGAGACGGACGCCCATTCCTACCAACGATCAGTGCCGAGGACTCACGCATCGCAACTGAGGGCTTGGGCTTGGTCAGTGAGATGCTCCTCCTAAGGCTGTTGTCGAATTCGCTAGAGGCGTGATGGCCTACAGTTGCCAGGATTGCGGCGGACACTTCGCCGCAGGCAACTGAAACCCGAAGTATCCCCGTGAACGCCGCCGAAGTCCTCGTCGACGCCCTCGAACGCCACGGCGTGCGCTACGTCTTCGGCATTCCCGGCCACGGCAACACCAACATCCTCGACGCCATCCACGGCTCCGACCAGATCGACTTCATGCTCGTGCGCCACGAGCAGGCGGCGGCGCACATCGCCGACGGCTACGCGCGCGTCAGCGGCCAGGTGGGCGTGTGCTGCTCGTCGGTGGGACCGGGCGCGGCCAACATGATCATGGGCATCGCCACGGCCATGTCCACCTCCAGCCCGGTGCTGGCCATCGTGGGCGCGCCGATCCAGCGCTGGTACGGCCGCGGCCAGCTGCAGGAGACCTCCCGCCCGGACACCGCGCCGGCGGACCAGGCGTTCATGCAGATGCTTCAACCCATCACCAAGCGCGTCTGGTCCATCGCCGACCCGCGCACGATTCCAACCGCCGTGCGCAAGGCGTTCACGGCGGCGCAGGTGGGGCGGCCGGGACCGGTTGGCCTGGAGATTCCCTGGGACCTGCAAGCGGCCGAGGTCGACACGCTGCCCGAGGACCCGGATCCGTTTCCGGCGCGGGCGCGGCCCCGCGCCGACGCCGAGCTGACCAACCGCGCGGCGAAGCTGCTCATCGACGCGGAGTTCCCCGTCATCATCGCCGGCAACGGCGCACTGATTTCGGGCGCGGGCGAGGCCGTCACCGCGCTGGCCGAAAGCCTGGGCGCGGCCATCGCCTCCTCGTTCGTTTCCAAGGGCGTGGTGCCCGAGGACCATCCGCTGGCGGTGGGCATGGTCGGCTGGCTCGGGCATCCCGTGGCGCACGAGCTGATCCGCGAACGCGCCGACCTGATCCTGGCGGTGGGCTATCGCTTCGCCGACGAGTCCACCAGCTGGTGGACTGAGGGCAAGCCCTTCGTGCCGCAAAACCGCATCGTCCAGATCGACATCGAGGCCCGTGAGATGGGTCGCGCCGGACCCATCGAGCTGGGGCTGGAAGGCGACGCGCTGGCGGTGGTCAACGACCTGCGCGAGGCCGTCGAGCGCCTGGGCGGACGGCCATCCGCTAAAGCCGACGCCGCGCTGATCCGCCGCGCCAAGCAGGCCTACTCACTGGACCTCACTCCGCCCGACGCCACGCCCATGGAACCGCTGCGCGTGGCCGAGCAGGTGCGGCGCACGCTGCCGGACGACTCGATCGTCTCCGTCGACACCGGCAACCACGCGCACTACTTCGCCGCGTTCTATCCCATTCGAGCCGGCGGGCGCTTCCTGAATCCGGGCGGCTGGACGCCGATGGGCTGGGGTCCCACGGCCATCATCGGCGCCAAGCTGGCCCAGCCCGACAAGGCCTGCGTCGCCGTCACCGGCGACGGCGGCTTTCTCATGGTCAACCAGGAGGTCTCCACGGCGGTCGAGTGGGGCCTGCCGGTGGTCTGGCTGGTGTTCAACAACTCCTCGCTGGCCGCCATCCGCGACGGCCAGATGGCCGACTTCGGCGGACGCATCATCGGCACCGAATACAGCGTCGAGGTGGACTACGCCGAACTCGGCCGCACCCTGGGCGGCGAAGGCGTGCGCGTCACGAGCCACGACGAGGTCGAGGAGGCCATTCGCTGGGCGCTGGATTGCGGCAAACCGTGCGTGGTGGACCTGGTGGTCGCCGCCGACGCCGTGCGACCGCCGATCGCCGGCGCCTGGTTCGAGCCCGGCCGCGGCGAGCCGGCCCCCATGCCGCGCGGCTCCGAGGTGCGATACTCGGCTGGTGCATGACTTTGACTAGCACCAGCCGTTTTCCCTCTCCTCGTCAGCGGTCCGATCCCCTCTCCCCACCGTGGGAGAGGGTTAGGGTGAGGGGGTTCCCCGCCGACCACGCGCTGCCTGAACCAGAATGACCTACTACCGATACTCGGCTCCCCAATCTGAGGATTCGGCCTGATGCGGCGATTCAAGTACGCCTACAGCGCCCTGGTCTACTACGGCGAGGACATCGGAACGTCCATCGACCGCGTGGCGCGGTTCGGCTACGACGGCATTGAGTTATTGGGCCAACCCGAGACCTACGACGCCCCCGCCGTGCGGCGCCGGGTCGCCGACGCGGGCATCGGCGTCAGCTCCATCAGCTCGGTCATCAGCGCCGACCGCGACTTCGCCCACCCCGACCCGGAGATCCGCGCCAGTGCGCTGGCCTATCTCAACTCGCTGACCGATCTGGCGGTTGACGTCGGCGCGCCGGTGATCGTGGGACGCCCCAGCGCCTCCATGAAGCTGCTGCCGCTGGCCGACCCCGCCGACGAGTGGCGCTGGGCGGTGGACGGCCTGCGAGCCGCCGGCGAATACGCCGCCGAGCGCGGCGTGAGCGTCGCGCTCGAATGCTGGACGCGCTTCGAGACCTACTTCCTCAACCGCCTGGAGCAGGCCGTCGAGCTGTGGGAGGCCATCGGCCTGACCAACGGCGGCGTCATGGGCGACACCTTCCACATGAACATCGAGGAAGCGTCCCTGGGCGACGCCATCCGCCACGCCGGCCCGCACCTGGCCCACATGCACCTGGCCGACTCCAACCGACTGCCGCCGGGCTACGGGCACGCCGACTTCCGCGAGGTGCTGCGGGCGCTCGACGAGGTCGACTACACCGGCTGGCTGGCATTCGAGTTGCTCCCCGACACCGCCGACCCCTTCACCGTCTTCCGCGCCGGCGGCCACGCCGACTTCTTCGACAAGTACACCCACGACGCCATCACCCACATGCGTCGGCTCGAAGCTGAGCTTGGCGCTGCCTGAGCACGAGGCGCCATGGCTGCCCGCGGTGCGGGCGGCACGGTATGGTTTAGCGACTGTGGGCCTTTGAGAAGGGCTTGGAAGCATGCCGCAGCAGCTTGAGGCGACGACGGATATCGCTGTCGGGGATGTCCGCGCATTGCGCCGCAACCTTCGCCGCCGCATTTCGGTCTTTGAGCGACGCTACGAAATGACGACGGACACTATGCGGGTGTGCGTGCGCGCTGGGACCTTTCCAGAAACTGCCGAGATTTCACAATGGCTCCTCGCCGACGCGACGCTGACGCATCTGGCGGGCGCAGGCGCGAAAAGCACAGCTGGCTCGCGCTCGAACGCTACCTCCTGATTCATCGGGAGAAGTTGGCAGCGCGCCCGTTCGTCACCACCGACGGGACCGAGTTTGTGCGGTATGCGGCCGACGGTGCTGAGTTCGTGCGCTGCGTCGGCATCCTCACCTGCAAGAGATCGGTGCGAATCGCGGTCACCAAGCTGATGGCGACTCGCGTGTCACGCGCCCAACTCCAGGTTCGGTCGATCCATTTCAACTACCACGTCACGCAGCAGCGCGATGGCCGGACCCGAAATCTCCTGCGCTACGACAACTCGCACGTGGACACCCCCGAGGAGTATCACCGCCATCTCTATGACCCAAGGTCCGGCGAGCAGACCCGAACGATCCTGACTCGGGAACAGTTCCCGGACCTTGCGGAGGTGGTCGATGAGGCTGATCGACTATCGCGCTGGACGTGAAGATCGTGGCCAAGTCTATGCCGGCTCGAAGACGAAGTGGGCACTGGCAACTGAGTCCGGCGTGAGCGCGCCTTCCGACCGTGCAACCCGCACCGCCTCGGAACTCACCGCGGACTTGGAGCAACTAGGCCTGCCGCGCGGCGGCCTGGTGATGTTCCACAGCTCGCTGCGCAGTGTCGGCGCGGTCGAGGGTGGCGCCGAGACGGTGATCGACGCGCTGCTGGCGGCGGTGGGACCCGACGGCACGCTCGTCGCGCCCACCTTCACCGGCCAATACCACGATCCGGGCTTCGTCTTCGACCCGGCCGAGACGCCGGTGACGACCGGCGCCATTCCCAACCACTTCTTCCGCCGACCCGACGCACGCCGCACGGTCCACATCGTGCAGACCGTGTCCGCCATCGGGCCGCTGCGGGACACGATCATCGACGCCGGCGGCCACGACGGGTGGGACGCGCAACCGTGCATGCGCGCGATCTTCGATCTCGATGGGTGGTTCCTGCTGCTGGGCGTGCCCTATCAGAGCCTCACCGCCGGCCACTTCCTGGAGCAGGAGATCGGGTCTCACCGCCGCCCGCGCGCCGTGGAAGGACTGCAACGTCTGTCCGACGGCCGCGTCGTCCCGCTCCGCAGCGAGGCGTGGGGACCCGATCCCAGCTTTCCCGGCATGTCCGATCGCAGCTACGACTTCAACCGCCTGGGCGAGGGCCTGGAGCAGCGCGGATTGGTCAAGCGCGGCGCAGTCGGCAATGCCATCGCCCGACTCTTCCGCGCCCGCGACCTGGAGCGCACCGCCCGCGAGATGTATACCGCCGACCCGGAGCTGTTCTTCATTTCCGACGGCCAGGTGACGCCGCTGCACTACGGCGTGACGTGGCCCATTCCCGATGGCCGCCACGCCGGCGCCCAGCTCTGCGTGGTCGACCCGGCGGGGGTGTATCAGGTTAGCGCCGAGTAGGGGTTTGCGTAGGCGCCTTCCGCGAGTCCCCCTGGATTCCTCGCCTGAGTCTTGCAAGTGTCATTCCGAACGCAGTGAGGAATCTAAGGACGTTGTAGGTGCTCCCCGCCCCTTAGATTTCTCGCTTCGCTCGAAATGACAGGAAAGGGGAGACTCCGGCGGCCCATGCCCCGTACAGCGTTGGCCCGGCCGCGGGCGAACCTCCCATGCCGCGCCCCGCATGCGCCACCAGCCAACCCCCAAATCGCTTAAGCTGGACCGTTATGCCCGAGAACGCCATCGTCGTCCGCGGCGCACGCGAGCACAACCTCAAGAACATCGACGTCGAGATCCCGCGCGACAAGCTCGTCGTCATCTCGGGTATCTCCGGCTCCGGCAAGTCCAGCCTCGCGTTCGACACCCTCTACGCCGAAGGCCAGCGGCGCTACGTGGAGTCGCTCTCGGCCTATGCCCGGCAGTTCCTGGGACAGCTCGAGAAGCCCGACGTCGACCAGATCGAGGGACTCTCGCCGGCCATCTCCATCGACCAGAAGGCCCGCTCGCACAATCCGCGCTCCACGGTGGGCACGGTCACCGAGATCTACGACTACCTGCGGCTGCTGTACGCCCGGGTGGGCCAGCCCCACTGCCCGGAATGTGGCCGCGTGCTCACGCGGCAGACCATCCAGGAGATGGTGGACTTCGTCCTGGACTGGGACGACGGCACCCGCTTCCTCGTCCTGGCGCCGGTGGTCAAGCACCGCAAGGGCGAGCACAAGGGCGTCCTCGACGACGCGCGGCAGGCCGGCTTCGCCCGCGTGCGGGTCAACGGCGAGGTCCACACCCTGGACGACGTGCCGGCGCTCGACCGCAACTTCTGGCACGACATCGAGATCGTGGTCGACCGCCTCGCCGTGCGGCGCGACGTGCAGGCCCGGCTGGCCGACTCGCTGGAGACGGCCCTCAAGCTGGCCGAGGGCGTGGTCGTGTTGCAGGTGGTGGACGGCGAGGCCTTCACGCTGAGCGAGTCGCTGGCCTGCGTCGACGACGGCTTGAGCTTTCCCACGCTGGAGCCGCGGTCGTTCTCCTTCAACACGCCGCATGGGGCCTGTCCCGAGTGCGACGGTCTGGGCGCCAAGCTGGAAATCGACCCGAGCCTGGTGATCCCCAATCGCAAGCTCTCCATCGACGGCGGCGCCATCGCCCCGTGGGCGCGCGCGTCCGGCACCGGACCGTCCATGACCCGCGCCGTCCTCGACGCTCTGGCCGCCAAGTACGGCTTCACCGCGACGACGCCCATCGAGCGGCTCAGCTCCGAGGCCGTTGACGTGCTGCTCTACGGCAGCCTCACGCCCCTCACCGTCGAGCATGTGGGCAGCCGCGGCCGGCGCCGGGTCTACACCTTCGAGTTCGAGGGCGTGGTGCCGAACCTGCGCCGTCGCTACCAGCAGACCGAATCCGACTACGTGCGCGGCGAGATCGAGCGCTACATGACACGCCGCACCTGCCCGGCCTGTCAGGGCGCGCGGCTCAAGCGCGAAAGCCTGGCCGTGACGGTGGGCGGGCTGTCGATTCACGACGCTACGGAAAAGACCGTGGAGGCCGCTGCCAGGTTCTTTGAGGACCTGGAGCTCAGCGCGCGCGAGGCCGCCATCGCCGTCCAGGTGCTCAAGGAGGTGCGGGCGCGCCTGGGATTCCTGGAGTCCGTCGGCCTCGAATACCTCACCCTCGACCGCGCGGCCGACACGCTCTCCGGCGGCGAGGCCCAGCGCATCCGCCTGGCCACCCAGATCGGCTCCAGCCTCGTCGGCGTGCTCTACATCCTCGACGAGCCGAGCATCGGCCTGCACCAGCGCGACAACCGCCGCCTCGTGCAGACGCTGCTGGGCCTGCGCGACCTGGGCAACACCGTGCTCGTGGTCGAGCACGACGAAGAGACCATCCGCTCGGCGGACTGGGTCATCGACTTCGGTCCGGGCGCCGGCGAGCACGGCGGCGAGGTGGTCGCCGACGGGCCGGTGGAACGCATCGAGCGCTCGGAGCAGTCGCTCACGGGCGCCTACCTCGCCGGGCGTGAGTCGATCCCGGTCCCGCGCGGGCGGCGTTCCGGCAATGGCCAGACCATCTACGTCGAGGGCGCCGGCGCCAACAATCTTAAGGACCTGACCGTCGGCATCCCGCTCGGCGCTTTCGTATGCGTCACCGGCGTGTCCGGTTCGGGCAAGAGCACCCTGATCACCGATGTGCTCTACCGCGCCCTGGCACAGCGGATTTGGGGCAGCCGCGACCTGCCCGGGCCCCACCGCCGCATCCGCAACGCCGAGGCGCTGGACAAGGTGATCGAGATCGACCAGTCGCCCATCGGTCGCACACCGCGCTCGAACCCGGCCACCTACACCGCCGCGTTCACGCCGATTCGCGAGCTCTTTGCCGCCGTGCCCGAGGCGCGGGCGCGCGGCTACAAGCCGGGCCGCTTCTCCTTCAACGTCAAGGGCGGGCGCTGCGAGGCCTGCCAGGGCCAGGGTCTCAACAAGATCGAGATGCAGTTCCTGCCCGACGTCTACGTCACCTGCGAGGTCTGCCACGGCGCGCGCTACAACCGCGAGGCGCTGGAGATCCGCTACAAGGGCAAGAACATCGCCGAGGTGCTGGACATGACCGTGCAGGACGCCCACGCCTTCTTCGCCAACATCCCGACCATCGAGCGCAAGCTGGGCACGCTGGTGGATGTCGGGCTGGGATACATCCGCCTGGGCCAGCCGGCGACCACCCTGTCAGGCGGTGAGGCCCAGCGCGTCAAGCTCTCCTCCGAGTTGGCCAAGCGCGCCACCGGACGCACGCTCTACATCCTCGACGAGCCCACCACCGGCCTGCACTTCGCCGATACCCGGCGGCTGATCGCCGTGCTGCAGCGGCTGGTGGACGCCGGCAACACCATCATCGTCATCGAGCACAACCTGGACGTCGTCAAGAGCGCCGACTGGATCATCGACCTCGGACCCGAAGGCGGCGACGGCGGCGGGGAGCTCGTCGTGGCCGGCACGCCCGAAGAGGTGGCGGCCGACCCCGCAAGCTACACGGGCGTCTTCTTGGCGCGGGTGCTCGGCATCGAATCCGGAGACGCACGCGCCAACGGCGCCGACCGTGCCAGCCGCAAGCAGCCGGCCGCCGTCGGGTAACAAGAAGCCGGGTCCGGTCCCTTCCCCCTGGAAGGAGACCTTCGCGCAACCCCTCCGTCATTCCGGCGCAAGCCGGAATCCAGTTCGGCCATGTCCAGCGGTTCCGGGTCATTGGGGTAGGGGCGGGTCTCAGACCCGCCCGTTCAGAGCTAGGCAATCGCCTGAGCGAAGGAGGAAGGCTCGACCGCCGGTCCGGTGCCTTCCCCCTGGAAGGGGGAAGGTTAGGATGGGGGTCAATCCGGCCTATCCCAGCCGGGCTGGCCGGCTACCCCCGCTATCCCGCCACGGATACGGCCATCGCGAGGAGCGATCCACACCATCCCCGGAGCATGACCATGGCTGAACCCCGTGTAGCGATCGTCACCGGCGGCGCCACCGGCATCGGCGGCGCCATTGCCCGCCGCCTGGCCGCCGACGGCGAGCGCGTGCTCATCGCGGACATCGCCGACGAGCTGTCGGCGTCCAATATGGCCCAGATCGAGGCCGCGGGCGGCACGGCCGCCGCGATTCACTCCGACGTGTCCCGCCACGACGACATTCGAGCCATGGTCCAGGACGCCGTCGACCGCTGGGGCCGTCTCGACATCCTGGTCAACAACGCCTTCCCCGCGATGGAGGCGCTACCCGGCGGCGTGGAGGAAGTCACCGAGGAGCAATGGGACTTCGGCATGTCGCTCCTGGTCAAGGCCCTGTTCCTGGGCGCCAAGTACGCCGTGCCCGAGATGCGACGCGTCGGCGGCGGCAACATCGTCAACATCGCGTCGGTGCACGGCCTGCTCATGGCCAAGGACTACCTGGTCTACGAAGCCGGCAAGTCAGCCGCCATCGGCGTCACCAAGCAGATGGCCATCCAGCACGGCCCCGACAACATTCGCGTCAATGCCATTTGCCCCGGACACATGGTCACCGAGAACATCCAGCGCGTGATGTGGGACGACAACCCGAGCGGGCTTGAGTTGGTCGCGAATCAATATCCGCTGCGCCGCGCCGGACGACCGGATGAAATCGCATCGGCCGTTTCCTTCCTCTGCTCCGACGACGCCTCGTTCGTCACCGGCCACGCCCTGGTCGTCGACGGCGGCCTCTCCATCCAGCTCCAGGAGAATATCGGCGTCCAACAGGCCAACTTCATGCGCCGCCATCCGGACACGCAACCGCCCTACTAGGCGCGTCGGCGTCGCGGTCCCCTCCATGTCATTCCGAGCGCAGCGAGGAATCTAAGGGGCACGGGAGAAGGCACAGCGACCGTGGATTCCTCACTGCGTTCGGAATGACTGCATAGCGGTCGGAATGGCCAGGGGCGGTGCGGCGCCAAATCGGCGCGAACAGGTCTGGAATCCTGAAGTCAGCTAGCCCGGTTCGTCAGACGCAGCCGCGTGCGCCCGCGCGGCCAGCGGCAGCGCCGCCAGTCCCACCACCATGGCCGCCGCGCCGACATATAGCGCGGCGGCAAGCGACGACGCCGCGGTTGCGAACACCACCGCCGCACCAATGACGGCGCCCGCCGAAAACGCCGTCCCGTCCAGCACCATCACCCGGCTCAGCGACCCCGGCGGCGCCACGTCGCCGGACAGGCTGACGGCCATGGTGTTGATGCCCCACATCGCCACCGCCCAGACCGTGGCGACGACCAGCAATCCGGGCACGTTGTCCACGAACCCGAACGCAGCCGTCGCCGGAACCGCCAACAGCAGCGTGCCGGCCAGCACCGCGCGCCGGCCCAGGCGGTCCGAAAGCCGTCCGATCGCCAGTTGCGCCACGGCGCCTCCAACCGACGCGACCAGCGTCATGGCGCCGACCGCGCGCAGGTCGCCGCCGACCTCGACCAGTCGCGGCCCCGCCAACAACACCATGGCCGCATAGGCAATCGTCGACGCGATCCGCACGACCATGACGGCCGCCACGCCCTGGAAGCGCATCAGGCGGATGAAGCCGATGCCGGGCGCCGGCCGCCGCGTCTGGACAGCCGCTGGTCGCGGCAGCGCCCCGAGCGTGAGCGCCAGCGCGGCGGCAAGCGCCGCTCCCGCCCCGATGGCGAACACACGAAAACCGAAGGCATCCGCCACGAAGCCCTGCGCCACACCCGCGATGCCTGGGACCAGGACCACCACGAAACCAATGGTGCCGACGGCGGCCCCGCGGCGGGACTCCGGCGCAATCTCGATGACGTAGGTCTGCAGTCCCGTCCAGAAATAGGCCATGGCCAGGCCCGCGACGGGGGCGGCCACAATCACCCAGCCAACGTCGGGAGTGACGACCAGCACCACCATCAGCGCCGTCATGCCGGCGAGCCCCAGCGCGTGCACCCCGCGGCTTTCGAGCCGCGTGACCCAGCGGCCTGTGACCGTGGCGCCGATCGACCGCGACAGGTGCATCGTGCCGATCACCAGCGCGGCGCCCGCGATGCCGCCGCCAAGCTGCTCGCGCACCAGCAGCGACATGAAGTACGACGTCGGCAGCCACCCCGCCACGCCCAGGGCCGCCACAAGCGCAAAGGTCGCGAAGCCGCGAGTGCGTAGACTGGCGGGCTCGGGCGCGACGCGCTCGCTGTCTGGCATCGGGTGACGGTAACAAGGCCCCGGCAACCGAAGGATCAACACATGGTTTGTAGCGAGTCAGCGGCGCTCGCTGCCCGCGGAAGACCGTTGCGCCGCCCTCCGTCATTCCCGCGTCAGCAGACCTCTATAAGGCCCCTCGTCATTTGCTCACTCCCCTCCGTCATTCCCGCTTCCCCCTCCGTCACTCCCGCGTCGCCAACCGTTAGTCCCGCGCCCCCCTCCGTCACTCCCGCGTCCCCAACCGTCATTCCCGCGAAGGCGGGAATCCACCCCACATCTATCCTCGAAGCGTCCAAAATGCCCCGGCCAATCCCGCGCGTGGCCGCATTTGGCGTCGGTCTCTCAGGCGGGTGTGAGCAGTGAGCAAACGCGCCTACCTGCCCATGGTCCTCAACATGCAAGGCCGCACCGCGCTCATCGTGGGCGGCGGCCCGGCGGCAGCCGACAAGGCCGCCTACCTCGCCGACTTCGGCATCCATCCCACCGTGCTAATCGAGCCGGAAGAAGCAGTCGATGAGGGGCTCCAAGCCCTCGCCGACGAAGGGCAGGCCGAACTCCGGCGCACGCCCTACGACCCATCCCACCTCGACGGCCAGGCGCTCGTAATCATTGCCACCGGCGATCGCGCCCGTGATCGCACCATCGCCGCCGACGCGCGCAACCGCGGGGCCATCGTCAACGTCGTCGACGACCCTGAGGCCTGCGACGTATTCGCCGTCGGCTATGTCCGCCGCGGCCCCGTGGCCGTGGCCGTCAGCACCGGCGGGCGCAGCCCGGCCTTCACCGCCGCCCTGCGCGAGCACCTGGACGACATGCTCGGACCGGAAATCGAGGATCACCTGGAGCACTACGCGCGCTGGCGCGAGCGCGTGCGCCGCGCGGTATCGGGATTCGGATCGCGCGAGCAACTCTGGCGCGAGCTCCGCGCGGCGGGGCTCTACAAGGTCCTGCGACGCGACGGCCCAGAAGCCGCCGGCCGCCTCGTCGAAGCCGCCATCGCCCGCCACCAGGCCGAAGACTAGGATCCCCAGGCGGGAATCACGGTCTAGCTCCACAGCCCCGAAAAAGTCATTCCGAGCGCAGCGAGGAATCTATAGCTCCCGTCCTCGTGCGCTCGGATCGGTCCGATGGAGGGGCGGTTCGCGAACCGCCCCTACCCGCCTCGGCCCTGCTTCACGCCCCTCCTCAAACCACCGCCTCATCCGAAACCACCGCCGGCGCCAGCACCGACTCCGGCGTGCCGTGGATCACCTTGTTCGCCGCCGGCACCACCGTCACCAGCACGCCCGCCAACGTCACATCGTCGTTCGCCACGATGTAGAACGGCGAAATGCGCGTGCGCCCGTCCATTTCGCGCACCTCCTCCGCCTCGAGATCGAAATACGGCACCTGCACCCGACGGCTCTCGTGGTAGGGCTGAACGACATAGGGACTGGTCGGGAAGCTCTCCAGCGCCTGCTGCACGGCCTGTCCCCAGTCGTCGGCCGACACGTCGTGTCCCACCGTGACCCCGCGCGCGCCCCAGGCCAGCTCCGAGAACCCTGACGGCTTAATCACCAGCCGTCGCTGCCGCTGGGTCAGCCCCGGCAGCTCGTCCCAGGTCCGCACCTGCCGCCCCGCGGTGTCCAGCGCCGGATCGATTGCGGCGAACGGCGGCAGCGGCGCTGGATCGAACACCCAGGTCGGCGCCAGCGCCACGCCCAGGCGATCCATCACGTCCCTGCCCAGCTCACCCCGCCAAAAGTCCCGCAAGGCCGCGTGTCGGAACAGCGCCAGCAGCAGCTTCTCCTCCAGGTAGGCCTTGAACGGCGGCGTGACCACGGCCAGCCGCTGCTTCATCGCATAGATCAGCAAGTCGATCTTGGGGATATTGGGCAGATCGTGGAGCTCCAGGAAGCGGTACACCACGTCCACCTGGCGGGCGTCCTCGCCGAAGCACAGCGCGTCGCCTTGCAGCGAGAGGTCGCGCGGGTGCACCGCATGCGCATCGAGCCCGAGTTGCTGCAGGTCGCGCGCAATCGAGATCATCTCGCTGCGGTAGTCCTCGGACTCATCGGCGACCACGATCGCCACCGTCGGGTCGTCGCCCTCGGCCACCTCGCGGAACATGGCCGCCAGCGCGTGCGGAATGCCCTCGGCGCCGCCAACCGGATCGAACCCCAGGCCGGCATAGCGCCGGGTCAGGGCCGCCAGCGTGCCGAACCCTCCGGGCACCGAGTCCAGCTCCGTCGCCCGGAGCGTGCCGTCGTCGCCCGCCATCAGGTCGGGGCGGATGATTCGCGGCAACTGCGACCGCATCCGCCGCAGTTGACCGAGTTCCCGGACGCGCTCCGGCTTGCCCTGGTTGAGCAAGCGCAGCACCCACGGCGGCTGCCGGCCCCGCGCGGCGCTCAGGTACAAGCGGTTGACCGCCTGATAGAACGCCAGCAGGTCGTGGCCCAGCACGCGCAGCCTGGCCACGGTTTCCGGCCGCAGTGGGAAGGGTTCCGGCGAGACGCGCCACGGGACGCCCGGCGCATCGGGTCGGACGCTCGGCACATCGCTGCCGAGGTAGAGCGCTCGTTCTCGGAGAGAGGGCGTGTGAGTGTTCAGCAGGTGCGTCTCACGCGTTGGCGCCGTTGCGCCGTGCGGCCAGCGTTCCGCGGCAGCCGCGGGGAGTCTAGCAAAGGGCCTCCGGCACGCCGGTTATGGTATCCGGGCAGCAGCCCGTGGAGACACCCATGACCATCATCCGCTCGGAATCCAAGCCGCTCGCACCGACCGACGCGCCCGGACTCGAGGCCTGCGAGGCGCTCAACGCCGAAGCCGAGTCCGGCGCGCTCACCGCCGGAGCCTTCCTCCTGCGCCCAAACAGCGAGTTGCCGGTGCACCGCCACCGCATTGAGGAAGGCTTCTACGTCATCTCGGGGACGGGCACGCTGCTACTCCGCGACGAGGAGCACCAGGTGGCGGCCGGCGACTTTCTCCTGGCCCCGGCATGGCCCCCCCACGGCTTCCGCACCGGCGAAGGCGAGACGCTGCACTGCGTCTACATGTATCCCGCGCTCGACCCCTGGACGGAGATGCTGTAGCTGCTGTCGGGCCGTCAAGTGGGTGACTTGAATCCCGTCAATCCCAGCCTGTCACCTTGAACGCCCCTCCCTGTCATTCCGAACGCAGTGAGGAATCTAAGGACGTTGTGCCTTCTCCCGGCCCCTTGGATTTCTCACTCCGCTCGAAATGACAACGGTGGCCCGCGCTGCGTGCAGCGTGGGATCGCGCCGCGTGGAATCTTCCAGGTTGCACGCGGATTGGGCCAACGGCCAAGCGCCACCAACTTGTCATTCCGAACGCAGTGAGGAATCTAAGGACGTTGTGTCCTCTCCCGGCCCCTTAGATTTCTCGCCCCGCTCGAAATGACAAACGGGGGGGCTCGAATTGACAGATTTGGAAGTCGGAAAGCCGACAATGGCCCAAATCCCTCGACCGGCCCCGCCTACTCCCCCGTCCCGTAGGTCTCGAAGCTCCAGCCGTCCAGCTCGCGGATGCGCGTGGTGGCGGGCGCCAATTCCGGCTCTCCGGCCGCGCGCCAGGCGCGAACCTCGTCCACGTGCCCCAGGCGCCGCAGCCCTTCCCACGAGCCCGGCTTGTAAGGGCTCGTGTCCCAGAAGTAGAGGTTCTCCACGCCGGCGTCGTAGAGCGCGCCCGCGCGTCGCCGGTAGTCCGCCGAGGCCAGCCCGCGCGGCATCACGTTCGGCGCCAGCCGCGTTCCGGTGCCTTGCGTCAGGCTCACCCACGGCGCGATGTCCGCCGGGTCCGTCCACGACTGCTGCGTGCTGCCCCACGCCGGGTGCGACGAGTAGGGAATCAGCGTGTCCACCAGGCCCTCGCGCACCCAGGTCGGCGCGTCGATGCCGTAGAACCGGTTTTCGTCTTCGAACCCCGTCACGATGGCCGACACGGCGATCCGTGTCGTGCGACCCAGCCGCGCCGCCTCCTCGTCCAGCGTCGCCCGCAGCTCGCGCATGAACTGCGTCAGCGTCTCGGCCCGAAAGGCCAGCCAGCGGGCATCGCGCGGGTCGAGCCGGCGTGGGTCCTGTCCATGGCGTTCCAGGAACCCTTCCACCAGCGGCGTCTCGTACTCCAGCACCGGCATGCGCCGGTTGTAGAACACGCACACCCCATCGACGCCGTAGGCGGCGACTTCGCGAAACAGGCTCAGCACGTAATGGCGCGCTGCGGGATGGCTGTAGGAAATGCGCGGCGTCGGGCGGCCCTGCCGGTCCATGCCGCGCTGCTCGGGGTGGTCGGCGATGTACGAGGCGTCGTGCAGGTCCGGCAGCGGCGGCGGCTCGTGAAATCCCGCGACGCGATAGCTGGCGTGCAGTTCCAGGCCCACGTCGTGCGCGTGCTCCACGGCGATTCGCAGCGGGTCGATGCCCTTCTCGCGGAAGATGCGCCAGCTTTCCGCCACGAAGCGGTCACCCTGCCGTCCAAAGTCCTGCGCCGTGTCGCACGTCGCCGGCTTGCCGATCGCGCTCAGGTAGTTGGTGCGGTCGCCCGCCGCGAACTCCCAGTAGATGCGGCCGAAGTCGGAGTCGCGGTAGGGCTCCAGCTCACGCCGAATCTCGTCGGCTTCCGTCAGCCGATAGGACCAGTGCGGACCGTGGGCGTCGTTGTGGGCGAAGAGGCGCCGGCGGCTCGAGTCGTCCCGGTCGAGGTGCAGCGCGCGCACCTCGTCGTCCGCGAGTGGCACCAGCTTGACATAAGCAATGGTCGCATCCGATCCCTGCACCGACCCCGGCGCATCCCCCGGCGTGACGCGCCAGTTGATCTGGCGAATCTCGAGCTGCTGGTCCGTCAGGTCCGCGACCGTCCAAAACAGCTCCGTGAACTCCTCGTTGTCGGCTGAGTGCGTGGTCCAGCCGGGCTCCAGCTCCGGCACCTGCAGAATCGAGAAGGCCGAGTCGCCGCTCAGCCGCACCGCCAGCCGGATGGTGGCGTCCGGAAACGTGTACGAACCGATGGAAATGGCGTGCCAGCCCCGGGCGTTGAGCGGATAGCTGATCGGCGGTGCGGCGGTTTCCGGACCGGCGATCAGCAGCGTGCCGGCCAGATCGCCCGCCGTATACGAAACCGTTCGCCAGCGGCCCCGGACGGCGCTGGCGCCAATCGCATCCGAAGGCTGGCAGCGGTCGAGATCGCAGCGGTAGACCGCCGGCGCCCGCAGCCACCGATCCGTGAATCCGTCCGTCGGAACTTCAGACATCTCAGAGTCCTCTCGGCCGCTGCTTGCTCAATGTAGGGGCGGGTCTCAGACCCGCCCGCTCTCGAAAATGCGGGCGCCCGTTAGAAGAAGAGCGTATCGAGCAATGTCTGTCGTGTGAATCCGGCGCCTTCTCCGCTGGAAGCCCCTTGCGTAACCCCTCCGTCATTCCGGCGAAAGCCGGAATCCAGTCCGGCTGCACCAACAGTCACGATGGACGCTTCCGGTAGAGCCTGCCCCGTACTCGATTCGGGGATCAGGGAACCCCCCCACCCCTACGTCGGTCCCAAACGCACCGGGCCGAGGTTCGCGCGGTCCAGGATCTGGATGCTGTCCACGAAGCGAATCACCGACGACGGCAGGTCCATCACCAGCGAATGCGTGCGCGCGCCGCCGCCGAAGAAGCGCACCCCGCGCAGCAGGTCCCCGTCCGTCACCCCGGTGATCGCCACCGCCAGTTGATTGCCGCTGGCCAGGTCCTCGGTGAGGAAGATGCGTTCCTCCGCGTCGGCCACTCCCATTCCCGCCAGCCGCTCTCGGTCCGCCTCGTCCCGCGGTTTGAACCGGGCCTGAATCTCACCGCCCAGGCAGCGCAGGGCCGCCGCGGCCAGCACGCCTTCCGGCGCGCCGCCAATGCCCATCACGGCGTGGTCGGCGGTGCCCGCCACGGCCACCGACACCGCCGCCGTGAGATCGCCGTCGCTGATGAGCTTGATCCGCGCGCCGGCCGTGCGAATCTCCTCGATCAGCGACTCGTGGCGCGGCCGATCCAGCACCACCACGGTCAGATCGGCGATCCCTCGGCGGAGCACATCCGCAATGATCTGCAGGTTTTCGCGAACCGAGTAGTCCAGGCTCACGCGGCCGGCCGCCGGCGGGCCCACGATCAGCTTGTCCATGTAGGTATCGGGTGCGTTCAGCAGCCCGCCGCGCTCTGCGATGGCCATGGTGGCCACCGCGTTCGGCAGGCCGCCGGCCACCAGGTTCGTACCTTCGAGCGGGTCGACCGCGATGTCGAACGGCGTGCCGGTCTCCGGTCCGACGGTCTCGCCAATGAAGAGCATCGGCGCCTCGTCGCGCTCGCCCTCGCCGATGACGATGCGTCCCGCCAGACCGACCTGGTCGAGCGCGGTGCGCATGGCGTCCACCGCCAGCGAGTCGGCGTGCTTGCCGTCGCCGTGCCCCATGGCTCGCGCCGCGGCCACCGCGCCGGCTTCCGTCACCCGGGCCAGGGCCGAGGCGGCCGGACGATTAGCGATGATCACGAATCAGCATCTCCCCGCGCCCTCGCGCGCCCAATTGTGCCTATGCGCGGACGGCCGTTTCCCATGTCATGCACCGCAGCGGCCCGATTTGGGTCCGTCATTCCCGCGGAGGCGGGAATCCACCCCTCATTGAACCTGGGGGCGGACAGAAAGCGACCGGTCATCCCCAAGCCCGGCCGCCCGTGCTACTCCCGATGGTGCGCCTCGACCGGCTTGCCGCCGGAGTCGACGAACTGCTTCAACCCCAGCTGCAGCGTGTTCCAGCCCAGCACCGCGCACTTGATCCGCACCGGAAACTGCCGCACGCCTTCCAGCGCGATGCCATCGCCCAGCAGGACTTCATCGGGCTCCTCGCCCTCCAGCATCATGCCGCGCAGCGCCTGGATGATTTCGTCGACCTCCCCGATCGGGCGACCCTCGATCGCCTCCGTCATGATCGACGCCGACGCCTGGCTGATGGAGCACCCATGGCCGGCAAAGCGCACGTCGGTCACCGTCCCGTCCTCGATTTCGAGCCAGAGCGTGACCTCGTCGCCGCAGAGCGGATTCGCCCCTTCGACCACCACGTCCGCGTCGTCCAGCGTGCCGCGGTTCCGCGGGCGCTTGTAGTGATCCATGATCACTTCGCGATAGAGATCGTCGAGCGCCATTTCAGATCGTGCCGAAGAAGCGCTGCGCCTTGTCCACGCCCTCGACCAGCCGATCGATCTCGTCCGTCGTGTTGTAGAGATAGACGCTGGCGCGCGCGGTGGCGTGGACCCCCAGCTTGCGCATCAGCGGTTGCGCGCAGTGGTGCCCGGCGCGGATGGCGATGCCCTCGCCGTCGAGCACCGTCCCCACGTCGTGCGGGTGCAGGTCGTCCACCGTGAACGACACCACCCCGCCCCGTTCCCCGTCCGCGTCCGGCCCGTGCACGGACACGCCGGGCATATCGCTGAGCACGTTGACCGCATAGGACCCAAGCTCGCGCGCATGGGCGTTGATCGCATCCATGCCCACGTGTTTGAGGTAGTCCACCGCAACGCCCAGGCCGATCGCGCCGGCAATGTTGGGGGTGCCGCCCTCGAACTTGTCCGGCAGATCCGCCCAGGTGGACGACTCCAGCTCCACCATGCGAATCATGCTGCCGCCGAAGTGCGCGGGCTCCATCGCTTCCAGCAGGGCCTCCTTGCCGTACAGGATGCCGATGCCCGTGGGGCCGGCCATCTTGTGGCCGGAGAACGTCAGGAAGTCCACGTCCAGCGCCTGCACGTCCACCGGCATGTGCGGCGCCGATTGCGCGCCGTCGACGGCAATCACCGCGCCGTGCTCGTGGGCCAGGCGGGCCATCTCGGCCACCGGCGCGATCACGCCGAGCACGTTGGACACGTGGTGCACGGCCACCAGCTTCGTTTGCGGACCCAGCATGCCGCTGTAGGCGTCGAGGTCGATCACGCCCGCGTCGTCCGTGGGAATGAATCGCAGGCGCGCGCCGCGCCGCTTCGCCAGCGCCTGCCAGGGCACCAGGTTGCTGTGGTGCTCGACCTCGGTGAGCAGGATCTCGTCGCCGGATGCGATGTTCTCGTCGCCCCACGCGCGGGCCACCATGTTGATGCCGTCCGTCGTGCCGCGCGTGAAGACCACCTCGTGCGGGCGCCGGGCATTGATGAACCTGGAAATCCGCACCCGCGCGTCCTCGTAGGCCGCCGTGCCCTTCTCGCTCAGGTAGTGGATGCCGCGGTGGATGTTCGCGTTCGTCGTCGTGTAGTAGTCGTGGACGGCTTCGATCACGACCTGCGGCTTCTGCGAGGTCGCCGCGTTGTCCAGGTAGACCAGCGGCTTGCCGCGCACCTCTTGGGTCAGGATGGGGAAATCGCGCCGCAGCGCCACGGCGTCGAGCGGGGCGGCCCGGTCGGCTGGCGCGACGGCGCCGCGGGACGGTGTGCTCATGTTCTAAGTATCGAACAACACCAGGATTCGGCCCTGCTCGACTTTCGTCTCGTACACCTGCACCGGCAGGATCGCCGGCAGGGTGCGCGGCCGGCCGGTGCGCACGTCGAAGTGGGAGCTGTGGCGCGGGCAACGGACCGTGCCCGCCGACGGGTTGAAATCGCCCTCCGACAGGTAGGCCTCGTCATGCGTGCACAGGTCGTCCATGGCGAAAATCTGGCCGTCGACGTTGTACAGGCCCACCGGCTCGCCATCGAAGTCCACCGCCGCCTTGCTGCCCGCGGGAACCGATTCGATTGGGCCAACGTCCACGTAGCCGCCCTCTGCCTGCCCTGGTGGGGTCACGCCTCAGATTCCCGTCGCGCCGTCGATGGTCGGTGCGGGCGCGGTCAGGACCCCGCGCAGCACGTCGCGCACGCCCTCGTGGGGCACGCGGTCCAGCACCGCCTCGAAGTAGCCCTCGACGATCAGCTCACGCGCATGCGCCTCGGTGAGGCCGCGCGAGCACAGGTAGTAGAGGTGGCTCGGCTCCAGCGTCGACGTGGTCGCGCCGTGGGTGCAGCGCACGTCGTCCGCCATGATTTCCAGCCGTGGAATCGAGTCCGCGCGCGTGCCGCTGTTCAGCAGCAGGTTGCGATTGTTCTGATAAGCGTTGGTGCGTTGCGCCTTCGGGTCGACGACGATGGTTCCGGCGTAGACGGAGCGCGCCCGGCCGTCGAGCACCCCGGCGAACAGCAGGTCGCTGGTGCCGTCCGTCGCCAGGTGACCCTGCGTGGTGTGGTGATCCACGAACTGCCGGCTGCCAAGTCTGAACGCGCCGTTCATCACCACGCTGGCGCCGGGCTCGGTCAAGCTCGCCTCGACGCGGGCCTTGTGAAAGCGTCCCCCGACCGTCACGTTGGTGCCGGTGAACGTGGCGTCCCGGCGCACCATGGCGCGCTGCGACAGGATCGACCGCGTGCCGGACGACATGCCCTGAACGTGCGTGTAGGTCAGGTGCGAGCCGGAGTCGGCAAACAGCTCCGTCGCCCCGTTGACGAGCGCCGGTGCGTCGGTCTCCGTGTCTGCCCACCACTCCACGATCGCCGCCTGCGCGCCCTCGCCGAGCGAGGCCAGCAGGTGCGGCTGCCGCAGCGCCGCATCGTCGCAGGTCACCACCAGGATCGGTTGCGACAGCACCGCGCCCCGCGGCACGTGCACCAGGGCGCCACCCTGCCACAGCGCCGCGTTGAGAGCCTGGAACTTGCCCTGCTCCGGCGTGACGGCGGTCGTGCTCAGCCGTTCGCGCACCAGCTCCGGCTGCGTGCGCGCGGCCTCCGCCAGGTCCAGCGCCACCACGCCCGCCTCACGGGCCTCGGGGCTGACGTCGATCACGCGGGCGCCGCCGGCGCTCACCAGCATGGTGACGCTCGGCGACAGCGCCGCCGCGGGCACCGTTGAAGGCACTCGGTCAAGATCGTCCAGCGGCGGCGTAGGCGTCAGCGACTCCCACCGCAGCCACCGCAAATCGGTGCGCCGCCACTCCTCGTCGGTGCGTTCGGGGTTCGGCGTCGCCTCGTAGACGTCCCACGCGGCTCGGCGGTGCGCCCGAAGCCAATCCGGCTCCTGTTGCGCGTCCGCCAGGTCGTCGACGCTGCGGCGCGTCAATCCAGGCGCCCGCGCGTCAATCGCCATGCGCGAGCGTCCTTCGTTGGGTACCGGCCCGGAAACTGAGCCTGCTCGGGTCCAGTCGGGCTATCCGATCGAGCCTTCCATTTGCAGCTCGATCAGGCGGTTCATCTCCACGGCGTATTCCATCGGCAACTCGCGCACGATGGGCTCGATGAAGCCGCTCACGACCATTGCCATGGCCTGCTCTTCGGTCAGCCCGCGGCTCATCAGGTAGAAGAGCTGCTGCTCGCCGATCTTGCTCACCGTGGCCTCGTGCTGCACGGCGGTGTTGCTTTCCTCGATGTCCATGTAGGGATACGTGTCCGACCGCGACTCGTCGTCGAACAGCAGCGCGTCGCAGACCACGTTTGACTTCGAGCGCTCCGCGCCCGGCAGCACGCTCACGTGCCCGCGATAGCCGGCGCGGCCGCCGGCCCGGCTGATCGACTTGGACGTGATGATCGACGAGGTGTCGGGTGCGGCGTGCACCATCTTCGCCCCGGCGTCCTGGTGCTGACCCTCGCTCGCGAAGGCGATGGAAAGCACCTCGCCGTGCGCGCCCGGCTCCATCAGGTAGACCGCCGGATACTTCATGGTGACCTTGCTGCCCAGGTTGCCGTCGATCCATTCCATCGTGGCGTCGCGGTAGGCCACCGCGCGCTTCGTCACCAGGTTGAAGACATCCGTCGACCAGTTCTGGATCGTCGTGTAGCGGCAGCGCGCGCCTTCCTTGACGACGATCTCAACCACCGCCGAATGCAGCGAGTCCGTGGCGTAGATCGGCGCCGTGCAGCCCTCCACGTAGTGCACGTAGGCCCCGGGCTCCACGACGATCAGCGTGCGCTCGAACTGCCCCATGTTCTCCGCGTTGATGCGGAAATACGCCTGCAGCGGCACCTCGACCTTCACGCCCTCGGGGACGTAGACGAAGCTCCCGCCGCTCCACACGGCGCTGTTGAGCGCGGCGAACTTGTTGTCGCCGTTGGGAATGATGGTGCCGAAGTACTCGCGCACGATCTCCGGGTGCTCGCGCAGTCCCGAGTCCATGTCGAGGAACACCACGCCCTCGCGCTCCAGGTCCTCGCGGATGCTGTGGTAGACGACCTCCGAGTCGTACTGCGCCCCCACGCCGGCCAGGAACTTGCGCTCCGCCTCGGGAATGCCCAGGCGGTCGAACGTGTTCTTGATGTCGTCCGGCACGTCGTCCCAGCTGCGCGCCTGACGGTCTTGGGGGCGGATGTAGTAGTAGATGTCGTCGAAGTCGATGCGCGACAGGTCGGCGCCCCAGGTCGGCACCGGCTTGCGCTCGAACTGCCGCAGCGACTCCAGCCGGAACTCGAGCATCCACTCCGGCTCATCCTTCTGGCGGGAGATTTCACGCACGATGTCGGCGCTGAGCCCCTTGGGCGACTTGTAGACCGGCTTGATGTCGTCGTGGAATCCGAACTTGTAGCTATCGAGTCCAATATCCGCCGACTTCACCGCCATTCGTTATGCCTCCTGTGCCGCGGTCATGGCCTCGTAGCCGCTCTCGTCAAGCTCCAGCGCGAGTTGCTTGTCGCCGGTGCGCGCGATGCGCCCGTCGATGAGCACGTGCACCACGTCCGGCACGATGTAGTTCAGCAGCCGCTGGTAGTGCGTGATGACCAGGGTGGCCATGTCCGCGCCGCGCAGCGTGTTGACGCCATCGGCCACGATGCGCAGGGCGTCGATGTCCAGGCCTGAGTCCGTCTCGTCGAGGATGGCGAGCTCAGGCTGCAGCACCGCCATTTGCAGGATTTCATTGCGCTTCTTCTCGCCGCCGGAGAAGCCCTCGTTCAGGTAGCGGCTGGCGAACTTCATGTCCATGCGCAGCAGCCGCATCTTCTCCATCATCAGCCGGCGAAACTCCATGGCCGAGATTTCGTCCTCGCGCTGCGCGTTGAGCGCCATGCGCAGGAAGTTGGACACACGCACGCCGGTGATCTCGGACGGGTACTGAAACGCCATGAACATGCCCAGGCGCGCGCGCTCGTCGGTGGCCAGTTCCAGGATGTCCTGGCCCTTGAACGTCACGCTGCCGCCGGTGACCTCGAACGCCGGGTGGCCCATGAGCGTGTTCGCCAGGGTGCTCTTGCCCGAGCCGTTCGGCCCCATGAGCGCATGCACCTCGCCCTTGGGCACGTGCAAGTCGATGCCCTTGAGAATCGGCATCCCATCGACGTCGACGTGCAAGTCTTGGATCACAAGCGCGTCGGCACCGCTGCCGTTATGCATATTCCAGCCTCGGTCGTCTCAGGTCAGTGAGGTCCTCTCCGGCTCCGAGGCATCGGATGATCGTGGGGCGCACAACGCCCGGAGCCACCTAATCGAAGCTATCACCGCGTACCGTTCGCCCGCAAATAACAACAGAGAATTCTGCGTAAAAGCCCAGGCGATTGACGACTGAACGCATTCCCTCACGAATTGTCATTCCGAGCGGAGCGAGGAATCTAAGGCGCCGGCGATCAAGCACAACGCCCGTCGACTTCTCACGTCCGTCACCTTTCGTCATTCCCGCGAAGCCAGTCCCCGCGTCGCCCTGCAGCGAGAATCCAGCACGGACAAGTCTGTTGGTGCGCCGGAATTCCGGCGTAGGGCGACGCATGCGTCGCCCTACGCCCGGCTCCCCCTCCCACGGGGACAGGGCCGGGATGAGGGGACCCGCCCCGCCATTCCCCCACGATCTGTCATTCCGAGCGCAGCGAGGAATCTAAGGGGCCGCCGACCGTGCACAACGCCGGTCGCCTCATACCGCCCGTCGCCCCTCCGTCATTCCGGCGAAAGCCGGAATCCAGTCCGATCTCACCAGCCGGCGCACCTAGGGCCCGAGTCCGGCTCCCCCTCCCACGGGGACAGGGCCGGGGTGAGGGGACCCGCCCCGCCCCATCAGTCCGCCAACTGCCGGCATCCAATGCAGTCGAACCCGCCCGTTCACTACCCACCCTCCACCGTGGTTTCGTAGGCTTGGGCCGGTACGCGAACGGCGACAGCGGCCGCAGGTGGCCCGCGCGGCGCGCGCCCAGAGGAGCCATGGCACACCAGCGAACCCGACCCCGCGCCGAGTGGCAGGAGCAGCTGGCCAAGGGCGTGCGAGACGTTCGTGAGATTCCGGGCCTCACCGAAGAGCAGTACCAGCAGCTCGAGGCCATCGACGAGGAATACCCCTTCTTCACCACGCCCTACTACCTCAGCCTGATCGAGAAGTGGGACGCCAGCGACCCCATCTTCCTGCAGCAAATGCCGGACGCGCGGGAGTTCGAGAACCCGAACTTCCTGGAAGACGACCCGCTCGACGAAGAAGACGACATGCCGGTGCCCCACCTCACGCACCGCTATCCCGACCGCGTGCTGTTCGTCGTCACGCACACCTGCGCCATGTACTGCCGCTTCTGCACCCGCAAGCGCAAGGTGGGCAAGAACCCGGTGCCGCGGCCCGAGGAGCTGCAGCGTGCCATCGACTACATCGCCGAGCACGAGGAGATCCGCGACGTGCTGCTCAGCGGCGGCGATCCCCTCACCCTCACCGATTCGGCGCTCGAATGGATCGTCAGCCGCCTGCGCGCGATTCCGCACGTGGAGCTCATCCGCATCGGCAGCAAGATTCCATGCGTCAACCCCGAGCGCATCACGCCCGAGCTCTGCAAGATGCTCGCCAAGTACCACCCCTTCTACTTGAACACCCACTTCAACCACCCGCGTGAGCTCACGCCCGAGGCCGTGCGCGCCTGCGGCTTGCTGGTCGATCACGGCATTCCGGTGGGTTGCCAGACGGTGCTGCTGCGCGGCGTCAACGACGATCCCGAGGTGATGAAGGAGCTCATGCACGCGCTGCTCAAGGCCCGCGTCAAGCCCTATTACATCTACCAGGCCGATCTCGTGAAGGGCACCGACTACTTTCGGACCTCGGTGCAGAAGGGGCTCGAGATCATCGAGTCGCTGCAGGGGCACACCACCGGCTTCGGCGTGCCCACCTACGTGATCGACGCTCCCGGCGGCGGGGGCAAGATTCCCGTAACTCCCGATCGCATCGTGAGCCTGACCGACGACGCCATCACGCTGCGAAACTTCGAGGGCGGCGTCTACGAATACCCCGCGCACGGCTACTCGCGAGACCACGCGGACGGCGATGCGGCCGCCGAAAACGGCGACCCCGAGGCCTCGCGCGCCTACCCGATCTACGACTAAGCAACCTCGGATCGAGTCCCTTCCCCCTGGAAGGAGACCCATGCGTAATCCTTCGTCATTCCCGCGAAGGGAGACCTCTACGTAACCCATCCGTCCTTCCGGCGAAGGCCGGAATCCAGTCCGGTCGGATCTGGAGGCGCAGCAAATGTTTGGTGTCGGGCGGGTCTGAGACCCGCCCCGACCGGATTCTGCAAGGGTCTCCGAATGCGGGAATCCACCCCGAATCCGCCTCTGGGCGGACCGCGAACCTCCCGCTCTTCCGCAATGCACGCGCCGACCGCCCGGGTCCGGCCCCCTCTCCCACGCGGAGAGGGCCGGGGTGAGGGAGCCGCCCCGCCAATCCCCCGCAAAATGTCATTCCGAGCGAAGCGAGGAATCTAAGGGGCCGGCCATCGGGCACAACGCCTGTCGATGCCTCTCGCCGCGTAACCCCTCCGTCATTCCCGCGAAGGCGGGAATCCACCCTGCATTGAACCTCGGGGCGGAAAGGATGCGCCCGGTCATCCCCAAGCTCGGCTGGATTCGGAAAAGGCCGCCTGCAAGCGGGAAGGCTAGGATGGGCACCAGCGCCTGACGCTCCAGGCGGGCCCGTTCGGCCGCCCCGTCGCGGACGGCTTCGAATACCGACACTACGAGGAGTTCTTCGGATTTTCCCTCCGCGATCGGCCGTCGCGGCCGTGACCACGGCGCCCGCCGGATGAATCCAATGCGCCTAACCCGGCTCGGCGACACCGGCTGGTCGGTGGTCGCCCTCTTTGCCGCGTTTGCTTTCGTCTCATTCAGCACGGCCGTCATCGGGCCCGTGCTCGGCCAGCTCGACGACGAATTCGGCGTCAGCTACGCATCCTTGGGACTGATCGCCGGCATGCAGGCGCTCGGCCGCGGGGTGGCCATGATCCCCGCCGGCCGCGTAGCCGATCGCTACCCGCCGCGCCTTCTGGTGAGCCTCGGCGGAGTGCTCATGGTCATCGGTTCCCTGGCGTCCGCGGCCGCGCCGGTCTATCCGATCTTGGTGTTCGGCACGGCCGTGATCGGCGTCTCCATGGCGTTGATCTTCACCGCCGGCATGGCCCACCTGATCCGCAGCGCCCCAACCGGGGAGCGCGGGCGCACCATGGGCCGCGCAATGGCCGGGTGGGGGCTGGGGTCGCTGCTCGCCCCGCTCGCCGCCGGCGCCCTCGCCAGCGCGTTCGGCTGGCGCTCGGTCTTCGTTCTGGCCGCCGTGCTCAGCGTGGTGGTCATCCCGCTCGGATTGAGCATTCGCGGCGCTCTGCCCCGCCCGCCGGAGCTCTCGCCGTCCGAACCGCAGCGTCGCTGGGCGCTGGGCCTGACCCGGCGTCTGGTTCCCGTCGTGGTCGTGAGCGCGCTCATTTGGGGCAGCGGCAGCGCGATCATGCGCCTGGTGCTGCCGCTCTACGGCAGCGAGGGCGCGCAGCTCACCCCGGCGCTCATCGGCGCCTGGCTCAGCGTCTTCGCCGCCGTCACGTTCGGCTTGATGCTCGTCAGCGGCAACATTCTCGACCGGCTCGGACGCCTGACGGTGCTCCTGCTCGCCGCGATTCCCGGCTTGCTCGGCGGCTTCGTCCTGCTTCTGCCCGTCGGCCTGGTGCCGTTCGTCCTGTTCGGCCTCACGAAAGCCGGCATTGGCTTTTCGATGCCCTTGATACCCGTCCTGGTCGCCGACCGATCCCCGCCGGCGCATGTCGGACGCTCCATGGGGATCGTCCAATTCCTCACGGATATCGTGAATCTGACGCTGCCGCTGGCGCTCGGCGCGCTGCTGGACGTGAGCGGCTTCGGCTCCGTGGGCATCTTCTTCGTCGTCGCGTTCGCGGCCGCCGCGATCATCGGCGCGCGCGTCATCGCCGCCAATCCGCGGCGACCGGCGGAGGCGGAACCCGACACCACCGTCCCCGCCGCCGATCCCGCCTCGCCGCCCGTCGCCTGACACACCGCCCACGGGCCATCCCGTAGGGGCGTCCCTTGTGGGCGCCCGACGGCGCAGACGTCCGCGGCCGATCTGGTAGGGGCGTCCCTTGTGGGCGCCCTTGGCCCTAAGGAATCGCCGCTCCAGACACGATCAATTCCCCGTCACCGAGAATCAGCGACTCGATCCGCATGGGAATGCGGGGCAGCCCGGCGTCAACGGTCCGGGTGATCAGCTCCAGCAGGGCGGTGGTGATGAATCCCGGCGCGTGAATGTCGCCCACCTGCATGCGCCGGATCGCCACGCGCCGCTCGCTCTGCTCGATCGCCACCTCCAGGTCGACCCGGAAGTCGAAGTTCAGCCCCACGGACATCAGTTCGCCGGTGAGCACGATCACGTCCGGGCCAAACGACACCTGCAGGCGCTCGATCGATCCCCACCAATCCGACTGTCGCCCCCAATCCGAGATCAACGCGCTGATCTCGTCGTCCGAAAAGATGATCTGCACCGGCTGGGACGCCCCGCTGGCGCGGGCTCGCGCGCTCACCACGCCGAACTGCGCCACCTTGTCCATCGCCGAATCGGCGACCTCGGGCGATTCCACGATCTCCGTCAGGTCGCCGCGGTCCACCCGGCCGATGGCGGCAAAGAACCCGATCACGATCACCAGGGCGAAGACGGCCACGATCAGCCAAAGAATGAACACCATCAGCCGGCGCATCTAGACATCGCCCCATTGAAAGTCTCTCGCGTAGTCCTTCCGCTGGAGATTGAAGCGCTGCTCCGATCCCCTCTCCCTTGACGGGAGAGGGTTAGGGTGAGGGTGATCCGGGGCGTGGAATCCCGGCCGCTGAGTCACTGGTTCCCACTGAAGGGTCGATCCAGCCCCGCACCGACAGGTCGACGCCCCAACGCCCATCACCCGGAAACGCCATCCCCGTCGGCCCTGACGCATCAATCCCGCACTTCGGCTGGAAGTCACCCCCGCACTATCGTAAGCATTGGTAGCGGAAGCTAGGCGTGCCGCACCGCATGGCGGGACTGTCGGCGGTCGGCCCGACGCCGCGGCGGTATGCTGCCGGACGAAAGGGCGCGGGCTCAGCGCGGCCGCGCCGGGCCAACTGAGAAGGGATGCCCATGGTCGATCGCTCGGATCCCTTGGCGCCCGTGCGCCGCCTCGAAGACGGTGTGCTCCTGTTCGACGGCGCCATGGGCTCGAACCTCAACGACTACGAAAACCTCGATCGGGAAGCGCCCGAAGAGGACACGCTGCGCTACCCCGACCACGTCGCCAAGGTCTATGCCGGCTATGTGGCCGCCGGCGCAGACGTCATCTCGACCAACACCTTCGGCGGCAACCTGATCCGGCTCAAGCGGGCCGGGCTGCTCGATCAGGCCGAATCGCTGAACCGGCGCGCCGCCGAGATGGCGCGTGAGGCGGCCGGCGACAGCGCGTGGGTGGCGGGCGACATTGGTCAGAGCGGAGATTTCCTCGAACCCTTGGGCGAAATCACGCCCGACGAGATGTATGAGGCCTTCGCCGTCCAGGCCGAGCACCTCAAGGCCGGCGGCGCCGACCTCATCCTGTGCGAAACCTTCAGCGACATCCAGGAAGTGCAGATCGCCATCAGCGCCGCCAAGGAAACTGGCCTGCCCGTCTTCGCCACCATGACCTACGACATCAACCTGCACACCATGATGGGCGTGGCGCCGGCCGACGGCCTCCGGGCCTGCGAGGAAGCCGGCGCCGACGTGGTCGGCTGCAATTGCGGCAACGGTCCCGAAGAGATGACGCAGGTCTTGCAGCAGATGGTGGACGCCGGGCCAACCCGCCCGCTCATGGCGCAATCGAACGCCGGCGTTCCCGAGCTCATCGCCGGCAAGGTTTGCTACACCTATCCGCCCGAGCGCATGGTCGAGTTCGCCGCGCAGTGGATCGACCTGGGCGTCGGCGTCATCGGGTCGTGCTGCGGCAGCACCGATCACACCACCAACCTGCTGCGCGAGATGATCGACGGGCGAGGCGTAGCGCCGAACGGGGGCTGATCGCCCGCCGGACGAGACCGTCGCCGCTCAGCAGCCTCTCGGGCGCTCGTCAAACGGGATCAGGCGGCGGATCAGGTTGTCGCGAAACTCCACCGAGATCTCCAGCCCATTCACCAGTCCCAGCACCGCATACACCGCTTCGCCCGGCGTGTCCCTGAAGCGATCGTTCGTGTAGCCCGCGGTAAACGCGTCGATCAGCCTGAGCTGCGTTTCCCCGGCCAGCAGCGCCAGGCCGCGCAGGAGCCTGAACTGGTGCGCAAACAACGCTGGCCCCCCGTACGGGCGCGGCGCCAATGCGGGCGACTGGCCCAGCGCATCGGTCACCGCGCCGCTCGCCGCCATCAGGCGCACCGGCTCCACCTGACCCCGCCGCGCGCCGTCCGCCAGCAGGGCCAAATGTCCGATCGCGGGATCGAGCGCGAAAATCGCCTCGTCGACGCTCGTCAAGAACCGCAGCAGCTGATGCGAAGCCGCGTGGTGTCCGACGAACGGACACGTGCGCGCAAGCCGCATCGGCGCCGCGTCAACGATCGGGAATCCGACGGAGGATCGGGTCTCCACCGGGGCTTCCAGGATCTCGGCGGTAACCGGCATCGTCCCGTAGGCATCCGGCGACGCCCCGTCGCCGGCATCGGTGGAGACCGCCTCGGTGGGTGACGGCGTGGCGGCCTGGGACGCCGCGTTCGTCGCCTCGCTTCCCCGTCCGGCCACGAACGTCAGAACCAGCACCGCCGCCACCGCCGCCAGGGCCACGGCCAGCGCGCCAAAGCTGAGAATCCGCCAACGCCCGCTCACGTCGCCCAGTCCGAAGCTTTGGAGCCGCCGCTACAGCGTTCGAGCATTCTCAACGGTGCCGGATTAGCGCCGGCTATCAGGATATCGGCATTGGCGCCACGCGACCCGCAGCCCGTTCGAGCAACTGCGCACGCGCCGAGCGTATGGGAGCAGCCCGCCTACAGTCCGGCGGCGTATCCGTCCCGCCGCGGATCCGCCCCGCCGGTCAGCACGCCGGTCGAAGGGTCGCGAGCCACGCCCTGCATGCCGCCCACGTAGTTCGTGAACGCATCCAGCACCTTCACGTCGTGCCCGCGAGCCCGGAGCTCGTCGAGCGTCTCCGGCGCGATCCGCGACTCGATGCGCAGCGCCGTCCCGTTGTCCAGGACCCCCCGGGGGTCCTCGATGGCCTGCTGCACGCCCAGCCCGTAGTCGGCCCACTTCACCATCACTTGGGTCTGCGTCTGGCAGATGCCGTGCCCGCCCGGCGTGCCCAGGGCCAGCACCGGCTCGCCGTCGCGCGTCGTCACGCTCGGCGCGATCGGCAGCGACAAGGGCGCGCCCGGATTCATGTAGTTTGGGCTGTCCGGGTGCAGCTCGCCCCAGTTCAGGAAGTTGTTGAGCACCACGCCCGTGCCGGGCACGGCGATCCCCGCGCCGAACGGCGATCCCAGGCTCTGCGTGATGCAAATCAGGTTGCCCTCCGCGTCGCCCACCGAGAGTGACGTGGTGTGCTCGCGCGACCCGGCAATGCCGGTCGTGGGCTCGCCGAATAGCTCCGTCCGGGCGGAAATCGGCTCTCCCGACTCCAGCCGCTCGCGCAGCGCCGCCACCTCGGCCTCGCCCAGCATCTCGTCGATCCTGTCGCGCGAGGCGTTCGCGTTCAGAATCCGCTGCTCGGCGGCGAGGCGAATCGCGCGCAACACCACGTCGAGTTGCTCGATGCCGTTGCGCGGCAGCGCGGCGATATCGGTGCCCGCGATGAGCCGCAGCGACAGCAACATCTGAAACCCCTCGGACTGCGGCGGCGGTGTGTGCACCCGCAGTCCGCGATAGCTCGTCGCCACCGGGTCGTCCCACCGCGGCTGCACCGCCGCCAGGTCGTCCAGCGAGACGCTGCCGCCCAGGGCCCCCAATCGTTCCACCAGCTTGCGCGCCACCGGACCCTGGTGCAGGGCGTTCGCTCCGTCGGCCGCCGCCATCTCCAGCGTGCGTGCCAGGTCCTCCTGCCGCAGCACCCAGCCCGGCGCCGGCGCCTCGCCGTTGTCGGTATAGATCGCGGACCACGCCTCGTCCCCCGCGCACACCTCCATCGAGTCGTCGATGACGTGCGCGTTGAAATCGGTGATCGGATACCCGTTCCGCGCCAGGTCGATCGCCGGCGCGAACACCTCGCTTTTCGGGCGCCGGCCGGAGGCCGCCAGTAACTCGCACCAGCCGGCCAGGTTCCCCGGCGTCCCGACGCTGTGCGGCCCCCGCTTCAAGTCCGCGCGCGTCTTGGTCGTAGCGTCGTAGGTGCCCGGAATCGGCGGAATGAAATCCAGCGTGCGAATCCGGCCCTCGCTCGCCGCGAACAGCGTGGCCACGCCCATGCCGGCCACGCCCGACATATAGGGCTCCACCACGTTCAGCGCGGCCGCCGTGGCAACCGCCGCGTCAACGGCATTGCCACCCGCCAGCAGCAGCCGCAGACCGGCCTGCGTGGCCAGCGGATGGGCGCTCGACACCACGCCTCGGATCGAAGCAATCAGCGGGCGCGATCCCTGCATGCGGTTTCCCCAGGCTGTCGAGCGGCGCATTGTGTCACACGCCCCGACAGGAACCGTCGCGTCGCCCTCCGTCATTCCGGCGAAAGCCGGAATCCAGTCCGGCTCCCTCTCCCACGGGGAGAGGGCTGGGGTGAGGGGATCCGCCCACGCCCGTCATTCCCACCTTCGCAATCCCCCACCATCTGTCATTCCGACCGCAGCGAGGAATCTAAGGGGTAGAAAGTCGCGCACACCGCCGGTCAAGCCCTCGCCGCCGGTGCCCCTCCGTCATTCCCGCGAAGAGCCTGCCCCGTACTCGATACGGGGCGGGAATCCACCCGTCACTAGAGCTGGAAGCTGCCGGGAGTCCTCGGACGATCCTACGTCCGACCCGACTCTGCCGAGGTCTCCGAAGACCGGATTCCACCCCGGTCAACCCACGAGGCGCGCTCGAACCCTCCGGTAGGGGCGGGTCTCAGACCCGCCCGTTCGTAACCATGCAACCGTCGCCGAAGGCGGGAACCCTGGCCCAGGCCCCTCAATACGACTCCGCGATCGCCTCCAAGCCCTCCCGGTCCAGGATCTCGATGCGCTTCCGCCCAATGGCGATCAGTCCGTCCGCCTTCAGCTCATTCAGCGCCTGGGTCGCCGTCTCCCGGGACGTGCCCACGCGCTCGGCCAGGTCGTTGTGGGTCAGGCCCAGCATCTGCCGGTCGTCGTCGCCGGTGTGGCGCAGGATGAACGTGGCCAGCCGCGCGGCCAGCGACTTGAGCGCCAGGTCCTCCAGCTGCGTCTCCGCCTCGCTCAGCCGCTGCGACAGCGCCTGCATCATCCGCACCGCCACCGCCGGATAGCGCTGCATCAGCTGCTCGATGTCGTAGCGGCTCATGGCGCAGAGCACCGACGCTTCGGTCGTCTCGGCAAACGACCCGTACATCGACTGTCCCAGGAACGCCATCTCCCCGAAGAACATGCCCGGCTCGACGGTGGACACCACGAACCGCTTGCCCTCCGGCGAGATGCGGTAAACCTGCACTCCGCCGGACTTGAGGATGAACAGTCCTTCGCCGGTTTCGTCCGGCTGGAACACGATGCGGCCCTTGGGCACGGTCGTCATCCGAAAGATCTGGTGGACGTCGTCGAGCTGCTGCTCGGACAGGTCACGAAAGATGTCGATGGCCGACAGGTACTGGCGTTTCCGGTCGGCGACGTTTCGGGCTGCCGTCCGCGCCTGCGTGCGTGCGGAGGCCGGCTGGGACTCAAGACCCACGCGCTGCCCCTTTCTCCAGGCGCGACAGAAGGTCGCGGCGCCACGCCGGGCTTGGATTGCCCAGGTGAATCAATCGACCGTCCAGCACGTATGTTGGCACAGCCACCACCGCCGCCGGCACGCACGCGGACTCGGCGTGGACGTCAACCACCTGCACGGCCAGGTCCGGCGCGGCGCGCGCCACGTCGGCGGCGATGCGCCGAGCGGTCGCGCTCGCGGCGCAATCGGCGGCCACGAAGACCTCAAGCGTTCGCATCGGACCCTCGTATTCGACTCCTTCCCCCTGGAAGGGGGAAGGTTGGGATGGGGGTCAACGGCCGGCGTTCCAGGTGGAGGTATTCAGACGTTCCCTAGCCGAAGCGTCATTGACGGACTCTCACAGTGGCAGTGAGTTAGCCCACACTCCCGGCGGGCGCGTTTGCGTCGCCATGGAACGGCGCCAGGGTCGCCGCCGAGGGCAGCGGAGCGGCGCGCACCGCCGCAATGTCCTCGGCAATCGCCTCTGCCAATTCCCCGGTGTCGCCGAACGTGCGCTGCGCCCGCAGCCGCGAAACGAAGAACAGCCGCATCGGCCGGTCGTAGAAGTCGCCCGCGGCGTCCAGCACGTGAGCCTCCACGACTCGCGGATGCTCGCCATAGGTGGGGCGCGTGCCGATGCTGATGGCGGCCCGCAGCGGTTGGGATTCGCCGGCCACGCTCAGGCCCGCATACACCCCGTCCCCCGGCACGCACAGCCAGTCGGCATGCGAGACGTTCGCCGTGGCGAAGCCCAGCTTCCGGCCCTCGCCCGCGCCGCGCACCACCACGCCCTCAAGGCTGTAAGTTCGGCCCAAGCCGCCGTTCGCGGCGGCAATGTCGCCGCGAGCCAGCGCGGCCCGAATGGTCGAGCTGCGATTTGTTCCGGCCGGACCGTGCCAGACGATCTCCTGGAAGTCGAAGCCCAGCTCGCGGCTCAGCGCCCGCAGCACCGGCGGCGTGCCGGCCCCGCCCTTGCCGATCCGGGCGTTCGGCCCCGAGAACAGGTCACGCATGCCCGCCTCGTCCCGCAGCCGCGTCAAGAACTCGCGCGGGCTTTGTTGGGCGAACTCGCGGTCGAAGGTGAGCACGACGATGGCGTCGACGCCTGAGGCTGCCAGGAGCGCCAGCCGGTCGTGCAGCGTCGTCAGCAACGCGCGGGGTTCCGTCGGGCGCAGCAGCCACTCCGGCGGCGGCCACAGCGTGACCGCCACCGCACGGGTTCCCGGCCTCGCTCGCGCCGCGTCCAGCGTGGCGCGCAGCAGGGCGCGGTGACCCTCGTGCACGCCGTCGAAGCGGCCCAGCGTGAGCGCCGTCGGCACGTCGGCCCCGAGAGCGCCAAGGTCCGTGTGCACCGGGCAGCCGGCGATCTGCGATGGCAGGTTCATGCGGCCGCCGCCATCACGCGGAGCTTTCGCCACTCGCCGCCGGCATGCTCCGCCACTCCAAGAAACGCGCCGTCGGCATCGTAGAAGCGATGCAGACCCGATTGCTCGGACCGAGAGCCGAGGCGGCGTCCGTTCACGAAATCGTCCCGCTCGTCCGCCGCGAGCAGACATGCGGGCAACTCGTCCAGGACCACATCCGGCGCCTGCACCAGTTCCGCGACCTCCGCCGGCGACGCCCGCCGCAAGTCCGCCAGGCCGATGGCGTCGGCCAGGCTAAACGGGCCGACCGCGGTGCGCACCAACGCCAGCAACGACGCCCCACAACCCAGCGCCGCGCCGATATCGCGGGCCAGGCTGCGGATGAACGTCCCGCGGCCGCAGCGCACTTCCAGGGCCACGATCAGCGCCGGTTGGCCGGGCCCGTCGCCGTTCAACACGAGCCGGTCGCCGCACACCGCGGTCGTGACCATGGCCTGCGCCACGGCCGTGATCGTGTACACCTCGACCGGGCGCTCTGGGAGCGTGAAATCCTCTCCCGCTCGCGAGCGCGCATAGGCCCGCCGTCCGTCAACCCGCACCGCCGACGCCGCCGGCGGGCGCTGGAGCAACGTGCCCACGAAACTCGGCAGCACCTCCAGGACCTCCGCCGGTTTCGGAGACGGTTGCAGCGGGCCCATCACGGCGCCTTCCAGGTCGTCCGTGGTCGTTTGCACGCCAAAGAGCACGGCCGCAATGTAGGTCTTGGGCGCGCGCAGCACGTACTCGCTGAGCCGCGTGGCGTGGCCGATCGCCAGCGGCAGCACGCCCCCGGCCAGGGGGTCCAGCGTGCCGCAGTGGCCGACCTTTCGCCGGCCCAGGCAGCCGCGCGCCGCCTGCACCAGCGCCGTCGAACGCGCCCCGATCGGCTTGGCCGTTACGAGGAATCCGCTCGGAACGTCAACCGGCGAGGACACGAGACCTCAGTCCCGGCGGCGCGCCGTGCGTTGGGGACCGGCGCTCACTCGGACCGCTCGGCGGGGAGGCTCGCGCCGGGGGTCGAATCGTCCCGCTCCTCATCCAGAAGCTGACGCATGCGCTCCTCGGTGACCATCCCCGGGTCGAGTTGAAACCTGATTTGGGGTGTGAATCGCAGCCGCAGGCGCGCGCTCAGCTCGCGCCGCACCACGCCCTCTGCTCGTTCCAGCGCCGCGATCGATTCTTCGCACTGCTCCGCGTCGCCAAGCACGGTGACGAAGATCGTGGCGCGGCGTAGATCGGGGCTCACCTGCGCGCGGTTGACCGTAACGAGCCGGATATTCGGGTCGCCCAGCGTGAACCTGACGATCTCGCTGGCTTCGCGGGCGATCTGGGCGGCAATGCGCTCTGGGCGGCGCGTGGGCATGCGGGCGGCTCCGACGATCAGGGCTGCCGAGTCTCGGTGTGGAAGACCTCGATGATGTCGGCCAGCTCGATGTTCGTCGTCGTCTGAATGCCCAGCCCGCAGTCGAATCCTTCGCGCACTTCCTCCACCGGATCGGCAAACCGGCGCAGCGTGCTGATGCGGCCCTGGCCGATCACCTCGCCGCGGCGGAGGATGCGCACGTCGGCGCCCCGGTAGATGCGGCCGGTCAGCATCATGCCGCCCACGATCTGGAGCGTGCGTTCGCTGCGAAACTCCCCGCGGATTTCCAGCCGCCCGTCGACCACCTCGAACTCCTCGGGCTCCAGCATTCCTCGCAGGGCGGCGTCGACCTCGTCGATCAGCTCGTAGATCGTGAAGTAGACCCGCACGTCCACGCCCTGGCGATCGGCCTCCGCGCGGGCGGCCGGGTCGATCCGCACGTCGAATCCCACCACGATGCCCTCGGCGGCGGCGGCCAGGTTCACGTCCGACTCCGTGATCGTCCCCACGCCCTCGTAAATCACAACGGCTCGGGTGCGGGCCTCGCCGACATCGGCCAGCGATTTCACCACCGCGGCCGCCGCGCCGTCCGTGCTCGCCTTCACCACCACGCTCAGCTGGTGCAGCTGGCCCGCGGTCATCTGCGCCGCCAGTTGCTCCAGGCTCAGCCGGATTGCCTGCTCGCCGCCGCCGCGTTGCGCCGCCGACCGCTCGGCGCGCCGGCGGCGTTTGCTCCGCTTCGTCGCCCGCAGCTGTTCGCCGGCGGTGGGCGTCGCTTCCAGGCCGACCACCTGCACCGGCGTCGACGGACCCGCCTGCTTGAGCCGCTCGCCGTTGTGGTCGAAGAGCGCCCGAATGCGGCCCTCGACATTCCCGACCCGCACCTGGTCGCCCACGCTCAGCGTTCCGCCCGTGACGATGGCGCTGGCAATGGGCCCCTGGCTGCGGTCGAGCCGCGTCTCGATCACCGTGGCGACCGCCGGCCCGTCCGCGGGCGCGCGCAGCTCCTCGAGTTGCGCCGTCAGATTGATGTACTCCAGCAGCTCGTCGATGCCGTCGCCTTGCTCGGCCGACAGCGGCACGGCCACGACGTCCCCGCCGTAGGCCTCCACCACCACCTCATGCTCGGTCAGCTGCTGGTACGCGCGCTCCGGGTTGGCCGTCGGCAAGTCGATCTTGTTGACCGCCATGATCATCGGCACTCCGGCGGCCTTGGCGTGTCCAATGGCCTCGACCGTCTGCGGCATCACGCCGTCATCGGCGGCCACCACCACCACCACGATGTCGGTCACTCCGGCGCCGCGCGCCCGCATGGCGGTGAACGCTTCATGGCCCGGCGTGTCGATGAACGTGATGGCGCCCTCGTCGGTCGTCACCTGGTAGGCGCCGATGCTCTGCGTGATCCCGCCGTGCTCGCCCGCGGCGACCTGCGTCTTTCGGATGGCGTCCAGCAACGTGGTCTTGCCGTGGTCCACGTGACCCATGACCGTCACCACGGGCGGGCGCGGATCGCCTGTCGGCGCCTCGTCGTCCGCCGGCGCGGCTTCCTCAACTTCGGCTGCCGCCGCTGGGGCGGCGGTCTCCTCGTCGGTGACGTCGACGCCGAGCTTGGCCAGCACCGCGCGGGCCGTGTCCCGGTCGATGGCGGCATTGATGGTCGCCAGCACGTTGCGCGAGAGCAGCTCGACGATGATGTCGGTGCTCTCGACCTCGGCGCGTTCGGCGATCTGCGCGATGGTGGCCGTCTCGGGCAGGGGGACGGTGCGCATCGGCGCGGCTTCCGGCGCCGCGGGTGCCGGCGCAGGCGCGGCCGGAGACGGCGGCGGGGCCTTGCGGCGGCCGCCGGGTCGATGGGGTGCGCGCCGCGCCGGGCGGCGACCGCGCGCCACGCTAGTCGCTCATCGCCGGCTGAAGGCGCCGCTCGCGGGCGGCCTCCATCTGATGGCCGAGTGCTTCGATCGTCGAATTGGAAATGCTCACACGAAGCTGTGCCGCCAGCGCGCCGCGCTTGATTGCCGCGGGCCAGCATGACTCATCGCGGCAAATGTACGCCCCGCGACCGGGCGCGCGTCCGCTCGAGTCGAGCTCGATCGCTCCCGCGGGGGTCCGCACGATGCGCACAAGCTCGCGCTTGGAACGCTTGGTGCGGCAGGCGATGCAGGTGCGCTGAGGCTGATGACGCAGCGCTATGTCTCCGCGGATCCGGCCGCCGGCCGCTCGGCGGTAGCGCCGGCCGTGTCCACATCCATATCCCCGGCCTCGTCGTCCGCTTCGCTGGACTCCATGCTCCCCGCGGCATCCGCGTCGGCCTCGTCCTCGTCCGGCGCGGCCACGCCGCGGGCTTCCGCCGGCGCCGACGCATCGCGAATGTTGATGCGATAGCCGGTCAGCCGCGCGGCCAGCCGCGAGTTCTGCCCTTCGCGGCCGATCGCCAGCGACACCATGTCCGGATGCACGAAGACGTCCGCCGTGCGTTCGGCGTGGCTGATGTGCACCGTCTGCACCCGCGCCGGGCTCAGCGAGTTGGCCACGAACGCGCTTGGGTCGGCCGCCCACTCGATGATCTCGGCCTTCTCCTGTCCCAGCTCGCGAAGGATGTTCTGAATCCGCGTGCCGCGCATGCCCACGCAGGCGCCAACCGGGTCCAGCCCGTCCTGCAGCGAGCGCACGGAGACCTTCGAGCGCACGCCGGCGTCGCGGGCGATGCCGGTGATCTCGACCAGGCCGTTCTGAATCTCCGGCACCTCGCGCTCGAACAACCGGCGCACGAAGTCCGCGTGCCCGCGCGAGACCCGCAGCTGCGTCCCTCGGCCGCCTTCCGCGACCTCGAGCAACAGCACGCGCAACCGCTGGCCCACCCGGTAAAACTCGCCGGGAATCTGCTCGGCCACGGGCATGACAGCCTCCGCGCGGCCCAGCTCCACGAACACTCCGCGCGACTCCACGCGCGTCACCCGCCCGACCAGGATCTCGCCCTGGTGCTCGATGAACTGGGTGTAGACCTCCATCTGCTCGGCGTCGCGCAGCGCCTGCTGCATGGCCTGCCGCGCGCGCTGGGTGGCGATGCGCCCGAAATTCGGCGGCGTCACGTCGATCTGGAAAATCTCGCCCAGGGGCACCGTCTCGTCATAGGCCTGGGCGTCGCTCAGCGAGATCTCCCGAATCGGATCGGTCACCTCGTCCACCACCGTCTTGTTGGCGTAGATGGTGGCCTCGCCCGTGTCCGGCGAAATCTCGACGTCAATGTCGTCGTACTCGGTGTCGGAGTCGAGATAGGCGGACGCTACCGCCGTGCGGAGGGAGTCGAGAACGGCATCGACCTGGATGCCCTTCTCGTCGGCAAGCTGCTGCAAGGCGAGAATGAACTCGCTGCGCATCGCTGCCTCCTTCGGCCGTTAGTTCGAGTCCCTCCCCAGAGACAAAGAAAAGCGGGCCGCGTCCGCCAATATGTCGCCGCTAGGCCGCTCCCTTGAAGTATATCACCGAGCGATGTGCGCCGCGAGGCCGACCGTGTCGTGGCGGACGCACGCGAAGCCTTTGCTCCGTCATAAGGACGTCGAATAAGTAACGGCCGTGATTTTGCTCCGACAAAAAAGACCGGCGCGTCTACGCCCGCCGCCGCCGCGCGCCCCCCGAGCCGCCCGATCGCAGCACGGCGGTGAACGCCTCCTGCGGCACGTCGATCTGGCCCACTCGTTTGAGCCGCCGCTTCCCGGCCTTTTGGGCTTCCAGCAGCTTGCGCTTGCGGGTCACGTCGCGGCCGTAGCACTTGGCCAGCACATCCTTGCGCACCGGCCGCACGGTTTCGCGCGCCACGATGCGCGATCCCACCGCCGCCTGCACGCTCACCTCGAACTGCTGCCGCGGAATCTCGCGCTTGAGTCGCAGGGCCAGGTCGCGCCCGATCTCCGCGGCGCGCGCCCGGGGCACGATCGTCGACAGCGCATCCACCATCTGGCCGTTGAGCCGCATGTCCAGCCGCACGAAGTCCCCGGCGCGATACTCCCCGAAGCTGTAGTCGAGCGAGCCATATCCCCGCGTCGCGGATTTGAGCGCGTCGAAGAACTCCGTCAGCATTTCGCCGAGCGGCAGGCCGTACTCGAGCAGCACGCGCGTCGGCTCGAGGTATTCGAGTCGCCGGTGCTCGCCGCGCCGGGACTGCAACAGCTCGATCACCCCGCCCAGGTGAGCCTCCGGCGTCACGATGGTCACCACCATCCACGGCTCGCGCACCTCGCCGATCTGCGACGGCTCCGGCAGGTCCGCCGGTCGGTCCACTCGCATGAGCTGGCCGTCGCGCGTGGCGACCTCGTACTCGACCTGCGGCGTCGTGAGCACCAGCTCCAGCTCGTATTCGCGCTCCAGCCGCTCGCGCACGATGTCCATGTGCAGCACGCCCAGGAACCCGCAGCGAAACCCGAAGCCCAGCGCCGCCGACTGCTCCGGCTGGCTCACGATCGCGGGATCGCTCAGCCGCAGGCGGTCCAGTGCCTCGCGCAAGTCCGTGTAGCCCTCGGGATCGGTGGAGTACAGGCTGGCGAACACCAGCGGCTTCGGCGTGCGATAGCCCGGCAGCGGCTGCGTTGCCGGTGCGTGCTCGTGGGTCACCGTGTCGCCCACCGGCCACTCGCGGACTTCCTTGAGCCCGGTGGCCACGTAGCCCACGTGGCCGGTCGTCAGCCCCTCGCGGGCGCTCACCGCCGGGGTGAACACCCCCGTCTCGACCGCCTCGGCCCGCGTCCCGGTCTGAATCAGGCGCAACCGCTCGTGCCGGCGCAGCGACCCGTCGAACACCCGCACGCTCGCCACCACGCCACGGTGCTGGTCGTAGCTCGAATCGACTACCAGCGCCCGCAGCGGCGCGTCGGGATCGCCGGCCGGCGGCGGGACGGCCTCCACGATTCGGTGCAGCAGGTCGTCCACGCCCGCGCCCGACTTGGCGGAAACCTGCAAGACGTCATCAACGGACGCGCCGAGAAAGTCCGCCAGCTCCTGCGCCACCACGTCCGCGCGGGCGGTCGGCAGGTCGATCTTGTTGATCACCGGAATCACCGTCAGATCGTGCTCGACCGCCACGTAAGCGTTGGCCAGCGTCTGGGCCTCGATGCCCTGGCTGGCGTCCACCAGCAGCACCGCCCCCTCGCACGCGGCGAGCGAGCGCGACACCTCGTAGCTGAAGTCCACGTGGCCCGGCGTGTCGATCAGGTTCAGCGTGTAGGCGGTCCCGTCAAGGTCCAGCTCCATGCGCACCGGATGCGCCTTGATGGTGATGCCGCGCTCACGTTCGAGGTCCATGGAATCGAGCACCTGGTCGCGCATCTGGCGCGCGGTCAGCGTGGCCGTGCGCTCCAGCATGCGGTCGGCCAGCGTCGATTTGCCGTGGTCGATATGCGCGATGATGCAGAAGTTGCGCGTGTGCGCTTGATCGACTTCGCCGCCGGGGTTCATGCCTGATTCTATTCAGCGAGCCGCGCGCCGCAGCCGGCCGGCGATTTGCTCGACGAGCTCGTCGAGCTCCGGGCTGCGCATGAGACGCGCCGCGCCCACGTACACCACCAGCGCCGTCGCCAGGTAGGCCGCCAGCCAGCCGCCGCCCGCGATGGCGTCCGCCGCCGGCCAGGTCGCCAGCCGCAGCCCCCCGATCGCGGTCCCCATCAGCGCGGCCGCCAGGACGATGCCGAGCGCCCAGCGCGCGTCGTCGCTGCGAACCAGCACACCGCCGCGACGGCGAAGGATCGCGGCCAGGATCACCGCCTCGACCAGGACGCCGATCGACAGCCCTAGCGCGATCCCCGGATTCCCCATGACCTGCGAGAGGGCCCACGACAGCACCATGTGCAGCGCAAGCGAGCCCGCGCCGACCGCCACGGGAGTGCGCGTGTCGTGCATGGCGAAGAATCCGCGCACCAGCACCTCCACCGCCGCGTGCCCCGCCAGGCCCACGGCGTAGAACCGCAGCGCGTTGGCCGTCAGCTCGGTGGCTCGGGCGTCGAACGCGTGCCGTTCGAATGCCACGGACACGATCGGTTCCGCCAGCACCGCCAGCACCACCGCCGCCGGAACGCTCAGGAACAGCACGATCCGGCCCACGCCGTGCACGCGGCGGGCGAACGCGTCGCGGTCCCCGCTGATCCAGCGATGGGCCAGATCGGGCAACGCGGCTTCCCCGAGCGCCATGCCGAATACCCCGAGCGGCAGCAACATGAGCAGGAAAGCGTTGTTGAGCACCGCGACGGCCGACGGACCCTGCAACGACGCCAGGATGTTGATGTAGATCAGGCTGGCCTGCAGCACCGCCACCCCGAGCATGCGCGGCACCATCAGGCGGACGACCTTGCGCACGTCCGGGTCCGCCCACGCCGCGCCCGGATGCCACGACTTGACATCGAAACGACGCGTCGTGGCCTCGCCCGCTCCGAAGATGGCCGGCAGTCCGGGTGTCTGCACCAGCAGGTGCAGCCCCGTGCCGATCAGCGTGCCCCACACCAGGCCGGTGAGGCCGAATACCCGCGCGAGACCCAGCGCGCCCGCGATGATCCCCAGGTTGTAGAGCAGCGGACTGAGCGCCGGCAGGGCGAACCTGCGCTCGGCCTGCAGCGCCGCCTTGGCCACGGCGCTCATGGCCAGGACCACCGGCGAGATCATCAGCCAGCGCGCCGCGTCGGTCGCCAGCGCCACGGTCGCGTCGGGAAAGCCCGGCGCCACCACGCGCATCAACGGCTCGGCCAGCAGGGCGCTGATTCCCGCGAGCACCGCGCTCGCGCCGGCCACCAACGTGCCGATACGCCCCACGAACCGCCCCAGCGCCTGCGGGTCCCCGCGCGCCTTCACCTCGGCGTAGACCGGGATCACCGCCGACAGCAGCGCGCCGCCGGCCAGCAGCATGAAGATCGTGTCGGGAATGCGGAACGCCGCAAACCACGCGTCGGCCTCCGGTCCCACGCCAAACTCGGCATTGATGGCGGCCTGGCGCACGAACCCCAGCACCCGGCTGACCAGGATCGACGCCACCACAATCGCCGCCGCCCGCCCCACGCCCGCCCCCAGCGCGTCGCCCGTCGGCTCGGAGTCCGGTTCCCGGGGGGCAGTCACAGCGAAACCGGCCCCGCACATCCGTTCCGGCGACACCCCTCGGTCATTCCGGCGAAAGCCGGAATCCGGTAGGTATCCGAAGCGGAGTCGCCACCTTCCGTCATTCCCGCGAAGGCGGGAATCCACCCCCGCGCCAACCCCGGCGCGCCACCCTCCGTCCTTCCCGCGGATGTAGACCTCTGCGTAAGCGTTCCATTTGAGGCTGGAGACCGGGTCCGGTTCCCTCTCCCTGGAAGGGAGAGGGCTAGGGAGAGGGTCATCCGGCAAGCGGGCATGGGCCGTCGACCCACCGCTACTATGGAATCCGCAGGCTTCGCAGCCCCCAAGGCGCCCGCCCGCCGCATGTCATTCACCCCCGACAACCTCGAGTTCGTCTTCCTGTCCTTCGAAGGACCCGACCAACCCTACGCCCAGGCCGGCGGGCTCGGCGTCCGCGTCACCCACCTCACGCAATCGCTGGCCCGAAATGGTTTCCAGACGCACCTGGTCTTCGTCGGAGATCCGGCCCTGCCCGGCGGGGAGACGCGCGAAGACGGCTGCCTGCATCTGCATCGCTGGTGCCAGTGGATCAGCGCCTCGCATCCGGAAGGCGCCTACGCGGACGAAATCGCCAAAGTCCATGACTACCAGGATTCGGTCCCGGCCTTCGTCACGCAAGCCATCGTCGAGCCGGCCCTCGCCGCCGGGCGGCGCGTGGCGGTTATCGCCGAGGAGTGGCACACCGCCGACGCCCTCTCCCGGCTCAGCGACTCGCTGCACTTCCTGGGCATCCGCGATTCCGCCGTCCTGCTCTGGAACGCCAACAACGACATGTCGTTCAGCCGCATCAACTGGAATCGCCTGGGATACGTCGCGCAATTCACGGCAGTATCTCGCTTCGTCAAGACCCAGATGTGGTCGCACGGCGTCAACCCGCTGGTGATTCCCAACGGCATCCCGTCGCAGTTGCTCGAGCCCGTCGACGCCGAAGCGGTCGACGCCGTTCGCGAGGCCGTCGGCCCTGGCCCCTGGTTCTTCAAGCTCGGACGCATGGACCCGGACAAGGGCTGGCTGGCCGCGGTGGAGGCCGTGCACCGCCTGCGCGAGAGCGGCGTGCCGGCCCGCCTGGTGATGAAGGGCGGGCAGCTGGAAGATCACGCCCACGAGGTCTACGGCCACATGGCCTGGCGCGGGCTCCAGGCGGTCGGCGTGCACGCCGACGATCGCTCGATTGCCGGCATCGCACAGGCCCTGGGTGACGCCGATCCCGAGGCCGCGGTGCTCAACGTCGAGTTCTTCCTGCCCGACGACGCGCTGCCCGTGCTCTACGCCGCCGCCGACGGCGTGCTCGCCAACAGCGGCTACGAGCCCTTCGGCCTGGTCGGCCTGGAGGCCATGGCGGCAGGCGGCGTCGCCTACGTCGGCTCGACCGGCGAGGACTACGCCATTCCCATGCGCAACGGCGTGGTCCTGGACGATGTCGGCAGCCCCGACGAGATCGTCCAGGTGGCGCGGCTGCTGCGCGACGATCCCGAGCTGGCCGAGCGCATCCGCACCGGCGCGCGGGAGACCGCTCAACTCCACACCTGGGACGCGCTGCTGCCATTGCTGCTGAGCAAATTGCAGCTCGCCGGACAACGACAGGGGTTGCGCGGGCTGTAGCATCACATGGGCCGGATTCGACGTCGGCCCGGGAGTTGACGACCTCTGGCCGAGCAATTGGTCATCTACACGGTGCTGCACCAGCCGCGTCGCGTGCGGCTGCCGGCGGTGGAGTTGCCGCGCGGCGCCTCCGCCGCCGAGTTGGCGCGTCTGATGTTCGATCAGGACCTCAACCGCCACTACTTCCAAAAGGTCGCGCGCTGGTGCTACCGACCCGCGCTGCCGCTCTGGCGCCGGCTGCTCGATGAGGGCCTGACGCTGTCGCTCGGCGTGCCGCTCTCCACGGTCAAGCAGTTCGAGACCTGGGCGCCCGAGTTGCTGGAGGAGATGCAGGCGCTCGTGGCCCATCCCCGCGCCGAGCTAGTGGCCGTGGAGCCCTTTCACGCCATGACCATGCTCATCGACCTGCCGACGTTCACGACCCAAATGGAGATGGCCCGCTCCGGCGCGGCCAAGCGCTTCGGCGTCGAGCCGGTCGTGGCGGACACCACCGAGATGCTCATGTCCGCCGACATCTACCGCGCGCTGCAATCCGCGGGCTACCACGGAACCTTCATCGATGGCCGCGGCTGGGTCATGGACTGGCGCGAGTCCACCCACCGTTACAACTTCGACGGCGGCTCGCTCAAGATCCTGCCGCGGCACTTTCCGCTCAGCGACGACGTCGGCTACCGCTTCTCGAACCAGAGTTGGGACCGCTGGCCGCTGATGGCCGATACCTACGCCCAGTGGGTCCGCGACGCGCCCGGCGAGTTCGTCCTTCTCGCCTGGGATTTCGAGACCTTCGGCGAGCACCACAACCGCGACACCGGCATTTTCGAGTTCCTCGAGGCCCTGCCGGGCGCGCTGGCAGAGAAAGGCGTCACCTGCGTCACGCCCAGCGAGATCCTGCAAGAGCCCGACCAGGAGGTCCACGACCTGCCGCTCACGCCGTTCCCGGCCACCTGGGCGGGCGAGAGCGGCGGCCTGGAGTTCTTTCTCGGCAACCACGCCCAGCAGGCCATCTATCGCCTCATGAGCGTGGCCTACGGCGCCGCGCGCATGACCGGCGACGCGGAGCTGGTCGAGATCGCCCACTGGCTCATGCAATCCGACAATCTGCACTGGCTGCAATGGGTCGGCCGCGTCGGCGCCGAGGCCGACGTGTCGGCCTACTTCACCCCGCAAGAGTGGATGTGGATGGGCACCGAGCGCCTGCTCTGGGAGCACCAGCGCGTCTACATCAACTTCCTGGACGCCATTGCCTAGCCGACCCGCGCTGAGCCGACTCCCGTTCGTGGTGAGCCCTTCGGCGAGCTCAGGACAGGCTCTGTCGAACTACGCCCTTTGGGATGGCTCGCAAGTTTCCTGCGCATCCCCCTCCGTCATTCCGGCGAAAGCCGGAATCCAGTCCGGCCAGCCCGGGGGCCCCTGGACACTTGGTGTAGGGGCGGGTCTCAGACCCGCCCATTCCGTCATTCCCGCGAAGGCGGGAATCCACCCGCCATCCAGTCCGGAAGGGGCCGGTCCGGTCCCCTCTCCCACAGGGAGAGGGCTAGGGTGAGGGGTCGTCCGATAGCCCACGCTACGTGCAGCGTGGGAATCCCCCCGCTCGCAACACCCAAATGTCATTCCGAGCGCAGCGAGGAATCTAAGGGGCCGGAAAGTGTCACTGCGGCTCGCGCAGTCCTCTGCCATGCCACAGGCCGGCCCGGTCCCCTCTCCCACGGGGAGAGGGCCAGGGTGAGGGGCTCTCCGGTGGCCCACGCTGCGTACCGCGTAGGAATCCCCATGCTCGCTCGTCCCCCTGCTGTCATTCCGAGCGCAGCGAGGAATCTAAGGGGCACGGAACAGGCACAGCCGCTCCGGCGATTCGCCGCCACGCCACAGCACGGCCCGGTCCCCTCTCCCTGGAAGGGAGAGGGCTAGGGTGAGGGTCATCCGGCACTCCGCGAGCGCCCAACACTCGATGCGCATCGCCATCGTCACCTGGGAATACCCGCCCCACGTCGTCGGCGGCCTGGGCACCTACACCGGCGCCATGGTCGCGGCCCTAGGCGCTGCCGGCCACTCTGTCGAGGTCTTCGCCGCCCTGCGCGCAAGCGACCCCGATCCGGCGGACGGCACCCACTGGACGCGCCCGCTCGAGCTCACCCCGCTCTATTCCTCGCTCCTCAACGGCGAAGCCCAAGCCTGGGGACCGCTGCTCGGCGAGCTGGCGGCGACCAACGTCCTCTGGGCCGACCGCGTGCGGGAACGCCACCGGCAGAAGCCCTTCGACGTGGTGGCGATCCACGACTGGCTCGCGGCGCCGTCCGGCCTCGTGCTCGCGCCGCTGGTCGACGCACCGGTGGTCTTCCACGTGCACAGCACCGAGCGCGGACGCCAGCCGGTGGCGTCGTCCCCCATCGTCCAGTCGTGGGAGCTGACCCTGGGGCACGAGGCGGCGGCGGTCGTCACCGTCAGCAAGGCCATGCGCGAGGACCTGATCGCGCACGGCTGGCCGGACGACAGCGTCCACGCCGTCTGGAATGGCGTGGATACGCGCCTCTACCACCCGGAAGCGCCCGGTGGCCCGGAGGTGCGCGCCCGCTACGACATCCCGGCGGCGGCGCCCGTGGCGCTTTTCATCGGCCGGCTCACCGAGGTGAAGGGCGTGCGGCAGCTCGCCGCGGCCTGGGGAGCGGTTGCCGCCCAACGCGCCGGAGCCTGGCTTGTGGTGCTCGGGTCCGGCGAGCTGGAACACGAGCTGCGCGACACCTTCGCCCACGCCGAGGGTGGAGACCGCGTCGTCATGCGCACGGAGTTCGTCGATGAGCACGAGCGCATCGCGCACTACGCCGCCAGCGACGTGGTGGTGCTGCCCTCGACCTATGAGCCGTTCGGCCTGGTGGCCGCCGAGGCCATGGCCTGCGGCAAGCCGGCCGTCGTCGGCGCGCAAGGCGTGGTGGGCTTCCGCGAGCAGGTCGTCGCGGGCGGCCCCGAACAGACCGGCCTGCACGTCAACGGCGCCGATCCGGACGACATCGCCTGGGGCCTCAGCCACGCCCTGGAGGACCGCGACCGCCTAGCCGCCTGGGGCAAGAACGCCCGCACCCGCGCCGCCTCAGTCTTCACCTGGCAACGCTCCGCCGCCGCAACCACCGCCGTCTACCAATCCGCCATCGCGGCCCGATCCGGCGCCTGACATCCACTCCGTCATTCCGGCGAAAGCCGGAATCCAGTCCGGTCCCCTCTCCCACACGGAGAGGGATAGGGTGAGGGGCTGCCCGGCGGCCACGCTGCGTGCAGCGTGGGAATCACACCCTGAACGCTTGCACCACCCACCGTGTCATTCCGAGCGCAGCGAGGAATCTAAGGGGTGAGAATGAGGCACGCCCTCTGAGGCCGCCTGGATCCCGGCTCAAGGCCCAAATGCGGCCAAATCTGGTCCCAGAGCGGTCGCGCCCGGCGGAGTCCCAAATCTGGAGCCCCGGAGTTTTTTGGCACGTTCGGCGTTTAACTTCGACTCCGAACAAAAGGCCGTGTCCGGTCCCCTCTCCCACTGGGAGAGGGCCAGGGTGAGGGGCCGTCCGGCGCCTCACGCTGCGCGCAGCGTGGGAATCCCACTGCGAACGCTTGCACCGCCCACAGTGTCATTCCGAGCGCAGCGAGGAATCTAAGGGGCAGGCAAGAAGCACGGCGCCCTAGGCCGACTAGGCTCCGGCTCAAGGCCCAAATGCGGCCATATCTGGACCCCGAGCGCTCGCGCCCGGCGGAGTCCCAAACCTGGAGCCCCGGAGTTTTTTGGCACGTTCGGCGTTTAACTTCGACTCCGAATAAAAGGCCGTGTCCGGTCCCCTCTCCCACTGGGAGAGGGCCAGGGTGAGGGGCCGTCCGGCGCCTCACGCTGCGCGCAGCGTGGGAATCCCACTGCGAACGCTTGCACCACCCACCGTGTCATTCCGAGCGCAGCGAGGAATCTAAGGAGCAGGCGACGAAGCGCGGCCGCCGTCGCAGCCTTACTTCGAGCAGAGCCGTCGCACGGCCGCCGAATAGTCGGACCCAATGATGGCAATCAATATTTATAGTATCTATGGTATTCTTATCGCTATGAAAGCTATACAAATCACCTTCGACGAGACCCTCCTCGAGCGCCTCGACGCGCATCCTGAAGTCCGGGAGCGCGGCCGCTCGGCCGTGCTGCGTGAGGCCGCCGCCACCTACCTGGCCCGCAAGGACGCCGAGGACATCGCCCACCGATACCGCACGGGCTACGTCGATGCCGCCGGGCTCGGCGCCGAATTCGAGGGCTGGGCCGGCGAGGGCGCATGGCCCGAGGACTAGACGCCGGACCGCGTCGCGGAGAGATCTGGCACTACGGATTCAAGCCGCCCGACAAGCGCCGGCCGGTCGTCGTCCTCACGCGCCAGGAGGTGCTGCCATTGCTGCACACGGCCATGGTCGCGCCGATCACGTCCACCATCCGCGGCCTGCCCAGCGAGGTCGTCGTCGGCCCGGACGAAGGCCTGCGACACGACTCCGCCATCAACCTCGACCACGTCCAGACGGTCGAGCAACGCCAACTGCACCGCTACGTCGGCTCTCTCGGCCCGGACAAAATGCGCCAGGTCTGCCGCGCCCTCGCCATCGCCGCCGGCTGCACCTAGCCGGCCGCGGCAAGACCTTCCCCGGCTACTCCTCCAGCAGCCTGACCTGCTCCAGCACCTCGCGGTTCCAGATGAACTCGGGCATGCGGCCTTGGAGGACGCGCACGACGGCCAGGGCCGCGCGGCGCTCGAGCTCCAGCACCGATTCTTCGGACATGAACGCCGCGTGCGGCGTGACGATGGCGTTGGGCTCCGCGAGCAGCGGGTGACCGTCCGGCGGCGGCTCCGCCTCCAGCACGTCGATGCCCGCGCCCGCAATCCAGCCTTCGGACAGCGCGCGGGCGAGCGCGTATTCGTCGATCAGCGGACCCCGGGCGGTATTGATCAGAAAGGCCTCCGGCTTCATGGCTTGCAGCTCGGCTTCGCCGATCACGTGGTGGGTTTCCGGCGTCAGCGGGGCGTGCACCGATATCGCGTCCGACTCGGCCAGCAGCCGCTCCTTGTCCACCAGCTCGGCCCCGATGTCGGCCACGCGGTCGGCGGTGATGTAGGGGTCGTAGACCAGGATCTTGAGCCCGTGGGGAATCGCGCGCAGCGCCAGCGCGTGGCCGATACGGCCGTAGCCCAGGATGCCCAGCGTGCGCCCGCGCATCCGGTGAATGGGGCGCGCGGGCTTGGTCTCCCAGCGGTCCGCCTTGGTGAGCCGATCCAGCGCCACAATCTTGCGCGAAAGCGCCATCAGCAGCGCCATCGCGTGGTCGGCCACCTCCTCGATGGCGTAGTCGGGCACGTAGGTCACCGGAATGCCGCGCCGGGTGCACGCGTCCACGTCAATGTTGTCCGTGCCCACGCCGGTGCGCCCGACCACCCCCAGGCGGGGCGAGGCGGCGATCACGCGCTCGGTGACCTTGGCGAAGCAGGTGAGGATGCCGGTCACGTCCTGCGCCAGCTCGACCAGCCGGTCCTCGTCGGGGCTATCCGACTCGATGACTTCGGCGTCGAGCTCCGCCAGCACCTCGCGCTCCGGCGCCGTGCTCGGCCAGGCGATGTCCGTGATCAGGATCTTGTGGCCGGCGGTTTCCTCAGCCATGACGCCCCACGCGCGGTTTGCAAGCACCGCGACTTTAGAGAGGCCCGTTTCCCAGTGTCAACGCCAGCGCGCGTAGAGTGCGCAGTGCCTCCAGGCAAGGACGCGCCCCGAAGATGCCATTGCAAGTCAATCCCTGCCGAAGCCGGCAAGGCCAATAGGTGCTTGACGTCCCCGCCGACCACGAGTGGACCCTGGAGACTGAGCGTTTGCTGCTTGTGCCTATGACCGTGAATGACGCCGCGGAGCTACATGCGCTGCTTTGGTCCCCCGATGCAAACGCGGGCACAGACCACGGCCCCGCCGCCGGCCTTCCGGAAGTCCAAGCGCGCATCCGCCGCTGGGAGCGCCGGCGATCGCCGGACGGCGCCGAAGTCTGGCTCAACTGGACGCTACGCCAGAAGCACGACCAATCCATCGTGGGCCGCATGCAAGCGACCGTGACCGAATGCCAGGCCGACATCGCCTGGGTCATCGGGCCACGCTTACGGAACCAGGGCTATGCCACCGAGGCCGGGCGGTGCATTGCCGGCTGGCTGCTCGTGTTCTTCAAGATTGGCGAAGTCCGGGCAACCATCCACCCCGACAACACCGCGTCCCAGCGAGTCGCTACGAACATAGGCATGCGTCGCAATGGCAAGCGGACCAGCGACGGCGACGAAGTGTGGACCAACCGGCCGTGAGCATCATTCGACGACGGCTTCAACCGACCGACTAGGCTCCGACCTTCGTCGCCGTGTCCCCCACGCGCACCGTCCCCGACTGGACCACGCGCGTGTTGATGCCGCGCATCCGCATCTGGCGGCCCATGGGCGTGCTGATGAAGCGCAGCGCGTCGTGCCCGAACCGTGCCGCGAACTTGTGGCAGCCGGTGTGCGGTTCCTTGGAAATCTCGATCACCGCCGACCCGATCGAAAGCCGCGAACCCGGCGGCAGGTTCTCCTCGCTCATGTCGAGGTCGATCACGAGCTGATCGCCCGCCAGCGGCCAGCGCTCCTCGGACTGGGCGAGAAGGTCGAGCAGTCGGGAATTGATGATCGTGATCTGCGCCGCCGGGTTCGGTCCGCCGTCGGGGGTCCGCGTGCTGCCGCGATCCTTCCAGCCGTCCCCGACCAAGCCGGTAGCCACGCCCAGTTCGCCCTCCGCGATCACCTCGCGCGCATCGACATCGGGTCGCCGCACGATCATGCGCACGGGACCGCCGTCCGCCGGCGATTCCCGCAAATGGTCCAGACCGGCTTCCAGCTCTTCGCCGGTCCGGAAAAGCGCCGCGCCGTTCGAATCTCCCACCTTGGTCTCCTCTGCTTCCGCGGACGTATGCCTAGAGGCGTTTACGACCGGTCGATCCTGCCCGATTCCTGGCGCAGCGGCGGTCGGTCAATCCTCTAGCAGCCCTGCGTCCACATGCTCACGTTGGGCAGACACCCCTCGATGGCCTTCACTTCCCGGATCGCGACCGGCACCTGCGAGTTCTCGATCTTCGTCAGCGTGGTCGCCGACGGGGCGTGGTCCTCCTTTAAGTGGCCAAAAATCGTGTGATCCCCCGAGACCGCGTCGCTCGCGTCCAGGTCGCCCAGCAGGATGTAGAACCGCGATCCGTTGGAGTTGTCGGCCCCGTTGGGCGCCATCGCCAGCAGACCCCGCGCGTAGGGCCGTTGCGGCGCCTCGAGCTCGTAGGTGTAGCCCGGCCCGCCCGTTCCGGTGCCGGTCGGATCGCCGGTTTCGGCCAGCACGCCGGGAACCACGCGATAGAACTCCATGCCGGTGTAGAACCCCTCGTTGAGGAGGAACGTGAAGCTGTTGACCGCCAGCGGCGCTTCCGCCGGCAGCAGGATGAACGTCATGCGCCCGACATCGGTCGTGACGATGACGCTATAGGGCCGATTGGGGTCGATTCCCATATCCGGGTAGGACGCGAACGTCGGCGGCCCTTCGGGCTCGGATTCGCCGCAGGCGACCACCACCATCGCCATTGCCAGCGCCAGTGCAACGACGACCACTCGTCGCATCATCGTTTTCCTCCGTGCGTCGTCACCAGCCCACGGCCCATTCTGCCGCGCCCGCCGCGCGATTGCCACGGGACGGCCAGGTCCCGAAAGACGAACGTCGGCCTAAGGGATGCGTGCGTAATCCCTCCGTCATTCCGGCGAAAGCCGGAATCCAGTCCGATTGGATCTTGGAATCGGGCATTTGGGGTAGGGGCGGGTCTCAGACCCGCCCATTCGGGGGTCTGTAGACGTCTCAGCAAGGGTGAGCGGACAAGACCAGCCGCTCGACGATCCGGCCGACAACCGCATCCGCCGCCACGTCGACGGCCACCTGGGCCGCCGTCCGTCCCGATCCGTCGTCGTCCGCGGCGGACCGCATCGCGCCGCGCAGGTCGCCGTCGCCGCATTCGACCGTCAGCGGGTGCGACTCCATGGTGAAGAGCTCCGGCCACAGCAGCGTGCCCACCGCCGCCGGGTCGTGCAGCAGCAGCTTGCCGCCGCGCCCGGTGAACTGCTCCGCCCGGGCGCGCCGGATCAGCTCGCCCAGGAAGGCGCCGCGCGAATCGGCAAGCGAAGCCAGGCGCGACTCGACCCTTGCGTCGCTCACGGCCAACTGGTGCGTCACGTCCAGCGGCGTCACGATCACCGGTACGCCGGAGGCCAGCACCACGTCCGCCGCCTCGGGGTCCACGTAGAAGTTGAACTCCGCGTGCGGCGTCACGTTGCCGCCGGCGCGCAGCGAGCCGCCCATGACCACGATGGCCGCCGCTCGACGCATGGCCGTCGGTTCGCGCCGGAGCGCGGCGGCCACGTTCGTCAGCGGCCCCAGGGCGATCACCGTCACCGGTTCGGTTGAGGCGCCGACCTCCTCGATGATCACGTCCACGGCGTCACTGGGAATGTCCGGTAGGTCGGTACGGGACCGTTGCCAGCGCTCGTGACCGGTGATCCCGGCCAGACCATCGGACCCGTGGACCTCCTCCGCCGTCACCAGGTCCCGCGCCAGCGGCTTGGCGCAGCCCTGGGCCAGCCGGATCGCGGCGCCCGGCGCCAGGATGCGCAGCAGATAGGCGGCGTTCGCCGTGCCCGTCGCCAGGTCCACGTTCCCCGCCACGGTCGTCACCGCGCGCACGGAAAGCTCGGTCGAGGCCAGCGCCAACGCCAGGGCCAACGCATCGTCGACGCCCGGGTCCGTATCGATGACGACGGGAATGCTGGCTGGCATCAGTTGACCTCTGGCGCTTTACTCCGGTGGCCCATGCTGCGCGCAGCATGGGCGGCCCCACAAGGGTCCCACGCATCACGCCGGAAGGGCCACCGCTTGGTAGCGGGCCACGTCAAGTCCGTCATTCCCGCGAAGGCGGGAATCCACCCTTCATTGAACCTGGGGGCGTGCGCCGGATGCTCGGCGTCGGGCGGGTCACAGACCCGACCATTCCTGCCAATGCAAGCGTCGCCAATCCGCATCAACCCTCGGCTTCAACCGCCACACTGCCATAATGCGGCCACCCGCGATTCCCTCCGGCGCGGAAGGGGTGAGCAATGCCGCGTGACCTGGCCATTGGCAATGGCCGCCTGCTGGTCGCGTTCGACGGCGACTATCGGGTCCGCGATATCTACTTCCCGCACGTGGGGCTGTGGAACCACGCCGGCCACGATCCGTTTCGCTTCGGAATCTGGGTCGACGGCGCGTTCGCCTGGATCACCGCGCGAACCTGGAACGGCACGCTGCGCTACCGCCCGGACACCCTGGTCAGCGACGTTCGCCTGGTCAACGACGACCTCGGGCTCGAGCTGGTCTGCGCCGACGCCGTCGATTTCCATCGGCCCATCTACGTTCGGCGCATGGTCGTGCGCGACCTCCGGGGCGCTCCACGCCACGTCAGGCTCTTCTTCCACCATGACTTCTACCTCTTCCGCGACGGCGTGGGCGACACGACCTATTTCGATCCCCTCACGCGCGGCATCGTGCACCACAAGCGCGACGTGCTGTTCATGGCCAACGCCTGGGCCGGCGAGCAGCCGGGCTTCGACGCCGTCAGCACCGGCACCAAGCATCTGCACGGGTTGGAGGGCACCTGGCGCGATGCCGAGGACGGCAACCTTTCCGGCAACGCCATCGCCCAGGGGCTGGTCGACAGCACCGGCGGCGTGGAGGTGCGCGTGCCCGCGGGCGGCGACGCGGTGGCGCACTACTGGCTGGCCGTCGGCGACGAGTTTTTCGCTGTCAAGGACGACAACGACATGGTCGTGCGGCGCGGTCCCGACGCCCTGATCGAACGCACCAACCACTACTGGCGGCATTGGGTCACCCGCGAGGACCTGGACTTCACCGGGCTCGATCCAGCCGTCCGCGATCTTTACCGCCGCAGCATGCTCATCGTCCGCACCCAGACCGACGACGACGGCGCCATCATCGCGGCCAACGACAGCGACATCCTGCAGTTCGGCCGCGATACCTACACCTATATGTGGCCGCGCGACGGCGCCCTGGTGGTCCACGTGCTGATCCAGGGCGACCACCGCGAGCTGGCGCGGCGCTTCTTCGATTTCTGCCTCCGCACGATCCAGCCGGGCGGTTTCATGCTGCACAAGTACAACCCCGACGGCACCCCGGGCAGCAGCTGGCATCCCTGGGCGGACGCGGACGGCAATCGCATCCTGCCGATCCAGGAGGACGAAACCTCCCTGGTGCTATGGGCGCTTGGCGCCTACGACGAGCGATTCAAGGACACCGAGGTCGTCAAGCCGTTGTATGCGCCGCTCATCAAGCGCGCCGCCGACTTCATGGTTCGCTTCCGGCATCGGGAAACCGGCCTGCCCGCGCCCTCCTGGGACCTGTGGGAGGAGCGCTACGGCATCCATACGTTCACCGTGGCCAGCGTGTATGGCGGTTTGCGGGCGGCGGCCGCGTTCGCGCGTGGATTTGGGGAGGAAGCCGCCGCCGAGGAGTACGACACAGCTGCCGCCGAAATCCGTGACGCGGCGTTCGAGCACCTCTACGACGCGGGCGAGCAGCGATTCATCCGCCGCCTGGAGGTCGCCGACGACGGCGCGCTGATCCCCGATATGACCATCGACGCCAGCGTCTGCGGCGTCTGGCGCTTCGGGCTCTGCGAGCCGACGGACCCGCGCTGCGTCTCCACCATGCACTCGCTGCGCGATCGTCTGTGGGTCAAAACCGACATCGGCGGCGTCGCGCGCTACGAGGACGACTACTACCACCGCGTGTCGGACGACATCCAGCGCATACCCGGCAATCCGTGGTTCATCTGCACGCTGTGGCTGGCGCAGTGGGAAGCGGCGGCGGCGCAGACCATGGACGACCTGGAACGCGCGCACGAGCTGATGCGCTGGGTGGTCGACCGCGCCCTCCCCAGCGGCACCTTGGCGGAACAGGTGCACCCGCTCACCGGGCAACCTCTCAGCGTGAGCCCGCTCACCTGGAGCCACGCCGAGTTTGCCGCCACGGTGCAGCAATACGTGGCCCGGGCGCGCGAGCTCCGCGGTCAGGGCGGCTGAGCATTCCCGCGAGGCGCGTTCAGATCCGGTTTGGCGATTACTCAGTCGAGGCGCGCGTGCACGACACGCCGGCGGCCGACGCCGTGTGGCAGGCGCTGCCGCTGCGAGAGTCCGTAAGTGTCTGGGGCGACGAAATCTACGCCGGCATTGGTGTCGACGTGGAGCTGCCGGACGACGCGACGGACGTTGCCGCCGTGGGCGACCTGGCCATCTGGCCGCCGGGGCGCGCAATCTGCATCTTCTTCGGTCCCACCCCGGCCAGCCGCGGTTCCGAGCCGCGCGCCGCAAGCCCAATCGCGCCGATCGGACGCATCGACGACCCCGACGTTTCGGCCCTGCGCCGGGTTCGTTCCGGCGCGACGCTCATCATCGAGGCATTGAACGAGCTACAGGCGTAACGCCGGAAGAAGCCGCATCTCTTGAAGCGGAGTTGACGCGTTCGCATTCTGTCTGGTAGCGTGGGCGTGCGTGGAATCATCTGGCGCGTGACCGTTGGTCATGCCGCGTCGCGCGTCGCGGAGGATGTCGCCCATGGGCGGCCCGCTCACCCAACGCCAGCATCGCGTGCTGGTCACCATCGAGCGCTTCGTGCGCGACGAGGGCTACACGCCCAGCGTTCGCGAGGTTGGCGGCATCGTCGGACTGGCGCCGGCCACCGTCCAGCAGCACCTGGACGCCCTGGAGCGCAAGGGCTACATCCGACGCACCGGCCAGTCGCACGGCATTGAGATCCTCGACAACGGCGCCGACGCCGGCGTGGTCCACGTGCCGATCATCGGCGAGATTGCCGCGGGCCTGCCGATCGACGCCTACGAGGAGCGCATCGACACCGTGCCGGTGGCTTCCGGTCTCGTGCCCTCCGGCGAGACCTATGCGCTGCGCGTGCGCGGTGACAGCATGATCGACGACCACATTTGCGACGGCGACCTGGTCATCGTCGCGCCCGCGGAGGCCGTGCGGGACGGGCAGATCGCCGTGGCCATGCTGGACGACGGCACCGCCACCCTCAAGCGCCTCTTCCGTGAGAACGGCCGCGTGCGCCTGCAGCCCGCCAACGCCGACTACGACCCCATCTACGCCCGCGACGTCCGCGTCCGCGGCCACGCCGTCGCGATCCTGCGGAGTCTCTAGGCCAAGAGTTCTTCGCGCAGTCCGTCATTCCGAGCGCACGCGAGGAATCCAAGGACGCTGTGGGTTCTTCCGTGCCCCCTAGATTTCTCGCTCCGCTCGCAATGACAGTTGCGATGCCTCAGACCGGTCCGATGACTTCCAATGGAAGGACGCTTCTGCGTAACCCTCCGTCATTCTCGCGAAGGCGGGAATCCACCCTTCACTAATCCTGGGGCTGGTGGGATTCCTGCGCCCATCCGTCGTCCGACCGAATCTTGCAAGGGTCTACATGTAGAGAGGGCCGGGGTGAGGGGACTCCCCAGCCGTCATTTCGGCGACGGGCGGAATCCAGCCCCCGCGACGCGCCAGTCAACCGTTCGCTATTTGTTCGTTCGGTATTTGTCTGGTACTATCTCCGCACACCGACCGCAGTCGACGCGCACATGCAGGACCTCGGCTCAGCCGCCTGGAACGGACACCGGGTGGTCATGCACGCCGACATGGATGCCTTCTATGCGGCCGTCGAGCAGCGTGAGCGGCCGGAGCTGCGCGGCAAGCCCGTAATCGTCGGCGGCTCGCGCGACGGACGCGGCGTCGTCACGGCGGCCTCTTATGAAGCGCGGGCGTTCGGCGTGCGCTCGGCCATGCCCTCGCGCCAGGCCGCCCGCCTCTGTCCGCAGGCCGAGTTCGTTCCCGGGCGCATGGACCTCTACGCCGAGGTGTCGAGCCGGGTGATGAACCTGTTTCGCGCCTACACGCCGCTCGTCGAGCCGCTGTCGCTGGACGAGGCGTTTCTCGACGTCACCGGCTGCGAGCGCCGCTATGGGATGCCGTCTGAAATCGCGCGTCACCTGCGGGCGACCGTGCGTGAGCGCGAAGACCTCCCGATCTCCGTCGGCGTGGCGGCCACGAAGTCGGTGGCCAAGATCGCCTCCCAGGTCGCCAAGCCCGACGGCTGCCGCGTCATTCTTCCCGGCGCGGAGTCGGCCTTCCTCGACCCGCTGCCCGTCCGCATGGTCTGGGGCATTGGACCCAAGACGGCGGCCAAGCTCGAGCGGCATGGCGTGACCACCATCGGCGGCCTTGCCCGCATTGACCCGGAGCGAGTCCACGCCGGCTTTGGCGGAACCGCCGCCCAGGCCGCCGTGCGGTCGCGCGGCATCGACCCGCGAGCCGTGGATCCTGCGCGCGGGCGCCGCTCGGTGGGCAACGAGGTCACCTTCGAGCGCGACGTCGACGACCGGACGGTTGTGGTGGACTACCTGCAACAGCTTGCCGAGCACGTGGGCCAGCGGCTGCGCGCCAAGCACCTTCGCGCCCGCACGATCAGCGTCAAGGTGCGCTACGCCGACTTCCGCACCATCACGCGTCAGACCACGGTCGGGGCGGCCGTGGATATTGGCACGGCCATTTTTGCGTTGGCCCGCGGGCTTTTTCTGCGCGTGGCGCGCGCCGACGATGTCTACCGCCTCGTGGGGGTTCAGGCCACCGCGCTCGAGAGCTTCGACTACCGCCAGCTGCCGCTGCGGCCGGCGGAGACGCGGGAGCGACGGCAACTCGATGAAGCCCAGGACCAGATCCGACAGCGATTCGGCGACGCCGTCCTGGCGCCCGCGTCGCTGCTCGCCAGCCGGGCGCGCATGAGCTCCAGTCGATACGCCTGGCGCGACGCGGTGCTCGGATGAGCGGTCGCCGGCAACGTCCGCTACCTCTCCCTCCGGGTAGGGGCGGCCCTTGTGGCCGCCCGATTTCGCCGCTCCGTTCATGGTCGTCGGCAACGTCCGCTCCCTCTCCCCGGGGAAAGGGCCGGGGTGAGAAGAACCGCCGGCATACCTTTCGCTCGTCGACCACATGCGCAGTTGTGCAATCGGCGCTGGACGCGCCCTCAAACGTCGTCGCCGAATTCGATTGGAGGCCAACATGAGCCGCGTGCCCGACACGTTCTTTGCCCTGCTGCGGCAGGTTGCCGACGAGCGCGGCGGCGGACCGGACGTGGTGCGGTCGCGCCTGGCGGCCGTGCGTCGCGACCGCCGGCGCCTGGCGCGGCTCGAACGCCTCTACGGCTACGCCCTGCGCCATCCGGCTCCTGATCGCGATCGGGTGCTGCGCGCCGTGGCTGGCCAGGTGCTGGAGCACGGCGCCTCGTTCGTGCTGGGTCGCGGTTCGCGCGAGGCTCAGCTGGCCTTGAGCTGGGGGCATCAGGTCTACCGCGAGGTGCATACCGCGCGGCGGGACCTGCAATTCAGCCGCGGACCCGGTCCGCGCCAGCTCGTCGCCGAGTGGCACTTCCAGTTTCCGGTCGTCGATCTGGTATTGCGGCACTTCCGCCGCCGCTGGCGCGGCCACACGCTCATGATTCGGGACGGACGCCGCACCTACGTCCAGGACGGATGTGGCATCAGCTTGAAACTGGCGCCCAGCCGACGGGCTGAGGAGCCCTCGATCTGGTCGTCGCCATCGGGCGGTGATATTCTGTCAAGTCAGGCGCATTTCGTCGCCGCACCTGGGAGGCAGGGGATGGCGTAGCTGCGTATGCGGTTCCTGCGGGGATCGGCCGAATCAATACGTGCCGTGCTGACCGCGGGCAACCTCATCGGGGCCGCGCCGCCATCGCTCCACGCCGAGCAGCTCGCGCTTTTCCAGGCGCACACGCGGCGCAGTTTTGCCGCCGTCGTCGAGCAGGCAATCGCCGACGACGCTGACCTCATGCTCATCGCCGGCGGCCTGTTCGCGCAGTCGGAGCCGGGGCTTGACGACATTCGCTTTGTTTCTCAAAGTCTCGGGCGCGCACGCGACGCCGGAATCGTGGCGATCGCGCTGGACGATGCCGAGAATCCCGGGACCGGCAGCACCGGCATTGCCTTCCTCGAAGAGCTTGGGCTCTTGGCCGGCGTGCGGCCCGACGGCGGCATTCGGAGCCGGACCGTCGACGTTGCCGGAATCGCGCTCGACGTTGGCGCGGCGCCGGCATTCAGCGATCTCGATCCCGCGCCTCACCATGCAACCCTCCGTATCGCGCTGACCAGCGACTCAGATGCGCTGCAGCGCCCGGAGGCCATGGCCGCCGACGTGATCGTCATCGGCAGCCGGCCCGATCCCGGCCAGCGTCAACTCGAAAATGTCTTCGTGATCTGCCCCGGGTGGTCCGCGCCGGCGGTGGCCGAGCGGCGCCCGGAGGCGGGATTCGCCCTGGTGGATCTGGATCAAGACGGCGTGATCGCCGCGGAGTTTCGCGAGCTTGCGGGCGTCGCGCCCGTCGTCGTCAGCTTCACCGCGGCGGAGCTGGCCGACCGCGACCCTGCCGGAATCATCCGTGAGCGCGTGACGCCGCTCATCGGCGACGCCCCGCTGGTGACGCTTGAATTCGTGGGAGAGTTCTCGCGCGAGCTGTGGCATCGCTGCCGGGTTGCCGATCTGAGCGGCCGGGCGTCTGCCGACGGCACGCTGGTACACCTTGACCTGTCACAACTCGACATAACAACCGCCCCGGCCGACGCACGCCCAACGCGTTCGTTCGTGGTGGAAGTGCGGCGGGCGGCCGAGCAGCAATCCACTGGCGCCGCGCCGGCGGACGACGCCGACACGGTCGCTCGGGCGCGTCGATTGGTCGTCGATGGATTCCGTCGACGCGCCGAAAGCCGCGTCGCATGATTCTCCTGGAGCGGCTGACGGTCCGCGAGCTTGGCGCCTTGCACCGGGTGGACCTGGAGTTCCAGCCACAGGGCCATCATCTGATCACGGTCCCGCCTGACCAGGCGCATGCCTTGCACGCGGCGCTGCTGACCTGTCTCTACGGTCCGCCCGACGGTATGCGCGCCCGTTCCGACGGCGCGCTGGTGGAGTGCGCGCTCGCCGCCGGCGGGCGACCGGTCACCGTGCGGCGCACCCTGCGGGCCACCGGCGACGACGAGGCGGAGCTGCTCATCAACCGCGGACCGCGCTCAACGCCGATCCACGGCGAGGCTCAGGTAGGCGCGGCGCTCGACAGGCTGCTGGGACTCGATCAAGCGACGCTGGAATTGCTGGTGCGGCCGGAGCCTCGTTCCGAGCTGCCCCCAGCCGCCGAGATTCGGTCGTTGCTGCGCCGGCTGCTCGGCGAGCGGCGCATCCAGGAAATGGAAGTCGAGTTCGCCGAAAGCCCGGCGCACCACGAGGAAGAGGCCGTGGCACGGGCGCGCGTCGAGCTGGCCCAGGCGGTGGCACGGGCGGCGGCCAATGAGGACGAGATCGACCGGCTGGAGCGCGCGCTGCAGCGCTGGCGCGTGCGCCAGGCCCTCCAGGCGCTCACCGCGGCATCGGAGCGCGCGGCGGAGGCCGACGCCGCCGAGCGCCGCTACCGCGTGCTGCGCGGGCAATTCCTTGACGAGCGCGACCGACTGGCCGCCTACCGCGAGCTTGCCTCGCTCTGGGTGAATCACGCGCGGTACGCCGCGGAAGCCGCCCGCGCGCGGGAGCACATCGGGCGATTGGATGCGTGGCTGGGCGATCTCGCGTCCCTGGCGCAGCGCGCCCGGACCGGCGCCGAGCGTCTGGCGGCGCTCGATCAAGCCTGCGACGCCGCCATCGCGGGCGCCGCGGCGTCGGAAGCCGCCGACCGCGCCCGGACGAAGCGCGACCGCCATCACCGGACGGCCCATGAGCTCCGGCAGGCTCGCTCCAATCTGGTCGAGGCCGAGGTGGTGCAGACCAAGGCCCAGGCCGGCGCCGAGCGCGCCCGGACCCTGCGCCAACGCGCCCACGAAGACGAGCACCTTCCCGCCGCGCACCGCCTGTGGGGCCGGCTCGGCGACATCCTCCTTGCCGAGCCCGAGCACGCGGGCGACGAGGTCGACCCCTCGGACCTGACGCGCGAGACCACTCGCGTCAAGCAGGACCTTCGGTCGCTCGCCATCGAAGCCCAGCGCCGCCGAAGCCGCCTGATGCTGGCGGCCGTCGGCGTCGCGCTCGGCATCGTGCTGGCGACCATCGGCTTCTCCGGCACCGCGCCGCTGGCCGTGCTGGGCATGGCCATGGTCGTCGCCGGCGCGGCCGCGGGCGCCTGGTCGCTGTGGAGCCAGCGCGCCGATCACGCCCACGAGGAAGAGCTTCTGGACCAGCTGGCCGAGCTTGACCACGACCAACGCGACAGCGAGCAACACGCCGCCCGCCTGGCCGTCAGTCGCAAGCAGCGCGCCGGATTCGAGCGGGAGCTGGAGCGCCTCGGCCTCGAGATTCCCACGTCGGCTGATCGCGCGCGCATCCTGCGTGACAGCGCCACCGCGCGATTGCGCCGCATTGCCGACGGTGACAGCTCGGTCTCGACCGACGACCTCGAATCCGAATGCGCCCGCACCCAGCGCGAATTGGCCCACGCCGAGCGCGAGGTGCACCGGTTGCGCGCCCGCGTCGACGCGCTGGAACGCTCGGGCGTCGAGGAGCGCGCGGCGGCCGCCGAAGCCGAGCTTCGCGGCCAGATCGAGGCCAGCGGGCGCGCCCGGGGGCATGCGGCGGAGTTGGCCCGGTCCCTCGACCTGCCCGACGACCACCCGGCGCTGGTCAACGCTCGCGACGTCCAGCGGCGCGAGCTGAACGCCATGCAAGAGCGTCTGGACCGGGGATCCGACCTCGAGGCGGGCCGGCAGCGCGCGATGTGGAAGCTCCACGCCGCCGAAAAGGCATTGCCGGGAATCGCCCAGGCCATCGACGCGCTGGTGGCCGCCGACGACGGGCTGCCCCAGGGCCAGCCGCCCGACGAAGCCATTGGCCGCCTCGACGGACTGGCCGCCCTGGCGGACGTCGTGGCCGCGGTGGGCGAATTGCGGGCAGCCGCGGGCGTAACCGAGGCCTCCGAAACCGCGCGGGTCGCGCAGGGCGGCTTCGCGCGGGCGACGACGGAGTTGGCCGGCGCCGTGCGAGCGGCCGGCGCGCACGTCGACGACACCCCGACCGCTTCGGAAGTTCGGGCGGTTTTCCCCGATCTCGACCGGGACCGCCTGGAAGACGCGGGCGGCGCCCGCCGGCGGATGCAGCGGGCCCGAGCCGCACGACGAGAGTTCGACGCACAGATTCGACAGCTGGAGCTCCGCACCGGCGCCGTGCGTCACGATGTCGATCTGGATGCGGCGCGCGCGGCGCTCGACGACCTCGTCGACCGGCGCCAGGTGCGCGCCGCCGCGTCACGCCTGATGACCCACGCGCTCGATGCGCTGGCAAGCGGCGTCCGGCAGTCCACCGAGGCCGCCCTGCGCCGGATCATCGGCCGGGTGAGTGGCGGGACGTACTGGGACGTTCGGATCTCCCAGGACCAGGCGGTGCATGTCTGGGACGAAGCCCCCGAAGCCTGGAAACCGCTCGGGCAGGTCGCCGACGCGTTGCGCGACCGGATCGAGCTCGCCGTTGGCGTGGCCTTTCTCAGCGCCGTCCGCCCCCATGATGCGCCGTTTGCGCCCGCGTTCCTCTGGCTCGACGCCGCCGACGTCGAAGCCGTGGCGCCCGTGATCGAGGCGCTGCCCCACGGGGACTTCCCGCGATACTTTCCGCAGGTCATCGCCACGTCGGCGCCGGGCGGACTGACCCACGCGGGATTCGACCGCGTGGCGGACATCGTTGACGGCGCGTCGGCGCCATCGCCGGACGAAGCGGCCGACGCCCGCTGGCTCAAGGCCGTTGGCTGAGGGTTCGCTCGTCATCCGGCGGGAGGCGCCGCCGGCTGCCGAGGATGACAAGGCCCAGCCGGCCTCGAAGGCTGCCAAGCCCAAGCCCAAGCCCGAGTCGAAGCCCGGCGCCGACCAGCCGGTTGCCAAGTCTGCCGCCAAGCCACCCGCCGCAAAGGACGATGGCGCGCCGCAGCCCACGCTTGAACTCGCAACGCCCTCCTCGCGCGGCTACAGGCCGCGCAACACTGGCCCGCGCGCCGCGCGCGATTTCACCCGGGTCACATCCGGCCTCATGTGGCTGGGTGGACTGGTCACGCTGGCGTTGCTGGGCTACGTGCTGGTCTTCACCTCACCGGACCGAACCGAGAACGTCTTGGCCTTCGTGGCCCTGTCCGGCTTCGGCGCCTTCTTCTTTGCCTGGGCCATCGGCGCCTGGCTGCGAACCGGGGACGACGCCTCAGCGACGAGACTGCCCGCGTTGACCGTCACCCGGCAGGCCGTCCTCGTCGCCGTGGGCGCCCTGGCGGTGGCGACCGCGGCGGTGAACAGCGTGGCCACCCCGGCGGCGGTGATTCTGATTGTCCTGGTCGTCATCAGCGCCGAGTTGCTCATCCGGCGCATGCCCTTCGGCCGGTGAGCAACCCCGATCCCTACGCGGCCATTGCCGAGGTCTACGCGGCCGAGCATGACGATTGGGACGACGATCTCCCGATGTACGCCCACCTGGCGGAGCGCGCCGGCGGACCGATTCTGGACCTGGCGTGCGGCACCGCGCGTGTGGGCAGGGCGCTGGCGGGGGCCGGATTCGCGGTGCACGGCATCGACGCGTCGCCGGCGCTCCTGGCCATCGCCCGCCGACGAGCCGAGGAGCGTGGCGTCGAAATCGAGCTCGAGCAAGGCGACATGCGGCGCTTGTCATCGCGCGACCGATTCGGCGCGGTGTTCTGCGCGCTGGATTCATTCCTGCACTTGGAATCGACCCAGAATCAGCTCGACACGCTGGAAGGCGTGATGGGTGCGCTCCAGCCGGGCGGCATCCTGGCCGTCGACGTCTTCAATCCCGCCCTCGATCGGCTGGCGGCGTGGGACGGCGTGCTGCGGACCCAGGGCAGCTTCACGGACGCCGAGGGAGCGACGGTCACGCACTTCGTCTCGTGGGAGGTCGACCCCGGCACGCAGCGCATCGACGCCCGGCACATCTACGACGCGCTCGGCCGCGACGGTCACGTGCAGCGAATCGTGAGCTGCATGCCCCTGCGCTACGTACATCGATTCGAGCTGGAGCTGGCCCTGCGGTGCGCCGGATTCGAGCGGATCGAAACCTACGGCACCTGGGCGCTCGATCCCTACGACGGCGAAGGCGACCGCCTCATCGCGGTGGCGACCAAACCGCTGGGATAGCTAAACGCCCGTTCGCCCCCGTATCGAGTATGGGGCAGGCTCTGAGCTTGTCGAAGGGCGTTAGTCGCCGGTCGTGGTTCGACAGGCTCACCACGAACGGGCTGGTTCGTCATTCTGTGCATATTTGAATGTGACATTGCGCTACAACGACCAGCGTCCAAGCTCCAACCCATCGTCCGCCGCCTGCCGATAGGCCGCCGCCGGCCGCGCCAGCCGGACCGTGCTGGCGACCGTTTGAAACCCGAGCCGCGCCACCTCGGCCAGCCCCACGCCCGACCCCACCGCCAGGTCCAACTCGACATAACGCAACTGCCCGGCCACGGCCAGGCGCCCCAGGCCACGGCACGCGGCCGCGACCGAGTGACCGTTGCGCCCCAAGGACCCGAGCCTCGCCTCCAGGACCTCGCCGGCCGGAACAGCCTCGGGATCGCAGACCACGGATGCGCCCGGCCCCACGGCCATGAAGGCGGCATCCGACAGCGGCACCGCCCCCGCCCGTCCGGAGGTGTAGGGGCGGGTCTCAGACCCGCCCGATCCGTCAGTCGCCGGTTCGCTCGAGCCAGTTTGAGGGTCCAAGGACCGAACCTCGAGCTCGGCAGGCATGCCCGATGTCGCCAACGCCGCGGCGCTCGCTCGCAGGCGCAGCGTCACGTCCACCGGACGCAGGCCGCGCCGGGCATAGGCGCCCAGCGCCACGGCATCATTCGGGGACGCTTCCAGTCCAACCATGGCGCAGCCGGCGTTTTCCAGGAACCCAAGCGCCGCCGTCGTCAGCGCGCGCCCCACGCCCACGCCGCGATAGGCCGGGTGAACGCCCAGGCCCGCGATCCAGCCGACTTCCGGCTCGACCACGGCGAAGACCGCGCCCACGGGGCCAAACCCGGGCGCGTCGACAACCCACGCCCCGGCGCATTGGGCGTGCCAGCGGTCGACCAGGTGGTTGGAAGTGAGCGTGCGCGGTCCGAGAGGGTTCGCGCCGGGCGGCGGCGCGAACGCCTGCGTGAGCACGTGCGCCACCGAGTCCACGTCCTCCGACCGCATGCGCCTTGCCGCCGGCGCACTCGCCCCGTCGCTCGACCCGGAGTCCGTGGCCTCGGAATGCGGCACGCTAGAATCGCCCTCGTTGTCGCGGCTTCGTCGGCCGCTCGTCTGGTTCACCCGTGCAGGAGGCAAGTGTGGCGTTGCTCACGCATCCCGGCCTGGCGCCCGCCATGGGGCGGCTGGGCACCGAGACGGCATTCGCCGTGCTGGCTCGCGCCCGACAGCTTGAAGCGCAGGGCCGCGACGTCATTCATCTCGAAATCGGTGAGCCGGATTTCGACACCCCCGCCAACATTATCGAAGCCGCCAAGCGCGCGCTCGATGACGGATTCACGCACTACGGCCCCTCGGCCGGCTTGCCCGAAGCTCGTGCCGCCATCGCCGCGCACGTCGGCGAGACCCGGGGCATCGTCGTCGATCCCGACGAGGTCGTCGTCACCCCGGGCGCCAAGCCGATCATGTATTTCGCCATCACGGCGCTGTGCGGGCCCGGCGACGAAGTGCTCTATCCCGACCCCGGCTTCCCCATCTACGAGTCGGTCGTCGACTTCGTCGGCGCGACCCCGGTGCCGCTGGCCCTGCGCCCGGAGCGCGAGTTCCGGCTCGATCTCGACGAGCTGCGCGACAAGCTGTCGCCGCGCACCAAGCTGCTGATTCTCAATTCACCCCAGAATCCGACCGGCGGCGTGCTGGAGCCCGCCGACATCCGCGCCATCGGCGAGCTGCTCGCCGACCACGACGCCTACGTGCTCTCCGACGAGATCTACTGCCGCATCATGTACGGGGAGATCGAGCACGCGTCGATCGCCGCCGAACCGGGCCTGCGCGACCGCACGATCATTCTCGACGGCTTTTCCAAGACCTACGCCATGACCGGCTGGCGCATGGGATACGGCGTCATGCCGGCCGATCTCGCCTCCGCCTTCTCGCAGTTGCAGACCAACATCACCAGCTGCACGGCCAGCTTCATTCAGATCGCCGGCATCGAAGCGCTGCAGGGACCGCAGGACGCCGCCGCGGAAATGGTCGCCGAGTTCAAGGCGCGCCGTGACCAGGTCGTGGACGGTCTAAATGCCATCCCCGGCGTGTCGTGCCAGCGACCGGCGGGAGCGTTCTACGTGTTTCCGCAGCTCTCGGGATTCGATCGCGACGCGGACGAGATCGCCGCGCGGCTGCTGGACGAGGCCGGGGTGGCCGTGCTCGCCGGCAGCGCGTTCGGCGACGTGGGGCGCGATTCGCTGCGGCTGTCCTACGCCAACTCGCGGGAGAACCTGCGCGAGGGCGTCAGGCGCATGTCCGACTGGCTGGCCGGCGCCCGCGCCTGAATCGCAGCTAGAGCGGCTCGAACCGCTCCACGTCGAAGCCGAAGATCGTCGCCCCGCCGACCTGGACTTCCGCCGGATAGGGCACCGCCAGCTCGCCGGGTTCCGCCATGGCGGGGATGGGGCTCACCATCTGCACGCGGGTGGTGGCGCCGCGCTTGATCAGGGCCAACAGCTCGCCGATCCGCTCGTCCTCGACGCCGGTCAGGAACGTCACGTTGCCCTGTTGCAGAAAGCCGCCCGCCGAATCGATGCGGGTAAAGCGGATGTCGGCGTCGCGCATCAGCTCCGCCAGCCCGTCGGCGTCCTGCCGCTGCACGATGACGACGAAGAGCTTCACGAGCGACCGGCCGCATCGGTGGGCGGCCCCTGCGCCGTGCCGACCGCCAGTGGCAGCGGCGGCTGGACGGCCTCGGCCGCCCGCAAGGTGCGCGCCGCGATTTCGGGCTCCACGCGCCGCCAAATCTCTTGGCCCAGATCTTCGGATGGCTGGGTCGCGTCGAGCACCGGCCAGCCGTCGGCGTCGGCCTGGTCCAGGTAGCCGCGCCGCACGCGCGCGTGAAACTCCAGCTTCTGCGCGTTCATGCCGCCGGCCTTTTCCCAGTCGCTGCCGCGTTGCCCAAGGCTGCGCATCAAGCCGACTTGAACGTCCAGGTCGAGCAGCAGCGTCACGTCCGGCAACACGCCGGCCGTAGCGAACGCGTTCATCTGCGCCAGCTCCGCGACGTCCAGGCCGAATCCCGCGCCCTGATACGCCAGCGTCGATGCGGCAAACCGGTCGCACACCACCACGCCGCCGTCGGTCAACCAGGGTCGGAGTCGCTCGGCGACATGCTGGGCGCGCGCCGCGAGCATCAGCAGCGCCTGCACCCGTGGATCCAATTCCGGTAGGGAGCGCTCGCGAAACATGAGGTCCCGCAGGCGTTCGCCAAGCTCGGTGCCGCCGGGCTCGCGGGTCAGCAGCACGTCGAGGCCGGTCCGCTGCAGCCGGTCGGCCAGCAGCTGCGCCTGGGTGGACTTGCCGCTGCCCTCGGGCCCCTCCAGGGCGATGAACAGCCCGCGCCGACGGCCGTCGACGGTCACGAGCGGGGCTTCGTCAGCGCCAGGCGCAGCCGCTGCGACGGTCCCGCGGCACCGGAGCCGATTCGCGACGGCGCGTCGCCGTCGACCGTTGCGCCGTCCTCGACCATCTCCATCAGGCACGACTCCATCTGCAAGACGGTGTTGCTGCGCAGCACGTAGACCGGCGTGCCGCGGGCCTCGGCGTCGCGCAGCAGGCGCGGGCGGCGACGGAAGAAGCTGCGCAGCGTCATCACGATGTCGGCGCCGCCAAGGTCGCGCACGAGGCGCGCGTCGATGCCGGTGTTCATGATGGCCTGTTCCAGTCGATTGCGCCCGACGCCGAACGGGAGAATCTGCAAGGTTCCCGAGGACGCGCGGCTGCGCGGCGCAGCTCCCGGTCCGCCCACGGCCGCGGCGGGACGCTCGGGGTCTTGCGGCGGCTCGCTGAACGTCTCGCGCTCGGTGCGCCCGTCGGCCAGGCGCACGCGGCGCTCGCCGGGCGCCGGCAGTCCGCGCAGCACGGCGTCAACCGTCTCGGCCACGTCGGTATAGATCACGAACGAGTCGCGGCTGTGCAGCTCGATGAGGGTGTGGAAGCTGGGCGGCGCGCGGCGCTCCAGCACGGTCTTCTGCGTGCCGCGGCGGCGCGCCTCCTCGTCGCCCAGCGTCACCGCCTCGACACCGCCGACCAGGTCGGCCAGCAGCGGATTGAGCAGCACGTTCTCGAGCGTTTGGCCGTGGGCGGTGGCCACCAGTTGCACGCCCCGCTCGGCGATAGTGCGGGCGGCGCGGGCCTCGGCCTCGGTACCGATTTCATCGACGACCACGACTTCCGGCATGTGATTCTCGACCGCCTCGATCATGACGCGGTGTTGCAGGTCGGGCTGCGCCACCTGCATGCGGCGCGCCCGCCCAATGCCGGCGTGGGGAATGTCGCCGTCGCCCGCAATCTCATTCGAGGTGTCCACCACCACGACCCGGCGGTCCGCGTCGTTGGCGAGCACGCGTGCAATCTCGCGCAGCATGGTGGTCTTGCCGACGCCCGGCGGCCCGAGCAGCAGCAGGTTGCGCCGCGAGGTGATGATGTCCGCCACCACGTGCGTGGTGCCGTGCAGGGCGCGTCCGCGCCGGATGGTGAGCCCGACGATGCGCCCCGAGCGATTGCGCAGCGCCGAAAACCGATGCAGCGTGCGGGCGATGCCGGCGCGATTGTCGGCCGTGAAGGCGCCGACGGTTGCGACGACTTGATCCAAGTCGTCGCCCGTGACCTCGCGTTCCAGCAGCGCCACCGACCGGGCGTCCAGCCGGGCCTCCGGAAAGCGGCCGACATCGAGCACGATCTCGACCAGGGTGTCCCAGTCGGGCAGCGCCTGAAGGGCATCTCGAATCTCGGGCGGAAGGGCCGCCAGGAGCCGATCGAGCTCCTCGCCGTCGGACGCCGCCGGATGCGGCACCGGGCCGTTGGCGGCGGCGGGGGGCGTGGTCGTTGGTTCCATGGGCTACCCGGGCGCTCCGTCCAGCACGACGCCGCGCACCTGCGCCGCCGCCGGCACCGCCACCTCCCTGACCATGAGCGCATGGCTGTTGGCGTGCGTGAATCCCAGCGCGTCGAGGGCCGAGCCGATCGGCGAGTCGGGTTCGCGGACCTGGATGCGCACGGGACGCGGCGCCGCGGCGCCCAATCGCCACAGCGCCCAGTGCAGCAGCGCGCGCGCCTGGTGGTGCCCGCGCGGGTGGAGCATGAGCGTCAGCCGATGACTTTCCCCGGCATCCATGCGCAGCTCCAGCCAGGCCGCGAGTCCGTGCTCGTCGGCGACCACGTGGCGTTCGATGACAACGTCGCTCAGCCACCGCCAGAGGCCGGCGCTGCGCGGCGGCAGTTGCTCCATTTCCTCCATGGTGCGCGCTTCGGCGCGTTGCACGGCGGCAGGCGTGGTGGCGCGATATAGCTGCATCACGTCCCAGGCGTCGGGGGCTTCCTGCGGACGCAGACCGTCGATGTCCGGCGCGGCGCTCACCGGTCCCGGCGCTCGCTCGTACTCGTGCTCGATGACCGCGGAGGAGAAGCCGCCGGCGGTGAAGGCCGAAGTGTACGGGCTGTTCTCCCACAGGCGCGCCACCAGGATCGGACGGCCCTGGGCGGCGGCGCATCCGGCCAGCCGCTGCAGCATGGCCTCGGCGGTCTCCAGTTGGAGCGGGCCGGCCGGATCGCCGGATGTAGCCGAGACACGCGGCGCCAGCAGCGTCAGGGCCTCGACGCTGGCGCGCCGCGCCGCCGGAGCGCAACGCAGCAGGCCGAAGCCTCGCAGACGCGCGCCGGTCCAGGCCCCAACCGCCTGCAGGTCGGGCGCCAGGGTGGGCAGGGCGGCGCCGGCGGCCATGATCGCCGGCACATGCCGACCCTGGTAGGTGACCACGTCCACGCGCGGCAGATTGGCCAGCACGAAGGTCCCGACGATGGTCGGAATGTGCCACGGACCGAGCGTGGAGCCGGTGACGCTCATGCGGCGTGCGCCATGTCGACGAAGAGGCGGTGCAGGCGCGCGTCGGCGGTCAGCTCGGGATGGAAGGCCGTGCCGAGCAGGTTGCCTTGCCGCACCGCGACGATGCGGCCGTCGTCCAGCCTCGCGAGCACGTCCACGCCATCCCCCACGTCCGACACGATGGGCGCGCGGATGAACACCCCGTGAAACGCGCCGCCCGACAGGCCGTCGACGTCGAGCTCGGTTTCGAAGCTGTCGATCTGGCGGCCGAACGCATTGCGCTCCACCGTCATGTCCATCAGGCCCAGCAGCGGTTGCGGCTTCCCCACGTCCTTGGCGAGCAGAATTAGCCCGGCGCAGGTTCCCCAGATGGGAAACCCGGACGCGCCGAGATCGCGGACCGGCTCCAGCAGTGCGTACATCTCCAGCAGCTTGCCGATCGTCGTGCTCTCGCCGCCTGGAATCACCAGCCCGTCAAGCCCCTCCAGGTCGCGGGGCACGCGCACCTCGCGGGATTCGACCCCGAGCCCGCGCAGCATGGCGGTGTGCTCGGCGAAATCGCCCTGCAGGGCCAGCACACCGATGACGGGGGTCACGCGCGCGGCGGCCTACCACCCACGGGTTGCGAGGAGCTCCTCCGGCGCGAGGGTGTCGCGGGCAATGCCCGTCATGGGCTCGCCGAGGCCGCGGGAGGCGGTGGCGATGATGCCGGCGTCCTGGTAGTGGGTGGTGGCTTCCACCACGGCCTTGGCGCGAATGGCGGGGTCGCTGGACTTGAAGATGCCGCTGCCCACGAAGACGCCGTCGGCGCCGAGCCGCATCATCAGCGCGGCGTCCGCCGGCGTGGCCACGCCGCCTGCGGCAAAGTTCACCACCGGCAGGCGGCCCTCGCGGGCCACCGACGCGACCAGGTCCAGCGGCGCCTGCACGTCCTTGGCAAAGGTCGCCATCTCGTCCTCGCGCATGGTCGTCAGCCGGCGCAGATCGCCCATGACCGCGCGCATGTGGCGCACGGCCTCGACCACGTCGCCGGTGCCGGCCTCGCCCTTGGTGCGAATCATGGCCGCGCCCTCGCCAATGCGGCGCAGCGCTTCGCCGATGTTGCGGCAGCCGCAAACGAACGGCACGTCGAACCCGTGCTTGTCCACGTGGTGCGCCTCGTCCGCCGGCGTCAGGACCTCGGACTCGTCGATGTAGTCCACGCCCAGGGCCTGCAGCAACTCCGCCTCGACGAAGTGGCCGATGCGGCACTTGGCCATCACCGGGATCGTCACTGCCGCTTGGATCTCAATGATCTTCTCGGGGTCGGCCATGCGCGCCACGCCGCCGTGGGCGCGAATGTCGGCCGGCACGCGCTCGAGGGCCATCACGGCCGCGGCGCCGGCGTCCTCCGCAATCTTCGCCTGCTCGGCGGTGACGACGTCCATGATGACGCCGCCCTTGAGCATCTGGGCCAGCCCGCGCTTGACGGTGAGAGTGTTCTTTTCCATATGAGGCGCTACTCGCTGCGCGTGGCGATCACGGCGATCGCGGCACGGTCACTCGCCCAATTCTAAGCCTCTGCTCGCGGCCCCGCACGAATTCGCTGTTTCATGGAGTGGGCTGCCTTGAGTCCGTCACTCCCGCAGAGCCTGTCGCCGCGAAGGAAGACTCTTGTGGAACCCCTCCGTCATTCCCGCGAAGGGAGGGCTTTGCCTAACCCCTCCGTCATTCCCGCGAAGGCGGGAATCCACCATTCACTGAAGCTGGGGCTGGCGGGACTCCTACGGCCATCCTTCGTCCGACCGGATTCTGCAAGTGTCGCCGACGGCGGAGAGCGGGAATCCACACCTGGGAAACCCCTCTGAATAAACCTCTGAACCGCGTCCCAAGCCGTTCGTGGTGAGCTTGTCGAACCATGAACGGCCCTTCGACTTCGCTCAGAGCCTGCCCTGAGTTCACCGAAGGGGCGAACGGATCGGGGTCAATTCGGTGGGCTCTTTCAGAGCATTCCTAGAGGCCAGTCAACGAATCGAGAGCGCCCGCCGGTGCTGTGTCGCCACCCAGCGCTCAGATGTCAATGTCGCCAAATCTCCCGTTTCGTTGCCCGATCCACGGCCGATCACGGCTTCTGGTCGGCGGGTTCGGTCCAATCGTCCATCGCCCCGGTGAGAAACTCGTCAGAGTCAGAGCCGAGCGCGGTGTTGATCCGGTCGTAGATGGCGGGCGTGGCGACACCCAGGGATTTGAGCACCCGCGCCGTCATCTCGGTGCCGCCTTCCACCTCCTCGCAGACGACGTGGTCAGCTCCGAGGGCGACCAGATCGTCGCGGTCGGACAGGTAGCGAGTGCGCGCGAGAATCGGGACGTCCGGGCAATCCGCCCGCGCGAGTCCGATGCCGCGGCGCATGGCGACGCGGTCGTTGACGAGCATCACCAGCACGCGCGCATGACTGAGCCGCGCGTGCTCGAGCGCCTCGTGGCTGGTGACGTCGCCGTAATAGACGTGCGCGTGCTCGCGCTGACCCTCACGCACGCGGTCGGGGTCCACCTCCAGGACCACATAGGGCACCTCCGCCTGGGCCAGCGTGCGCGCGAGCAGCCGGCCCGCGACCCCGTAGCCCGCGATTACGACATGGTCGCTGAGGCGGGCGTCCTGCGCCGTCGGCTCGTCCATGCCGCGGGCGCGAAGCAGTCGCTCCAGCGGGCGCAGCAGGGTCTCTCCCGCATGCAGGCCGCCGGTCCAATGCATGAGAATTCGCGAAATCACGATGCTGACAACGCCCGTCGTGACAACCAGGCGCAGCTCCAGGTCGGTGACCAGTCCCACGCTGGCGCCAATGAGGAGCACCACGTAGCCAAACTCGCCGAACTGCGCCAGCGAGATGCCCGACCGCCAGGCCACGCTCGCCGGGTTGCGCATGGCCAGCGCCGCCAGCGAGGCCACCAGGGCCTTGCCGAAGACGAGGCCGAGGACGATCAACACCGCCAGCAGGGGGGAATCCGCGAACACCCGCCAATCGAAAATCATCCCCAGCGAGATGAAGAAAAAGCTGGTGAAGGCGTCGCGCAGGGGAATGATGTCGCTGGTCGCGCGGTGCCCGTAGTCGGTGTCGGCGAGGAGCATGCCGGCGAGAAACGCGCCCAGGGCCACCGATAGTCCGAGCTGGCTCATGAGCCAGGCGGAGCCGAGGGCGATTGAGATTACGGTCAGCAGAAAGACCTCGCGCGTGCGGGTGGCGTCCACGGCGCGAAAGACTCGCGGGATCAGAAATCGCGCCACGACCAGCAGGGCGACCACCGCCAATGCCGCGCGAAGCAGCTCCCACGCGATCTCCAGGGCAGCCCCCGTGCCCTCGCCACCGGCCAGCGCCGGCACCAGCAACGTCAGGGGGATCACCAAGAGGTCCTGAAAGATGAGCGCCCCGACGATGAAGCGTCCGTGCGGCGCGTCCAGCTCGCCGCGAACCGTGAGCACGCGCAGCACGACAACCGTGCTCGAGAGCGCCACCACGAGCCCGAAGACGATGCCGCGGGCGACCGTGTCTCCGGCAATCACCAGAATGGCAAGCGTGGCCAGCGTCGTGACGCCCACTTGCAACGAGCCGCCGAACGCGACTGCCTTCCAGATGAAGCGCAGACGCGTGAGGGAAAACTCGAGCCCAACCGCGAACAGGAGCAGGATGACGCCGAGTTCGGCGATTTGCTCGATGTGCTCCGGGTCGCCGACAAGTCCGAGGCCGTGCGGCCCGGCGATGGCGCCGGTGACGAGGAAGCCGACGGTCGACGGAAGGCCGAAGCGATGCAGGCCGATGGCGGTGGCCACGGCCAGGCCGCCAATGACCGCCAGCTCGCCGAAAATCTCCAGTTCCACCACGTGCGCCCTCCGGCTTTCGTAACTCCGAGCCGGCGCTCAAGTCTATGGGCCGCTGGGCCCAAGTCCCGCACGCCATGGAGCAGGGAGGGCGCCTCTGCGTTCACCGTTTAGTTCGAAGTCGAAATTAAACCCCGAATACGCCAAAAACTCCCTGCCATAGGGAGTGGAGTCTCGTGCGGCGCTCGCTGCGCATGCGCATTTCTGCCGCCATTCCGGTCTGAGGCTGGCCTCCGCGCCCGGATTCTCATCCCCGGGCTGGACTCCGCCGCACCAATTCCGCGGTCACTCGCCGTCATTCCCGCGAAGGGAGGCCTTGGCGCAAACCATCCGTCATTCCGGCGAAGGCCGGAATCCAGTCCGGTCGGATTTGGAGGCACAGTGAATGTTTGGTGTCGGGCGGGTCTCAGACCCGCCCAGATCCCATTTTGCAAAGGTCTCCGCAGGCGGGAATCCACCCTTCACGGAACCTGGGGCCAGGTGGAATTCGCGCAGTCAGTCTTCGCACGCCCAAATTACTCAAAGGTCTCCACGGGGAGAGGTTCGGGGTGAGGAGCTCCGGTGGTCCGAATCCGGTGGCCCGCGCTGCGTGCAGCGTGGGAGAGCTAGGGGTGAATCTCCCAGGCTGCGCGCAGCCTGGGCCACCGGGCAGCCTTCACGCCATCCCTCCGTCATTCCGGCGGAAGCCGGAATCCAGTCCGGTCGAGCGCAGCGCCGTGCCGGTTGCGTGGCGTTCCGGCCAACACCTTGAGATTCGTCTTGGGACGGTGGACACAAGTTGATTACACTAGTAGCGCAATGGCACGACCCACAAAGCTCACCCCGAAAGTGCGCCGCCGCGTGTTGGAGGCGGCTGCCGACGGCCTGACGCTGCAGGACTGCGCGGCGCTGGTGGGTGTCTCGAGGGAGACGCTGCGTAACTGGTCGCGCACCGACGAGGACTTCGCCTGGGCCTTCCGGCGGGCGCGCGCCGAGGCCCGGCAGGAGGTGTTGCAGTTGCTCAAGCGCGGGGGCGGCGGCGGCCACTGGCGCGCCCGGCTGGCCTGGCTGGCGCGGACGACGACGAGCTACCGGGAGGGACTCGGCATGTACGACGAGGATCTGCCGGCGGACACATCCAAGCTCATCGAAGCCATGGTGGAGGGGCTCACGTCGGAGACCTGAGGCCGCACAATTCCCGTGCCGACGGCTACCGGTCCGCCGGAACTGTCCCACGCAGCGCGGGCCTCCGGATCTAGACCCGCGTCAGGCGCCCGTGTGCCGCCGTTCGTATTCCCGGTGCCGATGCCCGAGGTGCACGAAGGCCCGCCAGGCCAACGCGACCAGGAACCAAAGGATCGCCGCGACGGCGCTGACGTAGATCACGCCCACCAGCATGGCCGCAACCCCTTCGGCGAAGCCGCTCGCGGTGACGGCCGATTGCTGGATCGCCGCGGTGCCGCTGGCGATCGACACGGTCTCGGCAGGTGGCGGGATGGGCGACCCTAGCAGCCATAACCAAATGCCGAGTAGCGTCCCGACGGCGGCGGCGGAGAGCGCTGCGGTCCCAACGAGGACTTTCTTCCTGGATCCCATCATTGGCCTCCAGATTCACCAGGGCGGGCGCCATTGCCCCCCAGCCTGAGATTCTACACCGCACTTTGCGGACGTGGACTTTTTTCGCGGTGAAATCCCATGTCATTTCGAGCCCCGACCCGTGTCTTTTGAGCCCTCACCCATGTCACTTCGAGGCCCCATCCATGTCATTTCGAGCGGAGCGAGAAATCTAGGGGCCGGGAGAAGGCGCCGCGTCCTTAGATTCCTCACTTCGTTCGGAATGACAGGAGGGGCGTTCGGAATGACAGGAGGGGCGATCGGAATGACAGATTGGTTGCTTTCGGCGACGGCCTAGCGACGTTCGTGGATCACGAGCACGGAGCCGCGAGCGACGGAGACATCGGCCTGCGGGCCCGCCATCTCGTTGCTGACCCCGAGGCTGGAGCCGTGCCGGAGCGTGCCGTCCCGCAGGGCATAGCGAAGACCCTGTGTCGTCACGCCGTGCGCGTCACCGCCGACGGCGAGCAGGGTCACGCAGTCGCCGGCCTCGCCGCGCCAGGACGATGATCCGCCGACGAGCCAAATCCGATGTGCGGCGTCCTCGATCACGGCGTCTACGTCGCGCAGGTCCGGGTGCGCCAGCAGCGCGACGTTGGCCAGCAGGTGATCCACCCGCGGTCCTCCGAGCGCGCCCACGATGGTGATGGACGACGCGCCCCGACGCAGCGCTTCGCCCAGCGCCAGCTCCCCGTCCGTGGCGTCCTTGGCGGCGGGAAAGTCGCGGATGTCCGCGCCGGCGGCGCGCGCTCGGTCGAGCGTCGCGGCGGGCACCGAGTCCTGGTCCCCGACGATCACGTTGCAGACGCCGCCAGCGGCTTCCACGTGGGCGGCGCCGCCGTCGGCCGCGACGACCAGCTGCGCGCGCGCGAGCGCCCGCCGGACGTGGGTTGGGTCGGCGTCACCGCCGAGCGCTACGACGGCGTGCACCGGGATTGCCTCGGGCCTAGTGCCCGGCGATCGCGTCCCGCACGCCCTCCGCATTCTGCGCCCACCAGTCGCGCAGAATCTGGACGTCGGTGCCGATCGAGAAGTGGCGCACGCCCTGGTCCAGGTAGTACTTGGCCTGGTCGGGCGAGCTGATCTCGGCCCGGGGATGCTTACCCATGGCGAGCGCCGTCTTGATGATGTGCTCCTCCGCCGCCTTACAGCGGGGATGCCAGTATTCGCCGGGAAGATCGATGCTCATGGCGTAGTCGGCGGGGCCGAACTGAAGCATGTCGACGCCCTTGACGGCGAGGATGTTCTCGATGTCCTTCACGGCGCCGTCTTTCTCGATCATCAGCGCTACCACGGAGTCTTCGAGCGCCTGGACGAAGGCCTTACCCCCGCCGGCCTTCTCCCATCCGTAGCCCACGTCGCGCCGCGACCCGGCCCCGTGCCGCCCGCCGGTGGACGGCGTCTCGGCGCGCACCGCGGCCACGCAGTCCGCCGCCTCTTCGGCCGAGTGCACGTCGGCAAAGAGGATGTTCTGGATGCCCGACCCGATGGAGCGAATGGCGAGGTGGGTGCGGGGCTCTTGCTCGACCTTCATCATGCCGCTGAGGTGGTCGAATAGCTCGATGGCCCGCCCGATGTTCTCCAGCGAATAGAGGTCGTAGGGCGCGTATTCGCCCACGAACTCCACATAGTCGATGACGCCGGTCTGGCCGACGAGTTCCACCACGCCCGGCCACGAGACCAGGATGTGGGTGCCGACCGAAGGCTGGCCGGTATCGAGCAGTTCACGCAGTGTGTTAGGTCGCATTGCACTCGGGAAGGGATCGAACCGGGCGATAGTTCCACAAGCGCCGCAGGCGGTCGAACCGATGGGGTGGTCCGGCGGCGCGTAGAGGCTTCACTCTCACCCCAAGCCTTTCCCATCGAGAGATCTTTGCGTAGTCCTCCGTCATTCCCGCGAAGGCGGGAATCCACCTTTCAGTGAATCTGGGGGCGGAGAGTAGTCGCGCGGTTATCGTCGCGCTGGCTGGGATTCGCGAAGACCCCATCGAGGGAGGGGGAACCGGACCGTCGCTAGTAGATCTCGGCGAAGGTGGGGAGGTACGACGCCAGGTCGGCGGCCGTTGCCGCGCTGCTGCAGCAGAACACGTGGTCGTCCTCCACGATGCGGAATCCGGCTTCGAGCAACCGGGGGAGGGCCGGGTGCGGGGCCGGCACGTCCAACCGCACTGCCCGCGCCCGCGGCCGGGCCCACGCCAGCGCGGCGGCCACGCAGGCGCCGGCGTCGGCGGGATCGGCGACTCCAAGTGGGCCGAGGCCATACGTGCCGGATTGCTTCGGCTCATCCGCCATGCGCTGCGCCACCAGGCCATAGCCCACGGTCGCGTCGCCGCGCCGGAACCACAGCGGCTGCGCGGCCACCTCGTTTGCCACGAAGGCGAGGTCTTGCGGTCGGTGGCGCTTGCCGACGCGGGCGTCCCAGGCGATGAACGCCGGGTCGTCCACGGCGGCCACCGCGGCCTCGACACCGCCGTCCAGCAACCGGAGGTCGAATCGCTCCGCGCGCAGTTCGTAGACCGGCCAGCGCGGCGTCATGCCGGCGCGGGCATAGAGACCGACGGCGCGCCGGTCGCTCGAGCTCAGCGTGAAGCGCCCGGGGACGTCGGCGGGCATGACGGCTGCGAGCAGGCGCCGTCCAAGGCCGCGGTCCTGCACGTCGGCCGCGACGGCCAGCTCCGCCAGCACGGCCACGTCGCCGCGGATCAGCGCGGCCGCCATGCCGACGATGCGGTCGCCGCGCGCGGCGACCCAAACGGCGCCGGTGGCCAGCTCGTGGGCGTAGAGCGGCAGGGAATAGTCGTCGGGCGACGGATCTTCCCGCTCGGCCTCGGCCCACAGCCGGTCGAACTGGGTGATATCGCTCTCACGGGCGGGACGCAGCTCGATGTCGCCGGGCCCGTCGGGCGTCACTCCTCGCGGTATTGCCGCAGGGCGTCCCAGTTGAACTCGACGCCCAGGCCGGGCCCCTGGGGCAGCATCACGGTGCCGCGGTCGGTGAGCTCCAGCTTCTCGTGGAACATGACCTCGTTGAGGCCGGCCACGTTGGGGTTGTAGTACTCGAGAATCAGCGGGAATGGGAACGCGGCCAGCAGGTGGATGTGAATCTCCTGCAGGCCGTGCGGGGCGATGGGAATCTCGTAGGCCGAGGCCAGCGCGGCGACGCGGCGGTATTCGGTGATGCCGCCCAGGACCATCGCGTCGGGATTGGCGATGCGCACGGCGTCGGACTCGAACAGCTCGCGAAAGCCCCAGCGGGTGTACTCGTTCTCCCCGGCGGCGACGGGCACGCTGGACGAGTTGGCGACGGCGGCGCTGCCGGCCATGTTGTCGGGCGAGACGGGCTCCTCGAACCAGAAGGCGTCGTAGGACTCGAGGATGCGGGCCATGCGCACGGCGTCGGCCGTGACGTAGGCGTTGTTGGCGTCGACCAGCAGGTCCACCTCGTCGCCGATGGCGTCGCGCACGGCGGCCACGCGGCGCTCGTCCTCGCGCAGCGACACCGCGCCGATCTTCATCTTGACGGCGGTGGCGCCCTGCTCGACGTAGCCGAGCATCTCGTCCTGCAGCTCGGGAATGCCCTTGCCGGCTTCGTAGTAGCCGCCGGCGATGTAGGCGCGCACCTCGTCGGTGTAGCCGCCCAGCAGCCGGTAGAGCGGTTGCCCGACGGCGCGGGCCACGACGTCCCACAGGGCGATGTCGATGGCCGAGAGCGCCCGCGTGGTCAGGCCCTTGCGGCCGAAGATCTTGGGCTGGTAGAGCCGGTCCCAGATGCGCTCGACGTTGAACGGGTCCTCGCCGATGACGGCCTCGGACATGTTTTCGATGACGGTGACCAGCACGTCGCGTCCCGACGGCAGGCCCAGCCCGCCGCAAATGCCCACGCCCTCGATGCCCTCGTCGGTCTGGATGCGCACGACGACGTTCTTGGAGTGGGTGTAGGTGTACTTGCCGTTGGTGATCGGCGGGTCATGCGGCTTGGCGTAGACCTCGGCGGAAACGCGCGTCACCTTCACGGGGCACCTCGGGCAGTCGTGGAGCGGGGATGTATGCAGCAAACCATCGGCGGCGTCACGGGTCAACCGCTGGGCTGGGCGGCTCCGATGGAGAAGGTGATTCCGGCGTGGGCCACGCCGTCCACCAGGATCTGGACGAAATAGCGGCCAAGGCACTCGGTCTCGTCGATGTAGAACCCAAAGAAGCCGCGCCGCATGGGCGACCGGGCCGGCAGGGAGTAGCTCCCGCGGCAGCCTTCGTCGGCCCGCCAGGAGAAGCCGAGCTCGGCGCCGGCCCTGACGTTGAGGAACTCGACGGCGATGTAGACCCGCTGGTTGGGCTCGAAGGTGCTGGTTTCGCCCACGGGGCGTTGGAGGCCGTCCACTCCCTCGGCCGTGTCCACGCGACCCACGGCGGCTCGCGCATTGGGCGGGGGGACGATGGCGGTCGGAGTTCTGTTGGCGGATGGAGGCGGCGCGGTGGGCGCCGGGGTGGCGACCGGCGACGGGGTGGACGGCGGCGCGGCCGTCGGTGTGACGGGCGCGGTGGGCAGCGGCGTGGCGGTGCGAATCTGTGGCGACGCGGTTGGCGTCTGGCGGTTCGGCGTTTGCCGGGGCTCGGGCGTTGGCGCGGGCGTGGGGGGCGCGGTCGGTGCGACGGTGACCTCGACAACCGTCGGCGTCGGCGTCACCACCACCGGTTCGGCGACGACCTCGGAGTCACCGCAGGCGGCGAGCAGCCATGCCGTGACGCCCAGGATGATGATCGGCGCCAGCCGGGAGAGCCGTTTGCGCATCGACCTCGCCTCTAGGCCGTGCCCCCGCCCACTGAATCGCGTGGACGGATTGCGGGACAGGGAATGGCGCGGGTCGCATTACCGCGCGCCCGCTGAGTCTAGCAATCGCCAATGCCGCCTCGATGGAGGCGTTCAGCCCCCGAGCAGGGCCTGGAGACGGTCAATCACCAGCCGCTGCGCGGCCTCGATCGGCTGCTGAATCGTGAGGCCGGCCGCGAGCTGGTGGCCGCCGCCGCCGTACTCCTCGGCGACTTCCCGGATCGGGCGACCGGTGGAACGCAGGCTGGCGCGAGTCCTCTCGGGGTCGAGCTCATAAAACACCGCCGCAATCTCCGCGCCCACGATCTCCTGCAGGGCATTGGGCAGTCCGTGCGAGTAGTGCACGCTGGCGTCCACCGCGGCCGCCATGGCCTGGGTGACGCAGGTCCAGACGATGCGGCCGTCGGCCGTGGTCTGCACCGCCGCCAGGGCGGCGCCGTAGAGGCGCGTGGCCGCGATGGTGCGCGCATTGAGCACGCGCCGCGGGAGGCCGTGCGTCGCGCCGCCGGCTTCCAGCAAGCCGGCCGCCGCCCGCAGGGTCCGGGGCGAGGTGTCGGCGATCTGGAACCCGAGCGTGTCGCCGACCAGGCCCGCCTGCAGATTGGTCGCCATGTCCGCCGTCAGCGGGATGCGGGCCTCCGTGAGCAGCCCCCACAAGACCTCGGCCGTGGCTGCGGCGGCGGTTTCCACGTAGTTGACGGCGCCGTAGTGCTGGTTGGAGTCGTGGTGGTCGATATTGACGACGGGCCGGCTGCTCAAGAGCGCGTCACGCACGCTCGGCTCGCCGCCCAGGAGCGCGGGGCTGGCGGTATCGACGACGAAGATCACGTCGCGGTCCGCGGCCCCAAGCTCGGCGCTGAGGGGAATGACGGCGGCCGCGCCCGGAAGCTCGTTCAAGGGCGGGGCGATGCGGTCCGGATGGTGGACGGCCAGCACCGCCTCCACGCCAAGCTGGGCAAAGGCGCCGCCGAGCGCCAGCGCGGAGCCCAGGCTGTCCGCGTCCGAATCCCGGTGCGACAGCACCAAGGGACGCCGCGCGCGATGAATGGCATCGATCACGCGGCGCCGCGCGGCCGGGAGGTCCGATTCCGTGCGAATGCGAGGCGGCTTTCAAGGGGCGCTGGGGCGGCGGATTATTTCACAGGCCGACGGTGTGCTTGGGTCGTGACGGCCAGGGGGCCGGCTCAGTGTGCCGGGCCGTTTCGCTCGCATGGTCTCCTGTCCCCGGCGTCCGGGCAGCCGCGGCTTGGTCTCCCGCGTCGGAAACCCTCGCGTAACCCCTCCGTCATTCCGGCGGAAGCCGGAATCCAGTCCGGTCGAACCTTGGGCGCGCGGGGCACTTGGGGTAGGGGCGGGTCTCAGACCCGCCCGTTTGGGGACACGCGCTCGCATCGGGAAGAGGGAAGGTCCCGACCTTGTCGAAGGGGCGATCGAACGGACCGCGGCAATGCCGCTGGTCGCATCAATACCCTTGCTAGTGGCCCCGCGGCCTGGTCCAGACGGCGTCCGGACCCGCCACTCGCGTGAGCTCCTCGCGACCCAGCCGGCGGTCAAGCTCGGCCAGCGTCGCGTCGTGGCCCGCCAGCGTCTCGCGTGGGGCAATGTCGGCAAGGGGAGCGACCATGAACGGCCGCTCGGCGACGCGGGGGTGCGGAATGGACACGCGCCCGTTCGCGATCGCCAGCGCGCCCAGGCTCACAATGTCCACATCCAGCGGACGCGGGCCGTAGGGAATGCCCGGCCGGCGCCCAGCGGCGAACTCCAGGCCCTTACCCCACATCAACAACCGCACCGGCCCCAGCGCGGTGGTAAGGCGCAGCGCCAGGTTCAGAAACGGCCCCTGGTGCACGTGCCCGGCCGGCGGCGACTCATAGACCGGCGACACGGCGTCGATGAATCCAACCATCCCCAACCCCGCCACCGCGAAGCGCAAGTACCCCATCCTGTCGCCCAGGTTCGAGCCCAGGACCAGGAGGGCGGGGAGGGGGGTGTTAGGTGGATGTGGGGTCATGCCACTCGGGTCCCGAGCGTCATCTGCGACCCACCTGAAATGTCATTCCGAACGGAGTGAGGAATCTACGGCCGCTCCAAGTTGCCGGAACGCAGCCCAGCAGGCACAAACTCGCTACGATCAATGTTCGACCGCGCCGCGCCGTGTGAAATCGCGCACTGAGATGCTGCCGTGACCGCTCAAATTGACTTCGATGATCCCAGATTTGAGATAGCCGCTGGCGAGATCCTGCGACGGCACAACGCCGGTGAACCAGAGGCCAACATCACCAGCGCCGTACGTGACTTTCTTGTCCTCACCAGATTGGCCGAGAGTCACGAGATTGTCGAAGAAGCGCCGCCCGCCGCGGGGTCCGGCAGCGCCGTCGACCTGACCACGCTCAACACCTTCATCGAGTTTAAGCGCCGGGTCAGCGCCACCAGAGCGTTCGAGCCACGTCCCGACTACGTGCTTCAGCTCGACGACTACCTGGGGCAGTCGGAGGCTTCGGGCGCGAGCGTCCGCATGGGCATCCTCACCGATGGCAAGCACTGGTTGCTTAGATGGCCAAACGCCGGAGAAGTCAGAACTACCGCTCCATACGCCTTCACCCTTGAAAGCTCCGACGGCTGGCTTGGGCTCTATGAGTGGTTGCGTGATACGGCTCTGGCGACGGAACAGAATCGGCTTCCCACGCGGGAGATCATTGCCGAGGCGTTCGGGCCGAACAGCCCGAGATACGAGCGGGACATCGCGGCCCTCAGGGGGATCTATCAAGCCGCCGCCGGCACCGAGACCGTAAGGGTCAAGCGCCGGCTGTGGCGCGATCTGTTGCTGGCGGCTCTCGGCGAGATCGCCAGGGACGACGCGGCGATGGACGACCTCTTCGTCCGCCATACCTACCTGAGTGCCGTGATCGGCATGGTGGTGCAGGCTTCCTTTGGCGTTGACATCTACCAGCTGGCGCGCAACGACCCGGACGACTTGCTACTGGGACGCCGCTTTCAGCAAGACACCGGGCTGTCGGGCATCGTCGAGTCCGACTTCTTCGCCTGGCCGTTGGAGGTCGGCGGGCTGCCCTTGGTGAAGGCCGTGGCGGACCGCATCGCGCGCTTCGATTGGCGCAATGCTCCCGGCGACATCGCTGCCATCCTCTACGAGACGGTGATCCCGCCCGACGAGCGGCGGCAGCTGGGCGAGTACTACACCCCGCACTGGCTGGCGCGGACCATGGTGCGAGAGGTGGTCACCGACCCGCTCAACCAGCATGTGCTGGACCCCGCCTGCGGCTCCGGGACCTTCATCGCCGAGGCCGTGGACCATTTCATCGCCGCCGCGGATACGCAGCTCGAACCCATCGCGGCACTTGACCGGCTGCGATCCTCTGTGACCGGCATCGACGTGCATCCAGTGGCTGTGCATCTTGCTCGCGCCGCGTGGGTTCTCGCAGCCCGGCCGGCCATCCAGGCCGCCGCGCGCGACGGCTACAACGATCCGATCTCGGTGCCGGTCTACCTCGGCGATGCGTTGCAGCTCCGCTTCCACGCCGGCGACCTGTTCGCTGAACATGAAGTGCGCATCGAGGTCGAGGATCAGCGGAATACGGCGCTGATCTTTCCAGTGAGCCTGGTCGAGCGCGCGAGCGACTTCGATGCGCTGATGAGCGATATCGGCGATGCCATCGAAGTCGGAGACGACCCCGACTTGGCCTTGGACGACCACCACGTTACCGATCCCCGTGAGCGTCGAATGCTGGCGGAGACCATCGCAGCGATGGAGCGATTGCACGCCGAGGGCCGCAACCACATCTGGGCCTACTACACCCGCAACCTCGTCCGCCCCGTCGCCTTGAGCCGCGCCAGAGTTGACGTGATTGTGGGCAATCCGCCCTGGCTCAGCTACCGCAACACGGCTAGCACCCTACGCGCCGAGTTGGAACGGCAGAGCAAGGACATCTACGGCATTTGGGCTGGGGGCCGATACGCCAACCGGCAAGATGTCGCCAGTCTCTTCTTTGCCCGGTGCACCGACTTGTATCTGAAAGGCCACGGGCACATCGGCATGGTTATGCCTCATAGTGCCCTGCAGACAGGGCAACATGCGAAGTGGCGTACTGGGTCTTGGCGCGGGGCCAGCAATTCGATGGACCTGGCAGTGGATTTTGGCTACAAGACAGCTTGGGACTTGGAGGGACTGGAGCCAAACACGTTTTTCCCCGTCGCGGCGTCGGTGGTCTTTGCCGAACGCTTGGGCGTCGGTGACGCTGCACGACCCTTGACCGGCAAGGTCGAACGTTGGCTGGGCAAAGCCGGTGCGCCCGATGCCCGCAGGGTGCCAACCGCAATAGTCGATACCTCCGCAGGGGGTGACTCACCCTACGGCGGCTACTCCCGACAAGGGGCGACCATAGTTCCGCGCCGCCTCTTCCTAGCACTCGAAACCGAAAATCCGGCCATTGTTCACGCCGGCCAAACCGTCACCGTGGACCCGCGTCAAGGATCGCACGACAAGAGGCCGTGGCGGGACCTGGATCTATCCGCCATCACTGGCCAGACCATCGAGACCCAACACGTCTTCGACGTCCATTTGGGCGAGACCCTGGCTCCCTACCTAACTCTGAAGCCGCTTATGGCCATACTGCCGTTGCACAAAGATGACCACACGATTCCGCTTGACCCGGATGGCGTGGGAGGGATTCGACTTGGTGGCTTAGGGCGGAGGATGCGTGGCCGCTGGCGGACCATTAACGATCTTTGGGAGGAGAACAAGGGGTCGACCAACAAGCTGAACCTCTCGGGACGATTGGATTACCATCGCGAGTTGTCAGCCCAGTTGGAATGGAAGCAGGATCCTGACGATAGAGTGGTCCGTGTCGTGTATACGCAGGCCGGTCAACCAACAGCAGCGGTGCTACGAGACGACGAAGCCATAGTTGATACCAGGCTGTATTGGATTACTTGCCGGGACATGCACGAGGCCTACTACCTGCTCGCTATCATCAACAGCAATACGCTGGCAACTGCCGTCAACAGGTTTACGACAGCGAATTGGGCAGGCAATACAAAAGACCTACATAAGCACCTTTGGAAGCTACCGATTCCTGAGTTCGACTCCGAAGACGCGGTCCACAGGGCCGCCGCCAATGCTGGTTGGGCCGCAGAAGACGGTGCAAAGCGTGAACTTGACCGCCTTCGCACGGATCGCGACCGCGTCACCGTCACCATCGCCCGCCGAGAGTTGCGGAAGTGGCTGCGGGAATCTTCTGAGGGTGCGGCGGTCGAGGCGGCAGTCGAGCAATTGCTTTAGACCGGCTAGCCTGGGCGCCCTATCACTGCGGCACCTCGAAGACCAAGATCGTTAGCGTGATCTCCCGGTCGGGGTCGTCAGGGTGATCAAATATGTAACGAAATGCCGTCTCACCGCCATACGCTTCTTCCCGATTGTAGCTCCTGTGTTCCGGAACCGACTTCTTAATGGCCTGCAATACGGTGCTGAGCTTACGGTCTTTGTTGAATACCAGCAGAGCAGTCTTGGTATCCCTCCAAGTCGTATAGCCGAGCAGCTGATCGATGGAATCATCAAGGGCGGCCTGTCCATCCCAGAATTTGCATTCTGCCACGAAAAGATTCTTGCCTTCGTAGCGTATGAGGATATCCGACTTGCCGCTAAAGTTAAATGTCTCACCTGTCGCACCTCCTTCATATTGGCCGTTCAACTGGACCAAGAAGTGGTTTCGCAGGTGTTCTTCATGCATATCTTGAAATGCTGCCGGACTGCGCTCGATAACCTGGGACATGTTCATAATGATTTCAAGAATGTTATCGTATTCATCTAACTCTAAAGTCGGCTCTGGGGTCCACGGTGAATCACCGGACGTGGGCATCTCTAGCTCACGCTTCCTGACCGGAACCACGAAGGTCATCGGGGCATCATCTCGTCTGCGCAACTTGAATCCGAAACTCTCGCCAAGCTGCCGAGCTTTCATGATTCTTTTCCGGCGCTGTTCAATGCGTCCTCTCGCCTTTTGCTTGATTGACGAATTGAATTCCTGTACATCTTCTCCAACCCAGCCGAGATATCGTTGAATACTCAAGTGCAATGCATCGAATCGCTCCTTGAATCTTTCGCTGTCGCTGTCTGTGCCCTGGAATTCAATGACCACCTCGTGCTCACGTACCTCCGCCATTGGAGCGTTGTAGGTGAATCGTTGTGGCTGGTATTCAAATAAAATCGGTGATCCGGTAAACGGTATGTGAAAGGTGAAGTACATGCCGTCAGTATAAGCAGGTCTGGTTCGGTCAAACACCGCATAGTCGAATCTATTGCTCACGTCGACCTTAGTATCGCCTGAATCAATCGCGATTTCGTCGCCTTTGATCTTTGGTGCGTCGAGACTGAATTGCGAATGGAGATACTCAGCTAGTTGATCCGGGTTAGTGTTCATCAGTTGGTCGTCGGGTAATGAATCGATCTCGCTGTAAACCTCGTTTTCACGGCTACCTAGGAAATCTGCGAGTGAACTGCGGCTAAACAGGGCGCGTCCGTGGTTCATGGTGTGGTGGCGATCCAAATGCGGCGTGGATTGGTTGCGTGGTGCGCGTTAGGCAATTGCCGGAGCACGGCTCCGACAAATGCGGAGCGGTAGCCAACGGCGTGAACGGTAATGGCGAGCTCGCGATCGGCGTAGAGCCTGTCGATTGCAGTCTGCAATTCGGCGATGTTCACCGGCCGGCCCTGAGGACTTCGCGTCGTGCCGACGAATACGTGGTCGTCCTCGAGGCGAATGATGCGATTGGGCTTGCCGGTGAGAGTTGGAATGGTCTTGCCGATTAAGCCGGAAAGTACAGTCTTGGCGTCGGATGCCGGTCGGGCTTGCGGCATCTGTATTCCTAGGGCGATCGATTTTCGTCCAGCATGAACGATGATAGCCGTGGAAGCCCAATGACTTGTTCAATGTCCGGCGAATCAATGCCGACGGTCGGAAGGGCCGATGTTGGGGTAGTGTCCGGCTCTCGGATAATCGCAATACGCGGATGTGCAGGCGGCCGCAAGGCTATTCCTCGGGGCCGAGATCTTCGGCATGGGCTCTAAGAAAAAGCTCCAGCGCTCGGTGAAGGCTCTCGGCGTGCGACAAGTCCAACCCAATCGCTAGCTTGCGCGGAAATGGCGGATCGGAAGGCACTTGGACGTCACCGACGAGCAGCGACTTTGCCAGGTATGTGCGGTCGATATACCGAAAGATCACTTCAGCTGGCAGCGTCTCAAGCGTGAGCACGAACTGAATCTCCCGCTTATCGTCGATTCGAAAGAGCATGGGCCGTGTGTTGAGAATCTGGTTCGTGATGTCAATCAGTTGACTGTCGGGGCCTGGTGAGCCTTCCATCAGTTCCTCCGAGGTCGTTCGTCATGTGACTGCCGTGAGTGGCGCACGGCCCCGTCCGCGGGCAAGAGATTACCAGTGCGCCGCACATCGGGAGGCTGAGGCTGCCAGGCTTTCTGTCACCACGAGGCCCGGAGGCTGGGCACCGCGTTTTTCGTGCGTCGCGGCCGCCCCTACATGATGAGACTGCCGCGTCAGCTCTGAGCCGTAATGGCCGCTGTGGTTCGACGGTCTCACCACGAGCGGGGCGATGGGCGTTTCTCCGAGGTGACCCGGAGGATGCTCAGACTAGCGGTGTCCGGTCCCACGCTGCACGCAGCGCGGGCCACCGAGCCGGATTCCTGGACTCCGGCTTCCGCCGGAGTGACGGATGGTCCTTGAGAGACTCCGGCGCCGACCTTATAGAATGGGCGCCCGCAGGATGGTGCCGGCGTGGTTTTGCGTGCGGCGCCTAGGTGAGGACCCCAAGTCCGCGTGAACACGGCACTCGTGGCCGGGGGTGCCGGCTTCATTGGCTCGCATCTCTGTGACGGTTTGCTCGCGTCCGGTCGCCGCGTGATTGCGGTGGACAGCTTTCTAACCGGGCGTCCCCAGAACGTGGCACACCTGGCGGGACGACCTGACTTCCAGTTGATCGAGCATGACGTTTGCGAGCCGCTGGACGTTGAAGAGCCGGTGGACGCGGTGTTTCACCTGGCGAGTCCGGCTAGCCCGACGGACTTCGACCGCATTCCCGAGGAGATCATGTGGGTGAACGCGCTCGGCACGCGCAACCTGTGCGACCTGGCCCAGCGGGACGGGGCGCGCTTGCTGCTGGCGTCGACCTCGGAGATCTATGGCGATCCCCTGGAGCACCCCCAGCGCGAGACCTACTTTGGCAACGTGAACCCGATTGGCCTGCGCTCGCCCTACGACGAGAGCAAGCGTTTTGCCGAGTCGCTGGTGATGATGCGACGCCGCATGCACGGGCTGAATGCGCGCGTGGTGCGGATTTTCAATACCTACGGCCCGCGCATGCGCGTGGGGGACGGGCGCATGTCGATCGAGTTCGTGACCAAGGCCCTGCGCGGCGATCCGCTGACGGTGGTGGGCGACGGCAGCCAGACGCGGAGCCTGTGCTTTGTGACCGACATGGCCGAGGGCATTTCGCGCGCGATGTATCGGCCCGCCACCGACGGCCAGGTCTTCAACCTGGGAAACCCCAGCGAGCACTCGGTGGCGGAGTACGCGGATTGGATTCGCGACATCGCCGACTCGTCGTCCGAGATCCGCCACGTGCCGGCCCGCCCGGACGATCCGCAGCGGCGACGTCCCGACATCGGCCGCGCGCGCAAGGTCCTGGACTGGCAGCCCGAAGTTGCGCCCGCCGACGGATTGCGTCGGACGGTTGACTGGTACCGCGAGCATCTGGCGCTTGCTGAGCCGAACTAGTCCAATCGCCCTCGTCTCGGCCTGGACGCCGCAGCTGTTGCTGGCGCTGGCCGCCGTCGTGGTGTCCGGGCTTTACGGCGCATTGGCGGCGGCGGAGCTTGGCGGCGTGTTGCAGGTCGCGCCGCCGGTGCTTGGGGCGGCGCTGGCGGCCGCCGCGTGGTGGACGGCGCAACATCGAGCGCGCGGGCTGCGTTGGCTGGCGGCCCTGGCGGTCGTCGGATTCGTGGCCGTGGCAATCGTGCAGACGCCCCCCGCGCTATTGAGCATGGCGCTCGTCGCGCTCGGCGGGGTGGTGCTGGTCGGAGGACTGCGCATCGCCGGCAAGCTGCCGGACGCGCGGACCGCGACGGCCCTGCTGGCCGCCGCGGCCGTGGCCCTGGTCCCGTTTCGCGGCCTGGGCGAGATTGCCCTCGGGCCGTCGGTGGTGGGCCTCAGCGACTTTGCGCTGGGGGCGGCGCTGGTGGTGTGGCTTGGAGGGCACGGCCGCGGGCGGATCGAAATCCCCCGGCTCGCGCTGGCCATCGCGCTCTTCGCCGCGTGGTTGAGCGTCACCGGCGTGCTGGCCCTTGACCCGGCGCCGGTGCTCAAGGAGACCATCAAGTGGCTGCAGGTGGCCGTGGCGGTCGTGCTGCTGGCGGATGTGCTGCGGCACGCCGACGCCAGGATCGCCGTGGCTTGGCTGGTCGGGGTCGCCCTGACGGCGGAGGCAGCCGTGGGGCTGGCGCAGGCGATAACGGGCATCGGACCGGCGGCGTTCAACGTGGGCGGCCTGATCCGGTCGTTTGGGACCTTCGAGCAGCCCAATCCCTTCGGGGGGTACCTTGGATTGCATTTGCCGTTGCTGCTGGCCGGGGCGATCTATGCCCGGCGGTCGCGCCGGCCGTGGATCGCCGCTCTTTGGCTGCTGGTGCTGGTGGCGCTGGTGATCAGCCGATCGCGAGGAGCCTGGATTGGAATGATTGGGAGCACGGCCGTGGTGCTGCTGGCGGCGATGCCGCGGGTCCGCGTGCTGGGCGCGGCGACGGTGGCGCTGATCGTGGCCGGGTTCCTGACCTTCGCCGGCTGGCAGCTCACGGGGGGGCTGGAACGGGCGCTGCCCGATCCGGCGCGCGCGGCGGTGGAAGGCCGGACGGAGGTTCGCGACGCCCTGCGCATCGTGGTGGATGACGACTTCGCCATCAGCGAGCGGCTGGCCCAGTGGGAGGCCGGCTGGCGGATGTTCATGAGCGCGCCGCTGATTGGGGTGGGCGCGGGCAACTACGACCAGGCGTACTCCAGGTTCAACTTCGAGCCGTTCTTGCAGTTGCCGGGACATGCGCACAACATCTATTTGAACTTCGCGGCCGAGGCCGGCTTGCCGGCGGCGGTCGCGTTTCTGGCGCTCAGCGTCTGGGCGATCTGGCGTTGCGTCCGTGCGGTGCATTGGGCGCGGGGCACGCCCTGGGAGTGGGCGACGATTGGGGCGCTGGGCGGTATGGTCGCGTTTTCGTTGCACAACCTGGTGGACAGCTTGTTCGTGAACGGCATGGGTCTCGTCTTCGCGCTCTTCATTGGACTGAGCTACGCCATTGAGTGGGAGCACCGTCGCCGGCTGGCGCCCCAGGTCGCAGGGGCGGCGTCGTGAACGAGCGGGAGATCCCGCCGGAGGGCGCCGGACAGGAGGGGCCGCTGGTCGCCCGCCCGGCCCTTCGCCGCGGCTTTCTGAGCGTCCGGACGCTGCTCAGCTTCGCGATCGCCGCGGCGCTGTTGGTGCTGGTGTGGTTCCTGAACGACCTGTCGATCGAGGAAATCCTCGATCGCCTGTCCCGCGCCAATCCGTGGTTGATCGTGGCCGCGTTCGTGGTCTATTGGTCGAACTTCCCGCTGCGGACCCTGCGCTGGCGCATCCTGCTGAACAACGCGGTCAAGCATGAGGACACGACCCCGAAGTACACGATGTGGGGTTTGTTTCAGATCCTGTACATCTCGTGGTTTGTGAACGGCGTCATTCCGCTCAAGATGGGCGACGTCTACCGGGCCTACATGGCCCGGGCCAATTACGGCACGTCGCTCACGCGCACGCTGGGGACGGTGTTCACCGAGCGGGTGCTCGACGTGGTGAGCCTGATTCTGATCGTGCTGTTGAGCTCGATATTCGTGCTGCAGCAGGCGGAGGTTGGCGAGGACGTGGGCCGGATCATCATGGTGGCGGTGGTGGTGCTGGCCGTTCTTGCCGCGGCGGTGTTCGCGATGCTCATGTTCGGCAGCCCGATATTCCGACGTTTCCCGCAGCGCGTGGGGGAGATCTACGAGCGCTTCCACAGCGGCGTCTTCGATAGCTGGACCTGGCGCAGCGGACCCGCGCTCTGGCTGCTGAGCTTCGTCATCTGGACGGCGGAGATGGGCCGGCTGACGCTCGTGACGCGGGCGGTTGGGCTCGATCTGGGCCTCGGCACGATCTTCTTCAGCGGCGCGGCCGCGTCGCTGCTGCTGGCGTTTCCCACCCCCGGCGGCCTGGGAGCGGTGGATGGCGGGATCATCGGCCTGCTGCGAGTGGCCGGCGGCGTGAGCGCCGGACCGGCGGGGGTGGTGGCGATCATCGATCGGTTCATTTCCTATTGGTGCGTCACGGTCACCGGCGCGGCGATGTTTGCGTTGACGCGAATGAAGCGGTAGCGCCACCCGTGCGGGTCGGCATCGACTACACGTCCGCCGCCACCCAACGGGAAGGCATCGGCCGCGCGACGCGCGAGCTGGTGAACGCGATGCTGCGGCTGCCGGACTGTCCGGACCTGCGCCTGGTCTATGCCCACCGCGGCCCCGTGCCCGAGGCCGACGCGCTCGGCGTGCACGAGCGGGTCAAGCTGCGGCGGTTGCCGCTCAGTCCGCGGGTCATGCTAGCGGGCTGGTACAAGGCGCGATTGCCGCTGCCCATCGAGATGCTGCTGGGTCCGCTGCACGTGATGCACGGGCCGGACTTCGTGCTCCCGCCGCGCATCGCCGCGGCCGGGGTGGTCACCGTGCACGACCTGGCGTTTGCCACCCGGCCCGAGGACGCGCACCCGGCGCAGCGTCGGTTTCTGGAGTCCGCGGTGCCGTGGTCGATCGACCGCGCGCGGCTGGTGGTCGCAGTCTCGGAGACCACGCGCCGGGACCTGATGACGCGCTACGGCGTGCGCCCGCACCGAATCCGGGTCGTGCCGAACGCGGTGAGCGCCGAATTCCACGAGCGCGACGGCGGAGAAGAGCTGGCCGCGGTGCGACGACGGCTGCGATTGCCCGAGGAATTCCTGCTGAGCGTGGGCACGATTCATCCGCGGAAGAATCTCGGGGGTCTGGCCCGAGCCGCCGCGCTGAGCACGCGGCAACTGGGCCGGGCGCTGCCGGTGGTGCACGTGGGACGCGAAGGCTGGCTGTGCGAGCGCGTCTTCGCCGACATCGAGTCGGCCGGACCGCCCGGCGTCCGCTTCGTCGGCCAATCCAGCGACGCGACGCTGCGCGCGCTCTATCGCCAGGCGGCCGCGCTGGTGTATCCAAGCTATGCGGAGGGCTTTGGCCTTCCCATCCTGGAGGCGTTCGCCTGCGGCGCCCCGGTGGTCACGTCCAACGGATCGGGGATGCTCGAGGCGGCGGGGGATGCGGCGGAGCTGGTGGACCCGCACGATTCCGAGTCAATCGCCGCCGGCATCGTGCGCGTGGTGCGGGATGCGGATCGGCGCGCGGAGCTGGTGGAGCGAGGGAGGCGCCGGCTCGAGGCTTTCTCGTGGTCGCGCTCGGCGCGGCAGATGCTCGATGTGTACGCCGAGGCGCGCCGCGGAGAGCCGGCGCCCCAGGGCAGCGGGGTTGCCGCGAAGCGGTAGACTGCGACCGAGGCAAGGCGCATGACACCTCCCGACATCTTGAGCTACGCCGTCCTGGGCGTTGTGGCCTATTTGCTTGGCAGCGTGCCGGTCGCGTTGATCATGTCCGCCGTGCTGAAGCGGACGGACCTTCGGCGGATCGGCTCTGGCAACCTGGGCGTGCTCAACACGATGTTCAACGTGGGCAAGCTGCCCGGCCTGCTCACGATCGTCGGCCACGGCATCCTGGCCGCGCTCACCGTGTTCCTGGCGGGGTGGTTTCCCGAGGGGTGGTTCCCCTGGGGATGGCAGTATCCCGCCGACTGGTGGGTGCCGATGCGGGACGACGTCGGCCTCATGGTCGCCATGGCGGGGCTCACCGCGGGCAACATGTGGCAGCTTTTCGCCAAGTTCCGCGGGAGCCGCGGCAGCACCACGGTGGGTTGGGCGCTGCTGGTAGCCGCGCCGCTCATGCTGTTGGTGCTCTTCGGGGTATGGCTGGCGGCGATTCTGGCCCTGCGGCGCAACGTGCCCGCGGCCCGCGTGCTGCACGCGGCAATCCCGGTGGTCTTCGGGCTCATGCAGGGCTCGTGGACGTTCGCGATTGGCGGGGCCGTGATCGCGGCGCTGCTGACGCTCAAGGTCGCCTTTAGTGGAGACGACGCCACGGCCCTGGGCGTCTACCGGCGGTTCGGCATCAACGAAAACCGCTAGGCGCGCCAGCCTCCGGTGCGCGTCGAGCTCAACGCCCTCTTTCGCCTATATCCACTGACAGGCACCGGCCAACACCTGGAGCACCTGGTCGCCGCGCTGCGGGCCGGATACCCGGACATCGAAATCGTGGAGCGCGTGCCCGGGAACCGAGCGCGCGGTCGCGCCGGAAAGGTGTGGTGGGAGCAGGCGGCATGGCCCGTGGCCGCCCGCCGTTCCGGCGACGTGCTGCACGCGCCGCACCTCGCGCCGCCGGTCGTCCTACCGCGCGCCATCGTGACCGCGCACGACGCCATTCCCTTCGTATTGCCCGAGTACGGCGCCAGCCGACCAAGGCGGCTCTACAACCTGCTCACTCGCCTGGGGCTGCGGCGTAGCCGCCACGTGATCTCGGTGTCGCACTGGACGCGGCGCGAGCTGACGACGGTGCTGGGCGTGCCGGCCGATCGGATTCACGTGATCCACAACGGCATCGCCGCGAGCCTGACCCCGACGCCCGACGGCCGCGACGCGGCGATTCGTGGACGCTTTGGTCTTCCGGCGCGCTTTGCGCTGTATCTGGGGGCGCTGGACGCTCGAAAGAACCTGGGCGTACTGCTCCGGGCGTGGCCGGGCATATGGTCGGCGACCGGCGTTGCCCTGGTCGTGGCGGGGCGCGCGCCCCGGCCCCAGAGCCCGGTGTACGTGGACTGGTTCCGCGCCCACCGCGACGTCCCCTGGCTGCACGTGATCGGGGAGGTGCCGGAGGCGGATAAGGCGGCCCTCTATCGGGCCGCCGCGGTCTTCGTGTTTCCGTCGCGCTACGAAGGATTCGGGCTGGACCCGGTGGAGGCCATGGCGTGCGGCGTTCCGGTCGTGGCCTCGGATGTGACGTCGATCCCGGAGGTCGTGGGCGACGCCGCGGTGTTGGTGAATCCGGATGACGCTGACGGCTGGACGACTGCCGTGGCGGACGTGCTGAGCGATCCGAACCGAGCGGCGTCGCTGCGCGATGCGGGCATCGCGCGGGCGCGCGGATTCACCTGGGAACGGGCGGCCGAGGCGACGATGGCGGTCTACGCCAAGGCGGCGAGATGAAGATCCTCATGGCGTCGAAGGCGCTGGTGGTGGGCGCCTATCACGCCAAGCTCGAAGCCCTGGGCGCGCAGCCGGAGGTCGAGCTGCTGGCGCTGGCGCCCGAGTCATGGATCGAGAGCGGACGGCGGCAGCGCGCCGAACTGGTCACGCCCGCGCACTACGGCTTGCGCTACCAGCCCCTGCGGCTGAATGGGCGCTTTCACCTGCACTGGTGGCCCGGGCTCGCGGGCGCGGTCGAGGAGTTCCGGCCCGACATCGTGCATATCGACGAAGAGCCCTACAACGCAGCAACCGTGCACGCCTGCCGCGTCGCTCGCGGTCGCGGCGCGCGGGTGGTCTTTTTCGCCTGGCAGAACATCAGGCGGCGATACCCTCCGCCGTTTGCGTGGTTCGAGCGCTACGTCTTCGGGCGCGCCGCGGGCATCGCCGGGACGGCCACGGCGGCCGAGGTGCTGTGGGCCAAGGGTTTCGGGGGGCGGCTGGCGGTTATCCCGCAATTCGGCGTGGATCCCGAACTCTTTGCCCCGGGCGACCGCGAACCCGGCGCCGCATTTCGCATTGGGTATGCCGGCCGGCTGATCGAGGCGAAGGGCATCGAGCTGCTGGTGGAGGCGGTGCGGCGGATCGACGGCGACGCGGAGCTGCTTGTCGCCGGCACGGGTCCGCTGGAGGAGGCGATTCGTGGGCAGTCGGCGGGCGACGCCCGCGTGCGTTTGCTGGGCGCGCTGCCCAGCGCGGCGATGCCGGGGTTCTACCAGGGGCTGGACGTGCTCGTGCTGCCGACGCTGGGGCGGCGGGGCTGGACCGAGCAGTTTGGGCGCGCGGCGATCGAGGCCATGGCCTGCGGCGCGCCGGTGATCGTGTCGGACGCGGGCGAGCTGCCGGCGGTGGTGGGCGAGGCGGGACGAATTGTTCCCGCCGGCGACGTGGAGGCGCTCAAGCAGGCGCTGGACGACTTGCGCGAGCACGACGACGAGCGCGGGCGGCTTGCCGCGGCGGGACGAGCGCGAGTGCTGGCGGAATTCACCCACGAGCGCATTGCCGAGGCGACGGCGGCGTTCTATCGGGCGGTGATGGACGGCTCCGACCGCTAGCCGCCGACGATCTCGCCTTCCACCGGGTCCACGCGGATGCCCTGGGCCTCGGTCCACTCGACGGCGGCGTCGATCTCGTCGTGGTCGCCTTCCACAAGCAATTGGACCCAGCCGATGCCTCCGTCGATGTCAGCGCGCCGGATATCCAGCCGCAGGTCGAAACGCCGCGCGAGCTCGTTGACGATCGGTGACTGGATCTTGTCGGCGGGGTAGGTGAGCTGCAGGCGCATGCGCGCGGGGCCGCGCCGGGAGACGGCCCGCGGACCGCGCCCGTCCCATGGATCGTCGACGTCGACGGATCCGCCCGACGCGGCCGCTTCGCGCACCGCGTCCAGCACGGCGAGGGTGCGGATGGCATCCAGGCTGGTGACCACCGGGGCGGTGCGCTGGCGCACCACGCGGACGAACTCGGCGATCTCGCCGTCGAACATGGCCTGCCAGGCGTCGCCGAAGTGATGCAGAGTGGCGGGGCGGTCGAAGGTGCGACTGGCGGTGGCGTTGACTTCCACCGTGGCGGCGAAGACGTCGCTGCGCAGGCGACCGGCGCGACCCACCAGGTCGATGACGTCGCCGTACGCGGGCGATGCCTGCGAGACCACGAGCGTGGCGGTCACGTCGTCGTCGAACGTCATCAGGACGGAGGAAGTCTCGTCGCTGCCGGTGTCGTGGCGATTCACGACGCGCGCGCTCACGCTGGCGACCCGGGCGCGGTGCAGCCACAGCACCTGGTCGACGAGGTGGCTACCGACGAAGGCGAGCTGTCCGCCGCCGCGCGCGGGCTCGGCCAGCCAGCCTTTCAGCGGCGGACCGCCCTTGAACGCGACGATGCCGACGATTTCGCCGGTCAGACCGCGCGCCAGCAAGTCGCGCAGGTGGGTGCGGGCGGGATGAAAGCGGAGACAGTAACCGGGCATCGCGACGACGCCGCGCTCGCGCGCTGCCGCGGCGACGCCTTCGGCTTCGGCGCGATCTCTGGCCAACGGTTTTTCGACGAGCACGTGAAGACCGGCGTCGATGCACGTTAGCGCCGTGTCGGCCAATGCGTCGTGGGGCACGGCGATCACGGCCGCGTCGGCGACGCCGCTCGCGGCCATGGACTCGGCGTCGTGAAAGGCCTGGACGCCGCCGTGCGCGACGGCTCGCGTCGCCGTCGGGTCGGTGTCGACGGCCGCTGTGAGCACGACCTCGGGAGCGTCGTGAATCGACGGCAGAAGCCGGGCAACCATGTGGTCGCCGCAGCCCACGGCCGCGACGCGTAGGGGATCAGCCATGTGGACCCACCGGTACCGCCGTTATGGCGGGCATTGTAGAGGGGCGGTCAGATATCGCGGCGCTGGAAGCCGCGAATGGCGTAGGTCAGCGCCAGCACCAGGTACACACCGGCCACCAACAGCATCCAGCCGGACGGTGGATTGAGTGAGCTGAACGGGCCTCCCGTCATGCCGCTCGCCGCCCCCGATTCCTGGGCCAGCTGCGCGCCGGCGAGGTCCCAGAGCGCCCGCGTGGGCAGCAGCACGCTCGTGGCGATGCCGATGTCGAAGGTCACCGGGTTGTCGAGGAAGTTGCCGATCTGCTCGATCACGCCGCCGACCAGCGCCACCGCGTAGAGCGTAAACACCACCACGCCGTTGGCCAGCGTGCCCAGCCGGGTGCTGCCCGCGATGGTGAGGGCCAGCAGGATGGCGGCGGCGAACAGCATGGCGAAGGGCGCCGCCCATGCACGCTCCGCGTACTGCCCGGTGATGATCGAGACGACGGCAATCATGATCGCGGTCGAGACGCCGATGAAGACGGTGAGGAGCATGAGATTGCCCAGGAATTTGCCCAGCACAATGTGCGCGCGGCGCACCGGCCGAGCGGCCACGGCGTGCATGGTGCCCTGGTCGATTTCGCCGGAAATGGACCCCACCGCGAGGAAAATCGCCAGCAGCGAGGCGACGAAATTGAGGCTCCACATGCCGCCTTGCAGCATGAAGCCCACGATCACCCGGCGCATGGACATGGTGAGGTCGGGATCGGTGGAGATATCGCGGTAGCCGAACCACACGCCCACCGCGTAGAGCGCCAGGAAGCCGCCGATGACGACCGCGGCGGCGAGCACCACGCGGCGGCGCACGGCCTCCCGGAGCGTGTGGTCGGCGATGACCCAGAGGTTCATTGGTCGGTGGCGTCCGCGAGGCGCACGAACAGGTCCTCCAGGCTGTTGGAGCGGACCTGGACCTCGTAGATGGAGACACCGGCGCCGGCGAGATGGGCGGTAATGCGCGCGATTTCATCGTCGCCGGCGGCGGTGAGGACGTAGCGACCGTCGGCCGGCTGCGCCGACACCGGCTGGAGCCCGGCCGCGCGCAGGGCCGCCTCGGCGCCCTCCCCGAGGCGCAGCTCCACCTCGCGCGCCGCCAGCAGCTCGCGCAGGTCGCCGGCGGCCACGATCCGACCGCGGTTGATGATGGCGACCTGGTCGCATACCTGCTCGACCTCCGAGAGCAGGTGGGAATTGAGAAACACGGTGATGCCCGCCGCTCGCAGGTCGCGGATGATGTCGCGCACGTCGCGCCGGCCGATGGGATCGAGCGCGGAGGTCGGCTCGTCCAGCACCACCAGGGGCGGCTCCGCCAGCAGGGCCTGCGCCAGGCCGATGCGCTGGTGCATGCCCTTGGAAAACGTCGCCAGTCGGTCGCGGCGACGGTGCGCGAGTCCCACGAGTTCGAGCATCTCCAGCGTCCGCTTGCGACGAGTGTCCCGATCGAGACCGGCGAGGCGACCGTGGAAGTCGAGGAACTCGGACGCGTGCATCCAGTGGTGAAAGCGAAACGTCTCGGGCAGGAATCCGATCTGCCGCCGCGCGGCCAGGCTGCCGGCGGGATGGCCGAGAACGGTCACCTCGCCGGCGCTGGCTTGCACGAGTCCGAGAATGATCTTCACCACGGTGCTCTTGCCCGCGCCGTTGGGCCCCAGGAATCCAAAGACCTCGCCGCGCGGAACGTCCAGGTCGATGCCGCGCACCGCGTGCGTGTCTCCGAAGGACTTGCGTAAGCCGGTGGCGCGGATGGCGGCCTGGTCCACGCCTAGGCTCCGGACTCGAAACCGGCCAGGCGCCGCAGCGCCTCGGGACCGAGCGGTCCCATGAGCGCCGCGTAGGAGTCTTCGGCTCGCCAGAGGAGGACGGAGCGCCCGTCGGGCAGTTGCAGCGATTGCGGCTGGGCGTCGTCGTCGAGCGGTTCGAGCCCGAGGAAGTCGCGGTACAGCGCGATCTCGCCGAGCTCGATGCGGCGCGCCAGCACGGGCGGCAGAAACTCGCGCACGAGGGCCTGGCTGATGAGCTCGAGATCGACCTCGGGCGGTGCGGACACCAGCGGCGCGGCGAATTGGACGAGCACCAGGTCGTCGCCGCCCGGCGCCGCGCTGGTCCAGGTGGTGATCAGCATGTCGGGGCCCTGGACGCTCACCGCGCGCGTGCGCAGCCGCTCGGGCAGGGGCACGCGCACCTGCGACCCCGCCAGGAAGCTCTGCAGTTGCTCGAAATCGACGTCAATGCGCCAGGCGCCGCCCTGCCGCAACGTCCGCTCGGCCGCAACGGCGAATCCGGCCGGAGCGTCCAGCTTCATCGGCTGGAATGGGAGATCGGGCAGGGGGGCGGTCGCGCCGAGGTCCAGGTAGATCGGCGCATCGATTTCGGTGACAACGAAGGTGTCCGGCGCCAGGTCGGTCGTGGTCGCGGGCGTGGCGGCGACGGTTGGCGCGTCGGCGTCGGCTTCAACGTCGATGGGCTGCTCGCGCAGTCCATTGAGCACGTGGTGGACGGCGAGTCGCACCGGTTCGACGGTGACGAGCAGTGCCACGACCGCGGCCGTCAGGCCGAGTCCCGCCCATAGGCCGCGGGACCGCAGGACGCTGGTCAAGGTGCTGGATAGTCCGGCCGGGCGTGGTGGTCGAGCATCAGGTGCGTGAAACGCCGTTGCATGCGGCTAGGCGGCGGGGTCGCGCGCCGTCAGCAGGGAGTCCCGAAACGGCTCGGACAGGGGCACGCCCCGGGCGCGAGTGTCGCGGTGCGCCGCGCGCTCGTCGTACGGCACGCGCCGGATGGCGGCGGACCAGCGGCCCGAGGCGTCGTCCAGCACCGCGTAGGTGGCTTGCCCGGGCTGGCCGTCATAGGTGCGGCCCACCGAGCCGCAGTTGACGACGAGCAACTGCCCCACGTGCCGCACGAAGGCGCGGTGGGTGTGGCCACAGACCAGCACCCGGGCGTCCACCGTGGCGAGCAGGGCGTCCACCTGCTCGTCCGACGCGTCGGGAGTGATGCCGGCCTCGTCGTTGCCGGGTGAGGCGTGAACCACAAGCATCGGGCCGGCGGACGACGGCACGCGAATGACGGTGCGCATCGACGCCATGCGCTCAATCAGGCGTTCGCCAAGCCGCGCCCGCGCCCAGGTGAGGTTGCGCTCCAGGTGCTCCGCCGCCGCGGGTGACTTCTGGCGCATGGCCTCCACGGCGGTCCGAGGGTTTGCCAGGTAGCGGTCGGTGTTTCCCTGGACCAGGGGCCAGCCAAGCTCCAGCACCCGCTGCCAGCACTCGAGCGCGTGCGCGCCGAAGAGCGCCGCATCACCACCGAAGATCACCTGGTCGGGTGCCTGGGTCTTGAGGTCCGCCAGCACGGCGAACAAGGCGCCGAGATTCCCGTGAATGTCGGTGACAACGGCCACGCGCATGGCGGCAAGGGTAGTGCATTGGGGTGCGGGAGGCGCCGAGTGTCTTTCCTGCCCCTCAGATTCCTCGTGGCGGTCTTAGCGACATGTTTGGAGCCTCACCACTGTCATTTCGAGCGGAGCGAGGAATCTAAGGGGCAGGGAGAACGCACAGCGTCCTTAGATTCCTCACTGCGTTCGGAATGACAGGAAGGGCGTTCGGAGTGATGGAAAAGGCATTCCGAATGACAGAAGGTGCGGCCGAATTGGCAGTTGGGCGTTCGGAACGACGCGTCGGCATTTGGGGCTTGGCTACACTCCCGGCGTGGCCGTTAACGATCACCCGTCGCCGCCGCGCATGCGCCTGGTGCGGCAGCAATTCGATGCCTCCGAGGTGCCGGATTTCGAATTGCGACTGGCCGCCGAGGCCCGGTCTGTGCTCACGGCGCAGGGCGTCGGACCGGGTTCCCGCATCGCCATCGCCGTCGGTTCGCGCGGCGTGTCGCCGGTGGCGCGGGTTGTCCGAATCGTGAGCGAGGCGGTTCGATCGCTGGACGCCGAGCCGTTCATCGTTCCGGCGATGGGGAGCCACGGCGGGGGCGCGGCCGCCGGGCAGGCGGAGGTGCTGGCCGGATACGGCATCAGCGAAGCCGCGCTGGGCGTGCCGGTGCAGGCGACCATGGACACGGTCGATCTCGGCGCGACCGACGACGGCGTGCGGGTGCACCTGGACGCGGCGGCGGCCGCCGCGGACGGCATCGTGGTGATTGGGCGGATCAAGCCGCACACGTCGTTTCGCGGAACTGTCGAGAGCGGCCTGTGCAAGATGCTCGCCATCGGGCTGGGCAACCGCCGCGGCGCCGAGACCATCCACGCGCATGACCTGGCGACCACGATTCCGGCAGCGGCGCGGGTCGCCCTGGCGGAGGCGCCGGTTTGCATGGGCGTGGGGCTGGTCGAGAACGCCTTCGACCGTCCCCATCGGCTCGCGGTCGTCGGACCGGAAGCCTTCGAGGCCACCGACCGTGAGCTGCTGGACGTCGCCCGCGGGGTGCTTCCGCGTCTCCCGCTCGACCGCCTCGATCTGCTGGTGGTCGATCGCATGGGCAAGAACGTCTCCGGCACCGGCATGGACCCGAACGTCATCGGCATGTGGAGGCGCTTCCCGGAGCTGCCGCACGAGCCGGACTATCGCTGGCTGGCGGTGCTGGGCCTGACCGAGCAATCGCACGGGAACGCGGTTGGGATTGGCATGGCGGACCTGACGAGCCGCAAGCTCACGGATGTCATCGACCCGGTGCCGACGCACGCCAACGTGCTCACGAGCATGGCGGTGGGCATGGCGAAGGTGCCGCTGACGCTGCCCAACGACCGCGAGTGCGTGGCGATGGGGCTGGAGCTGGCGAGGCGCTCGTCGGTTGAGCCGCTGCGCGTGGCCCGCATTGCCTCCACCATGGATCTTGAGACCTTTTGGCTCAGCGAGGCGGCGGTGCCCGACCTGCCTGAGAGCTGCGAAGTGGTCGCCGATAGCGCGTCATTCGACTTCGGCAAGGACGGATCGATCGTCGAATCCGGCGTCTACGCCCATTGACGCGCCGCGCGCGAGCGCCGCGGGCCGCCTGAAGCGCCTTTCGCGCCGACGCCCGTGAACCGCCGGCGCCTCCTGCTCGCCAGCGGGTGGTTCTACGCGTCGCTGGGCGTGGCGTTCAACGCCCTCGGTCCCGCACTGGAAGCCATTCGCGAAGAGTTCGTGCTCGAATACATCGGCGCGGGCATGGCGCTGGCGGCGGTCGGTTTGGGGTACACGATTGGATCGCTGGTGGGCGGGCCGATCTCGGACCGGGTCGGAACCCGTCCGAGCATCATCGTCGCTTCGACCGTGGCGGCCCTGGGCATGCTGCTCGCGGGGGTTAGCCCGGCGTATCCCTCGTTTCTTGGGGGGCTGGCGATTGCGTCGGTTGGATGGGGGGCGACGGAGGTTGCCGTCACGGCCCTGATCGCCCGCGCCGGCGCGGCGCTGTCGGTGCGGGACCTCAATCTGGCGCAGCTGGGATTCGCGGCCGGGGCAATTGTCGCGCCGGCCATCGTCGGCGGCTCGTTCGTCCTCGATTGGGGCTGGCGCCCGCCGGTGGTGCTGAGCGCGCTGCTGGCCGCGAGCGTGGCGGCGGCGTTCACCCGCATTCCGAGCGCGCCCAGCGTTGAGCGACCGACCTCCCTGCGAGGGGTGATTCGGGCGGCCGCGGCGCCGGTGTTGCTGCTGATCGGCCTTGCGTCGGCGCTGGTGGTGGTGCTGGAAACCGGGCTCGCCGGGTTCTTCGCGCCGTTTCTCGAGTACGCCTTCGTTCTCGATCGCCCCGCGGCGGCGGCGCTGGTGACGCTGTACTGGGTGGGCGGTTTCGTCGGTCGGTTGCTGGGCGCCTGGCTCAGCGGGCGGCTGGACCTGATGACGTGGCTGATCGGCGCCTCGGTCGCGACGGCGCTGGCGGCGCTGCTGGCCGCGGTGGCCGCCGAGGCGTGGATGGCGGTGGCCGGCGCGGCGCTGGCCGGCGTGGCGAGCGGGGCGCTGATTCCCTCCCTGCTGGCGCTGGCGGCGCGGCATCGACCGGCCGACGCGGGGGCCATGCTGGGCGCGGTGATCGCGATTCTGGGCCTCGGCGGCATCGGTGCGTCGCTGGGCATCGGGCGCGCGGCCGATGCGTGGACGCTGCGCGGCGCGATGCTGATCGCTCCCGCGGCAATGGCGGCGACGGTGGCGGCGTTGATCGCCATTCGGGCGCTGATGCAGCGGGAGGGGGAAGGCTCCCCGTCCTGATCGCGTCGATGAGCTTGCGGACCGGGCGGCCACAAGGGCCGCCCCTACAGCGGAGGCTGTGGCTCAGTTGCTGGCGACGACGGCTCGCAGGTCGATGGCGCCCGTTACCGGGTCGATGCCGAATCCCGTGATGCGTGGGTGCAGCAGATAGGCGTCGGCGTGGTGCCCGATGCCTATGGCCGGCTGCTCGGCTTGGAGCACCGCGTCGGCGGCGCGGTAGGCGTTGCGCCGCGTCTCGGGATCCGTGGCCGCTCCGGCCTCTTGCACATGGCGGTCGAAGTCTGGGTTTCGCCAGCGGGTGCCCAGGTAGTCGGCGTCGGAGAGCCACAGCGTGTCGTACCAGTTTGCCGGGTCGGCGAACTCCGAGGTCCACCCGGCCCGGTAGCAGTCGAAGTCGCCCGGGTCGTCAGTGAACGACAGGAAGTCGCGCCACGACCGCTCGTCGGGCTGGACGTCGACGCCCAGGGTCTCGCGCCACGTCGCGGCAAGGTAGGCGGTCAGCCGCTTCCACGTGTCGGTGGTGTGAAAGGTGAACCGGAGCGGCGGCAGGCCCTGGCCGTCCGGGAAGCCTGCCTGCGACAGCAGACCCCGCGCGGCATCCACGTCGGGGGCCGGCTGGGCAATCTCTCGCGGGAGCGTGCTCGGCGGCACGATCGTCCAGCCTGGAAGCGTGGGCTCCTCGAACACGGCCGCCGCCATTTCCTCGCGGTTGAGCACCATGCCGAGCGCCCGGCGAACGTCCGCCCGATTCCAGGGGGGCTTGGCGGTGTTGAAGACGATGAACCAGCTGCCGCCGCGCTCGAAGAGGCGCAGGCGATCGCGCAACTGGTCGTCGCCGCGCGCGGAGCGATAGGCCGCGCCGCTCACCGGCGCCACGTCCACGGCGCCGCCGCGAAACGCCAGCAACGGCGAGCCGTCTTCGTCCGGGAACCGCACCACCACCTCGCCGAAGGTTCCCGGATCGCCCCAATAGTGCTCGTTGCGAAACAGCGTGAGGCCGAGGCCTTGGTCCCACTGCACCAGCTGATACTGGCCGTTGCCGCGCAGTCGCCGCGGCTGTGTCCAGGTCGAGCCATAGGACCGGATCTCGCCTTCGGGCAGGGGATAGAAAATGGGCGCCGCGACCCGGGCGGGAAACCCGGGGGACGGCTCGGCCAGCCCGACGCTCAGGGTCGACTCGTCGGGCGCGCCCACGGCGACCACCGCGGGATCCTCATAGAGCCCATAGGCGTAGTCGCGGGCGCCGCGCACGGGGAACAGGAGATAGTTGAACGCGCCGCCGATCTGCGGATCGAGGTTTCGGCGCCAGGCCCAGGCGAAGGCGTCCGCCGTGAGCGGTTCGCCGGTCATCCAGCGGGCCTCCGGGCGGATCTTGAACGTGACGGTGTGTCCGGAATTGCTCACGTCCCAGCTCGCGGCCGTCGCCGGCGTCGGCAGGCCGTCGCGGCTGACCGCGACCAGCGGCTCGAACAGCGCGTTGAGAATGGTGAACTCGTTGGGGGTGGATGCCAGCGCCGGATCCAGCGTGAGCGGCTCGCGCATCCAGAGCTCGATCTTGCCGCCGTCGGCGGACGGTCGACCGTCGCCGGGTTCGCCGCACGCGGCCAGGACCGAGGCGCCCGCCACGGCGCCAAGGCCGGCCAGGACGCGCCGGCGCGGCAGCCGGGGGCTAGCGGGGCGCGATCTCAACGTCGGTGAGCCATTCACGCACCACGGGTTGTCCGGGGTACTGCGTCACCCATGGTTGCACGAGCACGTGCGACACGCGGTGGTAGAGGGGAACGGCGGCGCCGCGCTCCACGAGGCGCGACTCCGCCAGCCGATAGAGCGCCAGGCGCCGCTCGTGCCGGGGCTCGCTGCTCGCCAACTCGAGCAGCAGGTCCACGAAGCCGTCGTTGAATCCGCCGTAGTTGTTCGGGCGCTTCGACCCGAACAGCATGTCCAGGAAGTTGAAGGGATCGGGGAAGTCGGCGATCCAGCTCGTCAGGAAGGCATGCCGCGGGCTGTCGGCGGAGGTGAACGTGTCCAGGAGATCCAAGTAGTCCAGAAAGTCGAGTTGCTCGACCGAAATGTCGACGCCCAGCTGGTCCCGCCACGGTTCCACGATGGCGCGGGTGATCGGGCCCGCCGTCAGACCGGACCCCGACGTGGCCACGACGAGCTCGGGCCATTCCTCGATGGGCCCGTGCCGCGAGAGCCGGAGCTCACGCCGCGCGGCGTCGAGATCGAACGGCAGGCCCGCATAGTCCGCGCGGTATCCGGCCATGCCGGGCGGCAGGATGCCGCGCGCCTCGGCCTGGTGACCCCGCAGGGTCACGCGATTGATGCGCGAACGGTCGATGGCATGCGCAAAGGCGCGGCGGGCATGGGGGTCGTCGAACGGCGGCCGCGACGAGTTGAAACCGAGGTAGGTCAGCGCGAGCGCCGGCGTGCGACGCAGCTCGGCCGCGCGCGACTCGCGTGGGTCCGAGAAGCGATCGATGTTGGAACCGCCGACCCGGACGATGTCCAACTCGTCTTGCTCGTAGCGGAGCAGCGATTCGCCCGGGTCGAGCTCGGTGAATTGGACGATCGCCGGGCCCGATTGCCGCGGGTGGTAGGTCGGCGCGGACTCCAGCACCACCTCCGACCGCGGGATGAAGGAGGTGAGGCGGTAGGGCCCCGAGCCGTTGGGGCGCAACGACCAATCCGGTCCCTTGGCGACATTCGCCCGATCGACGACGAGGCTGGGCGCCTGCGCGACCAACGCCGGGAAGTAGGCGGCGCGTTGCACCAGGCGCACGTCGAGCAACCGGTCGCCGAGCACGCGCACGCCGCTCAAGGCGTCGGTGTCACCATTGCGCAGCGCGTCGGCGCCTTCGATGTTGCCCAGCATGACGCCGGCCGTGGGCGATTCCGTGGCGGGGTGGAGTGCGCGCTCCCACGACCAGCGCACGTCGTCCGCCGTCAGCGGCCGCCCGTCGTGAAACCGGAGACCGTCGCGGAGCTCGAACAGATAGCGGTGGCCGCCGTCGGTGACCTCCCAATCACGCGCGAGGGCCGGCTCGGGGCGCAAGTCGACGTTGATGCGCGTGAGCCCGGCAAAGACTTCCAGGGCGAACTCGGCGGAGCCCGCATCGCGCACGATGGCCGGGTCGATGGACTCCGGCGTCCGGGTCTCCAGCCGGAGCGTGCCGCCCACGGCGCCGGCAGGGGTGACGGCTCGCCCGCTGGCGGCGGCGAACGCTCCAATGGCCGCCGCGCCAAGCTTGAGGACGTCGCGGCGATGCAGCGAGGGCGTCTCCTAGGGTGTGGCGCCCTCGGGCACCATCCGCCGCAGACTCTCCTCGGCGCGCACCATGACCGTGCGCTCGTTGGCGTGATGCAGCATGCGTATGGCGTCCGACACGCTGACCCAGCGCGCTTCCACGTGTTCGGCGGGGTCGGGTCGAATGTTGCCGCCGCGCGCCAGCAGCAGGTACTGGTGCACGATCTTTGGCACGAAGCCCGTCCAGAGGTCGGGCCGAACCTCATAGCGAATCTCGCCCAGGTTCTCCTGCACGTCGCTAACGATGCCCGTCTCCTCCAGGACTTCACGCACGGCGGCGTCGTCGGGCGCCTCGCCGCGCTCGACGGCGCCCTTGGGCAGGACCCAGGCGCCGCGCTGCGTCTGCACCAGCGCCACCTGGATGCGGCCCCGGCGCACGCGGTAGACGACGCCGCCGGAGGACTCCAGATACGGCTCGTCTTCGTTGTTGACGGCGGACGGTTGCTGCGGTTCGGCGGTCATCCTGATTCATTGCCTCCATGGTGGTTCGGGACTTCGGAGAATCCCAGATGCGCCCGGCTGGGCGTCGACTCCGGCTGGCCCTGATACTTGCTGCCGAGACCGGGCGATCCGTAGGGCCGCTCGGCAGGGGTGGTCAAATGCATGATGGAAAGCTGGCCAATCTTCATGGTCGGCCAGAGCAGGATCGGCAGGGTAGCGATGTTGGCCAGCTCCAGCGTGAACTTGCCCTGGAAACCCGGGTCAACGTACCCGGCGGTGCTGTGCACCATCAGGCCGAGGCGTCCAAGCGAGCTCTTGCCTTCGATGCGACCGACCAGATCGTCCGGCATGGCGACGTGCTCCATGGTGCCGCCGAGGACAAACTCGCCGGGATGGAGCACGAACGGCTCACCGGGACTAATGGCGACCTGCTCAGTTAACGTTTCCTGATCTATGCGTGGGTCGATGTGCGTGTCGGTGTGGTTCAGGAATACCCGCATGACGGTGCCGAGCCGCAGGTCGATGCTGGACGGCTGTACCGCGGCATCGTCAAACGGCTCGATGCGAAGGCGCCCTGAGGCGATGACCTCGCGTAGGCTCCTATCGCTGAGAACCACTCGTGCGCAACCCCTGTTGAACGTCATGCTACCGTACCCGACCCCTCGGACTCAGGCACCGCCGTGATCCTTGCGATCGACCAGGGGACCAGCGGCACCGCGGCGCTGGTCGTGGCGCCGGATGCAACCGTGGCGGGTCAGGGACGCGTCCCGATCACCGCCCATCACCCCCGGCCCGGATGGGTCGAGCAGGATGCGGCGGAGATCCGGCGTAGCGTACAGCGCGCGGCGCAACTTGCGCTCGCCGACGCCGGCGACCCGCCGCTGGCGGCCATCGGCGTCACCAATCAACGCGAGACGGCGGTGGCGTGGGACGCCGGCTCGGGTCGCCCGCTCGCGCCGGCGATCGTGTGGCAGGACCGGCGCACGGCGCCGCGCTGCGAGGCGCTGCGCGCGGACGGATGGGGGCCGCGCGTTGCTGCGCTGACCGGGCTGACCGTCGACCCCTTTTTCTCGGCCACGGCCTATGAGTGGATGCTGGCTCACCATGACCCGGTGCGCGAGGCGGCGGAGCGCGGCAGCCTGCGGCTGGGCACGGTGGACGCCTGGGTGGTGTGGAGCCTCACCGACGGCGCGCACGTCACCGATGTCTCGAATGCCTCCCGCACGATGCTCATGGACCTGGAGACGCACGCGTGGTGCGACGAGCTGCTGGAGCTGTTCGGGGTGCCGCGCGCGGCGCTGCCGACGATTGTCGACTCCGCCGGCGAGGTCGCCCGCACCGCCGAGGGCTCGGGCCTCCCGGCGGACATCCCAATCACCGGACTCGCCGGGGACCAGCAGGCGGCGTTGTTCGGCCACCTGGCCCATGCGCCGGGCGATACCAAGGTGACCTATGGGACGGGCGGGTTTCTATTGCAGGTCGCCGGCGAGGAGCGGCCCGCGGACGCCGAGGGACTGCTCACCACTGTTGCCTGGCGCCGCGAGGGACGCGTGACCTACGCCCGGGAGGGCAGCGTGTTTGTGGCCGGCGCGCTGATCCAGTGGCTGCGCGACGGCCTGGGGCTCATTTCGCAGGCCGCGGAGTGCGAAGTGCGCGCGCGGCGCGTGCCGGATGCCGCGGGCGCGGTGATCGTGCCGGCGTTCGCGGGCCTGGGAACACCCAACTGGGATCCGCGGGCGCGCGGCGTGATCGTGGGGCTGACGTCGGGCGTCACTGCCGATCACCTCTGCCGCGCCGCGCTGGAAGCCATCGCGCACCAGATCGCGGACGTGCTCGACGTGATGGACCCGAGCGATGCGCCGCTGCGCGTGGACGGCGGGGCGGCCGCCAGCGACCTGCTGCTGGAGCTGCAGGCCGCGATTGCGAGACGCCCGGTGGTTCGCCCCGCCCAGTTGGAGACGACGGCGTTGGGCGCTGCCTATCTGGCGGGACTGGCGGCGGGCGTCTGGGACACGGCGGAGGAGATTCGGCGCTGCCGTCCGCCCGATCGCGTGATCGAACCACGCGGCGACTTGGGCGCCGTGTCGCGGGAGACATGGCGGGCCGCCGTCGATCGGGCTCGCCGCTGGGCACCCGACGAGGAGACGGACGCTTGACCCAAACTGAGCATCCCGAGCCGCTGTGGCGACCGTTGCCGGACGCCCGCCAGCGCACCCTGCTTGGGCGGTTTTGGCGCGAGGCGCAGGCGCGCGCGGGTCGGACGTTTGCCGACTACGCCGCGTTGCACCGCTGGTCGGTGGATGAGCGGGAAGCGTTTTGGGGTCTCTACGCCGAGTTCGCGGACATCCGGTTCGACACGCCGGCCGAGCGCGTCAAGGGCCCCGACCGGATGCCCGGCACTGAGTGGTTTCCCGGGGCGCGCCTCAACTACACCAAGAATTGCCTGCGGCGTCGTGACGACCACCCCGCGCTGATCGCCGTCACCGAAGAGGGCGTGACCGCCACCGTGAGCTACCGGCAGCTGCACCGCCAGGTGCAGTGCTGCGCGGACGCCATGCGCGAGGCGGGTATTGCGTCGGGCGATCGCGTGGCCGGCATGGTCGGCAACGGCGTCGAGGCCATCGTGGCGTTCCTCGCCAGCGCCAGCATCGGGGCCATCTGGAGCGCGTGCTCGCCGGACTTCGGGGCGCAGGCCGCGCTGGCCCGGCTCGGCCAGATTGCCCCCAAGCTGCTCATCGCCAGCGCGTCCTATCGCTACGGCGGGCGCCGCTTCGACTGCCTGGACACCGTGCGCGCGGTTGCCAAGGCGCTGCCGAGCCTGCGCCGGGTCGTGGTCGTGGAGCCGGAGGGCGAGACGGTTACCGATGCCGGCTGGGTGTCGTGGCAAGAACTCGTCGACCGACCGCGGGCCGAACCCCTGGAGTTTGCGTCGCTGCCGTTCGATCACCCGCTGTACATCCTCTATTCCTCGGGTACGACCGGCCCGCCGAAATGCATGGTCCACGGCGCGGGCGGCAGCCTGGTGCAGCACCGCAAGGAGCACCAGCTGCACACCGACGTCACCGCCGATGACGTGATGCTCTACGTCACGACCTGCGGCTGGATGATGTGGAACTGGCTGGTGACGGGATTGGCCGCGGGCTGCACGCTGGTGCTGTACGACGGAAGTGCAGGGCATCCGGGCCTGCGCCGGCTGTGGCGGCTGATCGACGAGCTTGACATAACGATCTTCGGCACCAGCGCGCCGTTCCTGGAAACCTGCATGCGGCGGCGGACGCCGACCTGGGCGCATCCGTCGCTGCGGGTCGTCCTGTCGACCGGATCGCCGCTGTCGCCGGCGGCGTTCCGCTGGACGCAGGCCGCGGCCGGGCCGGACGTGCGCATCTCGTCGATCGCGGGCGGCACGGACCTCGTGTCTTGCTTCGTGCTGGGGAATCCGTTGCTTCCGGTGTACGCCGGCGAGATCCAGTGCCTGGGCCTGGGCATGGACGTGGCGGCGTTCGATGCCGCGGGGGAGCCGATCGTTGGCGCCCAGGGCGAGCTGGTGTGTCGCCGGCCGTTTCCCTCGATGCCGGTGCGGTTCTGGAACGACGCCGACGGGCAGGCGTATCGCCGCGCCTATTTCGAGACCTTTCCCGAGGTATGGCATCACGGTGACTACATCGAGATCACGCCGAGGGGCGGCGTGATCATGTACGGCCGCAGCGACGCCACGCTGAATCCCGGCGGCGTGCGCATCGGCACGGCGGAGATCTACCGTCCGCTCGAGCGGATCGCCTGGGTGGCCGACGCGCTGGCGGCGGGGATGGCGCGCGGAGCGTCGGAGGAGATCGTGCTGTTCGTGGTCGTCGGCGACGGTGCCGGGCTTCCCCGCGAGCGCGTGAACGAGCTGCGCACGGTAATCCGGCGCGAAGCCTCGCCGCGGCATGCGCCGCGTCGGATCGTGGAGGTTCCCGCCGTGCCCCGAACTCGCAATGGCAAGCTGGCCGAGCTGGCGGTGACGCGAATCCTGCGCGGCGAGGGCGTGCCCAACCGGGAGGCGCTGGCGAACCCCGAATGCCTGGAGGCGTTCGAACGCGCGCGGGACGACCTGCTGGCGGCTGCCGCGAAGTGAATATCATGATTGGGCCGCTGTGGCGCGGTTTCGACTGAGAGGCGCAGAGCGATGCGGGCACTGATCTTCGGTGGCGCGGGGAGCATTGGGTCGCGTCTATCGGCGGCGCTGGTCGCCCGCGGCGACAAGGTGCTCTCCCTGGACGTCAGCGACGAGCCGGTCGTGCCGTCGGAGGCCTTTACACAGGTCGACGCGCGCATCGGCAGCGTCCAGGACGCGGCGGCGGTGGACGAGGTCGTGGCGGAGTTTCGGCCCGACTCGATCTTCCATCTCGCGGCGATCCTGTCCGGGCTGGCGGAAACCGATTCGGAGCTGGCCTGGCGTGTGAACGTGGACGGGACGCGCAACGTCCTGGAGGCGGCGCGCAGGTTCGGGATCGGCAGGGTGGTATTTACGAGCACGGTGGCGACCTACGGCGCCGGGCTGCCCGAGCCGATCACGGAGGACGTGCCGCAGTGGCCGTCGGGGCTCTACGGCGTGACCAAGGTGCTCGGCGAGCGCCTGGGGGTCTACTACCACCAGCGCTTCGGGCTGGACTTTCGGGCGGTGCGACTGGCCGCCATGGTGGCCCCAACGGCGCCCGCGGGCGGCGCGGCCAGCGCCTTCGTATGCGATCTCTTCGTCAATGCCGTGCGCGACGGCGCCTACGACCTCTACGTCTATCCGAACACCCGCGTTCCCATCGTCTGGGTGGATGACGTGGTGGGCGCGCTGCAGCTCCTCAACGACGCCGACGAGGGCAATCTCTCGCGCCGCGTCTACCACATCATCGGGGCGGGACCGAGCGTCCAGGAGATGGTGGACGCGGTGCAGGCGCGGCTGCCCGAGGCCCGCCTGCGGTTCGACATCGACCCGGTGCGGGCGGACATCGTGGATAGCTGGCCGTCGCGCATGGACGACTCGGCGGCGCGCGCGGACTGGGGCTGGGAGCCGCGCTTCGACCTGGAGCGCATGACCGCCGCGAACCTGGACGCCCTGGGCGCGCCCCCATAGCGCGGGCGCGCCTGCCGAATTCGCGACTGGTCCGACGGACCTGGGTGATTCGCCATCCTCGTATATGCGATGGGAATCTGTGTCCCCGGCGAATCACGGCGGCGTGACCGGTGAGTGGATCGGATTCCCAATTCGGACGGCAGGGCCTCGTGCTGCATAGACCCTGCGGCTTCACTGCCAATGAATCCTATGCAGCAGTCGTGAACGTTGTGTCACGCATGATTCGGGCGTCGCCTCAGTTCGTTCAGCGACGGCGCGCGACTATTCCGGTGGCGGCCATGTTGCTGGTTGTGCTTGGCGCTTTTGCCACGGCGTGGGCGACGGGACGCGTTTTCTACGAGTCGGATACGGTCAAGGAGTACGGTCCGTTTATCGAATACGCCGCGGCGTCGCTGCGCGGCGGCAACCTGCCGCTCTGGGTCCCATATATCGGGACGGGATTCCCTCTCTTTGCGGAAGGCCAGACCGGCGTCCTGCACCCAATCAACCTGCCATTCTTGGCCGTCGGCGCGGCGGACGCCTTGCTTGTCTGGGGGCCGGTCCTCCGCGCCTTGCTCGCGTCGCTGGCGGCTTACTGGCTTGCCCGCGCTCTTGGCGTGTCACCGGCAGGTTCCGCGGTCAGCGGCCTCGCGTATGGGCTCGGGAGCTTCGTGGTGGCGCAACAGCACCACGTCAATCTCGCCAACACCGCGCCCGCGGTGCCTCTGTGCCTGGCCGGATTTGAAATGGCCATGCGTGCGCAGACCCACCGACGCCGTATTGGGTCGTTCTTGGCGACGGCTCTCGCATTCACGATCGTCCTTCTGGCCGCACACCCGCAACTCACGCTGTATGTGGTTGTCGGGATGCTGCTGTACGTGGGTGGTTCGCTGATATTGAACCGCTGGACGCCGCGCAAGGACGGATGGCGTGGCCGAATGCGGGCGACTGCGTGGGCCCTCGGGGGCGGGATCGGAATTGCTTTCGTGGCCGGCACTCTCAGCGCCATTCAGACGATCCCTCTGGTCGAGTTGATCGGGGAATCGGCGCGGAGAGATGTGCTCGATGCGACTGAGGCCGGGAAGTATGCAATCCCGCCGCTGGGCCTGGTCCAACTGGTCTTTCCGGGTGTATTCGGAGGGCCCGAGGAGTATTGGTATTCGGGAAACGCTTGGGAGACGGCGATTTATTTTGGATTGGTTCCGTTGGCGCTCGCACTGCTCGCGCTGCGACGCCCTTGCAAAACGACGGCACTGCTTGCGGTGTTGGCGATTGTGGCGACGCTTTACGCGCTGGGGGGGCAGTCGCCAATTCCGATCTGGGACGCTTTTTCGGGGTTGCCGGGATTCGATCGTGCTCGTGCGCCTGGACGCTCCAGCATGTTGTCCGTGCTCGCGCTGGCAACGATGGCCGGCATTGGGCTCGACGCCGTGAGGCGGCGGCCACCTAGGTGGAGCGGTGTGGCCTTGGGAGGTGTGATCGTCGCGGCGCTGATCGCCCTCGGCGCCGTGCACCTATGGTCGGACGCCAACTCGCAGGAGCTGAAGCGGTGGCTGGATACGCAGCCGGATCTCCCCAGCGCATCGCACCACCTCACCGAGCGCGTCGTCGCCTCCACGGCGCTGGCGAGACCGCAGAATCTCCTGCCGGCTGCGTGTGGGATTGCTTTCCTCGGAGTCGCTGTCGCGGCGGCGCGGCGCCCATCCCTCAGGAAGGTGCTTGCCCCGGCTGCCTTTTGTCTCAGCGCTGCCGAGTTGGGATTGTTCGCGGCGACCTTCCACCCGCTGGAAACGCCTGACGCGCTGCTCGCTTCACCGGCCTATGCCGGCGCGCCCCGTACCTATCCGCGAGTCTTCGTCTCGGAGGCGATCGACTTTGGCTCCAACCGACTGCTGCCGGCACGGAGTGCCGAGGCGACGATCTATACGCCACTGGCACTGCGACGGACTGAGACGGTGCGGAAGACTTGGGACGACGCGCCCAGCCGCATTGCGCGTGTGCTCGGCGTGGACCAGGTGGTCTATCTCTCCGATTCCGCTCAGGGGATTGAGAGCTATCGCTTCGAGGACGCGAGCCTCACCTACTCGATTAGCCGGCCGACGCTCGTGGTTGACGTCCACTCGGAGATGTCCGAGCGCTCGATTGAGCTGCCAGTGGTGGCCAGTCCGCGTGAACTGCTCCTGGTGCTATCCATGGATGGCGGACTGGATGCCACCCAGGGTGAAACGGTCGCCACCGTCACGTGGTTGGCGCAAGGGCGTGAGGTTGCCGTCGCACCTCTGCGCGCCGGCCTGGAGGTTGCCGAGCGGACGGGATTTGGTTCTCTGCGGCATCGACAACCGGCGCATGCGGACTCATTCGTAAAGGTTCCCGTATCGCTCCCGGGAAGCATCTACTCGCTGGCGCAGCTCGCGGCGCCCCAGGATGCGCTGGCGGATACCGTGGTGATTTCGGTCTATGATTCCGGCGTCTTGATTCGGGTGCATGGGATGTCGATTGTTGATCGGGCAGGACGGGCGCATCGCTTTTGGTCTCCGCGTCTGGCAGAGGTGACCGATGTCGAGCCACTGCTGGTTGGATCGTTCACCCCGCCGCCACGAGTGGAGCTGGTCCGACGGGTGCAACTGGCCGAGAATGCCGATGAGGCCCTTGACTATGTGTTGCCAGGCCACCCCGCGGCGTTGGGTCGGCCGATTGTGGAAGCCGGGCCGTGGGGACCCTCGATTGCCCCTGAGTTGCTGGCTAGACACGAGCCGTCCACCGGTGACACCGGCCAGGTTCGAGTGACCCGGGAAGACGCCGACCGTCTTGAGTTCGAAATCAGCGCGGCGGAACCATCCATGCTGATCGTTCGCGATGCGTTCTATCCGGGCTGGAAGGCCGCGGTCGACGGCGAGTCCGTGCCGATCTTGCCGGCCAACCTGGTACAGCGTGCAATTCCAGTTCCCGCGGACGCGAAACACGTGGAGCTCTGGTACGAGCCGGCGACGTTTCGCCTGGGGGCGACCATTTCGGCGGCGGCCGCCGTGGGCACGATCGCCGGTGCTCTTGCCTTGTGGCAATGGCCGCGTCTCTCGGGACTCATCCGGCGCACGTCGGTGGCGACTGGGGGGCGGCGATTCCGGCCATGAACCCACGCTATCGCGACCTGGCGGCGCTGGCGCAGGCGGCGATCGATGGCCGCCGGGACGTCTCGGGCCTCACGCAGGCCGACGTCGATCTCGCCCGCCTTTACGCCTACGCCTATCGCACGCAGACGGTTGGGGCGTTCCACGCCACGCGTCTGGCGTTGGACCCATTCAGCGACGTGCCGGCCGTCCAAACGGCGCAGCGCCGGTTGCGCGACCTTCAAGCGTTGGCGATGCGTCCGGTGCCGGCCGACCTGCGCGCCGCGGCGCCGACGCTGGCCTGGTATCACGCGTGGAGCGACGAGGTGGTCGCTGCGCTCACGGGTCCCGATGCGCCGGAGGAGGCGCATGAGATTCGAGACCGGTTTCAAAGCGTGATCGATGCGATTCGAATCTCGGACGGCATCGTTCCGATGCGCGACGACGATCTCCCCGAGCAGGCGAGCTACAAGGTGCCGGGCATCGAGGTCGTGATCGTGCCGCTGGTCTACGGCGATCACATCTCGTGGAATACGGCCTTCGTGACGGCGGCGAGTGGGGGCGCCACCACGCATCGCCACGCGCTGCAAGTGGAGATCCACCTGGGTTACGAGGGCGTGCACGGGCGGACGCTGCTCGACGGCCGCGCCGCGACGGTGACCGCGCCGTACGCCATGCCGATTCCGCCGATGCTGGACCACGGGTTCGACAACCTGAGCGGCCACGACCACTTCGTGCCGTTCGTGTTCGGCTCGCGGACCCTGGATGGGTGGGGCGTGTTCTTCGACGTCGAGCCGCGGCCGTCGCCGACGCACGACTGGCCGGAGACGCCGCTGGAGTCGTCGGGCATGAACCGCTCCGTCCATCTCGAGCCGGCGCTGGCCGCGCTTCGGCAGGCGCCGGCCGGGGAACGACGAGTGCTCATCGACGCCGAGCGAACGTCCCGCCCGGCCACCGGCGGCCTGGAGCTGGCGGCCCTGCACGTGGGCGAGGAGCCGATGGCGCTCGGCTTCGACGAGTTCCACATCCTCTCGGTGCGCGAGGGACGCCTGAATCTCGCCATGGCCGGGGTCTCGGTCGAGCTGGGCCCGCGCGATCACGTGGGCATCCCTGCCGGTCTACGCGCTACCCTGCGTGCGCTCGATGGCGCGTGCCTCCTGCTCGAGGCCTCGCTCCACACCGACTGACACGCCCGCGAACCGTCGCACCTGCCCGAAGGAGCTCGAAATGCGGATCGGCGCCTGCTTGTGGTCCCTGCCCGAAGACCCCCATGAGGCCGCGGCCTGGGCCAAGGAGGCGGGCTTCGAGGCGATCGACGTGGACCCGGGATTTGCCGCCGGGTGGGACGCGGCCAGCGGCTTGCCGGTGGCCAGCGTGGCGATCGCGCACCTGCTGCCCGAGGGCGCGGCGCTGGAGGCCGCCGATGACGCGGCGCGGACCGCAGCGCTGGATCACGTGCGCGCGGGGATGGCCGAGGCGGCGGAGTTGAATGCCGAGTTCGTCTACCTGCCGCCGGCATCGGCGACGGCGGTGGATCCGGCGTCGCGGGCGCGCTACCGCGAGGCGGTGGTGGCGCTCACCGAGGAATCCGCGCGTCTGGGCATCAAATTCGGCATCGAGCACTTTCCCGGCTACGCGCTGCCGAGCGTCGCGGAGACGCTGGCCTTCGTCGAGGACGTGGGGCATCCCAACCTGTACGTGCTGCTGGATATCGGCCACGCCCAGATCAGCCGCGAGAGCGTGCCGGACGCCGTGGCGACGCTCGGCGACCTGATGACGTTCGTCCACTTCGACGACAACCGCGGCGAGTTGGACGATCACATGGCGCTGCTGGACGGGCTGCAGCAGGAGCAGGACCTGGTGGACGCCGTGCGGGCGCTGCGGCGCCACGGCTACGACGGGCAGATTTCGATCGAGATGAACCCGAAGCTGCCGGACCCCCGCGACGCGATGATCCGGAGCTTCGAGATTCTCAAGCGGGTGATGGCCCAGGCGTAGGCCGGCGGGTCGATGTGCCGCGAGGTGCGGCATGGCGTTTCGTCGGCGGAAGGTCCCACGCCGCACCCAGCGCGGGCCACCGGGCACGGGCAGCCGCAAGGGCTGCCCCTACACCGAGTCGTTTCCTGTAGGGGCGCACCTCGTGGGCGCCCGGTTCGCACTCCCGCGTGTGGCGGGCCTAGATTCCCGCCTTCGCAGACCCTTGCGCAATCCCTCCGTCATTCCCGCGAAGGCGGGAATCCGGTCCGGTCGAATCTGGAGGCGCGCCGGATGCCTGGCGTCTGGCGGGTCTGAGACCCGCCCCTACCGGATTCTTCAAGGGTCTCCCGCCTCGGGAGTGCTGGAAGGCCGCCTGCCGCGAGGAGGCGACGGGCGTTGTGCCCATTCACCTGCCCCTTGGATTCCTCGCTGCGCTCGGAATGACAGATTGGGGTGACGACGGGCGCGGCACGGCCTGAGTTAGAGCGCCCGGCTTTCCGTCGGCCTACTTCTCGATCGGCACGCCGATCATCGAGCCCCACTCGGTCCACGAGCCGTCGTAGTTGCGCACGTTGGGCAACCCGAGCAGCTCCTTGAGCGCGAACCACGTGTGCGAGGACCGCTCGCCGATGCGGCAGTAGGCGATGATGTCCTTCTCGGCGCTGGCGCCCTTGCCGCCGTAGATCTCCTGCAGCTCGTCGGCCGACTTGAAGGTGCCGTCCTCCTCGTTGACTGCGGTGAGCCAGGGCACGTTGTGCGCGCCGGGGATGTGGCCCATGCGCTGTGCGGTCTCGGGCAGGCCCGGAGGCGCCATGATCTCGCCGTTGAACTCGGCCGGCGAGCGGACGTCGATCATGACCGACTCGCTGTCGCCAAGCGCATCCAGGACGTTGTGCTGAAACGCCCGCAGGCCGGCGTCGGGGGCCTTGGCCTGGTAGGAGGCGGCGGTGACCGATGGCGCATCGGTCGTCAGCGCGCGCCCGTCCTTCTCCCACTTCAAGCGCCCGCCGTTCATCAGGCTCACCGACTCATGCCCGTAGAGCTTGAAGATCCAGTAGGCGAAGGCCGCGAACCAGTTGTTGTTGTCGCCGTAGAGGACCACGTGCGTGTCGTTGGAGATGCCGGAGGCGCCCAGCAGCTCTTCCCATTGGGACTGCGTGGCGATGTCGCGGCGCACCTGGTCGGAAAGCTGGGACTGCCAGTTCCAGCCGACGGCGCCGGCGATGTGGCCCGATTCGTAGGCGGTGGTGTCGACGTCCACCTCGATAAGCCGGACGTTCGGGTCGGCGCCGTGCGCGGCGACCCAGTCCGCGCTGACGAGCGCGTCGGGATTCGCGTATTCAGCCATGGGATTCTCCTTGCGTCGTGCCGTTATTTGGTTTGTCAGGCTGCTTGCCTATGTATCTTGGCAGCCGGAATTGCGAGCTACAACAGCAAATCGTGAGCCGTGATGCGTGAGCCGTTTTCGGGTCCGGGGCATTCCGAGGCCGCGGTGGAAGTGGCGCGGCGGGCGTCGGGGCGGTTTCGCTTTGTGATTGCGCGCGAGGCCGACGGCGCCTGGTGGCTGCACGTGCAACCGGCGCCGGCCATCACGAGCATGTCGCGGCGATTTCGGGAGAGCCACGCGCTGCGGGTGATGGGATTCACGCCGGTCAGGCGGTCGCGGTTCTTTCCCGGCGCGTGCACGTTTGCCGGGTGCTACTCGCGCGAGATCGATCCTCCTCCAGGCGAAGAAGGCGCGGACGAGGCGGCCGCGCGGATCGCATCGCGCCTGGAGAATGCCGTCGACGAGTTGATCGAGCTGGCCGCCGAGCTCGAGCCGCTGGGGATCGACCTGCCGCAGCCAGACTAGCTCAGGCGGGGCTACTGGCGTCCGGCGAGGCGGTAGGCGTCGTGGACCAGCTGCATGGCGTTGGCGCAGTCCCTGGCGGTGATCGCCGGCGGGTCGCCGCGCCCGGCGCGCTCGAGCATGTCGGTGATGAGGGGCGGATAGTTTCCGGCGGCGGACGCGGCGCCGGGATAGCGGTCGTCGCGCCCCGGCGCGATGACCTGCAGGCCGCCGGGCACCACGCGCAGCGCCGCCTTCTCACCGGCGACCTTGAACTCGAGGTCGCTCTCGTTCGCCGGCCAGGTGGGCCAGGTGTAGCCGACCTCGACGTGGATGAGGGCGCCGTCGCCGTTGCGCAGCGTGGCCAGGGCGTAGTCCTCGACCTGCGCCTGGTGCACGCGGTTGCTGATGACCGCCGTCGCCACCGACACGTCCGGTCCCAGCAGCATCCGGGCCAGGTCCATGCCGTGGCCGCCCAGGTTGAGCAGGGCGCCGCCGCCGGCAAGCTCCCGGTCCCACATCCAGGGCGAGTCCCATTCGACATAGCGCTGCATCGTCGGTCGGATCAGGCGCATCACCACGTGCGAGATTTGTCCGAACTCGCCGGCCTCGATCATGGCCTTGGCCCGCACGGCCCACGGCAGCAGGCGGTTCGGGAACGGCACCGCCGCCCAGGCGCCGCGCGCCTCGGCCAGGTCGGCCAGCGCGTTCACCTCCTCGGCGGTGGTGCCCATGGGCTTTTCCATCATGAACGGAATGTCGGCTTCGATGAGGAAGCGGGCGATGGCCGGCATGTCGATATGCCGTCCGAGCGCGACGACGAAGTCGGGCTTGGTCTCGTCGATCATGGCGCGGTAGTCGGCGAACGCGCGACTCTCGAAGCGCCGCGCCCGGTCCTCGGCGAGCGCCAGGTCCGCGTCCGACACGCCGACGATATCGACGTCGAGATCGCGCAGCACCTGCAGGTAGGCGGCGTCGTAGGACGAGTGCCAGTGGTTGACTTCGGTGACGGCGATGCGCCGAGGCATTGGCATGCAACATCACAGATGCGCGCGGGTATCGGACCGTACCATGCCCGTAGGAGTAGGCTTGCAGCAGAGACGCATTTGGATTTGGGGGTCGGAGATTTGACCGACAAGCAGTCGTGGCAGAAGAAGGCGCGCGAGCTGGCGCGCCAGGCGGAGTCCGAGTTGAAGAGCGAGCGCGTGCAGCAGCGGATCGGTGAGGCGCGGGCGGCGGTGGATGAGGCGCTGGCGAGCGACCAGGCCCAGCGCCTGCGCGAGGACGCCAAGGCTCTCGGCGCCAAGGCACGGAGCCAGGTCGAGGAGACGCTGGCGCGCGAGGACGTGCAGCGGGTGCGGGAGGACGTTCAGCAAATCGGCGAAAAGGCTCGCGGGGCCGTGGACGCCGCCATGCAGCGTCCCGAGGCGAAAGAGCTGCGCCGGAAGGTCGAGTCCGTGATCGAGGACGTCGGCGAGCGCCTGCGCCCGGAGGCGGCGAAGGACGAGAAGGAGCCGCCGAAGGAACCTGACGCCTCGTAGCGACCGCAGCGGATTGACATAACAGTGCGAGTGGCGGCGACGTCGGTTGACCGGCGGTTGAGGTTCGACGGTTAGGGAGGGGCGAAGCGATGACGCGTCACGCTTGCCGAACGTGAGCAGGGTCAAGCTGGCGGACGCGGCCGCTCCGCTCGCGCTCAGCCTGGACATCGGCAGCTCGTCGGCGCGCGCGGCGCTCTATGACGCCCGTGGCCGCCGGGTCCGAAAGACGGCCGCGAAGCTCGCGCACCGGTTCCATTCGACAACCGACGGCGGCGTCACCGCCGACGCCGAGGCGCTGAGCGACTGCGTGATCAATGCCATTGACGAAACCATGGCGCGGGCCGAAGCGCGAACCGGCGATATCGCGGCGGTCGGGTGCAGCGTGTTCGCGTCGAGCATTGTGGGCGTGGATGCGGCGGGTGCGGCGCTCACGCCGGTCTATACCTACGCCGACGTGCGCAGCGCCGCCGACGCCGCCGCGCTGCGGGAGGACTGGGACGCGGCGGCGCTCTATGACCGCACCGGGTGCCCGCTGCACGCCAGCTACCTGGCGCCGCGATTCCGTTGGCTGGCGCGCACGCAGCCGGAGCTGCTGGCGAGCGTCGATCGCTGGGTTTCCTTCGGTGAATTCCTCTACGGACGCCTCTTCGGGCGGCCGTGCGGTCTCGGGGTGTCGGCGGCCGCGTGGAGCGGTCTGCTCGACCGGCGAGCGATGGACTGGGACCGGACCACCCTGGACGCCCTGGGACTCGAAGCCGACGCGCTCGGGCAGATCGACAGGGAGAACGCTCCCGTGCGCGGGCTTGCTCCGGCCTGGGCGGAGCGGTGGCCGGCGCTTGCCGAGGCGGCCTGGTTTCCGGCCGTGGGCGATGGTGTGGCGAGCAACGTGGGGACCGCGGAAACCGACACGCCGGCGGTGGTCGTGAACCTGGGCACCAGCGCGGCGGTGCGGGCCATCGTGCCGGGACCGGTCACGGCGGTGCCGCAGGGTCTCTGGGAATACCGCCTGTCGCCCGACCGATCGCTTCTGGGCGGCGCGCTCACCGACGGCGGCAACATGGTGCGCTGGGTGGCCGAGTTGACGGAATTGGGTCCCGCCAAGGGCTGGGACGCGCTCGTGGAGGACTTGCCGCCCGACGGCCACGGCGTGACTCTGCTGCCGTTTCTCAGCGGCGAGCGCAGTCCGGGCTGGGACGACCAGGCACGCGCGACGATCCACGGCCTGCGACGAAATACACGGGCGGAGGAGCTGTTGCTGGCGGGCATGGAGGCGGTGACCTATCGCCTGACGCGCATCTACGACCTGCTGTCCGACGAGCTGCCCACGTCGCACGCGGTCATGCTGTCGGGCGGGGGATTCCGACGGTCGAGGGTGTGGGCGCAGATGGTGACCGACGCATTTGGGCGGCCCGCGACGCGGTCGGCGGCGATCGAAGCCACCAGCCGCGGCGCGGCGCTGTGGGCGCTGGCGCAGCTTGGGGCCATCGAGTCCTGGGCGGCGGTCGAGCCGCTTGGCGGCGAGACGCTGGAGCCCGACGCGGCCAATGGAGCGGTCTACCGCGCGGCGATGGAGCGGCAGGAACGGCTCTATCGGCGGATGGCGGGCGCGGGGGATTTGGGGGACGGCGAATAGCTTGGTTGGGGCCGTTCCCGCTAGTGTCGACAGCGGTTGCGTCCCGCTCTTGTCATTTCGAGCGGAGCGAGAAATCTAAGGGGCCGGGAGAAGGCGCAGCGGCCTTAGATTCCTCGCTGCGCTCGGAATGACAATAATCTGCACTCGCGTGGCAGACGCGCACCCGGGCGCCTCGCCGCTTGCGTATTCTTAGGGGCGGTTCGACACCGGCGACATTGCCGGTGCGACAGGAGACACGCATGCGCGTTGCCGTCGGGGTCGACCACCGTGGATTTGCGGTCAAGGACGAGTTGCTCGCGCTGCTCGTTGACGCGGGCCACGAGGTGCTGGACCTCGGCACGGACTCCGACGCGTCGGTCGACTATCCCGACTACGCGGCAGCCGTGGGACAGGCCATCGTGGACGGGGAGGCCGACCGCGGCGTCGTGGTCTGCGGCAGCGGCGTGGGCGCCTGCGTGGCGGCCAACAAGATCGCCGGCGTGCGCGCGGCGACGTGCCACGACACCTACTCGGCGCACCAGGGCGTCGAGCACGACGACCTGAACCTGCTGTGCCTGGGCTCGTCGATCGTGGGCATGTCGCTGATCGCCGAAATCGTGACGTCGTTTCTCGGCGCCGAGTTCGCCGACTCGGAGGAACGCTACGTGCGCCGGCTGCACAAGGTGCAGGCGCTCGAGCGCGGTGAGCGGCTGTCGCCGTAGCCCGACCTACACAGCCACGCCAATGGCCGCTGCTACGCTGAATACGAATCCAGGTGGTCCCGTTTGCAGGGAATCGTCCGGCCTCGACTTCCCCTGGGGCGTGAGAGGACAAAGGAGTCGCTGTTGATGATGCGTAACCCGCTGCAGGAGCTCGTCGACCAGGGCCAGAGCGTCTGGCTGGACTACCTGAGCCGCGATCTGATTCGGTCCGGTCAACTCGAAGAGATGATTGCGACCGACGGGCTGCGCGGCATCACCTCGAACCCGACGATCTTCCACGGGGCCATTTCCGGCAGCGATACCTACGACGACGAGATCGCGTCGCTCTTCGCCGGCGGCCAGGACGCCGAGGAGACCTTCGAGACGCTGGCGATCGCGGACATCCGGGCCGCCTGCGACATTCTGCTGCGAGTCTATGAGTCGACGCAGGGCCGGGACGGATTCGTGAGCCTCGAAGTCTCGCCGCACCTGGCGCGCGACACCGACGGGACGGTCGCAGCCGCGCGACGGCTGGCGGATCGGGTCGACTACCGCAACCTGATGATCAAGGTGCCGGCCACGCGCGAGGGGCTGCCGGCCATCGAGACGCTGCTGGGCGAGGGCATCAACGTCAACATCACCCTGATCTTTGCGCAGGAGGTCTACCGCGCGGTTGCCGAGTCGTATCTGAACGCGCTCGAAGCGCGCGCCGCGCGCGGCGAGTCGCTCGATGCCGTGGCGTCGGTGGCGAGCACCTTCGTCAGCCGCATCGACACGGCCGTCGACGACCAGCTCGAAGCGCTGGCGGCCAGCCGTCCCGACGCGGCCACCGAAGCCCGCGACCTGCTGGGGCAGGCGGCCATTGCGAACTCCAAGGCCTGCTATCGGATCTTCGAGGAAATCTTTGGCGGCGAGCGGTTCCAGCAACTGGCGGCCCGCGGGGCGCGCCGGCAACGGCCGCTGTGGGCGAGCACCAGCACCAAGAACCCGGCCTATCCGCCCACGCGCTACGTGGACGAGCTGATCGGTCCGGACACCGTCAACACGATGCCCGAGAACACCATGGCGGCGTTCCGCGATACGGGTGAGGTGCAGGAGACAGTCCGCGCCGACATGGACTTCTGGGACGAGGTGCTGGAACGGCTCCAGCGGCTGGGTATCGACCTGGACGCGGTGATGGACCAACTGGAGGACGAGGGCGTCCAGAAGTTCGTGGACTCCTACGACGAGCTCTTGGCCGACTTGGACGCGAAGGCAGCCGCGCTGCGCGCCTGATCATGGCCTCCACGCCCCGGCTGGCGATGCGCGCCACGACCCTCAACATCTCCGATGCCGAGGCTCGGGCGGGCGCGGATCGAGTGGTGTCGCGGCTGTCGGACGAGGACGCGTCGCTCTGGTCGGACGACGCCGGGCAGCGAGCCGAGATCGGCAATCTGCTGGGCTGGATTCGCATTGCGGAACGGCTGGAGCCGGAGGCCGACGCCATTTCGGAGTGGGCGGCTAAGGCCTCCGCCGACATCGACGATGTGGTGTTGCTGGGCATGGGCGGGAGCAGCCTGGCGCCGGAGGTGATGGCGGCGATGCTGCCCGCAGCCGCCGGGCGGCCGCGCCTGACGGTGCTCGATTCCACCGACCCGGCCACCGTGCGCCGGGTGAGCGACGCCATCGATCTGGCCCGCACGCTATTCGTCGTGGCGAGCAAGTCCGGCGGCACCCTGGAAACGGCCACGCTCTACGCGACGTTTCGGGCGCGGTATGAGGAACGCGGGGATCTCGATGCCGGGTCGCACTTCATCGCGATCACCGATCCGGGCACCTCGCTGGCCCAGCGCGCGTCGGACGACGGGTTCGCCCGCACCTTCCTGAACGACCCCCGGATCGGCGGGCGCTATTCGGCGTTGTCGTACTTCGGGCTGGTGCCGGCGGCGTTGGTCGGACTGGACACTGCCGCGGTGCTGCGTGGCGCCGTCGAGTTCGGACAAGCCGCGCTGGAAGAGGCTGACATCGGGCAAAACTCGGCCGTTCGACTCGGTCTGGCGCTGGGGGTGCTCGCGCAGCGCGGGCGGGACAAGCTGTCGCTGGCGCTGTCGCCGACGACGGCGCCGCTGGGAGCTTGGATCGAGCAGCTCGTCGCGGAGAGCACCGGCAAGCATGGGCTCGGCGTCGTGCCCGTGGACGGCGAGGCGCTCGGCGACCCGCCGGTCTATGGCGACGACCGGGTGTTCGTGGGCATATCCGTCGGCGACGAGGCGCTGGACGGCCTGAATGCGCTGGCGGAAGCCGGCCATCCGGTGATCCGGCTCACGCTGAGTGACGTGCACGATCTAGGCGCCGAGTTCTGGCGCTGGGAGCTTGCGACGGCCGTCGCCGGATGGGTGCTCGGCATCAACCCGTTCGACCAGCCAAACGTCGAGGAGAGCAAGGCCAATACGGCGCGGGTGCTGGAAGGTGTGTTGGACGGCGCCTCTCCGCTGCGGGATGCGGCCGCCACAGATTCCGGTGAAGCCCTCCGTGTTTCCGGCGTGCCGGGCACGACCGCGGCCGAGGCGCTGCGTGCGTTCCTCGGCAAGACGGCGACGGGCGACTACGTGTCGATCCACGCATACCTCGATCGCACGCCGGCGCATGAGGCTCGGCTGCAACAGATCCAGACGACGATTCGCGACCGCACCAAGCTGGCCACGACCCTGGGTTTTGGCCCGCGGTTCCTCCACTCCACTGGGCAGCTACACAAGGGTGGACCGAATAGGGGTGTATTCATGCAGATCATTGGCGACCACCGTGCGGACGTGCCGATTCCCGGCGAGGCCTACGGCTTCGCCACGTTGATCGACGCGCAGGCCGAGGGCGACTTGCGATCGCTGCGCGACAAGCAGCGCCGCGTGCTCCGGCTGGCGGCGAGCGAGCCGACGGCGGCGCTCGACGAGCTTGCCGCGGTCGTGGAGACGCTGTCGTGAGCGCGGCGCAAGAGGCGACGCCGGCCACGGCCGTCGCCTCCGACGGCCAGGCGGCGCGCGGGAGCCACGATGCGCCGAAGCCCGGCGATCCCCATGCGCTGATCATCTTCGGCGGATCGGGCGACCTCGCCGGACGCAAGCTCATTCCGGCGCTCTACAACCTGCGGCAGGACGGCCTGCTGCCGGATCGATTCGCGGTGGTGGGGCAGGGGCGACGCCCCATGGACGACGCTTCCTATCGCTCGACGCTGCTCGAGGCGGCCTCGAAGTACTCGCGCAGCGGGGCGCCGGAGCCGGAGAGTTGGGACGACTTCGCGCAGCGGGTGCACTACCTCAGGGGCGACTCGAGCGACGACGAGGGCTTCGACCGCCTGACGGCGGAGCTCCCGGCGCTGGAGGAAGCGCACGGGACCGGCGGCAACCGCATCTTCTACCTGGCCACGCAGCCGAGCCTGTTTCCCGAGGTCATCCGGCGTCTGGGCGCATCCGGGCTGACCGATTGCCCCGGAACCTGCCGCATCGTGATCGAGAAGCCGTTCGGTCGCGATCTGGAGTCGGCCGCCGCGCTGCACGCCATCGCCAACAGCGTCTTCGACGAGTCCCAGATCTACCGCATCGACCACTACCTGGGCAAAGAGACGGTGCAGAACGTGCTGGTGTTTCGCTTTGCGAACAGCATTTTCGAGCCGGTGTGGAATCGACGCTACGTATCGCACGTGCAGATCACGGTGGCGGAGGAAGTGGGCGTCGAGGGCCGCGGCCGCTACTACGAAGAGGCCGGGGCGCTGCGGGACATCATGCAAAACCACATGATGCAGCTGTTGGCGGTGGTGGCCATGGAGCCGCCGGTGGACTTTGGCGCGGACGCGATTCGCGACGAGAAGGTGAAGGTGCTGCGCGCGCTGCGACGCATGAGCGTGGCCGACGTGCGGAAGCACGTGGTGCGAGCGTCGTACAGCGGGGGGCGCATGAATGGCTCCGACGTGCCGGCCTATCGCACCGAGGACGGCGTGGCGGGCAACTCGCTCACCGAGACCTATATCGCGGCGCGATGGTTCATCGACAGCTGGCGCTGGCAGGGCGTGCCGTTCTACATGCGCACGGGCAAGCGGCTGACCAAGCGCGCCACCGAAATCGCCATCCAGTTTCGCAGCGTGCCGCACCGGCTCTTCAGCGACTCGAGCCCGGACGGCGTGCCGCCGAATCGCCTGGTGATGCGCATTCAGCCCAACGAGGGAATTTCCATCACCTTCGAGGCCAAGCAGCCGGGTCCGTCGGTGCGCGTGCGTCCGGTGCGGATGGACTTCGGCTATGGGCAGGGGTTTGCCGAAGAGTCGCCCGACGCCTACGAGCGGCTGCTGCTGGACGTGATGCTGGGCGATCAGACGCTGTTCATCCGGGGTGACGAAGCCGAGGCGGCCTGGGCGGCGGTGATGCCGGTGCTGTCCGCGTGGCGCTTCGACGAGGGGCACCCGCTGCATTTCTACCAGGCGGGCACCTGGGGACCCGATGCGGCCGACGACCTGCTGGCGTCGGATGGGTTCCGCTGGCGGCGGTTGTAGCAGCACGTCCCGCCAGCCTTAGCGACCCCAGAATTACCCTCCGTCACCCCGGCGGAGGCCGGGGTCCAGGTCCGGCAATCCTCGGTCAGCCTCTTATTTCGTCTTCGAAATTAAACGCCGAACATGCCAAAAAACCCCTGCCCCAAGGTGATCCGTCGACACAATTCAATGGCTCTAACGCGAATCCTCGGCTGCTTTAGGCGCGATTGAGCGGGTTTTCCGCTCCTAGCCTGGGCGCCCCGTGTATCACGCTCGGTCACCCCGGCTAACACTCCGTCACCCCGGCGAAAGCCGGGGTCCAGTTCCGGCGATCCACGGCCGCACAGGGGCAACCGGACTGGATTCCGGCTTTCGCCGGAATGACGGTCAAGACTGACCCGCAGTCTTGGGCTGCTTGGGCTTATGGTGTTCGTATTTTGTCTGGTATAGTTAAGCCACGGCAGGGCAGCGAAGGGCAGCCGTGCCGTGCGAGTGGACGTTCGACCCATCGAGTGCCGGTCCGCGCTCAATCGCGTGCGCGGGATGCCCTTCAAGTGGAGTCTGAATCCCTATCGCGGCTGCAGTCACGCCTGCTGGTACTGCTACGCGCGGCAGACGCACACCTATTTCGACCTCGACGGTGGGCGGGACTTCGAGCGCATCGTGTTCGCCAAGGTCAACGTGGCCGAGCGGCTGCGGGCGCAGCTTCGGTCTCCCCGCTGGAAGCGCGAGACGGTGGCGGTGGGCGCGGCGACCGATCCGTATCAGCCGGTCGAGGGGCGTCTGAAGCTGACGCGCGCCTGCCTGAAGGAGTTCCTGGCCGCGCGCTCGCCGATCGGCCTGATCACCAAGTCGACCCTGCTGCGGCGGGACGGCGATCTCTTGCAGGACCTGGCGCGGGCCGCCGGAGTGACGGTGACGGTGTCGATTCCCATCGCCGACCCGAACCTCTCCCGTCGCATCGAGCCGGGAACGCCGCCGCCGGACGAGCGGTTTCGGCTGGTCGGCGAGCTGGCGCGGTTGAATCTCGACGTGGGGGTGAACATGGCGCCGGTGCTGCCGGGCCTGACGGATTCCAGCGCGACGATCGAGGCGGTGATGCGGCGGGCGCGGGACGCCGGCGCCCGCCGGGTGGGCGTGGTGATGCTGCACCTGGACCAAGAGCCCAAGCGCTGGTTCATGCACCACCTGCGGCGGTACTTTCCGCACCTCGAGTCGCTCTATGCCGGGCTGTATCCCGGCGATACCCGCTACGTGGACCAGTCGGTCAGCAACGAATTGCACGCGCGGGCGCAAGCGGTCCGGGAGTCGGTCGGGCCCATGGGCGAGTCGTTGCCGGTGCTGGGACCGCCGCCGGCTCCGGCGCAGCTAGCCCTGGCGCTGTGAGGGTGGCCCGGTCTCCTGCTGCTTCAACCACTCGTCCACTTCGTGCTGAGACTTAAGCCGCACCGGCTGCCCGCCGCGACGCTCGAGCTCGGCAGCCAGGGCGGTGAACTGTCGTCGCCGCAGCCGGTGCACGCGGAGATTCCAAGTCCACGGGCTTTCCAGGCTCAGGACCGAGTGTCGAAACGACTCGCGTTGCGTACCCCAGAGCGGCTCGCTCGACCCCACGCGCCGCAGGCTGCGCCACAGCGCGCGCCAGGTGGTCAACCACAGCGGCAGATCGAGCCACACCATCATCTCGACCCGTGGCCAATACACCGCGCGGGCGCTGCGGTAGTTGCCCTCCACCACCCAGGCGTCGCCGGCCAGGGCGCGTCCCACCGCGGCCTGGAACTCCTCGTCGGACGGCTCGGCCCAGTCGGGGTGGATCCAGTGCACGGCGTCGAGCTCGACGTGCGGCGCATCCACCAGGCGGGCGAGCCGCCGGGCGACGGTGGTCTTGCCCGAGCCGGAGAGGCCGACGACCGATATCCGGCGCGGAAGACGGCCCGACGACGAGTCCACGCGCGGTCTCCGTCGGAGCGGTGGCTTAGGCCGCGGCGAGGCGAATGAGGCTGGTCAGCTGTCCCGCGGCCAGGGCGTCCAGGCGCACGTGGGCCGCGGCCATCTGCTTGGCGAGCTCCACCAGCGAGCCGCTGCGGTTGTGGCGGCGGTCGGCGTCGACCACGAGCGCGGGCACGCGGTCGCGCGCGATGGCGCCGGCGGATTGCATGGCGTCGGTGATCGGATCGGAACCCGCCGAGAGACCAACGTTGGCGACGCCGTCGGTCAGCAGGATCACGATGGGACGCAACTGGGCGTCGCGCGCGCGCTCGCGCTCGACCACGAGGCGAGCCAGCTCCAGCCCGTGGGCCAGCGGCGTGCGGCCGCCGGTGGGCAGCTCGTGCATGCGGGCGTGGGCCACGTCGAGGCTCGAGGTCGGGGGTACGGTCTCGTAGGCCTCGGTCTTGCGGAAGGTGATGACACCCACGCGGTCGCGCCGCTTGTAGGCGTCCGCGAGCAGCGAGAGCACGGCGGACTTCGTGAGCTGCATGCGCCGCTGGGCCGCCATGCTGCCCGAGCCGTCGACGACAAAGAGCATGAGATTGCCGACCTTGCGCATGCGCCGGTGCACCCGCAAGTCCTGGGCGTCGATCTGGGGTGTGCCCGGCTGGGTCCGGCGGGCGGCGGCGGCGCGAACGGTGTCGATCACCGCGATGTCGGGCGGATCGTCCGGGTCCATCGGCCGGCTGCGCACGGAGTGGCCGCGGCGGCCCTTGACCTCGGCGCTGGTTCGCCGTCCCGTGCGCGGCTTCTGGAACGGGATGCGCTCGGGCGCGTTGACCGGGGGCGCCGTGGTCGCCTCGTCGCTCGCGAGTCGTTGGTCCGCCTCGTTGGCGTCCCCCGGGGGACCGTTCTCAGCCGGCGACGAGCTCATCGACGAGTCGTCGGCGGCACCGGCAGCCCCATCCGTCGCATCGGCGGCCGAATCCGTGGACTGTGCCGGAGCGGGCCGCGCCTCGAAGGCCTGGATCGCGCGGTCGAGCTCGTCGGGGTCGAGGCCCGGCGGCGTGAACGGGTCGCGGCGCCGGCGGTGAGGCAGCGCCAGCTCCGCGGCGCGGCGCACGTCTTCCAGGGTGACTTCCGTTCGCCCCTCGAGCGCCGCGATCGTGCGGGCGGTCTTGTACATGACGATGTCGGCGCGGTGGCCGTCCACGCCCATGGCGTTGGCGATGTGCGTGATCAGTCCCAGCTTGTCGGCGCTCACGTTGACGTCCGGAAGCAAGCCGCGGGCCCGATCGATCAGGGCCATCAGGTCGTTGGTTGCCGGTCCCCAGCTTTCCAGGAACGCCGCCGTGTCGGTCTCGAAGGCGAGCCGGCGCCGCACGATCTCGGCACGGGCGTGGGGATCCCGATCGCCCTTGATCTCGGCGGCGAGTCCGAAGCGGTCGAGGAGCTGCGGGCGCAGGTCGCCCTCCTCGGGATTCATGGTGCCGACGAGGATGAACTCCGCCGGGTGATGGTGGGCCACGCCCTCGCGCTCGACGCGGTTGACGCCGGACGCGGCGCTGTCGAGCAGCGTGTCGACGAGGTGGTCGTCGAGGAGGTTGACCTCGTCGACGTAGAGGATGCCGCGGTGCGCGTCCGCGAGCAGCCCGGGCTCGAACGAGCGCCGGCCGTCCCGCAGCACGGTCTCGAGGTCGATGGTGCCGACGACGCGATCCTCGGTCGCGGACACGGGCAGATCGACCACTCGTACGCGCTGGGACTCGGTCTCGATCGAGACGGAGGCGTCGCGCTTCTGGCGGCACTCGTGGCAAAGGTTGCCGGAATCGGGATCGCAGCGGTAGCGGCAGGTGGCGACGGTGATGGCCGGGAGGATCACCGCCAATCCGCGCACCGCCGTGGACTTGGCGGTGCCGCGCTCGCCGCGAATGAGGACGCCGCCGATGGCGGGGTTCACGGCATTGGCCAGCAATGCCAGCTTCATCCGGTCCTGGCCGACGATGGCCGCGAAGGGATAGGTCACGCCGATGGTGTCGGCGGCGGTTTCGGTGGACATGCTCAACGTGGACGCGGCGGGCGTGGCGCGGTCTTTGCCGGCGCGCTCACGGCGGCGCGGCGCTGCCACAGGTGCCGGGCGGCCCAGGCCGCGGTGACGATGAGACCGATGATCCCGATGACCTGCGACTGCTGCAGGCCGGCGAACAGCATGTTCTGGTCGAGACGCAGGAACTGCAGGCCCAACCGCAGCGCGCTGTAGCCCGCGACGACGAACCAATAGGTGTAGAGGTTGCCCATGTAGCGAAATACGAGCCACAAGGCGGCGGCGAAGATGACGAAGTCGCCGAGCATCTCGTAGGTCGTGGCCGGGTGGACCGGGAAACCCTCGATGTCGGGTCGAACGGGGCCCTGCCCGAGCGTGTTTGGATGGGTGTAGGACACCGCCCAGGGAAGGTTGGACGCCAGGGCGTGATGCTCGCCGTTGATGAGGTCCCCGATGCGGCCGATGCCCATGCCGAAGATGGTGCCCGGCGCGCCGATATCCAATGCAGTGCGCACCGGGAGGCGCATCCACCACGCGGCCCCGCCCACGCCGATGGTCCCGCCGATGATTGCGCCCCAGACGGTGATGCCGCCCTGGTTGAGCTTGAAGATGCTGGCGAAGTCGTGGGCGAACTCGAGCTCCCAGTTGTCGATGACGTACAGGGCGCGCGCCACGACGATGCTGGCGGCCACGCCCCAGAGGGCGAGGGTGGTCACTTCGTCGGTGGTGATGGTGGACCGGCGCGCCAGGCGCCGCGCGACGAACACGCCCACGATGATGCCGATGACCGCCCATAGGGAGTGCCACGTGAACCGGAAGTCGCCGATGGCGAACAGGTCCGGGTCCCACGGAATCTCGATGGCGTACACGCCGCAGCCTCAGTCGGTGACGGGGCCCACCGGAGGACCCGCCGCCCGATGGTACCTGCCGTCGGGTGGGCGGTGGCGGGGCTCCGATACGCCGATGGGGGACCTCGTGGTCACGTTCAGCAAGCACCCTGCGGATGCGCGGCCCAACCGGACCCTCACCCTAACCCTCTCCCCGAGGGAGAGGGGACCGGACGGGCCCTCACCCGAACCCCCTCCCAGCGGGAGACCCTTGCAAAACCCGGTCGGACGAATGATGTTTGGGAGAATTCCACCAGCCCCCAGGTTCGATGAAGGGTGGATTCCCGCCCCGTATCGAGTACGGGGCAGGCTCTTCGCGGGAATGACGTAGGGGCTACGCAAGGGTCTCCTCGGCGGGGAGAGGGGAGCGGACGGACCCTCACCCTAACCCTCTCCCCGAGGGAGAGGGCACCGGATCCCGTCCGGCTTGCAACTCTTTGGCCAGGGCGGCCATGCGGGCGTCGACGGGCTGGCCGGACGACATGACGTCGTCGATGGCCGGAAGCAGGCGCTGCTGGACGATCTCCGCGCTCGGCGTTTCGAGCGACGGGCGGCGCCAATGGGCGGCGGATTCGGTGAGGGCCTCCAGCGCAAGGCCCTTCGATTTCGCAAATGCTTCGAGCGCGGGCCTCCAGGCGGGCAGGCCGCGCGCGCCCGGGGCCGGCCAGGCTTCGGTGACCAGCAGCGCCGCGGCGTCGACGGCGGCTTCGATGTCTCGGGCGTCCGTGGCGACGGCCACGTAGTCGGCAGCCACCGGCACGGCACGACGCTTGTCGTCCCACGCGGGCAGTGGCGCCAGCTGCCACTCGCCGCTCGATGGAAGATCGTCGAGCACCCAGGCGGAGCGAAGCGTCATGGCGATCCTGCCCTCGGCCAGGGCGGTGTGCGCGTTCAGCAGCCCATCCCAGGCATAGGGCGGCGGGGAGACGGCTTCGCGATGGATGAGGTCGGCGTACCACTGCCATCCGGTGCTGGGGGCGACCTGGGCGCCGGTCCAGAACCGGCCGCCGGACGACGTCGCCATGGTCTCGATCTCGGGCACGTCGGCGACGACGCCCCAGCCGTGGGTGAAGCGCTCGCGATCGCTGAGGCGCCGCGCCGCGTCCAACCACTCCTGGTAGGTGGCGCCGGGTTGCGCGACGCCGGCGCGCTCCAGGGCTTGCGGATTGACGAAGGCGTAGACGGGGTACCCGCTGAGCGGCAGTCCGATGCGCGCCTGGTGGTGCTGTCCGAGCCGCTCCATGGCCGGGAGCAGATCGAGGCCGCCGAGCCAGGCGTTGAGCGCGAGCACCAGGCCCTCGCGGGCGAGTTGCGCCAGCTGCGTGCCGGGAATGCCGGCGACCAAATCGAATTCTCCCCCGCGACGGGCGCCGGCGATGAGTTCGGCGAGGCCTGCCGGTGACGGGGCGGCGTGGGAAACCTGGAGATCGATTTCGGGCCGCCGCGCGGCGACGGCCGCCACGCGCTCCGGCCAGGGCGACTCGTCGCGACCGAGCACCAGCAGGCGAACGGTTGTGGAGTCGGCCTCCGCCGCTGCCGCGACGGGCGGCTGATGGAGGTCCTGGCCGGCGAATGCCGCACCGGAGGCGGCGAGTACTCGGGCGGCGACCGCCGAGCTTGCGCCCCGCAGCAGGGTCCGGCGGGAGAGGCGCTTTCGCGCGCGGCCGATGCCGGGTCTCAGCGTTGCCGTCCCTTGTCCCGGCGAAGCCCTGGGGCCGGCGCATGGCTCGGAGCGCCGCGTTGCGCTTGTGAAAGAACCACGACGGTTTGGCGCTCGGCGCTTCGAACCGGGGTGGCAGGCATGCGACTATTGAGTGCGTGAAGTTGCCGCAAGAATCGCACGGGCTGTGCGTGGTGGGTGGTAGATGTACGACATCGCGATCTTAGGCTCAGGACCGGCCGGCCTCACCGCCGCTATCTATAGCGCGCGCGCGAATCTCTCCACGGTGGTGATCACCGGCGAGATGTTCGGCGGGCAGATCGCCACGACCAACGACGTCGAGAACTACCCGGGGTTCTCCGAAATCGAGGGCCCCGAGCTCACGATGCGGATGCGGGAGCAGGCTGAGAAGTTCGGCGCCGAGATGCTGGTGGACACGGTCACCGAGATCGACGTCAACGGTCCGCCTTTCACCCTGAAACTGATTTCCGGCGAGCTGACGGCACGTGCGGTGGTGGTGGCCACCGGCGCGACGGCGCGGCAGCTCGAAGTGCCGGGCGAGCAGGAGTATTGGGGTCGCGGTGTGTCGTTTTGCGCCACGTGCGACGGCGCGTTCTTCAAGGACGTGCCGCTGGCGGTCATTGGCGGCGGCGACAGCGCGTTGCAAGAGGCGCTGTTCCTCACGCGATTCGCTTCCAAGGTCACGGTCGTCCACCGTCGGGACCAGCTGCGCGCCGGGACCTATCTGCGCATGCGCGCCGAAGAGGATCCGAAGATTGAGTTTTTGTGGAACCACGTGGTCGCGTCGGTGGAAGGCGACGAGCGCGGCGTCACGCACCTGCGACTGCGCGACGTCAACTCCAGTGAAATGAGTGATCTCGCCGTCGAGGGCATGTTCGTGTTCATCGGGCACTTTCCCAACACGGCGATGTTCGAAGGCAAGCTCGACATGACCGACGACGGGTACGTGGTGTCCGACCGGCGCATGCACACGAGCGTCGAGGGCATCTTCGTGGCCGGCGAGGCGCAGGACCACTATTTCCGCCAGGCCATCACCGGGGCCGGCGAGGGCTGCATGGCGGCCATGGAGGCGGAGAAGTTCGTCGCCGGGCTCGAGGGCGCGGACGCCGGCGTGCCCGTGGAGGCCGCGGCGGTCGGGTAGTCGGTGGCGCCCGTCGCCGGGCCGCCTGCGATTTTTCCATCGCGGCCGATCCCACGCTGCACGCAGCGTGGGCCACCGGAGCACCGGTGACCTGGGCAGCCACAAGGGCTGCCCCTACAGAGAATGAGCAGAGATGGGTCGGGGCGTCCCTTGTGGGCGCCCGCCCGGCTAGCGACCCGGGCAGCCACAAGGGCTGCCCCTACACGAAATGACGGTTTGCGCGAGGGCTTCGCTACTGGGGGAAGGCGTTCGGCCGGAGCTCTCTAGAAGCCGCCCATACCGCCCATGCCGCCCATACCACCCATGCCGCCCATACCTCCCATACCTCCCATACCGCCCATGCCTCCCATACCGCCCATGCCTCCCATTCCACCCATGCCGGCGTCGGCGCCGGGGGGCGGTTCCTGGGGTACGAAGCCGGTCTCGGCGACCACGACTTCAGTGGTGAGGATGAGGTTGGCGATGGAGACGCCGTTCTTGAGGGCCGACTCGGTGACCCTGGCCGGGTCGATCACGCCGTCGGCGACGAGATCGCCGTATTCGCCGGTGAGCACGTTGAGCCCGTAGTTCGGGTTCTGGTGCTCCTCCTGCCCGCGGCGGATGTTGTTGATGACCACGCCGCCGTGGAGGCCGGAATTGTGGGCGAGTTGCCGCACGGGCTGGGCCAGCGCGAGGCGCAGCGCCCGCACGCCGGCTTGCTCATCGCCCGAGGTGGCTTCTTCGACGGCGTCCAGCGCGCCGGCGGCATTGAGCAAGGCCACGCCGCCGCCGGGGACCACGCCGCGCTCGATCGCCGCGCGCGTGGCTGCGAGGGCATCCTCGACACGAGCCTTCTTTTCCTTGAGCTCGACTTCGGTGGCGGCGCCGACGTTGATGACGGCCACGCCGCCGGAGAGCCGTGCCCGACGCTCCTCAGTTTGATCGCGGTCGTACTCCGACTTCGCCTCTTCCATCTCGACTTTGAGCTGCTGGAGGCGCGCCTGGATGGCGGCTGGACGGCCCTTGCCGCCCTCGATCGTCGTCTCTTCCTTGCGGCAGATCACGCGCCGCGCTTGCCCCAGATCGTCGATCGTGGCGTCTTCGAGCTTGCGGCCTGTATCCGGGCCAAAGCACGTGGCGCCGACGAGGATGGCGATGTCTTCCATCATGTACTTGCGGCGATCGCCGTACCCCGGGGCCTTGACGCCCAGCGAGTTGAGATTCCCGCGCTGGTTGTTCACCAGCAGCACGGCCAGCGGGTCGCCCGCCAGCTCGTCGCTGATGACCACGAACTCCTTCTTGCCCGCTTGATTCAGCTGATCCAGCAATGGCACTAGGTCGTGGATGTGGGTGGGCTTGGAGTTGGTGACGAGGATGTAGGGGTCTTCGATGATGGTCAGCATGTTGTCGCGGTCGGTGACGAACTCCGGCGAGGCGTAGCCCTTGTCGAAGGTCATGCCCTCGGTGTGGTCGATCTCGGTTTCGAGACCCCTGGACTCGTCAACCGTGATGGCGCCATCCCGCCCGACGGTGTCCATGGCCTTGGCGATGAGCTCGCCGATCTCGTCGTCGCCGGACGCGATGGCGGCGATGTTGGCGATCTCGTCACGATGCTGAATCGGCGTCGCCTGGCGTCGGAGCGCGTACTGCACTTCCTGGGTGGCCTTGTCGATACCGCGGCGCAGCATCATGGCGTTGGCGCCGGCGGCCATGCTGCGCAGCGCCTCGGTGAGCACGGCCTGCGCCAGCACGGTGGCCGTGGTGGTGCCGTCGCCGGCGGATTCGCCGGTGCGGCTGGCCGCCTCCTTGATGAGCTGGGCGCCCACGTCCTTGAACTCGTCGTCGAGGTCGATCTCCTCGGCCACGCTCACGCCGTCATGGGTGATGGTGGGGGCGCTGTATTTCTTGCCCAGCGCGACGTTGCGTCCCTTGGGTCCCAAGGTCGAGCGCACCGCGCGGGCGATGACCTCCACGCCATCGGACAATTCCTGGCGGGCTTCTTCGGCGAGCACGATCTGCTTAGGCATGGCTTCCTCTTGGGCGCGTGGCGCCGGATGTCTCAGGTTGGTTGAGGGCCGCCGCGGGACGTTCGCCGCGGCGGAGAATCCGATTTCGGTCAATTTTAGGGGTGGTTCGCCGTCGGATCAATGCCCCGGCGGCCGGACGCGATTTTGGATTGCTCGCTCAGCCTCCCTGGCTCTCCCAATTCCAGGCGGAGGAGGCCGAATCACCCTCACCCTAACCCTCTCCCATCAAGGGAGAGGGAACCGGACCTGCCTTGCCCGCTCTCCAATCTCGACTGGAGGGATTACGCACCGGTCTCATTGAGGGGAAAGGGGACCCGACTGCAGTCAGGACGCGGGAGGGCGTTCAGCGCCGACGAGCGGCTCGTGCCCGCGGCCGACATGTTCCACGTCCGCCGACAGGGTGCGGCGGCCAAATGTGGTCCAATGGCCTGGCAGCGAGAGGCACGCGGCGGAAGAGGATCCATGCGGCTCATCATTGCCGGTTGTGAGTACAGCGGAACGACGACCCTTGCCGAGGGCATTGGCAAATGGGCGGAAAAGACGCTCGGCGGCAAGCCGGGGAGTCATGACCACTTCAAGGGCCCACCGGAGAAGAACCTGACGGCCGAGGAAGAAGCGCAGTTTGCGGCGTTGAAGCCGCGGCTCCTCGAGATGTTCCAGCGGTATCAGATCGAGTACCACCTGCAACCGGGGTTCTATGCCTACCCCGACCACGTGATGGTGGGCATGCACCTGGAGGATGCGGTCTACGCGCCGCTGTACTACGGCTACGGCGGCCCGGGCCAATACGCGGAGCGCACCGAGTTCGCGCGCCACACGGAGGAGCGAATCCTGGGGCTGGCGCCGGACGTGATCGAGATTCTTGTCACGGCGACTCCGGAGGTCATTCGGCGGCGCATGCGCGAGGCGCCGCATCGCAATCAGACGATCAAGGAGGCCGACGTCGAGTATGTGCTGGAGCAGTTCGAGAAGCAGCATGAGGCGTCGCTGATTCGCAACAAGATGGAGATCGACACGTCGGAGACGAGCGTGGACGAGTGCGTGGCGCAGTTCGTCGAGTTCTACGAGCCGCTGATGACCGACGCCGATCGCGTCCGAGCCCTGGTGACGCGCGCGCGCCGCGCCGGCGAGTGGTTCTAGGCGCGTCGTCGGGCTGCCGGCACGGGACGACGATGCAGGCGCCGAGGCGCTGGGCGTCCTGCCGGCGAAAGACGGCAAAAAATTGCCGAAGTGAAGTCGCGGTTACCATTGTTAAACGCGCTACAGTTACCACTGTTCCGCGCGCTAGACTTCAAGGATTCCCCAGGAGGCACGCGTCGTGATGTCAATTCCTCGCCTGCGATGGACGATCATCCTGGCCGTCGCCGTGGTCGGCGTTCTGGTCCTCGCCGCGTGCGATCCGCCTGGAACAGATTCCGGCAGCGGGCCGGACCCGACCGCGACCGTAGTGGTGATTGGGGGGGCGACGTCTCCCACGCCGGAGGCGACGACCGCCGCGCCCACGCCGCCGCCGACGCCGGAGCCGATCCCGACCGATACCCCCGCGCCAGCTCCCACCTCGACGCCGATTCCAACGCCGAATCCCACACCGACGCCTGCACCCACGCCGACTCCGACGCCCGCGGCGACGCCAGAGCCCGAGCCCGAGCCCACGCCCGTGGTGGTGCCGGTGCTGGCCCTGGTGATCGCGGACGTGCTGAACGTGCGCAACCAGCCGGGTGTGGAGGGCAGCGAGGTCGAGTACGTGGTTCGTGAGAATGACGAAATCGAGGTCACGGGCGAGGTGGTGATCCTGGCCGACGGCGCATGGCGCGAAACGGCCGACGGGAACTGGGTTTCCGAGCAATGGCTGGGTCGCGGCGCGTTCGCCGACGTCGAGCACGCCGGCGTGGCCGTGGTGATTCCGGCCGACGGCCTGAACGTGCGCGACGTGCCAGACCCCGAGACGAGCACGGTGCAGTATGTGGCGTACGGCGACTCCGAGGTGACGCTGACCGGCGTGATCGAGGTCGTCGACGGCATCGTCTGGCGCGAGCTGGACGACGGGAACTGGGTCCAGGCGCGGTATCTGCAGATCGCGCTGCCGGAGTCGCCGGTATAGCCCGGACGGCCGGCGTCGAGCCCCGGGCGTGGGTTTACCTGCCGTCGGCTTGCGCCGGCAGGCTTTGGCCCGGCCGCTAGAGAACGCCGACCATCGCCGTGTCCTCGGAAGACGTCGCCCGCGAGGCGATGCGGCACTTGCGCCGGGTGGACGCCGTGCTTGGTCGGCTTATCGATGATTGTGGGCCATATCCGCCGCGTTCTCCCGGCGATCCGTACGAAGCGCTGATTCGCAGCATCATGTTTCAGCAGCTGGCCGGGGCCGCGGCCAGCGCCATCTTGGGCCGCCTGCTGGCGCTCTTCGGGTCGGACGAGCGATATCCGACTCCGGAGGCGCTGCTGGGGACGACGGACGAGGAGTTTCGCGCCGCGGGCGTGTCCCGGCAGAAAGCCGGCTACCTGCGCGACCTGGCGCAGCATCTTCAGGACGGATCGCTGGACCTGGGCGCGCTGCCGGCGAGCGACGACGCGGAGGTGATCGAGCGGCTCACGGTGGTCCGCGGCGTTGGGGAGTGGACGGCGCAGATGTTCCTGATGTTTCAGCTGGGGCGACTGGACGTGCTGCCGGTGGGGGACCTGGGGGTGCGGCGCGGGATGCAGGTCGCCTATGGCCTGGACGAGACGCCGTCGCCAGCCGATGCGACGGCGATCGGCGCGCCGTGGTCGCCGTATCGCAGCGTGGGGGCGTGGTACATGTGGCGCGCGGCGGATATTCGGACGCCGGGGGCTTAGCTCGAGGACGACGCTGGACGATCGGAGACTCGGATCACCTTGCCCTAACCTTCTCCAATCGAGAAGGCCTTTGCATAGGCCTGAACGGGCGGGTCTGAGACCCGCCCCTACACCAGGTTCTCAGCGCGCCGCCAGGTTCAATGAAGGGTGGATTCCCGCCTTCGCGGGAATGACGGAGGGATTGGGTACTGCCGCCCTCCAGGCGCGAATGGGCCGGAGCCGAGGTTTCCTAGGTAAACCGTCCGCGTCCGCTGATGGGCCAGATGTCCACGACCTCGTCGTCCTGTAGCACGTAGAGGGTGTCGTGCAGGTTGAAGGTGCCGCAGCCGTGCCAGGGCGTCACGCGCACCTGATCGCCGGGCCGCAGGTCGGGAGCGCCGTCGAGCATCTTGACGTGCAGATGCTCCTCGGCCACGACCTCGATCTCCAGACCCTCCGGATCGTCGATCACCGGGAATCCGCTGGGCTCGAAGGCAATCGACTTGCGTCCGCCGTCAAGGTGCACGTAGCCGGGCTTGGCGCGGCTGGTGACGCTGGTGAGAATCCAGAAGGCCTGGGTGAAGGCGTGGCCGGCGTGGGGCCGGAACCAGGCGTCCATGGTGACGTAGGTGCCGGCCTGGAGCTCGGTCCAGCCGTTGATGGTGCCGGTGATGTCGAACGTGTTGGTGGCGCCGCCGGTGACCTCGCGGACGGGGATTCCCTCGGCTTCGCACAGCTCGCGGGTCTCGATGACCGGCGCCAACGCGGCACGGGCGGCCGCGTTGCGCTCGTCCCAGTCCTCGATGCCCACGGTGTGGCCCTCGTAGGCCATGAGGCCGGTGAACTCCAGCCCGGGCCGGTCCATGATGCGGCGCGCGAGGGCCAGCGCCGGCTCATACGGCGGCACGCCGGCGCGGGGTCCGCCGACGTCGATCTCCACGACAACGCCGATCGTAACCCCGTGGCGCTGCGCCGCTGCCGAGATCTCGTCGACGTTGGCCGGGTCGTCCACTTCCACGGCGACACGCGCGCGGTGGGCCAGCCGGCACATGCGCTCGATCTTGATCGGGCCGACGACCTGGTTGGCGATGAGGACGTCCTCGATGCCGCCATCGACCATGGCCTCGGCCTCACCGACCTTGGCGCAGGTGAGGCCCACGGCCCCCGCCTCGACTTGCAGGCGGCCAATGGCCGGGTTCTTGTGCGTCTTGGCGTGGGGGCGCGAGTGCACCGGACGGAAGCGCACGAAGTCCTCGAGGGTCTTGATGTTCTGCTTGACGAGGTCCAGGTCGATGATGGCGGCGGGCGTGTCGATTTCGTCGATGGTGCGCGGCGGACGATCCACGAGCGTGTGCCTCGGTTGCTGGCGAATGAAGGGTATCGCGACGCTCGCCGGCGCGCGCGGAAGCAGGCTCGCCGCGGCGCGAACGGCTTGCTGCGAACGTTCGGCGCTCTGCTTCGCCAGGTCTTCGGTGTACATGCGCCGACGCTGCCGCCGGGCACGCAGCCATCGAAGCCCGCGTCCGAGCATGACCACGAACGCGGCCAGCAGGCTCAGATAGGCCAGTCCGATGGCGGTGAGGTCGACGAGGTAGTGACGGAAGTCAGGGACGGTGTCCAGGTCGACGTAGCCGGGGCCCGCGGCGAAGCCAATGGCGACGGGGCTGGCGAGCGCGAGGGTCATGAGGCACAGGTCGGCCACGACTCTCCGTCTCGGCGGCAGGCGTGGACGAGCCCGCAGGAAGGCCGACCACAGCTCAATGACGAGGGCCGGGCCCAGGAATGCCGCCAGCGCGTGCGGCAAGGCGACGACGTCGTTCCAGACGGCGGCAACCACGCCCACCGCCAGCGCGGGTCCGGGTCGCGTGCCGACTTGGGCGGCCACCATGGCGAGCATTGCCAGCACCACGGCGCCGGCCGCGGGCTGGATCGCGAAGATCCGCGTGGCGCCGTACGCCAGCACCGCGGCGGCTCCGGCAACGACCAGCGTTCGCAGCCATGGAGCGCCGGGCAGCGACAGGGCGCTTCGATCGAGCGAGAGGCCCAGGCGGCCGGCGAGCGTCATGCCGCGCCGCAATCAGCGCGGCGCGTGGTTTTCATCTGGGGAATGCGCGCGTAGGATAGGGACATGGACAAGTCTCACACGATGCCGCGCTTCCCTCGGGGTCACAAGGACCCGGTGGGAATCTGGCTGTGGGGCGACCCGGCCGAGATTCGCGATTATCTCGAGCTTGGGGTCGTGGGGCTGGTCACGAACACCATTGTGCTGGATCAGCTCACGGACTCCTACGGTCCGATGATCCGGGTGATCGAGCGGTATCTGAATCTGCCGCACGACGGCCCGCTCGTGGTGGAGGTCGATGGCGACACCACGGAGGAGATCGAGCGCGTGTCGCGGGTGTTCACGGCGATGTCGCCGCGGGTGGTGCTGAAGATTCCTTGCACCATGCGGGGGCTGCGCGCGGTGGTGCACCTGCGAGCCGAGGGCCACCTGAGCATGGTGACGACGACGTTTTCCGCCAGCCAGGCGGTGGCCGCCGCGTCGGCCGGCGCGGCCTACATCGCGCCGTTCACGGGACCGCAGATCGACGCCGGGGCGGATGCCGGCAAGATCATCGGCGACATCGTCCGCGTGATCGGGCGCAGCGGCGAAAACTCGCCCTACCTGGCGGCGGGCATCGTGCGCACGACCATCGCCGCCGACACGGCCATTCGCGCCGGCTGCGACGGCATCGTGATTTCGCCCACCACCTTCGAGGAAATGCTGCTTCATCCAGGCACGGCCGAGTGGAACGCCACGTTTCGCCGCCACTGGGACCAGATGGAGGCGAAGGGCGCGCTGGAAGGCGTGGTGGACGCGCCCGCGGCGACCGAATCCCTGGTGGGGACGCCCAGCGGCTAGGGAACCTCTGAACAAGCCAAGGCCCGTGGGATACGCGGGTCTCAATCCGTTCGGTGCACCCTTCGACAAGCTCAGGGCGAACGGATTGGGCTTGAGTCGGACGACTTGCTCAAACCGTCGCTAGCTATCGTCCACGTCCCAATCGATCAAGACGCCCAGGGTCTGGTCCGTGTGGTCGTGGAGCAGGTGGAAGGCCTCGGGCGCCCGCGTGTAGGGGAAGTGATGGGTCGTCATGCGGTCGGCGTCGATGGCGCCCGACTCGAGCAGCGCCAGCGCCCGCCGCGCCGATCCGGTGTGCCACTGGCCGCCGAAGTAGCCGCCCAGGATGCGCCGTCCCTGGATCACGTCGGAGGTGAGCGGCAGGATTTGATGCTCGTACTTGCCGATGAGATGCAGCGTGCCGCCGCTGCTCAGCATGTCCATGCCCTGCTCGAAGGCTCGCGGGCCGGCAGGACCGCCCACGGCATAGACCACCAGCTCGGCGCCAACACCGTTGCTGAGCCGCCTGACCGCCGCCACCGGGTCTTCCTCGGCCGCGTTGACCACGTGGTCCGCGCCTAGCTCGGCGGCAAGCTCGCAGCGCAAAGGCGCGGCGTCGACCGCGACGAGGCGCCCGGCGTCGATGGCGCGCATGACCTGGAGCATGAGGCTGCCGACCAGCCCCTGGCCCAGGACGACGATGACGTTGTCGCGCTCGAACGGGGCAATGTCCACCCAGCGGACGGCCGAGGCTCCGAGCATCCAGTAGGGCGCCTGGTCCCAGGTGACGGCGGGCGTGAGCGGGAAGATCTCGGGGATCTTGCCCTGCACCTCGGGAATGGCGGCGCACACGACATATTGCGCGTGAGGCGCGACGGCGCCCATGCGGTCGCCGAGGTCCAGGTGCTCGACGCCTTCGCCCAGCGCATCGACCACGCCGGCCATGGAATAGCCCATCATCTGCGGGTCGATGGCCTCGTCCATGACGTAGCGCCGGCCGATCTCCGAGCCGCGGCTGATGAGGCTGCGCACGGCCTTGACGCGCACTTGCCCGTAGCCCGGCTCCGGAATCGGAGCGTCCTCCAGCATCACGTTGCCCCGTCCCTCGGGCTTTGCCATTCGCTTCATGTCGTCTCCCGTCCTTGTGGCGCCGCGTTGGGCTCTGGCTATGAGTCTTCGAGCGTCCAGTCGAGCAGTACGCCCAGCGTCTCGCCGGATCGCCGGTAGAGCAGGTCGAAGGCGGCGGGCGCGTCGCTGAACGCGAACCGGTGGGTGGTCATGAGATCGGTGTTGATGGCGCCGGTGGCCAGCAGGTCCATGCCCCGCTTGGCTTCGGCCATGCGCTTGGTGCGGGGGTAGTAGCCCTCGAACATGCGCTTGCCGGCGAACTTGTGGCTCCAGAAAGGTAGGGGCGCGTCCTCGTAGCGACCGACGAGGTGCAACAGGCCGCCGCGCGCGAGCATGTCCAGGCTTTGATCGAAGGCCTTGGGCCCGGCCGGGCCGCCGACGGCGTAGACCACGATCTCGGCGCCGAGGCCGCCGGTGAGCTTGTGGACGGCCTCCACGGGGTCCTCGCGGGCGGCGTTGATGACGATGTCGGCGCCGAGCTCTTCGGCCAGCTCGCAGCGCAGGTCCAGCGCGTCGATGGCTACTACGCGGCGGATGCCGTTGGCCTTGTGCACCTGCACCAACAGGCTGCCGACGAGACCTTGGCCGACGACAACGATGGTGTCGGTGGGCGCGGCTTCTTCACCGGCCGCCCAGGTGACGCAGCCGCTGACGAGCGACCAATAGGGCGCGGCGTCGAAATCGACGGCTGGATCGATGGGATAAACGAGCGGCCGGTCGTCCTCGGAGCGCATGATCGCGTCCCGCACCACGTAGTCCGCGTGCGGCGCCGAAATGACGACGCGATCCCCGACGCCAATGTGCGTGACCGATTCGCCGACCGCGTCGACGATGCCGGACATGGAGTAGCCCATCATCTGGGGGTCGATGGCTTCGTCGCGGGTGTAGCGCCGGCCGATCTCGGAGCCGCGGCTGATGAGGCTGCGGACGGCCTTGACCCGCACCTCGGTCGGGCCGGGCTCCGGGATGGGGACCTCTTCGAACGCCAGGTTGTAGCGACCGGCCGGTTTCGCCAGACGCCTCATGCGTGGACTCCATTTGGGACGGCGATGCGCCGGTGCGGTGGGTTCATGATGCCAGCGGGTGGTCGGGGAGGCGAAAGGGGGGGCGGGCGTCGCGGCGCCGTACGTGTGCTGGCGTCACGCCGGGGCATCTGCCGGTAGCAAGTCCCGGGGTGGCGTCGCTTCATCTCCGGCGCCGGGGTCGTACGTCTTAGATTCCTCACTTCGTTTCGGAATGACATGTCGGGGTGTTCCGGCTGCGCGCAAGCTATTCGCGCTTCAAGTTCCGCTACCGGCGGCGGCTACGAGCTGTTAGTCGACAAGGCCACCGGAGTGCAGATCCATCGCGAGGGAGCGAAAGTCGCGGACACGGTGGATGGTGCAGAGGTCGGCGTCGTGCTGGTCCTCGGCGTCGCGGCTGGTGCGGGAGAGGATCACGAGGTCGTCGCCGTCGATGGCGGCGCTGGGATACATGAAGCTGCGGTGCACGCTGTCGGGCCAGCGCGCCACGCAGCCCGCGGGGAACCAGTTGAGGCAGTCGACGCCGTAGTGGAGAAAGAGCCAGCGGCGCTCGTTACCGGGGCCGCCGGCGTACCTGGTCTCCCGCATGCGGTCGCCCCAACCGAGGACGTCCTGCGAGTTGGTGGGCAGGTTGCTCAGCATCCAGTACATGCGGTGCGGCTCGTCGTGAATGATGAAGAACTTGCACTGCCCGCCCGGCCAGGCGGCGAATTGGGTGAATCGGAGGACGTTGGTCGGTTCGTCGTAGTCGAGCACGGCGGCAATGTTCGCCGTGGCGTAGTTGTCGATGACCGACCGGATGAAGACGCGGATCTTGCCGCCGACCTCGACCGTGTTGGGCTCCAGCCAGACGAACGGACGCGGCGAGCCGCGGTGGAGCATCGAGCTGTCGTTCGATGGGTAGAGCCCGCGCGTCAGCGCTGCAGGCAGCTCGGGCGGCGGCACGACGTTGGAGAGCGACCAGGCGTCCGGGTCGAACGGCGACTTGGCGCGGTCCCAGCGCACCATGACCTTGCCCTTGTAGTCGATGCCGGCGGAGTCATGGTCCATGGCCCAGTAGAGGGCGTCGGGGCGGACGACTTGGGCCGTGGAGATGTTCCAGAGCGGTCCTTCGATGACGGTGCGGGGCTCGGTCCAGGTTTCGCCGCGGTCGTCGGTGGTGACGATCTGGAAGTCGCGGTGGGTCCGCTGCTGCACGAACATGAGCAGTTGGCCGTCGACGACGAAGGGGTGTCCTTCCTCGTAGGGCAACGTGGGCAGGTCGGTCCAGGTCGCGCCGCCGTCGCTGCTGCGGACGATCCGCAGCGAGCGCCCGACGTCCGTGCCCTTCCGGCCCCACTGCGGCGCCGCGACGATCAGCGTGCCGTCGTCGAGCCGGGCGAGGTTGGGGTCGTGGAAGAAATAGCGCTTGGGATCGGGTACGCGGGCGGCGACGGCGAGTTCCTGGGCGAGCGGGGTGACGTTTGGGTTGGGCATCCGGCGCTCTCAGTCGAAGTGAATCTGTCTTCGGCAGAAGACGGTTCGCTGATGCCGTTAGGGTGCCATTTGCGCCACGTCGGCCTCGGTGCAGCCGGGGAGGCCGCATCATCCCGCGCGGGTGCTTTGGCAAGATAGACCGGTACAATTGAACTTGCGGCGGCACCGGTCGGCTTGAGTCTAAATCGATCTCACAGGTCCACGGCTCGCAGGCGCGCGGCGCGCGAATGCTCGATTCGATCGTGTGCCGATGGCCATTGGAGAGAGTTGGGACATGTGGACGGTGACTCTGGGGCGCGCCGGATGCTTGGCGTCGGGCGAGTCTGAGACCCGCCCCTACCGGACTCTGCGAATTCCTCTGCGTGTCGTGATTGTCGCGCTGGTTTTGAGTGTCGTCTGGTTCGTTGGATATGCGGGGCAGGCTCACGCGTGCTCGTGCGTTCAACCGGGGTCGCCATCCGAAGAGCTGGAGAAGTTCGACGCGGTTTTCGCGGGACGGGTGATCTCGGTGCATCACTCGTACGACCCCGCGGGAAGGTCTGTTACTCGTGACGACCGCAGCACGATTGGCTTCGAAGTCAGCACCGTGTGGAAGGGCGAGATCCACGAATCCACGACGATCACGACGCCGCCGACCGGTGGGAGTTGCGGGTATCGATTTGTCGAGGGCGAGTCGTACGTCGTCTATGCGTATGAGAGACCTTATGGCGACGGCGGCTACTCGGCGGGCACTTGCAGTCGAACGGCCCTGCTGGCTCAGGCGCAGGCCGATATCGACGAGCTTGGGGATGGACAGGCTCCCCTGGCCGGGGCGAGTGGACCGTCGGCTGAGGAACGTGAGGGCGCGGACCCGGGCGGCGCGTGGGTGATTGCTCTGGTGGTTGTGGGCGTCATTGTTGCGATTGGCGGAGGCGTGGCCCATTTGAGTATGAGGCGGCGATAGGTCGATCGGGGGCGACGGCCGGTAGCGGACGGGCGACCACAAGGGTCGCCCCTACACCGGTTTCAGGGACTGCGGGTGGGCTTTTGCGTTCGCCGGAATGGCGGACGGGCGGCTGGGAGGAGTTGACGGGCGTTGTGCATCGTCGTCGGCGCCTTAGATTCCTCGCTGCGCTCGGAATGACAGAGGGGGGCTTGGAATGACAGCGAGGGTGGCCTGGAAAGACAGCGGTGGATGGCTCGGAGTGGAGGAGGGGGTGGCTTGAACGATGCACGTTGGCTACGGGGTCGGTGAGATTGGGGTGGATTCCCGCCTTCGCGGGAATGACGAAGGGTTACGCAAGGGACTCTTTCGGGAGAGGGAGCCGGACTGGATTCCGGCTTTCGCCGGAATGACGAACGGACCGTATACCCGGCAGGGGGACGAACGCCTGACGATCTAGCCGCCCTTGGCGGTGAGGACGACCATTTCGAGGATCTCGTGGCTGGCGATGGAGCCGATGAACTCGCCGGTTTCGGAGTCCGCTACTGGCAGCACGGTGAGGGAGTTTTCGGTCATTCGTTGCAGCAGGTCTTCGAGTAGCTCGTCGGATTGTCCGAACGGCGTGTCTTGCCGCAAGACTTGCTGCAGCGGGGTGCGGCTCCACTCGCTGCGCGGGAGATAGCGCAGCATGCTCAACGACACGACGCCGGCGAGCTCACCGTTGTTCATGACCACGTAGTCGTGTTGTTCCGGCAGCAGCCAGTGTTCGGCGAACGTCTTGACCGTGAGCGACTGCTGGGGATAGTTGCGCGATCGATCCAGGACGTCGCGCACCCTGATGCCTTCCAGGGCGAAGCGATTCATGGACGGCGGCGTGTTGGCTTGGGGCGCGATGGCTTCCGCATGCTTGAGCCGCTTGAGGGCGAAGCTGATGCCCATGGGCGTGAGCAGGATGTAGGCGAACATGACCAGCACCAGCAGGGAGAAGACGCCCTCGTCAATGGCGCCGGTGTGCAGCAGCAACAGCAGCAGCGCGATCTCCGCCACGCCCTTGGCCATCAGTCCCGCGGCGGTGGCGAACGGCGCTTGAAGTCGGGTGACGTAGGCGGCGATGAACGCCCCGGCGAACTTGCCGGCCAACGGCACCAGGGCCAAGGCCAGGATGGTCACGACGGGCAGATTCAGAAACTCCAGGCTCAGGTACAAGCCCGCCGACGCGAAGAACAGCGGCACGAACAGGCCTTCAGCCGTGCCCTGCATGCCGGGCATGATGTCCCGCCGCACCTGGTAGGGCAGCATGGATAGGGCCGCGCCGAAGAGCAGCGCGCCCAGGGAGCCGTGAAGGCCGACTTTCTCTGCGCCGACGACGACCAGGAAGAGCCCGCCCAACAGCAATCCAAAGGAGAGCTGCGGCACCTGCATGAATCGCTGTAGAAAGACGATGACCTTGGGGAGAATCCTGGTGGAAATGAACCAGGTCAGAATGGCGAAGCCGACGATCTGTCCGACCAGCGTGAACACGCTGAGCACGTCCAGCGTGTGGGCCTCGCCGCTGGCGTAGAAGTGCTCGCTGATGGCGAAGCCGACGATGAATAGTCCGATCAGCTCGGCGATGACGACGGCGGTGAAGATCTGAACGCCGACCGGTTCTCGCAGGCGACCCTCATCGATCAGCACCTTGGCGACGACGCCAAGGCTGGATAGCGACAGGACGCCGGCCACCCCGAGCGCCTGGGTGAAGTCGAGCCCCAACCCCAAGTCAACGATGACGTCCGTGGTGACGGCCAGAGAGATCAACAGCGATATGACCAGCGACAAGACCGAGGCAATGAAGAGCCGTCCGCGAATGGCCGAGATGAAGCCGCGAATGTCGAGCTCATCGAGTCCAATGAGGAAGAAGAACAGGAAGATGCCGATGCCCAGGACGATTTCGACTTCGGAACCGGCTTCGACGAGTCCGGTCACGGGCCCCAGGATCACGCCGGTGGTGGCGTAGGCGATGATCGAGTTCAGGCCGAGGCGCTTGAAGACGCCTTCGAGCAGCTTGGCGACGACGATCAGCAGGCCGACGGCGAACAGGGCGTCATGGATTTCCAATCGGCCGCTCCCTCACATGTGGATTTCTGGTCAGACCACGTTGGCCCACTGCGACTGGGCCGTTGGAGAGCTTACGCGTCTCCGGTGAAATTATGCCGACTTCTGGGTGCCCGGCGCGTCAGTCGGAGGGAGGGGAGTGGGAGGTTGGAGCGGTGCGGGAACCTGGAGTGAAGAGGTGAGCGGTGCTTTGCGGGCGGAGTTCGATCGCGAACGGGCGACCACCAGGGTCGCCCCTACAGGGGTTCGCTGAGCGACGGATGGATTCCCGCTTCCGGAGACGCTTGCGAAACGCGGCCAAGCTTGAGGAAGACCGGGCAAACCCTATCCGGCCCCAGGTTCAATGACGGGTGGATTCCCGCCTTCGCGGGAATGACGGAGCCGAAGTGGCCCGCTGTCGTTTCGCGTGATTTTGGGGAGTCCCACCCGTGCGGCAGCCTGTCGCGGGCGGATCTGGCGATGGGCGCGGACCTAGGCGATGTTGGCGCGGCCGCCGGTGATGTCGAAGTTGGCGCCGGTGCTGAAGGCGCAGGCGGGGGAGGCGAGGAAGGCGACCAGGGCGGCGATTTCCTCGGGCTTGGCGGCGCGGCCCATGGGGATCTTGGCCACGAGCGGGGCGCGCATCGTCTGATCGGCGGCGAGCGAAGTCTCGGTGTCGACGGCGGCGGGCGAGACGGCGTTGACCAGCACGCCCTTTTGGACGAGCTCCATGGCCAGGGCGCGCGTAAAGCCGATGATTCCGGCCTTGGAAGCGGGGTAGGCGGCGACGTTGACGTTTCCGTCTTTCGCCGAGATGGAGGCGATGTTGACGATGCGCCCGTAGCCCCGATCGAGCATGTGCGGAACGACGGCGCGGCACATGCGAAACGTGCCGCTGAGGTTTAGATCGAGGACCCGCTGCCAGTCGGCGTCGGCGGTCTCCCAAACGGGGGTCGAATAGCCGGAGATCCCGGCGTTGTTGACCAGGATGTCCAGGCGGCCCCAGCGCTCCGCCGCCTCGACGACGCCGGCGCGCACCGAGGCGTCGTCGGTGACGTCGAGGCGCAAGCCCAGGCAGGCCGGCCCGTCGGCGCCCAGGCGGTCCGCGGCCTCGCGGGCGCTTTCGCCGTCGATGTCGGTGACGGTGACGTTGGCGCCCGCGGCGTGAAGCGCGCCCGCCACCGCCCGGCCGATGCCTCTGGCGGCGCCCGTGACGATGGCGTGCTGGCCGTCGAGGCGGGTGGTGAGGGCGGGCGGTTGGATCAGGTCGGGCCTCAGTCCACCTTGAGCGGCCGGCGGAGCTTGGCGGGCACGTCGATGATCGACGGGCGGTCGAGCTCCAGGGCGCGGCGCAGCGTGTCGCCGAGGTTTTCGGGATTGGCCCGCAGGCCCACGGCGCCAAAGGATTCGGCGTAGCGCACGAAGTCCGGGTTCACCAGGTCCACTTCGTACGCGTTGTCGTAGTCGCGCACGAAGTCTTCCTTGATGGCGCCGTAGGCGTCGTCGTTGAAGATGACCATGGGGACGTTGATGCCGAGCTGCACGGCGGTGGCCAGCTCCTGTCCGGTGAAGAGGAAGCCGCCGTCGCCGCCGATTGCCACCACTGGTCGGTCGGGCGCGGCGAGCTTGGCGCCCAGGCCCACGGGGTAGGCATAGCCCAGGGTGCCGAACTGGAGTCCGTAGAGGAATGTGCGTGGCTCGTAGATGGGGAAGTGCTCGCGCGCCCAGTAGCCCCAGAGATGCGGGTCGCAGGCGACGATGGTCTCGCGGGGGAGGGCCTCGCGCACGGTCTCCATGAGGCTCCACTCCAGCGGCGCCATTTGCGACAGATCGCGCCGAACGTCGGCGCGGGCGGTGCGCGCGGAGTCCACCCAGTCATCGCGGTCCACGTCGCCGCCGTCGAGGGCGGCGACGAGCGCGCCCAGCGCCAGCTTGGCGTCGGCGTGGATGCCGATCTCGGCGGGGTAGTTCTTGCCCGGCTGCGCGGGGTCGATGTCGATGTGGATCAGGCGCTCGGGGATGGGCAGGGTCCAGCGGGACGTGATCAGGTGGGGGAACACCGCGCCCACGGCGAGCATGGCGTCGCAGCGCTCCATCAGGCGCGTGACCGGGCCGTGGGTGGAGATGTTGGTCAACGCCAGTGGATGGTCGTCGGGGATCGAGCCCCGGCCGCTGCAGGTCGTGAGGACCGGGGCGTCGAGGGTCTCGGCCACCTGTTGCAGCTCGTCCCAGGCGCCGGAATTGATGACGCCGCCGCCGGCCCAGATCAGCGGTCGCTCGGCGTCGCGCAGCAGCGCCGCGGCCCGCTCGAGGTCGCCGGAGTCGCCGGCCGGGCGCGCCCAGGTCTCGCGTTCGAGAATCTCGACCGGCCCGTCACCCTGAAAGACGTCGAGCGGAATCTCGACCACCGTGGGACGGGGTCGGTTGACCTCCATGCGACGCATGGCTTCGTGGATGGCGCCGGGAATCTCGCCGGGCGACATGGCCTGCCGGGCCCACTGTGAGAGGCGGCTGAACACGCCGAACTGGTCCTTGCTCTCGTGAACCAGTCCCTTGTCCTGGTAGAGATAGGGCGAAAGGTCCTCGGCCATGATGTTGAGCAGGGGAACGCCGTCGCCGTAGGCCTCGCCCATGGGGGTGGCGACGTTGAGCGCTCCGGGCCCCGCCGTGCTCAGCACGCAGGCCGGTTTGCCGGTCACTCGGGCCACGCCAATGGCCATGTAGCCCGCGCCCTGCTCGTGTCGCACCAGCACGTGGCGGATGCGGTCCTGCTGCATGAGGCGGCCATAGAGGTGCTCGGAGTGGTAGCCGGGGATGCCGAAGACGAGGTCGATGCCCTCGGCGATCAGGCTCTGCACAACGGCGTCGGATCCGGTCATCACGGGCACGCGGCACCTCCAGGTGCGATTGGGACTAGGCGGATGGTAGCGGGCGCGGGCGCCGTCGTGGAACCGTGCATCGCGAGTGACTCGGCTCCAGTGGGCACGCGCCCGGCGGAACCCCTCACCCTAACCCTCTCCCGCTGGGAGAGGGGACCGGACGTCCCGTGAGTGCGGCGGGGACAGGTCGTACCTCCTCGCCCTGAACCTCTCCCACAGGGAAAGGGAACCGGATCGCCGAGGCGATGCGCGAGAAACTTGCGACGCCGACCGAAGTGACTCACCGCCGAATCGCGAAGCTACGCGGCGCGGCTTCGAACGCGGGCAAGCGCTTGGTGCACGAGGGTGCGCAGGTGGCCGAGCTCTTCGACGCGAAACAGGATCAGCGCTGCGGCGTATACCGCGAAGGCGCCGCCGCCGGCGAGCAGCAGCGTGAGCCAGCCGCCGCGGCCGTCGGATTCGAGGCCGGCGATCACGGCTTCGCGCAATCCGAGCGCGGCCAGCGCCATCACGCCGCCGGCGAGCGCCACCTTGATGGCGAAGGTCCAACTGCCGCGTTGGATCGTGCCTCGCATGAGCCACCAGAGTCCGAGTCCCAGGACCAGACCGTGGAAGCTGTTCTGCACGGTGTTGGCGGTGACGAGACCGAGCATGCCGAGCGGCTCGACCAGTGAAAGGGCGGTGGCGAGGTACACCCCGCCGCCGACGATGCCCACGGCGACGGGCGTGATCGTGTTGCGCATGGCGTAAAACGCCACGATGAAAATCTGGTCCAGGGCCGTCAACGGGAGCTGGATGGCATAGATCAGCAATGCCGGCCCGGTCGCATCGGTCGCCAGGGCGTCGAACTTGCCGCGCTCATAGACCGCGTGGATGACGGACGAGCTCAGCACGGTCATGAGGACCGTGATGGGGACGATCAGGAGCGTCGTTACCTTGGCGGCCATCGCGAGATGGCGGCGAAAGTCCAGAGCCGAAGCAAGGCCACGAATGGACGAGGGCGCCGCACGAGCGAGGGTTGGCAGGTACGCCAGCGATACCGCGGTTGCGACCAGGCCAAGCGGGAACTGTTGCAGCCGGGTGGCGAAGCGCATGGCGGCGAGGCTGCCCTCGCCGGTGCGGGAGGCCAGGTTGGCGTCGACCACCACGAGCACTTGCGTCACGACCAGGCCGCCGGCGATTGGCGCATAGAGTCGCAGGATCTGGTGGAACTTGGCGTCGCTGAGCCAGGCAGGCGGCGAGAGGCGGGCGCAGTCGCGCACCAGGGCGGGTATCTGGATCAAGAGGTGCGTGGCCGCACCGGCCAGATAGCCGAGCGCCACTCCCGGCGGCCCGACGACGGGCGTGAGCGCCAGGGCGAACACGATGAGGGTGCCGTTGAGCGAGGCCGTGCTGAAGGCGGGCAACGCGTAGCGGTCGCGGGCGTAAAGGCGAGCCGTGGTCACGGCGGAGAGTCCGAGGAAGAGCAGCGATGGCAGGGTGATGCGGGTCAGCGTGACGGCGAGCTCGCGCGTCTCCGGCGGCAGGCCGATGGCGGCGAGGTCCACCAGCGGCTCGGCCAGCAGCACCAGGACAACCGTGGCCGTGCCGGCGACGGCGACCACCATGGCGGCAACGGTTGAGAAGGTGCGGCGCAGGGCCTGCTCGTCGTCGGCGAGCTCGCTCAGGACGGGAATGAGCGCGCCGGACACCATGCCGCCGATGACCAACTCGTGGATCGATTGCGGGATGCGGGTCGCCACTTCCCAGGCGTCGGTGGTGCCGCTTACGCCGAAGAGGGCGGCAATGACGGGCTCGCGCACCAATCCGAGCAGCCGGCTGAGGATGTTGCCGCCGGCGATGAGGAGGGCGGCGATGGCGATTCGCCGTCCGGTGGACTCGGTCACGGCTCCCGGCGCAGTCGCTCGACCAAGCTGCTGGTGGAGCGCCCGCTCATCAGCGGAACGTAGACGACGCGCACGTCGAGGGCATGCAGCGTGGCCGCCTCGGGCAACTCGCGACCACCGGCGTCAGCGTCATAGTCGGCGCCCTTGACATAAACATCCGGACGGACACGCCGGATCAGCGCGTCGGCGGTGGGCTCCTCGAGGACGGTGATTGCATCGACCCAGCGAACGGCGGCGACGAGCGCCAATCGGTCGGCAAGCGGCGCCATGGGCCGGCCGGGGCCCTTGAGCGCCCGCACGCCGGCGTCGTCGTTGACGCCCACGGCCAGGAAATCGCCCTGGGCGGCCGCCGCGCGAAGGACCGCGGCATGCCCGGCGTGCATCACGTCGAAGCAGCCGTTGGTGAGCACGATGGTGCGACGCTGGGAGCGGGCGGCGTCGAGTACCTGGTCGAAGGTGTCCGGGGTGGGCGGCGACGCCTCAGCCATGGGCCGCGCCCGCCTCGGCCAGGATGGCCTCCGTCGGCGCCACGGCCACGCCGAGCCTGCGGATCACGATTCGCGCGGCAAGCTCACCGAGCAACGCGGCCTCCAAGATCGAGCCGCCGCCGAGCAGGCCGGCGGTGACCGCGGCCGCCACGGTGTCGCCGGCGCCCGTGGGGTCGGCGACGCGGGCCTGTGGGGCGGCGGGGATGAGCACCGGGTCTGAGTCCTGGGCGGCCGCGACCATGCCGGCGGCGCCAAGCGTGATGATTACGCCCTGCGCCGCCAGCCGCTCGCGCAGCTCGTCCGCGCCCCGGCAGGCCACCTCGGGCGAGGCGAGGGCGTAGCCCAGCTCGGCCTCGGCCTCCGGCTGATTGGGCGTGACGACGGCGGCGCCCCCGAATCGTGTCAGGCCGCCATGGGCGTCAACGGCAATGATCACGCCGTGCTTGCGGGCCAACGGCAGCGCCGCCGCGACGACCTCCGACCCAACCACGCCGTTCCAATAGTCGGAAATGAGCAACGCGTCGGCGGTGGGGATCGACTGCTCGAGATAGGCGATGAGTTCCGCGGCGGCCGCGTCGTCCAGGTCGTGTCGATCCACGGTGTCGACGCGCGACACCATGTGCTGCGGCCGCTGGCGGTCGCCGCCGGCCCAGATGCGCAGCTTGATGGACGTCGTTCGGGAGGCGTCGGCGAAGAGTCCCTCCGCGCCGATGCCGCGATCGTCGAGCTGCTCGCGGAGCGCCGCGCCGGCGGCGTCATCGCCGACCACGCCGCAGACGCTGACGTCGCAGGCAAGGGCGCGCAGGTTTGCGGCGACGTTGGTGGCCCCGCCGGGCACGGCGTAGCGTGACTCTTGCTCGACGATGAGCACCGGGGCCTCGCGCGCGACCGCCTGCGCCCGGCCGACGATGTGCTCGTCGAGCATCATGTCGCCGAGCACGACGACGCGGCGGCCCTGGGCGCGACGCAGGATGTCGCGGACGCGGTCGGCGTGGAGCGTGGGAGCGACGGGCTGGTGAGCGGCCGGGTCGCTCATGATGTGCGGACGGCCGGGAAATAGGGCAACAGTCTCCCCACCGAAGCCCTCACCCTAACCCTCTCCCAGAGGGAGAGGGAACCGGACCGATGTCCGAGCTACGGTAGGCGTTAGGCCCGTTGCTATGATTCATGGGTTGGCGTGAGCGGCATTCGCGTCGTTCGCGCAATCTTAGGAGCATTGTGAACAAGCCGAAGAAGGTTGCCCTGCGCAAGCGGCGCAAGACCGCCAAGCGCGGTCGTCTGCGGCGGAAGGCCGAGCGTGAGGCGGCCGGCGGACAGCGGCGCCCACCGCGCGGCGGTCGCAACGCAGGCTAAGGTTTCCGCCGGCACATCCCTCCGCCTCCTCTCGGAGCATTGAGCACGTTTCGCGACCACCGCACCGCTCGATCGCGCCTGCCCAACGGCGCTCATGTGCTTGTCACTCCGGTTCCGCGCGCGCGTTCCGTGTCCCTGATCGCGGCCACGCGCATCGGCTCGGGATTCGAGTCGCTGCCGGAGCAGGGGATTTCGCACTTCGTGGAGCACATGCTCTTCAAGGGCACCGAGCGGCGCCCGTCGTACACCGACATCGCCGCCTCCGTGGAGCGCCTTGGCGGGATGATTAACGCATTGACCGAGCCCGAAATGACGGTGATTTGGGCGAAAGTGGCGGCGCCGCACTGGCGGAGCGCCCTGGATGTGATCACCGACATGATCGGTCACTCCCAGTTCGACGCCGGCGAAATCGAAAAGGAACGCCGGGTCATCCTGGACGAGATCGGCATGACGGCGGACGTGCCGGAAGAGGCGGTGCGTCGTTCGCTGCGCTCGCGCCTGTGGCAAGGGCACGGCCTGGGGCGCGAGGTGGCCGGGACGCCGGCGAACCTGGAGACGTTCACGGCGGATCAGATGCGCGCCCACGCGCGCCGCATGTTTTCGGGCGCGAACCTGGTGGTGAGCCTGGCGGGCGACCTGGATCCGGGCGATGGCGCCGCGGCCGTGCAGGCGGGAATCGGGGACCATCCGGCGGGGCGCGAAGCCGTGTGGCCGTCCTACGTGCCGGACGGCCCGCCGTCGCCGCGGGCGGTGGTGGAATCGCGGGATGCGGATCACGTGTACTTCGGCATTGCCGGACGCGCCGTGTCGCGCAACGATCCCCAGCGGTATGACGTGGACGTGCTCACGGCGATCCTGGGCGAGGGCATGGGGTCGCGCTTGTTCGAGGAGCTGCGGGAACGGCGCGGCATCGTGTATGAGGTGCTGGCGTCGGTGACCGCGACGAGGGATTCCGGCGCGATGGTGATCGAAGCGGCGACCGAGCCGGATACTCTGAACGAGGCGATGCAGGCCGTGCTCGACGAACTGGCCGCCGTGCGCGACGACGGGGTCACGGTGGACCAGGTCGATCGCGCGCGCGAGGTCATCAAGGGAGAAATCCAGCTCTCGATGGAAGACACCTACGCCGTGGCCGGCTGGGCGCTGCGCGAGCAGCTGCTCGAAACCGAGCAGCTCACGCCCGACGGCGTGACGGCCAAATACGACGCGGTCACCACGGAGAGCGTGGTCCACGCCGCGCGCCGGCTCTTCAGCGACGACTGGCCGATCGTGGCCGCCTCGGGACCCGTGGACGACGACGCCGTGCTCCCCCACCGCTTCGACGGCGCCGGCGCGCCGGTTTCCTGATCGGCGTGCGACCAAGCGAGGTCATCGAGCAGGCGCGGCAGGCGTTTCGTGAAGGGGCGTCGGATCGGGCCGTGGAGCTCGCCGAGCACGTCATCGCGCGCTATCCGCGCCACGCGTCGGCCCGTCTGGTCCGCGCCCTGAAGGCCGAGGCCGACGGCGAGCTCGACCAGGCGCTCGAAGACTTGCGGTTCGTGACTTCGGCCGAGCCGCTGAACGCCCGGGCCGCCGCGGCGACGGCGCGAATATTCCAGCAACGCGAGGACGATGCGCGGGCACAGGATGAGGCGCGGCGGGTGGTGGAGCTGGTGCCGGACGTTGGCGACAACGCGTCGCTGGAGTCGGCGCTGGACATTCTTGGCGTGGACGCCGACGCGCTGCCCATGACGCCCGGGGTGTTCGCGCGCATTCACCTGCGCAGCGGCTGGCCGGGTACCGCGGAGCGGTATGCCCGACGCGCGCTCGACGAGGAGCCGGACCGCATCGACATTCGCCTGACGCTGGCGGAGGCGCTGTGGCAGCTGAATCGCCTGTCCCAATGCGAAGAGCAGTGCACGATCATCTTCGACCGCGCCAACGATTGCGTACGGGCGGCCGTGATGCTGGCGCACGTGCTGGCGGAGCGCGGACGCATGGCCGAAGGGCAGGATTTGCTAGGTCGCGCGGGCGAGATCGATCCGGAATACCTGGAAGCACGGCAGATGCTGGCGCAGCTCGAGATTCATCGCCTGGTGCTGCCCGACGTGCCGCAGATCGACGTGCCGGCGTCGATTCGTCCGACGGATGGGGCGCCCGAATCGGCGCCACCGCCTGCCGCGCCGCCGATTGACGCGGCCGTGACGACCGAGTCAATGCCGGGTGACGAGCCGGTCGAGCCCACCGGCGAGCCAATGGCCGAGCCAGCAGCAGAGTCCGAGGGCGCGGCGTTTACGCAGATCGACTGGGCCCGGGAATTGATTCGGCGGGAAGACTGGCGCGAGGCGGAACGGGTGCTCCGTGAGATCGTAGAAGACGACGCACTGGCGGCGGCGGACGTCGATGGGCTGCTCGAGGAGGCGGCCGGCAGCCCCGCGTTCGCGGCGACCGGTTGGCAACTGCTGGGCGACTTCCGCATGCGCACGCGGCGGCCCCAGGCCGCCGCCGAGGCGTATTTGCGCGCCGCCGATTCGTCGGAGGCGACGGATGCCTGACGCGCAGGGCTTGCTGGCGGACCTCAAGGCCCTCGATGACGTCGACGGCGCGGTGGTCTGGCGCACCGGCGAGGCGCCGGTGGGCGATCTGGCCGAGAATGTGAGTCGGGTGGCGCCAGGGCTGCTGGCGTCGGGGATCGGGACGATGGAGCAGGTGGTGGAGACCGTGGGCCTGGGCCAGGTCGATGAACTGTGGTTCCTCACCGAAGCGCACCAGGGATTGGCCGTGCGCCTGGGTGAGTGGCAGGCGATTATTGTGGTGAGCCTGGATGCGGATATCGATAGCCTGCGCAACGCGGTGACCGAGCGGCTGGAGCGCCAGGCATGATTGCCGGTCCGCATGCGAGGGCATCTCGCCAACCGAGACGTTTGCATAGCCTTGTCAGGCTCGGAATGTTTTGGAAATCGAACTGCGCGGTGTGAGGTTGAGTGAGGGGTGGATTCCCGCATTCGCGGGAATGACGGACAGGTTGCGAAAGGGTCTCTGAGCGCCTTAGGAGGACGACGCACGTGGAACGCACGCTGGTCTTGTTGAAGCCCGACGCCCTGCAGCGGGCGATTGCGATGGAGCTGTTGGCGCGATTCGAGCGTCGCGGTCTGCGATTCGTGGCGCTGAAACTGGTGCAAATCGAGGAGTCGCTGGCCCGCCGGCACTACGCGGTGCACGAGGGCAAGTTCTTTTTCGACGACCTGGTGCAGCACCTGACCAGCGGCCCGGTGGTTGCCGCGGTGCTCGAAGGTCCGGAGGCAATCCAGGTCGTACGGACGATCGTCGGAGCGACGAGGCCGCACGAGGCCGCGGCGGGCACGATTCGCGGCGACTACGCCCTGGCCGGTTTGCGCAACCTGATTCACGCGTCCGATGCGCCCGACACGGCGCGGGAAGAGATCGAGCTGCACTTCGACGCGCATGAGTTGGTGGACTACGCGCGCGGGCTCGACGCCTGGATTGTCGAGGACGCTGCCGAGTGAAGGTCCACGAGTCCGACGCGCGCCGGATTTTCGCCGATCAGGGTCTACCAGTCCCGCCGAGTCGCGTGGCGACTTCGCCGGACGAGGCGGCGGCCGCGGCCGCGGAATTCGGCGGCCTGGTGGTCGTGAAGGCGCTCGTATTGGCCGGCGGCCGCGGCAAAGCGGGCGGTGTGAAGCTGGCCGACGGCCCCGAGGCCGCGCGCGAGGCTGCCGAGGCGATCCTGGGGCTCGAAATCCGGGGCGAACGGGTTCGGCGGGTGCTCGTGGCGCGGGCGGTGGATATCGACCGCGAGATCTACCTGGGCGTGACCATCGACCGCGAGCGTCAATCGGCGGTGGTGATGGCGAGCGCGGCCGGCGGCATCGACATCGAAGAGGTCGCGGCGGAGACGCCGGAGGCCATCCAGCGCGTTGAGTTCGACGTGGCGCGCGGGGTGGAGGCCTGGCAGGCGCGGGCGGTGGGCTTCGCGCTCGGGCTTGGTGGACGGCAGGTGCTCGACTTCGTTCGCATTCTCAACGGGCTGGTTGGCGTATTCGTGGAGTGCGACGCGTCGCTGGCGGAGGTGAACCCGCTGGTGGTCAGCCCGGACGGCAAGCTGTGGGCCATCGACGCCAAGCTGAACATCGACGACAACGCGCTGGGACGGCGTCCCGAGCTGGAGCAGCTGCGGGACGCCGCCGCCGAGGAGCCGGCGGAGGCGCGCGCCCGTGCCGCCGGAATCAGCTACATCAAGCTCGACGGCGATATCGGCTGCATGGTCAACGGCGCCGGCCTGGCCATGGCCACCATGGACGTGGTGAAGCACTACGGCGGCGAGCCGGCGAATTTCCTGGACGTGGGCGGCGGCGCCGGCGCGGAGCGGGTGAGCGCCGCGTTCGCCATCATCTTGGACGACCCCAACGTCCGGGCCGTATTCGTCAACATCTTTGGGGGGATCACCCGTGCCGACGAGGTGGCCCGCGGGGTGCTGGCGGCGCGCGAGGGCATGCCCCGCGCCGTGCCGCTGGTGGTGCGCCTGATGGGCACGAATGAGGCGGAGGGGCTGCGTCTGCTGGCCGACGCCGGCATCCAGGCCGAACGGTCGATGGATGCGGCGGCCCGCCTGGCGGTGGAGGCGGTGCAATGAGCATTCTGCTCGATGCGTCGGCGCGGGTGGTGGTGCAAGGGATCACGGGGCGGCAAGGCGCCTTTCATGCCCAGCGCATGGCCGAGGCCGGCACGAGCGTGGTGGCGGGCGTGACGCCCGGTCGCGCGGGCGCGGCGGTCGACGGCCTGCCCGGCGTGCCGGTCTTCAACACTATGGCCGAGGCGGTTTCCGATACGGGCGCGAATGCAGCCTGCATCTTCGTGCCGCCGCCGTTCGCGGCGGACGCGATATTGGAAGACGTTGCGGCCGGTCTGGAGCTCATCGTTTGCATCACCGAGGGCATCCCGACCATCGACATGCTGCGCGTGATGCCGGTGTTGCGGGCCTCCGCATCGCGCTTGATCGGGCCCAACTGCCCGGGGATTGCGGTGCCGGGCGCGAACGTGAAGCTGGGCATCATGCCCTGGGAGATCCACGCGCCGGGCCGCGTGGGCGTCGTCAGCCGCAGCGGCACGCTGACCTATGAGGTGGTGCAGCACCTGACCGACGGCGGCCTGGGGCAATCCGCGGCGGTTGGCATCGGCGGCGATCCGATCATCGGCACGCGCTTCACCGATGTGCTGGAGCTCTTCGAGCAAGACGCCGAGACGGATGGGATCGTGCTGCTGGGTGAGATTGGCGGCGGCGACGAGGAGCAGGCGGCGCGGTTCATCAGCGAGCGCGTAACGAAGCCGGTCAGCGCGTTCATCGCCGGCAAGACCGCCCCGCCGGAACGTCGGATGGGACACGCGGGCGCCATCGTGTCGGGATCGGAAGGCACGGCCGCAGGTAAAGAAGCCGCCCTGCGGGAGGCCGGGGTGCGCGTGGGCGATACCCCGCGGGAGGCGGTCGATTTGCTGGCCGCCGAGCTCCGCTAGCCTCACGGGGCCGAAGCATTGATAATGGAGTTAGAACGACCAGCGCACGCGACCTTGTCGCAGTGCGCCGTGCCGCGCGGATGCGCGCGCACTCCCTCGTAGCCTGCAAGGAGCGGTGATGCCCCCGAGCGATCTTTCTCTGATGGTTGGCGGACCGGCCGGAAGCGGCGTAAACCCAGCGTCAGAGATCTTCATGAAGGCCTGTTCGCGTGCGGGGCTGTTCGTTTTTACCAACGTCGAGTACCACTCCAATATCCACGGGCGGCATATCTTCTTCCGCATCCGAACCGCCGACGAGTCCATCACGTCGCACGTGGAACGGGTGGATGTGCTGCTGGCGCTGGATTCCGAGACGATCTACGGCACCGATCCGCACCAGGACTACCAGTCGCACAAGGGCCACCTGCACGAGGTGGTGCCCGGCGGCGCGATCGTGGTGGACGCCAAGGTGGGCATCACGACTGAAAACCTGGGGCGAGACGACGTGCGGCTGCTGTCCCTGCCCTACGACGACATCGTGCGCTCAGCCGTCGAGGAGCACGGGCTCGAATACAACGCACGCCGCCACGCGGTGATGGCGAACATGGTGCCCCTGGGCGCGTGCTGCGCGCTGCTGGACTTCGACGTGGATCTGGTGATCCCGATCGTGGCCGAGCGCCTGCCGGAACGTCACCAGAACCTGGTGCCGATCAATCGGTCGGTCCTGCACCACGCCTGGGAGGCGGCGCACGACATCCTGGGCGACGCCGGGTTTTCCCAGACGCTGCATGCCCGCGACGACCAGCCGGCGCGGATGCTCGTCGCCGGGCACGAGGCCATCGGCATTGCCAAGCTGCACGCCGGCTGCGCCTTTCAGACGTACTACCCGATCGCTCCGGCCTCGGATGAGAGCGTGTATCTGGAGGCGTTGCAGGCCGACTGGCCGATCGTCGTGCTGCAGGCCGAAGACGAGGTCGCGTCGATGAACATGGCCGTGGGCGCGGCGCACGCCGGAGTTCGCGCGGCTACGTCGACGGCCGGTCCCGGATTCACCCTCATGGCCGAGGGGATGGGATTCGCGTCGATCACCGAGGCGCCGGGTCCGGTGGTGGTGCTGTACCAGCGCGGCGGTCCGAGCACGGGCCTGCCGACGCGCAACTCGCAGCAAGACCTGCGGTTTGCGCTGCAACCGGCGCACGGGGAATTTCCACACATCGTGGTTGCGCCGGGAGACGTGGAAGAGGCGGCACAGTACACCCACCTGGCGTTCAACTGGGGCGATCGCTACCAGGTGCCGGTGGTGGTGCTGGCGGACAAGTTCATTGCCAACTCACACTTCACGGTTGACAGCCTGGGATTGCACGGGCTGCCGGTGGACCGCGGGGCAATCTGGACCGGCGACGCCAACGGGGCGGAGCCGTATCGGCGTCACAAGCTGACGGCTTCCGGTGTCAGCCCGCGCGCCGTGCCGGGCACCCCGGGCGGCGAGTTCGTCACCACGAGCGACGAGCACACCGAACGCGGTCGGATCGAGGAAGACATCGACAACCGGATCGAGCAGATGGACAAGCGGATGCAGAAGCTTGACATCATGCTCGACGAGATTCCGGAGTCGCAGCAGTTCACGCTGCACGGTTCGGATGACGCCGACCTCACGATCGTTTCCTGGGGCTCGACGCGCTGCCCGATCCGCGATGCGATCCGGCAGGTCGAGCGTGAGTCGGATATCCGGGTGAACAACCTGCAAATCCGGCTGCTGCGTCCCTTCCCCGCGGACGCCGTCCGCGAGATCCTGGAGCGCGCGAATCGCCTGCTGCTGCTCGAAGACAACTACGCCGGCCAACTCGGTCTGCTGGTCGCCGAGCAGACGGGGATCCAGATCGAGGAGAAGGCGCTGAAATACACCGGCCGCCCGTTTTCGCAAGACGAGGTCGCCGAGGCGATCCGGCGGCAGGTGCCGATGCCGGCAGCCGTCGCGGCGGCGGCGCATGGTTCGTAACGTGACCGATTGGCGACTGCCCACCCGCATCGAAGGATAGCTATGGCCGTAGCAACGCTTCCGACCGTCAAGGATTTTGCCGTCACGGACTCGCACCCCGACTGGTGCGGCGGCTGCGGCGACTTCGGCATCCTCAACGCCGTCAAGCAGGCGCTGGCCCAGCGCGGACGCGCGCCGCACGACGTGATGGTGGTGTCGGGCATCGGTTGCTCGGGCAAGCTGCCGCACTACGTGCGCACCTACGGCCTCCACACGCTGCATGGGCGCGTGCTGAACGTGGCCACGGGCGTGAAGCTGGCGAACAGCGATCTCGAGGTGCTGGCGGTCGGCGGCGACGGTGACGGCTATGGCATCGGCGCGGGCTACTTCGTCAACTCGGGCCGCCGCAACGTCGATTTCACCTACCTGGTGCACAACAACGGCGTGTATGGCCTCACCAAGGGCCAGGCCTCACCGACGATGCAGCGCGGGATGCAGGTCAAGAGCATGCCGGAGCCGGCCATCATCGACGCGGTGAATCCGATTGGGCTGGCGATTTCCTCGGGCTACACCTTCATCGCGCGCGGATACGCCATGGCGCAGCGGGAGCTTGTGGGCCTGATCGTGCAGGCCATGGAGCATCGCGGGACGGCGCTGATCGACATCCTGCAACCCTGCCCGGTCTACAACGACTTGCTGACCATTGACTTTTTCAGGGGCCGGGACATCGGGCATCCGCGCACCTACGCGCTGGCGGACGAGGGCTATGACGGCAAGGTGCACGATCCGAGCAATATCGACGAGATCGTCGCCAAGCAGCAGGCCGCGTTGGCCAAGTCGTACGAGTGGGGTGAGCGCATTCCGATGGGCGTGCTCTACCAGATCGACCTGCCGACGTTCGAGGACGGCGTGACGTCCCGGCGACCGGAGTTCGAGACGACGTCGCTCATCGACGGCGCTCGGCCCGGCGTGGACGTGAGTTCGCTCGAGGACCGGTTCCGCTAGGGAGCCGCGGATTCCCCTCGCCCCAGCCCTCTCCCTCCAGGGGAGAGGGGGCCGGACCTGCGCTCGAGGACCAGATTCGCTAGAAGGCCCCTGAATAAGTGGGGCGTGACTGCGGTCATTGGCCGCCATCCGTTCGATGACCCCTTCGACAAGCTCAGGGCGAACGGATGGGGTTAGTCCAAGGCCCTATTCGGATCTTTCCCAGTGGAGCCTCGCTAAGCGCGGGCGCCGGAGGGTCGAGCCTGCTCTGGGGAGTCGGGGTGTCAGACCCGGACCTACTCTCGCTGCGCCAGCGTGCCGAGGTAGACCGAACGCACGGCCAGGGCTCGTCGCGCGTCGCCCACGACCTCTTCGAAGAACTCGTCGCGGTATTCGCGATTCGTGAGGACGCTGATGGTGAAGTAGAAGCCCGAGAACGAGGCCAGGAAGATAGCCACCTGCAGCAGCTCCACGGTCAGCGTCTTTCCCAGCCACTCGAGGTCCAGCAGATTGCGGGGTTGGCTCTGGGTCCATGACGCAATGGTGCTCGAGTCCATGGCGATGGCCCCGAAGACGAAGAAGAACACTCCCACCAGCATGCTGACGAAGAGGACCCGAAGCGACAGCGCGACGAGGACGACGAGACCGACGTTGGCCCATTGGCCGCGTCGGAGCGGCGCATCCAGTTTCGGCGAATCGATTGAGTCGACCAGTCCGGCAGCCGGAGTTCCCTTCACTAGCTCCAGCACCCGTTCGGGGCGTTCGAAGGTGGCGAGGTCGCTGAGCTCGTGCGGCAGCCGGGAGATCAGGAATGCCGCCGTGACCAGCGCGAAGAGCCCCATCAATGCCCCGAGGATTCCAGGCTCGATGGTGCCTGCGAGCTGCCACACCTCCGCATTGATGAACAGGAAGGTCAAGAAAAGCAGCAGCAGCGGGAGGGCCCGCGCGAAGAGCCCCAACACATCGATCATGTCGCGGACGAGCCGCCGCACGCCCCAGCGCAGGATGGGCACCAGCGCAAAGCCGACCGTGAGATAGGCCCCCAACAGCAGCAGGGCGTTCATGCCTAGGACGAGCGCCGCATCTGTCCACGCGCCCCAGATCAACCCGGTGAGCGCCGGCGCGGTGAGCAGGAACACGAGAACTTCCACCGCACCGACTTGCTCCGGCAGCGATAGGAGCTTGCGACGGCGCAGGGCGTTGATTCCCACCCAAACTGCCGTGAGCGCGACTATCGCACCCACGACCGAAAGAACATTCGCCCACCACGGCCAGGCCGTGCTGATGTTCAGCAGGACTTCCAGCGCCAGCACGGTCATGAGGAATGGCAGCGTGCGGGTCAGGACATCGCGCCGCGTGCTGTAGTCCTCGGTGAGGTGGGGCACGCCCTGCTTGCGAAACCATGCCTCGGTGGCCTCGAGCGTCGCGTCGGGGGTGGATCGGGAGCTCACGTTAATCGTCGCGGTCGGGCAGGGTGGGTGCCCGGTCAACAGTTTTGGGCATTGCCCGCAGTCTAGCGATAGACACTTCCGAGGTGAGATTGGGGACGGGCGCCGACCGCGTATGCCGACCGCTGCCGGTTGAGGCTGTGGGAAACTTGCAGCGCGCCCGTGACGACCATACGCCCCCGTAGCTCAGTGGACAGAGCAGCGGCCTTCTAAGCCGACGGTCGTGGGTTCGAATCCCGCCGGGGGTGCCGCTTCCGCATCGTGCATGCCAAACCTCTTGGACGGCCCTCGGACCGATCGCGCGGGCTGTGCCCAGACGGGGGATCCCATGCAAAGTGATCTACGGCCTTCATTCGGCCTCGACCCGACAGGCGACGGTTCGTGAAGCCCTATCCGACTTCTATCGCGATGCGACAGTGGTCGCTGGGGCCCCAATCCGCCACTTCATTCAGCGCCTTTGCTTGAATCTCTTTGTGAAATCCCCGCGAGGCGAACACGTGATCAAGCTGAACGGAGGCTCCGGCAGGATTGCTCGACGGCTTGTGGTAGTAGGTCGGTACATCCAAGGACTCCTCGGTCAAGTGCTTGGGTACTGGGTCAGCGCGGCGACCGGCAGGATACTGGGGTCCCAAGTACTCCAAGCCGAGGGCTTGGAATCGGTCAATAACGGTCTGCGCCCGAAGGTCAAAGCTGTCGGAACTCTGAAACGACAAATTCAAGTCCCCGGCTGCCAATATCCGATGTTCGGCTGGGCATTCGTAATTGCCGATGAACGCGGAAAGGTCGGAAATGATTCGGTGAGCCGAGGCGTCAGAGTGGATCCAGTCGGCATCCGTGATTGGATGAGGAGTGAACCACCGGGCATACATCGAAGCCGCGATAAATGGGTCCTGGCCGGTCGCCGGGATGACCCTGGCTACATCTATCGTTCCAATGCCGCTCACGGCTACATTGCCAGGGTGTTCCGGAGATACCCCAGTCGGGCCGATCTGACGAAACCACTCGACTTTCACCCGATCTGACAGTCTCACGACCAAGGGCCAACGGTCATAGTGGGGATAGCCGGACGTTGGGTCGTAGCTCAGCCACGGCGTGTGGGGACTGATTTCCACCCTTTCGCGAACGTCGTCGGGAACGGCGCGCGCTTCCTGCAACAGGGCCACGTCCGCGTCCATCGCGACCAATTCTCGCCATGGCTCATCGAGGGTCTCGATGTTCCAGCACACCACTCGTATCAAGACGCAGCCCTATCACCGGGTTTCAAGACGGCATTGCGCGTCAGGTCGAGCAGACTGTGGTTCACGGGCGGATTCAGCACCGTGTCCGGAAAGTCGGGCCATCGGGATCAATGAGCTCTGCGATCACTTCCAGCTCGGAAACGATGGCATCGAGAGTTGATTCGGTATCGGCGCCCGCCGGCAATGCGATTGGAACGCAGACCTCCGGGTGAATCCATTCCAGCCCGGGCTCGGCCAACCTGCCCAATCGGCTGCGCACCTCTTCCATACTTACGGTGGCGACGCGGTCGCGCCAAAACCACAGCCAAAGCAGCTTGTCCGGCATCTGCTTTGCGGCTTTGTAATCAATTCGAAGCCCAGCGGACGCACCTGCGAGACGGAAATACCTTACGTAGTACGACCCAGCTACGCCTCCGACGGCCAGATTCTTGGTGTTGGCCCAACCCGAGCGCTCTAGGCGCTTCACGGCGTCCGCGATCATCAACTTCAGATTGTCGTCGCGTTCCGGGTCTTCGCGCGAAATCGCGTCAATGGCAAGTCCCTGTAGCTCGGCGATTTCGAAGCATGCCTGGTGAGCCGCATCCTTCTTGGCCTGCTGCGCCAGGCGGTCAAGCAGCATTTGCCAGCTCGTGAGCATCAGGCGGCGGTGGCCTTCAATGGATGGCACCGAAACTAGACCGTCTAGGCTAGTGGCACGCCCCAATTCGTGGCCCGCATTTTGCAACCGTTTCAATAGTTCATCCCAGAGCCCGCCCTCGTCGACGCGATTGGCTGGCGCCAGGAATAGAAGCACGGACGGTCTATGGACCGGAAGCTCGCGCCAATAGGTGACGGGTTGGTGGCCGGTTAGAGGCGCCCAGAACTTGGATTCAATAAATGCCACGACGTTGTCATCATCATCGTGTAAGGCCAAATCTGGAAAGGCTCCGTATGAAATCGCTTTCTGAGATTGCGCCTTCGCAATCGGCAACGGCTCGCAGTCATCCGCTAGAAACTCGGACAGTGCTTGTCTGGCGGAGATTGAATGAGACAAGACAAAGCACAGTGCGTCTGTGGCCGCATCTTCGGAGCCTCTCGCGTCCCATTGCGCAATTGAACTGAGCAGACTCGTACTCTCTGCCATTGTCAGAATCCTTGCCCCGTGTCGCTTATCGATCGCGGACCACCCGATCCGGCACGACGGCATTATGGCCGACGCCGACTTGGCGGCCAGCGCTTGGGCGCCACCTCTTTGACCAATTTCTACATCGTCACCGTGGCGTGGCTTGTTTGCCCTATCCGCCGCCCACGGCGATGACCCACACGTGCACGCCGTGGCTCGGGTTGCCTCGGGTTAGGACGTCGAACGCGGTGTCGTTGATGTAGATGAGGTGCTCGTTGCGCGTGATGCGGACTTGGAGGCCATAGGTCGCGCGTGGGTCGATTTCGTCCGGCTTGTAGGGGACGGCGAAGTCGATGGGGAAGCGCTCCGGGCTCTCGATCGTTTGGGAGGAAATCAGCTCGGACGGGGCGTCCTGGTAGGACACGTCGCGAATCTCCACGGTGAGGACGGCGTCTGGGGGAATGGCGGGGTCGCCGTCGAACGTGATGGTTCCGGTGACGGCGTCTCGCCCTTCGCCGCAGGCTCCGAAGACGAGTGCCAGGGCGGCGACGAGAATGAGGGCCGATAGGAGACGCATGTTGGAAGAGTCCTGTGGCGATGCCTTCTCCTAGAAACGGTGGGACCAGACTCTCGTGATGACGGCGCCAGCGGTCATTTGCCAGGCGATTGCCGAACTGCTTCTGCCGGCATGCCGTCCGCTCGCGGCTATCGACGTGCCGGGTACGGGCCGTGCTCTTGCGTCGCCCCGAGCCCGACACGTTTGCATCGGTGGGTCGCAACCAGGATGACCGGAGATTGCTGGGCAGTCCCGTGTCTGGTGAAGACTGGATTCCGGCTTCCGCCGGAATGACCGAGGGGCCGCGTGCGCTGCGGTGAGCGCGGGGCCCGGCCCTTAGCCTTGCTGATCCGGGACGAAGGGCAGCGGGGCGGCGGCGTTTATGTCGGTGACTACGTCGACTACCGCGGGGCGGTTGGCGTTTAGGGCGGTGGCTAGGGCGTTGGGAAGGTCCTTGGCTCGGGTGACGCGGATGGCGAAGCAGCCCATGGCCTCGGCGATCTTGGTGAAGTCGACGTCTTCGAAGACCCATAGCTCGTTGGGGTTGCCGTCGCGGTTGGCGTAGAGGTCGTCGATGGCGGCTTTGCCCTGGTTGAGGGAGCGGTTGTTGTTGATGACGGTGACCGTGTTGATGTTGCAGCGGACGGCGGTCTCGAGCTCGGCGAGGTGGTACCAGACGCCGCCGTCGCCGGTGAAGCAGATGACCGGGCGGTCGGGCACGGCGCACTTGGCGCCCATGGCGGCGGGGAGGGCCCAGCCGAGCGATCCGGCGCAGCGCAGGTAGCTCTGGGTGCGGTGGGTGATGTCGATCATGGTGCCGGTCCAGATGCCGGCGTGTCCCGTGTCGGAGACGAGCACGGCGTCGTTGGGGAGGAAGTCCTGGACCTCGCGGCAGAGGCGCTCGGGCCTAATCGGTGAGGCGTCGGAGTCGCGGTGAGGTTGCAGCTCGGCGCGCCACTCGGACACGAGCTGTTGAGCGCGCTTCGACCACTCGGTTTGCGCCGGGCCGGGTTTGGTGACCTCGATGAGTCGCTGCAGCGCGAGCCTGGCGTCGGCCAGGATGTCGACCTGGCTGGGGTAGTTGCGGCCGAGCTCGGCGGGGTCGACGTTGATTTGGATCGTGGGGACGCCGGGCCTGGGAACGCGCCAGAAGTGCGTGGCCTGGCCGCCGGTCTGGCTGCCCACGATGAGCGCCATGTCGGCCTCGAAAGCGACCTGGTTAGCGCACGCGCGCGAGTAGGTGCCGAGCACGCCAGCCGACAGCGGATGGCCCTCGGGAATGGCGCCCTTGCCGTTGAGCGACGTGACGACTGGCATGGCAAGCTTCTCGGCCAGCGCGGTGACCTCGGGACCGGCCTGCGAGGCGGTGACGCCGCCGCCGGCCAGCAGGACCGGGCGTTGGGCCTGCTCGAGCAGCGCGGCCGCGGCGTGGATTTGCGCGTCGTCGGGCGCGGGCCGGAAGGCGGGGTAGCTTCGGAACGAGGAGTCGACGATCACCTCGGCGTCAACCTCGTCCTCTTCGATCAGCTCGGCGGCGATGCCGAGAAGGTCCAGATGGACGGGGCCGGGCGAACCAGAGACGGCCTCTCGGAAGGCCTGGCGCAGCAGCAGCGGCAGCTGCGCGGCGCCGTCCACCAAGGCGCTGAACTTGGTTACGGGATGGAAGAGCGGCCAGTGATCGATCTCCTGGTAGGCGTGCCGGTAGCGGTATTCCGGCATCCAGCGTCCGGTGAGGGCGATCACGGGCGAGCGGGCCAGATACGCATCCTGCAGCCCCGCCGCGAGATTGGCGGCGCCGACCGACTGCGCGAAGGCCACGCCCGGCCGGCGCGCGGCGCGGGCGTAGCCGTCGGCCATGTAGGCGGCGGCCTTCTCGGTGTGGCACATGACCCGCTGGATGCCCAACGGCTCCAGGTCCACCAGGGTCTGCTGCAGGATGCCGGGGACGAAGTAGACCGCGGTTACGCCGTAGCCGTGCAGCGTCTTGGCGATGAAGCGGGACCCGGTCATCGAGGGCATGGCGTCACCATTTCACACGTGCGCCCAGCGGCGCACCCGCCATGGAACCACACGTGCACTACCGGATGGCGCGGGCAGGAATGTCTCTGTCGAGGGCGGTCACGTTGGAGACTCACCGGTGGGACCTGGAGACGCGCGAGGGGATCCGATTGGACCAGCTGCTATGCCCTCACCGCATCTCAACGTGAAGTCACGGTAAAGGCGCTAAGTCAAGAAAGCGAAACTAATCTAACGGGATAGGCAGGGCGATCAGACCTGCCGCGATGTAAGACGAACCAATGACACCCAGCGCAAAGGTGACGAGAGCCAGCGACTGGGTAGTGGTCAGTCTTTTCTTGCGCAACAGAAGGATTCCCACAGCGAGCGGAACGATGCTGGCCGCGAAAGCCCAGGAGATTCGTGCAATGGCTGTTCCCCACGACGGCACACCGAGTGTCGAGTAGGCGGGGATGCGCGTGGCGTTCTCGGCCAGGACGATGACTCCCAGAGCAATTACTGACAGCCCCAGCGCCTGTACGCCGGAGAGTTCGCGTTTGCGCAGCAGCAGGATTCCGATGGCAGCCGGAACGATTCCAAGTGCCACGAGGCCGGTAGCCCAAGCGAGCATTGCTGTGGGCCGACTCACCACGAGCTCCGCGCCCACGAAGACTATCCAAATCGCGCCAAACGCCATGGCCAGCACGCCCAACGCCCAAGCGCCGGAAGCGTCGGGCTTTCGGAGAAGGGCGATTCCCGCGGTTGCCGGCACGGTAACCAATGCCACCAGGAGCGCTGTCCGTTTGACGGCGCTCTCGCCTAGTGAGGCGGCGAGCGTCGGACTTAGGTCCTGGACGCTTCGGATAAACGCCGCGTGCCCGAGCCAATAGTCGATCGCAGCCAGCATTGGCAGGCCGAAGACGATCACCGCGACGCCGACGAGGCCGGCACGCTTCAGTCGCTGGCCGGCTCCCGGCCGACTTTCGAATGGTGCGTTCATGAGATGTACGGCGCCCCGAGACCGACACGAGCATATGAGACCTCACAGACGCACGCCGCAAGCGGCGGTGCACCACTAGACGCGGGCATCTGCGAGCCGATGACGTGGCCGGCACGATCGCGCCCGTCTGCCATGTGTTGACGTCACGACGCGTTAGTAACTACAATACTGTAGTGTGGTGAAGGGCGACTGCGCTTGCACTGGACATGGGAGCGATCCAAGAACAGGGCGAATCTGCGAGCGCACGGCCTCAGTTTCGAGGCCGCCGTGTTCGTGTTTGACGATCCCATGTCCGCAACGCGAGTCGATCCATTTCCGGGTGAGCAACGGTGGCGAACCATGGGCATTGTTGGCACGCAAGTCGTGATGGTGGTCCACACCTGGCCCGAAGTCGACACGGCGACCGGCGAATTGATCGGGCGCATCATCTCCGCGCGTAAGGCGACGAGACGTGAGAGGGAGGCATATGAAGAAGGGCATGTCTGAGCTGCCGCCTGACGTTCAGGAGCAGATTCGGTCGTTGGAGACTCAGCCCGATGACCAGATCGACACTACCGGAGTCCCGGAGATCCTTGACTGGTCCGACGCCAGGCGCGGGGTCTTCTACCGGCCAGTAAAGCAGCAGATCACGCTGAGGCTCGACGCGGACATCATCGCCTGGTTCAAAGCGCATGCTCGGGGCGGCCGCGGATACCAGACCGACATCAATGGGGCGCTCCGCGAGCACGTTCACAGGACGGCCCGTTCGGCAAGATAGTCCTGCGTTCGCATTCGCTCGGCATCGAGTGAGCCACCCGGATCACGACTGGAAGAGATGCAATGGTCGGGAGGGCGTCCGGGCGGTTTGGACGGCCGAGGACTCGCGCGCCGATTGCGTGAGTGCGGAACGACGCCCTGCGATTGACGCGATGCCGGTCCATCCTTACGTTGCATTGGCTCGAACCCGCCGCAGGCCGAGTGGGATGCACTGATGGCCGTCAAGCTGTCCAAGTCGCTCAAGGACAACCAGGGCGCCTCGGGTGTCGCGTCGACGGTGAGCGAATACGAACGTCGCTTCACCGTTGACCAGCGCGATGGGTCGCCGATCGCCGATTTCACGACGGTCAACAATCTCTACTACGACCTGGTGACGGAGTTCTTTGAGCTTGGCTGGGGCCGGTCGTTTCACTTTGCTCCGCGGGTGCCCGGCGAGAGTTTCAAAGCATCGCTCGCGCGCCATGAGCACTACCTGGCGCACCGGCTGGGGCTGGGGCCGGGAATGGTCGTCGCCGATCTCGGTTGCGGCGTTGGCGGACCGCTCATCGAGATCGCCCGGTTTACCGGCGCGAAGATCGTTGGCGTCAACAGCAATGGCTACCAACTCGAACGTGCCCGGAGGCTGGTGGACGACGCGGGTCTGTCGCACCTGGCCGAGTTTCTGCACGGCGACTTCCTGGACATCGATGCCCCGGACGAGTCGTTCGACGCGGCGTACTCCATCGAGGCGACGTGCTGCGCCCCGGACAAGGTCAGCATCTATGCCGAGGTGTTTCGCCTGCTCAAGCCCGGGGCATGCTTCGGCGCGTATGAGTACTGCATGACTGATCGATTCGACGCTCAAGACCCGATCCAGCGGCGGATTAAGCACGACATGCAGCTGGGAGGCGGACTGCCTGTCATCGATGACATGGCAACGGTTGATCGCGCGCTTCGGTCCGTGGGATTCGAGGTCTTGGAGACGCGCGACCTCACGCAGCAAACGGGTCCGTCGATTCCCTGGTATGAGCCGCTGGCGGGCTCGGGGGTTTCGCTGGCCGCCTTTCGCAGCTCGAGGCTCGGACGCTGGGTCACGCACAATTCCGTGAGAGCGCTCGAGGCGCTGCGCATCGCGCCGAAGGGCACGACTCGCGTTGCGGCGACGCTGAATCTCTGCGCGACGGCCATGGTCGAGGCGGGCCGGCTGGGCATCTTCACGCCGATGTACCTGGTCCACGCCCGGAAGCCGGGATAGCGTTCTGGCGACGCCCGGGTGACCGCCGCGACCTGTTGAACGGGAGTGGCAACCGGCTGGTCTGAGGCGTTGTGCGTAGCCGACGGTGTGATTAGCATTCCCGAGGACTCCACGAGGTCCGATTGGCGGAGGAGAACCAGTCCATGATTCGAGCGAGAGCCGTCAGTCGCCGATCGTTGCTCCGGGGAAGCGCAGCGGCGTTGGCCGGAAGCGTGGGCGCGGCGACGCTGGCGGCCTGTGGCGAAGCCGAGGTGATCGAGAAGATCGTGACGGTGACGGAGATCAAGGAGGTGGTGAAGGAAGTCCCGATCGAGACGGTCGTCACCAAGGAGGTGATCAAGGAAGTCCCGGTCGAGATCATCAAGGAGGTTCCGGTCGAGAAAATCGTCATTCAGGAGGTTCCGGTAGAGAAGGTGGTGATCAAGGAGGTCCCGGTCGAGACGATCAAGGAAGTGCCGGTTGAGAAGATCGTTGTTCAAGAGGTTGTCGTTGAGAAGGTCGTGACCAAAGAGGTCATTGTCGAGAAGATCGTCGAGGCTACTCCTACCCCTGAGCCTGCTCCTACCCCTCAGCCCAGTCCTGCCCCTGAACCCACCGCCGCGGTGGCGGAGCGGCCGATGGCTCCCGAAGGCCGCAACATGGAGGCGACGGGGTTCATGCCCTCGAGCTTCCAGGAAGCGCCGTCGCTTGCGGCCCGCGTGGCGGCGGGCGAGTTGCCGCCGGTAACGGAGCGCCTGCCCGCCGAGCCTTTGGTCTGGCAGCCGTGGGAAGCGATCGGCACTTACGGCGGCCGCCTGAACTTCGCCAGCGTGGCGATTTCGGTGGACATCGGCAATGCCAACCGCACCGACACGCTGGCCTACGACATGACGGGCACCGTGCTAGTCAACGACGCCGTCAAGCGCCACGAGGTGAGTTCCGATGGCACGACCGTCATCTTGGAACTGCGCAAGGGGCACAAGTGGTCGGACGGGGCCCCGTTCACATCCGAGAACTTCCAGTGGCACTACGACAACTACATGGTGAACGAAGAGCTTTCGCCGTCCGGCCCGGGCCCCAGGGTCAACGGCAAGCCGCCGAAGGTCGAGACGCCCGACGAGCTGACGGTGGAAATCTCCTACCCGGACCCCGTGCCGATCCTGCTGGACCGGCTGGGCCGCGGTGGGAGCGAGCGCGGGTTCTACATCGCGTCGCACTACATCGAGCAGTTCCACGCGGACTTCAACTCCGAGGCCGAGCGGTTGGCCAGGCGGGAGGGATTCGACGATTGGACGCAGTTCTTCAAGGCCAAGATGCGCTGGGGCGCGCACCAGACCTGGTTTACCAGGCATGCGGTGGACCGGCCGGTGCTGGCGCCGTGGACGCTGACGGCCCACTCGGCGGACCGGGCCTCGCTCGACCGCAACCCCTACTACCACGTCGTCGACACGGAGGGGAACCAGCTCCCGTATGTGGAGGGCCTGAACTTCGAGCTGCTGTCGGACCGAGAGGTCTATCAGATCCGCCTGACCCAGGGATCGCTGGACTTCGGGCAGTTCGAGCTCAGCTTCGGCAACCTGCCGCTGTACCGCGCCAGGGAGTCCTCGGGCAACTACCGGACGCTGATCAGCAAGGCGCTGCGCAGCTCGGCCCTGGCGCTCCAGCCCAACTGGACGTACAAGGACGCGGCGATTGCCGAGATCTTCCAGGAGCTCGACTTCCGCATCGCGCTTTCAGTGGCTATCGACCGAGAACTCATCAACGATGCGGTGTACTTCGGTCTGGCGACGCCCTTCCAGGGCACCGTCCTGCCGAGCTACACGTTCTACGAGGACCACTGGGGCACGATCCACACCGAGTACGACCCGGCCAAGGCCAATGAGCTGCTCGATGGCATCGGCCTCGACCAGCGCGACGCCCAAGGCTGGCGGCTGCGGCCCGATGGCGAGCGACTCACGCTGGTCATGGAGATTGGTGACCGGGAAGGGCCGAAGGACGCGATCGCGGAGCTGGTGGCGGAGAACTGGCGCGACGTCGGGCTCGACGCGCGGTGGATCCAGATGGAGCGCCCACTCTACGAGGAACGCCTGGACCTTCTCACCGAGATCATGATCGGCACCGAGCACACGGAAGCCACCGGGTACTTCACCCGCTGGGTCCCGTGGGTCTGGGGCTACAAGGGCAAGCGAGCCGTCTGGGCGGGCGCTTGGACCGCGTGGTTCGCCACCAACGGCGGATGGGGGCCCGAGCCGCCGGACGAGATCAAGGCCAACGCCGAGGCCAAATGGCGATGGCAATTGTCCGTTCCAGGGACTCCCGACTACGACAGGTGGGGCAAGGAATACTTTGGCTGGCAGGCGGAGAATCTGACGGTGATCGGCACCGTGGGATTCGCCCCGCATCCGACGATCGTCAACAACCGGGTGAAGAACTTCCCGGACGACGAGGAGAACCTGTGGTTCGGCGCCGGAGCCAACTTCACGAAGCCCTATCGCGCGTTCCAATGGTTCATCCCCGACGCGTGAGTGTGCGACGCTGCCAGGCGCCGCGGCTGGCGAAGGAGAGGCGCGATGGCAGCGGGTGACGTGACGCAGGCGATGGTGGACTTCTACCGCGTCCACGGGGCGGTCAAGCTGCCGGGACTCATCAGCCGCGATGAGGCGGCGGCCTACCGCGAGGAGGGGATGCAGCTGCTGCTGGCGGGGCCGACGGGCGAGCTGGATATCGACGGCGCGAACCAGCAGCGGGTGCAGCTGTGGAAGTGGAACGAGACCATGCGTGCGCTGACGATGCTTCCTCGGCTGGGGGCGGCCGCCGAGCGGCTGGCGGGGATGCCGCTGCGCCTGTGGCACGACGACATCATCGCCAAGCCGCCGTACAACGACGGGCCGACCCGTCCGCACCAGGACATGCCGCTGTGGGCGCTGGGCAACGCGCCCGGCGCGCTCACGGCCTGGATCGCGCTGCAGGACACGTCGGTGGAGATGGGCTGCATGAGCTTTGCCATGGGCAGCCAGCACTGGAAGGACCTGCCCAAGGAGGTGGCGCACGGCCACCGGCCGGACATTGCCAAAGGCTCGCTGCAAAACGTGGACGAGGTGGCCTGGCTGCCGCGCATCACCATTCCGCTCCAAGCGGGCGATTGCACGTTTCACAACGGCTACACGTTTCACATGGCGGGTCCGAATCTGACCGACGAGTGGCGCGTGGCCCATCGAGTGGCGATGGTGGACGCGGCGGCGGTCTACGACCCGCACCTGCCGCACCCGGTGATCGACGGCCTGGGCCTGGATGCGGGCGACGGACTTCCCGACAGCGCGTTTCCGCCGGTTGCGGGGTGGGCCGGGGCGGCTGCGTCCGGCTAGGCAGACGCGCATGAGCGGGGCGCCGACCGTGAGTGCCGCGGACGACCGCCGGCACACGGCGGACGACCGCTACCGTCCCGCGTATCACTTCACGGCGCCGGCGAACTTTCTGGGCGATCCGAACGGGACGATCTGGTGGGACGGCGCCTACCACCTGTTCTACCAGCACAACCCCGACGAGGCCTACGACAATCCACGGCGGATGCACTGGGCTCATGCCGTCAGTGAGGACCTGGTGCATTGGGAGGATTTGCCCATTGCGCTGGCGCCTGAGCCCGGTGGACCCGACCGCCGGGGCTGCTACAGCGGCGGCGCCATTGATCTCGATGGGGCGCCGGCGCTTGTGTACTACGGCAATCCCGACGGCATTTGCGTCGCGACGAGCGCGGATGGGCTGCGCACGTGGTCGCGGCATCCGGCCAATCCGCTGATTCCGCATCCGACCGACCCGCAGGCGGTTTGGCGCGCCTGGGACCCGTGCGCCTGGCGGGACGGCGATGGGTGGTATCTCGCGTGCGGCGGCAAGATCGAGGGCGCCGGCGACACGGCATTCCTGTTCCGCTCGCCGGACTTCGCGCGTTGGGAGTACCGCGGCTTGCTCTATGCGCCGGGCGGCGAGAGCGATTGCGCGGTGCCGGACCTGTTCAGATTGGGCGGGGCGCACGTGTTGCTGTTCGCCAGCCACGAGCGCGGCGTGCAGTACTACGTGGGCGAGATTGCGGGCGAGCGTTTCGTTCCGCGGCGGCATGGCCGCATGAACTTCGCCGGGTTTTCGCTGGAGAGCGGGACGCTGTGCGCCGGACTGACGCTGGGCGACGCCGCCGACCGGCGCATCATGTTTGGCTGGGTGACCGAGGGCCGCACGGAAGCCGCTCAGCGAGCCTCGGGTTGGTCGGGCGTGATGTGTCTGCCGCGGGTCCTCGCGCTCGGCGGCGACGAACTGCTGCGAATCGAGCCGGCGCCCGAGCTGCGGGTGCTGCGAGGCGATCATCAGCGGTTCGAGGGCTTGCCTGTGCCGGCGGGAGCGCCGGCGCCGTTGGACGGCGTGGATGCAGTGTGCGCCGAGGTGGTCGTGGCCTTCGAGCGCGAGACCGCGGGCGAGATCGGCATCGCGGTGGGCCGTTCGCCGGACGGGGCGGAGGAGACGCGGATCGTCTATTCGCGTGCCGAGGGCCGCATCTCCCTCGATCCGACGGCGTCGAGTACCGCTCCGGAGGTCGTTGGGCGCGCCATTCAGCACGCCCCGCTTGAGTTGGACGCCGACGAGGCGCTGCAACTGCGGATCTTCGTCGATCGATCAATCGTCGAGGTGTTTGCCAACGGGCGACAGTGCCTCACCCAGCGAATCTATCCCTCGCGCTCGGAGAGCCGCGGCGTGTCGCTCATTGCGGAAGGGGAGGCCGTCGCGCGCTCGGTGGATGTCTGGCAGATGCGATCGATCTGGTCGTGACTACGGGCAACGAGCGGTGGGGGGCGCAGGGCGGATAGTGGGCGACACTGAGGTCTGAGCGCGGCATGGAGAGGCAGCACCGGTGGTCACCCCGATGCGTTGGTTGACCTGCACGGATGGATTCCCGCCTTCGGCGACCCTTGAGAAAGTCGGTCGGACGAAGGATGGTCGGAGGAGTCCCGCCGCCCCCCAGATTCAGTGAAGGGTGGATTCCCGCCTTCGCGGGAATGACGGACTTTGCGTGGCCCACGGCCGGCGGGTGGGGTTCGACTGCGATCGAAGGTTGCTCGTCTATGCTGATTGCTGGCGACATTGACCGTGCATCTCGGGTTCGCAGACCCGGAAATCTGCGGTTTGCCCAGGTAGCTCAATCGGCAGAGCGGCGGTTTTGTAAACCGCAGGTCGTGGGTTCGAGTCCCACCCTGGGCTCCACGATGCCGAGTCGCCCCCCCGGTTCGCCATGATCGTTGATCCCGCCGTAGTTCCAGGCTTGCTGCTGCTGGCAGTTGAGCTTGTTGCGCTGGCTGCCGTCGGCTTTGTCGTCGCGCGAGTGGCGCTGGGGCAGACCGACGACCTGATGGCGCTGGCACAGGGCCTGGTTGTCGGGCTCGCCCTCTGGGGTTTGATCACCAACTTCGTTGTCTACCTGCTGCCCGGGCTTACCGGAGCGCTGGCGGGCTGGATGGTTGTGCTGGCGATCGGCGCCGTATTGGCTTGGCGTCGGCACGAGCGCCTTCGGCCAGAGCCGCGCGTGTTGGCAGGGTTTGCGGTTGCGGTGCTCGTGCTGTTTTGGATCGCGCTGGCCGGTCGCCAACTCATGCCCAACCCGGACCCCTACACCCATCAGGGGTTCATCGCCGCGATGCGCGCCGGCGGACCGCATCCGCCGGAACTGCCGTGGAACCCCGGTATGGCCGTGCCCTATCACTACGGCGTTGACCTGCTGATCGCGTTGCTCACGCCGCCGGTTGGTCCCGATCCGGAGTTCGTGACGGAGGTGCTGGGCGCGTACATCTGGACGAGCTACGGGCTGATCGTGGGAGTGCTGCTGCTCCGGCGCGGATCGTGGCTGGCGGTTGCAACGCTTGGGCCGCTGCTGCTGGCGGCCGGCACGCAAGCGCTCCTGATCGCCTCGCCGGGTGTCCTTCAGATTCCGGTCCCCGCGGGGATTCCGGCGCCCGGCCTGCGCGCGTCGCTGGCGACGGTCTATGTGGACGGGCTTGGCGCCAGCGAATCGGTGCCGCCGAATATCTGGAAGCCGCCGTTCCCGCTGGCCTATGCCCTGGCGCTGGTGGCGCTGGAACGAGCCACGCATGGCAAGGAGCGGCGTTGGCCGCGTCATGTTGCGTTGGCGCTGCTGGTCGGATTCCTGGGGCTGGTGGATGAAGCCGTCGCTCCGATAGTGCTCGCGCTGTGGGTGCTCTTCGAGGCCGTTTCGCTAGTGCAAGCCCGGCGCGAACGCCCCATCGTGGGCGAGATTCCGCGCGCCGCGGCGGGACCGTTGTTGGCGGCGCTCCTTCTGGCCGTCGGCGGCGGCGTCATCACGGCCGTCCTATTTGGTGAGGATGCCGGTGCGCTGTCCTTCGGTTGGATCGGCGATACGAGCGTCCGTCAACCGCTGGCGTCGTTCACTGCATGGTCGGGCGGCTTGGGCCTGCTGGCCCTGGGACCTCTCGTTCTGGCCGGCGGCGCCGTGCTGCTGGCCTGGCGCGATCGGTACAGCCTGGCGCTGGCCGCGGCGGCGAGCGCTTTCGTCGTTGCCGCGCTCACGCTGCAGTACGAAGCCAGGCAGGAGGATGTCACCAGGCTGGACGGGCACGCGCGGAACTTTGGACTGCTGGCGGTGATGCTGGGCGCGAGCGTGCGACTTCGCGCGCTGCGCCCCTGCTGGCGCTGGGCCGCGGGCGCGGTGATCGTGGGGCTGGTGACCTGGCCGACCGTGGTGTCACCGCTGCGGGCCATCGGTCCGGGGATCAGCCAGGGCGTGCTGCTCGCCAACGCCAGCATGGAAGCGCGAGAGGCGGAGGCGACGGCTACGTGGCGCCGAGAGGTGTATCCACGCTTCCGTTCCGCGCGGATTGCCGGCTACATCCGGGACCACACGGACATCGAGGCGCGCACTCTCTCGCCCCACCCGACGGCCATGTCCACCGCAACCGGGCGTCCCAACGCGTCGGGATTCATCCAGGCGACGCATCTGCTCTATGAGGTTGGACCCGAATACCAGGACGCCACACGGTATCTGGAGCCTGCCGCCCTGAGGCGGCTGGGTGTCGCCTACGTGCACGCTCCGGATGCCTGGATCGAGGAGCTGCCGGACCGCGCCAGGCGCTGGCTCCATGATCCGGAACTCTTCGAGCTTCTTGTTCGGGATGGCGGCGACGCCCTCTATCGTGTGCGACCGGCGTTCCTCGAGCTCGAGGCCCCGCCGGTCCCGGCGTCTCATGAAGCGCTGCGGCGGTCCGTGCCGCCGTCCGCCGTCGTGTACCTGGACCCGGCGATCCAGTCGACGTTCGCCCTGCGCACGGCGTTCACGCTCGCGCATGCGCGGCTGGTGGGGGAGGTGTACCCGGACCGCATGCACATGCGGACGGATCTTGGGATCGAGCCGCCTGGTGAGCACATGCCAGACGTCGTTGTCGTGCCGCACTGGTTTACGCCGTCCATGTTCCCGCCGGCGGCGCGGCAGCCGATCTGGTGGAACGACGGTGTGACGGTCTACTCGCCCAACGGCGCCATCGCTCCGCTCATGAATTTCACGCCTGGGAATTGGCGGTCTCTCACCGCTCGGATGTCCGACGTCGTCGAGCGGAACCAGCAGATCAGCTTTGCCCTGACGCTGCACAACTGGGAGCCGGAGCGCTGGACGGGACAGGATTGGATCGTGGTCGAGACGACGGAAGCCGGACTGCCCGTCTATCCGGGGTTTGGCCGGCCCGCGGCGGAGCGGTGGTTTCCGGGCGAGGTCTTGTCGCAGCCCGGCGCCATCGAGGCCTTCTACAGCTTCGATCCACGGTCGGGCCGCCTGGTTGCCGGCGCCGGCGACGGGCAAATTGGCGCCGAGGGGGACGACGATCCGCTTGGACCCGGACGGTGGACGCTCGCGATGCGGCTGATTCGCGCCGTGGATCGCGGCGGCTACGTGGCGCACGAGCACGTGGGATTCATCCCGCTGCTGCGGGTGGACATTTCGGAGTCGGGCGACGCGATGGTTGAAGTCTTCGAGGGTGATCTCAACGCGAGGCTGCGGCCCTAGACCGTGCTCAGCACGACGGTTGCATGCGTCGCGCGTGCGCCATGCGCACCTGGGGCCGCCGACCGCGGACGGTGGATAGAAGGTCTACCCTGAGCTTCATGCGTGCCGGAATGGGTGTGGACCTGAATGCTCGTTGATTTCGCACTAGTCTCAGGATCGCTGCTATTCGCGGCGGAACTCTTGGTCCTTGCCGCTGTTGGCTATGTCGTCGTGCGAGTGGCGCTCCGGCAGACGGACGACCTTTTGGCGCTGGCGCAGGGACTGGTGATCGGCCTCGCCCTATGGGGCGTGATCGTCAACTTCATCATCTACCTCATACCCGGACTCGCGGGGGCGCTGGTTGGCTGGGTGGCGGTGCTGATGATTGGCGCGGGGCTTGCCTGGCGTGCGCCTCACCCGATTTGCCCCAGACCGAGGACTGTGGCCGCGATTGCGATTGTGGTTCTGGCGCTGTTCCTGGTCACGTTGGCCGGTCGCCAAATCGTACAGATTTCGCATACGGCCACTCAGTGGGGCCTGGCCGCCACGATGCGGGCCGGCGGGTCCCATCCGCCGGAGCTGCTCTGGCATCCGGGGATGGCGGCCCCCTACCACTATGGCTTCGATCTGCTAGTCGGACTCCTCACGCCGCCAGTTGGGCCCGATCCGGCCTTCGTGACGGAATTGCTGAGCTCCTACGTATTCGTGAGCTACGCGTTGATCGCGGGCACGCTGCTTCTCCGACGCGGATCATGGATCGCCGTCGCGGTGCTGGCACCGCTCCTGCTGGCGGCCGGCACGCAGACGTTCCTCGGAGTCTCGCCGGGCACGCTTCAAGTGCCGGTGCCGGCGGGAATGCCGGCGCCCGGCCTGCGGGCGTCGCTGACGACGGTCTACGTGGATGGACTTGGGGCGCAAATAACCGTGCCGCCCAACTTGACGTTTCCGTACTTCCCGCTGGCCTATGCGCTGGCATTGGTGGTGCTGGAACGCGTCGTGCATGGGAGAGACTGGCGTTGGGCGCGCCATGTTGCGTTGGCGCTGCTGGTCGGATTTTTGGGGCTGGTGGACGAAGCCGTGGCACCCGTTGTGCTGGCGCTCTGGGGGCTCCTCGAGGTCGTCGCCCTCTGGCAGACCCGGCGCGAAGGCTCGATCGCGGGCGGCGTGGTGCGGGCCGCATCGGGGCCAATTCTGGCCACGGCACTGCTGGCCGTCGGCGGCGGCGTGATTACGGGTTTTCTGACCGGGGAATTGGGGGGGGGTGGCCTAACCCTTTCATGGATCGACCACTCGATGCTACGGCCGTCATTGGCGTCATTCATGGCGCTGGCCGGCGGTGTCGGTCTGTTGGGCCTTGGACCAGTGGTCGTCGCCGGCGCCGCTCTAGCGCTTGGCTGGCGCAATCGACTTTGCTTAGCGCTGATCGCTGGCAGCGGCGCGTTTGCGCTGGCGGCCCTCACGCTGCAGTTCGAGCACGCTCAGCTCCCTATCGCCAGAATCGACGGGCACTCGCGCAATTTCGGCCTGCTGGCGCTGCTGCTGGCCCTGAGCCTGCGCCTGCACGACTTGCGGCCGCGCTGGCGCTATGCGGCGGCCGCCGGGATTGTGGCGCTGCTGACGTGGCCGGCCATCGTGACGCCCGTGCGAACGCTGAGCGCGGCGGTCGGCGGCGGGGTGCATCTCGCCAATGCCGAGCCGGGCGAGCCGGGGCCTCGACAGGCGTTCCCGCGCCTCGCTTCCGCACGCGTGGCCGCATTCATCCGCGACCACACAGCGGTCGACGCGCGCATCCTTTCGCCCAAAGCGGAGACGATGTCCATAGCCACCGGCCGCCCGAACGCGGCCGGCTTCAGCCAGGCCGTGCACTACATCTATGCCGTCGGGCCCGAGTACTTGGATGCGATCCGCGATCTCGAACCCGCCGCGATCCAGCGGATGGGTATCGACTACGTGCACGCCACGGACGCCTGGATCGCCGACCTGCCTGAGCGAGCCAGGCACTGGCTCGATGATCCCCGACTGTTCGACGTCCGCATCCGGGATGGACCCGATGCGCTCTACCGCGTGCGACCGGCGTTTTTGGAACTCGAAAGCTCACTGTCGTCGGGCTCGTACGAGGCATTGCGGCAGTCCGTGCCGCCGTCGGCCACGGTGTATTTCGCGCCGGCGACCGAGGAATTGCACGCCCTGCGTCTCGCGTCCGCTCTCCCTCATGCCCGCTTGGTCGGTGAGCTTCTCCCTGGCCACATTCACTTGCGGACGGACTTTGGGGTCAAGGCGCTTGGAGACGAGCTGCCAAGTTTGGTCATTGTGCCCCTGTGGTTTACGCCGTCGATGTTTCCACCGGAGTTCCGGCAGCCGGTGTGGTGGAACGACTGGGTGGCCGCCTATTCGCCGGATGGCGCGGTCGAGCCGGTGATGACGTTCGCGCCGCCACCATCGCCGCCAGTGCGCGTGGTGGTGTCGGACGGAGAACTCACGGACGAGCGCGCCAGGTTCACGGTCTCGCTGACCACCCGCGATACGGACCGCTGGAATGGCCAGGATTGGTTTGTGATCCCGATGGAAACTCCCGTCCCCGCCTACCCCAAGTTCGGTGGGCCGGCATCGGAACTGTGGTTTGCTGGCGACTTCGTCTCGTGGGAGGGCACGCAGAGCGGCCGCTACGAATTTGATCCGCATTCGGGCAGCCTGTCCGTCCGGTCGAACGATGGTCGCGCGACCGTGCTCGGAGAATCGGGCGGGAGGCCACTTGGCCCGGGACGTTGGATGCTGGTGTTGCGGCTCAAGCGCGCGGAGGACAAGGGCAGCTACGTCAGGCACGAGGAAGTGGGATTCATCCCGGTGCTGCAGGTGGAGACTTCGGAGGCGGGCGCGGTGACGTATCAGGTCTATGAGGGCGACCTCGGTGTGAGGTTGCGGCCCTAGCCGAGCGGCTGAATTTCCGTGGTCGCGGGCGTTTGCATGAGCGGGAACGGGCGGGTCTGAGACCCGCCCCCGTATCTCGTACGGGGCAGGCTCTACCCCGGCCGTGCCGCGCCTGCAGTTTTGGCCAGACTGGATTCCGGCTTCCGCCGGAATGACGGAGGGGTCTACGACTCCACACTTGACAATGCCGGACTAGTGTGTACTGTGTACGAACTATGACACGTTTTGGCGAGGCGGCCACGGCCACCCGGCGGCGTCTCCGGGAGTCCGACCGGCGCTATTCGCTGCGGCAGGTGGCCCGGCGCATCGGCGTCGAGCCCAGCTATCTGAGCAAAGTGGAGCGGGGACAGGTGGCGCCGCCGTCGGAGGCCACCACCGTGCGTCTGGCCAAGGAACTGGGCCAGGACCCGGACGTGTTCCTGGCGATGGCGGGCAAGGTGTCCCGCGATCTCCAAGACGTCATTTGCCAACGCCCCGCCCTATTCGCGGAACTGATTCGGCAACTCAAGGATGCGCCCGACCACGCCATCCTTCACATCGTGCGCGAGGTGCGCGACGGTGACTGGTAAGGAGCCAGGCCTAGATGATCACGCTCGAACATGACTCCCTGGTATTTCGCTTCCCCGAGGTTCACGAGGCGGCGCGCTGCTCGATCGAGTTCCAGCGGACGCTGCGCATTCCCGACGACGGCCTCGACTATCCGCTGCCGCCGGGGTTGGGCAGTTTTCCCCTGCGGCACCTCGACGACTACGCCCGGCGGGCGCCCCGCCAGTGGCTGACGCGCGGCGGCGTGCTGATGCCCATGCACCAGGCCGAGGCCATGTGGGTCAGTTTCGGGTCGGGCAGCTACCCGTTTGCCGTGAAGATCGCGGCGGGCAAGACGTGCGCGCTGACGGGTGACGCATGGGCAAATCACCTGAACACGGACCCGCAGGACTACCTGGTGCTGCCGGAGCAGCCGTGGCTGGACGGACTCTGCGTGGCCAAGGGCATCGTGCGGCAGTTCGTGGCCATGCCGTTGGGCGAGGGCTACTCCGCCGAGGAGCAGCTGACCGGCGCGGCCGAGCACGGTGGCTTGCAGGTCATCGCTTTTCCGATGAAGGCGGAGCGGTACGAGGAGATGCTTGACGAGGAGTCGACTGACGATGGACGCGTGTACGGAGTGGTGAAGGATTCGGCGCCTTCAGACATGGGGCTGGCGCCCGGAGGCCGGATGCGGCAGGAAATCTACGAGGACGACTATGGGCTCGACGCGTGGGATCAGCGTCATGCGAGCCGTTGTTTCGTCACCATCGCCAACTCCACCCAGTGGCTGGCGCTCACCGGCGAGCGGCCGCCGACCGAGCCGCCGACGTCGCGGGACTACTCGGATGCGGGGTTGCCGTGGTTCGACTACTACGGCGGAGACCTGAAGGCGCTGGAGGAGACGGAGAAGATGCGCGGTCTCGTGAGCGTGGCGCAGCTGGGCTCGCAGAAGGACGAGACGCCGTTGCCGGACAACGAGTCGGTGGACGCCGCGAACGTCGTCACGTTGCGCGCCGCGGGCGCCACGCGGGTGCGCGAGATGCCGGCTCGGGGCGTGTAGCGCGGCGGAGGCGCCAGCGACAGAGTCTGGACGCCTCGGCGTGACGGCCATCCCTGTTCGTGGACCGAAAGGCTCAGCGGCCGCTAACTTCCCGCCTTCGGAAACCCTTGAGTAGTTCGGGCAGGCGAAGACTGACCATGCGAGTCCCATCCGCCCCCGAGGTTCTGCGAAGGGTGGATTCCCGCCTTCGCGGGAAAGACGGAGGAGTTGTGGAAAGGGCCTTCGTAAAGGGACATCTCATGGGCGGTCCACATCCCACGGCCGAGCCTCGGATGACCCTCTCCCTAACCCTCTCCCTTCAAGGGAGAGGGGATCGGACCGGCACTCCAATCTCCATTGGAGGGGTTGCGCAAGGGTCTCCTTGCGGGGGATGGGGCCCGACGGGAGGTTTGCTAGAGGATCTGGTCGAGGAAGAGTTGGGTGCGTTCTTCCTGCGGGTTGTTGAAGATTTGGCTGGGAGGGCCAAGCTCGACCAGCGCGCCTTCGTCGAAGAAGGCCATGCGGTCGGCGACCTCGCGGGCGAAGCCCATCTCGTGGGTCACGCAGAGCATGGTCATGCCGGAGGCGGCCAGCTCCCGCATCACGTCCAGCACTTCCTTGATCATCTCCGGGTCGAGCGCGGACGTCGGCTCGTCGAAGAGCATGATCTGCGGCTGCATGGCCAGGGCGCGGGCGATGGCGACGCGCTGCTGCTGCCCACCAGATAGCTCGGCCGGATATTTGTTGGCCTGCTCGGGGATGCCGACGCGCTCGAGCAGCTGCTGCGCGGACTCCTGGGCCTCTTCCCTGGGCAGGTGTCGCACCCGCTGCGGCGCCAGCATGATGTTGTTGATGGCGGTCATGTGGGGGAAGAGGTTGAACTGCTGAAACACCATGCCGACTTCGCGGCGGATGGCGTCAAGGTTGCGGACGTCGTTGGTCATCTCGATGCCGTCGACCACGATCCGGCCCTGCTGGTGCTCTTCGAGGCGGTTGATCATGCGAATGAAGGTGGACTTGCCCGATCCCGAGGGGCCGAAGATGACGACCACCTCGCCGCGCTTGACGCGCATGCTCACGTCGCGGACGGCGCAGAAGTCGCCAAACCACTTGTGGACGCCCTCGCAGACGATGATGTCGTCGCGCTGCTCCAGCGGCAGCTCGAGAATCGCCGCTTTGTCTTCCGGCATGTCGATGGACCCGTTCGTCTGACTCGTTTCGGCCATAGGTCTATCTCCCGCGCGGGCCGCCTTAGCGTCGGCCTACGCCAAGCGCGCGTTCAATGCGCCGGCTGACATACGACATCGAGAAGCAGAAAATCCAGAACACGACGGCGATGAACAGATAGACCTCCCGGCCGTTGTCGACGAATTCCAGGTTCGACTGAATCGTCACCCGGCCCATCTCGACGAGGTCCAACATGCCGATGATGAAGACGAGGCTGGTGTCTTTGAAGAGGCTGATGAACTGCCCCACGATGGCCGGAATGATGTTCCGGAGACCCTGCGGCAGCGTGATGAGCAGCGTGGTCTGCCAGCCGCGCAGGCCGAGCGCCCGGGCGGCCTCCGTTTGCCCGGGAGCGACCGCGGCCATGCCGCCGCGCACGTTCTCGGCCATATAGGCCGAGCTGAAGAGCATGATGGTGATGCCCGTGATGTAGAGCGTGTCGATCTTGATGTTCTCGGGGAATGTCAGCGGCAAGATGTGGCGGGACATAAAGAGCAGAGTGATGAGCGGCACGCCGCGGACAACTTCGATGAACGCGACGCAGGCCCATTTGACAACCGGCAGATTGCTCTGCCGTCCCAGCGCCAACCCAATGCCAATGGGCATCGAGGCGCCAATGCCAAAGAGGGCTAGCAGCAGGTTGAGCAACAGCCCGCCGACGTCGTTCGTGTTGACGGGCTCCAGGCCGGGCACACCCTCGATGCCACGGATGATCAGCAAGGCGACAAACACGGCCAGGAACGCGGCGGCGACGATGCGTCTGGGGCGTCCGGCGAAGAATCCTGCCGCCAGGAAGTAGCCAACGCCGACGGCCACCGGGATCGCCAGCACCAAGATCCGATTGGTTGGCTGCAATCCGTGCGGGATCACGCCGACGATCACGGCCACGGCGCTCAAGCCGATGGCGAATCCGCGAGCCGTGCCGCCCCACGAGCGCCAGGAGATTCCCAGCAAGGCGCTGAGCAGCAGCACGGCGACCTGAGGCCGCCAGGCGTCCTCCTGCGGGTAGAGCCCCACCAAGTAGAGCTGCACCCGGCTGGTGATGACCAACCAGTCGGCGGTGACGATGACCCAACTGATGAGGCCGATCGCCGCCCAGCCCACCACGACGGCCAGGACCACGGTCACCAGGCTGTTGATCCACGAACTGAAGAGGTTTTGGCGCAGCCACCCCAGGAAGCCCACGGTCATGGGCGGAGGAGGCGGGGGCCGGTCCATGGCCTGCGCGGTGACGGCGCTCATGTGCCCTTGAACCTGATGGCGCGGTTATACAAATTGCCGATGAGCGAATAGGTCAAGCTCATGGCGAGATAGGTGAGCATGACGACCAGAATCAACGAGATGGCTGGCGCGGTCTGCGTCATGGTGCTGGCCACGCTCACCAGGTCGGGGTAGCCGATGGCGGCGGCGAGGCTCGAATTCTTGGTGAGGTTGAGGTACTGGCTGATGGTCGGCGGGATGATGACGCGCAGGGACTGCGGAAAGGTGACGTGCCGCAGCGTGAGCATGCCCGACATGCCGACGGAGCGGGCCGCTTCCGTCTGTCCTTTGCTGACGGATTGGATGCCGGCCCTGACGATCTCGGCGATGAATGAGGCGGTATACATGACCAGCCCGACGAGCAGCGCCGTGAAGCTGCCACTGAGCTCGGCGCCGCCTTGCAGACGGCCAAACCGGCCTTCGGGGGATGGAACCTCGATGGTCATCGGCGCGAGGATGAGCAGGGCGATCGCGCCCACGCCGATGGCGATCGCGAGCCCGGCGAGAACGGGATAGCTGGGCTTGCCCGTCTCGGTTTCGCGCCAATGCAGGCGACGGGCCACGATCACGGCAACGATTAGGCCGATGACGGTTGCCAGCGCCCAGGGCCAGAATCCGTCTTGCGGCACCGGCCAGGGCAGGTTGACGCCGCTGTTGCTGAGATAGAAGGCGTCGAAAGCGACGTAGCCCTCGCGCACCGTGGGCAGGCTCAGCACGATGAGGAACCAAAACAGCAGCTGAACCAGCAGCGGGACGTTGCGGAAGATCTCGATGTAGACGAGGGCGATCCGGTTGAGCAACCAGTTGGGCGATAGGCGGGCGACGCCGACGAGGATGCCCAGCAGGGTGGCGAGAATGACGCCCAGCACCGAGGCCTTGACGGTGTTGAGCGCGGCGACGAGCAGCCCGTACGCGAAGCTGTCGGACGGGTGGTAGCCAATGATCGACTCGCCGATGGGAATCTGGGCTTCGCGGTCGAGGAAGCCGTAGCCGAAGGGGATGTTCCGCCCGACGATTTCGGCGGAAACGTTGACGAAGAACCCCGCGATTACGGCGATGACCAGGACGGCGGAGACGATCTGCACCGCCCAGCGCAACACAACCACGTTGCGCCAGAACGGCACTCCTTGGAAGTACAGCAGCTGGTTCACGACGCTAGCTTACTGCGGCCCGTGCCGGGGACACCGCCAGTGCGGGGGTTGGCGAAATAGCAACCGGGGGGATGCGCGAGCATCCCCCCGGATTTGCATCCCGTTACTCGCGGGATCGAACTAGCGCAACGGCGGCGCGTAGATCTGACCGCCCTTGGGGCAATCAGTGCAGGGGGCGTTGGCCCACAGCGCGTTCCGACCGCCCTCGCGTGGGAGGTCAATGCCCTCCGGACCGAGGTTGCGGTTGTAGATCTCGCCGTAGTTGCCGACGCTGGTGATCACGTCCTGCATGAAGGTCTCCCTCAGGCCGAGGGTTTCCTGGCCGAAGCTGCCTTCGGTACCCAGCAGGCGCTTGACCTTGACGTTGTCGCCGGCGGCCATGGCCGCGACGTTGCCGCTGTTCACGCCGTAGGCCTCGGCGTAGATGATCCCGGCGATCACCGTCTTCACCAGGTCGAACCACTGCTCGTCACCGTGCGGGACGACCGGACCAAGCGGCTCCTCGGAGATGGTCTCCGGGAGGATCACGTGGTCGCCCGGGTTCGGCAGCGCGCTGCGGAGCGCGGCCAGCTGCGAGCGGTCGTTGGTGAAGACGTCGCACTGGCCTTCCTGGTAGGCGTCAAGCACGACATCGGTGTCCTCGAACACGATCGGGTTGTACTCGAGGTTGTTCTGCCGGAAGAAGTCGGCCATGTTCAGCTCGGTGGTCGTACCGCTGGTGACGCAGACCGAGGCGCCGGCCAACTCATAGGCGGAGCTGACCCCAAGGTCCTTGGAGACCATGAAGCCCTGACCGTCGTAGAACGTGGTGTGGATGTAGTTGCCCCACCCGGCGTCGCGGGAGGTGGTCCAGGTCACGGTGCGGACCAGCAGGTCCACGTCGCCGGACTGGATCGTCGGGCCACGCTCGGCTGCCGTGATCAGCACGATTTCGATGGCTTCGGCGTCACCGAGCACGGCGGCAGCAACGGCGCGACACAGGTCAATGTCAAAGCCGACGTTGCGACCGTTGGCGTCCAGCGAGCCGTAGCCGGGGACGTCGTTGCGGCTGGCGCAGATGACGTGTCCGCGCTCCTGTACGGTGGCGAGGCGACTGACCATCGGCTCCTCTTCCACCATTTCCTCGGCATCCTCGCCGCATGCGGCGACGGCAACGACGAAGATCGCCGCCATCATCAAGATCAACCCCAGCTTCCAGCGCATCAGATGCTCCTGAGCCGTAGCGACTGGCCTCGATGCCCGCCGCATACATGTCGCGTGAAAAAACACGCATTGAGGGGTTCCGCGTGTGTCGCCCCCGGCAAACCGCCAGCATGGTACGGCTCAGAGGCAAACATAATCAAGCTACGGGTAGTTTTTCACCATCATTTGCCGGCTCGACGACAGCCGGCGCCGCGGTCGAGCTAACCGAGCGCCCGCCGGAATGCGCCGTCGACAATCTCGAAGGTGCGGTCGAGGTCGGCGTCGTCGTGGGTGATCGAGACGTACCACTTTTCGTTGGGATTGAGCAGCAGGCCGCCGCGAATGCACTCGACACTCCAGCGGTGGCCGAAGTCGCCGTCGTGCTCCTGCAGGTCCATCCAGGTCTTGGGGTTCGCGTTTTCCATGAACCGGACGCCAAAGACCGGGTCTTCGCCCAACGCCTGCGTGGGGACGCCGTGCTTGCGACCCAGATCCTCGATGCCCCGGCGCAGCCGGGATCCCGTGGCGTGCAAGCGGTCGTAGACCCCATCGCCCGAGAGCACGTCGAGCGCGGCGATCCCGGCGGCGGCGCCGACCGGGTTGCCGCTGAAGGTGCCGCTGGCCCAGGCCACGTCGCGGGTCGAACGTGATTGGCGCGCGTAGACGTCCATGACGTCGGCGCGGCCCATGATGGCGGCCAGCGGAAACGCCCCGGCCATGGCCTTGCCATAGGTGGCCATGTCGGGCACCACGCCGTAGCGCTCCTGCGCCCCGCCCCAGGCGATGCGAAACCCGGTGACGATCTCGTCGAAGATGAGCACGATGCCGAGACGGGTGGTGAGCTCGCGGAGGGATTCGAGGAAGCCGGGTTCGGGCTTGAGCACGCGCTGCAGCGGCTCCACGATCACGGCCGCCAGTTCGTCGGCGTGAGACTCAATGAGCTGCTGCGTGATCTCGAGCTCGTTGAACGGGGCTACGAGCACCTCGTCGCCCAGGACGCTCGGGATTCCGGCCGAGTCGGGTTCCGAGTGCGGATAGTCGCTGGCCTCGGTGGGCACCGTGCCCCACAGCGCGTAGTCGTGCATGCCGTGCCAGGCGCCTTCGAACTTAAGGATCTTGGACCTGCCGGTAAAGGCCCGCGCGCCGCGCAGCGCCAGGTGGGTGGACTCGGTCCCGGTGCTGGCGTAGCGCAACTGGTCGGCGCAGGGCACGGCGTCGATCAGCTTTTCGGCCAACTCGATCGCCGGGACGTTGAGGAAGAAGTAGGTCGTGCCGCGGCTGAGCTGGGACTGCACGGCCTTTTCCACATCCGGATGCGCGTGGCCGAGCAGGACGGGGCCGGAGCCGAGGAGATAGTCGATGTACTCATCGCCGTCGACGGTGCGCAGGCGGCTGCCCGAGCCGGACTCGAACACCACGCTGACCTCGTCCGGAATGCTGAACCGCCCCAACGCTCCCGCGGTCAGCACACGCTTGGCTCTTCCCAGGAGTTGCTCGGACGATGTCGTGGCGTTGGACATCACAGACCCTTGCCTCTCGTGCGGTCTGACTACGCGGGCCGCGCGGCGCCGATGGTAGCGCGTGGTGGGCGTGCCGCCGGAACGGCGTTCAAGTCGCGGATCACGGTCTCGGCGGCGTTGTGACCGGGCACGCCGCTGACTCCGCCTCCGGGATGGCATCCCGACCCACACAGATAGAGCCCGTCGAGCGGCGTTCGGTAGGCGGCGCAGCCGGGCAGGGGACGCGCCCCCAGCATCTGATCGATGGTCATGTCGACGTGATGCATGTTGCCGCGCGTCATGCCGGCGCGGGCCTCGATCTCGGGCGGTCCGTGGAGGTAGGCGTCGAGGACCAGGTCGGGGAAGTTTGGGGCGTAGCGCGCGACCTGGGCGATTAGCGCGTCGGTGATTCGAGCCCGCTGGGATTCCCAGGCGTTCGGTGCAAGGCCGACGGGTGCGTATTCCACCCAAATCGAGATGGTGTGGTGACCGGGAGGCGCGGCCGTGCGGTCGTAGACGGATGGGCAGACGAGCCCGAGGATGGGCTCGGTGGGCATGTGGCCGGCGCGGGCCTGGTTCCAGGCTCGGTCGATGTGGTCCAGCGACTCGCAAATGCGTACGTTGGCGCCGTGCTGGGGACCGTCGCCCGGCAGCGCGCGCCAGTCGGGCAGGCCCGTCGTGGCGCAGTGCAGCTTCAGGTAACCCGCGTTAATCCGCAGGCGGCGAACCGAGCGGAGGAACGGCTGCGGCAGGTGCTCCGGCGGGACCAGGTGGGCGAGCGTGCGTTGCGGGTCGGCGTTGGAGAGGACGGCCCGGGCGGTCACGACGGTTCCGTCGGCGAGAACGACGCCGCGGGCGTGTTCGTCGGCCACATGCACGCGGGCGACCGGCGCTGAGGTGCGCACCTCGGCTCCGGCGCCTTCGGCCGCTTGGCGCAGCAGTCGGGTGACGGCTCCCATGCCGCCCTGGGGGAATCCCACCAGCCCGCGTTGGCCCAGTTGAGACGAGAGTGAGGCGGCGAAGGCGAAGTAGAGCAATCCGCCGGCGTTGTCGGTGGTGCCGGCGTCGAAGGTGGTGCCGAGGGAGGCCTTGACGCGCGGCGACTCGAAGTAGTCGTCGAGGAGCTGGCGTCGGGTGCCGGTGATGAGCGTGTGGGCGACGGCAGCGTGCGGTCCGCCCTCGGCGGTGCGGAGAAACTCGCCGAGTGTCGGCGGCGGGGTGAGGAGGTAGGGGTCGAACAGCGCGGCGGCGTCCGCCCAGAACTGGACATAATCATCATAGGCTTCGGCATCGTGACGCGAGATTCGGGCGATTGACTCCCGCGTCCGCTCCGGGTCGTTCCAGCTGAGCAGATGCTCGCCGTCGGCAAATGGGTGGAACTGCGGGGGATCGCGGCGAAACACGCGCAGGCCGAGGTCCACGAGGCGCATGTCGTCGAGGATTTGCGGATGGAACAGGACGAAGCTGTGGGCGCAGGTGGAGAAGCGGAATCCGGGGATGAGCTCGTCGGTGGTGGCCGCGCCGCCGACTTTGGGTCCCTGCTCCAGCGCCAGCACCCGCAATCCGGCCCGCGCGAGGTAGAACGCCGCCACGAGGCCGTTGTGGCCGCAGCCGATGATGATTGCGTCGTAGTCCATTGAGGCTCTTGGCGTGAGCGAGGTGGGTCGGCAAAGCGTACTCCGCAGGGGAATCCTTGGAATAGTGACGTAGGTGCGGGCTCAGAACCGCCCGACGCCAGGTTTCCGATGCGGTTTTTGGATTGACCGGACTGGATTCCGGCTCTGTATCGAGTACGGGGCAGGCTCTCCGCCGAGATGACGGAGGAGTGACGGAACTGACCGAAATGTTATTCCGAACGCAGTGAGGAATCTAAGGCCGGTGGTGCATGCTCCGCGCCCCTTAGATTTCTCGCTTCGCTCGAAATGAAATCGCGGACGATTCGCGGCGTGGCGGACGCCCCGCGGCCTCTGGATTCTCGCCGACTGAGACCTTGGCGAATCTCAGCCGGAAGTGGGGATTGCCGGGTGCATCCTTTCCGCCCCCAGATGCAGTGAAGGGTGGATTCCCGCCTTCGCGGGAATGACGGAAGTGAGAGTCATGTCAGTCGAACGCCGTGAGGAATCTAAAGGCGTTTTGCGTTGCCCCGGCCCCTTGGATTTCTCGCTGCGCTCGAAATGACAGGGTGGACGCTTCGCGCGTGGAGTCTCGGTGGCGCGTGACGGTGACGGGCGGACCCCTCACCCCGGCCCTCTCCCCACGGGAGAGGGAGTCCGACGCGGGAATGACGGAAGGGCTACGCGAAGGTTTCCGAGCCCACGACGACGACGTGTGTTCGGACGGTGGGGCTCGGCGCGGCTAGGTCCAGTAGGACCCGCACTCGGTGCGCAGCCAGTCGAGGCTGGCGGTGAGCCAGTGCTCGGTGTCGTAGTCGGGCCTCGGGACGACCTCGACGTAGTGGTGCAGGTTGTCGGGGTCCGGCGCCTCGGCCTGCAAGATGTCGAGCATCGTCTCGATCGGCACGCTGCCGAGGCCGATGGGTGTGTGATAGAAGGCGCCGGTCGCGATGGCACTGATGGGCTGCGCCCGCATGTCTCGCAGGTGCGTGGCCACGGTGTGGCGGGCCACGTGGCGGACGCCGTCGAGCGGGTCTTCGTTGACGGCCATGGAGTCGGCGAAGTCGAACACGTGGCGCAGGGTCGTCGAGCCCAGGCCCTCATGGACCAGGGCGAACTCCGAGCAGCGGTAGTCCATGTGGTTCTCGGTGGCGAGCGTCAAGCCCATGTCCTCGGCGATGGGCAGCAGCGTGCCGAGGTTGCGGATCATCCGGTCGATCTGCTCGTCGATGGATGGATCCTTGGTGTAATGATTCGGGCGGCCGGGCTGCCCGTGGACGAGGCTGAGGACGCGCGCGCCCCCGACCTGCGCCAGCTCCATGGCCCGCACCGCGATGTCGAACGGCGTGCCGCCCGTCCAGCCGGTCCGAACCGCGGTTGCCTGCGTGATGTCGAAGGAAGGGAGTTGGCGGCTGCTCCACGACGGGTCGTACGTCCCGCCTCCCCATTCAACGGACGGCGCGGCCAGGTCCACCGACGCAGAAGCGAGATATGCGAGGTTGCGTTCGGCCATCCGGTCGCGGAAGGCGCGAGCGCGGTCGGTGTCCTCGAACCAGCCGCAATCCATGGCCAGCGACGAGAGTCCATGCGCCACCACGCGGTCGACCATCCAATCGATCGGCAATTCGCCGGGCGGGGGCGGGTCAATGCCGCGCAGGTAGATGGGCGCCTGCATCTCGCCGACGAACTCGGGGTCGTCGGACCGCATCCACGGGAACGCGACCCAGCGGTAGGTCTCGTGCGAGAGCCCGAGCTTCATTGGGCGGAGAGATGGGGCTCGAAGTACTGGCCCTGCTCTTCCAGCAGCCAGCGCTTGCTCTCGAGCACCCAGGTTTCCGGGTCGTGCTGCGGCGGCGGCGAGATTTCGATGTTGGCGAGCAGGTTGGCCGGGTCGGGCGCTTCGGCCTGGAGCACCGCGAGAATCTCGCCGATGGGCGAGTCGCCGTGGCCCACGGGCGAGTAGTGGAAGTGCGGCTCCCAGGTCGCGCGCAGCGGTTGGGCGCGAAAGTCCTTGAAGTGGACCGCCACGACGTTGCGGGCGGCGATGCGCGCGCCTTCCAGCGGGTCCTCGAGACTCGGAAACGGGTTCGAGGTGTCGAGGGTGATCCGCAGCCAGGGTGAGTTGATCTCATTGACGACCCCGGCCACCTCGGAGACGCGGTAGTCCATGTGGTTTTCCCAGGCCATGATCACGCCCAACTCCTCGGCGACGGGCGTGAGCGTGGGCAGATGCTTGGCGGCGCGCGCCATCTGCTCATCGATCGGCGGGTCGTTCGAGAAATGGTTGTGCACGTTGGGCAGCCGGTGGGTCATGGTGCCGATGTTGAGGCCGGCCCAATGATTGAGCTCGAGCTGGCGCACGGCGTTGTCGTACTCGAAGCTCTCCCACTCCTCGTCGGTGGCGGCCATGTTGACGGTGAGGCCGCCGTTCCAGATCAGTCCGCGGTCCTCGACCTTGCGGCGCATAGCTTCGGCTCCGGCCCTGTCGTCGACGTATTCGCCGGGATGCGCGTAGAGGCCTTGGAGCCCCAGCTCGCCCGTCTTGTCGACCATCCAGAAAAAGCGGTTGTCTTCCGGCGGCGGGGCGGTGAAGGACTGCAAGTAGGCCAGCGGCCCGCCGTTCGCGCGGTAGTCGGGGCCGTCGCGCCGAATCGAGGGTTGGAAGGCCCAGCGGTAGCACGCGATGGAAATGCAAAGCTTCATGCGAGGCTCGGGCGCTGGTGGTCGGCTTTCACGGCACCTCCGGCGGCGTCCCTGCGCGGCTGGTGCGACAGTATCGCGCATGACGGGCGTGGGCGTAGGGTCCCCGGCGCGTGGCTTCCATTCGCAGGAATCCGGCGATAGCGTTCTTCTCGCGCACTTTCACGTTCCTCTGCCATTGAGAGACCCTTGCAGAACCTCGCCATGCTTGAGGATGACCGGGCGAACCCTGTCCGCCCCCGGGGTCAATGACGGGTGGATTCCCGCCTCCGCGGGAATGACGGACTGAACCTGACCCATTGCCGGGCTTGTCGCGGGATTGACGCTTCTTGGTCGAGCGGTTTAGGTTCCAGCGGCAGTTGCGGCCGGTAGGCGGATCGTCGATTCGGTCCCGTGGCGCGCTTGCCGTCCGTCGGCCAGGACGTTCGCGCCGCGAGTCGTTGCTGCGCTAGATAGGGGCGGTCGTTGAGCTTGGAATCTCGGGTGGTGGGCGAGGCGGCGCTTCAAGGCGCCGTTCAGGCCAAGCCGCGCAGTGAGTGGTCGCTGGCGTGGCGTCGTCTCTATCGGAACAAGGGCGCGCTGGTCGGCGGCGCGGTGCTCATCGTGATGGCGACCGGGGCGATTTTCGCCGACGTGATTGCTACTGAAGGACTGGACTACTACAACGTTCCGGGAGCGCTGTTGCCGCCGGGCACGGATGGCCACCTCTTCGGCACGGACGATATCGGACGCGACGTGTTCAGCCGCGTGGTGCGAGGGGCGCGCATCTCCTTGCGCATCGGATTCACAGCGGTTGCGATTGGGGCGTTTTTCGGGTCCATCCTGGGATTGGTCGCGGGCTATTTCGGGCGCTGGCCGGACATGCTGATCAGCCGCGTGCTGGACATCATGCTGGCGTTTCCGAGCCTGCTGCTGGCCATCACCATCGTGGCGGGGCTGGGTCCCGGCCTGAATAACGCCATGATCGCGCTGGGGATCGCCGGGATTCCCGGATATGCCCGCGTGGTGCGAGGCACGACGCTTTCCGCCCGTGAATTCACCTATGTGCGGGCGGCGCGCGCGGTCGGGATGCGCGATATGCGGGTGATCTTTCGCCACATTCTTCCCAACGTGGTCAGCCCCATTTTGATCCTGGCGACGCTTGGGTTGGGAACCAACATGCTGTCGGCGGCCGGCCTGAGCTTTCTCGGATTGGGCGCCGGTCCACCCGAGCCCGAGTGGGGACTCGAGCTCTCCTTGAATCGCAACTACTTCCGCACGGCCTGGTGGATTCCGACGTTCAACGGTCTGGCGCTGGCGATCACCGTGTTCGCCATCAATCTGTTTGGCGACGGCCTCCGCGAGGCGCTCGATCCGCAGGCGTCGGCCTGGGCCGGCTAGACGCCGCTCGCCGCGTTGTCACCGGAGTGCGCAACGCGTACGATGCGATGCTGTAAAAGTATCCGTTAGCCGAAATGTCTGGGGGAGGTTAGAGAAATGGGTATGAAGTCTTCGCTCTCGCGCCGTCAAGCGTTGCGCGGTGGAGCCCTTGCCTTAGCCGGCGGTGTCGGAGCGGCCGCTCTCGCCGCGTGCGGCGAAGAGAAGATCGTCACCAAGGAAGTCATCAAGGAAGTCCCGGTCCAGACCATCGTCACCCAGGAGGTGATCAAGGAGGTCGAGGTCGCGACGATCGTGACCCAAGAGGTCATCAAGGAAGTTCCGGTCCAGCAGATCGTCGAAAAGGAAGTCATTCGCGAAGTCATCGTCGAGAAGATCGTCGAGAAGGCCCGCGAGCGAGCTCCCGGCGTCGACGCCCACCTGCTCAGCAAGATCGTGGATATCGGCGGCGAGCCCTGGAACCCCATCGTGGGCGGCGAGGTGAGCTACTTCACGTTCACGAATCCGAACTCGCTAGACCCGCTGTCCTGGATTACGCGCGGGCCCGAGGCGACGTCGCCGATGTTCGAGCGCCTCGTGGTGTTCGGCGAGAACAACGTGCTGCAGCCGCACCTGGCGGCGGATCTGCCCCAGGTCGCCGACGATCACATGTCGTGGACGCTGCCGCTGCGCAACGACGTGAAGTTCCACGACGACACGCCGTTCAACGCCGATGCCGTGGTGTTCAACTTCGAGCGCTACCTCGATGAGAGCGCCGTGCGCGGCGCGGTCGCGGGTGAGGTTGGCGCGTTCGCCAACGTGGAGAAGATCGACGACTTCACCGTGCGGTTCAACACGAACGGGCCGCAGCCGTTGCTGCCGGAATTCCTGACGACCCCCTCGCTCGTGATGGGGTCGCCAAAGGCCATCACGGAGATGGGGCAGGACTTCGAGCGCAATCCGGTTGGAACGGGCCCTTACAGCTTCGTGAGCTGGACCGACGACGTTGATCTGCTCTACGAGCGGTTCGACGACTACACGTGGGGTCCGCCGTTTGCGACGAACAAGGGGCCGGGCCTGGCCGACACGGCGAGGATTCTGCAGCTGTCGATGGACTTCGCCGCCCGGGCGCAGGCGTTCGAGGCCGGCGAGATCGACATCTCCTTGCAGTTCACGTTCCCGGACGTGCAACGAGTGTCGGAGAACCCGGCGTTCCACGTCATCGGGCTGCTGTTCAACGACATCCAGTACGTGCCGATGAACGTGATCAAGTGGCCCTTGACCGACATCAACGTGCGCAAGGCGCTGATTCACGCGCTGGACCGCCGGACCGCGACCGTGCGGCAGAACGGCGGGCTTGCGCCGACCCTGGTGAGCAACCTGCTGGCGCCGGGCACCATCGGCTTCAGCGAAGAGGCGTCGAAGCTGTACGACTGGAACGTCCCCAAGGCGAATCAGATTCTGGATGAGGCCGGCTACGCACGGGGCGAGGATGGCTTCCGCTACGACTCGGAGGGCAAGCGGCTCGAGGTGATCTTCCCGAACACCCCGAATCCGATTTGCGAGCTGTTCAAGCTCGACATCGAGTCCAACATCGGCATCTTCGTGGACGTGCCAAACATCGACTTCCCGACGTTTGCCGAGGGGATGAGCCAGGGGCTCTACCACCACGCGTGGAACGGTGTGGGCGGTCGCAACGGCGACGCGCTGTACACGAGATTCCACACGTCGCTGCTGGGCAAGCCCGGTCGCGCGTGGACGTTCTTCGAGTACTCCGGCGAGCCCGGCGTGCCCAACCCCGACTCTCGCATCGACCCGCTGTTGGACGGTGCGCGCACCGAGTTCGACGCCGAGAAGCGAGTGCAGATGTGGAAGGACGCGGAGTATCTCCTGATGCAGAACGCGGTGGGCGTCCCGCTGGTGCAGTCGCTGCTGGCGTGGCTCACGAATCCGCAAACGGTCGGTGGGCGCATGTTCATCGGCAGCGGCGCGTCGCACCCCTACTTCGGCGACCTCTACAGCAAGGACTAGGAGCGCCTGTCGCATCGTCGTTGATGAGGGCCGCCTCGGAAGCCGAATTGCCAGCAAGCGGCATCGGTCGGCTTGAAGCTGGGCGCGGCGCCGCAAGGCGCCGCGCCCGCTTGGCATAGCCATGGGCGCCTACATCCTGCGGCGACTGCTTTACATCATTCCGGTGACCCTCGGAGTGGTCACGGTGGCGTTCGTGTTGCTGCGCCTGGTGCCTGGTGATCCGATCACGCTCTATTACTTCGGCCAGGATCAGCCGGGACAAGCCAGCGCGTCGGCCGCCGGTCTCGAATCCGAGTCCACGCTCGAGCGGCTGCGCGAGGCCTACAACCTCGACAAGTCGATGCCCCACCAATACGTGCTGTATCTGGCGGACCTGGTGCGCGGCGACCTGGGTATCTCGATCCGCAAGAAGCGGCCGGTGCTGCACATCATTGGCGACCATTGGCCGGCGACCATGCAAATCACGCTGGTGGGAATGTCGGTCGCCATCGTGGTGGGGCTGACCGCCGGAATCCTGTCCGCGATCAAGCACCACACAATCATCGACTACGCGGCCCAGATGTTCGCGATCATCGGCGTGTCGGTGCCCCAGTTTCTGCTTGGGCTCGTTTTGATCTTTATTTTCAGCATCACGTTGGGCTGGCTGCCGGCGATTTCGAACGGTCACGGCAAGGAGCTGATCTTGCCGTCGATCACGTTGGGCCTGGCGGCCTCCGCCATCCTGGCTCGGCTGACCCGGTCGTCGATGCTGGACGTGATGTCGCGGGACTACATCCGCACGGCGCGGGCCAAGGGCCTGCGCGAACGTGCCGTGATCTGGCTGCACGCGCTGCGCAACGCGCTGATACCCGTCGTGACGGTGATCGGGCTGGAGTTCGGCGGGCTTCTGGGTGGGGCGGTGGTGATCGAGGCGGTGTTTACGCGCCAGGGCCTTGGGTTTCAGCTCATCAATTCCATCAACCAGCGCGACTATCCCATCGCTCAAGGTCTCGTCGTCATGGCGGCGCTGGTCTACGCGGTTATGAATCTCGTGATCGACGTGCTCTACACCTATATCGATCCGCGCGTGCGACTCGAGGGATCGAGCGGCGCCTAGCATCGGGCCGGCAGCGCGGCCAGCGCGTCGCCCGGCATCTCCGGTGCTACGGTGACCGAATCACGGCTCCAGGGGCCGTCCCATGGCTGACCTCGACTCGACCGAACTGCACATCCGCGACACACCGCAGTATTTCTTCGACACCGGGATGATCGAGGAGATTCAGAACATCTCCCGCACCGTGCACAGCCCGGAGATGTTCGAGGGCAACCCGATCCTGGTCCAGGACAAGCCGTGGGAGCACCACGTCAACCTTCACGCCGACGACTACAAGGTCTGGCGTGACGACGATGGCGTCTTTCACCTCCTCTATAACGACTTCGACATCGACCACGAGAAGTCGCGCCGCACGGGCGGCACCTTGATCGACTACGACATCTCCCGGTTTCGCGTCTGCTACGCGCGCTCGGAGGACGGCTACACCTGGGAAAAGCCGCCGATGGGGATTACCCACGAGGACGGGCACGACACCAACATCGTGATGGGCGACCGCACGCACGGGAACGTGTGGGGGCTGGCGCCGCTGGACGATCCGCTGGAGACGGATCCGGCGCGTCGGTACAAGGCGTTTTACGAGATCGGACCGCCGGGCTTTCGGGTGGCGGACGAGCTTCCCGGGGCGAACGTGCGGCGCGCATATTCCGCCGACAGCATCCACTGGACGACCTATGACGAGCCGCCCATGTTCGAGGGCCTGGGCGCCAAGCAGGGCGACGGCATTTTTCCCTTCTTCGACCCCGAGACTCGCACGTACTGCATCCTCACGCGCCATCCGTGGATGGAGCTGGCGCCGCGGCCGCGGGCGGGACTGGTGGAGCAGGCCATCGCCGGCGGCTCGACCACCGACCCGGCGCACGGGCTGTCGAACCGGCGGGGGATGCGGCGCATCTTCTTTGCCCAGAGCCGGGACTTCCACCACTGGAGCGAGCCGCGGCTGGCGCTGGCGCCGGACCCGGAGCTGGACAACCTGGACGATTCGTTCTACTGCATGCGGCCCTACCGGCTGGGAAGCCATTGGGTCGGGTTTCTGGGCGTGCTCAACATGACCACGCGCACGATGTTCCCGCAGTTGGCCTACAGCCGGGACGCGCGCAACTGGGACCGCCTGCGGCCGACGCACGCCTGGATCGAGAGCGGGGGGAAGGGCTCGTTCGGCGAGTTCATCGTGGCGGCGCCGCACATGGTGGACGTGGGCGATGAGTCGTGGTTCTACTTCGGGGGCGCCGGCGCCCTATCCGCGCGGGATCGCAGCCCCTACGCGTTAGGACTGGGCAAACTGCGGCGGCATGGCTTCGTGTCGGTCGGGACGAACGACAAGCACGTGGGCATGCTGCTGACGGAGGCCTTCATCGCGCCGGGCGATCGGCTGGTGATCAACGCGTCCTGCGGGCCGGAGGGCTATATCAAGGTGGAAGCGTCGGACGTGACCTACCGGGTGATGGAGGGTCGATCCGCGGATGACTGCGACGTGTTCACGGGCGACTCGATTGACCACGTCGTGACCTGGGGCGGGGACGCGACCCTGCCGCTGCCCGAGGGGATCGACTCAGGGACGGTGTACTCGACCTTCATCCCGCACCGCCACCTGCGGTTCTACATGCACGACGCGCAGCTCTATTCCTTCCAAATCACGAGTTCGCCCGGCTGACCAGGCTGGCGGAATGGCCGGGATGGCTCGGCCGACGTCAACGAAGCCACTCGAAGGGCGCCGACGAATCGTGGCGCCCGGAGGCTGTGAGGCAACGACCGGGTTGGGGCCGGTTCAATCGGCGTTAATCCCAAATCGAGCGCATGGTCCACGCATCGAGCGACTTGAGCAGGGCGTCGGCCCCTTGCGCGCGCATCGATACCCCAACGCTGTCGGCCCGCTGCGGATATACGCGAACCGCCGCGCATTGCCTGGAGTTGACGAACACCTCGACGACGCTGTGGTCAACGAAGACCCGCAGCTCGACGGGCTCGTCCGGCTCGATGTTGACCGGCGCCGTTTCCGGAGCCCGTGATAGGACGTCCGCCGCCTCCGACGCGTACGACGTGTCAATGGTGACCAGGCTGAAGTGCCGCCCGGTGCCCAAGACGCGCTCGAAATGCCCACGGTTCTTGTAGAAGGCGATGCGGGTGAATTCCTCCTTGCCCGGCGAGCGCAGGACATTCAGCTCGACCATGGGTGCGTCCTGGGGATCGAGTAGGGCCAAGAGCTCGAGCGCCCGGCCTTGCACCGATTCGAGCATTCGCTCCACGTTTGCGGGCAGCCGGGTCGTCCCCAGGTGCGTGTGAGCGCCCCGCAGCGCCGCGAGCGCCGGCACCGGTTCCATGAACAGGTCGTCACCGTCGAGCGTTAGGCGCCGCGGCAGCGACATGATTTGGTTCCAACCCTCGGTTGGCTTGCCCTCGTTCATGTTGAAGATCGTGATGACGCCACCCCGGCCGTCCGGCGTGCCGGAGGGCGCGTGGATGCCGGCGGGCCGCATGGCGCCGAAATTGAATCGCCCGCCGTGGGTGACCACGAACTTGTCCCGCGCCGTGTCGTAGTCCCCCAGCAAGTATTGGGCGCCGGTCATGTGGCTGGCGAAGAGCAGGATGTGCCGGTCGCCGATCGGCCAGAAATAGGGCACCGACCCGTCGTCGCCGACCAACGTGTAGCGGTCGTCCTCGACGAACGGGTGCAGGTATTCCCAATGCTCCAGGTCGGTGGAGCGAAACAGGAAGTTCGCGCGGATCGGCTTGCCCGCGGGACCGCCGGGTCTGGCCCAACCGGAGAGGGAGTAGTAGACGCCGTCCTTCTTCCAGATGCATGGGTCGTAGACGGTGTATGGCAGCGGCGAGCCGTCGGGCGCGGCAATCGGAATCACCGCCCGGTTGGCAACCTTGGTCCAGTTGAGCAGCAGCGGATCGCTCGACGTGGCCACCATGTTGCCGACCTGCGTGCCGAAGTACATGGCGATGACCCGGTCGTCCTCCACCAGGGTCGAGCCGGAGAAGCACTTCTCTTCGGGGTCGGGATAGATGCAGTAGGGGAGGTCGCACCAATGCACGAGGTCCCTCGACACGGCGTGGCCCCAATGCTGACGCGGATCTTCCGGCGGATAGGCCTGATAGAAGAGGTGCCAGTTGCCCTGCCAGAAGCACAGGCCGTTGGGATCGTTGAGCGTGGACTCTGGGTTGACATAATGATAGATCGGGCGATACGGGTCGTCTGCGAGCGCCGCCCGCGACGCCTGCAACCGGTGCATGAGCGGATTTGTGGCGAGCGCCGCTTCCTGGGCTTCGAGCGTGGTCGGGAAGGTGTACCTGGGTACGCGCGACCTGTAGTCGGGCATTGGCTGCTCGCGTGCCGTTCTCTAGGCGCCGGCCGGCCCCGGCACCTGGCGGCCACTATAGAAGGGCGCGCAATTCGCAAGGACCGCCCGCGACGCCAGTTGCCGCGCGCGCCCGGCCGTGGAGCCTCATGTCGCTCTGCACCTTGGGTTGCCCGTCAAGGTGCTACGGTCGCAAGGTCTGAGTCACGGGAGCACACCCATGGCTGACCTCGACTCGACCGAACTGCACATCCGAGACACGCCGCAGTATTTCTTCGACACCGGGATGATCGAGGAGATTCAGAACATCTCCCGGACGGTACATACGCCGGAGATGTACGAGGGCAACCCGATCCTGGTCCAGGACAAACCGTGGGAGCACCACGTCAACATGCATGCCGACGACTACAAGGTCTGGCGTGATGACGACGGCGTCTTTCACCTCCTCTACTCCGACTTCGACATCGACCAGGAGAAGGCCGCCCGCACCGGCGGCACCCTGATCGACTACGACATCTCCCGCTTTCGAGTCTGCTACGCGCGCTCGGAAGACGGCTACACGTGGGTGAAGCCGCCGATGGGGATCGTGCACGAGGACGGGCACGACACCAACATCGTGCTGGGCGACCGTACGCACGGGAATGTCTGGGGACTGGCGCCGCTGGACGACCCGCTGGAGACGGATCCGGCGCGTCGCTACAAGGCGATCTATGAGATCGGGCCGCCGGGATTTCGGGTGGCGGACGAGCTGCCCGGGGCGAACGTGCGGCGCGCGTATTCCGCCGACAGCATCCACTGGACGACCTATGACGAGCCGCACGTGTTCGAGGGCCTGGGCGCGAAGCAGGGCGACAGCATCTATCCCTTCTTCGACCCCGAGACGCGCACCTACAACATCCTGACGCGGCACCCGTGGATGGAAATGGCGCCGCGGCCGCGGGTGGGGCTGGTGGAGAAGGCCATCGCCGGCGGCTCGACCACGGACCCGGCGCACGGATTGTCGAACCGGCGCGGCATGCGCCGCATCTTCCAGGCGCAGAGCCGGGACTTCCAGCACTGGAGCGAGCCGCGGCTGGCGCTGGCGCCGGACCCGGAGCTGGACAACCTGGACGACTCGTTCTACAGCATGCGGCCCTATCGGCTGGGGAGCCACTGGGTAGCGTTCCTGGGCGTGCTCGCCATGACGGAATACAAGCTGCATCCGCAGCTGGCCTTCAGCCGGGACGCGCGCAACTGGGACCGCCTGCGTCCGACCCACACGTGGATTCCCGGCGGCGGCCCCGGCTCGTTCGACGAGCTGGTTGTGGCGGCGCCGCACATGGTGGACGTGGGTGATGAGTCGTGGTTCTACTACGGAGGCGCCGGCGCCAAGTCGCCGCAGCAGCGCAATCCCTACGGGTTAGGGCTGGGCAAGCTGCGGCGGCATGGCTTCGTGTCGGTCGGGACGAACGACAAGCACGTGGGCATGCTGCTGACGGAGGCGTTCATCGCCCCGGGCGACCGGCTGGTGATCAACGCGTCCTGCGGGCCGGACGGCTACATCAAGGTGGAGGCGTCGGACGTGACCTACCGGGTGATGGAGGGTCGGTCCGCGGACGACTGCGACGTGTTCACGGGAGACTCGATTTCCCACGTCGTGACCTGGGGCGGGGACGCGACGCTGCCGCTGCCAGAGGGGATCGACTCGGGGACGGTGTATTCGACCTTCATCCCGCACCGCCACCTGCGGTTCTACATGCACGACGCGCAGCTCTACTCGTTTCAGATCACCAGCGCGGACGGCTGAGCCGCCTCCCTTGGCGAAACCGTGACCAGCGAGCGGTTCGTCTGGATCGCCTGGGGGTTTGTGGCGGCGGCGATCGCGGCGCTGCTGACGTTTGGCGTGCGGTCGGCCGGCTGGGTCGTGCCCATCTTCCTGATCGTGGCCGGGCTGGTGGGGATGATCCTGGCCGTGGGTGTGGCGAGGCGCTTGCGAGCCTCCTGGCCGCTGCACGTGGCGACGGGCCTCTTGGGCGCGGCGCTGGGTCTGGCGCTGCCGCTGGCATTCTTCGTGACTATCGACACCGACCACCCGGAGCGCACCATCTGGGGGCGCGGCTGGTACCAGAACATCTTCGGGTCGCGGTCCGAGTACATCGTGACGGCCAAGCGCATCCACGCCGACGATGAGGACCTGGGGTGCGTGAGCTATCGGATATCCGCCGACGAGGAATCGGAGACCTGTTTCCGTCTGCAAGAAGACCTGGCGGGATACGCCGACAACGAGCCGCTACCCACGGATTTCCTCTCGTGCCATGGCTGGTCGCGGGGCGTCTACCTGGGTTCGGTCTTGCGACGGCGAAGCACATTCGACGCGATCAATGTGGGAGATTCCCTTCCCGACTGCTGGCGGCAGGGCATTGCCAGTCGCTAGGTCTGGGTCTGGTTTGCAGCGGCCTGGGCGCGGCGCCGCCGGGCGATAGGAGAGCGAGTTCGCCATGACCATCACCGACGTGAAGACCTATCTGCCGTGGGGCGGGCCTCGGGCGGAGACCATCGTGAAGGTCGAGACCGATGCGGGCCTCGTGGGGTGGGGTTGCTCCGGCATGTCGGCGCGCGAGTGGGCGGTGGAGGGCGCCGTGCGGCACTACCGCGACTTCCTGATCGGGCGCGATCCGATGCAGATCGGCGCCCTGTGGCAGGAGCTCTACCGCAGCCAGTATTTCGAGGGCGGGCGGGTGCTCACCGCGGCGATCTCGGCCATCGACATCGCCCTCTACGACCTCAAGGGCAAGGCGCTTGGGGTGCCGGTCTATGAGCTGCTGGGCGGAAAGCATCGCGAGTTTGTTCCCGGCTTCGCGACCGCGCACGCGCCGTATGGCCCCGAGCTGGTCGATGACGTCTTGCACCTGCACGGGGAAGGTTGGCCGGCCATCCGGTTGGGCCTGGGTACCGCCGATGCCGGTGAGGATGGGCGACTTTTCGAGCCGCGCGAGTCGATTGCGCTGACCGCGGAATGGGTGATCCGTGTGCGCGAAGCCCTCGGCCAGGCGCCGGTGCTGGGCATCGACTATCACCACCGACTGACGGTGGCCGAAGCGGCGTCGTTCTGCCAGCGGCTGCCACGCGCCGCCCTCGACTTTCTCGAAGAGCCGATTCGCGACCAGACGCCCGAGGCCTATGAAACCCTGCGTTCGATGACCGAAGTGCCGTTCGCGATCGGCGAGGAGTTCGAGAGCAAGTGGCAAGCGCTGCCGTATATCGAGCGCGGGCTGGCGAACTTCATGCGCATCGACATCTGCAATGTCGGCGGATTCACCGAAGCGATGAAGGTCGCCGCCTGGTGCGAGGCGCACTACATCGACCTCATGCCGCACAACCCGGTCGGCCCGCTGTGCACGGCCGCGTCGGTGCACTTCCTGGCGGCCATTCCCAACTGCGCCTGGCTGGAGGTGCGCACCCCGCCGCGCGGGGGCGGGGGCGACGACAACTCCGACACGACGCCCGAGCGGCGTGCGATCTATCCCAAGCAGGTCGAGCTGGACGGGATCTGGTATCCGCTGCCCACCGAGCCGGGATTGGGCATCGAGGTCGACGAGGACATTGCCGCGAACCAGGAGCTTCGTCCCTGGAATTCGACGCTGCTCCACCGCCGCGACGGGTCGTATACGAACTTCTAGCCCGGCGGGCGCTCGGGGAGACTCTTGCGAGACCCCTCAATCCTTCCCGCGAAGGGAGACCCTTGCAAAACACGGCCGAGCTTGAGGATGACCGGGCGAACCCCGTACGCACCCAGGATCAAAGAAGGGTGGATTCCCGCCTTCGCGGGAATGACGGAGGGGGTGCGCAAGGGGCTCCCTTCGCGGGAATGACGTAAGGGCTAGGAAGCGGTCTCCGCTACAGGAGTCGGCGGCTAGACGGACGCGCGGACGAGGCGGACGCGTGGGTCGATGTAGGTGTAGAGGATGTCGACGACGAGGTTCATGCCCGCGTAGAGGAGCGCGGCGAGCATCACCAGTCCCTGAACGACTGGGTAGTCGCGCTGGGTGATGGCGGAGATTAGCTGGAGCCCGAGTCCCTGCCGGGTGAAGACCGACTCGATGATGACCGTGCCGGTGAGCAGGCCGCCGAAGGCGAGGCCGGCGACTGTGACCACCGGGATCAGCGCGTTACGCAGGGCGTGCAGCCAGATGACGGCGCGCTCGCGCAGACCCTTGGCGCGCGCGGTGCGGATGTAGTCACGCGACAGCACGTCGAGCATGGAGGACCGCATCAGCCGGGCCAGGATGGCCGACGCCGCCGTGCCGAGCGTGATCCCCGGCAAGATGAGCTCCTTGCCGTGGCCGTTGGAGATCGCCGGCAGCCACCCGAGCGCGACGCTGAAGATCATGACCAGGATGACGCCGAGGAAAAAGCTCGGGATGGATACGCCGAAGACCGCGAAGCTCTGCGAGGCGTAGTCGATCCACGTGTGGTGGCGAATCGCGGAGATCACGCCGGCGCCAATGCCAATGAACAGCGCGAGGCCCATCCCGGCCAAGGTGAGCTGAATCGTGGCCGGCCAGTGGTCCCCGATGATCTCGTTGATCGGACGCTGCGACCGAATCGACTTGCCGAAGTCGAACCGAATGAAGTCCCAGAGGTAGATGAAGAACTGGTGGACGATGTGCTTGTCTAGATTGAATTCCCTGCGCAGCGCGTCGTAGGCGCTCTGTTGCGAGGGCGTGACGACGAACGACACGGTGCCTGACGGGTCCTGGCCGCCGAGATAGAACAGATCAACCGGGTCGCCCGGGATCAGGCGCAGGAGGATGAACGTCGTCACCAACACTCCCAACACGACGGGAATCGTGTAGAGGACGCGTCGGATGATGTAGCCACCCATGCCTGCGCCTGATCCCTTTAGCTACCCAGTTGCGTGCGCCAAGTCCTTTCGGCTAGCCGACCCGCTTGTCGTACCAGTCGCTCCAGATCGGCAACGCGAAGTTCCCGACGTAGAGGTTCCCGCCGACGATGTCGGTGTTGGCGATCCAGCTGAGGAACTCGGTGACGAACGGAATCATCAGGGCGTTGTCCATGATGATGTGGCTCGCCCGCTGCCACAGCTCGATCCGCTTGGCCTCGTCGAACTCGACCCGGGCGCCGTCGAGCAGCTCATCAAGCTCCACGCCTGGCGTGGCCTCTCCGGGCGGGTCCGTGTACATCCAGCGCGAGTAGGCGCGCCCCGGCAGCCCGTAGACGGACGTGTGGAAGCGGTCCCACAGCACGTCGCCGTCCGGTCCGCCGACACCCACGTACGCCGCGTGGAAGGCGCCGTTCTGCATCTGCTCGTTGAACGTGCTGCCTTCCATCTTCGGAATCTGCACCGAGATGCCGAGGGACTTCTCGACGTCGAGCTTGAACAGCTCGCGCACCGGGAAGCCGGTGTCCGGGAACACGATCTCGAGCAGCTCGCCGTCCGAGTTGTAGCGGAAGCCGTCGTCGCCCAGCGTCCAGCCGGCGGCGTCGAGCCGCGCCTGCGCCTTCTGCACGTCGAAGGTGTAGAGGTTGTTGACCTCCGGGTTGTAGCCCTTGACCGCCTCCGACGTGAGGCAGTTGCTGACGACTACCGGCGGAACGCCGCCGTTGGCGCGCACGGTGACCGTGCGCCGGTCGATGCCTTCGATCATCGCGCGGCGGACCTCGACGTCGTCCGTCGGGAACAGCTGCGTGTTGATCGGCATGTACTGCGGCATGCCCTCGTTCAGGATGCCCAGCACTCGGAAGCTCGGGTTCGTCGAGATGCGCTGCACGTGCGGGAACACGAAGTGGAGCAGGAAGCTGACCTCGCCCGCCTCCATCGCGTTGATCCGCGCCGTGCTGTCGTTCGACAGGACCTTGCCGACGGCTCGATCCGCGTATGCCGGACCCTGGTTCGCGGAATACCAGGGGGCCCAGGCGTACTTGTCGAACCGCGTACCGACGAGCTCGACGTTGTCGGTCCAGCTCTCGAACTTGAAGGGACCGGTCCCGATCGGGTTGAAGTCGAAGTCATCGCCCATTTCCTTGGCCACCAACGGCCACGGCCGATAGCCGCGGGTGAGTGGCTTGTGGAAAAGCGCGTTCGGGATCTTGGTGAAGAAGTCGACGGTGAAGTCGTCGACCTTCTCGACCTTGTTGAGCTCGTTGGCGAATCCGACGATGCCGCCGCGCACGATGCTCTCGTCGAAGATTTCTTCGAAGTTCGAGATCACGGTGTCGGCGTTGAACGGCTCGTCGTTGTGGAAGACCACGTCGTTGCGCAGGCGAATGCGCCACTGCGTGCGGTCGTCCTGAACCTCGGAGCCCGCGGCCAGGAGCGGGGCAAAGTCATTGCCCGCGCCAAGCACGTAGAGCGGCTCGTGGATCATGTTGCCGATCTCAACCGACGCTCGGCTGGCCGCGCGCAGCGGGTGATAGCTGTTGGCGTTGCCGAACGTCGGGTAGCTCACCTCGCCGCCGACGGTTGGGTTGTAGGGGCCCAGCGGAATGACGTCGGGGTAGCTGAAGATGTTGATGCCGGGCACCAATTCCTTGGCGCGCTCGACCAGCTTCTCCTCGACGACGACCTTCTCGACGAAGACCTCTTTGATGACTTCCTTCTCGACGACCTTTTCGACCTCGACCTCTTTGATCGTCTCGACGGGCACTTCCTTGATGGTTTCGACCGGGACTTCCTTGACGACGACCCGCTCGACCTCGACTTCCTTGGTGACCGGGACTTCGACCGGAACTTCCTTGATCACCTCTTTGACTTCGGTGACCGTGACCGTGACCGTCTTCTCGACGACCTCGGCTTCGCCGCACGCGGCAAGCGCGGCCGCGCCGACGCCGCCGGCCAAGGCGGCCAACCCCCCGCGCATGACCTTGCGCCGAGTTACCAAACCCTTACTCCCCATCGGACACCTCCCCTGTGCACGACACGTCAACTACCGGCTGGAATTGTGATTTAGGAACAAATGTTTTCGGTGGCCGCATTTTAGCGCGCCCACGAACTGGCCTGCGGGTCGAGTGCCTCGCGCAGGCCGTCGCCGACCATGTTGACCGACAGGACCGTGACGGCGATGGCCGCTCCATTGAACGTGGACACCCACCAGGCGGTCCGCAGGTAGGCGCGCGAGAGATTGAGCTCGCTGCCCCACTCGGGCGTCGGCGGGTCGGCGGCCAGGCCGAGAAATCCCAGCGCGGAAGCGGCGAGGATGGCGCCGCCGAGGCCCAGGGTCATCATGATCAGGATCGGGCTGAGCACGTTGGGCAGGATGTGGCGCAGCATGATGCGGGTGTCCGACATACCCACGGCGCGCGCGGCCCGCACGTAGACCAGCTCGCGCGCGGCCAGCGTGGCGCCGCGAACGACGCGCGCATAGCCGGGGATCCCCGCCAGGCCCAGCGCCACCATGGCGTTTACGAGACTGGGCCCGAGCGCCGCCAAGATCGCAATCGCCAGCAGCAAGTCGGGGAAGGCCAGCATCACGTCGATGGCTCGGCTGACCACCTGGTCGACCCACCCGCCGAAGTAGCCGGCGGCGAGACCGAACAGCGTGCCGGCGATGCTGGCAATGCCGACCGCGAAGAAGCCCACTCGCAGCGACACGCGGGAGCCGCGGACCACGCGGCTGAACACGTCACGGCCGATATCGTCGGTGCCCATGAGGTGGCCGTCGGTCAACGGCGGCAGCCATTTCTTGGTCTGCAACTCGTCGAAGCTGTAGAAGGTCTCCTCGGGCTCGATGGCGATCACGTCCGCGAAGATCGCGCCGATGCTGATGATGACGAGGATCGAGAGTCCGAGAACTGCCGCCTTGTGGCGATAAAAGCGGCGATAGGACATCTGCCACTCGCTGCGCGGCGGCCGCAGTTCGAATGGGTCTTGCGCTGTCGCGCTGGTCGGTTCTCTTAGGGCGTCCGTCGACACACCCGCTCCCCCGCCTGTCTGCGCGAGGTGGGCTCCGCCTCGGATACCGTCGATGGTTCCAAGTGGCTCGGGCCGGACAACGCCACGGATGCACCGATAAGCGAGATGCATCCGAACGACTCGCCGGAGGCGAGCCGTCACCTCTAGGCGGAACGTAAGCCGTGGCGCGCCGTCGTGTCAATCTGGCAGGCGGCGCGCTTGCGCGCGTGACGCGCGATTTGGGACGCTGCGCCGGTTTGTGCATTGCGCGGCCCGACGGACGCATCGGCCGTCGAGTCGGCACGGCGAAGTGGTAGCGTTGGCGGGCGACCGCCGGCGGCCGTGGCGACTGCTGCGATTTGGTTGAAATCTCACGCAAGGGAGTGACGTTGTCCACCGACACGCTGGTCGAGGGTGAAACAGGGCTCGAGGCCGCCGCTGCGCCGAAGCCGCGCAGCGAGTGGACGATGGCGTGGCGGCGGCTGCGACGGAACAAGGCGGCCCTGGCGGGGCTGGGCATTCTCATCATCATCTCGCTTGCGGCGATCTTTGCCGATCTGATCGCGACCGAACCGGAGAACCATTTCGACATTCTGGCGGCCAATCTGCCTCCCGGTTCGGAAGGCCACCCGCTGGGTACCGACGACATCGGGCGAGATGTCTTCAGCCGCATCGTGCGCGGATCGCGGATTTCGCTTCGGGTTGGGTTTTCCGCGGTGACGATTTCGGCCATTGTCGGCACGATGATTGGGTTGTCCGCAGGGTATTTCGGACGCTGGGTGGACATGGTGATCAGCCGGATCATCGACGTGATGCTGGCGTTTCCGGGTTTGCTGCTGGCGATGACGGTGGTCGCCGCTCTTGGATCTGGCCTCAACAACGCCATGATTGCGCTGGGAGTGGCCGGCATTCCGTTCTATGCGCGCGTGGTGCGTTCGACGACGCTCGCCGCCCGAGAGCTGGTGTATGTGCGGGCGGCACGCGCCGTGGGCATGTCCGACACGCGCATCATGCTGCGCCACATCCTGCCGAACATCGTCAGCCCGATTTTGATCATGGCCACGCTGGGTCTGGGCGGGGCCATCCTGGCCGCCGCGGGCTTGAGCTTTCTCGGCCTGGGCGCCGAGCGCCCGTCGCCCGAGTGGGGCCTGGAGCTGTCGTCGAGCCGGCATCTGCTGCGGTCGTCGTGGTGGATCTCGACCTTCAACGGCCTGGCGATCGCCATCACGGTGCTGTCGATCAATCTCCTGGGCGACGGGTTGCGCGAGGCGCTCGATCCGCAAGCGGGGGCGTGGTCCCACTGAGCACGCCGAGTTCCTATCGGTAACAGGAAAGTGTGTACCTGTTTCACAAGAGTCGTGTAGTATGCGCGCCGCGTGCATGCACGATCACCCCAAATGGGAGGGGAATGTCTATGGGTCCGAGTAAGTCTTTGAGTCGTCGCAAGCTGCTCCGTGGCGGGGCGGCGGCGCTGGCGGGCGGTGTTGGAGTTGCCGCTCTGGCCGCGTGCGGCGAGGCCGAGGTCGTCGAGCGGACGGTCACGGTCACGGTCACCGAAGTCAAAGAGGTGGTGAAGGAAGTTCCGGTCGAGACGGTCGTCACCAAGGAAGTGGTGAAGGAAGTCCCGGTTGAGACGGTCGTCACCAAAGAGGTGATCAAGGAAGTCCCGGTCGAGACCATCAAAGAGGTCGAGGTCGAGAAGGTCGTCACCCAGGAAGTCATCCGCGAGGTTGAGGTCCAGAAGGTTGTCGAGCGAGTCGTCGAGAAGATCGTCGAGCAGGCCGCTGAGCGCGCGCCGGGCATCGACATCCACAACCTCGACTCGGCGGTCAACATCGGCCTGAAGCCGTGGGACCCCAAGGTTGGCGGCGAGGTCAGCTACATGACCTTCGGCAACCCGACGAACTTCGACCCGGCGACGTGGGGCGGACGCACCGCCGAGCCGGCGAACATGTTCTACGAGCTGCTGTACAACTACGGCCCGGGGAACGCGATCCTGCCGACGCTGGCCTCCGACCTGCCTGAGGTTTCGGACGACAAGCTCAGCTGGACGGTCCCGCTGCGGAACGACGTGCTCTTCCACGACGAGACGCCGTTCAACGCGGACGCCCTGCTCTTCAACTTCGATCGATTCCTGGACGAGGAGCTGCCGCGCGGTCACGTGGTGCGTGACATCGCCGGCATTTCCGGTGTCGAGAAGGTCAACGACTTCACGGTCAGGTTCCACACGGACCAGCCGCAGGCGTTCTTCCTCAAGTTCATCGCTCACCAGCACGTGGTGTTCGCTTCGCCGAAGGCCATTACGGAAATGGGCGAGGATCTCGACCGACATCCGGTCGGCACCGGACCCTTCAAGATGCTGGAGTGGGAAGACGACGTGAAGATCGTCGGCGAGCGGTTCGACAAGTGGGCCTGGGGCCCGTCGTACTTGCCGAACCAGGGTCCGGCGTACCCCGACCGCATGCGGTCGCAGATCTTCGGCTTCAACATGACCGACAACGCCCAGGCCTTCGAGGCCGGCGAAGTCGACATCCTGTTGAACTGGTCGTTCGCCGACTACAAGCGGGTGTCCGAGAACCCGAAGTACCACGTCATCGGCTTCGCGGCGCCGGGCATGGGTCAATACATGCCGCTGCACACGCAGCTCTGGCCGCTGGACGATCTGGCCGTGCGCAAGGCGCTGCTGTTCGGCGTCGACCGGCGAACCGTGACGGTGCGCGCGAACGGCGGCACGGCTCCCACCAACATCAGCAACCTGCTGGTGCCGGGCACCGTGGGCCGCAGCGCCGAGGCCGGCCAGCTCTACACGTACGACCCGGCCAAGGGCAGCGCGCTGCTTGACGAGGCCGGCTACGCCATGGGCGACGACGGCTTCCGCTACGCGCCGGACGGCCGCAAGCTCGAGATCAGCTACCCCGACCGCGGCGACCCCGTGGTCGAGCTGTTCAAGCTGGACGTCGAGCGGAGCCTGGGCATCCAGGTGAACATCCCGAAGATGGATGAGGCCACGCACCGCGAGCAGGCCCAGGACGGCGCCTTCCACACCACGTGGATCGGCGTGGCGGGGCCGAACGGCGACGTGCTGTATGACCGCTTCCACACGTCCTTCTACGGTCGACCGGGCCGCGCCTACTCGTTCTTCGAGTGGGACGGCGTTCCGGCCACCGCGACGGAAGGCGCGAAGATCGACGGTCTGCTGGACGCCGCGCGGGCCAGCTTCGATCCGGACGAGCAGCGAGCCATCTGGGAGGAAGCCGAGCTCTACCTCATGGAGAACGCGGTCGCCATCCCGTTGGTGCACGACTACCTGCCGTGGCTGTCCAACCCGGACCGCATCGGCGGCGTGCTGCACTTGGGTATTGACTACCTGCCCAGCTACGGGCAGTTCTACAGCACCCAGGAGTAGCGACTCTCGGAATGCCGCGGGCGCCCGACCGTCAACCGGCGGTCGGGCGCCTGCCGTCCGATTTCACCGTTAGAATGACCTAGCCATGGCCGGATACATCATCCGTCGCGTCCTCTACATGATCCCCGTCCTCTTTGGCGTGCTGATCGTGGTGTTCGTGCTGATGCGGCTGATTCCGGGCGACCCGATCGAGATCTTCTTCCAGTCGGGCGAGATCGGCGGCTCGGGCGCGACCAGCCGCGAGGGCGGCGAAGTCAGCCGGAAGGCGCTCGAGAGACTGCGCGAGAGCTACAACCTCGATAAGTCGCCGCCGCACCAATTCGTGCTCTACGTCTGGGACGTGTTGCGCGGTGACCTTGGGACCTCGATCGCCTATCGACGCCCGGTCGTGGACATGATTGCGAGTCACTGGCCGGCGACGTTTGCGCTGACGATGGCGAGCATGGCGGTTGCGATCACCATCGGCGTCGGCGCGGGCGTGATTTCGGCGATCAAACGCCACACGTTCGTCGACTACGGCGCGCAAATGTTCGCCATCCTTGGCATCTCGTTCCCGCCCTTCTTCGTTGGATTGCTCCTGATCCTGGTGTTCGCCATCAAATGGCAGACGGACGATGGCGTGGGCATGCTGCCGGCGGTTTCCAACGGCTACGGCAAGGAGCTGATCCTGCCGGCGCTGACGCTGGGGACGGCCGCATCCGCCATCCTGGCGCGGCTGACTCGCTCATCGATGCTGGACGTGCTCTCGCGCGACTACGTGCGCACGGCGCGGTCCAAAGGGCTGCGCGAGCGCGTGGTGGTGATGGGGCATGCGCTGCGCAACGCCCTGATTCCCGTGGTCACCGTCATCGGCCTGGAGTTTGGCGGCTTGCTGGCCGGCGCCGTGATCATCGAGGCCGTGTTCCACCGCCAGGGTCTGGGACTGCGGCTGATCGACGCCATCATCGACCGCGACTATCCGGTGGTACAGGGCCTGGTGCTGCTGTCCGCCGTCATCTACGCCGTGGCGAACCTGCTCGTCGACGTGCTCTATACATATATCGACCCGAGAGTGCGTCTCGAAACGACGGGGTCCTAGCGCCCCACTCCCGATCTGTCGGACGTCCGGCGGTGGCAATCTGTCCCCTGCGTAGCCGAATGTGCCAGCATGGGCCGCGGCAGATGCCGGGTGAATCGTTCAATGACTGAGCACGAGCGGTATCTCTTCGACTTGCAGGGGTTCCTGGCGGTCCCGAATGCGCTGGATGCCGAGGAGGTGGACGCGCTCAACCAGGTTCTCGACGAGCAGATTGAGGCGCTTCCCGACCAGGACTGGGCCTCGCACCGCTTCTTAGAGTTGCTGGCGTGGGGCGCGCCGTACCGGGACCTCATCGATCATCCCAAGCTGCTGCCCTATGTGGTCGACATGGTGGGGCCGCACGTGCGCCTGGACCACACGTATCTTGACATAATTCGCGGAGGGCTTAGCCCCATCGGCGCCACGCTGCACGGCGGGCGGGTGCCGTATGACTCGGCGCAGTACTTCGAGTTTGCCGACGACCGCTTCTACAACGGCCTGTGCGTGGTGGCGATCAACCTCATGGACGTGAATCCGGGTGACGGCGGCTTTGCCTGCGTGCCCGGCAGTCACAAGAGCAACCTGCCCTTCCCTGCCGACTGGAAGGACCTCGAAGACGCGCAGCCATTCGTCGAGCGGGTGGTCGGTCCCGCGGGGACGGCGGTGTTCTTCACCGAGGCGCTGACGCACGGGCCGTTGCCGTGGCATGGCGCGGCCGAACGCCGCACGATCTTCTACAAATACAGCCCGCGGCCGCTGGCGTGGTGGATGCCCTATCCGGACGGTGAGGGCGTGGAGGGGCTCACCGAAGCCCAGCGACAGATCTTGCAGCCGCCAACGAGAGACCCGCGACGCATGGGGAAACCGACGCTGTCCTAAGGGCCACCCGTTTCGGACGCCGCGATCTGACGAAGCGCCTGCTGATAGACCTGCAGGTCGGCGTCGCTGAAGAGCACGAAGCGGACTTCGTCGAATTCGAGCGCCGGCGCGTGTGAGGCCACGGTGGCCATGGCGATGGCAGCCGCGTCCGGCTTCGGGTAGCCGTAGGCGCCGGTGCTGATGGAGGGAAAGGCGATCGTGCGCGCACCGGCTTCCGCGGCGGCCCGGAGGCTCGACTCGTAGGCCGAGGCCAGCAGGTCGGCTTCACCCTGCGCCCCGCCCCGCCAGATCGGCCCAACCGCGTGGATGACGTGCTCGGCAGGGAGGTCGCCGGCCCCGGTGCGCGCGGCCTGGCCCGTGGGGCACCCGCCAATAGTGCGGCATTCCGCCATGATCGAGGGGCCGCCGGCCCGATGGATGGCGCCGTCGACGCCGCCGCCACCGGCGAGCTGCGCGTTGGCCGCGTTGGCAATCGCGTCGACCGCCTGCTCGGTGATGTCACCGCGAACGCACGACACCGTCGTGCCGCCGAATGCCCGACTCACGTCTCAGTCTCCGGAATTGCCGGCGTCGGCGCGCGCGTGGATGAGCAGGCGGCTCGGCCAACTGGCGTCGTGGAAGATCGACTGATCGGCCGTCGTGACGCGGCGCGCGTGCCCCAGCGGCTCGCCGGTGTTGGGATTGGCGTCGAAGCGGGGATAGTTGCTCGACGAGATGTCGACCCGAATGCGATGCCCGCGGGCGAAGCAGTTGGCGGTGGGATACAGGATGATCCGAAACTCGCAGATTTCGCCGGGCGTGAGGAATTGCTCCGACTCGAATCCGTTGCGGAAGCGCGCGCGGATGATGCTGTCGCAGAGGTTCAGCTCGTAGCCGCCAGGCGTGCTGCCGGGCGCGTCGCGGTCGTGGGGATAGACGTCGAGCAGCTTGGCGGTGAAGTCGGTGTCGACCGCCGTGGTCGCGGCAAACAGCCGCACCTCGACGGGGCCGGCGATCTCGAGGTCGGTATCCAGCGGCGGCGTCTCGAACGACAGCACGTCGGGACGCGAGGCCAGCGACAGCGTGTCGTGGTGTCCGAAAAAGCGGCCCGGTTGCCCTCGCTGGTCGAACCCGCCTGACGGCAGCAGGTCTTCCGAGGCGCTGATCGACCCACCGGCGGTGGGCACGGGATCACGCGGGTCGTAGGTGTAGCGGCTCGGCTCGTGCCGCTCGGTCGGCGCCTGCGGCTGCAGGGAGCCGTCCGGATGCAAGTACAGCGACCGTTCCTCGTATTCCGGTGGGGGCCACGTGGCCGCGCTCTGCCAGCGACCGCCGTGCCACAGGGATGCGTCCAGGTCGGCCGGTGGGCGTCCCTCGTGGCCGCCCATGACGAAGTAGCGAACCGGCGGCGCGCCGCGCAATCCGGTGTCGAGGCCCTTCAAGTGCTCGTCGAAGAAGCGCAGCCGCATGTCGTCGTAGGCCGGCACGGCGGCGTCGATGCCGAGCTGGACGTCGCCGGCGGTGCTCTCCTCGACCGTTCCCTCGCCATGCCGCCACGGACCCATCACGAGCCGCATGGGACTGGACTTGCGCTCGGTGAGGGCGAGGTAGTTGGCGATCGCACCGCGTGGATAGGTGTCGTACCAGCCGCTCTGGAACAGCACGGGCACGTCGGAGTGCTCGTCCCAATAGCGGTCGATGGTGTAGCCGCGCTGCATCCAGTACTCGTCGTAGACGCCGCGGGTCAGGATGTCCCAGGCCCATTGCTCGTAGGTAGGGAGCAGGCGCAGGGCCGTCCGCCCGGGACGGAATCGTAGCGGCGGGCCGAACAGCTCCGGGATCTGGAGATCGGCGGCGTCGAAGGTGCGCTTCAGGTCGGGGTCGGCCAGGGCTTCGCGGCTAGTGCGCGCCATGCGGAACGCGTAGCGGATGAAGCGTTGCTCCAGCGCGCCGCCCTGCCGCAGCGACGAGACGTGATAGTTGCTGGTCCCCTGCCCGACGACCTGGCAGGCGAGGTGCGGCGGATCGAGCGTGGCCAGCGCGCTCTGGTCCGACCCGGCGTAGCTGGCCCCCATGGTGCCCACGCGCCCGTTGCACCACGGTTGCGCGGCCACCCATTCGACTACGTCGTGGCCGTCGGGCGCCTCGAGCGCGAAGGGATACCACTCGCCGGACGATTGCCCGCGTCCGCGGACGTCGTTGATGACCGTGGCGTAGCCGCGCCGGGCATACCAGTGCCCGCGGCGGGCGTAGTTCGTGCCGTCCTTGAGATAGGGCGTGCGCTCGACGATGGCGGGGAAGGCTCCCTCCACCGCCTCGCCGTTGTGCGCGGGCAGGTAGATGTCGGCGGCCAGCGGCACGCCGTCGCGGGCGGGGATTTGGACGTTCGGACGAACGATGGAGTCGTAGGCGCGGTGCGAGCCTTGGTACGGCGCCGCTGCATCAGGCATGGGCAGTGACCATTGGCGGCGGGGCGGGTGATTGTGGCCTACGGGAGTGCTCGGCAACAACGACGGTCGTGAACGGGTGCTCAGCGGCTCCGCTTCCGGAATGGCTGGCGCTAGCCGATCAGATTCGGGATGGGAGCCGCGCCGGGGCGACTTCGGGCTCGGTGAGGCTGGATTCGCGCCACCGGATGCCTTTGCCAAGGGAGGGCGACGCATGCGTCGCCCCTACGTGACGTATGGCGGACGCCTCCGAATTCAATGAGGGGTGGATTCCCGCCTTCGCGGGAATGACGGACGGGATACGCCAGCGGCTCCACTCGCCCGACCGACGGACTCAACGCAGCCCACTTGGTGCGCGTCCAGTCGTTCGACGGCTCGCTAGGCTTGGGGCCATGGCACGACGTTCCGGCCATCGCGCGGTGATTGCCGTCGGCGGCGTGGTGCGTTCCGGGGACGGCATCGTGCTGGTGCGGCTGACCTACAGCCGCCACCGCGGCAAGTTCATGTTTCCCGGCGGCAAGGTCGATCCCGGTGAATCGCTCGAGGCGGCGCTGGTGCGCGAAGTGCGAGAGGAAGCGGGGATCGAGGCAGAGCCCGAGGGCATCGTGGCCGTGCGGCATCGCGTCGACGCCGACGAGCTGAACACCTTCGTGATCTTCGAAATGCGGCATGTGAGCGGCCGTCCGCGTGCGGTTTCGCCGGAGGCCGATGAGGTGGGCGTGTTCAGCGCGGCCGATTTGCGGGGATCGCCCGAGCTCTTCGTCGCGCTGGTGCCCGAGATTGCGCTGCCGGTGCTCGACGGCACGTATACGCGGCTGGCGCGGAACGAGGACTTCGCGCCGTCGCCCTACGACCCCGACACCTTCCGCGTCTACGGCCCGAGCGGGCGAACGTGGCCTGGACCGGAGTGATTCGACCAGAGCGTCGTGGGCGAATAGCGCATACTTGAATCGACGGCGGGGTAGGGCGCCGCCGAGGCGGAGTCGGCGGCGCGGAGGGTGCCCAATGGCTCGGCGGCAGTTGCTCAGACGCTGGTGTATAGGCGTCCTGCTGGCACTCGGCGTCGCGTGGCTGGCGCTCGCGAGCATCTATCCAACGGCAGGCGGCCAGTCGCCGTATGTCGCGGTTGCGACGATCGACGGACCGATCGACATCGTCGCCACGCGCTATCTGGAGCGGGTGATCGACGAGGCGTGGGACACGGACGCCGCGTTGTTGGTGGTCCGGCTCAACACGCCGGGCGGGCTGGCCGACAGCACGCGTGACATGGTGGGGCTCATTCTCGAGTCCCGCGTGCCGGTGGCGGTCTACGTGTCGCCGGCCGGCTCGCAGGCGGCGTCCGCCGGTACCTTCGTCACCGCGGCCGCTCACTTCGCGGTGATGGCGCCCGGCACCAACATCGGGGCCGCGTCGCCGGTTACGGCCGGCGGCGAAGACGTCCCGGCCACGCTTTCCGACAAGATTAGCGAGGACACGCGGGCCTTCATTCGCAGCATCGCGGAGCAGCGTGGTCGTGACGCGGCTGCGCTCGAGGCCACGGTGACCGAAGCGCGCTCCTACACCGCGGGCGAGGCTGAAGACGCGGGCATCGTGGACTTCATCGCCGAGGACCTCGACGATCTGCTGCGGCAAGCCGACGGCGCGGAAGTCACCACGGCGAGGGGCCCGCAACAGGTGAACGTGGCCGGACTCCAGGTGCGCCCGCTCGATCCGTCGGGCGTCGAGCGATTCCTGGCCGTGCTGGCGAATCCCGGCTTGGCGCTGGTCCTGCTGGTCGTTGGGGGATTCGGTCTGCTGGTGGAGTTTTCGGCGCCGGGGCTCGGCGTGCCGGGGATCGTGGGCGTGGTGGCCTTCGCCCTGGCGTTCACCGGGCTGGGGCAGCTTCCGGTGAACTGGCTGGGCGTGCTGCTGATTCTCGCGGCCCTGGGGCTGGCGGTGCTGGAGATTCAGGCGGCCGGCTTTGGCGTGTTCGGAGCGAGCGCCGTCGCGGCGTTCGTCGTGGGGGCATTTCTCCTCGTCGGCGATGCCTTTCGAGTGCCGGAGATCGATATCCCCGAGATCGAGATTGGCGTGAATCCGTGGTTGATCGGCGTGCTCGGCGGCGTGTTCGCGGCGGTGATCGCGGTGATTGCGTGGGCGCTGCGATCCGATCAGGGGCGAGCCGCATCGTCATACGTCAGTCCGACGTCCGAAGCCGCGCTGGTCGGCCAACTGGCGGAGGTGACGGACACGCTCGATCCGCGCGGCGAAGTGCGGCTGGCCGGCGAGCGCTGGGAAGCCGAGTTGCCACCGGGGGGCCGCGCGCAGGTGGGCGAGCGCGTTATGGTGCGGGATGTCGAAGGCTTGCGACTGAGGGTCGATATCGTGCAGGAGTCAGCGTCAGAGGCGCCGACGGTGACCAGCTGAAGGAGGCTTCACCATGGCCATAATCAACTTCGTGCGTGACTACCAGCGGATCGCCCGGTTCCGCTTTGGGCGGTTCGAGGGCATGTTGGGTCCCGGCATCGTCTTCGCGATCCCGATCCTGCACCAGATTCGCCGCGTGGAGACGCGCACCGAGGTGCTGGACATTCCGCGGCAGACCAACATCACCAAGGACAACGCCTCGATCGACATCGACTTCCTGGTCTACATGCGCGTGGACATCAACGAGGCGCAGCGGGCGGTGCTGGAGGTCGAGGACTACCGCGCGGCGGTGGTCGGCCTGGCCACCACGACGCTGCGGGCGGTGGTTGGCGATATCGACCTGGACGACGTGCTCTCACAGCGCGAGCGCATCAATGAGTCGATTCGGGTGAAGCTCGACACGGAGACGGCGCGTTGGGGCATCAAGGTCACCAACGTCGAGATCCGCGAGATCGACCCGCCGCGAGAGATCCAGGAAGCGATGAATCGCCAGATGTCGGCGGAGCGGCTGCGCCGCGCCGTGATCCTGGAAGCCGACGGCACGCGGCAGTCGAACATCACGGTCGCCGAAGGTGAGAAGCAAGCGGCGATCCTCAAGGCCGAGGGCGCCCGGCAGGCGGAAATTCTCTCCGCCGAGGGCGACCAGCAGGCAGCGGTGCTGCGTGCACAGGGCTTCAGTGAGGCGCTCGAGCGGATCTTCAACGTCGCCAAGGGCGTGGACTCGAACACCATGAGCCTGCAATACCTGGAGACGCTCAAGTCGCTTGGTGAGGGCCCGTCCTCGAAATTCATCTTCCCGATGGAGTTCACCCGATTGCTCGGCGCCATTGGGGGCAAGGGGGCCGCGGACGGCGACGGCTAGGCACGCCGACCGAGAGGCCGTTGACGCAGGCTCGCGGCCTAGCCTTGGGGCGGGCTTGCCACCGGCGGCAGCTGCCAGGCCTGGAGTTGGCGCTCGGCGCTGACGGCGAATAGCCGGTTGAGGCCGGGGGCGACCGCGACGCCGCGGATGGCGGCGAGCGTGGTGGCGTCGCCGAGCACCGCGCCGTCGGAGCGAATGACGGTGATGGTCATGTCGTCCACCAGCGCGGCCACGTAGTCGTCCATGGGATAGACGGCCCGGGCGCGCACGCGCGGTGTAAACCAGACTTCGGTGCCGTCGAGCGTGAACGAGCCGACGCCGGCCTCGCCGGCGAGAATGAGGATGTCGTCGCGCGTGGCGCGAGCGGCGGCGGTGGCCGGAAAGCGCAGCTGCGACCGGAGATTGGCGCTCTCGGCCTCGAACACTTGCAGACCGGCGCTGGTGAGGGTGATGACCTGGTCGCCTTCTTGCGTGAAGATGACCTGCAGAATGTCCCCGTCGACTCCGAAGCGCTGCTGCAGATTGCCGTCGGGTCGAATCAGCACAACCTGGTTCTCGCCGCGATTGGACGAACCCACGGCCACGGTGCCGCTGCGCTTGTCGAGATCGACCGACGCGGCCGAGATGTAGCTCTTGGTCGGGCCCCACACCTGGCCCTGCCGATTGAAGGCGAACACCCGGCCGACGCCGCTGGCGTTCGTGCTACGAACCACGAGTCGGGTGCCCTCGTCGTCGAACAGCGCCTGCTCGAGGAGCTGGTTGTCCGGGCGAAACGGGGACGGCCAGACCTGGTTGCCCGCGAGATTCAGCAATTGCACGTCGAATCCGTGAACGGCCAGGAGTTCGCCGTGCCGTTGCATGGATACGCGCGCCAGGGGCATGCGCATGTCGCGCGTCCACCGCAGGCCGCCGTCCGCACCGAACGACGCCACCTTGCCCGCGCGAGCCACGGCCACGACCTGTTCGCCGAGCTCCGAGGCGGCCAAATCGGTGGGGTCGAAGTCCAGCCGGTTGAGCCACTGCAGCTCGCGCCAGGATTGACGCTCGGGCGCACGGTGCGTGGTCACGTTGAAAGTGAGATCGATGACGTCCTCGACGCGGACCTGCACGCCGCGAGCCAGCCACTCCCCGGCAGCGGCGTCCGCGGCGACCGCGTCGGAAAAGCGGCCAACCTCGACCCACCCGGGGTTGGTGGGCGAGAGGCGGAGGTCGTCGACGATGTGGGCCAGCGAAGCGCGCGCGGCAGCCTCGTCCTGGTAGGGGCCGACGAGCACGGCGCGCTTGCGCACGCGCCAGGCCTCGATGGTCGATTCCCCGATGGCGTCCAGCCGCGCCCGCAGCCCATCCTGGGCCAGTCCCGGCCCGATGCCCTCGATGAACGCGCCAAGCTGCTCGCGCACCCGTTGCTGCAAGGTCACCAGGTGCATCAGGCGCTCGGGCTCTTCGGTCTCGCGGTAGCCGCGGACGGTCGGGCCGATTTCGACGAGGGCGTCCACCATGGCGACCAGGGGCGCGTGGGACTCCTGGTCGTCAGGCGACGGGTCGAGCGGGATGACCTGCTGGGAGAGCGTCGAGATCGACGGCCACTGCGCCTCGATGCTCAGCAGAAACTGGTCGGTCGACAGGGATCCACGGGCGAAGGCATTGGAATTGATCGCCAGCGTCCGCAGCACCTCGAGCGATCCCGTCGCGACTTCGAGGGCGGGTTCCCAGTAGGGCCGCAAGCGGGCGGCGATCGGTTGGGGCTGCGCCTCGCCGCAGGCGACGGCGCCACCACCAATCATGATGGCCGCCAGAGCCATCCGCCGCGTCAGCACGCGACGTCCAGCGGAGGTCGCCATAGCCGCTAGACGGGCACCGCGGCCGGCTGCACGGCCCCGCGGAGCGACCACGGGGTCGCGTCCGTGAGCTCGATGGGCACGGTGTCGCCGGCGGCCAACCCCGCCCGGTCGGCGCTGAACACCAGCTTGTTCGTGCGGGTTCGCCCGCGCCACGTGGGCGGGCGTCCCGGCGCCTTGCCGCTCTCCAGCGACTCCAGCAGCACGTCCTCAATCGAGCCAACCAGGGCGCTGTTGATCTCCCGCGCGATGGGCGTTTGCACGCGTTCGATCTCGTGCAGCCGCCGCAGTTTTTCGTCTTGGGGAACGTCGTCGGCCCACTGGTCGGCCACCGTGCCGTGCCGCGGGCTGAAGGCGGCGACGTGGACCTGGTCGAATCTCAGGTCGGCGACGAGGTCGCGCGAGTTCTCGAACTGCGCCTCGGTCTCGCCGCAGAAGCCCACGATGACGTCGGTGGTGACGGCGACCCCGGGCACGATCGACCGCAACATGCCGATCGTTTCGCGGTAGTGCGCCACGCTGTAGCCGCGCGCCATGCGACGCAACACGGCGTCGTCTCCGGCCTGCACCGGCAGGTTGATCTCCTCGCACACGCGCGGCAGGTCACGCATCGCCAGGGCGAGAGGCTCGGTCATGAATTGCGGATGGGCGGTGACAAAGCGCACGCGCTCGACGCCGGGAAGCGCGTCGACGGCGGCCAAGGCGTCGGGCAGGCGGTGGCCGTTGAGGTCAAACCCGTAGGCGTTGACGATCTGGCCGACGAGGACGATCTCCCGCGCGCCCTCGTCGACCCATTGCCGCGCCTCGGCGACGATCTCGTCGAGCGGGCGGCTGCGCTGGGCGCCGCGCCGAAACGGCACGATGCAGTAGGTGCAGCGCTTGTCGCAGCCGTAGATGATGTTGACATAACGCGAGACCGAGCCTGTGCCGGGCGGCGGCGCGGCCTCGACATCCTCGTAGGCCTCGGTGCCGGGAATCTGCCGTGACATGCGGGCGAGCATGGGCTCGGGGTTGAGCGAATCAAAGAGCACGTCGACCGGCCGGAGATGCGGCTCGAGCTCGGTGCGGTCGGCGTGAACCGTGCAGCCGGTGAGTCCCACCAGCAGCTCGGGCCGCTGCCGCTTGGCACCCTGCAGCAGGCCCAGCATGCCCCAGACCTTGCGGTCCGCGTTTTCGCGCACCGCGCAACCATTCACCACGACGGCGGTTGCGTCCGCGAGGCTGTGGGCCGGCGCATGTCCGGCACTCATCAGGTCGCGTGAGATTCGCTCGCCGTCGGCCTTGTTCATCTGGCAGCCGATCGTCCAAATGAAAAACCGATGGCCAGAATTGGTGGCAGGCATACTCGACCTGGGGGAGAATGTCGCGACGCACCGTCGCCGCAGCCCACTCTGCATCATACGCTGGCTATGTCGTCGGCCGGTGATGATTCCCGAGATTCGCCCATGAAGCTTCTACGCCAGGCGTCGCGGCATCCGCGCCTCGCGGCCTGGGCCGCAATGTCCGCCGTATTCGTCGCATTGATTCTCGTCGTGTCCCTGGGTCGCGAGCTTGACGCCTGGCAATACATCGGCCTGAGCGCCGTGGCGATTGCCATTGCGGGACTGAGCGTGGCGCTCACGTTCAGCCGGAGTGACGATCCCGAGTTCGATGGCTAGCCGTTCGCCGCGAATCCTGATCACCGGCGGCGGCGGCCAGATCGGCATCGAGCTTGCGCGGCAACTCGACGAGGCCAACGTGTCGGCGCTGGGACGCAGCGCCCTGGACGTGACGAGCGGCGCGGCCATGGACCGCGCGCTGGGCGAGATCAAGCCCGACGTGGTGATTCATGCCGCGGCGATGACCGATCCCGAAGCCTGCGAGCGCGACCGGGGCGCCGCGCAACGGGTAAATGTCGTGGGCGCCTGGAACGTCGCCCGCGCCGTTGCCCGCGCCGGGGCGGAGATGGTCTATCTGAGCACCAGCTATGTGTTCGCCGGCGACAAGCTGGGACCGTATCGGGAATACGACGAGCCCGGCCCGATCAACGCCTACGGCGTGAGCAAGCTCGGCGGCGAACGCGCCGCCCGACAGGCCTTGGACCGCCTGTATGTCGTGCGCTCGGGATGGGTGTACAGCCGGTGGACCCGAGGCTTCGTGGCCCGGCTGCTGGAGTTGGCCGACGCCGAGACCGACGTGCGCTACGTGGGCGACCAGGTGGCCAACCCAACGTTTGCGGGCGACCTGGCGGCGGCCGTTCTTCGGCTCATCGATACCCAGGCCTACGGGGTGCATCACCTCGTCAACGAGGGCGCGACCAGCTGGTATGGCTGGGCGACCGCGGTGCTGCGGGCCGCCGGACGCGACGACGTGGAGCTGGAAGAAATCTCGGCCGGGGACTTCCAGCGCCAGGCGCGCGTACCGGCAAACAGCGAGCTGGCGAACGAGATGGCGCGAGCGGTGGGTATCACGCTGAGGCCCTGGCCCGACGCGCTCGAGGAGTTCGTGCGGCAGTGGATGGCCGATCGTGGCTGACGCGCCGCGCTGGAGCGTCGTGATCCCGACGTGGAACGGCCGGCACCTCCTGGCCGAGGCGCTGGACGGGTTGAGCCGGCAAACGCTACCCGACTTCGAGACGATCGTGGTCGACGACGCCTCCGACGACGACACGTGCCACTGGCTGCGGGAGCATCAACCCGAGGTGGTTTCCGTGGAGCTTGCGCAGCGGCGCGGCTTGGCGCACGCGATCAACCAAGGACTGGCCGTCGCCCGCGCTGAGCGCATCGCGTTCCTCAACAACGATGCCGTGCCCGAGCCCGAGTGGCTGGGCGAGCTGGATCGAGCCTTTGACGAGCATCCGAACGCCAGCATGTTGGCCTCGCGGATTCTGCTCTACGCGACGCCGGACCGGTTGCACGCCGCCGGCGATTTCTTCACCGCCAGCGGGTTGCCGGGCAATCGCGGCGTGTGGCAGCGGGACGGCGCGGAGTTTGACGAGCCGTGCGAGGTGTTTGGCGCGTGCGCCGCCGCTTCGGCCTACCGGAAGACGCTGTTCGACACGGTTGGCGGGCTGGATGAAGACCTGATGATGTACTGCGAGGACGTGGACCTGAGCTGGCGGGCTCAGCTTGCCGGCCACCGGTGCCGCTACGTCCCGACGGCGCGTGTGCGGCACCGCCGCGGCGCGAGCGCCACGAGCGAGTTCGAGAGCTTTCTGGTCGGGCGAAACCGACCGCTGGTCGCCGCGATGAATGTTCCGGGCTACGTGCTGCGCCGCCGCTGGTGGTCCATCCTGCGGGCCCAGGGTCAAATCGCGCTCGATGCGCTGCGCAACTTCCAGGGGCGCGCGGCGCGGGCAACCCTGAACGGCCAGCTGGCGGCGATCCCGCAGCTGGGCCGCGCCTTGCGCAAGCGCCGACGTCGCCAGCGAACTCGAACGGTCAGCGAGGCATACGTGTGGTCGCTGCTGGATTAGGACCGGCTGCCCGACGAGCGTCGGCGCGATGGGCGGTGGCGACGGCGGTTGGGCTGGCCGCCGTGCTTGCCGGGTGGATGGCCGCGCGCTTGCCGCCGGCCGCCGCGATTGCCGGCGGGGTCCTGGTCGTCGGGGCCCTCGCGGCCGAGCGGCGGCCCGCGCTCGGGCTGGGCGGACTGACGGCCCTGGCGATCCTGGCGCCGTTCGTGATCGTGCCGGTGCGCGTGGGCGCCCAGCCGCCCGTGATCGCGGTGCTGGTGGCCCTTCTGATCGGCGCCTCGGCGCTGGCCGTGGTCCGGGGCGCCCGATCGCTCTCCCGCGACCGCATCCTGGTCGTCCAGGGCCTCTACCTGCTGCTGATTCTGGTGGCCACGGCGATTGCCTGGCCCGTCAACCGAGACTTCGAGGCGCTGCAGACGGGCCTGAAGCTGGCGATGGCCGCGGCGGCCCCCCTGCTGATTGTGATGTGGCTGCCGCGGTCGATCATTTGCCGCTATGGGCAGCGCGTGATCGTGGGCGCCGCGGCGATCCAGGCCGCGCTGGCCGTGGTGCTGCACCTGGCCGGCGACGCCGGCATCCGCTTCCTGGAGGCGCTGTCCCCGGCCGGCTATCCCGCATCCGACATTCAGCGGTTCCTGCCGGACGAAGTCACGCCGCGCGCCACGGGGCTGCTCGTCGATCCGAACGTCCTGGGCGTCACGCTGGCCATGGCGCTGCCGTTCGCGATGGTTGGTTGCACCGGATCGGCGCGCCGGTTCACGCTCCAGGCCGCGGCCATTGGCCTGATCGCGGCGGCGCTCGTGCTCACGCTGTCGCGGGGCGCCTGGGTGGGCGCGGCGGTGGCGGCGCTCGTCGTCATCGCGAGCACGCGCCCGCGACTGGGCGCCGGGCTTGCGCTGGCCGGTGCGCTTGGACTGATCGTGCCGTGGCCCGGGGGATTGGGGGAGGCAATTCGTGCGGCAGTGGTGCAGCGCGACCTTTCCGACGCCCTGCGGCTGGGCGAGCTCCGGGAGGCGGTCCACGTGATTGGGCGCTATCCGTGGTTTGGCGTGGGCTACGGCGCCTCGCCCGACGTGGACGTGTTTGTCGGGGTCTCCAATACGTGGCTATGGATCGCGGAGCGCGCCGGAGTGCTCGCGGCGGCTGCCGCGCTGGGCGTGGTCGTCGCCACGGTGGCGCGGGCCGCTCGTTTCGTTCGCCGCGACCCGATGGCGCGCGCGTGCGTGGCGGGGCTGGCGGCGCTGCTCGCGGCCTCCATGGTCGATCACCACCTCGCGAGCTTCCAGCACCTGGCCGTGCTGGGCGGCGTCCTTGTCGGCGCCACGCTGGTGGTCGCTCGGCGCAGCCCCTGACGTGCGCGTCGCTCTCGACGGCCGGATGCTGTATCGCGACCGCGCGGGTATTGGCCGCTATATCTGGGAACTTCAACAGTCGATGGCCGAGCTCGGCGATTCTCGACATGAGGTCACGCTCCTGCTCGACCCGCGCGACCGGCGGCACCGCGGCGCCGCGCTGCCCGTGCGATCCGCGCCGGCGCCGGCGCGGCATCGCCTGGAACGGGCGACGTTGGGCTGGGGCTTGCGGTCCTTCGAGGCGGCGCATTTTCCCGACCATGCCGTGCCGCCCGGCGTCCGGGCGCCCAGCGTGGTGACGGTGCACGACGTGTCGTTTCTGACACATCCGGCGGCATACGAGCCGCGCAGCCTCGACTTCTACCGCGCCGCCAGCCAGCGGCTCTCGCGGGCGACACAGGTCATCGCCGTGTCCGCGCACGTCCGGGACCAGCTCGTCGACCGGAAGCTCGTTCCGGGCGACCGGATCAGCGTGATTCACGAGGCCCCGACGACGGCGCTGGACGCGGCGGCCGATTCCACGCCGCCCCGAAGCGGCTATGCCCTGATGGTGGGCACGCTGCAACCCCGCAAGAACCACGTGCATGCGGCGCGTGCGTGGGTGCGCTCGAAGGCCGCGTGCGACCTGCCGCTGCTGGTTGCGGGCGGCCTTGGCTACCAGGGCGTCGATATCGTGCGAACCATACGGACGCTGGATCCCGAGGCGCGGGTGCGGTTCATCGGCTCGGTGTCGGACGCGATGCTGGGACGTCTGTATCGGCATGCGAGCCTGGTGCTGCAGCCATCGCTGGACGAAGGGTTTGGGTTGCCGGTGCTCGAGGCCATGCGAGCCGGGGCGCCCTGCGTCGTCTCCGACATTGGCGCCCTGCGGGAGGTGGCGGCCCAGGCGGCGCTGTACGTCGACCCGCAGGATTCCGAGGCGCTGACAGACGCGATCGACCAAGTCGTCGGCGATCCATCGCTGAGCGCGAAGCTGCAATCAGCCGGTCGCGAGCGGGCCGCCGAGTTTTCGTGGGCGCGGGCCGCCGCGGCCACCCTGACAGTCTACGACCGCCTCACGTGAGCGTTCTCGTTGTCACGCCATCGGTCCCCTGGCCGCCGACACACGGCGCGGCGGTGCGCAACAGCGCGTTCATCACGGCGCTTGCCGAGCAGCACGAGGTTGACGTGATCATTCTTGCCGGCGCGCGTGAGCGCGTGCGCCCGCACCCGAACGCGCGCAGCACCGCCGCCGTCCGCCTGCGGCGGGCGCCGTTGTGGCGACGACTGGGCAACGCCGCGCTAGGACCGGCCCCGGATCTCGTGTTTCGCCACCGCACGCCGGAGCTTCGGGCCGCCGTGCAGCAGCGACTCAGCGCCGGCGGAGTCGAGGCGGTGCAGGTGGAAGGCTTGCAACTGGCGCACATCGTGCACGACGTGGCCGCCTCCACCGAAGGCGAGCGGCGACGACCGCCCGTGGTCTATGACGCGCACAACGTGGAATGGCGTCTGCAGAGCCAGCTCGCCAATCTTGCGCGCGGCGCACGCGCCTGGCACTCGCGGCGGCAGGCGGGGCTGCTGTACGGCGTGGAGCGGTGGGTCGTGGGTGCGGCCGACGCCGTGGTCGCCTCGTCGGCGGCCGACGCCGCGTCGCTGGCAACGCTGGGCAATCGCTCCGTCGCGGCGATTCCACATCCTGTTCCGGCGCCGGCGGACCTGCCCGGCGCCGACGACGAAGCCGATCAGCCGCGCGTGCTGCTGGCCGCCAATTTCGCCTACCGGCCCAACATCCTTGGGGCCGAGTGGCTGTTTGGCGCCGTGTGGCCCGCGGTGCTGCGACGCGTGCCGGAGGCCGAGCTGCGGGTGGTGGGTCCGGGGTCGCTGAGCCTGCGCGCGATTGCCCCGGCGCGCTGCAGTGTGGGCGGTTTGGTTGATGACTTCGAGGCGGAGCAGCGGGCGGCCTGGCTGAGCACATCGCCCGCGCCCGTGGGGTCGGGGGCGCCGCTGAAGGTGCTGCAATCCCTCGCCCAGGCGCGCCCCGTCGTGGTGCAAGCCTCGGGGCTGGCGGGGCTGGATGGGTCGCTGAACGGCATTGCCGCGGCGGACTCGGACACGGCGTTTGCCGAGGCCATCGTCGATCTGCTGCGGGACCACGAGCGGCGGCGCGAGATGGGGCGGAGCGGCCACGCCTACGTCACCGAGCACCATGCGCCGGCGGCGGCGGGTCGGGCACTGCTGGACGTGTACCGCGGCCTACGAGATTCGGGTTCCGAGGGAGGCCCGGCATGACGGTGGCCGTGTGCGCGACGGTTCTCAATGAGGCCCGCGACGCCCAAGCGTTGGCCGAGAGTCTGCGGTTGCAGCTCCGGCAGCCGGACGAACTCGTGATCGTCGACGGGGGATCGAGCGATGGGACTGTCGAGATTCTGCGGGAGTCCCTGGCCGGCATGGAGAGCGCCCAGGTCATCGAAGCGCCCGGTAGCAACATAGCCACCGGTCGAAACCTGGCGGCGCGCTCGGTGACGTCCGATCTGATCGCCTTCACCGATGCGGGAATCGTGCGGTCGCCGGATTGGCTCGGGGCGCTGGTGGATGCCGCGGCGGAAGCGCCGCTCGCCGCCGGGGCGTTTGGCTACATCCTGGCTGCGCCCGGCAGCACCGTGGAGACGGCCATTGGCGCAGTGGGACTTCCCTTCGCGGACGAGATCGATCCGGCGCACTATCCCCCGAGCGGTGGGTCGGTGCTGCTGCGACGGCAGTGGTTCGATCGGGTCGGCGGCTTTCCCGAATGGCTCGACTACGGCGAGGATCTGTGGCTCGATCGGAGGATCTGGGCCAAGGGCGGTTGGTTCGTCCACGCTCCTGGCGCGAACGTGTGGAATCGACCGCGTTCGAGCCTGCCCGCCTTCTTCCGCCAGTATTTTCACTATGCGTCGGGCGATGGCCGGGCCGGCATGCTCGGAAAACGCCACGCCGCGCGCTTCGCGGCCTACGCCGTGGGTCTATCCCTGGCCCGGCGGCCATCCTGGGGCCGCATGGCGCTTCTGGCCTTCCTGGGCTATCGCTACCTGCGCCGCCCGATCGCTCGGGCGCGGGGGGCGCCCGGCGGCGGAGCGGCCGCGCCGGCCCTGGTTCCGCTCGTGCGGGTGGTCGGCGATGCGGCCAAGATGCTGGGCTATGCGGCGGGCTGTTGGCGCCGGCTGAGGGGCTAGGACGATGACCGTGGACGTCTCGATCATCATCGTCACGTACAACGTGCCCGACCTTCTGCAGCGCTGCCTGGCGACCATTCCGGAATCGACCGATGGACTGTCGGCGGAGGTCTTGGTGGTGGACAACGGCTCCGGCGACGGCACCTGGGACAGCATCGTGTCCCGGGCGGACGTGCAGGCGATTCGAGGCAGCCGCGAGCTTGGGTTCGGCCGGGGCAACAATCTTGCCGCCTCGCGGGCACGCGGTCGCTGGCTGCTGTTCCTGAATCCCGACACGGAGCTCACGCCGCTCGGACTGCGGCGCCTGGTGGAGCGCGGCGATGCCGATCCCGCGTTGGGCATCCTGGGGCCGCGGCTCGAGCTGGCCGATGGATCGCTGGACCCGGCGGCGTGTCGCTCATTTCCGACCCCCGCCTCCGCGGCATTGCGCCTGCTTCGCTGGCCTCGCCGCTTGCCGCCCCGCGGCGTGCGGCCGTACAACGTCGCCCCGTCCTCCGGATGCGAGGCGATGGTGGACGCGGTCTCCGGCGCGTGCATGCTGGTGCGCGCCGAGGCCTTTCGTCGAGTTGGCGGTTTCGATCCGCAATTCTTCACCTACGGCGAAGACCTCGACCTGTGCTATCGCATTCGACAGGCCGGCTGGCCGACCCTCTTTGTGCCCTCGATTGTGGTGCGGCACCTCAAGCGGCAGTCGACGCGGCAGCGCGCCATCCGTGCGCGGGTGGAATTCTATCGGGCCATTTGGCTTTACTATCGGAAGCACCGGCAAGGTGACGGCCTCTGGCTGCGGGCGGTCGTCACCACCGCGATTGTCGTCCTGGCGCTTGGCGCCGTTGCCCGCCAAGGCGCGCTCCGGGTGTTGGCGCTGGGTCGTCGCAAGGGGGCCGTAGGTTGACCTGGGTTCGACGCAACTGGCAGGGGCTCGAGGCCACGGGAACGGTGGCCTTGGACGTTGTCGCGTTGCTGGCGGCGACCGCCGTCGCGTACGTGGTGCGGTTCCGGTTGGGGTGGGGCCCAGAAGTGGCGTCGAATCGGTTTCTCTTCTTCGTGCCGGTCAATCTCACTTTCACGATTGCGAGCGTCCTCGCCGGGCTCGCCCTCGGCCTGTATACGCGGCATCGCACGGCAGGCCCGCTGGATCGGGTTGTGCGAACTGCCGGGGCGGTCACCGTCGGCGCGCTGCTCACGGTGGCTGCGACGTTCTTCGTGATTCAGGACCGGCTCGAATTCGTGCGCGTGCTCGTGGCGTACATGTGGCTGTCCGGAATCGTGCTGGTGGTCGTCGGACGATCACTGCTCGTCGGGGTGCGCCAGGCGCTCAATCGCTTCGGGATCGGGATCACGCGGGTCATCGTGGTCGGGGCCGGCACCGAAGGGACCGAGGTGCTGGCGCGGCTGTTCGACGAGCGCACGCGGCGATTTCGGGTGGTCGGCTTTGTGGACGACTTTGCCACTACGGTGACCGCCCGCGGCCAGCAAGTGCCGGTGCTGGGACGCGTGGACTCTCTGGCGGGCGTGCTGAGCGAGCACCAGGTCGACAAGGTCGTGGTAGCTATCCCGTCGCTCTCGCACGACGCGCTGCTCGGGATTCTCGAACAGACGGAGGCGTCGTTTACGGATGTGTGGCTGCTGCCGGACCTGTTCCAGCTGATGGTGTCGCCGGTCACGACCGGGGGGATTCGCGGGCTGCCGCTGATGGCCGTCAACGACGTTCGGCTCCAGGGGCTGAGCCGTTTCACCAAGCGCTCGCTGGATCTCGCGGGCGCCATGTTCGGCATGGTCGTCTTGTCGATTCCGATGCTGCTGGTCGCGTTGGCCATCCGCTTGGACTCGGCCGGGCCCGTGTTCTACATCCAGCAGCGGGTGGGTCGCGATCAGCGGAGGTTTCCGATCATCAAGTTTCGGACGATGCAGCGGGACGCGGAGCTCAGCGGCCAGACATGGACCATTGCCAACGATCCGCGAATCACTCGCGTTGGCCGCCTGCTTCGGCGCTACTGGATCGATGAACTGCCGCAGCTAATCAATGTGATTCGCGGGGACATGAGCCTGGTGGGCCCGCGGCCCGAACGGACCTCCTACGTGCGCCAGTTCGAGCGCGAGTATTCTCGCTATATGGTCCGTCACCGTGAGCGCGCCGGGATGACCGGCTGGGCACAGGTCAATGGGTTGCGGGGCAATTCGTCAATCGACGAACGCACGCGCTATGACCTGTATTACGTGGAAAACTGGTCCTTGCTGTTCGATCTCCGAATCCTGATGCGGACGCTGCGAATCGTGATGCGGGGCGATGTGGCGTAGAACCGAGCGAAGGCGTCGGCTGACACGGCGGCAGATGCTCGTGGGCGCCATGGCCGCCATTGCGGCAACGGGATGCGATTTCGGCGGCTTTGGCGACGGCCAGGCTCCGGCGCCGCCTGCGGCCCCGGAGCGGACCGACCCGCCGGTTGCGACGCCCTATCTCCCGCTCGCCGTGTCGAGCCTTCCGCCGGCCGTGCAACTCCCACTGGTGGTCATTGATCTCGCCGGCAGTGGTGAGTTCGGTGACGCCGGCGATGGGCAGCCGGCCGCGCTGGCGCAGTTCCGAAGCATCGGCGGCGTGACGGTGGATCCTCAAGGGCGGGTCTACATCTCGGACCCCCAGGCGAATCGCGTGCGGCGCATCGGCGCCGACGGCGTGATTCAGACGGTGGCGGGCACGGGCATTCGCGGGTCCGCGGGCGACGGCGGTCCGGCGACGCAGGCCGAGCTCACCGAGCCGACCCGGCTGCTGGTCGACGGCGCCGGGGTGCTGCTGATCGCGGAGTTGCACCGCGTGCGCCGGGTGGCGATCGACGGCACGATTACCACGGTCATTGGCGATGGGCAGCCGGGACTCGAAGGCGACGGAGGACCGGCCAGCCTGGCCCGCCTGGCGGGCAACGCCGGCATGGCGCTGGACGGCGAGGGCACGCTGTTCATTGCCGAACGCGCGGCGAACCGCGTGCGCCGCATCGGCCCTGACGGCGTGGTGACGACCATGGCGGGCACCGGCATCGCCGGCAGTGCGGGGGACGGTGGCGCCGCCGCGAACGCGCAGCTGAACCAGCCCGTCGACGTGGACGTCGACGCATTTGCCAACATCCTGATTGCCGAGCTTGGCGGAAACCGGATTCGTCGCGTTTCCGGCCAGAGCAGCGTCGCGGCCATCCACACGCTCGCCGGGACCGGGGATCCGGGTATTGGGGGCGACGGCGGCTCGGCGGTGAGCGCGCAGCTGCACGGGCCTCAGGCCGTGGCCGTCGATACCGACGGCAACGTGTTTGTCGCGGATTGGAACAACCGACGCGTCCGTCGCATTGACCCCAGCGGCGGCATCACCACGATCGCCGGAGACATTGAACAACCGTCGGCATCCGGCCGTTTGGCCGTTGACACCAGGTTGGAGCTGCCGGCCGACGTGACGGTGACCACGCGCGGTGAATTGCTCGTGGTCGAACAGGGCACGCGGCGGCTGCGGGCGTTGGTTCCCATTGCACAGATTCCCGCCGAGCCGGAAGCGCCGGCGGCCCCGCCGTATCAACCGCCGGCGCCGTCCCTGGCGCTGCCGCCGCCGGTGGCCGCGGAGCTGATTGCCGAGGTGTTCGCCGGCCGCGGTGAGCCGGGCTATGACGGCGAGGGCGGCGCGCGGGCGGACGCCCAGTTCACCACGCCGCGCGGTATCGCCGTGGACAGCGCCGGGCGCGTGCTCGTGGCCGACACCGGCAACCACCGCATCCGGCGCATCGAGCTTGACGGCACCGTGCGGACCGTGGCGGGGAACGGAACTCCGGGGTTCTCGGGCGACGGCGGCCTGGCGACGGCGGCGCAACTGAATCGCCCGCACCATGTGACCGTCGACGCGCAGGGTGCGCTCTACATTGCCGACGCCGGGAACTTCCGCGTGCGGCGGGTTTCACCCGAGGGCGTGATCGCCACGATGGTCGGCGTCAGCGCTCCGGGCTCGGGCGGCGACGGTGGCCCGGCAGCCTACGCGTCGCTCACCGAGCCGGTTGGCGTGGCGCTGGATGCGTCGGGCCGGCTGTACGTGGTCGATGCGCCGGATCATCGGGTGCGCCGCGTGGAGCGCGACGGCTCCATCGTCACCATTGCCGGCACCGGCAACTTCGGCTCGGGCGGCGACGGCGGCCCGTCCACGGCGGCGGCGGTGGGTTTCCCGCAGCGCGCGGTGGTCGACGCCGGCGGCGAGGTGCTGATCTCCCAACTGCAAGCGGGCGTGGTGCGCCGCTTGCGCCGCGACGGGACCATCGAACTCGCCGCAGGCTCGTCGGACACCAGCGCTCCCGACGAGGGGCCGGCGGGGTCCATCCGCATCGAGGCTCCCATTGGGCTTGCGGCTGACGCGGCCGGTGGGTTCTACGTGGTCGAGAGCGGGGCGGGGACGGTGACGGCCGTCGGCGGTGGCGCCGCGCGCGTTATCGCCGGCGACCCGACCGGCTCCGGACAGCCGGGGGGGCCTGCTGCCGAGATTCCGCTCTTCACGGCGATCGATATCGCCATCGCCAACGATGGAAGCATCTACTTGCTCGAGGGACGCGGCATCGTGTGGCGCATTGCCCCGCCCGGCCAGCCGCTACCCACGGAGCCCGCGCCATCGCCGACCGGCGAGGCGGAAGCGACGCCGGAGGCCGCCGAGGAAGAGACGCCGACTCCGACGCCGACGATTGAGCCGGCCGCCAACGAGTCGGCCAACATCGAGTCCGTGACGCTGGCGCTCGATCTCGACGCGGCGCAACGGCCGGTGGAGCCAACCCTCCAATTCCACCCCGGCGAGCGGGTGAGCATTTCCATCGAGTTCACCAACATCGTCGATGGCACGCGCCTCGGGATTCGCTGGAACGCGGGCGATCGTGAGATTGGCCGCTTCCTCACCGATCCGGTGCAAGCGTCGCCGCGGGCGACCTACGGGTTTTGGTTTTTCCTTCCGCAAGCCGCCGCCACGGGGCAGTGGAGCGTTGAGGTTCTCGTCGGCGACCAGGCCGTGAGCCGAGCCGATTTTGTCGTGGCGCCGGGCGAGGTCAGAATTCAACGCGACGGCGGATAGCGGTCGGCGGTCCCGGTCGAGGAGATCCACGGCTCGGCTGTGGACCAGTGATTCAAGACTCCGCGACGCGCGGGCATGGATAATGCCTGGACTGAAGGTATGGGGCCCGAGGGCCGCGGCTCAGGAAAGCACCGGGGAGAACCGATAGGCATGGCCGAAGCCGAACCTCGTGAATCGGAGACGCCGGACGACCAGGCGCCACGGGTCGACGACGACGATCGTCCGACCATTCGCGTGACCGATCGCCGGGCGGCGTCGGGCTCCGCGGACCAGCCGCCGGCCGAATCGGGATCGTCCGAGACTCAGACTGACGATGCGCCCGATCTCGAGCGGCGACATCGGGACGTGCTCAATCGACTCACGCGGGTGCAGGCCGACTTCGCCAACTACCGACGGCGCACCGAGGCCGACGCCCGGGAACGCGCCCTGTTCGCCAACATGGCGATCGCATTCGACATCTTGCGGGTGATCGACGGCTTCGAACGTGCGTTCCAGACGCTGCCGGGCGAGCTGCGGTTGCTGAGCTGGGTGGACGGCATTGCGCTGACCCAGGCGCAACTGCTGGGTGTGCTGGAGGCGCACGGCGTCACGCCCATCGAGTGCAAACGCGGCGACCCCATCGACACCACGATTCACGAGGTGGTGATGTCGGACGAGGGCGACGGTCCGATGGCCGTGGCCGAGCAACTGCAGCGCGGCTACCGCATGCAGGATCGAGTGCTGCGTCCGACGCTCGTCAAATCGGCGCCGGCGGCCAGCCTGGAGTCGGAGCCGGAGACGACGGCCGCGGGTGACGCCAGGCCGGCCGGCGACGGCGCGGGCTGACGGCGAACGGTGGCGCGCCAGTGAGCAGCAAACCCGACTACTACGACGTGCTGGGGGTGAGTCGAAACGCCTCCGAAGCCGAGATTCGCCGTGCCTTTCGCAAGCTGGCGCGGGAATACCACCCAGACGTCAGCAAGGCGCCTGACGCCGACGCCAAGTTCAAGCAGATCAACGAGGCCTACGAGGTGTTGCGCGACGCGGAGAAGCGGCAGATGTATGACCGCTTCGGACATGCCGACGCGCGCGGCGGATTCGGGGCCGGCGTCGACGATTTCGCCGGCGTCGGCGACATCTTCGACGCGTTCTTCGGACGCGGCACCACGCGCGCCCGACGCACGGAGCAGCGTGGGGCCGATCTCCGCGCGGTCGTGACGATGGACTTCATCGAATCGGTCTTTGGCGCGACGAAGGTGGTCGACTACCAGCGTCACGAGCCGTGCGGCGCCTGTGGGGGCGATGGCGCCGAGCCCGGCACCAAGCCGTCGACCTGCCGGATGTGCCGCGGCGCGGGCCAGGTGCAACGGACCCAGCAATCGCTCTTCGGACAGTTTGTGAACGTCGCGACCTGTCCGCGCTGCCACGGCGAGGGGCGCGAGATCACGGAGCCGTGCTCCGGGTGCCGCGGCGCCGGGCTGGAGCGCCGGGCCATGAGCCGGGAAATCGAGATTCCCGCCGGGTTGGCGCCCGGCACCGAATTGCGGCTTTCCGGCGCCGGCGATCACGGGCGCAATCGCGGTACGCCCGGAGATCTCTACGTGGCCATCGAGGTGGAGCCTCATCCGCAGCTCGAGCGCGAGGGCGACGACATCGTGAGCGACCTGGCGCTCAACATCGCCGAAGCCGCCCTTGGGACCACGGTGGAGATTCCGACGGTCGACGGCGAGGAAACCGTTACGGTGCCGGCCGGGACGCAGCCCGGCACGGTGCTCAAGCTGCGCGGTCGCGGCGTGCCTCGATATCGCGGGTCGGGACGGGGCGATCAGCGCATCACGGTCAAGGTGGTCGTTCCCAAGAAGCTGTCGTCGGACCAGCGGGAGGTGTTGGAACACCTGCGAGACTCGCTGCCCGCCGGTCGCGACGCCGACGGCCGAAGCTTCGTCGAGAAGGCTCGCGCCGCATTTCGGTGAGCCAGCGCTGGCTCGAGATCACGGTCCATACCGATCCCGCCGACGCCGACGACGTGCGCATGGAGCTTTCCCGGTGGGTCGGATCGGCGCTGGCGGTCGAGCAGTCGCCGGATGACGCGCGGGAGCGGGTGGCCCTGCGGGCGTACATCGCCGACGGTCCGGCGTGCCAGTCGACGCGTGAGGCGATCGAGCGCGCACTGTGGCACCTGGGCGCCGCCGGCGACTCGACCCTGCGAACGCCGCACATCCGGTGGGTGCGGCCGGAGGAATATCTGAACGAATGGCGAGCCTTCTACCGCCCCTTTCCCATCGGCTGTGGCTTCGTGATCGCGCCGTCGTGGTCGGACGCGCCGGCCGGCGACCGCCGCGTGATTCGGCTCGATCCCGGCATGGCGTTCGGCACCGGGCTGCACCCGACCACGCAACTCGCGGTGGAGGCCCTGGAGGGAGCGGTTGCCCCCGGGCGCGACGTCATCGACGTCGGTACGGGCTCGGGCGTCCTGGCCATCGTGGCGGCACTGCGTGGCGCGCGGCGCGTGCGCGCCGTCGACACCGATGCCGACGCCGTGCGGGCCGCACGGGCGAATGTGGCGCAGAACGCTTGTGACGATCGGGTGTCGGTAACGCACGGACGGCTGCCGCTCGGCGACTCCGATCCCGCCGATGTCCTGGTGGCCAACATCGTGACGGATACGCACCTGCGAAGTCTCGACCACTACCGCGCCGCCGTGCGCCGCGACGGCCGCGTGATCCTGGGGGGTATCACGGCGGCCAGAGGCGCCGAGATGCGGGCGGCGGTGGCCGATCATGGATTCGATGTCGGGAGCGTGTTGTGCCGGGATGGGTGGGAATGCCTTAGTCTCAGCGTGCCGCCGGCGGGAGACCTTTAGGCAAAGAGGTACGGGCGGTTCGCGAACCGCTTGTGCTCGTAGGCCAAGAGGTTGACCGGCGGGTGGATTCCCGCTCCCCGCCTCCGCGGGGACAGGCTTCGCGGGAATGACGGAGGGGGCGCGCCAGGGTCTCTATCACGGGGAGTCGAAGCATGACGGTGAACGGGACAGGTGCGGACGACGCGGTTGCCGACTGCTTGTTCTGCAAGATCGTGGCGGGGGGCATTCCGTCGGACCAGGTCTATGCGGACGACGCGGTGATCGCGTTTCGCGACATTGCGCCCCAGGCCCCGGTGCACGTCCTGGTGGTGCCGCGTCGGCACGTGTCTGGTCTTGACGGCTTGCGGGAGGATCCCGACCTGGCGGGACGCCTGCTCACCGCGGCCGCGAAGGTGGCGCGGCTGGAAGGCGTGCACGGGACCGGGTATCGGGTGGCCGTGAATCACGGACGTCACGGGGCGCAGTCCGTGGGCCACGTGCACCTGCACGTGCTGGGTGGCCGGCAGCTGCGCGGGGAGCTTGGGTAGGCGGGCGTTAACCTGCGGAGAGGAGTCCCGCCCCCCCCGCCTTCGGAGACCCTTGCAGAATCGGGTAGGGGCGGGTCTCAGACCCGCCCGTCACCAAGCATTCAGCGCGCCTCCAGACTCGACCGGACTGGATTCCGGCCTTCGCCGGAATGACGAAGGGTTACGCGGAGTACTCCTTTCGCGCGAACGACGGACTCACAGTCGCCGCTTGCCCGGCCTGCCCGACGGTTGACGGTCCTTGGGGCCATGCTAAGCTTGAAACGTCGTGCGGGGATTTTGCGCCCAGCTTGCGCTAGGGCGAATCGAATAGGTCTATCACCCAGGCGGTTTTCGGGCCGCTCTGGGTGTTTTGTGCTGTCTTCAAGAGATTCCCAATTCGGGGTGTTGGATTTGCGACTGACAGGGCGAGGCCATTAGCGCTGGTTGGGCGATTGCGTCTGATGGGACGTGGACGTCGGTCCTGCACCGTGAGCGTGCACCAAGGCCCGGCGTGCGCTTGATCGTCTCGACACAGGGCCGGTGGGTTCCACGACGGTATTTGTCCGGCACATTCGCCGGACCTGAGAAGCTGAGGCTCCATGGCTAACAACGGTGCGGCATCGCAGGTAGAGGCGCGGTACTACGGCAAGGCTCGAAGTCTGATCGACCCGCCGAACCTCATCGATCTGCAAGTCGAGTCGTTCAACCGGTTCAAAGAGGAATACCTGCGGGAGCTGTTCGCCGAGATTTCGCCGATTCAGGACTTCACCGGGCGCAACCTCGAGTTGCACTTCGAGGTGCCGGATGAGCCGTTCGACAAGCCGGCCTATTCCGAAGAGCTGTGCCGCGAGGCCGACCGCACCTATCAGGCGCCGCTGCGCGTCAAGGCCCGGCTGCACAACAAGCAGACCGACGAGATCAAGGAAATGACGGTCTACATGGGCGACTTTCCGCTCATGACCAGTCAGGGCACGTTCATCTACAACGGCGCGGAGCGAGTGGTCGTGAGCCAGCTCGTGCGCTCGCCGGGCGTGTACTTCTCGGCGGAAGACGACCCGGCCACCGGGCGGCGTCGGTTTGGCGCCAAGCTGATCCCGAAGCGCGGCGCCTGGCTCGAGTTCGAAACCGCGAGCCAAAACCTGATCGGGGTGAAGATCGACCGCAAGCGACGCATTCCGGTGACCACGTTCCTGCGCGCGATCTCGTCGGAGTGGGGCGCGGACGACGTGCTGCTGGACCTCTTCGCCGATATCGACACGGACCCGGATCACCAGTTCATCCGCTCCACCATCGGCGACGCCACTACGCGGCGCGATTCCGCGCTGAGCCACGAAGACGGCCTCATCGAGCTGTACCACCGGCTGCGACCCGGCGACCCCGCCACGGTGGACAACGCCCGCGCGTTGATCGAGCAGACGTTCTTCACAATTCGCCGCTATGACCTTGGCCCGGTGGGGCGATACAAGCTCAACAAGCGGCTCAACGCCGATCCCGACGACGAAACGCGCACGCTGCGGCCCGAGGATTTGCTCGCGATCGTGCGGGAAATCGTGCGTCTCAACGTGGTGCAGGGACAACCCGACCACATCGACCACCTCGGCAACCGGCGCGTCCGCGCGGTCGGCGAGCTGCTGGCCGAGCAGTTCCGGATCGGGCTGCTGCGGATGGAGCGCGTGATCAAGGAGCGGATGAGCATTCAGGACGCCGCGGAGGCGACGCCGTCCGGGCTCATCAACACACGGCCCGTGACTGCCGCGATCAAGGAGTTTTTCGGCGGCAGCCAGCTGTCCCAGTTCATGGACCAAGCCAATCCGCTGGCCGAATTGGGGCACAAGCGCCGCCTCAGCGCCATGGGACCGGGCGGGCTCTCGCGCGAGCGCGCGGGATTCGATGTCCGGGACGTTCACTACAGCCATTACGGCCGCGTGTGTCCGATCGAAACGCCGGAGGGTCCGAGCATCGGCTTGATCAACACCCTGGCCACGTTCGCCAAGGTGAATCCCTATGGATTCATCGAAACGCCGTACCGCCGGGTGGCCCACAGCGTGCCGGCGTCGGATGCGGCGGCGCTTGCCGGCCGGACCGCCACTCAAGCGATTCAGGGGCCGGATGGTGGCGACGTCCTCGTCGCCGCCGGCGCGGAGATTACGCCCGAGGCGGCGGACACCCTGGCTGCGGCGAATGGCGACGCCGAGATTCCGGTGCGCCCGTGGGTCACGGATGAAATCGAATACATGACCGCGGACGCCGAGGAGCAGTTCACGATTGCCCAGGCGAACGCGGCGTTGAAGCCGAACGGCGAGTTTGCGGCCGACCGCGTGTCCGTGCGCCACGGGGCGCAGATCCACGAATCGCCTGTGACCGAGGTCGAATTCATCGACGCCTCGCCACAGCAGATCGTGAGCGTGCCGGCTGCCATGATTCCGTTCCTGGAGCACGACGACGCCAACCGAGCCCTGATGGGGGCCAACATGCAGCGGCAGGCCGTGCCGCTGATCACGCCGGAAGCGCCGCTGGTGGCCACAGGCATGGAGACACGCGCCGCGCGCGACTCCGGGCACATGGTGAACGCCGTCGCGGACGGCACCGTCAGTGCGGTCACCGCCCGCGAGATCGTGGTGGAGCATCCGGACCAGGACGAGCAGACCTATCGGCTGCGCAAGTTCGAGCGCTCGAATACGGCCACGTGCATCAGCCAGCGGCCGGTGGTGCGGGTCGGCGATGAGGTCGAGGCCGGCCAGGTGATCGCCGAGAGCATGGCGACGAGCGACACCATGCTGTCGCTCGGCCAGAACATCCTGGTGGCCTTCATGTTCTGGGAAGGCGGGAACTACGAGGACGCGATCGTGGTCAGCGAGCGCCTGGTGAAGGACGACGTGTTCACCTCGATCCATATCGAGCAGTACGAGGTCGAGGCGCGCGACACCAAGCTGGGACCCGAGGAGATTACGCGGGACATTCCCAACCAGAGCGAGGAAGGCCTGCGCAACCTGGACGACACCGGCGTGGTCTACGTGGGGGCCGAGGTCGGGCCGGACGACATCCTGGTCGGCAAGATCACCCCGAAGGGCGAGACCGAACTCAGCGGCGAGGACCGACTGCTACGCGCGATCTTCGGCCGCGACGCGCGGGAAGTGAAGGACACCTCCAAGCACCTGCCGACCGGCGAGTCCGGGCGGGTGATTGACGTGAAGCGCTTCACCGCCGCCGACGCCGCCGACCTGCAAGCCGGCGTGACCGAGATGGTGCGGGTGAGCGTGGCGTCCAAGCGCAAGCTGATGGTCGGCGACAAGATGGCGGGACGTCACGGCAACAAGGGCGTCGTCTCCATGATCCTGCCCCAGGAGGACATGCCGCACCTCGAGGACGGCACTCCGATCGACCTCATCCTCAACCCGCTGGGGGTGGCCTCGCGGATGAACGTGGGGCAGTCGCTGGAGACGCACCTGGGCCGGGCGGCGGCCAAGATGGATTTCCGGGCGATCACGCCGGTCTTCGACAGCGCCGACGAGGCCGACATCATCGCGGCGCTCGCGGAGGCCGACTTGCCCGAGCACGGCAAGGCGCGCCTGATCGACGGTCGCACCGGCGAGCCGTTCGACCAGGAGGTCGTCGTCGGCGTGATTTACATGATGAAGCTCGGACACATGGTGGACGACAAGATTCACGCCCGGTCGACGGGCCCGTACTCGCTGATTACGCAGCAGCCGCTCGGCGGCAAGGCGCAAATGGGCGGCCAGCGTTTCGGTGAGATGGAGGTGTGGGCGCTCGAAGCCTACGGCGCCGCCCACACGCTGCAGGAAATGCTCACCGTGAAATCCGACGACATCCTCGGTCGCGTCAAGACCTATGAGGCGATCGTGAAGGGCGAAACCATCCTGGAACCCGGCATTCCCGAGTCCTTCCGCGTGCTCGTCAAGGAGCTGCAGAGTCTCGGGGTGGCGGTGGACATTCTCGACGAATACGAAGAAGAGGTGCCGCTGGTGGTCGAGCACACGCATGACATGTTGCCGGACCTGGACGGCATCAACATTCAGGGCCGTGAATACCGGCTGTAGGAGGCAAAACGAGCGTGCTTGAGGTCAACAAGTTCAACGCGATCCGTATCCGCCTCGCATCGCCGGAGCAAGTTCGGTCGTGGTCGTACGGCGAGGTCATCAAGCCGGAGACCATCAACTATCGAACGCTGAAGCCGGAGCGCGACGGATTGTTCTGCGAGCGCATCTTCGGTCCGACCAAGGACTGGGAGTGCTCGTGCGGCAAGTACAAGAAGATTCGCTATCGCGGGATCATCTGCGACAAGTGCGGCGTCGAGGTCACCCGCTCGCGCGTGCGGCGCGAGCGCATGGGCCACATCGAGCTCGCCGCTCCCGTGACCCATATCTGGTTCCTGAAAGGTACGCCGAGCCGGATTGGGCAGATCCTGGACATCACGCCGCGCGATCTGGAGAAGATCGTCTACTTCGCGTCGTTCATCGTCACGGAGTTCGACGAAGCCGAGCGCGACGCGGCCTTGGGTCGCATCGATGACGACCTGGGGGCGCGCGAGGCGGAGATCCAGGCCGAGATGGCGCAGCGGGCCGAGGATCTGGAGGCCGAGACGGCCGAGCAGATCGCGAAGCTGGACGAGCAGCTGGAAGGCGAAGTCGCCCGGCTCCAGGAAGAGGCCGAGGCAACGGTTGCGCGCCTTACGCCGGTTGCCGAGAGCGGCAGCAATGCCGAGGAGGAGATCCGGCTGAGCTGGCTCGACGAGCCGATCATCGCCGCCGGTGACGCTATCAATGCCGAGTCGCTGGCCGCCATCGGGGCGGCAGCCGAGACGGCCGTCGCCTCAGCCAACGAGCGGTTTGGCGCCACCAAGCTGGCGCGGCGGCGTGAGGCCGACCAGGAAGCCATGGGCCTGGAGGAGGAGCGCGCGTCGCAGATCGCGGGCACGCGCGAGTTCTACCAGCAGCGCGCGGACGATCTGACGACGCTCGAGCTACACCAGCTCCTGAGCGAGCCGCGCTACCAGCAACTGAGCCACACCTGTGGCGAGGTCTTCCGCGCCGGCATCGGGGCCGAGGCAGTCGTTGAGCTGATTGGCAACGTCGATCTCGACGCCCTGGCGGGCGAACTGCGCGAGGAAATCGAGTCGCCGTCGATCCAGCGGCGCAAGAAGGCGACTAAGCGATTGAAGGTCGTCGAGGCGTTTCGCCGCTCGGGCAATCGCCCGGAGTGGATGATCCTGTCGGTGCTGCCCGTGCTGCCGCCGGACATCCGGCCCATGGTGCAGCTCGATGGCGGCAGGTTCGCGACCAGCGACCTGAACGACCTCTACCGCCGTGTGATCAACCGCAACAACCGGCTCAAGCGGCTGGTGGAGCTCGGCGCGCCCGAGATCATCGTGCGCAACGAGAAGCGGATGCTCCAAGAGGCGGTGGATGCGCTGATCGACAACGGCCGGCGCGGTCGCGCCGTCACCGGTTCGTCCAATCATCCCTACAAGTCGCTGAGCGACCAGCTCCGCGGCAAGCAGGGTCGCTTCCGCCAGAACCTGCTGGGCAAGCGGGTGGACTACTCAGGCCGCTCGGTGATCGTGGTCGGCCCGCACCTGAAGCTGAACCAGTGCGGCCTGCCCACCAAGATGGCGTTGGAGCTCTTCAAACCGTTTGTGATGCGCAAGCTGGTGGACTACGGGCATGCCAGCAACATCAAGAGCGCCAAGCGCATGGTCGAGCACCCTGAGCCCGTGGTGTGGGATGCGCTCGCGGAAGTCACGCAGGACCACCCGGTGCTGCTGAACCGCGCGCCGACGCTGCACCGGCTGGGCATCCAGGCGTTCGACATCGTGCTGGTGACCGGCAGCGCGATTCAGATTCATCCGCTCGTGTGCACGGCCTTCAACGCCGACTTCGACGGCGACCAGATGGCGGTGCACGTGCCGCTGAGCCGGGCCGCGCAGGACGAAGCGCGCTACATCATGAAGAGCACGCTCAACGTGCTGTCGCCGGCGGACGGCGCGCCAATCATCGCGCCGACCAAGGACATGGCGCTTGGCGCCTATTACCTGACGGAGATGGTTGAGGGCGCACTGGGCGAAGACCGGACGTTCGCCGACTTTGGCGACGCGCTGTTGGCGTTCGAGCACGGCGCGGTGCATCTGCACGCCAAGATCAAGTTGCGAGTCACCGCCCAGGACTTTCCGGTGCCGGAGGACGAGCCGCCGTCGCCGGCGTTCATCGAGACGACGATTGGGCGAATCATCTTCAACATCGCGCTGCCGCGCGATTTGCGGTTCGTCAACGAGCGGCTCGACAAGGGCGGGCTGCGTCGCGTGTTGGCCGGAGCTTTCTTCTCCAGCGGCATCGAGGCGACCGCCGAGGTTGCCGACCGCGTGAAGGACATCGGCATGTACTGGGCCACGCGCTCGGGCGTGACGATGGGCGTGTTCGATCTGGAGATTCCGGCCGTGAAGGACAACGTGCTCGCAGGCGCCGAGGCGGATGTGGCGGAGATCGAGCGCAGCTTCAAGGACGGGTTCATCACGGACCGCGAGCGATACAAGCTGACGGTTCAAAAGTGGACCGAGGCCACCGAGAAGGTGACGGCCGCGGTGCCCCTGGACCTCGACCCGCATGGACCCGTCTACATGATGGGCAACTCCGGCGCCGCCAAGGGGAACTTCGATCAGATCCGTCAGGTTTCCGGCATGCGCGGCCTCATGTCCGACCCGACCGGCAAGATCTACGAGGTGCCGGTGCGCGGGAATTTCCGCGAGGGCCTGACCGTGCTGGAGTACTTCATTTCAACGCACGGCGCGCGCAAGGGCCTGGCCGACACGGCCCTGCGAACCGCCGACAGCGGCTACCTCACCCGGCGCCTCGTCGACGTGGCGCAGGACGTGATCGTGATGGGCGAGGACTGCGGGGCCACGGAAGGCGACCACATCGTCACGGCCGACCCCGAGCAGGTTGAAGGCTCGGTGGGCGATCGCGCCTTTGGTCGCTTCACCCTGGCGCCGGTGGTCCATCCCGAGACCGGGGAGATCATCGTGCCGGCCGACGTGATGGTCGACCGACATCTCAGTCGAGCGATCGACGATGCGGACGTGGGCGAAGTCTTCGCCCGCTCGGTGATGCACTGCCGCAACGCGCGCGGCGTCTGCCAGCGGTGCTACGGCATGGATCTGGCCCGCCACGAGTTGGTGGAGGAGGGCGCCGCCGTCGGCATCATCGCCGCCCAATCCATGGGCGAGCCGGCGACGCAGCTGACCATGCGCACCTTCCACCTGGGCGGGGTGGTCATGGGCACGGACATCACGGACCGCGTGCAGGGGCTGCCGCGGGTGGAGGAACTCTTCGAGGCCCGTGTGCCAAAGGGCGTGGCCCAGATGAGCGCGCTCGACGGCACGGCCGAAATCATCGAAGAAGAGGATCGCAAGGTGGTTCGCGTCGTCTCGGCGCATATCCACGAGCAGGTGTATGAGCTCGCCGACGACTTCGTGCCCATCGTGGAGGACGGCGACGAGGTTGCCAAGGACGCGACCCTCGCCCTGCCGCGCGAGCAGGCGGAGGACTTGCTGGCCCGCAAGGCCAAGAGCAAGTCGAAGACGATCAGCAAGCGGGCGCTGGCCAGCGTCGCGGGCGCGGGCCCCCGGGCCACGAACGACGGCGTCGTCAGCGTGCGCGATGGAGAAATCGTCCTGCGGTCGCAGACCGAAGATACCGACGAATATCCGGTATCGCCGGCGGCAGAGCTGCAAGTTCGAAGCGGACAGCTCGTGTCCAAGGGGCAGCAACTCACCGCGGGTCCCCTGAACCCCCAGGACATCTTGCGCCTGCGCGGTCGGGAGGCGCTGCAGCGCTACGTGGTGCAGCAGGTCCAGTCGGTCTATCGCATCGTCGGCGTGGCCGTGAACGACAAGCACATCGAGGTAATCGTGCGGCAGATGCTGCGGCGCGTGCACATCGAGATGCCCGGCGACACCGACATGCTGCCCGGCACCCTGATCGATCGGCACGTGTTCGATGAAGCCAACGAGCACGCCATCGCCGAGGGCCGCCGGCCGGCGACCGCTCGCCCGGTGCTGCTCGGCGTCACCAAGGCGTCGCTCAACAACGAGAGCTTCCTGGCCGCGGCATCGTTCCAGGACACGACGCGGGTGCTGACCGAAGCTGTCGTCGAGGGCAAGACCGATCATCTTCACGGCCTGAAGGAAAACGTGATCATCGGCAAGCTGATTCCGGCCGGCACCGGCTGGAAGCGGTATCACGAGGGCACGTTAATCACGGCCGGCGAAGGCGATGCCGAGTCGCTGCTGGCCGATGATGGTGAGGGCGAGGGCGTGCTGGCGGCGGTCGGATCCGGCGCCGAGGCGGCTGACGACGGCGAGGGCCGGGCGATCGATAGCCTGATGCAGGCCCTGGCCGGTGAGGGCGACGACGACCGGACGCTGCTTGCCGGGATTCCCGAGCGTCCCAGCGCCGCGGCCGATCAGTTCTCGGCGTTCCTCAGCTCAGGCGCCGACGAGCCGATCGAGGAGGCCAACGTTCAGGACGTGCCCTTGTCGGAGGCCGAAAACGGCGACGCGGACGTTGACGCGGACGAGTCGCAGTGATAGCGTGCGAGGCGGGCGCCGGAGTGCGCCCTGTTTTGTCGTGCCCCTAATTCGACAGACCTTGGTGGTCGTGTGCCAACGATAAACCAGCTTGTTCGCAAGGGTCGGCGCAAGTCACGGCGCAAAGTGACGGCGCCTGCGCTGCACTTCGCCTACAACGGGCTGCGGCGGCGCATGGTGCGCACGCGCGGGGCGCCCCAGAAGCGCGGCGTGTGCACGCTGGTGCGCACCGTCACACCGCGCAAGCCGAACTCGGCGCTGCGAAAGGTGGCGCGGGTCCGGCTGTCGAACGGGATGGAGGTCACGGCCTACATTCCGGGGGAAGGTCACCAACTCCAGGAGCACTCGGTCGTCCTGATTCGCGGCGGACGCGTCAAGGACCTGCCCGGCGTGCGCTACCACGTCGTACGAGGACCTCTGGACGCCACGGGCGTCGAGAATCGCAAGCAAGGGCGGTCAAAGTACGGCACCAGGCGCGGCGCCTAGGGTCAGCGCTCCCGTGGAGCAATCGTTGGCACCGCATCGCCAACGGCTGACTGGAACCCGCGGCCACCCTCACTAACCAGGAGATTTAGCAAAGATGCCTCGCCGGAAGCGCCCCGAGCGGCGAATGACCGCACCCGATCCGAAATACAACAACCGGACGGTGGAGCGCTTTATCAACAAGCTGATGCGCCATGGCTACAAGGCCAAGGCGCAGGCCATCGTCTACGGCGCCTTCGACATGGTCGAGGAGCGGAGCGGGACGCCGGCGCTCGACGCCTTCGAGGAGGCCATTCGCAACGTCATGCCGCAGATCGAGGTCAAGCCGCGCCGGGTTGGCGGCGCGACGTACCAGGTGCCGGTCGAGATTCGCGGCGACCGGCGATACTCCCTGGCCGTGCGCTGGCTCATCAGCTCGGCCCGGGCGCGATCCGGCCGCTCGATGCGTGAGCGCCTGGCCTTCGAGCTTCTCGATGCGGCTTCCGGACAGGGCGGAGCGGTGCGCCGCCGTGAAGAGATGCATCGCATGGCCGAGGCGAATCGCGCGTTCGCCATCTACGCGTTTTAGCCCGAGCCCGACGCACCATGTCCGAATCTGACATCGCGCAAACTCGCAACATCGGCATCATCGCCCACATCGATGCCGGCAAGACCACCACGACCGAGCGCATCCTCTTCTACACCGGGCGCATTCATCGCATCGGCGTCATCGACGACGGCACGACCCAAATGGACTGGATGGCCCAGGAGCGCGAGCGCGGCATCACCATCGTCGCGGCGGCCACGACCTGCTATTGGCAGGACCGGCGCATCAACATCATCGACACGCCCGGTCACGTAGATTTCACGGCCGAGGTCGAGCGTTCGCTGCGCGTCCTCGATGGCGGGCTGGTGGTGTTCGACGCCGTGCACGGCGTGGAGCCGCAGTCCGAGACCGTCTGGCGCCAGGCCGACAAGTACGACGTGCCGCGCGTGGCCTTCATCAACAAGATGGATCGCGTGGGGGCCGACCCCGACGCGGCGGTCCGCTCGATCCGTGAGCGGCTGGGGGCGAATCCGGTTCCGGTGCAGCTTCCCATCGGCCGCGAGCAGGAGTTTCAAGGCGTGGTCGATCTCATCGAGATGCAGGCCATCGTGTGGCCCGCCGATGCCGTCGCCCAGCCCTCGGTCGAGGACATTCCGGACGACTTGGCCGAAGTGGCGGTCGTGGCGCGGATGCAACTGCTCGAAGCCCTGAGTGAATTTGACGATCACATCGCCGAGCTCTACCTGAACGACGAAGACGTCGACGCCGAGGCGATGATCGCCGCGCTGCGGCGCGGAACCATTGAGTCGCTGCTGGTGCCGGTGCTGTTTGGCAGCGCGTTGCGCAACCGGGGCATCGAGCTGGTGCTCGACGCCGTGGTGCGTTACCTGCCCTCGCCGCTGGACGTGCCGCCGGTTCGCGGCATCGATCCTGCGACCGATGAGACACTCGAGCGCGGGGCGTCGGAAGACGCGCCGTTTGCGGCGCTGGCATTCAAAATGGTGGCGGACCCGCATTCGGGCAAGCTGGCGTACTTTCGGGTCTACTCGGGGCGGATCGAGCCCGGCACGACCGTTCTCAACGTTGGGACGGGCAAGCGGCAACGCCTGAGCCGGGTGCTCCGCATGCATGCCGACAAGCGCGAGGAGATCAAGGATCCCATCGTGCCGGGCGATATCGTCGCCGCCGTTGGCATGCGCGACGTGAGCACCGGCGACACGCTGGCCGACCCGGCGCACCCCGTGCTGCTGGAGTCGATTACGTTCCCCGACCCGGTCGTGACGATCGCCATCGAGCCCAAGAGCCGCGCGGATCAAGACCGCATCATCACGGCGCTGGGCAAGCTCGGCGACGAAGACCCGACCTTCCAGGTGCGAAGCGACGAGGAAACGGGCCAGACGCTGATTGCCGGCATGGGCGAGCTGCACCTCGAAGTGATCGTGGACCGCCTGCTGCGCGAGTTTCGCGTCGGCGCCAACGTGGGCCGCCCGCAGGTGGCCTATCGCGAACGCCCCTTGCGGGCCGTGCAGGCGCCGGGACGCTTCATCCGCCAGACCGGCGGGCGCGGGCAGTATGGCCACGTGGTCGTCGAGCTCGAGCCGCTGGAGCCGGGCGCGGGCGTCGAGATCGAGACGCGAATCGTGGGCGGCGCAATTCCGGTCAGCTTCTTGCCGGCCGCGGAACGCGGGGCGCGGCGTGCGCTGACCGGAGGACTGCAGGGCTTTCAGGTCATCGATGTGCGGATCCGCATCGTCGACGGCTCGTTCCACGAGGTGGACTCATCCGAGCTTGCTTTTGAAATCGCCGGATCGTGGGCGGTGGAAGAGGCCCTGCGACGATCGGGAACCGCGGTCCTCGAGCCCGTGATGGCCGTCGACGTCGTGATTCCCGACGAATACGTGGGCGACGTGCTGACGGGCCTGCTGTCCAAGCGGGGCGACGTCCAGGGGACCGAGCCGAGGGGCGGGTCGAGCGTAATTCGCGCGGAAGTACCGCTGGCCACAATGTTTGGGTACGCTAGTGCGTTACGCTCGGCCACTCAGGGCCGGGGTACGTTTTCGATGGAGTTTTCACACTACGCCGTCCGGCCGGGGGCCGGGACGGGACAGGAAGTTCTGACAGGAGTCTAGGCGCGGGGCCGCATGGCCAGCGCATCAGGAGCACGCAGCGAATGGGACGAGTCAAATTCGAACGCACGAAGCCGCACGTCAACGTCGGCACCATCGGCCATGTCGACCATGGCAAGACCACGCTCACGGCAGCCATCACCAAAGTGCTGTCGCTGAAGGGCTTGGCGCAGTTCGAGGCGTTCGACGCCATCGACAAGGCCCCCGAGGAACGCGAGCGAGGCATCACGATTTCGATCGCTCACGTGGAGTACGAAAGCGATAGCCGGCACTACGCGCACATCGACGCGCCGGGCCACCGCGACTACATCAAGAACATGATCACCGGCGCGGCGCAGATGGACGGCGCCATCCTGGTGGTGAGCGCCCCCGACGGCCCCATGCCGCAAACCTTCGAGCACGTGCTGCTGGCACGACAGGTCGAGGTGGGCGCGATCGTGGTCTACCTCAACAAGGTCGACATGGTCGACGACGAGGAGCTGCTGGAGTTGGTGGAGCTCGAGCTGCGCGACCTCCTGAACAAGTACGAGTTTCCGGGCGACGACGTGCCGATCGTGCGCGGCAGCGCTCTGCATGCGCTGGAGTCGGAGAGCACCGATGCGGACTCGCCGGAGTTCGCGCCGATTCTCGAGTTGGTCGACACGATCGACACCTACTTCGAGGAGCCGCAGCGCCCAGTCGACGAGCCGTTCCTGATGCCCATCGAGGATGTCTTCGGCATCAAGGGGCGTGGAACGGTGGTGACGGGACGCGTCGAGCGCGGCGTGATCACGCCCGGCGAGGAAGTCGACATTGTCGGCATGCGCGACCTGGTGGACCGCCGCGTGTGCACGGGCGTCGAGATGTTCCGCAAGACCCTCGACTCGGGCGTGGCCGGCGACAACGTCGGCTGCCTGCTCCGGGGCATCGAGCGGCACGAGGTCGAGCGCGGCATGGTGTTGGCCGCTCCGGGCTCCATTACGCCGCACACGGAGTTCATGGCGAACGTCTACGTCCTGACCAAGGATGAGGGCGGGCGCCACACCCCGTTCTTCAACGGCTATCGCCCGCAGTTCTACATCCACACCACCGACGTCACCGGTGAGGTCAACCTGCCGGAAGGCACTGAAATGTGCGTGCCCGGCGACAACATCGAGATGACGGTGAAGCTCGGCGCCCCAGTGGCCCTCGAAGACGGCGTGCACTTTGCCATTCGCGAAGGCGGCGTGACGGTTGGCGCCGGCGTCGTGACGAAGATCGTCAACTAGCTGCCATGGCCGAGGCACGCGCACCCGCCGACACTCCGGCCGAACCGTCGGCCGGGCGGCCAGCCAGTGGGCGCGCCCGGCGACAGGCCCCGCGACAGCGGATTCGCATTCGCCTCAAGGCCTACGATCACAAGGTGCTGGACGATGCCGCCCGACGCATCATCGAGGCGGCGGATCGCACCGGGGCGGACGTGCGCGGACCAATCCCGCTTCCCACGCAGAAGAAGAAGTGGACGGTTATTCGTTCACCCTTCATCGACAAGGATTCGCGAGAGCAGTTCGAGATGCGCACCCATAAGCGGCTGATCGACGTGATCGACCCGACGCAGCAGACGATGGACGAGCTGCTGCGGCTGCAGCTTGCGGCCGGCGTCGACATCGAGCTGAAGTCCTAGCGGCATGGCTACCGGAATCCTCGGGCGCAAGCTCGGCATGACCCAGCGCTTCGACGACGCTGGGCGCGCGTTCGGCGTGACGCTGATCGAAGCCGGACCGTGCACGGTGACCGACGTGCGGACGGTGGAGCGTGATGGCTATATCGCGCTGCAACTGGGATTCGACGAGACCCGCGATTCACGGCTGTCGCGCGCGGAGCGGGGACACCTGCAGGACGCGCCGGCCTACCGCGTGCTGCGCGAGTTTCGCCTCGACAGTGCGCCTGACCTCGACGTGGGCGCCGAAGTGCGGGCCGACGTGTTTGCGCCCGGCGACCTGGTTGACGTGACCGGCGTCTCGAAGGGCAAGGGCTTTGCGGGTGTCGTGCGGCGTCACAACTTTCGCGGTGGGCCGCGCACGCATGGCCAGTCCGACCGGGAGCGCGCCCCCGGATCCGTGGGCGCGGGCACCACGCCGAGCCGCGTGTTCAAGGGCATGCGCATGGCCGGCCGCATGGGCGGCAAGCGCGTGACCGCCAAGCGCCTGCGCGTGGAGCACGTGGACGCGGAGAAGAACTACATCGTCTTGCGCGGCGCGGTGCCCGGTCCGCGCCAGGGGATTCTCGCGGTCCGACCGACGTCGCGACATGGGAGCCGAGATTGATGGCTGCCAAGGACGTGGCGCCGATCGCGCCGGTCGAAACCGATCTTTTCGGCGAGCCCGGAGCGCGGGACGAGCTTCTGCGTCGGGCGTCCGTCGTCGGCGCGCAGCGCCGTCGGCAAAGCACGAGCAGCACGCAGACGCGTGGTGAGGTAACGGCGAGCGCGCAAAAGCTCTACCGCCAGAAGGGCGTGGGACGCGCGCGCGCCGGCAGCGCGTCCGCCGGACAACGGCGGGGCGGCGCCGTCACGTTTGGGCCCCGTCCGCGCACGGTTCGGCGACGGCTCAGTCGTCGCGAGCGGCGCGAGGCGCTGCGCAGCTTGCTGGCGCAAAAGGCGCAGGCGGACCGCGTGCATCGCGTCGAGACCTGGGGAGATTCGCCCAAGACCAAGGAACGCGCGGCCTGGCTGGCAGACGCCGGTTTGGCCGGACGTTTGCTGCTGCTCGATACCGAACCGCCCGAGACGCTGCGGCGATCCTCACGCAACATTCCGGGCGTGACGGTGGAGCGCGCCGATGCCGTGGGGTTCATGGATATCGCCGCGGCCGACCACGTCGTGGCGACCGACGCCGCGCTCGACATCCTGCGGGGAGACCACAATGGCTGACCCCGGGGACGTCGTGATTCGACCGGTGGTAACCGAGAAATCGACCACGCTCGTGGAGGACCGCAAGTACGTGTTCGAAGTGCATCCCACGGCGTCCAAGCACATGATCCGGGCAGCCGTTGAGGCCCTGTTCCGCGTGGACGTCACCAACGTGAACGTGATGAATCTCCGCGGCAAGCCGCGGCGGTTTGGGCGCTTCACCGGCCACCGATCGTCCAAGCGCAAGGCCATTGTGACCCTCGCCGAGGGGCACGCCATCGACATTTACCCGGGTAACTAGGCATGGGACTCCGCACCTACGATCCGACTTCTCCGGGGCGCCGGGGCTACGTGTCGGTCGATCACGAGGAAGTGACCGAGTCCAAGCCGCACAAGCCGCTGCTGCGACCGCTGACCGAGCGAGCCGGACGCAACAACCAGGGGCGCATTACGGTGCGTCACCGCGGCGGCGGCGCCAAGCGGCGCTACCGCGTGATTGACTGGCGCCGCAACAAGCCGGGTGTGCCCGCAACCGTCACGAGCATCGAATACGACCCGAACCGTTCGGCCCACATCGCGTTGCTCGTGTATGCCGACGGCGAGAAGCGCTACATCCTGGCGCCGCAAGGCCTGCGGGTGGGCGCCGAAGTCGTGTCGGGGCCAACGGCCGAGCCACGCGTGGGCAATGCCATGCGCCTGGCGGATATGCCCGCAGGAACCGAGGTGCATGCCGTCGAGCTGGTGCCCGGTGGCGGGGCCAAGCTGATTCGCAGCGCGGGCATGGGCGGACAGCTGATGGCCAAGGACCGCGGTCTGGCCACGCTGCGGCTGCCGTCGGGCGAGATGCGGCAGGTGCCGCTGGCCGGAATGGCCACCGTGGGTCGCGTCGGGAACCAGGATCACAGCAATCAATCGGCCGGCAAGGCCGGGCGCATTCGCTGGCGCCGCCGCCGGCCGCAGGTGCGCGGCTCGGCCATGACGCCGCGCGACCATCCCCACGGCGGCGGCGAAGGGAAGGCCCCCGTGGGACTCCCCGGCCCGAAGACGCCGTGGGGCAAGCCGGCCCAAGGGCGGCGGACCCGCCTCGGGCGGCGCCGCAGCGATCGCTATATCATTCGACGCCGCAGGAGATAGCGCAGCATGTCACGAAGCTCGAAAAAAGGCTGGTACATCGACCCCAAGCTGGAGAAGCGTGTGGCCGAGGCCAGCCGCAGCCGGCAAAAGCAGGTCATTCGCACCTGGAGCCGGGCAAGCGTGATCCATCCCGAAATGGTTGGGCTCACCATCGCCGTGCATGACGGTCGACGCCACGTGCCCGTGTACGTCACGGAGAACATGGTGGGCCATCGCCTCGGCGAATTCGCGCCCACTCGCACCTATCGCAGCCACAGCCAGGCCGGGTCGCGCGCGGCGGCGGCGGCGGCGCAACAGCAGGGAGCACGCTAGGCGCATGCAAGTGTGGGCAACGGCCAAGTACGTTCGCATGGCGCCGCGACGCGCGCGTCTGGTGGCCAACGAGGTTCGGGGATTGCGCCCGGAGGTCGCCCTGGCGACGCTGGCGCACCTGCCGCAGCGAGCGGCGTTCGAGATTGCCAAGGTGCTGAAATCGGCATTGGCGAACGCCGAGCACAATTACGGCCTGGAGCGCGAAAGCCTGGTTGTCCGGGACGTGCGCATCGATCAAGGGCCGTCGCTGAAACGCTATCGCGCGAAAGCTCGCGGGCGTCCGGGGTTCTATCGGAAGCGGTCCGCCCACATCACCGTCGTCGTGGACGACGAAAGCGAATAAGCATGGGCCGGAAAGTTCACCCAATCGCCTATCGCCTCGGATACACGAAGCGCTGGCTCAGCACGTGGTACGCCGACCGTGACTACACCGCGCTGCTGGCCGAGGATTTCCAGATCCGCAAGATCGTGCGGCAATTCCTGGACAACCCGCCCGGTCGACGCGATCAGCGCCGCGGCGGACGGCGGCGCGGATTCGGCGCCGGCGTCTCGCGAATCGAGATCGAACGCCAGGTCAGCCAGCTGCGCGTGATCATTCACACGGCGCGACCCGGCATCGTGATCGGTCGTGGGGGAAGCAACCGCGAGGAGATTCAGCGCCTGCTGGAGTTGCACACGAAAAAGCGCACCGTTGTGGACGTCCAGGAGATCGGCCAGCCCGAGCTGGACGCGTTTCTGGTGGCGCGCAACGTGGCCGAGCAGCTGGAGCGCCGGGTGTCCTTCCGACGGGCCATGAAGGTCACCGCTGAGCGCAGCATGCGCGCCGGCGCTCTGGGCGTGAAGGTCATGGTGAGCGGCCGCCTGGGCGGGCGCGAGATGGCGCGAACCGAGTTCGAGCTCAGCGGCACGGTGCCGCTGCAGACGCTCGACGCCGACATCGACTACGGCTTCACGGAGGCTCGCACGGCGCAAGGGCGTATCGGCGTGAAGGCCTGGATCCATCGCCGAGACGCGCTGAGCGATACCGCCGACATGCTGGCCGGCCGCGTGGGCCGGACGGGGATGGGCGGTCGACGCGCCCCGAGAGGCAACTAGCACCATGTTGATGCCCAAGCGCACCAAGTTCCGCAAGGCCCACCGCGGCCGACGGCGCGGCCGCGCCGCGCGTGGCAATGACCTGCAATTCGGCGAAGTCGGGCTGCAGGCGCTCAGCGCCGGCTGGGTCGACAGCCGCGAGATCGAGGCGGGCCGACGCGCCATCACCCACGCCATCCACCGCGGCGGCCAGGTGTGGATTCGACTCTTTCCAGACAAGCCGGTCAGTTCCAAGCCGGCCGAGACGCGCATGGGGAGCGGCAAGGGCGCCGTGGACCACTGGGTGGCCGTGGTGAAGCCCGGTCGCGTGCTGTTTGAGATCGCGGGCATCGACGAGGAGCTCGGCCGGGAGGCCATGCGACTCGCGTCGCACAAGATTTCCGTGGCGACCCGCGTCATCACCCGAAATCGCGAGGTCGTCGTTGGCTGATCTGGCTGAGATCCGGGCGCTCGATCCCGATGCCTTGGAAACCCGACGCCGAGAGGCGAAGGAAGAGCTGTTTCGGCTGCGCCTGCAGCATGCGACGCTGCAGCTCACCGCGACGTCGCGCCTGCGCGAGCTGCGGCGAGACATTGCGCAAGTCATGACCGTGCAGCGTGAGCGCGAGCTGGTTGGCGCCGTTGCCGTGGAAGAGGACGCGTGATGGATCCGGACGACCAGCGGCGCCAGCGGCGCGTCGGGACCGTGGTGAGCAACCGAACCGACAAGACCATCTCGGTCCAGGTGGAGGCCGTGCGCCGGCATCCGCTGTACCGCAAGCCGGTCCGCGTGCGACGCAAACTGCTGGCTCACGACGCCGAAAACGCGTGCGATGTCGGCGACGTGGTGGAGATCGTTTCGTCGCGGCCTTATAGCCGCCGCAAACGCTGGCGGCTCACGCGCATCGTGAATCGCGCCACGCTGACCGAGGAAGAGCAGGCCGCGGTGGAGGCCGCCAGCGAAGCCGCGCAGGTGGTTGCCGTTGAGACTGAAATCGAAGTAGCAGCGGCCGCCGACGCGCCAGCCGTTACCGAGACTGAAGTCGAGGCGGCTCCGGACGTGTCGGCTGAGGCCGAGGCGGACGAAGCTGCCGACGCACCGGAAAGTGAGTCTCGCTAGCACCATGGTTCAGCAACAGAGCCGACTCAAGGTCGCCGACAACAGCGGCGCGCGCGAGATCATGTGCATCCGCGTGCTCGGCGGCTCCGGCCGCAAGTACGCCGGCGTGGGCGACGTGGTGGTGGCCAGCGTCAAGCAGGCCGCGCCCAACAGCGCCGTGCCGAAGGGCAGCGTGGTGCAGGCGGTGGTCGTGCGCGTGGCGAAGGAATACCGACGCGTCGACGGCTCGCGAATCCGCTTTGACGATAACGCGGCCGTTGTCCTGGACGGCACGGCGCCGCGCGGCACACGCATTTTCGGCCCCGTGGCGCGCGAGCTCCGCGAGCGGCGCTTCATGCGCATCGTGTCGCTGGCGCCCGAGGTCCTCTGAGCATGGCCGGCCCGCACCGATTTCGGCTCCGCAAGGGTGACACCGTCGAAGTGCTCACCGGGCGCGACAAGGGTCGCCAGGGCGCAATCGAACGCGTCGTGCCGGAGACGGGCGAGCTGGTGGTCGAAGCCATCAATGTGCGAAAGCGGCACACCAAGCCGCGCGCCATCGGGCAGCGGGCCGGTATCATTGAGTTCAACGCCCCGCTCGACGCCTCGAACGTCATGCTGGTCTGCCCGCATTGCGGCGCGCGTTCCCGAATTGGGATTCGTGTGGGCCGTCGCGGGGCGCGTATCCGCTACTGCAAGAGCTGCAACGAACCACTGGACGAGTAATGGCACGCTTGCTTGACCGATATCGAGAGTCGATTCGCCCCGAATTGCAACGGGACCTTGGGCTCGGCAACCTCCACGAGGTGCCGCGGCTGGAGAAGGTCGTGGTGAATGTCGGCATCGGCGCGGCGCTGAGCAACGACGCGATCGTGGACCACACGGTGCGCGATATTGCCGCGGCCACGGGCCAGCGACCCATCGTGACGCGGGCGCGGCGGAGCGTGGCGGCGTTTCGGCTGCGCGCGGGACAGCGCGTGGGCGTGAAGACCACGCTGCGCGGCCGGCGGATGTATGAGTTCGTGGACCGATTGATCAACCTGGCGCTGCCGCGGCTGCGCGACTTTCGCGGCCTGTCGCTGCGAGCCTTCGATGGGCGCGGCAACTACTCGATCGGCCTGCCCGAGCAGTTGGTCTTCCCCGAGATCGATTACGACTCGATCGACCAGATTCGCGGTCTGGAAGTCACCCTGGTCACCAGCGCGCAAACCGATGCGCACGCGCGGCGGTTGCTGGAGGCCATCGGTTTGCCGTTCGAGCGCGAAGAAGCCATCTAGGAGTCTGCATGGCCAAGAAGTGCAAAGTCGTGAAATGGGAGCGGGAGCGCAACGCGTTCAATTCGCCGAACTTCGACGAGCGTTCGCTGCGCGGTCGCAAGCTTCGCTACAAGGTGCGCTATCGCAATCGCTGCGTCCTGTGCGGCCGGCCGCGGGCCTACATGCGGCGGTTCGATCTCTGTCGAATCTGTTTTCGCACCCTGGCGGCGCAGGGCGAGATTCCTGGCGTGACGAAGTCGAGCTGGTAGGACGCGATGACTGATCCCATTGCCGACATGCTGACGCGGATGCGCAATGCCGTGACGGCGCGTCACCGCAAAGTGCGGGTCCCGCATTCGGGGCTCAAGCAAGGCATTGCGGAATTGCTGCGCGATGAGGGCTTTATCGCCGGGTTTTCCGTGGTCGAGGATTCGCCGCGGTCGTCAATTGAAATCGACCTGCGCTACGACGCGAACGACGAGCCGCTGCTGCGAGGCTCGAAGCGCGTGAGCCGCCCGGGACTGCGCGTCTACACCCGCGCCCGCGAGATCCCGCGCGTGATGGGCGGCATCGGCGTGGCCCTGGTCTCGACGTCCAGCGGATTGATGACCGGCAGCGAGGCGCGACGGCGCCGACTCGGCGGCGAAGTGCTCGCCTTCGTCTGGTAGCCAACGTCATGTCACGCATCGGCCAGCTTCCCGTACCAATCCCCGCCGGGGTCACGGTTAACGTCGGCGACGGCAATGCGGTTGAAGTCAAGGGGCCGAAGGGCTCGCTGGCGCGTGCGCTGCCGGCGTCCATGACCATCACCGCGGCCGACGGCATGGTGCAGGTGACCCGACCGAACGACGAGCGCAAGCAGCGGGCGCTGCACGGCCTGACGCGCCAGCTGCTGGCCAACATGGTGACCGGCGTCACCGATGGCTTTCAGAAGCGCCTCGAGATTCAAGGCACCGGATATCGCGCGTCGCTCCAGGGCGGTGCGCTGGATTTACAACTGGGGTTCTCGCATCCGCAGGTGATCAGGCCTCCGGAGGGCGTGGACATCCAGGTGCCGGACCCGACGCGCATCGTGGTCGAGGGGATCGACAAGGAGGCCGTGGGCCAAATCGCCGCGGAAATTCGGGCGATGCGACCGGCCGATCCCTACAAAGGCAAGGGCGTCCGCTATGCCGGCGAATACGTCCGGCAGAAGCCCGGCAAGACCGCTGCCGGATTGGCGACGGCCTGATGGCGACGCACTCACGGCGGGCCAGCCGGTTGCGGCGCCATCAACGCCTGCGGACCCGGGTTCGCGGCACGGCCGAGCGTCCGCGCCTGGCGGTATTCCGCAGCTTGAAGCACACCTACGCCCAGGTGATCGACGACGCCCGCGGTGTCACGCTGGCCGCCGCTTCGACGCTTGAGACGGATGCGGGCAAAGGCTCGCGGCGGGAGCAGGCGAGCGGCGTGGGTCGCGCCATCGCCGAGCGCGCCAAGGCGCTGCAGGTATCGCGGGTGGTATTCGATCGCGGCGGGTTTGCCTACGCCGGCCGCGTAAAGGCCGTGGCGGACGCGGCGCGCGCCGATGGGTTGGAGTTCTAATCGTGCAATTCGATGGTCGGGGACGACGACAGGCCGGCTTTCTGGACGCCGACGGCGAGCGCCAGCGATTCGAAGATCGCGTGGTGCGGATCAAGCGCGTATCGAAAGTCGTTCGCGGCGGGCGGCGCTTTGGCTTCAACGCCATCGTGGTGGTGGGCGATCGCAACGGTCGCGTCGGCGTCAGCGTCGGCCGCGCCCGCGAGGTGGCGGACGCCATTCAAAAGGGCCAGGAACGAGCGCGCCGCGCCATGTTCGACGTGCCGCTCACCGAGGATGGCTCCATCCCGCACTACGTGGAAGCAAGATTTCGCGCGTCCAAAGTCATCCTGCGTCCCGCGGGTTCGGGGACGGGCGTGATCGCGGGCGGCGCCGTGCGCGCCGTGCTGGAGCTGGCCGGCGTGCGAAACGTACTCACGAAGATCATCGGCTCGTCGAACGCCATCAATGTCGTGCAGGCCACCGTTGAAGCCCTGCAGGCGCTGAGCGACCCGAGCGAGCAGCGGGCGCTGCGGCTGGCCGCGATTGACTCAGGCGGCGATGGCTAGCGCCAAGCTGCATCTGCGGCAGGTGCGGAGCTCGATCGGCGCCACGCGGCGCCAGCAGGAGACGCTGCGCGCGCTGGGCCTGGGCCGGATTGGCAAGACTGCCGAGCACGAGCAGTCGGCGGCGATCGACGGCATGGTCGTGGTGGTGGGACACCTCGTCGAATGCCGCCGCGAGGCCGCGGAGTAGCCGAATCGTGAAACCGCACGAGCTCGTTCGAACGCCACGCCGGCGACGGCGCCGCCGCCGGGTCGGCCGCGGCGAAGGCAGCGGCCGCGGCAAGACGTCCGGTCGCGGCATGCTCGGCCAGGGCGCGCGAAGCGGGCCGGGGCCGACGCCGGGATTCGAGGGCGGCCAAACGCCGCTCCTGCGGCGCTTTCCCGCTCGCCGTGGCTTCACCAACGACCGATTTCGCACCGACTACCAGCCGGTGAACCTGGGCCGCCTGGCTCAGTTCGACGAGGGGGCCGTGGTGGGGGCGGATGAGCTGCGCTCCCGCGGCATCATCGACGACGGCCTGTTCAAGATTCTGGCGGGCGGCGACCTGCCGCACGCGCTGACGATTCGCGCACCCAAGTTTTCGGCTGCGGCCAAGAAGAAGATCGAGGAGGCCGGCGGCACCGCCGAGGAAATTCCTGCGTGATCCAGACCGCCATCACCGCGTTCCGATTGCCGGATGTGCGCCGGAAGATCCTGTTCACGATTGGCCTCCTGGTGCTGTTTCGCCTCGTGGCGCATATCCCCATGCCGGGGGTGGCGACGGATCGGCTGCAGGAGTTCTTCGAGGGTAATCAGCTCCTCGGATTCCTGAACCTGCTTTCGGGCGGCGCGCTCGAGAACTTCTCCATCGTGGCCCTGGGCGTCTATCCCTACGTCACCGCGATGATCGCGTTTCAGGTCCTCACGCCGCTGATTCCGCGGTTGCAGGAGCTTTCCAAGGAAGGCGAGAGCGGGCGCAAGAAAATCGCGCAGTACACGCGAATCGCCACGGTTCCGTTCGCCATGCTGCAGGGATTTGGCCAGATCACGCTGCTGCGAAGCTCGCAGGCCGACTTGATTTCGCCGTCCCTCGGAGCCCCCGAGATCGTGGCCATGCTGATCGTCATGGCCGCCGGGTCGATGTTCCTGTTGTGGCTCGGCGAGCTGATCACGGAGAACGGCGTGGGCAACGGCGTCTCCATCATCATCTTCGCGGGCATCGTGGCGGGGGCGCCGCAGGCCGTGGGACAGGCCCTGTTCGCCGGCGAGAACATCGGCGGATTCCTGGCGGTGGTGGTGATCGGCCTGGCGATGATCAGCGCGATCGTGTTTGTGCAAGAGGCGCAACGGCGCATCCCCGTCCACTACGCCAAGCGCGTGCGCGGCAACCGCATGTACGGCGGCCAGAGCACGCACATCCCCCTCAAGGTGAACTCGGCGGGGATGATCCCGCTGATCTTTGCGTTCTCCTTCATGCTGCTGCCGGGCACCATCGCCAGCTACTTCGAGGGCACCGACATCACCTGGTTGGCGGGCCTGGCCAGCGGCATCGCGAACGCCATGAGTCCCAGCAATTTCATCTACTGGGTGGCGACGTTCTTCCTGGTGATCGCCTTCACCTACTTCTATACCCTGGTCATCTTTCAGCAGCAGAACCTGGCGGAGAACCTGCAGAAGAATGGCGGCTTTATCCCGGGAATACGCCCGGGCCGTCCCACGCAGCAATACCTGATGCGCGTCGTGAATCGCCTGACGCTGGCGGGGTCGCTGTTTCTTGGATTCGTCGCCGTGCTTCCCTTCCTGGCGCAGCTGGTGACCAACGTCAACGCCGTGGCGCTCAGCAGCACGGGCCTGCTGATCGTGGTCGGCGTCGTGCTCGACACCATGCGGCAGCTCGAGGCCCAACTCTTGATGCGCAATTACGAAGGATTCATTCGGTAGGTTGGCGAGTCACGCACCATTGATCATGGTTTTTCTCGGGCCGCCGGGCGCCGGCAAGGGCACGCAGGCCGAAATGCTGGTTGAGCGGCTGCAGATCACCCACGTGTCGACCGGCGGGCTCTTTCGCCAGGCGATCGAGGCGGGCACGACCGCCGGGATCGAAGTCCGCGAATACGTGGAGTCGGGTCGCCTCGTGCCCGACCATTTGGTGATGCAGCTGGTCGAGGGCCTGGTGGCCGGACAGCGGAATTCCGGAATCTGCTTCGACGGATTTCCCCGAACGCTGGCGCAGGCGGAGGCGCTGGACGGCGTGCTCGCCAACTACGCGGCGGGCGTGCACGTGGTGCTGGTCCTGGATCTTCCCGACGAGGTCGCGCTCGGTCGGCTGATGAGTCGCGGCCGAGACGACGACGACTACGCGACGGCGCGCTATCGGCTGGAGGTCTACCAGAGCACCACGGCGCCGCTGATCCAGTACTACACGGAGCGCGGGCTCGTGGCTCGCGTGGACGGGGACGCCGACATCGACACCGTGGCGCAGCGGATCGGCGACGCGCTGGGGGCGCTGGCCGTATGAACGCGGGCAAAGTGGTGGTGAAGACGCCCGAGCAAATCGAGGGAATGCGGGCATCGGGCCGTTTGCTGGCACGCGCGTTGGCCTTGGTCGAGGCGGAGGTGGAGCCCGGCGTCACGACGAACGACCTGAACACGGTGGCGGACGAGTTCATTCGCGACAACGGAGGCACGCCGTCGTTCCTGGGCGTGCCGGCCGGATCCCCCGGGATTGCGCCCTTTCCCGGCAGCATCTGCGCCTCGACCAATGATGTCATCGTGCATGGAATCCCAAGTGGAAATGCGCTGCAGGAAGGCGATATCATTGGCATCGATTGTGGAGTGATCCTCGACGGATGGCACTCCGACTCGGCGGTAACCGTTGCCGTCGGCGAAGTCGACGACGAGGCGGAGCGTCTGATCGCCGTCACGCGCAACGCGCTGGACGCGGCAGTCACCGCCGCCCAACCGGGAAATCGGCTCGGAGATGTCGGCGCGGCCGTGCAGCGCCTCGTTGAGAGCGCCGGGTTCGCGGTCGTGAGGAGATTTGTGGGACACGGAATCGGAAGGACCATGCACGAGCCGCCGCAAGTGCCGAATTTCGGCACCGCGGGCACCGGCGCCGTGCTCGAGGCTGGCACCGCGCTTGCCATCGAGCCCATGGTGAACGTGGGCAGCCCCGACGTGCGCTTTGACGCCGACGGTTGGACCGCCCGCAGCGCCGACGGCAGCCTCTCGGCGCATTTCGAGCATACGGTGGTCGTCGGGGCGACGGGACCGATCGTCCTCACGCAGCGGGCAGACGCCTGATGGCTCAACGATCGGCACGCGAGGCCCGCACGGCCGACTCCAACGGCAAGAGCAAGTCGCCCATGATCGAGGTCGAGGGCGAGGTGGTCGACACGCTGCCCAACACGATGTTCTTGGTGCGACCCATCGGGCCAAACGGCAAGCCCCTGCGCTTGGTCACGGGCTCGGATGAAGACGAGCCGCCGGCGATCCTGGCCCACCTGTCCGGCCGCATGCGGCTGCGATTCATTCGCGTGGGCGTGGGCGACCGGGTGAAGCTGGAACTCTCCCCGTATGACCTGACCCGTGGACGCATCACCTGGCGTCTGCGCAACGAGCGGGTCGAGTAGCGGCGTCGCATGAAAGTCAGCGCATCCGTGAAGCCGCGTTGCGACAAGTGCCGCATCATTCGTCGGCGCGGCCGGGTCCTCGTGATCTGCGAGAACCCTAAGCACAAGCAGCGGCAAGGGTAGACGGGGAGCGCCATGGCACGAATCGCCGGGGTCGATATTCCACGGGAGAAGCCCGTCGAGATCGCGCTGACCTACATCTACGGCATCGGGCGTACGTCCAGCCGCCGAATTCTGGCGGACGCGGGCGTAACCGGTTCCAAGCGGGTCATCGATCTGACGAACGACGACCTGGGCCGAATTCGCGACCAGATCGACCGCCACCTGCGCGTGGAGGGCGAGAAGCGTCGCGAGGTGCAAACCAATCTCGCGCGCCTGCGCGAGATCGGGTGCTATCGCGGCATTCGCCATCGCGTTGGTCTGCCGGCGCGGGGTCAGCGCACGCGGACCAACGCCCGGTCACGCAAGGGGCCACGCCGTGCGGTGGGTATCCGCAAGCGCGTGATCAAGCGGGGCTAGCATGGCCGAACGATCCAGTCGCGCCCGCCGCCGCGACCGCACGCCGGTGCCCAAGGGCGCCGCGCACGTGCACGCGACCTTCAACAACACGATCATCACGATCACCGACCTCCAGGGCGAGACGCTGACCAGCGTGAGCGGGGGCACGGTTGGCATCCGGGGGTCGCGCAAGAGCACGCCTTTCGCGGCGCAGCAGGCGGCGGATCAAGCGGCGCGGCAGGCCATGGACATGGGCATGCGCGACCTCGACGTCTACGTTCGCGGTCCAGGGTCCGGGCGTGATGCCGCGATCCGCGCGCTGCAAGGCTCCGGCCTCAACATCACGAGCATTTCCGACGTGACGCCGATCCCCCACAACGGTCCGCGCCCACCGAAGCGCCGACGCGTCTAGGACGTATTCGAGGAACTATCGCCCATGGCACGCTACACCGGTCCCGTCTGTCGGCTCTGCCGCCGCGAGGGCGAAAAGCTCTTCTTGAAGGGCGATCGCTGCCACACGCCGAAGTGCGCGATCGAGCGGCGCGGCGATCGGGGCGGCCCTGGCGCGCGCGGGCTCTCGCGCCGGCGGGCTACGGAGTTCGCCGTGCAGCTGCGTGAAAAGCAGAAGGCCCGCCGCCTCTACGGGGTGCTGGAGCGACAATTCCGCCGATACTTCAAGCGCGCGGGGCGCGGGGCCGGATCGCGCGGTGAGCGCCTGCTGCAGGAGCTGGAGCTGCGCGTCGACAACGTGGTGTACCGGATGGGATTCGCGCTCAGCCGGGCGCAGGCGCGCCAGCTGATCAACCACGGCCATATCGTGCTGAACGGTCGCAAGCACACCATTCCGTCGGCCACGTTGAAGGTCGGCGACAACGTTCAGGTGCGGGAGAAGAGCCGCCGGATCGAGGCGATCGCCGGCGCGCTGACCCGAGCCGACGCCATGGGGCGTCCGGAATGGGTGCACGTGACCCCGGATGAATTCAGCGGCGTGGTGACGGCGCTGCCTGAACGCGACCACATTGACGCCACTGTGAACGAGCAGCTCATCGTTGAGTTCTATTCCCGGTAGGGACTTCGTGCGGAGGCGCAGGCATGACGTGCGCCAGCCGCATCCGAGAGGACGCCTGTGTTACTAGAATCGTTGGAAGCCGCGAGTCCGGTCGAGCCTGATCCGATCGCCGTCGAGCCGAAGGAGCTCGGCGACGACTTCGGCTTGTTTCACATCGAGCCGTTGCGGCCCGGGTTTGCCCACACTCTCGGCACGCCGCTGCGACGCGCGTTGCTGTCGTCGCTGCCCGGCGCGGCCATCGCCACGGCGCGCATCGATGGCGCCTTGCACGAGTTCAGCACGCTCGAGTTCATGCGCGAGGACATTGTCGAGTTTCTGCTCAACGTCAAGCGCGTGCGGCTGCGGTCGTTCAACCGCGAGCCTTCGCTGTGCATGCTGGAGCAAACCGGGCCCGGCGTCATCACCGCCGGCCACATCGAGGTGCCGAGCGGGGTTGAGATCGTGAATCCCGACCACTATCTGTGCGAGCTTCCCAGCGAGGGTCTGCTGCGCTGCGAGTTCACCGTCGAGCAGGGCGTGGGCTACGTGCCGTCGGAAGGCGCCAAGTCGCTGCCCATCGGCGTCATTCCGCTTGATCGCGTGTTCACGCCGGTGACCAAGGTCGAATATCACGTGGAGCACGCCCAGGTCGGGCAGGACACCGAGCACGACCGGCTGGTGCTCCAGGTGTGGACCGACGGCACGACGGGGCCGCACGACGCGCTGCGCGCCGCCGCCCAGCAGCTCGTCAAGTCGTTTGGCATGATCGGCGGCGACGAAGTCGCGGCCGGGCCGGCAGTCGATTTGCTGGCCGATCAAGGTGTGGCGCCCGGAGAGCCGCTGGAGGACCTCAAGCTCTCAAACCGGGCGGTGAACTGCCTGAAGCGGCACGGGGTGGAAACGATCGAAGAGGTCGCGGCGATGACCGAAGACGACCTCTTCGCGCTGCGCGGCATGGGCGTTCGCCTCATCGACGAGATTCGCGCCGGGCTGGCCCAACGCGGGCTCACGCTTGCCGACGGCGACGGGGCGGAGGAGACGAGCTAGCCATGCGTCACCGCCGCAAGGGACGGCACCTGGGCTGCAATCCGGCGCGCCGCAAGTCGCTCGTGCGCGGCTTGGTGCGATCGTTGCTCTTGCACGGCCACGTCCAGACCACCGAGGCGCGGGCCAAGGCCATCCGACCCGAAGTGGACCACCTGGTGACGCTGGCGAAGCGCGGCGATCTTCACGCCCGCCGCCAGGCGCTGGCGTGGCTCCCCGACCGCGAGGTCGTGAAGGACCTGTTCGACACCGTGCCGGAGCGGTTTCCCGACCGCGACAGCGGGTTCACCAAGATGTACCGCCTGGGTCGCCGGCTGGGCGACGGCGCTCCATTGGCGCGCCTGGAGTTGCTGTGACCCAATCCCGCACCGTCCGCGCCACGGTCGAATACGACGGCGCCGGGTTCGCCGGTTTTCAGCGCCAGGCCGCCGCGCGCACCGTGCAGCAGGAGCTGGAAGCCGCGCTGGCATCGGTCGTGGGTCACGAAGTTCACGTTACGGGCGCGGGCCGGACGGATGCCGGCACGCACGCGACGGGCCAGGTGGTGAGCACGCGCGTGGCGACGCGATTGGACGACGCGACGCTTTGGCGCGCCTGGAATGCCCGGTTGCCGGAGGATCTCGTCACCCGCGACGTCACGACGGTGGCCGACAGTTTCCACGCGCGACGGGACGCGGTCGAGCGGACCTACGAGTACCGCATTGTCCAGACTCCGCAGCGTCCGGTCCTGGACCGGGACCGCGCGTGGCACGTTCGCGAACCGCTGGACGTGGCGCTCATGCAGGACGCCGCGGGCGAGTTCATCGGCACCCATGACTTTTTCGCGTTCACGATTGGGCCCGAGACGCGCACGCGGCGGCACATCACGAACATTGCCGTGTGGCGCGAAGGATCCATGGTCGCCGTGCGCGTATCGGGCAACGCCTTTCTCCACCGCATGGTGCGGCGGATGGTGGCGGCCCTGGTGCGCGTTGGCCGTGGAGACTTGACGGCCGGCGACGTGCGACGCCTGCTGCAATCGGGCGACCGCGCGTCCGTGGGGGCGACGGCGCCGGCGCACGGCTTGACGCTCGTGGGCGTGCAGTATCCGGCTGCAACGAACCGCGCCCAGCAATCGGCGGTAGTCCTGGAGGCTCCGGCATGAGCGCCAAGGCGGCCAACACTCGCGACTGGCGGGTGGTCGACGCGAACGAGCGCGTGCTCGGACGGCTGGCGACCGAGGTTGCCCAACTCCTGCGGGGCAAGCACAAGCCGGAATTCGCGCCCAATCTCGATTGCGGCGATGGCGTGATCGTCATCAATGCGTCGCAGGTGCGCGTGACGGGCAACAAGCCCACGCAGAAGTACTACTACCGACACTCGGGCTATCCAGGTGGGCTGCGGCAGACGCGCCTTGACCGCATGCTGGAGCAGCGCCCAGAGCGCGTAATCGAGCTTGCGGTCCGCGGCATGCTGCCCAAGAACGCGCTCGGACGGGCCTGCTTTCGGCGCCTGCGAGTGTATGCCGGCGCGGAGCATCCCCATACCGGCCAACGGCCGAAGGCGGTAACCTAACACCATGCTCGAAGGGAACTACTACTACGGCCTGGGCCGGCGAAAGTCAGCCATTGCCCAAGTGCGGGTCTTTCCGGGCGGCGGTCCGTTCATCGTGAACGGCAAACCCATCGAGCAGTTTCTGCCGCTGGCGTTCGACCGATACCACGCCCTGGAACCCCTGCGCGTGCTCGAAGAGGCCAACGTTGGCATCTCGGCGCTGGTGAAGGGCGGCGGGCAGCGCGGGCAATCCGGCGCAATCCGCCTGGGCCTGGCGCGAGCGCTCTGCGAAATGGACCGGGAGTTTCGGCCGCCGTTGAAGCGTGCCGGCATGCTCACGCGCGACGCCCGCGTGAAGGAGCGCAAGAAGCCCGGCCTGGTGGGCGCGCGCAAGGCCAAGCAGTTTACGAAGCGCTAGGTTTCGCTCAGTCGTCCGTTGGCGTGGGTGATGCCGTGTCGCCTTGCTCTGGGTCGGGTAGATCGAGTTCCGGTAGCGCGCTGAGCGACGGAATGCCGAAGTAGGCCAGGAACAGATCGGACGTTCCGAATTGGACCGGGCGTCCGGGCGTATCGAGCCGGCCGACTTCCTCCACCAGCCCGCGGGCGAGCAAGGTGGCCAGGGCGCTGTCGGCGTCCACCCCGCGGATGCCTTCGATTTCCGACCGCGTCACCGGCTGTCGATAGGCGATGATTCCCAGGGTCTCGAGCGCGGCCCGCGACAGACGAGCGCGCGTCTCGAGACCGAGCAAGCGCCGGCAAAAGGTTGCCGCCCGCGGCGACGAGACCAGCCGATAGCCGTCGGCATGCTGCAGCAGCACGATGCCGCGGTCGGCGTAGACGTCCTGCAATCGCGATATCGCGTCGGACACGTCGGCCGACGGGGCGCCGGTGATCTCGGCGATCTCGTCAGCGGTCAACGATCGGTCGGCGACGAACAGCAGCGCCTCGATCACGACGCTCAGTCCCAGATCGTCGACCAGCTCGTCGGCGAAGTCCGGGCCGTCGCCTGCCGGCACCCCGCGATCGGGAGAGGCCATCAGGATGCCGGCCCATCGCCGTTGGCCGTCGCGGCCGACCAACGCAACGTGATTTCGCCAAACGGACGCGCCTGGACGACCTGCACGCTGCGCTCGATCACCAGGTGGAGCAACGCCATGAACGTCGCCACAAGCTCGTCGCGTCCGTTGCACTCGGCGGCGAGCGCCGAGAACGTCAGCTCGCCGTCGCGGGCCATTCGCTCGCGAACGACGCGCACGCGTTCGTCCACCGTGACGCGCCGGTGCGGCACCGGCGGCCCGGCGTCTGCCTCTTCGGCACGGGCCGCGAACGACCGCATGGCGGCCATGAGCACGTCCAAGTCGCCGCCTCCGGACTCCAGCGGCGGCTGAGCAACCAGCGGCGTCGCGACCCGAATGAACGACGTGGCGCCCGACTCCCAGCGTTCGCCCAGTTCGGCGGCGACGGCTCGGAAGGCGGCGTACACCCGCAACCGGGCGGCCAGATCCTCGGCCGTTTCTTCCTCCGGGTCGTCAGGTTGGGCCGGCAGCAGCGCGCGCGATTTGAGCAGCAGTAACTGGGAGCCGACGAGCAGGAACTCGGAGGCGGCGTCGGCATACTGCGCCTCGATGTCCTGCGCGTAGGCGATGAACTGGTCGGTGACCGCGAGCACGGAGACGCCCGTGATGTCCAATCCCTGGCGCTCGATGAGATCGAGCAGCAGGTCGAGCGGTCCGTCGAAACCGTCGACCCGTACCTCGAAGCCGGTGAGCGCCGAATGCTGGCCGACCGCGCGCCACGGGACCTTCATCGCGTCGCGTCCAACTCCGCCAGCAGACGCCCACGGGCGTGGTCGCGGTGGCCGTAGGCCCGCAGGGTCGCCACCACCTCGGGCGCCGATCCCGCAAGCGCCGCCAGTTGCGCACTGGCCTCGGTGTGCGCCACCAGGCGCGCCACGCGGCCGCGACGGCTGTGCGGCGGATACCGTCGCCAACGGATGAGCAGCCACGGGGCGGACGTTTCCAGCAGCGTCAGCATCACGCGATCGAGGCGCCCCGGCCGGCCTTTGCCCACATCATGCAGCAGCGCCGCCACCCAGAGCACACGGTCCTCGGGCGCGGCTTCCCGCGCCGCTGCGTAGACGGCCAACGAGTGCCGCTGATCGGCGGGCTGGAGTCGAGCTAGAAGTTGGCGCTCGTTGGGAGTGAGGAGTTTCCGGGCTTGGTGCAACTGTTGACGCGGTACCGCACCGACGAAGGTCTGCGCGAACTGCTTCACGCGATAGCTAAGCGCCAAGGAGGAGTCTCGAGACCCATTGCGCCGGGCCCGTGATGATGATCGTTCCCTGTGGAATCAGCCAAATGAGCAGGAAGATTCCGATGAGCAGATAAGGGCCATACCGGCGCAACTCGTTGAGCCGGTCGGCCAGCGGCTGCGGAACGACGCCGACCAGCACGCTGAACCCGTCCAGCGGCGGGACGGGCAGCAAGTTGAAGGCTGCAAGAAGGACGTTGAGCTGCACGATCACGACGAGCGCCAGCGTGATGGTGTCGGCCGGTGAGGAGTCGATGAACTGTCGCGTCACCGGCGTAATCGCGGCCGCGAGCACTACATTTGACACTGGTCCCGCGAGCGCAACCAACGCCATGCCGCGGTTGACGCCGAAGCGCAGGCGATAGGGATTCACCAGCACCGGCCGACCCCAACCAAACGAGGCGAAGGCGATCATGAGCGTGCCGAGTGGGTCGAGGTGGCGCATGGGGTTGAGCGTCAGTCGCCCTTGGAGGCGAGGCAGGTCGTCCCCAAGCCACGTGGCGGCTAGGGCATGGGCGGCCTCGTGAATCGTGATGGCTACGACAAACGCCACGATCACGGTGATGAGGAGCTCCGGGTCAGATGCGTATCTCAGCAGCACGGCGGAGTCCTTGGGACTAGACTTGACATAATGTGCTGCGCATACACGAATCGCGGCGTCACGTCGGCCGCAGCCGAACAGGGTCGCCGCGTTTTGCGGCAAGGGTCGCTTCGGCGCTGCCGCCGGGCACGGCAATCTCCAACAGCCCGAGGCTGCTCACCACGGCGACCGGATCCGATCCCGAGCCGTAGGTCGGCTGCACGCCATCGATGCGCACGCCGCAAAGATCCACGATGCCGTGCCCGATGGCGCGAACGGCGGCGCTCGGGATGTTGGTGATCAGATTGCCGAAGTGATCGATGTGGACGATTCGCCCCTCCACCGTGCCGTCCCGCGTGTTCGCCATGGTCTCGGGTGCGGGCAGGGCGTCATCGATGGGCGACGCCATCGCGTCCGGACGCATGTAGCGGGCCAGGTGACCTGCGACGGGGGCAAACACATCCCGGCCGTGAAACGTAGGGTGAGGATCGGCGCGCCAGTAGTCGGGTCGATCGAGATGCCATACGCCCTCGACGGCGTCCGCGCCCATCAGGAGCCCGTTGTCGGGGCCCACCAGCCAGCGCGAAGCCGCGCGCACGATCAGGCCGCGGCGCCGACCGCCGACTCCGGGATCGACGACGGCCACGATGATCGCGCCAGGGGGCAGGCGCTCCAGCGAGGCCGCCACGACAACCGCACCAAGCGCGATGTCTTGTGGCGGGATTCCGTGCGTGATCGACAGCACCCGAGCGTCCGGGGCCTGGGCCAGCACGGCGGCCTCCATCTGGCCGGCGTAGGGGTCGGTGGTCCCGAAGTCGCTGATCAAGGCGACGAGGCGCTGCATCAGGCCCCAGATGCCGCGGAGTACATGCCGCCAATGGTGGCAGGGATGGCGCTCGCTGGCCGTGGTGAGCCCGACAGTCGTATCCGTCGAAGTCTATTTGACATAACGACTCCCAGCCGGCAATCCGTCGGCTTCCGTCGACTCGGCGGCCTCGAGCCGCGAGCGAAGCCGCCGCAGCGCGTCGCGGAGCGCCAGCTCGGGGTCGATCCCCGCGCGCCTGGCGGCGAGCGCCAGGCCCAGCAGCGCGTCGCCGGTGCGGGCATCGTCGGGGGCAGGTTCTGAATCTCCATACCAGCGAAGCGCGGCCGCGGCGCCCGGCGGCAGACCGTCCGGCGACGCGCGGCCATCCAGGCTGGCGGCAAGCTTGGCCGCCTGCGCCAGTGCGGGCAGCGCTCCGTCACCGATCGCCTGGCCGTCTCGCCCGGCTTCGGCGCGTTTGGCGTGCTGCCAGATGGCGGCGACCTCCGAAATCTGGTCGGCGGTCTGCTCGCCGAAGACGTGCGGATGGCGCCGCACCATCTTTGCGGTGATGCCCTGGACGACATCCGGCCAGGCGAAGGAATCCCCCTGGCGCGCAATTTCCGCGTGCAACACGATGTTGGCCAGGAGGTCGCCAAGCTCTCCTGCAAGGTCGCCCGGCTCGCCTTCGTCAATGGCGTCGACGACTTCCGCGGCCTCCTCCAGGACATACTTGCGCAGCGAGGCGTGGGTTTGGGCGAGGTCCCACGGGCAGCCCTCGGGTCCCCGCAGCGTCTCGAAAACCTCGCGGAGACGTGCGACCGAACGCTCGCGCGAGGCCTCGGAAGGTTCCGCGCGCAGCGTCACGGGAAACACCGCCGACCGATCGTCGAGGTCCTGCCAGGCGGTTGCACTCCACGCGCGCACGCGCAACTGGGTGTCCCGACCGAACTCCCGCGCCATCGTCCGACGCCAGCGGTCGAGCTCGGCCGCATCGCGTATTCCCCGCACTTCCGCCGCCAGCGCCGGGTCGGGCAGCCACGTCTCGGCCGCCGGACCAATCATCGCCGGTCCGGGCGCCTGAGGTCCGTCCAGACCCAACACCTCGACCTCGAAGCCGGCATCCGCCAGGACTTCCGAAACGATGGCCGCTCCGGGATCGTCATCGGGTCCATAGCCCGGGGCCAGGTAGGTCAAGTCGCCGGTCTCCAGGTGAAGGAGCGACGATTCCCAGGATTGGCGGCACGGCGTGGCCAGCCGCACGATGGGCCGATCCACGAGTCCCACCGGCGGCTCGATCCAACTCAGGAGCGTGTCGGCGCTCCGAATCGCCGTGCGAGCTCGCGGCGCCAGCGCGGCGGGGTCGCCGACGCCCACGAATACGACCGTGCACGACCGGACCAATGTCATCAGATTCACAAACAAAGGCAGGGCGGCTGGGCTATTCTAGGCGTCGGTCTTGCCGCGCACCGTGGCGCGCTCCGTCGACGAAGCGGGCCCACGCGCCACTTCAGGTAGACGGGTTCTTATGAAGTTTCCCACAGACGCACGCTATTCGCGCGAGCACGAATGGGCTCGGTTTGACGGTGACGATGTGGTCGTGGGCATCACGCCCTATGCCGCCGAGCAACTGGGAGACGTGGTGTTCGTGGAGCTACCCGACGAAGGCCTCCACGTCGACGTGATGGACGAATTCGGCACCGTGGAGTCCGTGAAGGCCGTATCGCCGCTCTACGCGCCGGTGGCCGGGGAGGTGATCGCGGTCAATACGGAGCTCGATGGCGCGCCCGAGCTGGTCAACAGCTCGCCGTTTCACGACGGTTGGCTGATTCGCGTGCGCCCGGATGACGCTGCCACGGCCATCGAGGACTTGCTGGACGCCGAGGCCTACGACGCATTCGTGGATGAGCTACTCGCCTAGCACCGACGCCGACCGCACGCGCATGCTGCGGACCATCGGCGTCGATTCGATCGACGACCTGTTCGTCGACATCCCCGCCGCCCACCGCGATCCCACGCTCGACTTGCCGGAATCCCTGCCCGAGGTCGACGTGTTGCGCGAGGTGCGCGCGCTGGCCGAGCAGAACCGGGTCCCCGAGAGCGTCCCCAGCTTCCTCGGCGCCGGGTTCTACCGCCATTTCGTGCCGGCGCTGGTGGATCAACAGCTGCTGCGCTCGGAGTGGTACACGGGCTATACGCCCTATCAAGCCGAAATGACCCAGGGCACGCTGCAGTCCATGTATGAGTTTCAGAGTCTCGTCTGCCGGCTCACGGGCATGGAGGTGGCGAACGCCTCGCTCTACGACGGCGCGACCGCGTTGGCCGAGGCCGTGCTCATGTGCCGGGCCATCACGCGCCGCTCCGGCGTCGTCATGGCCGGGACGGTGCATCCGGCCTACCGGGATGTCGCGGCCACCTACACCCAGGCCGTCGACGTGGAGCTACGCACCGTCGACGCCTGGATTCGGACCGGCGAAAACCTGGCGCCGGACATCGAGGCAGTGGCGGCGGCCATCGACGACACGACCGCCTGCGTGGTGCTGCAGCGCCCGGACTTCTTCGGCTGGGTGGTGGATCCGGCGCCGGTGGTGGAGGCCGCCGAACGTCACGGGGCCAAGATTGTTTACGTCGTCACCGACCCGATTTCGCTCGGCCTGCTGACGCCGCCGGGCGAGCTGGGAGCCGACATCGTGGCCGGGGAGCTGCGGTCGTTGGTCGGCCCGCCAATCTACGGCGGTCCCGGCGCGGGGATGCTGGCCACGCGGCAGGCGTTCATTCGCCGGCTTCCCGGACGCATCGCCGGGCGCACCACCGACATCGATGGACAGCAGGGCTTCGTGCTGACCCTGCAGACTCGCGAGCAGCACATCCGGCGCGAGCGCGCGACGTCGAACATCACGACCAACCAGGCCCTGGTGGCGCTCGGCGCGGCGATTTCGATCAGCGCTCTCGGACCCGGTGGCCTGCGCAGTCTGGCAACGCAAAGCCTGAGCGCCGCGCATCGGTGCGCCGAAGCGCTCAGCAACATTGGGGCCACCGTCTGGGACGCCGCGCCGTACTTTCACGAGTTCATCGTGCGGGCGCCGCGCGGCGGCGAGGAGACCGTCAAGGCGCTGGCCGACGAAGGCGTGTTCGGCGGCTATCCGCTGGGCCGCGTCGATCCCGCGCTCGACGACGCCTTGCTGGTGTGCGCGACGGACCTCACCACACGCGCCGACCTGGAGGCGCTCACGAATGCCTGGCGGGCCGTGCATCGTGGCTAGCGAGCCGCTGATCTTCGAGTTGGCCAGTCCCGGCCGCCCCGGCGTGCGACCGCCCCTGCCGCAGTTCGACGCCGTCGATCCCACGGCGGCGCTGCCCGAGGGGCAGGTTCGCGAGGCGCTCGACCTGCCGGAGGTCTCGGAAATCGACGTGATGCGCCACTTCGTGCGCCTCTCGCAGCGCAATCACAGCATCGACACGGCGATCTATCCGCTGGGCTCCTGCACGATGAAATACAACCCCAAGATCAATGAGGTGACGGCGCGTCTGCCGGGACTGGTCGAGCCGCACCCCTACCAGCCCGAGGGCTCGGTGCAAGGGCTGCTCGCGCTGATTCACCATTTGGAGGCCCTGCTGGCTGAGATTGCGGGATTCGCCACGGTCACCACGCAACCCGCGGCGGGATCGCAGGGCGAGATGGTGGGACTGCTCTGCATCCAGGCCTGGATGCGCAGTCGCGGTGAGCGGCGCACCACCGTGCTGGTGCCCGACTCGGCGCATGGCACAAATCCCGCCACGGCCACAATGACCGGGATGCGGGTCAGGCCCCTGGGCACGGCGCCGGACGGCAACATCGACCTGGACGAGCTGGACGCCAAGCTCAATGACGATGTGGCGGCCCTGATGCTCACCCTGCCGACCACGCTTGGCCTGTTCGAGCAGCGAATCCTGGAGGTCACGCGGCGCGTGCATGCGGCCGGCGGGCAGGTCTACGGCGACGGCGCCAACATGAACGCGATGCTGGGTCGGGTGCGTCCGGGCGATCTGGGCATCGACGTAATGCATCTGAATTTACATAAAACATTCACCACGCCCCACGGCGGCGGCGGGCCCGGGGCTGGAGCGCTTGGCGTTCAGGCGCATCTGGCGCCGTTTCTGCCCGGTCCGCATATCGTCAAGACGGATGCGGGCTATGCGCTGGAGGCGGCGGGTCCCGACAGCATCGGCCGGGTGCATTCGCACGTCGGCAACGTGGGCAACCTGATTCGGGGCTACACCTACATTCGCAGCCTGGGGCGTGAGGGCATGCGCGAGGTGGCCGATGACGCGGTGCTGCACGCCAACTACCTGCGGGCGCGACTGGCGCCGCACTTCGATATCCCGTACGACCGCATCTGCATGCACGAGGTGGTGCTGGCGGGTACGCGGCAGCGACCGCTGGGCGTCCGCACGACCGACATCGCCAAGCGGCTCATCGACTACGGCGTCCATCCGCCGACGGTGTATTTCCCGCTGATCGTCGACGAGGCGTTGATGATCGAGCCGACGGAGACGGAGTCAATCGAGTCGCTCGACCAGTTCGCGGAGGCCCTGATCAGCGTGGCGCAAGAGGCCGAGTCGGATCCGGAGTTGCTGCACGCCGCGCCGACGACGGCGCCCGTTCGCCGGCTGGACGAGGTGACGGCCAACCGCTCGCCGGACGTTAACTGGCGCCCCGCCGGCTAGAACCCAAGGCTCAGTTGGTCCCGGCGCGCTCCCAGGTGAGGACATGCAAGTGCGCCTCACGCGCCGCGCGGAACGCCAGGGCGGCGCCGCTGGGGCTGATCCGCCAGTCCAGCACCTCCATATCGACCTCGTGGCGACTCGGGTCCGTCAACGCGCCCTCCATATAGAACCCGGGGACTGCCAGGCGCCAAAGTCGAAACGGACGGCCGGGCGCTCGTCGGAGGGACACGGCCAAGAGGCCACTCTCATTGGGCAGCCAGCGTAGGCTCATGCGGGACGGCAGGGTCCATCTGCGGCCGCTGAACAGGTCGATGGCGAACTGCCCGTTGCGGCCACGCGCGTCGAGCACGACCGCAAACGTCATGTACCGGCCGGAGGGAGAGACGTTTGCGGCGAGCACCTGCCTTCCAAGCGGCCATTGCTCGTGCAGATCGCCTTCCGGCCCTATGACGCGAAGGGTGGTTTCCGCCTCCAAGCTGTCGCCGCCGATCACCAGCAGCATGCCGTCGGCCCGCCAGCCGGCGACGCCGCCCAAGACATGGGCCACGACCTGGCGATCCCCGCCATCCAACCGCGCGCGAACGACGTCCGCCGGATACATGAAGGGCGCCAGGGCGCCTGAATTCCACAGGCTGCCGGCCAGGTGCGTCTCCGCCGGATTCGGGAGCGGATGACTGCCGATCCGTGACACTTCCCACGTGGCCAGCGTGTTGCGGTCATGCACGCGCGCGGTCTCGTGCTGTTGGCCCGCGGTCAGGATGTAGCGACCCGTCCGTGAAAACTGTCCCCACAGGTGCGAGACGACGCGCTCGTCGCCTGTTTGGAGGTGTACGGCCCGCGTATAGGGCTGCCCGGCGTCGTCGACGTCGAGCAACCAGATCTCGTCCCCATCGGGCGACCAAATCCAGCCGGGGTGCACCGGGCGCGATACCGCCGCCTGCACCCGCACGGTGGCGGGGTCTATGCCGGTGGCCACGGCTGCTCGAACTCGTTGAGGTACGGCCCGCCGAAGCGCACGTCGGGTTGGTCGTAGATCGATTGCCAGCGCGAAGGATTCTGAAGGTCGATCTGGAACGGGAGCCCGCCTCGAGGCGAGTAGATCGCGGGCCAATCGGCGGCGACCCAGGGCAAGGGGTTGGTGCTGACGCGCATGGCGTCGTACCGGATCTCGAAGTGCAGATGCGGTGAGCCGCTGCACGCATACGTCACCGAGTCGCCGCTTTCGCCGATCACCTGCCCGCGGTGCACCCGCTGGCCAATGTGCGACACGAGGCTTCGCGACAGATGGCCATAGATGGTCGTGATGCCGAGCCCGGGATGGTCGATGGATACGTGTAGCGGCCAGGCACGCCGCACGCCGCCGATCTCGCGCACGACGCCATCCGCCGCGGCGATGATTTCGGTGCCGCACGCCATGCCGAAATCGACGCCGAAATGCAGCCCCTGACCCTCGTTGTAGATGGCGCGGCGCATGCGGTAGGCAAACGTGGTGTTGCCGTACCACTGGTCGAGCCACCAGGTCCGAGGTGACGACTCACCGGCAATCGGGAGCGATAGCGCCTCCACGGCGGGCGCCGGGCGTGCCGCGATCGGACTGAGGGTTGCCAGGCCGAGGCCGGCGACGTAGGCCAGAACCCGCCGGCGTCCGAGCAGCGATGAGGATTGAGGCATGTGGGCGTGAGCTCTCTCCGGTGGGGCCAGTTTCTTCACCGTCGGCGGTGCTCCGGGCGCGCGTGCGAGACTTTGGGGCTGAACTGCCATCGGGTGCCAGGATGCAGATCACACGTATCGAGCGAATCGTTGTCGACGCTGGTCACACGCCTACGGCGGGACGCCATATGCGGCGCGGGCTGGCCGATTGGGCCCTGTCCGAGGTGTGCAAAGTTACCACCGATACCGGGCTCGTGGGCTGGGGCGAGACCCTGCCGCACTACACCTGGGGCGTCGTGACCGACGAGGCCGTGGATCGCGCCATGGGCGCGAATCCGGCCGAGCTGCTCTGGGACGACTCGCTCGGCGCCGGTCTGCAGCAAGCGCTGTTCGACGTGGTCGGAAAGGCGCTCGGGGCGCCGGTGCACCGGCTCCTGGGAACCGCCGTGCGCGCGCGGTGCCCCCTGGCCTGGTGGTGCTACGACATGCCGCCGCACGACTGGGCCGCGGAGGCTCGCGCCGGCATCGAGGCGGGCTACACCGCATTCAAGCTGAAGGCGCGGCCCTGGTTCGACATCGTCGAGCAGGTAGAAGCGGTGAGCGCCGCGACGCCCGCGCACGCGAAGCTGGACCTGGACTTCAATGCGCTGCTGGTCGACGCGGGGCACGCCAAGCCGCTGCTCACGACGCTGGCGGGCTATCCCAAGGTCGCGATCTTCGAAACGCCGATTCCGCAGACGGACATCGGCGGGAACCGCGCTCTGCGGGCGGCCGTGCCGCGACCGATTGCGATGCATTTCGACTCGCCGCCGTTCTTGACGGCGGTGAAGGAGGACGTGTGCGACGGATTCGTCGTCAGCGGCGGCGCCGCGAGCTGCCTGCACCAGGGGGCGCAGGCCGCCGCCGCGAACATGCCGCTGTGGCTCCAGCTGGTGGGTACGGGCATCACCACGGCCTTTGCGATGCACCTGGGCGCGGTGCTGCCGGCGGCGCGTTGGCCGGCCATCAGCTGCCTCAACACCTACGCCTACGACCTGCTCACCGAGCCGCTGCCAGTGGAGCATGGCTACGTGCCGGTGCCCCAAGCGCCGGGCCTCGGCGTGACGGTCGACGAAGATCTCATCCACCGCCTCCGGCGGCCGGACGCCAGCCCGCTCGACCTCCCGCGCACGATCTATACGGTCCGCTGGACCGACGGGCGCACCGCCGCGTACGTGGATCGGAATTTCTACGAGCCCGATTTCATGGCCGGCAATCAGCCGGTGTTCGAGCGGGGCGTGACGCTCACCACGACCGAAGACGACGGCAGCGTGGCTTTCGACCAACGCTTCCGGTCGATCGAGGCCGCGGGCTGCTTGGTCGGCGCCTCTAGTGCGTGAGGCTACCGTTCGATTCCAAATGTCATTACTCCGCCGGCAGCCCAGGGCGGCGCTGATATGGCAATCAGCACCACGGCGAATAGGCCTGGTACGAGTCCGGCAATTGCCATGAATCCGCCTTTCGTGGACCCATCGGTCCCCAATCAGGCCATAGTAGTGGGCAACACTACACACCGGGGCATTCGACAGCGAGTTTAGGACGCTGAAGGTATGCATGGATTCTACACATGGAGAGTCAGCATGCATTTGACTCATCGCCCTACCTCTCTTCGCACCAGCGCGACCCTCGCTGTAGTAGAACTAATGCGTATTAGTTCTACTATCTATCGGCGGTGGGGCCAGGTCGACCGCGGATCGGTGACATGAGGGTCGAGTTGCGAATTCGGCTGGCGGGCAGATGTATTGAGGGAGGGATTCCCGCCTTCGGAGACGGTTGCACAGAGTGGTAGGGGCGACGCATGCGTCGCCTCTACGCCAAGATTGCGGCGCGCCGCCGGTCTTGACCGGACTGGATTCCGGCTTTCGCCGGAATGACGAAGGGACTACGTAAGGGTCTCGCTCGGCGGGATGGCGGAAGTGTGGCGGCCTGCCGCCGGGGAGTCGCGGGGCGCTTTCGGGCTGGGGCACACTGAATCGGTCGCCGACGCCCGGGGAGGATGCCATGTCAATTACCGATCAGCAGCGCGAGCGCGTGAGGCGCGAGCTGCCGCAAGTCGCCGAGATCGTCGACCCGGAATTGCGTGAGAAGGTTGTCGACGCGTGGGCATTGGCGCTGGACCGAAGCAGCTTCGACGCCATTGCCGACATCCTGGCGTCCGGCAACCCGGGGATGCCGACGCTGATTAATGGCACCCAGGCCGACCACATTCGCGGCGTGACCCAGCTGGCCATGCTGCTGGGCGATGAGATGCAGCGGCAGTTTCCCAAGCTTCACGTCGACAGGGACTTGCTGATCGCCGGCGCGCTGTGTCACGACGTGGGCAAGCCGTGGGAGTTCGACCCCGAGAACCAGGCCCGCTGGCGGGCGTCGCCCCGGAAGGCCGGCCGGCCGTCGATCCGCCACCCGGCCTACGGCGTGCACATCTGCTTGACCGTGGGCCTTCCCGAGGAGGTGGCGCACATGGCGGGCGCCCACTCCGGCGAGGGCGAGCTCGTGGAGCGCAGCCTGGAGAACACCATCGTCCACCACGCCGACTACGCGTTTTGGCGGGTGGCCGAGGCCGGGGGACTGCTCGAGGACGCCTGATCGCGTGGGCGCGAATCGGGATCCCTGCCTGCACCTGGCTGGGCTAGTCTGATTCTTGGCCTTCACCGGAACTACGGAGCGGTGACGCCCCCCTGGCTCGGGCCTTAGGTCGTCACCCCGGCGGAGGCCGGCGTCCAGGATCCGGCATTCCTCGGACGCCCCGCGGCAACCGGACTGGATTCCGGCCTTCGCCGGAATGACAGAGTTAAGGCGCTTCACGCCGACGGTAACGGTTGCTTGACACATGTGATTGCGTTATGTAAAGTCAATGCCTATGGACCGTACATTGCACGCCGCGTCCGAGCGCTTTCTGGACAGCCTGCGGGCGAAATCTCCGCGGACGCGAAGCACCTATGCCACTGGGTTGCGTCGTTTCATGGCCTGGGCGCGCCAGGAGGCCGGAGCCGAGGAGATTACCCTCGATCGACTGGACGACGGCGCGCTCGAGGGCTTCTATCTGGCGCTGGCCGACGAGTTTGGGCCCGAGCGCGAGGCGACCATCCAGACCTATGTGGCCGCCGCCCGCGCGTTCCTGCGGCATTGCCTGCGCGAAGGGTCGCTGACGACGCTGTCCATCGAGCGCGCCGTGGAGCGGCTGCACGGCGTGCGGTCGGCGCCGCGCTATCGCACGCCGCGGGTGGACGACGCGCTGGCGATCATTGTGGATTATGTCAAGAACGAGCTGCCGTCGCTGATTCCCGCCGACGCCGGCGAGGAGACTCGACTGCGCTTCGCCCGCGATCGCGCCCTGCTGCAAGTGCTCTATGGCACCGGCATGCGGCGTGCGGAGGTGGCGCGACTCGATCGCCGCGACGTCGACGACGGGCACGCCCAGCAGGCCCTGATCACCGGCAAAGGCCGGCGCGAGCGGGTGGTCTTCTTCGATGACGACGCACGGGAAGCGATGAGCACCTATCTGGAGCTGCGGCGCGATGCCTATGTGCCGCTCTTCATCCGCCACCGCGGCGCGCCGCGCGATCCCGGCCGCGGCGGCGAACGCCTCCGTCTATCGCCGCAGTCGGTCTGGAAGATCGTCAAGCGCTACGGGGCGGCGGTCGGAGTGACGGCCACCACCCACGGTTTTCGGCACCTCAAGGCCACCTCGCTGCTCAATCGCGGCGCCAATCTGTCGCACGTGCAGGACATCCTGGGTCACGCCTCGCCGGATACGACCAAGCGGATTTACGCCCACTACGAAACGGCGCATCTGCGCGAGGTCTTCGATCGGTTCAGCGTGCCGGCGGACGAGGCCTCCGCACGCGCGCGGCGCCGACGACGGTCGCCCGAGGAGCTTAGGCGCTAAACAGGTCGGCCAGGGACGCCAGCGCGGCGGCGCGCAGCGCGTCGCCGCTCTCGGGAGTCCAGGCCGCCGGCTGTTGGTACCACGGATGGGCCGTCTCGGCCTCGTAGCCGCCGTGCGCGGCCACGCGGCGCGTGGGCAGATAGCCCCAGTTGCCGTTGCTCCAGCCGGCCACGATGGTTGCCGGCGCCGGTGAGCCGGCCCGAATAGCCTGCCCGTCCGCGGCAAACAGCTCCACCGGCGTCGCAACCGCCGCCAGATCGCCGATTCGCAGCGCCTGAAGCTCGACCTCCTGCCGGCCGGTCCACGCCGGATCGTCGTGGGCCGCGAGCACGCGCTCGGCGTGCTCGACTTCATAGCCCTGGTAGTGACGGCGCATCACGTCGCTGGCGGCGGCTTCAACATTTGCCTCGCCCGCCACACGCATCGCGCGGGCCTCGGCCAAGCTGGGCAAATCCGCGTGAGCAAACGTCGCCGTGTGCGTTGCCGCGGCGACCGTGGCCGAGGCCGATGGCCGCGCGGCTTGGAGGGCTCGGACCGCCGTCAGGGCGAGCGCATGGCCGAAGCCGCGAGCTTCGCCGTAGCCGCGCGCTCGGGGATCAGTGAATCGCAGGTTTGCATTCGCGCCGGCCCCGTTGACGAAGATGCACGGCGCGCCGGCGATCAGCTGCACGCGCCGCCGCAGGTGGCCGGGGTAGTCGGAGGAGAAGATGCGTTCGCGGCTGCTCGTGGGATGGCAGCCGTAGTTCACCAGCGTGACGACGGGTCGCCCGTCGCCATCGCGCGCCTGGGCCGCAATGAGCGTTGGGTCAATGTCGTCGGGCCCTCCGTCACAGGGGCCGTTCGGGGCCACCTCCCGCGAGCGTCGGTTGACTCCGGCGAACGAGGTCCCGAATCCAATGACGATCTCCGCGCGCGCTTGGCGCTCCAGGGCTGCCTTGGCCACGGCAACGGTCGTCGCCGACAGTTCGTCGAGATAGTCGTCGTCCGGATCGCCCATGGGTGGCAGCACGCCGGTTTCCGGTCCCCCGTGCCCGTGGGTGCAGGCGTACATCTGATGGCCAGTCGGAATGCCCGTGGCCGCGCTGACGCGCCGGCGAGTCCGCGCGATCCATGCCGGCGTGAGCCCGACCAGGTCGAATGCCGCCAGGATCACGGTCGAGCCGCCGCCGGTGGCCGCCAGAACGTGCAGCTCGAGCGGGTTCCGCACGCCGAGAGCCGACCCCATGCGCGGGCTGAAGCCCGACAGGTCTACCCCCACGCTGGGCGTGATGTCTCCGCTCGCGACGCCGAGGTGGATTCGGCGAGGCGCGGTCATGGGTGCTCGGCCTCGACGCGGTAGTGGTCGTAGCGACTGGCCAAGGCTGCGGGCAGCGTGCCTTCGATCCGCGTCCCGTCCGGTTCGTGCGCCTCGCGCACAACCGCGCCGCGACGATGAAACAGGCTCACCAGCTCGCTGTCGGCGTAGGGAATACGCACGGTCAGGTTCACGCTCGACGCGCGCGCCGCTTCGCCGAGCCGGTCGCGCAGTTCATCCAATCCTTGCCCGGTCAGCGCGGAGACGCGCACCGCGTTTGGGAAGTCGGCGACGTCAACGTCCGGGGCCAGGTCGCTCTTGTTGAGGGCGGTGATCACCGGCCGCGCGCGAACGCCAATCTCGCTCAGCGTGCGTTCCACTTCCGCAACCTGCCGCAGCATGTCGGGCGCCGCCGCGTCCACGACGTGGACCAGGAACTGCGCTTCGAGCACCTCTTCGAGCGTGGCGCGAAACGCGTCCACAAGCCGCGGCGGCAGCCGCTGAATGAAGCCAACGGTATCCGTGAGCAAGAGCTCCCCGCCCTGCGGCAGCTGCAGGCGCCGCGTGGTTGGATCGAGCGTGGCGAACAGGCGGTTTTCGGTGAGCACCGCGGCGTCGGTGAGCGCGTTGAGCAGCGAACTCTTGCCGGCGTTGGTGTAGCCCACCAGCGCGGCGACGTTGAGGCCGGCGTCGCGCCGGCGGCGCCGCCGGCTGCCGCGCTGCTCGCGCACGCGCTTCAGCCGGGCGTCGATGTCGCGGATGTGGTCGCGATAGAGCCGCCGGTCGGTCTCGATTTGCGTCTCGCCCGGACCGCGGAAGGGACCGATGCCGCCCCGCTGGCGGGAGAACTGGACCCACAACTCCGATAGGCGCGGCAGCAGGTATTCGAGCTGGGCGCGTTCCACCTGCAGTCGTCCCTCGGCGGTCTGCGCGCGGGCGGCGAAGATGTCCAGGATCACGCCGGTGCGGTCGAGCACCTTGCCCTCGAAGGCGCGCTCGATGTTGCGCTGCTGGCGCGGGAGCAGCTCGGCGTCGATGACCAGGACGTTGGCATCGGCGGCGCGGCTGGCCTCGATGGAGTCCCGCAGCTGGCCTTGACCGATCAGCGTGGCGGGATTGGGCTCGCGAATCCTGACGCAGCGGCGTCCGGCAACCGATGCACCGGCCGTGTCGACCAGCCGGGCCAGCTCGTCCAGCGAGGCTTCGGCCGGCCAATCGCCCAGCGACGCGAGCCCGTCGATGCCCACAAGGAAGGCCCGCTCGCGAGCCGCGAGCGAACCGCTCTCAGAAGGTGAGCGCGGCGATGCGATCCAGGGCCTCCTGCAGACGGTCGTCGGGCGTGGTGAGGGAGATGCGGAAGTATCCCTCGCCGCCGGCGCCAAATCCCACGCCCGGCGTGACGATGACCCCGGCGGATTCGATGAGCCGGTGTGCGAAGTCGACCGACGTCATCCCGTCGGGCACCGGCGACCAGAGATAGAGGCTGGCCTTGGGCGTTTCCGGTTGGAGTCCCGAGGCACGGAGCGCGTCGAGCACGAGGTCCCGCCGCCGTTCCAAGTGGGCGTTGCGGCTGTCGATCCAGCGCTGCGAGACGTCCAACGCGGCGACTCCCGCAAGCTGCACGGCCTGGAAGATGCCCGAATCCACGTTGGTCTTGACCCGCCCGAGCGCCTCGACGACCTCGGCGTTGCCAACCATCCAGCCGATGCGCCAGCCGGTCATGTTGTAGGTCTTGGAGAGCGAGTGGAATTCGACGGCCACGTCGCACGCGCCGGGAACCTCGAGGATGCTGCGGCAGCGCGTGCCGTCGTAGGTCACTTCGGAGTACGCCGCGTCCTGGGCGAGCACCAGGTCATGGCGGCGGGCGAAGGCCACGGCCTGCTCGAAGAATTCGAAGGGTGCGATGGCCGCGGTGGGATTGCTGGGATAGCACAGCCACATGAGCTTGGCCGCCTCCAGCGCTTCGGCCGGGATAGCGTCCAGGTCGGGCAGCCAGCCGTTCTCGGCGGTGAGCGGGACCATGTGCGAGCGTCCGCCGGCCAGCATGGTGCCGATGGCGTAGACCGGATAGCCCGGATCGGTCATGAGCACGGTGTCGCCGGGGTTGATCAGCGCCAACGGCAGGTGGGCGATACCTTCCTTGGATCCGATGAGCGGCACGACCTCGCTCGCCGGATCCAGGGTGACGTCGAAGCGTCGGGCGTACCAATCCGCGATGGCCGCGCGCAGCTCGTCCAGGCCGTAGTACTCGGGGTAGCGGTGATTGGCGGGGTCGCGCACCGCCCGCTCGAGTTCCGCCACGATCGGCGACGGCGTCGGCAGGTCGGGGTCGCCGATGCCGAGGCTGATGACGTCCACGCCCTCGGCGCGCTTGGCGTCGCGCAGCTTGTCGAGCTCCGCGAAGAGATACGGCGGCAGCGCCGAGATGCGGTCGGCGAATTGGATTGGCGACGCGGACACTAGGCGTCAACCAACGGCGTGGGATGCGGCGTCATTATGCGGGCCACCGGCCGGTGAAGACCGTCGCGGCCGGCCCCTGCATGGTGACCTCGTTCCCGTCACCGTCCCAGTTCACGTGCAGCCGTCCGCCGGGCATGTCGAGGGCGACGTTGCCGGGCGCGACCCGTCCGGCGGCGATGGCCGCGGCCGCCGTTGCGGCGGCGCCGGTGCCGCAGGCGAGCGTGAGGCCCGCGCCGCGCTCCCACACCCGGACCCGGAGCTCACGCGGAGCGGCCACGTCGACGATCTCGAAGTTCGTGCGCTCGGGAAACGTCGGATGGTGCTCGACCAGCGGGCCGATCGCGGCCAGCGGAAACGCCTCCACGTCGTCGATGAAGGCCACGGCGTGCGGGTTGCCCACCGAAACGCCCGTGATCTCGATTGCGTGACCGTTGACGTGCAGCGTCGTGACGTTGGATGCCGTGTCGTCGGGAAGCATTGGCAGCGACGTCGGGTCGAAAGAGGGCACGCCCATGCCGGTGGTGACGCGAAGCCCGCCGTTCGCTTCCTCGGCCTCGACCCAGCGGGGGCCGCCGAGCGTTTCGATGACCTCGCGCTGGTTGCCCAGTTCGCCGCGTTCGTACAACCACTTGGCGAAGCAGCGGATGCCGTTGCCGCACATTTCGGCGCGCGAGCCGTCGGCGTTCCAGATTTCCATGGCGAAGCGGGCTTCCCAACCGTCACGAACGACGAGCACCTGGTCGCAGCCCACGCCAAACCGCCGGTCGGCAAGCTCGGCGGCCAGCGGACCGAGGTCGTCGGGCAACGCCTCGCGCCCGTCGAGCAGCACGAAATCGTTGCCGGCTCCGTGCATCTTGGTGAATGCCAGGCTCACGTCAGGACTGTCCCACTTGGTTCATGCCGCGCAACTGCGCGGCGAGCGCCTCCACGATTGTCTCTGGAGTACGCCAGTGTACGGGAAGCTGGTGCCGAAACCAGGTGCGTTGACGACGCGCGTATTGGCGCGTGCGGGTCGTCGTTTGCTGCCGGGCCTCATCCGGCGTGAGGCTTCCGTCGAGCACCGACGCGGCTTCACGGTAGCCGACGCCCGTGAGCGCGGGGGCGTCCGCCGGAATGCCGCGCTCCAGCAGGATGCGCGTCTCCTCGATCAGTCCGCCGGCGTACATCGCGTGCACGCGATGCTCGATGCGGGTTGCCAGGACGTCCGTTGGGACATCGATGCCGAAGATCGCGCTGGATGGCGCCGGCCGGGAGCCCGCCGACGCCCCGCCGCGTTCGGCGACCTCGATGGCGCGAACGAGGCGGCGCGGGTTCGCACGGTCAATGGTGGCGGCGCGGATAGGGTCTAGTCGCTCGAGCCGCGCCACCAGGCCGGCCACGCCTTCGCGAGCCTGCAGCGCGTCGAGGTCGTGTCGAAGCTCGGCGTCGGGCGGAACGTCGGGCAGCAGCGACGCCTGGGCGAGCGCCTTGATGTAGAAGCCGGTGCCGCCGACGACGACCGGCACACGACCGCGGCCGCGAATGTCGTCGAGCGCGCGGCGCGCGTCTCGGACGAAGCGGTGGGCGCTGTAGGCTTCGGGTGGATCGATTATGTCAACCAAGTGGTGCGGGACTCGGGCCCGCTCAGCGACGGTGGGCTTGGCCGTGCCGATGTCCATGCCGCGATAGACCTGGCGCGAGTCGGCTGATATGACCTCCACCGGGAAGTCGTCGGCCAGCGCGAGCGCCGCGGACGTCTTGCCCGACGCCGTCGGCCCCGTCACCACCACGAGCACGGCGTTCACCTCGCGGCCGGACTGGGCGGGCGGCAGCCCGCGTTACCATGCATGACGAACATTTTCCGGCTGCTGGGACAACCGCTTTCGGTGTCTGATTCGCCACCCGTCGACGGCCCCGCGCCGGGGCCGCCATACAGCCATTTGCAGGCCGTGCTCGATGCCGGCCATTTTGCCGTCACCTGTGAGCTCGGGCCGCCCAAGGGGCCGGATGCGGCGGACGTCCGGGCGAAGGCCGAGATCCTGCGCGGCTTCGTGGATGCCGCCAGTTGCACCGACAACCAGGGCGCGGCGCTCAAGATGTCGCATTGGGGCGCGGCGCTGCTCTGCCTGCAGGGCGGCGTCGAGCCGATCATGCAGCTCTCCTGCCGCGACCGGAATCGGCTGGGCATCCAATCGGACGTCATTGCGGCGCAGGCGTTTGGCATTCGGAATTTTATGTCAATCAGCGGAGACTCGCTGGTCCTGGGCGACCATCCCATGGCCAAGCCGGTCTTCGACCTGCAGGGCGTGCAACTCGTGCGCTTGTTGAAGCAGCTCCGAGATGAGAATCGCACCGCCGCGGGCGACCCGATCAAGGGCGACTTTCAGCTGTTCATCGGCGGCGCGGCCAATCCCTTTGCGCCGCCCTATGGGTTCCGCCCGCTGCGTATGCTCAAGAAGGCCGCCGCGGGACAGGAGTTCGCGCTGACGCAGATGATCTTCAACGTGGAGCGGTTTGCGGAGTGGATGTCGCACGTTCGCGACGAGGGCATTCATGAACAAGTTCACATACTGGCGGGCGTGGGGCCGCTAAAGTCGGCTCGGATGGCCGAGTTCATGAAGTTCAAGGTCGCGGGCATGGAGGTTCCGGACGACGTGATGCAGCGCATGCGCGGCGCCCGCAAGCCGCGCGCCGAGGGCGTCCGCATTTGCCTGGAAATCATCGAGCAGGTGCGTGAGATCGAGGGCGTGCACGGCGTGCACGTGATGGCGATCGATTGGGAGAAGGCCGTACCGCGCATCGTGGAGGCTGCCGGTCTGGAGTTGCCGCGGCCGACGCCGGTTCCGGCACTGGCGCCCGCTGCTGCCGTGGGCGCGGCCGCCACCGCGGGATAGCGTGGCGGAAGGCGCCGCTCACGCAACGATTGAAGGCTTCGCCGCGGCGCTGGCGTCCGATTCGCCCACGCCCGGCGGCGGCAGCGCGGCGGCGGCGGCCGTGGCGCTGGGAGCGGCGCTCGTGGGCATGAGCGCACAACTCACGCTGGCCCGGAAGCGCTTCGAATCCGTGCATGCCGAGATGGAACGCATCGTGGCTCGGACGGACGCGATTCGCGGTGAAGCGCTGACGCTCATCGAGGCGGATGCGGACGCCTACACCGGGCTGCTGGAGGCCTACCGCCTGCCGCGCGCCGCCAAGGCCACGCGGGCCGATGCGGTCGCCGCCGCGGCATTGGCGGCAAGCCGCGTGCCCGCGAGCGTCGGTGAGCTGGCGCTTGAGGTGATAGAGCTCGCCGGCGCCGCGGTTACTAAGGCGAATCCCCACGTGCGGTGCGACGCCGCCGCCGGTGCGGCGCTGGCGCGCGGCGCCCTTCGAATCTGCGAGATGAACATCGCGGCGAACATCGGCTCGGTCGCCGACCAGGCGGCGTGCGTGGAGCTCGAGCGAAGCTGCAAGCGTTATCGGTCCGGGCTGGCGCGGGCCGACGCGGCGGCCGACCGCGTGCTGTCGGAGTTGCACGCGTGACTGTGATGACGGGCCGCGAGCCGGCCCGGGTATTGCGGGCATCGATTGCGACGGAGCTTTCGAAATTCGCCAGGCCCCCCGCGCTCACCTTCGTTCGCTGCGCGACCCACCCCGCCGGGGCCGCTTATGCCCGGCAGGTCTCGCGGGGCGCGCGACGGGTTGGCGTCCCGGTCTCCGAGGAGCTGCTCGACGAGGCTTCCTCGACGGCCGAGGCCGTCGGGCTCGTCGAGCGGTTGGCGGTCGACGACGAGGTCCACGGAATCATCGTGGCATTGCCGCTGCCGTCATCGGTGAACACCGCCACGGTCGTCGCGGCCCTGCCACCGGAGAAGGATGTCGACCGGATTACGCGCGCCGCCATCGGCGCGGTGCTGGCGGGCGCGTCCGAGCTGGCGCCGGGCGTGGCGACGGCCGTTTTGCGCCTCCTGGACCACTACGACATCGAACTGGCCGGGCGTCGGGTGGCGGTTGTGGGCCGCAGCCGCGGCGTGGGGAAGCCGGTGGCCCTGATGTTGCTGGCGCGCGACGCCACCGTGACCATGTGCCACTCGCGGACGCGCGATCTCGCCGAGGTGACCTCGCAGGCGGACGTGCTGGTCACCTGTGTCGGTCGGCCTGGGCTGATTTCGCGCGAGCACGTGAAGCCGGGCGCGGTGGTCGTCGACGTTGGCGCCACGTACACGGCCGATGGCCTGAAGGGCGACGTGGACGCCGAGGCCGTGGCCCGAGTCGTGTCGGCCTACTCGCCGGTGCCGGGCGGCGTCGGGCCGCTCACGGTCTATTGCCTGCTGGACAACCTGCTCGTCCTGGCCCGGGAGGCGCAGGGTGGATAGCCAAACTTCGGCCGGCAACCTCGTGCGCCGCTGGGCTACGATCCGCCGGTCAGCTTTCCGCCCGCCCGGCTCATGGCGGCAAGGGCCTCGTCACTTATGAACATCGTGCTGGTGATCTTCGACACGCTGCGGAAGGACCATCTCGGGGCCTACGGCAACGAGTGGATCTCGACCCCGCACCTGGACGCATTCGCGCGCGAGTCGGTGCGCTTCACGCGGGCCTATCCGGAGTCGCTGCCAACGCTGCCGTTTCGCCGCGCCGTGCACACGGGCCTGCGGACGTATCCCTTTCACGGCCACCGCACCTTGAAGGGCGACTTTATCGGCGCGCCCGGCTGGGGACCGATTCCGGAGGAGCAGGACACGGTGGCGGAGCGCCTGCGCGAGGTGGGATACCGCACGGCGCTGCTGACGGACTGCTATCACCAGTTCAAGCCGTCGAAGAATTTTCACCGCGGATTCGACGAGTGGGACTGGATTCGTGGCCAGGAGACCGACAGGTTTCGCTCGGGGCCGGCGCTGCCGCCCGGCGCCATCCGGCATCACGTGCCCGAGCGGTTTCCGCCGGTGCACCAGCGCACGGAGTTTTTTCGGCAGTACCTGCTCAACAACCAGTTCCGCCGGGACGAAGCCGACTACTACCCGGCGCGACTCTTCCGCAGCGCGAGCCGCTGGATCTATGAAAACCAGGACGCGGAGCGATTTTTCCTGGTGGTGGACTCATTCGATCCGCACGAGCCGTGGGAACCGCCGGAGAACTATCGGCGCATGTACGACCCGGTCGACGACGACACGGCGGACATCATCCAGTCGCTCTACGCGCCGCATGAGGGGATGTACACGGCGCGCGAGCTCGAGCGCTGCCAGGCGAACTACGCCGGCGAGGTGACGCTGTGCGACCGCTGGTTCGGTCACTTCTACGAGGCGCTGAGGCTCAGTGGCCGCTTGGACGACACGCTGGTGGTCGTGGTCTCCGATCACGGACACAACCTGGGATTCGATCCGGGCGACAAGGGACTGGTCAGCAAGCAGGGGCACCCGCTGACCCGCGCCGTGGCCGACCTGGCGCTGCTGGTCCGGTCGCCGGACGGCGCCGGCCGCGGGACGACTTGCGACGACCTCGTCATGAATACGGATGTTGCGGCGACGATCCTGGCCGCCGGAGGGTTGGAGCCCGACGTCGAAGGGTCGGACTTGGGGCCGTTGCTCACGGGGGACGGGTGGTCCGCTCGCAGCCACGCGACGGTTGCCTGGGGCCCGCTGGTGACCGTGATCGACGACACCTGGTGGTGCAACGCCACGATCTGGGGCGAGGAGCCGCTGCTGTATCGGGTGCAGGACGATCCGGAGCTCACGAACAACGTGGCGGATCAGCATTCGGACGTGGTGGAGCGGCTGCTGGGCTTGGCGATCGAGGACGCGGGCGGCGAGATCCCGGCGCACTTCGCCGAGTTTCAAGGGCAGCCGGGATGCACGCCCTATCTCTCGCGCACGCAGCTTGGCGTTCGGACGGAGCGGTTCTAGGGGGATTCGGGCGCGTCCTATGGTCCGGGGCCCGGACTGAGGACTCTGGCCGCTGGCGCCGTCTTCGTGTCATTCCGAACGCCGTGAGGAGTCTAAAGGCGTTGTGACTTCTCCCCTGCCACTTAGATTTCTCGCTTCGCTCGAAATGACAGAAATGGATCACTCGGAATGCCTGGCGGAGTGCCGGGCACACCGGAGGCTTCAGGACGCGTACTGGGCCGGCGAGTAGTCGAGCGTGGCGCCGCCGTCCACGACCAGCGCGTGGCCGGTGACGAACGACGCGTCGTCGCTCGCGAGGAAGAGCGCGGCACGGCCGATCTCTTCCGCCCGCGCCATGCGGCCCAGCGGGTGCAGCGCGTCCACCGACTGCGCGGCCGCCCCCGGGTCGTCGAGGGTGTTGGCCCATTCCCACAACAGCGGCGTGTCGACGCCGGCGGGGCAGATGCAGTTCACCCGCACGCCTTGCGGCGCGAGCTCGACCGCCAGGGCCTTGGTGAAGCCCACCTGGCCGGCCTTGGACGCCGCGTAGGCCGCCGCGAGCGTCTGCCCCACGACCCCGGCCAACGACGCCGTGTTGATGATGTTGCCCTTGGTCCGGCGGAGATGCGGCACGGCGAACTTGCTGCCGAGATAGGTGCTGGTGAGGTTGAGCGTGAGCTGCGACTCGAACAGCTCGAGGGAGGTGTCGTCGATGGTCGTGGCCGGCGGGTGCCAGCCGGCGTTGTTGACCATCACGTCCAGCCGGCCATGGTCCGCGACGGTGCGCTCGATGGTCTGCTCGATGTCCGCGTGCAGGCGCACGTCGGTGGCCTGGAACTCCGCCAGCCCGCCGGCGGCCTGGATTTCGGTCACGGTTTCAGCGGCGGTCGCCGCGTCGATGTCGGCGATGACCACGCGGCAGCCCTCGACGGCGAATGCCGTCGCGATGCCGCGACCGATGCCCTTGGCGCCCCCCGTCACGATCGCCACCTTGTCGGCTAACCGCATGTCGATCCCCCACCGCGAATGTTCTCGAATCCGTCGGTGATGCTACGCGACGTTGGGTGTGTCGGCTTGTTCGATTCCGAGACAGGCTGGCTGGCCGGTACCAGCGGGCGGGTTTCAAACCCGCCCCTACCGGACGTTCACGCCCGCACTGTTGCTCGGTAGGGGCGGGTCTCAGACCCGCCCGTGGTCCGCGCTAGCCGCGGCCGAACTGCCGATCGAGCAGGTCGCGCGTGAGCAGGATCATGGTGGGGCGGCCGTGCGGGCAGGTGAGGCCCAGATCGCAGCGCTCCAGTCCCTCGACGACGGCCTGCATCTCGTCGATGGCGAGCTGGTCGCCGGCCTTGACCGCCGCGTGGCAGGCGGCGGACCAGCGCAGCTGCTCGGTGACGACGCGTCGTCCGGTGGGCGCCTCGCGGGCCTCGTCGACGACTGCCGACAGATAGGCCGCCGCGTCGATGGCCCGGCCGGTCGCGGGCACGCGGCGCACCAGCCAGGCGTTCGCGCCGAACGGCTCCACGTCGACGCCCAATGCCGCGAGGTCGTCCAGGTGATCGCCGACCCACTCGGAGGCCGGGGCCGAGAGCGTGACCGGCACCGGATCGAGCAAGGCCTGGCTGGCATTGGCGCCGGTCTGGCCCAACTGGTGGTAGAGGATGCGCTCGTGGGCGGCGTGCTGGTCGATCAGATACACGCCGGCGGGTCCGACGGCCACGATGTAGGTGTGATCAATTTGCCCCAGCGCGCGCGGCACGGGCGAGCGCAGCTGTCCGCCGCCATTGGCGTCCGCCTCCGGCTGCGGCTCGCCCGGTGGCTCGCCGGGCAGGTTGCGCGGGGCCGGCGGTGGCTGCCCGTCCCAGGGCATGGCGCTGGTCGGCAGGTAGAACTGGTCCAGGATGGGCTCGTCGACCCGCGCGGGCGTCACCGCACCGCCGGCGGTCAGGGCGCGGCGCACGGTGGCCGACACGCGGCTGAAGATTTCGCCGCCCCGGCGGAACCGCACCTCGGCTTTGGCCGGATGCACGTTGACGTCGACATCCTCGGGTGGGATCTCCAGCCGGAGCACCACGACCGGGTAGCGCCGGCTCGGCAGCAGGCCCTGATAGGCGTCGCCGATCGCGCCCGCAAGCAGCCGGTCGCCCACCCAGCGGCCGTTGACGAAGAGCGAGATGTCGCGCCTGGTGCTTCGCTGGACGTGCGGCTGCGAGACGAAGCCGTCGATGCCGAGCGTCTCGCCCGGCGGGAGCTCGATCAATTCCTTGACCACGGATTGGCCGTGGATGGCGACGAGCGTGGCCCGCAGGTCGCCGGTTCCGGGCGTGCGCAGCCGCTCACGTTCGCCGTCGAGCAAGCGGAAGGCGATCGACGGGTGCCCGATCGCGGCATGGGTCACGGCGTCCATGACGTGGCCCAGCTCCGTACGCTCGGCTCTCAGGAACTGGCGCCGCGCCGGAATAGACCGGAACAGCGCCCGCACCGTGACCTGCGTCCCGACCGGTCCCCCATGGGGCGTCGACTCGATGATTGCGTCGTCGCGCGCCGTCACCCGATGCCCGGGAGCCCCGGCGGCGGTCACCGACGCAACGGTCAGCTCGGCAACGGCGGCGATGCTGGCGAGCGCTTCGCCGCGGAATCCCAGCGTGCGGATGCGCGCCAGGTCGTCCACGGTGCGCAGCTTGCTGGTGCTGTGGCGTTGCACCGCGAGCTCCAGCTGGTCCGACGCGATGCCATGGCCGTCGTCGGTGACCTGAATGAAGCTCAGACCGCCCTCGTGCACTTCTACCGTCACCCGCCGGGCGCCGGCGTCGATGGAGTTCTCGATCAGCTCCTTCACCACCGAGGCCGGACGCTCGATCACCTCGCCGGCGGCGATCTTGCTGGCGATGTCTGGCGGGAGGCGGCGGATGCTCATGCGTCGGCGTCGTTGCGCAGCTCGTAGACCAGGCTCAGCGCATCCAACGGACTCAGCTGCTCGGGATCCAGGTCGCGCAAGCGCTTGACCACGGGGTGCTCTTCGGGCGTCAGCAGCGTGAGCTGGACGTTCGGGGCGGCTTTGGCGCCCGTTGCCAGCCGTTCGAGCTCGACCAGGATCTCGCGCGCGCGCCGGATCACGGCCGGCGGCAGACCCGCCAGCTGGGCCACCTGCACGCCGTAGCTGCGGTCCGCCGGGCCGTCCACGATGCGGCGCAGAAACACGACCCGCTCGCCTTGCTCGGCGACGGCGACGTTGGCGTTGTGCACGCGCGGCAGCAGGTCGGCCACCGCCGTCAACTCGTGGTAGTGCGTGGCGAAGATCGTCTTGGCGCGCAGGCGCGGGTGATGGTGCAGGTGCTCGACGACCGCCTGCGCGACGGAAATCCCGTCGTAGGTGCTCGTGCCGCGGCCAATTTCATCCAGGATCAATAGGCTGCGGGGCGTGGCCTGGGCCAGGATGGCGGCCAGCTCCAGCATCTCCACCATGAAGGTGCTGGCGCCGGCGGCGAGGTCGTCGCGGGCGCCGGCGCGCGTGAAGATGCGGTCCACGAGGCTGATCTCGGCGCGGTCGGCCGGCACGAAGCTGCCGATCTGCGCCAGCAGCACGATCAGCGCCGTCTGGCGCAGATAGGTGGACTTGCCGGCCATGTTGGGTCCGGTGAGCACCAAGATTTGCCGGTCGTCGGGATCGAGCCGGGTGTCGTTGGGCACGAACGGCTCGGTCTGGCTGGCCTCGACGACCGGGTGGCGACCGGCTTCGATCTCGATGCCGCCCGCGTCGGTGAGCATGGGTCGCGTGTAGCCCTGGAGCACGGCCACCTCGGCCAGCGATGCGGCGACATCGAGCGCGGCGACGGCCGCCGACGACTCGAGCATGGCGGGCGCCCAGCCGGCGAGACGCTCCACCACTTCCTCGAACAGGAGGGATTCGAGCGCCTCGATTTGCTCCTGGGCGTTGAGGACCTCGGCTTCGCGCTCCTTGAGTTCTGGAATCACGTAGCGCTCGGCGTTGGCCAGCGTCTGGCGGCGCTCGTAGTGATCCGGCACCCGGTCCGCATAGGCGCGGCCGAGCTCGATGTAATAGCCGAACACGCGGTTGAAGCGGACTTTGAGCGACCTGATCCCCAGGCGCTCGCGCTCTTGCGTTTCCAGCGCGGCGATCCAGGCCTTGGCGGAACCGGCGCCGGCCGCCAGCCGGTCCAACTCGTCGCTGTACCCGGCGCGAATGGTGCGCTCGCCGTCGTCGATGGCCCGCGCGATCAGGTCCTGGGCCTCGTCGCAGGTGTCGATGCGGTCGTGCAGGTGCTCGAGCGCGCCGGCGGCGGCGTCGACGGTGTGGCAAACCGAGGCGAGGCCGTCGAGCGCGGCGGCGACGCGGCGGACGTCGTTGACGTTCGCGGTGCGCCGCAGCACGCGGTTGGCCAGTCGCTCGAGGTCGCCCACGGACTTCAGGGCGTCACGCAGCTCGGCCCGGCGATCGGCGTCGTCGACCAGCGCCGCCACCGAATCCAGGCGCCGCTCGATGACCTCGCGCTCGAGCGACGGGCGGGCGACGTGCCGCCGCAATTGCCGGGCGCCCATCGGCGTGCGGGTGCGATCGAGCACGCCCAGCAGGCTGTGGTCGCGGCGCGCGGCGCGCCCCCCGGATTCGAGCTCCAGGTTCGCCCGGGTGGCGGGATCGAGCTCCATGTAGGTCGACACGCCGTAGACGTGCAGGCCGGTGAGCACGTGCAGCGCGTTTGCGTCCGTCTCGGTGACATAGGCGAGCAGCGCCCCCGCGGCGCGCGATGCCAGCGGACGCTCGGTGAGACCGAATCCATCAAGGTCCTGGACCGTGAAATGGCGGCGCAACGCCTCCTCCGCCGTGTCGGGATCGGCCATCCATTCGGCGCCGGTCACGGCATGCGGGAGGTCGATGTCGCCGAAGGCCAGCGTCTCGCGCGGCGCGACCCGGGTGAGCTCCGGCCCGAGTTGGTCGTGGCGCACCTCGGTGGCGGCAAACTCGCCGGTCGTCACGTCGGCGTAGGCGAATCCCACGAGGTTTTCCGCAGGCACGACGGCCGCGAGGTAGTTGTTCGCCTGCGGTCGCAGCATGTCCTCGTCGACGACCGTGCCGGGCGTAATCACTCGGGTGACCGCGCGATCCACCAGGCCGTTGCCGGCGGCGGTTACCTGGTCGCACACCGCCACGCGGTGCCCGGCCTCGACCAGCTTGGCGATGTAGCCCGCGGCGGCGTGGTGGGGCACGCCGCACATGGGCGAGCGTCCGCTACGACCGAACTCGCGCGAGGTGAGCACGATTTGCAGCTCCTCGGCGGCGACCTCGGCGTCGTGGTCGAACAGCTCGTAGAAGTCGCCGAGGCGGAAGAACAGGAGCGCTTCGGGGTGTTGACGTTTTATGTCAAGATATTGGCGCCGCAGCGGTGTCAGCGTCGTCGTGCTCACGCCGCCACGCCCCAGCCTCCCCTGCGAACGCGCCAGTTCAGGCCGTACAAAAGCCGAACTGTTATGTGATGGTACTACCCGCGTCTGGAAGGCCGTGTCTTCGCTCCCGCAGCGGCGTAGGCTGCGCTTGGCGTCGCTGGGAGTGGCGATGCGGCATGCCGCCTGGAGAGGTTTGTGGCGGAGCTGTTGGTGCTGGGCGCCGCCCTCTCGTGGGCGGTGAGCATTGTGGTCTTGCGTCCGCTCACCGTGCGGCATGGCGCGCTGCCGATCACCGCCGTGCGAGCCATTGCGCCGGCGGTGGCCTTCGCGCTCATCGTCACCGTCGGTGGTCGCTGGGGCGAGGCCGTGTCCATGCCGCTGGCAAATCTGCTGGCCATCCTGGCCGCGGTGGTCGTTGGGATCGGTGGCGGCGAGGTGCTCCTCGTGCGCGCCGTGCCTCGGGTAGGGGTTTCGCGCGCCTACGCCCTGGCCTCGACCTATCCGCTGTTCACGGCCCTGATCGCGGTCACGGTCCTCGGCGAGACGCTCACCGTGATGGACGGCGTGGGCGGGGTGCTCATCGTGGCCGGGGGGCTGCTGCTCGCCATCGAGCCGGCGGCACGGTCGGGCATGGCGGCGCCGGGGCCGTGGCGTCTGCGCACGTCGGTCGGCGCCGTTCTCGCGCTGCTCGCGTCGGTGCTCTTCGCGCTCGATCTGAATGCCCTCAGGCTCGCCCTCGAGGGTCTGCCGCCGGAGATCGTCAATGCCGTGCGGATGCCGCTGGCGGCGCTGGCGTTGAACGTGGCCGCGCTGGCGTCGGCCGGCCGCTGGGCGCCCGTGAGCCTGGGGCGGCGCGACAGCCTGATCGCGCTGGCCAGCGGACTGCTGGCCCTAACGGTGGGCGGCTATATGTTTCTCTCGGGCATACAAGCCATCGGGGCAGCGCGCGGCGGCGCGCTCACGGCCACGGCGCCCGTCTTCGTGCTCTTGCTGAGCAGCGTGACCCTGCGCGAGCGGCCCGGTCGATACGCCATCGTCGGCGTGCTGGTGAGCGCCGTCGGGGTGGCCTTGCTGACGATCGGCTAGCCGTCGACGTCGAGCAGCACCTTGCCGCAGTCGCCCGAGAGCACCAGCTGCATGGCGTCCTCGAAGTCGTGGAGCGGAAACGTGTGGGTGACCAGCGGCTCCAGCAAGTCGCCGTGGATCTGCAGGAAGGCCTCGGTGCGATACCAGGTATCCCAGATCAGCCGTCCGGTGACGCCGTAAGCTTCCAGGCCCTTGAACATGAACTCCTCGGCCAGGTCGATGACGATGGGCTTGGGCGGAATGCCCAGGAACACGATCTTGCCGGCGTTGGCCGATACGCGCAGCGCCTGTCGCAGCGCCGTGGGGTGCCCCGACATTTCCAAACTGACGGTGGGCCGCTCCCCGAGGGCGTCGACGATGTCTTGCTCGACGCTGGGCCTTGTTGCGTCGACGGTCAGGTGCGCGCCGACCTGCGCCGCCAGCGTGCGTCGATAGGCGGAAACGTCCGTGGCCACGATCGGATAGGCCCCTGCCGTGTAGGCCACGGCGATGGCCATGAGTCCCATCGGCCCGCAGCCGTAGACGGCGACCGGCTGTCCGGACACGTCGTAGCGCATGGCGGCGTGCACGGCGTTGCCGAGCGGCTCGAAGAGGACGGCCCGCTCCAGCGGAATCGTCGGCGGCACGCGCCAGGCGAGCCGGCTCGGCACGGCGGCGTATTCGGCAAAGCCGCCGGAAACGTCGATGCCGAGTATGCGCAGGTTCTCGCACACGTGCGCGTTGCCGGTGCGGCAGGGACGGCAGATGCCGCAGAAGATATGGCTCTCGATGGCCACGATGTCGCCGGGCTCTAGGCCCTGCACGTTGGCTCCCAACTCCGCCACCTCGCCCACCAGCTCGTGCCCGAGCGTGAACGGCGTGGGGTAGTTGCCCGCCGCCCACTCGTCCCAGAGGTACAGGTGTTTGTCCGAGCCGCAGATGCCGCTGCGCCGCACCTTGATCAGGAGCTCATCCGCGGCGGGCTGGGGCCGCGGCAACTCGGCCAGCTCGACGCCGGGAGTTGGGGCGGCCTTGCGGACGGCAAGCATCGACGTCATGGAGATCCTACGGTCGATTGCCCGAGGTACTAGTCGGACGAATCGCCATTGGCGGCGAACTCGGCCTCCAGCTTACGGATCTCGTCGGTGAGCACGGGCAGCATGTCGGTCTCGTCCACCGTGCGCAGTATCTCGCCCTTGCGGAAGATCACCCCGCGGCCTTTGCCGCCGGCGATGCCGATATCGGCGTCCATCGCCTCTCCCGGGCCGTTGACCACGCAGCCCATCACGGCGACCTTGAGCGGCTCCTTGACAGTACCCATGACTTCCTCAACCGAGTCGGAGAGGCCGAAGAGGTCGATCTCGCAGCGCCCGCAGGACGGGCAGGAGACCATCGTGGGACCGGCTTCCTTGAGGCCCAGCACCTTGAGGATCTCGTTGGCGACGAAGACTTCCTCCACGGGATCGGTCGTCAGCGACACGCGCATGGTGTCGCCATAACCGTCGTAGAGGAGACTTCCCAGCCCGACGGCGGAGCGGATAATGCCGGTGCGCGGCGGGCCCGACTCCGTGATCCCGATGTGGAACGGGTACATGGTCTGCTGGGCGATGGCCTTATAGGCCTCGATGGTCACCTCGACCTCGAACGACTTGAGCGAGATCTTGATCTGGTCGAAGTTGAGGTCCTCGAGAATCTTCACGTGCTCGAGGGCGTCCTCGACCATGGCTTCGACGAGCTCCTGACCCTCGGGGCGCCGGTCGATCTTCTTCGACCACGCTTCCTGGATCGATCCGGCGTTGACCCCGATCCGAATCGGGATCTCGCGCTCCTTGCAGGCGCGGACGACCGCCTCGACCTTCTCGCGTCCGCCGATGTTGCCGGGATTGATGCGCAGGCAGTCCATGCCGGCTTCGGCGGCCATGAGCGCCAGCCGGTGGTCGAAGTGAATGTCGGCCACGAGGGGCGCGTCGGTGCCGGCGCGGATGTCGGGCAGCGCCTCGGCGGCGTACTTGTCGGGCACGGCGATGCGCACGATGTCGCAGCCGGCTTCGACGAGCTCATGAATCTGGGCCAGCGTGGCGACGACGTCCTTCGTGTCGGTGATCGTCATCGACTGGACGCTGATCGGCGCGCCACCGCCGATCTCCACGTCGCGAACCTTGATGGGGAATGACCCTCGGCGTCGAATCACCGTAACTTCACCTCACGTTGCACAAAAGCGGACACCAACCGGGGTCGCTCTGAGCGTAGCCGGTTAACCGGTCAGACTCCAGCAAACCGAACGGCTAGAAGCCCGCCAAGCGCTGCACGTCGCTGACGGTGATGACCACCGCCAGCGCCATGAGCAGCATGATGCCCACGAAGTGGAAGGCGGCCTCGCGGCGTGGATTCAGCCGCCGCCCGGTGAGCCACTCGAAGCCCACGAACACCAGCCGTCCGCCGTCCAGACCGGGCCAGGGAAAGAGGTTGATGAGCCCGATCTGGGCCGACAGAATCGCACCCAGGAAGAGCACCCGTTCCAGACCGAGACGCGCCGCCTGGTCCACGACCGCGGCGATGCCAACGGGACCGGAGACCTGGACCGGGCCGCCGGCGATCCACTCGCCGATGGCCAGCGGGACCAAGGCGAGCGAGTCGATGGTGCGTGTGACCCCGCGCGCCGCCGCGATGTGCAGCGGGGCGGACTCGCGCACGGGACCGATGCGAATGCCGAGAGGGCCCTCGCCCGGCGGTGGCTCGACGCGCGGCACAGCGCGCAACATGGCGGTGTCCGAACCGCGCCGAATCTCGAACGTCACCGGTTGCCCGGCCGCACCGTCCAAGCCGCGGATCAGGTCGCCGACGCTGGCAACGGCGGCGCCGTCAACCGCCAGGATGCGGTCGTCGGCCAGCAGACCGGCGCTCTGCGCCGGTGAGCCCTCGGCGACCTCCACGATGCGGGCTCCAACTTCGTCCGCGATCAGCGATCCCAGCATGAAGAGGATGGGCGCCAGCAGGAAGTTCATCAGGGGGCCGGCCACAAGGATCACCGCGCGCTGCCAGGGCTTGCGCCGCGCGAATCCCTGCGGCGCGTCGAAGTCGTTGGACTCGCCGGCCAGGCGCACGTAGCCGCCCAGGGGCAGGGCATTGATCGCAAACCTGGTTCCGCCGAGGTGAATGGACGCCCGGGCTGAATCGAAGGCCGCCTGCGGACCCCGACGCAGCTCGGCCTGGAGCTCGCCCTGGCGCAACCGCGCGGCGATGGCCGTTCCGGTTTCGGGGTCGACGCGGACCACCGGCAGCGCCAGCGACTCGGCGCCCGAGAGATGCACGGTCAGCTCCGGCGGCACGGCCAGGATGGCGCCCACCGCGCCTTCCGCCTGCGCGGCGCGCAGCTCGGCGCGCGTCGGCGGCTCGACGTTGCGGTACAGCAGGATGGCGTTGCGTAGCCCGGGATCGTCCGGGTTGGACGCGCCCACAAGCCGCACCGCCCCGTCGACTTGAGACGCCGCGTCTTGCGCCAGCGGCTCCGCCGGAATGGCGTCGTCGCCGCGCAGGCGCGACCAGAGGCGCGGCGGGAGGCCGATGGCAAAGGTGTGGACCCCGACGCCAAAGCGGCGCGCGAAGGCGTAGTGCCCCAGCTCGTGCACGAACACGATCAGGGACAGCAGCGCCAGGAATATCGGGATCACCACCAGCATGCTCGCCCCGGAGTCCAGCAGGGCCTGGATGGGATTCACGACGCGGCGGTGAGGCTCCGGCGAACGTGCTCGACGCCCTCGCGATGGGCGTCCAGGGCCGTGTCGAGCGAATCCAGGGGCCGCACGGGCGTCGCCGCCATGGCGTCGAGCACGGCGTCAACCATCGCCCCGAAGCGCAAGTCGCCGCGCAGGAATATCTCGACCGCGGCGTCATCGGCCCCGCACAGCGTGGCCGGGGCCGTGCCGCCCGCCTGCCCGGCGTCCATGGCCGCGCGCAGCAGGGGAAAGCGCTCCAGGTCCGGCGTCTCGAAGCGCAACTGCTGGAGCTCGTCCAACGCCAGGCTGGAATGGGCCGCGTTGAGTCGCTCGGGGTAGGCCAGTGCGTATTGAATGGGGTGGCGCATATCGGGGGTTCCAAGCTGGGCCTTCAGCGAGCCGTCGTGGAATTCAACCATGGAGTGCACGACGGATTCAGGATGAATGATCACCTCGATGCGGTCGTAGGGCAGATCGAACAGCCAATGGGCCTCGATGACCTCGAATCCCTTGTTCATCAAACTGGCCGAATCGGTCGTGATCTTCGGCCCCATGACCCAGTTCGGGTGCTTGAGCGCCTCCTCGGCGGTCGCGTCGCGGATGGCGGCGGCGTCGGTCTCGCGAAACGGTCCGCCCGAGGCCGTGAGAATGAGCCGCCGCACCGAACCCGGGTCTTCGCCGACCAGGCACTGCCACAAGGCGCTGTGCTCGCTGTCGATCGGCAGGATTTGGGCTCCCGTGCTGTCGGCAAGGTCGCGGAACAACCGGCCGCCCATCACCAGCAGCTCCTTGCTCGCCAGGGCGACGGTGTTGCCGGCTCGGAGCGCGGCCTCGGTGGGCCGGAATCCAACGTCGCCGCCGATTGTGGCCACCACCACGATGTTCACGTCGTCACGCGCCGCGAGCTGCTCCAAGCCTTCGGGGTAGGGCAGGCGCTCGCAGATTGCCGGCCACTCCGCCGTTGCCCTGGACAGGTCACTGAGGCAGGCCGCCGGCACGTTGAACTCGTTGATTTGGTCGATCAGCAAGTCGGCGCTGGCGTTGCAGGTGAGCCCGACGACCTCGAAATGCTCGGGGTGGGTCCGCACGACGTCGAGGGTCTGGGTGCCGATGGATCCGGTGGCGCCGAGGACCACAATTCGCTTGGGTGCCGTCGTCATCGCGTGCTCCGGATCGGTGGGGCGGGGTGCCCGTGCCTCGGGATCGCTAGCCGATGAAGTGGGCGGCGGCGAACACGGCCGGTACCACGAACAGCAGGCCGTCCACGCGATCCAACATACCACCGTGCCCCGGGATCAACTGGCCGCTGTCCTTGGCGCCGGCGTCCCGCTTGACCATCGAGGCCACGAGGTCGCCGGTCTGCGCGGCGGCGGCCCAGGCCAGGCCCAAGGGAACGACCAGCCACCCCTCGATCGGCAGAAATGGGAGGAATGCCGCGGTGGCGGCGATGCTGCCAGCGGTGCCTCCGGCCACGCCTTCCCAGGTCTTGCGCGGCGAGATGTGGGTCATGAAGCCGCGGCGTCCGACGGTGCGTCCGGCGGCGTACGCCAGCGAGTCGTAGGCCCAGGTGACCACCAGCGCCAGCAGGGTCCAGGCGAACCCGTCGGGCAACGTGCGGAGCACGACGGCCAGCCCCAGCAGCGCCCCGGCGTAGCCGCCGGCGGCCGCGGCGAGCGCCCAGTTGGCAAAGCGGTGCGGGTCCGACGTCGCCAGTTGGGCGATGAGCCCGACGGCAAGCAGGGCGGCCGTGAGCGTCCCCAGCCACACGCGCTCACCTTCGGGCACCGCCGCCAGCGCCACGACCAGCGCCGCCAACGCCGGAGCGAGCGCCCGCAGATGTGGTCGCGGGCCGCGCAGCAGCAGGTGCGCCAGCTCGCGCGCGGTGAGGGCCGCCCCGACGATGACGAGCACCGCCAGCGCCGACGGGTGCCACCAGACGACCGCCACCACGGCCGGAATGAGGACGGCCCCGCTGAGAACGCGCGCGCGCAGCGAAGGCTATCCGGAGATCAGGTCGCTGACCACGCGCGGCTGGTCCGCCACGCGCCCGAACTTGCGTTCGCGTTGCCGGTAAGTGGCCAGGGCCTTGTCGAACTCGTCGCGGGTGAAATCGGGCCACAGCGTCGGCGTGGAATAGAACTCGGCGTACGCCGCCTGCCAGATGAGGAAATTGCTCAGGCGCTGCTCCCCCGCCGTGCGAATCACGAGGTCGGGGTCGGGGATGTCGCTGGTGTAGAGATAGGACGCGAACAGGTCCTCGCTCACGTCTTCCGGGGCAATGCCGTCCCGCATGAGATTGCGCACCGCGCGCAGGATCTCCGAGCGACCGCCGTAGTTGAACGCGATGTTGAGCGTCAGCGCCTGGTGTTTCACGGTCTGGCGGACGATAGTCCGCACGGCCACGCGGTCCGCGAGGGGCAGCGACTCGATTTCGCCGAGCACGCGAATGCGCACGTCATTGTTGAAAATCGTGGCGCGTTCGGCGGCCAGGCGCTCGGGAATCAGGGCCATCAGCACGTCCACCTCGTCGTGCGGCCGGTCCCAGTTTTCGGTGGAGAAGGCGAATACGGTGAGGGTGGAGATGCCGATATCGATGCAGGCCTCGGCGATCCCGCGCACCCGCAGCGCGCCCTCGCGGTGGCCCTCGGTTCGCGGCAGGGCACGGCTGCGCGCCCAGCGCCCGTTGCCGTCCATGATGATGGCGACGTGGTCGGGCGCCGCCGTGTCGGATCCCGTCTCGTCCGCGCTGGCGTTCAGACGGTCATCACCTCGGATTCCTTGCGTTCGCCCGCGGCATCGACTTGCGCGATATGGCTGTCGGTCAGCTCCTGGAGCCGCTGAGTGCCACGGTGCACCTCGTCCTCGGAGGCTTCCTTCTGGCGCGACAGGTCGCGCAGATCGTCTTGCACGTCGCGCCGCACATTGCGCACCGCCACGCGCGCCGCCTCGACCCGGCCGCGCACGATCTTCACCAGGTCGCGGCGGCGGTCCTCGCTGAGCGGCGGGATCGGCAGGTGAATCACCGTGCCGTCGTTTGACGGCGTGATGCCCAGATCGGATTTGAGGATCGCGCGCTCGATGTCGGGAATGGCGGACTTGTCCCAGGGTTGAATCACCAGCAAGCGCACTTCCGGCACGGAAATTCCGGCGATCTGCTTGAGAGATGTCGGCTGGCCGTAGTAGTCCACGCTGAGGTTTTCCACCAAGGCCGGCGAGGCGCGCCCGGTGCGGGTGGCCAGCAGCTCGTGTTCGAGGTGAGCCACGGCCTGCCGCATCCGGTGGGCCGCGTCGTCCAGGAATTCGTCGATGAGCTCGCTCATGCCGCGATCACTGTACCGACGCGCTCGCCGGTGAGCACGCGCTGCAGGCTGCCCGGGTCTTCGAGCCGGAAGACGACGATGGGCAGGTCGTTGTCCATGCAGAGGCTGAACGCGGTGGCGTCCATGATTCGCAGCCCGCGGTTGAGCGCCTCGAGGTAGGTGATTTCGTCGAGCCGGGTGGCGTTGGGATTCAGCTCGGGATCGTCCGTGTAGGCGCCGTCGACTTTGGTGGCCTTGAGCAGGGCCTGGGCGTTGATTTCCATGGCGCGCAAGGCCCCGGCGGTGTCCGTGGTGAAGAAGGGATTGCCGGTGCCGGCGGCGAAGATCACAACGCGCCCCTGCTCGAGGTGGGCCATGGCCTTGCGCCGGATGTAGGGCTCCGCCACCTCGCGCATCTCGATGGCGGTTTGGACGCGGGTGGGAACGTCAACGCTTTCGAGCGCCTCCTGCAGCGCGAGGGCGTTCATCACCGTGCCGAGCATGCCGATGTAGTCGGCGGTCGAGCGGGCCATGGTCGGCATTTCGCCGCCGCGCCAGAAGTTGCCGCCGCCGATGACGATGGCGATCTCGACGTTGAGCGCGCGGGCCTCGACGATGCGGTCGGCTACCGCGCGCGCTCGATCGGTCTCGATGCTGAAGCCGTCTTCGCCGGCGAGTGATTCGCCGCCGATTTTCAGGAGTACGCGCTGGTAGGTGTGGGCTCGCACCGCTGTCCCCCCGTTTCGGCGCTAAATCTCGTACCGGCTAAACCGCGCGATCTGAATCCGTTCTCCGACCCGGGCCTCGACGTCCTGCACGACCTCGTGCACCTTTTGCGACGTGTCGCGAAACCACGGCTGGTCGAGCAAGGCCTGCCCGTCGCCCGCCTCATCGTCGGCGACCCGCTCGGGCGCCATGGCCGCGATGTGCATGACCAGGTCGTGGGCCAGGGCCGTGAACTCGGGCGTGCGGGCGACAAAGTCGGTTTCGCAGCGAAGCTCGAGCATTGCGCCCAGCGGGCGGCCCGGATGCACGTAGGCCTCGATGATTCCTTCGCCCGTTTCGCGGTCGGCGCGCTTGGCCGAGAGCTCCAGGCCGCGCTCGCGAAGCAGGTCGCGCGCGTCCTCCATGGAGCCGTCGGCGTCCTCGAGCGCCCGCTTGACGTCCATGACGCCGGCGCCGGTCTCGGCCCGGAGCGCGCGAATATCTTCGATTGAGACTTTAGGCATCGCTGGCGTCCTGTGGGGGTGTGGGCGGGCTCGGAGGTGACGCTGCGGCGCGCGGCTTGCGCCGGCCTCGCGGGGCGGTTCCGGCTTGCGCCGCCGGCCGTCGTCGACCACGGGCGGCACGCGGGGCCGCTGCGGCGGATTCCGCCGCCGCCGGCTTCGCCGGGGCTGGAGCCGCGGGCTCGGCGGTTTCCTGGGCTTCGGTGGATGGCGTCGCCGCCGCCGCTTCTCCGGCCGCTTCGAGCATGGCGGCCTCCATGTCGGCCGCGGATGCGCCCTGCTGCTCGGCGCGTGCGGCGGCGGCCATGGCGGCTTCGGCTTCGCGGGCGGCTCGCACCGCGCGCTCGGCCTCGCGCCGCTCGTGCTCTTCGCGGCCGCCCAGGATGGCGTTGGCGATTTGCTCGGTGATCGCTCGAACGGCGCGAATCGAGTCGTCGTTGCCCGGAATCACGTAGTCGACGACTTCGGGATCGCAGTTCGTGTCGGTGAGGGCGATGATGGGGATGTTCAGGCGCTGGGCCTCTTTGACGGCGATCGCCTCGCGCTTGGGATCGATGATGAAGAGCGCGGCGGGCAGCCGCGACAGGTTGCGAATGCCGCCCATCCGCTTCTCAAGCCGGGCCGTCTCGATGGCGTGCGCGTGCGCGGCCTTCTTGGACATGCGCTCGAAGTCGCCCGCCTGCTGGCGCGCCTGCAGCTCGCGGAGGCGCTGCACGCGCGTCCGCAGGGTGTCGAAGTTTGTCAACGTGCCGCCGAGCCAGCGGTGCACCACGAAGTGCGCCCCGCAGCGCTCGGCCTCCTCGCGCACCACTTCCTGCGCTTGCTGCTTGGTGCCGACGAAGATGATGTCGCCGCCGTCGGCCGACACCGAGCGCGTGAACGCCTGCGCGGCCATCAGGCCGCGCACGGTGTGCTGCAGGTCGACGATGTGAATGCCGCCCCGGGACCCAAAAATAAACGGGCGCATCTTCGGGTTCCACCGTGGTGTGCGGTGACCGAAGTGCACCCCGGCTTCCAACAGATCTCGCATGGTCGCAACCGCCATGCCGCATCGTCCTTTCGTTTGCCCTTGGCTCATCCGCCGTCGTCGGCTCGGCTGCCAACCGCTTTCGCGGCAGGGCGCAGCAGATCAGACGGCGTGTGTATTCGCCCGCAGAAGACGGGCGTGCGCCAAGCATATCGCAGGCGGCTTGCCGGGCGGGTGCGGTCGCACCGGCGAGATTACGTGCGTCGCCGCCTGCCTGACCGCCGGCGGCCGCGCCCGCCCTGGGCGGCGACTCGCTCGGCGCGAGCCGCCAGCAGCGCCACTGCTTCGTCCAGGGTGATCGAGGTCGGATCGCGGTCCTTTGGCAGGCTGGCGTTGAGCGTGCCGTCGGTGACATAGGGGCCGTAGCGGCCGTCGCGGACCGTGATGGGCGACTGTGAGGTTGGGTGAGCTCCCAGCTCGGCCAGCGGCGGTGCCGGCTCGCCCCGTCGGCGCGTTTGGCGCGGCGTGCGCAGCAGCTCGAGGGCTTCAGCCAGGTCGACGGAGGCCAGCTTCTCGTACCGCGCATTGCCGCGTCCGGGAAGACTGCGAGACTCGCCGCCGCATCTCACGTAGGGGCCGTAGGGCCCGTCCTGCACCGTCACGTCCTCGCCCGTTTCGGGGTGCGTGCCGAGTCGCTTCGGATACGCGAGCAGCTCCAGCGCCTGGTCGAGGGTGATCGATTCGGGATCGATGGTGGGCCACACGCTGGTGGTCTGCGGGCGCTTCCGGCCGCCGGCTCCGCGCCCGGTCTGGACTTCGCCCCGCTGGAGATAGGCGCCGCGGCGACCTTGCTTGAGATAGATGGGCAGTCCCGATTCGGGATCGGCGCCGAGTGGCTGATCCCCCCGCGACGCCTGCTCCAGCAGCTCGGCGGCGGCGGCGGCGGTCAGTTGATCGGGTTCCAGGTCTTCCGGCACCCGCGCGCGTTGTTCGCCCTCCGCCGATTCGATGTAGGGGCCGTAGCGACCGATGCGCACCGCCACCCGTGTGCCATTCGTTCCGGCCAGCGGGATCGTGCAGACGGCGCGCGCGTCGATGGCGTCCCAACTGGCGTCGATGCGGTGGTGCAGGCCGTCGCGCAGCATGGCCTCATTGCCGTTGGCCGACGCGCCGTCGGCGCCGAAATAGAACGCCGACAGCCAGGGCAGCGGGTCGAGATCGCCCGCGGCGACCCGGTCGAGCCCGTCTTCCATGCGCGCGGTGAAGTCGGCGTCGGCCAGCTCGGGGAAGTGCACGGCCATCAGCTGGATCACGGCGAACGCGTGCCAGCGGGGAACCAGCGCCGAGCCCTTGCGCGCCACGTATTTTTCTTGAATCGTCTCGAGAATGGTGGCGTAGGTGGACGGCCGACCGATATCCAGCCGCTCCAACTCGCGGATCAGGCTGGCCTCCGTCCAGCGGTCGGGCGGTCGGGTCGCGTGCTCGGTGGGTTCGATGTCCTGCACGTTCATGACATCGCCGCTCGACATGTCGGGAAGCACGCGGTCGTCGTCACCGTCACCGCCGCCGTAGATCCGCAGGAAGCCGTCGAAGACCACGATTTGCCCGTTGGCCTGGAACATGGCCGTCCCGTCGGCGCCGGCCAAAGCCTCGATCCGCACGCGCGTCCGCTCGAAGTTGGCGTCGCGCATCTGCGAGGCCAGCGTGCGTTGCCAGATCAGGGTGTAGAGCCGCTTGCCATTGGCGTCCACGTCGTTGCCAAGCTCGTCCGGGTGGCGGAATCGCTCGCCGGCGGGCCGGATGGCTTCGTGGGCCTCCTGCGCGCGAGCCGCTCGCGCCCGATATCGCCGCGGCTTCTCGGGCAGGTACTCCTTGCCGGCGCGCTCTACGACCTCGTCCCGCGCCGCGCTGATCGCCTGCTGGGACAGCGTGGGCGAGTCCGTGCGCATGTAGGTGATGTAGCCGCCTTCGTAGAGCTGCTGGGCCACCCGCATCGTTTGGCGGGCGCTGAAGCGCAATCGGCGCGAGGCAGCTTGCTGCAGCGTCGACGTGATGAACGGCGGCGCCGGGCGACGGGTCACCGGGCGCTTATCCACGCTGACGACGTGAAACTCCGCTTCGGCAAGCGCCGTCGCCAGGCGACGCGCGTCGGACTCGTCAATCCGGCGAACTCGGCGGTTGGGCAGCAAGGCGCCGGTCGATGGGTCGAAGTCGTCGCCGGTCGCAACGTCCTGGCCGCCGAGACTGACCAGGCGCGCGGGAAACTTGGCGTCGGGGCGGTCGGCGGGCGCGAGTGTGGCCGTCAGGCCCCAGTACGCCGCGTGCACGAAGGCCATGCGTTCGCGCTCGCGGTCGACGATGAGCCGCAACGCCGGGGTCTGCACGCGTCCGGCGGAGAGACCGCTCTGCACCTTTTTCCAAAGAACGGGTGACACGAGATACCCGATCAGCCGGTCCAGCACGCGACGCGCTTCCTGCGCATGCACCAGGTCCAGGTCGATGTCGCGCGTGCGTCCCAATGCCGCCTCGACGGCCGAGCGCGTGATCTCGTGGAACACCATGCGCCGGATCGGCAGCTTCGGCTTCAGGACCTCCACCAGGTGCCAGGCGATCGCCTCGCCCTCCCGGTCTTCGTCCGTGGCGATCAACAGCTCCCGGGCCGTCTTCAAATCGCTGCGCAGGTTGGCGACGACGCGCTTTCGGTCGGCGGGCACGATGTAGACGGGCCGGAAGCCCTCGTCCACGTTGACCGCCAGCGTGGCCCAGCTCTTGCCCTTGAGATTCTTGGGCACCTGGGCGGCGCTGGCCGGCAGGTCCCGCACGTGCCCCACCGAGGCCACGACCTTGTATTGCGACCCCAGGAATCGCTGCAGCGTGGCGGCCTTGGCGCCCGACTCCACTATGACGAGGTTCTTTCCCCCGCGGGTCCTGGTCGCCGCGGTGGCGGCGCGTTTGCGTGCGGCCATGGTCGTGTCGGGTGTCCTTGCCTTTGTTGTTGCCTGGTGCGGTGCCGGCCCTACCGAGACGCCGGCGCGAGCGCGTCCCAGCGTACGAGGTCGTCGAGCAAGCGCATCAATTTCGGTTGCCATTCTGCATCGCGCGCGAAATCCGGCCACACGAGGCCGGCCTGTCCGCGCTTGACGCCCCAGCCGCCCGCTTTGAGCATCACCGTGGGGCTGGGCGCGAACTCCGGCGGCGCCTTGATGATGAGTTCTCGCCCGTAGGTCGTGACGGCGGAGAAGCCTAGCGCCTGCGCCCGTGCCTTGATCCGCAGCAGATACGCCAGATTGTCCACGGGCTCAGGCAGCGCGCCAAACCGATCCCGGATGTCGGTGATCGCGGCTTCGACCTCATCGATCCCTCGCAGCCGCGCCAGTCGCTGATATTCGCGCACCTTGGTGGCGTAGGAGCCCATGTAATCGTCGGGAAGATACGCGTCCAGCGGAAGGTCCACCACCGCGGACGGCAGCTCGGGTTCGGGCGCCACGCCCCGCAGCCGGTCCACGGCCTCCGCCAGCATGCGCGAATAGAGGTCGAATCCCACGGCGCTCATGTGGCCGTGCTGCTCGGCTCCGAGCAGGTTGCCCGCGCCGCGAATCTCGAGGTCGCGCATGGCGATGCGAAAGCCGGCGCCAAGATCCGACGCTTCCAAGATCGTCTGGAGGCGCTTTTGGGCCTGCTCGGTGAGGGTATGCCCCTTCTGATACATGAAGTAGGCATAGGCCTGGGCCGCCGCCCGGCCCACGCGGCCCCGCAGCTGATAGAGCTGCGCCAGTCCGAACTGCCACGCGTCGTTGACGATGATGGTGTTGACGTTGGGAATGTCGAGGCCGTTCTCGATGATGGCGGTGGCTACCAACACCTGGGCGTCACCTCGGGCGAAGCGATACATCACCTCTTCGAGCTCGGCGGGCGGCATTTGCCCGTGGGCCACGAGCATTTCGACGTCCGGCAGCAACTCCTGCAGCCGGCGTTGCCAGGTGTAGATCGTCTGCACGCGGTTGTGCAGGAAGTAGACCTGACCGCCGCGCCCAAGCTCGGAGCGGACGGCATCGCGCACGATGTCGTCGTTGTAGGTCGTGACGTAGGTCTTGACGGCGAGGCGCTGCTCGGGCGGGGACTCGATGACGCTGATTTCCCGCAGGCTGGCCAGCGCCATGTGCAGTGTGCGGGGGATTGGCGTGGCGGTGAGCGTGAGCACGTCCACGTTCTTGCGCAGCGCCTTGAGCCGCTCCTTGTGCGCGACGCCGAATCGCTGCTCTTCATCGACCACGATTAGTCCCAGATCGGCGAAGGTCACGTCGCTCTGCAGGAGCCGATGGGTGCCGATGACGATGTCAACGTCACCCGAAGCCAGACCGGCCAGGACGTCCAGCTGCTCCCGGCGGCTGCGGAAGCGGCTGAGCAAATCGACCTTGACCGGAAACTCGGCGAGCCGCGAGACGAACGTGTCGAAATGCTGCTGCGCCAGGATCGTGGTCGGGACCAGCACGGCCACCTGCCGCCCGTCCATGGCGGCCTTGAAGGCCGCGCGCAGCGCCACCTCGGTCTTGCCGTAGCCGACGTCGCCGGCCACAAGGCGATCCATCGGGCGCTCGCGTTCCATGTCGGTCTTGGTGTCGGCAATGGCCCTGAGCTGATCCGGCGTTTCGATGAAGGCGAAGGCTTCCTCGAAGTCGCGCTGGGCCGCCGAGTCGGCGCCAAACGCCATGCCGGTGGCCAGCTCGCGCGCGGCGTAGATTTCGAGCAACTCCCCCGCGATCGACTCCGCCGACTTCCGCGCGCGCCGCTTCGCCCGCTGCCAATCGGCGGTGTTGAGCCGGCTGAGCTTGGGCTCGGCATCGCTCATGCCGACGAACTTTTGCACCCGGGCGACCTGGTCCACCGGCACGTAGAGGCGGTCGTCGCCCGTGTACTGCAGCAGCAGGTACTCGCGCGCGCCGCCGGTGTCCGCCAACTGCACGATGCCGCTGAAGCGCGCCACGCCGTGGTCGACGTGCACCACGAAGTCTCCGGGCTGGAGGTCGGCGAGGAACGTCCGCTCCGCGCCGCGGCGCGATCGGCGTCCGCGCCGCACGCGGCGGCGGCCGAACACCTCGGCGTCGGTGACCAAGGTCAAACCGAGGCCGTCGTGGCGCAGCCCCTCGCTGAGCGTGCCGCCGAGCACGCTGATAGCCCCCGAGGCGTCCAGTTGCTCCAGGTCTTCCAGCGATGTCGTTGGCAGGTGCTGATCCAGGAGCAGTCGTTGCAGACGGCGCCCCTGGTAGCTCACGATCACGACGCGGCGGCCGTCGCGTCGCAGCGCCTCCAAATCGTCGGAGAGGCGCCGCAGCCGGCCCGCATAGGACGGCACGGGGCCGAACTTCTCGATGACCGCGCGCCGGCCTTCCGCGGCGCCGGGAAGACTTGGCACGTAGGTCACGCGCACCGGCGCGCCTTCGACGCGTTCCACCATGGCGGACGCGGGGAACAGCGGCGACGCAAAGTCCGTGGGTAGCTCGCCGTTGGCGGCCAGGCGCTCGCGATTTTCGGTCGCGGTGCGCTCGGTGTCGCGCAACGCCAGCCGCAGCTGCTCGAGCTCGTCGACGACGCATATCCCGTGAGGCGCGTAGTCGAGCAGGGATACGGCATCCGGGAGCAGGCTGGTGGTGTAAAAGGTGGCGTCATCGAAATACTCGCCGCCTTCGAGTCGATCGAGGTGGCTGCTCCAGGTCTGGCGGTCCTCGGGCCGCAGGTCGGCAAGCGGCAGCTCGCGCAGGCGCCCCGCGACGCGATCGCCGAGCCAAATCGGCACCTCGGTCGCGGGCGTGATGATCAATTCCGGCGCTGGGCGCAGGGAGCGTTGGGAGTCGGGATCGAACGTGCGCACGGACTCGATCTCGTCGCCGAAGAAGTCGACCCGCACCGGCAGCGGGGAACCGGGCGCAAAGATGTCCACGATGCCGCCGCGATGGGCGAATTCGCCCGGCCGTTCGACGAGCGGGGTCGGTTCGTAGCCCAGGCTCACGAGGCGCCGCGTCAGCGCGTCCAGGTCGGTGACGGCGCCGGGCGCCAGCGTGAGGTAGTTGCTCCGGAACTCGTCCGCCGGCATGAGTCGGCGCATGAGGGCGCGCGCCGACGCGACCACGACGATGGGATCGCTCTGATTCGCGTGGGCCAGCCGGCCCATGACCGCCACCCGGCGTGCCAGCAGTTCGTGGTTGATGGCCAGCATGGCGAACGCCGGTTGATCCACGTCGGGAAAGTGGAGCACCGGAACGTCGCCGGCCCACATGCCGATGTCGTGCGCCAGCTCGCCGGCTCGCGCTTCCTCGGCGGTCACGATGATGAGCGGGCGGCTGAGGCGTTCGACCAGCAACGCGACGTACAGAGGCTTGAGTGCGTCGCGCAGCTCGACGGTAAGCGCGTCGTCCCGTTGTCCCGCCGCCGCCAACGCCGCGGTCAGCGTCGGTTCGGCGGCAAACTCAGTCGCGAGGTCGGACAGCCGCATGCTGTTGGTTCACCTCTTGCATCACGTCGGCCGGCGGTCGCGTCAGGAGCGCCCGCACCGCGTCGGCCGCGCGATCGAACGCTTCATCGATTGCCTCGCGCTCGGAGGCGGCGAATCGTTGCAGGACGTACGCGGCCGGGTCCATTTCCGGCGGCGGACGGCCGATCCCGATCTTCACACGCAGGAATTGGGCGCCGCCTACTACTTGCAGGATTGACTCGATGCCGCGATGTCCGCCCGACGATCCGCCGTGCCGCAGGCGCACGCGCGCAAACGCCAGATCGAGATCGTCTTGCACCACGATGAGACGGTCGACGGAGAGGCCGGCCGAGTCGAGCGCACGGCCCACGGCCGGTCCGGAGGCGTTGACGTAGGTCCTCGGCTTGAGAAGGGTCACGGACACGCCGGCAACCTCGCCCTGCCAGGTGAGCGCCTGGCGCGTGCGGCGCCAATCCCGCCGCCGGTCGGCCAGCCGGTCGCACACGTCGAAGCCTGCGTTGTGCCGCGTGCGCGCGTACTCCGGCCCGGGATTCCCCAGTCCAACGATCACGTAGGCCGGGCCGGCCTTCGCGGAGTCGCGTCGAAATCGCCGGAGCCAGCTCACGTGGCTAGCGACGCGGTCGTGGCGGTCGTTGACCCGCATGTCAGCGCATCAGCCACGGCGTCCCATTCCTCGAGCGAGAGCGTCTCGGGCCGCCGCTTGGGATCGATGCCGCGCCTCTGCAGCGCCGCGGCGACTCCGTCCGGCGCCCCCAGGGCGTTGGCCAGCTGCTTGCGCGGCTGCCCGAATGCCCGGCGGGCGGCGGCGATGCGGCGGGCGATGCGGTGGCGGACCGAAGGGTCGAGCGGCCTCGGCTTCAGGCGCAGCAGCGTGGAGGTGACCTTGGGTCGGGGCCGGAACGCGCCCGGCGGGATGTCGAAGAGCCGCCGCGGCTCCGCCAGCGACTGCACGATCACACTTAGCAGGCGCATCTTGCCGGGGGACGCGCAGGCGCGCTCGACCACGTCGCGTTGCAACAGGACCGTGAGGCTCAGCGGCGGGGCCGGCGACTCCAGCAGCTCCACCAGCAGCCGCGTGCCGACGCTGAAGGGCAGGTTCGCGACGACGTGGTAGTCGGAGACGCCCAGCGTGGCGATGTCCAACGCCAGCGCGTCGGCATTGAGCACGGTGATCGCGTCGTCATGGACGAAGCGCTCGCGCAACTGCTCGGCCAGCTCACGCTCGACTTCGACCGCGATCACCCGCGAGGCGAACGGGCGGAGCGCTTCGGTGAGCAACCCGGTGCCCGCCCCGATCTCGAGCACCACCGCGGCGGGCGGCAGCTGCGCCGCCTGGGCGATACGGCGCTGGATACCGCGGTCCACCAGGAAGTTCTGGCCGCGCCGGCGCGAAGGGCGAAACGCCGGCCGATCGGAGACACGCATACTCAAGTATCGAGCATGGGCGGGGCCGGGTCCGAACTCAACTTAGCCAGCCAGGTACCCGCCGTCGGCCGCCAGCGTTTGTCCGGAAATGGCCCGGGCGTTGTCCGAGAGGAGATGGGCCACGCAGGCCGCGACTTCGGCGGCTTCCGCGTAGCGACTCATCGGCAGACGAGGCAGGCGCAGCGACAGGGCCTCCGGGTCGGCGCGCACGTTGGCCGTCATGCGGGTGGCGACGAGGCCCGGCGAGACGTTGTTGATCCGCACGTGGTGCCGCCATAGCTCCGGGGCCAACGCCGGCGCCAGCGCGTGGAGGGCGCCCTTGGCCGCGCAATAGTGCAACTGGCCCGGCTCGGCCACGATGGCTCGGATGGAGGTCATGTTCACGACGGCGCCGGATGCTCCACGCCGAATCAGGTCGCGTGCGACGGCCTGGATCAGGAACAACGGCCCACGCACGTGCACGTCCAGCATGCGGCTCCACTCGGCGGTTTCCAGCTCGTCGATGGACCGGCGCTCCGTGAATCCCGCGTTGTTGACGAGCGCATCCACGCCGCCGAGCCGCTGGGAAAGATCGTCGACCAGCGCGCGGCCCGCGGCGATGTCCGCGGCGTCGAGTTCGTGGGTTTCGATCCGGCCTTCGGCGGCGTGCGCGTGCACTGCGTCGTCGATGTCCGTGGCCGCGACGTAGTAGCCGTCGTCGGCCAGGCGCGAGGCGCAGGCCTGCCCGATGCCGTGGGCGGCGCCGGTGACGATGGCTACCGGGCGATCCACTGCTGGGTGTGCCTTTCCGCAATCACCAGGGTTGATCCGGTGACGTAGCTGGCGTCGGACGAGGCCACGAACGCCACGGCCTCGGCAATGGCCGCCGGATCGTCTCGAACGCTCGCGGCGGCGACCCCGGCGACGCGGATTCCGAACGGGGCAAGCTCGACGCCCGCGGCGCGCGTGAGCATCTCCGCCGCGCCGGCCATCGCACCGCCGAGCGCATGGTCGTCACCGCCGAGGGGGAACACGTTCACGACACACCCGTTGCCTGCCTCCCGCAGCTGCTCCGTGGCCGCCCGCACGCCGTGCATGAGGCCGACCAGCGCGGCGTCGAATGACTCGGTGAGGTCGTCTTCGGACAGCGCCAGGAAGGGGGCCGGCGGCGAGTCGTCGACCAGGTTCACCACCAGGTCCAGCCGCGCCCAGCGATCTCGCGCCGCTTGCACGGCGCGGCGGGTCGACGTCCAGTCCCGGGCATTCATCTCGAGTCCCACCGCCTCTCCGCCGTCGGCACGGATGGCATCCGCGGCCGCGCAGGCGGCACCGCGGTCGGCGTCGGCAAAGGCCACGTGCGCTCCGTCACGCGCGAGGCGACGTCCGATCGCTTGCGAGGTGAGGGATCCGGCGGCGGTGAGGAGGACGGCGCGGGCGTCGGGTGGCACGTGTGGATGGGGGATCGCTGCCGCGCCGGAGCGTAGCAAAGGGGGTTTGGCACGCCGCGAAACGGCGGCGGTCAGTTTGGCGTCGTCGCCATGCGGTATTCCAAGTAGCGCCGCGCCGCACGGGCCGCCCGCCCGCGATGGCTGACGCGGTTCTTTTCGTCGGGCGTCAGCTCCGCCATGGTCCGATCACCCGTGCCGACGATGAACAGTGGGTCGTAGCCGAACCCTTGCCCGCCTCGTGGCGCCTTCGCGATGCGGCCCTCGCAGCTGCGAACGGCGGTGTACACGATCGAGCCGTCCGGCGCCGCCACTGCCACCGCGCATTGGAAGCGCGCGGTGCGCTGCGCCTCGGGCACATCGGCCAGGGCCGCCAGTAGCTTGGCATTGCGCGCCTCGTCGTTGGCGTTGGGTCCGGCGTAGCGCGCCGACCGTACGCCCGGCGCGCCCCCCAGCGCGTCAACTTCCAATCCGGAATCGTCGGCCAGGCTCCAGGCCCGGCAGGCTAGGGCGTAGACCACTGCCTTGAGCCGCGCGTTTTGCAGGAAGGTGGCGCCGGTCTCGTCAACCTGGAGCGGAGAGCCGAAGTCGCCTGGCGGCACGATCCGAACCGGCGACCCGCGGAACAGCCGCCGGAACTCGGCCAGCTTGTGCGGACTGCCGCTGGCGAGCACGACGGCGGACGCTTGGGACCAGCGCACGAGACCTTTTCACCAATGTCGGGCAGCCCATCGTGGCACGGCGGCCGGCGACCGTGGGCGACTCGATTGGCGGTGGCGGCGGTCGTGGTGATGGTACGCTCGCGGCTGGACCGGGTCCGTACGCGCAAAGTGGAGAAGGACGCGGCGGAGGGCCGGCAACACTTCCCCCCACGACCCAGGACGTGCAATGGCGGATATCGACATCGACGCAAGTTTCCAGGAACTGAGCGACTGCATCATCAAGGGCGACGCTCCGGGCGTGGATCGTCTCGTCAAGGCGTGCCTCGAGGCCGAGGTGTCACCTGGAGCGATCATCAACGACGGCATGATCCCGGGGATGGACGTCGTGGGTGAGCTGTTCCGCACGAATCAGTACTACGTGCCGGAAGTCCTGATCTCCGCCAGGGCCATGAAGACCGGCATGGCCATCCTGCGTCCGCTGCTGACCGAATCCGGAATCGAGCCGCTGGGCCGAGTGGTGATCGGCACGGTCCGCGGCGACCTGCACGACATCGGCAAGAACCTGGTGGCGATGATGCTCGAGGGCGCCGGGTTCGACGTCACCGATACGGGGATCGATACCCACCCGGACGAATACGTCCAGGAAGCGCTCAGCCAGGGCGCGCACATCGTGGGCATGTCGGCGCTACTGACCACGACGATGACGAACATGCGCAGCACCATCGAAGCCGTCGAGGCGGCGGGTCTCGACGACCAGGTGCAGTGCATCATCGGCGGCGCGCCGGTCACGCAGCGCTACGCCGACGAGATCAATGCGGACGGGTACGCCCCGGACGCGGCTTCCGCCGTCACGCTGACCAAGCGGCTGCTCGGCGTTGGCGTGCAGGAAGAGTCGCCGGAAGAGCAGGGGCGCCAGCTTTACCTCCAGGCGCGGGACGCGCTGCAAGTGGCCGTGCGCGAGGAGCCCGGATCGGCCGAGCACCGCGGCGGGCTGGAGCAAACGCGTCAACTCGTGGAGCAGGCGGCCGGCGTAGGCTATGACCCGAACCACCTGACGCGCCTGACGGCCGAGATCGAACGAGAGCTGGCGCGCTAGCGGACTCGCGTCGTGTCCGTTATGTCAATCTAGGGACGCCGCCCAGTCCCAGCTTGCGCGCGTTGCCGCCCAGCAAGGCTGCCATCGTGTCGGCGTCGAGTCCCGCCGCCCGCACGTGACGCAACGCCCGACGCTGGGTCATCAGCGGGAAATCGCTGCCGAAGAGAATTCGGCCGGGCGCCAGCCGCGCCATCACGTCGAATACGGCCGGCAGGTACAGCAGGTGGCTGGCCGCCGAGTCGTAGTAGATCTGCCGGGTGAGGTCGCGCACCTCCGGCATCAACTCGTAGAACGCGGCGCCGCCGCCCCAATGTGAGAGCACGATGGGCACCTCGCCGCCGGCCATCTCGATCAGCGGCCAGATGGCCGCGGGCGTGGTCGAGTCCTTGCCGGGATAGTCGTGGCCGGCCGGCTCGCTGACGTGCAGGTTGAGGACCAGCTCAAGCCCGCGCACCGCGCCAATGAACTCTCTCAGGGCGCCGCGGTCGTTCAAGTTCCAGGCCTGGCCTTCCGGAAACAGCTCGCCCACGCCGACCGCGCCCCGTCGCCGGCAGCGTTCCATCTCGACGATGCTGAACTCGAGGTCCGGCGGCGCAACCACGCAGAAGGGCACCAGCGACTCGGGGTGCGCCGCGGCCTGCTCCAGGATGTAGTCGTTGTTGAGCACGCACAGGCTCGGGTCGCGCCAGGCGAACCCAAACGCCACGGTGGTGTTCACGCCCGAGCGGGCCATCTCCAGCGCCACGTCGTCGGCGGTGGCGAGGGTGCGCCGGGGATTGGCGTACAGACGGCGAAACCAGAGATCGGCTTCGAGGAACCGCTCCCGGTCGGCCGCGACCTCCGGGGGCACGACGTGGGTGTGGGCGTCGATGATTGGTGAGGGGTCGCCGTGCATCGCGTTGCCGACGAGGGGTTACTCCTGCGTGACGGACGCGGGCAACTGAATGAGGGTCCAGCGCGGGCTGACCAGCGCCGCCGCGAGAAGGCCCTCCAGGTCGTGCGGCTGCGTGGGGACGACCACGTCAAGCCCCGGGACGGCGTTGCGCGACAGCACATCGACCGCCGTGTCGGGCGCCGCGTCCGGATAGGCCAGGATCGTGAGCGGCGCATGGGCTTGGGTCGCCTCGTCGAGCAGCGGGGCGAGGGTGGCCAGCGTGCGCGATGCGGCGAGCGCCACCACCGGTCGCAGACCCTCTCGGGCCAAGCTCGCCGCCAGCGACATGCCGTGCGCCTCGCCGAGCTCGACGTCCAGGAACCGCTCCGGCACGCGCTCGGCCACGGCGTGCAATGCCCCGCGGGCCGTGGCGCCCGCGCTGACGGTGACGCACAGCTCGTCGGCTTCGGCGAGGTCTGCGAGGGCCGTCGCCGCCGCCTCCAGCCAGGCCGCACGCGCCGCGGCGGCGCCGTTGGCGTCGGCGCTGGGCCGAGGCCGCCGAACGGCTGTGCCGGCGGCGGCCGCCACGTGCAGCAGCACCGGCCGCCGCACCTCCAAGGCCAGCGCCAGCGATTCCGCCAAGGCGTCGGCGCTGGCGCCGTCCACGGGTCCCAGATAGGTGAAGCCGAGCAATTCCTCCCAGATCTCCGTCGGGATGAGCAACTCGCGCATCGAGTTCTTGAGTCGCCGGGCGACCTCGACGGCCTGGCCGCCGGCGGGCATTCGGCTGAGCGCCTGCTCGATCAGGACCTTGGCATCGGCATAGCGCGGGTGACCGCGCAGCCGGGTGAGGTGACGCGACACGGCGCCGACGCTGCGGGTGCGCGTGGACGGGGCGTCGACCAGCACCAGCACCAGGGGGAGTTGCAGATGGCCGGCGTGGTTGACTGCCTCGAACGCCAGACCGGCGCTCAGACCCTGGCCGTCGATGACCGCCACGATAGATGTCGCCTCATGCTGCAACATGCGCGCCACGGCGGCGCCGACGGCCTCGGATACCGCGCGCCCCGGCGCCGGTGGCGCCGCGGTGGACGGTGGGCGACCGAGGAGGTGCCGGTAGGCCTCGGTGTGGCCGCCGGCATCCCAAAACACCGTCGTCGCCGGGTTGGGAACCGTGGTGTGGATGGCCACGGCGAGGTCGGCGGCGGCCATGGCGGATGCCGAGGCGCCGGTGTCGGCGCGACGCATACGCTCGCGGAGCTGCTCGCCCAATTCCTGTCGGCGCGCGGTGTCCAGCGGCGTGGTTCCGTCGCTGATGAGGACGCCTTCAGCCGCGGCCATGGTTGTACACCTCGCGCGTGGGAGCGCCCCGAGCGGTGCAGCGGGCACAGCCGGCGATCGGGCCCACCCGAGGCGTGAAATTATACTCGCAGCCTATGCGAGCGTTTGTCGCGATTTCATATCCACAGGACCTGCGGGTCGAGCTTGCCCGACGCGCGCGGTCATTGGTCGGCGATGTGCGCGACGTGCGCTGTATGTCCGCCGAGAGCCTGCATCTCACGCTGGCGTTTCTGGGCGAAGTGCCGGCCCACTCCACGGACAGCATCCGCTCGGGCCTGGAGGCCGCGACGCGCGGGCGCTCGCCCTTCGTGCTCAGGTTTGGCGGCGGCGGCACGTTTCCCACGGGCGGCGAGCCGCGCGTCGCGTGGGTGGGGATCAGCGGCGACCTGGATGCCGTGCGCGACCTGCAGGCCGCCGTCACGCGCGAGATGCAGGGAATCGGCCTGCGCATGGGGGCCCGTCCGTTCAGTCCGCACGTCACGCTGGCGCGGATCGGCCGTCAGGCGACGCTGTCGACGCGGATGGGCGTGGCGCGTCGTTTCGAGGCCGCGCGCCTCGGGACGCTGGGCGCCCATACGGTGGCGGCGATTTCGCTCTTCGAGAGCGACTTGTCGCCGGCCGGGGCCGTCTACCGCGAGGTGCTGGAAGTCGGATTCGACGCCGACGCGCCGCCGTCCGCGGAGGCCGAGCGGGGCTTTCGTCTCTTCAATCGGCGGCGCTAGCGCCCCAGCCGCCGCCGCCGGGCGTCGCGACCTGAACCAGATCGCCCGCCTCCAGGTCATGGGTGCCCTTGCCGGGAACGTCGCGCCAGCGACCGCCGCGGCGCTGGACCCGGTCCCGTCCTCGGCGGCCCGCGCCGCCGCCGCGCAGGCCCCAGGGGCCGATTCGACGACGCTCGGCCACGATGGTCACCGACGCCGGCGCCAGCATTTCGACCTCGCGCACGACCCCGTTGCCGCCGCGATGCGCTCCGGCGCCACCGGATCCAGGCCGCAAGGCGTAGCGCCGCGCGCGCATCGGATAGGCGAGCTCGAGCGCCTCGATGGGCGTGTTCAGCGTGTTGGTCATGGCGACGTGGACGCCGCTCGTCCCCGGTCGCGTGGGACCTGCCCCGGAGCCCCCGGCGATGGTCTCGTAGTAGGTATAGGCGCCGCCCGAACGCGGATCGGTTCCACCGATGACCAGGTTGTTCATCGTGCCCTGGCTGGCGGCCGGCACTTCGTCCGGCAACGCCTGGGCCAGGGCGCCCCACAGCACGTCGACGATTCGCTGGGACGTCTCGACGTTGCCGGCCGCGACGGCGTGGGGCGGTTGCGGATTGAGCACGGTCCCGAGCGGCACCCGGACGTCCAGCACGGCCCTGGCGCCGTCGTTGGCCGGCACGTCCGCGCCGGCCAGGCAGCGCACGATGTAGAGCGCGGCGGAGTGGGTGATGGCCGACGGCGCGTTGAGCGATCCGGGGACCGCCGGCGCCGTGCCCGCGAAGTCGACGATGAACCGGCCGTCGTTCACGGTGACGGTGACCCGCAGCGGCGTCGCGGGGCCGCCCCTCCCGTCGTCGTCGAGGAAGTCCTCAAACGCGTATTCGCCGTTGGGAACGCGGCGCAGTCGCGCGACGACCAGCTGCTCGGTGTAGGCCATGAGCTCCCGCGCCATGCGGCTCAACTCGCTCGGCCCGTAGCGGCGGGCGAACGCCTGCAGCCGCGTCTCGCCGACCCGGTGCGAGGCCAGCTGGGCCGCCAGGTCGCCGCGGCGCTCGTCGGGCGTGCGCACGTTGCGGCAGATGAGCTCGACCAGCTGCTCGTCGACGGTCCCCGCGTCTACGAGTTTGAGGGGCGGGATGACGATGCCCTCGTGGAAGAGCTCGGTGGACATGGGCATCGAGCCCGGGGTGAGCCCGCCGACGTCCGCGTGGTGGGCGCGGGTGGCTACCCAGCCCCGCATTTCGAGCGGCTCGCCCACGAACACCGGCGACACGGTGGTGATGTCGGGAAGGTGCGTCCCGCCAAGATAGGGATCGTTGACGATGATCACGTCGCCCGCGGCGGGCGCACGCTCGTCGTAGAAATCGATGGCCGCCTGCACCGCCATGGGCATGGCGCCCAGGTGCACCGGCACGTGGGCCGCCTGCGCCACCATTTGACCCTCGTGGTCGAACACGGCGCAGGAGTGGTCGCGCCGCTCCTTGATGTTGGGCGAGTGCGCGCTGCGCTGCACGGTGACGCCCATCTCCTCGGCAACCGACGCGAAGAGGTGGCGGAAGACTTCGAGCTCGAAGGCTACGGCGGCCATGATTCGTGGAGCATATCGAAGCCGGGCCGTGAGTTGCAGCGATTGGGGCGTGGAGAGGTTGCCCTGGGGGCGGGGAATGCCGGGGGCTCGGAGGTGACGGTTGGGTGGATTCCCGCCTTCGCGGGAATGACGAAGGGTAAGGCAAGGGGCTGCCTTCGCGGGAATGACGGATAGGGGTCGGGGGTATACTTGGCGGTAGGCAGTGCTGCAGCGGCGAGAACGCGTGACCAAGGACTGGCGCGAGGAAGTTCGGGACATCCTGGAGGAGAACGACTTCAACTCGCCGGCGAGCGGCGAGTCGCCCCGCTCAGAGCCCGATCAAGAGCAACCCCGCGGATCCTGGCTGGATTCCTTCGGCGGATGGCTGCGGCGCCGCTTCGCCACCACCAACGAGATGCTGGTGACGGCCGCCAGCTTGGTCGTCTTGGGGCTGCTGCTCTATGCCACGCCGCTGCGGCCCGTGGCCGCGATATTTGCGCTTTCCGGCGGGATCACGTTTCTCCTGGCCATCGGCCGCGGCGTCATCGAGCGCCGGTCGGGAACTGGTCGTCCCGCCAAGCCGTCGAGTCCGCAGATGTGGCGCGGGCAGGTGATCGATCTCAACGACCATCGGCCGGCGCCGTCATTTGGCGACCGATTTCGCGCCTGGTGGCGCCGCCGTCGCTAGCCGCCGGCCAGCGCCAGGGATGCCCTCGGACGAGCGCCTACTCGACGTGCGACCCGAATCGGAGTCTCGGCGGCCGCGGGTAGGATGGGCCGACTTTCGCCCGGATAGCCGCTCGTGAGGATTGCCGACATTCGTCCCGGCCAGATGGTGTCGGGAACGTACGTGATCGCCTCGCCCGACGTGCGCACCAGCCGCACCGGCGACCCGTACCTGCGCGTGACGCTGCGGGATCAGGACCGCGACTCGATTGACGCGCTCTACTTTTCCGTGCCGCCGGAGCTGGCCGCCGCGGTCGATGCGGGCCAGACCTACACCGTCGAAGGCCGCGCGGAGGAGTTTCGGGGGCGGGTGAACGTCAAGTTGACTCGCATGGAGCGCTCCGCGGTGCAGTGGGACGCCACGGCCCTGCTGCCGCAGGGCGAACAGGATCCCGCGGCGCTGCGCGCGGCCATCGCCGCCGCCGCCGACTCGATCAGCCACGCCCAGGTGCAGGCCGTGGTGCGGGCGGTGCTGGCGCAGCCGGCGGTCGCGGAGCGGCTGACGACCTGGCCCGCCGCCAAGGGACGACATCATGCCTGGGTGGGCGGGCTGGCCGAGCACACGGTCGAGATGCTGCAGCTGGCGGAGCGGGTGACCGAGACGTTTCCCGAGCTGGACCGCGACCTGGTGGTGGCGGGGGTGATTCTGCATGACCTGGGCAAGGTGGTGGAGCTCGACGTGACCAGCGAGTTTTCGTATACGCCCGAGGGAAACCTCGAAGGCCACATGGTGCATGGCGTGCAGCTGCTCGACGCCGCCATCGCCGAGGTCGAGTGCGATGCGGAAACGGCCATGCTCCTGCGGCACCTGGTGCTCAGCCACCAGGGCACGCGTGAGTTCGCGGCCGTCGTCGAGCCCATGATCCCGGAGGCCATTGCGCTGCATTTCATCGACCAGCTCTCGTCGCAGGTGCGGCCGGCGCTGGAAGACGTCAACGCGGCCAGGGCGCGCGGCATCGGCGGAGCCACCGTGCGCGGGGCGACCAGCCTGCGTCAGCTCTACGTGCGCGCCGCCGGCGACGACGGAGCGGGAAGCTCGCGCTAGGACCGGGGCGGAAGGGCCGCCAGGCGGTCGTCGATCTGGGCCAGCGCCGAACGCGCGGCAGCGGCCTTTTTTCGTTCCTTGTCCACCACGGCGGCGGGCGCGCGCTGCGCGAAGGCCTCGTTGGCGAGGAGGGTTTCTGCGCGTTCCAGATCGGCCAATCGTTCCGCCCACTCGCGCGCCAGGCGCTCATGCTCGACGGCGATGTCGATCATCCCCGCGAGCGGCAGGTTCACCTCGACTCCGGCGGTGCGCACGGTCACCGCGGGATCGTCGAATTGCGTGCCCTGGGGGTGGAAGGACAACGGCTCCACTCGCGCCAGCCGTTCCAGGAAGGTCCGCTCACGCTCGATGAAGGCGGCCTGGCCATTGAGAACGATGCGCGCTTCGATCATGCGGCCCGGTTCCACCTGCGACTCGTGCCGTGCGTTGCGAATCCCCTGCACGATGGCAATGAGATCGCGGACCTGGCGCACGGCCTCGGCGTTGCCCGGCGGCGGCGGCTCGTCGATCGGCGTCACGATGAGCCACTCGGGGGCGTCCGGCGCGCCGCCGGCCTCGCGGAAGTGGTGCCAAATCTCTTCGGTCAACGATGGCATGAACGGATGCAGCAGTCGCAGGCTGCCGTCCAGCACCTGCGCCAGCGTTTCGGCGACCCGGCGCGCCTCGGCCGGGGCGTCGGAGTAGAGGCGAATCTTGGCCGCTTCGACGTACCAATCGAAGAACTCGGACCACAGAAAGTCGTGCAACCGGCGGCCGGCTTCGCCGAACTGGTAGCTCTCCACCAGGCGCACGACGTCCGCGTGCAGCGCGCCGAACTGGGCGGTGATCCATTCGTCGACGATCGTCGGCGCGGCCGTCGCGTCGGACTCCGTCGTGCGCCCCATGGCGCCGATCACGAACTTGGCCCCGTTCCACAGCTTGTTGGCAAAGTGGGCCGCGGCCTCGACGCGCTTCAGATTGATGCGCAGATCCGCGCCTTCCGCCGTGGACGTCACCATCATGAAGCGCAGGGAGTCGGCGCCGTACGGATCAATGATGTCGGCGGGATCGTCGCCGGGCTGATAGTTCGATTTCTCGATCTTGGACCCGTCGGCATGCCGCACCATGCCGTTCAGATAGACGGTGTGGAACGGCAGCCGGTCGGTGAGCTCGAGCCCGAGCATCACCATGCGCGCGACCCAGAAGAAGATGATGTCGCTGCCGGTTTCGAGCACGTCGGTGGGATAGAAGCGCTCGAAGTCGGGCGTTTCGTCGGGCCAGCCGAGCGTCGAGAAGGGCCAGAGCCCGGAGCTGAACCAGGTGTCGAGAACGTCCGGGTCCTGAGCCAGATCCTCACTGCCGCATGCCGAGCAGCAATCCGGATCGGTGCGCGCGACCAGCGTTTCGCCGCAGTCGTCGCAGTACCACACCGGGATGCGGTGCCCCAGCCATAGCTGGCGGGAGATGCACCAGGGCTGGATCATCTCCATCCAGCGCAGAAACTCGGCGGCGGCGCGCTGCGGATAGAACGTGAGCGTGCCGTCGTGGACGGCTTGCGCGGCGCGGTCGGCCAGGGGCCGCGCGTTGACGAACCACTGTTCCGACACGCGCGGTTCAACGATTGAGCCGTCGCGCTGGCAGTGGCCGAGGGCGTGGGCGTGCGACTCGACGCGCTCGAGCAGGCCTTCGGACTCGAGGTAGGCCACGTAGGCGCGCCGCCCCTCGAAGCGGTCCATGCCGGCCCACTGGCCGGCCTGATCATTGAGCGAGCCGTCGTCGTTGAGAATGCTGACGACGGGGAGCCCGTGCCGCCGGCCCATGCGCCAGTCGTTGGGGTCGTGGCCGGGGGTGATCTTCACGGCGCCGGTGCCGAACTCGCGGTCGACCTCCGGGTCGGCGATGACGGGGATTTGGCGCCCGATTCCGGGCACGACGGCGGTGCCGCCGACCAGGTGGCGGTAGCGCTCGTCGTCGGGATGCACGGCCACGGCGGTGTCCCCGAGCATCGTCTCGGGGCGGGTGGTGGCGACGACGACGTGATTGCCGTCCGTCAGCGGGTAGCGGATGTGCCAGAGGTGACCCTCGACGGGCTCATGCTCGACCTCGAGGTCGCTGATGGCCGAGCGATCCTCCGGGCACCAGTTGACCAGGTATTCCCCGCGGTAGATCAGGCCCTTTTCGTAGAGGCGCACGAAGGCCTCGCGCACGGCGCGCGAGAGCTGGTCGTCCATCGTGAAACGCTCGCGCGTCCAGTCCGCGGACGCTCCAAGGCGGCGGAGCTGTTGCGTGATGCGGGAGCCGTAGGTGTCGCGCCACTGCCAAAACCGGCGGTCGAAGCGTTCCCGACCGATCTCGTGCCGCGTCGTGCCTTCACGGCGCAACTCGCGCTCGATCACGGCTTGCGTGGCGATGGCCGCGTGGTCCGTGCCGGGAATCCACAGCGCGGCGCGCCCCCGCATGCGATGCCAGCGAATCATGAGGTCCTGGTACGACACGAACATCACGTGGCCGTTGTGCAGGGCGCCGGTGATGTTCGGCGGCGGAATGGCGATGACGAACGGCTCGCGGGCGGGATCCTCGGACGGGACGAAATGACCGGCGGCCTCCCACAGGTCGTACCAATGGGTCTCGACGCGCGAGGCGTCGTAGGGTCCCTCCATGCCCGCGATGGCCGGAGCTTGGACGGGGTCGTTGGCCACGAGATTCCCTGTGAGCAAGCCAAATTCCGACGCATTGTAGGTGCGCCTGCCGTCTCTGGCGTGAATCTCAGCCGCTCCCCGGCCCGTCGAGCGGGTCCCACGCGATTCGATTTGGGCCGCGAATCTTGACCGCGCGTGGCCTGGCCCCAATAATTGCGGCGACGCAGGGTCCGCCTGGGAGGCCGCAGCGGCGGGCGTGGCGCGTCGCAGCTTGCGCGAGGCGCGCGTGACGGCCGACGACAACACGACGCTGGGCCTGGCTCGCCAGATTTACGAGCTCGGCGGCATTGAGTTTGGGAGCTTCACGCTCGGGCGATCGACGGTCGATTCGCCGGTTTATGTAAACCCGAAGCGCCTCATTGCCGTTCCGGCCGCGCTTCGCGCCGCCGCTGACCTGGTGCGCCAGACGGCGGAGCTCGCGGTGGCGCGCCGGCACCATCCCGCCGAGCCGTGGGAGCTTGTGGCGGGCGTGCCCTTGGGCGGCCTGCATCTGGCGACCGCCTATTCCCTGGCCACCGACGTGCCCCTCGTCTATCTGTCGCCTCAGCCGTCGTCCGACGACCTGTTGCTCGAAGGCCGATTCCTGCCCGGGCAACACGCGCTGCTGGTCGACGATTTGATCACCACCGGAGGCTCGGTGATCGCCACGGCGAATGCGATGCGCGAGCAGGGGCTCGTGGTGCGCGACGTCATTGTGCTGATCGATCGCGATCTGGGGGCCGCGCGCCGTCTCCAGCAGCACGGCTTGCACCTGCTGCCAATCCTCTCGTTGCGCACCATGCTCAACTTCTACATGAGCGAGCAGTTGATCCGGGAAGCCGACTACCGCCGCAGCCTCGACTACATCGCGCGGCATCAGGTGGTGTAGCGGGCCATGGCGACGAGAAAACGTGACCGCCGGGCGCGACGGGCGCTGGACGGTTGGCGACAGGAGGAGTTGCTCGACGCCGGCGCGGGGGACGCGACCCGCATCGCGGTGCCGCCCCCGATCTATCACGCCCAGTTGCGCCACCCGGCGAAACAGCCGCGGGTGCGCCGGGTGCAGGCGATGCGTTTTCGCCGGGGAGCGGAGTTGCTCCTGGTCCTGCTGGCGGCCATTGCCGGCGTGCTGGTGCTGACGCGGATCTTCTCGTCGGTGGAGGCGCCGCTGCCGGACATGGGCCGGGTGGTGAATCTGCTCGACCGCGACGGCGAGCGCGTGCAGGCCAACGCCCCAACATTGGCTCGGTCCGGCAATGCCGCGTTTATCGAGGACCCGTTCATCCAACCGCTCGAAGCTCCCCCGATCACGGCCGCCTCGGCGATGGTCGTCGATCTTTCGCAGCGCACCATCCTTTACGGGCGCGACACGCACGTGCCGCATGCGCCCGCGAGCCTGGCCAAATTGGCGACTGCCGTGGTCGCCCTTGAGCAGGCGCCGGCGGACATGCGCATCCAGGTGCCGCCCGAGGCCGCCGAGCAGCCGCCCAACGTCATCGGCCTGCGCCCCGGGGAAGTGCTCACGCTGCAAGATCTGTTGTTCGCCATGTTGCTGCCGTCGGCGAACGATGCGGCGGTGACGGTCGCGGATGGGATTGGCGGCGCGGCCTACACCGTGGCGCAGATGAATGATCTCGCGCGACGACTGGGGCTGAGCAACACCACATTCGCCAACCCGGTGGGCTTCGACGCGCCCGACCACCGGAGCACCGCCTTCGAGATGGCCGTGCTCGCCGCCGACGCGATCGAACGCTTTCCGCTCATCGCGCGCATCGTCTCCACGCGCTCCTATGTCATTCCGGCGCGCCCGAATCACGGCGCCTACACCGCCACGAGCCTCAATGGCCTGCTGTGGTCCTATGAGGGAGCCCTCGGCGTCAAGACCGGACGCACGCAGGATGCCGGCGGCAATATCATCGCCGCGGCCGAACGCGACGGGCGCCGGCTGATGGTCGTGCTCCTGGGGAGCAGCCAGCGCGAGCGGGACGCGGCGGTGCTCCTGGATTTCGGATTCCAACTCCTCAACGCCCAGGGTTAGGATGCGATGTTGGCGAGGGTAGGCGCGACGATTTCTCATCCCAAGGCGTCGGGAAAAGGTAAAGTGACGTACGGTGTATCGAAGCACCGTGGTCGGGAACGTGTCGGTCGCGACGCGTGGAACGGTCGCGTCGGCGGCCGTGGCAGAACCCCGACAATGAGGACTCGTCCACCAAGGGCAGCGCTCTCGCTGCCGCAGCGAGGGAGAAACTAGCCGTGTTCACATCACTTGGGCCGCTTGAGCTGCTCATCATCTTGCTCATCGTTATCGCGCTGTTCGGCGCCGGGCGCATCGCCGGCGTGGGGCAGGCGCTCGGCAAGAGCGTGCGCGAGTTCCGCAGCGAGGCGCGGGCGGGCCTCGAGGACGAAGAAGAAGGGGAAGGGGAGCAGGACGAGGGCGATGAAGCGCCGGAGACGCCGGCCACTACGGTTGCGAGCGCCGACGCCACGGCCGAAGGCGCAGCCGAGGCTCCCGCCGAGAAGAAGCCCGAGTCCTAGTCCGACGCTCCCGGCCGCGCCGCAGGCGACGTTGACCTGCGGTCGTGGAGCGTGAGCGCTTGATGTTCGCGCCACGTGCGGCGCGTTCGCGCTTGCGCCCCGGCGGGTTCCGTCGTCCAATCGCCCGGCTGCATTCGCTGGCGATCGCCGCGGCGGGCGTTGCGCTTGCGCTCACGCTGCTCCCAACGACCGGCGCAGGCGCCCAGCAGCGCGACCTGTCCTTGCCCGAGGTCGTTCGCGTCTTGATCAGCAACGTGGGCGACACGCTCACGCTCGAGCCGCAAGGCCCTTCGACGGCGGTTATCGACGGCCGCACGCGGGACGTGGCGTCGGGGCAGCGGATTGTTGTCGGGCGCTCGTCGCGGTTTCTGGCTTTCCCCGCGCGGGCGGCGGCCCCGTGGGCGCTCGAGATCGGCATCGACGGCCCCGTGCGGGCAGCCGAGCCCAGCCTGGTGCATCTCGGTCCCTACGTAGATCTTGCGGTGCTCGAGCGCCACCGCCGGCTGATTCGCGTGGAGGCCGGCGCCGCCGCGCGCGTCCTGCCGCCGCGCCCCACCCTGGCGGTCGGCGAATGGGCGACGTTCGAGCTCCCGGAGCGGCTCGAGGTGCAGCCGGCCGACCCTCATGCCCCGACCCGTCTCAACGGCACGCCCTACCGCGGCGGATTCGACATCCGTCGGGTCGATCGAGGCTTTCTCGTGGTGAATCACGTGGGCTTTGCCGACTACCTGGCGTCGGTGGTGGGCGCCGAGATGCCCCGCAATTGGGAGATCGAGGCGCTGAAGGCGCAGGCGGTCGCGGCGCGGACCTACGCGATCCAGCACCTGGACCCCGACGAGATCTACGACATTTGCGACAACCAGTACTGCCAGGCCTATAGCGGCACGCGCAGCGAGTCCGGGCGAACGCAGGCGGCGGTGGCGGCGACGGCGGGAGTCGTGGCGCTGTTCAACGGCGCGCCGATCGATGCGTTGTACTCGGCGAATGCCGGGGACGTGACCGAAGATTCCGAGCACGTGTGGGGCACGCCGGTTCCCTATCTTCGCAGCGTGCCGTCTCCCGGTGACGCGGCCGCCCTGACCGTGTCATGGGGCGCCGAGGGCTATCGCTGGACGCGGACGATCCCGCTGTCCGAGCTGGCCGACTATCGGGCGTTTCGCAACGGCGGCGTGGGCGCGATTGTGGACTTGCGCGTCCTGGAGCGCACGCCGGCGGGGCGTCCGCTGCGGGTCCTGGTGGTCGGCGCCGCGGGCGAGGTGGAGCTCTTCGGCGATGACGTGCGCACGGCGCTTGGCCTGCCCAGCGCATTTGTCGAGTTGGAGCTTGCCCCGGTGGCGTCGCTGGAGCTGATCGGCGCGGCGCCCCGCCGCCTGGGCGCGTTGCTCCAAGAGGGGCACCGCATCGCGTCCGTGCGCCGCAGCGTCGCGTTCGCCACGGCGCCGCCCGATATCGAGCTGGTGAACGGCGCCGTGCACGTGGCGGTCTTCGAGCGCCCGCCCTCGCTGGTCCTCACGGGTCGCGGGCTTGGCCACGGCCTGGGCATGAGCCAATGGGGCGCGCAGGGCATGGCGCTGGCCGGGCATTCCTATGACGAAATCCTGACCCACTACTACACGGGCATCGAGCTGCGGGTGTTGACCTGAGATGGCACGTTGACGCCCGGCGGCGCTCGCACCTAAACTCGTGCCGCGGCTGAGCAGTCGTCCGTGGAGCGTGCGCGAGCCGTCCACGGGTGGGTACCGGGCCTCAACCTACGGAGTAACGGTTCAACCAATGTCTGCAGTGCATCGTCGGAGCGTCCCACAGACCGGGACTGGCGGCGCCGAGCGCCCGCCGCAACGGCCATGAGCGAAGAAGTCAACGGCGCGCCCGAAGCCGGCATGCAGTTGCCGGAACGGATCGAAAAGGGCGACCTGCTGCTGTCGGTGCGAAACCTGCGCACGCACTTCCGGGTTCGTGACGGAGTGGTGCGGGCCGTCGACGGCGTGTCCTATGCCATCGAACGCGGCAAGACGCTCGGGCTGGTCGGCGAGTCCGGCTGCGGCAAGAGCGTCAGCGCGCTCAGCGTGATGCGCCTGATTCGTCCGCCGGGCGACATCGTCGGCGGTGAGGTCATGTGGCAGGACCGCGATCTGCGAGGCCTCAGCGACCGGGAGATGCGCCGCGTGCGCGGTGACGAGATCTCCATGATCTTCCAGGAGCCCATGACGGCGCTGAACCCCGTGTTCAACACCGGCAATCAGATTGGCGAGGTCCTGCGCGAACATCGCGACTTCACGGGCAAGCAGCGCTACGAACGGACGATCGAGGTGCTGCGGCTGGTGGGGATTCCCCAACCGGAGCAGCGGGTGAAGGCGTATCCCCACGAGCTGTCGGGCGGTATGCGGCAGCGGGTGATGATCGCCATGGCGCTGGCGTGCGAACCCCAGCTGCTCCTGGCCGACGAACCCACGACCGCCCTCGACGTGACGATCCAGGCCCAGATTCTCGAACTGATCCGGGAAATCCGGGCCCGGACGGGCATGGCGCTGTTGCTGATCACCCACGATCTCGGCGTGATTGCGGAAATGGCCGACGACGTGGCGGTGATGTATACCGGCGAGGTGGTCGAGTACGCCGACGTCAAATCCTTGTTCGCCGCGCCGAAGCACCCCTACACCCGAGGGCTGATGACGAGCATTCCGAGCCTGATAACGGATCGCAGCGAGCGGCTCTCGACCATCCGCGGATCGGTGCCGCACATGATGCGGCTGCCGCTCGGGTGTCTCTTCCAGTCGCGCTGTCCCGAGGCGATGAACATCTGCCGCGACAACCGTCCGCAACTTCAGCGGCTTGACGATGGGCGCACGGTGCGCTGCCACCTGTATCCCCAGCGACCATCCGGACACGACGGCGAGCCTCTGCCCCAAGCTCGGGCGACCGCGGGATCGGCGAACTGATGGCTACGGAAATTGCTGCCGCGGGCAACGGCGCCTCCGATGACGTCCTCGTCTCCGTGCAGAAGCTCACCAAGCACTTTCCGGTGCGAGGCGGCATCCTCCTGCGCACCATTGCCCACGTGCACGCCGCCGACGATGTCTCCTTCGACATCAAGCGCGGCGAGACGTTCGGCCTGGTGGGCGAGAGCGGGTGCGGCAAGACCACCGTGGGCCGCACGATCCTCCGCATCTATCCGCCGACGAGCGGCGAGATCTACTTCGGCGGCGAGGATGTGTCGAAGCTCGACCGCAAGGTGCTCGCCCGCAACATGCAGATCATCTTCCAGGACCCGTATGGGTCGCTGGATCCGCGGATCACGGTAGGCGGCATCATCGGCGAGGGCCTCGAGGTCCACAAGATCGGCACGCCCGACGAACGCAACGACCAAATTCGCGAGATCATGGATATCGTCGGCATCAGCAGCCACTACGCGCAGCGGTATCCGCACGAGTTCTCCGGCGGCCAGCGACAACGCATCGGCATCGCGCGATCGCTGGTGCTGCGCCCGCAGTTCCTGGTCTGCGATGAGCCGGTCTCCGCCCTCGACGTTTCGATTCAATCGCAGATTCTGAACCTGCTGCGCGATCTGCAGGGCGAGTTCGGCCTCACCTACTTGTTCATCGCCCACAACCTGGCGGTCGTCCGGTACGTGTGCGACCGCGTGGCGGTGATGTACCTGGGCAAGATCGTGGAGCAAGCCGATACGCCGGAGCTCTTCAGCAACGCCATTCACCCCTACACCCGGGCGCTCATGGACGCGATTCCCGTTCCTGATCCGTCCGAGCAGCGGGAACGCCTGATCATTCCCGGCGAGCTGCCGAGTCCGACCAACCCGCCGCAGGGGTGTCGCTTCAACACGCGCTGCGCCGTCGCCCAGGATGTGTGCTTCAACGAGGAACCGCCCCTGCGCGACTACGGCGACGGTCACTTGGTGGCGTGCCACGTCGCGGACGACTTTGACCGGCGCGGCACGGCGCTCCCGCAGCTCAGCAGCGAAATGCACGACGCCATCACCGACTCCGTGCGGAGTTCGACCACGGACTAGGACCGAGGTTCGGACCAGCGGCGCGTGCGCTAGGGCGCCACGATCACCCGGCCGCCCTGCATCACGAACTCGACCCGTTGCAGGGTGTCGAGGTCACGCAGCGGATTCTCGCGCACGGCGACTAGGTCGGCTGCCGCTCCAGGTTTAAGGCTGCCCACGTGCGGATGGAGCCCAAGTGCCTGCGCCGCCACGCGCGTGCCCGACAGCAGCGCGTCAACGGGTTCCATGGTCTCGGCCATGAGCCTGAACTCGACCGCGTTTTCGTGGCCGTGCGGCATCTCGGCGCCACCGGTCGTGTCGGTCCCGAGCGCCAGCCGCGCGCCGGCGGCGTAGGCGCTCCGCAGCGATCGAACCTGGTCGGCGTAGGTCCGGCGGCCGTCGTCATCGGTGGCAAAGGCTCGCGCGCGTAGGGTCGGAACCAGATAGACGCCGCGCTCGATGATCAAGTCCAGGGTGTCGTCGGTGATGTTGTAGCCGTGCTCAACGGTGTCAACACCGCCGAGCACCGCCCGGCGCACGCCCTCGTCGCCCATGGCGTGCGCGGCCACGCGCAAGCCCCAGGCATGCGCCTCCTCGACCACGGCTTGTACCTCGGCCACGGTGTAGGTCGGAATCTCGCCCCACGCCGCGTCGGCATGCCCGGTGGAGGTTCCGATCTTGATGATGCTGGACCCTTCCCGAATGCAGCGATGCACGGCCTGGCGGCAGGCGTCGACGCCCTCGGCGGGCCGCACCCAGCGCCATGACGGCTCCATGCCAAACCAGGGACCGCCGGTGCGGGCGATCGCATAGCCGGCGGCGATCATTCGCGGCCCCGGCACGGCGCCGTCCTCGATGGCTTGCTTGAGAGCCACGGAGGTCTGCGATCCGAGGTCACGCAGGGTCGTAAATCCGGCGTCGAGCAGCGCCTTGGCTTGCGCGGCCGACCGAATGGCGCGGTATTCGATGGGGCCGGGATGCGCGTGCGCCGGGTTCTGCCCCATGAGATGGACGTGGGCGTCGATCAGTCCCGGCATCACCGTGCAGGGCCGGAGATCGATCTCCAGGTCGTTGGGATGAATCTCGATGTCGGACGCCAGTCCGGCGGCGGCCACTTGGCCGCCCGCCACCACGACCACTGCGTCGTCCGTGAGCGTCCGGCTCACCCCGTCGAAGAGCTTGCCGGCGCGCACGACGGTTCGCCCCGTCGGCGATGAGCCGTGGGACTCGTGGCTGTGGGCGTGCATCGGCGGCTCTCCAGGTGTTGACCCGGTCGTATTGTGCCTGCGAATGACGATTCGCCATGTGGAGCCGTATCCGGTGCTATGGTCCGCCAATCTCACCGGCAACGACGCGCGAAATGAGGCCGTGAGCGTGAACGACGAGCGCTTCCTGTTCGTGGGCACCTATACCGATCTGGGCGCCGAGGGTATCTACACCTGTCGCCTGAACCTTGCCACCGGGGCCGTCGCCTGCATTGACGTGCAACCCGGCATCGAGAATCCGACGTTCGTTGCCATCGACCCAAGCGGCGAACACCTGTATGCCGCTTCCGAACAGGTCTCCGGCGACGGCGTGGTCACGGCCTACGCGATCGATGGGAATGGCGGCCTGACGGTGCTCAACTCGGCGCACACCGGCGGCGCCGGGCCCTGCCACGTGCAGGTGGACCAGACGGATTCCTACGTGGTCGTGGCGAACTATTTCGGCGGCAGCGTGTGCCTCCTGCCGATCGAGCCCGACGGATCGCTTGGAACGCGCACCGATTTCGTCCAGCATCACGGTTCGTCGGTCCATCCCGAGCGTCAGCGACAAGCCCATGCGCATTGCGTGATCATCGATGGCTCCAACACGCTGGTCTACGCCTGCGATCTGGGCATGGATGCCATCGTGGTCTACCGCATCGATCACGCCGCCGGCCGGCTGATCGAGCAACCGGACCTGGCGGTGCGCGCCGAGCCGGGCGACGGGCCGCGGCACTTCACCTTTAGTCCAGACACGGCCCACGCCTACGCGGTGAATGAGTTGGGGTCGTCGGTTTCCGCCTACGACTACGAGGCGGCCACGGGGGCGCTGACGGTCAAGCAGAGGATCTCGACGCTGCCCGCGGCGTGGAGCGGCGACAGCACCTGCGCCGACATTCACGCATCGCCGGACGGTCGCTTCGTGTACGCCTCGAACCGGGGGCACAACTCGATTGCGGCGTTTGCGGTCGAGTCCGGCACCGGGAGGCTCACGCCGGTTGGCCACACCTCGACCCGCGGCGAAATCCCACGAAACTTTCTCATCACGCCCGACGGCCGCTTCCTGCTCGCCGCCAACCAGAACTCCGACACCATCGTCACGTTCCGCGTCGACGAGGACTCAGGCGGGCTCGAGTACACCGGCCACGAGGCCGCCGTGCCCGCGCCCGTGTGTCTGAAGCTGGCGCCGCTGCGCGAATAGCCCGGTTCTCACCGACCCGCGGGTCGAGTGGTCACACTGGCATGGTTCGGCCGGTGAGCGCGCGGCCGGCAGCGGCCAGGATGGGGCCGTCGCCTGCCGCGATGAGCTTGGCGCCGATCTCGTTGATCAGCAGGTCGGCGCGCTGCTCCGGCGTGAGCGCGGGGTCGTCCCAGGCGCAGAGGAAGAGAATGCCCGCGCGGTCGCAAGCGGCCTTCACCTGCCGCCAGGCGGCCTCCATTTGCGGGCTGTAAGGGGCGTTCTTCCACTCCGGATGGCCGAAGAACAGGCCCATGTCGCCGGGGCCCCATTCACCGAACGCCACGCCCGGCACGGCCATGCAGGCGTCGGCGTGCGGCAGGCCGAAGCGGTCTTCAACCTTGATGCCAAGGGCCAGCTCACCCGCCGGATTGAGCGGCCAGGGGTCGGCGACGCGCACGTAGTCGGAAACGTCCAGTCCCCAGATGTCGGCCGGATATCCCTCGGCGCCGTGCCCGCGGGTGCCGATGCCCAGGTCGCCGCCCATGCCAACGGTCTGATGCGGAAAGCGGCAGGCCTCGACGAATGCCCGCACGGCCTCGGGATCGCGCACGTGGGCCAGATAGAGCCCGTGGACGCCCGCTGAAAGGATGTGCCGAATCTGCCAGGCGTTGAGCCGGACCTCGTCGGCGCTCATGCCGGTGGCCGGAAGGGTGCACATCACCGTGGGCGTGCGGTGCCCGCTGCGCGTTGGGCCGGCATCGACCATGCCGCGCATGAATCGCGACAACGCAACCGCGTCGAGTCCCTGGTGCTCGAACTCGATCCGCAGGTAGTCGGCCCAGGTGCCGCTCAGCTCGCGGCCCAGGTCATAGCTGAGCTCGAGCGGGTCCACCCGGTCGTAGTAGACCGGCTGTCCCTGCTCCAGCAGCTCGATGCAACGATTGACGCGTGACACGTGGGCTCCCGGGAATCTGGTCGCGGCGGCGAGGCATCGTAGCGTAGCTGCGGCCGTTTATCGCCACGCCCCGCCGCGCGGATTTCAGTGGTTGGCGACTTTCCAATTCGAGCGCCACACGATCCCTGACAGCGGCGGACTCCCACGATTTGCCGGTTGCCGTGCTGGACGGTGGATTCCCGCCTCCGCGGGAATGACGGACTCGCGACGGCACGTAACTTTATTCCCCGCGGCGTTGCCGCGGACGCGGCGGGGCGCGGATAATTGCATGGAGCCAATGCCCGTGCACCCAGATGGGATCTCTCATGTCTGACAGCGACCCGGTATCCGACGCGCTCAATGCCCTTGTCTACGGTCTGGTGGTGGTCGGCACGAAGTCGGCCGACGGCGAGCCGAACGGCATGACGGCGAACTGGCTGACCCAGGTGTCGTTCGATCCGCGCGTGGTCGCGGTGGCGATCCAGGACGGGGCGCACACCCGCCAGAACATCGACGCGACGGGCGTGTTTTCGATTTCCGTCTTGCCGGACGGGTCCAAGGACCTCTCGCTCAAATTCACGGCCAAGTCCACCAGCGGCGAGGGACGCCTGGAAGGCGAGCCGGTGACGACGTACGACACCGGCACTCCGGTCTTGGATGGGGCCGTGGCCTGGTTCGAGTGCCGCGTCGTGGGCAGCAGCCAGCCCGGCGATCACGTGGTCTACTTCGGCGAGGTGGTCGGCGGATCCGAGCGCGGCGGCGAGCCGCAGCTCCTGTCCGCCACGGGGATGAGCTACGGGGGGTAGTCACGGTTGGTTGCCTGGCCTGACTGGCGGGGCATGAGCAAACGCCAGCCGCCGTTCGAACTGGCGCCTGGCTGCTACGCGGTGGACCGCTTTCTCAGTTCGTGGTGCTACCTGCTCACGGGAGCGGCGACGCTGCTGGTCGACACCGGCATGCCCGGCCGGGCCGGCGCGATTTTGCGCGCCGTGCGCGAAGTCGGCGTCGAGCCGTCCGACATCGACCGCATCGTGCTGACGCACTTCGATATGGACCACAGCGGCAGCGCGGTGGAGTTGCAACGGCGAACCGGGGCGCCGGTCTTGATTCACGAGGCCGACGTGCCGTATTTGGCGGCGCCCGAGACGTGTCCCCGCCTTCGCGCGCTGCTCTACTGGCCGCTCGTCCCCTGGATCATGCGCTGGCGACCGCCGGTGGACGTTTCGCCGGTCCAAGAGGGCGACATGATCGACGACTGGCAGGTGCTGCACACGCCGGGCCACACGCCCGGCAGCATGTCACTCCAGCGCGGCGATGTGCTCGTGGCGGGTGACGCGCTCCTTCACAGTCGCGGCCGCCTGCACGAAAACGTGCCCTGGCTGGCCACCAGCCGCGCCGAGCAGCGCGCGTCCGCCCGCCGCCTGGCGGCGAGCGGCGCGCGCGTGGTGCTGCCCGGGCACTACAGCCCCTGCACCGACCCCGAGGCGCTGTCGGTCTTGGCGCGGCGTCTCGAGCGCCGCTGATCAGACGATCTTGTTGAGCGGGTACTCGATGATGCCTTCGGCGCCCTTGGCGCGAAGCTCCGGGATCAGCTCCCGCACCTCGTGCTCCGAGACTACGATCTCGATGGACAGCCAGTCGGTGCCGAAGAGATTGGCGACCGTCGGCGCGGTGATGCTCGGCAGCACCTCGACGATGTCCTCCACCTTCGCCCGCGGCACGTTCATCTTGAGCCCCACCCGTGACTCCGCTTCCAGCGCGCCCTTGAGCAGCAGCGCGATCTGATCGATCTTGCGCCGCTTGTCCGGTTCGGCGTAGGCGGAGTGGTTGGCGATCAGCTGGGGATTCGAGGTGGTGAGCGTCTCGATGACGCGCAGCCCGTGCGCCCGAATCGTGGTCTCGGTTTCGGTGACCTCGACGATGGCGTCGGCCAGGCCCTCGGCCGCCTTGAGCTCGGTGGCGCCCCAGGAGAACTCGACCGAGACGTCGATCCCGCGATCGCTGAAGTACTTGGTGGAGAAATTCACCAGCTCCGTGGCGATCTTGCCGCCCTGCAGGTCTTCCGCGCACTGAGCCGGCGAGTCGTTGGGCACCGCCAGCACCCAGCGAGTCGGCTGGAAGCTGGCCTTGGAATAGACCAGGTCCGCGACGACGCGCACGTCGGAGGCGTTCTCGAGGGTCCAGTCGAGCCCGGTGATGCCCGCGTCGAGGCTGCCGTCCGCGACGTAGCGCGAGATTTCCTGAGCCCGGACCAGCTTGCAGCGCACATGCTCGTCGTCGATGCCCGGTACGTAGTTGCGCGACGACACCGAAACGCTCCAGCCCGCGCGGCGGAGCAACTCAATGGTCGCGTCCTGCAAACTACCCTTGGGTATCCCCAGCTGTACCGGATCCATGACTGATGTGCGCTCCCACATAAACGCGCGCCGCTTGGGCGCGCCGGCTGATTGTCGCGCATTCGACGCTGCGCGTGGCGTTTTGGGTCGAGTGGCAGCCGCGACGCGTGCGCGGCTCCTGTCGTCGGTTCGCGGTCGTCGACGCATCATCCGTGTCGCTTCAGGCGCCCGCTGCGCAGCGCAAAGCGTTCGGCGGTGCGGAAGACCAGCACCCCCAGCGGCATGGCGACCGCCGCGATGACGAGCAGCGGCGGGAACACCTCGGCTACGTCGCCCACCGATGCTCCATCCAGCACCGCCGCGCGCATGCCCTCGAGCACGTAGGTGGCCGGCGACAAGCGCCCCACGACCTGGAGCCAGCTCGGCAGCACCTCGATCGGGTAGAACACGCCGGACACCAGCAGCAGCGCCGCGAGGGTGATCATCACCATCTGCTCGCCGCGTTCCAGGAACAGCAGCGGCAAGGCGGCCACCATGACCGCCAGTCCAAGGAATCCCACGCTGCCGACACAGATTACGGCCAGCGCCGTGAGCCAGTTGGCCTGCAGCAAATCGAGGTCGAAGAACAGCGAGACCACGCCCAGCACCAGGAGGGCGCGGACGAAGGCGTAGACAATCGCAAACGCGCTGCTGCCGGCCACCATCGCGAGGCGTCGGGCCGGCGCCATGAAGGTGCTTTCGATCGTTCCTTCCCAGCGCTGCCAGGCGATCATGAAGCCGACGGAGTCGAAGACCTGCTGCAGGTAGGCCCACACCACGGTGCCGATGACCAGGAAGAGCACCAGCCGGTCGGTGGCAAAGGCCTCGCCCGCGACCTCCCGTCCGCCGGGCGCGATGTAGGCCACCGTCAGCGCGTTGACGATGGCGAAGACCAACCAGACGGCTTCCCAACCCCAATAGCGCTTGATGGCGCGGAAGTTCAACTCGACGAAGGCATAGGACGCGCGCCATTCACGCCGGACGGCAATCATGGTCTCGTCTCCCCGACGCCGGCGGGCTCGGCCCGCTGCGCGCGTCCGTTGGTGGTGTCGCCCAGGGCATGGCCCGTGAGGCGTATGAAGGCGTCTTCCAATGTCTCGCCGGGCGCGGCCAGCGACGCGGGCGTTCCCTCGGCCACGATCCGGCCGTCGTCGAGCACCGCCATGCGATCGCACAGCCGGGCAATCTCGTCCATGTCGTGCGACATGAGCAGCACCGTGGCGTCGTGGCTGTCGCGCACCTCCTGGATGAACGCCTGCACGTCCCGCTTGGACGCCGGGTCCAGCCCGGTGGTCGGCTCGTCGAGCACCAGCAGCACCGGCGCGGTCAGGAAAGCTCGCGCCACCGCCACTTTCTGCTGCATGCCGCGCGACATCTGCTCGACCGGTCGCGTGAGCGGGTTACCGCTGATGCCCAGCCGTTGCAGAATCTGCCGCACACGGGGCTCCGACTTACTCGGCGGCACGTCGTACAGCCGTGCCGAGAAGACGAGGTTTTCCAGCGGGCTCAGCTTCTTGAAGAACGACGCGTCGACCGACACGCGATTCAGCAGGCGCCGCACGTCGGCGGACTCGCGCTCCACGTCGCGGCCAAACACGCGCGCGCGGCCCGCGTCGGGCGTCAGCAGCGTGGCCACGATGCGGGCCAGCGTGGACTTGCCGGAGCCGTTCGAGCCTACGACGCCGTAGATCTCACCTCGCGCCACGTGCAAGCTGACCCGACGCAGCGCGGCGACCCGGGTCTCGGGCCGCCCGACCAGGCGGCGCAACTCGCCCACGAGGCCCGATGGGTCGAAGGCTTTTTCCAACTCGACGATTTCAACGGCGGTGGTCATTTCTCATCCTTGCGGTTGGGGTGCGGCGGTTTGCGACAACAAAAAAACCGCGGAGCGTTTTGGTGGGCTTGTGCCCGGCGTCCGCGGTCGTTCGCGCGATGGTTTACGACGTCAGCGTTTGGGGCACAGTCCTCCCGGAGTCGGCATATGGCTGCCGTGGCGGAAGCGGATCCTCGTCCCCATCAGGCGCTATCGCAATCTCAACGTCGTCGTGCTGACTAGCATCCTATGCGCTAACGGCCGAATGTCAACGCCTCATCGGTCGTGAGCTGGCGATAGGCGCCGCGGCCGTAGGCATACGTGGCGACGGCTTCGACAGTCAGGCTGGCCGCCCAGGCTCCGGCGCCCACGGCAACGCCGGGTAGTCCCTCCAACCCGAGCGCCAGCACCACGAAGACGAGCAGGGCGGCCAGCCGCCACACGTTCACATAGAGAATCGGTCGGGTGCGCCGCACTTGCATCAGCGCCGAGGCGAAGACCTGCTCCTGCACCAGGATCAATGGCAGGGGCGCCAGCACGCGCAGCCCGAGCAGCGACAGGTCGGCCAGCCGGTCACGCGCGCCGCTGACGTCTTCGATGACCAGCTGACTCAGCGGCGGCACGAAGGCCGACGCCATCGCGGCGATCAAAACGACGCCGGCGACGCCGTTGGTCAAGACCGTGATCCGGCGCATGCCGTCGCCTCGCGCCAGCAGCGCGAGAATCGAGGGCTGGGCGCCCCAAAGCAGGATCGTCAAGAACTGAAAGAGCCCGATGGCGACGGCAAAGGCCGCCAGCGAGGTCTCGGGCTCGGCCGTGCGGGCCAGGGCCGCGTTGACGATCGGCGTGGTCGCCGCAGGCAGCAGCGAGGCGAAGATGAGCGGCGTGAAGAAGCGCGCCACGGCGCCCAGGCTTGAATCGAGGCCGCGCGGTGAGTGCGCGGGCAACCCGTGCCGCAGCAGGTTGCGCGTGGCCGCCATCAACATGATGGTCTCCAGGCCGGCGGCAAGCGTGGTGCCAACGCCGGCCGCGGCCGCTCCCTGCATGCCCGCCGCGATAAGCACGGCGGAGATGGCAACCGCGCCGCCGGCCCCGAGTCCGGTGCCCAGCCACACCAACCGCGCCTGCCCGAGTCGCAGCGCCGCGCCGTGCAGGTGCGTGCGCGCCACCATGAATATTGGCAGCGGGCACAGCGCCACCAACGCCGCCCGCGCTTGCGTGAGCAGGTCGCCGGTGGCGGCGAAGATGCCCTCGAGGATCAGCTCGGCCAACGGCGTCAGGGCCGCGACGCAGCTGATCGCGCCCACGGCGGCGGCCGTGATGGCAACGAAGCGGCGCAGGCTGCGCAGCGCCTGATGATCGTGGAGGAACACCAGCGTCAGCTGCTGGATGCGGAATTGCGGCAGCGCCACGATGGTGATGACGCCCAGCGCCACGGAGAAGCCCGCGATCGACGCCTCGGGATCGACGGCCCGCGCCAGCAGGGCGTTCATGGCCGGGGCCAGCAGGCTGGCGATGCCCAGGTTCACCGAGGCCGGGAACCACAGCGTCAGCCCTCGTCGCGTGAACGCCGCCCAGCGGTCGGACGCGACTTCCGCCGTCATGCGCGTCGCGTCAGCCGGTGAACCAGGTATTCAGCCGCTTCCGGAACTTTGTGGCGTAGGCGTGCAGCGAGCTGCCGGCATGCACCCAGGCCGGCGCCAGCTCCATGTGCAGCTCGGCGTCCCGCAGGTTGTCCAGGAACTCGGCGGGATCGTTCCACGGCTCGAGCACCTGCCAGCTCACGCCGACCTCGCGGGCCAGGTGCGAGTCCGAGCCGACGGACGCCACCAGGCCGTGATCCCGCGCGTAGTCCTGCGCCGTGCGGTTGTCGCGCTCGCGCAGGGTGCGCCCGTTGAATACCTCGAGAATGTCGATGTGCTCGCGGATGCCGTCGGTGGCTTCCCGCAGCGCCGACCGGCGCAGGCTGTCGAACGGGTGCGGCACGAGCACCAGTCCGCCCTGGTCCTTGATGGCGGCCACGGTGTCCCTGGGCGACATGTCGCGTGGGATTTCTTCTTCCAAGAAGAGACCGATGATGTCGCCGGCGGTGCTCTTGATCTCCTCGGCGAGGATGGTGGGCAGCGGCGAGACGCGCGCCATCTCGAAGGCGCCGGCCATGGTGTTGTGATCCGTGACCGCCAGCGCTTCGATGCCGCGGTCTTGTAGCAATTCGATGAGTCGGGTCGGGCTCAGCCCGCAGTCGGGCGAGGCGTGGGTGTGGGCGTGCAACTCTAGGCGGATGCGGCCGTCGGGCGTCGTCATCGAGGGATGGCCTGAGGGCCGGGCGCGCGTGGTCGCAACCTATCCGGCTTCGGCCGCCTGCTCCTCGCGCAGCGCCTTCAACCGGCCCGTGCCCATGATGCCGTCGCGCTGGATCTTGCGCTGCAGCATCATGATGCCGTCGATGAGCGCCTCGGGGCGCGGCGGACATCCGGCGATGTAGACGTCCACGGGCACCACGCGGTCGACGCCCTGCAGCGTGCTGTAGCTGCGGAAGGGCCCGCCGCAGGTGGCGCACGCGCCCATGGCGATCACCCACTTGGGGTCGGGCATCTGGTCGTAGAGGCGCTTGACGACGGGGGCCATCTTGTTGGTGACGGTGCCGGAGACGACCATCACGTCCGATTGCCGCGGCGACGAGCGAAAGATGGTGCCGAAGCGGTCGAGGTCGTAGTGCGGCGAGGCGCTCGCCATCATCTCGATGGCGCAGCAGGCCAGCCCGAACCCCATGCCCCACAGCGCGTTGGACTGCGCCCAGGAGAACAGCTTGTCCACCGTGGTGGTCATGGCGTCCAGCACGCCGACGCGGTCGGACAGCTGCCGCAGCGGGATCGTGTCGTCGCCGTAGACCATGGGCGCCTTGCCCCACGGCTGCTCGCCCAGCGGGATATTGTCCAGCCCGAAGTCGTGGCGGCGCTCGCCGGGTGAGCCGTTGCCGTCGGTGCTTGCCATGGTGCTCGGACCTCCGTCCGCTTGCGTCGTCCCTGCGAACCTCGACAATTGTAAGCGGTTGCGCCGTCGTCTTCACGGGCGCTTTGGCGCACAATGCCCACATCGACCCCGGAGGTCCGTCCCATCAGCGCCCCCAGCACCGTTTCGTGCCGCTTCTTGCCCGAAGACCGCGCGATCGAAGCCGAAGTCGGCACGACGATTCTCGACGCCGCCCACGCCAACGACATTCCCGTGGAGACGGTGTGCGCCGGGAAGGGCACCTGCGGCACCTGTCGCGTGCTGGTGCGCGACGCCGCGGTCCCCGAGCCCACGCCGCACGACAAGCGGCGGCTGGCGATCGCCCAGCTCGCCGGCGGCTGGCGCCTGGCCTGCCAGCATCCGGTGGACGAGGGCGCGGTCTACTCGCATCCGCTGGGAATTCGCGCGGTGCGGGTGGTGGAGAGCGCCGGTCTGGGGAGGATTAGCCTCGATCCCAACATCCAGAAGATTTATGTCAAGCCATCGCCGCCGACTCTGCACGATCCGCGCGCCGACTGGAGCCTGGTGCAGGACGAATTGGCTGCTGCCGCGGGCGACCTCGATCCGACGCGGGACGCGCTGAGCCGGCTGGGGGCGATCGGCGAGGACATCAGCCAGGGCGTCACGGTGGTGATCGCGGGCAACCGGGTGATCTCGGTCGAACGCGGCGATACCACCGGCGTGGCCTATGGCCTGGCCTTCGACATCGGCACGACGACGGTGGTCGGGGCCCTGATGGACCTGACCACGGGCCAGGAGGTCGCCGTGGCGTCGGATATCAACGGCCAGCACATCTACGGCGGCGACGTGATCAGCCGCATGAGCGCCACCATGCGCGGTCCCGAGTTCGTCGAGCGGCTGCACCGGGCGATCCTGGACACCGTGCGCGGCATCACCACGCGCTGCCTGGAGGCCGCCGACGTGCGGCCGGACCGCGTGTACGAGGCCACGTTCGTCGGCAACACGGTGATGACGCACCTGCTGCTGGGCATCGATCCGTCGCGCATCTCGTATTCGCCGTTTGCGCCGACCGTCGTGGACCCGGTGTCGCTGCGGGCGTCGGAGCTCGACCTGCCGGTGCTTCCGTCGGCGTGGGTGTGGGTGGCGCCGGCGGTGGCCAGCTATGTCGGCGGCGACATCGTGGGCGTGATGCTGAGCACGAATCTGGGCCGCCGCCGCGGCACGACGCTGGTCATCGACGTGGGGACCAACGGCGAGATCGTGCTGGCGCATAAGCGGCGGCTCTTCGCGACGGCGGCGCCGGCCGGACCGGCGTTCGAAGGCGCCGAGATCACGCGTGGCATGCGGGCGGCGCCCGGGGCGATCGAGCGCGTGCGCATCACGCCGACGGCGGTGGACGTGGACGTGATCGGCGGCGGCGAGCCCGAGGGTATCTGCGGCTCGGGCCTCGTCGACGCCGTGGCCGAGCTGCTGCGGGTGGGCGCGGTGCTGCCGAGCGGTCGGCTGCTCTCGCGAGGCGAAATGGAGCAGGCGCTGCCGGGCCTGGCCGACCGGGTGCGGCCGGACGACACCGGAGGCGAATTCGTGCTCACGGGGGATCCGGCGTCGCCGGAGGAGAGCATCGCGCTGCATGCGCAGGACATCCGCCGCTTGCAGCTGGCGAAGGGCAGCATCCGCTGCGGGACGAACGTCCTGCTGCGCGAGGCCGGCCTGCAACCGTCCGATCTCGACCGCGTGATGCTGGCGGGCGCTTTCGGCAGCTACATCGACCCGGCGCAAGCCCTGGCCATCGGGCTGCTGCCGCCGGTGCCGGAGAAGGCCGTCGAGGCCATTGGCAACGCCGCAGGCCACGGCGCGCGTATGTGCCTGCTCTCGCTGACCTCGCGCGTGCGCGCCACCGATCTGCCGGGCCACGTGCATTATGTCGAGCTGTCTGCCGTCCCCGACTTCCAGGATCAGTTCGGCGAGGCCATGGGATTCCCGGCGCCCGACGGAGACTCGGGCTAGGCCTCAGCTCATTCGGGCGCCGATTCGGCGATCTCCCGGATTTGGGCGGCCACCACCGTTGCCGCGGCGTCGAGGTATTGGCGGCCCAGCTCGGCCGTGCCGTGCGAGGCGTCGTCGCTCACGCCGGTGGGCCGGTCGCCCAGGAAGTCTCCATCGCGCGCCTCGGTCACGTTGGCGAGGCCGGCCGGCAGCGGCGTGTCGCCGGTCACGGGAATGTGTTCGGTCCGCACCAACTCGGGGTCCAGGTGGAGCATGAGCGACGTCTCGAACGACCCCGCGTGCCCGGGAATCGAAAAGCCCCCCTCGCGCGGGACGGCCTCCAGCGCCTCCCGGGCGACGTCCCAATAGCTGCCCGCGACCACGTGCATTTCGCGATTGTCCAGGACGAAGTCGCGCGCGGTCTGCTGGATCAGAAACTCGTTGCCGCCGTGGCCGTTGAGGATCAGCACGCGGCGAAATCCCATCATGCGCAGGCTGTCGAGCAGCTCGTAGGTCACCACGCCGAAGGTGTGACTGGTCAGCGTGAGCACGCCGGGCCACGGCAGGTGATGGAGCGAGCTGCCGAAGTGCAGCGGCGGGCACACGACCACGTTGAGATCGGGGCCCGCGGCCTCCGCCGCGGCGCGCGCCACCGCCATGCAGCACATGGTGTCGAGGCCTACGGGGTTGTGCGGCCCGTGCTGCTCGATGGCCGCGGTGGGCAGGACGGCCACCGCCGAAGGCGCCAGGGCGCCGATTTCATCGCGTGTCATCCGTTCAAACGCCACGTGGGCCATTCGCACACCTCTCACGGCGATGCCTTGCGCGAATGGTGAGGCACCGTGCCGTCCCCCGCAACCGCGGAATTTCGTTGCCTTGGGCCGAATGGCGCGGAACAATGCCCACTCCGGTCAACGAGCGGCCCTCGTGCTGGGGAGGCCGCGAGGGCCGTTCCCCGACCGGCCCCGCCTAGGCGTTCGTCGCCGCGGGTTCCGGTGAGGGTTCGGCCGTGGCGCCGTTGTTGCCGTCGATCGCGGGCGCCGCCTGCTGCACGTCGAACGTGAAGTCGTCGTCGGCCACGTCCACGCGAACCCGGCAGCCGGCATCGCAGCTCTGGTCGAGCAGCAGCCGCGCGATGTGGTTTTCCACCTCGCGCTGCAGGGTGCGCCGCAGCGGCCTTGCGCCGTAGTCCGGGTTCCAGCCCAGCTCCAGCACGCGATCCTTGGCGGCGGTCGTGAGCTCCACGCCGATGCCTTGGGCGGCCATGCGGCGGCCCAGGTCGGCGGACATCAGATCCACGATTTCGCGCAGCTGCGGCTGCGTGAGCGAGTGGAAGATGATGATCTCGTCCACCCGGTTGAGGAACTCGGGCCGGAACGTCTTGCGCAGCTCGTTTCGCAGCCGGGTGCGCATGGCGCGGTCATCGCTCGCGGCCGAGTCCGCGGCATCGGTTTGCCGGAACCCCAAGGCGTTCTCGCGTCGAATCTGCTGCGCGCCCACGTTGGAGGTCATGATGATTATCGTGTTGCTGAAGTCCACCACGCGCCCGTGGCCGTCGGTGAGCCGCCCGTCGTCGAGCACCTGCAGGAGGACGTTGAAGATCTCCGGGTGGGCCTTTTCGACCTCGTCGAACAGCACCACCTGGTAGGGCCGGCGCCGGACCTTTTCGGTGAGCTGGGCGGCGTCGTCGTAGCCGACGTATCCGGGCGGCGCCCCGACCAGCCGGCTGACCGTGTGCCGCTCGCCAAACTCGGACATGTCGATGCGCAGCATGGCCGACTCGTCGTCGAACATGAACTCGGCCAGCGCGCGCGCCAGCTCGGTCTTGCCGACGCCGGTGGGTCCCAGGAAGAAGAAGGAGCCGATGGGCCGGCGCGGGTCGGCGATGCCCGCGCGCGAGCGCCGGATGGCGTCGGCAACGGCGGACACCGCCTCCTTCTGATTGACGATGCGCTGGTGGAGCGCGTCTTCCATGTGGAGCAGTCGTTCGGCCTCCTCCTCGAACATGCGCGCCACGGGAATGCCGGTGATGTTGGAAACCACGTCGGCGATGTCCTCGCGGCTCACCACGTCGTCGAGGTCGCGCTCCGCCAGCCAGCGCTTGCGCCAGTCCTCGAGCTTGGCGTTGAGCTGCAGCACGTCCGACTTGACGTTGGCGGCGCGTTCGTAGTCGCGGGCCTGCCACGCGTTCTCCTCCGCCTCCTGCAGCTCCTCGATACGCTTCTCCACGTCCCGCAGCTCGGGCGGCGTGTCGAAGATGTCCACCCGGACCTTGGCGGCGGCCTCGTCCATCAGGTCGATGGCCTTGTCGGGCAGGTGGCGCTCGGTGAGATAGCGGTCGGAGAGGCGGGCGGCGGCGTCGATGGCCTCGTCGTTGATCTTGAGATCGTGGTGCTGCTCGTATCGCGGGCGCAGCCCTTGCAGCACCGCCACGGTTTCCTCGACCGAGGGCTCCTCCACGTAGACCGGCTGAAACCGCCGCGCCAGCGCCTTGTCGCGCTCGACGTGGGTGCGGAACTCGTCGAGCGTGGTGGCGCCGATGGCTTGCAGCTCGCCGCGCGACAGGGCCGGCTTGAGCATGCTCGACGCGTCGATGGCGCCCTCGGCGGCGCCCGCGCCGACGGCCTGGTGCAGCTCGTCGAAGAACAGGATGATCCCCCCGTCGGACGCGCGGACCTCGTTGATCACGGCCTTGAGGCGTTCCTCGAACTCGCCGCGGAACTTCGAGCCGGCGACCATGGCGCCCATATCGATGGCCAGCACGCGGCGGTCGCGCAGGATGCGCGGCACGTCGTTCTGGGCGATGCGCTGGGCGAGGCCCTCCACGATGGCGGTCTTGCCGACGCCCGGCTCGCCGATGAGGGCCGGGTTGTTCTTGGTCCGGCGCGCGAGCACCTGGATCACGCGCTTGATTTCCGGCTCGCGACCGATGACCGGATCGAGCTTGTCGTGCCGCGCGATTTCCGTGAGATCGGTGCTGTACTTCTCGAGCACTTCATAGCGGCTCTCGGCCGACGGGCTGGAGGAGCGCTGGGCGCCCCGGACGTCGCGCAGGGCGCCGTAGATGCCCTCCGTATCGACGCCGGTGCGGCGCAGCACGTGCCCGGCCTCGGAGTTGCGGGAGCGCGCCACGGCCAGCAGCAGGTGCTCGTTGCCGACGAACTCGTCGCTGAGGCGCTCGGCCTCCTCGCGCGCCGCGTTCATCAGCTCGAGGGTCTGGGGCGTCACGAACATCTGGCCCTGGGCCACGCCGCCGCTGCCGTCCTCGACGCTGACGCGGGGCTTGTCGGCCAGGAGCCGGCGCAGTTCGCCCCGGATCAGGTCCGGCGAGACGCGCAGCCGCTGGACGATGCGCACCGCCACGCCGTCCGGCGGCTCCAGCAGCGCCAGGAGGATGTGCTCGGCGTCGAGTTGGTTGTGCGCGTGCTCCAGCATGATGGATTGGGCGCGCTGGACGGTCTCTTGCGCCTTTTCGGTGAATCGGTCGAAGTTCATCATGGTGCTCGTGGCTCCTTGCCCGCCCCGCTATCCGACCAGGCGGCGCAGCGCGGCGCGCAGTCGATCGATCTCCGCCTGCAGGCGTTCGATCTCCAGCTGATGGCGATCGCCCAGGCGTTGCTCCCGGCGTTCGGATTCCTGCCGCTGCCGCTCGTGGGTCTCGCGCATGTTCAGAATCACCTCGACACCCGCCAGGTTCACGCCCAGCTCATGGGTCAAGCGCTGAATCAGCCGCACGCGCTCGATGTCTTCCTGCGAATAGAGGCGCACGTTGCCCCGGGACCGCCCCGGCGTGACCAGGCCGATGCGCTCGTAGTGCCGCAGCGTTTGCGGATGCACGCGGGTGATCTCGGCCACCACGCCGATGAACACCGCGGGCCGCTCGCGCATGCCGGCGTCCGGTTCGCCGACGGGGTCGAAGTCGTCGGGGGAGCGCATTCAGCTACGTTGGGGCAGCGGCTGTTCGCCGCGCAGCTCGGCGAGCTCGCGGAACAGCGCTTGCTCGCGGTGTGAGAGGTCCTCGGGAAACCGCACGCGAATGCGCACGATCATGTCGCCGCGCTGGTTTGAACGGCCCTTCGGCAGGCCCTGGCCGCGCAGCCGCAGCCGAGCGCCGTCGCGCGTTTCCGGCGGCACCTGCACGGTCAGCGTTGGCCCGCTGAGGGTTGAGACGTTGACGTTGGCGCCGAGCATGGCCTCCGAGAGGCCGATGGTCGCCGTGGTGTGCAGGTCCGAGTCGTGGCGCTCGAAGCGCGAGTCGGGCGCCACCGCGACCCGCAGATACAGATCGCCGCGCGTGCCGTCCGGCCGGATGCTGCCCTTGCCGGTGACGCGCAGCCGCTGACCGTCGCGCACCCCCTTGGGGATGGTGACGTCGATGCGCTCCTGGCGCATCTGGCCGTCGGCGTGCGGCGTACGCAGCATCAGCGACCGCCGGCCGCCCTCGGCGACTTCGCGCAGGGTGATATCCAGCCGATCCTCGACGTCCGCGCTGGGCGGCGGGCCCGGACGCTGACCGCCGAACCCCATGCTGCCGAACAGGGACTCGAAAAAGTCGCTGAAGCCCGCGCCGCCAAAGCCCCCCGGCGCGGCGCCGGTCGGGGCTCCGGCGCGTCGAAACGCCTCCTCGAACGACCCGGTCTGTCGCCAATTCGATCCGAAGCGGTCGTAGCGCTTGCGCTTGTCGGGGTCGCTGAGCACCTGGTAGGCCTCGTTGATCTCCTTGAAGCGCGCGTCGGCCTGCGGATCGCCGGGATTGACGTCGGGGTGGTAGCGACGCGCCAGACGGCGGAAGGCCCGCTTGAGCTCGTCGTCGCTGGCCTGCCGGCTGACGCCCAACGTCTTGTAGTAGTCCCGGTATTCCATGGCGTCGCTAGTCGTCGGGCGCCACCGCGACGCGCACGCGCGCCGCGCGCAGCACCATGTCGCCCCAGAGATAGCCGCGGCTGACCTCGTCCAGGATGTGTCCGTCGGGAACGTCGCCGGTGGCCGCGGTGGCCACGGCCTCATGCAGGTTCGGATCGAACGCGCCGCCGGAGTCCATGCGGCGCACGCCATAGCCGGCCAGCACGTCCCGCAGGCGCGTGAGCGTGAGGTCCACGCCCTGGGCCAGCGCCCGGCCGTCGTCGTGCGGCGCGGCCAGCGCCCGCTCCAGATCGTCGGCGAGGTGCAGCAGGTCCATAAACAGCCGGCGCTTGGCGTCGCGCACCAGGTCCTCGGTGGTGCGTTCCAGGCGCTTGCGGTAGTTGTCGGTGTCGGCGCGGACGCGCAGCAGCTTGTCGTTGAGCGACTCGATCTCGGCGCGCAGCGCGGCGATTTCCTCCTCCGGCTCGCGGTGCTCGGCCATCGCGTCGTCGCTCATGCGGGACGTGGACTCACGGGGTTCGGTGGCGCTCATGGGCTACTTGTCGTCGGCCGGCTGGGCCTCAGCCTCGGCATCGGCGTCGCTCGTCTTGAACTCCGCGTCCACCACGTCGTCGGCGTCGGTGGGAGGCTGCGGTCCGTCGGCGGGAGCGCCGTCGCCCTGGGCCTGCTCCGCCGCATAGAGCTGCTCGCCCAGCTTCTGGGCGGCGGTTTCCAGCACGGCCACCGTGCTGCGGACCTTGTCCAGGTCCTCGCCCTTGAGCGCCTCGCGCACCTCTTCGATGGCCTGCTCGGCCGCGGCGCTGTCGTCCGCGTTGAGCTTGTCGCCGTTGTCCTTGATCAGCCGCTCGGTCTGGTAGGCCAGGCTGTCGGCGGCGTTGCGCGTCTCGATCGCCTCCAGCGCCTCCCGATCCGTTTCGGCGTTCTCCTCGGCTTCCTTGACCAGCGCTTCAACCTGCTCGCGCGAGAGGTTGGTGCTCGCCGTGATGGTGATGCGCTGCTCCTTGCCGGTGGCCAGGTCCTTGGCCGACACGTTGACGATGCCGTTGGCGTCGAGATCGAACGTGACCTCGACCTGCGGCACGCCGCGCGGCGCCGCCGGAATGCCCTCCAGCCGGAAGCGGCCCAGCGTGGTGTTGTCGCGCGCCATGGGGCGCTCGCCCTGCAGCACGTGGATGTCCACGGCGGTTTGGCCGTCCTCGGCGGTAGAGAAGATCTCCGACTTGCTGGTGGGAATCGTCGTGTTGCGCTCGATCAGGCTCGTCATGACGCCGCCGAGGGTCTCGACGCCCAGCGACAGCGGCGTCACGTCCAGCAGCACCACGTCGTCCACCTCGCCCGCCAGGACGCCGCCCTGGATGGCCGCGCCGACCGCGACCACTTCGTCCGGGTTGACGCTCTGGTCGGGCTCCTTGCCGCTCAGCCGCGTGACCAGGTCCACGATGGCCGGCATGCGCGTGGATCCGCCGACCAGCACCACTTCGTCGATGGCGCCGGCCTCGATGCCCGCGTCGCGCAGCGCCTGCTTGAAGGGCGGCACGCAGCGCGCCGTCAGGTCCGCGGTCAAGTCCTCAAACTGGGCCCGCGTCAGCGTGTGATCCAGGTGCTTGGGGCCGTGCTGGTCGGCGGTGATGAAGGGCAGGCTGATCTGCGCCTGCGGCACGGTCGAGAGCTCCTGCTTGGCCTTCTCCGCGGCCTCGACCAGGCGCTGGAGCGACTGGGAGTCCTGGCGCAGGTCGATGCCCTGATCGCGCTGGAACTCGTCGGCCACGTGATCGACGATGCGGCGGTCGTAGTCGTCGCCGCCCAGATGCGTGTCGCCGCTGGTGGCCTTGACTTCGAAGACGCCGTCACCGGCCTCCAGGATCGACACGTCGAAGGTGCCGCCGCCCAGGTCCCAGACGAGGATCGTCTCGGCGCCCTTCTTGTCCAGGCCATAGGCCAGGGCCGCCGCGGTGGGCTCGTTGATGATCCGGCGCACGTTCAGCCCGGCGACCTCGCCGGCGTTGCGCGTGGCCTGGCGCTGCGAGTCGTTGAAATAGGCCGGCACGGTGATCACGGCATCGGTGACCGTTTCGCCCAGATAGCGCTCGGCCTCCTGCTTGAGCTTTTGGACCACCATGGAGGCGATCTCTTCGGGCGTGATCTCCTGGCCGCGCTCGGGGATCTTGATCAGCGCCTCGCCGGCCTTGCCCTGGACCACGTCGAAGGTCACCGCGCTGCGCTCGTCGCCGACTTCGTCGTAGCGACGGCCGATGAAGCGCTTGGCGGAGTAAATGGTGTTCTCGGGGTTCATCACGGCCTGGCGTCGCGCCAGCTGGCCCACCAGCCGCTGGCCGTCCTTGGCGAAGCCCACCACGCTGGGCGTGATGCGGGAGCCCTCGCTGTTGGTGACCACGGTGGGCGCGCCGCCCTCCATCACGGCCACGACGGAGTTCGTCGTGCCGAGGTCGATGCCGATGATCTTGGTTGCCATTCGCTCTGCCTCCTAGGCCGTCGCGCCATGGGGCGCGGGCCGGCTCGTCGCCGGTGTCATCAATGCGGTCGTCAGGACCGCGTCCATGTCGTCTACCCACACAAATCGCATCTGTCGTCGGACTTTCGCGGGCACGTCGTCGATGTCCGCCCGGTTTTCCGCCGGCGCCACCACGGTGCGCAGGCCGGCGCGATGCGCCGCCAGCACTTTTTCCTTGAGCCCCCCGATGGGCAGGACGCGGCCGCGCAGCGTGACCTCGCCGGTCATGGCCACCTGGCGCTTTACGGGCACGCCGGCGACGGCCGACATGATGGCGGTGCTCATGGTGATGCCCGCCGAGGGGCCGTCCTTGGGCACGCTGCCCGCCGGCACGTGCACGTGGACGTCGGTCTTGCCAAACGTGGGTCGATCCATGCCGAACGCGTCGCCCCGCGCCCGGACGTAGGACAGCGCGGCCTGCGCCGACTCGCGCATCACCTCGCCCAGCTGACCGGTGAGGCGCAGCTTGCCGCTGCCCGGCACCGCGGACGCCTCCACGTCGAGCACCTCGCCGCCGAACGGGGTGACGGCCAGACCGGTGGCGACGCCCACCAGCGGTGAGCGGTCGTCGTCTTCCGGCAGATAGCGCGGCGCGCCGAGCAGCGAGCGCACCACGCGCGGGGTGACCCGGCGCGCGATGCGCCGACCGTCCGCCACGCGGCGCGCCAGCTTGCGGCAGACCGACCCGAGCTCGCGCTCGAGGTTGCGCACGCCGGCCTCGCGGGTGTAGTGCCGGATCGCCTCGCGAATGGCGCGGTCCGAGAACTCGAGGCCGCGTCCGCCGAGCCCGTGCTGCTTGAGCTGGCGCGGGAGCAGATGCCCGTCGGCGATGCGGACCTTCTCGTCCTCGGTGTAGCCGTGCAGCTCGATGACCTCCATCCGATCGCGCAGCACCGCGGGGATGGCTTCGGCGTCGTTGGCCGTGGTGACGAACAGCACGCGCGACAGATCGAGCGGCACTTCGAGATAGTGGTCGGTGAAGGTGTGGTTGTGCTCCGGGTCGAGCACTTCCAGCAGCGCGGACGAGGGATCGCCGCGAAAGTCGCGCCCGATCTTGTCGACCTCGTCGAGCAGCAGCACCGGATTGCGCGAGCCGGCGCGGCGCATGGCTTGCACGATGCGGCCCGGCAAGGCTCCCACGTAGGTGCGGCGATGGCCGCGGATTTCCGCCTCGTCGCGCACGCCGCCCAGCGAGATGCGCACGAACTCCCGTCCCAACGCCCGGGCCACCGAGCGACCGAGGCTGGTCTTGCCGACGCCGGGCGGCCCAACCAAGCACAGGATCGGCGTGCGGAAGGCGTCCGACAGCATGCGCACGGCGAGAAACTCCAGCACCCGCTGCTTGACGTGCACCAGGCCGTAGTGGTCGCGCTCCAGCACCCGCCGCGCGCGGCGCAGATCGCGGCGATCCGTGGTCTCCGCGCTCCAGGGCAGGCCGAGAAGCCAGTCGAGATAGCCGCGGATCACGCCGATCTCGGGCGAGGTCGGGGGCGTGGCTTCGAGCCGGCTGATTTCGTGCTCGGCCTTCTCGCGCACCACCTCGGGCAGGTCGGACTCCTCGACCCGTCGGCTCAGCTCGTCGGTGTCGTCGATCTGGGTGTTCGAGATTCCGAGCTCGCGCTGGATCGCCCGCAGCTGCTCGCGCAGATAGAAGTCGCGCTGGACCTTCTCGATGCCGTCCTGGATCTCGCCTTGAATCTTGTTGCGGATGTCCAGCATTTCCGCCTGGCGCGCCAGGTAGCGGGCCACGCGCCGCAGGCGCTCGACAGGCTCGAACGCTTCCAACACGTCCTGGCGTTCCCGCATCGGCATGTCGGAGGAAAAACAGATGTAGTCGCACAGCCAGCTTGGATCGGACACGCGGCGCGTCATGGCCACGACGTCGGGGGGAAAGGTGTTGGTCTCCTCGGCCACGGCCTCCACCTGGGCCACGACGACGCGGCGCAGGGCCTCGAGCTCCAGGGATGACTCGTGGGGAATCTCGACGGGTTCGACGCGGGCGACGAGATGGCCTTCGCGCTCTTCCACGGACTCGAGCCGGGCGCGTTGGCGGCCCTGCAGCAGCACTTGCTGGCTGCCGTCGGGCATGCGCAGCTTGCGAATGACCTCGGCAATGGTGCCGACTTCGAAGAGATCCGATGGACGCACCTTGTCGCTGGCGCGCCGCTGCGCCACCAGCACCACGCGGCCGCCGCGCGTCTCGGCCGCCGCCACGGCGGCCAATGACGCGTCCCGGCTGGCCTGCAAGGGCATGGCCATTTCCGGGAACGCGACCCAATCGAGCAGCGGCACCACGGGCATGACCGCCAGCTCCGACCGCGTCTCGGCGGTGGCCGCCGACGTTTCGTCGACCGACGCCGACAGGTTGCCAAACACCGACTGCTCCACACTTCGACCCATCGAGACCGAGTCTAAAGATTGAGTGTGGCCGTGTCAAGAATGCTCAGTGCGTGGCGTTATATCTTCCGCCGTTCCAGCCGCTCCGCCGCGGGCGCCCGGCTCGACGCCCGCTCCGGGCTACACTTCCAGCCTATGCCGAACGTCCAACGCCCGGCGGTGCGCCGCCGCCTCTCCCGCCGGTGCGTCCTCGGTGCGGGACTAGGAGCCGCCGCCACCCTCGTGGCGTGCGGCGAAGCGGCGCCGGAAGTAACGCCCGCGCCGTCGCCGATTCCGACGGCGCCGCCCACCGCGCCGCCGCAGCCGCCGGCTCCGGCGCAGCTGCGCCTGCTGGGTTGGCCGTTCCGGCCGGATCTGCTGCGGCAGCGACTCGACGCTTTCGAACGGTATCGCGGCGACGTGCGCGTGCTCCACGAGCAGGCGCAGCACGACTATCCGGTGCGAGCCCTCGAGGCCCTGACCCGCTTGCCCTCGGTGGACGTGGTGCAGGCGCGCGACGGCCTGGTGGGCGCGTGGTGGTCGGGTCGCGCGTTGCAAACCATGGGCGCCGAGGACACCTGGCGCGTGGTGCTGGATGCCATGTGGCCCCACGCGCGCCAGGCCGTCACCCTCGGCGGACAGGTGGTCGGACTGCCGTACTACGCCGACGTGATGCTGCTGGCTTACAACCGAAAGCTGCTGGATCGCGTGGGCGCGCCCGTGCCGAGCACGCTGGAAGAGCTCACCGACGTGTGCCGCGGCGCCGCGCGGCGGCAGATCTGCGAGTTCGGCATTTCCCTGAACCTTGCGCCGAAGGTGTTCACCAACCTTCCGTGGTGGGGGCTGGTGTATGCGTCCGGCGGTCGGCTGGCGGCGCCGGACGGCCCGGACCCGGCGGCGGTCGCGGTGCTGGAATGGCTGCGCGACGCGAGCGCGGTGTCGAACGTCGTGGATCCCGACTTCGGCTTGGCCACCTACGACGCGCTGGCCCGCGAGCAGCACATCTTCAGCATCGTCGGCGCCCACGTGCTCCGCCGCCTCAATCAGGCTTCGCCCGGCGCCTTCGGCGTGGCGCCGATCCCGGGCATCGCCTCGCCGCTGGGCACCGTCGCCTGGACCCCCCTCTATTCGGTGGCCGCCAACGCGCCGCGGCCGGCGGACGCCGTCGACCTGGTGAACTATCTCGGCGGGCCGGGACCGGCCGGCGACTATGCCTCGGCGGCCTTTTGGCTGCAGCAGGAGGGACTGATTCCCGCCTACCGCCAGCTGCTCGATCGTCCGGAGGTCGAGGGCGACCTGGCGGCCTGGATCGATCCGCCCGCCCTGACGTCGATCCTGGCCGCCGCGCGTCCCGTGGAGCGGCTGTGGGAGCGCTGGTTCCTGTCCTGGGAGCACGAACTGCAGACCCAGGTGCAGGAGGCGATCTTCGGCCGGCAGTCGGCCGACGGGGCCCTGGCGGCGGCGGAGGCCGTCGCGCGCGAGCTGGCCCTGGACTCGGGCGGCTAGCGTCGCCGCCGTCGCGGGACGAACGCCCTAGACGGCAGCCGCCGTTTCCACGCCGGGCGACGCGGCGCAGCGGGCCATCGGACAGACGCCGCAGCGCTTGTCCCGGCACCAGCGGCGGTGGAGCCGCAAGAGCCCTTGCTGCGCGTTCGCCCCGCCGAGGCCGCGGCGCTCGATCCCCAGCGTGTGGACCATGTAGCGCGAGTCTTGGTTCCACGCGCTGCCCGGCAGCGCGGCGAGGATCGCGGCGCCGGCCCGTGGCAGGTCGGAATCTCCGCGGGTATGGCCCATGGCCGCGGCAAACGGGAGCACGGCGTTGACCAGGATTTCACGCGCGCGGCCCGCGCCCACCAGCGCGGCCGACGGACGCCGCGTAGGTTTTCCAAAATCGAAGTGTCGGGCCCAATAGGCGTCCGGCGGCTCGGCGACCTGAAACCGGGCCTGGAGCCGCCGTGGATCCGACGCCTCAGCCGCGCGGCGCACCTCCGCCAGCACGGTGTCCACCAGGCTCCGGCCCGGATCCGGCGCGCGCGACAGCAGCCGCGCCGCGGCGGCGATGCGGCGCGTCGGCCGGTTGGCCGGCCGCACCGACTGCAAGGTCCAGTCGGCCGCGTGCAGACAGGTGAGCCGCCCGTAGGACTCCCAGATGCGCTGCAGCGTGCGCGCGTAGCCGTCGGCCGGCGGCCCGCGGCGCTGCATGGGCAGCAGCCCGGCGGCGCCCATGAGCACGGCCTCGAGCACCGCCAGGCCGGCAGCCGTGCCGTTCGCGGCCAGCGCCTCGCTGAGGTCGCTCGTGACGCAGCCGCTCAGAACTTCGAAGGCTTCGGCGTTCGGGCGATAGCCCAGCGCGCGCAAGATGGCCTGGTGCAGCGCCTGATCGGGACCCAGCGCGGCGATGTTGCTTTCCAGCACCGCCGTGCGCTCGGCGTGGCGGCGCTGGCCCTGTCGCTCGATGGCGTCGACGGTTTCGCGGCGTGAGCCTGCGCCCGCCGGACCGGATCGCCGGCATGGCAGCGCCTCGCGCGCCAACGACGGGTCGGCCGCAACCGGCCCGTCGGTCTGAGAAAGTGCGGGCGCCAGGACGATCGTCGGCGGCCCCGCCACGGGCAGGTGGGCGCCGGTCTCCCAGACCAGGTGCAGGCCGACGGCGGCATAGGCCGGGTCACGATCGTGCCCGTGGCGCCGCCAGTCGGCGGCCGCCAAATGCACCTCGAGATCGAGGCGGCGCGCCGGCCCGTCGTCGATGCTCACGATGGCGTCGCGCAGATCCGGTCCCGGCAGGCCGGTCCAGCGCCCGGGATAGATGACGGCGACGCTGCGGCCGGTGCTATCGCGCCACGGACCGCGACGCACGGCCTGCCGCAGCCACGCCGCCACGAGCTCGGCCTCGGAGGCCGGCCGTTGCCTGTCGCCGTTCAGCGCTGTGCCACTCACATCGATCCGGCCGGAGCGATTAAGCATATCGCCCCCTTCGCCGCAGCCGTTCGCCGGTGCGCGCCGCATGCGGCATCGGGGATCCGCGGCGATCGACGCAGGCCAAGGGCGCGGGTCCGAGCGTGACATTTGTGATTCACCGTTGACGAATCGGCGCTTCGCGCGCACACTCGCGGCGTACGGGGACGGCGCAGGCTCACGAATGCCACGAATCAGCCGGGTCGAGCGGTATACCTTCGCGTTTATGCGGCCGGCGCGGCTGGGTGCGCACGTCATGTAGCTCCCCCGATCGAGAACGCGCCGGCAGCAGAGGTCACAGCCTCTGCTTTTTTGTTGCCCGAATCCCAGCGAAGGAGAACCCGACCATGATTGTCGTCCTGGCCAAACAGGCCTCCAGTGACCAGATCGAAGCCGTCGCCGGGCGTATCCGCGCCGAGGGCTTGGAAACGCGGATGCTCTACGGCGTCGAGAAGACCGTGATCGCGGTGATCGGCCACCGCCCGCCCGAGCTGCTGCAGCAGATCCAGCGCATGCCCGGGGTCGAAACCGCCATGCCGGTCGGCGCGCCCTACAAGCTGGCGGCGCGGCGCGACGGGCAGGAGCGCACCGCCATCACCGTGGGCGGCGTGACGATCGGCGACGGCTCGGTCGCCGTCATGGCGGGACCGTGCACGGTCGAGAGCCGCGACCAGCTGATCGTCACGGCCAAGCACGTGGCGGCGCAGGGCGCCCAGATTCTCCGCGGCGGGGCGTTCAAGCCGCGCAGCTCGCCCTACAGCTTCCAGGGGATGGGAACCGAGGGCCTGCGGCTGCTCGAGGAAGCCAAGGCCCTGACCGGCTTGCCCGTCATCACCGAGATTCTCGACCCGCGGCAGGTCGAGGAAATCGCGGACGTGGCCGACATCTTGCAGATCGGCACGCGCAACGCGCAGAACTACCCCCTGCTCAACGAGGTGGGGCGGCTCGAGACGCCGGTGCTGCTCAAGCGCGGCATGGGCAACACCATTGAAGAGTGGATCATGTGCGCCGAGTACATCCTGGCGGCGGGCAATCCCAACGTGCTGCTGTGCGAGCGCGGCATCCGCACCTTTGAAACCGAGTCGCGCTTCACGCTCGACCTCAACGCCGTGCCGCTGCTGCGCCGCGCCACGCACCTCCCGATCGTCGTGGACCCGTCGCAGGGCACCGGCAAGTGGCACATGGTGGAATCCATGACCCTGGCGGCGGTCGCCGCCGGCGCCGACGCCGTGTTGCTCGAGGTGCATCCCTCGCCGGACACGGCGCTGATCGACGGGGCGCAGAGTCTCAGCCTGGAGCACTTCGCGCAGCTCATGGGCAAGCTGGCGCCGATGGCGCAGGCGCTGGGCCGCCCGGTGCCGGCTCCCGCCGCGGTGGGCTGATGTCCACGGCGCGGACGCGCGTCGTGCAGCCGGCGCGTCGCCTGCGCGGTGAGCTGCGCGTGCCGGGCGACAAGTCCATCACCCATCGGGCGCTGCTGCTGGGCGCGATCGGTACCGGGGACTCGCGCGTTCGACGCCCGGGGCTGGGCGCCGATACGCAGGCCACGGCCGGCGTCGTCGCGGCGTTGGGCGTGTCTCACGCCGTGCACGGCGACGAGCTGGTTGTCCGCGGCCGCGGGATTTCGGGCCTGCGCGAGCCGGCCGACGTCCTGTCGTGCGACAACAGCGGCACCACGCTGCGCCTCGTCAGCGGCATCCTCGCCGGCCGACCCTTCCATTCGTTCGTCACCGGCGACGATTCGCTGCGCCGCCGGCCGATGGGTCGGGTGGTCGAGCCGCTGCGCGCGATGGGCGCCCGGATCCACGCCCGCGCCGACGGTACCCGCGCGCCCATGGCCTTCGCGCCTGCCCGGTTGCACGGCGCCCGTCTGCAGTCGCCGGTGGCCAGCGCCCAGGTCAAGTCGGCCATCCTGCTGGCCGCCCTGCAGGCCGACGGGCCGACGTCGCTGGAGCAGCCGGCGCCCTCCCGCGACCACACCGAGCGCCTGCTGCGCGCGCAGGGCGCAACCGTCACCTCACACGATGCCACGGTCAGCTGCGCGCCCAACGGGCCGTTGGCGCCGCTGGACCTGGACATTCCCGGCGATTTCTCGTCGGCGGCCGTGTGGATTGCGGCGGCCGTGGTGCATCCCGACGCGGAGATTACCGTTCGCGACGTGGGTCTCAACCCCGGGCGAACCGGCCTGCTCGACGTGCTGCGCGCCATGGGCGCCGACGTCCGCGTCGAGGTCGAGCGGCACGAGCCGGAGCCCGTCGGGACCGTCGTGGCCCGATCATCGCCCTTGAAGGCCGCCGACGCGGGCAGCGACCTGGTGCCGCGACTCATCGACGAGGCTCCCCTGGTGGCGCTGCTGGCCGCGCATGCCGATGGTGAGTCCCGGCTCCGCGACGCCGCCGAGCTGGCCGCCAAGGAATCCAACCGGCTGCGCACCACGGCCGCGGCCCTCGCCGCGCTCGGCGTCGAGGTTGACGAGCAGCCCGACGGCTTCGTGACCGCCGGCGGCCAACGCGCCGGCGGGGGCCGCGCCGACGCCGCCGGCGATCACCGCATCGCCATGCTGGCGGCGGCCGCCGCGCTCTCGGGCCACGGCCCCGTCACGATCGACGGCGCGGACAGCGCCGCGGTGTCCTATCCCGGCTTCTGGGACGACCTGGGGTTGCTGAGCGAATGAGCCCCGCCCTTCGCTTCGGCGTCATCGGCTGGCCGCTCGGACACACGCTGTCCCCGGCGTTTCAGCAGGCGGCGCTTGACGCCCTGGGCGTGTCCGCGGTCTACCGCGCCGTCCCGACGCCGCCGGAGGACGTCGAGGCCCGGGTGCGCGAGGCCCGCCGCGGCGAGTGGCGCGGGCTCAACGTGACCATTCCCCACAAGCTGCGCGTGGCCGAGCTGGTCGACCGGCGCACTCCCGCCGCCGAGCGTCTGGCGGCCGTGAACACGGTTGACGCCCGCGACGGCAAGCTCATTGGCGACAACACCGACGTGGAAGGCTTCGCGCGGGCGCTCACCGAGCACGGCGACTTCGACCCGTCCGGCAGGCGCGCCGTGCTGCTGGGCGCGGGCGGGGCGGGCCGCGCCGTGGCCTGGGCGCTCGCCGACCTCGGGGTCGAGCATCTCACCGTGGCCAACCGGCGCCGCGACCGCGCCGACGCGTTGGCCGCGGCCCTCGCCGGTCAGCCGCTGGCCGTCACCAGCTGCGGTCTCGCCGATCCGGCGCTGCCACGCGAGGTGCGCCACGCCGAATTGCTGGTGAACGCCACGAGCCTGGGCATGGCCGGAGGTCCGGACTCGCAGGCGGCGCCACTTCCATTGCCCTGGCTGCACGACCAGCTCTTCGTCTGTGACATCGTCTACCGCCCCGCGGAAACGCCGCTGCTGGCGCACGCGCGGTCCATCGGCTGTCGCGTGCTCGGCGGTCTGGAAATGCTGGTCTTGCAGGGCGCCGCCAGCCTCGAACGCTGGCTGGGTCGGCCGGCGCCCGTGGGCACTATGATGGATGCTGCCCGTCACGCGCTGGCCGCGTCAGGGGCCTAGCACCATGGGACGCCTTCGTTTTCTCACCGCCGGCGAGTCGCACGGCCCCGGACTGACCGTCATCGTCGAGGGGCTGCCGTTCGGTCTCGCCCTCACCGCGGACGACATCAACCCCGACCTGGCGCGGCGACAGGGCGGCTACGGTCGCGGCGGGCGCATGCAGATCGAGCGCGATCAGGCCACCATCCGCAGCGGCGTGCGCCACGGCCGCACGCTGGGCAGTCCGGTGGCCTTGCTCATCGAGAACCGCGACTGGGCCAACTGGCAGGACAAGATGGCGGTGGAGCCGATCGACGGCGAGATTCCGCCGGTCACCAAGCCCCGGCCCGGTCATGCGGACCTGGCGGGCATGGTCAAGTACGGCACCGACGACCTGCGCAACATCCTGGAACGCTCCAGCGCGCGCGAGACCACCTCGCGGGTTGCCGCGGGCGCGGTGGCGCGGCGGCTGCTGGCGGCCGCCGGCATCGAGATCCGCAGCCGCGCGGCACGCGTCGGTCCCGTGGACGACACGCCCGACCTCGACCCGTTGCAGCCGGAAACCTGGCCCTGGGACGACGTCGAGGACTCGCCGGTGCGGGCCGTCACGCCCGAGCGCGCCGACGCCATGATCGAAGCCATCGACGCCGCCCGCGACGCCGGCTCGACCCTGGGCGGCGTGTTCGAAGTCGTCGCGTGGGGCCTGCCCATCGGCCTTGGCAGCCACGTGCACTGGGATCGCAAGCTCGATGGACGCCTGGCGCAAGCCATCCTGAGCATCAACGCCGTCAAGGGGGTGGAGATCGGCAGCGCGTTCGACAACACCGCGCGCCGGGGCCACGACGTGCACGACGAGATCGATCGCACGCAGGCGCGCGGCTGGACGCGTCTGAGCAATCGCGCCGGGGGCACCGAGGGCGGCATGACCAACGGGCAGCCGCTGATCGTGCGCGGCGCCCTGAAACCCATCTCGACCATGCGCACGCCGCTGCAAACCGTCGACGTCAAGACCCTCCAGCGCACCCAGGCGCACTTCGAGCGCTCGGACGTGTGCGTGGTGCCGGCGGCCGGCGTGATCGGTGAGGCCATGGTGGCGCTGGTGCTGGCCGACGCGCTGCTCGAAAAATTCGGCGGCGACAACATGGAGGACATCGCGGCCGCGGTGCGCGCACAGCGGTCGGCCTCGCGGGCAGCGCCCGCGGCCACGTGAGCGACCGCCGCCCCGTGGACCGAGTGTTCCTCGTGGGCATGAGCGGCGCCGGCAAATCGTCGGTCGCCAGGGCCGCCGCGGCTCGACTCGGCTGGTCGGCCTGGGACAGCGACGCGGAAATCGCGGCGCGCGACGGCAGATCGATTCCGCAGATCTTCGCCCAGGACGGCGAGCCGGCGTTTCGCGCCCTGGAACGGGACGTGGTGGACGAACTGAGCGACCGGCCGGGCGCCGTGGGGGCGCTTGGGGGCGGGGCCATGGCCGACGAGGCGACTCGCGAGCGCCTGCTGGCGCGGGGGCTCGTCGCCTGGCTGCAGGTCAGCCCGGTGGTCGCCGCCGCCCGCCTGGCGGAGGGTCTGGCGGACGAGCCGCGGCCCATGCTCGGCAACGATCCGCGACGCCGCCTCGCCGACCTGATCGCGGCGCGTGAAGCCGCCTACCGGCAAGCCCACCTGCATGTCGCGACCGACGACCGCTCGGTGGCCGAGGTTGCCGACACGCTGGCTGCCGAGGTTCGCGCCGCGAGCGCCAACGGCCCGGCCTGATGGACACCATGGATCACATCCAGATCGAGCGCGGCGCCAGCGGCCGGCTGGCGCAGGTGCTGAAGCAAGAGGGCCTGCCGTCGCGGGCCTGGGTGATCGCCGACACCACCGTGATGCACCTGCACGCGCAACGCATCGTCGGGGAGCTGACGCAGGCCGGCGTCGCGGTTGGGTCGCGCGCCGTTCCGCCTGGAGAATCCAGCAAATCCGTCGCGACCGCTCACGACCTCTGGGCCTGGCTGGCGGCGCAGGGCGCCGAGCGCGGCGACCCGATCATCGCCCTCGGCGGCGGCGTGGTGGGCGACCTCGCCGGTTTCGTGGCCGCCGCCTACCTGCGCGGGGTGCCGTTGATCCAGGTGCCGACCACCCTGCTGGCCCAGATCGACAGCAGCGTCGGCGGCAAGGTGGCCGTCGACCTGGCGGCGGGCAAGAACCTCGTCGGCGCCTTCTACCCGGCGCGGCGGAGCGTGATCGATCCCGACCTGCTGAGCACCCTCCCGCGGGCGCAGCTGGCGGCGGACTACGCCGAAGTGATCAAGACCGCGATGATCTTCGACGCCGCTATGTTCGAGCTGATCGAGCGGAGCGTGGATTCGTTGCACGACCCCGCCTTGCTCGAGGAGCTGGTGACGCGCTGCGTGCGCTGGAAGGCCCGGATCGTGGACGAGGATCCGCACGACCGCGGCCCGCGCGCCGTGCTCAACTACGGACACACCATCGCCCACGCGCTGGAGACTGTGTGCGGCTACGGCGCCTACCGGCACGGCGAGGCGGTGGCCATCGGCATGCGCGGGGCCGCGGCCATCAGCGTCCGCGCGGCTGCGCTGGCCGAAACCGACGCCGAGCGGCAGGGAGCCCTGCTCCGGCGCGTCGGGCTGCCGCACAGCTACGCCAACGCCGCGCCCGACGACCTGTGGCAGGCGATGCAGCGGGACAAGAAAGTGCGCGGCGGGCGCATCCAGTGGGTGCTGGCCGAGCGCGTCGGCGCGGCCACTCCGGGGCATCACGTGGACCATGACATCGTGCGCGACGTGCTGTGCGAGCTTCGCGCCCCGGCCGCATGAGCCCGCCGCCACTACAATCGCGCATGCCTCTCCGGCCCGGGACAACCTAGCGTGGAGCCGCTCGGCCGCGGAATCACCGTGGCGCTGGCGCTGGCGGCCGCCTTCGCGGCGGCGGCGTGGGTGGCCGGCGCCATCTGGGCGCACTACGACATCGGGCGGCGCACCCAGGACCTCTACGTCCGCATGTTCGCCACCTTGATGGTGTTGCTGCTCGGACCCATTGGCGCGGTGCTGTATCTGATCCTGCGGCCCCGCGAAACCCTTGACGACGCCTACCTGCGCGCGCTCCAGGAAGAGGTTCTGCTGCGGGACATGGGCCCATCGCCTGCGGCGGGGTCCGACCCAAGCCTGTTGGCGATCAACGGGAAGGCGCCCACCATCGGCCGCGGCGCCTTCGTGGCGCCCGGGGCCAAGCTCATAGGCGACGTGCGCCTCGGGGACGGCGCCAGCGTGTGGTTCAACACGGTGATCCGCGCCGACATTGCGCCGGTGATCATCGGCGCGGGCACGAACATCCAGGATGGCTGCGTGCTGCACGTGGACCCGGGCGTTCCACTGCGCATCGGGGCCGACGTCACGGTGGGACACATGGCCGTGCTGCACGCCTGCATCATCGAGGACGAGTGCCTCATCGGCATCCAATCGACCGTGCTCAGCGGGGCGCACGTGCGCCGTCACTCGATCGTGGGCGCGGCCGCGCTCGTGCCGGAGAACAAGGAGTTTCCCGAATCGTCGCTGCTGGTCGGCGTGCCGGCGCGGCTGATGCGCGACGTCACCGCGCCGGAGGTCCAGCACCTGATCATCGAGCGGGCGGCGGAATATCGCGCGCTGGCGGCGGACGAGCGCGACGCCGGCCACAACTCCGCGGCGGGCTGATCCGCCCGATGGCCGCCGCGCCCGACGATCAGCGACCGGGCTACAGCGTCCGCATTCGGGACATGGCGGCCTCGAGCCGTCCGCGGGAGCGGCTCGCCGAAGATGGCGCGCAGGCGCTGAGCGAGGCCGAGCTGCTGGCGATCATCCTGCGCGTCGGATCCGACCGCGGCAGCGCCGTCGAGCTGGCCCAAAAGCTGCTGGCAAAGGGCGGGCTGGCGGGGCTGGAGGCCGCGACGATGACCGAGCTCTGCGCCTACCACGGCGTCGGCCGCGCCAAGGCGGTGCAGATCAAGGCGGCGCTGGAACTTGGGCGCCGCCTGCAGCTCGAGCCGGTGGACTCACGTCCCGAGATTCGCAGCCCGGCCGATGCCGCGGAATTCCTGGCGCCCCGCATGGCGGCCTTGCCACGCGAGACGTTTCAAGTGGTGCTGCTCGATGGCCGGCATCGCGTGATCGACCTGTCAAAGATTGCCGAAGGCCGGGTCAACACCGTGGGCGCAAGCATGGCGGATGTCTTTCGCGACGCCGTGCGGCGGGAATGCCCCGCGGTGATCCTGGCCCATAACCACCCCTCCGGCGATCCCTCACCCTCCGACGACGACGCCAAGCTGACGCGCACGGCCGCCGAGGCCGGCAAGCTCCTCGGTGTCGAGGTGCTCGACCACCTGGTGATTGCCCGCGGACCGACCAAGCCGCCCAACTTCGTGAGCCTGCGCGAGCACGGAATCGAGTGGTAGGCGTGCCACGACCGCTCGCCTCCCATCGCCGTCCGTCGCCCCGATGAACGTCACGTCGGTCGAGCCGCTGCAGTGCGACGCGGGCTGGACGGCCTGGACCTTCGTCAAGATCACCACCGACGCCGGCATCACCGGCTACGGCGAGTGCACCGACTGGCGCGGGGCGCACGCGTTGGCCGGCGGCATCCGCGACCTGGCCCCGCTGGTGGTCGGGCGCGATCCAGGCGCCATTCGCGCCATCGTGCGCGACCTCAGCCGCCACACGCAGCAGAACCTGGGCGGGCTGCTGACCAAGTCCATCGCCGGCATCGAGCTGGCGCTGTGGGATATCCAGGGCAAGGCGCTCGGCGTGCCGGTGCACCGGCTTTTGGGCGGTCCCACGCGCGACCGGGTGCGGCTCTATTGGTCGCATTTCGGCAGCTACCGCGCGCGCAGCCCGGAGCTTCTCGGCACCCCGCCGCTGCAGACCTGGGATGACGTCGCCGAGCTGGGCCGCGAGGCCGTGCGCCGCGGCTACACGGCGCTCAAGACCAACATCTTCACGCCGGGTGAACCGGCGAACTTCTGGACGCGCGGGGACGCCAACCTCGACCACGACACGCTCGACACCGCGGTGCGCCTCATCGGCACGCTGCGCGAGGCCGTCGGGCCGCGCGTCGACATCTGCCTCGACCTGAACTTCCGCTTTCGCCCGGAGGCCTGCATCAAGCTCGTGAGGGCGCTGGAGCCGTTCGACCTGCGCTGGATCGAGATCGACATGTACGACCCGGCCGCGCTGCGGGACATCCGCGACGCCGCGCCCATGCCGCTGGCCTCGCTCGAAAGCCTCAACACCGTGCGCGACTTCCTGCCGTTCCTGGAGGGACACGCCGTGGACGTGGCGGTGATCGACGTGCCGTGGAACGGCCTGGCCCAATCGGTGGAGATCGCCACGCTGGCCGCGACCTATGAGATCAACGTCGCCCCGCACAACTACTACAGCCACCTGGCGACCTTCATCGCGGCGCAGTGGAGCGCCTGCGTCACCAACCTGGCGATGATGGAGGTCGATGTGGACTCGGCGTCCTGGCGCGACGAGATCGTGACCGCGCTGCCCGAGATCGCCGACGGTCACATGCGCATTCCCACCACGCCGGGCTGGGGCACGGACCTCGACGAGGCGGCGATCGCCGAGCATCCCTGGCCGCGGCCCGCGTAGCGGAGAGACGAGCGCCGGCGTCAGCCGGACTTGCGGCGCGTAAAGCGCAGGCCCGACCAGGTCCGGTCGATGGACGCGATCTTGTAGTCCACCAGGCCATGCGCCAGCCCGGTTTCGCGCACGACGCGCTCGGACAGGTCGGACACCACGCCGGAAGCCTTCTTGGGCCAGCAGATCCAGAGCCCGCCCGCGCCCGCCTTATCCCCGAAGCGCGCGACTCGCCGCTCGAGATCGCGGCGGGAACCGACGAACCAGACGATGAGGTCGCAGCGGCCCTGCGCGCGGCGGCGGAGGGTCACGTCCGGCGGCAACTCGCCCAGGGTGCGCTCAAAGTCGTCGGGCGCGCCCACCAGCGCCACCGCGTAGCCGGGCTTGATGCCGAGCTTGCGCGGCAGCGGCGTGCCCGAGTATCCGGCCATGCTCGAGGCGGGGACTACCGGTACCGTCGGCGGATGCGCCATGACGTGCGCCAGCGCCTCGCGAATCCCGGGCCAGTCGGCGAAGACGGCGTCGGGCAAAAGCTCGCGCACCCGGGCGACCTTGGCCGGGTCCCCGTCCACGAACACCAGCGGGACGAATCGCGTGGCCTTGGTCTGCCGCAGCGCCGCGCCCAGGTCGCGCCCGTGCGACGGCAGGCGGCCCAGATCGATCACGACGGCGTCCGGCGGCTCGGCGCGCAGCCCCCGCAGTCCGGCCGGGTCCAGCGGCGCGTGATCGACCTGAATCTCGTCATTCGCCAGCCGCGCCGCCCGCTCCGCGGCTTCGTCGGCGTTCCAGTGGATTAAGCGAATGCGCGGCATCGCGGGCGAGTCAGGCCGCTTCGACCAGCTCCTTGAGCGCGCGCAGGTGCTTGCGGCCCAGCGAGCGCGTGAGCCAGCCGAACATGAATCCCATGAGGCGCACGACCCACGAATCCGACCCCACGTCCACGACGGTGGTCACCGTCGTGCCGTCGTCCACGGGCGCGAGCCGGTATTCCACGACCATCGAGTAGGAGCCGCCGGTCGTGCGCGAGCCCCAGCACGCGCCCGGATCGAAGGTCGTGATCTCGCCCTGGTACTCGGTGACGCGCCAGCCTTCGCGGATGCGCTGGGTGAAGGTGGCGCCCACAGCGTCGTCGGGGTCGAACTCGGACGCGTAGTCGAACGTGTCGACGCCCTCCTGCCACTCGCCGCGGCGGTCGGTGTCGGCGAGCAGCGTGAACACGTCATCGGGGGAGGCGTCGATCTGGATCCGGGCGATTTCTTGCATGGGTAGTCCTCGGGTATTGGCGGCAGCCATTGTGACGCAGCGGCGCCACGGGTCGGAGACTCTGGTCGCCCAAGGAGATGGCAACGGGAAAAGCCGACGCTGTCGTCTGTCCTCAGCCGCGGTCGGAGTCGAGCGCGGCCCGCAGCATGCCGGCCCGCCGCGCCCGTTCGTCCGCCGGCGCCCGGAAGCGCTCTGCCGTGCGCTCGTAGAGGCGGTCGTTGGGCCACCGCGGCAATACGTGGAGGTGGTAATGCCAGATCTCCTGGCCGCCGCCGGGGCCGTTGTGCTGACGCGTGGAGACGCCCTCGCAGCGATAGACGCGGGTCATGGCCACGGCGACGCGCTGCGCCACCGCGTGGATCCGCGCGGCAGCCTCGGCCGGCAGGTCGAAGATCGACTCGTAGTGGACGTTCGGGATCACGATCACGGACCCCTCGTTTCGCGGCCACCAGTGGGAGCCGACAAACGCCGTCACGTCCGGCGTCCGCAGCACGTCGGCCTCGGGGCCGCCGCGCACCGCACCGCCAAATGTCCCGCGGGCGATGCGGCAGAAGGGGCAGTCGTAGCCCGGCGGGGCGAAGGTCAAGCCGCGTTCCATGCGTCAGTATCGCCTTGACGCCACACGGCATCGAGCGTTGACGCCCGATATCCTCCGCCTAGACTTTCCGCCGAATATTCGGCGATTCGCTCACGATAGGAGTTCGCGATCGCTTCGTCGGAGGCCAAAAACGTGCTGCGGCCGGGGCAGCAGGTCACCGTGCGCAAGCTGCCGTGGCACGGCGACACGCCCAAGTGGGCGTGCCGGGCGCAGGTGCGCGAGGTGACGGCGGAGGGATTTAGCATCTCGGTTCCCGCCGGCACGACGTTCCGCATGGCCGACGGTTCGTCGTGGTCCGGCCGGGACGACAGCCTGGATCGTTACCGGCGCGGCGCGTGGCGCCAGGTGATGGAGCTTCCGACGCCGGGCCGGCACTGGTACGTGAACGTGATCCGTCCGGTGGAGGTGAGCGGCGACGTGGTGACCTGGCGCGACCTGATCGTGGACGTCGAGGCGTATCCCGACGGCGCCTATCACATCGCGGACATTCCGGAGCTGGTGCACGCTCGCCCGGCGCTGCCTGCCGCGGACTTCGAGCGCGTACGGCAGGAGGTCGACGCAATCGTGGACGACGTAACGGCTGCGCAGCCGCCGTTTCACCGGGCCGCTTCAGCGACGCAATACGGCTCGGAGGAGTCGCGCTTCTGGCTGATTCCCGGCGCGGGGGATGGACTTGCGGTGATCGGCGACGTTGTTGGCGCGGGGCGCTCTTCAATCGAACGAATGTGGGCGCGCCTGAACCCGGCTTCCGTGCACGCGGCGTCCGTGAATCCCCTGATGGTGCTGCCGGAGGGCGCGCCGCCGCGCGACGGCGTGCTCATCGTCGGAGCGCCCTCTGAGCTCGACCGGCTCGTGCCCCACGCGCGCGCCGCGTTGGGCATCTACGGCGGACGCATGCTGGTGACGCTGGCGCTGGCCCTGGAACACGAGATGGACGCGCTGGCAGAGTTTCACGCGGCATTGGACGGGTCCGAAGAGACGCCGACCATGCGCCTGGACGCGACGCTGCGGCAGTCCGGCATTCCGGCAAGAGGCGTGGCGACCGCCCGGCGCTTCGTGGCGGCGTCGTGGTTCTAGGTGGTTCGATACCCGCGAGAAACGGTGTCGCTCATATCACCACTTGCCAACCGTCTCTGGATTCCGGCTTTCGCCGGAATGACGGATCAGGGATGGACAGAGGGGAACAGGCCGCCCCCCTCACCCTAGCCTTCTCCTTTCAGGAGACCTTTGCAAGATTCATCCGGGCTTTGGGATTACGGGGTGCATCTTGTCCGCCCCCGGATTCAATGAAGGGTGGATTCCCGCCTCCGCGGGAATGACGGAGCAGCGCGGGCGAGGCGGACGAGGCCTGACCCTCACCCTAGCCCTCTCCCTGGCAGGGAGAGGGGATCGGACCACGCCGGAAGCGTCTACCGCGGCGGCGGATTGGCCTCCAGCGCCTCGCGATACTCCGTGATGATTCGGTCCACCTCGGCCTGATCCGCGCCTGGGAGCTCGCCTCCGGCGACCTGGCGAAACGTGTCGCTGAGGCTCCAGGCCACCGCGTCGTTTGGCATCTGGGCATAGCGGGGCGCCAGGTGAGCGTGCATGTGGGGCACGCTCTCGCCGAACGCGACGACGTAGATCCGCAGCGCGCCGGTCACCTGTTCGAGCGTGCGCGTGAGATGCCGCAGCACCGGTCCGAAGTTCTCGGTTTCCTCGTCGGTGAAGTGCGCCGGGCCCTGCACGTGGCGCTGGGGATGCAGCATCATCCAGCCCGCCAGCGGGGCCGGCGGGGGCGTGTGGCGCACGAACCACAGGTCGTTGGCGAAGATGACGCCGCCGGGGCTCGGGGCCTCCCCGGCGTTGGCGTGGCACACGTCGCAGGCCGAGTCGTAGGTGGGATGTCTCATGAGCACGGGCGTTCCTCACGCGATGGTCCGGTCGTCACGCGGCGCATCATGCCACGGAGCTAGGGCCGGAGGGCCTGGCTGGGGTCGTAGGCGTCGCGCTGCCGGACGGCCGAGAGGCCGGTGCGCACCACCAGCGCCTCGCCGCTGAGGCCAACCGGAAAAACATCCATCGGGCGCTCGGCAGGTCCCGTCAGCCGCTCGCCGCTGAGGGCGAAGCGCGAAAAATGGCAGCGGCACTCGAACACGCCGTCGCGCGGCGGCGGAATCGGGCAGCCCAGGTGGGGACAACGCTCGTAGAGCGCCAGGAATCCGTCGGGAAGCCGCACCAGGTGGAACTGGCCGTCCGCCCAGTGGCGCGACTCGCCCACCTGGTAGTCATCGGGCCGTCCCACGCGAATCGTGCCGCCGAAGCGCGTCGCCGCCGGCGTCCAAGCGAGACGCCAGGCGGCGCCGATGCCGATGGCGCCCAGCGCGGCCACCAGCGGCGGCACAAAGCTCCGCCGCAACCACCACCGGCGCGAGCGGCGCTCGCCGGGCGCGTCACGCATGGCGGCGGCGTCGTCACTTGGAGGCGGTGTCACGCAGGACCCTCGGGACCGTGACTGGGCGGCGGCCACGGCCAATCCACTCCGCGCCAGTGTAGGCGTTGCCACGGGGAGCGCCTGTCGGTCGCACGCCGGCGGGAGGTGCTAGCGTGCCGAGGCGACGTTGCCCGCGGACTTCCGATGCGTCAGGTGGTGCTTGCGGCGGTGGTGGCGGCGGCCGCCGCGGCGATTGCCGCCTGGCGTCGCTTGCGACCGCCCCGCGAACCCACGCCGTCCGGCCCCGCGGCCGAGGGGGCCGGATTCATCGAGGTGGACGGCGCGGCCTACCACGCGCGAACGACGGGCGACGGCCCGCCGGTGGTGTTTCTGCACGGCTTTCTGAGCACGGCCGGGGTGTGGGATCCGGTCATCGATCGCCTGGGGCAGGACTTTCGATGTGTGGCGGTGGACCTGCCGGGGTTCGGTCGCTCGGCCAAGGGCGTGAACGTGCCCACCGGCGTGTGGGGGCGCGCGGAGTGGCTGCGGGACCTGCTGGACGCCCTGCGGCTCGACGCGGTGACGCTGGTCGGCGCATCCATGGGCGGGCAGACGGCGCTGGCATTCGCCAGCCGCTATCCGGCGCGGGTGCGGAACCTCGTGCTCATCGCGCCGTTCGCCCGCGAGCCGGATCCATACCCGGCCCGAGACGCGTGGACCTGGCCCCTGGTGGTGTGGCTCTTCGAGCGCAGCATGTTCAGCCGGAGATGGCTCGCGTGGCGCCAGCGGCAGCAGATGACCCGGCCCCACCGATTGCCGCGCGGCCGCGTCGATGACCTGTTCCGACAGACCCAGACGCCCGGATTCCTGGAAGGCATCCGCGACGGCTACATCCAGCCGCCCGTCGACGACCTGCGCGAGCAGCTGGCCGACGTGCGCGCGCCGGTGCTGGTCCTTTGGGGCGCCGGCGACCGCACGCTGTCCGTTGACCTGGCCCGCGAGGTCGCGGCGCGTGTGCCCAACGGGCGCCTGCGGGTGGTTGCCGGCGCCGGGCATTCCGTGCAGCTCGACGAGCCGGACGTCGTGGCGGGGACGATTCGGACGGCAATGGGGGATGTCGAAGCGGGGGCTCGCGCCCAGGAGCCTTCCGCATGAAGACGTGCGGGCGACGCATGCGTCGCCCCTACGACACCCCGACGATTCGCAGCGCGGCGCGATGGGCCCGCCACTCGACGTCGTCGTCCAGCGGTGCGAGCGCGTACTCCGGGGCCACCCGCCGCAGCGACATGGTCAGCAGGTGGTCCGCCAAATGCGGGTTCTTGGGCAACAACGAGCCATGCAGATACGTGCCGACGGCGGCGCCCGCCACGGCGCCCTCGCCGCCGTCCGTGCCGTTATTGCCAAACCCCTTCACGACCGCGGCCAGCGGACGCGCCCCGGCGCCCAAATAGGTGCGGCCGCCGTGGTTTTCGAACCCGATCAGGTGCGCGCCCTCCCACCGGCAGGCGATGTTGCCGATGCAACGCGCCACGTCGGGTCCGGGGTGCACCGTCTCCATGTCGAAGATTCCGAGCCCCGGCATCACCGTGCCGTCGGCGTCGCGATAGGAGCGGCCCATCAGCTGATAGCCGCCGCACACGGCCAACATGGCCGCGCCGTCGGCCACGTCCCGCCCAATGCGGTCGGCATGCCGCCGCGACAGGCCTTCGCTCGCCGCCCGCTGCTGCCGGTCCTGCCCGCCGCCGATCACGTAGATGTCCTGGGGCTCGTCCAGCGAATCGCCCCAGGCCACGGTCGCCACCCGCAGCTCGATGCCGCGCCAGGCGCAGCGCTGCTGTAGGCAGGTCACATTGCCCCGGTCCGCGTAGAGATTCATCAGGTCCGGGTAGAGATACGCCAGCCGCAGCGTCGGTCCGTCGGTGGTCACGCGTCGCTCCAGTAGGGGGTCGTCCAACCCCGCGCGACGCACACGGCGCGCACGTCCAGCATTGCGGTATAGGTGGCGACGACCGCCAGCCGGCCGTCGGCGCGGCTCAGCGCCCGATCGAGCGGTTCGACGATGCCCGGCTCGACCGCGACGCTTCCGTCCAACGGCTGGACCCCCGCGTACTTCACGCGCAGTTCCAGGTCATGGGCGCGGCGACCGCCGAGCGTGAGCCGCCGCGGTCGCAGGCGCTCGAACTCCACGTCCCAGATCCACGAGACATCCTCGCCGTCGGCGATGCCGTCGTTCAGCAGCACCAGCGTATCCAGCCGCTCCGGCTCGGCGGCCAGCAGGTCCAACACCTGGTTGGCGCTGGTGGGATTCTTGGTGAGCAGCAGCACGATCTCCCCGTGCGGAGTCGGAATCACCTCCGCGCGGCCAAAGGCGGGGCCGGCTTCGGCGACCGCGTCCAGCGCCTCTGCCGGTTCGATTCCCAGGGCCCGTGCGGCGGCGACTGCGGCGGCGACGTTGTAGGCGCTGTAGAGACCCGGCAGCGGCACATCCGCGTCGGATTGCCAGCCGTCGGCGGTGAGCGTCATCGCCGACCCGTCAACGCCGCGGGTCTGGGCGGCCGCGATGGCCACGTCGGGCGAGGGGCGCACGAGGTCGCCCGCCGGACAGCGCCAGCGGCCCAGGTGCGCAAAGGCGACGGCGTCGTAGATCAGCGGCGCACCGCACTTGGGGCAGCCGCGGACGTCGGCCCAGGGGTCCAGGTCGGCCGCCGCGCCCAGGCGGTCGCCGCCGAACCAGTCGACGCGGCCCGCGTGCGCCGCGGCCACCGACGCGACCAGCGGATCGTCGGCGTTGGCGAGGACGATTGTCGCGTCGGGCAGTCCGGCAACCACCGCGCGCCAGGCGCCGGCGGTCGTGTCGATCTCGCCGTAGCGATCGAGCTGATCGCGAAACAGGTTCAACAGCACCACGAGGCTCGGCGATAGGCGCGGCAGCAGGGACGCGAGCGCCCACTCGTCCACCTCGAATACGCCAACCGCCGACCGCTCGCGACGTTGTCCGCCGTGCCACGAGGCGCGCCGCGCCAGCGCCGCGGCGATACCGCGTTCCAGGTTCGAACCCGTCGGGTTGGTCCAGACCTCGTGACCAGCGGCGCGCAGTGCCGCCGCAATCAGCGCCGTGGTCGTGGTCTTGCCGTTGGTGCCGCTGACGAGCACCAGCCGCGCCAGGCTGTTGAGGGCGTCGGGCACGTAGCGCGGCCAAACCGCCTGGGCCACGAGCCCGCTGATCGCGGTGCCCCCGCCGCGCCGCGTCAAACGAGACACGGCGGTCGCCGCGCGCGCGGTGGCCGTGGCCGCCGCGCGTTGGACTCGCCGTCTCAAGGTCCGCGAGCCAATTGCTGCACGCCGCTCCGTCCGCTGCTGATCGCTACTCCTGCCTTGCGGACGGTCACAGACCCGTCATTCCCGCGAAGGCGGGAACCCACCCTTACTCTATCCGCGCCCAGACGGCGGGCGCCGCGCCGGTGACGACGGGGCTTCGATGCCATGTGGCGTCTCAATGGGAGGACCAATAGCCGCCCGATTCTGGGCCGTGAAGGGCCCCCGCGCTACCCTTTGTCCGCATGCGCCATCCGCCGGCCGATCTGACGCCGCCCACCATAGCCGCGCTGGGCGCCGCGCTGGCAAAGGCCCGTTACGTGCGAATCGTCGGCAGGCAGAGCCTGGCCTCGCGCACGCCGCCGGCTCCGCCAAGCGCGCTGACGGTCTCGACCGCTGCTCTCACCGAACTCCAGATCGAGCCGCTCGACTTGATCGCGCGCGTTCAGGCGGGCGTGACGCTGGCCGACTTTCAGCAGAGCCTCAGCGAGCATGGTCTGCTGTGGCCGGTCGAGCGGCTGGAGCCGGGCGGGACCGTGGGCGGGCTGATCGCGTCCGGTCGCGGATCGGCGGTGCGGGTCGCGGACGCCCCCGCGCGTCGCTGGATCCTGGGGGCCACGGTCGTGCTGGCCTCGGGCGAGGCCGTTCAGGTCGGCGGCGCGACGGTGAAGTTCTCGGCCGGCTATGGACTCACCCACGCCATGTGGGGCTCTGGCGGACGCCTGGGCGCGATTGCCGAGGTGACGTTGCGCCTGCGCCACGCCGTGCCGGGGGATTCGACCAGCGCCGGCCCGCGCCCGGAAGTTCGCCAGGTGCTCGAATCGCCCCATGAGGTGCGGGCCGAGGAATCGCCGTCCGGATGGGATGCGGCCGAGTGGGAAGCGATCGCACCCGCGATGCCACGGGTCGTCAGCGCCGGCGGCGCCCGCGCCCTGATTGGCTGTCCCGACCGCGACACGGCGAATGCGCTGACGGCCGCGATTCAGGGCCGCGGCGGCTGGGCGGCCATCGACCGCCCAGCGGAGACCGCGCAGCCATCGGAGGCCTGGAAACCGCTCAGAGACGCGCTCGATCCCGAGCGACGGCTCGTTTAGCCGCGCCGCGTCGAGGCTCGCCTATACTGGCGGCCATCGGGGCGTGGCGCAGCCAGGTAGCGCGCATCGTTCGGGACGATGAGGTCGGAGGTTCAAATCCTCTCGCCCCGACCAGTCAGAATGGCTGTTGACGTGTTTGCCGGGGTGGTGGCGGGGTGATGGTGTGAAAGCACTCGATGCTGCTGCCGCAGTCCTGCAAGAATTCGACGGACCGCTGCACTATCGCGAGATCACCAAGCAGATTCTGGAACGCGAACTATGGACCACTGCGGGAAAGACGCCTTGGGAAACGGTAAATGCGCGGCTCTCTGAGGACATAAAGGCCGGCGGCTCGGCTTCTCGCTTCGTTCGCACCGCTCCCGGCTGTTTCGCGCTGAATCAGGCTGTTGCCGAAGAGACGCAGGCGGCCGGAAATCAAGGCGCCTGGGACCTGATTCCGACGGATGCCACCGCCGCCAGCTTGTCCTTCACCAATGCGGCGGAACAGATTCTGAGCGAGTCTGGCGGCCAGGAGCCACTGCACTACGCGGAGATTACGCAACGCGCCCTCGATCAGGGGCTGATACGCACCGAAGGTCGGACGCCGGACGCCACGATGTACTCGATGATCTTGACGGAAGTCCGGCGGCACGAAGCGCGCGGTGACTCGCCCCGCTTCGTTCAGCACGGCCGCGGCATGGTCGGCTTGACTGCCTGGCTGCCCATTGAGGTGGCTGGGCTGATCGAGGAAAGAAACAGCGAAGTACGAAGAGCACTGCTTGACCGCGCACGCAGCGTTTCCCCAACTGATTTCGAAAACCTAATTGGGCAGCTTCTAGTGGCTATGGGTTTTGCGAATGTCGAAGTGACGAACACTTCCCGCGACGGTGGCATCGACGTCCGGGGCACCCTGATCGATAGCGATTCGGTGCGGATTCGCATGGCCGTGCAGGTCAAGCGCTGGAAAGGCAATGTGCAGACGCCGGTGGTGCAGCAGGTGCGCGGGTCGTTGACCCCGCATGAGCAGGGACTGATCATCACAACAAGCGACTTTAGCCGTGGTGCGAAGGAAGAGGCGGAGCGTCCCAACGCTGCACCGGTGGCACTTATTGGTGGCGAGCAACTCGCCGCGCTCTTGGCCGAGCACCAGATCGGCGCGCGGGTCGAGAGCTACGAGCTCTACACGCTTGATGAGGGCGTCGACGGCGGCAACTGACGCCCTGATCGAACCGAGCTGACGCCCGGCTGCCGATCAGGCTTTCACCGGCCCAGCGCCTGCAGCACCACGTGGGCCGCATTGTGTCCCGGCGCGCCGGTCACTTCGCCGCCGGGGTGCGTGCCCGCGCCGCAGAGGTAGAGGCCCTCGATCGGCGTGCGGTAGTCGGACCATCCGGGCAGCGGCCGGCGCGACAGGATCTGCTGCGGAATGAGATCGATGTGCCGGATGTTGCCGTCGGTGAGGCCGATGCGCTCCTCGATGTCCTCCGGCGTCAGCAGGGTCCAATCGATAATCGCGTCCCTGAAGTTCGGGGCGTAGGCGGTCAGCTCGTCGATCAGCCACTCGCCAAACGGCTGGCGCATGTCCGACCATGAGCCGTCCTTGATGTGCGCCGGCACGAAGAAGACCCACATCGACAGGATGTGGCGGCCTTCAGGAGCAATCGTCGGGTCGTAGACGGTGGGAATCTGGACCTGGATGATCGGCGTGGTGGGCACGCGCCCGTGCTTGGCATCGCTCCAGCTGCGCTGAGGATTCTCTACCGACGGGCACAGATTGATCATCGCCAGGTGCCTGGGGTCGTAGTCGTCGCCCAGATAGGCGGAAAAGTCGGGCAACTCGCGCAGCGCGCAGAGGAACTTTGCCGAGGCCGAATCGGTCTTCAGCGCCTTGACCGCCTCGAGGAACTCCGGATCCAGGTCGGTTTCATCCAACAGCTTGAGATAGGTCCGCTTGGGATCCGCATTCGACAGCACGACGTCGGCTTCGACCACTTCCCCATCGTGCAGCTGGACGCCCACGGCGCGGCCCCGGTCCACCAGAATGCGCTGCACCTCGGCGCCGGTCCTGATCGACACGCCGGACGCCTCGGCGGAGCGGGCCAGCGCCTGGGTGATGCCGCCCATGCCGCCGCGGACGATGCCGTAGTTCTCCGTGTCTTCCCGAAAGGCGCTGAACCGGTAGAGCGCCGTGATGTAGGCACTGCCCGGCGCGCTGATGTCGCCCATGTCCCACGTGCTGGTGCCCATCGCCGCCCGCACCTGGTCCGAGACGAAATAGTGCTCGATCAGCTCTCTGAACGGGACCGTCAGCAGGGTCTCGAGCAGCTCTTCTTCGCCCTCGCAGCGAAACCGCTCGGAAAGCTCGGCCAGCGAGGGCGGCGTGCGCAGGTAGTAGTCGCTGAGGATGCCGACGGCACGGTGCCAAAAGTCGGCCCAATCCATCCAAGCGTCGGCGTCCTGGGGCGATATCTTGCGGATCTCTTCCACCGTCTGCTCGTCGTCGTGCCAGAGCGTCAGGGCCGTGCCGTTGGGGTGGGGATGCACGCGCGATGGATCGATGGGATAGACGTGGAAACCGTGGCGGCGCAGCTCGAGCTCGTCGATCACCTTCTGCTGCAGGATGTGGCAAACGTAGGAGCAGGTGGAGACGTTGAAGCCCGGAAACCACTCCTCGGTGACCGCCGCGCCGCCGACCACGTCCCGGCGCTCCAGGACCTGCACGTCCAGGCCGGCCCGCCCCAGGTAGCCAGCGGCGACGAGGCCGTTGTGTCCGGCGCCAACGATGACGATCCGCGTGTTCTCGGCCATGATTAGCCCCTTGCACCGCGGCAACAGCTACAGCCTAAGGCAACAGGCGGATTCCGGGCGGATTATCTCCTGGCCTCCCAAGCCGATGTCGCTCGAAAAGCGCAAGGGCCGGGCGATGTCTCGCAGTCGACGCTAACCTGCCGCTGGTATAGCCCGGCGGCAACGGATCTGCGGAATGATGAGGAAGCACTTTCGATCCTCCGGCCATTGCTCCTCGATCCCGGCGCCGCTCACACGATGACCGCCAAGCCTGAGTGCATGTCGGCCCAATTGCGCGAGCAGTACTCGGACACGTCGCGCCTGAAGACGCGCATCGAGGCCCACCGGCGCTTCTCCGAGCGGGCCGATTCATTCGTGAGCTGGGTGGTTGATGGCCTCGACGTCGGATCCGGCGACTTCGTGCTGGACGCGGGTTGCGGCTACGGGGCGTGCTTCGATGAGCTGCGGCGGCGCGGCGCTCGGATCATCGGCATCGACCGCTCGGCGGCGATGGTGGGAAAGGCCCCGCAGCCCGGTTGCACAGGGTCTCCGTTGGGCCTTGGCGTCGGTGGTCTCCAGGCACTTCCCATCTCTGACGGGGCTATGGATCGCGTCCTTGCCCACTACGTGCTCTTTCACGTGCCGGATCCGGCGCTGGCCCTGCACGAGATTCGGCGCGTGCTCGCACCGGGGGGCCGAGCCGTGCTCACGACCAACGCCTCGGACAGCCAGGCGGTGCTGATCGAGCTGCACAGACTGGCCGCGCGGGCGGCGGGCTTCACACCGCGTCCGCGGCGCACGCAGCGGTTCACCGAGCTGGACGAGCCCCTCGTCGCCGCCGAATTCGCGCAATGCCGGCTCGACACCTGGGACGATGCCTTCCTGTTTCCGACCGCGGACGACGCGTTGCGCTATTACGCGACGGGGCCAATTGACGCCATCGCCGACCGCCCCGCCGACAACAGCCACCGCGCCGCGATCACGGCGAAGATGACCGATCTGATCCAGCGCGAAATCGACCGCCATGGCGTGCTGCGCGTGCCCAAGCGCGCAATCCGCTTCACGGTGCAGCGCTGACCCGCTGTAGCATGGGGCAGCGTCACCTCGGGGATGTTATGTGAAGTACACCTGCAAGCTGGTCATCAATCTGCCGCGCGACCGGATGGTCGAGCTGTTCGACGATCCCAACAACATGCTCAAGTGGATGGAAGGCCTGCAGAGCTTCGAGCACGTCAGCGGCACGCCCGGAGAGCCTGGCGCCACGTCGCGTCTGACCTTCGCGCGGGACGACGGCACGACGTTCGAAATGATCGAAACGCTGACGCGCTACAACCTGCCGGACGAGATCAGCGGGACCTACGAGACCGAGGGCGTGCGGAACGAAATCGAGAATTGGTTCGTCGAAGACGGCGCCAACGCCACCCAGTGGATCGCGCACAACGTCTTCGAGTTCGGCGGCTTCATGCGCATCGCGGCATGGTTCATGCGACCGCTGTTCAAGCGGCAGTCGCTCAAGATCATGGAGTCGTTCAAGGTCTTCGCGGAGAGCACCGCCCTGGCGTCGGAGGACACGTCGGACGGCGACGAGTAGGGGCCTCGGCGGTCTCAGCGAATCCCACGCTGCGCGCAGCGTGGGCCACCGGATTGCAATCTCCTGTCAGAATTGCGCACCGGATGGGCGCCGCAGAGAGCTTCGCGCGACTGCAAGCGGCCGTTACCGAATGATGAGGTGGGCGGAATGAATGGTGCAGACCTGAGCAAGCTGACGAGTGTGAACCTGCGGGATGCGTGGGCACACGAGGCGCAGGACTTCACTCCGTGGCTCGCAGACAACCTGGATCGACTCGCCGAGGAACTGGGTGTCGACCTGGAGTTGGAAAACAAAGAGGTATATGTCGAGGGGTATTGGGCGGACATCGTGGCTAAGGTTCCCCAAGATGGCACTCGAGTGCTCATCGAAAACCAGTTGGAGGTCGCCGATCTCCAGCACCTGGGACAAGTCTTGACCTACTTGGCGGGACTGAAGGCGCAGATCGCCGTATGGGTCGCCAAGGAATTCGACGACGCCCAGCTTTCGGTGATCCGCTGGCTGAACGATCACACGGTGGACCCGTTCGCGTTCTTTGCGATCCGCGTCCGCGTTGTCCAGATCGGGGATTCGCCGCTCGCGCCGGTATTCGACGTGCTGGAGCGTCCCAACGAATGGGACCGCCAAGTTCAGCAGGTCAGCCGCGAGGGCGAACTGAGCAAGACCGGTAGGTTTCGGCGCGACTTCTGGACCTACTTCGCCTCGCGAGTTCCGGAGGCACCTGGACTACGGCCGGAATACGCGGGCAGCAACGTATGGCACTCGGTCGACGGGGTAGATGTCCAAATCTCTCAGTACCTTGCGTATGACTCCGTCGGCATCTATCTCGTCGGAAGCTGGGGCGAGTCGATGGCCGATGCCTCACCTCGAATTGATCCCTACGTAGCGGCGCTCAGGTCGAAGCTCAACGACAATAGTTTCAGAGACGATCCATCCCGCAACCATCGGTGCGTTAGCCATCTGAGAATCGATGCGCACGACCAGAACAACTGGGATCGAATGGTGGACTGGCTGGACGCGCGACGGCAGACGTATGAACAGGTACTTCGGAGTGACCCAGTCTCAATCTAGTGGGATTCGCTTAGCCAATCCCGACGTGATGGCGTGCGGTTGGAGCGCTGGGCGTCAAGGTCACCTTCCCAGCCGCTCCCTCGAAGCGCGCGGGCCTCGCTAATGGAAAGCGGCTCGGCCGCCAGCGTCCTCAAGGCGTAGTTGATGGCCGCGCGCTTGGTTGAGAGGCGATAGCGCCGCATCACTTCGGCGCAGGCGTGGTCGTCGAGGTCGACGGAAATGTCTGACATGCAGCGAAGGTACACGAAGGCGCGGCGAGCCCCTGGATTCCGGCCTCCGACGGAATGACGAAGAGGTTAAGCGAGCTACTCGTCAGAGCGGATTGCGCCAGCGGAGGCCTGGAAAGCGGCTGAAGTCCGTGTCGGTGGAGTGCAGCTCCGCCTGGTATTCCATGGCCAGGGCGGCCAGGTGGGCGTCGGTCACGAGGTTGGCGCCGACGCCCGCGGCGTCGAGGCAGCGTCGGAACAGGGCGAGGTGATCCCGGCCGGGGTTCAGGGGAATGACATTGGGCACGCGGAACCACTCGTCCACGTAGCCCGCGGCCGTCGCCGGCGTTGTGGGATCCGCGAGCACTCTTGGATGGGTCATGAGCCGCACGAAGCTGGTGGACACCGCCCATGGCACCCCGACCCGCTCCGTCCCGTTGAGCGACGATTCCCACCAGCGCCGCGCCGCGTCGTGGAAGGGCGCGCCGTCGTTGTAGGCGTAGATGAGCAGGTTCAGGTCCGGGACGATCACTCGGCGTCCCGGCCGATGAACTCCTGCGTCTCCAACTCGTCGTTGAGCTGATTGAGCTTGAGCGGATCCACGCCGGGACGGAATCCACCGTGGAGCGGCTTGATTCGATAGGCCGGGCGCTCCTCGCCGGCCGCGGGTGACATCCCCCGGCGCAAGGTGTCGTTCACGACCTGCTTGAATGGACGGTTCCGAAGCCGGGCCTGCTCACGCAGGAAGTCGGCGACGTCGGCGTCGAGCGTCAACGTGGTTCGCATAGAGACATCATGATGTCTAAGTTGATTGATGTCAAGATGTGCACAGCCGGCCGCGCCGCGAACGCCGAGCCCTGCGACGCCAATGCCGGACCCGCCAACCTCCGCGGGCTGGGGGCAACGGACACAATTGTTGACCTATGCAACTTTAGTATTGAATACTTTGACTTAACGGCTCGATTAGTGAAACCATTGCGCGCCGATGTTGCCTCTGGGGATGGGTCCGGTGGGTTCGAGAGCCGTCCGAACGGCGCTTGTTTGTTGCCTGATTGGGAGCCTGGCCACCGTCCTGCTCTTCCCTGTCGCCTGCAATGGCGGCACTCCGGCGACCGATAGCGCTGACGGCCGTGCGCTGCGCGTAGTGGCCACGATCGGGCAGATCGCCGACGCCGTGCGCCGGGTGGGCGGGGACGCTGTGGACGTGCACGCCCTGATGGGGCCCGGCGTCGATCCCCACCTGTACCGCGCCAGCGAGAGCGACATCACCCGTCTCGAATCGGCCGACGCCGTGTTCTGGAACGGCCTGCACCTCGAGGCAGGCATGACCGGCGTCCTGGAACGCATGGAGGACCTGGGGGTGCGGTCGGTGCGCGTGACCGACGGCATCGACCGCGGTCAGCTGTTGGCGCCGCCCGAGTTCGAGGGCGCCTACGACCCGCACGTGTGGTTCGACCTGGGCCTGTGGACGGTCGTGGTTGCGAGCGTCCGTGACGCCTTGGTCGCCATGGACCCCGATCGAGCGGCGACCTATCGCGCCAACGCCAAGGCCTACATCGCCGAAATCGAAGACCTGGACGCTTATGTCACCGAGCAGGCCGACACGCTGGATGCGGACATCCGCGCCCTGGTCACCGCCCACGATGCGTTCAACTACTTCGCCCGGCGCTACGGATTCGAGGTGCGGGGCCTCCAGGGCATCAGCACCGAGAGCGAGGCGAGCACCGCCGACGTGCAGGACCTGGCCCGGTTCATCAGCGACCGCGGAATTCGCGCCGTCTTCATCGAGTCTTCGGTGCCCGATCAGGGCGTGCAGGCCGTCATCGAAGCCGCGGGCGCGCGCGGGCACACAGTGGTCGTCGGCGGCGAGATCTACTCCGATGCCATGGGCGCCGCGGGCACGCCGGAAGGCACCTACCTGGGCATGATTCGCCACAACATCGACACGATTGTCAGCGGACTGACGGGCGAATGAGCGCAACAGCCACCCAAACGGCGCTCGCCGCCCCAACGGAAGCTGGCACCCCGCTGGCGGTCGAGGCCACCGACGTCACGCTGGCCTATCACCAGCGCCCCGCGCTGTGGGACGTGGACCTGGAGGTGCCGCGCGGCGTCCTGATGGCCATCGTGGGTCCCAACGGCGCGGGCAAGACGACCCTGCTGCGGACCATCCTCGGTCTGCTCCGGCCCGCCGCCGGGCGGGTGCGCATCCTGGGGCGTCCCTACCCTATGCAACGCCACCTGGTGGCCTACGTGCCGCAGCGCAGCAGCGTGGACTGGGACTTTCCTACCACGGTGCGCGACGTCGTCGCCATGGGGACCTACGGCCGGCTGGGCTGGATCCGCCGCCCCGGCGCGCAGGAACGCCGGCGATCGCTGGCCGCGCTGCGGCAGGTTGGCATGGAGAGCTACGCCGATCGTCAGATCAGCCAGCTCTCCGGCGGGCAGCAGCAGCGCGTGTTCCTGGCCCGCGCGCTGGTGCAGGAGGCCGAGGTCTACCTGATGGACGAACCCTTCCAGGGCGTGGACGCCACGACCGAGCGGGCGATCGTGAGCCTGTTGCGAACTCTGCGCGCGGAGGGAAAGACCGTGGTCGCGGTGCACCACGACCTGCAGACCGTGGCGGAGTATTTCGACTGGGTCACGCTGCTCAACGTGCGGCACATCGCCGCCGGACCGGTCGCCGATGCGTTCACCGAGGAGAATCTGCGGGAGACCTACGGCGGGCGAGTCTCGGGCATCGCCGGCGGACACGCCAACGGGTCCAGTCCGAAGTCGACCCCGTGAACGCTTTCGGCCGGCGGAGCTGACGGTCGTCCCCGTGGACGTCCTCAGCGATCTGCTCTTCGACTACACGCTGCGTACGGTGGCGCTGGGTTCGGCGGCGCTGGGCGTCGTGAGCGGCGCCGTGGGCGCATTCGCCGTGCTGCGGCGGCAGGCGCTGCTGGGCGACGCGATGTCCCACGCCGCGCTGCCCGGCGTGGCGCTGGCATTCCTCATCACCGGCAGCCGGACGCCGCTGGTGCTCATGATTGGAGCGGCTCTGGCCGGTTGGGTGGCAGCGCTGGCCGTGATGGGAATCGTGCGCGCGTCGCGGGTCAAGGCCGACGCCGCCATGGCCCTGATCCTCAGCGTGTTTTTCGGCGCCGGTCTGGTGGTCCTCACCTTCATTCAGCGGCAGCCGGCGGCCGGCAAGGCCGGGCTGGATCGATATCTCTTCGGCCAGGCGGCGGCGCTGCTCGAAGTCGACGTGATCACCATGGCGGCCGTCGGAGCCATCGCGGTGCTGATCCTGCTGGTGCTCTGGAAGGAGTTCAAGCTGCTGAGCTTCAATCCGGACTTCGCCGCCTCGCTGGGCTATCCCGTTCGCCGGCTGGACGTGCTGCTCACGAGTCTGTTGGTCGTCGCCATCGTGGTGGGACTCAAGACCGTCGGCGTGGTGCTGATGAGCGCCATGGTGGTCGCGCCCGGGGCCGCCGCGCGCCAGTGGACCGACCGCCTCGGTGTGATGGTGCTCCTGTCGGCCGTGCTGGGCGCGGCCGCCGGCGTGGCCGGCTCGGTCATCAGCACGACGGCCCACACCGCCACGGGGCCAACGATCGTCCTGGTTGCGACGGGATTTGTGGCCGTTTCACTGCTCTTTGCACCGCGTCGCGGGATTGCCTGGGCGCGATTCCGCGCCTGGCGCCACCGCCGGCTGCTGGCCTTGGAGGCCGTGCTTGGCGACCTGTCGGCGCTTTCGGCGCAGCACGCCCGTGATCCCGCCCACGCGCACCACGTGGCCGCGCTGTACGCGATCCGCGGTCGCGCGGTCGTTGATCGCGCGCTGGCGGAGCTTGCCGCGCAGGGCCTCGCGAGACGCACGGCCGGCGACGCCTGGACTCTGACTGATCTTGGGCGCGAACGGGCTTCCCGGGCGGCGCACCAGCGCGCTACCCAGGCCGGCGCCCCGTGACGCCCGCGCAGCTCGAGGTTCAGCTCGTTGCGGTCGTCGTGGCCGCCGCGTGCGCGATTCCCGGCGCCTTCCTGATGTTGCGTCGGATGTCCATGATGAGCGACGCCATCAGCCACACGGTCTTGTTGGGCATCGTGCTGGCGTTCTTCATCGTGGCCGACCTTCGGTCGCCGCTGCTGATTGCCGGCGCGGCCATCGTGGGGCTGGCGACGGTCGCGCTGGTGGAGGTCGTCAACCGGACCGGGCTGGTTCGCGAGGACACGGCGATTGGGCTGGTGTTTCCCGCCCTGTTCTCCATCGCCGTGATCCTGATCTCGGCCCTGGCGGGGGATGTGCACCTCGACAGCGACGCCGTGCTGCTCGGCGAGCTGGCGTTTGCCCCCTTCAACCGCTTCACCCCGTTTGGCCTGGACCTCGGACCGGTGGCGCTGTGGGTGATGGGCGGCATCTTGCTCATCAACCTGGCGGTCTGCGGCGCGTTCTACAAGGAGCTCAAGGTGGCCACCTTCGACGCCGGCCTGGCGACGGCCATCGGGTTTTCGCCCGCGTTGATTCACTACGGCTTGATGGGCATGGTGTCGGTCACGGCTGTCGGCGCGTTCGACGCCGTTGGCAGCATCCTGGTGGTGGCGCTGATGATCGGTCCACCCGCGGCGGCGTATCTACTCACCGATCGGCTGCCGCGCCTGCTCGGGCTCAGCGTGGTCATTGGGGCCGTCTGCGCGATCGGTGGCTATTGGCTCGCGCGCGCCCTGGACGCCAACATCGCCGGCGCCATGGCCACGGTCGTCGGCGCGGTGTTCGTGCTCGCCTTGCTGCTGGCGCCTCAGCGTGGACTGCTGGTCACCGCGCGGCGCCGCGGGCGCCAGCGCTGGGATTTCGCCCGACAGCTGCTCTTGATTCACCTGGCGACGCACGAGGGAACGCCTGCCGCCGACGACGAGAGCCGCATCGACCACATGCAGCGACACATGCGCTGGCAGCCCGACTTCGCCGAACGCGTGGTGCAGTCGGCGGCCGACCGCGGCCTGGTCACGCGCGACGCCGACCGCCTGCGGCTGACGGAGCCCGGGCGTCACGCCGCGCGCCTCGCCTCCCTCACCTAGCGCGTACGCTTCCCTCAGCCGACGCGGCCCGAGGCCGCACCGCAAACCACGAATGACCGTACGCTTCATTCGCGATCCGGCCGACGATGGCCCGGCGCCGTTCACGCCTCGGCAGGCCGACATCGTCGTGCTGGGGGCGACGCCGGGAGGCATCGCGGCCGCCGTGGCCGCCGCACGCCTGGGGCAGTCGGTCTCACTGATCGAATACCACCGGCACATCGGTGGCATGGCGGCCAGCGGGCTGGGCAAGAGCGACATCGAGCATCGGGAGCTCATCGGCGGCCTGTTCCGGGAGTTCACGGAGCGCGTCTTAGCCACCTACGTGGCGCGCCACGGTGCGGATTCGGACAACGTGCGCCTCTGCGACGACGGCTACTACTACGAGCCATCGGTGGCCGAAGCGGTGTTCGAGCGGATGGTCGGCGAGCAGCCCGGCATTGGGCTGCACCGCGGTGCACGGTTGACGGACGTCGCTTGCTCGGATGCGGCAGTGACGGCCATCACCGTCGTCGATCGGTGCAGTGGGCGCCCCACGACGATCCACGGCCGCCAGTTCATCGACGCCACCTATGAGGGCGATCTCTTTGCGGCGGCGGGCGCCGCATTCCGTCTTGGGCGGGAGGCGCGCGACGAGTTCAACGAGCCGCACGCCGGCGTGGTCTACTACGACTACCAGGACGGCAGATTCCTCCCCGGCACCACCGGCGCGGCGGATGCCCGCCTGCCGGCATATACCTACCGGCTGTGCCTGACCACGGATCCGGCCAACGCCCACCCGCTGACCGAGCCGCCGCCCAGTTACGACCGCAGCGAGTACGTCGGCTATTTCGATGATCTTGCGGCGGGGCGGCTCAGCGGACCCAAGACGCTCAAGCCCGGGCGCGGCTACAACCCCGCCCACTTCGACACGCTGATGCGGGCGCTATCGGTGACCGAGATTCCCAACCGGAAGACCGACGTCAACATCAACCCGCGGCCGCTCGGGTTCCCGTTTCCGGAGGAGAACCGGGGATACATCGAGGGCGACGACGCGACCCGGCATCGCATTCGCCGGCGGCACCGCGACCTGTCACTGGGACTACTGTGGTTCCTGCAGCACGACGAGCAGGTTCCCGCCGAGCACCGGCGCATCGCCAACGGCTATCACCTGCCGCGCGACGAGTTCACCGACAACGGTCACTTTCCCTTCCAGCTCTACGTGCGCGAGGGACGCCGGCTCGTGGGGGAGTACACCCTCACTGAGCACGACATGACCACCGGCTCGCGGCGGCACCAGGATTCGATCGCGGTGGGCGAGTTCCCCATCGACAGCTTCCCCTGCCGCAAGCGCCGGCCGACGGACACGCAAGTGCTGGAAGGCTATCTGGGCATGCTGGACGCGCTGACGCGGCCGTACGAGATTCCGTATCGCATCATGATCCCGGTGGAAGTCGAGAACCTCATCGTCCCGATCGCGGCGTCGACCACGCACGTGGCCTACTCCTCGATCCGCATGGAGCCCACGTGGATGGCGCTGGGCCAGGCGGCGGGGACCGCCGCGCACCTCACGCTGCGGCGCAACGTCACGCCGCGCCGGGTGCCCATGGGTGAGCTTTGGCGCCAGCTCGCCGCGCAGGGGCAAATCGTGTCGATTCCAGATGGCTGAGCAGATGACGCGGCAGAATCCTGCGCTCATGCTGGCGGGTCCGTGGGTGCCCGACGACTCGCACCAGATCGACTTTGCCTCGCTGCCGCGCGTGCCGTCGGAGCACGCCATCGTGAGCGACGTGCGCGCGGAGGCGCACCACGGCAGCGATCTCGACCGCGACCGCGGCGGCGTCAACCAGCACAACTACCTGGTGCATCACGACGGGAAGTTCTGGGTGATGTGGAGCGACGGCCCCGGCATCGAGGACCGCGTGGGGCAGCGGGTGAAGTTCGCCACGAGCCCCGATGGACTTCAATGGTCGAGTTCTCGGCACCTGACGCCCGCGCCGCCCGGATCCGGTCCATCCTCGCCGCTGTATGGCCAGCGCACCGACCAGGGCCTGCGCTATATCTCGCGCGGGTTCTGGCGGCGGGAAGGCGAGCTGCTGGCCCTGGCGTCGCTGGACGAGGCGGCCGGATTCTTCGGCCCAAGCCTGGCGCTGCACGCATTTCGGCTCGATTCAACGAACGAGTCGTGGGAGCCCGCGGGCATTGTCTGCCGCGACGCCATCAACAACTTCCCGCCCGAGCGGCTGCCGGACGGCCAATGGATGATGTCCCGGCGCCGGCACAACTACCGCGAGGTCGGCGTTGAATTTCTGGTCGGCGGCGTGGACGCGATCGACCGGTGGACGTCGGTTCCCGTGCTGGGATCGAATGCCGAGCTATCGGCGGAAGAGCCGCACTGGTGGACGCTGCCCGACGGGCGGCTGGCGGCGATGTTTCGGGACGGGCGCCGCAGCGGGTTCATCTATCGCGCAATTTCCGCGGACGGCGGACGCACCTGGAGCCACCCGGTGCGCACGAACTTCCCGGACGCCACGTCCAAGTTCAGCGGGCTGCGGCTGGCGGACGGCCGCTACGTGCTGGTCTCGAACCCCAACCCAGAGAAGCGCGACCCGCTGGTGATTTCCGTTAGTGACGATGGCGTGGTCTTCCATTCGATGGGCTACCTGGTGGGCGGACGCTGGGTGGACTACCCGCACGTGATCGAGCACGGCGGTCATCTCTTCATCGCTTTTGCCGGCGGCAAGCAGACGGTGGAGGTGCTGCGGGTGCGGCTTGCCGATCTCGACGGTGTGCGCAATCCGCCGCTGGAGCCGGCTCGGTGAGGCCAGGCGTCGAGCATCCTGGTCCAGGCAATGGCCTGGGACCGGCATTCGTCCAGCGCACGATCGAGGCGCCCGGTGCGACACTCGCCCACTACGAACGCGACGGGCGCGGGCCGCCGCTGGTCCTGATTCCCGGCAGCTTCAACGCGGCTGGGGCGCTCAGGGACATCATCGATCATCTGGACGCCGCGCTGCATGTGGTCGTCGTCGAGCTCCGGGGCCACGGCGGCAGCTGGCCGCCGCCCGAGAGCGGGTCCATCGAGCTGTTCGCGCAGGACGTGCTGCAGGTCCTGGACCACCTCAAGCTGCGAACGTGCTTCGTCGGGGGCCACAGTATCGGCGGCATGATCGCGATTGAGATCGCGCGGGTGCGACCGGGGATCTTGGCAGGCGTGATTTCGATCGAGGGCTGGACCAACCATCACGCGCAACGCGATGCGTTCAAGGACGACACCATGAGCACGCTGTCCGCCGTGCAGCTGGAGCAACGCGAGCAGCTGCGCCATGAGGTCCTGCACCGCTGGACCGACCGGCAACGGCTCGACTTTGCCGCCATCTGGAGAACCTGGGACGGCTTCGAGGTCCTACGGCGAACCGACCTGCCGATCCTCGAGCTCTACGGCGACCGCGGGCGCGAGCCTGCGACCAATGAACAGCTGCATATCCCTCGACGAGACAACATCGAGCTGCGCTGGCTGGCGGGGGCTTCGCACTCGCTGCCGCTCGAATGCCCGCGCGAGGTCGCGCGGCTCATCACCGACTTCATGCGGCGCTGTTGACTCGGCGGCGCGCGACCGAGATTTCGCCCAAGCGCGCCGCTTAGCGATAGGCTGCGGCGCGAACGCGACTCTTGATGTTCCGGCTGACCGTTCGCGCGCCATCCGGCGACTCGCGCGGCCAACCTGGGAAAGGGCGACTCCATGACGGGCAAGGTGGCATTCGTGAGCGGCGGCGCGGGCGGACTGGGAGCAGCGATCTGCTGGCGATTCGTGCGCGACGGCGCGGCGGTGGCGATCGCCGACATCGACCGCGGCCGGAGCGAAGCGCTCACCGATGAGATTGTCGAGAGCGGCGGGCGGGCCCTGCCCGTGGACCTCGACTCCGCCTCCAGTGCCTCGGTTCAACAGGCCGTCGATGAGGTCGTCGACCACTTTGGCCGCTGCGATTTCCTGGTTCACGGCGCCGGCAACACCGCCATTGCCCCGTTGCTCGAGCTGGCCGAGGAGGACTGGCGCTCGGTCCTCGACACGCATCTCACCGGCGGCTTTCTGCTCTGTCAGTCCATTGGACGCCAGCTCGTTCGGCAGGGCGAGGGCGGACGCGTGGTGCTGATCTCGTCGGTCGGCGCCATGGTGCCCGTGCCGGATCGCGGCGCGTACAGTCCCGCCAAGGCCGGGTTGATCGCCCTGGCCCAGATGCTGTCCATCGAGTGGGCGCCCTACGACATCAACGTGAATGCGATCTGCCCCGGCGTGACGCGAACCCCGATGGTGCAGGAGATCTACAGGCGCCGCCCGGAGCTGCGCGATCAGCGCATTCGGCGCTTCCCCATGAAGCGTGAGGCGGTTCCGGAGGAGATTGCGGACCTTACGGTGTTCCTGTGCGGCGACGGATCGACCTACATCAGCGGCACCGCCATCACGATCGATGGCGGATTCATCAACGCCGGGTTCATGCCCGAGGACGAGTAGCCGGTGATCGGCCGCAATGCGGCAATCGTGCAACGCCTGGCCGACGAGGCGTTCAACGGTCGGAATTGGGACGTGTTCGATGCGTTGCACGATCCGTCGGGCCTGGTGCACCGCGCGGGCGAGAGCGTGACGCCCGCGGCCATCAAGGACGTGCATCGCGACCGCTTGCGGGCCTTTCCGGACCTGCGCTGGACCATCGAGCGGCAGCTGGAAGACGGCGAGTTCGTCATTACGCACGCGACCTGGCGCGGGACGCACCAGGGGACCTATCTCGGCATGCCGGCCACGGGCGAGGCGGTGACCGGGGAGGTGATCGCCATCCGGCGCGTCGTGGACGGGCGCATCGTGGAGACATGGGCGGTGGCCGACACCCTGCGCGTGCTGCAGCAAATCGGCGGCCGGATCTCGCGGTGACAGGCACGGCATAGACCCGCACGCGCCATCGTCGCTCCGCGGACGCGGCAGGACTCCTACCGCTGTCGCGAAGCCTCCCACTCGCGGCGCAGGATGCTGCACATGACCTGGTCCGTGGCGACGCCGTGCATGACGACGTATTGGCGCAGCAGGCCCTCGGGGGTCATTCCGGCCTTTGCCATGACTCGCAGCGAGGCCGGGTTTTCGGGGTTGGCATCGGCCTGAATGCGGTTGACCTTCGGATGCGCGGTAAAGGCGGCGTCAATGGCGGCGCGCACGGCCTCCGTCATGTAGCCCCTGCCCCAATGCGCCGGCGCGAGGCCGTAGTAGAGATCGATGCGCCCATGGCCGGCGTACAGCGTCATGCCGACGTTCCCAATGGCCTCGCCGTCGAGGTCCACGGCCCACATCGCCGACCGCGTCCAGTCGCACTGCACGCGCGACGCGACGCTGCGCTCGGCGTCCGATCGGCGATAAGGCTGCGGAACGCCGAGGAACTCCCCATATGCCGCGTCCGACTCATACCCCAGCACGGCGTCCACGTCCGACAGCCTGAACGGACGGAGCGAGAGACGGCGGGCGCGGATCACGCACGGGAATCTGGGCCCGCCCGACGTCGCGGTCATGCCCTGGCTATGCGGCGAAGCCTAGGGGTTTGGGACCTCGAATTGGAAGCCCTCGATGTCGATGAGCAGGTCAACCAAGCCTGGATCGACATCGAACACCACGGCGACCGTCGCCGACTTCCCGTTGGGCACGCTCTCGACCAGGAACAGCGGACGGCCTTCCGTCGCCGTCGTGGCCATGCCGATGAGCGCGTTGACACCCGGCGAGTCCACGGCGATTTCGCTGCCGTCCGGCTGGATCAGGTAGATGTTGGCCTTGGAGACGACGATGTTTCCGCTGTCATTGGTGTTGTTGAACGTGATGGTCACGAGCTGGAACAGGCCGTTCTTGGGCCTGAACGGCGTGCCGTGAACTTGCGTCAACTCTTCGAACCGCTGCACCGAAACGAGCATCACCTCGAGCCCATCTCCGCCAAGCTGGGCGTCGCCCACCGTGGGAAGTCCGGTGCGCGACACGGCCGTTTGTTCCTCCGCTTCGATGCGCGCTCGCCCCCGGTTCACGGCGGTGTCCAGCGAACTCCCGGCGCGGGTGTCGCGGGTGTCGGCTTCCGGCGTGGCCTCGGCCGCAGCCGTGGTCTCGGTCTCGGCCTCCGCCACCGCGCCGGCATCGATATTGACCGCAGGCATCGCGAATTCAAGGCCCTCGACGTCGAGCTTGGTCACCGTGTCAGTCTCCCTGACGTCGAATGACACCGAAACCACGATCGATTTGTCCACCGGCACCGATTCCGCCAGAAACAGCGGCCGGCTTTCGTAAGCCAGCGGCGGTGCGGAAATGAGCCTGTCGAGTGAGTTGGCATCGACGACGATGCGCGAGCCGTCCTCTTTCACCAGCCAGATGTTGGTGTTCTGCACGGTGGTCGGGTCGGAGCTGTTGTTCTGGAATTCAATGGTGACGATCCGGAAGTAGTCTCGGCGCGGATCGACCGGGTCGCCCACCAGCTGCGGCAGCACCGACAGATCTTCAACCGCAAGCAGCGTGACCGCCAGGTCGTCCGTCGTGATATGGGTGTCGCCAACGCCCGGCAAGCCGCTGTCCGCGGCGGCGTCCGTCGCCGCCGTCGATTCAGTGGTCGTCGATGCGTCCGTCGGCGCCCGCGTGCGAACCTGGACCGCCTCGCGCTGAGGTCGCGCCGCCTCCGCGCTGGCCTGCATCCGTTCTTCGTTCGGGTCGAGTGCGACCCGGAGAATCAGAAGCGCCAGGGCAACGAAAATGAGGGACCCGATGAGGGCCTGAATCGGACCCGGCATGCGACGGACATTGGTTGCAATGGCAGCCACGATGTGCGGCTCCTATTCCTGCGTGCGACGGCTGGCAAGACCGGCCGCGGCGCGCCGCAGGCCGGCCCGACTATCCACCTATCGTGACGGCCGTCGTCACGTCGGTCAAGTGATGAACGCTACCGCTGGATCGCCGTCCGGCGCCTAGGCGGCCGGCGCCGCCGCGGGCGCGGCATCGGCGATGGCGGGGCGCAGCTGCCGCAGCACGTCCGTCAACGCTTCGGTCAGCGCGTGAATCTCATCGGCAGCCGTTGCCGTGGACACAGTCATCATCGATCCGGTCTTGAATCCGCGGTTCAACAGCTCGAGGACGATCAACTCCATGATCTCCCCCGCCGATGCGCCGGCCCGTGGAACGTCGACACCGATCACCGATTCGATCTGCGTCACGTCCAGCGCGACGCCGGCCCGTTGCGAGGCTTTGACCAAACCCCGGCCCAACGCCTCGCCGCGCTCCGACAGCAGCTCAAACGCCGGCGCGTCGAGCAGCTGCATGGCCGCAAGGCCCGCGGCCATGGTGGCCGGGTTGCCGTTGAAGGTGCCGGCGTGCGGCAGCACCGGCGGTTGCCGGTCGGCAAAGATCTCCATCACCTCCGCCCGACCGCCGAAGCCGCCGACGGGCAACCCACCGCCGATGATCTTGCCCATCGCCGTGAGGTCTGGCAGCACGCCGAATAGCTCCTGGCCGCCACCGCGCGCCAGGCGCAGGGTGATGACCTCGTCGAACACCAGCAGCGTGCCGTGGGCGTCCGCGGCGTCCCGCAGGGCCTTCAGATAGCCCGGCGACGGCGCCTGCAGGCCGCCCTGAGTCTGGGCCGGATTGACCACGATGGCGGCAACTTGCCCGGGATGGGTTTCGAGCAGCCACTCCACGATCTCCGCGTCGTCGAAGGGGGCAATCAGCACATTGTCCAGGGCATTGCTGGGCACGCCCCGCGAGACCGGCGCTCCCGGACCGCCCCAACCGTCCTCCCCTTGATGGATCTCGACGCCCTCATAGGTGCCGTGATAGGCCAGGTCCATCTTGATGATCAGGTCGCGGTCGGTGAACGCTCGCGCGGCCTTGATGGCCTGCATGTTCGCCTCGGTGCCCGAGGCGCAGAATCGCACCTGATCGAGGGAGGGCACCCGCTCGCACAGGATCTCGGCCAGCTCCACCTGGCCCGCGTTGGGCGCGTTCCACGCGGTGCCCTCGGCCACGCGGCGCTGCACGGCCGCCACGATCTCGGGATGGGCGTGGCCGTGGATGACCGACGTGGAGTTGAAGGTGAAGTCCACCAGCGCATTGCCGTCGACATCGGTCAGGGTCGAGCCCAGGCCGGAGGCGATATAGGTCGGGTAAGGCGCAAACCAGGTCGCCGTGCGCGACTCGCCGCCGGGCAGCGACTGCAGCGCCCGTTCGTGCAGCGCCCGCGATTCGGGCGTGCGCGCGCGATAGCGGGCTTCTATGCTGCGGCGGGCATCCGCCAGGGCTTCGACCGAAGGCATCGCATGCTCCCTACGCACCGTCTGGCAGTCGAGAATCGGGCGTCGGGTGATTCGACCGCGAGTCAGCCCGGATTATGGCAGCCGGAGCTTGCCCATGATTGACGTGCGCGCCACCGGCCTGGTCTATCGCAATCCGGAACCGGAGCGGCGCGCCGTCCACGCCTGGCATCCCTCGATACTCGTGCTCGACGACGGCGAGCTGTTCGCCAGCTTCGATCTCGCCGCGGGCGTGGAAGCGTTGGACTACCAGACCTACAAGGCCCGCTCGTCCGACGGCGGCGTGACCTGGTCGGCGCCCGAGCTGCTGGTCGAAATGTCCACCACCCGACCGACGACCGGCGGCATCCGCGTGAGCCTGCTGCGCGACGGCACGCTGGTCGGCATCGGCGGGCGCACCTACCGCGACGTGCACGGCGGGCAACTCGTCAACCGCGAGAACCTGGGCCACGCGCCCATGGACCTCATCACGGTGCAGAGCTCCGACCGCGGCCACACCTGGAGCACGCCCGAGATCCTCCAGCCTCCCGTGTGGAGTCCGGCGTGGGAGGTGTGTCACCACATCGTGGAGCTGGCCGACGGTCGCTGGCTGGCGCCCATGGCCCCCTGGCGCGGCTGGGACGGCGAGGAGCCGATCGGGGCCATGGCGCTGGCGTTCGTGTCCCACGACCGCGGTCGGACCTGGCCCGAACACCTGGTGCTGATCGATGAGACCCACCGGGGCGTCTTTTCGTGGGAGGTTTCGCTGCGCCAGCTGAGCGACGGCCGGCTGCTGGCCACCGCCTGGGCCTTCGACTCCGCCACCGGCGGCACCGAGCCCAATCCGTATGCCATCTCAGCCGACGGTCGGACGTTTGCCGAGCCGAGGTCCACCGGCATCCACGGCCAGACAGGCAAGCTGCTGGTCCTCCCGGACGACCGCATTCTGTTCGTCTACCGCCACGACCGTCTGCCGGGCCTTTGGGCCAATCTCTCGCGGCTGGAGGGCGACGACTGGGTCAACCTGGCCGAAGCGCCCCTGTGGGAGGGCGCATCCTCGAGCATGACCGGCGCCACGGCGAGCAGCGGGCAGGAGCTGGTCGACCTTCCATTTGGTTTTCCGAGCCTGGCGCAGCTTCCCGACGGCGATGTCTACGTGGCGTTCTGGTGCGAAGAGGACGAGGTCTACAACATCCGCTGGTATCGCCTGCGGATCTCGTGATCGGCGCCTGACCGAGGAGCGGCCGGCCCTATGCGGCGGTGAACTCGGGCATCACGTCCCGCGCGAACCACTCGATGTCGGCGCGCATGGCGGTCGGCGGCACGCCCAGCGATCCGGTCTGGATGAAGACGCGGCGGAGGCCCGGCAGTCGTTCCAGTAACCCGCTCAAATGGTCACGGACGTGGTCGGTAGTCCCGCACACCCAGGTGCCCTCGGCGTCCAGGTCGTGAATGGTGGGGAGTCCCGCGTCATAGGCCGCTTCGCCCTGGGCCGTGGCCCGAATCTGGGCCGCGCTGAGCTGCGGATAGCGGCCCAGCGGCGCCAGCCCCTTGAGATGCTCCTCGCACCACGGAGTGGCCTCGCGCAGCGCGGCCTCGCGGCTGTCCGCGAGGTGAATCTGGAACCCGACGGCCAGGCCCTCGCCAAGCTCCGTCTCGCGCCCAGCACGCGCTTGGGCGTCGCGATAGACCGCCGCCGCCTGCTCGGCTCGGCCGCCCGGCGCCGTGCCACCGGCGATCACGCCCTTGATGCCGTGCCGCGCCATGAAGTCCAGGCCGCGCCGCTTGGTGCTGGTGATGGGCTGCCAGATTTCGACCGGCAGGTGCGCCGGCCGCGGGACAAGCGTTATGTCAACAAGATCGTCGAACATGTGCGGCACGTCGGCGGGCACCCGATAGGCCGCGCCCGCGTGGGCAAACTCCGGCTCGTGCCAGGCCTTGAGCATGATCTCCACCTGCTCCTCGAACAGATCGCGATTGGCCGCGTCGTCGAGCAGCGGGCCGCCCAGGGTCTCGACCTCGCGCGCGACGTAGCCGCGTCCGATGCCGAAGCGCAGCCGCCCGCCGGTGAGCACGTCGACCATGGCGTAGTCCTCGGCCAGCCGCAGCGGATGCCAGGCGGTGACGGTGTTGAAGAACGCGCCAAACTTCAACCGCTCGGTGTGATGCGCCAGGTGCAGGCTCAGCAGGGGCACGTTGCCGATGCAGCCGTAGCCCTCGCGCTGAAAGTGGTGCTCGGCCAGCCAGAGGGTGTCGTAGCCCGTGCGCTCCATCAGCTCGGCGAAGCGCAAGGCCTCGTCATAGGCCGTGGCCAGGTGCGCGTCGCTCATCCGCCGCGTGTGCGCCGGCGGCCCACGGAATCCCGGGTTCGGCATCTCGACGTGACCGCCATAGAAGGCGTCAATGGCCAGCGTCATTCGGCTCCCTTGCACATCCGCAGACAGCTTCCGCTGCCAGCTTGAGGAGTTTGTGACCGTAGCGCGACGGCGCGTCCGCTGTCGACGGGCCGGGGGATACGCTAGCGACCCATGACAAGACTTCTGCCCGTTGCATCGTGCTGCCGATGCCCGTGGATCCCCCGCCAATAGGCATGGGGCAGGCGCGACAACTGCCGCTGGGCCAAGGCCCGTTCGCCCTGAGCCTGTCGAAGGGCGCCTCACGGCAGGCGACTGTGGTTCGACAAGCTCACCACGAACGGACGATCGCGATCCATGACGACTAGCACCTCGCCGACTGACCTGCGCGCTCGTTTGGCGTCGTACGCCGATGCCAAGCGACGCGGCGTCGATTGGCTGCTTGCGCACATGCGTCCGGACGGCTCGATCGGCGACCCGGCGCATGGCTTCAGGTTCTACCGCGTGCCGTGGACGTTGACCGTGGCCGGCGAAACCGCGGCGGCCACGGCGCTGTGCGGCTGGATTCGCCGCCACATGTTCACTCCGGACGGAGATTTCGACCGCGGGCGGCGGGTGCTGACCGACGCCTACGCCTATCGCAACGCGACACTGGTCTACGGCGCGCACATGGCGCGGCAGTTCGACCTGAGCAGCCGCGGCCTCGACTTCGTCCTCACCATGCAGGACCCGCAGTCGGGTGGATTCATCAATGACCTGGATGCCGACGGCACGCCGAGCGACGTGATGGACGTCCCCTACGCCTGCGGCTGCGGCCTGGCTTGCATCGCCCTGGGACGCCTCGACGAAGCGCGGGCCGTCCATGCCTTCCTGGAGCGAATCTGGCACGCGCAGCGGGAGCTGCCCGACCGGCTGCACTATGCGTGGTCGCGGGAGCGGCAGGCGCTCGTCACCGCCAAGGCCGGCGAGGAGTCGTGGTTCACGGTCGAGGCCCAAGCTGCTCGGAAGCAACGCTGGACGGTGGGCGGCATTGCCGCCGCGTTTCTCTGCCGGCTGCACATGGTCGACCCGCAGCCGGGATTCCTGGCGCTCGCGCGCGATTACATGGCGTTCTCGATGCAATGCACGCCGCGCCAGTTCGACTACGCCCAGGTCTGCAAGAGCGGCTGGGGCTCGGCGCTGCTCTACCAGCTCACGGGAGACGCCGCATACCGCGACTGGACGGTGCGCGTGGGCGACTGGTTCGTCGAGACGCAGCAGGCGGACGGCTCATGGTGCTGGGACCCGCAGGCCACGCTGGGCGAGGCCATCGAGCTGACGGCGGAGTTCGCGGCCCACGTGGACACGATCATCGGCTGCCTGGCAAGCCGGCCATGACGTCGAGGCCCGCCGCCGCCCTCTCCGTCATTCCCACACGAACTGTCACTCCCACATGAATTGTCATTCCGAGCGGAGCGAGGAATCTAAGCAGCAGGCCAACGGGCACAACGCCCGTCAACGCCTCATGGCCGCCGCCCCCTCCGTCATTCCGGCGGAGGCCGGAATCCAGTCCGGACGACCAACGTGACATCCAGCCGCGGCGCCGTCCTCGTCGCCCCGCACCGCATCGAACCGCGCGACTTCCCGCTCCCCGCCGTCGGCGACGACGACGGCTTGCTGCGCGTCGAGCTCGCCGGCATCTGCGGCAGCGACATTCACCACTGGGACGGCCACTCGGCCGTGATCCGCAACGTGCCCACTCTGCTGGGCCATGAGATCGTGGGTCGCATCGAGCAAGTGGGCTCGGCGGCAGCCGATCGCTGGCAGGTGGCCGTCGGCGACCGCGTCATCGTCGAGGCCAGCTTCGGTTGCGGGCGCTGTGAATGGTGCCGGCGAGGCTCCTACCAGATGTGCGCCGACGAGCAGGGCTACGGCGGTCGCCTCTCCGCCGCCGACCCGCCGCACCTATGGGGCGCCTACGGACAGTACCTCTACCTGCCGCCCCGCGCCCGCGTGCACCGCGTATCCGAGCGGATTTCGCCCGAAATCGGCGTCGTGATCGGCGCGGTGCTGGCCAACGGCATCCGCTGGGTGCAGACGATGGGCGGCGCCGGCGCCGGCGACACGGTCGTGGTCTTTGGACCCGGCCCCCAGGGCCTGGCCTGCACCATCGCAGCGCACGCCGCGGGCGCCAACCGGATCATCGTGGTGGGCCTGGCCCGCGATCGCGCGCGTCTTGACCTCGCTCGAACGTTCGGCGCGACCGACACGCTGATTGCCTCGGATTCAACCGTCGCCGAGATCGCCGAGCTCACGGGTGGTCGCCTCGCCGACGTCGTGATTGATGTGACGGCCAGTCCCGGGGCGGCCGGCCAGGCGGCCACGGTCGTGCGGCCGCTCGGCGCGTTCGTCATGGCCGGATCGAAAGGGGGCCAGCCCGTCGAGCTGCCCTGGGACCGATTGGTGGCCCGCGAGGTCCGCATGCTCGGCGTCAACAGCCACGAAACCCAGGCCGTCCGGGCCGCCGTCCAGCTGGCCGAATCGAGTCGCTATCCGCTCGACCGCATGCTCACCCACCGCCTGCCGCTGTCCCAAGCCGCCGAGGGCATCGAACTCGTCCGCTCGGCCGCCCCTACCGACGGCGTGGTCAAGGTCGCCCTCGATCCGTGGGCCTGAGTCGGGCTGCCCGGTCTACCGCGCGGCTTCGACCGACTCCCTCAGCGCCCGCACAAACCCATGTGCGTGGTCGGCGTCGCGGTAGGGGTGGAGTGACAGGCGGATGCGGGCGTGACCGTTCATGTGGCCGAAGGTGCTGCCCCAGCCGCGGCGTGAGAGATCGTTGAACACCTGCTCCATATCCACCGTGTCCGAGGTGAAGTTGATGACGCTGATCAACGGTTTCACCATCAGCCGCAGCTCGTCGATGGATTCGATGCCGTCCACGACGATGCGCACGGACTCCAGCAGTCGCGCGGTGGCGGCGCGGTAGCCGGCGCGTCCCAGGTGCCGCATCACGGCCCAGGCCGTCGCGGCGTGATCGCCGGGCTTGGTGGCGGTGAGGGTGTGGATGAACGTCCAATCCAGCGGCACGGCCTCCAGCAGGCTCGCGTCGCGGATCAGGAAGAACCCCGTCGCCACCGGCAGCTGACCGAGCTTGTGTCCGTCGGTCATGAATGAGCTGACGCCCGGCACGCTGAGGTCGAAATCGCACAAGTCGTGGCCCAGCTCGCGCATGAACGGCAGGATGAAACCGCCGAATGCGCCGTCGACGTGCAGGTACAAATCGTGCTCGACTGCCAGCTTGGCGAACTCGGGGATCGGATCGAGCTGACCGAAGTTCCCCTCGGGCGCCGAGCAGATCAACCCGACGGTTTTGGGCGTGATGGCGCGCCTGACCGCGTCCACGTCGGGCGCCATCCGCTCGTCCACCGGCGTCTCGATCAGCTTGATTCCGAGCAGTTCCGCGCCTAGGCGGAAGCTGTAGTGCGCCGACGTGGGCATGATGATCTCGGGTTCCGACTTGCTCCCCAGGTTGCGCGCCAGCCGCATGGCCGACATGTTGGACTCGGTGCCGCCGCTGGTGATGAAGCCCGTGGCCTCGGGCCGGCCGAGCAGGCTGGCCATCATGCGGATGGCTTCCTTCTCGAAGGCGTAGGCGCCGGGATTCATCTGCCGCGCCCACTCCACGAAGTAGGTGCCCCGGGTCAGCGTCGCGACGCGCTCTGCGATGGGATGCGGCGGACCGACGTAGGTGATGCCGAAGTTGCGCTCGACGGAGAACGGATCCTCCGCGATCCTTGCGTGCACGTCGCCCAGGACCTCGGATTCGGCCGCGCCTTCCTCCGGAAAGTCCATCGGCGGAGGCATGGGCAGCGGGTCGTGAGGCGTGTGTCGCTCGAACTCCTGGGCCACGGGGCTACTCCTTCCGGCGAGACTCGCCGGCCATCGAGACGACGCCCGGATTGGCCGACGGATCGGCCAGGGGCTCGGGCGACGCGAAGCGTCGCACCACGTTCTCGGTCACGCGTGAAACCGTGTTTTCGTAGTCGTTATAGGACAGGCACGAGCGCCAGGCGATGGAGCCCACCGAGAACACGCCGCCGCCGTTAGGCGTCTCGAAGTAAGTCATGTCGGCGCGAATGAACGGGTGGTACTCCCCGGGCGTTGTCGGATCCCCAACCGACACGCCGTCGATGCCGCGCGTGTACCAGAGCGCTTCGTCGGCCAACCCGACGAACTTGTCGGAGTGACCCAGTGAAGAGGCCAGCAGCAGCGTGTGCGGCGGCGTGCCGAGGCTGAAATCCAGCCGGTCCATCTCGTAGCCGGCGGCGCCGTGATTGACCACCAGCGACGGAATGTCGCCGATGGGCTCGTCGTCACCGATGCCCTCGAAGATGAAGGCCGCGCGCGGATCGTGGCTGTCCGGCTGCCGGATGTAGGGCGACCCCTTGTCGAACCCCGCCGAGCCGCAGCCGATGCCCACCAGGGCCTGGGGCGGGCGGCCGCGGTTGCGCCAGGTGCCGCCCAGTTCGCCGGTGGTGGCGAGCACTCGCTCGGCCGGCGGGTGCTCGAAGGGCCAGCTCGTGCCCCAGCGCCGCACCTCCACCACGTGCGGGCGGTTCGGGTCGACGGCGGCGACGCCGAAGAAGCCGTTGCCGCCCAGGTACATCAGGCGCCCGCCGTCGTTCAGATAGGTCTCCAGCCCCTCGATCATCGGAGAGGTCCAATACTCCGGGTGCGAAGCCGAGACGATGACGCGGTGCCGCTTGAGGAGATCGGCGCCCTGGGCGTGGAGGTCGTGGTCGGTGATCACGTCGTATTCCAGGCCGCGGGCCTCCAGCCAGTCGATCACGTAGGGGTCCGCGGGGAACCGCGACGGCGCCGACCAGACGCGGTAGCGATAGGTGGGTCGCATGTTCAGGATCGGCCGGCGCCAGGAGCACAGCGCCGCGCCCGTCCCGTCGGAGTGAAAGTCGTACAGCCCCGGCATCGGATTCGCCCGCAGAAACTCATGCGCCGCCGGATTGAGACTGGGATCCGCATTCGGGACCCGCTCGGGGCTCCAGAACCCGCCGTCCACGTCGCGGAAGTTGGCATAGGTGACGTAGGACACCGTGGACATCAACACGCCGATCGGGGCCGTCTCGGCATCGTCGGCGGGCCGCACGAAGAAGGTGATGTAGTCCTCGTCGTCGCCCGAGCGCACCCAGGCGGCGTAGACGCCGCTGCGCAGGTCGTCCGGCACCGTCAGCTCGAAGTCGACTTCCCAGCAGGCGTCTTCGAGGTCGTCGTCGTGGAAATGAATGGCGCCGTATTCGTCTTGCGCTAGCCGGTAGTTCGTCTCGCGCCCGGTGTAGTTGTGGCCGGTGACGCCGCGGGTGGGCATCTGCACCGCGCGCCCATGGAGGCCGTGCGGACCTACGTCGGTCACGCGGTCGGTGCCGATGTCCCGGCTGAAGTCCCAGGCGGCCACGAGCCCCGCCATCGCCAGCGAGTCGCCGCCCCGCGCCAGGGCTTCAATCTCGTCGCTGGAGAGCGCGCGGTCGTAGACGCGGGGCGCGTCGATCTTGCCGTTGAAGTGGGAGTGCGTGAGCACCGTGCCACCCTCGCGGGACTCGACCGCGGCGGCCATCACGAGCGGGGCGCCCTCCGAAGGGCGCGAGCCGGGCGCGGTCGTCACCGCGACCCCGCGACCGCGCTCGACCGGCCACGGGTGCCTGGGGAGCTGATAGACCGCCAGGCGCTGCGAATCCGAGTCATAGGTCATGGCCGCGAACGTCCACTGGTGTTCGACTAGCGGCGCGGCGGGGCTGGCAATCGTCATGCCTCCCGCGCCGTCCCCGACCTGGCCGACGAGTTGGCCGCCGATGCCGATGAACAGGCCGTAGCCGGCGCTGTCTGGCGCTTCGAGGCCGAGGGTGATGATGCCCTGCGCCTCCTCCTTCGCGGGAGTGGTCGGCATGATCCAGGCAGCGACCGTGAAGCTGTCGAGCTGTCCCAGTTCGTCGGCGTATGGAATCTGCACGCTGGAGCCGGTGCGGATTTCCTGCTCGCGGCCGGCGTAGTCGCCGCTGAGGGCGGATTCGACCATCGGGGCCTTGAACCCGGGCCCGCGGGGGTTGTTGTCGCAGTGCACGATCCGGACGAGATCGGCCCGGTAGCTCGGATGGGCGCTGCTGACCATGAAGCGCACCGTGTCGCCGGGCGCGACGTGCAGGGGATCGCAATAGCCGACGATCTTCATGCCTTACCGGTCCTTTGCCGCAAGGTGCGCCGAGTCATCCGCCGAGCGCGACGCCAAGCATGCCGCAGAACGCCCGATCACGCGTTTTCGACGCTCAGGCGTGGACGCCCTACGCGAGCGACTCCGGCCGGCCGTGCGCGGCCGAAGCATACGCCGCGTGCACCGCGCGCAGCGCCGCCAGGCCGTCGGCGGCCGAGAGCGGCGGATCGATCTCACCCAGGCAGGCGCGCAGCGTCAGGTCCACCCAGCCCGTGTAGGGCGCGCCGCGATCCTCGTAGAGCGTGCGTCGCACCTTGGCGTCGTCGCCGCGGCCGGAGCACCACATCAACCGCGGCGACGCGGCGGCATCGGTTTGCAGCCAGCCCCGCGAGCCGTAGATCGTCAAGCCTTGATGGCCTTTTTCCTCCATCACGTAGCCGGAGAACAGCGACACCAGCGCGCCGCCGGACAAGCGCATGTTGACCAGGGCCAGGTCTTCGACGTCGATTGGCGCGCCGCCCACGACGCCCGTCAGCGCCTGCACCTGCTCGATGTCGCGGCCGGTGACGTAGCGAATCAGGTCCACGAAGTGAATTCCCAACCAGACCAGGTGTCCGCCGCCGGCCCTGGCCCGCTCGAAGGTCCAGTCGGGCTCGGTGAGCTCCTGGATGCGGGCCTGGTCCGCCACCTGCGTCGCCCGCACGGCGTACAGCTCGCCGATGCCGCCCTCGGCGATGATGCGTCGAGCGTCGCCCATGTCCGGGCGCATGCGGTTGGCCAGCGCCAGCATGAGCGGCACGCCCTTCTCGTCGGCGAGCCGCGCCAGCGGCGCAAAGTCCTCGGGGTCCACGCAGGCCGGCTTCTCCGCCATGATCGGAATGCCGGCGTTGAGCAGCGCCTCGATTGCCGGCGGCGAATTGGACGCCACCAGCGACACGATGGCCATGTCGGGGCGCACCGCCGCTACAAGGTCGTCGACGGACGTATGCCGGCCCACGAGCTTCGAGCCGACAACGCCGAGCAGACCGTCATCGCCGTCGTCGACCACGTGCGCGGCCTCGATCCGCTCCACGTCGCGGATGGCCTCGGCATAGGGCATTCGGTGCTTGGCTTCGGACTCGGTGATGAACGCGACGGTGGCCAAGGAACTATCCCTTCACTGAGCGCACCTAGCGTGCACGCTAGACAGTCTATGCCCGCGCGAGGTGGTCAGGAATCGTAGTTGCCCGGCCCGGCCTTGGGAGGGCGTATGAGGCGCCGATGTGTGACCGGCGTCAGATTGGGCGATACGCGCGGCCACGGCGGGCGACGCGAACTACCAGGATTACCAGCTCGTCGTCGAGGAGCTCGTACACGATGCGGTAATCGCCCACGCGCAGGCGGCGGAGACCGCGCAGCCCGCCCTTGAGGACGCTGCCCGCCAACGGCTGTTCGCCGAGTCCGTCGATGGCACGGACCAAGCGCGTCCTCGCCGGATTGGGAATTCGGGCCAGTTCTCGCGACGCGCTGCGCTTAATCCGAACCGAGTAGGTCACGCCTGACCTCGTCCCAGTCCAGCACCGGGTCCGCGGGATCCCGCAGCCGGTCCAGAGCTACGGAGAGGTCGTCAAAGTTCTCCAGGTATTGCTCCAGCGCCTGGCGCACTACGGCGGCGCGACTGCGCTGGAGCATTGCCGCCGCCGCGTCCAACGATTCCGCCAGTTCGTCCGGCACGCGCGCGGTGATCTGGGTCATGGCACAACCTCCGAGTCGCAGCGCGATGTCGCGTGATCTCACTCAATGTCAATGACATTGAATGAATTATATTAGCGCCGAAAACGCTTCCGGTCTACTCCTCGGGCACCGTCAGCGGCGCGAGCATTTCGTCGGTGATGTAGCGCCCCAGGCCGAACAGCTTGCGGTCGGAGTACCAGAGGATGCGCTCGCCCTCGCGCTCCGTGAGGCTGGAATACATCGACAGCCAGGGCCGGTAGTGCGGGGCCACGCCCACGCCGTCGGTGTCGAACAGCAGCAGCGGCTCGCTGAACCAGAGCGGTTGGTGGGCGTTGGGGCGGAACTCGCCGACCGCCAGGAACTGCGGCCGCCGGCTGTCGCTGTTGAGCGGGCCGAAACCGTTGTAGCCCCAGCCGTCATGATTCTGCAGCAGTTGGATGTAGCGCCCGTCGTGCAGCCGGTAGAGCGGCGTGGGGGAGACCGGGTTCTCCATCGGGGCGCCGCCGTCGCGAAAGCGGAGCATCTCGCTCGGGCGCCACGAGTGGCCGTCGTCGGCGGAGACCGTATACCAGATCTGCCCGTTGGGCGTGCGCATGCTGGCGAACAGGCGACCGTCCGGCAGCAGCACCAGGCCGGGCTCCTGGCAGAAGGAGTATCCGGCGGTGTATTCGGTGTCGAACATGACCGGTGACGACACGAGATCGTCGCTGTCGGGCAGCCAGGTCAGCTCCAGGTCGCGCGGGTCCGGCTCGTCGTCGATGTTCTCGAAGCGCAGGAATTCCACGTGGCAATCGCCGACGCCGCGCGGCGCTTTGGCGGAGGCCGGCGTGCGGCGCCGCACGCGCTCGGAGGTCCAACGGGTGATGCCCACGATGTGCTTGTTGTTGCGATCGCGAATCGGCTTCTGCCACACGATGCACGACGCACCAGCCTTGGGATCGGGCAGGTCGAAACGGGTGTGCCGGAAGGGAATCTGCACGTTGCCGTCCATCCAGGTGCGGCCGTCGTCGTCCGACACCTTGCACTCCAGGAACGCGTTGGTATAGCTGTCGCCCAGGCCCGTGCTGCGGTTGTAGAAGCAATAGATGCGCCCGTTTTGGCTCATGACCGGAAAGCCGAACGACGCGACCTGGCCGGGGTAGCGGCTCGGACCCGCCAGCACGTCGGGGCCGGTCCAGGTGCGCCCGCCGTCCTCGCTGCGTCGGACCATGATCGACTCGTCGGCGGCGTGCTCCTGGGTGCAGTAGGTCCAGATGGCCAGCAGCGCGCCCTCGCGGGTGAGGCTGACCAGCACGTGGTCCACCGACTCCTGCCACTCCGGCGGGGCGGGCGGCAGGAAGAATGCGAGATCGGGGTTGGTGCGACGCCAGTCGTCGGAATAGGTCTGGTGCTGGCTCTCGTCAATCATCACCGCGCGCCTCCTTTGTCCGGGCGCCGTTCCCGACGGTCGAGTTCGAGCCCCGGTCCAGCGGCGAGTGCGGGATCATAGCCCACGCCTGCGGCCGCCCCGTCGCTATACCGCGCGGAACTCCTGCGCCGCGCGGCGCTCGCGCGCCTGCCGCACCTGCAAGTCCTTGCGCGCGATCCGCTCTTGCGTCGCCACCTCGGCCTGCCGCCGCGCTCGCCACACTTCGGCCAGCCCGCCGTAGAACAGCAGGTAGGTGATCCCATGGAGCAGCACAAACCACTGCTGCACCGAGAGGAAGCGACGAAATCCGGTGAAATTGAGCACGACGAGGGCCGAGAGGCCGGTGGGCACGCCGTAGGCCATGCGCACGAGGCCGCTCATGATGATGAACAGCAAGGGCATCTGCGCGCCCTCGATTCGCCGCAGCGGAATGGCGACGGCGGCGTGCAGCAGGCCGCTCAAAAAGGCCCAGGTGCCGGCGAGCCCGACGTAAGCCGCGGCCGGGACCACGGAGTCGGACCACACCACCAGCCACAACAGGAAGCCGGCGATGCCCGCGGCGGCTCCCAGCGCGGCGTCCGCAAACACCAAACCACGCGCCGGGCGAAACTCGCGCAGGCCAAGCGCCACGGCCAGCGCCAGCGCGCCGTCCGCGAGAGCGAAGACGCCGAAGACGATGGCCGGCGGCGCCTTGAGGTCCTGGGGCCACAGCAGTCCGATCTGCGCGTTGGCGTAGAGCAGCGGCACCACGGCACGCACAATCAGCAGCCACCAGCGGGATCGAGGGACAACGACCGTCTTCAACTCGACGGCGGACGCTTGAACCGTCATTGGGGCAGCGAGTTCGTCAACGAGCGGTAAACTTCAGGGTCGCTGCCAGAGGTGTGCGCATGGAAACGCTGACGCAGGATCAACTCGACGCCTTCAACGAGCTGGGCTATTTGCGGCTCGAGAACGTCTTTGACGCCGAAACCGTCGCCCGGCAGTCGAAAGAGTTGGAGCGGCTCATGCAAGAGTGGGCCACGCAGGGTCCGGGGTGGAAAGGGCCATGGCGGCAAGCATATATGACCGCCGAGGAAGACCAACGTGCGAGATTAGACATTCTTGGCAATCTCCCCGGGTATTCCGAGGAGTACTTCCGCGCCGTCACCGACGACAAGCTGGTCGGCGCGGTGGCCGACCTGCTCGGCACCGGCGTGGAGTACCACCACACCATGCTGCACGCCAAGGGACCCGAGATGGGCACGCCGTTCCCGATGCACCAGGACTATCCGTTCTATGCGCACGAGGGGCCTGGCTACATTGACGCGCTGCTCCACATCGACGACGCCACGGAGGCCAACGGCTGCCTGAAGTTTCTACCGGGCAGCCACAAGCTCGGACCGCTGCCGCACATCGGACGCGTGGACTCCAAGGACACCCGCCCCCACCTGCCGGTGGACGAATACCGACTGGCCGATGCCACGCCCGTGCCTGCCAACGCCGGCGACGTGGTCTTCATGAGCTACCTGACGATTCACGGCTCGGATCCGAACCGCACCGATGGGTGGCGGCGATTGGTTCGCACGGGCTACCGCGATCCGCAGAACGTGCAGACCGGCGGGCACAACTCCGGCGTGAACGGCCTGATTCTGCGCGGCCAGAAGCGGAATTTGGCGTTCGCGTAGCGATTTCGGCTGGATCCCGGGCTGAATGCAGCCCGGGCCACCGGGCACGGATTAGGGCGTGTCGGGTGGCTGAAACCCAGGGTTGATTTTCCACCCAATTTCCTCCAATTGATCGACCACGTCATCCAAAACGGCGTCGTACTCGACGCCCACGGGCAGGTGAATCCCGTAGAAGTTCTCGTCGCTAGACAGCCTGAGCGCGCGCTGAATCTCACCGAGGCTGACTGTGTGCCCCTTCATTTTCTCGTCAAAGTGCAGCCACAGAGGAGTATCGTCGCGGTTGGCCCACAGCTTGAAGTCGACTCCAAGCCACACGCTGGCGCCGCACAGCAGGAGTCGCCGTCCGTAACCGCCCAGATACGCCGTGAACCGGCCCGTGCGGCTCACCAACCCGGCGTCCTTCAGACGGGAAGTCACGCCGCTAATCAGACGCCGCAAGCCGAGCACGCGGCGCGGGAACTCGGGGCCTAGTTCTTCCGATCGAATCGGCAGGAATGCTCCTGCGTCCATTCGAGCGGCGAGCCCCTGCAGCTGCCGAATGTCCAATGCCGCCGCCGAATCTCCGTCCGCGCTCGCGCGGACGGCCATAGGGCCGAGCAAATCCGCCCAACTGGTGAGCACCAAGTGGCATTCGCCGTCTCCGATGGTCGCGCTTTGCCTTCCAGACAGCTCCGAAATCGCGAACCTACTCGTCGCCCGCCGCCGTAGCTCATGCCACAGCGTTTCGGACCGCGCAGCCGGAGCTACTACCAGCAGCGCCGACGGACCAGCGGCGTTATTTCGCATTAGTCGAGCAAGGTAGGCGCCTGGCTGCCCTGACTGGAGTCCGGCCCAAAACTTCACCTCGATGAGCAGGCGCTCCCTGCCGTCCTCATCGAATCCTGCAAGGTCCGGGCGACCCCCCTTCTCGTCGCTGACTTCAGTCTCCACCCGTGTGATGGGACCGATTTCAGCGCCCCCGGACCGGAGCGCATCCCGCAGGGCGTCTCGGCACGCCGCCGACCGGGACAGGATGTAGCCCAGGGCTTCGATCGCCGTGTTCTCGGTGCTGTGCGTAACCCGTGGAACCAGGTATGCAAGCAGTGTCGAGTCGGTGGCCATGACTTCCGCCCTCCTACATGCTCAGCGGCCCTCTTACTCCACCGTCGCGCTGCCAAACACCTCGATCAGCTTGTCCCGCACCTTGTCGACGACGTCGGGCGCGGGGTGGGGATAGGCGTGACCCAGCAGGTTGTTTGGATAGAGCCCTTGCAGGTAGATCGCCGCCTTGAGCGACGCCAGCCAGTTCTGGCTCGAGGCCCACTGGAGCCACGGATCCTCATATTTGAAGACGAACGCCCATGCGTCGTCGGTGCGGCCGGCCGCCACGTGGTCGTAGAACTCGTTGGCCAGGCCCGGCCGAATCGGCGCGATGGGACAGAGGTAGGCCGGCGAGCCGAGCGGGTATCCGAACATGAAGTTGCGCATTTGCCCGCCGCTGATCACGCCAAAGTCCTCGTCGGCGGTGCCGCGAATCAGCTCGTAGTAGTCATAGAACGGATGGCCGTCGTTCTTTATGCCGATCATGTTGGGCCGCGCGGCAAGCTCGACGGCCGCGTCCAGCGGGAAGTTTGGTCCGGATAGCAGCAGCAGCGGCACGTCCGCGGCGTCCTGGACCAGGTCGAAATAGCGCACCACGACGTCGTGACTCAGCGTGAGCCAGCTGCTGAACTGCAGCTTGACGGCGTCGGCGCCCACGCGGTCGGCGTGGACCAGGAATTCGCGCGTCACCGACGGTTTCCATAGACCGGATGAGGCGATGAATACGGCCCGGCCCTGGTTGGCTTCGGCGACGACTGCCGTGAGCCGCCAGATCTCGTCGTCGCTCAGGCTGGCGAACTCGCTGCTGCCGGCCGTAAGCATGAGGATTGGCGTGCCTTCGTCGGCCAGCCAGTCCACGTAGCGCGAAATCGACGGGTAGTCCGGGGTGCCGTCGACGTTGAAGCACAAGTTGATTGGAACGACCGGGCCCTTCATCCGCGCGAGCACGTCTTGTCCGCGACTCATGCCTGCCCCCGACTACTTTGAATCGACATCCGGCGCGCAGTGTGACACCGGCGTGCCGACCCGACCAATGACCTCAGGTGCGCGCGGAGCGTCCCGCCGCTTCGAATTCGGATCGCGGCCACTCCCGCAGGACATTCGCGAGGAGCGCGTAGAGCATGGCCGTCAGGACCACGACCGCCATGAGGATCACGCTCTGCGTGTTGGCCAGGCGCACGACCTCGGGGGCGGCGGCGGCCTCGACGCCGTAGACGAGACGGGTCACGGCGATAAAGATCGTATAGAGAATCACGAGGTGCGCCGAATCGCCGTGCCGCATGGCGAATGACACCGCAAACTGCGCCCCGGCCGTCAGCATCGCCCACACCGCAACCAGTCCGTAGAACAGTTCGAATGGCATTGGACGGCCGAGTCCAAACGAGATGACGGCGGCGACGAGCCCAATCACGATCGATGCCGCCGCTTCGAGGCGCAGTTGGCGTCGGGCGGGCGCGAATGCGCGGCTCCGGTCTGCGAGCACCAACAGCAACGCGCCGTCGGCCATCGCGAACATGCCGAACATGAACGCGGCGTCGGCGCGCTCGGCGGGCTCGATCCACAGCTGCGTGAGCACGGCGGCGCCGTACGCGAGGATCAACACCGCGCGTCCATAGACCGTGCGCCACGCTTGTGCGCGCTCGGGGAGGCGACGCTGAGCGCTCTGTGTCCGGACGTCTCTTTGCGGCGGCTCGGCGGGTCGTCGGGGATTGAGGAATGCGTGCCAGAAGTCAGGCAGCCCATCCACGATCCGGGGGAACACGCGCCCGGCCCAAGGCTCGACGAAGCGGCGCAGCGTGGTAGCGCCGATAAGTGCCGCGACCATCGCGAAGACAAACACGAACGCGGCGCTGGCGAACGCCCACAGCGTGCCGGCGAGCAAGGCCAGTCCAAAGCCCTTCGGACGGGCCTCCGCGGGCACGAGCAGGGCGCGCTCCCCGATCTGCCAATCGAGTCCCCAGCCGATGAAGGTGTCGAGCCATGCAATGAGCCCGGTCACGAAGCCAAGCGCCACCGCCAGCCCGGCCGCCCAGGAAAAGCCGCCGCGCAGACGGAAGAGCAGCCCCCAGATCCAGCCGGCCAGCAGCAACCCAAAGATGACCGTGTGAAGGCCGATGCCCAGCGCAAAGGTGTCGCCCGCGAGTACGGCCGGCACCAAGCCGACTTGATGGATCCAAGCGAGGGCGACCACCAGGCCGGCCACGGCGCCGATCCGAAACCCCGTCCAGCCTCTCAGGCGGTCGGTGAGGTCGTAGTTCTCGGCGAGGTCGTAGCTCATGACCGACGCTCGATGCGTCACGTAGTCGCTAGCGTAGTCAAGTCTCGCATCGCGGGCGGCGCTTCATGCAAGAATGCCGCCCCGTTTTCTCGAGGTCGGCAATGTCCCCCCGCGCCCCTACCGTCGGTCACGTTGGCCTAGTGGTCCGGGACATGGACCGCATGCGCGACTTCTACGTACGCGTCGCGGGTCTGCGGGAGACGCGTTCCGCGACCATCGAGGGACCCCACATCGATGAGCTGACCGGATTGTCGGGCGTCAAGCTCCAAGCCGTGTTCCTGGGCACGGACGAACGTCCGGAAGCGGTCGAGCTGCTCAAGTACCACAACCACCCTGATGGGAGCCCTCCCCGGGGTCCATCGGGGAACGGCCCCAATCACGTGCAGTTCGTGGTTGACGAGCTTGACCCAATCGTCGACGCGCTCCGCGCGGAGGGCCTGGACGCGTGGGGCGGGCCGGTGGATTGGCCTCGGCTCTGGCGCCGCGTGCTCTACGCCAAGGACCCCGAGGGCAACGTGGTGGAGTTCAACGAGCGCCTGCCCGACGTGCGGCATCCGGGGGACAGCCAGGTAGAACCGGGCGGCCACTAGGGCCGCCTCTACAACTCCGGATTCCCTGTAGGGGCGCCCCTGGTGGGCGCCCGTCCGCAGTCTTCGGGTTATCCGGATAGGCCGCCCCTACCTCGCCCGGCGCAGCGCCTCCCACAGCATGCGTTGCGTCGCCAGGATGTCGTGGTCGGCCATCGCCTCGCGGAATGCCAAGTCGTCGAGGGCGTCCAGCACCCGCAGCATGAAGTAGATATTGTGGACCTGTTGCGCGGCGTTCAACGCCGAGTCGACCTGCCACCAGAAGCAATCGATGCCCAGGAATCCGGCGTAGTCGGCCTCGCGCAGCCAGTAGAGCAGCTCCAGGCACTCCCAAAAGTGGTGGCTGGCGAAGATCGTGCCGATGTCGGTCGGCAGCTGGGTATCGTTGAGGTGCAGGTGATGCAGCCGTCCCAGGCGCGCCGCGTCCCAGGCGGCCTGGCCCAGGTTTTCGTGGCTGAGCAGCGTGTGGGCCACCTCGAGCTGCGCGCCGAGGTTTGGGCGTCCGACCTCGTTGGCCAGGTCAAGCGTGGCCGCCATCGAGCCGATGTTTGACCAGCCCTTGGGGGTGTGAATGCGGTATTCGAGCGCCACCAGCAGGTCGCCGGCCGCGTCGCAGATCTCCCGCAGCGCCTCCACGGTGTATCGCCGCGCCAGGCGAAAGTTCTGTTGGAAGGCGTAGTCCGGCCCGTCGAGGGCGGTGAACAAATAGATGCCCCGCGCCTCGAGCGCCCGCGCCACCTCGATCGAGTACAGCGCCATGTCGATCGCGATTCGCCGGTCGGCCGCTTCGGGCAACGTCCAGAGCGCCTTCGGGAACCCGCGCGCGACCGTCTCGCCGTGGGACACCATGGCGCAGACCAGGCCGCGCTCGTCGAGCCGCCGCTTGACGTGCGCGGCGTTCTCCAGCGTGACGGTCGTGCGGCTGAAGCACTCCACGCCCTCGACGTCCGGCACCCCGTCCATGTGCCGGAACGCGGCGTCGATCTCGTCGTTCGACGGCCCATCGACGTGCTGCGTCCCAAAGTGCCGGTAGAGTCCGTCCGAAAAGCGCGGCCGCCACGCGCGGTTGCTCACCGCGGGAGCCAGGTGTCGTCGAGCATCACGTCGGTCAACCGCCGACCGAGCAGATACTGCATACGGTCGCAGTACCAGAGGATCGGCTCGTCGGCGAAGTCGGTCAGGCTGCCGTAGGCGGCGAGGCCGCCCGGACGCCCACGAGTCACCGAGGTTGCCCAGGCGTTGTCGACGATCAAATGCGGTCGTCCGAAGACCAGCGGCTGACCGCCGGGATTGTCGATCTCGCGGCCGACGCTGACGAATATCGGGCGGCGCGACTCGCCACTGCCCGGTCCGCTGCCGCCGTTGGCGGTGCCGTCGTTGTTGTGGAAGAACAGCAGGTAGCGGCCGTCCCGCAGCTTGTAGAGCGGACACGGGGCCGACGGGTGGGGAATCGGCGGGCCGCCCGGCTGGAAGCGCAGCATCTCGGCCTCGGACCACGATTGCCCGTCGTCGCTCGACACCGAGTACCAGATGTATCCGGTCATGGTCCGCAGCACGCAGACGATGCGCCCGTCGCTGAGGGGCTGAATGCTCGGTTCCATCGCCGTGCTCATGCGCGGATCGCGCGGCTGCGGCACGCGGATGCCGTGATCGGCGTCCGGCCAGGTCGTCACCACCAGGTCCGCCGGATCGTCCACGGTCATCACGTTGTCGAAGCGCAGGAACCACGCCTCGTGGTGCCGCTGGTTGAAGCCGATCTCGGGCGTCACGGTCTCGAATTGCCCTTGAAAGGCGTTCCCCGCCCAGCGCGTGATCGGGCACACCACGCTGCCGCGCCGCGTGACAATGGGCGCCTGCCAGCCCGAGGTGACCCAACTGCTGAGCAGAGCCGGATCGGGGTCGTCGATGGCGCCGCGACCGATAGCGGTGTCGTGCCGCGGTCCCCACGTGTGGCCGTCGTCGTCCGACACACGCCAGGCCAGCACGCCCGTCATGCCGCGATCGAAGTCCACCGGGCCGGTGTTGCGGTGATAGAAGATCCACACCCGGCCCGAGTGCGGCACGACTACCGGAACCGACCACACCGCCGTTTGCTCCGTGCCTTCGGGCGGAGCGTCGAGCACCGTCGGCCGGCTCCAGGTGCGGCCCCGGTCCTCGCTGCGCGCCACCACCACGCGGGCGTTGGGGCCGTGAAAGCTGTCGGCGTCCGCCTGGGTCCAGGTCCCCAGCAACGCGCCGGTCGTCGTGGCAGTGACCACGAAGTGCACGTTGCCCGCGTCCCACGGGCCGTTCTCGGTCGCGTCGCGATGCGCGGGCGTGTCGCCGTCCTGCGGGATGTAGACCACGAAGTCCGGGTCGCTCACGTGAGCGTCGGCCCAACGTTCGGCGGCGGTCGATGCGGGAGCCATGGGTCGTCCTTTCAGCTCAGGCGCGGGCCGCCTGCAGTTCCTGCGACGCGACCTGGGCCAGCATGCGCAGATCGCTGGAGAGATCGATGAAGGTGAACCCTTGCGCGATGAATTGCCGCGCGTGCGCGACCGTCGGCGCCGGCGTTCCCGCGGGCTTGCCGTTGGCCTGCGCGCCGGTGAGGATCCGGGCCATGGCTTCCAAGTGCTCCGGCACGCGATAGGCGTCGGCGCGCGTGTAGCCCATCGCGACGACGAGATCATTGGGACCGATGAACGCGACGTCCATGCCGTCAACGGCCATGATCTCGGCGATGTTCTCGACGCCCTCGCGGTCCTCGATTTGCGGGCACACCAGCAGGTTGTCGTCGATGTGTGACGCGTAGTCGCCGGAGATCGCGGCGCGCGAGTTGCCGCCCGACCGATGCCCGCGCGGCGCATATCTCACCGCATCGGCAATCGCCTCCGCCTGTTCCACCGTGCTCACGTGCGGCACGATGAGGCCCATCACGCCGGTGTCGAGGATGCGTCCGAGTCCCTCGGGTTCGTGCGACCAGGCGCGAGCCATCGGCACCGCGCCCCGCGCCTCGATGGCCCGCACGGCGTGCGTGATTTCGCCGAGGTCCCACGGTGTGTGCTCGGCGTCGATGGCGAGCCATTCGTAGCCGGCCTCGGCCAGCACCTCCGCCGCCAGCGGCGAGGCCAGGTTGAGCCACGAGCCGATCGAAACCTCGCCCCGCGCGAGCTTCTCTTTGACCGGATTGGGGAAGATCACCGCGTTCGTTTTGGCGAGGTCGTGGCGACCGGAGCATACTGCGGCACCGTGGCGGCCGCCCACCGCGGCCGAAAGTCCCGCCCGCTTGCCGCAAAGGTGGTTCCGAATGTCCACAGCAGGCACCGCACACATCGGCGATCTCGGTCTGTCCCAGCCGCCGATCTATCTCACGAATCTGGACCGCTGCCAGCCGGCGGACGCGCTGTCGAGCGAGTCCAAGACGGGCCGCTGGCGCGCATTTGCCTATTCCACGGCCGACCTGAGCGGCACGCTGCTCTATGCCGGCGACAACACGGCGGCGCCGGAGGTCACCTTGCCGCTCGGCGTGAGCGGCTGGCACGCGATCTCGATCGGCCAGATGGTGCACGACCACGAGCTGTACGAGTGGAGCGGCAACCTGCTGGCGAAGCTCAGCGGCGAGCGCGGCTTCACCAATATGCATCTCCCGCCGCGCATCAACCCGCAGCCCGGCGGCGGCGTGCTGCTGGCGGAGACCTTCTTCAAGATCGCCGACCTCACCGGTCAGGACATGCAATTCAAGCAGATTGCCGTGTCGGCGGACGTCAACCAGCCGGATGGCATCTGCGAGTGCGAGCCGGCCCGGCCCGCCTACGTCAAGCTCGTGCCCCTCACCAACGGCGAGGTGGCGGCGCTGAAGGCCGACCGCGCGCGAACCGACACCAAGCGCCTCTACGCCCACGACGACAACCACGGCTGGATGGGCCATATCCGAGCGCACACGCCGGAGGACGTTCAGGGTCACCTCGAGCCGTACCGCAACACCGACTTCGAGCGGATTTACCTGGAAACCGGCGGCGGCGACCTCCTGAACTACTTCACCAAGATCGCCCGCGATCACACGCTCGACGCTCACGAGGACTTCTCACACGTCGGCTACCGGAAACAGTCGGAGGCCTGGAGGATCTTTCGGGACCAGGGCGTCGACCCCTACGACGTCGCCATCGAGCACACCCACGACATGGGCATGGAGATTCATGCCTCTTGGCGTGTGACGGGATTCCACTACCCGCCGCCCAACGATCACTTCAATTCGGGCGACGGGGTGTTCGAGGCGCATCCCGAGTGGCGCAGCGTGGACCGCGAGGGTCGGATCACGCCGCGGCTCTCCTACGCCTATCCGGGCTTCCGCGCCTTTGCCATCTCCCTCCTGCGCGAGATGGCCGAGAAGCCGGTCGACGGCGTGTGCCTGCTCTACAACCGCCGCCCGCCGTTCACGGAGTACGAGCCGCACGTCGTGGAGGCGTTCAAGGCCGCCTCGGGCCACGACCCCCGCGAGCTGGACGAGCACGATCCGGATTGGCTGCGGTTCCGGGCGCGCGTGATGACCGACTTCATGCGGGAGCTGCGCGCCGGGCTGGCGGAGGTCGCCGCGGCCACCGGACGTGACAAGCCGATCAACGTCTCCGCGATCGTGATGAAGGACGAAGCCGAGAACTTGCACCGCGCCCTGGACCTGCAAGCCTGGGTGTCCGAGGGCCTGATCGACACGATCATTCCCTACACCTCGGCGCCGGAGCTCAACAGCCGGGTGCCCGCCTGGGACGAACCCGAGCGGCAGCTCGAGTTCTTCCTGGACCTGGTGCGCGACACGCCGGTCGAGTTGGCCGCGAGCGTGCTGCCGCGGTCCATGACGCCGGAGGAGTACCAGCATGCCGCGGCGCGCATCTATCGCACGGGCGTCGAGCGGCTGTTCTTCTGGGACTGCACCACGGCGCACGATTCGTTTAAGGGGCTGCGTTCGCTGGGGCATCGGGATGACATCGAGGCCTGGCATGCGGCGGGCGAGCCCGACCTCTCGGCGCCGCAGCACACGCTGACGACGCTCGGTGACTGGGACTTCTCCTACGACACGCCCGGCTAGAGGGCGCCGACGGCGTTAGTCGTTCGGCTCGCGCGGACCTCGGCGCCAGACGTCGCCGTCCAGCGTGCCGGCGAACACCGCCTCGGCACCGGACGCTTCGATGGCCGCGGTGACGCAGGTCACGTTCGCGGGAGCGTCGCGGCCGCCGGTGGCGCTCCAGGTGTGCCCCTTGTCCCGCGAGTGGAACAGCCCCAGTCCCGTGCCGGCATAGAACCGGCCCGTACGCGCAAAGTTCGGCGAGACATCCAGGCTGGTGACCGCGGCCAACCGGTCCACGCTCACCCGGCCTTCGACCCATGACGCCATGCGCGGGCCGTTGGGCGTGAAGACATCGCGCCCGGCAACCACGCCCATGAACGCTCGGGCATCGCGGTAGTTGGATGGCACGGCGATCGGCGCCAACTGCCCGCGCGCGCCCTTCTCAAACACCCGCACCCAAGTCACCCCGGCGTCGCGCGTGTGATAGAGGCGAATGCGCCCGTCCGCAATGGAGGTGACGAAGATCGTCCCGTCCTCGGCCACTCGCGGCGAAAAGGCAATCGCCACCACGCGCGCATTGCCGAATCGCTCCGCAACCTGGCGCCACGTCGAGCCGCCGTCGTCCGACAGCTGCAGCTCACCGCCCGCGCCGCCGACCGCGAGACGCCCCCCGGCCCCAATCGTCAGGCTCGCGGGGGAAAGGGTTTCGGGCAATCCCGTCAACTCGTCCCAGTGCCGGCCGCCGTCGGTGCTTTGCTGAACGTCTGCTCCGGCAATGGCGAGCACGCGCTGGTCGTTGCCGAAGTCGGGCGACATGGCCAGCGTGGAGATCGTCGGCTCGTCGGGCGCGGCTGCCGGTGGCGACCAGGAGCGACCGGCGTCGTGCGAGCACAGCAGCCCTTCGTCGGCGGTGCCGGCGATGAGGGTGCCGTCGTCCGCGAAGGTCGGGGACGCGGCCAGCGCGAGCAACGGACGGCTGGCAAGGCCATCGTCACTGCGACGCCACGTCTCGCCGTGGTCGTCGGAACGCCAGACGCCGCCTTCGTAGAGGCCGGCCAGCAGCGCCCAGCCGCCGCCGGATTCCACGGCGGCCAGGGTCAAGATCAGGCGCCCGTCGATGTTGCCGACCTGCTCCCAGGTCTCGCCGCGATCGGTAGTCCGCAGCAAGCCGCGCTCGGCGGACGCGATGACCACCATGCCGTCTTGGCCATAGTTGGGAGAGATCACCAACGCGTTCACGGTCGTCGAGGCGCCGACCTCGGGTACCTGCTGCCAGGTGAGCCCATTCGTTGTCGTGCGATAGAGACCGGCGCCCTCGGTGGCGGCATAAGCCGTGTAGGCATCGGGATGCGCCACGAACTCAAGCGCCTGAATGGGATGACCCTTGGCGCAGTCGTCGGCCAGCTGCCAGGCGCTGGCGCCTCGGGAACGCATGTAGAGACCGCTGGCGGTTCCGGCAAGTACGCGCTCCTGGTGCGGGGGGCCCGGCGACACGGCCACGGCGAGGACCTGCTGGTCGTCCAGGCCGTCGTTTTGCGCGTTCCATGTCCGACCGAGGTTGGCCGACACGTAGACCCCGTCGCTCTCGGTTCCCACCAGCGCGAGTCGATCTTGGGCGTATTGCGGCGAGAACGCGGCGGAGGTGACGCTGGCCTTGGCGCCCCAGAAGAACGTGTCGCGCCAGGTGGCCCCGCCGTCGATGGAGACGAACGCCGAAGCGTCGACGGTGCCGACCAACAGCGTGTGGTCGGTGGCAAACGCCGGGGAAACCGCCGCCGACTGCACATAGGGCGCGCCGATGCCGCCGGCTCCACGCACCCAGCTTTGCCCACCGTCCGGCGATAGGAAGAGCCCGCTCAACGTCCCCGCCAGCACGGCCGACGACCCCGAGCCGATCGGCGCGGTGGCGAGGCACGTGACCGTGCCGCCGCTGCCTTGGCGGAGCCGTGACCAGACGGGGCGTCGACGAGGTGCAGCCATGGGTTTGACGCGCTAGCCGGCGGTCCGGCCGGGCATGCCCACGGATTGCCGCGTGTACGTCATGCGGGATCCGGCAGATGAATGACCGCGCGGCCCCATGGCTCGATTTCCAGATCGAAGGCGCCGTCGGTCACCGGCAGGTCCGTGTGGGTGAGCAAGTCGCGCGCGGACACGACGGCTTCGCGCGGACGCAGACGAGATCGCGCCGCGGTGCGCTCGACGTTGAAGCCGAATAGGAGACGTCCCCCAAGGCGCGAGCGCCGCGCCACCGGCACGACCGGGTCGCCCGTGACGTCGATCGGCGCCGATACGCCGGCGTCGCGCGCCAGCCCCAGCACCACCTCCGGCACTCCCACGTCGCCGAAGCCGGCCGAGGTCGTGAGACCGAACCAGGTAAAGCGGGCGTCCGCCGTCTGCACCGCGACCGTTTCGCCTTCCAGCGTGGCCACGGCCTTCGTCGTGCCCAGCGGCTCGAGCACGGCGTAGCCGCACTCGGAGGTGATCGAAAGGTCGCCATAGGCCGTCGTCAGTTGATTGCGGCCCTCGCGGATATCGAATTCGGAGACTCCAGAAAAGTCGGCCACGCGCACGCCGAACCGCTCGGCAAACCCCTCCGGGGGCCCGTAGCTCGATTGGCCGTCGGCAGAGTACATGCCGAAACTGCCCTCGGCGACGATTCGGGTCTCTGGCGAATGCTCGAGGGTTTCTTCGATCCGGCGTTGCAGCGCCTCGGTCATGAGCGCCGCGTTGGGCATGATCACGAGCTTGTAGCCGGACCAGTCCATGTTGGGCGAGAGCACGTCGGCGGGGATGCCGTTGGCCCACAGCGTGCGGTAGACCCCACGCACGTCGGCCACATAGCGATCGCCCTCCTCGTTGTAGTTGAATAGCTCCTGGGATTCGGGGTGGTAAATCACGGCTACGTCGGCCGGCGGGCATTCCAGCGGCAGGTGCTCGCGCAAGCCCTGGATCTGCGACACCGCTTCCTCGGCGGATGTGAGCCGTGGCGTGTCACGCCCGTCGAGCGCGGTCAGGCAATAGCCCGGCGACTCGAAGCTCAAATATTCGGGGCGGTATTGCCAAAACATTGCGCCGGCGGCGCCGTGGGCCAGGGTCATCCAAAGGAGCGTGGTCGTCTCCTGCGGGTCCGACTGCTTGTTCCAGGTCACGCCGCCCGGCGACATGCCCGCGTAGATCTCCTCGTTCCACCAGCGACCGTTCTTGCCGACGCTGCGCGACCAATCGAACGAGAAGGCCCGCTCGGCGATCTTGTAGGGGTCGTCCGACGTCAACAGGTTGTTGGACGGCATGGACATGCCCCAGCTGTCGGCGTAAGGCGCGCAGATCTCATCCCAGGGCCGCGGGAACCACGCGCCGTGGGCGCGCTTTTCGTGGTGGGGGTCGATGGCGTTCGCCGTGTCCACCATCCACTTCAGGTGGTCGGCCAGGTTCTCGTAGTGGAAGCGGCGGTAGACCAGCATCTCGACGACGTTGTTGTGCGAGCGTGGCGGCTCCACGTCTTCCCAGCGCCGATAGCGGCGCAGAAAGCGTTCGTTCAGCTCGTCGAGCGTGTAGCGATCGCGCAACCACGCCTTGTATTTGGCGAGGGTGTAGTCGCAGTAGCAGGGGTAGCCACCGCCCTGCGGGCTCCAGGCGGCGGAGTAGTTGACGCCGTCCCAGAGCCCCCAGATCAGCAGGCTCGGCCTGTCCTTATATCTATTGACAACGTGTCGCAACAGGCCGCCGCCGTATTCGCGCCAGGCCGGATGGTCGTAGCAGTGGATCACGCCGCCCTGCGGATAGGCCCCGCTTGCGTGCGACGACACCGCCTGCCCCAGGTAGTTCACCACCCGCATGTCCGGGTGTTCACGAGTCAGCCACTCGGGGCACGCGCCGTGCGTGCCGAGCATGATGTCGAGCCAGACATAGAGTCCGTGCTTCTCCCCGAGGTCGAACATCATGTCGAAGTCGTCCAGCTCGTACTGGCCGGGCCGGGGCTCCATGTGGTTCCAGTAGGAGTGGCTGCGCACGACTCGCATCCCGGCCGCCCGGATGCGCGCATAGTCGCCGTCCCACACGTCGAGCTTGGGGATTGGCCCGCGGTAGTGCTCCGTGCCGACGGGAAATGGGTGGTCGGGAATGCTGGCGAACGCTGGCTCAGACATGCGACAAGCCACAGTGCGGGGGCAGGCGGTACCGCGGCATGCTACTCGTCAATTCCCGGCAGCGCGAGTGACCGGCGGAGGGCGAAATGCTGCGGCGAGGCTTGAGGCTCGCAGGAACCTGTCGCGCCGTCCCGCGCCGTTGACATGCGAATTCGCTTAGGGGTATTGTCGGCACCCGAACCGCCAACGGGCCGGTTGGGCCGCTGCGTAAGCAGCATCTGCTGTGAGCGCTAGGGAGGCTTTTCCAGCAGGTGGAGTTCGACGGTAGTGCGCTCGTGGCCAGGGGCGCGCGAGTGGGAGGCAGACAGCGCCGGATGCATATGGCAATATTCGGCGTGACGTTCGCGACGCCATCCATTCAGACTGTGGCAAGTTCGCGTATCTCTAGATTCGGCGCGCGTGGGAGCAGAGGACATGCGTGCGTCAGTTGTTCGTTGGCGCCACGCTGAGCGCCGAATCGGCGGCCGGAGTGTCGCCAAGGGACCGTAGAGACCAGAAGGGGGAGAGGATGACGAAGGACCTGTTGCTTAGTAGACGGCGAATGCTCGCCGTGACCGCGGGGGCTGCCGCCGTTGGCGTGCTGGCCGCTTGTGGCGAAGCTGAGGACGAAGTCGCAGAGGCAACTCCGGTTGCGACCGAGGCACCGGCAACTCCGGCGCCGACGGCCGCTCCGACCGCCGCTCCGACAGCGGCGCCGACGGCCGCTCCGACCGAGGCCCCTGCCGACACCATGATGATGCCCGAGCATGACCGCAACACGGGCATGACCTATGAGCTCGGCAAGGACTACAAGGAAGCGCCGGCGCTGGCCGACATGGTTGCCGCGGGCGAGCTTCCGCCGGTTGAAGAGCGCCTGCCCGACGAGCCGCTGATCTGGCAGCCGTGGGAAGCGATCGGCAACTACGGTGGCCGCACCAACTGGGCCAGCGTGGCGATTTCGGTGGACATTGGCAACGCCAACCGCACCGACGCCGTGGCCTACAACATGGAGGGCACCGCGCTGGTCAACGACGCCGTGAAGAGCCACCACGTGAGCTCCGACGGCACCACCGTTGTCTACGAGTTGCGCAAGGGCCACAAGTGGTCGGACGGGGCGCCGTTCACGTCCGCCAACTTCCAGTGGCACTACGACAACTACATGGTGAACGAAGAGCTTTCGCCGTCCGGACCGGGCCCCAAGATCAACGGCAAGCCGCCGCAGGTCGAGACGCCCGACGAGTTGACGGTGGAAATCTCCTACCCGGACCCCGTGCCGATCCTGCTGGACCGGCTGGGCCGTGGTGGTAGCGAGCGCGGGTTCTACCTGTCCTCGCACTACATGGAGCAGTACCACGCCGACTTCAACGCGGACGCCCCGAAGATGGCGACCGACGAGGGGTTCGACGACTGGACGCAGCTCTTCAAGGCCAAGATGCGCTGGGGCGCGCACCAGACCTGGTTTACCGAGCATGCGGTGAACCGCCCGGTGCTGGCGCCGTGGACGCTGACGGCCCACTCGGCGGACCGAGCCTCGCTCGACCGCAACCCGTACTACCACATCGTCGACACCGAAGGGAACCAGCTTCCCTACGTGGACGGTCTGAACTACGAGTTGCTGTCGGACAAAGAGGTCTACCAGATCCGCATCACGGCGGGGTCGTTGGACTTCGGGCAGTTCGAGCTCGACTTCAACAACATGCCGCTGTACCGCGACAACGAGGGCTCGGGCAACTACCGGACGCTGATCAGCAAGGCGCTCCGAAGCTCGGCCTTGGCGCTCCAGCCCAACTGGACGTACAAGGACGCGGCGGTTGCCGAGATCTTCCAGGAGCTCGACTTCCGCATCGCGCTGTCGGTGGCCATCGACCGTGACGCCATCAACGACGCGGTGTTCTTCGGTCTGGCAACGCCGTTCCAGGGAACCATCCTCCCGAGCTACACGTTCTACGAGGACCACTGGGGCACGATCCACACCGAGTTCGACCCGGCCAAGGCCAACGAGCTGCTCGATGGCATCGGCCTCGACCAGCGCGACGGCGAAGGCTGGCGCCTGCGACCGGACGGCGAGCGCCTGACGCTGATCTTCGAGATCGGTGACCAGGAAGGCCCGAAGGACGCGATCGCCGAGCTGGTGGCCGAGAACTGGCGTGACGTCGGTCTCGACACTCAGTGGAACCAGATGGAGCGCCCGCTGTACGAGGAGCGCTTGGACCAGCTCACCGAGATCATGATCGGTACCGAGCACACGGAAGCCGCCGGGTACTTCACCCGCTGGGTCCCGTGGGTCTGGGGCTACAAGGGCAAGCGAGCCGTCTGGGCCGGCGGTTGGACGCGGTGGTTCGCCACCGACGGCGCCGAGGGCGCGGAGCCTCCGGCGGAGATCAAGGCCAACGCCGACCTGAAGTTCGCCTGGCAGCTGGCTGCGCCCGGCACTGCGGAGTACGACGACCTCGGTCGGCAGTACTTCGGGTGGCAGGCGGAGCAGTTGACGGTGATCGGCACCGTGGGGCTTGCCCCGCAGCCGGTGATCATCAACAACCGGGTGAAGAACTTCCCGGACGACGAGGAGAACCTGTGGTTCGGCGCTGGGGCCAACTTCACGAAGCCCTACCGCGCGTTCCAGTGGTTCATCCCGGACGCATAGTCGCGACCTAAAGGTCGCCGGGAGCCGCCGGCCATCCGGTCGGCGGCTCCCGGTGGCACCGGTCGTGGAATGTGCGCTACGGTAGCGGGCACCGCGACCTGACCGGACCGAGGACGATACTGGCGAGTTGAGGTTGGGCGTCAGAGAGGGACGCAACGCATGAGGGCATATCTGGTCCGACGGTTCCTGTTCATGGTCGTCGGATGGTGGCTGTTGAGCGTTGTGGTCTTTATCGTCATCCAGCTTCCGCCGGGCGACTTCCTCACTAACTACATCGCCGGCCAGGAGCAGGCCGGCACGTTCCTCGAGCGCGAGGAAATCGAATCTCTCAAGCTCTACTACGGCCTCGACCGCACACCCATCGAGCAGTATTTCTACTGGGCCGGCCGCTTTGTGGTCGGCGACCTGGGCCGCTCATTCGGCAGCTGGCGCGCCGCCGAGCAGCCGGTGACGAAGATCCTTGCCGAGGTTCTGCCCTTCACGGTCATTCTGTCCACGTTGGCGCTGATATTCACCTTTGCGGTGGCCATCCCGATCGGCATCTACTCGGCCACGCATCAGTATCGGCCCGGCGACTACTTCTTCACCGCCGTGGGCTTCATCGGCTTAGCGGTTCCAAACTTCATGCTGGCATTGCTCTTGATGTACCTGCTGTTCAAGTATTTCGACATCACGGCTGGCGGGCTGTTTTCGCCCGAGTATGCGCTGGCTGATTGGTCAATCGAGAAAGTCATCGACATGCTCCAGCACCTCATCGTGCCTGTGGTAGTGCTCGGCACTGCCGGCACTGCCAGTACCATGCGGGTGATGCGGGGCGTGCTGCTCGACGAGCTCGGCAAGCAGTACGTGATCACCGCCCGCGCGCGCGGCGTGTCCGAGCGCAAGCTGCTCTTCAAGTACCCGGTGCGGCTGGCGCTCAACCCCATCGTGAGCAGCACTGCTTACATCCTGCCGGGCATCTTCGGTGGCAACGCCATCGTGGCCATCGTCCTGAGCTTGCCAATGACCGGGCCCGTGCTGCTGACGGCCCTGCGGGCCCAGGACATGTTCCTGGCCGGCAGCATCGTCATGGTTGAAGGGGCCCTCGTGATCTTTGGAACATTCCTTTCCGACATCCTATTGGCGCTGGTGGATCCGCGGATTCGCCAAGAGCGTGCCGTGGCGGCCTAGCTTATGGCTACAACTTCACTCGAACCCACCACCGGATCCGGCGTCTCAGTCCGTGAATTCACCGAGGAAGAGCAGTATTACGTCGCCTCGCAGTGGCAGCTCATGTGGCGGAAGTTCCGCCGCCACCGCCTGGGCTACGCCAGCGGCGTCCTGCTGCTCCTTGGCTACTTTTTTGCCATCACCTACGACTTCTGGATCCCCTACGACTTCACAGATCGGCACGACAAGCTGTCCTCGCCGCCGACTCGAATTCATGTGATCGACGCCAGCGGGACTTGGCAAATGCCGTTCGTGTACGGCACCCAGGCCCTTGTCGATCCGCAGTCGTTCAAACGGACGTTTGTAGAGGACCCCGAGCTCGTCCACCCCATCGGCCTTTTCACCCAAGGCGCGCCCTACAAGTTCTGGGGCCTGTTTGAATGGGACCGGCATTTCTTCGGCGTCGAGGAGACGACCATCCACCTCTTCGGGACCGATGAGCTGGGACGCGATGTCTTCTCGCGCACCCTTTCCGCGGCCCGCATCAGCCTTTCAATCGGACTGGTGGGCGTGATCCTCAGCTTTGTGCTGGGAGTCATCATCGGAGGGATTTCGGGCTACTTCGGCGGCACCGTTGACCTGCTGATCCAGCGGTTCATCGAGTTCGTGATTTCGGTCCCGACCATTCCGCTTTGGATGTCGCTGAGCGCCGCGGTGCCCATCACCTGGTCGCCGCTGCAGACCTACTTCGCCATCACCATCGTGCTCTCGGTGGTCGGTTGGGCCGGCTTGGCCCGCGTCGTGCGCGGCAAGATCCTCGAGCTGCGCGAGAACGACTATGTAATGGCAGCCCGGGTAGCCGGCGCCGGCAACATGCGCGTGCTATTCGACCACCTGGTGCCCGGCTTCATGAGCTACCTGATCGTGCACCTCACGCTGCAGGTGCCGAGCATGATCCTGGCTGAAACGACACTGAGCTTCCTGCGCCTGGGCATCCGCGCTCCCGCCGTGAGTTGGGGCACGCTCATGCAGGACGCGCAAAACGTAAGCGTGATCGCGGTCTTCCCCTGGCTGATGATTCCGGGGCTCTTCGTAATCATCGCGGTGTTCCTCTTCAACTTCCTGGGCGACGGCCTGCGAGACGCCGCGGACCCGTATCGATAGGCGAGCCATGGCAGAAGAACAAGCACCCGCCGCCGCGCCCGAATCAGGGGCGCTTACCGACGAAGACGTCATCCTTGAACTGAACGACGTCCGCACCTACTTCGAGTTGGAAGAAGGAACGCTGAAGGCCGTTGACGGCATCTCCTTCGCCGTTCGGCGCAACGAAACGCTCGGAATCGTCGGCGAGTCCGGCTGTGGCAAGAGCGTGACGGGTCAATCGATTCTCCGGATCGTGCCCAAGCCCGGCGAAACCGAAGGCAACATCTGGCTGCGGCGCAACGGCGAAACCGTTGATCTCGCGTCGCTTCATCCGTCCGGGCGAGAAATCCGTGACGTTCGCGGGCGCGACATCGCCATGATCTTCCAGGAGCCGATGACGGCCTTCTCGCCGGTGCACAGCGTCGGCAACCAGATCATGGAAGCCATCCTGGTGCACGAGGACGTTTCGAAGCAGGCGGCCCGTGAGCGTGCCATCGAGGTCCTGAGCCAGGTGGGCATTCCGGAAGCCGAGCGGCGAGTCGACGCGCTGCCGCACGAGCTGTCCGGCGGCATGCGGCAGCGCGCCATGATCGCCATGGCGCTGGTCCTGCGACCCAAACTGCTGATCGCCGACGAGCCCACGACCGCGCTGGACGTGACGATCCAGGCCCAGATTCTCCGCCTGATGCAGGACCTGCAGAAGGAAATGGGCATGTCGATCATGTTCATCACGCACAACCTTGGCGTGATCGCGAACATGGCCGACCAGATGATCGTCATGTACCTCGGCCGCGTCGTCGAGCAAGGCTCGGTCGAAGCCATCTTCGGTGAGCCGCAGCACCCCTACACGCAGGCCCTCATGGAGTCGATCCCGCGGATTGGCTTGACGCGGGGCGAGCGGCTGAGCTCGATCGCCGGCACGGTGCCGGTGCCACTGAATCCGCCGGCGGAATGTGGATTTGCCTCTCGCTGCCCGAAATTCATCCCCGGCCGCTGCGACGCCGACGTGCCAGCAATGATCGAAACGTCGCCGGGCCACCACGTACGGTGTGTGCTCTATGAGTAGCGAGCAAGAGATGCAGGGCGACTCAACCCAGCCAGCGTCGACTGAGACATCGAACGGGCAAGCCGCCAACACCATTCTCGAGATCGAGGGACTCAAGAAGTATTTCCCTATCGAGAAGGGCCTGCTGCGGCGGGTCGTTGGCTACGTCCGGGCCGTTGACGACGTCAGCCTTTCGATAGCCGAGGGGAAGACGCTCGGGCTCGTCGGCGAGTCGGGATGCGGCAAGACCACGCTCGGCCGTTGCGTCGTGCGCGCCATCGAGCCCACCGACGGCAGCGTACGCATGCACGTCGACAACCAAGACACCGAGCTGACGGAGTTGGGCTCACGCGAGCTGCGCGAGTACCGTCGCAATCTGCAGATGGTCTTCCAGGATCCCTATTCCAGCCTGGATCCCCGAAAGACCGTGCTGGACATCGTGGGCGAGCCGCTGCGGATTCACAACGTGGCGCGTGGCCGAGAGCTCGAGACTCGGGTAAGCGAGTTGCTCGAGGTCGTCGGCCTCGACATCCGCTACCTCAAGCGCTATCCACACGCATTCAGTGGCGGGCAGCGCCAGCGCATCGGCATTGCTCGCGCCCTGGCGTTGAACCCGAAGGTCATCATCTGCGACGAAGCCGTCTCGGCGCTGGACGTCTCGGTCCAGGCGCAGATCATCAACCTGTTGGAAGAGTTGCAGGAAGAGTTCGGCATCGCCTACCTCTTCATCGCCCATGACTTGAGCGTCGTCGAGCACATCTCCGACGAAGTGGCGGTGATGTACGTCGGGAAGGTCGTCGAGCACGCTTCCACGGAAGAGCTCTTCAGCAACCCCAGGCACCCCTACACCGAAGCCCTCATGTCGGCGGTGCCGCTCCCGGACCCCAAGCGGAAGCTGGAAGAGATCACGCTGGAGGGCGAGGTGGCCGATCCCGCGGACCCGCCGAGCGGCTGCTACTTCCACCCGCGCTGCCGCTACGCCCAGGACCGGTGCCGCGAGGAAACCCCGGAATTGCGCGTGGTTGCTGAGGGGCACGAGTCCGCCTGTCACTTTGCCGAGGAGCTCGATCTTCGCGGCGTAACCGCGTGAGGCAGGCTGTCCGACCGCCCGCCGTAGAAATCTGGCGAGGCGAGTCGGGCCGGCGGTTCGAATAATCGGCAGTCATGCTTCAGTTGATCGTCCCACTGACCTTGCTCATTGCCCTCGTATGCACGGGCGTGATTCTCTGGGCCTTGTGGATGATTCGGCGGGCGGCAAGCCAGATCGAAGAGCGACACCGTTTCGCCGAGCTCATCGTGAATGAGGGCGAAGTGCCGCTCCCATGGATCGAAATGTATCGGAAACGCGTGGCAAAGCTACGCCGGGCGCCGGACACATCGGCTGACGTCGAAGCCGCGACGGATCTGGCCCGTTCATCGATTGGCCGTGAACTCGACCGCCTCGTGCGGTACGTGGAGACCACGCGTCTGGTCGCCGACGAGTTCACGCGCGAGACGCTCATCGAGGGCATCAATGAGCGCCGGCGCGAGTGGGAAGCCAGCGGCTGGCAGGAGTTTGTGGACGCGGCGCGCCGGCCGCTAAACAACCACACCGCCTCGTGATGCGAGGCTTGCCAGCGTCAATCCGGAAGACATCCAGCGAACCTCTTTGCCTTCGTCCCATGGGCGGCGGCAGTCACCGGGCCACTTGCCCAGTCACATGGAGCTTTAGCGCATGAAGATCGCCTACGGAACCTACGCCATGCCGAAGCATACGCTCGAGGACGCCATCCCGATCCTGGCGAACATCGGCTACGACGGCGTCGAGATTTGCACTGGGCCGCGCCACGTCGGTTCGCTGCCGGAGGCGATGACTCCGAGCCGGCGCGCGGCTATTCGTGGATTGCTCGCCGATCACGACATGGGCGTGCCGGCCTCGTTCGCGACAGCCCTTCACGTGCATGAGACAGAGGCCGCCAAGCACGCCGCGAATTTCGAATTTGCCCGCGAGCTCAATGGCCTGGTGCGAGATTTCGTGCCCGATCGCGAGCCGGTGCTGGCATTCGGCATCGGTGGGAGGGACTACGAGTGGCTCAAGATTCGCGACTCGCTGGCCGAGGCGGGACGCGAGTACGGGGAGCTTGCCGAGAGAGAGGGGTTCCACCTCGCAATCGAGGCCCACTCCGGCGCCGCCGTCGACCGCACCACCCGCGCGCTGTGGCTGATCGACCAGATCGGCCACGACCGGGTCAAGCTGCACTTCGACATGGTGCACTTCTTTCTCGCCGGCGAGACGGTTGAAGAGGCGGTTCCGGCGCTGGTCCCGATCACCGGGCATACCCACGTCACGGACACGCGCGTCTACGACGACGGCAGCCTCGACCTGCTGCTCCTCGGCCAAGGCGATCTGGACACCACCGGCTATGTGCGGGCCATGCATGAGGCCGGCTGGGACGACTTCATCACCCTGGAGGTGAGTGGCATGGTCTGGAACAAGCCGGCCTACCTCCCCGTGGCTGCCGCCGAATTCGCTTATGCAACCCTGGACGGCGCATTCCGCGAAGCCGGCGTGCCTCGCGGCTAGGAGACTGACATGACGCCATCCGACGAACTCGCCATCGGCATCATTGGCGCCGGCAGCATCGGCACGCGCCACTATTCAAACCTGGAGTTCATTCCCGGCAACCGAGTCGTCGCCGTATGTGATGCCGACGACGCCCAAGCCACCAAGCTGGCAAGCCGGGCCGGCGCCCGCACCTATCCGTCGGTGGACGCGATGTTCGACGCCGAGCCCGGGCTGGACGCCGTCCTCATCTGCGTGCCGCCTGGGATCCGACGCCAAGTGTTCGAGCGGGCGGCCGAGCGAGACGTAGCCGTATTCTGTGAGAAGCCGCCGGCGGACTCCCTGGAGCACGCCCAAGCCGTGGCCCACATCGTGCGAGACAGCGGCATCGTGTGCATGGCCGGATTCAACATGCGCTACCTGCCGCCGGTTCAGCGAATGCGCGAGCTGCTCGCTAGCCGGACGGTGAGCCTTGTGCTGTGCACCTATCTCAGCGCCCCGGCGCTCACGGGCGGGTTCCGCCCGTGGTTTTTTGACAAAGCCCGCTCTGGCGGCCCCTTGCTAGACCAAGCCATCCATTACGCCGATCTCATGCGCTATCTCGTCGGTGAGATTACGAGTGTCCACGCGTTCGGCAGCAACGTGGCGCGCCCCAAGGGTCCTGGCTTTACGGTCGAGGACACCGCCGTCAGCACGATCCAGTTCGAGTCCGGCGCGGTGGGCTACCAGGTGCATTCATGGGCGGCGCCCTGGGGGTACACGAAGTTCGAGTTCAATGGCCCGGATTTCCACCTGGAACTGGAACCCGCCGGAAACGCACCGGGCGTGTTCGGCACCATCGGCGATCCGAAGGGTGAAGGAACCGTCGTCAACGACGCGTTTCCACGAGCCGCAAGCTTGGGCCGCGACGGCTCGCGGAAACCCGACGCGCCACTCGACGCGCCGCCCGACTTCATGCACTACCAGGAGATGACCACGTTCCTGGACGCGGTCCGCACGGGCGACACCTCCGGCATCCTGAGCTCCTATGCCGACGGCATGCGCAGTCTGGCGGTCGTGCTGGCCATGAATCGTTCAATCGATTCCGGGCAGGTCGAGCCCGTGGTGGTACCCGCCGTCTAGAGACCTGGGCCGCGGGTTTCAGCTAGAAGCGGGTCCGTCGGCCTCGCCGAGCCGCGCGTCACTCAACGGGCCAAATGACCTCGGTCTGAAACTCCGAAGGATCCTCGACGTCGAAGGGATCGTTGAGGTAGATCTCGATGGGACCGCCAGCCGGCGTGAGGCCGCGATCCCGGATCCAATCCACCATCGAGTTGTGCGCGTCCATCAGGTTTTCGTACGGCCCCGTATGGATCATGCGGGCCACCCGCCCCGCCGGAAGCTGGCTGGCCACGACCAGGTCGCCGCCTTCGATCGCCCACTCCACGGGGAATCCGGTCTCGGCGCGCTTGACCTCGTCGGTCATCGCCAGATAGCGGGTGAATGGCGGCCCCACGGGGCTCATCTGGGCGCGCGTCAGATACTCCTGCACCGCGTCCAGGGCGTGTCCCATCAACTCGCCCACGTCGCGTCCGCCGAAGTTGAATCGCACGACGAGGGTTGGCTGAGACGAGACGTGCTGGAGCGTAATGTCGCTGGTCGTTGAGCCGTTCGTAGTCATTCAGATCGCAGGCGTTTCGGCTGAATGCCGGAATGCGCTTGGGATGATCGCACAGATTGCGACCAACGCCGGAACGGCTCCGCGCCGGGGTCCCGTGCCTTCCGACACGCGGCAATTCTGGACGACGAGCGAATCCGGAGATACTCGGATACCCTGATGGCGACGGGTCCGCGAGCCACGGAGGCAACGCCATGACGCCAGAGCAAATCCTCTCCCATCCGCCGCGCGTGCTGACCCAGGCTCAGCGCGAGTCGTACTTCGAGAAGGGATATGTCCTCGTCGAGAACGTCGTGCCCGACGAGTGGATCGAACGGCTGCGCGACGTCACGAACGAATTCGTCGAGCGGAGCCGCGAAATCACGGAGTCCGACGCCGTGTGGGACCTGGAGCCCGACCACACCGCCGAGAGTCCCCGCCTCCGCCGCCTGACAAGCCCCGTCGAGCAACACGCCGCGTACTGGGAGTTCGCCTCGGACTCCATCGTGGCCGACGTGGCGGCGGACGTTGTCGGGCCCCACGTGAAGTTTCACCACTCGAAGCTGAACTTCAAATGGGCGGAAGGCGGCGAAGAGGTGAAGTGGCACCAGGACGTGCAGTTCTGGCCCCACACGAACTACTCGCCGGCAACGATCGGCACCTTGCTCTACGACTGCGGTCCCGACCAAGGACCGCTGGGCGGCCTGCCCGGCAGCCACAATGGCCCGCTCTTCGACCTCTACAACGACGACGGGACCTGGAACGGCGCGCTTTCCGACGCCGACGCGGCCAGCCTGGACCTGGAGAACGTCGAGTACATGACCGGTCCCGCAGGCTCGCTGACGATCCACAACTGCCGCACCGTCCACGGATCGCCGCCGAACCAATCGGACACCGGCCGGCCGCTGCTGCTCTACGCCTATTCCTCCGCCGATGCCTTCACCTACACCTATAATCCAATTATGTCGAGTTACTACGGCACGATCGTGCGCGGCAATCCGGCCCGATATGCACACCACGATCCGCGTCCGTGCCAGATCCCGCCGGACTGGTCGGGGGGCTATCAATCCCTCTTCGCGACGCAGCAAGGCGAGGACGAGGACGTAGCTCCCGGCATGTAGGACGCCGACGGCACCGCGAATCGCGCCGGTCCACAGGGCTAAGCGGCTGCGCCCCAGCTGGTAATGAATTCGTCGACGCCGAATCCCGCCGGCATATCGTTGTTTGCGTAGCCCGCCGGGCCGTCCTGAAAGCCCGGCACGACGTGGTCGTCGGGCGCGCGCAGCGCGGAATCGAGCGTGGCGAACCGGCGCTCAATCGACTCGATCTCGCTGGCGGAAAAGGCATCCGCAATGTCCTTGCGCCGATCAAATCCGGCGCGATCGGTTCGGGCCAGGCCGGCGAGGCGTAGGACCAGCTTGGACAGCAGCACCAGGGCCACCATGCGACCCTCGGCACCGGGATGCAGGATCGCCAACTGTCGCTGGAATTCGTCGGCATCTCGCTCGAGCACCGCGCGAAGCACCGCCTCGATCACCCGCCGCTCGTCGGCATGCAGCTCGAAGAAGAACTCGAACTTGCGGCGGGTGTCGGCGGAAAGGCGGCTCGTGAAATCCAGGTCCCAATTGAACGCGTGGGCGTGCGGATAGAGGGCGGCGCCAAACGCCCGGTAACCGAGATGGACTGTGCGGCGCAGCCTGGCGCTGTAGTCGCTGCCCCAATGCAGCATCGTGTTGAGATAGACCACGGCGTCGCCAGCGTTCAGCTCCACGGGGATGCTGCCGGGCAGGGGCACCGACGGGTCGCGCGCAAGGATGCGGTTTTCTTCGTCGGTATTCACGCGCCAGTGGCTGCCGGGCACCACCCACAGCACCGAGTCGTCGTAGAGCGGGAGGTTCCACTGCACGTACGCCGGGCCGTTGGCTCGCGCGTCGAGCTGCAGTCCAGCCAGGGGAGCGAGTGACGCCGGTCGGATGTCGCGGTGCCAGCGATCCGGACCGTGGTCCACCGAGGGGTTGCACATCAGCGACATCAGCGTCGGCGCGGCGTGTGGCGCCTGCATCAGCCGGCGGCTCACGCCCAGCGTGCCCTCTTCCAGGCAAAGTTCCACCGCTTCCGCGGTCGCCGCATCGACCACGCTCTGTATCAGGACCCGCGGCTGCCGGGCAAAGTAGCTGTCCGGCCATTGGCCCGCCGCGTCCCGTTCGCTCCGCCATCGGTCGAACTGCCGGCTGACCAGGACCTCGAACGTCGCCCGGAGCCCGTCCAGTCGCTCGGGCGGAATCGTTCGCCTGATGATCACGTAGCCGTGCTCGGCGAGCTCAGACCGGAGATCAGGCATTTGCCTGCCCTTCACGCCCGGTACGACGTCCCTCCGAGGGCACATGCCACCTTGCTGACCTACGTTGGTGGATCAACTGCTTCCTCGATCTCCGAAGAGGGTCGGTTGCGAGTCTCGGTCGGGCGATGCCTGCGACGCCGGAGCGGCGATTGGCTGGATCAGCTCGGGTCCGCTGTTGGCCACCGCGTTGACGTCGCGGCTGACCGGGTGCCGCCGCAGCACGTCCTCCGCCGCCGGTCGCAAGAGGGCCGCTTGCCAACCCGGATCGTCATCGCCGGCCGAGAGCCAGGCGTCCCAGTCGTCCGGCTCGAGGATTGCCGGCATGCGGCTGTGGACGGCCGACATCCATGTGCTCGGCGCCGTAGTGATGATCGTGAATGACCGGCCGAACTCGGCGTGCCACTCCCACAGACCGGCCAATGCCAATGGATGGCCGTCGGCACGGTGAATGTAGAGCGGCTCACGCCGATTGCGAGGCCCCGTCCACTCATAAAAGCCGTCAGCCGGCACCAGGCAGCGACGCGCGCGAAAGGCCGCGCGGAAGGCCGGCTTGTCGGCCACCGTCTCGGCGCGCGCATTGATGGTGCGCGCGCCAAACCTCGCGTCCTTGGCCCACGCGGGAATAAGCCCCCAGCGCATGACCTCCAGTCGTCGAGGGTCATCCAGCACCACCAGCGAATGCTGCGTGGGCGCAACGTTGAAGTTCGGCGGCGGCGCAACCGCCGGCTCGAGCGGCGCGGACTTGAAGAAGTCCGCGAGGACCTGAGGATCCGAGTGACGGCTATACCTTGCGCACACGAGTGGCAACGCCCCCAGTCGCGACCGGCGTCACCGCCATGGTGACACGCTGCGGCATCTGCCGTGAGGGTTGCAGATCACACCCAGCCCCACCTGCGCACACTGCAACGTTGTCGGCCCTGAGGTGGCCGAATGCGGTGTGAGGACTGTCAGTTCATTCGGTTCGCGAACGGCAATCGCCCTTGATTGGCTCGTCTGAACTCTTGAATGTGCGTGCGTTCGGCTCGTCGCGGATCCGGGTATGGACGCCAGCAAACGAGGAGTTGCCCAGAATTCCGCAATTGCCAGACGATCTCACCGCCTGTGTGAGTTACTACAAGCCCTTGCGAGTGCCTAATGAGCTGCCGAATTCGCCTGCGCAGTTGGGTCCCCTTGCCGATATAGAGAACCTCAGCGCCCTCGACCCACTTCTCAACGAGACGCTCCACTGGCCAGGGAAAGCTTACGTTTCCGTTTGTTCGTGCATCGTCGGGCGGGATGAACCTCGGCCTGAAGCCTGGTGGAGCACACAACAGATAGACCCCGCCTTGGCTTGATGGGGCGTCAGTTGGCAAACCCTTGTCAATGCACTCAGCGACGGTCACGAATCCCGAGAATCCACCGGATCGCGCATCGTCAAGCGTCACGATCCGCGCGGCGCGGCCGAGTTGGCGCAACCGAGCCGTGGACTTAGTCGGCGACTGCGATTCGAGTTGCGTAGGTAGAGGCGAGTGGACACGCCGAATCTTCCAGCGCCGGTTCGATTCCTGATATGCGCCCGTGATTGCTCGCGTCTCGCGCGCGTTACGCAGGATGTCCCTCAGCGGCTTGCCTGGACGGCTTGGGCTGTCCTTCAACAGCCCGGCAGCATCTAGCCACTGCGCAGCTTGCACCGCCCCAACCTCGGGCATCCCCTCTGACTTGAGATGCTCCTGCAGAAAGTTCGAGATCGCGCCTATGTCTGCCAAGCCGTCACCTCGCTAACTTTGCAGCGAACGCCTTTGTACATCACGGCCCTGCCGAGACTTTGCGTATTGCCCGGCGATAGAAGGGTGACGCCACCGGTCCGTCGAGCAATGGGTCACGCGTCTCGCGCATCCAGTTCGCCAGCTTGGCATCCAGCTCGGCCTCGATGCGTGCGTAATCCGCGTGGCCGGCCAGGTTGGACCGTTCATCGGGATCGGACCGCAGGTCGTACAGCTCGGCGGGCGCGTGCACCGACGGCTCCAGTCGGCCGGCCAGGTCACGGTAGGCGCCGCCTCCCGCAACGTCAGCCGGGACCTCGACACCCAATCCGGCCTCGAAGTTTCGGATGTACTTCCAGCCATCGGTTCGGATACCGCGCATGGGGTCGTAGTAGCTGTGGTAGGTCTTCTCGACGAACAGCTCAGCGTGACCCGGGGACTCACCGGCAGCCAGCGGCAGCAATGAGGCGCCGTGCAGATCGAGCGGGGCCTGCGCGCCCGTAAGGTCAATCAGCGTTGGCACGACGTCCATGATGCTGGCCATCCCCGGCGGAGCAGCCCCGCCGCTCAGCGGAGTCCCCGGCAGCCGCGCAATCAGCGAGATTTCGATTCCAGGGTCGTAAAGCGTGCACTTCGCACGGGGGAAGGCAATGCCGTGGTCGCAGACAAAGAGCACCAGCGTCCCATCCAGCAGCTCGCGCTCTTCCAGCACTCGGATGAGTTGGCCGACATGCGCGTCGGCTCGATTGACGCAGCCCTGAAAGTCGGTCAGGTCGGCGCGCGTGTCCGGCGCATCCCGCAGGTGGGCGGGCACGGTGATCCCCTTGGCGTCGAACGGCAAGCCGCCGAAGCCGTGATCGCTCACACGGTGGGTCTCGCTGAGACCAATCTGCACCACGAACGGAACCTTGGGGGCGGCGTCGATGAATGCGGACATCCCCGCAATGATCGACGCAACGTTGCGACCCTCGTCGTACACGTCATTGCCGATGCGCCGGGGATCGCGCGCGGCGTGCTCCACGCCCCAGTGGCCGCTGCGGTATCCCGCCGTGCGCAGGATCTGCGGGATGGTGCGCTCGTCGGAATGCAGGTCCCAGCGATGCTCCCCGTGCGTGAGCCCCATGGTGCCGTTGGCGTGGGGATAGCGGCCGGTCGTGAGGCTCGCTCGGCTCGGCGAGCACTGCGGCGCCGTGGTGTAGGCATCGAACCGCACCCCTTCAGCCGCCAAACGATTGAGATTTGGCGTTTCCACGGTTGCGACGCCATACGGCTCGACAAACCGTCCCGTGTCGTGAGTGGTGACGATCAGGACATTTGGACGCTGCATGGTCGCCAATGTAGGTGGCGGCAGACGGGTGCGCACATCGTCCGAGTCGGGCAGTCGCCGACAGCGCCCGGCACTGCAGTTGGCTCACTGCTACTATCCCCGCACCAACCTAATTGGATTCCCATTCCCTGATTAGCGCCGTCAACCAGCGCCAGACGCCCGCCGGACATCAAGCGCGAGTCGTTGATCGAATGCATCTCGTCCCACCGATCATTTTCACGATAGCCGCCCTCGCATTCACATGGCCCCTTGCATCTAATCTAACCGGACACAAGATTTATATCGGATCAGATCCAATCCTGATACATGCCCTGCTGGAATGGGAACGCTATGCGATCTTCAACGATATATCGAGTTTTTTCGATGGAAATTTCTACCATCTAACCCCCGGCGCTTTATTCTTTGGCGATCTCCTGTTGGGATCGCTTCCCGTCTACATCGTCGCCGCCTGGATCCTAGGGCCCGCCGGCGGATTCAACATCATGTACATCTCCCTCTTCGTCTTCAATGGCTGGGCCATGCATCTGCTCGTCCGCCGGATTACAGACAACTGGATCGCCGGCATGTTTGCGGGAACTGTCTTCAGCTTTGCAATTCTGCCGCAGCTATTCATTCCCAATCATCAATTGCTGATGGCGTGGTGGACTCCGCTCATGCTTTGGTTCTTGTTTGGAGCTCTCAAGGAGAATCCCAACAAGAATTTCCTCGGCGCGACTATGTCGTTGTTCCTCCAGTTTGCCACCTCGATCTACTGGGGGTTCTTTGCGGCTTGGATATTCCTGTTGTTCCTTCTCATCAGCCTGTTGTGGGGCCGCTTCGAGAACGGCAGATTCGGCGCCATACGATCGTTGAGCGTGGGCGGCCTGCCGGCTCTCGTCTTGTCGGCGTTGCTTGGATTCGGCTACCTGCAGTTCTATCTGTCGTGGAGCGCAATCCGACGTATCGACGAGACCGTCAATCAGTCCGGCGTGCTGCCGGAATACTTGAGCTCATGGGGAGGCGGATGGTGGATCCGGTCGGCCTTTTGGACCGATGCCGCCACGTTCCCTCCCTATCTCGTTTCTGGCCTGGTGGGTGCGGTATTCGCGGCGTTCGGTCTGGTGTGTGTGGTCGCGAGAACGCGTCAGCGAATGGCCATTGTGCTGGCGGCGTTGATAGCCACTACGTGCTTCGCGTTGTCTCTTGGTCCCCTATTGCATTGGGACGGGGAGTTAACCGACATCTCGCTTCCCTATCAGTTCGTGTTCGAGCATGTTCCGGGCGTTCAGTCGCTTCGGGCGGTGAATCGCTGGGCCTTGGGGGCCCACCTGGGGATCAGCATGCTGGCCGGCATCGGATTCGCGGCCATCTGGGCTCTCACCGGCCGCTTCGGGCACTGGCGACTGCTTCTAGTTCCGGCACTGGCCGTGCTCCTGGCCCTGGACACTGGCCGGCCATCCTTCAGCCTTCATGATCAGCCGGAAGAGAGCGAATTGAAGGCCTTCCTTCGGACTATTCCACGCGATCCGGCGATCGTGGTTCCGATACTCAAGAATCCGGAAACGAAGTCGAGATATATGACGTGGAGCGCGGAGAGCTCGGTGCTGCCGCTGCTGAACGGATATAACGGCTACATTCCGCCGACCCAGGAGCACCTGGCGGGCCTGGTGAACGGGCTGAATTACACCGACGCTCCGCGAGTCTACGCGGCGCTTCACGCCCTGGGAGTGCGCACCGTCGTTCTCAATTCCGATGAGATGCACAAAGGCAGCCCCGAAGCTTGGACGCGGGCACTTGCGAACCTGCCGGTCGCTGGATCGCGGACCGATGTCGGGCGGTTCGTCGTGCTCCGTTTGGGGGATCAGGGATACGCGAGCGCCGTGTCGTCCTGGGACTCGATCTCGGGGCGAGTGTTTCTGGGAGATCTTGCGGCAGGCCGGGAACTGGTCGCGCCTCTCAATCTGCTCAACGCCAACGCCACTCCGTGGCTCAGCCCAGTCCCTCAGGGAACCTACGAACTCGACGTGCGGTGGGAGCCCATCTCCGGCGCCGCGCCGCTGACCCGGGTCGCTCAATTCCAGCCGCCGCCGGTCGTCCCGGCAGCGGGGGCAGTTGCCGTCCCCGTGCGACTCAGCGCCCCCGACGTCCCGGGTTCCTATCGGCTGGTGTTGGCATACGAGGGATTCGAATTGGCGAGCGCGACCGTCGCCGTGAGGCCGCCCGAGACATTCGACGCCCCGGCTTGGAACCCAGTCTTGGACACCCAGGTGCACGTGCTCGACCTCACCCAGACCGTTGTTTCCGGGGAGCATGTCCGCGTCGTTGCTTCAGCGACCAACCATGGGTCCGAAGATTGGGACGGCGATTTTCGCTTGGGATACTCATGGGTCTTGAAAAGCAGTTCATCCCCTCCAAGCGCGCCTCAGCAACTCGAAGACCGGCTCTTCATTGACCTCGAGGGGTTCTCGCGCTGGGATCCGGTCATTCCTGGATCGGCGTATACCTTTTCCGGCCCCATCGATACACCAACGCACCCCGGCCAATACTTCCTGACCATCGGCATGGTGAAGGAAGGCGTCGCATGGTTCGACAACAAGGTGTCCTTCGACGTCGAGATCGTCGAGCGCGACGGTGCCTAGCCGGCCACACAGAAAAGGGCGCACCGGCCTTAGTCGATCCAATAGCTGACGCTGTCAGTGCCGACGGTGGCGCCGGCAGCTTCGGCGGCGTCGCTATTCCTTGGCCTCCATCCGCGCCAGGATGTCGCGGATCTCGGTGAGCAATTCGGTGGCTCCCGCAGCTGGCGCGGGAGCGTCCTCGTCGGGTTCGGCGCCCAGCACGCGTTGACGCTGCATGAGAATGGCGTTGCGGAACTCCGCGGCATCGATCACGCCAACCAAATCGCCCTCACTGCTGGCGTACTGCCCGGACTGGCCTGCCGTCTCCACCCGCAAGCCGCGCACCTTGAAGCGGCGCATGATCGGCCCGTCGTGCAAGCGCAGGTCGGTGACCCGATTGAGCGGAATGGTGGATTCGCGGCGATTGAAGACGCCCTTGCGAATCTCGATGGCCTGGGACGTCAGCCGGGCGGACAGGCGCCGGTGATACTCCGGGGCGTACCAAAGGCTGAAGATCAGCCAAAACGGGATCAGCGGAATCCCGACAATGGTGATGGCGAAATACAGTGAGATCAGCAACCGGTGGTAGGGGATGACCCCGCGGTCGAACTCCGCGTCGCGGAGGGTTTTGCCGGTCGCTCCGGGGCGGTCGAACGGGTCTGCCTGCATTCCTGCATCCTCCGTGGACTAGGTGTGGAACGAGCGCCGATCGCCACTGTATATGGGCAAATCGAAAACCCACCATCTCGCGCCGCTAGACTCCATGAAGCCACGGACACGACGGAGCCCGCGCCATGTCGCCTGAGAACCGCCTCGCCGCGTTGGGGATCAAATTGCCGGACCTGCCGCCGCCGCTGTCGGACGCGCCCTACATTCCGGCCGTCGTCACGGGCGACCTGGTGTGGGTCTCGGGCCACTCACCGGGAGGAGATTGGCGTCCGGGACAGGTGGGCACGGACTACACGGTCGCGGAAGCCAAGCAGGCGGCGCGGGCGGCGGGCATCGGGTTGCTGGCCGCCGCGCGCTCGGTGGTCGGCTCGCTCGATCGCATCGAACGGGTCGTGCGCATGCTGGGTCACGTGAACGCCGCGCCGGGCATGGACCAGGCCGGCGAAGTCATCAACGGCTGCTCGGAGCTCATGCTCGAGGTGTTTGGTCCTGACGGCCGCGGCGTTCGCTCGGCAGTGGGCGTCGGCACGATGCCGCGCAACGTCCCGCTATCCGTCGAGGTGGTGTTTCAGCTCAAGCGCTAGCGCCAGATGGCCAGCGGGGATCCGACCCCGAACGTGACTCCCGTGCCGGCCGCGGATGAAGCGGTGGATCTGCCCGAGCTTTATGTCAACATGAGCGGCGGCTCCAGTGCGGGGGCCGGACCCGCCGCCCGTCCCTTGACGACCCGCGCCGGCCGCCCCACCATGCGAATCGCGCGGAATCGCCTCGCCGACTCACCGGCGAACGCGTCGTCCAGCAAGGGGTTGACGTGTCCAGCGACAGCCAGTTCGGCATTCCCGGCGTCCCGTTTCCCGTCGGAGTGGAGTACTACCGCGCGCCCGTTCCCAAGCCGGAGCTGTGGGACGAGGATTTCGCCCGCATCCGCGCCGGCGGCATGCGCATCATCCGCACCTTCAACTATTGGAACCATCTCGAACCGCGTCCGGGCATCTACGAGACCGACGATATCGACCTGCTCTTCGATCTGGCGCACAAGCACGACTTGCGGGTGTGGCTGGACCTCCCGCTGGCCACGCACGGCGCCTGCCCGGAGTGGCTGACGCGCGAGCATTACGACATGCGCGTGGTCAGCTATCGCAACCACGTCTCACTGACCAGCGCCAGCCCGGCCTATCCGCAGGGCAGCCAGATCCACTGCTACGACCATCCGGCGTGGCGCGAATACGGCGAAAAGCTCTTGCGCCACATGATCGGACGATACAAGGACCACCCGGCCCTGCTGGTGTGGGGCCTTTGGGACGGCATCGCGCTGTCGGCGGCGTGGAGCAAGACTTCCGACGGCCTCCCCTGCTACTGCCCCAGCACACTGGCCCGCTACGACGCCTGGCTGAAAGAGCGCTTCACGCTCGACGAACTGAACGCGCGTGTGCACCGCCGCTATCGCCGTTGGGAAGACGTGCAGCCGCCGCGCTCGAACCAAAACGTCGTCGAGATGCTGCTGTACAAGCAGTTCCACTACGAGAACCTGGCCGGTCATCTCCAGTGGGTCATGGACGTCGCCAACGACGTGGACCCGGTGCATGAAAAGCGCTCGCACGGCGCCTGGTATCCGCGCCCGCAGGACACCGCCTGTGCGCCGGTCGCCGACAGCTGGGGCATGTCCATGTCGTCCAACAATCTGCTGACCTCCGAAGATCCCTACAAGCTGTCGGAGCGGGCTTTCGGCTACGACTGGTCGCGCAGCATCGGCAAGAACGGTCGCTGGTGGAACGAAGAAATCTATTCGGGCATGTCACGCGGCGGCGTCACCTGGCGCAAGCAATCCGCGCCCGAGGAACCCACCATGCTGCTGTGGATGTGCCTGGCGTCGGGCGGCGCGGGCGCCATGTACTGGCAGTATCGCCCCGAGTACTTCAGCTTCGAGTCCCCGGGCTACAACCTGATCGCCCTGGACGGGCAACCCACCGCCCGCTGGCAATCCACCACCGAGGCGCTATGCCAGATGGCCGGCATGGAGGACCACCTGCCGCTCAGGTACGGCACCGCGGACGTGGCCGTCGTCTACCACGGCGAGTCCCAGGAGCTTTTCAGCTACAACGACGAAGACGACCGCTATCTGAACGACCTGCGCGGCGTCCACCGCACGCTCTGGGCCAACGGCATTCCCGTCGACATCGTATCACCGGGCATGGACTGGTCGCCGTACCGGCTGATCTACTTGACCAACGCGGCGCTCATGACCGATGAGTTGCACGGGCGCATCGAGCAGACCCTCAGCGAAAACCCGGATGTGCAGCTCGTGGCGGACGGGAGCTTTGGGCTGTATTCAGCCGACGGGCAATCCTCCTACGGCCCCCCGGAGGGATTCTCCGAACGATTTGGCGTGCGGGTGGCGGACTTCAACGCCATCACCGAGCAGGACATCGCGGAAGGTCGAAACGTGCTCCAAGCGGCGGCTGGAGCCATTCCGATCAGTGCGCCGTGCGGCTATGCCGTCCTCGAGCCCAATAACGGCGCAACGGCTATCGCGTCGCTAGAGGGCGAGACGGTGGCCGTGCGGAGCGCCGACGGTCGGTTCACCTGGTGGGGACTGTCGCTGTCGGCCGGCTTCGGCGACGCGGGCCACCCGGACCTGGTGCTCCCGCCAGTTCAGGCGGCTTCCATCGAAGCGCCGCTGGTGATCGAGGGCTCGGGCGTCGTGCCGGTGGTCCGGGGATCGGCCAAGGGCGGGGACGTGGCCTTTCTCTTCAATCTCGAACGCTCCGCGGCCACCGTCACCGTCCGCCCCACGCGCGGCCCCAACTCCGTGCGCAACCTGCTCACGAAGGCTGACATTCCACTCAACGACGGCGCGTTCGAGATCACGATCCCGGCGTGGAAGCACGCGGTGGTGCACTTGGCCTAGGAAAAACCGCGGTTAGGGCAGGCGCCTTACCCCAATCCGTTCGCCCCCGTATCAAGTACGGGACAGGCTCTGAGCTTGTCGAATGGCCGTCGAACGGATTTGTCGCCGCCAATTCCTGGCAGGCGTGAACCTAGGTCACCCGAAGGCGGAACCAGCGGATGTTGCGGATGCCGTCCTCCTGGCACCAAAGCACGGCAAACACGTCGCCGTTGGGCAACGAGAGCATCTGTGGGAATCCGAACTGCAGATCCACCAACTCGTCCGCACCGGCGCCTTCGCCCGCCATGCCCGACGGCGCGCCCTGCCAGACTGCCAGATCTTCCAGATTGATCCACATGTCGCTATCGATGCGGACCCGCTGGGCCCATAGCCCGGGACGGTCGTCGCGCCGGTAGAGCACCAGCACCGTGCCGTCCGCCAATACGTGCAGCTTAGTGGTTTGCCCCCGCAAGCCCGTGGCCCGTGGTTCCGAGAACTTCCAGCCGTCCGCCGAAATCACATAGGGCGTCGGTTCGCTGTGTCCCGAAGCTTCGTCATATGCCCACGCGACCTGCAAGAGCCGCCCGTCGGGAAGCTCCACGACGGATTGTTCCCACGAGAACACGTGGCGGTCGTATTGGTCCAAGACATCGAAGTAGGTTGGCCAGGTCGCACCGCGGTCGAATGAGACGAGCGCGATGGCCTTCATGCCGTTTGGCGCGTCGCCATCCCAGCCTTTCCAAGTGGCCGTAGGCCAAAGCCAGCGGCCGTCGCGCAGCGTGATTACCGCGTGGCAGATCTCAAACGACGGCCCCTCGAGGGGCGGCTCGACGGTCTCGGGACCGCTCCAGGTGTGCCCGCCGTCGGCGCTGCGCAACGCGATCAAGTCGACCGGCACAAAGCCCAGCGTGTCGCGGTTCACCAGGCTGTCGTCGTCCGGTCGGCGGTAGGCGCGAGCGCCGGTCGCGATCAGCTCATCGGGCCCCACGCGGGCAATGCGCGCGAAGCTGGTCACCCGGCCTTGGACGGAGTCGTGAAACATGCGGGCCGGCGCCGACCACGTGCGCCCCTCATCGGTCGAACGGGCGATATACGTCGCGTAGTCCAGGCTCTCGGCATGGTCGGCGATGTCGAAGGCGACCACCAACTCACCCGAATCGAGCAAGACAGCCGTCGGATGCCAGGTGTGCAACGGCGGCGACTGCGATTCCGGGCTGCGATAGACGAGACCGGACTCGATGACCTCGATCACAAGCGGTCTCCAGGGGTCGCCTGTGCCGAGTATAGGCGGCCAGTGTCGAGGCGGGTCGCGACTACAATCCCACCCTGCGACATCACGCGGCGGACAGCAGATTGACTCGCGTTGGCATCGACATCGGCGGCACGTTCACGGACCTGTTTGCCGTGGCGGACGATGGGCGCACCTGGTCGGCCAAGGTCCTGACCACGCCGGCTAATCCGGCGCAAGGCCTCATGGACGTGCTCGACCGTTGGCAGGCCGCCTCCGGCGTGAAGGAGATTCGCGAGATCGTCCACGCCACCACCGTCGCCACCAACGCCGTGCTGGAGGGAACCACGGCTCGGCTGGGCCTGGTGACGACCCGGGGATTTCGCGACGTGCTGGAGATTGGCCGTCACCAGCGGCGCGACCTCTACAACCTGTTTCTGGAAAAGCCTCCTGCCTTGATTCCGCGCGAGCGGCGGCTGGAGGTGCGCGAACGCATCGGCGCCGACGGCTCGATCGTCGAACCCCTCCACGTGGACGATGTCGTGCGCGCTGCCCATCGGCTAAAGGACCTGGGGGCCGAGGCGATCGTGGTGGCGTTTCTGCACAGCTACGGCTACCCGCAGCATGAGCGGGAAGCCGCCGCCGTCATTGCGGATGAGACGCGCCTGCCGGTGGTGGCCAGCCACGCCGTATGCCGCGAGTATCGCGAGTACGAGCGATTCAGCACGGCGGCGGTGCATGCGGCGGTTCTGCCGCGGGTTGCGACCTACATCGGCGACATCGACTCCCGCCTCAAGACGCGGGGCATCGGCGCACCGCTCTCGGTCATGCAATCGAGCGGCGGCATGGCGCCCGCGGCCACGGTGGCCCGCGAGCCGGCCTCGATCGTCGAGTCGGGACCGGCAGCGGGGGTGATCGCCGCCGCGGAGGTCGGACGGCGGCTAGGTGCGTCCAACGTCATCTCGTTCGACATGGGCGGCACCAGCACAAAGGCCACCCTGATCCGCGACGGTCACGTCACCATCAACAACGACTACGAGATCGGCGGGGGATTGCACGGAGGCTTTGGCACCGGCTATCCGCTTCGCACCCCGGTGATCGATCTTGTCGAGATCGGCACCGGCGGCGGCTCGATCGCCGGTGTGGACGCCGGCGGCTCGCTCTACGTGGGTCCGGCAAGCGCCGGCGCGGAGCCGGGGCCGGCGTGCTACGGCCGCGGCGGCACGCGCCCCACGACCACCGACGCCAACGCCGTGCTCGGTCGCCTGCGGCCCGATCGGTTTGCCGGCGGGCATATCCAGTTGGACGTTGGCGCCGCCCGGCGGGCGGTGGCCGAACACGTCGCCGGCCCGCTGGGGATGAGCGTCGAAGCCGCGGCGGAGGGCATCCTAGCGCTGGCCGGCGCGAAAATGGGACGCGCATTGGAGCTCGTCTCCGTGGCGCGCGGTCACGATCCGCGGGAGTTCGTGATGGTGGCGTTCGGCGGGGCCGGGCCCATGCATGCGGCGGACCTCGCGCGCGAGCTTGGCTGCAGCCGGGTCGTGATTCCGCCGGAGGCCGGGGTGCAGTCGGCGCGCGGCCTGCTCGTGGCCGAAGCTCGCCGCGACTTCTCCACCGCCATGCTCAGCGCCGAAACCGCGCTCGAGCTTTCCGAGGTGGAGCGTCGCTTCGCCGCCATGCGCGACCAAGGTGTGCGCGAGCTGCGCGAGGCCGGCTTCAAGGATCAGGCGATCAGCGCCCGTCTCGGCGTCGATGCCCGCTACACCGGCCAGGCCTACGAGGTGGCGGTGTGGCTCGACGAACCGGCGGCGTTCGATGGCGACCTGCGGCGCCAGGTGAGTCTCGAATTCCACCGAGCGCACGCACGGCTGCACGGGCATCGAGACGAGGACGCGGCGATCGAGTGGGTCACGCTGCGCGCCAGCATCACGGCTAGGACGGTCCGGCCCGGCTCGACCGAACTGGCGCTGCCAACCGAGCCGCTGGCCCGGCGCCAACTCGGCGTTCAGCCGATGATTTGGACCGGGGAGAGCCACAACGCACCGGTCTACGCGCGCGAACGCCTCGGCCGGGACGACCAAATCGAAGGCCCGGCCCTGATCATCCAAGACCAGACGACGCTGGTGGTGCCGCCCGCAACATCCGCCCACGTGCACGCGACGGGCGACATCGTGCTGGAGGTCGCACAGACATGAGCGCCACGGTCGACCCGATCACTCTTGCGCTGATCCGCAACCGGCTGGTGGCCGGCGCGGAGCAAATGGCCGTCACGCTCTGGAAGAGCTCCTTTTCGACGGTGATCCGCGAGGTCCTGGACTACTCAACCGCCATCTTCGACGCGGGGGGCCGCATGGTGGCCCAGTCGTCGCAGATTCCGTTCCAGATGATGACCATGTCCGCGCCGATGGGATATCTGATCCGCACCGGCTACGACTGGCAGCCGGGCGACGTCGTGCTCCTCAACGATCCCTATGCGTGTGAAGCCCAGCACCTGCCCGACTACATCGTGTTTCGGCCGGCGTTCAGCGGCGATGAGTTGATCGGATTCGCCGGCGCCATCGGCCATATGTTGGACACGGGCGGCGGCGCGGCCGGTGGGTATTTGGCCTCCGCCACCGAGATCTATCACGAAGGCTTGCGCATTCCGCCCAGCAAGGTCATTCGTGGTGGCGAGCTCAATGAGGAATTGCTTCGGCTCATCCTGTTGAACGTGCGAGAGCCGGAAAAGCTCCGCGGAGACCTGACGGCCATGTGGGCCTGCACCTCGCTCGGAGAAGCGACGCTGCACGCACTGGCCGACGAGTACGGCCCCGCCACGGCCCGCGCCGCCATGGCCGAGATCCTCGACAGCACCGAACGGCAGGTGCGGCAGCGGCTGGCGCTCATCCCCGAAGGCACCTACCGCGGGGTCGACCACGTGGACGACGACGGCATCACGGACGATCCGCTGCGCATCGAAGCCACCGTCACCCGTCGCGGCGACGCGCTGGAGGTGGACTTTGCCGGCACCTCGCCGCAACCCGCCGGCCCGGTCAGCGCCACGATGGAGATGACGCGCAGCAGCGTCATGTACGTCGCCATGGCGACCATCGGCGAGGACATTCCCAAGAACGACGCGTGGCGCCGCCCGATCACGGTCCGGGCGCCGGAGCGTTCGCTGGTTAATGCCGGGCCGCCGGCGCCGGTGGCCAGCCGCGTCACCACCTGCCACCGGATCGTAGACGCCATGATGCAGGCGTTGGTGCAGGCGATTCCCGACCGCGTTACCGCCGGCTACTACGGCGCCAGCAACATCTGCAACATCGGCGGCTTCGACCCCGACACCGGCGCGCCCTGGGTCCACTTCGAAATCGAGGTCGGCGGTTGGGGAGCGCGGCCCACGTCAGACGGATTGGATGCCTATAGCGCCCACGTCCACAACCTGGCGACGACGCCGATCGAAGTCGTGGAGTCGAATCCGCGCCTCCGCGTCGAGCACTATTCGCTCCTGCCCGGCACCGGTGGAACGGGGAAGTTTCGGGGCGGCCTCGGCCTGCGGCGTGATATCCGAGTACTTGTCGAGGGCGCCCGGCTGAATCTGCTGGGCGACCACTACAAGTTCGCCCCGCTGGGCATGCTCGGCGGCGAGCCCGGCGTATCGGGTCGCTACGTGCTGAACCCCGATACGGAAGCCGAGCGCCGGCTCCCGAACAAGGTCTCAAACATGCCGATGGCCGCCGGCGACGTGATCTCCATGCAGACCTCGGGCGGCGGCGGCTACGGCGATCCGGCCGAGCGTGACCCGGACCTCATCGAGCGAGACCGCCGGGAGGAGAAGATCTAGCTCGTTTCCCGCCCGAGCAATCGGCTTGCGATCAGATTGACCTGTGATTTAGAGCCCCTCTCCATGTCATTTCGAGCGGAGCGAGAAATCTAAGGGGCGTGACGCATGCTCCAACGTCCTTAGATTCCTCACTGCGTTCGGAATGACAGGGAGTGGAATTCGGAGTGTCGCTTTGGGGGGCTCTCCATGTCATTCCGAGCAGAGCGAGAAATCTAAGGAGCGTGACGCATGCTCCAACGCCCTTAGATTCCTCACTGCGTTCGGAATGACAGGGAGTGGAACTCGGAGTGTCGCTTTTGGAGCCTCACGCCTGTCATTTCGAGCGGAGCGAGAAATCTAAGGGGCAGGAAAACGGCTCAGCGTCCCTAGATTCCTCACTTCGTTTCGGAATGACATTTTCTCCAAGCCGGAGCGAATCGCTATTCGTCGCCCACAGCCTAGAGGCTCGCACCCTCATCCAGCGGCCATATGGGCCTTCGCAGGCGCCTGAAGGGCAGCTTGCGCGCGTCGTGCGGCTGGCAACTGGGGAACTCGACCCGGTGAATGCTGTCCGAAACCCGCGAGAACGCGGCCCGAAAATGATTGATGGACTTGAGGCCAATCCAGCGCAGGGAGGCTGGGTCGAATCCCATCTGGCGAATCGGCTCCAGGTCGTAGATCTGGCTGCGCTCGGTCATCACGGCCACGTGCACCCCGCCGCGCCGGAGCACTGCCGTTGGGCCGTAATCCTCCAGGATTCCGGCGTGCATCGGCCCCTCGACGGTGAATTTGCCGTCCCACAGGTGCTCCACCGTCGCCGTCATGGGCACCGGCGCGCCCTGCGTGGCGATCGACTTGCCGCCCACCTCGACCGTCAGCTCGGCGCCGACGCCTGCAGCCGTCGCCGCCGCCGCCGCTTCGGGGTCCCACACGCACGCCAGCAGCGCATTCTGGAGGTCGGCCTCGAGGAACGCTCGCAGCATGCCGGTGGAGTCGCCGGGCGTTCCCGCGCCGGGATTGTCCTGCGGGTCCGAGATCACTGCCGGCCAGCTATCCGCCGCACGGGCGGCCTGCACAGCCTCGGCGAAGCTCACCATGTGCGCGTCGAAGTGCGCCCGCTGGGCGAAGACCCACTCGCCGAGCGCGCGCGATTCGCGGTCGGCCAGCGCCTGGTCGCCGTCCGCGATCACGATCACCGACGACCCGGCGTGCTCGATATCGGCCCAGGTGAACCCCGGCGCCACGGATGCCGTGAGGATGCCCGGTTGGGCCTCGAGCTCGTGGGCCCGCCCGATGATCGACTTGAACGGCTCCAGCCCCGTGAACTGTCCCGCCACCCAGAGCTGCGGCAGCTGGGTCCAGCTCATCGTCGGCTGAATTTCGCCCCGCAGCGTGCGCACGATCAGGTCGGCAGCCTCACGCCCGCGCTCTCGCAGATCGGTGTGCGGAAAGTTGTCGCAGGGGATGATGACGTCGGCCATCTCGACCATCTGCGGCGTGATATTGCAGTGCAGGTCGAGCGTCACGAAGATCGGGCGGTCGGGCCCCATGACCTCCCGGATGGCCTCGAGCAGATCGCCCTCGGCGTCCTCGACGCCCTCCGCAACCATTGCGCCGTGCAGGTCGAATAGTCCGCCGTCGACCGGCATCGCGGCCTGCAAGCGTTCGACGAATTCGCCCTTCAGGCGACTCCACGCCGAGGCCTCGATCGGGCCCGACGGCTGCGTCGCGGTCCAGAGCAGTCCCACGAGGTCGAACCCATGCTCCTCGGCGCTGTCCAAATAGCCGGCGGGCTCGCGGTTGGTATCGCGGTGTGCCTCCAGAATCTCCTGCCCGCGCACGATGCCGAGGGCCGAACCTTCGGAGAACGCTTCGTAGGGCGTGGGAATCGGCGTAAATGTGCTGGACTCGTGGGCAATGGTGCCGGTGGCGATGCGCATAGCGCCTCAAGAATGCCGGTAGTCGGATGCGATGGTACGCGAGCCGGCGGGTATCGGCCGCTGAGCCAAAGCGCCCGATTCACAACCGCGCCGTCAGGACGCCGATGCCGCCTCGTGCATCAGGGCCTGATAGCGCTCCACGGCTTCCGGCACGAAGTTGCCGAGGCCCAAGCCCGGACCCTGCGGCAGCATCACGTGCCCGTCCACCAGCGCCGGCGGCGTTTCCACGAGCTCGTAGTTGGCCAGCGCCGTGGCCCGCTGCGTGATGAGGCCCTCACCGCGATAGCTGACGAGCGCCGGGTACTCGATCATGGGTTCCAGGCCCGCCACGCTCAGGATCTGCGTGTGGCAGGTGACGGTGAAGACCGTCCACGGGCCGTGCGGCACGCACATCATGCCCGCGGCCTCGGCGTCGCGCGCCACCTGGAGCGTCTGCGTGATACCCATCTGCGCCGCGTCCGGCTGGACGATATCGAGCGCGCGGCGCCGGATGAACGGCTCGAACTCCTCGGTCGTGGTCAGGCTCTCCCCGGTAGCGATGTGGACGGAGGTGGCCGCGGTCACCTCGGCGAAGCCGTCCACGTCCAATGGGTGCAAGGCCTCCTCGAAGAAGTACACGTCGTACGCCTCGAGCTTGCGGGCGGCGGCGATGGCATCGGCGGGAGTCCAATTGGAATCGAAGTAGGCGGGACAGCCGAAATCGACACTCAGGCGGACATCGGGCCCCAGAGCCTCGCGGGCCGCGGCGAGCTTGGCCATTCCGTCGTCGCCGAAGTCGTTGCCCCAGCCGAACTTGACGGCCTTGAAGCCCTGCTCGCGGAGCGTCGTGCACTCGCGGGCGATCTCCTCCGGCGACTTGTGCCGCAGCTCGCGCTCCCGCTCCGTCTCGTCGCTCTTCTTGCTCGCGGCATAGAACATCGTGGACGCGGAGCCATAGGCCAGCACGCGGTCCCGGCGAGCGCCGCCCAGCAACTCGTGCACCGGCTTTCCGGCGGCCTTGCCGGCGATGTCCCACACCGCCATGTCAATGGCTCCCATCGCATTTGCCTGGAGACCGCCGCGGTCGGCGCGCCCGCGCTGGGCCGGCCATCGCTCAGCCATTTGCCGCCACAGCGCCACTGGGTCGCTGGGGTCTTCGCCCACCACCAGCAGCCGCAAACCGTCACTGGGATCGTCGATGATCGGATCGATCATGCCGGGAGGCGACCCCGTGGACCCGAGCCCGACGATGCCTTGGTCCGTGTGCACCTCGATCAGCGTCAATCGCGCGGGATGGTGCAGTAGCGATCGAATGTCGGTGATGCGCACGGTCGGTGCTCCGTTCAGGCGGCTATTGGCCGTCCGGCGATTCCTGTCGAACCAGCATCACATGATCGAGCATCAGGCGCGGCCGGTCGCCAACCTCGTGGTTGAAAATCTCAAGCTGCAGCTCTTTGCCGGCGAGTTGGCGCAACGGATAGATCACCATTTCAAAGGCGCTCCAGTTGTCACCGCGCCACACGGCGACTTCTTCTCCATCAGCCAGCAGGCGCAGGCCCACGAAGTCATTCCGTTCTCCGGCGATGAGGAACATCAGGTACTGATCGTCCCGGGCCGTGAATACCGGCGAGTACGCCTCCCCCGTGCGCTCCCATTTCCCCGGGTAGTACGTGGTGAGAAACCCAGGGCCCACGTGCCCTTCAACTGGGTACACGCGGTCGTAGAACGGACCCAAAATGTGGTTGGTGACCGCCTTGCTCTCGCGTCGCCAGCCATCCAACCCCCGGTCCTCGAAGCGCCCGAGAAACTCCTCGCCCACGTAGCGCACGCCGTCTTTCACAAACCGGTTGCCGGCCGGATCGTCCTGCGAGAAGCGGTTGTTGGCTCGCAGGTCCAAGTGGCCGAATCGCTCGTTGGCCCACGCGTGATCGTAGGCGTAAAACGGCATCCAGACTTCTGGTCCAACTTGGACCGCATAGTTGGCCCGAGCCAGCGCCCTGGCTTCGGTTGTAACGGCCTTCGAGAGGCGCATGCTCAGCCCGCGTCGCTGCAGGTAGCCGAGGGGTGGTGTGCGGTCGTGGGCGGCTCTTCGCTCACTGGCAGGAGGGATGACCGGATTGCGGGCCACCGTCGCATCCGTGAGACCCCATAGGTCAATGACCGTTAAGCCAGGCAGATAGTACGGAATGATGCCGACGGCACCCATAGCCACAACGGCGTCGTCCGGAATCGCACCGCGGTCGGCAGCCTCGTATGGCTGAAACCTCCGTAGTCGCCGGGTGGCAGAGCCGTGGTGTTGGTTGACCCTTTGGCCGACGAAATGGCGGTTGGAGATCAAGCGCAGCTCATTGGAAAGAGTGACGAGCGCCGGCATTGCCGGCGCGGCCAGCAACCAGGCGGCATTTGACTCGTCGAGCACCACTTGGGGTGGGACGTCGCGATCCGGGACGGGCACTTCAGTGCCCTCGAACAGCAGAACCATCTGAATCGCGCCGGCGTAGAAGACGACAGGCACGAAAAGCGCGACCGCCAGGGTCCGAGGTCCGACCAACCGCAACCTCCCAGATACGCTTCGCAGTACGGCGGAGAGCCGCCCTCCCAACCTCACAAGTCCGTCGGCGGCCGCCACCGCCAGCAACGGCCAGAAGTAGTCCAGCGGCCGGTATTCGAAGTAGTCGCCGCCGATCTCGAGCAGATAGGCCAGGTGCGCCCCGACCAGGAGCAGCACCAGCGCGTAGATCCCATCGCGGTGCTCTCGCCAGCGCCCCCCCAGCGCCAAAACCGCCAGCGGGATCAGGAGATACAGCCCCGTTTCAATGGCCGCAGCCGACAGGTACCGATATCCCGACTCATACCAAGGGCCCACATGCTTCGCGTAGTACGTGTTCGGCAGCCATTCGCCGTAGTACCGATACCGCGCCAGGAAGTGCCCGCCAATCAGCACCACAAACGGTCCGGCCAGGGCCACCGTCCCGCGCCAATCCAACTGCCGCGCCGTGAACCACCGGTGCGCCGCGAACCAGCCCACGCAGCACGCCGCCACCAGCAGGCCCTCCGGCCGCGTCAACGCCGCGGCGGCCAGGCTTAGCGAGACCACCAGCAACCCCCGGCGGTTCGCGCCGAACACACTCAGGCAAGCCACCGCCGCCAGCGTGAAGAAGGTGAACTGCCGCGTCTCCAGCCCGCCGCCCGATGTCCACACGGCGAACGTCGCGCTGCTGCCGATCAACCCCAGCGCCATCCACGCCACCAGCCCGCGATGCCGCAGAAACGGCATCCGGGCTATCCACCACAGCATCACGGCAATCGTTCCCACGGTGTAGACGACCGACAGCCACTGGGCCACGTCTTCAGGGCGGATCCCGAACAGGCGCCAGATCGCGGCCAGCTCGAGCACCCACAGGAAGTTGGTGTAGCCCTCCACGTACTCGCCGGGATTGAAGACCAGGCCATGACCCTCGAGCAGGTTGCGCACGTAGCGAAAGCTGATATAGGCGTCGTCGGTGATGAACCACCCAACGCTCGTCAGCCATCCCAACAGCGCCAACCAGGGGAGAAAAACCGCCGCGACGAGCACACGCCTCGGGTGCGGCGCCTGTCTCAGACGGCGCATGGCATCCAATCTCGGGGCTGATGCGGGGCGCCGGCCGGGCGCATCGAGCCGACGCCAACGCCCGCGTCCGTGTGGACGGCGAACGGCGCAGGCCCAGCCGGACGGTGCAACAGCGAGCGAATGTCGGTTATGCGCACGGTTCGTGTTCCATCCGAGCGGCTATTGGCTGCTGGCCGACTCTCTCCGAACCAGCATCACATGATCGAGCATCAAGCGCGGCCGGTCGCCAATCTCGTGGTTGAAGATTTCTAGCTGGAGCTCTTTGCCGGCGAATTGGCGCAACGGATAGATCACCATGTCAAAGACCCCCCAGTCGGGGCCGCGCCACACGGCGACTGCTTCTCCATCGGCCAGCAGGCGCAGGCCCACGAATTCATGCCATTCCCCGGCGATGAGGAACATCAGGTATTGATCGTCCCGGGCCGTGAATGTCGGGGAGGTTGCGCGGCCCGTGCGCTCCCACTTCCCCGGATAGTACGTCGTGAGAAAACCAGGGCCCACGTGCCCTCGAACTGGTTCCACGCGGTCGTTGAACGGAGCCAGAATATGGTTGGTGACCGCTTTGCCCTCGCGTCGCCAGCCATCCAATCCCCGGTCCTCGAAGCGCCCGAGAAACTCCTCGCCCACGTAGCGCACGCCGTCTTTCACAAACCGGTTGCCGGCCGGATCGTCCTGCGAGAAGCGATTGTTGGCTCGCAGCCCTAAGTCGCCGAATCGGTCGTTCGCCCACGCGTGGTCGTAGACCTTGAACGGCATCCAGAGTCCCGGGCCAACTCGGACCCCATAGTCGGCCCGGTCCAGCGCCTCGGCTTCGGACGCTGTCGCGTTGTAGACAATGAGATTAACCGAACGTCCCTGCAGGTAGCCCGGGGGTGGTGCGCGGTCATGGGCGACCAGTCGCCGACTCGCAGAATGGGTGACCGGATTGCGGGCCACCGTCGCATCCGTGAGACCTACGAGGTCGATGACCGTTAAGTCAGGCAGATAGTAGGGAAGGATGCCGATGGCACCCCTAGGCATAACGGCGTCGGCAGGAATCGTCCCGCGGTCGGCATCCTCGTAGGGCTTCCACCGGCGTATTTCCCGGATGGCAAAGCCTTGGTGTTGGTGGACCCTCTGGCCGATGAGATGTTGGTTGGAGATCGTGCGCAGGTCATTGGAAATACCGACGAGCGCCGGCATTGCCGGCGCGGCCAGCAACCAGGCGGCATTTGACTCGTCGAGCACCACTTGGGGCGAGATCTCGCGCTCCGGGATGGGCATTTCGGGGCCCTTGAACAGCAGAACCATCTGAATCGCGCTGGCATAGAAGACGACCGGCGCGAACAGCGCGACCGCCAGGGTCCGAGGTCCGACCAGCCGCAACCTCCCAGATCCGCTGCTCAGCACACCGGAGAGCCGCCCTCCGAGCCTCGCAAGTCCATCGGCGGCCGCCACCGCCAGCAACGGCCAGTAGAAGTCCATGGGCCGGTATTCGAAGTGATCCCCACCGATCTCGAACAGGTAGAGCATGTTCGTCCCGACCAGGAGCAGCACCAGCGCGTAGATCCCATCGCGGTGCTCTCGCCACCGACCCCCCAGGGCCACCAACGCCAGTGGGATCAGCAGATACAGCCCCGTTTCAATGGCCGCGGCCGACAGGTAGCGATACCCCGACTCGTACCACGAGCCCACGTGCTTCGCGTAGTACGTGTTTGGCAGCCATTCGCCGTAGTACCGATACCGCGCCAGAAAGTGCCCGCCGATCAGCACTACGAAGGGGCCTGCCAGCGCCACCGTCCCGCGCCAGTCCAACTGCCGCGCCGTGAACCACCGGTGCGCCGCAAACCATCCCACGCAGCACGCTGCCACCAGCAGGCCTTCCGGCCGCGTCAACGCCGCGGCGGCCAGGCTTAGTGAGACCACCAGCAACCCTCGGCGGTTCGCGCCGAACACACTCAGGCAAGCCACCGCCGCCAGCGTGAAGAAGGTGAACTGCCGCGTCTCCAGCCCACCGCCCGATGTCCACACGGCGAAAGTCGCGCTGCTGCCGATCAACCCCAGCGCCATCCAGGCCAACAGTCCCCGGTGGCGCAGGAACGGCATTCGCGCCACCCACCACAGCATCACGGCGATCGTGCCCACGGTGTAGGCGACCGACAGCCACTGGGCCACGTCCTCCGGCCGGATGCCCAGCACGCGCCAGATCGCGGCCAGCTCGAGCACCCACAGGAAGTTGGTGTAGCCCTCCACGTACTCGCCGGGATTGAAGACCAATCCATGACCCTCCAGAAGGTTGCGCACATAGCGAAAGCTGATGAAGGCGTCGTCGGTGATGAACCAGGCCGCGCTCGCCAGCCATCCCAGCAGCGCCAACCAGGGGAGAAAGACCACCGCGACGAGCACACGCCTCGGGTGCGGCGCCTGCCTCAGGCGGCGCATGGCATCCAATCTTGGGGCTGATGCGGGGCGCCGGCCGGGCGCATCGAGCCAACGGCTACGCCCGCGTCCGTGAATTCGGCGATCGGCGCAGGCCGAGCCGCACGGTGCAACGGCAAGCGACTGTCGGTCATGCGCAGGGTTCGTGTGCCATCCGGGCGGCTATTGGCTGCTCGCCGACTCTCTCCGAACCAGCATCACATGATCGAGCATCAAGCGCGGCCGGTCGCCAATCTCGTGGTTGAAGATCTCCAGCTGCAGCTCTTTGCCGGCGAGTTGGCGCAACGGATAGATCATCATGTCAAAGGACGCCCAGTTGGCGCCGCGCCAGACGGCGACTTCTTCTCCATCGGCCAGCAGGCGCAGGCCCACCAGGTCATGCCGTTCCCCGGCGATGAGGAACATCAGGTATTGATCGTCGCGGGCCGTGAATGCCGGCGAGTACGCCTCCCCCGTGCGCTCCCATTTGCCCGGGTAATAGGTCGTGAGAAACCCAGGGCCCACGTGCCCTCGAACCGGGTACACGCGGTCGTAGAACGGACCCAGAATATGGTTGGTGACCGCTTTGCCCTCGCGTCGCCAGCCATCCAACCCCCGGTCCTCGAAGCGCCCGAGAAACTGCTCCCCCACATAGCGCACGCCGTCTTGCACAAACCGGTTGCCGGCCGGGTCGGTCTGCGAGAAGCGATCCCTTGCACGCAGGTCCATGTCGCCAAACCGCTCATTCGCCCACGTGTGGTCGTCAACCTTGAACGGCATCCAGACTCCCGGGCCAACTCGAAGCGCATAGTCGGCCCGGGCCAGCGCCTCGGCTTCGGACGCTGCCGCGTCGTAGATCCGGATGTTGACCGCGCGTCGCTGCAAATAGCCGGGGGGCGGACTGCGATCGTGGGCCAGGACGCGCTGGCTGTTCGATCGGGTGACCGGATTGCGGGCAACCGTTGCATCCGTGAGCCCCAAGGTGTCGACGACCGTTAGGCCAGGCAAAAAGTATGGAGCAATGCCGACAGTCGTCATCGGCATCACGGCGTCGCCAGGAATCGCCTCGCGGTCGGCAGCCTCGTAGGGCTTCCACCCGCGGAGTCGCCGAATGGCGAAGTTGTGGAGTTGGTGGACCCTGTGGCCGACGAAATCGTGGTCGGAGAGCGAGCGCAGGTCGTTGGACAATGCCACGAGCGCCGGCATTCCGGGCGCGGCCAGTATCCCGGCAGCATTCTGGTCATCAAGCACTACCTGTGGCGGAAGGGTATCTGGGGTATGGAGCAATGCTCGGCCTTCGAATAGCAGAGCGCCCTGAATCGCGCCGGAGTAGAAGAGCAGCGGCGCGAACAGGATGATCGCCAGCGTCCGAGGCCCGGCCCACGGCAGGCGTCGGGTCAACTGCTGAAGCCAGCCGGACAGCCCAGCGCCCAAGCGGACCACCCCCTCAGCCGCCGGCACCGCCAGCAACGGCCAGTAGTAGTCCATCGGCCGAAACTCGAAGTGGTCGCCGCCAATCTCGAACAGATAGGCCAGGTGCGTCCCGACGAGGACCAGCACCAGCGCGTAGATCCCATCGCGGTGCTCCCGCCAGCGACCCCGCAGCGCCACCAACGCCAGTGGGATCAGCAGATACAGCCCCGTCTCAATGGCCGCGGCCCACACATATCGAAACCCGGCCTCGTACCACGGGCCCACGTGTTTCGCGTAGTACGTGTTCGGCAGCCACTCGCCGTAGTACCGATACCGTGCCAGGAAGTGCCCGCCAATCAGCACCACAAACGGTCCGGCCAGCGCCAACGTCCCGCGCCAGTCCAGCTGCCGCGCCGTGAACCACCGGTGCACCGCGAACCAGCCCACGCAGCACGCCGCCACGAGCAGGCCCTCCGGCCGCGTCAACGCCGCGGCGCCCAGGCTCAACGAGGCCGCCAGGAGCGCCCAGCGGTTGGCCCCGAACACGCTCAGAGCGGCCACCGCAACCAGGACGAAGAACGTGAACTGCCGCGTCTCCAGCCCACCACCGGACGTCCAAACGGCGAAGGTCGCGCTGCTGCAGATCAACCCCAGCGCCATCCACGTCAACAGTCCCCGGTGGCGCAGGAACGGCGTCCGCGCCACCCACCACAGCATCACGGCAATCGTGCCCACGGTGTAGGCGACCGACAGCCACTGCGCCACGTGTTCGGGGCGGATCCCAAATAGGCGCCAAATCGCCGCCAACTCGAGCACCCACAGGAAGTTGGTGTAGCCCTCCACGAATTCGCCGGGGTTGAAGACGAGGCCGTGCCCGTCGAGCAGGTTACGCACGTAGCGAAAACTGATATAGGCGTCGTCGGTGATGAACCACGCCACACTCGCCAACCAGCCCAGAAGCACGAACCAGGGGAGACACAGCAGCCCGGCGGCGACCCAACCAGGCCGCGGCACTCGCACCAATCGTTCCAACGCGGTCAAATGCCCGTCAGATGCGAGCTGGCGGCGACGGACATCAGGCCAGGTTCAGCGCCCGCAGCCCGATGCGCAGCAGCAAGCGAGTGTCGGTTCGGCGCGTTTCCATTGCACGAAATGGACGATCAATGGCTACCTGACGACTCTGGCCGAGCCAGCATCACATGATCGAGCATGAGGCGCGGCCGGTCACCAATCTCATGGTTGAAGATTTCGAGCTGCAGCTCTCTGCCGGCAACGTCGCGCAACGGATACACTACCAACTCAAACGCCTCCCAGTTGGCGCCACGCCACAGGGCAACCTCTTCGCCGTCGGCCAGCAGCCGCAGGCCCACGCGCTCGTGCGCCTCTCCGGCAATCAGGAACACGAGGTATTGATCGTCCCGCGCCGTAAACGTCGGAGACGTCGCCCGGCCCGTCCGTTCCCATTTGCCGGGGTAATAGGTCGTCAGGAATCCCGGGCCGACATGTCCGCGCACGGGAAAGATCCGATCATCGAAGGGCGCCAATTCGTGATTGGTGACCGCTTTTTCGTCCCGCTGCCAGCCATCCAGATCGGTCCCGTCAAAGCGACCGAGAAACTGCTCGCCCACATACCGAACGCCGTCTTTCGCCAGGCGATTCCCGGCCGGATCGGTCTGTGAGAAACGATTGGTGGCGCGCAGATCCATGTCGCCAAATCGTTTGTTGGCCCAAGCGTGATCGAAGACGTCGAACGGCATCCAAGTTCCTGGGCCAACCCTGAGCGCGTAGTTGGTCCGAGCCAGCGCCTCGGCTTCGGTGGCAACGGCCGTCGAGAGACGGATGTTCACTCCCCGGCGCTGAAGATAGCCAGGCGGCGCCGAGCGGTCGTGAGCGATTCGCCGCTCACGGTTCGTCAGCGTGACCGGATTGCGCGCAATGGTGTGGTCGGCCAGCCCAAACAGATCGATCACCGTGAGGTTCGGCACGTAGTAGGAGACGATTCCGATGGTCGACAAATACATCACGGCATCGGTTGGAATGACCAGGCGAGAGGATTCCTCATAGGGCTGCCATCGGGGTATCGCCGGAGCGTTGTATTGGTGGTGTTGCTGGGTCCGCAGGCCGACGAAATGCGGCTCGGAGGCCAAGCGCAGGTCATTTGATACCGCCACGAGCGCCGGCATCCCCGGCGCGGCCTGCAACCACCCGGAGTTTGATGCATCGAGCACGACTTGCGGGGGGACGCCCCAATCGGGACGGGGCACTTCCTTGCTCTCGAACAGGAGGAGTGCCTGAATTGCGCCGGCGTAGAAGAGCAACGGCACAAATAGCGCGACCGCCAGCGTCCGAGGACCGGCCCAGCGCCAGTGGTGCGACCAGCGATTGAGCGAACTGGACAGCCCGCCGCCCAATCGGACAAGCCCCTCAGCCGCCGGGACCGCCAGCAACGGCCAGTAGTAGTCCATCGGTCGGTATTCGTAGAGGTCACCGCCTATCTCGAGCAGATAGGCCAAGTGCGTTCCGACCAGCAGCAGCACCAGCACATAGATCCCATCCCGGTGCTCCCGCCACCGACCCCGCAGCGCCACCACCGCCAGTGGAATCAGCAGATACAGCCCGGTCTCAATGGCCGCAGCCCACAAATACCGAAACCCCGACTCGTACCACGGACCCACATGCTTCGCGTAGTAGGTGTTCGGCAGCCATTCGCCGTAGTACCGATACCGCGCCAGAAAGTGGCCGCCAATCAGCACCACGAAGGGGCCGGCCAAAGCCAACGTGCCGCGCCAGTCCACCTGCCGAGCCGTGAACCACCGGTGCGCCGCGAACCAGCCGACACAGCACGCCGCCACGAGCAGGCCTTCGGGCCGCGTCAACGCCGCGGCGGCCAGGCTCAGCGACGCCGCCAGCAGCGCCCAGCGATTGGCCCCGAACACGCTCAGCGCGGCCACCGCGACCAGGGCGAAGAAGGTGAACTGTCGCGTCTCCAGCCCGCCGCCCGAGGTCCACACGGCAAAGGCGGCGCTGCCGCAGATCAACCCCAGCGCCATCCAGGCGATGAGTCCTCGGTGACGCAGGAAGGGCATCCGCGCCACCCACCACAGCAGCACGGCAATCGTGCCCACGGTGTAGACGACCGAGAGCCACTGCGCCACGTCTTCAGGGCGAACCCCGAACAGGCGCCAGATCGCGGCCAGCTCGAGCACCCACAAGAAGTTGGTGTAGCCCTCCACGTACTCGCCGGGATTGAAGACCAACCCGTGCCCGTCCAGCAGGTTGCGCACGTAGCGAAAGCTGATGAAGGCGTCGTCGGTGATGAACCAGCTCACGCTCGCCAACCAGCCCAGCAGCACGAACCAGGGGAGACACAGCAACCCGGTGACGACCCAACCAGGCCGCGGCACTCGCACCAGCCGTTCCAACGCCGTCAAGTGCCCGTCGGATGCAAGCCGGCGGCCAGGGACATCAGGCCAGGTTCAGCGCCCGGAGCGCTTCGCGCAGGTCGGCGATCTCCTCGTCGGTGAGGTTCGGCGCCGGCGAGCGCCGCCAGCGCGGCGATACGCCATGCGCCTCGCCCATGGACGCGAAGAAGCCGTTGCCGCCGACCCGACACGCCGCCACCAGCGGCCCGATGGCCAACTCCGAGCGCTCGATGGTCGCCCACGCCGTGGCACCGTCGCCCCGCTGCAACGCGTCCCAATAGGTCATCGCCGGTTCGGGAAATGAGCGCACGAACACATCCAGCCAGGAACGGCAGCCGTGAGGCCACAGAAGGTGGTGGCGCTTCATGCCCCCGCCGCCGGTCATCGGCCAGCGGTCGCCCCAGCGCATCAGGACCTCGTGGGCGTAGCCGAGGTCGATGTCTTCCTTGAATGCCAGCAGGTTTGGCTCGTCCTCGACCAGCTCGCAGGTGCGCAGCGGCACGTCGCCCACGAACATCACGCGCGTCTGCTGCGCCACGCCGCGGTACCAATCCGCCAGCGACTCGGGCGTGCCTCGCGCCCACTCGGCCGGACGAGCCATGTACAGATCGAAGCCCAGCTCGTCCACATACGCCGCGAATTCGCGCGCCTTGTTGAGCCCCCACATGGCGTCGCAGGCAATGGTGACCGCGCGCCGCCCGACGTGATCGATCACGATGCGGTGAATCTCAGCAACCTCGTCGTCGGTGAGCAGCGACACCAGCCCCTCGCCCCACGTGAGCATGATGACCTCGACGCCGGCGTCGAGCGACACGTCGATGGTGGCGCGCATGCCGTCCGGATCGATCTCGCCTTCGGGAGTGAACTTGGTCGGCAATGGATTCACCGGCCCGCGCAGCCGGGCCTGGATTTCGTCGGCGCTGCGCCAGTGACTCACGCGCGCGTGCCGTCGGCCCTCATACCATGAGCTCCCCACCGGTTATGTCAACTGCTGCGCCGGTCATGTAGCCGGCACGCTCGGACGCGAGGAACGCCACCAGCTCCGCGACTTCCTCAGGCTGACCGAGGCGCTGCAGCGGAATCGAGGGAATATAGGCTTCGATGCGTTCCCTGGGCCACGCCTCATTGATCATCTGCGTGTCGATCATGCCCGGGCACACCGCGTTGACGGTGATCCCGTGCACTGCAAGCTCCAGGGCCGACGCGCGCGTGATGCCCAGCACCGCCGCCTTGGATGCCGTGTAGTGGGCGCCCGCCACCGTGCTGACGTTCTTGCCCGCCGTCGATGAGAAGTTGACGATGCGTCCATAGCCATTGGCGGCCATCGGTCCCATTGCGGCTTGAATGAATGTGAACACGGCCTGCACGTTGACCGCGAACACCAGGGACCACTCGTCATCGGTGATCTCGTCGATCTTTCGGTGGAATGCGACGCCCGCGTTGTTGACGAGCACATCCAGCCGTCCGTAGTGGTCGGCCACCTCCGCCACGATGGCGCGCACGCGGTCTCGATCGGAGACGTCGCCGGGCACCGCCAGCGACTCGGCCCCGCAGGCCTCGGCCGTGGCCGCCGTTGCTTCCGGGTTCAGATCGTTCACGGCTACCCGCGCACCGCGCGCCGTCAAGAGCTCCGCTATCGCCCGTCCCATGCCCCGGGCCGCTCCCGTGACCAGGGCCACGCGACCGTCAAAATCACCTGCCACCGTTGGCCTCCAATCCATCACCTCGGGCGATTGTGCCTCATGGCCGTGCCGCCGAACGCCATCAATCAGGCCAAAACACGCGCTCGGCCGTGCCGTGCAGCAGTTGGGCCAGGTCGCCGTCGCTGAGGAAGTCGGCGTGCTCGGCCAGCAGGCCTATGGAAGTCTCGTAGCTGTGCGGCGACACGGTCTGCAGGGGGCTGTCGCTGGCCCACATGCACCGCTCCGGCCCGTATGCGTCGAGCACCCGGCGAACGATGGGCAACATATCCAGATACGGTGGCCCGTCCCGGCTCAGCGCGCCAAACGCGCTCACTTTCACCATCGTCCGCGGGTGGCGGGCCACGGCGCATAGCGCGTCCACGTCCTCCGCGGTGGCGCCCGTGGCCGGTCCAAGACGCGCCAGGTGGTCCAGGATCACCGGCGCATCGCCGTGCCTGGCGCACATCCGATCGATCTCGGACAAGTCAGCGGCCCCACAAAGAAAGCTGAGCGGCAGGTTGTCCGACGCCGACCTGCGGAACATTGCCTCGAACGCCGGGTGATCGAGCCATTGCTCGCCGCCGGGCACGTCCGGGCGTGTCGATTGTCCACGCACTCGGAATGCCCGGATCCCCTGCCCGGCCAGCGCTTGCATCGCGCGGTCGGGCTCCGGCAGGCCGACGTCCACGATGGCAGGCACGATCCCCGTGCCGACGAAACGCCGCGGATCGCGCTGGATGAGGTCCGCAATATAGCTGTGGTCGAGGCCGTACCAAGTCATCTGCACCAGGTTGAATCGGCCCACGCCGGCGGGCGCCCCACGGGCCGCGAGCTCCGCGCCGTCGAAGCTGGGAAACCACAAATCCTCGGGGCCAAAGCCCGGCACGAAGGGAAACCGCGCCGTGTCGGCGCTCCAGACGTGAACATGCGCGTCGATGATGTCGGGGTTGGACATGACTATTCCTGGAGCGTTGCGCGCGAGGCTGCCGACCAGCATGGCAGGAAGCGCCGCCAATTCGCCACATGCTAAGAAACCGTCCAAACTCTCCAAACGTAGTGAGCTTCAATGACGTTGGATTGACTTCAAGGGATTCCCAGATTTCACCGGCTCGTCCCCTGCCCCGTGGCAGGCGCCGTCCGATCAACCGCCGCCGCCTGTTGCTGGGCGCCGCGGGCGCTTCCGCGGCGCTGGCGCTCGCGGCGTGCGATGACGACTCGATCGCAACCGAAAGCCGCCCGCCGCCAACGCGCACGCCCGATGCCCAGCCCGCGGCATCCCCGTCGCCCGAGGTAACGCCCGCCACTCCCTCGCCCGCGGCGACGGCCACCCCCGAACCGACGCCGCAACCGACCGCCACCGTGGCGCCGACTCCGATCACGGACGCGCCCATCCCCGAGCCGCCGTTCAACGATGCCGATGTGGAGGTCCTGCTCTATGGGCTGTTGGACCGTCGGAATAGGACCCGCACCCGGGCAATCGTCGACGCGATCGAGGCGTCCGGCGACCAGCGGTTTATCGCCGTGCTCATCGAGCTCGTTCGATTCAACGAATTGGCCATCATCCAGGGACCCGGCGTCCCAGGCGTCGCGAACGCCCTCAAGTCGCTCACCGACCAAGTATTTATCTACACCTCGCGCTGGGCGCAGTGGTACGCGAAGTCCGACCTGCAAGCGCCCCCAGGGTTTGCGCAGTGGAAGGGCTGGTTGCTCGGAGCCATCGACCCCGTCATGACCGAGTTCTTCCAAGGTCCGGATCCCGGCAAGATTCGCTCCGAGGAAATCATCTGGGGCGGCGTACGGGTGGACGGCATCCCGCCGTTGGAGAATCCGACGTTCCTCCCCGCGTCGGACATCGACTATCTCGAGCCCGATGACCTGCTGTTCGGCGTGTCAATCAATGGCGACCATCGGGCGTATCCCTTGCGAATCCTGGACTGGCACGAGATGGCCAACGACGTCGTGGGCGGCGTCCCCGTCTCGCTCGCCTACTGCACGCTTTGCGGCGCCGGGGTGCTGTTCGACGGGCGGGTCGACGACACGGTGTTTACGTTTGGCACGTCGGGCCTCCTCATGCGCAGTAACAAGCTGATGTACGACCGCAACACCAGGTCGTTGTGGAATCAGTTGAGCGGCGAGCCGGTGCTCGGGCCGCTTGCGACAAGCGACATTCAGCTCAACATCCTGCCGGTCGTGGTATCGACGTGGGCCGATTGGACGGCGCAACATCCCGGCACGGTGGCCCTCGATTGGAAAACCGGATACGCGCGCGCGTATACGCCCGGCGCCGCGTACGGCGCATACTTTGCCAGCCCCGAGACGCGATTCCCGGTGCCGTACGAGAGCCCCGAGCTCCGCACCAAGGATCGGGTGTTTGGTCTCACCATCAACGGCATCCGGCGCGCCTACCCGACCACGCTGCTGACGGAGCGCGTCGTCGTGAATGATGAGCTTGCAGGTCAGCGCGTGGTGATCGTGGCGCCGCGCGGCAATCTCAAGGGTCAGGGCCGCGATCGCACCCTCGGCGCTCCCGCCATCTGGCCGGCGGGCGCCGAAGTTCGCGCCTATGACGGCGGAAGCCTCGAGTTCAGCGCGGGCGATGACCCGCAAACGCTGCGCGACGAGAGCGGGGCCGTCTGGCAGGTCACCGAGGACGCGCTCCTCGGACCCAGCGGCGAGCGCCTGGAACGCCTGCCCGGCCATCTTGCCTACTGGTTTGGCTGGTTCAACTTCTTCCCCGACTCCGAGGTGTATTCGGTCGAGCCATAGCGCGCTCTCGGGCGCGTCACCCATTCGACGACGCCAAGGTCGGCGACCCCGGCGAACTCCCCGACTTACACTGGGAGTCTGCGGCCAAACGGACGAGTGAGACTCGCATGGAATACGTCCCCCTCGGGCCCACCGACGAATTGATCCCGAGCATCGGGTTCGGCACCGCCCGCTACCACGGCGAGCCGGGGGTCCTGGGTCGCGCAATCGAGCTCGGCGCGAACCTCATCGACACGGCGGAGTCGTACAACGCCGTTGGCGACGAGCCGGGCGCCGCCGAGCGCATCGTCTGCCGCGAGCTGCGGGAAGCCGGCGCGTCCGCCTTCGTGGCCACCAAGATCAGCGCGCAGAACCTGCGGCATGACTGCGTGATTTCGCACGCGCTCGCCAGCCGCGAGCGACTCGGCATCGACGTCATCGATCTCTACCAGATTCACTCACCCAGCGCGACCATTCCGATCACCGAAACCATGGCCGCCATGGAGCAGCTGGTCGCCGACGGCGTGATTCGCCACATCGGCGTGAGCAATTTCGACGTTCAACAAATGGCGGACGCCCAGGATGCCCTCGAGAGCTCCCCGCTCGTCGCGAACCAGGTCCCATACAGCGTGCTCGATCGGCGGATCGAGCCCGAAATCTTGCCGTACTGCCAGGCCAACGACATCACCGTCATCGCCTTTGCACCGCTGGCGCTGGGGCGAGTCGTTTCCGGACCCGAGTCCTCGGTCATCCGGCAGGTCGCTGTCGAGGCCGGCAAGACCCCGGCGCAAGTCGCGATTCGCTGGCTGCTGGACCACGACCGGGTAATGGCCATCCCCAAGACCGAGCGGCCTCATCGGGTGGACGAGCTGTGCGGCGCCGTGGGCTGGTCGTTCACCGCCGAGCAACGGCAGGCGTTGGACGCCATTCGTCCATGAATCTCCGCCACCCACGTACCGGCAGCGTCAGGTCCGACATCAAGGAGGTTGGCGCCGCATGACTGGTGACTCCGGCCCGGAGACTTCAGCCGCCGAATCCCACAACACCGATGTCGGGATTCTCTCCGACGAGATGATCGCGGAGGCGGCGCGCCGGCCGCAGCATCCAAGCCGCAAGGCTCGTCTCGGATTCATCGGGGCGGGCTGGTGGGCCACCACCAACCACATGCCGCTCCTGGCCGCGCGCAACGACGTCGAGATGGTGGCGGTGTGCGGCCTCGACGCCGCGGTGCTCGCGCGGGTGCAGCGGCACTTCGGATTCAAGCACGCGACGCCGGACGTCCATGAGCTGCTCAGCCACGACCTCGACGCGGTCGTCGTGGCCTCGCCGCATCGCCACCACTTCGATCATGCCGCTGCGGCCCTGAAGGCGGGCTGCCACGTCCTGGTCGAGAAGCCCATGTGCACCCGCGCCGGGGATGCGCGCCGCCTGGTCGCGCTGGCGCGCGACGCGGGGCGTCATCTGCTGGTGTCCTACGGCTGGCACCACCGGCCGCTCACCGTCCGCGCCAAGGAGCTGATGGACGGCGGCGCGGTGGGTGAGGTCGAGCACGTGGCCTGTCACATGGGGTCGCCGTCGAAGGAATTCTTCTTGGGCACGGCCTTCCGCTTCGGCGAGCCACCGCTCGTGGCGCCGGAATTCGACAACTACACGGACCCCGAGCTTTCCCAGGGGGGCTACGGCCAGGCGCAGCTCAGTCACGCGCTTGGTCTGCTCACCTGGCTCACGGATCTCGAACCCGAGGCCGTGTACGCGGCCATGGCGGACGGCGGCGCGCGAATCGACCTGCACAATGCCCTGACGGTGCACTTTCGCGGCGGCGCCCTGGCGTCGGTGTCGGGCACGGCCGCGGTTCCGGTGGGCGCGCGCTTCCAGCTCGACCTGCGCATTTTCGGCAGCGAGGGCGCGCTGCTTTACGACATCGATCGGGCGCGGCTGGCCGTTTTCCGGGACGACGAGGCCCATCAAGAACACGCCGTCGGCGTGGACGATGGGGCCTATCGCTGTGACGGGCCACCCCACGAGCTGGTGGAGCTGACGCTGGGTCTCGCGGACTCCAATTCATCGCCGGGGGATGTCGGACGGCGCGCGGTTGAGATCGTGCATGCCGCCTACGAGTCGCACACCGCAGGTCGGCGGGTCGCTATCGACGAGCTGGACGGATAGCCGCTAGGTCACAGAGGGTCGAGCGGAGCCGACGCGGGGCCGCAATCGCAATTCCGGCTGGGACTCCACATTCGAGCTGACGATTCGCGGCACGATCCAGAAGCCGGTACGGCGGGCGCACTGCCGCGCCAGACGATCGATGAACGTGGGAAGCTCCGCCGGACGCAGTCCCCGCAGCACCTCGATCCAGACGAACGCGTCCTCGCCGTCCACGCTCTCCATATCGATGGTGACGCGCAAATCCGAATATTTGGCGCCAATGGTGTTCGCCATGCTCATGGCGGTATCCCGGACACGCTGTCGTCGTTGGTACGACATCCGCGTCGCCGGGGTGGGACTCGTGCGAGGCATCAGTGCCTGACCCGTCGTCAAAGTCGCCTGTGCATGCTAGCACTCCCTAACGATGCAAGCGTCGAGTGAACTTTTCGTGTCGCCGTTCGCCTACACTGAACGCCTAGGCACGGCGCGCGAGGCAATTGGTGCGGTTTCGGCTTCGGATCCATGACGCCGTCGCTCGGCCGTTGCGTGTCAATCGTGACGAGTCCGGGACGCTGGTTGAGATCCTCCGAACCGATTGGCCTGACATCTACGACCCGGACTCGAGGGCTTTCGCGCAGACCTACTACTCGGTCACCCCGGCCGGACTGGCCCGCGACGAGGACGAATGGCACGTGCACCAGCACCAGGAAGACCGCTTCATCGTTGCGGCCGGCTCGATCATGCTTGCCCTGTGGGACGGGCGGCCCGAATCGCCGACGCAAGGCACGCTCGATTTGCTGCCGCTCGGCGAAATCTGCGGGGACGACGCGCAGCACTGCGTGCTAATCCCGCGTCTCGTCCACCACGGCTTCATGGTCGTCGGCGACCAGCCCGCCGTCCTGCTCAACTCGCCGACGCGGCTCTACAACCCCGACGACGAAGGGCGAGACGCGTTCGCCGAGGTTGGGGCCGTCTTCGACGATGGCCGCCCATTCTCGTGGCAGGCCGTGCGCGACGGCGCAACCAACTAGATCGGGCAACCGGGCCGGGCGCCCCTACGGATAGACCCCCCGCAGCCCCGTGGCCTCGGCCACGCGGGATATGGCCAGCATGTGGGCCGCCTGGCGCAAGGTGACCCCGGCCTCCTCGGCGGTCGCGACAACGCTCGTCAGCGCGTCCCGCATCTGGCGGCCGAGTCGTTCGTTGATCTCGGCTTCGGTCCAGAAGAACTGCTGCAGGTCCTGCACCCACTCGAAGTAGGACACCGTGACGCCGCCGGCGTTGGCCAGAATGTCCGGGATCACGGTGATTCCGCGATCGGCAAACTCCAGATCCGCCGCCGGCGTCGTCGGGCCGTTGGCGCCTTCGACAATCATCGATGCCCTGACCTGTGACGCGTTGGCGGCCGTGAGCTGCCCCTCGATGGCCGCCGGCGCCAGAATGTCCACGGGGAGCTCGAGCAACTCACGATTGCTGATCCGGTCCGCGTCCGGCAGGTCTTTCATCAGTCCGCCGGCGGCGCCGTGACGCACGACGGCCGGGACGTCGAGCCCCGAATCGCGCATCGCTCCTCCCTCGCTGTCGCTCACGGCAACGATGGTGAATCCGGCCTCATGAAAGAGGCGCACCGCGCCCATCCCGACATTCCCCGCGCCCTGAACCGCCACCCGCAGGCCCCGTGGATCACGCCCCGCGCGCTTCAGCATCGCCAGGGTCACTTCGAGCATGCCGCGGGACGTGGCCGATGCCCGCCCTTCGGACCCGCCGACGGCCACCGGCTTGCCCGTGACGACCGCGGGAATCGAGTGTCCGGCGTGCATGGAGATGGTGTCCATGATCCACGCCATGACCTGGGCATTCGTGCCCATGTCCGGGGCCGGGATGTCGAACTCCGGCCCGATGAAGACGGCAATCTCGCTGGCGTAGCGCCGCGTGAGGTTTTCGAGCTCCGCCCGGCTGAGCCGGTGCGGATCGACCTCGACGCCGCCCTTGGCGCCGCCGTAGGGCAGGTTCATGACGGCGCACTTCCACGTCATCCACATGGCCAGGGCGCGCACCTCGTCGAGGTCGGCTTGGGGGTGGTAGCGGATGCCGCCTTTGGCGGGACCCCGCGTGATGTTGTGATGCACGCGATAGCCCCGAAACATGCGGATCCCACCGTCGTCCATCTCCACCGGAAAGTTGACGACCAGCTCACGCTTTGGGCGGCGCAGAATCTCACGCACGTCGGCATCCAGATTGAGAAGCTCCGCCGCCTCGTCATACTGGCGCAGAGCCGTTTCGAAGGCGTTGGGTTCGGGGGCGGTAGAGTCCGACGGGTTCATGGCGCCCATCCCACCTCACGCGCCGCGGTCACGGCTAAGCTCCGCGCGCAGCAACTCGGTCACCTTTCCCGGATTGGCCTTGCCCCGCGTGCGCCGCATGACCTGGCCCATCAGGAACTGAATCGCGCGATCCTTCCCTGCATGGTAGTCCGCGACCGCTTGCGGGTTGGCGTCCATGACCTCGCGGGCGATTACCGCCAAGGCGTCGCTATCGCTGATTTGCCGGCCGCGGGCAGCCACGATCTCTTCCAATGACTTCCCGGTGGCGAACATCTCCTCGAGCACCGTGCCGGCCATCGTGCTGCTCAGATCGCCCTTGGCTCGCAGCGCCAACAGCTCCGCCATCGCGGCCGCGGATATGGGGATGGCGTCGGACCCCAGCTCCCGCGCATTGAGCATCCGCCGCACGTCCTGCAGCACCCACGTCACGACCTCCGCCGCCGGTCCCGCATGACGCTCGATGACCTCGAGGGTGTAGGCGGCGAGATCACGGTCCTCGATCAACTCGTCGGCGTCCGCCGAAGCGACGCCGAGGCCCCCCACCAGCCGCCGCCGAAAAGCATCGGGCAACTCGGGCATTTGCTCCGTGAGGCGCTGCACGCGCTCGCGCGCGATCTCGAGCGGCGGCAGATCGGGCTCCGGGAAATAACGATAGTCGTGGGCGTATTCCTTCGTGCGCTGGGACACGGTGCGGGACGTGCTCTCGTCCCACCCGCGCGTTTCCTGCTCCAGCCGCTCGCCGCGCTCCAGCAGGCCAATCTGGCGTTCGATCTCGAAGTCCAGCGCCTGGCCCAGCGCCCGGAACGAGTTCATGTTCTTGACCTCGACCTTGGTATCGCCAACCTCGGCGCCGATCGGCCACACCGAGACGTTGGCGTCGATCCGCAGCGCCCCGTCCTGCATGTTGGCCGTGGACACACCCAGCCAGCGCAGGATGTTGCGCAGCTTGAGGCCGTAGGCCATCGCCTCCTCCGCGCTGGTGATGTCCGGCTCGGTGACGATCTCCATCAGCGGTACGCCCGAGCGATTCACGTCGATCAAACTCGCCGGCTGGCCGTCGTCGCCGACCACGTGCGTGAGCTTGGCGGTGTCTTCTTCGAGATGAACGCGCGTGATGCGGATGCGCCGGGACTCGCCGTTGGCGTTGATTTCCAGCCAGCCGCCGACGCACAGCGGCAGGTCGTATTGCGAAATCTGATACCACTTCATCAAGTCCGGATACGCGTAGTTCTTCCGGTCGAACTTGGCGTGCGGCGGAATCTCGCTGTGCAGGGCGAGGCCCGTCATGATCGTGAGATCGACGGCGGCCGCATTGATCACCGGCAGGACGCCCGGCATTCCCAGACACACCGGGCACACCAGGGTGTTCGGCGGCGCGGACGCATAGGCCGCGCTCGTGCGGCAGAACATCTTGCTGGCCGTCTTGAGCTGCACGTGGGTCTCGAGTCCGATGACCACGCGATAGCCGGGGGGCATGGTCATGCCTCCACCGCCTGGCGCGGCGCCGGTGTCTCCGGGCGGAGTCGTTCATAGGCGTCCGCCACGCGCAGCAGGCGCGCCTCGTGCAGCGGCGGCGCGATGAGCTGCAGGCCCACCGGCAATCCGTCCACGAAGCCGCACGGCACGCTGATGGCCGGCAGGCCCGCGAGCGACGCGGGCAGGGTGAGCACGTCGGCGCGATACATCGCCAGTGGATCCGCGGTCCGCCCGCCGAGGTCGAACGCGGTGGTCGGCGAGGTCGGTGCGGCGATCACGTCCACCGACTCGAACGCGGCGTCGAAATCCTGCTTGATGAGCGTGCGCACCTTCTGGGCGCGCAGGTAGTAGGCGTCGTAGTAGCCGGACGACAGCGCAAACGTGCCGAGCATGATGCGTCGCTTGACCTCGGCGCCGAAGCCCTGCGCGCGCACCGTGGCCATCATCTCGTCCACGTCCACAGCCTGCGGGTCCGACAGTCCATACTTCACACCGTTGTAACGGGCCAGGTTCGCGCTCGCCTCGGAGGGAGCGATGACGTAGTAGACCGGCAGCGCGTACTCGGTGTGGGGCAGCGTGATCTCGCGAATCTCCGCGCCGTTGGCTTCCAAGGCGCCAATCGCATCCTCGACCGCCGCGGCCACGCCGGCATCGATGCCCTCACCGAAGTACTCAGGCGCCACGCCCACGCGCAGTCCCTCGACGTTGCCATCCAGCTCCGCCGCGAAGTTCGGCACCGGCTCCGGGAGCGAGGTGGCATCGCGCGAATCGTGTCCGGCAGTGGCCGAGAGGAGCACGGCAGCGTCGCGCACCGATTTCGTGAGCGGACCGACCTGGTCGAGCGACGACGCGAACGCCACCAGCCCGTAGCGCGACACGCGCCCGTAGGTTGGCTTGAGGCCCACGCAGCCACACAGCGCGGCCGGCTGCCGCACGCTCCCGCCGGTGTCCGAGCCAAGCGCGGCCAGGCACTCGTCCGCCGCCACCGCCGCCGCCGATCCGCCGCTCGATCCCCCCGGGACCCTGGACAGGTCCCACGGATTGCGCACCGGGTGATAGCCCGAATTCTCATTCGACGACCCCATGGCGAACTCGTCCATGTTGGTCTTGCCCACCAGCACGGCGCCGGCGTCCTTGAGGCGCGCGACGACCGTGGCGTCGAATGGAGGCACGAATCCTTCGAGGATGCGCGAGGCGCAGGTGGTCGTGACGCCGTCGGTGCAGAGCACGTCCTTGATCGCCAGCGGGATGCCCAGCAGCGGCCCGACCTCGCCGCCCGCCCGCCGAGCATCCGCTGCCTCGGCCTGAGCCAGCGCGGCGTCGGCGGTCACGAGCAAGTAGGCGCCGGTGCGCGCGTCGACGGCGTCGATGCGGTCCAGCACGCTGCGAGTGAGTTCGACCGAGGAGACGTCGCCGGACGTCAGCGCCTCCCCCGCGTCGGTGACGGTGAGCCGGAAGAGGTCGTCAGCCATGCGACGAGTCCCTGCCGGCCCGGCAGTCAGGCACGCCCGCTACTCCTCCGGCAGCACGGCGGGAACGCGAATCTGGTCCCGCTCGACTCGCGGGGCGTTGCGCATCACGTCGTCGCGCGAGAGCGGCGCCTCGGTTTCGTCCGGTCGCTCGACGGTGGCGAGCGGAATCACCTGCGCCGTTGGAGACACGTCGGATACGTCGAGCGCGTTGAGCGCCTCGAACGCCTGGAGGATCTGCTGCAAATCGGCCTGCATGCGATCGATCTCGGCCTCCGAGAGCGCCAGGCGCGCCAGGGCCGCGACGTGCACCACTTGCTCGCGGTCGATCATAGGGAAATCGGGTGGGGCGAACCGAGCCGAATTATAGGCGTTGGGCTGGCTAGAGCTTGTACACGCGACCGCCGGACACCGGAAGCACGATACCCGTGATGAAGCTGGCCGCGTCCGAGGCCAGGAACACGGCTGCGCCGGCCACGTCGCGCGGCTGGCCGATGCGTCGCAGGTGCGTTTGGCTCAAGAAGCGTTCGAGACGTTCGGGATCCTGCTCCAGGGACGCCGTCGCGTCGGTGCTGATGAGTCCCGGCTGGATGGCGACCACGCGGATGCCGGCGGGACCCCATTCCCGGGCCAGGCCCTCCGTGAAGGACTCGAGCCCGGCCTTGACCGCGCCGTAGACCCCCAGTCCGCGCACCGCGGCGGTCGAGCCGATGTTGATAATCACGCCGCGGCCCGCGGCCCGCATGTACGTTCCCGCCCGCTGCGCCGCGAACACCGGCGCCCGCAGGTTGACGTTGACCATGCGCTCGAACTCCTCGGCGGAGGTGTCGGTGCTTGCATCACCGCCGTGAATCGCCGCGTTGTTGACCAGCACGTCCAGCCCGCCCATGGAGGATTGCGCCCGGTCAACCATGTCCAGGACGGCGTCGACGTCGGAGAGGTCGACGGTAATCGGGTGCGCGGACCCTCCACACCGCCGCGCCTCGGCGGCGACATCGTTCAGTTTCCCGGAGTCGGTCGCCGCAAGGGCCACGTCGGCGCCGGCCTCGGCGAAGGCCAGGGCGATCCCGCGTCCGATCCCACGGCTCGCGCCGGTGACCAGCGCCCGGCGGCCCGAAAGCGAAAAGGCGTCTTCCATGACTAGTAGTTCGCGCTGCGGCCGCCGTCAACGTTGAGCACGGCGCCGCTGATGAAATCGGCGGCCTGCGAGGCAAGGAAGACCGCGGCGGCGGCGACCTCGGACGGCTGGGCCACGCGGCGGCGCGCCGTGGTCGCGATCACCGGATCGATGCGCGACGGGTCGGCCAAAACCTCCGCCTCCATGTCCGTGTCGATCATGCCCGGCGCAATCGCCACGCAGCGGATGTTGTCCAGCGCCCAGTCGCGATCGGCGCTGCGGGTGAAGCTCTCCAGCGCCGCCTTGCTGGCGCCGTAGACGTTGGGCGCCCCTTTCTCCGCGGCGACCGAGCTGATGTTGATGACCACTCCCCCGCCGCCTGCCCGCATGAGCGGTCGCGCCGCCTGCATGGCGAACACGACGGCGCGCAGGTTGACGTCGAGCACGAGTTGAAATTGATCCGGTGTGAGGTCATCGACGGTCGTGTGGAAATAGACCCCCGCGTTGTTCACCAGGATGTCCAGGCCGCCCAAGACTTCGGCCGCTTCGGCGACGGCCTGCTCGACGGCCGCCACGTCGCGCACGTCGAGCGGCAGCACGACCGCGCGGCGGCCGTGCGCTTCGACCGCCGCCGCAACCGCCTCGAGGTCGGGCACGGTGCGCGCGGCCAGCGCCACATCCGCGCCGGCCTCCGCGAAGGCCTCGGCGATGGCTCGCCCGATCCCACGGCTGGCGCCGGTGACCAATGCGCGGCGGCCGTCTAGCCGGAAACCGTCGGAAAGAGACATCTGCCGCTCCGTGCCGCCGCGAACGTCCAGCCTAGCTTGAATGCCACTTCGGCTGCGGGGACCGGACCCCATCCGTCGGGCAAGATAGAAACGCCGTCCGACGAATCGGAGCGCTACCAATGTTCATCGGAGTCCATTCGCTGATCTTCACCAAGGACGCCGAGGCCGCGCGGGAATTCTTTCGCGACGTGCTCGAGTTTCCATGGGTAAACGCCGGCGACGGCTGGCTGGTCTTTGCGCTCCCGCCCACCGAGGTCGGGCTGCATCCGGAGGACGGCGACCGCGACCACGAGCTCCACCTGCTGTGCGATGACCTGCACGCCACGGTGGCGAAACTGCAAGCCAAGGGCGTCAAGCTGATCGAGCCGATCCACGAGGAAGAGTGGGGCATTGCGACTCGGATCGAGGTTCCCGGCGACGCCTGGATCGGCATCTACCAGCCGAAACATCCGCTCGTGATCGAGCCGGCGGAGCGCTAGTCAACGGGCTTGAGGGTGCCGAGCACTCGCGCTCCTTGCATGTGACTTGCACTCTTCTCCGTGTCATTCCGAGCCGCAGGCGAGGAATCCAAGGGGCGGGGGAGAACGCACACCGTCCTTAGATTCCTCACTGCGTTCGGAATGACTGATGGGGTGCTCGACGCTCCCAAGTCCAGGCGAAGGCACGACAAGACGGAGAGACGGTGAGACCTCAGCCCCCGCCGGCCTTGCCCGTCTGCTGCTCGAACATGGCCCTCGCCTCGGCAACAGTGGTGGCGTCGGTGGGGTCCTTGTCCTCGCGCACGAAGTTCAGCACGCGAGGGAAACGCAGCGCCATGCCCTGCTGGGTCTCGCTGCGACCGGCGGTGTGGGTGGGGCTCAACGTGATCTCGTCGGCCAGCACCTCGACCACATGGGTGGGCGTGCTCCACACGTCCGGCGTCACGTGCGAGTCCACGGTTGCCGGTTGCTCGGGCACCGCGTGGGCGTCCAGCATCTCCCGAATGCGAACCCATTCCTCGTCCGAATAGCCCGTGCCGATGCGCGCGATGGTCTTGAAGGTCTCGCTTTCGGGATCCCACACCGCGCTCAGCAGGGCCCCGATGCCCCAGGCGGCGCGCTTGCCGCGACCGCGCCAGTATCCGATCAGCACGCAGTCGAGCGTGTCGTTGAGCGCCGCCGAGTAGCTGCGCTTGAGCTTGATCCAGTTGAAGTTGCGCTTGCCTGCCTCGTAGGGCGCGTCGAGCCGCTTGGCCAGCACGCCTTCCAGGCCCGCATCGACCTGCGCGCCGAAGAACCGATCAATGGCTTCCGGGTCCTCGGTCTCAAGCACCTCTGACACCACCACGCCGTCGCCGGGCCCGATCAGCGCTTGCAATCGCTCGCGCCGCTCGCTGAACGGGAGCGTAGTCACGTCTTCGCCGTCGTAGAGCACGTCGAACGCTTGCACGGTCAGGGGCATGGTGGCCGCCGCTTCCTCGATGCCGTGCTTGCGCTTGCGCGACACGGTGACCTGGAACGGCAGGAACTCTCCACTGTCCGGGTCCACGCCCATCGCCTCGCCCTCGAAGATCGCCTGCTCGGCGCGCACTTGGGCCAGCACGGATTCCGTGACCTCGGGGAACATGCCCGTCATGTCCTCCAGGTTGCGGCTGTAGATGCTGACCGTCGTCCCGTTGCGGTGAATCTGCACCCGAAAGCCGTCGAACTTCGCCTCCACCGCCGCGCGCCCGATCTTGTCGACGATCTCGGCGCCGCTGGAGAGCCGCTCGGCCTGGGCCATGCGCACGGGATAGCCCACGCGCACGTCCACCGCTTCCATGGCGGCGCGACCTTCGGCGACGTAGTCGTGTGCGACCAGTCCCAGATCGCTGGTCAGGTTGTAGGCGCGCTCAATTACCTTGCGCTCGGATTTGTCGCCCACCTTCGCCACCGAGAGCGCGTCCATCACCGTGGGATCCCCCACCCCAAGTCGCAGACGGCCCAGCGGGATCCGCGGCAAGTAGCGATTCGAGCGCGCATCCAGCTCCTGGAGGATGGCGGCGATTCCCTGCACCTTGCGTTCCTGGGAGCCCGGTCCCTCGGCCTCGGCCACTTCGCGCAGCCGAGCGAATACGTCGCCCACCGAGAGGTCGCCTCCCTCGTGGCTCGTCAGTTGCTCCGCCGCCGTGCCCAGGTCGCCCGTCTCGCGCGATACCGCCTCGACTTCCGCGTGATCCCGGTCGAAGGCCAGCGCCAGCGCCTCGATCATGAGGCGCCCGGCGACGCCGAATTCCAGGTCGACGAACTTCGGAACCAGCCGTCCTTGAATGAGATACGTCACGTGCGCCGCTTCATCCGGCCCGACCGCGCCGTAGACCTCCGCCAGGATGTCGATCATGGCGTTGCGCGCGCTGATCTCGTCCAGGCGCTCGAAGATGACGGCAAGCTCGCGGAAGGTCATGTCAGCGGCGGCTTTCGCCGACCTGCGTTCGGTGTGACACCCAGGCCTGTACGTCGGCAAGACTGGCGAAGGCATGGTAAGGAATGCCCTCGGCCTGACAATGAGCCGCCAGGCTGTCTTTCGCGAAGATCACGTCGGCTTCGGTGGCCGCGCAGCGGTCCGAGTAGCCGTCACCCACGTACACCGCACGACGCCCGCGCGCCTTTGCCCGCCGCACCGGCAGCGCCTTGCACATGCCGCAGTGTCCGCAGCCGGCGCCTTCCTGGGGAAACTCGAGCACGATGGCGCCCTCTTGCAGGTCGAGTCGGTTCGAGTCCACCGGCAGATCGGCCAGACCGGCAGCTGCCAGCATGCGGCTGATGTAGTAACCGAAACCATCGCTCGCGATTTGCACCTCGGCGCCGGCTTCCTGGAGGCCACGCGCCAGTTCCGGAAACGCCGGATCGACCGCGTGTTCGTCGATCAGCCGGTCGAACGCGCGACGGTCAGGATCCACCAGGTCGAATTGGGCGCGGGCCCGCACGCTGGTGGGAATCTCGCGCCGGATCCACCGGTCGTCGATGACGCGCCACTCGGGTGTGGCCAGCGCGTCGAAGATGACGTGGCCCATATCCGCCGGGCTCACCGTGCCGTCGAAGTCGAAGATGAACGTCCACCCGGCGTACGCGCCGCTCAGTTGAGGGCCTCCAGGTTGGCGAGATTCACGGCCAGCTGCTTGAGGCCGGCGGACTCAAACATGACCGTCACCTCTTCATCGAAGCGCGTGACCTTGCCGGCCACGACCAGGCCGTCGCCGAACACGCGATGCCGCACTTTCTGGCCGTCCCGAAACGTTCGCTCGGTCGGCGCCTGCGGCTCCGCCTGCGAGGTCGCCGGTCCGACGGACGGAATGCCCGGCTGCTCGTTCAGGCGGCGCTCGTAGACCAGGTGCTCCTGCGGAATGTCGTTTAGAAACCGCGAGGGAAAGCGCACCGGCGTCCCCCACCCCGACCGAAACCGCGCATAGGACATGAAGAGGCGGTCCTGCGCCCGGGTAATGCCGACGTAGGCGAGACGCCGCTCTTCCTCCATCTGGTCCGGGTCGTCCTGGGACCTGATGTGAGGAAACAGCTCCTCCTCCATGCCGGTCATGAACACGACGCCGAACTCCAATCCCTTCGCGGCGTGGTAAGTGAGCATGGTGATCGCTTCCGATTGCTCCGCCAGGTTGTCGACCTCGGAGACCAGGGCCGCTTCGTAGAGAAACCGCTGGAGTCCTTCGCGGGGCTCGAACTCGTCGTATTTGCCGGCGGCGGCCGCCAGCTCGACCACGTTTTCCCAGCGCTCTTCCGGACGGTCCGGGTCGTTGTCGAGCACGTCGTCGTAGCCGGTTTCCTGCACCACCGCGTTGATGAGGCTGCCCACCGGAAGCTCGGACGCGAGCGAGTCGAGCTTCCGCATGACGCGACCCAGGTCCGTCAGCGCGCGGCGGGCCCGGCCGGCGAGCGGCGCCTCGGCATGCGCGGCATCGGGCGCGTCGGCCTGCTGCGCCAGCCAGCGCACCAGCTCGCCGGGCGCCAGACCCGTCTGCTCGGCCCACTCGCGGAGAGTCTTCAGCGTGGTGGCGCCGATCCCGCGTCGCGGCACGTTGGCGATGCGCTCGAAGCTCAACAGGTCGCGCGGATTGGCCACCGCGCGCAGGTACGCCAATACGTCTCGAACTTCCTTGCGGCTGTAGAACTCCGTCGCGCCGACCAGCTGGTACGGCACGCCCAGGCGGACGAACAGCTCTTCGAAGGCCCGAGACTGCGCGTTCGTGCGGTACATGATGGCGATATCGCGCCGGGCCACCTGCTCATCCGTGGTCAGCTTGCGAACGACCTCGAGGACCTGCTGCGCCTCGTCGTCCTCGTCGAACGCCTCGATGACGCCCAACGCGTCGCCGTCGTCCCGATCGGTCCACAGCGTCTTCGGCGCGCGCGTGGCGAGCTTTGAGATCACCTGGTTCGCCGCCGCGAGAATTCGCTTCGTCGAGCGATAGTTGCGCTCCAGCCGAACCACCGACGCTGCCGGAAATTGCTGCTCGAATTCCAGGATGTTGCGAATGTCGGCGCCGCGCCACGAGTAGATGCTCTGGTCGTCATCGCCTACCACGCAGACGTTGCCGTGACCGGCGGCCAGCTCGCGAACGAAGTAGTACTGGGCGCGGTTCGTGTCCTGGTATTCGTCAACCAGGATGAATCGGAACCGGTCGTGGTACGCGGTTCGCGCCTCCGGCGATTCGCGCAGGATCCGAACCGCGTAGGCAATCATGTCGCCGAAGTCGACCGCCTGCGCGTTCCGCAAGATGCGCTGGTAGCGGTGATAGATGCTGGCGGTCGTTTCCTGGAAGAACCCGTCGGCACGCTCCGCATACTCGTGCGGCATCGCCAGCTCGTCCTTGGCGCGGGAGATTTCGTTTCGCACGGCCTGCGGGCTGATGGTGTTCAGCGGCATGCCCAGGTCCGACATAGCCTGCTTGACGGCCCGGAGCTGATCGGTCGCGTCGTAGATCGAGAAATCCGACTCCCACCCGATGCGGTGAAAGTCGCGGCGCAAGATCCGGAGGCACTGGCCGTGGAAAGTCCCGACGTTGACGCCGCCCGCCGAGACTCCAACGAGGTCGATTATGCGTTCACGCATCTCGTTCGCGGCCTTGTTGGTGAACGTCACCGCCAGGATGTGCCATGGGGCCACGCCGCGCGCGACGAGCTTGGCCACGCGATGCGTGATGACGCGCGTCTTGCCGGTGCCGGCGCCGGCGAAGACGAGCAGCGGGCCGACCAGGTGCTCGACCGCCGACCGCTGCTGCGGATTCAGCCCGTCAGTCGACGGCTCGTTAGGGTCTGAACCCTCGTCGGGGTGCGGCGGCCGCTGCATGTCCAATTCTACGAACCGAGGGCTATTCGCCCGTGGTTTCGCGCGCGGCGTTCGTCATCCGGCCCGGCGAGGCCGGACCCGCACCTCGACCTCGATGTGGCTCTCGCCGCCGCCGCGAAAGATGCCGCTCGTTGGGGCCACGTCTCGATAGTCGCGTCCGACCGCCAGCCGGATGTGCCCATGACCGGCCAGACGGTCGTTGGTGGCGTCAAAGCCCACCCACCCAAGCTCGGGCAGCAGGCACTCAGCCCATGCATGGCTCGCTGACGGCGGCGCCGGCGCGTCGAACTCCTCGGAATCGGAATCGTGAAGGTAGCCGGATACGTATCGCGTCGGCACGCCCCAGGAGCGCGCAATGGCAATCATGGCGTGGGCGTAGTCCTGGCAGACGCCCCGGCCCGTTTCCAGGATGTGGTCGACTGGCGATATCGCCGAGGTGCTTCCCGGCACATAGTCAAGGTTTCGGTAGAGCAGGTTCGACAGCCGTTGCACGGCGTGCAGCGGATCCTCCGCCGGTTCAATGCCGAGTCGATCCGTGAAGGCCGAGAGCGCCGGCGAGGGCCGGGTCAGCGCGCTCGGCTGGATGAAGTCCCAGAGCGTGAAGGAGTCCCGCCACCCACCAATCTCCTCCCAGGCGCCCGCCCGAAGTGAATGCGGCCGCCGCCGCGCCGGCGTTTGCTCGACGGTGGCGCGGGCAGTGATTGCAAGGGCTGGGTGCTCCCGGTGAATGTTGAGCACATGCTTGGTATTGCCGAAGCTGTCTGCCTCGGCGTTCATGGGGGCCGGGGGGTCCGTTTCGATCTCGAAGCGCAGCAGCCGCTGGTCGGCGTCCTGCCGTGGCTCCAGGCACAGCGACATCACGCATCCGCTGACGGGCGAGGAGTAGCGGTAGCGAGTGACGTGCTCGATGTCGTACGTGGCCGGGCCAGCCATCGGGTCAATTCGAGGGAGCGTCTTCGATCTCATAGTCGAAATACGCCGCCGTCACCCGATCGTGAAGCTCATAGCAGTGTGTGCGCACCTGCTCCAGGAGCGCCTGGCAGTCGTCATGGTCGGGCCACTGGTAATGGACCACGCCGCCGATTCGACCGGCCAGGCGTTGCAGGGCGCCACTGGAGTCCGGGTCGGGACCCGGGCCGATCGCATCGATTTCCTCCGCGGCACGGTCGATCGATCGACCCAGCGAGTCCGGCAGACGCGGGTCCGTGACGAGCAGGTCCAGCACCTGGCGCGGCTGCACGGCGACGCTGTAGCGGCGGTTGTAGACCTCGAACGCGTGGCAGAGGCGCAGCAAGCCGGTCCAGTCCGCGTCGGAAGCCTCCTCGACATGCTGCTCGGCATCGAGCTGCGCCAGGAGCAGTGCGGCAAGGAGTTGCGCCCGTTCCACAAATCGACCGAGCTCCATGAAGCGCCAGCCTTCGCCGCGGTACATCGTGGCCGCGGCCACGCCCACGAAGGTGTCGATCTGCGCCACCGTGTCGGCGTAGAAGCTCTCGGGCGAGACCGCCCAAATGTCCGGCATCTCCAGCTCTTGCAGGCGCAGGTAGGCCAGGTTCAGCTGGGTCCACATTGGCGTGCTGATGGATTGACGAATCTGGCGGGCGTTTTCCCGGCCCTGGTCGAAACAGCTCCACACCGAGTCGGGGTTGGAGCGCTCGAAGGTCAGGTCGCCGGCCAGGGTGTAGGAGTCGGCCAGGGTGTAGTCGTCGCTGCCGAGCAGCTCGATCCGCCCGGCCGGCGGATCGCGGTTGACGCTGGCATAGATTCGGCTCCAGCCGAAGTGAATCTCTCGAATGGGTCGGTCGACCAACGACTCCGTTTGCAGCTGCAGCAGCCGGCAGAGCCGCCGGGCGCGCTCCAGGTAGCGGCTCATCCAGTAGAGACCCTGAGCGCTGCGCACCAACATGCGATTCAGGCCCCAATCGCCGCGATGGCGTCACCGCGGTCGGCCGGCGCCCGCCGCTGCGTGCGACGGGCGCGCAACCGGGCTAGTCCTCGTCGAACTCCTCCGGCATGAGGACGAATTCGGGGTAGGCCTCGATGCCCAACTCGCCGGCGTCCTGGCCCAGCTGCTCGACTTGGCGCGACACGCGGACCTTGATCGTCAGGTCCAGCAGGCGCCACACCAGGTAGGACACGACAAACACGAAGGCGCCGACCGCCAGCACACCGACGATTTGCACGCCGAAGCTGGCGCCGCCGGCAATCGCCGCGGCCAGGGTTCCCCAAATGCCGGCGAAGAGGTGGGCGGGAACGGCCCCGACCACATCGTCCAGCTTGAGCTTCTCTAGCAGCTTGAGCCCGAGGGTGCACAGAACCGCGCCAACGGCGCCGATGATGATGGCCCAGTAGTGGTCCACGATATCAGGGCCCGCCGTAATCGAAACCAGGCCCGCGATCGCGCCGTTGAGGCCCACGAATAGGTCTGTGCGCCCCATGATCGAGCGTGAAATCGCGATGGCGGCCACGACGCCCGCCGCCGCCGCCAGGTTGGTGTTCACCAGCACGTGGCTCATGGCCACCGCGTCGAAGGCGCTGCCCAAGGCCAGCTGCGAGCCGCCATTGAATCCAAACCACCCGAGCCAAAGGATGAACACGCCGAGCGTGACCACCAGGATGTTCGACGGCGGCGTGGCACGGGCGCTGCCATCCTTGCGGAACTTGCCCAGCCGCGGCCCCACGACCAGGATGCCGGCCAGAGCCGCCCAGCCGCCCACGCTGTGGACGATGGTCGAGCCGGCGAAGTCCTGGAATCCCATCTCGGACAGCCAGCCCCCGCCCCAGGTCCACGCCCCAACGATGGGGTAGATGAACGCCGTGAGCAGCAGGGTGAACAGGAAGAACGACCACATCTTGACGCGTTCGGCCAGCGCGCCCGACACGATTGACGCGGCGGTCGCCACGAAGACCATCTGGAAGAACCAGTCCGACATGCTGGAATAGCCGTTGGCGACCACGCTGCTAACCGCGTCCTCATCTCCGGCCAACAGGTCAAGCTCGGCGCTCGACGGTCCGTAGAGGAAGTTGAACGAACCGATAACCGAGCCGACGTCCACGTACATGAGGTTGTAGCCGATGATGAAGTACGCGAGGCCGGCGATGGAGTAGATGCCGATGTTCTTGAGGCAGATCATGGAGGCGTTCTTGGTGCGCACCGACCCGGACTCCAGCATGGTGAAGCCGGCGCACATGAACATCACCAGGGCTCCCCAAATCAGGAACGCAAACGTGTTGAAGACAAAGGTCGCCTCTTCCGACACCGCGGCGCGTGCCACGTTGGGTATCAGCAGCGGGATGGCGAGTGCCAACAGCAGAATGAGGACGAGGCGTCTCGGAAATGGTCTGGCCAGGGAACTCACGAGAACACGCATGGCGGTCCTTCGGCTAGGGACGGCTGGCGCGGCGAGTGTAGTTATTGCTACAGAATTTTGCTAACCGCACGGACCGGCAGTGGCCTCAGTTTGCCTGGTCGTTGAGGACCCAAAGGTCTTTGCCGCCGCCGCCCTGGCTGGAGTTCACCACCAAGCTTCCCCGGCGCAGGGCTACGCGGCAAAACGCCCCGGGAACGATGCGCGTCTGGCGACCATTGAGCACGAAGGGCCGAAGGTCGACGTGCCGCGGTTCGAAACGGCCGTCGATGAGACACGGCGCGCGGGACAGCGCGAGCACCGGCTGCGCGATGAAGTCCGCCGGGTTGGCCCGCACCTCTTCCGCATAGGCCGCGCGCTCCGCGGGTGTCGCGTGAGGACCCACGAGCATGCCGTAGCCTCCGGACTCACCCACGCGCTTGACGACCAGGCTCTCCAGGTTGTCGAGCGTGTATTCGAGGCTCTCAGGCCGGCGGCAGAGGTGCGTCTCGACGTTCGCCAGGATCGGCTCGTCCCCCAGGTAGTAGCGAATCATGTCGGGTACGTAGGCGTAGACGCTCTTGTCGTCCGCGACGCCGGTTCCGGGCGCATTTACCAGGGAAACGCTGCCGCGCTTGCAGGCGTGGAGCAACCCGGGCACGCCGAGCAGCGAGTCCGGCCGGAAGACCAGCGGATCGATAAAGTCGTCGTCGATGCGCCGGTAGATCACGTCGACTCGACGCAGCCCCGAGGTCGTGCGCATATAGACGGTGCCGTCGTTGACCACCAGGTCGCGACCCTCCACCAACTCCGCGCCGATTTCCCCGGCCAGAAACATGTGCTCGTAAAACGCCGCGTTGTAGACCCCGGGCGTCAGCAGGGCGATGCAGGGATCGGAGCGACCGGAGGGCGCCATTTCATGCAGCGTCTCCTGCAGCAAGCGCCCATAGTGCTCCACCTCGCGCACCCGGGCGCCGCGGTAGATCCGCCGCAGGCCAGACTTGATCACTTTCCGATTGGCAATCATGTACGACACGCCGGACGGGACGCGCAGGTTGTCTTCGAGCACGTGGAATCCGTCGTTGGTGCGCACGATGTCGGTGCCGCATATCGCCACCCAAACGCCGTGCGGCGGTGAGAAGCCGCGCATTTCGATGCGGTATTGCGGGCAGCCGCGGATTACGTCGGCGGGGATCACTCCGTCGGCGACGATTTGGGCCTCGTTGTAGACGTCTTGCAGGAATCGGTTGAGGGCGGCGAGCCGCTGCGTGAGGCCAGACTCGATCAGCCGCCAATCGGCGCCGGATAGCAGCCGCGGCAGGCAGTCGATGGGAATGATTCGCTCCTGGGCTTCAGCCTCGCCGTAGACCGTGAACGAAATGCCCTCATGCGAAAAGGAGCGGGTCGCACGCTCCTGGACGCCGCTGAGCTCCTCGGACGACATGCGGCGCAGGGCGTCGTAGAGCGACCGGCAGTGGTCTCGGGGGGCGCCGTCGGGCAGCAGCATCTCGTCGTAGACGGACGGATCGAGTTCGTAGCTGTCGAAATCCACGATGACGCCTTATCCGTGACGCAGGCCCGATGAGCCACGGTCGGTGCGGATCCAAGGCCACGCGCTCATCTTGCCACTCCGTCGGGCCGCGATGCTTGGGCCGGTCGCGCCTACCAGGCCAACCCGACGGCGGTGGTCAGGAATTCCATGAAGGGCGACGCGGTGCGGCATGCGTCCGCATAGCGTTCGATGAAGTCTGGCGACGTGGCGTCCTCCTGCATGAAGTCCGTCGACGCCACGAAGTCCTTGCGCTTCAGGTCGTCAATTTGCGGATGGCCGGCGTCGTAGCCTCGCGGCGGTCGCTTGAGCGACTCACCTTCCAGCGCAAACGCCTCGGCGAATTCCTTGTCGGAAATGGCCTGCGTCCACTTCGTCGGGTGGGCCACGATGGCGTCTCGAATCTTGGTCAGCGTCTCCGAGGCCGGGCGCCAAATCCCCACGCCCGCGTAGACCTCCCCCGGCGCCAGGTGCAGGTAGAAGCCGGGACCGTGAACCTCGCGACCCGTTTCGTGGCGGAAGTGCAAGGCCGCGTGGGTCTTGTAGGGGCTCTTGTCCTTTGAGAACCGAACGTCGCGGTAGATGCGAAAGATCGAGCCGCCGTGTGTGCGCGGATCCGCCACGAAGTGCGGGCTGATGCCCGGCAGGTAGGCGCCGAAATCGGCCACGAAGTCCGCCATCGGCCGCAGCACGACGGACTGGTATCTCGCCTTCTGCGCCTGAAACCAGTCCCGATTGTTGTTCAACCGCAGCTCGTACATGAACTCGAACAGCTCGTCGCTGAAGTGCGCGTGTGTCATCGAGGGCTTGCCTCCCACCATGGTCCTCGTGCGTCGACTCCTCGGCCGAACTGTTGCGATCGATACGCGCGATCAATGGACAACCGCCGACCGGCGCGTGTGGGCGAGCCTATACGGATGTCGCCTCGGTCGCGGCGCCGTCGCCATCGGCGGCCCCGGCCAGCGCCGCCGCCGGCGGTTCCAGCGGCAGCTCGACGATCATCTCGGTACCTTCGCCCGGTTCGGATTCGACGCGGATATTGCCGCCGTGCTGCCGCACGATGTCGCTCGAGATGGCAAGGCCGAGCCCGGTGCCCTGGTCGGTCGGTTTGGTCGTGAAGAACGGGTTGAAGATCTTGTCGATGATTTCTTCGGGCATCCCCATGCCGTTGTCCTTGATCCGGACCTCGATGCTCTCGGGGCCGCGCCGGGTTATGAGCCACAGCGTGGGGAAGTAGCGCTCGCCGTCGGAGTCGGCGCCGGTGCGGCGTTTTTCGTCGGTGGCGTAGCAGGCGTTGCCCACCATGTTGAGGAAGACCCGGCCGAGATCCTGCGGCACGACCTCGAGTTCACCGACCTCAGGGTCCAGGTCTTGCTTCAGGTCGAGCTGGAATTCCGTGTCCGTCGCCCGCGCGCTGTGATAGGCAAGCCGCGCGTGCTCGTCGAGCAGCCGGTTGATGTCCGTGGCCTGACGATCGCCTGAGCCGCGGCCCATCATCAGCATGTCGTGGACGATGTGGTTGGCGCGGTCGCCGTGGGAGCGGATGCGCCCGAGGTTGTCGGTGAGGTCACCGGAAATCTCGTCGATGTACTCGCGTTGGTCGTCGCTAATGTTCTCGGCTTCTTCATCAAGGACCTCTTTCAACTCCACGATGAGCTCCTCGGACACTTCCGAGAAGTTCTTGACGAAGTTCAGCGGGTTCTTGATCTCGTGGGCCACGCCGGCGGTCAGTTCACCCAGGGCCGCCAGTTTCTGCTGCGAGACGATTTGGTCCTGCGCGCGTTGCAGGTCGCCGAGCGCCGTTTCGAGCTGATCGTTCTTGCTCTGGAGCTCGTTGGCCAGCTTTTCGACCAGGTTCAGGCGCTGAATCTCCAGCGCGTGTTGCCGGAACACCTCGAGGGCGGCCGCCATTTCCGCAATCTCATCGCGACCGCTGAGTTCCACGGTCGTCTCCAGGTCGCCGCCGGCGAGGCGCCGCATCCAGTCGGAGAGCTGCTGCAGCCGGCTGGAAATGAAGCGACCGACGAAGAGCCAGGCAATCAGAACGGCGCCGGTGACGCTGACCGCGCTAATGGCCAGCAGGAGGACGCGGCCGGTGAAGATCGCCTGCGTGGACGCGCCGGTGGCCTCCTCGACACTGGCCTGGGCGGCGCTCACCAGGCCGTTGACCTCCGAGATCAGATCAACCGTGATCTCCTGGTTGCTTGCCAGAAGGTCGCGTTGTCGAGCAACCAGTTCCAGCTCGGCGGCAAGGAGATCGAACCCGGTCTCCTCGCCGATGCCAAGCTCGAGTAGCTGGTCGAATACGGGCGCAACCTCGGCGCGCAGCGCATCCGATTCAAGCGCCGCCAGGTTGCGTTGAATCCGGCGAGCGGCAGCCTCGAATCGTTCGCGCAACGCCTCCAGCAAGGCGGGCTCCGAAAGGATCGAGGCGGAGGCCAGCAGCTGCTCGGCGATGCTGGCGTCCGCTTGCATCTCGGCCAAACGGCGGTAGCTGCTGAATTCGGTTTCCGAGAAGTGCTCATTCCGCGGCGCCGGCGGCTCGCCCAGGTTGCGATAGCCCGTCATGGCGTAGAAGAACTGATCGTCGATGGCCGGAATGACGACGCTATCCAGACGGAAGCGAAGATCGGCAAGCTCGAGTCGCAGGGCGGCGCTGCGCTCGGTGAGGTCAAAGTAGTAGGCCATGTCCGCCTCGATGGACTCGATGTTGGCGATCAGGGAGTCGGCGTGGGCGCGAATCCGCTGCACGCGCTCATCTTCGGCCGCGCCGCGTTCGAGCACGGCCAACTGCGCCTCGAGTGCGCCATAGGCCTCGTCGATGCTGACGGCGACGCGCGCCACGTCGTCGAGCGTGGGGGCCGTGGTGAGCCGCGGGGCGGCGGCAACGAGCGTGCTGCTGTAGTCGGCCACGCCGAAGGCGGCGGCCAGCTCGGGCACGCTGCCCTCGTTGACGCGGCTCTGCTCGTCACCGACGCGGTTGAAGGAAAACCAGCCGACCAATCCGGCGGCGACCGTCAGCGCGACGGCGCCCCAGATGCCAAGAAGCAATTGCGTGGAGATTCGATAGCGGCTTGCCAGGCGGCGCTGGATCCACGCGTTCATCGGGGCACGTCCCGCAGCGTCTCGGCCGGGTGGTAGTTGGCATCAGGACCGAGGACAGTGAGAAACACCTGGTCCGAGCCTTGATTGTCGCCGGCGCCATAGCTCAGACGAAAACCCTCGATGTCGTAGGGCTCGGTACTGCGGAAGCTCTCGAAGAGGCACGCGCGGCTCACGTCGCGGCCGCAGCGTTCGAGTCCCGCAACGGCCAGCCGTCCTGCCAGATAGCCTTCGAAGGACACGAAGCCGGGAATAGCCTCAGGATCGTAGGCGGCGAGCGCGCGGTGATAGGCCCGGACGACCGGCAGGGAATCATCCGTCGGGAAGGGGACGACCTGGGTCACGAAAACGCCGGCCCCGCCCGCGCCCAGCTCCTCGGCCAGCGCGTTGCTGCCGACGAATGACACGGTCATGAAGATGGGATCGAATCCGGTCTGCCGACCCCACGCGATCATGGCGGCGACGGGCTGATAGGCCCCAATGATGATCACCGCTTCAGGGTTGCCTTGGCGCAGGTCGAGCAGCGCTCGCTTTACGGCGGTGGTGTTGCGCGTGTAGATGCCGAGTGCGGCCATCTCCATGTTGCGGCGTTCCAGCGCCAGCCGCACCCCGTTGAATCCGGCCAGGCCGTAGGAGTCGTCCTGGTAGAGCACGGCGATGCGCGTCACCCCCAGGTCGGTGGTGAGGCGATTCACCATCTCTTCGGTTTCCTGGTAGTACGACGCGCGCATGTTGATCACGTTGTCCAGGGTCGCGGCGTCGCGCAGGAATTCAGCGCCGGTGAAGGGTCCGATATAGGGCACCCCGGCGGCATTCGCCACCGGAGTTGCCGAGCGGGATGTCGGCGTGCCCACGGCGCCGATGAGCGCAAAGACGTTTTGCTCGTTGATGAGCTCAAGCGTGTTTGTGGCGGCAGCTTCAGGTTCGTACGAGTCGTCGAGCCAGGTCAGGTCGATCTGGCGTCCGTGAACACCGCCCTGCTGGTTGGCTTCGTGAAACGCGGCCAATATGCCGAGCCGCATGTTGAGACCCAGCTCCTGGGCGGGCCCGCGGAACGCCGCCGATTGGCCGAAGAGAATGCGGTCGTCGGAGACGCCGGGCTCCCCGGTCGGCATGACTGGGGTGACCGGTCCGGTCTCGGGCGTCGCCTCGCTCGTCGGAGGCTGAGCGTCACCCTCGGACGCGGCGGGGTCGCAGCCGGCGAGCACCACCCCGAGCCAGAGCACGGCGATGCTCAGAAGTCCGGTGAGAGTCGCACGTGTGACTCGCGCACGCGTTGCGGGCTGGCGCGCCGTTGGCTTGCTGGTCGAGGCGTCGGACATCGTCAAACAGGGGGTGAGTGGACAGTGCCCCGTCCGCGTGCGTCGTTCACGTCACACCGGCCGAGAATCGCTGCTCCAGTCAACGTCGATCATCTGCGCGACACGAGGGTGAGGTGGTTCTTGCCGTCCTCGCGCCGATAGTGCATCTCATCCATCATCTCGCGCACAAAGTAGACGCCGAGCCCGCCGATCGGTCGATCTTCGATCGCCGCGCCCACATCGGGCTGCTTCGCGTCATGCAGCGGATCGAAGGGCCGGCCATCGTCGACGATCTCGATCGTCAGCGTATCGTCCTCGGAGATGAGCGTGATATCGAATTCGTGAAGCCCCGCGTCATAGCCGTGATTCATGATATTCATGCCCAGCTCCTCGAGCGCCAGGTTCACGCGAAAGACGAGGTCCGGCGGCCAGTCCTCCTGCTCGCCGAAGTCTTCAACCTCGGCGGTGATTCGCGCCAACTCCTCGGCCTGCGTTTTGACGGTGAGCGACAGCGTGGCGCTCATGACCCAGCCTCACGCGGTCGGAATACCAGGCAGGTGACGTCGTCGGACTGCGGCGTGTCGCCGGCGAACGCCTGAACGGCTTCGAACACGGTCCGATTGGCCTGCTGAGAGTCCTGCGGGGGGCTTGCGGCAAAGGTCTCCTGGAGCCGTTCGACCCCAAACTCCTCGCCGTCCGCATTCATGGCCTCGGTCACGCCGTCGGTGTAGAGCACCACGGTGTCATCGGGGGCCAGGGTCACGGTCCCGTGGTCGTACGGCAACTCCGGCATCACGCCCAGGGCAACGCCGCCGGTCAGGGGAAGCTCCGTGGAGGTGCCGTCGGCGTGCACGACGAGCGGAGTGTTGTGACCGCCGTTCGCATAGATGAATTCTCGGGTCGCCGGGTCATACACGCCGTAGAGGACGGTGACGAACATCGCGGACTCGTTGCTCTCGTTCAGCAGGTCATTGACCTCGCGCAGCACCTCGCCCGGGCCTTCGTGGCCAATGGCCGCGCCCTTCAGCAGCGTCCGCGTCGACATCATGAACAGCGCGGCCGGCACGCCCTTGTCCGATACGTCGGCCACGGCCAGACCAATTCGACCGTCATCCAGTTGCAGCAGGTCGTAGAAGTCCCCGCCAACGTTACGCGCCGGCGCCATGTTGGCGAAGACTTCGTAATCGTCGCGCTCGGGGAATTTTCGCGGGAGGATGGATTGCTGCATCTTGCTCGCGACATCCAGCTCGTTTTGCAGCGAGACCAGCTTGTCGCGGGCCGCCAACGCGGCGCGCCATTCGTTCATGTGCTGCAGCGTCCGATCGATCGTCACCTGCAGATCGTTGAAGTCGACTGGCTTGGTCACAAAGTCGAACGCCCCGCGATTCATCGCGGTGCGGATGTTCTTCATGTCGCCGTAGGCGGAAATGATCACCGAGCGGATGTTGGGATTGACCTTGGGAATCTGGTCAAGCAGCGTCAGCCCGTCCATCTGCGGCATGTTGATGTCCGAGAGGACCATGTCGATTTCGTCGTCCTCGTTCAGACGTTCGAGCGCTTCCACGCCATTGTGGGCAAAGACGAACTCGTATTTGCCACGCCGGATACTGCGACGCATGCGCTGCAGCACGAGCGGCTCGAGGTCCGGCTCGTCGTCGACTACGAGGATTTTGCATGGCCGATCCGTCATGCCCAATTCCCGTTCTGACTACCTTGCACTACCAATGCGGCTTCGGATGAACGCGCCCGGAGAAGCGCGACGATCAATCAGGCGGTGACGGCGGCGATTGCCTCGGCCTGCGTCGAATGAACGGGGATGATCTGATCGAACCCGCTGATCTTGAACACTTCGAGGATGGAACCCGCCAGCGAGCAGACGGCGAACTGCTTGTCTTGCTTGCGAAGCTCCTTGGCTGCCAGCAGGACGACCCGGAGACCGGCGCTGCTGATGTAGGACAGCTGCTCGAAGTCGAGGATCACGGCGCTTTCGCTCGCCTTGATCACGGCTTCCAGCGCTTCCTGAAACTCATGGGCGTTGGCACCGTCGACGCGGCCGTCGACCGTGGCAACAATTGCGCCGTCGTGCGATTCCCAATTCGTGTTCATTCCCTCTGATCCTATCCGGGTGGCCTGGAAGAGCGTTCGCCGCGACCCTTTCCACTGGGTGTCCACGTCCATCGAGGTAGTCCCCTTCTCCTCAAGCTTTCGTCCAGCACTCGCCGCGTCCGGTGTATCGACCGCCCTCCGACCCAACGAAGTGCCTGACCGTTCGGCTTGAGTCCGCCAACGGATAACGGTCTGCGATGCTCAAACATCCACATCGACGCCTCTCCGCCAGCCTGCGCGGATGGTAGCACTTCACACATCCGTTTCGAGGGTCATCACGCGGGCGCCTGGAACCGACTACGGTTGCTCCATGGCCGCAATGCGGCGTGTGACTTCATCCATGTCGACATCCTCGACGTGGCTGGCAATGGTCCAGTGGTTGCCCCAGGGATCCACGATTCGGGCGGCGCGGTCGCCATAGAACTGGTCGGCGGGCTCGGCCAGGGAGGTCGCGCCGGCACTGATCGCCTGGGCATAGGCGCTATCCACATCCTCGACATAGAGGTGTAGCTTCGACGAGCCGGCCGGAAACTCCGGCGGCATGGCGTCGGACAGCATCAGCACCGCGCCGTCAATCTCCACCTCGGCATGGCCGATGCCGCCCCCGGGCATCGCGAGACGCATTCGCTCGACGCCGCCGAACGCCCGCGTGAGAAAATCGATCAGCTCAGCCGCATGCTCAACGATCAGGTAGGGCGTAATCGCGGTGTAGCCGTCGGGGATGGGCTTCACGCCGGACATGGGGGCTCCTTCTGGCTGGTGAGTGGTGGGCCCTCGTGGATTCGAACCACGGACCTCGCCCTTATCAGAGGCGCGCTCTAACCGACTGAGCTAAGAGCCCGGAGCCCTGGGGATGGTATCAGAGCCCCGCACCGGTCCGGCGCTACCCTAGAATCTGGCCATGGGGATGTAGCTCAATTGGTAGAGCACTGCCTTTGCAAGGCAGGGGTTAGGGGTTCGAGTCCCCTCATCTCCACCTAACTCCGGTGGCGGCGGCCGCCGTTCGATTGGCGTGACGACCTGCCCAAGCGAGCGGCCTGGGCGCCTAGCGATCGACTCCGGGGATGGCGCACATCGGCATCAACACCTGCCGAAGCCCATCCACGCTGGCAGGCAGCCTTCCGTCGCGACCGTCGACAGGATGGTGACCTCTTCCTCCGCGGCCTCGATCTTGTCCAACGTCGCCCAGGACACCGCATGGTTTTCCCTGACATAGCCGAAAATTGTGTATTCGTGCGGCGCCTCGGCGCTTCCGGCCAGATCGCCGAGGATGAAGAAGAAGCGCGATCCGTTGGAATTCGGCGTGCCGTCGTTGGCCAGCGCAATCAGTCCGCGCGCGTAGGGCCGCTGCGGTGGCTCGACTTCAAAGGTGTAGCCCGCATTGCCGGTGCCCGTGCCTGTCGCGTCGCCCGATTCGGCGAACAGTCCGGGGACAATCCGATGAAACGCGAGGCCGTCGTAGTAGCCCTCGTTGATCAGGAAGATGAAGCTGTTGACCGCCAGCAGTGCTTCCTGCGGCAACATGACGAATCGGATGCGCCCGACGCTGGTGGTGAACGTGACGCTATAGCCCCGCTGATCTTCAACCTCCATCGAGGGGTAGGCGTCGTAGACCGGAGGCCCTTCCGGCTCCGGCTCGCCGCACGCCGCCACGACGATGAGCATGAGGGCGGCTAGCCCAAGGATTGTCACTCGCCGCATGGTGTCCCCCGTCGGCCCCTGGGTCTGCAAGACATTCTGCCGCACCTACCCTGGAATCGGCTACACCGAATGCGCCCCGCAAGTGGTTCCGGAACCCGTCATGAGCACTGGTAGGGACCGCCGCTAGGCAGGCAGCCCTCCGTCGCCTTCAGCGACAGGATGGTGACCTCTTCTTGCGCTACCTCGATTTTGTCGAGCGTTGTAACCGATGGCGCATGATTCGGCTTCAGATGGCCGCAGACCGTGTACTCGTGCGGCGCCTCGGCGCTTCCCGCGAGATCGCCCAGGATGAAGAAAAAGCGCGATCCGTTGGAGTTCGGCGTCCCGTCGTTGGCCAGCGCGATCATTCCGCGCTCGTACGGCCGCTGCGGCGGCTCCACCTCGAAGGTATAGCCCGGGTTGCCGGCGCCAGTTCCGGTGGCGTCGCCGGTTTCAGCGAGCACGCCGGGGACCACCCGATGAAAAGCCACGCCGTCGTAGTAGCCGCTGTTGGCGAGGAAAATGAAGCTGTTGACCGCCAGGGGCGCCTCTTCCGGAAGCAGGGTGAAGGTGAGGCGCCCGACGCTCGTGGTGAAGGTGATGCTATAGGACCGGAGCGGATCAATCTCCATCGCTGGATAGGCGTCAAAGACGGGAGGCCCTTCCGGCTCCGCCTCACCGCACGCCGCGACGACGACGACGATCAAGGCAGCTAGTCCGACCACTACCGCTTGCCGCATGGCGCCCTTCTCCCCGTCGCCCCTCGGCTCCGCCCGACATTCTGACGCACGTGCCCTGGCGCCTGCTAGGCCCGACGCGCCCCCCAGGTGGGTCGAGGACCAGTCATGAGCACTGGAAGGGACCGCCGCTCGGCAGGCAGCCCTCGGTTGCCTTCACCGACTCGATGATGACTTCTTCCTGCGCCGCCTCGATCTTGTCGAGCGTGGCAACCGACGGCGCGTGATCCGGCTTCAGGTGGCCGAAGACGGTGTACGCGTGCGGCGCCTCGGCGCTTCCCGCGAGGTCGCCCAGGATGAAGAAGAAGCGCGAGCCGTTGGAGTTCGGCGTCCCGTCGCTGGCCATGGCGATGCCGCCGCGCTCGTACGGCCGCTGCGGCGGCTCCACCTCGAAGGTGTAGCCGGGATTGCCGGTGCCCGTTCCCGTAGCGTCGCCGGTTTCGGCGAGCACGCCGGGGACGACCCGATGAAACGCCACGCCGTCGTAGTAGCCCTCGTTGGCAAGGAAAATGAAGCTGTTCACCGCCAGCGGCGCCTCTTCCGGCAGCAGCTGGAAGGTGAGGCGCCCGACGCTGGTGGTGAAGATGACGCTGTAGGACCGGCGCAGATCGATCTCCATTGATGGGTACGCGTCAAAGACGGGAGGCCCTTCCGGCTCCGCCTCACCGCACGCCGCCACGACGATGAGCACTAGGGCAGCTATCCCAAGGAGTGTCGCTCGCCGCATCATGCGCTTCTCTCTTTCCACCAGCCCCTGGGTCCGCCAGTCATTCTGCCGCATGTGACCTGGGACCTACTAGGCCGAGCGCAACCGCCGCCCGAGTCAGCAATCCACCATTCTCAGCCGCCCGGCCCATCGGCTCGACTCGCCGGCGGCACGCGCCCATTCGGATGGCGCCTGCATCCATGACGCGAGCTAGGCGTTGGCCGAAGTCGGCCCTAGCATGCCCCGTAGTTGCCCCGGCTCGGCAGGCATCCCTCGGTGACCTGCAGCGACCGGATGATGACCTCTTCCTGGGCGGCCTCGATCTTGTCGAGCGTCGCTACGGACGGCGGGTGATTCGGCTTCAGATGGCCGAAGATCGTGTACTCGTGCGGCGCCTCGGCGCTTCCGGCGAGATCGCCGAGGATGAAGAAGAACCGTGAGCCGTTGGAGTTCGGCGTCCCGTCGTTAACTAAGGCGATGCCGCCGCGTTCATAGGGCCGCTGCGTCGACTCCACCTCGAAGGTGTAGCCCGGATTGCCGGTGCCCGTGCCCGTCGCGTCGCCCGTTTCGGCAAGCACTCCCGGAACGATGCGATGAAACGTCACGCCGTCGAAGTAACCCTCCCTTGCCAAGAAAATGAAGCTGTTGACCGCCAGCAGCGCCTCTTCCGGCAGCAACTGGAAGGTGAGGCGGCCGACGCTGGTGGTGAAGACGACGCTGTAGGACCGGAGCGGATCAATCCCCATCGGTGGGTAGGCCTCATAGACCGGCGGCCCTACCGGCTCCGCCTCGCCGCACGCCGCCACCGCGATGAGCATGAGGGCAGCTAGCCCAAGGAGTGTCACTCGCCGCATCATGCGCTCCACCCGTCATCCCCTCCGTGTGTCAAGCATTTTGCCGCACTTGCCATGGAACCTGCTAGACCGCGCGCAACCGACATGCGGGTCGAGGAGCCGTCATCTACGGCCGTCCCGCCCACTGGCTGAACTCACCCGTGCCGCGCGCCCATTCGGACGGCGCGTGCACCGACGAAACGAGCTAGCCGCCGCCCCCAATCGGTCCTAGCAGGGGCCGTAGCCTCCCCAGCTCGGCAGGCAGCCTTCCGTGGCCTTCAGCGACAGGATCGTGACTTCTTCCTGGGCGGCTTCGATCTTGTCGAGCGTGGCCAACGACGGCGCGTGGTCTTCCTTGTAGTGACCGAAGACCGTGTACTCATGCGGCGCGTCGGCACTTCCCGCAAGGTCGCCGAGGATGAAGAAGAATCGCGATCCGTTGGAGTTCGGCGTCCCGTCATTGGCCAAGGCGATGCCTCCGCGCACATAGGGCCGCTGCGGCGGCTCGACTTCGAAGGTGTAACCCGGGTTGCCGGTGCCCGTGCCCGTGGCGTCGCCGGTTTCGGCAAGCACGCCGGGAACGATTCGATGAAACGCGACGCCGTCGTAGTAGCCGCTGTTGGCAAGAAATATGAAGCTGTTGACCGCCAGCGGCGCCTCTTCGGGATTCAGGACGAAGCTGATGCGTCCAACGCTGGTGGTGAAGGTGACGCTGTAGGGCCGCAGCGGATCAATCTCCATCTCCGGGTAGGCGTCGTAGACCGGAGGCCCTTCCGGCTCCTCCTCCCCGCAGCCCGCCACGACAATGAGCAACAGGGCCGACAGCCCGACCAGGATCGCTTGCCGCATCACGATCTTCTCCCCGACGGCATGACGTTCTGCCGACCATTCTGCCGCACGCGCGAGCGGGGCTTCCACCAAACGCGCCACCGCTCGATGGGGCCTAGCTCGAGCCGGTGCGCCGATTGGAGGGAGCGGGCGGCGCGTCGACCAACTCGTGACGCTCAAACAGGCACTGCAACGCTTCAGGGACGCCCACGACCACGAATACATCGCCGGCCTCGAGCGCACGGTCCGTCGCCGGCGCCATCTCCGTGCGCCCCCGCCGGACAAGGGCCAACATCGAAATCCCAGATTCCTGGAGCGACAACGCGCTCACGGCTTCTCCAACCAGGTCGGATCCGCCCGGAACGGTCATTTCGCGAATGTCCAGGCCGGGCGCGTGGGGATCGAGCAGCTGGTCGAGCACGTCCCGCACGTTGGGCCGCCGGACGAAGTCAACCATGCTGAGCGCGCCCTCGATCGGCGGCGAAAACACCCGCCGGGCGCCGGCCGATTGCAACCGCCGGACCGCCTCGTCCGATGCGGCGCGCGCAATGACCGGCACATTTGGGGCCAGCACGCGGGCCGCGAGCACGGCATAGACGTTCTCGGCGTCGTCGTCGGTGGCGACGATGAAGGCGGCGGCGCGCTCGATGCCCGCCTCCGTGAGCGCCGCATCCGACGAGGCGCGATCGGCAATGCTCACCAGACCGTCGTCGGCGGCCGTCTGAACCTGTGCCGGGTCGACGTCGATCACCACGACCTCGCAGCCGTCATTGCGCAACTCTTGCGCGATGCGCGCGCCAACACGGCCATACGAGCCGACGATGTAGTGACCCTGCATGTGCGAAAGGAGCCTCGCGCGTCGGCGGCGCGCAAAGTGTGCACCCAGATGGCCTTCGGCGAGATACTCGATATAGTTCGCCGCCGTCCAGGCGAGTGTACCGACGCCGGCCACGATCAAAACCGATGTGAACACGCGCCCCGCCGTGGACAACGTGTGCACCTCCGCGAAGCCCACGGTGCTGAGAGTGATGACGACCATGTAGAGGGCGTCCACCGGAGCCATCCCCTCGATCGCGATGAATCCGACCACCCCAACGACCGAAACCACGGCCAGAAACACGAAGCCCGGAATCAGCCGGCGCCGCCAGTAGAACTGCGCAATGCTCGCGGCCTTGCCGGATGGCCGAGACGGGACGAATCGCCTGGCGCCCGGTCGGGTCTCCGTGTGCTTCACCTGGCGGAAATCTCGCGTTTAGCGGCACTGCATATCTTGCAATGGCGCCTGCCGTCCGTCACCCGGATGACCAGGTGCGACAGCGGCGGACCTCGGCGGGTGAAATAGCGCCGCCCGCCCCAAACAGGCATCATCCGGCCGTGCAATCGGCCCGCCCGAGCGGGTTCCGGCAAGCGCCGCCGAGGCGCGCGAGCCGCGGCGGGCGCAGGCCGAGCCTGGAGTGACCTTGAGCCAGCTCGACGCCACGCAGCTGATCATCGGCGACACGCCGCAGTATTTCTTCGACGACGGTCTGATCGAAGAGGTGCAGCACGTCACGCGCCGTCTCCATCGACCGGTCAGCGTCGACGGCAGCCCCTTCATCCAGCGTGACCGGCCCTGGGAACACGTGCCCTATTTCAGCAGCGTGGATTGGAGCTTGTGGCGAGACCCCGAAACGCCACGCCTTCACTGCACCTACACCGATCTCAACGTGAACCGCGAGCGGCTGGCGCGCAAGGGCGGCGCCTTCATCGACTGGGCCAACGGCCGCCTGCGCGTCTGCTACGCCTACTCGGACGACGGCTTCGAATGGGTCAAACCCCCGCTCGGCCTGGTGCGCGAAAACGGCCACGACACCAACATCATCCTGGGCAGCGAGGCCTACGGGAGCGTGTGGGGCTTGTCCGTCTTCGATGACCCGCTGGAACACGATCCCGGCCGGCGCTACAAGGGCTTCCACGTCATGGTGCCGCCGGGATACGCCGTGGCCAGCGACGAGCCCGGCGCGCACGTCCGCGTGGGCTATTCGGCCGACGGCATTCGCTGGACCGTAGGCGATGACCGTCCGACCGTCGGCCGGACCGGCACCCGCATCGGCGATTCGGCTCAGCCCGCCTTCGATCCCGGCACCGGCACCTATCTGCTGTTTACCCGACATCCGTGGATGAGCCTGGCGCCGCGCTCACGTCCGCTGCATGCCACCGAGCTAGGCGGTCATCCGACCTGGGACGCGTCCGCCGGCGCGCCGAACCGCCGCGGGCGCCGCCGCATCTACCTCTCGGAGAGCCGCGACTATCTGCACTGGAGCGAACCGCGGCTGATCCTGGCGCCCGACCCGCTGCTCGACAACATCGACGACTCGTTTTACAGCATGAGCGCCATGTGGCTTGGGGGTCAGTGGATCGGTTTCGTCCAGGTGTTCCACATGGTCGAGAACACGCTCGACGTGCAGCTGGTGCACAGCCGCGACGGACGCCATTGGCAGCGGCTCTTTCCCGGGCAGGCCTGGCTGCCACTGGGACCGCCGGGGTCGTGGAACCAGTTCTACACCAGTCTCCCCCGATTCCCCGCCGTCGACGGACCGGAGTGGCTGGTGTTCCACGGCGGGTCCAAGGCCCATCACGACTGGTGGTTCCATGGCCAGCAAGAGGGCCTGGATGCTCCCGAAGCTTGGGACATGAGCTTGGTGAGCTTCGGCCTGGGTCTGGCGAAGCTGAGGAAGTTCGGCTTCGTGTCGCTCGACGCCGACCGCATGCGCGAGGGCATGATCCTGACCCAGCCGTGGGTTGCGCCGGGCGACCGGCTGGTGATCAATGCCGCCTGCGGCCCCGAGGGCTACGTCAAGGTCGAGGCGCTGGACGTGCACGATCGCGTCCTCGACGGATGCGGCCGTGATGACTGTGACGTCTTTTCCGGCGACGCCATCGCGCACACCGTGACGTGGCGCGGCGCCTCGCACCTCCCGGTCGACATCCCCTCATTAGGCGGAGAGGTCTATACCCACCGCCTGCCGCACCGGCGGCTGCGATTCATCCTGCGCGACGCGCAACTCTATTCGTTCCGGATCGAGTCGGCGGCGACGGCCTAGAAGAACCGCCGCCGCCGACTCCCAACGTTCGACTAGGAGGCCGTGGGCCAGCCGTCCGGAATCTCGTCGGCGTCGAGGGCTGCTTGAATGGCGTCGGCCGCCTCCGGAGTCACCCACGCGCCCCAGATGTCGGGGTTGCTCTTCAGCCACCAGATCGCGGCGTCGTTCGTGCTGGCGTCGGGGTTGTCGAGCAGCCACTGGGCGAGTGGCTTGTAGACCTCGATGTTGAGATCCCAGGCGCGCAGCATCTGGACGACTTCAGGCGCGGTGGTCAGCAAGTCGGGATGCACCGCGATCAGGATGGTCGCGTCTTCAAAGCCGCACGCCTTGGTGGTCAACCAGCACTCGTCGCTGTACGCAGGCTCCTCGAGACGAACCACGTCCAACACCAGCGCCGGTTCGTTGGTGCCCCACTGGTACCCGAGCCACGGCTCGCCCTTCTCGTAGGCGCCGTACAGATCGGCGTTCAGCGCGGCGCCGTCACCGGGGTTGATGACCTCCACGTGATCGGTGAGACCGTAGGCCTCGATCTGGGCCGCCACGTTTTCTTCGCAGGCCCAGCCAATGACGCACGACACCAGCCGCGCCTTTCCTCCGCTAGCCGCCGTCGCGAAAATCTGCTTGAACTGCTCGTCCTTGAGGTCTTCGACGTTATCGAGCTCGGGGTATTGCTCCTGGAGATAGGCCGGAATCACGAACCCGGACTGCCAGTCGTTGCCGAGGCTCTTTCCGACTGAGACCACCTCGCCGTTGGCGATTGCCTCGTCCCAGGCTTCCTGCTGATTGGGCAACCAGATTTCAAGCGTGATGTGGCTGTCGCCGTTTCGCAGACCCTGGAAAAGCGGGAGCGTGCTGCCGAACACGACGTCCGTGGGATAGCCATAGCCCTTTTCGACGATGTACTGCGCAATGCGGTTTTGCAGCTGGGCGCTATCCCAATTCAGATCGCTGAAAACCAGGGTCGGCGGGGGAGATTCCGCTTCCTGCTCAGACTCCCCGCAACCGGCGATGCCCATCAAGGCGAGCACCGCGAGCAAAAGCGCGAGTCGCATGTACCGAGTCATCATGATTGACGCCCTCCCCATAACTTCTAGGCAAAACTAAGCCGCACCAGCACCTTAGCTTGCGGCGCGACGATGCGCGAGCGCCGACGGCTGGGGCAGTCCAAGTGCGCGCCGCCCGCCCCACGATGTCGATTCGATCGCACAGAAATGAAGCGCCGACGGGCGGGACGAGCGGTGGGACCGCAGCGGCTACCCGGCGCGGCGAATCTCATGCCGTCCGCGGGACACGGCCTGGGTGAAGCGGTCGAAAATGATGGCCAGAAACACGATCGCCAGACCGGCGATGAGCCCGTTGCCGGGCTGATTCTTCTGCAGCGCGCGCAGCACGTCGTCGCCGAGGCCGCCGGCGGCCACCATGCTGGCGATGGTGACCATTCCCAGGGCCATCAGGGTGGTCTGGTTGACGCCGGCCATGATGGTGGGCAACGCCATCGGAATCTGCACTTTCGCCAGGATTTGCAACGGAGACGCGCCGAACGAGCGGACGGCTTCGATGGTCTCCGGCGACACCTGGCGGATGCCCAGATTGGTGAGCCGGATCAACGGCGGAACCGCATAGATGATGGTGGCGAAGATTCCGGCAGGCTTCCCCAGGCCAAAGAACAAGATGCCCGGCAGCAGGTAGACAAAGCTCGGCATGGTCTGCATGGCGTCGAGGATCGGTCGCAAGATGTTGTCGGCGATCCGACTGCGCGACGCCAGCACGCCCACCGGCAGGCCGATGACCACGGCCACCGCCACCGCCACGATCATCAGCGCCACGGTGTCGATGGTGTTCTCCCAGAGATCCATGAATCCGATGAACAGCAACGCCAGCACGGTGAAGCCGAGCAGCCGCCAGCGCCCGGCGGCGAACGACACCAGGGCCAGACCGAGAATCACGGCGGGCCACGGCAGCCAGCTCAACACATCCTCGATGCGCACCAGGGCCACGTCGACGGCGGAGCTGAGGCTGTCGAAGAGCCAGCTGACCTCAATGTTGAGCCAGTCGACGGCGTCGTCGATGGCCGTCCCCGTAACTTCCCGCACGGTGCGTTCAAGCGTGGTCACGCCGCCGCCCGACGTCTCGACCTCAGAAGTCGACACGGTGGTCGGAAAGCCCATCTCCGAGCCCCAGACGGCCAGGCAGACAAGCACGGCGGCGACGACGACCACGGCTCCGGCAAGCCAACGGGCATAGCCCGGCAGCGCCGGAATCCGGCCGGCAAGTTGCCGGTGCGGCCCCCGAACCAGGCGAAAGAGCCTGGATTTGGGTGGGGTGGTAGGGGGCGGGGACTTCGGTCGATCCATGCGCGTTTCTCTAGCCAGCCTGCGCCACGGTTTCTAACAGTACGGCCCGGCGTATCTCGCCCAGCAGGCTGCCGTTGTCGCTGACCACGGCCACGGCATGTTCACTCTGGGCGGCGATCGGAATCACGTCGGCGATGAACGCGTCGGGAGACGTGGTGACGGCCTGATCGACCGGCGCTCCATGGAGCGATCTGGCGCCCTGGGCGGCGAGGGCCGTCGCCCGATCCCTGGTGAGGATGCCGCGCAGGGTGAAAGACTGACTGATCAGGAACACCGCGTCGAGCTTGTGCTGCTGCATGGCGTGCAGCGCCGCGCGCGGTCCCTGCCGCTCGTAGATGACCACGTCGGGCTCGCCCATGATCGCCCGCGCCTGCACCACTTTGGCCCGCGAGACGTCTTGTACGAAGTCGGTCACATAGTCATCGCTGGGCAGGGTGACGATTTCTTCCGGCGAACCCTGCTGCACGATTTGACCGTCGCGCATGATGGCGACGCGGTCACCGAGCTTGAGGGCTTCGTCGAGGTCGTGCGTGATGAACACGATGGTCTTGTGCAATTCCGTCTGCAGCGAGACCAGCTCGTCCTGCATTTCGCGGCGGATGAGCGGATCCAGCCCACTGAACGGCTCGTCCATGAGCAGCACGTCGGGATCGACGGCCAGCGCCCTCGCCAGCCCGACGCGCTGCTGCATGCCCCCGCTCATTTCGTGGGGGCGATAGCTTTCCCATCCCTTCAATCCCACGGTGTCGATGGTCTCGGCCGCCATCCGGTACCGCGTCGGTTTGTCGATCCCGCGGATCTCGAGTCCGACGGCCACGTTGTCAATCACGCTGCGGTGCGGGAGCAGCCCGTAGTGCTGAAACACCATCGCCGTCTTTTGGCGGCGAAACTCGATGAGCTGCGCTTGGGTGTAGCCGAGTATGTCCTCGCCGTCGAAATAGACCTGCCCCCTGGTCGCTTCGATCAGCCGGATGAGGCACCGCACCAGGGTCGACTTGCCGCTGCCGGAAAGCCCCATGACCACGAAGACCGCGCCATTCTCAACCGAGAACGACACGTCGCGCAGTCCGGTAACCAGTCCCAGCTCGTCCTGAAGCTCCGCGCGGCTCTTGGAGGCATGTTCCGGCTGGAATACTCGGTCCGGTCGCGAGCCAAAGACTTTCCAAAGGCCTTTGACGACGATTTGAGCATCTTGCGAAGGCATGGAATCGAAGGCCTTCCACAGCGGTGGGTCCGCCGCGGCTACGGCAGGCGTCTCGTCAAGTCGAATGCCACGAATCATGCATCTTCGCACGCCAAAAGTCTTGATGCGTCGCGTGGCGGCGCCGGCGACTCATGCGCACCCAATACGCAGAAATGGTCTCGGTGGTGGACGCAGCACTAGAGTCTGAATTCGACGCTCAGATGATATGGTTCAGCCATACGCCTGTGCGATTGCCGATTCGCAATGAAGACCACCCTTAATCTGAACGACCGCGTGCTGCAACAGGCCAAGCGGCGGGCGGCGCGGGACGGGATAACGCTTACTCGCTTCGTAGAGGACGCCCTGCGCGCGCGGCTGGCCGGAGCGAAGGGCAGCAAGCCGCCCTTTCGGCTGCGACTTGTAACGGTGACCGGGCACGCGCCACCTAACGTCGATATTGCCGATCGCGATGCCCTCTACGACGTAATCGACCGCGCTTGATTGCAGTTGATACCAATGTGCTGATCTACGCCCATCGTGGCGAGGCCTCATTGCATGACGAGGCGGCATCGAGGCTCGTCGCGCTCGCTCAAGGGCCCGAGCGTTGGGGCCTGCCAGTGTTCTGCGTCGCAGAATTCATGCGCATCGTGACCCATCGTCGCGTGTTCAATCCGCCGTCTTCCGTTTCGGAAGCAGCTACATTTGTCACCAACGTTGCAGCCGCTCCGAGCTGCGAACTCGTCCGGCCGGGCCCAGGATTCCTCGATTTGCTCGTGGAAACAGCACGGCAGGCCAATGCGCATGGCAACCTGGTTTTTGACGCCCAGATTGCTGCGTTGTGCCTAGAGCACGGTATCGACACCGTGCTAACGAACGACCGCGACTTCAGACGATTTGAGCCGCTGCGCGTGCAGGCTTTGGGTTAGCTGTTAGAAACCGCGCCGCGCTTGGAACAGGTCCGATGACGCCCGGCGATCCCGACATTTCCGACAACGCCCCGATCACGGTTCGGAATTCGCGCAAGCTCCTCTACACCGACGAGCCGCACATCCACCACATGGCCAGCCTGGCGCGGCTGCCGGGCGGCCGGCTCGTGCTCAGCTTCAGCCGCGTTCCGGGCGCCCGCCGGCTCAGCAACGGCGTGCTGATGGTCTCGCGCTCCGACGACGACGGGACGACGTGGACCACCCCCGAGGCGCTCTACGCGCACGCGGGCTGGGACTGCCTCAACATGGGCGGGCTCATGCCGTTCAGCGATACGAGGGTGGTGCTGGCGCTGGGCCGGCTCCAGATCGACCCGACCCTGCCCGGCGACGAGCCGTGCACCGGCTGGGATATGGCGACACGGGCATCGGCCGACGGCGGCGAGACCTGGTCGCCGGTAAGCCCCGGAATTCGCCTATTCCCGGGATGGACCGAGCTCTACGGCGCAAGCAATCCGCATCGACTGGCCGACGGCCGCCACATGCTCGCCGCAATCGGCACGACCGGTCGCGATGTCGGCTGGCGCGCCGGGGTCACTTTCACCGGCGACCTCGGCGCCACGCTTTCCCCACCGGTAATCGTCGCCGAGCACCCACGACTCGGCTTCGGCGACATGGACATCGTGCGCCTGGCCGATGGTCGCTTCCTTGCCGTGGCGCGGGTGTTCGGCGGTCACGACAGCGTGTTCGCCCACTCAACCGATGAAGGCCGAACCTGGAGCGAGCCGCGCCCAGCCGACTTCGCCGGCGCCAACATCAAGCTGCACCGACTCCGATCCGGCGCGGTGCTCTGCGCCTATCGCGACGAACGCGGCAATCGATCGGGCGTGGCGTGCAGCGTCAGCGAGGACGGCGGGGAGGCCTGGCGGCGGCTGGGATGGCTGGCCGCACCCGGCGGCGGGCCGCCGCCTCGAGCGGACGGCGTGCGCTGCGGCTATCCCGACATTGCCGCCACCGGCGGCCGGGAGCTCGCCTGCGTCCTGCATCCCACGGCCGACGCCACGGGATGTGTCGATCTGCGCTGGCTGCGGCTCCAGGACCGAACCTAGCGCCGCCTACCCCGGCGTCTGGTAGCTCAGATCCCAGTCGCCCAAGAGATTGAGCTTGCGGGTTGGCGTAACCAGCCCCGCCTCTCCGGCCGCCCGCCAGGCGGCAATCTCCTCCCGATGCCCCAGTCGCCGCAGCGACGACCACATGTCCTGGTAGTTGGCGCGGCCCGCGGGACCGGCGCAATCCCAGAAGAACAGGTGGGGCACGCCTTCCCCATACAGACCGTCGGCGCGGCGGCGAAACTCCTCCGGCGACAAATGCCGCGGCATGATGTTCGGCGCCACCGTGCAGGGCGTGCCCTCGGTCAGGTCCAGCAGCCACCTGGCGGCCTCCGGATCCGTCCACGCCTCCAGCGAGCTGTCCATGCCCAGCTCCGATGAGTATGGAATCAGCGTGTCGACCAGGCCCTCGTCCACCCACGCGCGCAGGTCAATCGCGATCTGCAGGTTCTCCTGCTCGGTGGCGCCGACGATGGCCGAGACCTGAATTCGGCTCGACCGGCCCTGCTTCTCCGCCTCCGCATCCATCGCCTCCCGGACCTCGCGCATGAACTGCGTCAGCGTCTGCGCTCGGTACTTCAGCCACGTGGGATCGTCCGGCGGAAGCAGTCGCGGGAAACCCCCATGCGTTCGAGTGAATCCCTCGACGATCGGGCGTTCGTACTCAACCAGCGGCGGACGGCGGTTGTACAGGAGGCAGACGCCGTCGATCGGATGCTGCGCCACCTCTCGCAGCAAGTCCACGGCATAGGCACGCACCTCGGGGAAGCTGTAGGCCATGCGCGGCGTGCGCACGCCGTTCCGGTCCTCGCCGCGCCACTCGGGATGCCGCTTGTAGATGCCGTCGCCGTGGTCGAAGTGGTCATGCGGCGGCGGAAAGTGGAAGCCGGCTACCCGCCAGCTGGCATGGAACTCCATGCCGAGCTCATGGCAGTAGTCCAGGGCAACGCGCAGCGGGTCGATGCCCTGCGCCGCGAAGGCGCGCCAGCTTTCCGCGTGCAGGCGGTCGCCGACGCGGTCGAAGTCGTCCAGCCCGTCGAACGTGCAGCGCCGCCCGATGTTGGTGAGGTTGTACATCAGGTCGCCCTGACCGCACTCCCAATACATGCGTGAGAAGTCGGTATCGCGGTAGGGCTCCAGCTCGCGTCGAACCTCATCCGCGGTCGTCATGCGCCACAACCAGTGAGGTCCGTGCGCGTCCTGGTGCGCAAAAAGCGTGCGGTTTCGAGCGTCGGCCCGATCGGCGCGGGTCGCTTCGGCCTCGGCCTCGGTGAGCGGAACGAGCTTGATGTAGGCGATCCGCGCGTGCATGCAGCGCACGGCGCCGATGCCGTCTCCCGGGGCCTCCTGCCAGGCAACCTGGCCGATGTGGAGGTCCTGGTCCGTGAGGTCCGCGACCTTCCAAAACATCTCGACGATCGCCCGATCATGGACGCCGCCCGATGTGGCGCTTGCGGAGTTGAGCATCGTCTCGACCGCGTCATCGCTGAGCCGCACGCGCACCGCGTGGCCGTCACTTTCGCCGGGCCGCGACGGCAGGACGCCGATGGACACCGCGTGCCAGCCCTGCACGTCCAGCGGATAGCGCACCGTGGGCGCCGCCGTGTTCGGCCCGGCCAGCAGCATCGTGCCGGAGACGTCGTCGGTGGCGTAGGCCATCGCGCGCCAGCGGCGATGCTGTGGGTCTTCCCCTAAGGCCTCAGCTGGCTCGCACCGATCCAGATCGGTGCGAAAGATCGCCTCGGTGGCAAAGCCCCGATCGGCAAAGTAGTCAACGGTTGTCTGCGCCACTGGTCCCTCGCCTCTTCCAGCCTCGGTGGTCCGTGGACCCTCCGTCGTGGCCGGCAATGTACAGAACCACCCGCCATTCCGGCACGGGCTTGTCGAGAACTCGGGCGGCGACGCTCAGGCGGCCCGGATGCCGGCCGCGGTGGCCACGACTGGAATGGGGTCGGAAATGCACCGGGCGCCGTCGACAGTGACCGTGCCGAGCATGACCCATTGCCCCTGCCATCGGATGAGGCGGCTGGCGTAGGGCTGCACCGGCGCGTCCGGTGGCAGCACCTCGCCCGTGCCCTGGATGCGAAACGGTCCCAGCGGCGACTCGCCGACCATCGAGAAATCGGCGCTCCGAAACGGATGCCCGGGAAACCGGCGCCTGAACCATGGAACGATGCGGTCGGCCGAGGTGCAAAACAACAGGTAGTACCGCCCGTCGATGCGGTACACCTGCGGAACCTCGAGCTCGGTGGCGATGGGGTCCACGTCCAACGGCGGCTCCACCCGCCACGCCCGCATGTCCCGGCTGGTGGCCAATCCAACCGCGCCCCGGCGGCTGCGGTCCGGGTGCTTGCTCCGGGCGCACACGAGCTGAAGCACGCGACCCTCGACCTGGAAGAGGAACGGGTCGCGCCATTGGCCGTACGCCCGGTGCACGGGGCCGAGCCGTTCGTAGAGCCCGGAATCTCGCGCATTGACGGGATTGCTCTCGCATTTGGTCCAGCCATACAGGTCGTCCGACACGGCCAGCCCCACGCGATGCACCTTGCGCGTGGGCGGGTTCTCGTTCCGGCGCAAGGCGCTATAGGCCATCCAGAATCGCCCCTGCCAGGCGAAGACGGAACCGGTGGACAGGGTTTGGCTGTCCCACGATTCGCCGCCGCCGCGCTCAAGGGCGAAACCGAGGAAGTCCCAGTGCACCAGGTCGCGGCTGACCGCGTGGCCGATGTCCCAGTTCCAGGAAGGGCGCGGCTCCGGCGAGGTGCAGAAAAAGCAGTGGGCGAGGCCGTCGCCAACGACGAACCAGGAGTCGCCGATGGTGTAGCCGGGAAGGCTAAACACCGGGTGGGGTCAAGCTTGGGACGCGCCGCTCCACAGATAGAAGCCGGTGTTCCCCACGACCCAGGTGAAGAGCACGTCGACCCAGGGGAAATGGTTGATGTGCGACTGCGCCGCGAGCCCCGTCTCGTTCTCCGGCCAGAAGGTCCACAGCCAGCCCCAGTAGAACAGGATGACCAGGGCGATTGAGCCGTAGAGGACCGCTGTGGCGGCAAGGTATTCGCGAGTTATCGCGTCTGTGCTGCTGCCGGCCAAGGCGCGCTTGCGATGAACGCTCACCACCAGGGCAATTGGCACCGCCACCGCCATGAACCAGTTGACGACCTGCCACACCGGGTAGGTCGGACCGCCGTCGTGGTAGACCGGAGTGAGGATGAGGTTCAGCCCGACGACGAACGCGATCGCAATCAGCGCAACCGCCACCAGCCGCTTCACCATGTCCATGAAATCACTTCCCCCCCACGTGGTCTCGGTCCGCCCGGCGACCACCACCTGATGCGCACCGCGCGGCGCAATCTTACGTCCGGTTATTGCTGCGACGCGCCCGCGCCCGCGGTCGGCGCGAAGACCTAGATGGAAGTGAGACTCCGCAGATACGCCCGCCGCTTTGCGAGCGCGTCGAACGCCGTCGTGCCGGGGGTGTCGTGATCCGATGCCAGCATTGCTGTCGGGTCGGCGCGAATGAGCTCTCGCGCCACCCGGATGGTGTCCGCCGCCGGCATCGTCAGGCACCGCGCGTCGCCGATTCGGGTTTCCCGTTGAATGCCCTCCAGGTGCGGCTCGATAGCGGGAAAGCCCGATGACATGCCGCCAACGTTGCGCACCGCAGTCCAGCCGCGCGGATCGTCGGCCACGCGCGCAAAGCGCGTGAAGCCGCCGCGGTGCTCCAGGTTTTCCGCCACGTGAATCGTGGTGTTCGTTTCGTGCCCGACGCCTAGCAGGAGAATCCACGCGCCCTGCTTCGCGGCAGCCTCGAGGACGGCGAGCGGTCGGTCGGCGGTCCCGTGGGCCAGCAGCTCGGGCGCGCGCGGCCCGACACCGGAAAAGCTGCAAATCGGCGCTGGGCTCCGCGTCGCTTCCGGCTCGGCGGCCAGCGCCGCCGCGATGGCGCCCATATTGCGGTCGATCGGTCCGTCCACTTGGTGAACCGGCGTTCGACGCACGGCCTCGTTGAATTCCTGCCAGGTTGCGGTCGGGGTGCCGGCGTTGAAGGGAATATCGCTGTCCGGCGGCGACGGCAACCGGGCCAGGTAGGTGAACGCGGGCGCGATGATCGTGGGAATCACTGAGCGCACGGCGGCGACCACCGTGTCGGCGCCGCCCGCCACCCAGCCAAAGGCGCTCAGCGACGAGTGGACCACGACGATCTCGACGCCGGCGAGTCCCAGCGCCCGCAGACCGTCGACGATGTCGTCGGGGGTCACGACCGACCGGGAGTCGTCGGCGGCGTCTGGCTGGTCGGTCACCGTGGCATGCGACCCATTTGGATGCGGGATTCGATGGTTGCAGCCGGTGGATGCGCTGTCTATTGGCGTCGCGGTTCGCCTTTGAAAAGGGCGCCTCCGCCTTGAACGTGGAGGCCCAGAACAGCTACCCCTCCGCATGCCACCCTACGCCAAGGATGGATTCACTCTGGGCGGCGTTCGGCAGGGGGCATACCCCAAGGATCCGGTCGAACTCCAGCTGTGCTGGTACTTGCCGCCACCGGGCCGGACGGCTGACCGTTCCGGTCCGCGCTCGCGATCGGCCCCTGAGATTCTGGCGGCAACGTCTAGCGCTGCCTCCACCTAGCGCCTACTGCCGTCGGAAGGTCACCGACCAGCGAGCGTCACTCGCCGCGTCCACGCTGACGACGGCATTTCCGGGGGAAAGGTCGTCCAATAGGCCGTAGCCGACGCGGAAGGTCACGCTGGCCGACCAACCCTCCACAATCTCATTCGCCAAAAGCTCGCGCCCTCCGGCGACAGACTCGATCCAGACGATGAAGTTCGTCGGACGGCACGACCCGAATTGACAGTTGCGGTTTCCGGACACCTGCAAGTCGGCGATCCACAACCCCGACGTCAGATTGACGTTCCTAGTCGTCGTGCCCTGGCCCGAAACCTGCGGAGGCGCCGGGGCCGATTCAGTAGCGGACTGCGCCCCCGACGCCCCAAAGATCACACCGGTATCGGTACCGGCCATAAAGGCATCAACTGTCCCACGGTTGATGACGCTAATGGCAATCTCGAGGGCTTGTGATGGTGTTGCGCCGCGCCGGAGGGCCTCGTCGTAAATGCGCATGAAGTCCGGATGCTGGGCAATTGGGTGCGCCGCCCCCGCTGATGCCGCCGCTTCGTCCGCCTGTGACGCCGGGGTTGCCTCCGAAGCCGTGGCTCCGGGCTCAATTACGGTATAGCCCAATTCGCGCAACCCTCGAATCGCCGAATTGCGCTGGTCGGTTGCCCACGTGGTGCAGGGGTCCCAGCCGCGGCGTTCGGCATATCCGCGATAGAAATCCGAGTGGAAGGGGTGCATCTGGCCCAGATAGGTGCCGCCCGGCCAGGCTTTCGCGTCCTGGCAGAAGTCTTCACCTTCGTAGTTGAGCGCAAATACGACGCCTACCGAAATCGCCGCAACCAGCGCAGACCCGGCAAGCGCTGCAAGTAGCCGACGCATAGGTCCCCTCCTTTAGCCGAGGTCTCCAAACCGACTTCCACGGGAACCGATTCGCTGCACAGCCGGAATCTGCGGCTCAGCTTGACGTGAGACTGCCTAACGGCGCGCGACTGACCGACCGACGAATCGCGGTGCGCGTGGGGCGCGGAGAATAGCATCGCTCGCCGCTCCAAGCGATCCTGAATCGAGTCGAGCGTTCTATTGACGGCGCCACTCGGCGTGCGTATGCTTGGCGTTCTGGGCGCAAGCTATGCCTTGCGTCACTGTGCCTCGGGTGCCGATCGGCGGTGCGCGGGTGAACCTTGACAACTGAAGAGCACGCAAAGCTGCAGTTTTGCCGGTCTAACGATTACTAAGCTACGAAGGGCGCTCGGCGGATGCCTTGGCGCCAAGGGCCGACGAAGGGCGTAGCAGGCTGCGATAAGCCACGGGGAGCCGCGAGCAGGCGCTGATCCGTGGATTCCCGAATGGGGAAACCCGGCGGGGGTAATACCTCGTCACGATGCGATGAAGGCCTTCGGGCCGTAGTAGCCGCATCGAGGGCACCGGGGGAACTGAAACCTCTAAGTACCCCGAGGAAGCAAAATCAAACGAGATTCCCGAAGTAGTGGCGAGCGAAACGGGAACAGTCCAAATCCGGTCGGTGTGATAGGCCCACGCCGTTGCCGACCGGGCGTTGTAGGAGCCGGAGCCGCTCGTGGGAGCGGCACCCAGTTACCAAATCGTCCGTTAGCCGAAAGGGCTGGAACGCCCTACCAGAGACGGTGAGAGTCCGGTAGGCGAAAACGGCGCGATCTGGGCCGGAATTCCTGAGTACCACGGGACACGTGAAACCCTGTGGGAACCTGGGAGGACCACCTTCCAAGACTAAATACCCTTGGCGACCGATAGCGAACAAGTACCGTGAGGGAAAGGTGAAAAGAACCCCGGGAGGGGAGTGAAATAGAACCTGAAACCGAGCGCTTACAGACAGTCAGAGCGCTATGCCGTGTGAGGCGCGGACCGGTGGGGCGAGGCCCCGGCGGCCATCTTCGGATGGCCAAACGGGCAGCAAGCCACCGGATAAGCGCCTCGTCAGCACGGAATGCGTGATGGCGTGCCTTTTGGAGTATGAACCGGCGAGTTACTTTGCATGGCAAGGTTAAGGGCCTCAGGTCCGGAGCCGTAGGGAAACCGAGTCTGAATAGGGCGCTGAGTCATGTGGAGTAGACCCGAAACCAGGTGAGCTACCCCTGGCCAGGGTGAAGCGGAAGTAACATTCCGTGGAGGCCCGAACTCACCAGAGTCTCAAATCTGGGGGATGAGCTGGGGGTAGAGGTGAAATGCCAATCGTACCTGGAGATAGCTGGTTCTCCCCGAAATAGCTTTAGGGCTAGCGTCGGGCTATGGTGTCGCGGAGGTAGAGCACTGACTGGGTACGGACCCTAACGGGTACCAAGTCCTATCAAACTCCGAATGCCGTGACATCGGCCCGGCAGTCAGACTGTGGGGGCTAATCTCCATGGTCAAAAGGGAAACAGCCCAGACCGTCGGCTAAGGTCCCTAAGTTCTTGCTAAGTGGGAAAGGATGTGGGGTCGCACAGACAGCCAGGATGTTGGCTTAGAAGCAGCCATCATTTAAAGAATGCGTAACAGCTCACTGGTTCAGGGGCCCTGCGCCGAAAATGTAACGGGGCTCAAGCAAGACACCGAAGCCACGGGTCGGCGGCTTATGTCGCCGGCGGTAGGGGAGCGTTCTGCGGGCCGCGAAGGTCGAGCGTGAGCACGGCTGGAGCGCGCAGAAGAGAGAATGCCGGTATGAGTAGCGTCAATGCAGGTGAGAATCCTGCACCCCGAAAGCCCAAGGGTTCCTGAGGAAGGATACTCCGCTCAGGGTTAGTCGGGCCTAAGCCGAGGCCGAAGGGCGTAGGCGAAGGGCAACGGGTTTATATTCCCGTACCACCTCGAATGCGATATCAGCGAAGGGGGGACCCGGGACGGTAGGTCGAGCGTACTTATGGCTATGTACGTCCAAG
>CBDEVI010000002.1:1077500-3193867 GCA_965243625.1 Chloroflexota bacterium
GCAAGCCCACGAAGGCCCAGGCCGTCGACCTGCATGACTTTCACGAGCGCATGGTCAAATCCGCGCGCACGCTGCCGGAGATGTACGCCGCGCTCGAAGGCTGGTCGGAGCTGGTGGTCAAGGAAAACCCCATCATCACCTGCCAGGAGGGCTGCGCGCGGTGCTGCAAGCACCAGGTGCTGGTGGGAGAGCAGGAGTGGCGCCTGATCCATAACTGGATACGCCAAAATCTATCCAAGGAGCACCGCCAGCGAATCATGGGGCGTGTGCACGCCCAGGTCGAGCAGCCCGGCAACCCGCTGGGGCGCTGGCTCGGCATGGGTTCCAAGCCGGCGCGGGTTTTCGTGCGCGCCGTCGGACGCGGCTTCGTCACGGAGTCCACCCGTTGCCCGATGCTCGGCGACGACAACCGGTGCGAAATCTATCCGGTGCGCCCGTTCGTATGCCGCGCCTACGGCCGGGCGCAGCTGGCTAGCGGCGCCAACATGTTTTGCGAGGTCTTCCTGGGGCGGCTGCGCCATGATCCGGAGGCCGGCGAGGACATGAAGCTGGAGAACATGAGCGTGATGTCGCGCAAGTACTTCGAGCTGAACGACGGTCGCGCGTCGGGCGGCGGCCTCTTCACCATCATGTCCGCCCACCTGCTCCGCAACGCCACGGGCAACGGCGACCTCGTCAAGCAGCCCGTGCCGCTTCGCCAGGAACAGACGCTTCCAGTGGTTCGTCAGGCCGACTTTCCCGAGCGGCGCGTGGGCGGCGCCAAGGAAACCACGACAACGGTTTCGGTGGTGTCCGCGCCCTAACGGTCCGCTCGCGCCCTCACCTACTTGCCGGCGGCCTGCTCGCGCGCCAGTCGTTCGAAGGCCTCCACGTCGAGCCCGATGATTCGCTCGTCGCCATGAACCACGATCGGACGCCGTACCACCACGTTGTTCTCACGCATGATTCGGGTCGCGGACTCGTCGTCGAGATCCTGGTGGGAAATGCCGAGCTTTCGGAACGCCGGACTGCGTGGATTGACGAACGCGGCTGCCGAGCCGCCGCCGACGATATCGGCCAGCTCCTCGGAAGTCAGCGGCCGCCGGGCGTAGTCGTGCGGCTCGTAGTCGACGCCTGCTTCATCCAAGGCCACACGGACCTTGCGACAGGAGTCTCAGGTGCTGCGGAAGTAAAACCGTGTCGTCATGTCACCATTCCTTCGGACGAGTCCGTCCAGTCGAGGACGATAGCCAGCCAGCCAGTCGGTCCCTGCTCGATCAAGCCATACATTTCCGCGGCGCCGGTGTATGGCACTCGATGTGAAATCAGATGGTCGACGCGCAACTCGCCGCGGGCCATCAGCTCGATCACGTATTCCCGGTTGCGTGGGCGCGGCCACTGGAACCGGTGATACGGCTCGTGGGGGTAGAAGGCCTGATAGGTGCCAAAGATCGTGAGCTCGCGCCGCAAAAGGTCGACCTGCAACTCGATTCCAACGGCGCCGGGCGCGCTGCCGGTCACCGCGATCACGCCCCCGTTGTCGGCGGCGCGGATGCAATCGGGCAGCACCAGCGGCGTGCGCGTCGCCATGAACACGGCGCGCGCGCCGTTGCCGTATGACACGTCCCGGATAGCCGCCGGCGCATCTTCGCGGCCGGCGTTGACCACATGCGTCGCGCCGCTGGCACGGGCAATCTCCAGGCGTCGATCGTCGAGATCCACGGCAACGACCGGGTGGGCCCCGGCCATGCGCGCAAACTGCACGATCAGCTGACCCACCACGCCGACCCCAAACACCGCCACGGCGTCGCCAATCGACGGCTCCGCTCGCCGCACGGCATGCAGGGCCACATCGGCCAGCGACACGAACGTCGCGGCGTCATCGGATACCGCGTCAGGCAGCAACTGCGGCGTCTCCAGCTTGGTCATCGGGCGGGCGGTTGGCGGAACCAACGCGGCGCTCACGTGTTGCAGCGAGGCCACGATCCGATCGCCCGCGGCGAATCCGTCCGCCTGGTCGCCGGCCTCAACCACGCGTCCGACCCACGAATAGCCGGGCCGCAAGGCGTCCGGCGCCTCGGTCAGGCCGGCGGCCCGGTGGTCGCCTTCGAGCAGATTCTGCTCGGTGCCGGCGCTGATAAGCGTGCGCGTGGCTTCCACCAAGAGCTGTGAGGGCGCGGGCTCGGCGACCGGCGTCTCGGCAATCCTCACCTCACTCGGCGAGGGAAACTCGATTTGGCGGGCAATGCGCGGCACGGCTTCAGCCAACGGGAAACGTCTGCCGGCAAGGATGCCGCACACATGACGCCCTGTCAGGCACGACGAGCCACGAGACGACCCGGGATCACGGCACGGCCCTCGCCCGCGAAGGCTCGCGGCCGGATCGCCGGCAGTCGCCCACGCACCGCCCACACGGCAACGGTCCGACGGAAGAGATGCGCTTGGACTCGTTCAGGGCTTGACGGCAATCGCCTCGCCAAACGCAAGCGCCCCGACCGCGCCGACGTGGTTCATCCACTCGTCGTGCTCGAGGCGCCAGTGATCGAACTGCTCCTGCGTGGCCAGCCCGTATTTCGTCGCCGCCGCGATCACGTCCGCCGAGTAGAACCAGTCGCCGATGAAGGCGTGAAGAAACGCGATGTCCGCGGGCGCGCTGAAAATATCGAAGGAAGCCGTCGCGTTGATGTCGGAAAACCCCGCCTCGATGAGCTTGTTCTTCAGTTCCTTGCCCATCTGGGGATGGCCGCCATTCGCTTCGAGCAGATTGCCGAACGTGGCCCACGCGTCCGCCGTGTATTCGGTGTCGGGTTCCAGGAACGACGAACCAAGGATGAATTCACGGCTGGCGATAATGCCGCCCGGCTTCAAGACACGCTTCACCTCGGCCAGCGTTCCGGTCGTGTCCGGAACGTGCATGAGCACGGCGTGGCAGTGAGCGACGTCGAACAAGTTGTCGTCGAACGGCAGGTCGGTCACGTCGCCGACGTGGAAAGTCGCGTTGCGGTGGCCACCGGCTTCGGCGGCCGCCCGCGCCAGCTGGATCTGCGATTCTTCGATGTCGATGCCGTGCACCTCGCCCGGATCTACGGCACTGGCCAGTCCGACGGAGATGGTGCCGGGTCCGCAGCCGAAGTCGAGCACGCGCATGCCGGGCTCGAGCAGCGGCATGAGGTGGGCGGCATGGGATTCCGCGCTCCGTCGATTGAGCATCTGCCGGAACTCTTCGCTGTAGCCCATCGTGTAGGTGGAATCGGTCACTTCGCCGCTCCCTTTGGCGTGTGGCCGGTCATAGCCCGGCATATTGACGCGGACCGATCAGCGCAGACTGTGCCCGAGACGGCGCACACCGCAGCGCCTGGCAAATGACTAGTCCGTCCGCCCGACGCGCACCGTGATGACGTCGACCCCGTGATATTTCTGATGCTGCACCGACGAGGCGTAGTGCCAGAGCAAGCGGAATGAGACCTCGCGTTCATCGGGCACCGGGGGCAGTTCGCTCAGATAGGCCAAGCGGTCCTCCATGTTTTCGCCCTCCAACGCCGTCACGAATTCCATTTCCACCGCCTGCCCTTCCCTGCGTGCAGAAACCGCGAGGCGGCGCTCGACGTCGTCGGCAGCGTCTTCGGTCCCTTGCAGAAGGATCGCCAGCGTTTCCTCTCCCGCCGAGGCCAGCCGATCCGCCGATGCGGAACTCCACCCACCTTTCGCCGCGAACGCTCGTAGGAATTCGTCGATCCTCGGCAATGCCGCGATGTTCAACCCAACCTGCAATCGCCCGCGCCGCGGGCTGGTCAACTCCATGAACAGCATCATGATGATGGCGGCGAGCGCGCCCGACGTCATGCCGTTGCTGAGGAATACGCCGATGAACCCGTCACCCAGTTGATCGGCGAAGATCACCTGGTTCTGGAAGCCCACGCCGATCCAAAACGACAATCCGGCAATGGCGGCGGTGCGGTGGTCGACGCCGTCCTGGACGATGATCTTCATACCCTGGACAAAGAGCACGCCGATGAGCACGGTGATGTAGGCCGCCGCCACGGGACCGGGAATGGCAATCAACAAGGCCGCAACTTTGGGGAAGAACGCCAAAACGATGAAGATGACGCCAATGGCGACACCGACCCGGCGAGCGGCGATTCCCGTGACCCCGGAAAGCGGCACGCTGCTGGAATACGTGGTGTTGGGCAGCGTCCCGGCGAGGCCGGAGAGCAGATTGCCCATGCCGTCGGCATTGAGCGCACCCTGCACGAGGCGAAAGTCGGTGGCCCGCGGCTTGCGGCGGGACACCTGCTGAATGGCTACGCTGTCGCCAATGGTCTCGATCGCACCGACGATGGTGACCACGATGAACGCCGGCAGAAGCGCCCAGAATTCAACGCCTGGGGTCAGATCGAATCCCGGCCAACCGTCCAGTGGGATTCCAACCCAGGGTGCATCAAGAATCGGCTGCGGGTCGTAGAGGCCGAACGGCGCGGCGGCAACACAGCCGACGACAATGCCGATCAGCGGCGACCACAGCCGCCATTTGGGCGCCGCGCGCAATATCAGCGCCGCGACCGTCCCCAACGTGGCGACCGCGGCAATTGGCGCCGCCGCAGCTGATGTGTCCTCTGGCACCTGCGTCAGCGCGTCGAACACGAGCGGCATCACCGTCACTGCGATCAGCATGATCACGGTGCCGCTGACGACCGGCGTAAAAATTCGCCGAAACAGCTGGAGTCGTGCGGCGAGCAGGAACTGAAACAGCGCTGAGACGACGACGAGGCTCGCCATCGTCGATGGACCGCCCTGCATCAGCGCCGCGACGCAGACCGCGATGAAGGCTCCCGACGTCCCCATGAAGAGCACGTGTCCCGCCCCGATTCGCCCGACGCGGACCGCCTGGAGAATTGTGGTGAAGCCGCTAATCAGGAGCGCCGCGAAGATTGCCCACGACAGGTAGCCGGCGGACTGGCCGGCGATCTGGACCACAATGACGACGGTCAGAATGACCGGCGCCAGCATGATCATGGCGGCCTGAAAGCCGGCGCCGCCGGCTAGCAACCAGGGGGGGCGCTCGTCCGGCTCGTAGCGGATGTTGTCGTTGGGCTGCGCTTCAGCCATCAATGCCCCGTGGGGCGGCTCGGCAACGTTGCATCCTTCGCCATCCCGATGGCTCGGTCGGACGCCAACCGAGGCATCCAGACCAGCGGCGGATTCTTTCCGCCCGACGAGCGCGATTCAGAATAGCCTGCACATTGAGAGTCTGTCGCTTCCGGGCCGACGCGTCGCGATCGGGTCGCACCGCGCTTTCGGCAATCCCCGGCGCCTGCCGGTCGGGGTGACCGGCAGGCGCCGAAGAGTCTAGGGAAGCTCTGAAGAATCCCCTGAGACGCGCCCCAAGCCGTTCGTGGTGAGCTTGTCGAACCATGAACGGCCCTTCGACTTCGCTCAGGGCGAACGGATCGGGGTCGAATCGATGGGCTGTTTCAGAGCATTTCTAGCGGCTGTAGCCGGAGGGGGATTCGGGCGGGGCCTGCGAGTAGGCCCGCTCCGCCATGCGTTCCAGGAGGAAGCTGAAGTCGCGGTAGGCGTCCAAGCCGCCCAGGGGGCCGGCCAGCGACCGCAGATCCTCTTGCAGGATGGCCAGGTCGGTGGACACGCCCGCCGCGTCGTCGCCGGCGCCTCGCGGCAGGCTGCTGTAGCGGTCCGCCGCCAGCGCCACGATGCCGCCCAACCGCAACAGCGGGTCCGCCTCGGAGCTGCCGAAGCCCAGGTCGCTCCGCCCCGTCACCTCGACCTGCTGGCTGCGGGACTGGCCGGTGTCGGGGACGATCCAGCGCAGCTCAACCCGGCCCAGCGTCAAGTCGTCGCCACCGCGCACGCCGTCGTGCAGCTCAATCTCGTAGAACACTGTGGTGGCCGCCCCCGACGGCAGCTCCGCGAACTCCTTGCGATCCTCCGCGAAGCTGGCGTCCGAGGTCACCCGGTTCTCGTACCCGATGATTCGCCACGTCTTGACCACGTCCGGATCCCAGGTCACCTGGGCCCGCGTCTGATCCGCGAAGGGCGTCGACAGCGCCAGCCAGTTCGCCCGACTGAAGGTGGCCCGCGCCTGGTTGGGATCGTTGAGATAGCGGTACCACCCGTTGCCGTGCTGGGCCAGTTGCTCCAGCAGCACGTCGTTGTAGTTGTTGATGCCGACGCCGATCGTGATCAGCCGCAGCGGGTTGCTGGCGTCCCGGTCGTAGGCCGACTCCAGGATCGCGAACGGATTGGTGGCGTCCACGTTGGCCACGCCGTCCGACATCAAAATCACGTAGTTATTCGCTTCCGGTCGTTCGAGGCGTGCCTGGTGCGCCAGCTGCACGCCCAGGTTGAGTCCCGCCTGCACGTTAGTGCTGCCATGCGGCGCCAACTGTGCAATCGAGGACTCAACCGAATAGTCGTCCGGCGACTGATGCTCAACGGTGAGGTGATGGATCACATCCGTGGTGAAGTGGACCACCGCCACGCGGTCCTGCGGGCGCAGGCTTTGCCGGATGGTCTCCGCCGCCGCGCGCGCGATGTCCACCCGGTTGCCGTCGCCCATCGAGCCCGACGCGTCGAGCACCAGCGTAACGTTGAGCGGGCGATCGTCCGCCACCTCCGCCGCCTGGAACCCGATCCGGACCAGGTGCCGGCGCTCGTCCAGCGGATGCGCCACCAGGTCGCTGGTGATGGCAAAGCCCCAGTCGTCGGCGGGCGGCGCATATTGGTAGTTGAACGCATTGATCCACTCTTCGGCCCGCACCGAGTCCGGCTCGATGTCGTAGCCCTGCTGCGCCCACGTGAGCGCCAAGTGGTACGAGGTGCGGTCGGTGTCCAGGCTGAAAGTCGACACCGCGTCCTCGGCCGTGGCGACCGCAGGCTGTCGTCCATAGTCTTGGAAGGTCGTGTCGGCCGGCCGGGCGGTTGGAGCGGGAGTGGCCCGGGCAGCCTCCGCGGCCGGACGGGGCGCCGCAGTTGCGGCGGCCGTGGGCGCTGGCATCATCGCCTCCGCCCTTTCCTGAGTGACTACCTTCTCAACCTCGACCACCCTTTCGACGACCTTCTCGACCGGCACTTCCTTGATGACCTCGACTTCCTTGACGACCTCCTTTATGACCTCCTTGGTCACGACCTTCTCAACGACAGCTTCGACGGGGACTTCCTTGATCACTTCCTTGGTCACGACCGTCTCGACCGGCACCTCTTTGATGACCTCCCGAGTCACGATCGTCTCGACCGGAACCTCCTTGATCACTTCCCGAACTTCGGCGACCGCCATGGCTTCGTCGGCGACAGAAGACTCTTGCCCAACTTTTCCGGCCACCAGCACCGCCGAGGCGGCAACGGCGACGGCCCCGCCGGTGACCATGACCGGCAGCCAGTTCTGCTTGGCGGCCGCCAGGATCCTGCGTCGAATGCGCGTAACGGGATTTGGCGCCGGGTGCGGTTCCAGGCGGCCTTCCAGCGATTCCCAAAGGTTCGAGGGGGCGCGCAGGTCGTCGGCCTCCGCCGCGAAATGCCGGCGCAGCGTGCCTTCCACGTCTTGATCCGAGGGGTGGTTACTGGCCATGGCCGTGAGCCTCTCTGGCATCGCCCGTCGTCAGTTGCTCCCGGAGCTGTCCGAGTGCGCGGTGCAGCCTCGATTTGACGGTGCCCTCGCGCACGCCGATGGCTTCGGCAAGCTGGGGAACCGTGAGACCGGCGAAAAAGCGCAGCACGACGACTTGCCGGTGTTCCGGATTCAGACCTTCCAGCGCTTGTCGAATCACCAGGCGATCGTGCTGCGCCTCGATCTCGTCGGCCGGTCGCGCAGCGTCTTCGGCTTCACTCTCGTATTCGAGGGAAACCGTCGAAACCACGCGCCGTCTGCGCTGCGAGACGACGGTGTTCACGAGGATGCGCATGAGCCAGGGTTTGACCGGCCGATCGCTGCGGAAGCCCGGCATGCCCCGCCAGGCGGCGAGAAAGGCCTCTTGCACGTGCTCCTCGGCCTGCGCCCGGTCTCCGGTCATCAGGACCGCCGTGCCAAAGAGAACATCCTGGTACCGCTCGACCAGATGGCGGAAGGCTTCGCGCTCGCCGTCCTGACACCGCAGGACCGCTTGCTCATCGGTCATGTGCCGCCCTCATGGCCCGCGCTCCGGTGGTATTCCACTAGACACTACGCGCGTTCGGGCCGAATCGTTCCATGCCTGCAGACGATTTTGTTTTTCCCACGCCTTGAAGCACCGCGACGCGCAGCCCCACGCAGTTGCTCCGATTCCCTTTGGGTAGGGGCCGTTCGATTAGGTACTAAAGTACCGCGCCTCTGCCTCGCGTAGGCCGATGACGACCTGACGCCGGGCGTGTCGACTTGGTAGTCAATTGACGAATAGCATGGTGCAGGACTCGACTTGGAGTTGGAGTTTCACGTGAGCACGACGCTGAATCTCGACGAGCGCCTGTTGAGAGATGCGCAACGCCTCACCGGCATCGAGGGGATTTCGGTGCTGGTCCACGAAGGGCTGCGAGCCCTGATCGAGCGCGAAAGCGCTCGGCATCTGGCGAGGCTAGGTGGAAGTGAGCCGCAGCTCGAGGCCTGCCCACGCCGCAGAACATTGCCTGGTTGACGCTGGTCGACTCTTTGGTTCGGGTCTCGCCAATTACGCGCCCGGCTAATCCGCAGCCGCGGCGGCGCACCTGCACGCCTTCAGCCACGTAGAGACTCCGGCCGCGGCGAGCACCGGATTCCCACACATCGGACGCGCGCAAATGTCTAGGTACCGCTGGCCGCCGGACGAGAAGACGCGATGTTCCGCAGGGTATCGGCAACACTTTCGACAGCGGCTTCCCACAGCCGGACGCCCAACTCGGCGCTGGCATGGGTTGGGTCGCCGATCACCCCCGTGGACGAATAGTGCGCGAAGTCTAAGTTCGGATCCTGCCAGTCAACCGGCCCATGTGCGGGATCGACAATCTTGTCCCGGCGGACGGATGCCGGGCGCAGATGGAGCGCAATCGAGGTCGAGAAGCTGTCGGCATGACCACCGGACACCGTTGGGTCGCCAATACGGCGCCAAATGTCATTGAACGGATGCCGGGGCACGAAGGCCGCCGATTCGCTCCGGTGCATCCGGTTGAACTCCCGGACTGTGTCACCCAGGTCGTGGCCGCCGCACCCGTGCCAAACGACGATTCGCTCGAACCCCTGCTCGGCGAGGGATTCCAGCGCGGCGCGAACGATGTCGCCGTGCAGCTTGCGCGGAATATCGATATAGCCCGCGCCGTAGTTTCGATGCTCCGGCGTCGGCCCAAAGGGAATGGCCGGCAGTACGAGCGAATCGACGCGAAAGCTGCGCGAGGCTCGTTCGGACGCCGCCTGGCAGAGCTCCTCGGCAAACCAGGTATCGAAGTCCACGGGAAGATGCGGCCCCTGCTGCTCGGTGCAACCGGTCGGAAGAATTGCCAGGCAGCCCCCGCGCGCCAACTTCCGAATTTCTTCGTAGGTGCAATCTCCGAAGCGCATGGAATAGCCGCGCTGCGTGACGGGGCTTGCGCTAGCGCGAAGCGACGTCCGCCAGGGTGTGCGACGTCAGCTTCACCCACACCGGCTCATGGTCGGATGCGGCGGTGATCGGCCGGCGGACCTCGACCGCCGAGAGGTCGGGGGTGTGCAGCACGTAGTCGATGCGCTCGCCGTCCGCGGGAAACGTTGGCGGACCGCCGGCGTCCGGGTCCAGGAATCCAACCTGCCAGAGCAACTGCATCGACCGTTGGTCCGCCTCCGCGTTCAAATCCCCCGCCAGCACCGTATGCGTCCGGCCGCCCCAGATGTCGAGCAGCGTCCGTGCCTGCGCCTCGCGCGTCGGGCCGCCGTCATCCTCGTGATCCAGGTGGGAGTTGATGACGGTATAGGTCTGGCCGTGGGCATCGATCTCAGATTCCACAGCGCCGCGTGGAATCCGTCCCGGATTGTCGAAGTGATGGACGGTGCTGCGAATGGGCAATCGGGTGAGGGTGGCGTTGCCCCAGAGATCGCCCGCACCCGCCCCATACACGTAGGGCATGTCGAGCCGCTGCGATAGCCAGGTGAGCGTGTCCGCGGAGCCGGAGATCACCCAGCCCCGACCCACCTCTTGCAGCGCGATCACGTCGGCCGGGTTTTCCTCGAGGGTGCGCGCCACGGCCTCGAGATCGAAGCGGCCTTCCACGCCGAATCCCTGGCGGATGTTGTAGGTGACCACGCGAAGGCCGTCGGAGTCAGCGTTTCCAGTGTCCGGCGGCGCTGCCGTGCCGGCGACTGCGGCGGCCGGCAGCAGCACCAATCCGGCGACGATGATCGGCGCCGGCCAGCCGCGGCGTCGCGCCCGCCGCTCGTCCTCCACCTCCGGCGACCGCTTCAGAGCCCCGCCAACTCCCAGGACGGCCGTGGCAAGGACCGCGGCCCACATCACCCAGCCAGGTCCGTAAAAGGAGTAGAACACGAAGAGCAGCATCACCAGCAGCAGAAGGCCGATGGTCATCGACACCACGCTGGGCGCCACGCAGTCGGAGCCGTCCGTCCGCGGCACCAGGGGAACCAGCATCACCGGCAGCGCAGCGCCGACGGCCGCCGCTCCGAGCCCTGCCGCCGTCCCAGCGTCGAGAAGCACAAAACCCGCGAGGAACACGACGGCAGCCACGCCAAGCAGTACTCGCTCACGAGCCGGCGGGGCTCGAATCAGCGCCGAGGTCCAGACGATGCCCACCGCGGCACCGGCAGCCAGCGCAAGACCCGCGGCGCGAAAATCAAGATCCGCACCCACGATGACTTGCCCCAGGTTTCCGCTGAGGATCAGGAAAACCACCAGCCCAGGACCAATGCCAACGAGCGGCCAGGCGTCGCGCCACGCCGGCAGTCGCGTTACTTGACGAGCAACGGCCGGGGCGCCAAGCGCAACGACGGCGACAGCGATGGCGACAACCGCCGAAGCCGCCGGATGGTGCGCAAACGGCGCATCCACCGTGATGAAACTGATGCGAACCGTCAGATCGAGCGCCAGCGCCACGGCAAGGGCCATGGGCGCCGCCGATCCCAACGCCGGCAGCATCGCCAGGAACCAGCCCAGGGCAATCGTGCCGGCGAGGCCCGCCGCGAAGTCGATTGCGGGAACGGCGGAGACTTGTCCCACCGCCGCACCGACCGCCAGCAGCAGCAGCGACCAACGCGTCGCTGCTTGCACACCGACAACGCGGACGAGCGGCCAGGCCAGGATGGCGGCCGCGAACCCGCCGAGCACCACGATCCCAAGGACTTCGCGGCTGGAGGTTTCGCCAATCAGCCAAACCGTGTGCGTGGTGAAGACCCGGATGGCCTGGAGGCCGAGCAGTAGGGCGCAGGTGATGGCCAGCAATCCCGCCGGCGGCGCACGCCGAGCCGCGTCCGACGCCATCGCGGCGCGCGCTACGGCCACGGGTTCCTCCGAGACGGGTAGACGTTGCTCACTTGCGTCCCACCGGCCTCCTTAGTCCGAGTCGATGTGCCCCTGGGTGCTCAGCGCGCGAGCGCTCACGCCCAGCACGCCGAGGAATCCTTCCGAGTCGCGGTGATCGAAGTCGCCCACGCCCTCCATGCTCGAGGCGTCGCTGTACAGCGAGTGCGGCACATCGTGCGCGCTGGCGTAGGCGACGTGGCCCCGATAGACGTCCACGACGATCGTTCCCGTCGTCAGCTTCGTGAACGTCTCCACGGATCGACGCATGGCGCTGCTGGCGAGATCGAACCAGTAGCCCTCGTACACCTGGCGCGCGAGCTGCGCCGACGCCTGGTCAAAGACGGACCGCGCCCGGCGGTCCAGGATGAGCTGCTGGAGATAGGCGTAGCACGTGCCGAGCAGCTCCATCCCCGGCGCCTCATAGACCCCGCGAGACTTGATGCCGACGAAGCGGTTCTCCACCACGTGCAGGCCGATGCCGACGCCATGCCGGCCGCCGATGGCATTGGCCTGCTCGATGGCTTCACGCGGCGACACGGGCCGACCGTCGATGGCCGTGGGAACGCCCTGCTCGAAGCGAATTGCGACGCGCTCACCGTCCTCGGGCGCTTCGTGGGGAAAGACGCCCATCTCCGGTCGCACGAATTGGGCCGGGGTTTCCAGCTCCTCGAGCTGGCCGGCCTCGTGGGTCAGGCCCAGCAGGTTCGCGTCGGTCGAGTAGGGCTTGTCCAGCGTCGCGCGGATCGGAATTTCCTCCCGCTCGCAGTACACGATCATCTCCCGACGACCCGGAAACTGCTCCAGAAACTCGGTGTCGCGCCACGGGGCATAGACCTGAATCTCGGGCGCAAGCATGTTGGTGACTAGCTGAAACCTCACCTGGTCATTGCCGCGACCGGTGGCGCCGTGGCCAAACACCGTGATGTCGCGCCGCTGGACCTCGGGCAGCAAGGCCTGCACCGTGACATGCCGGGCGATGCCGGTCGTGTTCCAGTAGCCACCTTCGTACTTGGCCTGCGTCTGGATGACCTCCAGCCCGGCGCGGGCCAGCGCGTCGCGCGCATCGACCAGGACCGCGTCCTCGGCGCCCGCGGCTCGCATGCGCACGGGGATGTCGTCGATGTTTGCCTCATCCGGCTGGCCCAGATCGGCCGTGAGGGAAACGACCCCCACCCCCTCCTCGACCAACCAACGCGTAATGGTGCAGCTGTCCAGCCCGCCGGACGCGGCCAGCGCCATGCGCTTGCCAATGAGATCTCCGACAACCACCGCTCACCCCGCTAAGACGGACCAATCGCCTGTAGAGTACCGTTCGCACGCCAGCGTGCGACCGTCGGCGCCGTCGCGACGTGCCAGACGGGCGGTCGGCCGACCCGGAGTCCACCCATGCCATTCATCGACCTCAACGATCACCCCGAAATCGAGCTTGCCCCGGGAGCCCGCGCTCGTACGCCGTATGGCGAGCGGGTGATGCTGTCGCGCCTGGAGCTGGACGAGGGCAGCGTGGTGCCGTTGCATCAGCATCCGCACGAGCAGGCCGGCATGCTGCTCGAAGGCGAGATGGAGCTGACCATCGGCGACGAGGCCCGGCTCTGCCGCCCCGGTGACATGTTCATCATCCCGGGCGGCGTGCTGCACCGGGCGCGGACGGTGAAGGGTCCCGCGCTCGTGCTCGACATCTTCAGCCCGCCGCGTGAAGATTATGTCGAGCTGGCCAACCGTTACATCCCCGCAGGCGACTGACCCGATCCACCTGCGGCCGGCCCACCCGGGTCGCGGCCTTGACGAATGGCTTGTTCGGACGGAGTACTATTTCCTGGGTGGCCGCGTAGCGCCCGGCCCGGTGGCAACACTGCACCCGTCGGCGGAACTCAAGCCGGGCGCTGAGGTTGGACTGGAGTATTCGCATGGCCGTCAAGATCGTGACCGACAGCACGGCTTACTTGCCCCAACAGCTCATCGACGAACACGGGATCGAGGTGGTGCCGCTGCATGTCCACTTCGGCACCGATGACTTCACCGACGGCGTCGACATCACGCCGACCGAGTTCTTCACCATGCTGGAGAACCGGCCCGAGCATCCGACCACCTCGCAGCCGGCGCCCGCCGCCGTCATGGACATCTATGCACGCTGTGGGGCGGACGGCAGCGCCATCGTGTCCATCCACCTTTCGGCCAAGCTGAGCGGCACGCTCGAATCGGCGCGCCTGGCGTCAGACCAACTGCCCGATGTGGATGTGCACTTGGTCCGCAACGACCTGCCGCCGATCGGCGTCGGCCTGCTGTCCGTGGAGGCGGCGCAGGCCGCCAACAGCGGAGCCAGCGCCGAGGCGGTGGTGGAGCTTGTGAACGAACTGGGCGCGCGCACGCATGTGGCGTTCGTCGTGCCCACGTTGGAGTATTTGCGCCGCGGTGGCCGCATCGGCGGCGCGCAAGCCTTTGTGGGGTCCATCCTGAGCTTCAAGCCCGTGCTGCACGTGCAGGACGGAGAGGTGCAACCCGTCATCCGGGTGCGGTCCTTCACCAAGGCGCGACGCGCGCTGGTGGACTACGTGCGCGAGCGCGCGCCCAACGGCCTGCAGTCGGTCTCGGTGATGCACGTGGGGGCCGACGACATGTACGCCGCGCTGGAAGCCGACATCCAGCGCGAGTTCGACGTGTCGGCGGCGCTGCTGCCGGGCATCGAGATGGGGCCGGTAATCGCCACGCACACGGGCCGCGGCGCATTCGGCGTCGCGTTCATCGCCAACCCATAGGCGGGCGTCAACCGTCGAAATAACGGGGCGAGCGCCAGTCGTTCAGTTGGTCCAGGCGCTGGCCTGTGGGTCGAGGGCCTCTCGGAGTCCGTCGCCCAGCAGATTTAGCGACATGACGGTGATGAATATCGCAATGCCGTGGGGCATCGGCACCCACGGCGCGGTGCGGAGGTAGCGGCGACCCTCGGCGAGTTCGAGCCCCCATTCGGGCGTCGGCGGCTCGGCGCCCAGGCCAAGGAAGCTCAGCCCCGCGGCGGCAATAATCGCCGACGCCAGGCCAAGCGTGGCCATGATGATGATGGGGCTCACGACGTTGGGCAGTACGTGGCGCAGCATGATGCGGGCCTCGCGCATGCCCACGGCTCGCGCCGCCCGCACGTAGACAAGTTCGCGCGCCGAAAGCGTGGCGCCGCGCACGACCCGCGCGTAGTAGGGAATGGCCGCAATCCCCAGGGCAATCAGCGCGTTGTTAAGGCCGGGCCCCAGCGTGGACACGATGACGATGGCGAGCAAGATGCCGGGAAACGCCAGCATCACGTCCAGCACCCGACTGATCGCCCAGTCCACCTTGCCGCCCACGAATCCGGCGACCAATCCCACCAGCGTGCCGCCGGTGGCGGCTATGGCCACCGCCAAGAATCCGATGCGCAGCGAGATGCGCGGCGCGTGAACGACGCGCGTGAACACGTCGCGTCCCACTCGGTCGGTACCCAAGAGGTGCCCGCCCTCGCCCGGCGGGGAGTTGAACAGCTCGGGGTTGTAGTAGTTCAGCGAATGCGGCGCAATGACATCGGCCAGGATCGCAACGATGGCAATGGCGATGAGCACCACGCCGCCGGCGATGGCCGCCTTGTTGCGAATGAATCGCCGCCACGCGAGGCCCCACTCGCTGCGCGCTGGCGCCGCGTCTCCGCCTTCGAGCGCTTGCTCGACCGTAACGTCGTCAGTCGTCGCCATTAGCCGCTCGACCGGGCAAGCGTGCAAACCGCGCTGCAGGCTTGCGATGGCACATTCGCGCGTCTCGTTCCTCGGCGCCGATCGGCGCTGCCTGCCAGCGTCACGCTAGGTCTGAAGCCGCACGCGCGGGTCGATGTAGGTATAGAGCACGTCGACGATGATGTTGACGGCGACATAGACCAGCGACGCCAGCATGACCAGCGCCTGCACCACCGGATAGTTGCGACGCTGCACGGCCTCCACCAGCTCGAAGCCGAGACCCTGTCGCGTGAACACGACTTCGACAACGATGGCGCCGGTCAGCAGGCTGCCGAACTGCAAGCCAACGATCGTGATGACCGGGATCAGGCTGTTCTTGAGCGCATGGCGTATCACCACCGCCGATTCACGCAGGCCCTTGGCGCGGGCCGTCCGCACGAAGTCGCGGCTCATGACGTCAAGCATGGATGAGCGCGTCATCCGGGCGATGATCGCGGCGGCGCTCACGCCGAGCGTGACGGCCGGCATGATCATTCCCTCGGGCCTGTCCTGCCCCAGGGCCGGCAGCCATCGAAGATTCACGGCGAAGATGTAAATCAGGACGAGACCAAAGAAGAAATCCGGCACCGACACGCCGAACACAGCCACGACCTGGCCCGAATAGTCAACCCAGGTGTGGTGTCGGATCGCCGACACAATTCCCGAGACGAGCCCCACCAGCAGGGCGACGCCCATCCCGGCCATCGTGAGCTTCAACGTCTCGGGGAAAAGCTCCTTGATGAGGTCGCCGACCTGCTGGTTCGTCTGGAACGACCGGCCGAAATCACCGACCACCACATCCCGGGCGTACAGCGCGAACTGCACGGGGATAGGGTCGTTGAGGTGATACGAGTCACGAAGCTGCTCGACCGCTTCGAGCGGAATGCGGCTGGTGAATATCGACGACTCGCCGCGCGACTCGAGGAGGAGGGAGACCGGATCGCCGGGGATCAGGCGCAGGAGGACAAATACGATCAGCAACACTCCGACCAGCACCGGCACCGCGGCCAGCACCCGGATTGCGATGTATTTGCCCATTCCTGCGCCAGATCAGCGTCCGGCGATCACGTCCTCCTTATGGCCTCGCTCCTAGCCCTCTGTCGAGTAGAGGTCGAAGGGATACGGCGAGGTCAAGATCGTGTGGAATACGCGTCCGCCGACCTTGGCCGTGTTGGCCGGGAAGAGCGAGCCCCACTCGACCAGCGGGATGCCCACGGCCTGCTCCATGAGGATCGTGTGCACACGATTCGTCATCTGTGCGCGCTTGGCCTGGTCGGGCTCGGTGCGCACGGCGTCGAGCAGGCTGTCGATCTCCTCGTCGACGAGCCAGGTGTAGGCCCGGTTGCCCGGCACACCGAAGTTGCGCGAGTGATAGACCGTGTCGAGCACCAGTCCGCCCTCAAGCCCCACGCCGCCCTGCCACTTGTGGGTGTGCATCTTCTGCAGGTATTGCTCGACGGCGGTGCCCCACTCCATGTTTGGCGTGGCCACCGAGATGCCGATCGCATTCTCGATGTTGAGCTTGTAAGGCTGCGAGAACGGATTCGGCGTGTCGGGGAATGAGACTTCCAAGAGTTGACCACTGGAGTCGTAGCGGAAGCCGCCATCCCCGCGCGGGTAGCCGGCCTCGTCCAGGATCTGGTTGGCCTTCTCGATGTTGAAGTCGTAGTAGCCATCCAGGTCCGGGTTGTAGCCGACGGTACCGGGCGTGAGCAGGCTGCCCGCGAGCGCGCCGAAGCCCAGGGTGACGCTGCGCGTCACCGTGCCGCGGTCGGTCGCGTGGATCAGGGCCTTGCGAACCGCCAGGTCGTCCGTGGGGAAGTTGATGGTGTTGGTCTGCAGGTACCACGGCTGTCCCGGACCAAGCCCGATGAAGACCTGGTGCGCCGGACTCCCGAAGAAGGGCTGCAGCTCGGTGAGGCTGTAGTGGTGCATCCAGCTCAGCTCTTCAGCCTCGTAGGCCGCCACCTTGGCCGACACGTCGGTCAGCTCGAACGACGTCCACTCGTCCGCAAACGCCGGACCCTGGTTGAGCGCCCACGGCGGACCCCAGTTGTAGTCGTCGTTCCGGACCATGGTGAGGGAAATGTTCTCTTTCCACTCCTTGAACTTGTACGGTCCGGTGCTCACCGGGTTTCGGGTGAGGTCTTCACCGTATTCCGCCACGGCCTTCGGCGATGCGAAGACGGCGGAGCCGCCGGCAAGAAGGTCGAGGAAAAAGACGTTGACCTCGTTGAGCGTCATCTCCAGCGTGAAGTCGCCCGGCGCCGAGACACTGGCCAGCTGGTTGCCGATGTTGGCGTTCCAGCCGGGGTTCATGTCCGGGTCCATCCACAGCTCGAAGTTGAACTTGGCGGCCTCGGCGTTGAACGGCGTGCCGTCGTGGAACTGCACGTCGTTGCGAAGCTGGAACGTGTAGGTCAGCAAGTCATCCGAGACCGACCAGTCCGTCGCCAGCCACGGCGCCAGTTGCCCACCAGGACCATGGGCGATCAGCGCGTCGAACAGCGGCTGACCGCCGCCCATCAGTGACCACGCGTCGGGAAAGTGCAGCGGGTCGAGGTTGTTGATGGCCCCTGGCGCCGCGTGCGTGATCTTGCCGCCGTATTGCGGGTTGTAAGGCGTGAGGTCGCGGTAGTTGCCGAAGCGCACCGCCTTGACGGGGCCGATTTCGAAGACGCCGGCGACCTGCGTCTCCTGCGGCACCTCCACGACCTTCTCGACGATCTTCTCAACCTGTTGGGTCACAACCCGCTCGACCGGAACCTCCCTGACGACTTCCTTCTCCACCACCTTCTCGACTTCGACCTCTTTGATCTCGGTGACGGTGACGATCTTTTCGACCTCGACGGTGCGGACCTCGACCTCGCCCTCGCCGCACGCGGCCAGCGCTGCCGCGCCTACGCCGCCTGCGAGACCAAGCGCTCCGAGGCGCATCACGTCACGCCTGCTTAAAGATTTCGCCATGGGTTCCTCCCCTCCCGCGACTAGAGTCGCACCCGGACCCGGCACCGCCGGCAACTGCCGGCGCGCACTCGAATTCTGAAGCCGAATTCACGAGCCCGTCCCGAGTTTGACTTTACCACTCGGAGATTCTTGACGATGCGAATCTTATGGACACGCAATTTTGACTCCGAAGCGAGACGCGGCGCCTCGATGACACCTTTACCGCACGGGGCGCGCGGTACGTGCGACTCGCCGCCAGCGAGGGAACCGAGGGCCGCGCAGAGCGCGCCGCGGCACGAAAGCAGCCCTCGAACGAATATCCGAGGTCGGAGCGCTACTCGGCTGGCGTCAAGCGGGCGATGGGCTGTCCGTATTCGACCGGCTGGCCGTCGGGGACAAGGAATGCCTCGATCGTTCCGTCGAACGGCGCCGGCACCTCGTGAGACACGCCGAGCACGTCCACGAATCCAAGCGGCGCTCCTTCTTCCAGTGCGTCGCCCGGCTCGGCGATCGGATCGGCGCCGTCTTCGATTCGCCGATGGAAGATTCCGACGTGCGCGGTTCGAGCCACCGGCGGGTCGGCAGCCTCCACATCCGGTGACTCGACGACCGTTGAGCCATCGGCGGCAGGCTCCGCGAGCCGCAGGCGAATCGTGTGGTGCTCGTCGGAGACTTCGATCTCCTCGAGCCGCTCGTTTCGAGCGGTTGCCACGAGATCGGGCAGCACTTCGGAGAGCGCGCGTTCCCACTCGTCAGTCAAGGCAATCCCCATTCAGTCCTGGTCACGCCTGCCCGACGCGCGTGCTGTATTCGCCGGTGCGGGTGTCCACGCGAATGACGTCGCCGGTGTTGATGAAGAGCGGCACGTCGATTTGCAGGCCGGTGCTCACGGTCGCCGGCTTCGACGCCGCCGTCGCGGTGTCCCCGCGGACTCCAGGCTCCGTGTGCGCAACCGCCATATCAACGGCCACCGGCAGCTCGAGCCCAATGGTGCGGCCTTCGAACGTCGTCAGCTCGAGCTCCAATCCGTCGACCAGATAGTCCGCGGCCGATCCGACCTCGGCGGTGCTGAGCGCGACCTCCTCGTACGTCTCCATGTTCATGAAGTGAAAGGCGTCGGAGCTCCGGTACAGGAATTGTGCCGGATCGACATCCAGCCGCACGCGCTCGAAGCGCTGGCTCGCTTGAAACACTCGATCGGAGGTCGCCTGGCTGACGATGTCGCGCAGCCTGAGCTTGGTCTGCGCGCTGCCGCGGCCGATCTTCTGGTGCTGGTGCTCGACGACTTCCAAGAGTTTCCCGTCGATTCGCACGACATTCCCGCGGCGCAGCTCGCCGGGGTCAACCATCGGACGGCCTCACGTGATTCGCAGCGGTGGTCATTTTGCCGTCTGCGTCAGCACTTCGACACCGTCGTCCTGCACGAGCACGAGATCCTCGATCCTCACGCCACCCCACCCCGGCAGATAGACGCCCGGTTCCACCGACGTGACCATGCCGGTCGCCAGCGTATCGTCCGATCGCGTCGAGAGTCGCGGGGACTCGTGAATCTCCAGACCCACGCCGTGCCCCGTGCCGTGGCCGAAGTCACCGCCGTGGCCCGCTGCCGCGATCGGGTCCCGGGCCAACGCGTCGGCGTCCCTTCCGGACATGCCGGCACGGATCCCAGCTTCCGCGGCCAGCTGCGCCTCCAGCACAAGGTCGTAGATGCGCCGAAACGTCTCGTCCGCCGGACCCGCGATGAAGGTTCGCGTGATGTCCGAGCAGTAGCCCCTGAGTCGCGCTCCCAGGTCGACAATCACGGGCTCACCCTCGGCGATAGGGTGGTCTCCCGGCTGGTGGTGGGCCATGGCCGCGTTCGGTCCGGCGGCAACGATCGTGCCGAAAGCCGGCCCCTCGGCGCCGAGGTCGCGCATGGCGGCCTCGAGTCGATTCGCCAGCGCGCGTTCGCTCACGCCCGGCTCGATCCACGCCGCGGCCCGCGCCATCACCTCGTCGGCGATGCGCACGGCTTCGCGCATCACGTCGAGCTCACCCGCATCCTTGATCACGCGCAGCTGCTCCGCGACAGCCTCAACGGGCACGAGGCGCGCCGGCGGCGTCAGCTCGGCGAGTCGCGCCTCCAGCTTCTGAAACCCGGCATAGGTGACGTGCTCGGACTCGAAGCCGACGCGCGTCGCGCCGGACGCCGCCACGGCGTCCGCCAGGCCCTCGAGGGGCTCGGCCGCTTCCACGACGCTGAACGCGGGAGCCTGGTCGCGCGCCTGCACCGTGTAGCGAAAGTCGGTCACGAGCACACGCTGATCCGCGCCGATAAGCAAGACGCCGGCGCTGCCGGTGAATCCACTGAGATAGCGGCGATTCGCCGCGCCGTGAACGAGCAGGACGTCGGCGCCCAGGTCTGCCAGTTGCGAGTGGGCCCGTGCCGCGCGCGTTCCACCCGCCGGCTCAGCGCCGCTCATGGCAGCGCTCGGTATTGGGCGATGTTGCGCTCATGTTCCTCGAGCGTCACGGAAAACGCATGCGATCCATCGCCCTTGGCGACGAAGAAGATATACGGCGTTTCGGCCGGGTTGGCGGCCGCGGCGATGGACTTGAGCCCCGGATTGGCAATCGGCCCCGGCATCAGCCCGGAGTGGAGGTAGGTGTTGTACAGCGAGTCCACACGAAAATCGGCGGTGGTCAGGTCGGGTTTCCACCACCCGCGGCCACCTTCAGTGCGTCCCAGGGCATATTGCACCGTGGGATCCGCCTGGAGCGGGATGCCCGTCGCGAGGCGGTTGGCGAAGACTCCGGCCACCAGCGCGTACTCCTCATCGATTCGAGCCTCGCGCTCCACGACCGACGCGACGGTGATGAGGGCGTGCAAGCCCCAGCCGCGGGCCGCCGCCGACGATCGCATATCGACGGTCACGATGTCATCGAAGCGCCGCAGCATGGTGCGGACCAAATCGCCCGCGGTAGTCCCGTCGTTGATCTGGTAGGTATCGGGAAACAGATAGCCTTCGAGCGACACTCCGGGCGGGATGCCGCGCAGGAAAGGAAACTCGTTCGCAAGCTCGGCGACCTGGTTGCGGGCGATCGCCAAGAAGTCTTGCCCGGCAATGTGGGTTTGTTCGTCGAGCCGATCCGCCATTTCCTCGATGCGAAAGCCTTCGGGAAACGTGACCGTCTGCTCCGCGGGCTGCCCGGCCTCGAGCAGGGTCAGAATCTCGTCCAACGACATGTCCTGCCGCAGGAGATAGACGCCCTGCCGCAAGCGCCCGTCGAGGCCGCGCCGATCGACCAGCAAACGAAACAGCAGATCGCTGCGGATCAGGCCGTCGCGCTGCAGCGCGCGGCCGATGTCGCTGGTTGTGGCCCCCGGCGGAATGGTGAACTGCACGGTTTGCGCGGCCACCGGCGCCGGCGACTCGGCGAACCGGCTCACGATGGTGAAGCCCAAGAAGGCCACCGCGCCAATCGACAGCAGCACGACGACGAACGCCTGAATGAGAAGCCCAATGGCCCTCACCAGGCGCCCCGATCATTGAGAAAGTCCTGCACCAGCACCTCGGCGGCCACGGCATCGATGGGACGCTCGCCCGACCGCTCGCGCGCGGCGGCCGTGGTGAGCCGCTCGTCGCGCAGCACGACCGAGTCCCACTGATCCGCAAGCAGTTGGCGGGCCCACCGGCGCGTCCGCGCCGCCTGGGGCCCATCACTTCCATCCAACGATAACGGCAGACCGACCAGAATCGTAGCGTTGGGATAGTCGTCCGTGATCGCCGTCACGGCGGCCCGATCGCGCAACAGGTCCCGCCGCTCGATGACGCGCCGATGGGCCACGAACCCACCCCTTGCGTCAGAAATGGCCACGCCTATGCGGCGCGACCCCAGATCGAGGCCAATAATGCGACGGTTGCGCGGTGGCGGCGGCTCGGCGGGCTCAACCCGCCGGGATGGCCGTCGGCTCCGTGACCTGGACATCGATGCGCCAGCCCCAGCGTGGGAAGTTCTCGGTGTCAGGTGGATCATGCGACATCCGCCAGGCGGCAACCTGCGACTGCCGATTCAGGGCCACCGCCCCGTCGTCGAGGCTCGCGCCGGCCAGCATGCCGCGAATGGCGTCCGTGTCGAGCTTCGCCACCGACTCGCCCACCGCTTCGATGCGCATATGGAGCCGGCCGAACGACTCGTCGAGGATCTCGGTTCGCAGCACATGAATCTCGTCGAATTCGACATTCGCGCCACCACTCGCGAGGCCATCGCCAATAATCCGCTCCAGATCATCGTTGGCGAATAGCGTTCCGCTGGCGCGGACTTCCAGGTCCAGCTGCAGCACCGCCGCCAGCTGATCCACATCGGCGCTGAAGTCCTTCCGCACCACCTCGGGATTGCCGGCTTCCGGCGACCATACAACGAGCGTGTGCTGCTCGGGCCGGTCGCGCCGAAGCTCCTCCACCGCCGCGCTTTGCAGCCGCTCCAGCAGGACGCGGTCGAGCTCGTCAATATCGCGCTGGGAAACCAGCGCGATCTCCCGCTCCGCCGCCCCCGTAATCGGCTGTGAATTGAAGACGTCAAGCGTCTCCGCCTCCAGTCCATCGACGGCCACAATCGCCAGCGCTCGCACGTTGCCCGTCGTGCCGGGGTTCTCAGCCGTCACGCTGACGGTCGCCTCACCGGGAACCGTCTGACCGACGATTTCCACCGTCGGCGGCACGAGCACTTCGGCGTCCGTGAGAAAGCTCGTGCCCTGCTGGGTGCGAACCCGGGTATTGCGAGGAGCGACAACGGCTTCGCGGGTGCGATTCCTCAAGGTGATGCGCCCACGAGCGAACTCCACGGGCTCCCGGCGCCTGCCGGTGGTGGGCATGGACATGGAGCCGTCGCTGACAGCGGACACGATCGAGCCGGGAATGGCGCGCGCCTCGACGTCAACCTCGGACAGCTCGGGATCGATGCGCACGTCAACGGTGATCGGCACGTGCGTCGCCAGCGGAGACACCACGACGGTCGACGAGGGCCAGATCCAAAAGGCCATGACAATCCAGACCGCGGCGACGCCAACCACCGCCGCGGCCGCGGGCGCCAGCAGACGCAGGGGGTGGTCGTTTCGGTCCCAGTGGCGGTACGTGCGCATCGGCCGCGCGCCGTCGAGCTCGTCCAGACGCTCGAACACCGGTTCGCGCATCGTCGGCGCACGGCGGCGCGAATGCGCCTGGCGCCGCGGGCGGCGCCGTGGGCGCGGCGGGAGCCGCTCGAGCGTGGGGCCCTGGCGAATACTCATGACGGCCCCCGAATGGCGGCCACATAGCTGCGTCCGGCGTCCAATGCCTCGTCAATCTTCGCGGCGTCCGTGCCCCCCGACATCGCGAGCTCGGGCCGCCCGCCGCCGCCGCCGCCCGTGAGCTTGGCGACGGTTCGAGCCAGGTCGCCGGCATGCACGCCGGCATCCACGGCCTGAGCCGAAGCGGCCGCCACGAAGGCGGGCTTCGCCGCGACGCTCGTGGCCAGGAGAATGACCCAAGGTTCCTCGAGCTGGTCGCGCAACGACTCGGTGACCTGCCGCAGCGCGTCACGGTTGGCGACGCTGACGCGCCCGGCGACCAGCGTGAGGCCGTCCACCTGCTCGCGTCCCGCGAGCAATGCCGACGCGGAACGCCGTGCTTCGGCGCGCTCGGCCGCGGCGACCTGGCGGCGGGCCTGGGCGAGTTCGGTCTTGAGTCGACGGATGCGCTCCGCCGACTCGCCCGGCGATACGCCGGCTTCCTCGGCCACCTCGTTGAGGATGTCCTGCTGGCGCTCGACAAACTCGGCGGCTCCGTGGCCGGTCAGCGCCTCGATACGGCGCACGCCCGCGGCGATGCCGCCTTCGCTGGCGATGGCGAACATGCCGATCTGGCTCGTCGCAGTGCAGTGCGTGCCCCCGCAGAGCTCCAACGATTGGTCGCCCATGGCCACCACCCGCACGACCTCGCCATACTTCTCGCCGAAGAGCGCCATGGCGCCGCGCTCGACCGCGTCTCGCACTTCCGCCGTCTCGGTTGCGACCGGCAAATCCTCGAGTACGCGGCCATTGACCCACTGCTGAATCGCGCGCAACTGCGCCCGATCCACCGGGTTCGGATGCGCGAAGTCAAAGCGAAGGCGATCGGGAGCTACGAGCGATCCCGCCTGCTGGACGTGCTCGCCCAGCGTGTGGCGGAGCGCTGCGTGCAACAGGTGGGTCGCCGAGTGATTGCGCATGATGTCTTGCCGACGCGAGCCGTCGACCTCCGCCCGCACGACATCGCCGACCCGCAGGACGCCCTCCGTAATCTCAACCAGATGGATGTGGGTTCCCTCGGGCGCACTCTGCGTATCTCCAACCCGCGCCACGAGTCCGTCGCCTCGGAGAGCGCCGGTGTCGCCGACCTGGCCACCGGCCTCGGCATAGAACGGCGTTTGGTCGAGCACCACCATGGCCCGGTCCGGCGCGCTCACGGACTCTTGCAGCGTGCCGTCGACGTCGATACCGACGACGGTGCCCTCACCCGCAGTTTGCCCGCCATACCCAAGAAAGACCGTTTCGCCAAATCCAGCGGGAAGGCGCGCCGTCCGATCGCCTCGCTGCGCCGCACGGCTGCGCTCGCGCTGCTCGGCCAGCGCCGCCTCGAAACCCTCATCATCCAGTGCCACGCCGCGCGCTTCCGCCACCTCCTGGGTGACGTCGCGCGGGAAGCCGTAGGTGTCGTAGAGAAGAAACGCGCGGGCGCCCGGCAGGGTGCCGCCGCGGGGAATGTCGGTCAGCATCTCGTCGAGCAGGGCCATCCCCGTCACGAGCGTTCGGCGGAAGCGGGCTTCCTCGTCGCGGATGGCGTCGCAAATGAAGCTGTACCGGCGCTCGAGCTCTGGATACGCCTCGCCGAAAATCTCAACGGTCAGGTCGGCCAGGGGCGACAGCGCGTCGTCACCCATCCGCAGCAGGTCGGCATGGCGCACGGCGTGGCGGAGGCTCCGCCGCAACACGTAGCCCCGGCCCTCGTTGCCGGGCATCACCCCGTCGGCGATGAGAAACGCCGCCGCGCGCGAATGCTGCGCCACGATGCGCATCGAGCGTCCGGCCGAGTCATCAGGCCTGTAGGGCCGGCCGGCGCGCCCACTCACAAGGCTGAGCATCGGCCTCCACACGTCGGTGTCATAGGTTGACGCCACGTCCTGGAGCACCCAGGCCCACCGTTCGAGCCCCGCGCCCGTGTCGACGCCAGGCTTCGCGGGGCTGAGCGCGCCTGCCCTGTCCATGAGGTACTGATTGAAGACCAGGTTCCAGATTTCGAGATAACGATCCGGCGCCACCCCCGGGCCCACGTCGGGCTCGTCCGGTCGAAGGTTGACAAAGATCTCGGTGGTGGGACCGCAGGGCCCGCTGTCGCCGGTCGGCGGCCAGAAGTTGTCGTCGCCCAGGAAGGCGATGCGCTCGCGCGGATGACCGAGGTCTGTCCAAATGTCCGCCGCTTCGTCGTCACGAGGCACGCCCTCGGCGCCCTCGTAGACCGTCACCCAGACATGGGCCGGATCAATGCCGACGCCATCCACCACCAGCTCACGGGCGTAGGCGATGGCTTCCTCTTTGAAGTAATCGTTGAAGCTGAAACTGCCGAGCATTTCGAAGAAGGTCAGGTGGCTCAGGTCGCCAACCTCATCGAAGTCGGTAGTTCGGAAGGACTTCTGCACCGTGGCCACACGTGGATAGGGCGCCGGGCGCTCACCGCTGAAATAGGCTTTGAACTGCTGCATGCCCGCGGTCGTGAGCAGGACGCTCGGATCGCCCGTGGGAATCAGGGACGAGCCTGGAAGCACGACATGCCCGCGGTCCGCGAAGAACTCGAGAAACGTCTTGCGGATTTGGTCGGTCTGCATGACTCGGGCAGTCTCCTCGCCAGTGGGACATAGCAAAAGACCGCCGGAGATTGCCTCCCCAGCAGTCCCTTAAGTTCGCGTCAGATCCGGCTCTCTAGCCGGTTCGGCCTCGTGTGGTGCTCGTCACTCCCTGCGGACGGTCAAGCATCCTTCATCACGCCCGACGATCGAGTCGAGCGCAGCGCCAGTCCGAGGAAGAATCCAACCGCCAAGCCAAGGGCAAACTTGACGAGGCGTCCAAGCATCAGCCCGTGGAAACCCCCTCGCCGGAACCTACCATGACCATTATGTTAGGTCAACGACTCCAGCGGGCTACGACAACAGCACGTGCGCAATGGCGACGCCGAGAATGCATCCGAGCAGCGCCGCAAGCACCGGCAGTCCGCCGATCATGAGATAGGTCGCCCCGAGCGGCGCCGCCATGAGCGCGCCGGCGGCAAATCCGCCCACGCCGAACGGCCAGTACAGGATTCCCGACCGCTTTCGGCGTCCCACGAATGCGTGGAAGAGAAACGCCACGATCGTGGCCAGCACGAGACCCAGGTATACGTGCGGCGGAATGAGCAGAAAGACTTCCACGCTAGCGTGCTCCCAGGCGTGCCGCGGCCGGCTCAGGCGCGGCGTGCAGACGATTCGCGTGCCGGGCAATCACCTCCGCGGCCCGCAGCACGTGAGACCGGGTCGTTTCCCGGCCGAGGCTCAGACGCAGGGGGCCGCGGCGGAAGCTTGGCGGCAGCCCGAGCGCCTCGATGACGTGGGATGGTTCCAGGGAGCCGGCCTCGCACGCGGCCCCCGACGAGGCGTCGATGCCGTCCAGGTCCAGATTTATCAACAGGGGCTCGGCGTCCACGTCGGCAAACGCGAAGCTGACAATGGATGGCAACCGAGCCGTCGGGTGCCCGGTCACGCGAGCGTGCGGCACCCTTGCCAGAACGGCGTCGATCAATTCTCGCGACAGCTCGGCCAGCCGCGCGTTCGTGGCGCGCCACGACGCGCAGGCCGCAGTGACGGCGTGCGCCAAGCCCACGGCTGCCGGAATGTTCTCCGTACCCGCCCGACGACCCATCTCCTGCGCACCACCCCAAGCCAGCGGCTCCAGCTCCACGCCGTCTCGCACGTAGAGCGCGCCGATGCCCTTCGGCCCGTAGATCTTGTGGCCAGACAGTGATAGCAGATCAACACCCAGTCGATCAACATTTATGTCGAGTTGCCCTGCCGCCTGAACGGCGTCGGTATGGAACAGCGCACCGGCCGCGCGCGCCGTCCGGGCGAGCGCCGGGACGTCTTGCACCGTGCCGATCTCGTTGTTGGCCAGGGCGATGCTGACCAGCGCGGTGTCGGGCCGCAGGTGGGCCGCCAGTGTGTCCGGCGTCACCCGGCCGTGGGCATCGACCGGAATCTCGGTGATGGGCGCGCCGCGGTCGCGCAGCGCCCACGCCGCACGCAGCACCGCGTGATGCTCGATGGCGCTCACCGCGGTGTGCCTGCGGCCGCTCGAGCGAGCCAGGCCCGCAATGGCCAGGTTGTTGGCCTCGGTGCCGCCGGAGGTGAAGACGATCTCATGCGGCTGCGCACCGAGAGCGTCCGCCACTTGTCGCCGCGCGCGGTCAAGCTCGGCGCGGGCGAAACGGCCCGACGCGTGCACGCTCGACGGGTTGCCGAAGGGTCCATCCAAGACTTCGACCATGGCCCGGCGGACAGCCGGATCGAGCGGCGTGGTGGCCGCGTGGTCCAGGTAGATGCGATCTCGCGTGGGTGTGGTCATCACGCGTCAGGATAGGTCCGCCGGAGTGCTGGACGTGTCGATCGGGTAAAGCCTCCGGTTGCATCGGCGTCGCGCAACGGTTGGTCTCGACGCAACGTTTCCCACGAGCACCGGCCCCGCCGAGACCTGCTGTGATACCTTCCTATTGTCCATCACGCTTCACTATTCGCACGCCAGCGCTGCACGCGCGGCCACGTGATGTGCGCCCCCTTCTATGAGCGGCACTCGATCTATCTCTCGAATACGCGTCTCTCGACGGGCCGTGCTGTATACGGCAGTAACGGCCGCGGCGGCGGGCGTTGCGCCGCGAAGCGCGACGCTGTTCGCCCAGCAAACGGCAATCGCCGTCGATTCGCTGTTCCAGGGGTTCTACGACCGCATGGGCGGCGCCGAAGTCTTTGGCGAACCCCTCACCGCGCGCTACGAGCTGGACGGCCGCCAGGTGCAACTCTTCGAGAACTTTCTGCTCGAACACTGGCCCGAGCACAGCGGCACCGACTACGAAGTGCAGCCGGGATTGCTCGGCGTGAAGGTTTCGGGAAACCGCTACTTCGGTCAGACGCAACCGTTCCGCGACAGCAGCCAGATTATCTACGTGCCGGAGACGCGTCAGTCCCTCCGGCTGGGCTTTCTCAGCTTTTGGCGCGACAGGGGAGGCGTCAATCTGTTTGGCTATCCGGTTTCCGAGGAGGTGGTTGACGACGGAATCACGGCGCAATGGTTTCAGCGCGGCAAGCTCACGTACGACGCCGACCGCACGCCCGAAATCCAGATTGCCGATTTGGGCCGCATGTGGCTGAGCCAGGCGCAAGACGATCTGGCCGCGACCTACGAAGTGAACGAACCGCCCGCGACGGTGCCGGGCGGTTCGACTCCGCTACGCCTGGTCATCACCAATTCCGGTACGGATACATGGGCATCCAGCGGCGACGCGGCGGTGTCGATGGGGTTTCGTTGGGCCGATCGTCATCCACCCCGCGACCGCGAGTCGCCCGCATCCATTTCGCTGCCGAGCGATGTTGCGGCCGGCGAGAGTGTTGAGTTGGAGACGTTGATTTCGCTGCCGACCGAACCGGGGCAGTTTCGCCTGCAGGCCGACTTGCAGCAGCAAGGCGAGTGGTTCTCGGCCGAGGGCGTGGCGGCGCCCGTGGTGGAGACGCCCGCGCGACTCGCCGAGCCCGAGATGCGCATCGGCCTGCTCGACATCAGCGCCGACAACCCCGGAGTCACCGCCGCCACCGTCACGTCCACCAATGGACTGCGCATCGTCGACGAGGGTGGCAATGAGATGGCGAGCCTCGCCGGCGGTGAGTCGGTGGTCATTCATCGCGACATTCCCGGAGAACAGCACGTCTTGCAGCTGCCGGGCAATGAGCGCGAAACCACCGTCGGTCGCGTCAAGCTCTTTCCGCTCGAGGACTCGATGCTGCGTCTGATGGAGGCGGCCCCGTGGACGACCTACCGAGGGTCGTTCGAGTTCATCTGGCTGCCGCGCTATTCAGCCGCCTGGCTCGTCAACATCTTGCCGCTGGAGGACTACCTGTCGGGCATCGCCGAGCAAAATGACTACATTCCGTGGGAGGCCCTGCGGGCTTCCGCCATCGCCTTTCGCAGCTACGCCATGGCGACTCGATCCGAACGCCGGGCCAGCAACCTGGCGTTCGATGCAGCCGGCTCCACGCATCACACGCCGACCATGTACACGCGGCATCAGGTCTATCACGGCATGGCGCGCGAGTTTTCGGGAACTCGCCTGCGCCAAGCGGTAGCCGATACTCGCGGGCAGGTGATGACCTACGACAGCGAGACGATCATGGCTGTTTACTTCTCACGCGCGGACGGGCATACCCGGAGTTGGCACGAGACGTGGGGTGGCGCCTTCAAGCCATGGGCTATCGGCGTGCCAGATCCCTACAGTGTCGGGCAGACGCTCTTGGGACACGGAATCGGGCTTCCCTTGCGCAGCGCGAACGCCATGGCCGAGGCCGGCGCCAATGGCGAGCAGATCCTGGCCAGCTATTACACCGACGTGGACTTCGGTGCCATCTACTAGCGCCGGGCCCACCATTCGCGGGCTCCAGGGACGCGACCTGCTCTCCCTGGCGGATCTCGCCAGTGGCGATGTCGCGACCATTCTGGACGCGGCCGCGCGGTTGAAGCTCGCCCAAGCCAACGGCGTGGCCCACCCCCTACTCCCCGGGCGAACCCTTGGGATGCTCTTTGAGAAGGCCTCCTTGCGCACGCGCACGACCTTCGTCGTGGGCATGGTTCATCTCGGGGGACAGGCCGTCGACTTGATGGCCGAGCACACGCAGATGGGCGTGAGGGAGTCCGTGCCCGACATCGCACGAAACCTGGAGCGCTGGGTTGACGGCGTCATGGCGCGGGTCTACGACCAGCGCGTGCTCGAAGAGCTGGCCGAACATGCGCGCGTACCCGTCATCAATGGTCTCAGCGACCGCTTTCATCCCTGTCAAGTGCTGGCAGATTTGCTCACGCTCCGCGAACACGTGGGCTCGCTTTCCGGACGCACGCTGGCGTATGTGGGCGATGGCTTCAACATGTGTCACTCGCTGCTGCTGGGCGGCGCCCTGACCGGGCTGCACGTGCGCGTGGGGACGCCCCGCGGCTACGAGCCCGACCAGGCCATCGTCGAGCAGGCGCGCGGGCTGGCTCACGCCTCGGGCGCCAGCATCGAGCTCGTCTCGAGCGCCGAGGCGGCGGTGCGGGACGCCGACGCGGTCTATACCGACTCGTGGGTCAGCATGGGCCTGGAAGACGAACGCGCCGAGCGCCTCGCGGCGTTCGGACCGTTTCAAGTGAATGCCGACCTGATGGCCGCCGCGCGGTCGCACGCCGTATTCATGCACTGCCTGCCCGCCCATCGCGGAGAGGAAGTCACGGACGACGTGATGGACGGTCCCCAGTCCGTCGTCTTCGATCAAGCCGAGAATCGACTGCACGCGCAGAAGGCCTTGCTCGTGCTGCTCATTGGCGGCGAGGCCGCCTTGGAAGCTCTGCCGCGATAGCCGGGCCTAACACCGCGCTACACTTGGCCCAAGCGCCACGGTGGCAAAGCGAGCAGTGGAACAGCTCGAATACCTCGTCAAAGAGTTCAGTTGGGGCGCTGCCGCCCAGATCATTCTCGTGGCGCTCCTCTTTCACGGCGTCCTGACGCTGATTCGCGGCACCCAGGCGGACATCCTGGTCCGCGGCGCCGTGGTGGTCCTGGTGGCGATTCTGGTGATCGGGCGTGTGCTGCAGCTGCCGCTGATCAACTGGATCGTGGAAAACGGCCTGATCCTGCTGGCGTTCGCGATGGTGGTGGTGTTCCAGCCGGAGATTCGCCGGCTGCTGGAGCGGGTGGGTCGCACCGGCACGTTGGTGGCGCGGCCGTTCGGGACCGCGACGCCCGAAGATACCGAGGTGATGATCGGGGAGGTCGTCACGGCGGTCACGGCGCTCTCGGGACGCGTATGGGGATCGATCATCGTGATCCAACGAACCGGAGGGCTTGACGAGTACGCCGCCACCGGCACCCGCCTCGAAGCGCAGCTCTCGCAAGACCTGTTGCTGACCGCGTTTCATCCCGGCTCGGAGCTGCACGACGGCGCGCTGCTCGTGCGCGGACGCATGGTGACGGCGGCGCACGTGATGCTGCCGCTGAGCGACGCGCTGGGCCCGCAAGACCACGTGGGAACGCGCCATCGCGCGGGTCTGGGAATCACCGAGGTGTCGGACGCGATCGCGGTCATGACTTCGGAAGAGAGCGGCGGCATTTCGTTTGCCGCTGACGGCCGACTCGAGCGGCACCTGACGCCGGACCAGTTGCGACGCCGCCTGGAGACAGCCTTCCGCGTGCAGACGCGTGGAGCGGCGCTGCAAAACCTGCCAGCCTGGATCTCCCGCCGCTAGGTGCGACGCCTCAGTCCCCAGGCGCTTTGGACGGCCCGCGCCCTGCGCTTCGCGCGCCACAGCCTCGGGGTCCGGTTTCTTGCGGCGCTCGCGCTGTCGGCGCTGGTGTGGGCCGGACTCACCATCGAGGAAAACCCGGTGGCCACCGAGCCCTTTCCCGGCCGCCTGATCGTGGAGCCGGTCGGCCTCGACACGCGCAGCCTCGTCCTGGTGGAGGAGATCGCGCCGGTACGGGTGAGCGTGAAGGGGCCAAAGGTCAATCTCGCCAGTCTCACCGCCAATCACTTTGTGGCAAGGGTCGATCTCGGCGGGCTTGGCGCCGGACGGCATCAGGTCGACGTGGACGTGGTGGTATCGGATTCGCAGGTTGAAGTCGTGCTCATCACGCCGGCGAACATCGCGGTCGAGCTCGACCCGGTCGTAGAACGCAACCTGCGAGTCAATGCCCGGATTGAGAGCGACGTTGCAACCGGATATCGGGCGGATCTGTCTGGAATTACCGCCGAACCCGCCGACGCCACCGTCAGCGGCGCGTCATTGGCGGTTGACCGAGTGGCTCGCGTCCAGGCCGCGCTCAGCCTGGAAGGCGCGACGCGCGATGTCAGAGTCGAGGGTCTCCTGATCCCCGTTGATCGACAGGGAATCGAGGTGGAGGACGTGCGCGTCGATCCACCCACCGTGCTGGTCAACGTGCCCGTCAACCGGATTACCAGCCGCAAACGCGTGCCGGTGGTGCCGCGGATCGAGGGGACGGTGGCGCCATCGTTCTTCATTGCGCGAATTGGCGTCGTCCCAACCAGCGTTGAGATCGAAGGCGAACCCGGGGCGCTCGAGCGCGTGGACGCCGTCGAGACACTGCCCATCGACATCGCGGACGCCCGCGGCGATGTCGAACGCGAAGTCGGATTCCAAGCGCCCGAGGGCATCACGATCCGCAGCGATCAGCCATTCGCGCAGGTTGCGGTGGTCGTCGAACCGCTCGACGAAACCACCACCATTCAGGTGGCGGTAGTCCTGACGAATCTCGGCAGCGGCCTCCAGGCGATCGCCGACCAACCGTTCCTGCAGATTGTGATGTCGGGTCCCGCCGAGGTGCTGCAAGGCTTGCGCGGCGGCGACATCCTGGCGGAGGTCGATCTGAGCAATCGCGCACCGGGCCTCCACCAGATCCGACCGGTGATCACGAATCCCGCGCCGGACACCCTGCGCATGGTGCGGCACACGCCGGCGGTCGTGGACGTGCGTATCTCCCCGCTCGATGCCCCGGGCGCCGCACCCGCGACGACCGCCATCCCCGGACCGGGCGGCGCCGTGCCGGCGGCCACGCCAACCCCGACTGGATCGGCCGGCTAGCTAACCGCGAGCCTTCGCCCGGTCCGCCAGCACGCCCTCGTACAACCCGTCGAGGGGTGCGATGAGCCGCTCCCACGCAAGCTCGCCCATCGCTAAGGCGCGCGCTTGCTCGGCCATCTGGCCCCGCTTGGAATCTTGCAGCGCGCTCACGGCCGCAGCCGTGAGCGCTTCCATCGATGCGTCACGCGCCAGGTAGCCAGTTTCACCATCTCGGACAAACGTCGTCGCCTCGCCGACCGGGGAAGCCACGATCGGCACCCCCGCGATCATCAGATCCACGTACCGCACGGAGCACTTCGACCGGTTCGCGACGGTGTCCGCCATCGGCATGAGAGCGACATCACAGCCCGCGAAGAATGCTCCAAGCCGCGCGAAGTCGATCCATCCGCACGCCCGGACGCGGTCGGACAGGCCCTGCGACTCAAGCGCCGGCAGCAGGTGCGGCATCGGCGAGTGAGGCCCGGCGCCCACGATTGACAGCGTGAGATCGGGAATGCGTGTCAAGGCGCCTACCACCAGCCGCACCCAATCCTCGGGCGGCGCGTCGTAAAAGCGCGTATAGATCACCGCGTGCGGACGCGGCGGGGTGGACGACGGTGGCGGGGACTCGCGCCACGCCCGATAGGTGGCGGCTTCATAGCCATTGACGATGCGCTCGACCGGTTCGGCCCCGCGGCGCCGCGCCAGCTCCGCGCTTGCGGTTGTGCGCGCGTCGCAGGCCCGGACGCCCCAGGACTCCTGCCGCTCGAATAGCTCGCGCTGCCACCAGGAGTAGGGCTCGTTTGCGCTCCACCCGGCCTTGCCTTCCCAATCGTCGCAGTCCAACACCAGTCCCGGGCGGTCGCGCTTGCGCCAGAGCAAGGCTTGCACCAGCCCCGATACCGCCTTGGGCTTGAACACGTGGACGATGTCCGGCCGCCACGCCGCGAGCTGCTGCATGGCGCCTCTAGCCAGCGCCACCTGCGTCAACGGAGCCCCGACCATCGGCATGGCCGCGCCGCGGGGTCGCGGGAGTGCGTGTACCTCGACGTCGGCGTCATTCCACCGCCGCCCGTAGCCGGCCGGGTCATCGTATGGCGGGACCACCACCCGCACCTGATGCCCGCGCGCAGCCATGGCGCGCGCCATGGGCATCACGCGGCGCGCGGTCGTGTTCTTCGGCGTGAACCCAAACGGCGCGACGTAGACCAGGTTCACGCTAGGCCGCGCGTCGCCAGGCCAGCAGCGCCAGCACCCCCAGCACCCAAATGGCGGCGGCGACACCGCTGACGATGGCGCCGACGCGCAGCGGGTGCGACGAGAACTCAAACGTGACTGTATGTCGCCCGGCGGAGGGAATCAGCACGGCCCGTTGCGCCAGGTTCGCCTGCCAGATCGTCGTGCGGCCGTCGTCGATGTATGCCTCCCACCCCGGGTACAACGTGTCGTTGAGCACCAGCATGCGAGGACCCTCGGAAACGACCTCGATGGTGACGCGCTCCGGGGTGTCCTCGATCATCACGGCCGTCGCCGGGGCGTCGAACCGAATCCAGGCGTCGCGCGTTCCAAACTCACGCCTGAGGCGCGCCACGTCGTCGGGAAGAACAAGACCCACCGGCTCCCGGCGTTGCACGATCCCCATGTCCTCCAGGGCGCGGCGAATCGGGTTGGACAGCTCGGGATCGCGTGTCGACGTGAGCAACCATGCTTCCTCGGTGGGTGTGAACCCCGGGTACGACAGTGATCGACTGGCGCTGGCCACGGTTCCCGCCAGCCCCACGCGCACCGGCATCCAGATTCGCTGCGCCTCCCGCGCGCGCCGCGTGATGATCACGTCCCCGGCCAGCTCCACGAGCATGCCGCGTCCGGAGCGCAGGAGCACGCCCACCGACGACCCGTCGTCCAGCAGCAGCGAGAGCCCGCGGACGTCGAGCACTCCGCCGAACGGCTCGATGGTGATGGCCGTGACGCGCATGGGGGTTTCCAATCGCGCGCTCGACAGCACCGTGTGCGGCGGCAAGCCGTCCCGCTGGGGCGCGGGCGCCGCATTCGCCAGTCCCACAAACGTCGGGTCGCCGGCGTCGCGCTGCAGCGGCCGCTCGACCTCAATGCCGGCCGCGTCGGTCAGCACGATGCGGCCGGCCTCGGGGCCGCTGCCGCCAGGAGCCCCAGACGCGAGGATGGCGACGCCCGTCACGCCGGCAACATCGAGGGCGTCGATGTGGAGCGGCTCCCTGAGTCTCGCGACCAGCCGCAGATCGAATGCGGCGACATCGGTCTCGAAGGCGTCGAAGCGATCGTCGATCACCACGTCGACACTCAGCGTGTCCAAGGCGTGGTTCGACGGCACCGTCTTGAGTTGATTCAGCAACAGCGCATCTGGATGCGCTGCGGAGCCGGGAATCACCGTCTCGCGCAGCGCCACGTGGGTGGAGAGCGGCAAGAGACCGCCGTCGTAGCCGTCGGGCGTGTCCAGCCCGTAGGCCATGGTGAGATTCGGATTCAAGATGTCCCGGTTTTTCCAGGCCACCTTGAACTCTCGCCACGGCACCTCGCCGAGTTGATCGAACCAGGCGCTGGCGAGCGCCGCGCGGTCGGGATCGTTGATCTCGTAGGAGGGATCGGCCATCGAGAGGACCCTTCCCGAACCCGCGATCTCGTTCAAGCGCGGCAGTGACTGGCCCTTTGCTTCGTAAGCGTCAATGGGAATCGCCTCGCGGATGGCCGCGGGGCCGGCCGCTGCGGCAAGCTCCGCGACGACGATGAGCGGCGCCACCCAGGCGTATGCGGGGCGCGGCGCCAGCATGGCGAGCGTCACAGCGACGACCGCGACGGCGGCCACGAGCCCCCACGTCCAGGCGAGACCGTCGCGCAGGGGCGGCTCCGCGATCGCGACGCCGAGCGACAATCCACCCAATCCCGCGAGCACCGCGAGCCAGGCGCCGAGCCGCTGGAGGCGTTCACGCCGCGGCCGGCCCGATGCAGCCATCAGCGCGTCGGTGCCGTAGGCCACCAGCAACGCCAGCGCGAACACGGCGACGAGAAGCCAGCGCGCCGGCACGCGGAAGAGCGCCACGCCGGGCACGACCCGATGCGCCAATCCGAACAACGGCGTGGCCGGTCCCAAGGCCAGCAGGATCGCCACCAACGCCGCCAGGATCAAGAATGCGACGCGCGGCTCGCGCCAGCGATGCACCGCGCCAAGCGCCGCCAGCACGACGCCCACGACGCCGACATAGGCCACGAACTCCGTGCTCGACGGCAGATGCAGAAACGTTGGGAGCAGGCCGGGCAGCGCCTCTCCGGTCGGCAGCGAAAACGAGACTGCCTCGTGAAACATCAGCCCGCCGGAACGGATGCCCTCACGCGAAAGGTCGAGGGCCGGCACGATCTGGGCCGCGGCAAGCCCGGCGCCGCCCACGACACCGATGAGCCACATGGACAGCCCGGTCAGCGCCCCATGCGCTCGCTGCCGCGGGGACATATTCCCCTCTCGCCGGAACCCGGCCACGAGCGCCCAGGCCAGACCCAGCGTCAAGCCCATATAGGCCGTCTGCGGGTGACCGGCCAGCATCATCAACGCCACGATCAGCGGCGCCACCGCCCACCAGCGCTTGGCCCCCGCTACGCCCAGTTCGATGGCCAGAATCAGCAAAGGAATCCAGGCGGCCACGCTGACCTGGTTGATGTGCTCCATTTGTCCGGCGAAGAACCCGCTGAATGCGAAGGCCGCGGCTCCGGTCGCAGCGGCCGGCCACCCGAGGCGCAGTCCCACGCGAATGAGGGCCAACATCCCGACGGCTCCCAGCGCCACGTGCAGCATCAACGCCGTTGCAAGAGCACGCGCCGGATCCAGCAGATACAGGGGCCAGTTGGGCGGATAGAGCACCGCGGACTGCGTGTTCGCCAGGAACGGCACGCCCATGAATATGTGCGGATTCCAGAGCGGAAGGCGGCCGTCGCCGAGCGAGGCCGCGGCGTAGGCCCAGTAGGGATAGAAATAGGTCTGCACGTCGTAGCCCGAGAGCACCAAGCCCTCGAAGATCAGGCGGCTGTAGATGGTGAGCAGGCCGGCTGCCACCAGACCCACGGCCGCGATGACGCCCAGGCGCGATCCACGCGGCCGCGCGTCAATCGTCGTCACCGTGCGCGCGCCGCTGCTTGCTAGATCTCTTCCGACAGGATGATGGCTTCGGCGACCTCACGCATCGGCTTGCGCCGGTCCATGCTGAGCTTTTGGATGCGCCTGAACGCCTCGGGCTCGTCCAGGCCCAGGCGCGACATGAGGAGCCCCTTGGCGCGCTCGACCGCCTTGCGCGTTTCGAGCTGATCCTTCAGGTCGGCCACCTCGTCGCTGATGGCCAGGAACTCGCGGTAGCGCGACATGGCCACTTCCAGCGCCGCCTCGAGCTCGTTGTCGCGCAGCGGCTTGAGGACGTAGTTGATGGCGCCGGCTTCGAGCGCCTGGCTGATGAGGTGCCGGTCCGAGTACGAGGTGACCAGCACGACCGGGGCGATTCGCTCGTCGGTGAGACGGCGCGCAGCCTCGATGCCGCCCATCTCCGGCATGCGGATGTCCATGACGACGACGTCGGGCCGCAGCTCGCGCGCCATTTTGACCGCGCTCTCACCGTCACCGGCCTCACCCACGACCTGGTAGCCAGACGCCTGCAGGCGCTCGGTAAGGTCCATCCGGATGATGGTCTCGTCTTCCGCCACGATTACACGCAAGGACACGCCACTATCACCTTCAGCGCGGAGACCGGGTGGATCGCCCGGTGCAGCGTCAGCCTAGCAGCATCCGAAATTGCGTTGACGCCCCCGCCCCACAACCCCTAGTATCCGCTGGCCGTGCACACCCCATGGATTGCGTGCACGGTCACGGAAATCCGCAAATGATTGGGAGGACATGCGGATGCGTGTGACCTGCCTGCAAGAGAACCTGAGCCGCGGCCTGGCCCTTGTGAGCCGCGCCGTCGCCACCCGGAGCACGCTGCCCGTGCTGAGCAACGTGCTGCTGCAGTCCGAAGACGGCGGGCTGCGGCTTTCGGGCATGAATCAGCAGCTCGCGATGTCGGTGTGGCTGGGCGCGAGCGTCGAAGACGAGGGCGCCATCACCGTGCCCGCCCGGCTGTTGAGCGATTTCGTCGCCCAGCTTCCCGAGGGGCCGGTGACCGTGGCCACCGACGATGAAACCGACAGCCTCAGCGTCGCGTCCGGTCGCTACCAGGCGAAGATCAAGGGGCTGAGCGCCGAAGACTTTCCGCCCATCCCGACGACGGGCGACGAGCGCGAGGTCGACCTGGCCACCGACCTCCTGGCCGACGTGATCGGACAGGTGGTGACCGCGGCCGCGACCGACGACAGCCGACCGGTGCTGGCCGGCGTGTCGATCACCATCGGCCCGGACCACATCGAGCTGGCCGCCGCCGACGGCTATCGGCTGGCCGTGCGCCGCGAGGACGTGGAAACGGGCCTGGCCGAGCCGGTGCAGATCGTCGTGCCGCGTCCGGCCATGGTCGAGCTGCAGCGAATGCTGGCCGACGATCCGGGCACCGTGACCATCGGGCTCAGCGAAACGCAGTCGCAGGTCTTGTTCCGGACGAGCACGGTCACCTTCATCGCCACGCTCATCGACGGGCAGTTTCCGAATTACCCGCAGCTGATCCCCGGCGAGGTCGACACGCGAGTCGTGGTGGACACGCAAGCCTTTGCCCAGGCCACCCGCATCGCCTCCCTCTTCGCCAGCTCCGGGGCAAACGTCATCAAGCTGCACGTGCAGCCGGGTGCGGAAGGGGAATCCGGCCGCATGGTGCTGACGTCGAACTCGGCCGAGCTGGGCGAAAACTCCGGCGAGCTCGACGCCGAGGTCAGCGGCGACGGCGGGCTCATTGCCTTCAACCCCCGCTTCTTGTCCGAGTGCCTGGGCTCCATCGCCACCGAGCGCATCTCGGTGGGGACCTCCGGCGCCACCAGCCCGGGACGCTTCCGTCCGGTGGACGGCGACGAGGAGGTCGAGACCCACAGCCACGTGATCATGCCCATGCACACGGTGAGCTAGGCATCGCGGGCGACCGTCGCCGTCAGGTCGCGGCGTGACCGCTGCCGCCGGTGTGGGCAGCCGGGCGTTCGTGAGCACCGGCCGAGGACCGGTGGTGACGGCGCACACGATGGTGTCGACCGGCCATCCCCTGGCGACGGCCGCGGGGATACGCCTGCTCTTGGACGGCGGCAACGCATTCGATGCCGCGATCGGGGCCGCCGCCGTCATCGCGGTGGTCGAGCCGAGCTCCAACCAGCTCGGCGGCGACGTGTTCGCGCTCTGCCGTCCGGCGGCCACGGGCATCGTCGAAGCCGTCAACGCCAGCGGTCCGGCGCCGGCGGCCGCGGATCCATCGGGCTACGACGAGGGCATTCCCACCCATGGGCTGCGGTCCGCCACGCTGCCGGGCGCCGTCGCCGCCTGGGACGTAATCAACCGGCGGTATGGGCAACTGCCGCTGGAGCGCCTGCTGGCGCCTGCCATTGTTTACGCCAGCGGAGGCTTTCCCGTCGACCTGGCACTGGCGGGCGCAATCAGCCAGTCGCTCGATGCCCTCAAGCAATTCCCCGCCACGGCCGCAGTGTTTTGCCCCGGCGGTCGCGCACCTCGACCCGGCGAGACTCTGGTGCAGCCGGACCTTGCGAGGACCCTCCGCGAGATCGCGGCCAATGGAGCCGCCGGGTTCTACCAGGGGCTGTTCGCCGAGCGCTTGATACAGGCATCCGATGCGGCCGGGGGAGATTGGTCCGACGACGACCTGGCCGCCATGCCGGTTGACGTCCTCCCGCCGCTGCGCACGGACTATCGCAGATATGAGGTGCTCGAACAGCCGCTGCCGTCACAGGGCTATCTCGTGCTCGCGGACCTCAACATCGCCGAGGGCTTCGACCTGGCGGCGCTGCGATTCGGCACGGCGAACAGCCTGCACATCATGGTCGAGGCACACAAGCTGGCCTTCGCCGACCGCCTGGCGCACCTCGGCGACCCCGCGCACGTCGAAGTCCCGGTCGACATGCTGGTGTCCAAGGAATTCGCCGCCCGGCGGCGGATGATGCTGAACCCGGCGCGGGCGTCACTAAGCCTGGCGTCGCCAGACCCGAGCGGTTCGGGAACGGACACCACGGCAGTGTCGGTCGTCGACGAAGACGGCAATGCCATCACGCTGATACAGAGCGTCTTTCAACAATTCGGCTCGGCGTTCATCGTTCCGGGCACCGGCGTGCTGCTCAACAATCGAATGAATGGGTTTTCCCTCGACCCGGAGAGTCCCAACTGCCTCGCCGGCGGCAAACGGCCCATCCATACACTCAACACCTACATGGTCCAGCGCGAAGGCGCGCTGGTGATGCTGGGCGGGTCGCCGGGCGGTCATTTCCAGACTCAGGCGAACTTCCAGGTCTTGACCAACGTCATCGACCACGGGATGCACTGGCAGGCGGCGATGGACGCCCCACGCTGGTATCACGACGCCGACTCCGACACGTTGACGCTGGAGTCCCGGTTCGAGTTGGACGTCGCCAGCGCCCTGGAGCGGCGCGGTCACGGCGTCGCCTGGGCGCCCGCGTTCACCCCGCGCGCCCGCAGCCAGGGCATCATGCTCGACCCGGCGAGCGGCGCCCGGTTTGGCGCAACCGACCCACGATGGCACGGGCAAGTTCTAGGGTATTGACCCGGCTGGCGATATGCTGACGTTCGCGCCATCGGCCAATCTGCCGCCAAGCCCTGGAGAACGCTGATCGACGCACCGACGCCCGCAGACGAACAAGCGCCGCCCGCGCCAAGCGATTCGCCGACCACTTCGGCGCGAATCGCGCTGGTGCTAGTGACCACGTTCTTTTCCGGGATGTCGGTCCTGGGCGTGGAGATCACGGCCTCTCGCCTGCTGGCGCCATTCTTCGGCACCAGCACCATCATTTGGGCCGTCGTCATCGGGCTGACGCTGCTGTATCTCTCCATCGGCTACTGGATCGGCGGCATGGTGGCCGATCGCCGCCCGCGTGAGTCGACCCTCTTCCACATCATCGCCATCGCGGCGTTTGGCGTGGGGCTGATTCCTTTCGTCGCCGGCCCGGTGCTCGAAATCTCGTCCGAGGCCATCGCGAGTTTGAGCGGGGGGCTGTTTTTTGGCTCCCTGCTGGGTGTGCTGCTGCTGTTTTCGGTGCCGCTGACCATGCTGGGCATGGTGTCCCCATTTGCGATCCGGCTGGTCACCCGAGACGTGCAGCACGCGGGCCGTCGGGCCGGGCAGGTCTACGCGCTCAGCACCATCGGCAGCATCGTCGGGGCTTTTCTGCCCGTGCTCACCCTCGTGCCGACCTTTGGCACACGCCTGACCTTCCTACTCTTTGCCTGGGTGCTGCTGGGCCTGGCGCTGATCGGGGCGCGGAGCAACGTGCGCCGGGGCATTTACGCCGCCTTCGCCGTCATCATCATCATCCTGTGGCTCGTCATCCGGCCCGGCGCCGTGCGGCCCGTGGACGGCCTGGTGTGGGAGGGCGACTCCGCCATACAGTTCATCCAGGTCATCGACGATCCGGGGCGTGGACTGCGCCTGGTGCTTAATGAGGGCATTGGGACCCACTCCATCTATCACCCCGAGCGTCTGCTCACCGGTGGGCCGTGGGACTACTTCCTGCTAGCGCCGCTGATTGGCGGACAAACGATGGCCGACGTGGACTCCCTCCTGGTCGTTGGCCTTGGCGCGGGCACGGTCTCGAAGCAGTACACCGCCGTGTACGGCGACGACGTGCAAATCGACGGCGTCGAGCTCGATCCCAAGGTCATCGAGCTCGGTCAGCGCTACTTCGACATGAACGAACCGAACCTGCGCACCATCGCCGCCGACGGCCGCACCTATCTTCAGCACTCAGACGACCGCTACGACGTCATCGCCGTGGATGCCTACCGCCAGCCCTACATCCCGTTTCACCTGGTGACGCGTGAGTTTTTCCAGGAGGCCCGCGACCACCTGCGCCCAAACGGCGTGCTGGCGCTCAACGCCGGGCGCACCGGCCAGGATTTCCGTCTCGTCGATGTCCTGTCGTCCACGATGCGGGCCGTATTCCCGTATATCTACGTACTCGACCTCCCCACCGGCTACAACAACAGCCTGATCTACGGCGCCTTGCGCCCCATCTCCAACGAAGAGCTCCACGCCGCCGTGCAGGCGACCGGCAATCCCGTCCTGGAAGCGATCGCGGACCGCCCCTGGCGACTCCGAGCCGTGCCGGAGTCGACGGTGGTCTACACCGATGACTGGGCGCCGGTGGAACGCCTGATCGACGACATCATCGTGCGCGAGGCGCTTGGCGGCGCGCGGGGGCGAGCGCGATAGGACGGCACGGAGCGAGACCTTGCGAACGGCCGGCGATCGGCGTCCCCCGTCACTTCCGGCAGTCGGATCGCGTTGATTTCGACGCACGAGCCAGCGGAAACGGTCCAATGGCACGCTTCCTCCAACCGTGAGTAGCCGCACGCTCGACAGTCGACGGCCGGGCGGCGCCAGGCGCCTGCCAGCGGCGCGTGCCCAGCGGCGCAGCTCACGACGGGCCGTATTGCGCGCCTCGGTTGGCGTAGCGGCGGCGGCCCTTGCCGCGGCGTGCGGCGAAGTCGCTCCGGACTCGCAGCCCACGCCCACACCGATTGCGCCGACCTCGGCCGAGCCGACGGCGGCGCCCGCCACCCAGGTAGCGACCCCTGCGGCTCCGGGAATCACGCCTCCCGCCGCATCGGCGACCTCGACCTCGGCGGCCCCGGCGCCAACCGCGGCGCGCCCGACGGTGGTGGCCGCGACGCCCGCGGCCCCGCAGCCGGTCACGGCGGCCCCCGAGGCGATTCGGACGGCTGCGCCGACAGCACCCCCGGCAGCGACGTCAACCGCACCTGCCACCACAGCGTCGACGCCGCCGGTCACGGCGGAACAGCGTCCCACGGCCGTCGCCGTCGCGCGGCCAACCGCCGCCCCGACCCCCACGCCGCGCGCGACCCCGACGCCTGTTGCGACTCCAACTCCCATCGCAACGCCGACTCCCACTCCGTCTCCCCATCGCTCACCGCTCACGGGCCTGCCGATCTCGGCGGAAGCACTCGACCGTCGCGTGGTCGCGGTCAAGATCGACAACGCCCCTGGGGCCCGTCCCCAGAGCGGCCTGAGCCAGGCGGACATCGTCTACGAGCACGAAACCGAAGGCAGGGTGACCCGCTACACGGCGTTCTTCCTCGATAGCGAGGTGGACCTGGTCGGTCCGATTCGCAGCTCGCGATTCGTGGATCGCGACCTCGTCCAGCAATTCGACGCGCTGTTCGCCCACGTCGGCGCGAGCCCGCCGGTGATGCAAGACCTACGCGCTTCGGCCGCGGCCGACATGGACCAGTTTTACTTCGCCGGGGACCGCCCCTACACGCGTCTCACGAGCCGCCCGTCGCCGTTCAACGTGTACGCGAGCCTGGCCAGCCTGCGCGAGTTCGGCGCCCGCCGATACTCAACCCGACGCTGGATCGAAGGCCTGGAGTTCACCGAAGCGCCGCAAGGTCTCGGCGCCGTGCGGTCCATCACCATTCCGCCGGGCCCGCAAACCTATTTTCAAGTGCACTACAGCTATGACCCGGCCATCGGACAGTGGCGGCGCTCGCTGGCCGGCGCTCCGGACATCGACGCGGCAAACGATGCACACATCACCGTCGCCAACGTGGTGATTCAGCACGTAGACATCCAGGTCACGGCATTCATCGAGGATTCGCTCGGCAATCTCTCGCTGGCGATTCCCACCACCGGGTCGGGCCCGGTGACCGTGTTTCGCGATGGCTTGCGAATCCAGGGCACGTGGGAACGGCCCAATGCCAAGGCCATCACGCGTTTCAAGACCGCACGCGGCACCCCGTTGGAGCTGCGGCCCGGCCACACCTGGGTCCACCTGCTCGACGTCGATCAGCCCGTCGACAGCGGTTGATCTCCGCCGCGGCGTTCTTCGCCGGTGGCGTACGCTAGCGGCGCCCATCGCAGGCCGGAGCCCGTCATGACCACCGAGCGCGTCGTCCTACTTCCCCAGCCACAGCACAAGATGCTCTTGCAGCATCGCCAGGTCGTCGAGGAGGCAGGTGGAACCATCCGGCACGCCGACCTGCACGATGCCGCGGTTCGCCGCGCCGCCCTGCCGGAGGCGACCGTGGTCGTGGTGCAGGGACACGAAATGGTTGACGAGGACTTCGCGGCCGGCGCGAGTTTGCACGCCGTGTGCTGCTGGTCGGACGGCGTGGACACGGTGGATCTGGAAGCAGCCACGCGGCACGGCGTGCCGGTTGGCAACGTTCCCGATCTCTGCATCGACGAAGTGGCCGACCACGCCCTGATGCTCCTGCTCGCCTGCTATCGGCGGCTCGGCTTCGCCTACCGCCAAATTCACGAGCGGCTCCCGCTTTCGCGCTACGACATCTGCGACGCCGCGGACCCGTGGCCCCGGCTGCGCGGGCTCACGCTGGGCCTGCTCGCGTTCGGCAACATCGCGCAGGCCATGGCCCTGCGGTGTCAGGTGCTGGGCATGTCGGTCGTCGCCTGCGATCCCTACATCGACCCCAGCGTCATGCGCGACATGAGTGTCGAGTCCGTCGAGTTCGACGACCTGCTGCGCCGTTCCGACTATCTCTCGATCCACGCGCCGCTCAATCCGAACACTCACCACCTGTTCAACGCCGACGCCCTGTCGAAGATGAAGTCGAGCGCGTTTCTCATCAATACCGCGCGAGGTCCGATCGTGGACGAGGCGGCGCTGATTGCGGCTCTCCGGGCCGGAGCGCTGGCGGGTGCCGGGCTCGACGTGTTCGAGGTCGAGCCGGCGACCCACGACAACCCGCTGCTTTCGATGCCCAACGTCGTCACCACGCCGCACCACGCCGGCGAATCCGACGAGATGCACGCGTTCGGTCCGGAGGCGGCCATGAACGACGTGGCCCACGTGTTGCGGGGCAATCCGCCGCGGTCCGTGCAGAACCCGGCCGTCCTTCGCCAAGGCGGCGGCTAGATCCCGCCAATGGGCGGAGCGCGCCTCCGGCAATTGGTGTAGCCCAATGTCCGTGCGGGTCACCGGCTGGGGCGGCATCGGCGAGATCGGCGGCAACAAGCTGTTGCTGGAGGACGACGACTGGCAGGTGCTGCTCGACTTCGGCAAGTCGTTCGGCGCCCACGCGCGCTTCTTCGAGGAGTTCCTCACCCCGCGCACCACGGCCGGCGCGTTTGACTTTCTGCGAACCGGGCTGCTTCCGCCGCTGGAGGGTCTGTATCGGCCGGATCTCGAGCTGCTGCCGGAGGTCGGAGCGTTCTGGACACATGCACGGAACCAGGCCGGCTACCGGAACGACGTGCGACCGCGCGCGGTGCTGCTGTCACACGCGCACCAGGACCACCACGGACACCTGTCGTTTCTGAATACCGGCATCCCAGTCGTCAGCAGTTCGATCACCGCACTGATCGTCAAGGGGATGCAGGACTGCGGCCAGCCCGGCCTGGAAAACGAGACCGTCATCGTGCGGCCGCGCGTCGCCGACGGTGCGGCACTCAAACCCGAGCAGGCGTCCGGCGAGCAGCGACTCTGGTCCCTGATCGATGGGGAGTCCTGGACCAAGGCGGCGGAGAGCTTCTGGAAGACGCCGCACTTCAACACCCGGACGGCAGGTTGGACGCTGCGCGGCACGGCGCCGTTCAGCGGGGCCATCGACGGTCGTCGCGTCCGCGCCTTTCCGGTCGACCATTCGATACCCGGCGGGCATGGATTCGCCATTGAGACGTCGGTCGGCTGGATTGCGTATTCCGGAGACATCCGCATGCACGGTCATGGGGGAGATCTCACCCGACAGTTCGCCCGCGAACTGCAGGGCCTCGACCTGGCGCTGCTGATCTGCGAAGGAACCCAAGCCTCGTCCGAAGGTCCCGCGGCCACCGAAGAGGGGGTTCGACAGAGCGTGCACGAGGCCGTGGGCAACGCCGACGGGCTGGTGGTGGGCGACTTCAGCCCGCGCAACTTCGAGCGGCTCGACACGTTCCTGGACGCGGCCCGACACGCCGGACGGCAGCTCGTGGTGCTGGAAAAGGACGCGTTTCTGCTGCACGCGCTCGCCACGGCCGACCCCACGACGCCGCTTCCGGACCCCGCGCGAGGCCCCCTGGTCTATCGCGAGCGGCGCGAGAGTCACCGAGCCTGGGGCCGGCTCGTGGCCGAGACCTACGGCACCGCCATGGTCGATCCGGGCGAGATCGCCCGCTCGCCCGGCGAGTTCGTCCTGGCGTTGAGCTTCTACGACGTGCTGCGGCTGCTGGACATCGATGCCGGCGGCGGCACCTGGATCTACTCCACCAGCGAGCCGTACAACGAGGAGCAGCTTCTCGACATCAACCGGCTACGGCAGTGGGTGGATCTGTTGCAGATGGAGATGTTGGGCCGACTCGGCGACGATCCCAGCCAGGAGCGCTTTCACGCCTCGGGGCACGCCTCGGGACCCGACCTACTCGAGTTCATCGAAATCGCCCAGCCGCGCCGCTTGATGCCGATCCACCTGGAATCGGACGGCTTGGACTTCTACCGCAAGCACGTGCCGGCCCTGGGAATCGAGCTTGCCGAACCGGCGTGGGGGCAGGCGATCGAGGTGTTGCCTTAGCGATTTAGGCGCCCGCAACAGGCGAGGCGTCGACTTGTCTACATGCCCGAGGATCGACTAGTTGGTAGCGCCTATGCGGCTTCATAGACCACGGTGCCCTCACGCAGGGCAGGCTTGATCACCAGCGCATGGCTGTCCCGGTAACGCTCGACATGCGCTGGCGCGACGACTGTCGCATCAACGGCAACGCGAATGCCGCGAAGGTTTCGGTAGATGCGCGCGGCGAGATCGCGCTCGTTGTCGGCATCCTTGACCACCAGCAAGTCCACATCGCTGTTGCGCCCCATTTCACCTCGGGCCGCCGAACCAAAGAGAATGACCCTCTCAGGCTGAGCAACCTCGACCACACGGCGCACGATGTCGTCGAGGGTGGCGTGGTCAAGCCCCTGATTGTTCATGTGTGGCTCGCTCAGGCATATGCCAGCACAGCACCTTGAACATGATACGGGCGGCGGACCGGTTGAGTGCTCGGCTCCAAGACACCGCAGGTCGCCCCTGTAGATGAGCGACCAATTGGCGCGGTGGTCGCCCACCGAGCCGCAGCAAAGCGTGTTGACGCGGCCAAGACCACCGGCGACCATCAAGCACGCTAATCGCCTGCTTCAGACTTGGCATCGATGGCACGCAGGATCGTCGACCTCACCCAGCCGCTGGCTCCCGACGGAGCCGATGAGTCGTTCAGCGTCCGCGAATACGAGCGGCCGCGCAGCGGCCATGGCGTGTTCCATCGGGTCGACATGGAGACCACGGTGGGCACGCACGTCGTCACGTCGCGGCGATATCTGGCGTCGGGCTATTCGCTGTCCGAGGCCCCGATCGACCGATTCTTCGGCGAGGGCGTGGTAGTACGGCTGGCGGCGTCGAATGGCGCGACCGAGATTACCCAGATGGACTTGGACGAAGCGGCGGGGGATCGCATACGGCGAGACGACATTGCCGTCCTGGCGCTGCCGCCCGAGGCCTCGGGCGGCGCCCGGCTCTCGGTCTTTGCCTCGCAGTGGCTGTGGGACAAGGGCGTCAAGATGCTGGTGCTCGATGAGCGCATCGCCATCGGCTCCTCCCCGTCGTGGAACGAGGAGCGCACGGTGCTCACGTCGCTGTTCGCCAATGAGATTCCGGTCGTGCGCGGCGCCACGAACACCGATCAGCTCAGCGACGAACGCTTCGCGGTGATGGCGCTGCCCATGCGCATCGAGGGGGTCGAAGCCTGGCCGGTTCGCGTGGTTGCCCTCGATCCGGGCGAGCCGCCGAGCGATGAGCCACCGCCGGCACCGGCCTCCACTGACGAAGAGCCCGCGATCGCACCCGACGCCGAGGCTTCCGAAGCGGACTCGCAGGAAGTGTCCGGGGCAGTGCCGGCAACTGCACCCGACGCTGAAGTCTCCGAAGGCGAAGAGCCGCGCGACGAGCCGACAGCCGCCCCGGCGGAGGCGACGGCTACGGAGGCCGCGGCAACGGACGACGCCGAGCAAGAGCCCGGTTCGGCGACCGCCGAGCGGCGGCCGTCCGAAGCCACCGACACCGAGCCCGTGCAGGCGGAGTCGTCAGCGTCGGATGCCGAAAGCGATTCCAGCGAAACCGACGATAGTGATGCGTCGGCGCCCGAAGCGACCGACGCCAAGTCCGCCGACGACGTCAGCGACGCGGAATCAGAATCGTCTCGCCAATCTGGATAGTCCACGGCTCGTCGATCCCGTTGACCGCGGCAATCTCCTCGAACGAAAACCCGAAACGACTGGCGATCCCGGCCAGCGTGTCGCCAGGCTCGACGATGTATCCGATATAGCGGGCGGGGCGCTCGGTGCGCACCGGCACGACCGTGGGCGTCGGCACCCTGGTCACCCTCAGTTCGGGCAGCGGCAGGTTGATGTTGGCGGCTGGCGGAGAGACCACCGAGAGCCTGGGGCCCGACACGGTTGGTGTTTGCGCCGGCGCCGCAGCGGTTGGCTGGAGAATGTCCGGCATCTCACCGCGAGCGCGGAGCACGTTGTCGGCCACGACGATGAACACCACCGCGGCCACCACCAGGATCGCCGCGGCGACAATAACCAGCGTGCTTGCCGCGCTGGCTTCGGGAACGTCTGCCGGAGACGGCGCGACCGGCCGCCGGCCCTCGCTTGCGTCGCGATCCGTGCTGGGTTGAGTCACGTCGGCGGAATCTACCAGGGGGAGGCGGCGAGCAGTGGGCCGGTATGAGTCCCCGGCAGGATGCGGCGGCCGGACAGCCTGGGGTGAGCGAGGGGACTTGAACCCCCAGCCTTCTGGGCCACAACCAGACGCTCTAACCTAATTGAGCTACGCCCACCATGCGATGCCGAATTCTATAACGACCTTCCGGTCCTGAATCCGTTGGGCGCGGCATTGGTGCGATGTACAATGCCTCAATGTTGAGTGGTCTTGTGCCGCGTTGGGAACGAGCGCACGTTTGCCCGTGCGCCTGACGCGGCTGAACGTCGCTGGTACCGCACCCCGATCGACCGTTGATCGGGGTGCTTTGCGTTCCGGGGAGGCTCCGGACAGGGAGGTTACGGCGTGAGCGTTGAGTCAGATCCGCTGCGGACCGAAGAGCTGCACTCGGTGGGCAACCGGACGATCGTCGAAGGCCTGACCTTTGACGACGTTCTCCTGGTCCCGGGTCGATCCGAGGTCCTTCCCACCGATGTGTCGACGCGCACGCGCATCACCCCGCGAATCACGCTCAATGTTCCCTTGGTCTCGGCGGCGATGGACACCGTCACCGAGGCCCGAATGGCCATCACGCTGGCGCGGGCCGGCGGGATTGGCGTGATCCACCGCAACCTGGGACTCGAGGATCAGGCGCTCGAAGTCGACAAGGTCAAGCGCTCGCAGTCCGGGATGATCGTCGACCCCATCACCTTGCCGCCGACGGCCACCGTGGGCGAGGCCAACGAGGTCATGGCGCGGTACCGCATTTCGGGCGTGCCGATCACCGACTCGCGCGGGCAGCTGGTCGGCATCCTCACCAACCGCGACCTGCGCTTTTGCCGCGACGACGCGATGCAGGTCGCCGATCTGATGACGACCGAGCGCCTGGTCACCGCGCCGGTCGGCACCACGCTCGAGCAGGCCGAGGAGCTGCTGCATCTGCACCGCATCGAGAAGCTCCCGGTCGTGGATGAGGGCGGGCAGCTGCGTGGACTCATCACGGTCAAGGACATCGCCAAGCGCGAGGAGTTTCCCGGCGCGGTCTATGACGCGTCGGGACGATTGGTTGTTGCCGGCGCCATCGGCACCCACAACGAAGGTCTCCCGCGCGCCCGCGAGTTGGTGGCGGCGGGAGCCGACGCGGTGGTTGTGGACTCCGCGCACGGACACCACGGCGCGGTCATCGACACGGTGCGCCGCGTCAAGGAGTCGCTGGACGTGGACGTGATCGCGGGCAACGTGGCCACGGCGGCGGGCGCCAGCGCGCTGATCCAGGCCGGCGCCGACTGCGTCAAGGTCGGCATTGGCCCTGCGGCCATCTGCACCACGCGCATCGTGGCGGGGGTCGGCGTACCCCAGCTCACGGCCATTTCCGACTGCCTCGGGCCATGCAGCGAGCACGGCGTGCCGCTTATCGCCGACGGCGGCGTGCGCTATTCGGGCGACATCGCCAAGGCGATCGGCGCCGGCGGGGCCGCGGTCATGATCGGCAACATGTTCGCCGGCACGGACGACAGCCCGGGCGAGATCGTCTACCGCCAGGGCGAGCGATTCAAGGAATACCGCGGCATGGGCTCGATCGGCGCCATGATGGAGCGCGCGGGATCGTCGCGCGACCGCTACGGTCAGCACCAGGTCCACGACGCCGCCAAGCTGGTCGCCGAAGGCGTGGAGGCCCAGACGCCCTACCGCGGTCCCACGGTGAACATGATCAATCAGCTTGTCGGCGGCCTCCGATCGGCGATGGGATACGTCGGCGCGGCCGACATCCGCGAGCTGCAGACCAAGGGCCGATTCGTTCGTGCCTCCCGTGCCAGCGTCGACGAGGGGCACCCACACGATGTCGTGCTCATCAAAGAGGCGCCCAACTACCACGCGCCGCGCTAGCCGGCGCGCTCGCGCACGGGATCGACACCTGAGGCACGCCGCGCCGGCACGAGGCCGCCGCGCGCGCCGCTCCGGCACGGGTCGATGAGCCTGATCCTCGGAGTCGACACGGGCGGAACGTTCACCGACGCCGTCCTGCTCGACGCGGACTCCGGCACTGTCACGGCCGCGCACAAGGCGCTCACCACCCACGAGAATCTGGCCGTCGGGATCGAGGCCGCGCTGGATGGGTTGCCCGCCAGCGACTGGCTGCAAGTGCACCGAGCGGCCTTGTCCACCACGCTGGCGACCAATGCCGCCCTCGAGGGCTTGGGAAGCCGCGTCGGCTGCATCCTCATCGGCTACGACCCCGGCGTCATGCAGCACTACCGCCTGGACCGCCATATCCGCGCGTCGGCGGTCGCGCACGTGGAGGGACGCCACGACATCTTCGGCGAGGAGGTAACGCCGCTCGACGAGGATGGGTTGCGGGACGCGGTGGAGCGCCTGGCGCCCGAGGTCGACGCGCTGGCCATTTCGAGCTACCTGGCGCCGCGCAATCCGGATCATGAGCAGCGCGCGGTGCGTTTGGTCAGCGAGCTCACCAGCCTGCCGGTCGTGGCCGGCGGCGCCCTGAGTTCGCAGATCAATTCGATTCGCCGCGGCACGACGGCCACGCTCAATGCCAGGTTGCTGGCCGTGACCGGCGAGCTGCTCCGCACGTTGGAGCATGCGGTTCGGAGTCGCGGCGTGAGCCCGGCGCCATTGGTCGTCCGCGGCGACGCGACGCTGATGGCGCTGGACCTGGCCCGTAAACGGCCCATCGACACCCTGTTCTCGGGGCCCGCGGCCAGCGCCGTCGGCGGCGCCCGGCTGGCCGGCATCGACCAGGCGGTCGTGGTGGACATGGGCGGCACGTCGACCGACGTTGGAATCCTCGACGGTGGCCGCCCGACCCTGAGCAAGCGAGGAGCATCTCTCGCCGGCTGGCGCACAGCCGTGCGCGCGGCCGCCGTGCGCGCGGCGGCGATCGGCGGTGACAGCCGCGTGCGAGCGGATCCCCTCGACCTCGTCATCGGACCCGAGCGCGTCGTGCCGCTGTCACGCGCCGCGCGCGAGTCGCCCGAGATCCGCGCCCGCCTGGCCGAGCTTGACGCGCAACGCCAATCGCATCGGCTGGTCCCGGTATGGGAGTTCTTCGCCCTGGGCCGACCTCGCGCCGACGAAGTGGTATCGACCGGCGAGCAGCGCGTGCTAGAGGCGCTGGAGCACGGTCCACTCGATGTGCTCACGCTTGCCAACCGGGCCGGCGTCGCCGACGCCCGCCTGCTCCCCATCGGCGGCCTGGTTGCGCGTCGACTGGTCGCGCGGATCGGGCTCACGCCCACCGACCTGCTGCACGTGCGCGGCGAGTACACCGAATTCGATGTCGAGGCGGCGACCCTCGCCAGCCGCATTGCCGCGCGCGAGAGCCGCACCGAGCACGAGGCGTTTGTGGCTCGCGTCCACGAAGCGGTGATTCGGGCCCTGTGCGTCGCCACCCTGCGCCGCGCCATCGCCGCGGGGCGGCCCGATCTCGCCGAATCCGACGAGAAACTGGGCGCGTATTTGCTCGACGCGAGCGCGTCGCCGTCCAGCCGCGTCGGGCCGCTGGACGTTGGATTGGGTCTCACGCTGCCGCTGATCGCCCTCGGCGCCGCGGGCGCCGCATGGCTGCCCCAGGTAGCCGGCCGTCTCCGCACCGAGGTCGTCGTTCCCGATCACGCGGCCGTAGCGAGCGCGGTTGGCGCCGCGTCCACTCGAATCGTGCAGGAGATCGAAGTGTTGCTGCGACCGCAGTACCTGCGCCGCGGGGGAGTCATCGACTACGCCGTCCATAGTCCCGAGGGGCGGGCGATGTTCGGCTCCGAGTCCCAGGCCCGAGCGCACGCGCTTGCCGTGGGCCCCCGCCTCGCCGCGGAGGCCGCCGCCGAGGCCGGCGAGCCCTGCCCCACCATCGACGTCGATGAGCAGACCTGGAGCCTCGACCAGGACGACCCTGAAGCGCCGCCCCAACTCATGGAAACCCGCTTCCGGTTTACGGCCACGGAGGCCGGCGACACCTAGCCAACCTCAGTCGGCCCGCTCGCCTATAATTGACACCGTCACCGCGCAGCGCACCATGCCAGCCCGGCTGCGGCTTTGGGGGAGGCGAACCAGGCCTATGGCGACCAAGTTCTTGACCGAGGAAGGGCGTCTGCGCCTCGAGGCCGAGCTTCACGAGCTGAAGACGGTGAAACGCCCGGAGATCATCCGACGCATCCACGAGGCCAAGGAATTCGGCGAGCTAAGCGAGGGTAACGAGCCGGACGAGGTCAAGAACGACCAGGCGTTCACCGAAGGCCGCATCATGATGCTGGAGCGGCTGCTGCGCGACGCCATCATCGTCAGCGAGCATTCGTCCGATACCGTCAGCATCGGCGCCACCGTCAGCGTCCGTGACGACGGCGAGAGCCAGCGTGAGTTCACCATCGTCGGGACCGAGGAAATCGACCTCGCCACCGGCAAGATTTCGAACGAATCGCCGCTGGGCCTGGCGCTCGTGGGGCGCAAGGTCGGCGAGCACGTGACCGTGGAGACGCCCGCAGGCACGCGCGCCTACGAGATCACAGGAATCACCTGATCGCGGAGCCAGCGCCGGGCGACCGTCTCTACGAGGCGCGGCTCGCCAAGCTGAACCGCATGGCCGCGGCGGGCGATCCGGTGTTTCCCTCCCGCGTGCCCCGCTCCCACCGGGCGGCCGATGCGCGCTCGCTGGTTGACGACCCAAGCAGCTCCGAGGTCGACGTCGCCGGGCGCGTGATGTCGCTGCGGCGGATGGGCAAAACCAGCTTCGCGGCGGTGCGCGACGGCTCGGGCGAGATCCAGCTCTTCCTGAACGCCAGAGAGCTGGGCGCGGATGCCTATCGGCACATCCTCGACATACTCGACGTGGGCGACATCGTGTCGGCCGGCGGGCCGGTGTTTCGCACGCGCGCGGGCGAGCCGTCGGTGCGCGTGCAGCGGCTGACGGTCGCCGTGAAGGCCCTGCGCCCCCTGCCTGAGAAATGGCGCGGCCTACAGGACCCGGAAGCGCGGTACCGCCAGCGCTATCTCGACGTCATCGCCAACCAGGACGTGCGCGAGCGTTTCGAGGCCCGGACGAGGATCGTCAGCACGATTCGCCGTGTGCTCGACGCACAGGGGTACATGGAGGTGGAAACCCCTTCGCTGCAGCCGCTCTACGGCGGCGGCAGCGCCGTGCCCTTCACCACCCATTACGAGGCCCTGGGACGCGACTTTTACCTGCGCATCGCCGACGAGTTGTATCTCAAGCGTCTGCTGGTCGCCGGCTACGAGCGCGTGTATGAGATCTGCAAGGACTATCGCAACGAGGGCATCGACCGCACCCACTGCCCGGAGTTCACCATGCTCGAGGCCTACCAGGCCTTTGCCGATCTCGGCGACATGCTCCGGCTCACCGAGGCGCTGGTGGTGGAGGCGGCGAAGGCCGTCGCCGGCGACACCCGCGTCGCCCACGGCGACACGACGCTCGACTTCACGCCGCCGTGGCGACAGGTGACCTACCGCGACGCCCTGTTCGAGGCCGTGGGCATCGACCTCGACGACGAGCAGCTGAGCGATGAGCAGATCCGCGAGGCGGCGACCGGCCGCGGCGTGGCGCTCGAAGCCGGCGCGGCGCGCGCCCGCATGCTCGACGAGATCACCAAGACCTGCGTGGAGCCCGCGTTCGTGCAACCGACCTTCCTCACCCGCTACCCGGCCGAGACCACGCCCCTGGCCAAGCGCGCGCCGGACGACCCACGTTATGTCGAGCGCTTCGAGCCTTTCGTGCTGGGTATGGAGCTGGGCAACGGCTATACCGAGCTGAACGATCCCATCGACCAGCGCCGTCGCCTGAGCGAGCAGGCCGACGACGACGCCGAAGCGCATCCGGTTGACGAGGACTTCATTCGCGCGCTGGAACACGGCATGCCGCCCGCGGGCGGCCTGGGCCTCGGCATCGATCGGCTGACCATGGTGCTCACGGACGCGCCCAACATCCGCGACGTCATCCTGTTCCCCCAACTGCGAACGCCTGCGTAGAATCGGGGACAGAACAACTCGGCCCGCGGTGTGCCGGCCGTTGCGATTCGCTACGTTGCCCCCACATGCTTCCCCTGCGATTCATTCGTGAGAACGCGGACTTGGTGCGCGCCGGGCTGACCGCCCGGGGCGACGACGCGCCGCTGGACGAGCTGCTGGAGCTTGACCGGAAACGGCGCGCGCTGCTGGTTGACGTGGAGGGTTGGCGAGCCGAGCGCAAGCGCGTCTCCCGCGCCATCGGCGCCGCGCCCGATGCTTCTGAGCGTGAGGCGCTGATTGCCCAAACGCGGGCGTTGTCGAAGGACCTCGATGAGTCGGAGCCGAAGCTCGGGCAAATCGAGGGTGATCTCGATCGCCTCCTCGCGCACTTCCCGGCGTTGCCGCATGCGTCCGTTCCGGCCGGGCAAGACGCCGACGACAACCCCGTGGTCGCGAGCCACGGCGCTCCGCCCGCCTTCGACTTCGAGCCGCGTCCGCACTGGGAGATCGGCGAGACGCTGGGCGTGCTCGACTTTCCGCGGGCGGCCAAGATCGCCGGATCGGGCTTCTGGCTATTTCGTGCCGGCGGCGCGCGGCTGCAGCGCGCCCTGGTCGCCTGGGCCATTGACTTTCAAGTTCGCGAGCATGGCTACCTCGAAGTCCTGCCTCCGGCGCTTGTCACAAGCCGGGGCATGGCCGACTCGGGCAAGCTGCCGAAGTTTGCCGACGACTCCTATGGGTTGCCCGCCGACGACCTGTGGCTCAATCCGACCGCCGAGGTGCCGCTGACGGCCATGCACCGCGACGAGGTCTTGGACGGCGGCGCCCTCCCGCTGCGCTACGTGGCCTACACCCCGGCGTTTCGTCGCGAGGCGGGCGCCGCGGGCATCGACACGCGGGGCCTCCAGCGCTTGCACCAGTTCGACAAGGTCGAGCTGTACGCCTTCGCCCTGGCCGAGCAGTCGTACGAAGAGTTGGAGGCGATGCGCGGACATGCCGAGGCGGCCATCGAGGCGCTGGGACTGCCCTACCGCACGCTGGAACTGTGCACCGGCGACCTCGGATTCACTTCCGCCAAGACTTACGACCTGGAGGCCTGGGCGCCGGGCGTGAACGCCTGGCTGGAGGTCTCGTCGATTTCGAATTGCGAGGCGTTTCAGGCACGTCGGGCCGGCATCCGGACCCGGAAGCCCGGTGGCAGCCACACGGAATTCGTGCATACGCTCAATGGGTCCGGGCTTGGTATGGCCCGTACGATGGTGGCGATACTGGAGAACTACCAGCAGGCAGACGGCACGGTCCGCGTGCCGGAGGTTCTCCAGCCGTATCTCGGCGGCCAGAAAGTGCTTGAGGTAGAGCCCGGATGGCAGTAGACCCGGTGATCGACCGGCATCCCACCCTGCAGCTCATTGGCCGCACGCCGCTGGTTGAAACCCGTCTCTTCCGGGACCGCTATCCGCGAGCCAGGGTCTTTGCCAAAGTGGAGGCCTTCAATCCGGGCGGGTCGATCAAAGATCGACCGGTGGCGCGCATGCTGGCCGACGCGCAGGCGCGCGGCGACCTTCGCCCCGGCCAAACCATCCTCGACTCCTCGTCGGGCAACGCGGGCATCGCTTACGCCATGATCGGCGGGCTCCTGGGGCACGACGTCGAGATCGTGATGCCCGACAACGCCAGCCGGGAGCGCGTGCAACGCATCACGGCGCACGGCGCGCGCATTCGCTTCACCGACGCCATCCTGGGTTACGACGAGGCCATGCGCGAGGTCCAGCGCCGCCATGAAGCGGCCCCCGAGCGCTACTACTTCGCCGACCAGTACAGCAACGAATCGAACTGGCAGGCGCACTACGACGGCACGGCGAGCGAGATCCTGGCCCAGGCCCCGCCCGGCGTCACGCATTTCGTCGCGGGTGTTGGGACCGGCGGGACGATCACCGGCGTGGCGCGCCGATTCGACGAGGCGTCCCCCGACGTGCGGATCGTGTGCGCCACTCCACCGGAGTTTCCGGGTATCGAGGGCTTGAAGCCAATGGGGCCCGACCACCTCGTACCGGCGATCCTCGACGCCTCGTTGATCGACACCTGGGTCGATATCGACGTGGACAAGGCTCGCGAGTTTTCCGTGCAACTGGCGGCCGAGGGCCTCTTCGTCGGGCAATCGGCCGGCGCCTACATGTACGCGGTGGAAACCGTGCTCGCGGACGATCCGGACGCCGTGGTGGTGACCTTGTTCCCCGACGCCGGCGACCGCTACTTCAGCACCGGACTCTGGGACGTGGCGCCGACGCTCGCGAGCCCGTGACTCCGACCGTCGACACCGTGGCAGCGCCATCACGAATGCGACCCGCTCTTATCCGAACTCATCCCAGTGGAGAGCCGGCGTGAAGCCTTTGCGCTTGGGATTCAATCCGCGCATCGCACCCGAGAGCCGGCGCCGCTTCCATCAGCGCCTGCGCCACGTCGTCGAGGTGGCGGTGCACCTGGAGTTCGACGTCGTCGAGCTCGGGCTTTCAACCCACATGCACGATTTGGGCTTGACGACCATCTTCGACCCCCAGGCCATCGAGATCCTCGACGACGCTCCGCTGCGGTTCCACCTCAACCTGTTCGCCGACGCCGCGATGTCCGAGCGGTCGGCCATCACCGACGTCACCAGCTACTCGCGCAGCGTGGCGCTGCGGCAAATCGTCCAGATCGTCGAGTTTTTCGAGCACCGGCACGCCATGGAGATGTACGTGGTGCATCCGGGACGCCGCGTCACCCACGAGGCCGCGCACCTGGACGCGCTGCGGGAGAGCATGCGCACGCTGCACAACCTGTTTCCGGGTCTCCCCATCGCCATCGCGAACGCAAGCGGCGAGGCGGTTCTGGGCCGCATCGACAGCGTGCTCAACGCGCTCGACAGCGCGCGCCACTTTCGCTTCGCCCTGCACACGGGATTCGCGTTCCATTCCGTGGATGCGAATCATCTGGCGTTCGAGGCCCGCATGGACTACCTGCGCCGCTTCGTGGATCAAATCGCGGAGATTCGCTGGCACAACACCGCGCCGGGCACGCGTCCCAGCGTGCCGTTGCACCGCACCCTCGAGGATGGGCTGGATCTCGCCATGCTCATGCGCACCGTGGGCCGAAATCCGGGCACGCTGCACATGATCGAAACGGTCGGCCTGGATCCGCCGGCCCTGGTGCGCGAGGTGCGGACGCTGCACCGCGCCCTCAACGCGTAGGCGCTACTCCCAGCGAAACAGGCGCACCGCCAGCGCCACGAACACGACCAGGTAGGCCGCCATGGCCGCCACGGACACGCCCATGGGAATGGTAGTTGCGCCGCCAATCATGAGGTGGCGCGTCGCCTCGGCTAGATGCGTCAGCGGCAGCGCGTTGATGACCGGCCGGAGCCAGTCCGGCATGAACTCCAGCGGGAAGAACACGCCCGAGATGAACATCATGGGAAACGTCACGACCTGCGCCACCGGAAGGAACCCCTGCTCGGTCTTGGTGAACGAGCCGAGGAAAAATCCAATGGCGAGAAACGCCAGGCCGCCGAGCACCAGGACACCCGCCAACGCGGCCAGCGACCCGACGTCGCTGTTGAGGCGAACGTCGAACACCAGGCGCCCGACGGCGATGAGAATGGCGGACTGCGCCAGCACCAGGACCATGCGCAGGATCAGATCGGCGCTCACCAGCGTGAGCCGGGAAACCGGCGTCGCTTGCAGCCGGCGCAGCACGCGCCGCTCGCGCAGCGACACGATATTCACGGCGCCGAACACGCCCGCGTTCATCACGCTGAAAGCCACGATGCCGGGCACGATGAAGTCGATGGTCGAAAGCCGCTCGCTCCGGAGCGTCTGAAATGCCGGCCGCAGCATCGGCTGGCTCCGCGTGAGTACGCGGTCCGCGACCTCGAACGCTTGCAGGATCACCGGCACGACGACCTGCTGGCTGCTCTGCCGCGTCTCGTCGTAGTGAATGTCCACGGACATTGGCGTCCCCGCGTCAATCGAGGCGCCGAAGCCGCTTGGGATCGCGATCACGGCCCGGCGATCGCCGTCCTCCAGGCTGGCAATCTCGTCCGCCAGATTGCCCCGCGAGAGGTCGAAGGCGTCGATGGCTTCGAGGGTGTTTACGAGCACGCCGGCCTGCGGCGATTCATCCTGGTTGACCAGGCCGATTTCGTATTGCGTGGCGGTGTCGCGGCCGAAGACCAGCCCGAAGACCAAGACGAAGAGCAGCGGAAACGCAAACGTCCAAAACAGGGCGGCGCGATCCCGCGCAAACTCGCGCGTGTTGGCCAGCGTGAGCTGAGCAAGGGCTCTCAATCTCGCAACGTCCGTCCGGTGAGCTTGAGGAACACGTCTTCGAGCGTGGCCCGGCGCAGCCGCAGGTTCTGAATCGGCTCGCCGCGCTCCTGTCCAAGCTGCAGCAGCGCCGCCATCGACGCCGGCACGTCGTCGCTGAACATGCTCACCCGGTCGCCCTGGATCGACGCATTCACCACCGCGGGGAGCGACTCGACGTCGGCTGCGGTCAGACCGTCGCGCTGGCTGAACTCGATGGCGTCCTCGGCGAAATGCGTTCGCACGAGATCCTCGGGCGTATCCATGGCGATGATGCGTCCGTGGTCCATCACGGCCACGCGGTCGCACAGGCGCTCGGCCTCCTCCATGTAGTGCGTGGTCAGCAGCACCGTGCGGCCTTCGGCCTTGAACTGCTCGATGGTCTCCCACAGGCTGCGACGGGCCTGCGGGTCCATGCCGGTGGTGGGTTCGTCAAGGAAGATGATCGGCGGGTCGTTGACCATGGCCAGCGCCACGGAAAGCCGCTGCTGCTGTCCGCCGGAAAGATCCTTGACGAACGCGCGGCGCCGCTCCTCCAATCCCAGGAGCGCCAGGAGATGGTCGGCCACGCCCGCCCGACCGTAGAACGAAGCGAAGAGCTCGATCACCTCGGCCACGCGCAATCGCGGGTAGAGCGACACCTGCTGCAGCTGAACGCCGATCTTGCGCTTGAGGTCGCCGGCCTCACGACCGGGGTCCAACCCCAGCACATGCACCGCGCCGGAATCGCGCGGGCGCAGACCTTCCATGATCTCGACCGTCGTCGTCTTGCCCGCACCGTTCGGCCCGAGCATGCCGAAGACTTCGCCGACCTCGACCGAAAACGAGACCCCAGCGACGGCCTTGACGTCGCCGTAGGTTTTGCGGAGGTCCTGGACTTCGATGACGGACATACCGGGAGTCAACGATATGGCCGCGGCGCCCGCGTCAGAGTGACCGATCTCACCAAGAGTGGCGGCGGGCTAGGCCGCGCGCCGCAGGATCATCGCGCCCTGAGGGTCCACGATCGCCCGCCAGCCAGGCGCCACCCAGGTGGTCGCGTCGGACTGGGTGACCACGGCCGGACCCTCGAGCTCGAAGCCGACGCCCAGGTCGTGGCGCGAAAGCAGCGGCACGTCGCGCACCCTGCCGTCGGCCAGGGTGGCCTGCGTCGTCCCGGCCTCCGGATCACCGACTGCCGAGGGCGCCGAGGGCGCAAGCGACGGCTGCGGTACCGAGGCGACGAGCCGCGCGACCACAATCTCGACCGGGGCGTCCGGCCGGCTGTGGGCGTAGCGCTGCTGATGTCGCTCGTGGAACAGGCGCACGGCCTCGGGCACTCCGCCGTCCCCCAGCGGCACGCTCAACTCGAAGGACTGCCCCACGTACCGCACGTCGAGCAATCGCTGCAGCCGCGGCTCGCGTGCCGGGGCAAGGTCGTCGCGCGCCGTCCGCTCCAACGGGCCGAAGAGCTCTTGCAGCCGATCCGGCGTCAGCGCGTGCGCCTCGTCGAGCACGGTGGCGGTGTACTCGCGCGTGTGCGCGCCGGTGAGGGCGCCGAGCGCGGACAGCACGCCGGGATGCGGTGGCACGAGCACTTGCTCGATTTCGAGCCGCTCCGCCAGCTCGCAGCAGTGCATCGGACCCGCGCCGCCGAACGGAAGCAAGGTGAAATCGCGCGGGTCGAAGCCGCGCTCCAGCGTAATCACGCGCAGCGCGCGGTCCATGTGCGCATTCGCCACCGCGATGACCGCCAGGGCCGCCCGGCGCAGCGCGGCATCGGATCGATCATCGTCGGAAACGAGCCGCCCGACCGCGCGGCGGGCTTGCGCGGCGTCGAGATGAACGCTATCGCCAAGGGCCGCATCCGGGGCAAGCCGACCCAGGACCAGGTTCGCGTCGGTCACCGTGGGCTCGGTGCCGCCCCGCCCATAGGCGGCAGGACCCGGCAGCGCGCCCGCGCTCCGAGGACCGACCCGCAGGGCGCCGGCCTCGTCGAGCTGGGCAATCGAGCCGCCGCCGGCGCCGACCGTGTGAATGTCCGTCATGGGAATGGCCACGGGCAGGCCGGCGACTTCGGCATGGGTCGTGCGCAGCGGCTCTCCGGGGCAGACGGCCACGTCGGTCGACGTGCCGCCCATATCGAGCGTGGCAATGTTGCTGATGCCGGAGGCGCGCGCGACGTGCTGCGCGCCCACGACGCCGGCAGCCGGACCGCTGAGCACGGTGCGCACCGGCGCCTCGGCCGCCTCGACCGAGCGCAGCACGCCGCCGTTGGACTGCACCACCCACAGGGGACCGGGCATGGCGGGTTCGAGCCGGCGCAGGTAGCTGGCAACGACCGGCGCCACGTAGGCGTCGACCACCGTCGTGCTGGTGCGCTCGAATTCGCGGTATTCCGGCAGGACGTCCGACGAGAGCGAGACAGCCTCCACGCCCGCCCGGCGCAGCGCCTCACGCACCGCGCGCTCATGGTCGGGCTGCAGAAAGCTGAAGAGCAGGCAAACGGCGGCGGATTCCAGATTCAGGCGCCGCACGCGGGCCTCCAGGCGATCGAGCGATGCCTGGTCGATGGGGGTGACGACGCTGCCGTCCGCGCCGATGCGCTCCGTCACCTCGAGCCGGCGGTCTCGCGGAATCAGCGGCGCGGGCCGCTCGGGCTCCAGCTCATAAAGCGAGGGACGATTCTGGCGACCGATCTCGAGCACGTCGCGAAAGCCTTCCGTCGTCACCAACACGGAGCGGGCGCCACGGCGCTCGAGCAATGCGTTGGTGGCCACGGTCGACCCGTGCACGATGGCCTCGGCCGACCCGATGCCGCCGACGTGCAGGCCGTCCACCACCGCCTGCTCCGGTGCGCCGGGCGTGCTGGGGACCTTGAATACGCGCAGCTCGCCGTCGGCGATGACGACGAAATCGGTAAACGTGCCGCCCACGTCCACGCCAACCCGCACGCGTCTCCTCCTCAAGTTCCGGGCGCCCTCGGCCACGCAGCTCGATGGTCAGGCTGCCGCCCGGTGCGCATTGTGACCCATGCCGCGGAGAGCATACGGGTTGGGGATTCCACCGCCCCCGCGATGCCTTTCAGCAGCCCACGAAGGGGTTGCCCGAGGCCATCACTCTTTGCCGGCGCCCCCTATGCGCCTGGCAGCAGTACCCCACTTAGCCAAGCAGTCGGATTCATATACTCAACCAGTGCGTTGATGGCAGCCCGCCGGGCGCCGCTTCATTCAAATCCTCGCCCCGTACGGCAAGACAAGGGTGGCTTTCGTGCGTCAATTTGCACTGTGCCTTTTTCTGTCTCTGGTCGCTTCGGTCACCGTGGCGGCCTGCGGCCCGGATGACGACGAGAAGATCATCAGGATCGGGGCTGCGGTAAGCGAGACGGGCAGGCATGCCATAGGGGGTGAGCACGTTCGGCGGGGCTATCTGCTTTGGGAGGACTGGGTTAACGACGAGTATGGCGGCATCAAGGTGGGCGACGATCGCTATCGAGTCGAATTGGTCATGTATGACGACCAGGGCGACACGGACACGACCGCCGCGCTCGTGGAGCGACTGATCGACGAGGACAAGGTCGACTTCCTCTTGGGACCGTACAGCTCAACGCTCACCCAACCGGCCATCCAGGTCGCTGAAGCGCGCGGCATGCTCCTGGTCCAGGGCAGCGGGGGAGCCGAAACCCTCTTCCAGCAGGCGTACCAAAACCTGTTCGCCGTGCTCACTCCCGCAGTCAACTACACGCAGTCCGCGCTTCGGGCGCTCGCGGAGGGCGGGGCCGAGACGATCGTCATCGTCCACGCGGATAGCCTGTTCCCTACCAGCGTCGCCGAAGGCGCGGAGCATTGGGCCGGCGAGTATGGCCTTTCGGTGCTGCGGGTCGAGGCCTATTCGCAGGACATCACCGACGTCACTGACCTCTTGTCTGGGCTACGGGACTTGAATCCGGACGTCTTTCTTGGCGCCGGGTACTTCGACGACGCGCTGCTGTTCGTCCGCGCCGCCAAGGCGCTGGACTTCAACCCGGCGGCGATGGTGCTCACCGTCGGCCCAACCGATCCGGCCCTGATCGATGAAGTCGGCGAGGACGCCAATTTCCTGATCGGGCCCACGCAGTGGGAAGCGACGATGAGCTACCAAGGCGACTACTTCGGGTCGGCATCAGACTACGCCGAGCGCTACGCGGAGGAGTGGGGCGGGCCTCCGACCTACCAGGCCGCGTCGGCGACCGCTGCCGCGCTGGCGCTCCAGCTGGCGATCGAGGCCGCCGGATCCCTGAATACCGAGGACGTGCGCGCCGCCCTGCGCGAGCTCGACACGAATACCTTCTTCGGCCGGATTTCATTCAATGAGGCGGGCAAGAACGTGGCCAGGCCCATGGGCGCCATTCAGATCCAAGGCGGTGACATTCGCGTCGTGGCGCCGCCCGACGCGGCGGTCACCAAGCTGATCTATCCCGTTCCTGCGTGGAAGGACCGCTAGCAGGCGTCGTCCCGAGGTGCGGCGGGAGAGTCCAGCGCCCTGAAGCCGTTGACCTGAATCCGAACTCGATCAGTCCGCCGGGCAATGGACGACGGCAACCTCCCACTGGTCGATGGTGAGCCCGAAGGCGTTGTCCTCGACGGCAAGATCGGCCTCGCGCAGTAGGTCGCGCGCCGCGGTGATCGGCCAGCGCGGGCGCACCTGCACCTGCGCCGTGGATCGCTCGAGGTTGAAGACGAATACCAGCCAACCGCCCTGCCGCGAACGCCGGACCACCGGCACCGCCGGGTCTCCCGCGATCGCCACCGGTGCCTCGATGCCGGTCTCATCCAGCAGGCCCTGCACGACTTCCGACTGCCCGACGTCGCCAAAGCCCGCCGAGAGGGTCAATCCGTACCACGTGAAGCGGCCGTCGGCCGTCTGCACCGCGACGCTGGCTCCATCGAGGGTGGCGATGGTGCTGGTATCCCCCACCGGCTCCAACACGGCATAGCCGCAGGGGCTGGTGACCTCATGCGCGCCCTGAGGGCTGCTCAGCAGGTTGCGCTTCTCCTCGATGTCGTATTCGGTCACTGCCGAAAAGTCCGCCACCCGCACCCCCAGCCGTTCGGCCAGGCCCTCTGGCGGACCGTAGCTGGACTGCCCATCGCCCTGGTAAATCCCGAAGCTCCCCTCCGCCACCAGCCGGGTGTCCGGGCAGTGCTCCAGCGTGCGCTCGATGCGCTCGCGCACCTCGTCCGTCATGAGCGTCACGTTGGGTAGGAACAGCAGCCGGTAGCCCGACCAGTCCATGCTCGGGGTGACCACGTCGGCCGGGACGCCGTGCGTCCATAGCGTGCGGTACACGCCCCGCACGTCGGCCAGGTAGCGCTCGTCCTCGTTGTTGTAGCCGAACAGCTCCTGCGACTCGGGGTGATAGACGATTCCAACTTCGGCCGGCGGACACTCCAGCGGCAAATGCTCACTCAAGCGGTCGATCTGCCGGATGGCCTGCGTCACGGCCTCGAAACGCGACGTGGGCTCGCCGTCCAGCGCCACCAGGTTGTAGCCCGGCGACTCGAAGCTCAGGTATTCCGGCCGGTGCTGCCAGAACATGGCCCCCGAGGCGCCGTGCGCCAGGGTCATCCAGAGCAATGTGGTCAGCTCGCGCGGGTCGGATTGTTTCTTCCAGGTCACCCCGCCTCGCGACATACCCGAGTAGATCTCCTCGTTCCACCAGCGCCCCTGCTTCCCCGCGCTGCGCGACCAGTCGAACCCGAACGCGCGATCCGCGAGCTGGTACGGATCTCTGGAGGTCAGCAGGTTGTTCGAGGGCATGGACATGCCCCAGCTGTCCGCAATGGCCGCGCAACTCTCGTCCCACGGCCGCGGAAACCAAGCGCCGTGGGAGCGGGTTTCGTGGACCGGATCAAGCCGCTTGGTTTCGTCGATCATCCATTGCAGGTGACCGGCCAGGTTTTCGTAGTGGAATCGCCGGTACAGCAGCATCTCCACCACGTTGTCATTCGACCGCGGCGGCTCCACGTCCTCCCAGCGGCGATACCGGCGCAGCAGCCGTTCGTTGAGCTCGTCCAGGGTGAAACGCTCGCGCAGCCAGGCCTCGTACCGCGCCAGCGTGTGCGGGCAGTAGCAGGGATATCCGTCGCTGTCGCGGCAGAATGCCGACGTGAGGTTGATCCCGTCCCAGATCCCCCAGATCAGCAGGCTCGGCCGCTCCCGGTAGCGCGTCACCACATGGCGCAGCAGCCCGCCCGCGTATTCACGCCAGGCCGGGTGGTCGTAGCAGTGCATCTGGGAGCCTTGCGGCGTGGCCGCGCCCGCGGTCGGGGATACCCGTTCCCCGCGGTAGGTGACCACCCGCATGTCGGGATGTTCGCGTGTCAGCCACTCGGGGCAGGCGCCGTGCGTAGCCAGAATGATGTCGAGCCAAATCTGGATATCGTGTTCGGCCGCCAGATCGAACAGCCGGTCAATGTCCTCCAGCTCATACTGGCCCGGTCGCGGCTCCATGTGGTTCCAATAGGTGAAGCTGCGGACGATGCGGAAGCCCGCGGCGTTCAGACGCGCGAAGTCGTCGTCCCAGAGATCGAGCTTGGGCATCGGGGCGCGGTAGTACCCCACCCCAACCGGAAACGGGACGCCGGGAATGCCGAAGAGCTCCTGGTCAGACATCTGGCTCGGTCCCTTCATCCGCGCGCCGGCCTCTGCTCATGGCCAACGGACTGCCGCCCACCATTTCTCTGCGATCCAACATGACAAGCCGAATAATGTTTCCTCGCGCCGCTCAAGCCTCTGAGCAGTGGATGACGGCGACTTCCCACTGGTCAATCTCGAGCTGGAACGCGTTGTCCTCCAATGCAAGATCGGCCTGCGCCAGGAGATCGCGCGCCATGGTCGTCCGCCAGCGCGGTCGCAGATTCACCTGCGCCGCGGCCCGCTTCAGATTGAACACGAACACCAGCCATCCCCCCTGCTGCGAACGCCGCACCACCGGCACCACTCGGTCGCCTTCCAGCGCCACCGGCGCTTCGATGCCGGCCTCGCCCACCGCCCCCAGCACCACATCCCGCTGGCCCACATCACCGAAGCCCGCCGACAGGGTCAGCCCATACCACGTGAACCGCCCGTCAGCGGTCTGCACCGCGACGGTGCCCCCATCCAGGGAAGCAATGGCGCGCGTCTCCCCCCGCGGCTCCAGCACGGCATAGCCGCAGGGGCTCGTGATCGCGTGCCGGCCGTGGGGCGTCTGCACCACGTTGTCTCCCTGCTCGATGTCGTATTCAGTCACTGCCGAAAAGTCCGCCACCCGCACCCCCAGCCGCTCGGCAAAGCCCTCTGGCGGACCGTAGCTGGACTGCCCGTCGCCCGTGTAGAGGCCAAAGCTGCCCTCCGCCACTAGCCGCGTCTCCGGGCACTGCTCTAGGGTGCGCTCGATCCGCTCCCGCACGCCGTCGGTCATCAGCGTCACGTTGGGCAGGAACAGCAACCGGTAGCCCGTCCAGTCCATGCTCGGGGTCACCACGTCAGCCGGCACGCCGTGCGCCCACAGCGTGCGGTACACGCCCCGCAGGTCGGCCAGGAAGCGTTCGTCCTCGTCGTTGTAGCCGAACAGCTCCTGCGATTCGGGGTGATAGACGATCCCCACCGCGGCGCGCGGACACTCCAGCGGCAGGTGCTCGCGCAGGCCGTCGATCTGCCGAATGGCCCTTGTCGCAGCCGCAAATCGCGGCGTGGGCTCCCCGTCCAACGCCACCAGGTTGTAGCCCGGCGATTCGAAGCTGAGGTACTCCGGGCGGTACTGCCAGAACATGGCCCCCGAAGCACCGTGCGCCAGGGTCATCCAGAGCAATGTGGTCAGCTCGCGCGGGTCCGATTGCTTCTTCCACGCCACCCCGCCGCGTGACATGCCGGCGTAGATTTCCTCGTTCCACCAGCGCCCGTCCTTCCCCGCGCTGCGCGACCAATCGAACCCGAACGCTCGCCCCGATACCTGGTTCGGGTCTCTGGAGGTCAGCAGGTTGTTCGAGGGCATGGACATGCCCCAACTGTCGGTGATGGCCGCGCAGTCCTCGTCCCAGGGGCGAGGGGACCAAGCGCCGTGGGAGCGGGTCTCATGGTCGGGATCGATCTGCTTGGTCTCGTCGACCATCCATTGCAGGTGGCCGGCCAGGTTCTCGTAGTGGAAGCGCCGGTACAGCAGCATCTCCACCACGTTCCCATTCGACCGCGGCGGCTCCACGTCCTCCCAGCGGCGGTAGCGGCGCAGCAGGCGCTCGTTGAGCTCGTCCAGCGTGAAGCGCTCGCGCAGCCAGGCCTCGTACCGCGCCAGGGTGTGCCGGCAGTAGCAGGGATAGCCGCGTGCCGACGCTAGGCCGACACCGTCCCAAAGGCCCCATATCAGCAAGCTGGGCCGCTCCCGGTAACGCGTCACCACGTGGCGAAGCAGCGCGCCCCCGTAGTCGCGCCAGGCCGGGTGGTCGTAGCAGTGAATCTGCGAGCCCTGCGGCGCGGCCGCGCCCGCAGTCGGCGCTACCGGTTCCCCGCTGTTGGTGACGATCCGCATGTCGGGATGCTCGCGGGTCAGCCACTCAGGGCAGGCCCCGTGCGTAGCCAACGTGATGTCGAGCCAGACCTTGAGTTCGTGCTTCGCCGCCAGATCGAACAGCCGGTCAAAGTCCTCCAGCTCATACTGGCCCGGTCGCGGCTCCATGTGGTTCCAGTAGGAGAAGCTGCGGACAATGCGGAAACCCGCCGCGCGCAATCGCGCGAAGTCCTCGTCCCAGACGTCAGGCTTGGGGATCGGCGCGCGGTAGTACTCCACCCCAACCGGAAACGGATCTCCTGGAATGCCAAAGCTGTGGGCTGCAGTCATCTCGACAAGCTCCGTTCCCGCGCGTGAGCCGGTCCCATGGTATCCGCCGTGAGCCTGGCAAGATCGCCCATGCTAGATTGCGGCCGTCTCGCGCTCGTCATGCCGACCGCGAAACTCTGGCGCCATTGCATGGCTGATCGCCGTTCATCACAACGCATTCCTCCAACCACGGTGCGGCGCCTTTCGGCTTACTACCGCGCGCTCGGCGCGCTCGCGGAGCAGGGCGTGCCGCACGTGTCGTCCAAGGCGCTCAGCGATCTCGCCGGATCCACGGCGCCGCAGGTGCGCCGTGACCTGGCCTATTTCGGGTCGTTCGGCACGCGGGGCGTCGGCTACTCGGTGAGCGCGCTGAGGGCCCAGCTCGCCCGAATCCTTGGAATCGATCGCTCGTGGCCGCTGGGACTGGTCGGGGTCGGCAATCTGGGCCAGGCACTGCTGGCCTATCGCGGATTTCGCGGACCCGAATACAGCATCGCCGCCGCATTCGACGCCGATCCGGCCAAGATTGGCGCGGTGGTCGAGGGCGTCCGAGTCGTGGACGTCTCGAGCTTCGCGAGCGAGGCGCGACGGCTCGGCCTGGCGATCGCCCTGGTCGCCGTGCCCGCTGAGGCCGCGCAGGCCGTCGTCGATCAAGTCGTGGCCGCGGGCGTGCACGCCATTCTCAACTTCGCGCCGGCGCAGCTGCGCGTCCCGGCCGGGGTTCGGCTGTCGAACGTCGACCTCTCAATGGAAGTGGAGTCGCTCACCCATGCGCTTACGGACGGACGGCATGGCGCGGGCGGGGCGTGATGCGTATCATGAGCGCGGCTTGTGAAATCTCTCACCAACTGTCAGACGAGGGGTAGCAGCGCGTCCTAATGCCGTCCTGGATCGCCGTTGTCATTCTCATCGCGCTTGCGCTTCTCTTCACCATCGGCAGCTTCGTCGGGACGATGGCCCTCAAGCCGCGCCGCAAGGACCCGGTGAAGGGCGAAGCCTACGAGTCCGGCATGCCCCCCATCGGCGACACGCGCGGCCGCCACAACGTCCGTTTCTACATCGTGGCCATGCTGTTTCTGATCTTCGACGTCGAGCTGGCGTTCCTCTATCCGTGGGTCGTGCTCTACAGCAATCTCGACGAACAGCTCTTCTTGTTCATTGAAGCGTTGGTGTTCATCGGCATCCTCGGCGTCGGCTACGTCTACGCGTGGCGCAAGGGCGCCCTGGACTGGAAGAACTAGCCCGTGATCAGCACGGCACCGGCACCGACGATCGACGCGGCAGGCATCGTGAGCCGCGTGCGCGAGCTTGCCGGTGACGCGTTTGAAGGCGGCCGCGTCGTACGGGGCGACCCCGTCGTCGAGATTTCATCCGATGCCGTGAATTCGCTGGCTGAAGCGCTGCGCGATGACGCCGAGTTGCGCTTCGAGCAGCTGATCGACCTGACGGCAGTCCACTGGCCCGCGGACGTCGGGCGCGAGTTCGAACTCGTCTACCAATACCGCTCGCTCAGCAACAACCTGTTCCTCCGGGTAAAGACGCGCGTGGGCGACGGCGGCTCGGTTGCCACGCTGGCCCACACCTACCAGTCCGCGCGCTGGCTGGAGCGCGAGGTGCACGATCTATTCGGCGTGCGCTTCGAGGGCCATCCGGACCTGCGCCGCGTGCTGCTGCCCGAGGGCTACGAGGGCCACCCGCTGCGCAAGGACTACCCGGTCGAAGGCCCGACCTTCCCCGAGGACGCCCACCGCAACGATCTGTTCGGACAGCTGGACCCGGATGACTTCTGGGACGAGCCGGAGGACGGAGCGTCGGGCTCATGAGCGTCGAAACCGGCACCGCCAGCATGTTCGGCGACATCGAACAGATCAGCGAAAACCAGATGGTGCTCAACATGGGCCCGCAGCATCCCAGCACGCACGGCGTGATGCGGTTGCTGATCGAGGTCGATGGCGAGACGGTCACCAAGTGCACCCCGGACGTGGGATTCCTGCACCGCGGCGTGGAGAAGCTCATCGAGACCCACGACTACCGCGGCGGCATCACGCTCACCGACCGCATGGACTACACCGCCGGCCCGTCAAACAACATGGGCTACCTCATGGCCATCGAAAAGCTGATGGGCATGGAGGACGAGATCCCGCTGCGGGCCAAGCTGCTGCGCACGGCCGTGGCCGAGCTTTCCCGCCTGGCCTCGCACCACATCTGGATCGGCACGCACGCGCTGGACATCGGCGCCATGTCGGCCTTCCTGTGGTCCCTGCGCGAGCGCGAGAAGATCCTCTACCTGTTCGAGCAGGCCTGCGGCGCGCGCCTCACCACGTCGTTCATGCGCGTGGGCGGCACCGGTCCGCATGACGTTCCGGAGAGCTGGGTGGAGAACGTGGACGCGTTTCTCGACAGCTACACGCTCGACGAGCTCAACAGCCTCCTCACCGGCAACGAGATATTCCAGAGCCGCACCCGCGGCGTGGGCGTCATTCCCGCCGAGCAGGCCCTGAGCTACGGGCTCACCGGTCCCTCCCTGCGGGGATCGGGCGTGGACTGGGACCTGCGCAAGGCGCGGCCCTACGCCGCCTATGACCTGTGCGACTTCGAGATTCCCGTGTTCCCCGAAGGCGACGTCTACGCGCGATACCTGGTGCGGCTCAACGAGATGTACCAGGCGACGCGGATCGTGCGGCAGTGCATGGAGCATCTCCGCGATCTGCCGCCGGACGCCCCGTCCAACGCGGACCGTCCCGACCTGGTGCCGCCGGACGTGGGGCGGGTGCCCTTCGACATGGAAGCAATGATCAATCACTTCAAATTGGTGATGCACGGCGTCCAGCCCCCGGTTGGTGAGGCCTACTTCGGGATCGAGGGCCCCAAGGGCGAGTTGGGCTACTACTTCGTGAGTGACGGTAGCGGTATGCCCTATCGCTGCCACGTGCGCTCGCCGTCGTTCGTCAATCTCGGCGTCATGGAGGATGCGGCGGTCGGCGGCCTGATCGCCGACACGGTCGCGCTGATCGGGAGCATCGACATCGTGTTGGGCGAGGTGGACCGGTGAGCAACGAACTCATCAGCCTCACGGTCGACGGCGTCGAAGTGCAGGTGCCCGCCGGTTCCACGGTGCTGCAAGCCTGTGAGTCGATCGGCGTCGAAATCCCGACCCTATGCACCGACCCGCGCCTGGACCCCTATGGGGCCTGCCGGATGTGCGTGGTGGAGATTCAGCCGGGGCCGCCGCGGCCCATGGCCTCCTGCACCATGCAGGCCGCACCGGGCATGGAAGTGATCACCGACAGCAAGTCGATCAAGGAAATTCGCAAGCACGTCATCGAGCTGCAGCTCCAGCACCACCCGTTGGACTGTCCCTACTGCGACCAGGCCGGCACGTGCGAGCTGCAGGACGAGACCTTTGACCAGGAGATCTTCCAAAGCCCCTACGAGACGGTGCCCAAGGCCCATCCGGAGGAAATCCTCAACGAGGTGATCCTCATCAACCACAACCGCTGCATCCTGTGCGGCCGGTGCGTGCGGATGTGCGACGAGCAGATCGGCGTCTACGCCCTCGACTTCGTCCATCGGGCGATCGGCACGTTCATCGCGCCCGCCCAGCACAAGGAAATGGACTGCGAACGCTGCGGCATGTGCATCGAAACGTGCCCGGTTGGCGCACTGCTCAGCCGCCCGTTCAAGCACGCAGCGCGGAGTTGGCAGACCGACAAGACCGCGTCGACTTGCCCGCACTGTTCGGTGGGGTGCTCGCTGCTCGTGGAGTCCCGCCACGGCGACGTGGTGCGCACGCGCACCAACGGCCTGGAGGAACCGGCCAACGGCATCCTCTGCGCCAAGGGCTTCTTCGGCCACTCGTTCGTCAACAGCGGCGACCGGCTGACGCAGCCGCTCATCCGCCGCAACGGGCGCCTGGAGCCTGCAACCTGGCGTGAGGCCATCTCCCACGTCAGCGGCGCGCTGCGCGGGGTAATCGACCGCGACGGCCCCAGCGCGGTTGGCGCGGTCGGCTCGCCGAATTGCACCAACGAAGACAACTACGCCCTGCAGCGGTTCACGCGAGACGTGATCGGCAGCAACAACGTCTACAGCCAGTCCGGCGGCTTCCACGAGACGTTTCACGCGCTCACGTCGGTGCTGGGCGGCCAGGCCGTACTGCGATCACAGAATGAGCTGCTGGAGTCGGACGTGATCCTGGTGATCGGCGCCGACATCGGCCAGACGCACAACGTCATCGGTGCGCACATCAAGCGCGCCGCGCGGCGGAACGGCCGCCAGTTGCTCGTGGCCACGCGGCTGGCCAGCACACTCGACCGATACGCGGCGGCCACCGCGCGCGTGCGACCCGGCGGCGAGGCGGCATTGCTGGCCGCGCTGGCCGGGCGTGACGACCTGCCCGAAGCCGTGACCGGCGCTTCCGATGAATCGTTGCAGGCCATGCGCGATGCCCTCGCGGCCGCCGGCTCCATAGCCGTCGTGTGGGACACCGGCGTTTGGACGCTGGGCCGCACCACGGAGTTGGCATCGGCCGCGGCCGGCCTTGCGCAGGCGTTTGCGGACGTCCGCCTGTTTCCGCTGGCGGAACGGGCCAACACGGTGGGCACGCTGCTGACCGGAATGGCGCCCGATACGCTGCCGGGCCTGCGGCCCGTCGCGGACGCCGAAGCCCGCGCCGAGATCGAGGCTGCCTCCGGCGCGCCGCCGCCACAGGATCCGGGGCCATCGCTGGACGCATTCCTGGGTGGCGATGCCAAGGCGCTGTACGTGATGGGCGAGGACCTGGTCGGCAGCGCCGGCGATCCGGAGGCCATGCGTGGGCAACTGGAAGGCCTCGATCTTCTGATCGTCCAAGACATCTTCATGAGCCCAACGGCCGAGGTGGCCGACGTGGTGCTTCCCGGCGCCTCGTTCGCGGAAAAGGGCGGCCACTTCACCAACTTCGAGGGTCGGCGCGGCGCGCTCGCTCCGGCCATCATCCCCGTCGGCGACTCGCGCCCGGACTGGGAGATCATCGCGAGGCTCGCCGCCGCACTCGGCAACGACTTCGGCTGGCGATCGCACGAGCCCATCTCCGACGAACTCGAGCGCCTCTGGCGCATGCCGGACATCGAGGGTGGCGAGCCAATTGCCGACCTGAACGGCGCGTTGAGCCAGGCAAACGGTGCGGACGGATTCACGCTTGCGACCGAGCAGCACCTCTATACCGCCGGCGTGACCGGTCGGCACGCACCGAGCCTGTCGCTGATGCTGCCGGACGCCGTCGCCGAGCTGAACCCCTCGGACGCGCAGGACCTCGGCCTGGTCGATGGCGACCCCATCAGCGTGGCGTCGCACACCGGCGCGCTGAATCTGAAGACCCTGGTAGCGAGCCGCGTGCCGCGCGGCGTCGTCAATTTGCCGGACCGATTCCTCGACGCGCCGCCGCGGCGCCTCGACCCCACGGGCCCGAACGGGGTTCCCGTGCAAGTGACGAAGCGTTAGCCGATGGACGGCTGGGAATGGCTGATCGTCGCGATCAAGTGCGTGGTGATCCTGCTGATCTTCCTCGGCGCGCCGCTGATCCTGGTGCTCGTCGAGCGCTGGACGCTCGGGCGGCTGCAATCGCGCATCGGCCCCAACCGCGTGGGCTGGAGTGGAACGCTGCAAACGGCGGCCGACGGGCTGAAGCTCGGCATCAAGGAAGACCTGATTCCCCGCGGCGCGGACAAGCTCGTCTTCTGGTTCGGGCCGGTATTCCTGGTAGTGCCGGCGTTGGCCGCGTGGGCCATCGTGCCCGTCGGGCCCGAAGTGAGCCTCGGACGCGACATTGGCCTGTGGGCCGTCGACCTGAACGTGGGCATCCTGTTCTTCCTCGCCATGGGCTCGCTCGGGGTCTACGGCGTGGTCATGTCGGGGTGGTCGTCCAACAGCAAATACGCCCACTTCGGCGCCCTGCGCGCCAGCGCCCAGGTCATCAGCTACGAGCTCATCATGGGGCTGGCGGTGCTGGCCGTGATTCTCTACGCCGGGTCGCTCAGCCTCATCGATATCGTCGAGCAGCAGCGCGGACTATGGTTCATCGTCCCGCAGTTCGTAGGGTTTCTGCTCTTCGTGATTGCCGGCGTGGCCGAGACCAATCGCGTGCCGTTCGACCTGCCGGAAGCCGAAAGCGAGATCGTCGCCGGCTTCCACGTGGAGTACTCGGGCATGCGGTTCGCGATGTTCTTCATCGCCGAATACGCCAACATCATCCTGATTTCGGCCATCATCACCACGCTCTATCTCGGCGGGTGGCTGGGATGGACCATTCCGGGCATGGACGGACTAACCGGCATCGTCTGGTTCGCCCTGAAGACCGTCGCGTTCATCGCGATGTTCCTGCTGCTTCGGGCCGCCCTGCCCCGACTGCGCTACGACCAGCTCATGAGCTTCTGCTGGAAGTTCCTCATGCCGATCGGAATCATCAACGTGCTTCTGGCCGCCGGACTGCGCATGGCGTGGAGTTGAGACTGCAATGCCTCTAGGTTCAGGAATCCTCAAAGGCTTCGCCACCGTCTTCAAGGTGGGCGCACGCAAACCCGCCACGATCATGTACCCCGAGAACGTGCGCGACATCGCCTATCGCTTCCGGGGCCAGGTGGGCATGCGCCGCGACGAGGTCACGAACGGTCTCACGTGCGTGGGCTGCGGACTCTGCGAGACGGCCTGCCCGAACGACGTGATTCGCGTCGACACGAGCGAGGGAGAAGACGGCACCCGCGTGGTGGACCGCTACCTCTTCGACGTGGGTCGCTGCGTCTTCTGCTACTTCTGCATCGAGGCCTGCCCGGTCGACGCGCTGCAGCGAACCCACGACTTCCACCTGGTCACCGAGGATCGCCGCGGTCTGTTGATCGACGGCTTCAAGATGATCGACATCTACGAGCACGACCTGGAAAACCGGTCGCTCGAAGACCAAAACATCGGTCCGGGGACACGCCCCCGGCTGTGGTTCGGCGATGACTGACAACCTCGCCGAAGTCATCGCCTTTTGGTATCTCGCCTTCATGGCCGTCACTGGCGGCGTGGGAGTGCTGGCGCTGCGCAACCCCGTGCACTCCGCCCTGTCGCTGGTCTATGTGATCTTCCACGTGGCCGGGCTGTTCGTGATCCTGGGCGCCGGCTTCCTGGCCGTGGTCCAGATCATCGTCTACGCCGGCGCCATCGTGGTGCTGTTTCTCTTCACGCTGATGATGCTCGACATGCGCGGCATCGCGCACGAGCGGTTCGTCCACCGTCAGCTGTGGATCGCGTTGCCGCTGGCCGTGCTGCTGGCGATTGAGGCCGTGTTCGTCGGCGTCGGCACGCCGGAAATCCGCGAGGCGTTTCTCGGGGCGTTTCCTCCACAGACGATCTCGGACCTCGGCGGCAGCACCCAGGCCATCGCCGCGGTCCTGTTTAGCGAGTACCTCTTGCCCTTCGAGGTTGCCAGCGTCCTGCTGCTGGTCGCGGCCATCGGCGCCATCATCCTGGCGCGGCGCTTCGATCGCGAGCTCGAAGCCATGCCTGAGGCCGCCGAGGCCGGCGAATCGGGCGAGGCTGCCTCCTGATGGATCTCAACGCTTACCTGGTCGTCGGCGGCCTGCTCTTCTCGCTCGGAGTGCTGGGCACGCTGCTGCGCCGCAACATCATCGTGATGCTCATTTCGATCGAGCTGATGCTCAACGGCGCCAACCTCACGCTGGCGGCCTTCTCGACCTTCCTCGAGGACATGGCCGGCAACGTGATGGTCATCTTCTCGCTCACCGTCGCGGCGGCCGAGGTCGCCGTCGGGCTGGCGATCCTGGTCGCCCTGAGCCGCGTATTCCCCGTGGTCAACATTGACCAGTTGGACGATCTGCGCGGATGACCCCGCACCTCGCGCAGCAAGGCGGCGGCCGTGTTTGAGGTCGTCTGGCTAATCCCGTTCGCGCCGCTGTTGGGGTTCGTCGTCAACGGCGTCGCGGGGCGGCGCATTCCGCGCGCGACCGGCTGGATTTCCACCGGCGCCATCCTTGGCTCATTTGTGCTCACCGTCGCGCTTTGGATCGGCGGCATCACCGCGGACCAGCCTGGCTGGACTTTCTATCCGTGGGTCGATTCGGGCACGTTCGCCGTCAACATCGGCTTCCTGCTCGACCCGCTTGCCGTCGTCATGCTGTTGGTGGTCACGGGCGTCAGCGCATTGGTGGCGCTCTACTCCGTGGGCTACATGGACCACGACGCGGCGAAGTCCCGGTTCCACACCTGGATTCCGCTGTTCGTGTTCAGCATGGTCATGCTGGTCATGTCGGACAACCTGCTGCAGCTCTTCATCTTTTGGGAAATGGTGGGGCTGTGCTCGTATCTGCTGATCGGCTACTGGCACGACCGACACAGCGCCAACATCGCCGCGACCAAGGCCTTCCTGGTCAATCGCATCGGCGACTTCGGGTTCATCATCGGCATCGTCCTGGCGTTCTTCCACTTCGACACGCTCCGCTACCGCGAGATCTTCGAGGTCATTGGCGACAAAGACCCGGCCATGACCACCGCCATCGCCTTCCTGCTGTTCATCGGGGCGATGGGCAAGTCGGCGCAGTTCCCGCTTCACGTGTGGCTGCCGGACGCAATGGAAGGCCCCACGCCGGTCAGCGCCCTGATCCACGCGGCCACGATGGTCACGGCGGGGGTCTACATCGTGGCGCGGATGAACCCGCTCTACACGGTTTCGCCCGAGGCCCTGATCTTCGTCGCCGCCATTGGAACGGTCACCGCGTTCGTCGCCGCGACCATCGCCCTGGTCCAAACCGACATCAAACGCGTATTGGCGTATTCGACCGTGAGCCAGCTGGGGCTGATGTTCGTGGCCCTTGGGGCCGGTGCGTATTCCATTGCCATATTCCACCTGGCGACGCACGCATTCTTCAAGGCGCTGCTGTTTCTTGGATCCGGCAGCGTCATCCATGCTCTCAACGAGGAGCAGGACATGCGCCAGATGGGTGGGTTGTGGCGCAAGATGCCGCTCACCTACGGCACCTTCCTGCTCGGCGGCCTGGCCCTCGCCGCCGTGTTTCCGCTCGCCGGCTTCTGGAGCAAGGACGAGATTCTGGCCAGCGCGTTTCTGAAGGCCACCGCACCCGCGGGCGCGTCGCTTGCCGCCGATCACGGCGCGGGCGTTTTCTGGCTCTTTTTCATCGTCGGCCTGGTGGTTTCGCTCATGACGGCGTTCTACACGCTGCGCATGATCCTGATGACGTTCCACGGCAAGCCGCGGAACCAGGAGCTCCACGACCACGCCCATGAGTCGCCCTGGGTGATGACCCTGCCGCTCGGCATCCTGGCGATCGGCGCGGTCGTTGCGGGCGCGGTCCTCGGGATTCCGCCCGAGCACGGCTTTCTCCACGAATACCTGTACAAGACGGCCGGCATCATCCACTTCGAGGGCGCCGGTGATCCGCCAACGGTGGCGCTGGCCGTCATCTCGACCGTGGTGGCGCTTGCCGGCGTGGCCATCGCCTACCTCGCCTACCGACGGGGCGTTCCGATCCCGGACGCCGCGCGCCGTCTGGCTCCGGGCGCCGAGAAGCTCTTCCAGCGCAAGTGGTACATGGACCATCTCGGCGACGGCCTGATGGTGATGCTGACCCGCGCCATCGCCGTGGTGTCGTGGGGCTTTGACGCTGGCGTCATCGACGGCCTGGTCAACGCCTCAGGCACGGTCACGCGCCGCCTGAGCGGTGAAGTTCGCCGCTTGCAGACCGGCCAGGCGCAAAACTACGCCCTGCTCATGGTCGTGGGCATCGTGCTGGTCATTGGCGGGCTCATGATCTTCGGCGGGAACGCGACATGACGACCGGCCCAGGCGAAGGCGCGCTCTTCCTTCCCCTCCTCTCGCTGCTGCTGTGGCTGCCGCTGATCGTCGGCATCCCGGGCGTTCTGCTCGCACGCACGCGCGACCTGCAGGCGCTCGCGGCATTCGCCGCCACGCTGATTCAGCTGGCCATCGCCATCATCGTTGTCATCAGTTTCAACACCGAATTCGATCCCGAGCTGGCGTACCAGCACGGCGAGTTTGCCGAGTGGATTCCGGCCCTCGGCATCAACTACAAGCTGGGGGTCGACGGCATCTCAATCCTGATGGTGCTGCTGACGGCCATCCTCGGACCGGTGGTGGCGGCCACCTCGTGGCTCACGATCAAGTCTCGAGCGCGCGAGTTCTTCCTGAATCTGCTGCTGCTGCAGACCGGAATGATGGGCGTGTTCGTCACGCTCGATTTCATCCTGTTCTACGTGTTCTGGGAAATGATGCTGATCCCGATGTACCTGATGATCGGCATCTGGGGCGGCGAGCGCCGCATCTACGCGACGATCAAGTTCTTCCTCTACACCTTCGCCGGCAGCGTGCTGATGCTGGTGGCGATTCTGGCGCTGCGGTTCAACACCGGCACCTTTGACATCGAGGCCATCCCGGCGCACATGCAGGACGCCGCAATTGGGCTGCAACGGTGGGTGTTCGTGGCGTTCCTGCTCGCCTTCGCGATCAAGGTCCCCATGTTCCCCTTCCACACGTGGCTGCCCGACGCCCACGTGGAGGCCCCAACGGGCGGCAGCGTGCTGCTGGCCGGCGTGCTGCTAAAGATGGGCGCCTACGGCTTCCTGCGCTTCATGCTCCCCATGACGCCCGACGCCGTGGCCGACGTGCGCGGGCTGCTGATTGCGCTCTCGATCGTCGCCATCATTTACGGCGCCCTCGTCGCCATGGTCCAACCCGATCTCAAGAAGCTCATCGCGTACTCCAGCGTGAGCCATATGGGCTTTGTGACCCTTGGCATCTTCAGCGGCTCGCAGACGGGCATCGACGGCGCCATCATCCTGATGATGAGCCACGGGCTCGTCACGGGCGCGCTATTCCTTGCCGTCGGCGTGGTGTACGACCGCGCCCACACGCGACAGATTGCGGACCTCGGCGGGCTGGTGACGCGAATGCCCGCCTATGCCGTCGCGCTTGGGTTCTTCACGCTGGCTTCGCTGGGGCTGCCGATGCTGAGCAGCTTCGTGGGCGAGTTTCTCGTCCTGGTCGGCGCGTTCGACTATGGGATCACCGCCGGCGTCACGGCCGCGATCGGGGTGGTGCTCGCGGCGGCCTACATGCTCTGGATGTACCAGCGTGTAGTGCTTGGTCGCCTACGCAACGACGCGCTCAGCACGATCAGCGACATGAACCGCGTGGAGGGTGCGGCATTCGCCGCGCTGGCCGTTCTGGTGCTGTGGATCGGCATCTATCCGGCGACATTCATTGACATGATCACCGGCGCGACGGCCGGGTTGGTGAGCTAACGCCATGGGCGAAGTCAACGCTGCCGACCTGACCTGGATCCTGCCGGAGATCATCGTGGCGGGCAGCGCCATGTTGCTGCTGCTCTGGACGGCGATCCTGCGCAACGACGACCGCTGGTGGTCGGTCAGCATCGCCTTGGGCGCCAATGCCACTGCGGGCATCGTCATGGCGCTGCGGCAGCCTATCGACGGCGGCGCGCTCGAGATATTTAGCGGTCAGCTGGTCATCGACGGCTTCTCGACCTTCTTCCGCGCCCTGTTCCTGGTCGTGGGATCGCTGGCCGTCCTCACCGTTGCCCAACGCTTCGAGCGCGTGCCGTTCACCGAGACGGCGGCCACCCTGCAGTTCTCGCTCAGCGGGATGCTGCTCATGGCCGGGGCCGTCGATTGGGTGACGGCGTTCATCGCCCTGGAGCTGATGGCAGTGCCGGTGTACGTACTCACGGCCATGACCCGATTCCGCCGGGATTCTGTCGAAGCCGCCATGAAATACCTGGTGCTCGGGGCGTTCGCGACCGCGGTGCTGGTCTATGGCATTGCCTGGACGTACGGCCTCACGGGCACGACTTACTTTCCAGAGCTTGCCGAGCGCATCATGACCGTCGGCGCCAGCCCGTGGATGATGTTTGCCATCGGTCTCATCCTCGTCGGCTTCGGGTTCAAGGTCGCCGCGGTGCCATTTCACGCGTGGACGCCCGACGCCTATCAGGGCGCGCCCACGCCCCTGGCCGCGTTCATCTCCGTGGGTCCGAAGGTCGCCGCCGTGGCGCTGCTGGCGCGCGTTGTCGGGCTCGGATTCGGATTCCAGGGCGCGGACACGGGCGCCGATCCCGCAGTGGTGCTCAACGTCGCCCTGGCCATCGCCATCATCGCCAGCGTGACGATGATCGTCGGTAACCTCGTGGCCATCTCACAGTCCAACATCAAGCGCATGCTCGGCTATTCGAGCATTGCGCACACCGGCTACATGCTGGTCGGGCTCGCGGCGGTCACGCGGGTCGAAGCCGACACCGGTTTCGCGTCGTTCGATTTCGTGGGCCTGCCGTCGGTGCTGTTCTACGGTTTCGTCTACGCCTTCATGAACTTCGGCGCGTTCGCCGTCGCGCACGTCGTCGAGTATCAGACCGGCAGCAACGAGATCTCCGCCTTCCGGGGCCTGATGCAGCGGTCCCCATTGCCCGCGGCGGCCATGGCGGTGTTCATGCTCGGACTGACGGGCATCCCGCCGCTGACCGGATTCTTCGGCAAGCTCTATATCCTTCAGGCCGCGGTTGAGTCTGGCCTGGGCTGGCTCGCCATCCTGTTGGTCGTGACGTCGGTTGTTTCGGCGTTCTACTACCTGCGCGTGATCGTGCAGATGTTCATGAGCGATCCGGACGCCGAGGCGGCGTCCGACGGCGAGCCCTCCGCCGAAGTGGCCGACCTGCACACCGCCGTCATCACAGCCACCGCGGGCGCGACGCTGGTGCTTGGCATTGTCGGCGGCGGCATCCTGGCGTGGGCCCAGTCGTCCGTCGCGACGGGGCTCTTCTAGGCCGCTAAAGCCTCAGTCGGCCATCAGGTCGACGCACGCGGCGTCCACCCGATTTAGCGTGTCGTCGATGACCGTTGCGTCGTGCGCGGTGCCGAAGCCGTGGTGGCCAACCACCACCTCGTAGACGTGGAAATAGACGCCGCGCGCGTAGCATGCCCGCGCGAATTGCTTCAGGGTGTCGGAGTCGTGCCCGGCAATGTCCTGATAGGCGCGCGGCTCCACGTCCGGGTCGAGGCCGAAGTAGAGCGCGAATCGCGGGCCGACGCCCTGCACGCGGCAGCGAATGTCGCGGTGCTCGAAAATGTCCCGCAAACCGCTGTACAACCGCTCCGACATCGCCAGCAGGCCCGTTTCACCGTCGAAAACGCCGGGAGCCTCCAGCGCATCGAGTGTGGCCAACGCCGCCTTGACGCCGAAGATGTGGCCGGAGTAGGTCCCGCTGTGCGCCGACTGGCCCAGCGGCGCGAGCTCCGACATCACCTCACGCCGACCCGCAATGACCGCGAGCGGCACGCCGTTCGCCACCGCCTTGCCCAGCAGCGTCACGTCGGGCGTAACGCCGTAGAAGCCCTGCGCGCAGTCGGCGCCGGTGCGGAATCCCGACAAGACCTCATCGAAGATCAGCACGCTGCCGTGGCCGCGCGTGATCTCGCGCACGGCCCGCAGGTAGGCGATGTCCGCCAGCAGGGCGCCGGCGTTGTAGTTGATCGGCTCCATGATGACGGCGGCGATGTCCCTCCCATGACGATCGAAGGCATGGTTCACGGCCGACAGGTCATTCCAGGGCGCCACGATCACGGCGTCGGCGAACGCGGAAGGGATGCCGGCTGAATCGGCGGAGGTCTCCACGATCTCGCCGGGCGTGACCGTACGAGGCTCCGGGTGGGTGTTGTAGAGCACGTGCTCGTGGATACCGTGGAAGTGCCCCTCGAACTTGAGGATCTTCGCCCGTTGGGTATGGGCTCGCGCCAATCGGATCGCCGCCATCGTGGCTTCCGAGCCCGAATTGGCGAAGCGCACCATCTCGGCCGAGGGCACCAGGTTCACGATGCGCCGCGCAAGCTGCTCCTGGTAGACCGTCTCGGGCCCATGGATGATCCCCATGTCGAGCGCCTGCTCGATCGCCCCGCGTACGCCGGCGTGGTCGTATCCGAGGATGACGGAGCCGAAGCCGGAGAAATAGTCCAGATAGCGGCGCCCATCCGGCGCGATGATGTAGGGGCCTTCCCCGCGGGCCGCGAGCATCGCCTGCCCCAGCGCCGCGTTTTCACGCGCCGTCCCCGAGATGCCGGCAACCAGGACCTCGCGCGCCGCCTCGAAGTGGGCGGTGGATGAATCGGCTTGAGGCGGCCGCACCACGGTCATTGGCGTGCTTTCAGGGTCACAACGCGTCGTCGCCGCTGCCGATAGTACCCGCGCGCAACGGGCTCATCCGCAGCCAAGGCATCAGTCGACGGAACCGGGCGCGGACGGCCGACCGAAGCCAGCGACGATGGCCGCTCCGCGTTCGCCCTACCCGGACTCGACGTTCGTGTCGATGTAGTCCAGCGCGTCCTTGACGGAGACGATTTTCTGGGCGTCTTCGTCGGGAATCGTGATGTCGTATTCGTCCTCGAGCGCCATGATCAACTCGACCTGGTCCAGCGAGTCGGCGTTGAGGTCCTCGACAAACTTCGACTCCTCCGCGATGTCCTCGGCGGGAATATCGAGCTTGTCGGCAATTACGGCCACTACCCGTTCAAACGTTGCCACGCCTTACCTCTCTCTGTGTAGCCCGGCACTGCTCGCAATGGTCGCCGCGATGGCGGCCTTGATGGCGTCGTACCAGATGAATATCCCGGCGCCATTGAGCCAGGCCAGCCCCCACGGATTGGACTTGTCAGTGGCGAGCAGATAGTACAGGGCAAGGTGGTTGACGCCAAAGATGTAGATGATCGGAATGCCCGCCAGCGCGGCCGGCAGCTCGACCTTGGCGAAACGCTCGATCACACCCTGGCTGCCGTCCGAACGGGCCTCGAAGCGCCGGCGCAGAAACTGCGCGGTCAGGCCCACCACCACCGCCGCGATGACAAATCCGTAGATGTACCCGGCCGACGGCGAGAAGAAGTAGGCCGGCCCGCCGCCGCGAGCGAATATGGGCGCTCCAGCGAATCCGATGATGGCGTAGAGGCCCATGGAGGCGCCGGCGCGCCAGGGACCGAGCAGCAGGCCGGCCAGCAGCACCATCAACACCTGCAAGGTGTAGGGGACGGGTTCGGCCTCGACCTTGGCGTGCGCCGCCGGCCACATCATCACCGTGAATGCGCCGATCAGCAGGGCGTCGGACACCACGATGGACGGGCGGCGACGCACGGCTGTGATCACGGTGGACATGGGCTAAGGATACCCACCCTGGGCTGAAGCTTCCGCGTCCACGCGCAGCAGCGGCTGGCCCGCGGCCACGCCGTCGCCACTACGTACCAGAACGCGCGCCACACGCCCATCAACGTCGGACAGCACTTCGTTGAACACCTTCATGGCCTCGACGAGACCGACCAGGTCGCCCTCCCGAATCTGCTGACCCACCTGCACGAACGCGGGGTCGCCGGGCTTGGGCGTGGCGAAGAATGTGCCGGCCAGCGGCGCCCGCACCAGGTGGCCAGGCGGCTCAGCCGGTGCGACGGCAGCCGGCGCGCCCGCCGTTTCACGTACCGCCGAGAATCCGGCCCGACGCAAGCTCACCCGCTCCGAGCCAATGCGGATCTCGAGCTCGGCGAGGTTGAGATCGCGCATTGCGTCGAGCACGGCGGTCACGCGCTGCCGAACGTTGACGTTCACGCCGCGGCGGCCACTCTTAGCCGGCGTCAGACCCGACGATCAGCGCGGCGTTCTGTCCTCCGAAACCGAAGCTGTTCGACATCACCCGGCGGAGCGGCAACTCGCGAGCCTGGTTGGGCACATAGTCCAAATCGCAGGCCGGGTCCGGCACCTCGTAGTTGATCGTCGGCGGCGCCACGTTATCGCGCAGGGCTTGCAGGCAGAGAATGAGTTCCACGGCGCCCGCGGCGCCAATGAGGTGGCCCATCATTGACTTCGTGGAGCTGACCGGAACATCCGCCGCCCCATTGTTGAAAATGGCCTTGAGGGCTTGGGTCTCGGCGGCGTCGCCCTGCTCGGTGGCAGTGCCGTGGGCGTTGACGTAGTCGATGTCGGAGCTGTCGAGCCGGGCGTTCCGCAGAGCGTTCTCCATGGCCAGACGGGCGCCGCGGCCATCCGCCGGCGGCTGGGTCATGTGAAAGGCGTCGGCGGACGCGCCGTATCCCAGGAGCTCGCCGCATATCTCAGCCCCACGCGCCGTCGCATGCGCATAGGACTCGAGAATCAAGACTCCGGCGCCTTCGGCGGCGACAAATCCGTCGCGATCCATGTCGAACGGACGTGACGCGCGCTCGGGCTCGTCGTTTCGCGTCGAGAGCGCCCGCCCGGCGCAGAATCCAGCGAGACCAATGGGCGAAATCGCGCCTTCGGTGCCGCCCGCCAGCATGACGTCCGCCTCACCGCGTCTGATGACCTCGGCCGCCTCGCCGATGGAGTGCGCGCCCGTCGCACAGGCGGAGACCACGGCGAGATTGGGCCCCTCGATGCCGTACTCCATCGAGACCATTCCGGCGGCCATGTTTCCGATGATGAGCGGGATGAGGAAAGGACTTACCCGGGACGGGCCGCGTTCGCGGAGCACGTCGGTCTGGTTCTGCAAGAACACCAGGCCGCCGATTCCGGTGCCGATATAGACGCCCACGCGGTGGCGGTTGGCATCGGTGATTTCGAAACCCGAATGCTCGAGGGCCGCCCGGGACGCTTCAAGCGCAAATTGGGTAAACCGATCGGTACGGCGCGCGTGCTTGGCGCCGAGCTTCTCCTTGGGGTCCCACGGGATGACCTCACCCGCGATCTGCGACGTAAAGGCGGCGGTATCGAAGGCCGTGATCCGCCCGATGCCGCTTCGACCACTCAGAACGGCCCGCCACGTGTCGTCGGCGTTATCCGCCAGTGGGGTCACCGCCCCATAGCCTGTAACGACGACTCGATCGTCCATGGAAATCCGTATTGATGCCATGAGGGCTGGCGCAAGCATGGGATAAGTGCGCCACACAAAGTATATCGCGGGACCGGTCCGCAAACGCCATCGGAGAGCCGTCCGCAGCCGGTCGAACAAGAATCAGCTTCGCGCTATTCTGCGAGGCGGGCCGCCACGGCGGCCGCTTTTCGTCTACACCGAGAGGTTCCATGGCGGCCACGATCGTCGGATGGGGAATGGCGGTCCCAGAGCAGATCTGGACCAATGCCCATCTCGAGTCCATGGTCGACACCACCGATGCCTGGATCGTGTCTCGGACCGGCATCCGGCAGCGGCGGATCGCGGACGACGGAGACACGACCTTCAGCCTGGGGCTCGACGCGGCCACGCGGGCGCTGGATCAGGCCGGACTCTCGGCGGCCGACGTCGACATGGTCATCGTGGCCACGCTCACGCCGGAAACGCCCATGCCGGCGACGGCCAACCTGATTCAGGACGCCATTGGGGCCCGCAGCGCCGGCGCCTTCGATCTCAATGCCGCCTGCGCGGGCTTCACTTACGGGCTGGAAATCGGACGCGCGCTCATCGACGCCGGGTCGGCACAGACCGTATTGATCATTGGCTCCGAGACCATGTCACGGGTCGTCGATTGGACCGACCGCTCGACCTGCGTGCTATTCGGCGACGGCGCCGGCGCCGTCGTCATGCAAGGCAGCGCCGGCGGGGGAATTCGGGGCAACTCGCTCGGCTCGGACGGAAGCGGCGCTCCGCTGCTGCACATTCCCGCCGGCGGTAGCAAGCTGCCGGCGAGCATGGAGACAGTCCGGGATCGCCTGCATCTGCTTTCGATGAACGGGCGGGCGGTCTACAAGTTCGCGGTCAAGGCCACGGTCCGCGCGGCCGCCGTGGCCATGGCGCGCGCTGGATGGCAGCCCAGCGACCTCGATCTCTTCATCCCGCATCAAGCGAATCTGCGCATCATCGACGCCGTCGCCAATGAGCTGCGCCTGTCGGAAGAGCGGGTGATCGTCAACGCGGATGTCTACGGCAACACGTCGTCGGCGTCGATCCCAATCGCCCTCTGCGAGGCCATCGCCCAGGGGCGCGTGAACCAGGGCGACCGTCTCGTGCTCGTTGGTTTTGGGGCTGGGCTCTCCTGGGCCGCGGTGGCGGTGGAGTGGACGGCCCCAGTCACGCCGAGCGATGGCCGCGCGTCGGGCATGAGCGCCACAATGCCGCAAAAGTCCGCATCGGCCGCGAGGCGCCTCCGCTAGTCCGCCAGGACCGCCTCTAGCCCCCGCACGAGTCGCCGCACGCCCTCTCGAATCTGGTCTTCGGGCAGATAGCTATACGCCAGCCGAATGTCGCAGCGCCGCGAGCCGTCGGCGAAGCAGTGGTGCCCGGCCAGATAGGTGACGCCGTGATCCTCGACCGCGGGTCGAATCGCCTCGCTATCCACCCCCTCCGGCAGCGTGAGCCACACGAAGAAGCCGCCCACCGGGCGCGTCCAGGTACAGCCCAGGCGGTCCAGCGGCTCCAATTCCTCGAGCATGGCGTCTCGCCGGGCTCGATAGAGCGTGCGCAGCGCGGGCACGCGTTCGGACAACGCGCCGCCGGCCAGGTATTCCGCCGCCGTCCACGCCGCGAACGGACTGCTCGCGCTGTCAGCCTTCAAGCTGCACATGGTCGCCACGTCTTCCGGATCGGCCAGGGCCCAGCCCAGCCGCATGCCGCCGGCTACGAGCTTCGAAAAGGTGCCCATCTTGATGACTCGCTCAGATCCGGCCAGCGCATACAACGCTTTCGGGCGACTGCCGTCGAAGATCAAATCGCCGTAGGCGTCATCTTCAAGGAGCGCCAGGTCGAGACGCTGCGCAAGGTCGGCGAGCTCCCGCCGGCGGGCATCCGACGCATTCGTGCCAATCGGATTGTGGACCGTGGGCATGGTGTAGACGACGTTGGCCTCGGTACCGGCGCCGCGTAGGCGCCGCACGGTGCCCTCGAGCGCGTCAGGGTCGATCCCCTCCTCGTCCGCGGGAACCCCGACGACCTCCAGACCCAGCCCACGCAAGAACCACAGCGCGCCGATGAAGGTGGGCGACTCGACCAGAATGGTCCCGCCGGCCGGCACCAGCAAACGCGCGGTGAGCACAATGGCCTGCGACGCGCCGCTCGTGATGAGCACGTGTTCGGGACCCACCGGCAGGCCCTCGGTCGCACGCACCCAGTCGGCCACAAACGCCCGCAGCGGCTCGGGACCGGAGACGGGGCCATATTGCAGCGCATCGGCGTTCCGCTGCGCCATGAGATCGCGGGTCACGCGGCCCAGATCGTCATACGGAAAGCTCGCGGCGTCTGGAAACCCAAAGGCCAGGCTCAGCACTCCGGGCCGCTGCATCGACCAGTTCGGCCGCAGCGGGTTCTGCTCCATCGCCCGGGCGACCGGACTGTGAAAGCGGCTAAGGCTCATGCGCCGATCGTATCAGCGCGAGCCCGCCGCGCTCGGTACCATCCGCAGACAGGCCCCCGGGACACCCAGATGGTCTCGCAGCGACTTTGGAGCCCGTGGCGATTGGAGTACGTGGCGGCAGCGACCGACGAGACGTCCGATTGTCCGTTTTGCACCGACCACCAGACGGCGGGCGCTCTTCCTGAACTGATCGTCAAGGCCGGGCGGGTGACGTACGCCACCCTCAACCTGTTTCCCTACAACAATGGGCATCTCATGGTGCTGCCCTACCGTCACGTGGCGGACATCGTGGACCTGACGCCCGACGAGGCCGCTGAACTAATGCACCTCTTGACGCAAGGGCGGAGGGCGCTGGGGGACGCGCTGGGACCCGACGCCTTCAATGTCGGAATGAACCTGGGCCGCGCGGCCGGCGCCGGAATCCCCGCCCACCTGCACTTTCATCTTGTGCCGCGCTGGGAAGGCGATACCAGCTTCATGGCCGTGACCGCCGACACCAAGGTGCTCCCGGAATCGTTGGATCAAACGAAGCGCCGGCTGATCGAGGCGTGGCCCGGCGCCGACGAAACACCGCCGGCTACGCCGCCGGGAGCAGGCTGATGCGTTCCGGCACCGGTTCGAATCCGGGAGTGGCGCCATGCAGCACGCCAAAGCTGCCCATCGGCCAATACACCAGCCAGACCTTCCCTACGATCGCCGCCTCCGGCACGATGCGGAAACGCCGCGAATCAATGCTTTGCCCTCGATTGTCGCCGAGCACGAAGTACCCCTGCTCGGGAACGACCAGGCTGCGGTCTCTCCCGGGTGCGGTGACACCGGCAAAGTACGGGTCTTCATCCAGGCGACGCCCGTCCACATAGACGCCGCCGTCGTGGAATTCGATCGTCTCATTTGGCAGCCCGACGATTCGCTTCACCAGGTCTTCCTCGGGATTGGCCGGCGATCGAAACACGACCACGTCGCCGCGATCGGGCTTCGCGGCAACGTATGCCAGCTTGTTCACCAGGAGAAACTCCCCGTTCTCGAGCACGGGCACCATGCTGCCGCCGTCCACGCGAAAGTTCTGTACCACCATCCGCGTGCCGAAGAAGATCAGCAATGCCAGGAGCACGGTTTCCGTGATCTCGAGCAAGACATTGCCATTGCGCCGCAGCACCGCCGAAGCCATTCCCCGTGAGACGGACGGCCCGAACCGGGCGCGCCGGGCACGAGTATAGGCAGCAGCCACGCGCGGGCGCGGATGTGACGACCAGGCCGCGACCGTGAGCGCGGCCGAGCAGAGCCTCGTCGTTCCCGATTCCGCCGCCGGGCGCCGGTTGGACCGCTTTGTGGCCGATTCCACCCCGGCATTGAGCCGCTCGCGCGCGGCCCGCCTGATCCAGGCCCAGCGAGTCGTGGTCAACGACGAGCACCGAGACCCCGACTATCGCGTGTCCGCCGGCGACTACGTGGTGCTTGCCGCCATTGAAAGCCGCAGCCCGCTGACGCCCGATTCCCGCCCGCTGCGAGTGCTGCTCGAAACGCCCGATCTCGTCGCCGTGGACAAGCCTCCGGGAGTAGTCATGCACCCGGGGGCCGGCGATGAGCCGGCGACGCTTGCCCATCAGCTGGTCGCCCACTATCCCGAGGTGGCCGATGTGGGCAATCCGCGCCGTCCGGGCATCGTGCACCGTCTGGATCGCGACACCTCGGGCGTTGTCCTCATAGCGCGCACGGCGGCGGCCTACCTTTCGCTCCAGCAGGCGTTCGAGCGCCGCGAGGTCCACAAGCGATACCTGGCCGGGGTGCACGGCCGCCCAACGGTCGCATCCGCCGAGATCGATGCTCCCATCGGCCGTCACCCGACCCGCCGCACCCACATGGCCGTCACCCGGTCGGGCCGCCCGGCCCAGACTGCCTATACCGTGCATGCAACGAGCGAGAGCGCCGCGCTGCTCGACGTGCGCCCGCGAACCGGGCGGACGCATCAAATCCGCGTGCACCTGGCGTCCATCGGCCACCCGGTGCTGGGCGATCCTCGCTACGGGCCGCAGCCGCCGGCGGCCACCCGCCAACTGCTGCACGCCTGGATGCTCGACTTCACAGATCCGGCCGGCGACCGCTGGCGGGTCGCAACCGCTCCTCCCGCCGACATGCGGGGCGAGCTGCGGGAATTCAAGCTCGATCTGCCGGCCACGCCGCCCACCGAAAAGCTATAAGCGCCGGCTGAACGTTTCCGTCTAGGTACTCACCGCGGGTTCCGCGCCGGCCGGGCCGTCAGCCTCCTCCGGCTCATCCTCAGGCGCGGCCACGCGGGCCAGCACCACTCCAATCTCATACAGCGCGTAGACCGGCACCGCCACCGATAGCTGGGTGAAGGGGTCCGGCGTGGGCGTGATGACGGCAGCCAGGATCACAATCGCGACGATGGCGTAGCGGCGGTACTTGCCCAGGGTGCTCGCCTTCACGACGCCGATCTTTGCCAGCGCAAAAATGAAGAACGGTGTCTCGAAGGCAATGCCAACCGCCAGCAGAATGCGCAAGACGAATGTGACCCAGGTCGCGACGGTGAACTCCGTGGCAATCGATCTCGGCGCGAATCCCGCCAGAAACCCAACCGTGAAGCGCAAGACCACGAACCACGCGAACGCCGCACCGATGAGAAACGCGACCGCGATCGCCGGAATGCTCAAGTACAGCCAGCGCTTTTCATGCTCATAGAGACCCGGCGCCACATACGCCAGAACCTGATACAGCACGATGGGACTGGCGATGCCCAAGCCGACGATGATTGAAATCATGAAGAACGTGAAGAGGGTTTCCGTGGGGGAAATCTGCTGCAAGATGGCGCCGCGCGGCAGCGGATACTGCACGACCTCGAACACGAAATCCTTAAACGGCCAGACGATCAGGCTGGCCACGATGACGGCCAGCACGGCAATGGTGAGTCGGGTGCGCAGCTCCTGGAGGTGCTCGCGCAGCGTCATCACGCCGCCGAGTTCCGCCTGCGAGTCCTGCGACTCTTCCTCGGGATCCTGCGGGGGTTCGGCAGGTCGGTCCGCGTCCATAGTCAAGCCTACCGCCTAAGACGCCGGCGAGTCCGCCTGTCGCCTCACGTGAGTTCCTAGCGCACCGTTGACCAGACGCCGCCCGCCCTCGGTGCAGTACTGCTTGGCTAGCTCCACCGCCTCGTTGATCGCCACCGCCGGCGGCACGCGCCCAGAGTCAATCTCGGTGATGCCGATGCGCAGAATAGCCACCTCGAGCTGGGCCATCTGGGCAATGGGCCATGCGGGGGCCAACTCGCTGATTGTCGCATCCAGGTCACCCAAACGCGCCGCGACCTCCTGGACCAGGGTCTCGGCGTAGGCCCGCGCGTCAGCCGCCAGGCCCAGCTCGTGCTGTCGCGACGCGAAGAGGTCCAGCGGATCACCGCCGCGCATCGACGCTTCGAACAGCAGGCGCATGGCAGCTTCGCGGGCGGCGCGTCGGTCGCGGCGCGGGCGTGCAGCCACCGTTAGGCCGTTACGCCGTCCACCCGGTCATGCAGGGCTTCGACATATCCGACGTCGTAGGTACCTTCGGCGAACTGCGCGTCATCCAGCACGGCCTGGTGAAAGGCCAGGTTGGTCGCCGGGCCCTCGATCATCGTCTCGGCCAGGGCGCGACGTGACCGATCGACCGCCTCCGCACGCGTCTCGCCCCACACGATGAGCTTTGCCAGCAGCGAGTCGTAGAACGGTGGCACCTCATAGCCGGCGTACACGTGCGTGTCCACACGCACCCCGTAGCCACCGGGAAAGTGCAGCCGCGCGATCCGCCCGGAGTCCGGGCGAAAGTCGCGCGTCGGATCTTCGGCCGTCAAGCGAAACTCGATTGCATGGCCGTTGCGGCCCACGTCCGCTTGGGAAACGCCGAGCGACTCGCCGCCGGCGATACCGAGCTGCGCGGCAACCACGTCAAGACCGGTGATCGCCTCGGTGATGGGGTGTTCCACCTGAATGCGCGCGTTGGCTTCCATGAAGAAGAAGTCACCGCTCGCGTCGACCAGGAACTCGACGGTGCCCGCGCTGTGGTAGTTGAGCACCTGCATCAGCCGCACCGCGGCCTGCGTGATGTTGTCGCTCAGACCATGCGGCAGATTGGGCGCCGGAGCTTCCTCGATCAGCTTCTGATAGCGGCGTTGTATCGAGCACTCGCGATGCCAGGCGTGCAGCACGGTTTCGCCGTCGCCGATTACCTGCACCTCGACGTGACGGGGCGACTCGATCAGTTTTTCGACGTAGAGGTCGCCGCTGCCGAACGAAGCGCGCGCCTCGGCTTGCGCCAGTGAAAGCAGCCCGGTCAACTCGTCGGGATCGGCAACCGGTCGGATGCCGCGCCCCCCGCCGCCGGCCGCCGCCTTGAGCACCACCGGGAACCCGATTTCCCGCGCGACTTCACGCGCATGGGTGGCGTCGCGCACCGGCTCCTCGGACCCAGGCACGACCGGTAGACCCGCCGCCACCGCCGCCGCACGGGCCTGAACCTTGTCGCCCAACGCCCGAATGGTGTCGGGGGCCGGTCCCACGAACGTCAGGTTGTAGCGGGCGCACACCTCGGCGAAGTAGGCATTCTCAGCCAGGAACCCGGCGCCGGGGTGGACCGCGTCGGCGCCGGTGTTGAGCGCGGCGCCGATGATGTTAGGGACGTTCAGATAGCTCGCGCTCGAAGCCGCGGGACCGATGCACACCGACTCATCTGCAATTCGCACCGGAAGACTGTCCGCATCGGCCTCCGAGTAGATGGCCACGGTTTCAATCCCGAGGTCGTGACACGCCCGAATGACACGCACCGCCATTTCGCCGCGGTTGGCCACCAGCACTTTTTCAAGCACTCGGCGTCATCCCATGTGGAGGCCGCCGTCGATCGTCATGACCTGCCCGGTGATATAGGAGGCGTCGCTGGATGCCAGAAACGCGACCGCGCCCGCAACGTCGTCGGGCGTGGCGAAGCGCCCCAGCGGGATGCGGTCGATGATCCACTTGCGAAGCTCTCCCTCCAGGTCATCGGTCAGCGGGGAGATGACGAATCCCGGCGCGACGGCATTCACCGTGATCCCGCGAGCGGCCACCTCGCGCGCCAGCGCAAGGGTGAAACCGACCAACCCGGCCTTGGCGGCGGCGTAGTTCGTTTGACCGGCGTTGCCTCCGGTGCCGGCCACCGAGGAGATGTTGATGATCCGCCCGTCGCGCTGCCGCAGCATGCCTCGCACCGCCCGCCGGGAGCAGGCGAAGGCCGAGCGCAGATTCGTGCGAATCACGTCGTCCCAGTCCTCGTCCCGCATCCGCATCAGCAGCGAGTCGCGAATGATGCCGGCGTTGTTGATGAGCACGTCCAGGCCACCAAGGACCCGGATCGCCTCGTCCACGACGTGGTTGGCGCCCTCGGTGGTCGAAAGCTCACCCCCAACGATTACCGCCGAGCCGCCCGCATCCTGGATTGACGAGGCGAGCTCTCGCGCCTTGGCCTCGTTGCGGTTGTAGTGCAGCACCAGACGCGCACCCTCGGCCCCCAGGCGACGCGCGTACGCCTCGCCCAGCGCGCCCGAGGCCCCCGTGATCAACGTCCGCCGATCGGTCAGGCGGCCAGCTATGGGGTCAGACATTGCGCAGTTCCTTCGCCGCGGCGTCGGCCGAATCAGCATCGTAGACGTTGAGCAGGGAAACGTCTTGCCTTGCGCGGCGCAGCATGCTCGTCAGCAGGCCCTTGTGCCCGAATTCCACGATGTGGGTCACGCCCAGCGCACCGAGTGTGCACACACCGCGCCACCACTGCAACGGGGCCGCCACGTGCTCGGCAAGTTCCACGCGCAACTCGGCGGCCGTGTGCAGCGGCTGGCCATCCATGTTGGCGATGACCGGAATCTTGGGATCCGTGAGCGGCGCGGCCAGCAGGCGCTCGCGCATCACATCGCGTGCCGGCAGCATGGCAGCCGTGTGAAACGCCCCGGAGACGTCCAGCGGCACCACCCGCCGCGCACCGGCCGCCTTCGCCGCCTCGGGAAGCTCATCCAGCGACGCCAGATCTCCGCCAACCACCACCTGGCCCGGCGTGTTGATGTTGGCAACGGAGAGATAGCTCCCCGGCACACGCGCGCGAATCTCGGCCACGACGGTTTCCGTCTGATCCGGATCCAGACTCAGGACGGCGCTCATGCGTCCCGGCCGGTGCGCCGCGGCCTGCTGCATGGCCTCTCCTCGCGCGGCGACCATGGCCATCGCGGTGCGGGTGTCGAGCGACCGGGCGACGGCAACGGCGGCCCACAAGCCCACGCTGTGCCCGGCCAAGGCGCGCACGGGAAGGGAGTGGCCGTCGCTGGGCTCGTCGTGACGCAGGGCCTCGCCAAAGGCGGCAAACGCCGCCAGGGCCACGGCCACGACGGCCGGCTGCTGCACGCGGGTTGGGTGCAACGCCTCGTCGGGACCGTGAAAGCAAAGCGCGGCCAGATCATCGCCAAAGGCCGAGTTGGCGGCGGCAAATACCTCGCGCGCAGCGCCGGATCGGGCAAAGAGGTCCGCCCCCATCCCGGCCGCTTGGGCGCCCTGTCCCGGAAAGACGTAGGCAATCCCTGGCTCGCCGACGGCCGTCACCGCCGCCCGCGCCCGCTACCGATACTTGGCAGCCTGCTCGCTCGGCTCAACGACCACCGTGCCGCGCAGATTGCCGCACACCAGGCAGATGTGATGGCTTCGCATCAGCGCGTGACAGGTTGGACAGCGCACCAGGGTCGGGCTGGCAACGCGGATTTGATTTCGGCGACGGCGGCGGCGCGAGCGCGTCAGCCGTCGTTTAGGTTGAGCTCCCATAGGCTCCCATTATCCCTTAGTTCCCGGCATATCAGGAAACATTGTGGCGCGGAGCTCCGCCAACCGGCTCCAGCGCGGATCGATCGCGGCCTCGGCGGGCTCTTCGGAGCGTTCCAATCCGGGACACTCGGGCCGGCAAACCGGCATCAGCGGCAACGCGGCAATCAGGCCCTCGGCCAGGAACGGCGTGAGATCGAGGTTGTGCTGATCGTCGAGCGGCCACACGGCCTCGAGACCCGATTCCTCGGTCGCAGCCCCGTCCGGGTCGATCAGGAACTCGCCGTCAGCCTCGAAGCGCAAGGTCTGCCGGGCAGGCTCCAGGCAGCGCGCGCACGGTTGCTCGACGGACGCCTCGAACTCGCCGGATGCGTGGATGGCGCCACTCAGGCGCACCAGACGCACCCGGCCCGCCACCGAGGTGGCCAATTCGGCGACGTTGAGCGCCTCGGGCGGCGCCAGGACGTCGTACGACCGGCTGGTCCCGGGCGGCTCGCGCACGAATGCCGCGACGTTGAACACGAAGTCGTTCACGATGACCAGAGGGGTGAGCGGCCTAGACGGTCTCTTCGTCGCCGAGTTCGGTGATACCGGCGGCATCCTCGTCGAGCGCCGAAATGCCCCGGCGAATGCTCGCCAGGTGCGAAATCAGGCGGTGCTCGATGTCGCGCAGCATGTTGAGCGCGTAGACGTCCATTTCCTCCCGCGACGCCTCGGTGCGCTCTTCCGCCGCCTCGATGATTTGCTCGGCCCGCGCTTCGGCCTGGCGGACGATCTCCTCGTCGCGCAGCATTTGATCGGCCTGCTCACGCGCCTGCTGGATGATCTGCTCGGCCTCCATCTGCGCCGATTGCGGAATCTGCTCGCGTTCCCGCAGCACCCGCCGCGCCTCCCGGACTTCTTCCGGAATGCGAATGCGCATTTCGTCGACGATCTCCAATAGCGCGCGCTCGTCCATCACGATGCGACGCATCATCGGCACGCGCTGGGCAGCAGTCACCAGGGCCTCGAGACGTTCGATCAGGTTGATGAGATCGATGGCTAGCTACCTCCTCGGCGACGCATCGCCGTATTTCGCGGCCACGGCCGTGGCAACGTTTGCCGGCACAAACGGCGCCACGCTTCGGCCCAGGGCACCGATCTCCCGCACCAACGACGAACTGACGTAGGCATGCTCGGGCGCTGAGAGGAAGAACACCGTATCCAACTCCGGCGCCAGACGGCGATTCATCGCCGACAGCGCAAATTCATACTCAAAGTCAGACACCGCTCGCAGCCCGCGCACCAATACGCTCGCTCCAATGTCCCGCGCAAAGTCTACCGTGAGTCCCCGATAGTCGCGCACCGAGACGTTGGGCAAGTGTGCGGTTGCCTCCCGCACCAGCGTGACCCGTTCCTCGGTGGAAAACAGCGTGCGCGATTCCGGCTGTTCGTAAACCCCGGCCACGACTTCGGCGTGACATGCCGCGCTGCGCGCGATGAGGTCTAAGTGTCCGTTGGTCGCCGGGTCGAATGTGGCAGCAAAAAGCGCCCGCATATGGCAAAGCCGCTGGGGATGCGAGCGCGATTATAGCGACGTTGGCTCGTTGCCGGACTTTCCATGGCTCAATCGACAATAGATGGCAAAAGCTCCGTCGCCATGACGCCGGATCTTCCACACGTGCCATGCTGGCGGAGGCTCGGGCACGGCGCGCCGCGCGCTGAATTCAGCAACAATCAAGCCATCGGCGGCCAGGACGCCCGGCTGAGCCAGCCGGCCCATGAGCGGAGTCCATGGGTCATCGGCGTAGGGCGGGTCCGCCAGGATCATCCCGTAAGGCCCCCCTTCCGCCAGGTCGGCGCGGAGCACATCGGCGCGCTCGACGCTGGCGGCAGGTTCCAGCTCGAGCCCGCGAAGATTGGCGCGAATAACCGCGCACGCGCGGGAGTCGCGCTCGATGAATCGCACGTACTCAGCGCCGCGGCTGAGCGCCTCGATCCCAAAGGCGCCCGAGCCCGCATAGCAATCCATGACCCGCGGCGGCGGTGGGGCGCCCAGGGAATCGAAGACGGCGGCCCGGAGACGATCGATCGTCGGCCGCGTGCCCGGCGGGACCTGGATGCCGCGCCCGCGCAGCTCACCGGCGACGACCCGGAGCCCGCGTCCCCTGGATGCCACTCAGGTTTGGCCGCGGGAGCCTACGGGCCGGACGCCTAGCTCCATTCGCTCTCCTGGAGCATCGACTGAACGGCAGCCGCGAGCGGGCCGTGCTCCGGGCGCTCGAGCTCCGGGTCGGCCTGGATGAGGGCTTCGGCATCCTCGCGGGTCCGCCAGATCATCTCCATGTCGCTCACGCTCGCGAACTTAAAGCTGGTCAACCCGTGCTGACGCGTGCCCAAGATATCGCCGGGGCCACGCAGCTCGAGGTCGCGCTCGGCGAGCTCGAAGCCGTCGTGAACGTTCTGGAGGATGCGCAGCCGGGCGTTTTCCGTGGCGTCCGTGGTGTCGCTCAGCAGCAGGCAATGGCTCTGCTGCCCGCCGCGTCCGACGCGCCCGCGCAACTGGTGCAGCTGCGACAGCCCGAAGCGCTCCGCGCCTTCGATCATGATCACGCTGGCCTGCGGGACGTCGATGCCGACTTCCACGACCGCCGTGCCGACGAGGATCTTCACCTCGCCGTCCCGAAAGGCCCGCATCACCGCATCCTTGGCCTTGGCGCTCAGGCGCCCGTGCAGGAGTCCGATGGCGTGCGCGAGATCGGGATAGACCTGCGTGCTGAGACGCTCGAACTCATCCTTGGCGGAGCGAACCTGGAGCGATTCCGACTCCTGGATCAGCGGACAGATCACGAATGCCTGGCCGCCGGCTTCCACCTGCTGACGCAGGAAGGCGTAGGCGTCGGCCCGCCGCGATTTCGGCACCCAGGCCGTACGCACCGGTTTCCGACCGCCGGGCATCTCGCGAATCGACGTGACATCCAGGTCGCCGTAGAACGTCAGCGCCAGGGTGCGCGGAATGGGGGTGGCGGTCATGGCCAGCAGATGCGGGTTGTAGCCCTTGGCCCGAATCTCTCCGCGCTGCTGCACGCCGAAGCGATGCTGCTCGTCCACCACAGCGAGGTTCAGGCGGGCGAACCGCGCGCTTTGCTGGATGAGCGCCTGCGTCCCCACCACCACGCCGATTTCACCGGCGGCCACCTCACGCCAGAGCCGTCGCTTGGTCGCGGCGGGAATGCCGCCGCTGATGCGCTCGACGCGCACCCCCAGCGGCTCCAGCAGGTCGCCGAGCGTCTGCGTGTGCTGCTCGGCCAACACCTCGGTTGGCGCCATCATGGCGCCCTGCCAGCCGGCACGGCACACCGCAAACAGCGCGCCGGCGGCCACGGCGGTCTTGCCCGAGCCCACGTCGCCCTGCACGAGCCGGCTCATGGGAGTGTCGCGGCGCAGATCGGTGAGCACCGCCGCCAGCGCCGCGCGCTGATCCTCCGTGAGCTTGAAGGGCAGCCTGGCGCCGAAGTCCGCCATCGCGTCGCGGTCGAACTCAATCGGCCGGCCGGGCTGAGAGTCACGCCAGCGCCCGCGGTGCGTGAGGATCGCGAGCTGGTAGACCAACAGCTCGTCAAACGCGAGGCGCGCCATCGCCGCGTCGGCGCTGACCGCTGAGTCCGGCCGGTGCATCATCACCACCGCGTCCGCAATTCCAGGCAAGTCGCGGTGCTGCCGCAGCGCGTCCGGCAGCGGGTCGTCCAAGAGGTGGGCGTGCGAATCCACGGCCGCGGACACCCACCGCCGCAGCTGGCGCTGCGTGACCCCCGCGGTCAACGGGTAAACCGGGACCAAGCGGCCGGCGTGTAGCCGCTCCGCTGCGTCCAACTCGTACTCCGGACTCGTCAGCTGCAGCCCGTGCTGGCCGTAGTCCACGCGCCCGGCAAGCGCCACGTTGGGCCGCCCGGAGAGCGTGTTCGCGAGGTAGGGCTGGTTGAACCAGACGGCAGTGATCTGGCCGGACTCGTCCTGCAAGACCGCCTCGGTGATGCTGAGGCGTCGGGTCCGCGCGCGTCGCGAGGCGACGTCCACGATCGACCCGACCAGCGTCACGTCTTCACCGGCGTTGACGTCGGCGATGGGCACCGTGGCGCTGTGGTCGATGTAGCGATGCGGGGCATGTCGCAGCAAATCGCCGACCGTTGAGACCCCCAGGCTGCGCAGCCGCTTGGCCGCCGTGGCTCCGATCCCCCACAGCTCCGAGACCGGATCGTCCAAGCTGCCCGATGGTTTCGGCGTGACGTCTGTGGTCAGCAGCGGCAGCACGGTTTCGATCAAGTGCTGCCGCGTGGCGGGCTTCAGCGATGAGTATTTCGAAAGGCGGCGCAGCGCGGCGGCAACGTCCGGTGGCAAGTCACCGAGATCGCGCTCGAGCAAGCGCGAGAGCCCTTCGGTCGCAGCGGTGTCCCGGTGCCCGGAACGCTGCTCCGCGCGCAGGATTTCCGCAATCCGCTCGACCATCCCCTGCGCGGTCGGCGCGCCGGCGCCACTCACGCGCTACTCGACCGAGATGACGTAGTCGTAAAGCTCCTGGCCGCCCGCGATCACTTCGACCTCCAGGTCCGGAAAGCCCGCCTGGAGTTCGTCGCTCAATTGCTCAACGGTGTCCGCCGATACCTGGCTGCCGAAGTAGATGGTGGCGAGTTCCGGCTCGTCGTCGGCCAGGCCCTCGAGCATCTGCTTGACCAGGTCATTCGGGGCCTGGCCGGTCGTGACCAGGTCGTCATCCTGGAGGCCGAGGTAGTCCCCCTGCTTGATGGTCAGCCCGCCAATGGTGGCGTCGCGCACGGCCTGTGTGATTTCCAGCGTGGTGATGTCTCCCGCCGCCGTCTCCATCATGCGCTCGTTCACATCCGCCGCGGCCGTGGCGTTGAACGCCACCATCGCAGCCACTCCCTCGGGCACCGTCCGCGTACCGACCACTCGCACATCCTTGTCGGACTGCTCGGCCGCCTGGCGCGCAGCCATCACGATGTTCTTGTTGTTGGGCAAGACCACCGCCCAGTCGCCGTCGAGGCCGTCGACGGCCTGCAGGATGTCGCCCGCGCTCGGATTCATGCTGGCCCCGCCCTCGACCACGGTGGCGCCGAGGCTCTCGAACACTTGCGTCAGGCCTTCGCCGGTGACCGTCGCCACTACCGGAACGCGTGCAACGGTCGCCGCCGACGCCTCCGTGGCGGCCGTGGCAAAGTTCTCCGCTTGCTGCATATCCATGTTCTCGGCCTTGACGGCGTCCAGCGGGCCATAGGACATCGCTGCGGTCAGCACCTCGCCCGGCGTCTCGGTATGCATGTGCACGCGGATGAGGGTGGGGTCGCCGACCACAAGCAATGAGTCCCCGTATTCGCCCATCGTTTCGCGAACCACGTCGGGATCCATGTCTTCGCCCAGGATCACGAACTCCGTGCAATAGCCGTGCTCGTCGGCGCCATGGGCGACGGCGAACTCCGAAAAGACCTCCAGGCCGCGATCCTCGGCGACTATTTCCGGCGGCGGGAGACCGCGCAGATTGCGCAGCAATCCCTCGTAGATCACCAGCAGACCCTGACCGCCCGCATCAACGACGCCGGCTTCCTTGAGCACAGCCAACTGCTCGGGCGTCCGCTGAACCGACGTGCGCGCCGCGTCGACGACGGTCGTCCCCAGCTCCTCCAGCGTGTCCACCGTGTTCGACACCGCCGCCTTTGCCGCGTCCCGCGCCACGGTGAGAATGGTGCCCTCGACGGGATTCGTCACCGACTCGTCGGCTGCGCGCGACGCGTGCTTGATTCCCTGGGCGAGTTCGGCCGGACTGCACTGCGCGAATTTCGCCAATCCTTCGCTCATGCCACGCAGGATTTGCGAGAGGATCACCCCGGAGTTGCCGCGAGCGCCCAGCAGCGCCCCGCGCGCCAGGCCGCGGCCAACCTCCGCGACCGTGGGCGATTCCAACCGGGCGGCCTGTTCCACCGCCGCCCGCATCGTCAGCACCATGTTGGTGCCGGTGTCCCCATCAGGAACCGGAAAGACGTTGAGCCGGTCGATGCGCGCGGAGTTGGCCTCGAGCCACTCCAGGCTTGCCGCCATGCCGCGCTGAAACGCGGTGCCGGATACGACGTCGGGTGGCGCGGAGTCCGCCCCGTTCTCGTCAGATGGCGCCACTGTTTTGCTCGTTTCCCGTGCTAGCCTGTTGCGGGCGATCTTAGGAACGCCGTGAATTCTCCGTCAACGCTAGGAAATGGTGGGCTCGGTGGCGACTTGTCAGGTCTGCGACACGCGGACGCAGTTTGGCCATCACATTCGTCACAAGGCTTCCGGGCGTTGGGAACGGAAAGCCACCAAGAAGCCGCGCCGCTGGCGCGTCAACGTGCAGCGCAAGCGGGTGTTCGTTGATGGGCGTTACCAGCGCATGAACATCTGCACCGGCTGCATTCGTACGCTCGACAAAGAGGGCTAATCGAGCGCACGCCGGAGCGCCCGCACGCCGGCGGCCGGGCCGTCCGGATGGCCGAACACCGAAGTTCCGGCGACCAGCACACTCCCGCCCGCGTGCACCACGCTCGGGGCCGTCTCGGCGTTGATGCCGCCGTCAACCACGAGGTCGACGTTCGAGGACTGGGATTCGATGCGGTCGGCCAGCGACGCGATGCGGTCGAGCATTTCGGGAATGAACGCCTGACCGCCGGCGCCAGGCTCCACGCTCATTACCAACACGATGTCGAGGGCGTCCAGATAGGGCCACAGCAATGACTCGGGCGTCCCGGGCCGCAGCGTGAGCCCGGCGCGCAAGCCAAGCTCACGGATTTGACCCAGGGTGGCGGCGGGATCCGCCGCGGCTTCCACGTGGATCGTGATGGCGTCGGCGCCCGCGGCGGCGAAATCCGCGATGTGCGGCTCGACCGGCTCGATCATCAGGTGCACGTCCAGCGGCAGATCCGTTACGGCGCGCGCGGCAACGACCGCGGGTGTGCCGAACGAAATGCTCGGCACGAATGCGCCGTCCATCACGTCGACGTGAATCCAGTCGGCGCCGCCGGCGTCAACGGCCTGGATTTCCTGACCCAGACGGCCGAAATCCGCCGCCAGGATGGACGGGGCGATGCGCGCCGGCGCCTCAGGAGGCATGGTGCGATGGAGCCATCGCATCGGATCGTCGACGCCAAATCGCGCCGTCGGCCCGAAGCTGCCCGCAGGCCCCGGCGATTTCGCGTCCCCGGGTCCGCCGAACCGTCGCGGACACGCCGCGGCGCTGCAGCTCGTCGCGGAACCGGCGCGTCGTGCCGGCCGACGGCGCCTCGTAGGCCGCGCCCGGGAATGGGTTGAACGGAATCAGGTTCACGTGGCACGTCTGACCGTCGACGAGCCGCGCCAGATCGCGCGCCTGGCTCACGTGGTCGTTGACGTCGCGGAGCATGGTGTATTCGTACGATACCCGCCGCCGCGTCGCCCGCTGGTACGCGACGCTCGACGCCATCAAAGTCGCCAGGTCCACATGCTTGGCAAGCGGCACGAGGGTGGCGCGAACGTCGTCGCTCGCGGCGTGCAGCGAAATCGCCAGGCCAACTTGCCACGGCCAGCGCGTCAGCTCCGCGATTCCGGCCGGCAGACCCACCGTCGAAACGGTGACATGTCGCGCCCCGAGCCCGCCGCGATCCGGATCGACGAGCGCCTCGATTGCGTCGTGCACGTTGGCGGTGTTGGCCAGCGGTTCGCCCATCCCCATGAAGACGATGCGATCCGGCGCCCTGCCCGGCCTGCTTTCACGCCGCACGTGCAGAAACTGGTCGACGATCTCGCCGGCGCTCAGGTTGCGAGTCAGCCCCAGCGTGCCGGTGGCGCAAAAGGTGCATCCCATCGCGCATCCGGCTTGGGAGCTGACGCAAACCGTGGTGGCGGAGCCGCGCTCGGACGGCAACTGCACGGTTTCGAAGATGGTGTCGTCGGCCGTCCGAAAGAGGAAGGCCCGTGTCCCGTCGCCGGCAACGCGGACGCGATCAGGGCTGATGCTGCTGAAGGCGAGCGCCATGTCGAGGCGTTCGCGGAGGATACGCGGCAGCGACGTGATCTGGTCGAAGCCGCGGGCCGCTCCGTCGTAGATTCCGCGACGGACCTGGTCGCGTCGGTAGCGGGGCTCGTCGGGCAGGAGCCGCGCAAGCTCCGAATCGGAAATGGCGCTGGCCGCAGGCCGAGGCCCGGGCGCGCATTCTCGGTCGGCCAAAGCGTTTGTCGTCACGATCTCAGGTGGAGCGCCGCGGGTCGTTCCGCACCCACGACCGCCCCTGACCCGGCCCGTCTAGCGCCGTCCCCCGGTCAAGGCCAGCAAGCGGAGCGCGAAATACAGCACCTGCATGAGGGCGATGAACATGGCGGCCACGTAGGTCAAGGCCGCCGCGTCGAGCACCTTCTTGGCGTGCACGCGCTCGGGGCTGCTGACGACGCGCACCGACTCCATGAGCTTGAGGGCCCGGGCGCTGGCATTGAACTCCACCGGCAGCGTGATCAGGGAGAACACGAATGCCGTGCTGAAGAGCACCAGTCCGATGACGGCAACTGGGATGCCGATCTCGCTCTGCAGGAAGCCGGCCATCAGGAAGCCCGCAATCAGCAACACGTAGCCAAACTTCGACCCGAACGTCGTCACCGGCACCATGGCGCTGCGCATCACGAGCCACGGGTAGCGGGTCTGGTCCTGGACGGCGTGCCCGGCCTCGTGCGCCGCGATGGCGACGGCCGCCAGCGAGTTGCTGTTGTAGACGCCTTCCGACAGCCGCAGCACCTTGTGCCGGGGGTCGTAGTGGTCGGTCAGCTCGCCGGGCACCTTCCGGACATCCACGTTGTAGAGCCCGACCGCGTCCAGAATTCGCCGCGCGGCCATGGCCGCCGGCATGCCGGTCGACGAGACAACTTGCGAGTACTTCTGGTAGGTGCCCCGCACGCGCGACTGTGCCCACATCGCGAGGATGAATGCCGGCGCCATGAGCACGATGTACCAAATGTCGAAGAAGGGGAAAAACACCGAAGGCATGCCCCGCGCGAACGGTCGTTCGCAGGCTCACAACCAGTCGCTCAAGGTTAGCACCGGGGCGTCCGGCGGCTGGTGCCAAATCTCCCCTAACGGGCGGCATTCGCCGTCACCGAATCCTCCCGAAACCGCGCAGCCCACCGACGAGGATGCGCGCGAACGTGCCCACCAGCGACGCGATATAGGTTAAGGCCGCGGCATGCAGCAATTCACGGACTCGCGGGCCCTCGGCCGGGGTGGTGATGCCCGCCGCTTCGAGCGATCGCTGGGCGCGGCGGCTGGCATCGAGTTCAACCGGCAGCGCCACGGCGGCAAGCAGCAAGGCCAGCAGCAGCCCCACGACGCCCGATGCCGCGATGGCGAAAGCCGTGGGATGCCGCGTGGCGATGCCGCCGATGAGCCCGAGCACCATGACTAGGGGCGCGATGGCGGCAAAGCCTGAAGCCGCCTTGGCCACGAGCACGCGCAGACGCAGCAACGGATGCCCCAGCGCGTCCTGCATGGCGTGGCCGACCTCGTGCGCGGCAATCGCGACGGCGGCAATCGAGTCGTCCGCATAGACCCCTTCAGAGAGGCGCAGCTCGCGCCGCGCGGAGTCGTAGTGGTCGGTCAGCGTTCCCGGGACCGCAGTCACGCGGACGCTGCGCAGCCCGACCGACGCCAGCAGATAGCGTGCCGCCTGGTGAGCAGGCTGGCCGAAATCGGAAACGATGTCCGCATGCCGCGCGAAGATGTTGCGCACGCGATACTGCGTCCACATCACCGCCAGCATCGCCACCAGCGGCACGGCTCCGGCCAGTATCACTGCCATGGCACCCTTCGGCGGCGCTCGGTATCCGTGTCCGAATCTAGCTCGCGGGACGCGTCAGCGGCGGCCGCGGCGCGGGCGGCGGGTCGCCCCAGGCCGTTCGCAACAGTGCGCCGTAACCGTTGGCAAAGGCCCGCGCGGACATTGCCTTTCGACCCTCGGGTTGCAGCCGGACCAGCCGCAGCGTGCCGGAACCGCAACCGACAAGGAGTGATTCACCGCCGAGCGACGCTCGGCCGACTGGACTGTCTTGATTCGAGGGCTGGTCCATCTCCACCACCGCCACGCGCTGCCCGGCAACCATCACAAAGGCCCCGGGCCATGGCTGAAACGCGCGCCACTGGTCGTAGAGGTCTTGCGCCGGCCGGCGCAGGTCCAACTCGGCGTCGGCTCGCTCCAGTGGTCGGGTAAGCGTCGCGGTCTCCGGGTCTTGCGGCTGGGCCCTCAGGCGCCCGCCGACCCACGGGTCGAGCATTTCGTCCAGCAACTCGGCGCCCACCACGGCGAGCCGGTCGTGCAGGGCAGGCGACGTGTCATCCGGACGAATGGACTCCTCGCGCGCGGCGATCACCGGACCCGTGTCAAGCCCGGCGTCCATGCGCATCAGCGTCACCCCGGAGCGAGTTCGCCCATCGCGGATCGCCGCCTGGATCGGGGATGCGCCTCGATACGCCGGCAGCAACGATGGGTGCAGGTTCACCACGCCCGCCGGGGCCAATTCGAGCAGCGACTCGCGCAGCAGGCGACCGTAGGCCACGACCACCAAGACGTCCGGCCGCGCCGCTCGAATGCGCTCCAGGCACGGTGCGTCGTTCGGGTTGGCGGGCTGCATGGTCGGAAGACCCGACTCCCGCGCCAGGGCGATCACAGCGGGCGTACGCTCGACGCCCCGGCGGCCCGCCGGCCGATCGGGCTGCGAGACGACCAGCTGCACGACGCCGCGCGCCTGCAACCGGCGCAGCGTCGGGAGCGCAAACTCCGGAGTGCCCAGAAAGACCGCGCGCACGTTGTCAGCCACTTCGTCCCGCGCGCCGCCGCGGCATGTCTAGGACGCCCGCAGGCGCCGCGCCTCTTCGGAGGCAGGATCCACGAACCGCAGGGCGTCCGGATCCGTCAGGCGGTCCGTGAAAACCACGCCGTCCAGGTGGTCGATCTCGTGCTGGATGGCGCGTGCCAAGAGTCCGGACGCCTCGCGCCGCAGCGGTCGACCGTTCGCGTCCAGCGCCCGCACCCGGATGTTCACCGCGCGTTCCACGGGTCCGTACCAGTTGGGCAGGCTCAGGCAGCCCTCGTCGGCGACCTCGGACCCACTAGACCAGACGATTTCAGGATTCACCAGCGCCAGCCGGTCGTCATCGACGCCCACCACGACCAGCCGCCAGGGGCGACCGACCTGGTTGGCCGCCACGCCAACCGCGTGGTGGTGGTCCATGGTGGCGAACATGTCGTCGATCATGCGGCGAATGCCCGGTGTCACGCTGCGAATGCGGCTGGACTTGCGCCGCAGCATCGGATGATCGACCGGGAGCACGGGAAGCGCAGGCATTGATCTGTGTTATGTCAACTCAATGGGGTCGACGTCAATCGTCCAGCCGCGGTGCAATTCCGGCAAGACCTTTCGGGCGTCCGCGCCAAAGAGCAAGAGCTGCCATACATATTGCCCCCGCCGCCGGTGCAACGCAGCCGGCGCGGGGCCGAGAATCTCAAGATCGAGCGGTTCGGCGGCGCCGGCAAGAGTCTCCAACTCCCGCCGCGCCCGCTGCGCTTCGGCCGCCGCCTTGTCGTCGTCGGCATGGGCGTAGGTGGCACGCGCCACCGGGCGAAACGGCGGCAGTCCCTCGGCCTGGCGCTCCTCCAGCTCCGCGCGGAAGAAATGCCGGGTGTCGCCGGTCTGAAGGGCCTGGGTGACGTGGTGGCGCGGCATCAGCGTCTGCACCACCATGCGGGCGCCGGCCTCGCCGCCGGTCACGAGCCGCCGCAGCCGCATGAGGTTGATGAACACGCGTTCGGGCGCCAGGAAGTCGGGGAACTTGAGCCCCACGTCGGCCTGCACGATACCCAGCAACGATGCGCGCAGGGCCTCGCCGAATCCCCCCAGCCGCTGGGTGCCGACCAGCACGTCCACGCCCGCGCGTCGCTCGAACGCGCTCGCCGCCGCCTCGAGGTCGCGCGCCGGGCGGTCGCTATCCACCCGCTCGACGCGGGCCCTCGGAAACAGATGGCTCACCGCCTCCGCGACGGCCTCGGTGCCGTATCCCCACAGCCGCAAGCGGCGGCCGTGGCACACGGGGCAATAGCGCGGCGGGTCTTCGCGCCAGTTGCATACGTGGCACTGCAAGCTCGCCGCCTGGCGATGCTGGACGAGACCGGTGCTGCATCGCGGGCAGCCAAACACATGCCCACAGTCGCGGCAGACGGTGAGCGTCGCCGTGCCCCGTCGATTGACATAGAGCACTGCGCCTCCGTTGTCGTCCAATACTTGCCGCAGGGCCTCGAACAGGCGGCGTGAGATGACGCCGTGCCTTCCCACCTGAACCGCGCGGCGCATGTCCACCACGTCAACGCCGCCGCCTGGCTGCGGCGTTGCCTGGCATGACCGCGCGCTGACCAGACGCGATCGCTCGACCTCAACGTCGTAGAACGACTGCACGCTCGGAGTCTCGGATCCAAGCACGAGCGGACATCCACTCAACTCGGCCAGGCGCCTCGCCACGACGCGCGTGTGGAAGCGCGGCGTGTTGCGGTGCTTGTGGCCCGCGTCCTCCTCGCGCTCCACGATGACCACGCCCGGCGTCGACACCGGGGCGTAGACGACCGCGCGCGTACCGACCAGGACGTCCACCTCTCCCTGGCGCACGGCCATCCACAGCGCGATGCGCTCGGCCGGCGTCCGTGCGCGTCCGACCTCCGCGACCTTCCCCGCGACGCGCGGCGCCAGCCAGTCGGCGAGGCGGGCCGACGTGCGGACGTCGGGGGCGATCACAAGCGCTTGCCGCCCGGCGCCCACCGCACCCTCGATCGACCGCGCGTAGACGGACCAGCGATCAGCCTCGTCACCCTGAATGATCCCCGCGCCCGCGTCGCCGCCTTCGAGCATGGGTTGAATCTGACGCCAGGCTGCCTCGTCAAGTTTTCCGCCGGGCGTCGCTCAGGCCCCACGACATCAACGAGATATGGGGTGCTCGCGCGTCGCTCGACGCAGGCCAGGCCGCGCATGACCAGCGCGCGCAGGATTGGCTGGCCGACTCCCGCGGCGCGCAGCGCCTGCGCCACGGGAATGGGTCCATCGGCGGCCTCGAGCACCCGCCACAAATCGCGTTGCTTGGGTGCACGAGCCAACCGCGCGTCGACCGAGCCGGTGTCGTCGATCGCCGCCGCAGACACCAGTCGCTCGCCCGCCGGCTGCGGCAGGTGCAGAGAAATGCGCCGGTTGACGAGCCCCATCGCTACGAGCCGGCGGACTCCGGCACGGGCGGCTGTCTTTCCGGCAAGTCGACGGATCTCGGCCTCGGACGCTTCCCGGCGTTGGCGGATCAACTCCAGGGTCCGAGACTCCGCCGGGGCCAACGCGACCTGCGGCTCGCCGCCGTCGACCGCGGGCACGTAGGTCGAGCGCAGGTGCCGCGCAAGTCCCGGCGGGGCCGCGAGATTGAGTGCGGTCAGGATCGGCGCGGCGTAGCGACGCGCCGTCCACTCCACGAGCTCACGATGAACGGCATCCAGCATCTCCGCATCCCAGACGATGTCGAAGATTGGGCGGGTCGCCTCAACCGGAGAGGCGTCGCCCACCCGCATGACGACGGCATGCGATTGGCGGGTGCCGAACGGCACCAGCACCAGTTGTCCCGGCCGCACCCGCCCTTCGAGTTTCGCTGGAATCTCGTAGTGAAACGTCTGCGCGCCGCGCACGTCGCCCGCGGCGACGACGACCTCCGCGAAGCTTCGGGCGGCGGTCACGGCTCGACGGGAGGATCGCTCCAGGGACGCAGCGTCGCGGGGTCCACTCGCCGCGGGGACTCCCGCAGCCGCTCGGCCTCGACGATGGCCCACACCCGGTCCGCCGCGGCCTCGAGCTCGCCCGTGGCATTGGGCACCCGATAGTCCGCCCGGGAGGCAAAGTCCATTTCAAAACCGAGCATCGCCTGGAGACGCCGTTCGGACTCGTCGGGCGACTCGGTGCCGCGCGCCTGAAGTCGACGCATCACCTCCTCGACCGACGGCGGTTCGATGAAAATCACGATGGCCTCCGGCACGAGGCGCTGCAGCTCGCGCGCGCCCTGCACGTCAAGCCGCAGCACCACGTCCTGGCCGGCTGCCAGCGGTTCCTGGACCTGATGCAGCGGCGTGCCGTAGAGCCGCCCGTAGACGCGCGCCGACTCCAGGAACCACCCCGCGCGCAGGCGCGACTCGAATTCGGCCGGTTCGAGAAAGAAGTGGTCGCGGCCATCGACCTCGCCCTCGCGCGGCGCGCGCGTGACGGCGGTCGTCACCCACGAGAGGTCGACGCCTCGACCTCGCAGCGTGCGCAGCACGCTGTCCTTGCCCGCCGCGGTCGGCGCCGTCACCAGAAAGAGCAACCCCCGTGGCGGTGGGGCGGAGTTTCGGCTCATCCCGCGCCGATCGGGCGGAGGTCGAGCACCCGCGGAAAACCGCCAAGGTCTCGGTGCACGGCACGACAGCTGAAGCCTGCGGCCGCGGCCAAGGCGGAGACTCGTACGCGCTGGTCATGGGCCACTTCGAGAAGCACCGCAAGCGGCTGAGTTTGGGCGCATTGACGCATGAGGTTGCGGACGGCAGCAAGTCCGTCGGGGCCGCCGTCAAGCGCCTGGCGCGGCTCCCACCGCGACACCTCGGGCTCCAGCGTCGGAATGACGGCGGATGGAACGTAGGGAAGGTTAGCCGCCACCACCGTCCGCCTCGGACACACCGCGCGCAATCCGTCGGCCCGCAGCAGACGAATTCTCGAGGCCACGCCCCAGTCCGCGAGGTTGTCGCGCGCGACGCCGAGCGCCGCCCGTGACACGTCACTGGCAATCACCGGAATCTCCGGCAGCTCCCGGGCCAGCGCCACGGCCACGGCGCCCGATCCCGTGCCTACGTCGATCACGGCACGCGGTTGCAACTCGAGAGTGACCGCGAGTGTCGCGGTCACCAGCGCCTCGGTTTCGGGCCGTGGGACCAGGACGTCGGCGGTGGTTTGGACCGAGCCAGTGGCGAATGCCCGGCGTCCGACGATGTATGCCACCGGCTCGCGCGCCGCGCGCCGCTGAACCATCGCCGCGGCGCGCCGCGATTGGGCCGCCGTCAACAGCCGGTCGCCGCAAAGCGGAATTCGACCCGGATCGACGTCGAGCACCTCACCGAGGAGAACGTTGGCATCCAGCAGCGGCGAGTCGACTCCCGCCGCGCGCAATTCGGTCACGGCCTGTCGCCGCCACTCATCGACCGTGCGCGGGGTGGCCTCAGTGCACCGCAGCCTGAACACGCTCCTCGGCCGCGCGCGACTGCAACGCGTCGACCAACCGATCCAGGTCCCCGTCCAGGATCCCGTCCAGATTGCGCAGCGTGAGTCCGATCCGGTGATCCGTCACGCGGTCCTGGGGAAAGTTGTAGGTGCGGATTTTCTCGCTGCGGTCACCCGAGCCAATCTGCCCGCGGCGCAGCTCACCGCGCTCGGCGGCCTGGCGCTCGCGCTCCGCCTGCAGCAGCCGAGCGCGCAGGATGGCCATGGCCTTGGCGCGGTTTTGGAGCTGCGATTTCTCGTCCTGCATGCTCACGACCGTTCCGGTGGGCAAGTGGGTCACGCGCACGGCGGAGTCGGTGGTGTTCACGCTCTGCCCGCCGTGGCCGCTCGACCGAAACACGTCCACGCGAATGTCTGCGTCCGGAATGTTCAATTCAATGGCGTCGGCCTCGGGCAGCACCGCTACGCTCGCGGCCGACGTGTGGATGCGGCCGCTCGCTTCCGTGACCGGGACCCGCTGCACGCGGTGCACGCCGCTCTCGTGTCGAAAGAGGCCATAGGCGCCTTCGCCGACGATCCGCAGCACGCCTTCCTTGAGACCGCCGATGCCCGTCTCGTTCGTCGACATCACCTCGGTCCTCAGCTTGCGCCGCTCGGCCAGGCGCAGGTACATCCGCATGAGCTCTTTGGCGAACAGACCGGCTTCATCGCCGCCGGTGCCGGCGCGCAACTCGACAATGGCGTTGCGCTCGTCATCGGGATCGCGTCCCACGAGCCGCTCGCGCACATCGTCCTCGATCGCGGTCAGCTCCTCCTCGGCCGCCGAGAGCTCGTCCGCGGCCAACTCGGCGAGCTCGGGGTCCGGCGAATCGATCAACTCGCGCGCTTCGTCGATACGGCCGGTCGCTTCCAGCCATCGCTCGCGCAGCCGCACCAACGGCGCCACGCGCGACAGCTCCTTCGACAGCGTCGCCAGCCGCGCCGGGTCGCTGGTCACCGCGGGATCGGCCAGCTTGGCCGTGATCTCCTCGGAGCGCGCGTGCAGGGCGTGCAGCCGGTCAAGCATGCGGCACCACCACCGGCTGAACCTGGGGGCGCAGCGACGTCAGGTGCGCCTCATCCTCCAGCACGCGATCCATGGCGGCAATGGCCACCTCGACCTGGTCGTCGTCGGGTTCGCGTGTCGTCAGGCGCTGCACCCACATGCCGGGCGCCGAGACGATCCGCGCCAACAGATTCGATCGGTATCGCGCCGTCAGCATGATCAGCTCGAATCCGACGCCCGCGATGAGCGGCAGCAACGCGATGCGCGACAGCACCCGCAGCACGAACGGCGGCCGCCCGAGAAAGGCAAACACGATGACCGAAATCACCACCAGCATCACCAGGAACGCCGTGCCGCAGCGGGGATGGGCCAGGCTCTGCCGCTGCACGTTGGCGGTCGTGAGTTGCTCGCCGGCCTCCAGGGCGTTGATGGTCTTGTGCTCCGCGCCGTGATACATCCAGACGCGCCGGATGTCCGGCATGAGGCCGATGCCGCCGAGATAGGCGATGAACACGGCCAGCCTGACTCCGCCTTCGATGATGTTGCTGACGAGATCCGACTCCACGTTCGCGTCGGCGAACGACGTGATCACGAGCGGCAGCACGAAGAACAGCGCCACACCCAGCGCCAGCCCAAACGCCAGGCTGCCGGTGACGTAGGCCGAGGACTCTTCGCTCTCGGTTTCGGCGCCGTCTTCTTCCGCCATCTGGACGCGCGCGGAAAAGCCGAGCGACCGCATGCCGATGACCAGCATTTCCCACACCGCGACGACGCCGCGCAGCAAATAGGCGCGGCGCAGCCGCTGCGAGAGCCTGTCGGGATCGAGAGTCTCGGCCCGAAGCACGATGTGTCCCGCCGGATGCCGCACGGCGGTCGCGAGCGCCTTGCGGCCACGCATCATCACGCCTTCGAGCACGGCCTGGCCGCCATAGTTGATGCGTAGCTCGTTGCTCTGCGCGTCAGCCGCCATTAGGTCTGCCGTCGATCATGTCGGGGGAAACACGGCGCACCCGCCGCGCATCCGTCGTTAGGCCTTGACGCGCGCTCGCCTGCGGCGTCGCTCGAACCGCTCCACCTGGCCGGCGGTGTCGACCAGTCGCTGCTGTCCCGTGAAGAACGGGTGGCACTCGGCGCACACGTCAACATTGATGGCGGAAACCGTCGCGCGCGTCACAAAGCTGTTGCCGCAGGCGCACGTGACGGTGCACTCAACGTAGTCAGGGTGAATGTCGGGCTTCATGCAGCGTCTCCCGTGGACACCGTCAAACCTATCACAGGGTCAGCGCTCGGCCATGCGCGGTGGCTCGACCGGGCGGCCGATGAGCCGCCGCCGGGGCAGGCGCGCCAGCACGAACAGCAACAACAGCAACAGGCCCATGAGTCCGACGAATGCGTAGACCTTGTTCACGCGTTCCACGAGAAGCGCAATCACCCCCAGGCCCGTCGCCACCACGTAGTAGAAGAGCGCCACCACGGGCTGCGCCAGCCCCGCCTCCCACAGCCGATGGTGCAGGTGCCGCGCGTCACGGGCGCTCATGCTTCCGCCCGCGGCCAGCCGGCGCACGATGGACCAGGCGACCTCCAGGATCGGGACGCCGAGCACGAGCATGGCCGTCGCGATCTTCGCCGGTCCGAGGATGGCGATTACGGCCAGGCTGAAGCCGAGAAAGTGCGAGCCGCTGTCCCCCATGATGATGCTCGAGCGATAGAAGTTGAGCGGCAGAAACCCCAGCGACACGGCCGCGAGCGCCAGCGCCAGCGTCGCCACGTCGGGGAGTCCCAGGCGGCTCGAGAGCACCACCAGCACCAGGGCGGCGATCGTCGACACGCCGCCCGCCAGCCCGTCCTGCCCATCCGTGAAGTTGATGGCGTTCATCATGCCGACGATCCAGAACAAGGTGAACGGCACCACGATCACCAGCGGCAGGTCGAGCACGCCGCCCAGCGGGTTGCTCACGGCATCGATGCGAATGCCGCAGGCCAGCGGAATGGCGGCGGCCACGAGCTGGGCGAGGAATTTGTCGCGGGGACGGAGCCCGCGGATGTCGTCGATGAGCATCACGCCGACGATCACCGTCGCGCCGCCGAGGAGACCGGCCAGCGCCAGGTCGTAGGGCTGGGCCACCACCAGCGCCACGACGACGAAGGCGGCGTACATGGCCACGCCGCCGAGCCGCGGCACGGGCGTGGCGTGAATCCGACCCGGTCCCGGCTGGTGCATCCAGCCGCGCCGACGAGCCAGCGTGCGAGTCGCCAGCGTCAACAGGAGCACCAACGGCGCACCGATGGCCAGCGCCAGCCAGTTGACGTCGATCACGTTCTGTACCCAGGCAGCATCGAAGTCTGCATTGACCGATGAATCATCCGGCTCCTAAGATAGCCGTGGCTGCTGCGAAGTGGCTGGCAGAACTGGCTGTGCGTCGCCAGGAGGCACCTTTTCCGATACCCCCAGGCGTTGTTCGCGACCGACTGAAGCCCGCCCAAGCGGCGGGTCTTTTATTGGCGGAAACGCCGAGGAGGAGTTCTTGGTTCACATTACCGTAGGCGCCAATGAGAGCTTCGACGCCGCGCTGCGCCGCTTCAACAAGAAGGTGCAGCAAGAAGGCATTATCACGGAGTCTCGACGGCGGAGCGCGTTCGACAAGCCCAGCGTGCTGCGCAAGAAGAAGGCGGCGGCCAAGCGCCGCAAAGCCCGGCGCGCAGCCCTCAAGGCGATGCAGGCGGAGAGCCAGGCGCTCTAGCGCACGTTCGCGCCGGCTGCGGCGCACCTCCATCCATCGAATGAGCTTGCTCGATCAAATCTCCGGCGACCTCACGTCCGCGCTGCGCGGCGGCGACCAGCCACGCGTACGCCTCTTGCGGACGCTTCGGTCGGCCATTGCCTACGAGGCCAAGGACAAGCAGCAGGACGCCGACGACGACTTGGTGCGCGCCGTGCTCGCGCGCGAGGCCCGCCGGCGCGAAGAAGCCATCAATCTCTACGAATCCGGCGGACGGCCAGACAAGGCCGCCGACGAGCAGGCGGAGCTGGCGGTCATTGCCGCCTACCTGCCTCCCGTCATCGACGCCGAAGCCATCGAGGCGGCGGCGCGCGCCGTCATCGACGACACGGGCGCTTCCGGTCCGGGCGATATGGGCCGCGTGATGGGACCCTTGATGGCCCGCCTGCGCGCGCAAGGCACGGTTGACGGCAAGGCCGTGAGCGCGACGGTGCGCGCCCTGCTCACCGACTAGTGACGCGGGCGACGCTGACGCTCGAACTGGTCGACGAACAAGACTTGCCCGAACCATTGCGCGCACTGGCGACGAAAGTCGCCAGGTCAGTCGCCGACGCGACCGGATTGCGCGGCGTCGCCGCTCTGAGGATCTGCAGCGATGCCGAGATGCGCCAACTGAACCGGCAGTTCCGCCATGTGGACCAACCGACGGACGTGCTCGCGTTTCCACCCGACGCCGTCGGCCCCGGATCCGACCCCGAGTCAGTTGGAGACGTGGCGCTTTCGTACGCCCGCGTGGTCAGCCAGGGACAGGCGCACGGCCATGGGCCGGAGCGTGAGTTCGCCTATCTCGTCACGCACGCCCTGCTTCATCTGGCCGGCTTCAAGCACGACGACGCGCCGGGCTACCGGCGCATGCGGCGCGCCGAGGAGGAGATCCTGGCGTCAATTGGCCTGACACGCGACCAGACCGCGGCGGCCTAGGCGATGCGCCGCCTCACCCGTGCGGCCCCGGCCAAGATCAACCTCGGCTTGCAGGTCACCGGCCGCCGTTCGGACGGATATCACGAGCTGGTGACGGTGATGCAAACGTTGGAGCTGGCCGACGAGGTCAGCGTGGAGGCGGCTCCAACCGTAAGCGGCCGACCGTCGCTCCCAGATCTGGCCGCGGAGGACGACCTGGCGCTGCGGGCAGCGCATCTATTGCGCCGGACGCTCGGGGTCACGTCCGGTGCGCGCGTCTGCGTCGAGAAGCGGATTCCAGCAGCCGCCGGTCTAGGGGGCGGAAGCTCGGACGCGGCCGCGGTGCTCGCGGCGCTGAACCAACTCTGGGAAGCCGGCGTCGATCACGAGCGTCTCTCGCAGATCGCCGCCGAATTGGGTTCCGATGTGCCGTTCCTGGTGCGCGGCGGCACGGCGCTGGCGACCGGGCGGGGCGAACACCTGAGAGACCTGCCGCCCGCCCCGATGCGAAACGTCGTGCTCGTGCGCCCGGACACTCCCCTGGGCACCGCCGATGTATACGCCGAGTTGCGGCCATCCGAGTGGAGCGACGGCGAGCGGACGATGGACCTATGCCGTGCGCTGGCTTCCGATGAGTTGCCCGAAGACCGCATGTGCAACGACCTCACACCGGCCGCCATCCGGCTGCGGCCGGTCGTGGGCGACGTACTCGATGAGCTTCGGGCGGCGGGCGCTCGTCCGGCGCTGATGGCCGGCAGCGGCGCAACTTGCTTCGGCCTGTTCGCCGGAATTTCAACTGCCGAACAAGCCGTCGAGCGCGGACGCTCCATGGGCCACTGGACGCATCTCACCCGGTTTCGCCCGGCCGCCGACGCGTAGCGGATGCGGGATGAGACTCGTTGACCCGTTGTTGTCCGATCTCTACGCTGAACCTGGATGGGGAGTAGCCAAGGGGTAAGGCAGCGGACTTTGAATCCGCGATTCGGAGGTTCGAATCCTCCCTCCCCAGCCATGAGCCGCTCATGACTTGCACCGCAGTAATCCTGGCCGCGGGCCGCGGCGTGCGCATGGCCGCCTCCGGCCCGAAGGTGCTACATCAAGTCGCCGGCTGGCCGCTGGTGACGCACGTGGTTGCAACCGCGCGCGAAGCCGGCTGCGATCCGATCGTGGTCGTCGCATCGCCCGAGGTCGAGCTGCGCGACGCCGTGGGCCCGGACGCGCGCATCGTCGAACAGCCGCCCGACGACTATGGAACCGCGGCGGCGGCGCAGGCGGCGGGCGTCCCGCAGAGTCCCGGCACAGCCGTCGTGATGTTCGGCGACTCGCCCCTGCTCACGGCCCAGACCGTGCGTGAGATGGCGGCCCTGCGCGATGAGCGAGACGCGGCGATCGTCGTGGGCTGGACCCAGGCGCCGGCGCCAGGCAGCTACGGCCGGGTCGTGATGGCCGACGACGGATCGGTGCATGCCATTGTCGAGGCCGCCGATGCGGACCCGGCCACCTACGCGCTGACCTCATGCAATTCCGGCTTGATGGCGTTCGACGCCGAGTGGCTTGGCGCCGCACTGCCGCATGTACCCGCCAGCCCGGCGACCGGTGAGCGATATCTGACGGCCCTGGTCGAGCTTGCGATCGCCGATGGGCGCCAGGTGGCATCTCATCTGATCGCCGATGCCTCGGAAACCATCGGCTGCGACGACCTCTCCCGTCTGGCGGAGGCCGAGCAGGCCATGCAGCACCGTCTGCGCCAGGCGCTCATGGCGCGGGGCGTGCAGTTGCGCGACCCGGCCACGACCTATCTGCACCGCGGCGTGACGGTTGAGGCGGGTTCCGTGCTCCTGCCGGGCACATCGCTCGAGGGCGCCACTTCGATCGGCGCCGGATCGACCATCGGCCCGAACAGCCGGCTCATCGATGCGACCGTGGGCGACCGTTGCTTAGTCGAGTCGTCGCGGGTGTCGGCGTCGACGCTCGGCGACGGCGTCGTCGTGGGCCCATTCGCTCACGTGCGCGACGGTTGCGCCATCGGGCCCGACAGCCACCTTGGGTCACAGACCGAGCTCAAAGCCGCAAAGCTGGGACATGGCGTGCATGTGCACCATTTCGGCTATCTTGGAGACGTGGAGATTGGCGATGGTGCAAACATCGGCGCCGGCACGGTGACGTGCAACTTTGACGGTACGGCCAAGCACCGCACCGTGATCGGGACCGACGCCTTCATCGGCAGCAACACCATGCTGATCGCCCCCGTGACGGTTGGCGAGGGCGCGCGAACCAGCGCCAGCGCCGTCGTCACTCGGGATGTGCCGCCGGGCATGCTGGCGGTGGGCATTCCGGCGCGAATCCGTCGCTAGCGGAGTAGGGGAGGCCTCCGTGGACGGCGAGCTGAAGATTTTTTCGGGAAGCAGCAATCGGGGCCTGGCCGCGCGCATTGCGAACACGCTCGGGCGCCCATTGGGCGAGGCCAGGGTCGAGCATTTCCCCGACGGCGAGGCGGACATCCAGATCCTGGAGAACGTTCGCGGCACCGATGTCTTCGTCGTCCAGTCCACCTGCGCGCCGGTCGACCGAAACCTGATGCAACTGCTGATCATGATCGACGCGCTGCGGCGCGCCTCCGCCGGCCGCGTCACCGCGCTGATTCCCTATTTCGGCTACGCGCGCCAGGAAAAGAAGTCCACCGGGCGCGAACCGATCACCGCCAAGCTCGTCGCCAACATCCTCGAGGCGGCCGGCGTCTCGCGCATCGTCACACTCGATCTCCACGCGCCCGCGGTGCAGGGATTCTTCGATATCCCGGTCGATCATCTGCTGGCCGCGCCGCTGCTGGCCGATGCCATCGATCGGATGCGGTTGACCCAGCCGGTCATCGTGTCACCCGACGCCGGCGGCGTGACCCGGGCACACGACTTCAGCCAGCGCGTTGCCGGCGCTCCCCTGGCCGTCGTCTTCAAGAACCGCACCGCGGCGGACAAGATCGAGCACCTGCAGATCGTGGGAGAGGTCGAAGGACGCGACGCCATCATCGTGGACGACCAGGTCTCGACCGGCCACACGCTGGTCGAGGCTAGCGAGGCCCTTCGCGAACGGGGCGCGCGCAGCGTCTATGGCTGTGCGGTGCACCCGGTGTTCGCCGACGACGCGCTCGAGCGGATTCAGGACGCCCCGATCGAACGGCTCTTCATCACGGACACGATTCCGATTGAAGACGGACTCATGAACGGCAAAATACAATTGGTCCACACGCACGAATTGTTCGGAGAGGCTGTCCGCCGGATTCACAATGACGAATCCGTCACGGCCCTGTTCAAGTGAGAGCCCAAGCGTGGGGTATCGAGAGTGGGCGCGCGATCGCGGACCGCGCGGCACCCGAGGGCATACGCACCCGTCAGTGCGGCGCCTGAACGAGGAGCGGATCCTTTTTGGATCCTGTTAGTTGGCTCGGTCTCGTCGGTATTTTCGTTCTGACCGGATTCTCAGCGCTCGCCAGCGCAAGCGAGAGCGCGCTCAATGAGACTGCCCGCACCGATCTCGAGCCGCCGGCGCCGGATGCTCCGGGCGCGGCGCGGCGGCGTCATGAGTTGCTGACGAATCGATTTCGATTCTGGGTCGGTCAGCGCCTGAGCGACACGGTGGTGATACTCGTATCGGCCACGCTCACGGCCACGCTCATGGCCGACGCCTTGACGGCCGTGGTTCCAAACCGCGCCGGGAGCGTGGTCCTGGCCATCGGCGCGCTCGCCGTGCTTCATGCGGGCTTGGCCCGGATCCTGCCGCGCATCCTGGCGCAGCGGTATCCCCGAACGTTGGCGGAACGGCTCACCATCGTCCCGTGGGTGATCTACGCGGCATCCCTCCCGGTTACCCGGCTCTTCGAAAAGCTGCTGAGCCCGGAGGAACAAGAAGCGTGGAAAGCGCCCGATCCGGAGGACGCCGCCGTCTTGAATGCCGTGGAAGCCGGCACGCGCGAGGGAACGATCGACGCCTACGACTCGGCGATGATCGCCAACGTCATCGAGCTCGGCGACCGCGTCGCGCGCCAGGTCATGACGCCCCGGCCCGACATCGTGGCCATGCAACGAACGCAGCCCGTGCGGACGGCGCTGGCGCTGGCCCACGAGCATGGCCTGTCGCGGCTTCCCGTGTACGACGACGACCTCGATTCCGTGATTGGCATCCTTCACGTCCGCGAGGCGAGCGCCGCGCTGCTGGACGGGCAGCCGCCGTCGGATCTTTCATCCCTCGTTCGTCCGGCGCTTTTCGTGCCGGAGATGCAGCGCGTCGACCTGCTGTTGCGCGAGCTGCGAGCCCGCAACACCCACATGGCCATCGTGGTCAACGAACACGGCGAGACCGAGGGCCTGGTGACGATCGAGGATCTCCTGGAAGAAATCGTGGGCGAGATCGAGGATGAGTTCGACTCGCCCGAGGTCCACATCGAGCCCATGGGCGCCGGAGTCATCGAGACCGACGCCAGCGTTCTCATCACCGAGGTCAACGAGGCCCTGGGCCTGGAGCTGGCCGCCGATGACGTCGACACGATCGGCGGCCTGGTCTACAACACGATGGGAGCGGTACCCAACCCGGGCGATTCCGTGGCCGTCGACGGCGCGGCGCTCGAGGTGCTCACCACGAAATCCAATCGGATTCTGCGCGTGCGGGTGCGCAAGATTCCCGTGGAGCCGGCTCATGGAGGCTGACCAGCCTCCCGATACGGCGCTCGCCGTCGCCTGCCGCACACCAGGTGCCTGTCGGCGCCGCCGGTTCCGTCGGCCTAGGGCCACGCAGGGAACGCCGCTATAGAAATCCTCGTCGGCCTCGCGGTGTTCGTGGTGCTCATCGCCATCAACGCGCTGTTCGCCGGAGGCCAGTTTGCGCTCATTGCGGTAGACCGCTATCGCATCGACGATTTGGCCAGCCGCAACGTCCGCGGCGCGCGTCCGGTGCAGCGAGCCCTGCGGACGCTTTCATTCCAGCTCTCAGGGGCCCAGCTGGGAATCACCATCAGCTCGCTGATCCTGGGCTGGGTCGTCGACGGCGCACTCTCGCCAATACTTCGGCCGCTCTTGGGCTGGCTGCCACCGGGGTCCATCGGCGCCGCCACCGCGGCAATCGCGCTTGTGCTGGCGACCGCCCTGCAAATGGTCTTCGGCGAGCTGGCGCCCAAGAACCTGGCCATTGCACGGCCCGCCCGCACCGCCGTCGTTTTCGTCCCGCCCGTGGTGCTCATCAACACCCTGGCGGGCCCCCTCATCCGCTTCCTGAACGCGGCGGCCAACTGGTCCATGCAGCGCGTGGGGATTCAGCCGCGCGAGGAGCTCCCCGGCGTCGAGTCGCTCGAGGAGCTCCGGAGCACGCTCCGGTGGGCGGCGCTGGAGGGTGAGATCGAGGGCGTCGAGCACACGCTGCTCGACCGGGCGCTCAGCCTGCGCGACCGCGCCGCGCGCGACGTCCAGGTCCCCCGCTCGTCAGTCGTCTCGCTGGCCGGCAACGCCACCTACGCGGACTTGATCGAGGCGGCGCGGGACACCGGACACTCGCGCTTCCCCATCCAGGACGCCGACGGCTCGGGATTCGCGGCCATCGCGCACGTGAAGGACGCCTTGCGGGTCGGGGCGGAGGATCGCGCGGGAACAGCCCTTGCGCCAAGCAGCCAACCGCTGGTCGTAGTCCCCGAGTCCGCCGACTTGCACAGCCTGCTGATCGAACTGCAACGGCAGGGTCAAACCATGGCCATCGTGCTCGACGAGTTTGGCAACGAATCCGGCATCGTCACCATCGAGGACATCGTGGAAGAGGTGCTGGGCGAGATCGAGGACGAGTACGACCCCCCAGCCGTGCGGCTGGCGACGCCAACCGGCACCGGGGTGTATGAAGCGGACGGACGCATTCGGGGACTCGAGCTACTCGAAGCCACCGGATTCGAAATGCCCGAAGGCCGCTATGACACCTTGGCGGGGCTGTTGATCATGCGCTTCCAGCGAGTGCCGGACGTTGGCGACCGCGTTGAAATCGACGGCTGGCGCTTTCAGGTTCTCGAAATGGACGGGCCGCGCATCGCGCAGGTTCTGCTCACCTCGCCGGCTCGCCTGCGGGGTCGCGCATGAACGGCGTGTTTCTCCTCGCGGCGGTGCTGCTGCTCGCCGTGAACGCCTTCATGGTCGCGGCGGAAGTGGCCATCACCGCGGCCGCCGGACGACGCTCGGCCATCGAGGCCGAGGCCGCGCGGGGTGGCTATCGCGCGCGACTGGCCAGCACGTCGCTGCGCGAGCTCGCCTTCATGCTTACCGGCGCGCAATTCGGGATCACCCTGGCCTCGCTGGGACTTGGATTCGTGGCGGAACCGGCCATCGCCGACTTGATCGTCCACGCGGTGGGCGACCACATCGACATTCCCGAAAACGTGGTCCACGTCATTGCCTCTGCCTTCGCCCTCACGCTGGTCGTCTTTCTCCACATGGTGCTCGGCGAGATGGCGCCCAAGAACATCGCGATTGCGGAGCCGATCCGAACCATGCTGTGGGTGGCGCTGCCCTACCGGGCCTACGCCAACGCGATTCGGCCCGTGCTATGGGTCCTCAACGGCATGGCAAACCTGGTGCTTCGCGCATTCGGCATCGCCCCGCGCGAGGAGCTGCGAGCGCGCTACACGGTGTCGCAGATCGCCGAGATGCTGTCGGCCTTGCGCCGCATCGAGGCAATCGATATATCCGACTATCGGCTGGCACAAGGCGCGATTGGGCTCGAATCGCGCAAGGCCCGCGACATCATGCTGCCGCGATCATCGGTCGAGACCGTGCCCGCCACGGCAACCGTTCGCGAGATCGAGGCCCTTGCCGCTGAAACGGGGCACTCCCGGCTGCCCGTGCTCGGCAGTCAACCGGACGACTTTCGGGGATTCGTGCACATCAAAGACCTGCTGACGCGCACCGACCTGCGTCCGTCGTCGCCGCTGCCGTCCGCCATGATTCGCCCATTGCCGGTGGTGCCCGAGACCGCCACGCTGGGCGCGCTGCTGCTCGACATGCGCCGCCGGCGCAGCCATATGGTGCTCGCCATTGACGAGCACGGCAGTCCGGCGGGCGTCGTGGCCCTGGAGGATCTGCTCGAAGAGCTGGTGGGCGAGATCGCCGACGAGTTCGATCGGCAGGCCCATCTGCCGTCGGTCCAGCCCGGACGTGTTGTCGTGGCCGGCAGCCTGCGTCCAGCCGACCTCGAGGACCGGACGGGCCTGCAGCTTCCTGAGGGTCCCTATTCCACAGTCGCCGGCTACGTCATGCTGCAGCTCGGCGCCATGCCCCGCGTCGGGCAATCGGTGAAGCACGACGGGTGGCAACTCCACGTGCGCCGCATGCAGGGTCCGCGCGTGGCGGAAATCGAGCTCGTGCCTCCGACAACGACCTCGGAGGCTGACGATGGCGCTGATTCCTCGTGACGACAGCCATTGCTCGCAGAACTGCCGCCGCTTAGGCTGAAGCCATGCCGGAAATGGGACGCTCGCAAACCTATCGCGCCGAGGGCATCGTGCTGGGTCGGCGCGACCTGGGAGACGCCGACCGCATTGTCACGCTTTTCACCCGCGAGTTTGGACGACGCCGCCTGGTCGCGCGCGGCTCGCGGCGGCCGGCCAGCCACCTGGCGCCCAGTATCGAGCTCTTCAACCGCGTCCGCATCCTGGGTGTCGTGGGCTCGTCCCTCGACATCCTGTCGCAGGTCGAGGAGTTGGAGTCGCACCCGCGGTTGCGGACCGATTTGGCGGCCTTTGCCGCCGCGGGGTGGTCCGTTGAGTTGCTCGACGGTTTGAGTGAGGACAACGAGCCGTCGCTCGACGCCTACGACGCCGTACTCACGTTTCTGCGTGGACTCGACCTGAGCAGCGACCCGCCGGAGCTTTGGTTAACGGCGTTGGCGCTCATCCTCTTGCAAGTGCACGGCTACTCACCCGAGCTAAGCCGCTGCACCACGTGCGGACAACCGCTGCAACCCGGCGACCATCGCTTCGCCAGCGCGGCGGGAGGCGTGGTTTGCCGGATCGACAGCCGCGAACATGAATCACGGCCCCTGAGCGTGCCGGCGCTCAAGGTGCTGCGCTTTCTCGCCCGCGAGGGGTTTCACGCCGCCTCGCGTGTGCAGGTTGACGCCGCCGTGCGCACCGAGGTTCGAGACATCCTGCGGGCCTACTCGTCAACAATTCTCGAACGCGATGTGAAGTCCGCGCGCATGCTGACGCCGGCGGCGCCTGGGAAGCTGGCGTCACGCTGACCGGCCTCACGCATGGCGCGACCCGCCGCGGGTCGTTGCCGAATCGGAAGGACTAGCGATGGCTGCGCCGGACCTCGACACCCTGGTCGCTCTTGCCAAGCGACGCGGATTCGTATTCGGGAGCTCCGAGATCTACGGCGGGTTCGCCAGCACCTGGGACTACGGACCGCTGGGCGCCGAGCTAATTCGCAACATCAAGGAGGCCTGGTGGCGGCGCGTGGTGATGGCCCGCGAGGACGTGGTGGGCCTGAACGCCTCGATCCTCATGCACCCGCGGGTCTGGGAGGCTTCCGGGCACGTCGAAAACTTCAACGACCCCCTGGTCGAATGCCCCGAGTGCCGCCGCCGATTTCGCCTGGATGACGTGCCGGACGGCGTGTGCCCGCATGACGGCTCGACGCTCACCGATCCGCGACGATTCAACACCATGTTCAGCACGCAAGTCGGTCCGGTCGAGGAGTCGGCCGCAACGGCTTACCTCCGGCCCGAAACGGCCCAGGCGATCTTCGTGAACTTCAAGAACGTCCTCGACTCAACGCGCGTGCGGCTGCCCTTCGGGATTGGCCAAATCGGCAAGGCCTTCCGCAACGAGATCACCACGGGCAACTTCATCTTCCGCAGCCGCGAGTTCGAGCAGATGGAGCTGGAGTATTTCGTGGAGCCCGGGCAGGACGCGGCCGCTTACCAAGAATGGATCGATGAACGCCTGGCCTGGTGGCAGGAGTTCGGGCTGGATTCCAGCCGTCTTCGGCTGCGCCCGCACGGCGATGACGAGCTTTCGCACTACTCGAAGGGCACCACCGACATCGAGTACGAGTTCCCCTTCGGCTGGGGTGAGCTCGAAGGCATCGCCAACCGCACCGATTTCGACCTCGCACGCCACGCCGAGGCTAGCGGCGAGACGCTCACCGTATTCGACGAATCCTCCAAGTCGCACGTTCGGCCCTACGTCATCGAGCCGGCGAGCGGCGTCGACCGTGCGGCGTTGGCATTCCTGGCCGACGCCTACACCGAGCAGGAGGTACGCGGCGAGAAGCGAGTCTTCCTGAACCTGGACCCGCGCCTGGCGCCCATCAAGGCCGCCATCTTTCCGCTGGCGCGCAACAAGCCCGACCTGGTCAAGCTCGCACGCGACCTTCGAGCGCGCCTGGCCGCGTCGTGGCCGGTCTTCTACGACGCCGGCGGGTCAATTGGACGGCGCTATGCCCGCCAGGACGAAGCCGGCACGCCTTTCGGCATCACCGTCGACTACGACTCGTTGGACGACCACGCCGTGACCGTCCGTCATCGCGACACGATGGACCAGGACCGCGTGGCCGTAGACGACCTGCACGGCTTCTTGGCCGAGCGGCTGGCCTGGTAGGCGGTCGTGGACGCCCAGGGCGGTCAGCCGGCGGCCGGGTCCTACTCGCGGGCCGAACGAATCATCCTGGGGCCGTTTCGCCGCGGAATGGCGGTCGTCCTTGCGCCGGTGGTGGCTGCGCTCGCTCGGCTCGGCGTACCGCCGACGGCGGTGTCGCTGAGCCAGATTCCCATCGGATTCGCCGCCGCGGCCCTCATCCTGCACGCGCCGCGCGTGGCGCTGGGGCTGTTCGTGGGCACGCTGCTGCTGGATGCCATCGACGGCGCGCTGGCGCGAAAAACTGGCCGTGAGTCGCCGTTCGGCGCCCTGGCCGACCAGGTTTCCGACCACATCCGCGAGATCACGTTCGTCGGCGGTCTGGTCGCCGCCGGCGCGATGCGGGGCGAAATCGGCGTGGCCTACGCCCTGCTCTATCCGCTGGTGAACTTCATGCTCTACGCCGCCAATCGCTACGGTGCCGACGTGCCGCTGGCGGTCAAGACGTGGATGTCGTTCTACCCGTTTCTGCTCATCTACCTGGCGTTCGAGATCAACTGGCTGGACTATGCCGGCGCCGTGTCCGCCGGATTCATGGCCGCGACGTCGATCACGGCGTTGGTGCTCATGCGGCACCGGATGAATGCCAATGACCTGTCGCCCGACTAGTGCACGGCCGTTCCACCGTCGAAACTGATTGACAGCTCGGTGACGTAGGGGGCGTCGTCCGACGCCTCCACGACGGCCGCGTTCAGCCCTCGGGCCGTTGGCCTCCGGCAGTGTCCACCACCCACTGCCACGGCCGATAGCGTTGAACCGGCGCATCCGGGTGGGCGCCGTCCCAGACGATGACCAGCGGCGGACCGAGCCGGTCCAGGGGCGGAAACTGGAACCAGCCGCGCTCGACCGCCCCCGCTTCCACCCGGCCGCGCGGCGGCGGGACGCCGTGCCCGGTGGGAAATACCGCGCGGAACTCGACCTCGCCTCGCTGCACCCGCACTCCCGTGCCGATGGCGCTGATCGTCTCGTCGCTCCGGTTGTCCACGGCGAACAGGAGCCGGGTTTCCTCCGCCGCGAACTCGATTCGCTCCAGCGTCACGCGAATATCGACCTGGGTGAGCGTCTGTCCAACATCGACCACCCACACCGCCGGACGAATGCCGAGCCGATCGGTGATCGTGAGCGCCGTCACGCGGACGCGAGGGATGAGCGCCTCGCGGCCATCCGGATAGGTGTGCGGCTCGCTGCCCTCCACAACGCCGCGCACGACAACGAACGCGTTCGCCTCGAGCTCCGGCGGCGCCCCCTGGATGACAAATGCCGTCGGCAGATCGTCGTTGTCGAAGTCGACCCACACGAGGAATGCCGTCTCGTCGCCATCCGGGACACTGGCAACGTCGAACACCCAGCCGCGCAGCTCCACCTCTCGGCCCACGATCCCGGCGGCGTCCGGGTGCGAGACCATCCAGTCGCTGTTGGTGAGCGGCGATTGCCCGGCCAGGGGGGTCGCGGTCGCCGCCGGCTCGTCGCCAGTCATTCCGCACCCAGCGAGCAGGACGACGCCGGCGGCGAGCCCCGCCAACAACGCCATGCACGCCGCGCTCCGGCCGGTCATACTGCGGCGATTGAGCACCGGCATCTCCAGGAGGCGCCATGGCGCGCACACGGGCAGCAGTCATCGGTCTCGGACGCATCGCCAGCACCATCGACGACGAAATCCAGGTCTACGACGGACACTCGCTTCCCTATTCCCACATCGCCTGCCTTCAGGCCGTTCCCGAGGTCGAAATCGTCGGCATGGCCGACACCTGGGAGGAACAACGCGAGGCCGCACGCCAGCGCTGGGGGTTCGACGCCATCTACGCCGACTACCGCGCGATGCTCGACGAAACGCGCCCCGACATCGTGAGCGTGTGCACCTCGGCGGAGCCCCGCGCCTCCATCCTCGTGGACGTTGCCAAGGGAGGGTACGGCGTCAAGGCCATCTGGGCGGAGAAGCCGATCACGATTTCCCTGCAGGAGGCCGACGACGTGGTTAATGCCTGCAACGACGCGGGCATCGCGCTGGCGGTGAACTGCACCCGGCGCTGGATGAACAACTACACCCAGGCGCTGCGCATGGTCAACGACGGTCTGATCGGCGACGTGATCCACGTCGTGGCTCGGGCACGCTCGGGGCTTTCGCACAACGGGAGTCATATGCTCACCACGCTCACCATGTTCACCGGCGGCCGCGCCGAGTGGGTCGTGGGCGAGCTGGGGCCCGACGAGGATCCCATGAGCGACAACGACTTCACGGCCAGCGGATTTCTCGCGTTTCCAAACGGCGTGCGCGGCTATTTTCGCGCGTTGGACAACGGCCCCAACGACCACTCCTACGACATCACCGGCACGACCGGAATGATCCGCATGATGGGCGACGGGCGCCTGAGCGAGCTGTGGACCAGCGAGGCGCCCCTCCCCGGTCAGCGGAATCCGCAGGCGGCGCGCCGCTTCTTCCCGCCCGAGCGCCAGGTGCGCGCCGGAGCGGTAAATGTGATCTACGACCTGATCCACTGCATCGAGACGGGCGATACGCCCAAGTGCAGCGGGGAGGACGCGCGCGAAGCGTTGGAGATCGCCGTCGCCACGCGCCAATCGCACCGACTCGGCAACGTGCGCGTGAACCTGCCGGTCGAGGACCGCCGCGAGCGCATCATCTCAGCGGAAGTCATCAACAGCGGGGGACTCCCACGCGCCATCCAGCGGCAGCGGGAGGCTCAAGGCTAGGCCAGTTGAGCAGGATCTCGCTTCTCAGGTGAGCGCGCCGACATAAGACACGGCGCACTCACCGAGTCGCGCCAGCGCATAGCCGCCCTCCAACACGTGGAGCGTCGGTAAGTCCAGCGCGGCGATTTCGGCGCCGATGCGCGCGAAGTCCTTGCTGCGCAGCGCAAACGACGCGATGGGGTCGTCGGCGTGGGTGTCGAACCCCAGGGAGACGATGAGACCGGCCGGTGCGTATGCCGCGATCCGCTCGCAGGCGCCCGCCAGAGTTGCCGCGTAGTCGTCGATCGCGGTTCCGGGCCAGAGCGAATAGTTGAGGTTCAATCCCTCGCCCTCGCCCGTGCCCCGCTCCGCGGCCGTTCCCGAGAAGCCCGGATAGGCCCAGCGCGGGTCGGCGTGCAGCGATACGTAGAGAATGTCGCCCCGGTCGTAGGTCAGGTGTTGCGACCCGTTGCCGTGGTGATAGTCCACGTCCAGGATCGCTACCCGACCGGCGGGAAGCAGCTCATGGGCGGCGATCACCGCGTTGTTGAAATAGCAAAACCCACCCATTCGATCGTGCTCCGCGTGGTGACCCGGAGGGCGACACAGGGCAAACGCGTGGGGCGCCCCGCTCTTGACGAGGTCGGCGCCGGTTACGGCCACGTCAACCGCCGATCGCGCCGCCCGGTAGGTCTCGCGCATCAGTGGCGCGTCGGTGCCGAAGGCGAAATAGCTCGCTCGCACCGCCAGGCTGTCGCTTTCCAGGACGGCTGCGTCCGCCGAAACGCCGGCCGGCGCGAGCTGCTCGTCGGCGTCCAATTCCGTACACGCCTCGTCGATGAATTGGCGGTACGCCGGGGCATGCACCCGATCCACCAGCAAGTCGTCGCAGGGGGCGGCCGGCACCAAGTCGGCAAGGCCCGCGGCGTCCAGGGCCTCCCGGATCAGCCTGGGGCGTGACGGAACCTCGGGATGCGGATGATCGACGCCGTCGATGGCCTGTAGCGTGGGCGCATGGTCCACGTGCACATCGGACCACACCACCGGGATGCGCACGCCGGACATTCGCTAGGGCGCCGCTTCGAGCGCGCTGCGCTCCAGGCGGTCCAGCGTGCGCCACGAGGGCAGCAGCTCCGGCACCCCGGTGAGCGGCTCGCGCCCCTCCATCACCGCGCTCACGAACTCCCGGTTCTGGCGCGGCACGGCCAGCATCTGCTCCTCCTGCGCCACGACTTCCCCGGCATGGTTGACCAACTCGTCGTGGAGAAAGGTGAAGGTATCTTCCTCGCAGATGAGCACCGTGCGCGTGGTCACCTTGTCGACCATCGCGTTGTAGGAGAGCACCAGCGACGCGAGACCGCCTCCGGGAAAGGCCATCTGCATCGACAGGTCCAACGGCACTTGGTTGGGTCCGCTTGGCGGGCCGTAGAGCCCGCGCGCAACGTGCGGCTCCTCGCCGAACATCCAGACCGCGTTGTCGACCGCGTGGCCGCCGTGGTGCCACAGGATGTCGTCCACCCAGCTGCGCCGCCGTCCGGTCCACCCAATGTTCTCGCGGCGGAAGAAGTGCCAGTCCCGATGCAAGTGCAGCGGGCGCAGGCTGCCGCGAGCGATGCGCTCATGCAGCCAGAGGTTGGGCGCGTAGTAGCGCTCGGTGTGGCAGATCATCAGCGTGATGCCGGCGGCGCGGGCCGCTCGATTCAGCTCCTCAGCCTGACCGAGATCCAAGGTCATGGGAATCTCGAGCAGCACGTGCTTGCCCGCCGCGATGGCCGCCATGGTCTGGTCGTAGTGCATCCGATTCGGCGACGTGATGAGCACCGCGTCGACGTTCGGGCGCGCCAACGCCTCCGAGAGGTCCGTCGTGGCGAACTCGGCGCGGCACGTCTCGGCAAACTCCTGTGCCGACGGCAACAGCCGGCTCACCACGCTGTCGATGGCCACGCCTTCCATGTCGAGCAGGGCGTCACGGTGAAACGTCGTAATGGCTCCGGAGCCAACAACACAGAAGCGCATAGGCGAATGATCCTGCGGCGCAAGCGGTTCCCTAAGGTAACGCGCTCGACGGCGGACCCACGACTATCTCTTGCATGACGCGTGGAAGCGCCAGGCGCGCGCGAGAAAGAAGCGGCCCGTTGGGGTTATGTCCCAGCCGTTCGTGATGAGCCTGTCGAACCACGCCCTTCGACTGGCTCAGGGCGAGCGGACTCAATTCAGACCCCGACGACGGCTTCGGCAGGCGCTATTCAGCTAGCCAAGCACATGGTCAGCGCTGCTATGCAAACGCGATGTACCTGACCCAGATCCAAGCGGTGGAGAGCGCCATGCACACCACGGCGACCGGCACGCCGTACTTCATGAACTGCCCGAAGCCGATCTTGTGGCCCTCGCGCTCGGCGATTCCGGCGAGAATCACGTTGGCCGACGCGCCGATGATCGTGGCGTTGCCGCCAAGGTCCGCGCCGAGCGCCAGCGACCACCAGAGAATGTTGTCGGGATTGAGTCCGGCGGCCTCGAGGTTCTGCACCACCGGCAGCATCGTGGCGGCAAATGGGATGTTGTCGACAATGGCCGACGCGATGCCGCTCACCCAGATGGTCAGCGCCGCCGTGGCGAACACGTTGCCCTGGGTCAGGTCGCGAATGAAGTTGGCGACGGCGTCCAGCACCCCCAGCTCCACCAGGCCGCCGACCATCACGAACAGGCCGACGAAAAACATCACGCTGGGCCACTCGACCGCAGCGAAGGCCTTATGCGGATTCGCTCGCAGCAGCAATATGGCCAGCGCGGCGCCGCCGAGCGCGATCGTGGCGGGTTCCCAATTCAGCGCGCCGTGAATCAGGAAACCAACGACCGTGAGGCCAAGCACGGCCAGGCCGATCTTCAGACCGCGTCGGTCCGTGATGTACTCCGCCGGATCCAGCTTGGCCAGTGCGGCCGCGTGCACGGGATCGACCGCCAACTGCTTGCCAAACATCCAGCGCAGGCTCACCAGGAACAGCGGCAGCATGATCAGAATCGGCGGGGTCATGTGGGCCGCGAACTCGGCGAAGTCGATATTCCCGGCGCTGCCGATGAGGATGTTGGGCGGATCGCCGATCAGCGTGGCCGCGCCGCCGATGTTCGACGCGAGGATTTCGGCGATGAACAGCGGCACCGGATTGATGTGCAGCTGGCGCGCCACCACCAGGGTGATCGGCGCAATGAGAATGACCGTCGTGACGTTGTCGAGGAACGCCGAAAGCACGGCGGTGATGACCGACAACGCCACCGCCAGATGGAATCCGTTGCCGCCCGTGCGCTGGGCCGCCACGATCGCCAGGTACTGAAAGGCGCCCGTCTCGCTGATTAGTCCCGCCAACACCATCATGCCGACGAGCAGAAAGATGACGTTGAGATCAATGTGCTCGAAGCCATGGTGCTGATCCATGATTCCGATCATGATCATCAGCACGGCGCCCGCGACGGCCACGGCCGACTTGGGCACGCGGTCGCTCGCAATCGCGGCGTAGGCGAGCACGAAGATGAGGATTCCGATAACGAGGAGCGCGGTGCCGGGCTCAGCGGTTTCGGTCATGGCGTCCGTTCAACTCGGGAGCGGCGCATCGATCGCCGCGGGCGGCACAACGCCAGCCGGAATGCCCAAAGGGACAGACCAAGCTGGCCTGCGCCATCGTAGCTTGTCAGGACGCGACACTACGCCGTTAGTACCCCAAGCACCGGTAGCGCGGCACCACGAAGCCCTGCCAAGCCATCGTGCAAATCGCGTCGGAATTGGGCTATCTCGCCAATCTCAAGGGGAAGCCGCCACACATCGAGCATTTGCGGCCACCAGGCCGCGCCATCGACCCAGGCCAGCGCAGCGACCGAACGGGGCACGCCGCGATCAACCGGATCGGCCACGACGCGCAATGCAGCGGCCGGAACGCCGTGAGCCCGAGCCCGCTCGAGCACGGCAAATGACTCGCTGTCGACCGTCAATGCGCCGTCCGCACCCAGTCGCCGCTTCGCCGCCGCATCCGCCACGCCGTCCACGGTCCAGCCTTCCCCGCGTCGCGCCGTGATGCCGGCGTTGCCCAGCGCCGACTCCATGGCATCGGCAAGGTTGGGAGCGGCCGCTATGCGGGATCTAGCCGAACACACGGCGTCGAGCAAGACGGATGTGCCAGGCGCAACGTCGGGCTGGAGCCCCCCGGCAATTCCGGCGACCAGGACCGCCGCTGGCCGCCATAGGGCAAGTGCCGCTTCCGTCGCGCGCGCCGCGTTGACCGGACCGATACCGCACCGCACGGCAACAACGCGTGGAGGCTCACTCTCCAGCGTTCGGCGCCACCTCGACCCACGCCGAACACACCCCGGAAGCTGACGCATCTCGGCGCGGAGCGCCATCACCACCAATACCGGGCCCGCCTCGGTCACGCGCTCATCGCTTGCGTGGGAACTAGCGCGGGGTCGATGATGCGAACCGTCCCAGACCCTGCGAAAGTCCGGTTGCCATGGCCTCCGCCCACGCTCTCCGCTGGTTCAACGACGCCCGCTTCGGCATGTTCATTCACTGGGGGCTCTACTCCGTGCTCGCCCGCCACGAGTGGACCATGTACCAGGAGGAAATCCCCAACGAGGAGTACGCCCGCCTGGCCGACCGGTTCACCGCCGCCCGCTACTCCCCGGACGATTGGGTCGCGCTCGCCCAGGATACGGGCATGCGCTACATGATCCTGACCTCGCGCCATCACGAAGGCTTCGCGCTCTGGGATTCGAAGGTCTCGAACTTCACCGCGCCCAACTCCGCCGCCAGACGGGACGTGCTGGCCGAGTTCGTGGCCGCTTGCCAGAAGCGGCGCATGCCCTATGGCTTCTACTACTCCCTGCTGGACTGGCGCTGGCCCGAGTACTTCCGCGGACCGCAGGCCGACCCCGACGGCTGGGCGCGGTTTCGGGCCTACGTGCACGCGCAGGTCGAAGAGTTGTGCACCGACTATGGCGAGCTTGCCGTTCTTTGGTACGACGGCGGCTGGCCGTACACGCCGGAGGACTGGGACTCTGCGGCGCTCAACGCCCGCGTCCGCGAGCTGCAGCCGGACATCTTGATCAACGACCGGTCGCTGCTGCCTGAAGATTTCGACACGCCGGAGCAGCACGTCACCGCGTCGCCCCCGGGCCGGCCCTGGGAAAGCTGCATGACCATGAACACCACCTGGGGCTATTCCACCATCGACCATGAGTGGCGCACGCCGCGGCAGCTCATTCACTTTCTCGTCACCGCCGCCGCGGGCGGAGGCAACTATCTGCTCAACGTCGGGCCCGAACCCGACGGGCACATCCCGTTCGAGTCCGTGGAGCGGCTACGCGCCATGGGCGCTTGGATGCGCGTCAACAGTGAGTCGATCTACGGCTCCGAGCGCATGCCCGATCGCCTCATGCGCGTCGGCAGCGTGGGACGGCATCACACCATCAAGGGCAACACGCTCTACCTGCACTGCTGGCGCTGGCCGGGCCGGGAGATGGTGCTCGGCAACCTGGACGGCACCTTGCTCTCAGCACGGTTCCTGTACGACGGCACCCCCATCGACTTCGACCAGCGCCAGAACCGCATTTGGCTGCGCGACCTGCCGGCTTTCGCCCCCGACCCCATCGACACCGTCATCGCCCTGGACTTCGACCGCCGCCCCGACCTGCGCGACCGGTTCGGAGGCTAGGGGCAGGTTTGAGACCCGCCCCTACCCTCCGTCATTCCGGCGGAGGCCGGAATCCAGTCCGGTCGGATTCGAGGACACGCCGACTGTTTGGCGTCGGGCGGGTCTGAGACCCGCCCCTACCGAACCTTGCGACAGTCTCGATTCGCGGTATTGACGGACTCAATGCGGGGCATTACCGGAAGCAGCGGGAATTGCTCGTGGTAAGGTATCCAGGCGCGGTCGTCGGAGTGACGGTCGCGCAGCGGGAGGCATGGAGCGTCAGTCCGTGCGCCGTGTCTCCGCGGTTCTGCTGGTCGCATTCGTGGTCGGTGTCGGCGTGCAGAGCGCCTGCGCCGGCGATCGCGTCGAGCAATTCCCGACCGGTCAGGCGCTGGTTATTCCCGCCCCAGGGGCTGCCTGGTTCCGCGTCCCGGATGTTGCCGGCCCCGGGCAGACCGCCCAGCCACTGCACATTCCTCCCCCAGCCTTGACCGCGCCGGTCACTCCGGCACCGATCGCCGGGTGGTCGAGCACGTCCACGCCGGCCGTAACCGCATCAGCCATTCCCGCACCGACCGCCGCGTTGCCCCCTGCTCCTCCGCCAGCCGCAACCGTGTCGGCCACTCCCGTAGCGACCGCCGCGCCGCCCCCCGTTTCTACGCCAGCCGTCACCGCGTCGGCCACTCCCGCACCCACCGCCGCGCCGTCCCCAGCTTCCACGCCAGTCGTCACCGTGTCGGCCACTCCCGCACCGACCGCCGCGCCGACTCCCACTCGCGAGCCGGAACCCGCGTCACGAAGGCCCTCCTCCCGGTCGCCGCGAATGGAGGTTCCGGGGCTAATCCCAGTGCCGGCGCTCGGAAACCCCGAGGCAGAGTGCGAGGCCCTCGCGAATAGCTACTCCGCCGCGCACCAGTTTTATACGACCGGCACGGCGACGAGCAGCACGGCTTGGAATGACTACCTCACCGCACACAACTCCGGCCAGGTCAGTCACGCCAGGGTCTCGCGGCTGCAGCAGTCGTATGACCGGCTCTCGGCGAACCTCGATCGATCGTTGGCGACCATGGCTGCCAGCGAGCAAGCCGCGCACGAATTCGAAGTCCAGCGGAGAGGCCGGTGCGACCTCAATCAGGTCACCGGCCAGCGCTACCACCCCCTGCCGCCGCCGAGCGGCTAAGCGAGGATTCCGGGCTCTCCGATCCAACGGACGTTACGCGCAGCCTGGCGTGCCGCGCGGTGGAATCTCTCGTCAGCGGTCCACAGCTCGCAATTGAGCGCTTCGGCCAGCGCCAAGTAGTGGGCGTCGTAGACCGCCCCCTGTTGAAGTTCGGTTGCCAACGCGAGGGCTCTGGCGTGTAGCTCTACGGTCTGATGCAACTCAAGCCGCGAGCCAAGCAATTGCGAGATCATGCGAGCGGAGTCTGCGACGCTCAATTGGTCGCGAAACACCCTTCGATGGAGGGCGTTGGCGACCTCGAAGGGCAGCAGGTAGGGAGCGGCCGGGGTGACCTCATCGTCATGCCATGCGCTGACAATCGCCAGAGCCCTGTCCGTGTGCTCCTCTCGCACCAACCACTTGACGGCCACGCTCGCATCGACGACGACATATCCGCTCACGCCCACCGCCCAATCTCGGCATCCCTAATCTCACGGGCCTCTCGAATCAGGTCAGCAGAGTTTCCGGGCAACGTCCTGTCCCCGAGAATCTCGATCTGGAGTTCTGCGAACCGCTCGTGGTCGGGCTTGTCGGACAACAATCCACCCGCGCCGTTGGCCTCGTCCTTTGTCAACTCCCGGTCGATGGCCGTCTGGCAGTACTCGCGCATGCTGATGCCCTTGAGCGCGGCCATGACCTTCAGGCGGCGCTGAAAGCCGGGCGCCAGATCCAGGGTGAGTCGCTTCTTCTTGGCGGCCATCGGTGTCCCTTCCCGACGAGAGCAGTCACCGCCAAGAATAGTGCAAATGCAGAAACGCGTGTTTACGCAGCATCATCGCAAGGGCAGATACACGACAGCTTCGCCGCTTTGCGCTCACCACCCGCTGGATCACCCGGTCTGACCAAGGAACGAGCTCGAAGCTGCGCGTCGCCCCCCTCTAACTCAGACCCACACCTCGGTGATGTTCAGCCCGTCGTCGTTTACGTCCACCACCAGGAATCCCTGATGGGCGTTCACGCTCGGGTTGGCTCGATCCGGACCGAGGGTGATCCAGGTCGACGGCGCCGTCTCGCTGCGGATGCCGGCGACCTCGGCGCTGCTGCGCTGGTGCACGTGACCGGAGAAAATCCCCAGAACACGACAGTGACTCTGCAAGACGCCCCGCAGCTCGTCGGCATTTTGCAAGCAAACGTCATCCAGCCAATCGATGCCAATTGGATGGCAATGGTGATGGACGAACACCACGGCGGACTCGCCGTCACGGGCAGCCAACGTGTCATCGAGCCAGGCGAGTTGTTCGGCTCCCACACGGGCCCCGACGACGCCACCCACGGGGTTTGAGTTGAGCACCGCCAGCAGCACTCCGCCGCGAACGAGCGCGTAGTAGCCGCCGGGCGCTCCGCGAGGCTCGACGTCATCCGGAAGCGGGAGCGCGTCGGCCAGCATCGCGCCGTCGTCGTGATTCCCCTGCACGAAGATTTGCGGCATGGTCACGTCCCGCGTGATGCGGACGAATTCCGCGTAGGCCGACGGGGTGGGCGTGCTGGTCTGGTCGCCCAGGTACACGACGAGCTCCGGCGCCGGACGGATGCCGGCCAGCACGCGCACCGCCGCCTCCAAATTCGCGCGCGCGTCCACCCCATGCTGCGGCGCCGCGCCGGGCGAAAGGATGTGGGCGTCGCTGAGAATGGCGAAGCGCAGGTTGGGCGACTGAGCTATGGCGCGGCCTCCGGTCCTCGGTCCACGAAGTCTCGGTAGAACTCGCGCACGCGGTCGGGATCGAAGCTGTCCATCGGCTCCTGCCAGTGCCAGGCCACCAGCATGTACTTGGGCACGAGGCCCGCATACGGCATGGCGATCAGCTTCACCTCGCCAAACGCGCCGTTGGGCAGGTCTTGACGAATGGCCTCCAGCTGCGGGACCAGCTCGTCGCAATCGGTGTCACAGCGATACAGCAATGCGATCGCGCCATGCTCCAGGTTGTGCACCCACAGGCCTTCCTCGACCGGACGTTCGTAGACCCCATAGGGGGCGGTGATGGGGTAGTGGGTCCCGGACGCCGGCGGGACATTGGCGTACTCGATGGGCGTTCCCACGGGTACGTGCAGGCGGCCTTCGTCGTCGATCCGAATGCGACGGGCCGCGACCTCGGCAGAGGGCATGCTCGTCACGATCAAGACGACGATCAGCGCGGCGACACCGCCCACCGCGAGCAACACGCCGCCGCCGATCAGCGAACGCCGCAGCCAGCGGCGACGTCGCGCGATTCGCTGCCGCTCCTGGCGAGCCTCGCGGCGACGTTCGAGCTTGACTGCAGCCCTGGTCCCACGTCGCCTCGCCACGCCGATCCCCGCTTCTGATTCTTGGGCGCCCGTGATTGTGCCACCGGCGGCACGGCCGACACGCCGCTCGGCTACGTCCACGGATCGTGACTTGTGAGTGAGAATGAAAGCCGACGGCCGCCAAGCCCCATGAGAGGACCACCGCGACATGCCTGCCACCGCCGCCGCCGGACTGATCGGCCTGGGCGTCATGGGCCGAAACCTCGCCCTGAATATCGCCTCGCGCGGCTTTCCCCTCGCGGTCTACAACCGCACCTACAGCCGGACGACGGAGTTCCTGGAGCGCGAGGCGTCCGGCACCGACATTCGGGGTGTCGAACATCTGGAGGATTTCGTCAGCGCGCTGGAGCGTCCACGGCGAGTGATCCTGATGGTCGATGCCGGCCGCGCCGTGGACGCCGTGCTGGATCAGCTCATCCCGCTGCTCGATCCCGGCGACACCGTCGTAGACGGCGGGAACTCCTTCTATGTCGACACCGAGCGCCGCATCGACGTGGTCGAGGGCGCCGGGATGCGCTACTTGGGCACCGGCATCAGCGGCGGCGAGACGGGCGCCCGCTACGGTCCCTCGATCATGCCCGGCGGCGACGAGGATGCCTACGCGCGTCTGGAGCCCATCCTCACCCGGATCGCCGCCCAGGTGGACGACGGCCCATGCGTGACCCATGTCGGCCGCCGCAGTGCTGGGCATTATGTCAAGATGGTCCACAACGGCATCGAATACGGCGACATGCAGCTCATCGCCGAGGCCTACAGCTTTCTGGCCTCGGCGGGCTATCGACCTGACGAGCTTGCCGGCATTTTCTCCGCCTGGAACAAGACCGACCTCGAGTCTTACCTGATTGAAATCACGGCGGACATCTTCAAGGTGCGGGACACCGACGGCGACGGGTTCCTGGTCGACGCCATCCTCGATCAGGCCGGCCAGAAGGGCACCGGCCGCTGGACCTCGCGCGACGCGCTCGATCTGGGCACGCCGATCCCGACCATCGACGCCGCCGTGTGGTCGCGCCACATCTCGGCGCTCAAGGATGAACGCGTCGCGGCGGCGCCGGTGCTTCGGCCTGACGGCGCCCCGCGAATCGAACGCTTTGGCGGACTCGTCGAATCCGTGCGCCTGGCGCTCTACGCGGCCAAGGTGTGCTCCTACGCCCAGGGCATGTCCCTGCTGCGGGCCGCGTCCGAGGCCTACGCCTACGAGCTGGAGCCCGCGGAGCTGGCGCGCATCTGGAAGGGCGGCTGCATCATTCGCGCCCGCCTGCTGGGGGACATCCAGCGGGCCTTCACCGCCGACCCCTCGCTGGTGAATCTCCTGCTGGACGAGGAGTTCCGGTCACAGCTCAGTGAGGCCGAAGGCGGCTGGCGCCGGGTCGTGACCAGCGCCAAGAACGCCGGGCTGCCGTTCGCCGCCATGAGCGCCTCGTTGGACTACTACGACGCCTATCGCTCGGACCGGCTGCCCATGAATCTCACGCAGGCCCAGCGGGACTACTTCGGCGCACACACCTACCGGCGAGTCGACAGGGATGGCGTGTTCCACACGCAATGGGAGGAGGGGGCAGAGACCGGCGCGGCCAGCAGCGATCCGGCTGATGGATGAACGGGCACGCGCCAACCCGGTAGCGCGTAGAGCGTATCGACGCGGTCTGGGCAGCCACAAGGGCTGCCCCTACATCCGCAATTCCCGTGCCCCTCGGCGGCCCATTCCCATGTAGGGACGCCCCTCGTGGGCGCCCGATCCTCCACCGAATTTCGGTGGCCCACGCTGCGCGCAGCGTGGGATCGGCGCCGTATGTCGCGGCGTTTGCTGGACTGCCCTAGAGGGCAGACTTCGGAAACCGCGCGTAGGCACTCACCGGCACGCCGTAGCCCCCGGCCTGGCCTAGCCGCAGGTCCACGGCCGCCCCGGAAAGCATGCGGGCTTGGGTTGCCGTCACGCCGAGGTCGCGCACCAGCCGCTCCTCCATCGCCGACGTGGCCAGTCGCAACGCTTCCGTCAGGTCGTCGGCGACGCCCACGGTCATCACATGCGTGGCCGTCTCGAACCAGGGCCATTCGAGGGATTCCCCGCGCAGCACGTCCAGCGTCACGTCGATCTCGGCGGTGATGTTCACCCCGGAGTGCGCCTCGGCGTCGCCCATGGTGGCGTGGACGTCGCCGATGCCGAACAGCGCCCCTGGCGCTCTCACCGGCAGATACACGGTGGTTCCGGCGGCGATCTCGTTGAAGTCCAGATTGCCGCCGTGGTCGCCGAGGCTGAGGGTCATGATGCTGCCCGCAGCCGGCGCCACGCCGATCGTGCCCACCATCGAGCGCACCGGCAGAGTGACACGACCCGCAAACTGAATGTCGTCGCCTTCCACGTCAAAGGGCTCGATGCCCGGATCCACCGTCTGATCGCCAAGGATGCCTGTGCCCGGCAGCGCCGCCACGTATCCGCGTGGTGCGAGCCGAATTGCCTCGATCGTCACGCGCAGCGTGTCGCCGGGCGCCGCGTCCCGCACGCCGATCAGTCCCGTGCAAGGGTTCATGCGACCGGGCGTGCGTCGCCGGGCAAAGGCGTCGACATCGAGGTCGTCGCAATGCCCGTCGTAGGCGTCGCGGGCCTCGACGGTGAGCCGAGCGTGCGACGGAACCCAGACTACGGGCGACGCGTCCGCGTCGAATTCGCAGGTCGCATGACGCGCCGAGATGCGCTGGCGCTCGACTTCTGAATTCACAGGGCCTCCTTCAGCGCGCGTGCGGCGCTGGCGGTCATGCCGTCGACGGTGGCGAGTTCCGTCGCCGATGCTTGTCGGATTTGCTCGAGCGAGCCAAAGGCCCGAATCAGGGCCCGCTTACGCTTCGGGCCGATGCCCGGAATCTCGTCCAGGATCGACCGCCGCCCCTTCTTCGTGCGCAGCTTGATGTGAAAGCTCACCGCAAAGCGATGCGCCTCGTCGCGAATCCGCTGCACCAGTCGCATGCCGTCGCTGTCGTGGGGGAGCCGAATCGGCGCCGGGCGGCCCGGAACGAACAGCTCCTCGTGCTGTTTGGCGATAGCGGCCAGCGGGATTTCCACCGGATCGATGGCGAACTCCCGGAACACGTCGAGCGCCGCGCTCAACTGGCCCTTCCCGCCGTCGATGAGCACCAGATCCGGCGCCGAACCCCACTCGCTGCTCGAGCCTGCCGTCACGTTGGTCGGCGCGGGCAACTCCGTGTCGGGGTCCATTTCCCGCAGCGGAACGACGGCCAGCGCGCGCCGGCCCAACGTGCCCTCGGCGGCCTCCCGACCGGCGGCGATCTCGGTATAGCGCGCAAAGCGGCGCCGCAGCACTTCCCGCATGGATTCGAAGTCGTCATTGCCCGGCTGGTTTCGGATCTTGAAGCGCCGATACTTGCCCTTCTTGACCACACCGTCCTCGAAGACCACGAGCGAGCCCACGACCAACGATCCCTGGATGTGGGAGATGTCGTAGGCCTCGATGCGCCGCGGCAGGCGCTCGAGCCCCAGCGCCGTGCCGATTTCGAGCAATGCCTGGCGGAGCTTGCGTCCCGAGTTGAGCCAGCGGGCCCGCTCGATCTGCAGCGTGTCGCGCACGTTGCGAGCGGCCATGGCCACGAGCTTTCGCTTTTGGCCGCGCTGCGGGGCGCGGATCTCGACCTTCGCGCCGCGCAGGGTGCTCAGCCACGCGGCCAGCGGCTCCGGATTCGAGAGCCGCGCCGATGTCAGCACCAGGAGCGGCACTTCGGGCGCGCGGTCGTAGTACTCGCGCACAAAGTCGTCGAGCATTTCGCCGTCCGTCTCCTCGCCCGTCACCGCCAGCTCGTAGGTGCCGCGCCCGATCATCTTTCCGCCGCGGATTCGGAGCACGGTTGCCTGGGCCTCGCGCCCCTCGCGCGCCGCGGCGATGACGTCGATCTGACCGCCGCGCAGGTCCGTGATCTTCTGCTCGGCGACGACCTTGTCAATCGCCTTGAGCCGGTCGCGATGCTTGGCGGCGCTTTCGTAGTCATGGGACTCGGCCGCGCTCCACATTTGGGCGGTGAGTCGCTCCACCACGTGGTCATAGTCGCCGCGCATGAAGCCGACGGCCCCGTCGACGACCGCCGCATACTCCTCCACGGTGCAGTGGCGCGTGCAGGGCGCAATGCACAGTCCGAGATGAAACTTCAGGCACGGCCGTGGGATCGGCGTGCCCATGTCGATGGTGCACGTCCGGTAGGGAAACAGCCGGTTGAGCAGCTTGAGCGTCTGTCGCACCGACTTGGCGCTCGTGAACGGTCCGAAATAGAGCGCGCCGTCTCTCTGGATGCGGCGGGTCGTGCCGACGCGCGGGTACGTCTCACCGACCGTGATCTTGACGTAGAGGTATCCCTTATCGTCGCGAAACGTGACGTTGAACGGCGGTCGGTGCTCCTTGATGAGGTTGTTTTCCAGCAAGAGGGCCTCGACCTCGGAATCGGTGACGATCACCTCCAGGTCAGCCACGCGCTGCACCAGGGATACCGTCTTGGTCGAATGGTCGCCACGCTGGAAATAGCTGCGCACCCGGCTGCGGAGGGAGCGCGCCTTGCCGATGTACAGCACGTTGCCCTGCGCGCCTCGCATGAGGTAGGCGCCGGGCGCGTCAGGCAGCCCGGCGAGTTTTTCCTCAACCGCGGGGCTGACCGTGGGGGGCACGCTGGAGATTCTCCTTGTCGGGTGCGAGCGCCGACGCTTCTTGGGTCGATTCTAGTGCGACGGCATCGCGACCGGCCTTCGGCCCGACCGAGAATTGATGGAAAAGCGCACGGGAAACGCCAGCCGCGCGGGTAGAATGCCGTCTAGTCGACTACCATCGCGGGCATCCAAGCCCGCGCGCGCGTGAACTACCTGCGTCTGCGGACGATCCTGCTCGTTCTGGGGATCGTTGTCGCCAGCATTTGGCTCTTGCAGTTCCTGTGGGGACTTGTCGGGAATTTCGCGGCCCTAGTGGTGACGCTGCTGCTGGCCTGGATCATCAATCTCATCGCGCTGGAGCCCGTGCGGTTCATGCGCCGCTTCCGGATACCGCGATTGCTGGCAGCCACCATCGTCTATCTGGTGATCGCCGGTATCACGGCCCTTTCCGCCTTTTTCATCCTGCCGCCGCTGTTCGCCGAAATCGGACGGGCAGCCGGCAACCTGTCCGCGGGTACCGCGAACGCCACGCAAATCCTTGAGAACCTGCACGCCCAACTCCTGCAATGGGGCGTGCCGCAGGACACCGTGACCGAGGTGGTCACCGGCTTCAACGCGCAGATCATCACCCTCGGCCAGGACATCGCCGCTGGAATCCTGGCGTCGACGGGAGCGGTTCTCGGCGGGCTTGGCCTGGCCATCCTGACCTTGATCATCTCGTTCTACATCCTGCTGGGATGGGACATGAATTTGCAGCGGCTGCGCCGCGAGTTGCCCGCGGAGTGGCGGGCGCGATTCGACCGGGGCATTCGCTCCGCCGAGCGCACCTTCGGCGGCTGGCTGGGCGGACAGGCCGTGGCGTCGACCATCTGGGGCGGTGCGGTGATCCTGATCTTCTTCATCGCCGACATGCCGTTCGGCCTGCTGGTCGCCGTGGCCACAGGCTTGCTCATGTTCATCCCGTTCGTCGGCCTGGCCGCCGGCATCGGACTCCCCATCGTGATGGCCCTGACGATTCGCGTGGATCTGGCGATCTGGGTGGGCATCAGCGTGGCCGTCACGTCCCTGGTCATCGAGAACATTGTCAAGCCGCGGGTCATGGGCACCGCCCTTGGGGTCAATCCCCTGATCGTGATCCTGAGCGTGATCATCGGCGGTGTCGCCGCAGGCTTCTGGGGCATCGTGTTCGGCATTCCAATCGGCGCCCTGATATGGACCTTCCTGCGCTGGGGCACCCTCGAGGTGCTCCACGCGCAAGCCCGCCTGCTTGAGCACCCGGACGAGCCCGCGCCGCAGCCGGCTGTAGCGCCGGCGGAGGAAGCCGACGGGGCCAACGGCGCGACGCTGCCGGAAGAGGCCAAAGAGCCTTCGCAAGGGGTTCGCGCATAAGGCCGCTCGTCCGGATTCTGAAATATGTCCGGCCGCACTGGCGTTGGGCGCTGCTGTCGCTCGCCATGTGGGGTGTCGCCACCACCATGGACCTGCTGATACCGCAGGTCATCGCGCGCGTCATCGACGAGGGCATCGGGGCCGGCGACCGGTCGCGCCTCGCCGCGCTGGTGGGCCTGACCGCCGCGCTCATCTTCGTGCGCGGCGCCGGGTTCTTTTTCACCCGCATGACCATGCGGGTGTACGAAACGCGGGTGGCGTCCCGCATGCGCCTCGACTTCTACGCGCACCTGCAGCGCCTGCCGTTCAGCTACTACGACCGCGTGGACAGCGGCGACATCATCACCCGGGCCGTCAGCGATCTGAACCGCGCCCGGATGTTCGCCGGCGTGGGCGTGACCGAGACGGTGCGCATTCTCGGGCTGTACATCGCAATCATCGTGGGCATGGCTCTCACCAGCGCCACGCTGACGCTGATGATCGTTCCCGTGCTTGTGGTCCTAGCGGGCATGTCGGTGTGGTACGGGAGCGTGGTGCGACCCATGTGGCAGCGCATTCAGCAGCAGCAAGCCGCCGTGACCCGGGTGCTATCGGAAAATCTCAACGGCGTGCGGGTGGTGAAGGCATTTGCCAAGGAGTCCGAGGAAATCGAGGACTTCGACCGCGCGGCCGGCGGGCTGTTCGATCTCTCCATGCGTCCCGCGCAGCTTCGCGCGCGGGTGATGCCCGCCATGCTGGCCGTCGCCGGCATCGGCACGGTCATCGTCCTTGGCGTCGGCGGACGCCTGGCGCTCGAAGGCACGGTGTCCGTCGGCGTGCTGGTGGCCTTCTACTACTACTTTGCCCGGCTGATTCCACCCACGCAGCAGCTGGGATTCGTCGTGCAGCGCATCGCCATCGCCATCGCCTCGGGCGGTCGCGTGTTCGAGCTGCTGGATGAACCCGTGCGCATTGCCTCGCCGCGGGACGGTCACGCGCCGGACCGGGTTGCCGGCCGGGTTGAACTCGACAGTGTGAGTCTCGCCTATGGACGCCGGGAGCCCGCGCTGCGCGATGTCAGCGCCAAGGTGCCGGCAGGCTCGATCATCGGGATCGTGGGTCCCACAGGGTCCGGCAAGAGCAGCCTGGTACAGCTCATTCCGCGGTACTACGACGCGACCGCGGGCACGGTGCGCCTCGACGGCGTCGACGTGCGCCAATTCGACCTGGCAACCCTTCGGCGACAGGTAGCCATCGTCCCGCAGGACGCCATGCTGTTCTCGGACTCCGTGCGAAACAACATCGCCTTTGGCGATCCCGAGGCGGACACGGATCGCATCGTCGCCGCCGCGCGCGACGCGCAAGCGCTCGACTTCATCGAAGACTTGCCCGAGGGCTTCGAAACCGTCGTCGGGGAGCGCGGCGTGGGACTCAGCGGCGGCCAACGGCAGCGGGTGACCATCGCGCGCGCGCTGCTCACCGATGCGCCGGTGTTGATTCTCGACGACGCAACGGCAAGCGTGGACACGGAGACTGAGCGTCGCATTCAGGAAGCCCTGCGGGCGCGGGCGCACGGGCGCACCACGTTTGTCATCTCCCAGCGAGTCAGCTCCGTCCAAGGCGCCGATCAGATTCTCGTCATCGAGGATGGCCGCGTGACCGACCGCGGCACGCACGACGAGCTGGCCGCCCGCCCGGGCTTCTATCGCGGCCTTGTGCAGCGGCAGCGTCACACTGCAGTCAGCGCCCAGGACTCCCGGCGCGCAACCGCCGTCCGGGACGAGCAGTAGCTCGATGGCCATGAGCGGCGCGGACGCCCGCGGCACGTTTGCGGAGGAGTCGGCGGAGGTTCCCGGCCTCGGCGCCCAGGTTGCCCGACGGCTGCTTGGACTGCTGGCCGCCGACCGCCGGCGCATGGGCATCGCGCTCACGGCGCTCCTGGCGGTCGCCGGATTTGGCGTGCTGCAGCCAATCATCATCGGACGGGCGATCGACGACGGCGTTCTGGCAAACGATGGGAGCGTGCTCCTCTTTGCGGTCATCGCCTATGCGGCGGTGACGCTCGGCCACGGAATCGCCCTGGGCGTCCAGCGTCAATTGACCGCGCGCCTGGGGAACCAGCTGCTGCATCGCCTGCGCACGGGAGTCTTTCGGCAGTATCAGCGCCTCTCGCTTGGATTTTTCGACCGCCAGATCACCGGACGCCTGATCAGCCGCGTCGTGTCGGACATCGAAGCGATCGGCGAGGTGCTCACCGAAGGTGTGCTTGGCGCCGCGGCCGACGTGGCCATGCTGGTCGGGATCCTGGTGGCCATGAGCCTGCTGAGCTGGCAGCTCACCCTGCTGTGCCTGGTGGTGACGCCGCTGCTCTACCTCAGCGCCCGGCTCGTGGCCGCCCTGGCGCGCCGGTGGTACCGAACCATGCGAGCCCGCACGTCCACACTCAACGGTGTGCTGGCCGAGTCGGTGCTCGGCATGCGCATCACGCAGGCCTTTGCCCGAGAAGCGGTGAATCTCGAGCGCTTCGACGTGGTCAACCAGTCGCAGCTCCAGGCGCAATTCCGCACCTTCACCATCTCCTCCGCCACCGTGCCCGTGGTCGAGGTGTTCACCGCCGTCGCCACCGGCCTGGTGCTCTGGTTTGGCGGCAGCTTCGTGATTGACGGGATTGACGGACTGACGGTGGGTCTGGTCGCCACGTTCGCGCTGTTCATCGAGCGCTTCTTCGCCCCAATCCAGGAGCTCGCCGCACGCTACGAAACGCTGCAGGGCGCCCTGGCCTCGGGTGAGCGCGTTTTCGAGATTCTGGATATCGAACCGGAGATCACCGACGCCCCCGACGCGCAGGAGCTTGGGGTAATCAGGGGCGAGATCCAATTCAGCCAGGTGAACTTCGGCTACGACCCCGAGTCACCCGTGCTCCACGATTTCGAGCTGCACGCGCGTCCGGGGGACATGATCGCGCTTGTCGGGGCGACCGGCGCCGGCAAGACCACGGCCATCAACCTGCTGTTTCGCCTCTACGACGTGACGTCAGGCTCGATCACGGTCGACGGTCACGACGTGCGCCACGTCACCCAGCGATCGCTCCGACAGCGCATGGCCCTGGTGCTGCAAGAGCCGACGCTCTTCAGCGGGAGCATCCACGACAACATTGCCTATGGCCGACCGACGGCGTCTCGCGACGAAGTGGTCACCGCAGCGCAAGCGGTTGGACTGCACGACTTCGTGGACTCGCTGCCGTTTGGCTATGACACCCAGGTCGAAGAGCGCGGCGGCGGCCTCTCCATTGGGCAGCGGCAACTGGTGTCATTCGCCCGAGCGCTGCTGCTGGACCCGCGCGTGCTCGTGTTGGACGAGGCGACCAGCGCCGTGGACGCCCAGACCGAGGCGTACATTCAGCGCGGCCTCGAGACGCTCATGGCCGGACGCACGGCCATCGTGATCGCGCACCGCCTGTCAACGGTGCAGCGGGCAACGGAGATCGTCGTCCTGGAGCACGGGCGAATCGTGGAGCGCGGCACGCACGACGAGCTGCTCGACCGCGGCGGGCTCTATCACGGCCTGCATACGCTGGGGCTTGGCACGATGGACGAGCTCGACAGCGCCACCGCCCGGCGCGCGGCCAGGGGGTCATGACGGTGCCCGATCGTTGGGAGCCTATTCCGGCTCCCCTGGAGCATCTCATCGTCCCGCCGCGGACGGATTCCGAATCCTACGCACTGCTCGTGCTCCTGCACGGTCGCGGGGCCGATGCGCACGATCTCCTGCCGCTGGCAAACGAGCTCGGTCGCGACGACCTGCTCGTGGTGTCCCCCCAGGCGCCCTACGCGCTCCCCGGTCCATTCGGCATCGGCTACGCCTGGTACGACATGCACGACATCGGCGATCCCGATCCCGTGACCTTCGAGCCGAGCCTGACCCGGCTGCGAGAGTTCCTGGACGCCGTTGTCGCCGGCTATCCGGTCGATGCAGACCGCGTATTCCTGCTTGGCTTCAGTCAGGGCGCGGTGATGTCGCTGGCCACGGCCTCCACCGATTCCAGGCGATTGGCCGGCGTCGTCGCGCTGAGCGGGTACCTGCCCGAGTCGGTGGAGCGTGCTCCAGGCGGAAACCTCGACGACCTGCCCGTCTTCATCGGACACGGAAACGTCGACCCACTCATTCCCGTGACCGAAGGTCACAACGCCCGAGACGTCCTCATCGCCAAAGGCGCCGACGTGACGTACCGCGAATACTCAGTCGCCCACCGCATCGCTCCGGAAGAGCTGGACGATGTTCGTGAGTGGCTGGCCACCAGGATCGACGCGGCCCCGCCGCGGTAGTCCCGCGGCCCGAACTACTCCTCCGCCGGGGACTCTTCCTGCTCGTCGCGCACCATCAGATGCAGCTCGTCCAGCTGCTCCGGCGCCAACGGCCCAGGCGCTCCGAGCATGAGGTCGAATCCGGCCTGGTTCTTGGGAAACACGGTGACGTCGCGCAAGTTCTCGGTGCCTCCAAGGAGCATCGCCAGCCGGTCCACGCCCATCGCGATGCCGCCGTGCGGCGGCGCGCCGTAGGTAAACGCGTCCAACATGTGGCCGATGCTGTCATCGATCTCCGGGTCGCTGTAGCCCATCACCTGGTAGATGCGTCGCAAGTCCTTGGCGCGGTGGGCGCGGATGCTGCCGCCGCCGATCTCGTGCCCGTTGCAAATCAAGTCGTATTGCTTGGACAAGGCTCGTCCCGGGTCCGTGTAAAGAAGCTCGAACGAGTCGTCGGCCGGAGAGCAAAACGGGTTATGGCTGAACGTGAAGCCCCCGGATTCCTCGTCGATCTCGAAGAGCGGAAAGTCGATGATCCACACGAAGGCCAGCTGATTCGGCCGGACCAAGTCCAGGGCTCGCCCCAGGTGCAGGCGCAAGGCCCCGAGCGATTCGGCCACAACCGGAGCCGATCCAGCGACGATGCAGACCAGGTCGCCCTGGTTCGCTCCGGCGTTGTGCGCCGCCGCGCGGAGCGCGTCCTCGCCAAAGAACCGGGCGAGCGGCGAGCGAATGGAGCCATCGTCGTTCAACGCGATGGTCGCCATGCCGGCCGCCCCGGCCTCTTGCACGATGTCCTGCAACGCGCTCACCTCGCGCCGCGAATAGCCGGCGATTCCGGGCGCCACCACGGCCTTCACCTGTCCACCGTCGGCGATGGCGTCGTCGAACGCGCGGAATCCGCGACCGGACACATCCGGAGCCACGTCCACGAGTTCGAGGCCGAAGCGCACGTCCGGCTTGTCGGTGCCGTAGCGGCGGATAGCTTCCGCGTGGCTGATTCGCGGGAATGGAACCTCCGCGAGGTCCTGCGACGACAGCTTGTCGACGATGTGCAGATAGAGCGACTCAATGAGTTCCAGCAGGTCCTCGCGCTCCACGAAGGCCATCTCGATATCGAGCTGCGTGTGCTCGAACACGCGGTCCGCCCGCAGGTCCTCGTCCCGGTAGCAGCGCGCCAACTGGAAGTAGCGGTCCAGTCCGGCCACCATGATCAGCTGCTTCATCTGCTGGGGCGACTGCGGCAGGGCGTAGAAGTTTCCAGGGTGCAACCGGCTCGGCACGACGAAGTCCCGCGATCCCTCGGGCGTGCTGCGGACGAGCGTCGGCGTCTCCAACTCCAGGAAATCGCGCGCCCACAGATACTCCCGCATCTCGCGCACGACCTTGTGGCGCAGCTCGATGAGTTCGCGCAGACGCCGGCGGCGCAGGTCCAAATACCGGTGGCGCAGGCGGACGCTTTCGTCCACGTTCGTCTCGGCCGTGATCTCGAACGGCGGCGCCTTGGACTCCGCCAGCACCGTCACGGCCTGCACGCCTAGCTCGACGTCGCCCGTGTCCAGGTCGGGATTGGCGGTGCCTTGCGGCCGCGACCGAACCGATCCGGACACGCTGAGCACGAATTCCGAACGTGCGCGGCTGGCGGCCGCGTGCGCTTCCGGCGCCTCGTCGCGGTTGATCACAATTTGGGTGACGCCGTAGCGGTCGCGCAGGTCGATGAAGATCAGCCCGCCCTGGTCGCGTCGGCGGTGCACCCAGCCGTTGAGCGTGACGGACTGGCCGGCGTGGGCGAGTCGCAATTCGCCACATGTATGCGTGCGCTGGGGCCACGTAGCGCGCAGCGGGGCGGGTCGTTCAGCGGAGGTCACGGCGCGGCTGTGTCTGGAAGCTGGGGAGCGCTGCCTAGGCTCGCCCGCTCGGCGCCATGATCACGCTGAGCACCCGGCCGTCCTGCTCGGGCATGATGTCCCGCTCGACCACCCCGGAATCGGCCAGCGTCTGCTTGACGCGCTCGAGAATGCGAACGCCGAACTCGGGATGGATCCGTTCGCGAGCCCGAAATCGAACCGTGGCCTTCACCTTGTTCCCATCTTTGAGGAAGCGTTCCAGCCGGCGGATGAGGAACTCGAGGTCGTGCTCACGCGTGGCCGGGCGAAATCGAACTTCCTTGACCGTGCCGGCCTTTTGGCGCTTCTTGCCCTCTCCCTGCTTGCGTGTTTGGTGGTATTTGAACTTGCCGTAGTCAAGGATCTTGGCAACCGGCGGATGGGCGTCCGGCGAAACTTCCACCAAGTCGAGCCCACGCCCGCGCGCCACTGCCAGGGCTTGCTCTGTCGGAACTATTCCGATTTGCTGACCGTCTTCGTCAATCAAGCGAACTTCGCGGATCCGGATCTCGTCGTTGACCCGGGGGCCCTTGGGTCGGGTCCGCGGTTCCGCAAATCGATGGTGGGGGGCTCGCAGAGACAACTCCTTGCGCCGAGGCGCGTCGCGTCAACCAGTACTTCGATTAACGCTAGCATATGAGGACCGGGGTACTTAGCAACCGCAGGATCGGCCGCTTGGCGCGCCCGGTCCCACGGCTCGAAGGAAAACGCTGCGCTTGGTTGACACTGGCCAGGCAAGCCTGAGAGGCGGCACACCCCGCCACGATAGCCCCCGAATCCAGGTTGCTCGCGCACCGACGGCTCAAGCCGCTCTCGGGGACCTCTACGTCGTGGTGCAAGGCGGCACGGACCGCCAGGGACGCAACTTTGTCAGCACGGCGACCACCGCCTACTACGCGGGTGAGACCGATGATATTGCCGCGGCGTTGGTCAGCGGCATGCGACAAGCGTCCTACAGCGTCACCGTGTCGGCCGATCCGGGCGAGGCGGCGGCGATCGTCGGCGCCACAGGGGCCGTCATCGCCGACGGCATCGTCTACATCGCCCAGGTCTTGCCCACGCAGGTCTTTTTCCTGCGCAACGGCACGATCAATGCCCTTCCGAACGAGTCCGATCTCGACTCTGAATACCAATCCAGTCTTGACGTCGAGCAAGAAATCGACCTGTTTCGCGCGCAGCTCCAGGACGGTGACTGCCTGGTGCTGGCGTCAACGGACCTTCGTCATGAACTCACGGAACGTGAGATCCGCGGCATGCTGCGCCGGCGCTCGGCCCAGGAAGCGGCGTACGACATGTGCGCCCTCATCGCCCAGCGCGGCGGGCAACAGTGCGAGGTCCTGGTCGTGCAGTTCGCGGGCATCTCAGCTCGCGGCCTCCCGACCGATGACAGGCATCCCCCCGCTGCCATGGACACGACACCCATCGATTCCCTGGACGACGAGGACCCGGAGCTCGCCTATCGGGGCGAGTCGGTGAGCCAGTCGCATGCCGCCGGCCTGCAGTCGCCGCGGCAAGCGGACCCGCGTCCCGGAAGGCGCGTTCAAACCGGCGGGGCCTACGCCGACGAAGCCCGGTCCGACTTTTCTCGAAGTCAAGCAACGTCGGCGCCAAGGAAGTCATTGGCACAGCGGATCATCTCACTGCCCGTTACGCTGATCACGCTCATTGTTGTGCTGCCGATGGTGGTGGTGCGTGCGCTCGCGGATCTCGTTACCGGCAGAGGCCGCAACCGGCGCGTTCAGCCGCCAGCAGCCGCGCCCGAGCCGCCCGCCGACCGACTCGACGACGACTGGGACAGCCTGCGCGACCTTCGGGCCGCAGGTCCCGCCTCCCAGCGGTCCCCGGTCGATGCGGCGCCGCCCGCGCGCCCGCTGGAGTATGTAGGCGCCGACTTGCAGGGACACCGCGATCCGCTGCTGGTCCGCCGCCGGCGCTCGTTCCCCGGGCCGGGCACCCTCCTCTTCGGCTTGTCGCTGGCGTTGCTCGTGGTCATGGCGGTGGTGCTGATCCTGCGAAACTCGCCGGCGCCGGACGAGACCGACCTCGTCGAAACGCCCACGCTCGACGGACCGTCGCCGACTGCGACAAGCGCCCCGGGCAATTTCGAACCCGTTGAGTCAAGCTCACGGGCCACGGAGCTGCTCACCCAGGCCGAAGATCTCTTCCGTGAGGCGCAAGACCGCGGGCCCGATGAAGGCCGCGCCGCCACACTGCTGATGCTGCGCGACGCCGAGGACTTGGCGAACCAGGCGCTGTCGGCAGACACCGCCCGGCTGCTCGCGCAGGACATCAACCGCCTCCTCGACGACATCACGCGCGAGGAAGAACGCATCAATCGCGTCTACAAGATCGTCCCAAGCTCAACCATCGACGAGTTCGATAGCGCAGGCATCGGCAGCGCGGTGGAAGCGCTCGATGTTCGACTGGACTCGAAGTATGTGATCGATGCTATTTCGGATCAGCTGTTGTCCTATGAGACCGCGCGCCAAGGCGTGTCGCTGCTGAGGAAAGGCGATGTCGTCGGCTCGGTGACCGTTCAGGATTTGATCGCCGTCATCGACCGATCCCTGAGCCCAATCGTCATCGACAATCGATACAACATCTTCAGCATCGATGAGAGCGATACGGCGCGCCTGCTGCGCATCACCGGCACGGAGGAGTGGCGAACCCCGGTTGCCTTCGACAACTTCAACAACAATCTCTACGTGCTTGACCCTGGGGCGAACACGATCTTCAAATACCAATGGACCGCCGGCGGATACGAGTTGGGGCCAACGAGCTACCTGGACGCTCGGGATGAGATTGATATCTCAACGGCCATTGACTTCGCGATCGACGGCGACATCTACGTCCTGTTCGAGGACGGATCGATCCTGAGGTTCCGCGGCGGCTCCCAGATCGGCTTTACCATCGCCGGGCTCGAGGGTGATGCGCTGCGTGCGTCCCGGATTTTCACCGACGCCGAGTCGGAGAGCCTCTTCCTGGCCGACGTTTCCAACAAGCGCATCGTCGAAATCGACAAGCGCGAGGGAACCGCGGGAGCCTTCGTCCGGCAATTCAAATACGCCGGCTCGGATGACTTCTTCGGCGATATTCGCGGGCTCTGGGTCAGTGAAATCGACGGGCGCATGATTGTGCTCGGCAAGGACAGGCTGCGTCAGTTCGTCCTGCCGCGACTCGCCGACGGCACAGGCGCCTAGGCGCGCCGCCGAGCTGACAGTGGAGCGGGGAACGGGAATCGAACCCGCGTTTTGGGCTTGGGAAGCCCACGTTGGGCCACTCAACTATCCCCGCCGGAAGCGCATTCGCGCGGCGCCCCAAGCTTCACGCGCGTCCGAACCGCCGTCAACTGGGGCCGCTTCGGGTATAGTGCGGCTCGCTGGCTTGGCGCGGGCGGGACCAGCCCTTACGTGAGCGAGCACCACATGGATGACATCGGCACAGTTGCGCAGCGCGTCTCCGATAGCGTCAATCAGGTCATTGTCGGCAAGCGCGACGCCGTAGAACTTACCGTCGTTGCCCTGCTGAGCAACGGTCACATCCTGATCGAGGATGTGCCGGGAGTCGGGAAGACGACGCTGGCCAAGGCCATGGCGCAGTCGCTGGGCCTCACGTTCAGCCGCGTGCAGTTCACGCCGGACATGCTGCCGAGCGACGTGACCGGCGTGACGATCTACAACCAGAAGTCGCAGGAGTTCGAGTTCCGCGCCGGCCCGGTGATGTCGCAGATCCTGCTGGCGGATGAGGTGAATCGCGCCACGCCGAAGACGCAATCATCGCTGCTGGAGGCCATGGAAGAACGCCAAATCACCGTGGACGGCGTGACGCACACGCTGCCCAGCCCGTTCCTGGTCATGGCCACGCAAAACCCCATCGAGTACGAGGGCACCTTCCCGCTGCCGGAGGCCCAGCTCGACCGCTTCTTTCTGCGCGTGAACTTGGGCTACCCGGATCGATCGGACGAGGTCGAAGTCCTCGGCGCCCAGCAGCACACCCACCCGCTGACCGAGGTGCGGCAAGTGGCCGACGTCGACACGATCCTGGCTGCGCAAGCGGCGGTGCGGGAGGTCTACATCGACCAACTCGTGCACGAGTACATCGTCGATCTCGTGCGGGCCACCCGCGACCATGGCGAGGTCTACCTGGGAGCCAGTCCGCGCGGCAGCCTGTTTCTCTACCGCGGCAGCCAGGCGCTGGCGGCGATGCGCGGCCGCGACTACGTGATTCCGGACGACGTGAAGGACCTGGCCGTGGCGGTGCTGTCCCACCGGGTCATCGTGAGCCCGGCCGCTCGAATTCGCAGCGTCGACACCCGCGATGTGGTGCAGGAAGTGCTGGATACACTGCCAGTCCCTGGAGCAAGCGCCGCCTGACCACATGACCGACGGTTTCCTCGAATTCGCGCTCGCCGTCAGGACCATCGATGGCTGGGGGTGGTGCGGCGTCGCGGCCAGCGAGGTCGGGTTGGTGGGCGCGACGCTGGCACACAACCGCGAAGGCCCGTGCGTCACCGCCCTGCAGCGGACGTCAAGTGCCGCGCGCACCCGGTCACGGGGGGCGCAGCGCTCGCGCCGACGGCGCGCCGAGCATGACCAATGGCCGGTCGCGGGTCGCGCCGCCTACCAAACGGCCGGCCAAGCGCTCGAAGAGTTGTGGGAGTACCTCACGTCCGGACGCCAGCGCCTGGACGTCGCCCTGGACCACCGCGCAGGCACCGACTTCCAGCGCCGCACCTGGGACGCGATTCGCGACGTGCCGTTCGGCGAAACCCGCAGCTATGCCTGGCTGGCCCGCGCGGTCGGCAGCCCCCATGCCACCCGGGCCATCGGCCGAGCCGTCGGATCGAGCCCGAATCTCATCTTCGTCCCCTGCCACCGCATCGTCGGCTCACGCGGTCTGGGCGGCTATGTCCGCGGCACCGGCGTCAAGCAGAAGCTTCTCGATCACGAAGCGGCCTGGCCACGCATGCAGCCGATGCTCGGCGCCTAAGGACGAGCGGCGCGCCCTAGAAGTCCAGCCCAATATCGATGGCGCGGGCCGAGTGCGTGAGCGCCCCGACCGAGATGTCGTGGACACCCGTCTTCGCATATTCCCGCACGTTCGACAGGGTCACCCCGCCCGTGACCTCCAAGCGCACATCGCCGGCCACAAGGCGAACGGCACGCTCGACTTCCGGGACCGGCATGTTGTCGAACAGCAAGGCATGCGCGCCCGCGGAAACGGCCGCCGCTGCCTCATCGGACGATTCGACCTCAACTTGGATTGCCATGCCGGCCGGCGCTCCACTCCGTGCGCGCGCGACGGCCTCGGCCACGTCCGCCGCGGCCGCGATGTGGTTGTCCTTGATCAAGATCGCATCGTAGAGCCCGTCGCGATGATTGGCGCCGCCGCCCATGCGTACGGCGTATTTCTCAAAGGCGCGCAACGTCGGGGTGGTCTTTCGCGTATCGAGGATGCGCACCCCGGTCCCTTGCACCGCATCCACAAAGGCCCGCGTCAAGGTGGCGACGCCGCTGAGGCGTTGCAGGAAATTGAGCGCGACACGCTCGCCCGTGAGCATGGCGGGGGTTCGGGCGCGCACCACGGCCGCAGTTTCGCCGGCCCCGACCCACGCCCCGTCGGCCGCCCGGGCTTCCACCACGGCGTCGGCGTCCAGCTGGGAAAACACCTCGCGCGCCACATCCAGTCCCGCCACGATGCCGAGTTCGCGGAACACGATTGGCGCCTTCGCGCTGCCTTGCGTATCGACCACCGCGTCGGTCGTCACGTCGCCCGAGCCGATGTCTTCGGCCAACGCACGGCGCACGATCGCTCGGACCGTTTCGGCTGACAATTCAGGCGGCGGCATCAGTCGCTGAAATATCGAGTGGCGGGCGGACGAGCCATCCTAGCCGGATCCGCGGACCGTCCGTCGCGAACGTGAGAAAGCCCGCGATCCACGCTGATCGTCGGTGCTAGCCTCGACCGAAGATGCCCGGAGCGCCTGAAGGAAAGTTCATGAATCTCCGGCGACTTGTCCTGACGCTTGCCCTCGCCGCCGGCCTCGCGCTGATCGTCGCCGCGTGCGACGGCGATGGCCTTGCGCCCGAAATCTCAGCTGGCGGCCCCACGGCGAGCCTTGTCGCGACCACCGCGACCGCAAGCCTTCCCGCGCCGACGGCGGGGGTGGCAATCCCCAGCCCGACGGCGACCGCCCCGGCGCCGACACCCACGGCAGCGACGGTGTCTCCGGCCGCAACGGCGGAATCCGGGACGCTGGAATCCACACTTGCCGGCGAAGACCTGCGACGCGCCGTGACCATTCCGGACCTTGTCGATCTGGCGCGTCCCTCGGTCGTCCACATCGCGATCGAGACGGCGAATGCTGATTCGAATGACCGGCCGACGCCCGGCGGCGGTGTCGGCACCGGGTTCATCATCAGTTCCGACGGCTACATCGTCACCAACAACCACGTCGTGGAGGGCGCCGATCGCGTCGTGGTGACGTTCCCGCCTCCCGAATCCGCAGCGACTGACGCAAGCGAAACCAACGGTCCGCCGAGCACGAGTCGCCGCCACCTCGACCATGCGGCGGATGCGGAAATCGTCGGACGCGATCCGCAGACGGACCTGGCGGTACTGCGCGTCGACGTGGAAGGGCTCACGCCGCTGCCGCTGGGCTCCTCGGAGGATCTGCGGATTGGTGAAGTCGTGGTTGCCATTGGCCATGCCCTCGACCTTCCCGGCGGACCTACCGTCACGGCGGGGGTCGTCAGCGCCATTGGCCGGGTGCTGACCAACATCGGACCCCAGCGCTTGACCCTGAGCGATCTCATCCAGACCGACGCCTCGATCAATCCGGGCAACAGCGGCGGTCCGCTGCTGAATCTCTACGGCGAGGTCGTCGGCGTGAATTCGGCGGGCGCAGGCGCCGCCGAGGGCATCGGCTTCGCCATCGCCATCGACAACGCCAAGCTCGTGATCGACGCCCTCATCGAGGACGGCGTGGTCACGCGGGGGTTCATGGGCATCCGCTCGGCGACCATCACGCCGGCAATCGCGCGACAGTTTGGGCTGCCGGTGAACCACGGCTTGTACATCCAGGCCATTACCGTGGGCTCCGGCGCGGACCAATCCGACCTGGAGCCCGGCGACATCATCGTCGGCATCAACGATGAATCCGTCGGCGACATCGGCGAACTGGGCCGAATTCTGGCAAAGTACGGACCTGGCAGTACCGTGACGGTCTGGTACCTGCGGACTGACGTGGGAGACGATCCTCAACGAACCGAAGTCACGCTGGGTGTGCGGCCCGACCGCTAAACGACGCCGATAGCCGATCGCGTTCACGTCGGCGGGACTCCACGCGGTGGATTCGACCTGCCAATGGCTGACGATCTGTTCGAACACGCCTCACGCGAGGCCATCGAGGCCGAGGCCCCGCTCGCGGCGCGCATGCGGCCGCGCCGACTCGAGGAGATTGTCGGGCAGCGCCACCTGCTGGCGCCCGAGTCGTCGCTGCGTGCGTCGATCGAACGCGACGCCATATGGTCGGCGATCCTCTGGGGGCCACCGGGATCCGGCAAGACCACCTTGGCGCGGCTTGCGGCCACCACCACCCGCCGCCGCTTCGTTCAGCTCAGCGCCGTCACCTCGGGCGTCCGCGACCTTCGCGACGCCGTCGTCGAGGCCCGCGAGGAGCGGGCCTTGCACCAGCGCCGCACCGTCGTGTTCATCGACGAGATCCACCGCTTCAACAAGGCCCAGCAAGACGCCCTGCTGCCCCACGTGGAAGACGGCACGATTGTCCTCTGGGGCGCGACCACCGAGAACCCCTACACCAGCGTCATTGCGCCTCTGCTGTCGCGCGTTCGGGTGCTGCGACTGGAGCCGCTCTCACGCGACGACTTGCGCGCCATCGTGCAACGCGCTGTCGAGGACGACGATCGCGGTCTCGGGGAGTCCGGGCTCACCTTCGATCCAACCGCCGTCAATGCCATCGTCGCGGGCGCTGGCGGCGACGCTCGGACCGCGCTGAACTGGACCGAAGCCGCCGCCTTGCACGCCACGATGCTCGGCGAGGCCACCGTGGACGCCGAGACCGTTCGCCAAGCCGTGCTCGAGCGCGGCGTCCGCTACGACCGCGCCGGCGACGACCACTACGACACCATCTCCGCCTTCATCAAGAGCGTCCGCGGATCCGATCCGGACGCCGCGCTGCTCTGGCTCGCCAAGATGCTGCAGGCGGGCGAGGCGCCGCAGTTCATCGCGCGGCGACTGGTGATTCTGGCCTCCGAGGACATCGGCAACGCCGATCCGCAGGGACTTCCTATCGCGACCGCCGCCGCGGCCGCGGTTGAGCGCGTGGGATTGCCGGAAGGTCGCTACGCGCTGGCGCAGGCCACGATCTATCTCGCCTGCGCGCCCAAAAGCAACGCCGCCGGACGCGCCCTCGACGCCGCGGAGGAGGCGATCGCCGCCGGTGCGGATCTCGAAGTCCCCGCCCATCTGCGCAACACGCCGCCGCGGGGGCCGCACGAGGAGGACGCCAACTACCTGTTCCCGCACGACTATCCGAACAATTATGTCAACCAGGCGTACGTGCCGCCCTCGCTGCGGGAACACCGCTTCTACGACGGGCGCGGCTCGGGTCAAGAGCCGGAAATCTGGCGCAGGCTACAGCAGCGCCGCCGTGCCGACTCCGACGGTCCGGAACCGACTGGACAAGACCCGGCGCCCTAACTCCCGTCGTTACGTCGGGGAAGCCGCCGGATCGTCAATCCGCCACACCTCGCCGTGGATGGTGGCGACCAATAGCACCTGGCCACCGGCGGCATCACGGGCAACGGCCACCGCCTCGATCGGTACGCCGTCGAGCTCGGGAGTCAACGGATACCAAAGGCGTCCGCGGTCGGAAGATCGAAGCAATCCGGCGCTCGTGGCCACGAACAGCGTGTTGTCGTCCGCAAAGTCAAGCGAGGCGACCACCGAGCGAATCGCCGTCTCCAGGCTGCTGGGATACAGCGCATTCCAGTGACCGACCACCGTGCCGCTCGGCCGCAGCACGTACGGTCCGGTCGCCAGACCGAAAAACTCTTCGCCGTCGGCGGGTTCAGCGTCGGGGATCGTGAGCGATGCCCAGTGGTAGGCGCCGTCCTGCTGCACGTAGCGCGACCACGATGCGCCCCGATCTGTTGAGCGATAGACGGCGACCACGCCCTCTCCGGCCGTTGCGGCGAGGATCGTTCCGTTCTCGGCGAATCGCGGCGAGAACGCCACCTCCACGACCGCCGCCCCGCGGAATCGCTCGTCGACGGCGTTCCACGTCTCGCCCGCGTCGCTACTCATGAGCAGCACGCCCCCGTAGCAGCCGAGCGCGATCAACCTATCCTCGGCGAACGTCGGCGAGAACGCCGCCGCCAAGACTGGATGCTCGGCCGACACGGTGTACATCAGATTCCAGGATTCGCCGGCGTCCGACGTACCGATCAGAAAGTCCGCGGACAACGCAAATGCGACACCGTCGTCAGCGAACGCGGGCGAAAGCGCCAGATCGACCACGGTTGGTTCCGGGAAACCCGTGGTCACCTCGGACCAATGCCAGCCGCCGTCACGAGAAACAATCACGCCCTCGCCGGCCGTTCCGGCCAGGATTACGCCGTCGCGGGCAAAGTCGGGCGAAGGCTGCAGGGCAAGGATGGGCAGGCTCGTCAGGCCGTTGCTGCTCGCCGCCCACTTCTGGCCGCCGTTGACGGACCGAATCACGCCGGCGCCGTTGACGCCGGCGAGCACGACGCCGTCGCCCGCGGTGGCCAGGGCCAGCAGCGACTGGCTTCGCGCTCCCCGGAGACGAACGCGCTGCCAACTCGAACCCGCATCCGACGACCGCCAGAGCGTATTGCCGGCAACCGCAATCGCCGCCCCGTCCGCGCCACCAACGACGGTGACGGCGTTGATGGGCCAATTCGACGGCACGTCATCGACGGCATTCCAGGAGGTGCCGTGGTCCTTCGAGCGATAGAGCCCGTGCATCTCCGTGCCGGCAAGCGCCAGACCGTCGTCGAGGAACGTCGGTGACATGGCGATACCCAGGACCGTCGCGTCGTCGGGAAGGCCGGCGCCAGCCGACCAGGATCGCGCCTGGTCGACGCTGCGCATGATGCCGCCTTCGACCGCGCCCGCGAACAGCACGTCGGCGGAGTGGGGCGCCACGGCCAGCGCGGTGATCTGGGCGTCGGCGAGCTCGGGACCGTAGCCGTTCCACGACCCGCCGCGGTTATCGGAGATATAGACGCCGCGGCCGTCGGTTCCGGCGGCGATGGTCTCGTCGTCGGCATAGAAGGGAGAAAACGCCAGGGCCGTCACCGTTGGGTGCTCGCCCCAGAACATCCGGCGCTGCCACTTCTGCCCGCCGTCATACGTCATGTGCAGCCCGGAGTCGGTGGTCCCGGCGACCGCCGTCTGGTCGTTCGCGAAGTCGGGTGACACGGCCACGGCTTCGATAAACGGACTGCGCAACGCACTCGTCGGGGCCCAGCTTTGACCGGCGTCGTCGGAACGGAAGACGCCGGTCAGCGTGCCGGCGAACACGGTGGTCGTGCCGTCCGCGCCGACGACGCTGGACAGCGAAGTGACCGTCCCGCCTTCCCGCGCGGACAGGCGCTGGGCGGATGGCATGCGATCGGACTCAGTCATCGGCGGCAAACCTTTGGCGTTGACAGGTCACGGGCGTTCTCCTTGGGCAAGATCGTTGTTCCACGCTCAACCGAAGCGGCAATCCTAGCGGCCTATGCGAAGTATGGCGCGGCGTGCTTGCGCAGCCAGTCCAGGCCGGCGACGATCCACGCTTCGGCGTCGTGCTCGGGCGGCGCGAGCACCTCCACGCAGTGCTGCAGGTTCTCGGGGTCCGGGGCGCCGTTCTGCAGGACCTCGAGGATATCGAGCACCGGCACGTCGCCGTCGCCGATGGGCGAATTGAAGAACCTGGGCTCGCCGATCAGCGTGTAGGGCTGCACGCGCATGTCCTTGATGTGCGTCATCACCGTGTAGGGCGCGGCCAGCCGCGCCGCGTCGAGCGGATCCTCGACGACGGAAATCGAGTTAACGAAGTCGAAATTGTGGCGCAGCCAGGGCGACGCGACGGCGTCCATCACCTGTACGTAGTCGGCGACGCGGTAGTCCATGTGCGATTCGGTGGTCAGGACGATGCCCAGATCTTCGGCAATGGGGATGAGCGACGTCAGGTTGCGGATCATCGCGTCGATCTGCTGGGCCAGCGGCGGGTCGTCGATGAACCGGTGGCGTATCCCAGCCTCGCGGTGCACCACGTTGACGATGGTCGCCCCGGCGGCCGCGGAAAGCTCGATGGCCCGCACGCACCGCTGAAACTCGGTGCCGCCGCTCCATCCGTTCGCCGTCTCGGCCAGCCGGTAGGACGTCGCGTCGCGGGCGGCGCGCCGCGCGGCCATGTCCGTGGCGCCCCAGGCGTCGGCGTCGGCCGGGAGATCCGGAACGGCGATGCCGAAGTACTCAATCCCCGCCTCACGCATGACGTCGCCAAACTGGCCGGCGCCGGCCTCGTCCTTGAACCAGCCGGGGTCCATGTACAGCGCCGTCAGCCCGTGCACGCGCGCCCGCTCGATCATCCAGCCGGGAAGATCGTCCGCCCTCTCCGGCGGCACAACCGACTCGAAATATGGCAGGCGCCCGGTGGAATATCGGTAGGTCGCGCTATCGGTACGCAGCCAGGGATACGCCACCCAGCGATAGCTGGCCTGTGAGAGTCCGAGCTTCATGTCGACTCGAACAGGTGCCCGCGCTCGGTGCGCAGCCACTCGATGCTGGCCCGCACCCACACGTCGGGATCATGGTCGGGCGGCGGCGCGACCTCGACACACACAGGCATCGAGTCCGGGTCCGCCGCCTCCGCCTGCACCAGGTCGAGGATTTCGAGAATTGGGACGCTGCCCCGCCCTAACGGCGCCCAGGACACCTGCGCCTCGCCGGTGCCGGTGGCCGGCTGGATGCGCATGTCCTTGAGATGCATGTTCACGGCGTACTTGGCCGCCAGCCGCGCGCCGTCCATCGGGTCCTCGATCACGGCAATGGGGTTGGCCGTGTCCAGATTGATCCGCAGCCAGGGCGAGTCGATGGCCTCGACCACCTGCACCACTTCGGACAGGCGATAGTCGATGTGGTTTTCCCAGGCCAGCACCACGCCGTACTCGGCGCACACCGGCAGCAGCGATCGGAAGTTGGCCTCGGCCCGCTCCAGCTGAACCTCGATCGGCGGATCCTTGGTGAAGTGGTTGTGCCGCACCGCCTGGTTGTGCACCGCCGCCGCCACCGTGGCGCCGCCCCAGGCACTGCGCCAGATCTGCTGGATGGTCGAGTGATACTCGCCACCCTCCCACTCTTCGGCGCTGGCGGCAACGTTGAAGGCCGCGTTGCCCACAACCATCACTCCGGCGGACTCTGCGCGTTCGCGAAAGGCCTGCGCCGCCGCGCGCCCGGCAAAGGTCCGCGACGCCACGTAGAGCGATTCCACGCCCAGGGACTCCACCCGATCGAGGAGCCAGTTCTCGATGGGTTCGTCAGGGTCCGGCGGATCCAGCGTTTGCAGGTAAGGCAGCCGCCACTCGTCCTGGAGGAATATCGGGCGGTCGCGGCGCATGTCCGGGTAGGCCATCCACCGATAGCAGGCCTGCGAGATGCCGAGCTTCATGGGTGAATCGTCACGAGGTCTCGCGCAGCGCGCGCCACACGAGCTCCTGGGTGTCCAGGATGTCGTTGCGGCCCATGGCGTCGGCCAGCGCCTCGGCGTCGATCGCGTCGAGCACGCGCAGCAGATAGTTGGTGTTCGACACGAACTGCTGCGCGCTGCGAACCGGCTCCTCGCGCGTCCAGACCACGTCCATGCCCAGGTAGTACGGATAGTCGGCCTCGCGCAGCCAGTGGAGCATCTCGAGCGACTCCCACAGGTGGCTGCTGGCGAAGATGGTCGACAGGTCCTGCGGCAGCTGGGTGTCGTTGAGGTGCACGTGATAGAGCAGGCCGCGGCGGGCGGCTTCCCACGCCGCTTGGGCCGCGTTCTCGCCGCTCATGAAGGTGTGGCTCACCTCCAGCTGCGCGCCGAGATTTGGCAGGTTCAACTCGCCGATGATCTCCAGCGTCTTGCTCATCGAGCCCACCGTGGCCCAGCCGCGCGGCAGGTAGGGCCGGAATTCCAGGGCCACCTTCAGGTCGCCGGCGGCGTCGCAGATCTCGCGGAGCGCGTCCAGCGTGCGTTCGCGCGCGGCGCGGAAGTCCTGCTGAAACGGGTAGTCGGCGCCGTCCATGGGCGTGAACACGTAGACTCCGAGGCCGTCGAGCGCGCGAGCCACCTCGACCGCGTGCAGGCACATGTCGATGGCCTCGCGCCGCTCCGCCGCGTCGGGCGAGGTATAGGCGGCCCACGGGAACGAGCCGCGAATGTAGGGCTCGCCGTGGTGAATCATCGAGCATTGCAGCCCGCGGTCGTCGAGCCGCTGCTTCACCTGGTGCGCGTTGTCCAGCGTGACGCACGTGCCGCTGAAGAACTCGATGCCCGCCAGGTCGGGAATCCGGTCGACGGCGCGAAAGGCCTCGTCGATCTCGTCCATCGAGGGACCGTCGACCATGCCCAGATGGTGATACAGACCCACGGAGTATCGCGGCGCCCAGCCCATATCCACTGCTCCTAGTAGTAGCCGAAGCCGCCGTCGGCCTTCGCCGGCACGGGGCGCCGCCACGATTGGTAGGGGTGTTGCGCCACGAGCGACTCGTTGAGCGTCACGCCCCAGCCCGGACCCTGCGGCAGTTTGACATAGCCGCCTTCGATCTCGATGCCGCCATGCAGGAAGCTCTGCCGCAGCGCGCTTGCCTGGGCACGCGGGCCGACCGTCTGCGGCGACTCCATGATGAGGAAGTTGGGCGTGGCCGCGCCGAAATGCGCCGTGGCCACGGACGATAACCCGCCAAACGGGTTGTGCGGCGCCAGCGACAGCATGTGCGCCTCGGCCAGCGCCGCGATCTTGCGAATCTCGGTCATGCCGCCGCAGAGCAGGATGTCGGGTTGCAGCAGGTCGGCGCCCTGCGCCTCGATCAGCGCCTGGAACTCGTGTTTGCCGTAGAGGCTCTCGCCGGTCGCCACGGGCAGGTTCATCGCCCGCCGCGCCTCGGCCATCACGGTGTGGCTACCCGGCCGGATCGGCTCCTCGATGAACATCGGCCGGAAAGGCTCGATGACCCGCGCCAGCTCGGCGGCCTTGGCCGGCTCCTCCAGCTTGGCGTGGAAGTCGACGCCGATTTCGGCGGAGTCTCCCACCGCCTCGCGCACGGCCTCTACGCGCTCCGTCACCAGACGGATGGCCTCTTGCCACGGCAGGCGATCGTCCTCTGGCGAATACGGGAAGAGCTTGAACGCCGTGAATCCGTGCTCATCGGCCATAGCCCTGGCTTCCTCGGCCATGTCCGCCGGATCGCCGGTCACCACGTCGAAGTAGACCCAGACGCGGTCCCGGTAGCGCCCGCCGAGCAGCTGGTAGACCGGCTGATCGGCCAGCTTGCCGGCCAGGTCCCACAGCGCCAGGTCGATGCCGCTGACCGCCGCCCAGCCCACCGCGCCGGCGGGAAACCGCAGCCCGCGATAGCACAGGTGCCAGAGCCGCTCGCGGCGCGTGGCGTCCTGCCCCACCAGCCACTCGCCGAGATAGCGCACAGTCTCAGCCACCGCCAGATCCGGACCGGCGGCGTACGCCTCGCCCAGGCCCACCAGCCCCGACTCCGTCGTGATGGTGACGTAGTTGGCGTTGTGGTGCGTGTCCGAGGCCGTCCGGACCTCGACGCTTTGGATGCGCACCTAGTCCCGCCTCACGAACTCCACAACGCGCGCGAGCCTAGACCGTGCGCCCCACACCGTCCACTCTGCGAGGGGCTCGGAGGCATTCTGCGACGAAGCGTTGCCACGACACGTTTGCCACCGGCTCTCAGGATCCGGCTGACTTGTCCTTCGGCAAGGACTACTAGCCCGCCGACGCCCCGTTCGCGGCCATGGGCAGGGCGCCGCCCTTGGCTTCGATGTCCTGCCAGAAGTGGCAGGAGACGAAGTGGCCGTCGCCCGCGTCGGTCAGCTCCGGCTCTTCCGTCGCGCAGCGGTCCTGCGCCCACGGGCAGCGGGGGTGGAAGCGGCAGCCCGACGGCGGGTTCACCGGGCTGGGCACGTCGCCGGTGAGGATGATCCGCTGCCGCTTGGCTTCCAGGTCGGGGTCGGGCACCGGCACGGCGGATAGCAGGCACCGCGTGTAGGGGTGCAGCGGGCGCAGATAGAACTGCTCGCTGGGCGCCATCTCGACAATCTGGCCCAGATACATCACCGCGATGCGGTGGCTGATCTGCCGCACCACCTTGAAGTCGTGGGAGATGAACAGGTAGGCCACGCCCAACTGCTGCTGCAAGTCCAGCAGCAGGTTCATAATCTGCGCCTGGATTGACACGTCCAGCGCGGACACCGGCTCGTCGCAGACGATGAACGAGGGCTGCACGGCCAATGCGCGGGCGAAAGCGATGCGCTGCCGCTGTCCGCCGGAGAACTCGTGCGGGTAGCGGCTCGAGAAGCGCGGATCGAGCCCCACCAATTCCAGCAGCTCGCGCACGCGCTGGCGGCGCTCGTCGCGGCTCTCGTAGAGATCGTGCACCTGCAGCGGCTCTTCGATGATCCGCCCGACCGACATCCGCGGGTTTAGCGAGCCGTACGGGTCCTGGAAGATCATCTGCATCTTCCGCCGCGCGCGGCGCTGGTCGTCTCGCGAGAGTTGAACGAGGTCGTTGCCCTCGAAGATCACCTCGCCCTTGGTCGGCGGCTCGAGCTGCATGATCGTGTTGCCGGTGGTGGTCTTGCCGCAGCCAGACTCGCCGACCAGGCCCAGGGTCTCGCCCGCGTTCAGCTCGAAGCTGATGCCGTCAACCGCCCGCACCAGCCCGGACTGGCGGCGAATGATGAAGCCGCGCATGACGGGGAAGTACTTCGTGAGCCCATTGACCGTCAGCAGCGTTTCGCCGCTGGCGGAGCCGTTGCGGCTCGAAGCGCTGGTCGTCGTCTCACCGGCCCTGGAATCACTCATCGCAACTCACCCGTATCCACGTCCACCCAGCAGCGGAGCGACCGGCCGTCGTCGATCGTCTCCACGGGCGGCATTTCCTCGATGCACTTGTCCTTCACGAACCGGCAGCGCGGCGCGAACGGGCACCCCACCGGAAGATTGGTCATGTCCGGCGGCGCGCCGGGGATGGCGCTCAGCCGGTCGCCGCGCGCCGCGGAGATGCTGGGCATGGATTCCAGCAGGCCAATCGTGTAGGGGTGTTTCGGCGTATAGAAGATGTCGCGGCCCGTTGCGCGCTCCACGATGTAGCCGCCGTACATCACCACGATCTCTTCGCAGAATCCGGCGACCAGCGCCAGGTCGTGCGTGATCAGGATGGCGGCCATGCCCAGCTCTTCGCGCAGGCTCGAAATGAGCTCGATGACCTGCGCTTGAATCGTCACGTCCAGCGCCGTCGTCGGCTCGTCGGCGATCAGCAACTGCGGCTGGCAGGAGATCGCCATGGCGATCATGGCCCGCTGCTGCATGCCCCCGGATAGCTGGTGCGGATAGTCGTTGGCGCGCTCGGCGGGCGAGGGTATGCCCACCCGATCCAAAAGCTCGACCGTGTGCGCGCGGGCCTCGTCCTTGCTCACGCCCAGGTGCAGCCGCTGCGCCTCGTCGATCTGGCGTCCGACCGTCAGCACGGGATTGAGCGAGCTCATTGGGTCCTGGAAGATCATGGAAATCTTGCCGCCGCGGATGCCCCGCATTTCGTTGGGCGGAATCTGCAGCAAGGAGACGCGGCCGGCGCGTGTCTCGATGATCTCCTCGGGATCGACGTCCATGACGTTGGTGTCGCCGAACATCACCTCGCCGCCGGTGATTTGACCGGCGGGCTGAGGAATCAGCCGCAGCAGGGCCAGCGAGCTGACGCTCTTGCCGCTGCCCGACTCGCCCACGATGCCGAGCGACCCGCCCGCCGCAAGCTCATAGGCGATGCCGTTGACGGCGCGAACGATGCCCTCGTCCGTCTTGAATTGGACGGCGAGGTCCTTCACCTCGAGCAAGTGGCCGTTTTCGCTCATGCCGTTCTCGCTCATGTCGCCTGCTCAATCACTTGGTCCGCATGCCTCGGCAGCCAGTAGTCGTGATACCGATCATCGCATTCCACGGAGCAGAAGCGCATGCCGCCGGCGCTGACCCACACGTCGCGCGGGACCACCTGGCCGCATAGCTGGCAATTCGTGACGCTAGTTTGCCACCAATCGCCCTTGTGCTCCTCCCAGTGCCCCCCGGTTTCGGAGCGCGGCACGGCGGCAACCAGCTCGCCGGACTCGTCGGTGACGGCCGGTGCCTTCGGAGACGGCACGTCCGCCCGGAGACGGGCGGTGGCGTCGGCGTCGATCGTCAGGGATCCGTTGAGTCGCTGCAATGCCACGCCGTAAATCTCGCGCGCGGCCGTCTCCGACACGAATCCCTCCAATACATCCCGCCGCACGGCGTCCGGGGCACGTGTCCTCGGGTCGCCGTAGCCTCCCCCGCCGGGACTCGCGAGCATAACCTGATCGCCCTCTTTGAGCACAATGTTGGCCACGCGCGAGTTGCTGGCCGTGCCGTATTCCTCGCGGAAGGTCACGAATGTGTCTTCCCCGGCGCGCTTCACAAGCAACGCGGATTGCTGCCCGTCTCGGCCGCCGAAGAGGCCCCACGCGCCCGACACCATGCGGTCGAACAGCGCCGACACCGTGATCTCGGGCGCCCGCACCTCGAGGATCCGCTCCGAGCCCAGCCCTCCCCGCTGCGCGCCGGCGCCGCCGGAGTCCTGCCGCAGGCGATAGGACCGCTCGAGGAACGGATATCGCGTCTCGAAGATCTCCACCGGCGTCGACGGGCAGTTGCCGTTGGGGATCACCTGGTTGCTGTTGCCATCGGCATTGGCGCGACCGCCCCAGCCCACGCCGTCGAAGTGGTAGTGCACGTAGTAGCGGTCGGTGTCCGGATGCGTGCCGCCGAACAGGAAGTTGCACGATGTGCCGCCGGTGTCCGCCGAGACTCGGTCCGGCACGGCCTTGGAGAGCGCGCCGATCACGATGCCCCACACGCGCGGGTGAGTCTCGGTGTTGCCGCCGACGCAAGGCCCAGGGTGGACGACGTTGGTGAGCGTTCCGGGCGAGGCGATCACCGTGATCGGGCGATACGCGCCGTCGTTGTGGGGCACGTTGTTGTCGGCAAAGTGGAACACGGCGTTGTAGGTGCCCGAAGCCGTCACGCCGTAGGTGCAGTTCAGTACGTGCTGCGCCTGGGGATCGCTGTCGCTGAAGTCGGCGACGAGGCTTCCGTCGGAGACCACCAGCCGCAGCCGAATCCAGTCGTGCAAGGGCACCTCGCGGGCGTCCTCCATGTGGCCCTCGAAGGTGTACTCGCCGTCCGGGATGGCTCGAATCTCGTCTCGCATCCACCGCTCGGCGTAGTCGAGCAGCTCGTCGCTCACCTGGGTGATGCGCTCGACGCCGTAGGCGTCCAACAGCTCGTGGGTGCGCTGCTCGGCCACGTTCAGCGACGCCATCATGGCGTGCAGGTCGCCCCAGGTGTAACGCGGCGCACGGTGGTTGGACATCATGATGCGCCACACGTCTTCGTTGTATTCGCCGCCGCGCATCAGCCACACCGGCGGCAGGCGCAGGCCCTCCTGGTAGATCTCGGTGGCGGTGGCCGCGAACCCGCCGACGGCCAGGCCGCCGATTTCCACCAGGTGCGCGATGTTCGACACATAGCCGAAGATCTCGCCGTCGTAGAACACCGGCTTGATGACCACGTGCTCCGGCATGTGCACGCCGCCCCGGTAGGGGTCGTTGTGCACGATGATGTCGCCCTCGCGCACGTTCTCCTCGCCGATTTCGGCGATGAGCCACTTGACCACGAAGCGGATCGCGCCCACCTGCGCCGGGCAGAACTCGGTTTGCGCCAGCATGCGCCCGTGGCGATCGAAGAGGACGCAGGAAAAGTCGCGGCTCTCGCTGAATATCGGCGAGTAGGCCGTGCGCATCATCGTGGTGCCCATCTCGCGGCAAATGCCGACGAGGCGGTTGTAGACCACGTTGAGCGTGACGAGGTCGACGCTAGATGGAGCGCTGGACGTTGTCATGAGTGGCGTCTCCCGGCACACCTTGCGTTCATGCGGACCCCTCGGTCCATTCGAGCACGGCCGTGCCATGCGGGCTGACGGTCAGAAGCTGACCGGGGTGGACGACGGTCGTTGAGTCGAGCTCTTCGATGATGGCCGGCCCGGTGATGCGATCGGCGGGCGAGAGGTCCTCCCGGGCATAGACGGGACAGTCGACGGAGCCCTCCGACGAGAACCAGACCTGGCGCGATCCCGCCGGTTCCGCAGGTGGTCCCTCCGGCAGCACGGGCAATTCCGGCTTGGCGGTGTCCCCGAACACGGTGACGTTGAACTGCACCAGCTCGATGATCTCGTCGGGGATGCGGTAGCCGTAGGTCGCTTCGTAGTGCGTCTCGAATGCCGCGAGCAGCTCCGCCAGCGATTCAGCCGTAACGTTGCCGCCGGGGATCGGGATTTCTTCCTCGTAGTTCTGGCCGAGATAGCGCATGTTCACCGACCGCTGGATCTGAGGCGTGCCCGCGAATCCCTCGTGCTGCAGGTCGGCGGTGGCCTCCGCCACCAGTTCGTTGAGCCGGGCATCAATGGACGGCGCGTCCAGTCGATCCGACCGCAGAATGTGCGTCCAGGTCTTGTCCACGCGCATGTCGGCCAGCAATGTGCCGAAGGCGGAGCATAGACCCGGATGCGGCGGAATCAGTACCCGCCGGGCGCCGATCACCTTGGCTATGGCCGCCGCGTGCAGTGGGCCGGCGCCGCCGAAGGCCACCAGGCTGAACTGCCGTGGGTCCAGGCCGCGCCGCACGGTGAGCAGACGCATGGCCTCCGCGATGTTCTCGACGGCGATATCCAGCACGGCCTGAGCGGTGGCCTCCGGACTGAGGCCGAGCGTGCCGCCAAGATCGGATAGGGCGCGATGTGCGAGGTCGGCGTCGAGCCGCACCTCGCCGCCCAAGAAGTTTTCGGGATTGAGCCGACCCAGCACCACGTTGGCGTCGGTGACCGTCGGCTCGGCGCCTCCCTGCGCGTAGCACGCCGGCCCCGGCACGGCGCCGGCGCTCTGCGGCCCGGCTTGAAGCAATCCGCCGCGGTTGATCCAGGCGATGGACCCGCCACCGGCGCCCATGGTCGTCATTTCGATGAACGGGGCCGCGACCGGCAGACCGAACTCGATCTCCCAGGCGGTGGTGTAGCCGATCGCGCCGTCGTCCACCACGCCGACGTCCGTGCTGGTGCCGCCCATGTCGAAGCTGATGATGTTGTCGTCGTTAAGCGATTCGGCGTAGTACTTCGCCGCGATGATCCCGCCCGGCAGACCGGACAGCACCGTCTGGGCCGGCCGGTCGGCCGCCGACTCCGCCAACATCTGGCCGCCGTTGGACTTCATCACCGCCCACGAACGGGTATTCCCCCACGCCGCAAGACCCTCGTCCAGCGCGTGGATGAAGCCCTGCAACAGCGGCCGGATATAGGCGTCGGCGATGGTCGTGCTGGCCCGGTCGTACTCCCGCCAGATCGGCGCGACCTCGTGCGACAGGGATATCGACAGCTCAGGGAACTCGCCGGCCAGGTACTCGCGGATCATGCGCTCGTGGTCGGGCTTGACGTACGAGAACAAGCAATTGACCGCCACCGCCACGGCGCCATTCGTGGATTCGTCCAGCCGCTCGCGCAGCATGTCGCCGAGACCGCCGAGAGCGTCCGGCGTCAATGGGTCCACGACGGCGCCCATGTAGTCGAGCCGCTCCGCCACGCCCAGGCAATCGCGCCGGGTGACCAGGGGTTCCGGCCGCTCCCAGTCCAGGTCGTAGTGGAACTTTCGATCGACCCGCTGCAGGAACGGCACGTCCTCGAATCCGGACGTCGTCACATAGAGCACCCGGGCGCCCTTGCGTTGGAGCAGCGCATTGACGCCGACCGTCGTGCCGAGCACGAAATAGCCCACCTCGTCGGCGGGAATGCCGCTGTGCTCGATCGCGTCGAAGATCGCGTCGCTGGGGGAATCGGGCGTTGACGGCCGCTTGACGACCTGCGCCTCCCCCGTCGCCTCATCGAGGGCGACGAAGTCGGTGAAGGTCCCGCCCGTGTCGATACCGATGCGAATCGCCAATGCGCGCCTGCCTCAGATCACCCGATGTTGGGGCTCGTCGCCGAGCAGGATACGACGCACCTCGGCCACTGCCGCAAGTTCGCAGTCCAACGCCGCGGTTTCCGACTTCCAGGCAATGTGGGGCGTGACGATGAGGTTGGACTCGCGAAGGAGTGGATGGTCGAAGTCCGGCGGCTCGGTCTCGAACACATCGAGACCGGCCCCACCCAACGTGCCGGAGGCCAGCGCACGCTGCAATGCATGGTGATCGATGATGCCGCCGCGCGAAACATTGATCAGCAGCGCCCCGCGGCGCATGCGAGCGAACTCCGGCGCGCCCAGCATCTCCCGCGTGTCGTCGGTGAGCGGCACGTGCACCGTGAGCGCATCCACCGACTGCAACAGGTCGTCGAGATTGCTCGCCAGGCGCATCTCGGCGCCGACCGGCGGCGTGAGCCGTTCCGCCGGAAGGAAGGGGTCGAAGACCACCAGCCGCATGCCGAACCCGGCAGCCAGCGCCGCGGTTGCCCGGCCGATGCGCCCGTAGCCCAACACACCCAGCGTTGAGCCCCGCAAACGCCGAGGCTGGAATGTGTCGTCGTAGGTCCGCCACAGGCGCCGTTGGCGCACGTCGGCATCCGAATCGGTCACACAGCGCGCCAGCGCCAGCAGCAGCGCAATGGCGTGCTCGGCGACTTCCGAGGTGAACGCGTCGGGCGTATGCGCCACGACCACACCGCGCTCTTTTGCGGCGTTCAGATCGACCTTCTCGGTGCCCACGCCGTACACCACGACGCCTCGCAGCCTCGGCGCGTGATCGAGTAGATCGCCATCCACCGGCGTCAGCTCGGTCAGCATCACGTCGGCCTCCGCCACGGCGTCGTAAAGCTCGTCGCGGGGTGGAGCGCCCAGGAACACCATGTCCGCGATGTCGGCAAGCACCTCGGCCTCGCGGTCGTGGTGTGGCAATCCCGCGCCCGCGGAAATCACGCGAAACCGGCGGCTCATCGCAGTGCGCCAACCACTCGGCTATGCAGCGCCGGCAAACCGCTTGGGGAAGTACTGCGCGCAGTTCTGCTCCAGCCACTCGACGGTCAGCTTCATCCACAGCTGCGGGTCGTATTGCGGCAGGCAGCACGTCTCGATGCAGTGGGGCAGGTAGTCGGGGTCCGGCGCGTTTTGCTGGAGGATTTCCATGATCTCGAGAACCTCCACGCTGCCGTACCCGACCGGTGCGTGGAAAAACTTCGGCTCGCCGGTCGTGGTGATGGACTGCACCCGCATGTCCTTCAGATGCGTCATCACGGTGTAGGGCGCAGCCATGTGGGCGGCATCGACCTGGTCTTCAACGACCGAGTAGCTGTTGGCGAAGTCGTAGTTGATCCGCAGCCACGGCGACGCGACGCCCTCCACCACCTGCACGATCTCGCTGATCCGGTAGTCCATGTGGTTTTCGAAGGCGAGGACGATGCCGCATTTCTCGGCGTCGACCACCAGTTTCGACAGGTTGTCGACCATGCGATCGATCTGCACGCCGATCGGCGTCTCGGTGCTGAAGTGCCCGAACCGCAGTCCCCCGTTGGGCATGGGCTGACCCGGAGGGCCGGGCGGGTCGGCGTTGACCATGGCGCTGGTTCGCACGCCGCCAGCTTGCATCCACTCCAGGTGCATGGCGGCGCGCTCGTGCACCGGCGACCACTCGTCGCGATCGACGGCCCAGGCGCCGTTTACCGAGCCGACCCACTCGATGCCGTTCTCGGCCAGCAGGCGACCATTGGCAGCCGCCGCCTCCTTGCCGTCCAAGAGCGACGCCGCCGTGTAGAGGTTGTCAAAACCCCACTCGCTGCAACGCTCGATCCACCACTCCAGCGCCCCTTCGAGCTCCGCCGGCGGCTCGGTGGTGGTGCCATAGGGATACTCCAGGCCGCGAAAGCCATACTCGGGCTGGTCGATGCGCAGCCCCGGGTAGGACACCCAGCGGTAGGCCGCCTGTGAAAGTCCGAGTCTCATTGCATCGCCCCCTGGTCCACCGGCAATCGCGCGCCGCCCAAGTATGACCGAAATGCGCCCGGCGCACGCGCGCATTGCCTACCATAGCCAGCACCCCGCTTGGGTCGGCGCCGCCGCAGTGGAATAGAGGCCATACCGTGGAGCAACCGCGAGCCATCGTGCTGGGCACGGGCGTGATCGGGCGCGTGCACATCGACGCCCTGCGCCGCAACAACGTCGACATCGTGAGCGTGGTGGCGAGCAGCGAATCGCGCAGCATCGCCGCCGCGGCCGAATTCGGCGTTCCGCGCGGTGACCCGGACGTAGCCACCGCCCTGCGCGCCACCAATCCGGATGTGGTGCACATCTGCACGCCCGACACCTACCACCTCGAGCACGCCGGCATGGCCCTCGACGCGGGCGCCCACGTGGTCTGCGAGAAGCCCCTCACCACCGACGCCGGGTCGGCCGGCGAGCTTTACCGGCGCGCCGCGGACTCGGGCCGCGTGCACGCCATCTGCTTCAACAACCGCTTCTACACGCTGGTGCAGGAGCTGGCCGCCCGCCGGCGCCTGGGCACGCTCGACCGCGTCATGCTCGTTCGGGCGTCCGTCGCGGACGACACCTTTTGGCTCGAGACCGATTGGGACTGGCGCCTGCTCCCCGAAATGGGCGGGCCCACCATCGTCACCTCGACCACCGGCAGCCACCTGCTCGATCTGACCAGCTTCCTCATCGGCAGCCGCGTCGTGGCCGTGTGTGCGGACTTCCTCACGGCGCACGACATTCGCAAGCGCCCCCGGCCCGACGGCGGGATGGATGACTACCACGCGCCCGGCGAGGACGTTTCGAATCTCCTGGTGCACTGGGAAAACGGCGCCCGCGGCGTGCTGTCGCTCTCGCACGTGGCCGTGGGGCATCCCTACCGCATCCGCGTCGAGATCGACGCCACGGCCATGGGCGTGAGCTGGGACTCGGAGCGGCCCAACGAGCTCTGGCTCGGACACCGCACCGAGCCCAACGAGATCGTCCTGCCGGACCCGCGCCAGGCCACGGATGAGGGCGGCCGGTTCATGGACAACCCCGGCGCCTACCGCGAGGGCTTCGGCGACACGTTCCGCCTGCTCTTCCGCGAGGTCTACCGCGCGGTCGGCGACGGCGAACAGCCCGACGCGCCGACCTACCCCACGTTCCAGGACGGCTACGGCATCCAGATCGTGCACGACGCCGCCCTGCAGAGCTTCCAGGAGCGCCGCTGGGTCGACGTCGACTGGTCGGCCTTCGACAGCAACTAGACCCGGACTGGGGGACCCTGCGTAGCCCTTCCGTTATTCCCGCGGAATCCCGAAGCAAGAGGCCGCGGCGCGTCCGCTCTGTCATTTCGCGCCACCCTTCCTGTCATTTCGAGCCACTCTTCCTGTCATTTCGAGCCACTCTTCCTGTCATTTCGAGCCACTCTTCCTGTCATTTCGAGCCACCCTTCCTGTCATTTCGAGCGGAGCGAGAAATCTAAGGGGCAGGGAGAAGGCAGAACGCCTTTAGATTCCTCACTGCGTTCGGAATGACGAGTCTGTCATTCCCGTCGGTTGTTCCCCCTCCGTCAATCCCGCGAAGCCTGTCCCCGCGCAGGCGGGGAGCAGGAATCCACCTCACATCGAACCTGGAAGCGCGCCGGATACTCAGCGTCGGTAGGGGCCGGTTTCCAACCGGCCCGTCCGCGGGCGCCATCGCCCTGCGGGCATCCACGCCATCCCGACGGGCGGGTCGGAGATCCGCCCCTACCGGAGTTGGCAAGGGACTCCGGAGGCGGATATCTCGCGGCCGCGCTACTCCGGCTCGAAGAGCGACTTCGGCGGCTCGCCGCGTAGCACCCGCGCGACCTCCGCCGCGGCCTCGCGGCGCAGGATGCGGATCGACGTCCGCGAGTAGAAGCCGCCGTGCGGCGTGACGATCAGGTTCGGAGCCTCCCGCAGGGGCGAGTCCATCGGCAGCGGCTCTTCTTCCGTCACGTCCAGGCCCGCGCCGGCGATCCGCCCATCCTTCAGCGCCCGCGCCAGCGCCGCGTTGTCGACCACCGCCCCGCGGGCGGTGTTGATCAAGAACACGCTGGGCTTCATCAGGTCGAATTCGGCCCCGCCGATGAGATGGTGCGTCTGCGCCCGCAAGGGCGTATGCACCGAGATGAAATCCGACTCCCGCAGCAGGTCTTCCAGCGGCACACGCTCGACTTGCGCCGCCTCGAACGCCGAATCCGGCGCGCGCGGCGAGTGCCCGATGGCCCGCAACCCGAACGCCCGCGCGCGCGCCGCCACGGCCTGCGCCGTCTGCCCCAGACCGACCAGCCCAAGGGTCTGGCCTTCGACGCGCTCCATGCGCTCGGGCACGCGCCCGCTGGCGTCCCAGATGCCGGCGCGCACGTCGTCGTTGTAGACCACGATGTGGCGCGCCAGCGCCAGCAGCAGCCCCATGGTGTGGTCCGCGACCTCGCCGACCTGGTAGTCGCGCACGTTGCAGACCACGATGCCCTTTGCTCTCGCCGCCGCCACGTCGATCGGGTCCATGCCGGTGCCGTAGCGCACGATCACCTTGCAGCGCTCCAGGGCATCCACGACACGAGCCGTGATCGGCGCGTACTGCTCGAGCAGCCCGTCGGCGTCGGCCACCTTCTCGATCAGCGCCTCTTCCGTGAAGCACTGCTCCACGACCAGCTCGGCGCCGATGGGATCGAGCTCGGCCTGCTCGATCACCGGCGGCATCTCGAAGTCGCAGTCGGTGATCACGACCCGAAAGCGGGGTTCGGTCATCGGCGCCATCCAAACACGGGAGCAGTCGCGAGGCCGGTCACCATTGTGAACCACGCGCCAGCATCATGGCTCACCGGTTGCCTACCGTTTCCTGTCATTCCGAGCGCGCCACCCTGTCATTTCGCGCGCACCCTCTTGTCATTCCGCGCGCACCCTCTTGTCATTCCGAGCGAAGCGAGGAATCTAGGGGGCGAATCTGGCCACTGAATGCAAGACCGTCTCGTAGCCACCCCGACCCATAGCTTCCACCTACAGAATCCCGTATTCCTTGAACACCTCGCCCACGTCGCGACCGGTCGCCAGGATCTCGCGCACGTTGGTCTCGCCCCGCCCCTTGGCCTCGGCGCGGTCCAGCACTTCGGCCGCCGCCTCGCCCGGAACCACCACCACGCCCATGTCATCCCCGACGATCACGTCGCCGTAGGCCACCCGCGCGCCGGCGCAATCGATGGGCTGGCCCCACTCGATGCCCTCGCAGCGCCCCTCGGAGTCCACCGGGCTCTGGCCGACGGCGAATACCGGAAAGTCGATCTCCTCGATCTCGTGCACGTCGCGCGTCAGTCCGTCGATCACGCAGCCCACGGCGCCGCGCGCCTGCGCCGACGTGCTGAGCAGGCCGCCCCACACGCCTGACTCGTAGTGGCCGGTAGTGGTGATGACCAGCACGTCGTTGGGCCGCATGGCGCGGAAAGCCTCGAACAGCACCTCGTACGGCTCGTCCGGCGGCCGGTAAACGGCGGTCTGAAGGAGCGGCAGCGCCCGACCGACGATGCGGGCGCCGGGATACATCGGGCGCACGTCGTTCCGCATGGCCTGCACCGGCACGCCCATGCGGTCCAGGCTGTCGGCGACCAGGGCGGAGTGCAGCGCCTGGAATCGCTGCCGCATGGCATCGTCGAACTCAGGCGCCCGGCTCATTCGGTGGCTCCATTGGCAGTGCGGCGCTGGTCCGTTTCGGCGAGCTCGGCGCGGCCAGCCGCCACGTTGACGGCCACACCGTACATCTCTCGCGCATCCTCAGGTTCGAGCAGCAAATCCCGCACGTCTTCGAGCACCAGCGCCGGGTCGCGCTCACGCGGATCGCCGTAGCCGCCCCCGCCGGGCGTGCGCAACAGGATCTGGTCGCCGATGGCGAGCACGACGTTCGAAAACTTCCCATCGGAGATCGTGTCGAACATTTCTCGGGCCGTCCGCCACTCGCTCTGCCCGGCACGCCGGAAGAGCAGCGCCGTCGTGCCGCCCTCGGTCCCGCCGTGCAGCCCCCACGGCCGGTTGGACGTGCGGTTGAGGTGCGCGCTCACGGTGATCGGCGACAGGCAGGTCCAGATGCGCTGCACGCCGTGTCCGCCGCGATACGCCCCGGCCCCCGCGCCGCCCTCGGCAATGGAGTACTCATCCAGCCGCACCGGGTAGCGCGTCTCCCAGACCTCGCACGGCGCGTTGAGGCAGTTGCCGTTCTTCACGATCTGCGCGTCGTTGCCGTCGGCGTCGCGCCGGCCGCCCCAGCCCATGCCCTCGTGGTGCAGGATGACGAACGGTTCGCCCGTGTCGATGTTCGTCCCATAGAACCCCAGCAGGCCGCAGGTGCCGCCGTCCGCCGCCGAGCTGCGATCGCTGGCCTGCGCGAAGGCGGCCAGGAGGATGTCCACCGTCGTCGGATAGGTATCGGAGTTCCCGCCCACGCATGAGCCGGGATAGTTGACGTTCACGATCGACCCCGGCGGCGCCACGATGGCGATAGGCCGGTAGGCGCCGTGATTCCACGGAATCGGGATGTCGATCATGTGAAAGATGCCGGCGTACGTCGCGGACGCCGTGGTACCGAACGACTGGTTGATCGCGCCGGCCGCCTGCGGGTCCGACCCGGTGTAGTCGACGATCACCTCGTCGCCGCGGATCACCACGGTGGCGCGGATCTTCCAGGGGCGGTCCGGGATCACGCCGTCGTCCTCCAGGAAGCCCTCGGCGGTGTAGGCGCCGTCCGGCAGCCGGTCGAGCGCCTGCCGCATCAGCACTTCCGACACGTCCTTGATCTGGCCCGAAAGCTGGCGGAAGCGCTCGACACCGAGCCGCTCCACCAGGCCAACGATGCGGCGCTCGGCCAGGTAGGTCGAGCCCACCATCGCCATCAGGTCGCCGCGCGACACCTTGGGCGTGCGCACATTCGACGTGATGATGGCGAAGATGTCCTCGACCGGTTCGTCGTCCTGGTAGATCTTGATCGGCGGCAGCCGCAGCCCCTCCTGGAAGATGTTGCGCGTGTCGCCGAAAGCCGCCGGCACCATGCCGCCGATGTCCGTCATGTGCGCGATGTTGGCCGCGTAGGCGACGACTTTGCCCTTGTAGAAGCACGGCTTCAGCGTCATGAACTCGGGGAGGTGACAGCCGCCGCGATAGGGATCGTTGTGCAGGATCACGTCGCCCGGGTGCATGTTGTCCGGGCCGACTTCCTTGATGGCCCACTCGACCGTGTGCACGATCGCCCCAATGTGCGCCGGGCAGAAGTCGCCTTGCGCGATCATCTCGCCCTGGGCGTCGAACACCACGCAGGAGAAGTCGCGCGCCTCGTTGAACATCGTCGAGTACGAGGTGCGCAGCATGGCCACGCCCATCTCCTCGCAAATGCCAATCAGGCTGTTGCGCGTGACCTCCAGCTCCACCGGATCGTCGATGTGCAGGTCGGCGACGCTGCGCTTGGGATCGGTGTCTCGGGGCATGCCACCACCGGCGCTTGGCGGCGGGTCGCTCCCGCCACCTCGGTATCATAAAGTCCCCTCCGCGCCGACGTGCCGAGCCGGCGCCCCCGAAGCGAGGCCGCCAGATGCGTACCGCCCAAGAGGTATTCGACGATCATTGGGACGCGGTGATGTCCGGCGACATGGACCGCTTGCTTTCCGACTACGCCGACGACGCGCTGTTCGTGCGGCCGGGCCAGGTGGCCCAGGGACACGCGGAGATCACCGCGTTCTTCGAGGACATCGGCGGCGCGCTCGACGGCTTCTCCGTCGAACAGGTGTCCGTCACCGCCGCCGAGCCGATCGTGGTGCTGGAATGGCAGGGCAGTCACGCCGACGGCCGCAGCGCGTCGGGCACCGATTCGTTCATCATCGAAGACGACAAGATCCGGCACCAGACGCTCGTGTTCAGCGTCGACTAGGAAGCCGATGTTCGATCCCTTCCCCCTGGAAGGGGGAAGGTTAGGATGGGGGTCAGCGGCTGGCTCCCCAGTCGAGGGCAGTGGATCAGCCGGTCCACTGCCAAGTTCGCCGGGATCAAGAGGTACATAGTTCAAGGGTTTTCTAACCGCGCTTGGCGACACCCGACCAGCCAATCGGAGGACTTAATCCCATGAAATCGGTCCAAATCGACTTTCTCGGCCACGCGTCGTTCCGCTTCACGGCCCCGACCGGCGAGGTCATCTACTTCGACCCCTGGCTCGACGACAGCCCCGTCTGCTCGGAAGGGTTGGCCGACGTCGACCGCGCCGACGTGGTGTGCGTGACGCACGGGCACGTCGACCATCTCGGCGACGCCATCGCCATCGTCCAGAAGACCGGCGCCACGCTGATCGGTAGCCCGGAAGTTGCCGGCTACGCCGACACCCACGGCATCGGCTTCGACACCGACTCCTGCCCCCTCAACATCGGCGGCACGGTCAAGCTGGGCGGCGTGGCCTACACCATGGTGCGGGCCGACCATTCGACCGGCATGCACGGCACGGCCTACCGCGAAGGCACCGCCTACGCCGAGCCCGACGGCAGCGTCTGCGGCTTCGTGCTGACATTCGACGACGGGCCGGTGATCTATGACACCGCCGACACCGGCGTCTTCGGCGACATGGCGCTCATCAGCCAGCTCTACGCGCCCGACCTGGTGATCATGCCCACCGGCGGCAAATACACCATGGGCGTCAAGGAAGCGGCCATGGCCGCCGCGCTGACGCGACCGCGCGCCGTCATCCCCTGCCACTACGACACCTTCCCCAACCAGGCGGCGGATATCGACGACCTGCGACGGCGCATCGCCGACCTCACGCCCCGCACCAGCGTCATCGAGCTCAAGCCGGGCGAGTCCGTCAGCTACCCGTAGTCATGCCGCGGTGAAGATCGCCAGCGTACAGGCCGTCGCCCTCGACTTCGGCGAGCGGCACTCCATCAGCAGATCCCGCGCGTCGTGGACCGAGGACGCTCGCGTGGCCTCGCCCATGGCCCGCTATCCGCGCTATGCCGAGGTGCGCGCCAGCTGGACCCCGAACTGGTCCGGCGTGGGCGTGGTGGTCACCGCCGAGGACGGCACGCAGGGTCTCGGCATCGGCGCGCTTGGCCGGCCGGTGGCCGCCCTGGTGGACGACTACCTCGGCCCCCGCATCGTCGGCGAACCGGCGCTCGCCACGGAGCGCGTCTACGACATGATGATCCGGCTGTGCTCGCCCTTTGGCGCCACGGGACTGGCCTCATACGCCGTGAGCGCCATCGATCTCGCGCTGTGGGATCTCAAGGGCAAGGTGCTGGATCGCCCGGTGTACGAGCTGCTTGGCGGCCCCGCGCGCGACGAGATCGTCTGCTACGCCACCGGCCCGCAGCACGAATGGCACCTGGAGCTGGGATTCACCGCCACCAAACACCCCTGTCGCTTCGGACCATCGGACGGCCTGGACGGCCTGCGCCGCAACGTCGACGACATCGCCGCCCTGAGAGACCTCGTCGGCCCCGACGTCGAGCTGATGCTCGATTGCTGGATGTCGCTCGACGTCGAGTACGCCGTGCGCCTGATCGAGGAGCTGCGACCCTTCAAGCTCAAGTGGATCGAGGAAGTGCTGCGGTCCGAGGACATGGACAGCCACGCCGCGCTGCGCGAGCGCGTGCCCTGGCAGACGCTCGCCACCGGCGAGCACTGGTATACCCCGGTGCCGTTCCAGCACGCCGCCAGCCGCCGCCTGGTGGACATCCTGCAGCCCGACATCATGTGGGTGGGCGGCATCACGGCCCTGATGCGCATCTGCGCCATCGCCGACGCGGCGGGTTTGGCGGTCATCCCTCACGGCGGCGTCAACGAGCCCTACGGCCAGCACGCGTGCTACGCCCTGCCCGGCATTCCCTGGGGTGAGTGTTTCGTGGCGTCGGGACCCGGCATTGACCTCGCCGACGCCGTCTCTGTCCCCGGCGCGTCCCACCCCGTCAACGGCCGGCTACGCCCGTCCGACGCTCCCGGCTTCGGCATCGAAATCGACCCGGCGACGCTGCAACCCTACGCCTAGTCCCTGTAGGGGGCGTCCCTTGTGGGCGCCCGGTCCGCTGCCGCCATCCGGTGGCCCCCATCCGGTGGCCCGCGCTGCGTGCAGCGTGGGACCGGCCTCAGGTGGATCTTCGAGGCCAATCCACTTGTAAGCACCCTTCCATTCGCCGCCCCGGCCCACTGGTAGGCTCGCCGCAGCACCGCGCATCGGCCATTGGAGAACTCCTTGCAACGTCAACCCGCCGTCGTCGTCCAGGGCCTGGAAAAGACCTATCCCGGCGGCACCCGCGCCATCGACGGCATCGACTTCACCGTCGAGCAGGGCGAGTTCTTCGGCTTTCTCGGTCCCAACGGCGCCGGAAAGACCACCACCATCAAGATCCTGGCCACGCTGCTGCCCAAGAGCGCCGGCCGAGTCCACGTCGCCGGCATCGACATCGACCGTGACGCGCGCGGCGTCCGGGCGTCCATCGGCGTGGCGCTACAGGAAGTCGGCCTGGACGATCTCTCGAAGGGACGCGACTTCCTGGTCTTGCAGGGGCGCCTCTACGGCGTCGGACGCGCCGAGGCCAATCGCCGCGCCGATGAGCTGCTGGAGCTGGTGGGCCTGTCGGGCGTCGGCAAGCGCAAGATCGGCTCCTACTCCGGCGGCATGCGACGCCGCATCGACCTGGCCGGCGCGCTCATGCACCGGCCGAACATTCTGTTCCTGGACGAGCCCACCTCCGGCCTCGATCCCCAGAGCCGCCTGGCGATCTGGGAGCACCTGGAGCAGCTCAACGCCCAGGGCGTGACCGTGATGCTCACCACCCAGCACATGGACGAAGCCGACCGGCTGTGCCGCCGGCTGGCCATCATCGACCACGGGCGCCTGGTCACCGAAGGATCTCCGACCGCGCTCAAGGCCGGGGTCGGCGGCGACGTGGTGCGCGTGAGCTTTGGCCCCATGGACTCCCCCGACGGCCGCGCCGACACGGCGCTCGGCGCCCTGCGCCGGCTCCCGTCGGTGCAGGAAGCCGACACGACGCCCGACGGACTGACCGCCACGGTCGAAGACGGCGGCGCGGCCGCGCCCGCGATCCTGCGCGCCCTCAACGACGTGGAAGTCCCCGTGGCCAACCTCGCCGTCACCCGCCCATCGCTCGACGACGTCTTCCTACATCACACGGGACGCGAGATTCGCGAGGCCGCCGCCGACGAGGACGCCGAGTCGCGCGTCTGGGGCCAGTGGATGGGCGTGAACCGGAGGTAACCATGCAAGTCCTGCGCGAAAGCTCCTACATCTACGTCCGCAACCTGAAGACCTGGCTGGCGCAGCCCTCGATGATCGTGGCCGCCGTGTTCTCTTCCGCGGTCATGTATCTCTTCTTCGGCGAGCCGCTACGCGGCATCACCGGCCTGCCCGGATTTCCGGCCACGGACTACCAGGCCTTCCTGACCGCCATGGTGATCGTGATGGCCGTGGTCTTCAGCGGCAGCGACATGGCCATGGTGTTGCTCACCGACATCATGTCGGGCTACGTCGACAAGCTGCTGCTCTCGCCGGTCAACCGCTTCTCGATCCTGCTCGGGACGCTCGCCATCGGCGCCACGCGGGCCATCGCCCAGGTCGTCGCGATTGTGCTGGTGGCCACGGCCATCGGCGTGCGGTTCGAAGGCGGCGTGTTGGGCATCCTGGCCGTCATCGTGGGCACCACGCTGCTGGGCGTGGCCATGGGCTGCGTGGGCCTCATCATCGCCGTGCGCACGCGCAGTGTGCAGGTCACCGTGAACAGCTGGCTGCTGTTCATGCCGCTGGCGTTTCTCACGTCGGCCTTCATGCCGCGCGACCTGATTACCGGCTGGTTCCAGTTTGCCGTCGGGCTCAACCCCATCGAGTACATCCTGGTCGCCGTGCGCACCATCATCATCGACGGCTGGATCTGGGAGCACATCGTGCCCGGCTTCTGGGTGCTGCTGGCAACCAGCGCCGTCCTCGTCGCCGCCGCCACCTACGAATACCGCCGCGCAACGAACTGAGACGCACACCAGCACGCATCATCCTAGACGTGTGCTGACGGCTCAGCCATACTCTGTGTATATGTTGACTTGGCATGGTCAATTGCCACGTATTGTCAGAATCAACTGATATGCATAACTATCGACGTCAAGTTTATATTGCCTTTGCCTTTATCCTTGCTGGTGCGTTTGTTGGGCCCACAGTTGCATGTTTAGCATTTCTTCCCGGCGTCGTATTGCCTTCATTGGTCGCAGTATTCCTGTTATATGGAAATCACCAAGAATGGAGGCGGAATTATGTCAATCGGCTTGAGTTTCACAAGGCATTGAACGGCGTACGAGATGCAATTGCGGAGTTAGGAGGAGATCTAAGTCAACAGATCACCAGAACCAACCATAGAATCTCGAACGTTGACGCCAGCGTCGGTGAGATCCGCACCGTGCTTGAGGAAAATGGCTTTGAGTTCCCTGAGCGAGTGGAATTGTCGGGTTCAATCGTAAGTGGCGTGCCGAGACTCTCCGGAGATCTCAGTGTCACACAGGCAAGTCCACGGTGGAGGAGATACTACTTGCATCTAAAGTATTGGATCAGCCGTGAAGCTGGCTTTAGAGACTAGACGCAAGTCTGCCGCATTCGCTGCCAGGCATCTGCTGTGTCGCGGTATGACACCCGCCGAGCCGTCGTCCACAATCGCCTCCTGAGGTGATGGACGACCGGAGCGCCGCGCGATGAAGATCACCGACGTCCGCACGTTTCTCTATCGGGCCGGTGGGGCCAACCGGCGCTATGGGCCGATCCTGTTCGTGCGGGTGGACACGGACGCGGGCATTTCCGGCTGGGGCGAGGGCTCGACCTGGGCCGGCGGTGCCGCACTGATCGCCGACTTCGGCATCAGGCAGGTCCGCGACATGCTGATCGGGCGCGATCCGTCCGAGATCGAGGCCATCTGGCACGACATCTACCGGCGCTACACCTACATGGGGTCACGCGGGATGCCGACGCAGGTTCTTAGCGCCATCGACATCGCGCTGTGGGACATCAAGGGCAAGGCGCTGGAGCGTCCGATCTACGACCTGCTCGGCGGCAAGGTGCGCGAGACGGTGCCGGTCTACGCCAACGCCTGGTGGCCGGACGGCACGTGCGAGCCGCAGGACTACGCGGACGCGGCGCGGCGCACGGTCGACACCGGCCATCGGTCCCTCAAGTTCGACCCGTTCCTCGAAATGGCGGAGGCGTTCTACGCCTACGTCAGCGGTGAGATCACGCCCGAGCACGAGTCGGCCGGCATCGCGCGCGTGGCGGCGGTGCGCGAGGCCGTGGGACCCAACGTCCACATCCTCATTGACGCCCACGGCCAATACGACGTGCCGAGCGCCATCCGCATCGCCGACCGCCTGGCCGAGTTGGACGTCGCCTGGCTCGAGGAGCCGGTGCCGCCGGAGAGCCACGACGCGCTGCGGCAGGTGCGCGAGAACACGGCGGTGCCCATCTGCGTCGGGGAGCGCCTTTTCACGCGCTTCGACTTTGCTCCGATCCTCGAGCGGCGCCTCGCCGACTTCGTCATGCCCGACGTCTGCTGGACCGGCGGCATCAGCGAGCTGCGGCGCATCGGCGCGCTGGCCGAAGCCCACTACGTGCCGCTGAGCCCGCACAACGCCGCCGGACCGATCCAGATCGCGGCAGGCGCGCACGTGGGCTTGACGACGCCGAACTTCTACCGCCTGGAGCACGCCATGGGCTGGATTCCGGTCTACAACGCGCCGCTGCGCGAGCCGCTGGGATTCGAGCGCGACTTCCTGACGGTGAGCGACCGGCCGGGCCTCGGCATCGAGGTCGACGAGGACTACCTGGAGCGCCACCGCTACACCGACTCGGCATGAAGATCACGGGCATCGAGCGCATCGAGCTCGATGTCGGGTTCACGCCGCGCACCGAGCCGCACATGCGGCGCGGCATCACTAACTTCTCGCTGATCGAGATCTGCCGCGTCACCACCGACACCGGGATCGTCGGCTGGGGCGAGTCCCGCGCCATGCACAACTGGGGCCGCGACGTGGCCGCGGTGGATGCCGGCGTCATCGGTCGCAACCCGGCGGAGCTGCTCTGGCGCGACGAGCTTGGCTCGGGCTTGCAGCAGGCGATGTTCGACCTCACCGGCAAGGCGCTTGGCGTGCCCGCACACCGTCTCATCGGCCGCCAGGCGCGCGCGTGGGTCCCGCTGGCGTGGTGGTGCTACGACATGCCGCCCGAGGATTGGGCCGCCGAGGCCGCGGACGCCATCGCCGCGGGTTACGCGGACTTCAAGCTCAAGCCGCGTCCGTGGTTCGACCTGATCGCGCAGATGGAGGCGATCAGCGCCGCCACCCCGGACCACGCCACCTTCGACCTCGACTTCAACGGCTTCCTGCTCGACGCGGGATTCGCGCAGCAGGTCCTGGCCGAGCTCGCGGCCTTCCCCAAGATCCACATGTTCGAGACGCCGATTCCCCAAAGCGATGTGGCCGGCAACGCGGCGCTGCGGGCCGGGTCCCCGCGCGCCATCGCGCTGCACTTCGAAGAGCCGGACTTCCTCACCGCCATGCGCGAGAACATTTGCGACGGCTTCGCCGGTCATGGTGAAGGCGCCGCCAGCACGCTGCACTACGCCGCGCTGGCCCACGCGGCCAACCTGCCGTTCTTCGTGCAGCTCGTGGGGACGGGCATCACCACCGCCTTCGCCGCCCACCTGGCCGCCGCCCTGCCCGCGGCCCGCTGGCCGGCCGTGACCGCATCGAACGTCTACGCCAACGATCTGCTCCGCACGCCGCTGGAGATGCGCCGCGGCTACGTCCGCGTGCCCGAGGCACCCGGCCTGGGCGTCGAGATCGACGAGCAGGCGCTGGAGAACCTCCGCCGCGACGCGACCGGACCAAAGCCCCTGCCGCGCGCCATCTACACCGTCCGCTGGGCCGACGGCCACACCGCCGAGTACGTCTCGGTTCGCGCCTACGAACGCGACTTCTCGCTCGGCAACCAGCCGGCCTTCGAACGCGGCGTCACGCTCACCACCCGCGAGGACGACGGCAGCGTCGAGTTCGATAACCGCCACCGCGCGGTGGCGGCGGCTGGCGTCGCTCCCCCATCGATTCCAATTCCCAAGTTCTAGATGGGAGAGGGTGACGGGCTCGACACCGCCGTTTCGCCCAGATCTCCCTCAACCTTGTCTTCGCCCACCAGGGGAACCTTTGGGTAGTTCGGGCAGCCGAATACTGACCATGCGAATCCCGTCCGCCCGCAGGTTCAGTGAAGGGTGGATTCCCGCCTTCGCGGGAATGACGAACGGATTACGCAACGGGCTCCACCAGGGATACATCTAAGAAAATGAGGTAGGGGCGGTCCGCGAACCGCCCGTCCGCAGTGCAACCAGTTTCGTCCGGACTGGATCCCGGCCTTCGCCGGAATGACGGAGGGGTTACGCAGAGGTCTCGCTAGGGAGAAGGGACCGGATTCGCTCACGCGGCGTCCCGACCCGATAGAATCATGGCGTTGGCCATGTTCCGGTGCGCCGACGCTCGGCAGAGGAGATCCCCCATGAGCGTCATCCTCGCGCTGCCACGCTTCGTCGCGCGCATGTGGCGCCGATTCTCGCGCTGGCTGAACCCGTCGGCCGAACTGCGGATGCGCTCGACGCTGCACAAGCGAGATGCGCGCCAAAAAGGCTACGACGCCCTGCGCGACCACTACCCCCGTGCCGGCGGGCCCGGCTGGCGCTAGCTAGCCGAAGGGCCGCCGTTCGTTGCGGTCCAGCGGCAGCGAGACCGGCTTGCCGCCTTCTTCGACCGAGATGTAGGCCGCCTGCATGATCTCGACGGCCCGCAGACCGTCCTCGCCGGTCAGCACCGGCGGCTCGTCGCGCAGCACCCAGGCGGCGAAGCTGTCCCACTCGGTATCGAACGCCTCCTCGAAGCCGTAGCCCTCGAAAAAGGTCGTCTGCATCGGCCCGTCGTGCGTGGCGTAGTGCACCGCCACCTGCCGCGGATCATAGGCGATCCCGCCGTGCTCGCAGGCGATCTGGTAACTGAACGACGTGCGGTAAGTGGCCATGGGAAAGGCCGTCGTGACCTGGATCGAGCCCAGCGCGCCGCTGCGGAAGCGCAGATTCACCGCGATCGCGTCGTCGTAGTCCGTCACGTCGGGAAACAGCTTCGGACCGGTCATCGCCGAGACCGTGTCGACCTCGCCCAGGTAGTGCCGGATCGTGTCCACGTCGTGAGTGCCGGCCCAGTACAGCAAGCCGCCGTTGGCCGCGCGCCGCGACCAGAATCCGTGAATCCGGCGTCCGAAGTAGCCGTGCACGTTGATGGAGAGCGGACGGCCGAAGTCGCCGGTGTCCAGCAGCCGCTTGACCTCGGCGTGCGCGCCGCGAAAGCGTCGCTTGTGGCCGATCATCAGCTTCACGCCGTGCCGTTCGGCGGCTTCGATCATGTCGTGGCATTCGGCCACGGTGATCGCCATGGTCTTCTCGCAAAAGATGTTGCGCCCGGCCGCGGCCGCGTCCACCACGATGTCCCGATGGGTGCTGTGCGGGGTGGCGACGGCAACCGCGTCGCAGTCGCACTCCGTCAACAGGTCTCCGTGATCGCCCCACCAGGGTGTGCCGTACATTTCGGCGCGATTCCGCGCGGCGTCGGCGTTGACGTCGGCGACGCCGACCAGCTCCAGCTCCGGGCGCCTAGCGACGATCTTGGCCACCTCGCCGCCGAAGTTCCCCGCGCCGATCAGTCCGACGCGTACAACCGATTGCGACATCAGCGGGAGGTCCGTTCGCTCTGAGCTTGTCGAAGAGCGTCTCTTGGGCTCGCCTCGGGGCCGTGGTTCGACTGGCTCACCACGAACGGAGTGAACACGACAGCTAGCACTCCTACCGCTATGCCGCGTCGATGGCCGCGGCCATCCGCTCGAACGACGCGTCGTCCAGCGTGCGGTGGTGGAACCAGTTGGGCGGATTGCCCAGGAGATCGTGCAGCTCGTTGATCCTGCCAATCACCGTCTTCACCTCGTCCCAGGTGCAGCCGATCTCGGCGGGACGGTAGCGCACGCGGCACAGGTCCAGCAGCGCCTTGGTCTCATCGAATCCCCATGCATACACGTGCGCGTTGATGAGCGAGCCCAGCGACACCACCTCCGAGTGAATCAATTCGCGGTCCAGCACCCACTCGAACGCGATGACGAACGTGTGGTCGATGCTGCGCGAGATCTTCATGTCGAACGTCGGCACGTCGTAGCGCTCGCGGTTGATCTCGCTGGCGATGCGGATGGCGTCGTCGCTCAACTGGCCGTTCTCGTCGAGGCCCTCGCTGAACTGTCGGCACCGTTGGTAGATCCACGCCAGCGTCCCATCCGCCGCGGCCTGGTCCACCGGCGGGAGGCCCTCGAGACCCTGCTCCGCCCACCAGCGCCACGAGGCCACGTGCCCCAGGTTGCAGATGCACTCGCCCATGCCGGCCCGGTTGAGATGCGGAGGCGCCGCCGCGATCACGTCGTAGTCGAGCAGCAGATAGTCCGGCGCCACGGTGTCGAAGCAGAACTCCCAGATGTCCGCGCGACGGATCGCCACGGGCGCCTGGAAGATCGCGCCCGTCGAGACGATGGTGGGAATCAGCACCAGCGGCTTTTCCAGCTTCCAGGCCACGTACTTCCCAACGTCCAGCGCATTGCCGCCGCCAATGCCCAGCACCACCTCGGCATCGGGCAATCGTTCGATCAGCGGCTCGACATATTCCTCGGCCATGCCGTGCTGAAACTCGAGCTGCCGCGGCGGATGGGGAAAGAACTCCTCCACCACGGCCCACGCGCTGGGCGAAGTGATGGCGAGATAGGACGTGTAGGTCGGCCCGTAGGCCGCGAGCAGATCGTGACCGTACCGGGCGTCCCACTTTCGGCTATCGAGCACCATACGCGCATTCTCCGCCGCCACGGCCCGCCGCCATCATACGCCGGAGCAACTAGTCGACGGGATATTGCTCAGCCAGTTCCAGCCGGTCGATCAGCTGCCCAATCTCGTCCCGCGTCGCTTTGTCGATCGCGGGCGCCGGATCGCGCACCGTCGCGTGGTCGATCAGCCCCCGTCGCTTGAGAATCTCCTTGCGCACCGCCCACATCAAGCCGGGCCGCGCGTCCATCGCCGTCAGCGGCATCAGGCGGTCCCAGAGCGCATTCGCCCCCTGCGCGTCGCCGTCGTGGAACAGCGCCAGCGTCTCGACGATGACCTCGGGATAGGGATAGCCCGTCATCATGCCGCTCGATCCCCGCTCCAACTCCTGCACGAACGACGTGCCGGCGGCCGAGTACAACGGGCGCGCGTCGCCAATGATGGCCCGCACCGCGCTCAGCCGCTGCGTCACCGGCTGCCCCTCGACCTTGAATGCGGCGACGCCTTCGACCTCGCGGGCAATGCGCGCCACCAGCGCGGCGCTCATGGCCACACCGCTGGTGTTCGGCTCGTCCTGGACAATCACCGGCACGTCCAGCGCTTCGGTGACCGCCGCGTAGTGGCGCACCACCGCGTCGTCCGCGGGCGCCGTGGCGTACGGAGGCAGCACCACGACGCCCGACGCCCCCAAATCGGTCCAAAGCCGTCCCAGCTCGATGACGGCAGCCGTGGCGGGCGCGTAGGCCGCGACCAGCACCGGGAGCCGTCCGCCAAGCTCGCGCACGACCAGGCCGACGACTTCCTCCTGCTCGGAGCGGCTGATAAACATTGCCTCGGACGCCACGCCCAGCAGAAACAGCCCGTCGCAGCCGCAGGTTTCGCGGTGACGCAGCAGCCGCGCCAGGCTCGCGCGGTCGATCGCGCCGTCGGCGTCGAACGGCGTCTGCAGTATTGAGTAGAACCGCCCGAGCGGAGCCGCGCTCACCAGTTCGTGTACGACCCGTCGCGGCGGCGCAGGTGGGGCGCTTCCCAGAACATCGTGGGATGATCCGCCAGCGCGTCCTCGTTGAGCTTGACGCCCAGCCCCGGCGCACAGGGCAGCGGAAACGCGTCGCCCACGATGTCCAAACCCTCCGGGAACAGGTCCGGCGGGCGCGCCCGCGTGTGCCAGTTGTATTCGAGCAGGGCGAAGTTCGGCACAGCCGCGCAAAGGTGCACCGCCGCCGCCGTCGAGATTGGGCCGAGCGGGTTGTGGGGCATCAGGTCCAGGTAGTGGGCTTCGGCCATTCCGGCAACCTTCTTGGCCGCGGTGAATCCGCCGACGTTGCACACGTCCAGCCGCACGTAGTTGCTCAGCCCGCGCTCGATGAACGGCGCAAAGACGTAGATGCCCGAAAACTCCTCGCCGATGGCGAAGGGAATGTCCGTCATCGCGCGCAGCGAGGCATAGGCGTCCGGGCTCTCCGACCTGATCGGCTCTTCCAGAAACATGAGGTTGACGTCGTCGACGAGCCGGCAGAACTCGGCGGCGTCGGCCACGCTGAGCCGGTGGTGAAAGTCGATCCCCATGCGCACCCGCGGACCCACGCGGTCGCGCACTGCGCGCAGCATCTCGGCCGAATCCACCACGGACTCCCACGGCTCGTAGATGTCCTCCGGCGCGTCGGGATCGCCGTCGGTCAGCGTCACAGGGCTGAAGCGAATCGTGCCCCACCCCTTGGCCGCCAGGTCCGCCGCGCGCTCGGGCATGGTGTCGCCCTCACCGGCGACCGCGTCCGCGAAGCAGGTCACCTTGTTACGCGACGCCCCACCCAAGAGCTGCCAGATGGGCGTGTTGAGGTGCTGACCCAGGATGTCCCACAGCGCGATGTCGATGGCCGAGGCGGCGGCGGTGATGACGGTGCCGCCTTCGAAATACTGGCTGCGGTAGAGCACCTGGTGAATGTCTTCGATCCGCCGCGGGTCCTTGCCGATCAGGAACTCGCGGTAGTGGTCGAACATGCCGCCGACCGCCCGCTCACGGCCCGCCGTGCCGGACTCTCCCAGCCCCGAGATGCCGGCGTCGGTCTCGACCTTCACCACGATCTGGGGCCGCATCCCCACCGTGGGCGCAAAGTGCTTGACGTCGGTGATCCGCATGTCGCCTCCCCGCGAGGGTTGGGTGCGCTCGCACCCGCGGAACCGGCAGCCTATGATCGCATGCTGCCCAAGGAGTTTGGCGCCCGCTGTCGCTGGGCCGCGGGCGAGCAAAGGCGGACCATCCCGTGGACCTGCTGTTCTGCAACGACTACATGCCGGACCTCTCGGGCGGCATTCAGGCGGCCCTTCCCGATCACCGGGTGCGCACCTGTCCCCAGGACAAGGTCGCGGAGTACGCGGGCGACGCCTCGGTCCTGCTCCCGGCCCGGGCCATCATCGACGCCACCGTCCTCGACGCATCGCCGAAGCTGCGCCTGGTCCAGCAGCCCGGCGTCGGGCTGGATGCCATCGACGTCGCGGCGGCAAACGCCCGCGGTGTGCGCGTCGCCAACGTGCCCTCGGCCGACGGCGGGCTGGCGCAAGCCGTGGCGGAAATGGCGCTCTTCCTGCTGATCGGCGGCGGACGCCGCTATCCGCGGCTGCTCGAGGGCATTCGCACCCAGGACTGGAACGTGCCGTTCGGACACTCGCTGTTCGGCGCCAGGGTCTGCGTCATCGGCCTGGGAGGCATCGGGAGCCAGCTGGTGCGGTTGTTGCAGCCGTTCGGCTGCGAGATCGTCGGCGTGCGCCGCACGCCCCGTGACACGGATGTGCACCAGCTTGGGCTGACTTCGGTGCATTCGCCCGACGAGCTGCACGAGGCCGTGCGCGGCTGTCGCTTCATTGCGCTGGCCACGCCCCTCACGCCCGAGACCGAAGGAATGATCAACGCCGACTCCATCGCGGCCATGGACGACGACGCCGTGATCGTGAACGTGGCGCGGGGTCACGTGATCGACCGCGAGGCGCTCATCGACGCGCTGCGCAGCGGCAAGCTGAGCACGGCCGGAATCGACGTCTTCTGGGAGGAACCGGTCGATCCCACGGACCCGCTCTTTGACTATGAGGTGTTCGTCACGCCGCACGCCTCGAATGCGTGCGATGCCTTTGTTCGCGAAACCTCGGCGGGCGTCGCCGAAAACGTACGGCGGTTGATCGCGGGTGAGCCGCTGCTCTGGGAGGCGAAGGCGCCGTGATCGTCGACGTCCACACCCACCTGAGCACCACGGCGCAGTGGGGTCCGCAGTTCAGCCGGGCCATCGAGCTCACATATCCGCCCGATGTGCTCGACATCAACGTCACGCCCGAGCGGCACTGGGAGGCCGAGAAAACCGCCGATCGAGTGATCGTGTTCGGCATCAACTCGATCGCCATGGAGATGTGCACGCCCAACGATCACATCGCCGCCTACGTGCACCAACACCCCGAGAAGCTGATTGGTTTTATGTCAATTGACCCGAATCAACCAGACGCTCTCGACGAAATCGACCGCTGCGTGTCCGACCTCGGCCTGCGCGGCATCAAGATGAGCCCCGTCTATCAGCACTACCACCCCAACGACCCGAAGGCCGGGCGCGTCCACGCCCGCGCTCAGGAGCTGGGGCTGCCCATCCTCACCCACGCCGCCTTCCAGGGCATGGCCAACACGCCGATGGAGTTGGCCAGCCCGCTACTCTATGACCCCGTGGCGCGGGAGTTCCCGGATCTCAGGATCATCCTGGCGCACATCGGTCTGCCGTGGTTCGCCGACGCCATGGTCGTGGCGCGCAAGCACCCCAACGTCTTCACCGACGTGTCGGGTCTCGAAAACAAGCCGTGGTGGCTCTACCAGGCGTTGGCCATGCTCAGCGAGTTTGGCGCCATCGACAACGTGCTCTTCGGCAGCGACCTGCCCTTCAGCACGGTCGACGGCACCATCGACACCCTGCGGAACATCAACGCCGTCACCGAGGGCACCGGGCTGCCCAAGATCCCATCCGAGGAGATCGAGGGCATCATCCACCGCGACAGCCTGAGCCTGCTAGGCCTGGAGTAGCCCTCAGTCCAGCAGGCGGTCTCCCAGCAGGTCGCGCACCCCGCCGACAAACTGCTTGGACGCCTGCATGAGCATGTCGCCGTCGTAGCCGTAGCTCATGAAGGTCGCGCCCTTGTCGGCCCATTCCAGCGACTCGTCGATCGATCCGATGTGCGGGCCGCCCGCAATGCCGTGGCGCTTGACCGCGTCCAGCATGCGCTCGACCGAGCCCCTGATGTCCGGGTGGTGAATTTGTCCCGGAATTCCGATGGTGGCCGACAGGTCGGTGCGGCCGACGAGGATGGCGTCCAGGCCGGGCGTCGCGGCGATCTCGTCGATGTTTTCGATGCCGAGGCCGCTCTCCACTTTCACGGCGGTCAGGACTTCGCGGTTCTGACCCGCGGTCAGCTCGCCGCAGTCCGGCTCCGCAAACTCCGTGTGCACGCCCGCCGTCAGCACACCGCGCTTGCCCTCGGGCGGGTACTTGCTGTAGCGAACCGCCATGGCCGCCTGCTCGGCGGTCTCCACGTGCGGCACGATCACGCCCATTGCCCCAGCGTCCAGCGGGCGGGCGATCAAGTGGTCCTCGACGCTCGTCGTGCCGGCGATGGGCACCATGCCGGTCAGCTTGGACGCCATGCAGATCGTCGCCAACTCCGGATAGCCGGGCTGCCCGTGCTCCATGTCGATGTAGTAGAAGTGGAATCCCGCCGACCCGAAGATCTGGGCCACGGGCGGGGAGGCAAACGAGATGCTGCACGCCCCCAAGACCACCCGGCCTTCCCGCAGGGCGCGCGTCACGGGGTTGACTTGATGATTGATCGCGGGACGGACGGCGTAGCTGCTCATGGCGGTCCTCGGGGGGCAAAGGCCCAAACCGCGTCAATGTATCGCAGCACCGGCGCTTGGCAGTGAGCCACTCTGAGTCCGTCATTCCCGCGAAGGCGGGAATCCACCCCACAAGTCAACCGTCGAGTCGAGGACGCCCACCGGTGCTGAGTCGCTATTCGCCCCTCAGATCTCCAAGTTGCCTATTTCCCGGCATCGAGCAGCGGCCCCCCGCGCGATACGATCATGCGCGCCGCCTCAACCCGAGATCCCGCATGACCGAATCGCCGCTCCAAGTCGTCGCCACGTTCGACGCGCACGGCGTGGCCGAGGCGCTCGAGAACGTGCCGGGCGTGCGCCTCGCCGCCTTGGGGGATGCCGATGCCGTGGCGCCCCACATCCCGACGGCCGATGTGCTGCTGGTGGGAGCCTTTGACGCGCCGATGCTGGCTCGCGCCAAGCGCTTGCGCTGGGTGCACGCGGCCTCGGGTGGCGTCGAGAAGATGCTGTTTCCCGAGTTCGTCGCCAGCCCCATTCCCTTCTCCTGCTCCAAGGGCGTGTTCGACACGCCGGGCGCCGAGCACGCCCTGGCCTCGATGCTCGGCTTCGCCCGCAACCTGATTTACGACGTGCAGCACCGCCCCGCGCGCGACTACGTCTACGGCTCGCCCACCGAGCTGCGCGGCAAGACGCTGGGCATCGCCGGGCTCGGCCGCATCGGGCGCGAGCTGGCGCGCCTGGCCCAGGCATTCGGCATGCGCGTGATCGCGCTGCGTCGGTCCGATTCGGGCGACCACCCGCACGTCGACGAGATGCTGAATCGGGATGACCTGCCGCGCCTGCTCAACGAGTCCGACTACCTCGCGGTGGCCGTGCCCAACACGCCTGAGACCCAGCAGTTGATCGGCGCGCCGGAGCTCGCGCTCATGAAGCCCGCCGCCTACCTGATCGACATCTCCGGACGCGACGCCATCTACGACCTGGACGCCCTGGCCGACGCCCTGCGTGGCGGGCGCCTCGCCGGCGCCAGCTTGCAGATAGCCCCGCCTCCCGACGAGTCGCCCCTCTGGGACATCGACACCTTTCACCTGTCGTTCCATCGGGCCACGTCGACGGAAGAAGAGCGCCGCTGGCTGGACCTCTTCACCAACAATCTGCGCCGGTTGCAGGCCGGCGAGCCCCTCCTCAGCCTGGTCGACAAGCGCGCGGGGTACTGAGCGCCTGGCTCCGGTTGCCACCGCCGGGGCAGGCCGACACAATCCGCCAACGTCACCGCAAGGACCCTCCCCATGAGCGACCAACTCCGCCTGGCCATGCTGGGCGCCAAGCACGGACATGCGCGCACGAAGACGCGCTGGCTGCGGGACACTCCCGACATCGACCTGGCCGGCATCTACGAGCCCAGCCTCGAGTTCCGCGCCGACCGCGAGACCACGCCCGAGTACCAGCACATCACCTGGATCGACGACATCGACGACGTGCTCGGCGACGCATCCGTCGCGGGCGTCGTCATCGGCGGGGCCGAGGTGGAAAACCCGTCCTACGCCCGCCGGGCGCTCGCCGCCGGCAAGCATGTCCTCATGGAAAAGGCCTGCGGCTGGACCAAGGCCCACGCCGACGAGCTGATTGGGACGGCCCAAGAGAAGGGCCTGCTCTTCCAGGTCGGCTACAACTTCCGCCCGCTGCCGCCGTTTCGCCGCGTGATCGACATGGTCCGCGCCGGCGATTTCGGCACCGTGCACCTCGTGCGCGCGCACATGGGCTCGCCGTTCAGCGCCGACGTGCTGCCGCGTCAGCTTGGCGGGCCGTACTTCCGCGGCGGCGCCTTCTACAACCTCGGCTGCCACGCGCTCGACATGGTCATGGCCGTGGCCGGCACCCCCGACGCGGTCCATCCGTTCAGGCGCCAGGTGCGACCCGAGTCCCAAGCGCAGGACTACTACGACCTCAACATCGTCGTGCTGGAGTATCCCGAGACGCTCGCCTCCATCGAGCTGAGCTTCCTGGAGACCGAGAACCGCCGTCCGCGCAGCTTCGAGGTCTACGGCTCGGAGGCCCAGGCCATCGTGACGCCGTTCATGATTGCCGGCGATCGCGTGCCGTCAGCGGCGATCCACACCGGCGGCCCCGGCGCTGGCGCCGACGGCTGGCACACCTACGGCGCCGATCCCTTCGAGCCGTTCCGGGCCGACATCGACGAGTTTGCGGCGTGCATCCGCGGTGAACAGGAGCCGTGGATCGACTACGCGCATGATCTCGCGGTCCAGCACACGCTCATGGACATCTGCGGCGAGAGCGACGTGGAGGAGCTCCACAGCTAGGAAAGTCCTCAGCGTTAACGCCTTCCCCCTGGAAGGGGGAAGGTTGGGATGGGGGTCAATGGCTGGCACTCCGGGCGGGGTTGATTGACCATTCCCGCGCGATGGCGGCGGACACCGCCATCCGGCCCCCGTTGTTGAAAGGCCTGCTGGGTTCTCGCCTAGATTCCCCGGGTGCGTCCCTCCAGCGAGGCGCGCGCCTCGGGCTGGCCCTCGACTAGGCGCTGGTCGCGTAGCGCGCCGCCCAGCGCCTGCGCCTTGCGGATCGCCGCGGCGTTGCCCAGCTCGGAGTCGATCAGCTCCGCCAGCAACCGGTCGGTCAGCTCGCGCCGCACGTCGGCGTACTCCGGGTCGTCCCACAGGTTGTTGATGTCCTCCGGGTCGTTGACCACGTCATAGAGCTCGCCGTAGGGCTGCCCGCCGTAGTGCAGCAGCTTCCAGCGGTCGGTCACCAGCATCTTGACCCGAAGCTCGATCGGCCCGTCGTGATCGACCGGCCAGCTGCCGACGCCCGGACCGCGGCTCGGTTGCTTCGAGTCCATCAATCGCCGACTGCCGCCGCCCAGCACCGTGATGCGTTCCACGATCACGGCGTCGCGGTGGGTGCCGGTCTCGCCGCGCAGCAACGGCGCGAACGATACGCCTTCCATTCCCAGCAACGGCTCGGCTCCGGCAAGGTCGAGCACCGTCGGCGTGAAATCCAGGTGCGTCGTCACGCTGTCGTACTGACTACCGGCGGCCACGGTCGGCGGATGCCGCCAGAGAAAGGGCACCCGGTTGACGGCCTCATAGGACATCATCGGCTTCGCCGCCACCCCGTGGTCGTTCAGCCCTTCGCCGTGATCCGAGGTGAACACCACGTGGGTGGAGTCGCGCAGACCCAGCCGGTCCAGCTCATCCAGCACGCGGGCCATCTCGTCGTCGATGAACGTCGTCAGGCCGTAGTAGTGGGCCACGATCTCGCCGAAGTGGTCCCCGGACCACCCGTCGTGCGTGTTGTAGCCGCCGTAGGGCATGCCGTCGCGGGCCCATTGATAGGCCGGCGGCTTGCGGCTCACGTCCTCTCGCGGCACCGCCGGCGGCATCGCCGCCGGGTCGTACATGTCGCAGTAGGGACGCGGCGGAGCAAACGGCTGGTGCGGATCGGCGAATGACATCCAGAGGAAAAACGGCTGATCGTCCTCGCGCCGACGGAGCCACTCGATCGTCCGATCGGCCGTCCAATGCGTGTAGTGCCATTCGGCGGGAATCGAGTTCTTCCAGCTGGCATAGGCGCCGCTGGGTTCCTCCAATGCCTGATCCTGCCGCCAGAGCCGCAGGCCCTCGGGATGATTGCGCTCCAGCCACACGCGCCAATGGCCGGCGGGGTAAGCGTGGCCGGTGTGAATCTCGGTGTAGTCGAAGCCGAAATACGGCCCGTACCACAGCCCGTCCTCTTCGCTGACCGGCGCGCCGGGCGGCGGCTCATCCGGCAACACGTCCTCCAGGTCGGCGGTCTTGAAGTGCGCCTTGCCAATCAGCGCCGTGGTATAGCCCGCCTCGCGGAGCGAATCGCCCAGCACCGGAATCGACTCACTCATGTTCACCGCGTGATCGAAGACCTGGTGCCCGCGCTGGCTGCGGCCCGTGATCATGCTGGCCCGCGCCGGCATGCAGATGGCATTTGTCGGAAAGGCCCGGTCGAATCGCATCCCGTCGCGCGCCAGCGAGTCCATGGCCGGCGTGCGGATGTGGGGGTTGTTGTGCCCCATGGCGTCCCAGCGTTGCTGGTCGGTGGTGATGAACAGAAAGTTCGGACGCTGCTGACTCGCCATGGCTGCTCCTGCTAGTTGCTCCCGGATCGGAGCTGGAATTCGTGCATACCGGCGCCGACGGCCGCGATGGTGACCACGTCCGCGGCAACTTCGACGCCCGCCGGCGGGCGGTCCAAGGAGGACGCGGCGCCGTCGATTACCACCTCGGTCTGCGCCGCATCCGTTCGTGGCAGCACCACGTCCGCCGCCACGCCCTCGGGCACCGTGACCTGAAGCTCGAAGGCGCCTCCACCCTGCTTCCAGGAAACCTCGATGTCGCCCTGCGGCGCGGGATGCACGCCCCGCGCCCATTCCAGTCCGCCCGGCCGTGGGCGAATCTCGCAGGTCGAGAATCCGGGACCGGTGGGATCGACACCCAGAACTCGCGCCAACAGCACGGTGCCGGTGAGCACGCCGCCGCTATGCACCAGACTGCGGACGCCAGCGGGACGCACGCGTTGCTCGGTGGCCCAGGTGGCCATCTGCTCGTCGCGCACGATGCCGTTGCCGGCCGTGAAGTTGTCCCAGCCCTCCCAGATCGTGGGTTGGTCGGACGCGCCCATCATGTAGGCGTAGCGCTCGCTGAGCCGCTCGGTGCCGCCCGGCCGCGGCCCCGCCAGCATCAGCGCGTCGGCCACGTAGCCGTAGAACAGGGGGCTCGTCGGCACCATGTCTTCCGGCGGGTTCGCCAGGTGGTCGGCGATGCTCGCGGTCTGCTCCGGCGTCGCCACGCCGTACATGACCGCCAGAGAGTTCCCCAGCTCGCTTACTACGGGTGATTGCGCGCCGTCGCGCACCGCGTCCACGAACAGCCCGCGCGACTCGTTCCAGAACTGCTCCCGCACCGTCGGGCGCACCTGCCCGGCAATCTCGCGCCAGCGCGCCGCGTCATCGTCCCGCCCAACATCGTCGGCCAGCGCCGCCGCGTCCTCCAGGCTCGCCACGTACAGGCAGTTGGCGATGATGCTCGCCCCCCGGAAGTCGTTGGGCGTCCAATCGATGTGATAGAGCGGGTGCACCCACGTCAGCAGGCCGGTGGTCCGGTCCCGGTGCGGGACGAACCAATCGAGTTGCTTCCGCACGCTGGGATACAGCTCCTCCAGCACCCAGCGCCGCCCGCCGTAGAGGTAGATCTCGCGTATGCGCGTGCTCCACTGCAACATAAAGTGCTGGTTCACGTGCGTCGGCCAAAAGCTGGGCGGGAAGGCCATCATCAGGTTGCCGTCGCCGCGGTCGCTGAGCGTAAACAATCGGAAGTAGCGGTCCACCACGGGCAGGTCGCCCCAGGCCACGTGGGTGAACCGTCCCCCGTGGCTGCCGTCGCCGGCGCTCCAGGGCACGCGCTCGCGGTAGGAGTCGCATACGATCGTGTCCTCGATATGCGATTCCATGGTGTCGACGCACGCCGTCCATACCTTGTTCAGCACCTCGTCCGAGCACTCGAAGCGCCCGCGGACGTCGGCCGGATAGCGGTATTCGTTCAGGCCGATTGACTGGACCCGCACCGGCTGGAGCCGGCTCCGCACCGTCACGTGCAGATAGCGGAACTGTCGATACTCGCCGACCTGCCAGGTCTGTCGGCCCTCGCGGGTGATGACACGGTCGCCATAGCGCAGCGCGGCCGGGATGCGCCCACCCAGCAGCTGCTGGCCGTAGGTCACGTCCAAAATGGCCCCGGCCGGCGCCTCGAACTCGAGCCGGGGATAGCCAAAGAGTTGCCGGCCGAAATCCACTACCACGTACGGAGCCCGAATCCCCCGGCCGGGGGCGAACACGCTTTGCAGCGTTGCCGTCGAATCGTCAGCCGTCAGCGTCGCCGACACGTCGTCCGCAATCGCGTGTTCGAGCGGCAGGTGCGGCTCGCTGTACAGCAGCTCGGGAATGTCGATCTGGCCCGCCCGGCCCAGGTCGATGGTCTCGCCGACGTCCACGACCTCGCGCGGATAGAGCATTCGCTCCTCCATCTGCGGGATCTCGCGTTTCTCGAAGACGAACCACTCCACGTCGTTGCCGGTGATCTCGACCGCAGGCGCCCAATCGCCGTCGTCGAAGTCCAACTCCATCCAATCCGCCGGATCGGCCCCCGCGTCGTAGACCTCGATGAAGCCCACGAGGCTGTTGATCAGGTCGACGTCGGTGCGCCAGCCCTTAGCGGGCCGCAGCACCCAGTCCGAATCGGTGCCGATGGTCTTTGCCGAACCGTCCGCCTGGGTCAGATCGAGCTGCGCCCAGAGCCCCGCCCGTTCACCGACCGAGTAGGACGAACCGCTGCTGCTGCCCCAACCCGTGCCGCGGCTGCCTTCGATGCCGTAGTGATAGACCTGCACGGCGATGACGTTGCGGCCCGACGTCAAGTGCGCCGCCACGTCGTGAGTGTCGTAGCTCTTGCGCCGTGGATCGCTGCGCGCCGGGCCGCGGCCCAGATAGCGTCCGTTGACCCACAGCACATAGCGGTCGGCTGCCGAAATATGCAGTTCCGCCTGCGCGGTGTCGCTACCCAGTTCGAACGTCCGCCGGGCCATGAGGTAGCAATTGCGCGGCTTTGGGTCGCCGTCGGTCCAGATCCAACGGGCCGGCCAGTGCGATACCGCCGTCAGTTCCGGCGGGGTAGTCGAATACATGGCTCACTCCCGGCAACGCCCAATCGCCGCATGGTAGCGCCAGCGGCGGCGGTCATCCGGCGCGAGGTGAGTGCCCGACTTACTCGGGCGTCACCTCGACCGCCAGTCGCCGCACGTCGGTTGCGGCAAGCTCGGGACCGGTCGCGCGGCCGTACAGCGTCAGATAGCACAGCCCCGGCGCATCGCCCTGGATCGGCAACCGACGCTGCGAGCCGTTGGCATTGACCATCGCTTCGCCGCGGCCGATGTCCCAGGCCACGGTCACGGGCGTCCAAATGCCCGCCGGCAAATCCGCGATGCCCAGCGACGCATCCACGGCGCCGTCCGTGCGGCGATCGTTCGGGCGCCAGAACGCCTCGTCCAGCACGAGGTCAACGCCGATCGCATCCGCCGCGCGTCGAATCTCGAAACGCAGCTCGCCTCTCGGACCGAAGGGGAAGTTCCGTTCAGCCGCGGTGGGCCGCTCGTCTACGCGCTGCAGGCGGAGCATCGCCTCGCCGTCCTCGTGGGCCACGCCCACCCCGCCGCAGCCGTTGGTGGACCAGCCGCGCAGGCCGTGAGTGAAGTCGTCGGCGTCGGTCGTTTCGGTCAACACGTCGGGATCGAACACCACGTAGTCCGTCTCCACCCGGCGCCAGCCGGCAATCACGTGCGCGAACTGCACCAGGACGCGTCCGTCGGACAGCGGGTTGATGATCGGGTAGCTCACCTGGTCGTCCACGTTGTCGTGGTCGATCTGCCGCGCGAACTCGCGGTAGCCCTGCCAAGTGGCCCCGTCGTCATGCGATATGGCAGCGTTCATGACGTGCCGGGACGCATGCACCTGGCGCGTCTCGCCGCCGAAGGGCGGCCCCTGGGTGTTGTTCCAGACGAGCATCAAGCGGCCGTCGGCCAGGCGGGCGACCGAGCAGGGTGAATTCGGCGCTCGGAATCGCGTCGGTTGCGGCGGGCTCCAGGTGCGACCGTCGCTCGAGAACGACTCGTAGAGCCGACGGAACTGGGTGCGAATGACCATCCAGACCCGGCCGTCGCCAAGCTCCGCGGCCGTCGGCTCGACCGCCCCGGAGTGGCTGTGGCGCCCACCCGAGGGCACCGGCAGTTCCGTCGAGTCGGCGTGCCACGTGCGCCCTCCATCGTCCGAATAGCACGACTTGGCCACGTTCTTGCCCGCCTCGCGGTCGAAATCGTAGAAGTGCAGCGGCAGCAGCAGCCGCCCGCTCGATAGCTGCGTGAAGCCCAGCAGCGCGCCGGTGTACTCATGGCCATAGTCCACGCGGTGCGGCAGCTCCCAGGTAGCGCCGCCGTCGCGGGAGGCGACGTGAAAGACGTCGCAGCGCATTTCGTCGCGACCCGGGCGCTCGATGTCCTTGGGCCACTTGAGAAACCGCATCCCGATCCCGTGCAAATCGCCGTTGCGGTCGACGAGAGCGCGACCGAGCGTCCAGAGCCCCGCACTGCCGGGCATGGTGCGGACGACCTCCGGCTCGGACCAGACGACGGGTATGCCGCGACCGCGTCGCATCAGCAGGCGCTCCGGCGTCCACGGATCGTCGAAGGCCGCGCCCCCCAGCGTCTCTTGGAAGGGCGGCTTGCCCTCGGCCGTCAGCGTGAAGAACTGCCCGTCGGGCAACTCGACGATCTGCCCGAGCCTGGTGCCGGCGCGGTAGCGGGGGGTGGGGAGCATCTGGTCTTCCTTGCCTGAGCGATTCGAAACCGGCGAGCGGCGCGCAAGCCTACCAGCGGGCCGACGAGACCTTGGGATACGCTGCGGAGTCGCCCGACGGGAGAGCCGCGCATGGCCAAGCCGCACCGAATGACGCCCGACGAGATCAAGACGCAACTCGAAGGCCCGGTGATGTCGATTCCCACCAGCTTTCTGGCCGACGGCCCGATCGACTACGACGGCGTCGCCAACATCATCGAGACCGGCATCGCGGGCGGCACCCAGGTCGCGCTGCTGACGATCGGCGACAGCCAGTTCGCCTACATGCGCGAGCAGGAGGTGGCCGACATCACGCGCTTCGTCGTCGACCGCACGGACGGGCGCGCAATGGTCGTCGCCGCGACCGGTTTATGGGCCACGACCCAATCCGTCGAATTCGCGCACTACGCGAGGGACGTCGGCGCCGACGTGGTGATGGCGGCGCCGTCGGGTCAACTCGGCGATCCCGTCGGCATGGCGGCCCACTACAAGGCCGTGGCGGCGGTCATGCCCGTGATGGTCGTCGGCTTTCCGCCCCACGAAATGCTGCATCGGCTGGTGGACGAGCCGAACATCTGCTGCATGAAGGAAGACGGCACCGACGCTTACGCCGTGCAGACCATCGAAGAGTTTGACGGCCACTGGAAGTTCATGAGCGGCGGCAAGCTCGGGCGCCACATGCTGCAGTGGACCTACGGCTGCCGCAGCTTCATGGACTGGTCCACCAGCTTCGCGCCCCAGGTCGGCAGCCGGTTCTGGAATTCGCTCCAATCGGGTGACATTGCTGACGCGGCGAAGGTGGTGCGGGACATCGAGACGCCGCTGTTCGACTTGTCCGGACATCCCAAGGTCGTCCGCATTGGCAAAGCATTCCCCGGCGGGTGGCAGTCGCTCTGGCGCGCGTGCCTGGAGCTGAATGGCATCGCGTCGCGGCACTTGCGGCTGCCGCACACGTCGGCGGATGAGTCCGACCTCGAGCGAGTCAAGCCGGAGCTCGAGCGGCTGGGTCTGGTGGGGACCTCCGCCGGCTAGGCGACGTCGCCGCGGCCCGACGAACGTGCCTGCCATTGCCGAAGTGAACGGCACCCAGGCCGCAAGCGCGACACCGGCACAGGGCCCCTGACGTCGGCGGGAAGCCTTCGGGCCCGGGCGAACGACGGTCTGGTGCTAGCGGCTACTCGCCCGACTGGCTGCGCCCGCGCACGTCGAACGCGTCGCGCAGGCCGTCACCCATGAAGTTGATGGAAAGCACCGCGATGCTGATCGCGGCGCCCGGCGCGATCCACAGCCACGGGAAGCCGGCCAGGAAGGCGATGCCACGCGCGCTGTTGATCATCGATCCCCAGCTTGCGGCAGGTTCGGTGACACCGAATCCGAGGAAGCTCAGCCCGGCCTCGGCCAGAATCGCGCCGGCCACGCCCAGCGTGATCGCCACGGTTACCGGGCCGACGATGTTCGGCAGGATGTGGCGCACGATGATGTAGCGGTACCCCGCCCCAAGCGCGTGCGACGCGGTGACGTACTCCAATTCGCGCATCACCAGGATATTGCCGCGGAACAGCCGCGCCAGGCCGGGCCAGCCGAAGATCCCGATGATAACCATGATGTTGAAAATATTCGGACCAGTAATACCGGCCAGGATGATGATGAGAATGAACGTCGGAAAGGTCATCACGAAGTCGGTAAACCGCATTAACGCATCGTCGATGTAGCCGCCGGCGAGCCCTGCGATGGATCCGATGATGAACCCGATGACGACGTAGATGGAAACCGCCACGATGCCCACCGACAGCGATACGCGCGCACCCTGCAGAATGCGGGCGAACACGTCACGCCCGACTTGATCGGTGCCCATCCAGTTCACGGTGTCCGGGGGCCGATTGACCTTGAAAAGGTGCGGCTTCTCGGGGTCAAACGGCGAAACGACCGCTTGAGCGGAAGCCAGCAGCGCCATGTTGATCAGACAAATGAATCCCGCGAGAGCCAGCTTGTGCGAGAGGAATCGGCGAATCGCCCGCCGAAACGGCGACAGCTCGGGCGGAAGGTGGATCAGGTCGTCGTCGGCCGCGAGATCGGCAGCCGCCTGGGACCTGCCCGCACCCGGCTGGGCGCTTCGCTCGTCCATCGCTCGACTCTCCGTGCTCATGTTCCTCCTCGTCCCCAACTACGTGTGACGGACGCGCGGGTCCACCCACGCGTACGCGATGTCCGTAAGGAGGTTGGCCGCCAGCGTAATCACCGACGAGATGATCAGCACGCCCATGATGACCGGGTAGTCACGCTGCAAGAGGGCCGTGTAGCCCAGCAGGCCAATGCCCGGCCAGCGGAAGATCGTTTCGACAATCAACGCGCCGCCGAACAGCACCGGCAGCCGCAGACCGATCAGCGTGACGATCGGGATCAGCGCGTTGCGGAACACGTGCTTCCAGAGAATCAGCCGCTCGCTGAGGCCCTTGGCCCGGGCCGTCGTCACAAAGTCGGCGGAGATGGTGTCCAGCACGGACGCACGCGCATAGCGCATCAGGCCGGCGATGTCGTTCATCGCCAGCGCGAACACCGGCAGCACCGCGTGGTGCAGCAGGTCCCAGTTAATGCCGGTTTCACCACCGGGCGTCCACATGCCGAACGTCGGGAACCACCCCAGTGTCACCGCGAAAATGAACATGCCCATCAGAGCGAAGAAAAACTCCGGCACCGACAGCATGAAGAACGCGCTGATCGTGAGCGTGTAGTCCAGGCGCGAATACTGGTAGAGCGCGGAAATCACGCCAAACAGCAGACCGAGGGCCAGGCCCACCGCCACCGTGGCCGTCATCAAGCTAATCGTCGGCGGCAGCCGGTCGATGATCAGTTCCAGCACGGGAACATTGTGCGTCTGGATGGAGTAGCCCAGATTGCCTTGGATGGCTTCCTTCAACCAGAGGAAGTACTGCACCGGCACCGGCTTGTCGAGTCCGTACTGGGCGAGAAGCTCGTCGATCTCGTGCGGGCCCATATAGAGCATCTCTTCGGGATCGATCAACGCCTGAATCGGGTCGCCCGGTGCGAGCTGGAAGACGATGAACGAGGTCAGCGACAGCAAGAACATCAGCGGAATCGAGATCAGAACGCGACGGATGATGTATTGGGTCATGTCATCCCCTCACGCCGAAGCGTGGTCCGTGAGTAGCGCGTCCGCTCCACGCAAGAGTTCCGAGCACGCGCATGCTACTCAATTCACGCTGTGACCGGCAACACGGCAAATGGCACGCTCGGCAACTCGAGGATTCCCTGGGTCGCGATCCCAAGCGGAGTCTCGAGATTCGCGCGGCGCCGGCCGTCGTGGTGTACTCAAGCTGCGAAGCCTCCGCAGCCCGGCAGGGCTCGAAGGAGCTCAGGCCCATGCTGACCTCGGCCACCTACGCTCGCGACGGCCGACGCGCCTCCATTTCGGTCGAGCGCATCGACACGTTTCTCGAATACACGGACACCATCGTGAACTTTCCGGGAATCGTCGTGCTCGACGGAGATCGGCTGGTGCTGAGCGCCAACCACGCCCGTCACGGCGACTGGGACGGCGAGCCGCTGCGCACGTTCCTGTCCGAGGACGGCGGCGCTTCCTGGACGCTGCTGGGGCTCGACAGCCCGTTCCTCGACGCCCACCCGCTGACCGGTGAGAACTACCTCACCTTCGCCGGCGGCAACCGCGGCTATATGCGGGACGGCACCATCACCCACATCGACGTCCACCAGGCCGACCTCGAGAAACGCGCGTGGAGCCGGCGCGAAGGCCCGATGCACGCCATCATGCAAACGCCGGACCCCACGTTTCGCTGGCGACGCTGGAGCGCGTCCGGCGAGCCGTTGGAGAACCGCCTCATCACGCTCCAGAACACGCCCTGGGAGACGGGGTCGTACGAGAACTACGCCCGGATTCTCGAGCTCGGCAACGGCGAGCTGCTCACGGCCATGGGCGTACTCGCCGGCGCTCCGCCGCGCCTGCCCGGCACGGACCGCCGGGGCCGCCCCCACTACAACATGCGCTTCTCGGCGTGCATCGTCCGCTCCCACGACAACGGCCAAACCTGGGAAGTCACGGCGGCCTTCCATCCCTGGGAGCACGAGCAGGTCTACGGCCCGCACGACCGAGCCGTCGACGAAGGATTCGACGAAGCCGACCTGGAGATCGCGTCCAACGGCGACCTGGTGCTGATCATGCGCAGCGGCTCGTACTCGCCGATTTTCCAGACGCGCTCCGCCGACGGCGGCGAAACCTGGTCCGAGCCCGAGAACATGGGCTGGCCCGCCGTGAAGCCGCGGCTCCACCTTCTGTCGAACGGTGTGTTGGCGGCCGTATCGGGTCGGGGCGGCTATGGGCACCCGCAGGTCACGCACGTGACCCTGAGCCTCGACGGCACCGGCAACCACTGGGAGATGCCCTTCGCCTTCCACACCGGACCCGGGTGCTCCTATACCACGACCTTCGTCAAGGACGGCCAGCTGCACGTCGTTTTCTCGCACTCCGACTTCACCCGCGAGATGGGCGCCCACCAGCTGCCCTCACAGCGCATCCGGCGCGCGGTCATCAACGTCGAGGCCCACGATGGCTGATTGGAGGCACACATGATCCGCAGCGCAACGTACACCGACGGCACGCGCACGGTGCGCATCGGCGTCGAGCGCATCGATACCTGGCTGGAAGACCACGAATCGATCATCAACTTTCCCGGCGTCGTCGAGCTCGACGGCGACCGGCTCTTCATGACCATCCACCACGGCCGCCACGGCGGCGAGGAACCAACGTGGGCCTTTCTTTCCGACGACGCCGGCGCGACCTGGCGCCGCTTGCCCAACGACTTTCCGCTGCTTTCACGCGATGCACGCACCGGCCTCATCAACGAGACCCACGACTCGGGGGTAACCGGACACCTGCGCGACGGCTCGTTCGTGCGCATCAACCACAGCACCGAGCACGCGCTGAGCGTGGGCTATGACCGAGCGCACGGGACCTATCACGAGCAGTTCCAGGAGGAAGACCCCACGTTCCGCTTCCATCGCTGGACCGCCGACGCCACGCCGATCGAGAGCTTTCCGTTCAAGGTGCGCGGCATGCCGTGGGGCCGCGCGTCCTACCAGTGCTACTCGCGCCTGCTCGAGCTTGACGACGGCGACTTCCTGACGGCGTTGGAGTGGGTCAGGATCGTTCCGGAAGCCGAATGGCAGACCCTGCCCAACCGCGTGCGCAAGACAATTACCAGCGTCTTCATCGTGCGCTCCAGCGACCGCGGCCGGAGCTGGGACTTCGTCCATGCTTTCGACGCCTACGCGCTCAAGCCGACCTACGGCCCCGGCGACCGCCGGTTGGACGAAGGCTTCAACGAGGCCGACCTGGTCAGGCTCGCGAACGACGACCTCCTCTGCATGTTTCGGACCGGGTCCTACTCGCCGATGCACATGTCGCGCTCCGAAGACGGCGGACGCACCTGGTCAACCCCGGTCAACGCCGGGTGGCAGGGCGTCAAGCCGCGCCTGGAGCTGCTGCCCAACGGCGTGCTGGCCTGCGCTGCCGGTCGCGGGGCCTACGGCCACCCGCAGGTGACCCACGTGACCCTGAGCCTGGACGGCACCGGCCGCCACTGGGAAGCGCCCTTCGCCTTCCACACCGGTCCCGGCTGCTCCTACACCTCGACCATGCAGCGGGACGACCGGCTGCACGTGGTCTACTCCCACTCCGACTTCACCCGCGACATGGGCACCAACCAGCTGCCGTCGCAGACCATTCGTCGGGTCGTGTTGGACGTCTCCGTTCTCGATGATTGATCGACTGGATTCCGCGACTACGCCGCGCCGTCACCGCGCAGGAGGTTCATCCCCATGATCGAGTCCGCCACCTACAACGACGGCGAGCGCACCGCGACTCTGAGCGTCGAGCGCATCGACACCTGGCAGGAGGACACCGAGGTCATCCTCAACTTTCCCCACGTCATCGAGCTTGCCGACAACCGCCTCTTCATGCGCTTCAGCCGCTCGCAGCACGCCATCGCCGACGAGGAGCCCAAGCGCGACGTCTTCTCGACCGACGACGGCGAGACCTGGGGCGAGCCGCCGCCCGGCATGGACTTCGGCGGCGGCAGCCTGGGCTACCTCCGCGACGGCACGATCATGCGGCTGGAGCACAACACCGTCGAAGCCAACCGGCGCACGTGGGACAAGCACGTCGGCCCGTTCCATCTGGTGATGCAGGAGGACGACCCAACCTTTCGTCTGGGCACCTGGCGCTCCAACGGCGACCCCATCGACAGGCACGAGTTCAAGATCGCCGGGCTGCCCTGGGAAACCGCCTCCTACCAGACCTACGCCAAGATCCTGGACCTCGACGACGGGAGCCTGCTTGCCGCCATGGAGGCCCAGGTCGGCCCACCGAGAATGACCGACCAAATTCGGGACGACGGCCGGCACCGCTGGGAGATCACCATGACGACCTTCATCGTCCGGTCGCGCGACCGCGGCCGGACGTGGGACTTCGTCACCGCATTTCGACCCGAAGAGTTGAATCTGGTCTACGGCGGGGGCGACCGTCCCGTGGACGAGGGGCTCACCGAGGCCGACCTGGTCGTCGCCGCGAACGGCGACATCCTGTGCGTCAACCGCACCGGTTCCTACTCCCCCATGTGGCAAACGCGCTCCACCGACGGCGGGCACACCTGGGGTACGCCGCATCCGGTCGGCTGGCAGGGCGTCAAGCCACGGCTCAATCTCTTGCCCAACGGCGTGCTCACCTGCGCCGCCGGCCGCGGCGGCTACGGTCACCCGCAGGTAACCCACGTGATGATCAGCCTCGACGGCACGGGTAACCACTGGGAAGCGCCCTTCTGCTTCCACACCGGTCCGGGATGCTCCTACACCTCCACGCTGGTCCGCGACGGAAAGCTGCACGTCGTCTTCTCCGACTCCGATTTCACGCGACCGTTCGGCACGCACAACCTGCCCTCACAGCGCATCCGGCGCGCCGTGATCGACGTGCGCCTGCACGACAGCTAGCGGGCGGAGCTATACGAACAGTCGACACCCCCAATCTGTCATTCCGAGCGCAGCGAGGAATCTAGAGCCCCCGATCACCGTCGGTGGCAACCAAACACCGGCGACTCCGGCCTCGCGGCTAGCACAAGACGGTCCTGGCGCTTCCAAGGTTCGACACGCACCGAGCCCCGGGGCTAGCATTTCCGCGCCCGACACCTGGAGTGACATCCATGCTGCGGCAAGCCGTCTACGAGCGAAACGGCCGCACGGCGTCGATCAGCGTCGAGCGCATCGACACCTGGTTCGAGACCACCGACTCGGTCATTAACTTTCCGGGCCTGGTGGAGCTCGCCGGCGACCACATGTTCCTGAGCTATCACCACGGGCGCCACGGCGGCCACGAGCCCCTGGAGCTCGCCGTCTCGGACGACGCCGGCGCCACCTGGCATGAAGCGCCCGACGATCACCCCATGGTCTACGTCCACCCGGCAACGGGTCGCAAAGGCATCGAGTTTGCGTCCGGCGTGTTGGGATACCCGCGCGACGACACCATCGTGTATATCGACCACGACACGGTGGAGATGTCGGATCGTTGGAAGGACCGCACCTCGGGCTCCTACCACGAGATGGGGCAGGTCGAGAGCCCGACGTTCCTATTGCGGCGCTGGTCCAAGGCCGCCGAGCCGCTGGAAAAGCACACCTTCAAGGTTCGGGACCTGCCGTTCGCGCGCGCCTCGTATCAGTCGTACAGCTCGCTCATCGAGCTGGACAACGGCGACTACCTGACGGCGCTGGAGTGGGTGGACCTGCTGCCGGCCGACCAGTGGTCCACCGACACCCGCGGACGCATCCGCAAGACGCGCATCGGCGTATTCATCGTGCGTTCGAGCGACCAGGGCTACACCTGGGACTTCGTGCACAAGTTCGACGCCGGCGAGGTTAAACCCGTCTACGGCCACGCCGATCGCGCCGTCGACGAGGGGTTCGACGAGGCCGATCTCGTCGTCACGGCCAACGGCGACATCCTCTGCGTGATGCGCACGGGCAGCTACTCGCCGATGTTCCAGTCGCGCTCCACCGACGGCGGCCGCACCTGGTCAGAGCCCACCAGCTCCGGCTGGCAGGCCGTCAAGCCGCGCCTCACGCTGCTGCCCAACGGCATCCTCGCTTGCGCCTCCGGGCGTGGGGCCTACGGACACCCGCAGGTCACGCACGTGATGCTGAGCCTGGACGGCAACGGCGAACACTGGGAGACGCCCTTCGCCTTTCACACGCGCGGCGGCTGCTCCTACACCTCCAAGATGTACCGCGACGACCGGCTGCACGTGATCTACTCGGACTCGGACTTCACCCGCGAGCTGGGAACCATCGGCTTGCCGTCGCAGCGAATCTGCCGCGCGGTGATCGACGTGCAGAGCCCGGCGTCCTAGCCCGCCCCTGCTACACCGAGCGGAGCGTTAGCCATGCGGCTGGGCCTGTTGGTTCGCCTATTTACGGCGACGCATGGGCGGATCGACGTGGAGTCGAGCGCCGGCGCGGCCAAACCGCGCTGGGAACGATCCACCGTCACCCGGGCCGAGTTCGAGGCGTCGCTCGACCTGGCGGCCGAAATCGGCGCCGAGGTTGTCGAGATCACGCAGGCCGGTCAGCCGGCGGCGGCCGAGCTTCTCGTGGCGAATCCTCGGCAGCGGCGCGAGCTGACCGCCATGATCGCCGACCGCGGACTCTCGATCGCGGCGCTCAATGCCGCCGGCATGCCGCTGCACCCACGAATCGGCGGGCGCGCCCGGCGGCTCATCCGGCGCACCATCGAGCTTGCCAGCCTGCTCGACGTTCGCACCGTCATCAGCATGTCCGGCGCGGGCGGCGACGGTCCGGCCGCCAGCACGGTCAACTGGGTCAGCTTTCCCTGGCCCGAGGAGGCGGTCGCCCTTCGCGAACGCCACTGGCAAGCGGCCGTGGGCCTCTGGCGTGACCTGGCGGGCTACGCGACCAGCCGCGGAATCGAGCGTCTAGCCCTGGAGCTGCACCCCATGCACCTGGTCTACAACGTGCCGACGTTTCACCGGCTGCACGAGGCGGTGGGACCCGTCATCTCCGCCAACGCGGACCCCAGCCACCTCTTCTGGCAGGGCATGGATCCTGCCGCGGTGGTGCTCGCCCTCGGCGACTCGGTGGCGCACGTGCACGTCAAGGACACGGAGCTGGTTGACGACGAGCTCGCCACGGCGGGCGTGCTGGACGGACGCGCATTCGGCGCGGACGCCCCGCGCGCCTGGGTGCACCGCACCGTGGGCCGCGGGCACGGCGACGACGTGTGGACCGCGTTTTTCCAGGCGCTGCGGGACGTGGGCTACAGCGGCGCGTTGAGCCTCGAGAACGAGGACCCCTTTCAGAGCTACGCGGAGGGCGTGCGAGAAGCCGCCGCCTACGTGAAACCGCTCGTGCGAGGACTCGAATGATCCTCCAAGAGCCGGAGACGCCCCCGCCGGCTTCTCTCGACGAAGTCACGGCCGTTCCGCTGACGCCGCTTTCGCTCGGCAAGCCGATCCCGCAAGACCTGCGCATTGGGCTCATCGGCGCCGGTCGCGTCGTGCACAACTCGGTCCTCCCGGCCTACCGCCAAGCCGGGATCACCCCCGTGGCCGCCGCCGATCCCGACCCCGAGGCGCGCGCCGCCGTGCAGCGGCGCTGGGGCATCACGCAGGTGTACGCGGACTTTCGGGAGATGCTCGACGCGGTCGATCTCGACGTGGCGGACGTCAACATTCGCTGGGACGTGGGGCTCTCGCCCACGCGCCTCGCCGCGGTCGAGGAGGCCGCACGCCGGGGCATCCACGTGCTCATGGCCAAGCCGTTCGCCGCCACCTACGCCCAGTGCCGGGCCATGGTCGAGGCGGCCCAAGCCGGCGGCGTCAGCCTCGCGGTCGACCACAACACGCGCTTCGCACCGGTGCCCTTCGGCATCCGGTCGCTGATCCAGGCCGGCGTGACGGGACCGCTGATTTCGGCCTCGTACCTCTACCACTCCGCCGTCGGGCGCCAGCACACCAACGCATTCGATGCGGCGTACGACAACGTGGTCCACGCCGCCGACACCCTGCTGACCTGGTTCGAGCAGGAGCCAGAGGAGGTCTACGCGCATTGGAGCCGTCGGGTCGATGGCGTGGGCTCGGTGTTCAGCGGCACGCTCAGGTTCGCCGACGGCGCCAACGCCACCATCCTCTTTGACTTCGCCACGCGCCACCGCCGCCAGATGGACTTCGTGGCCGTGGGCGAGCGCGCCAGCGTCGACGGTCGCCAGGACGCCGGCGCGCCGCCGCCTGCGACCATGCGGCGACCGACCCTGCGCTACGGGCCGCACACGCCACGCGGGCTCGTGGTCGAGCTGCCGCTGCACCACTCCCTCATGCCGGATTCCTTCCTGGCCTCCCGTGCCGACTTTCTGCAGGCCATTGCCGAGGGGCGCGAGCCGTGGGCGAACGGGACACAGGTGCTGCGCACCATGCGCACGCACATCGCGCTGTGCCGGTCCGCCGCCGAAGGTCGCCCCGTCCGGCCGGCGTCAATCGAGGAGATTGACTAGCGCTGACTTCTGCGGCTTTTCTAGCTCCTGCAGACTCGGAAATCGACTAGCCCCGTTCGTGGTGAGCCTGTCGAACCACGCCCTTCGACAGGCTCAGGGCGAACGGTCCTGCAGACAACCCCTCCTGCCTGTGGCATCGTGCCTGGGCGCCGCCCGCCAAAGGAGCCGCTGGTGTCCGACCTCGACGTGCGCCCGCTCTCCGTCCGTCCGCTGGAAGCCACAGCATTCCGCCCGTTCGGCGCGGTGATCGCGCCCGAAACCGCCGACGCCCCGAGCCTGAACCGCTCGCCGGGCAATCTGGGCTTTCTCTGGGTGCACAAGGAGCTGGAGTTCCCCAAGGCGGCCTATATGTGCAGCCTGCGGTACTACTACCGCGGCAACCGCTGCGAGTTCCTCCAGAAGCACCCGGAAAGCACCGTCACGCTCATTCCCGTCAACGGTTTGAGCGCGATCGTGGTGGCGCCCGACGACGCCGACGGCGGACCGGACGTGGACGCCGCCCGGGCCTTCCTGCTGGAGCCGGGACGCGGCGCGGTGATTCACCGCGGCGTGTGGCTGCGCTATGCCTATCCCCTCACGCCGTTCGCCGATTTCGCCTATGTCACCCAGCGCGTCGACCCCGCCACCGCCAACGTCAGCGACGACACCGTGCGAGTGAACCTGGACACCGATCTGGGCCTGGTGCTCGACCTGGTGTTCGAAGTGCCGGCGGGCGAGGGCTACGCCCACACGCCCAGCGGCGCGCTGGCCGCGGCCCCGGAGCGAGACCCGCCGCACGGCTAGTCGCGCGTACACTCGCGCCCTCGCCGGGGGAAAGGCACTCAGAATGCTCCAGATCGGGCTAATTGGACTGGGCGGCATCGCCTCCGCGCACCTGCAGGGCCTCGCCCTGCTCGAGGCCGAAGGCCTGGCTCGCTGCGTGGCCGGCGCCGAGCCTGTCGACGAGCGACGCGAGGAGCGCCGCAAGGCCTTCGGCATCCCCAAGGTCTACGCCAGCCACCGCGACCTGTTGGCCGACCCGGACGTCGAAGCCGTAGGCGTCCTCTTGCCCCATCACCTGCACGCCGGCGTCACCGTCGAAGCCCTCGACGCCGGCAAGCACGTGCTGGTCGAGAAGCCGATGGCCGTCACCATGGACGAGTGCGACCGCATGATCGAGGCCGAAACGCGAAACGGTCGGCTCCTGCAAGTCGGCCTCACCGGCCAATACCGACCGGCGATGCGCACGGCGCGGGCCTTCCTGGACACCAACGCCCTCGGCCCCGTCATCCAGGTATTGGCGCTGGTGAGCGCCAAGCTGCCCTACGAGCACCGCGACCGCCATATGCGGACCCGCTCCATGGGCGGCGGCCAGTGGCTCGGCGACGGCGCCCACATGGTCGACTGGGTGACGCATCTGATCGGCACCAAGGCTGTGTCGGTGAAGGCGGTTCTCGGAACCTACATGCACAACATGTCGGGGGACGACACCGCCACCGCGCTCATCCAATACGCCAACGGGGTCGCCGGCTTGGTGATCATGGTGGCCCATTCACGCGGTCCCGAAGAGACAGGGATGGTCGACGTCCACGGCGCCCAAGGGCGGCTGCAACTGGATTGGGTGAGCGACGCCGGACCGCACGGCCAGGTGCGCATGGGACAGGACGGCGCCTGGCGCGATCTGGACATCGAGCCCATCAACGACTTTGCCGAGCAATACCGCGACTTCGCCACCGCAATCGCGACGAATGACCGTCCGCCGGCCAGCAGCGCCTACGGCCGCCACATCATGGAAATCCTGTTCGCGGCCGAGCGCTCCAGCGTCACCGGCCGCGAGGTCGTGTTGGAGCCGCTAGATCGCGAGCCCTGGTAGAGAGCTAGCGGCCAGGCGTCGATCTGCGAATCGTGGACTGAGGGTCGGCGGCCTTCGTTGCGGTCCTACGGATGCGAGGCCTCCGAAGAAACTCCCAGCTCGAGGCAGATCGGCACTATGGTCCCGCATTCGTTCTGCCGGCAGGCTGTTTGGCTGATCGTCCGCGGCGCTCGACTAACCGCCGGCGCCGAACTCTCGAAAGATATTCAAAGCCGCTGAGTTGTTGTTGGAGATGGCGATGCGCACAGGGGTGCTGCCGGCGTTGTCCACGGCCGCCATGTTCGCTCCGCGTTCGAGAAGCGTGCGAACCACCCACGGATTGTCGTTCACCGTCGCCCAGTGCAGGGCCGTCCAGCCGTCGTTGTCCGTCGTATCGATATCCGCGCCGAGATCCAGCAGCAGGGTGAGAATAGTGATCGAGGTATTCAGGGCGGACGCCTGGTGCAAGGGCACCTCGCCGGCATTGGTTCTTGCCTCGAGACTTGCGCCCCGGTCCAGCAACTCGGTGATGACCGCCGGGTCCGTGGTGAGGGCTGCCGCAAAGTGCAGGGTGGTCCAGCCGTCGTCGTCCACCGCGGTGATGTCGGCGCCGCGATCCAGGAGCACCGCGATGTTGGCCGTGGTCGACTCGTTGAGGGCGGCGTAGTGCAACGGCACGTTGCCTCCTGCCGTTCGTGCTTCGGTATTGGCGCCGCGGTCCAGCAGCTCCACGACAACTGCCGGCACGCCGGCGTGTGCCGCGGCCGCGTGGAGGGGCGTCCATCCCTCATCGTCCGTCGCCTCCAGGTCGGCGCCGCGGTCCAGTAGCAGCGCGACGACTGTTGGTTTGTTGCTCCATGCCGCCGCCGAATGCAATGGCGTCCAACCATCGGCGCCTCTTGCCGCGATGTCCGCTCCGCATTCCAACGCGGCGCCTACTTCGGATGCGACGGCAAAGCTCCAGAATGAATCGGCTATCCAATACCTTTCGGACACAGCGCCGCTACACGGCTCCGCCGTGGGCGTGCCCGCCGGGGTACCAGCGGACGTGGGGGAAGGTCGGGGCGTTTCCGTTGGGGACGCGGTAGGTGTGGGGGACGGTTGCGGCGTAGCTGTCGGAGCCAAAGTAGGCGTGGGTGACGGCTCAGAGGTCGCGGTCGGCGTTGGGGAGGGCTGCGGCGCGGACGTCGGCATCTCGGCCGTTGCCGTCGGCGCGGCTGCCGCCTCCGCCGTTTCAGTTGGGCTTGACGCATCACCGCAGGACGCCAGCAGGACGATCCCAACGCCGAGAACCGCACACCGCGTGGCGGTTCGCAGAGCGAATGGAATCGTCGACATGGCGCGCTCTCAAGTCCCGGCGGTCATCGCGATCGCACCAGCGCGGCCAGGGTGGCGCCGGCAGCGCGAGATCGGGGAGCACAAGCATACTCGCGGGCGGCAAGGCGGCACCTCGCGTAACGTCGTGTTGGAGTCGCTGGAACGGGAGCCGTAGTAGCGCTTTCAACCGGTCGTCGGTGATTTCCCTTTCGATTCGACTAACGGCGTCTCGCTACCATTGACGGGTGCGGCGCTGCCGCCCGGGAGGACTTCGCTGCCCATTCGCCGCTCCGTTGCCTTCGCCGCCGCCTATCTGACATTCGCGCTGGCCGTCCTGGCGCTTGCGGCCCTCGCGGTGGGCCTGGTGATCAGCCGGCCGTACACCACCGTGGGCGCCTGCACCATTGAGTCGGAATTCACGGCGATTTGGCGCGACGAGCCCACCAACTGTTCCGAAAGCGACCTGGTCGACGCGGACCTCTCCGGCGCGTTTCTGCGCGACTCCATCTTTACCGGCGCGGACCTCTCGGGAGCCAACCTCAAGGGCGCGGACCTTCGGTTCGCCGACTTCATCGACGCCACGCTGGACGGCGCCGATCTTTCAGACACCAACGCCTATGGGGCCACGTTCCGGGACGCGCGGCTGATCGCCGCTCGGTTCGACGGCGCCACCATGACCGGCGTAAACCTGCAAAACGCCGACTTCAGCGAGTCGAGCCTGCGCAATGTCGACGCCGCCTGGATCGAACTGGATAACTCCATCGCGGCGAATATCGACATGCACGGCGCCGAGCTCAGCCGAGCGCGGTTTTATAGCACGCAGATTCCCGGCGCCGACCTGAGCAATGTCGAACTCACGAACTCCACGATGATCCGCGTCGATATGTCGGGAGGCGCCTTGCGCGACGCGATGATCATCAACACCGATGTCTACGCCTCTAATTTCTCTCAGGCGCAGTTGAGCGGCATGCAGGTCTATGGGTCCGAATTTCGCCGCACGAACTTCAGCGGCGCGGTGCTCACCGACGTCACCGTGTCGGGCACCCTGCTCATGGGGTCCGACTTTTCGGGGTTCGAGGAGTACGGCGCCAGCGCCGACTTTCGCGGGGCCACCATTCGCGCCTCGGTCTTCGACGATGGCGACTTCTCGCATGCCAACGTGACCGATACGCAGACGTTTGCTGTCGGATTCCGCCGGTCGAATCTCCAGAACGCCGATTTCAGCCGCGCCGAGTTAATCCGTGCCTCGTTCACGAATGCCGATTTGCGCGGCGCGCGGTTCACCGACGCGGATCTCACGAGATCAAATCTGGACGGTGCGCTGCTTCTCAACGCCGACCTCACCAACGCCAACCTCACCAGGGCCGAGCTGATCGGCGCGGACTTGACCGGCGCCGTGCTCGAAGGCACGAACCTCACGGACGCGCTCTTCAGCGAGCGGATGCGGCCGACGGGCGACGGCAGTCCCTAACCGCTCCAGTCGGCCCTAGGGTTCGGAATCACCCTCATCGAATTCTCCACCGGTCAGAAAGTAGTGCCTGATCGCAACACTCGGATGCACCACGCCCTCGAGCGTGAACCCCTTCTCGTCCAGCATGCGTCGAACTTCTCGGTTCCGGGCGTGAAACTCGGCCTGGGACTGCGCGGCCTCAGCCGGGTCTTCGGGCACGACGTAGAGCTCTTCGATTGCCTTGAGCCCTTTCCGGCGACCATCGGCATAGAGGCGCACGTGCCCGTCGTTGGTCATCCGGTGGCTGGCGTAGTAGTCGAGATACTCCGCGCCCTCTTCAGACCCAAACGTGAACCAGATGGTCCAGCCGCTCTTCACGATTCGACCGGCCTTCCTCGACGCTATGGCCTCGGGCGGCAGGCATATGTCCCACCTGGCGAAGGATTTGTTGAACGCGCTCTTTATCCGGTCCATGCCGGTGGCTTCGCCCACTATCCCGGCGCGATGACCGTCATGTCCCAACCGGCGAGGTCGTTCAATGGCACCGTCCACTCGCCCAGCGCCGGCTCGCCGGCCGCCACCCACTCGGCGATCTCCTCGCGGTGACCCAGCCGCCGCAGTGCGTTCCACATCGGCTGCGAATTGGCGCGCCCGCCGGGACCCGCGCAGTCCCAGAAGAACAGATGCTCGGCCCCGGTGCCGTAGATCAGGTGCGCCTTGCGCCGGAAGTCCTCCGCGCTCATGTGACGCGGCATCACATTTGGCGCCAGCGTGCAGGCGGTGCCGCGGGTAGCCTCGACAAAGGGCGTCAGCTGCTCCGGCGCTGACCACGTGTCCTCGTCAGTGGGCATCGCCAGCGGCGCGGCGCTGTAGGGAATGAGCGCGTCGATCAGCCCCTCCCGCGCCCAGATGGCGATGTCGCAGCCGAAGAGCACGTTCTCCGCCATCAGGCCCTGCACGCAGGCCGAGACCTCGATGCGGCGCCGGCCCTGCTCGCGCGCGACGGCGTCCATCTCCTGCCGCACCCGGCGCATGAATCCCGTCAGCACGCCCGCGCGATAGGTCAGCCATTCGGGATCGTCCTCGGGCAGCTCCCGCGGGTCGGCGCCGTGGCTCGCGGCAAATCCCTCGATCAACGGCTGCTCGTACATCAGGTACGGCGGACGGCGGTTGAACAGCAGGCAAATGCCATCCAGGTCGAACTCGGCCATCTCGCGCAGCGCCGCCAGGCAGTAATCCTGCACCTCGGGAAAGGCATAGGACATGCGCGGCAGCTCGCGCCCGTCGCGATCCAGGCAGCGCCACTGGGGGTTGTCCTGGAAATAGCCGTCCAGGTATTCCTGGTTCATTGGCGGCGGATAGGTCCAGGCGGCGAGACGGTAGGCGGCGTGGAACTCCATCCCCAGCTCGTGGGTGTGCTCCAGCGCCACCTGAAACGGGTCGATGCCCTGCTCGTGATAGCTGCGCCAGCTCTCGGCCAGGAGGCGGTCGCCCACGCGGGGAAACATCTCGACGCCGTGCGCGGTGGCCGTGCGCCCGATCTTGGTGAAGTAGCGCATCAGGTCGCCCGCGCCCGATTCCCAATACATCCGGCTGAAATCGGTGTCGCGATAGGGCTCGATCTCGCGCCTGACCTCGTCGGCGGTCGTCATGCGGTAGGTGTAGTGCGGGCCGTGCGCGTCGTTGTGCGCCCAGAGGCGGCGGTCCCGGCCTGACGTACGCTCACCGACCAGTCCCTGCACCTCGTCGTCCGCCAGCGGCACCAGCTTCAGGTAGGCGATGCGCGCCGAACCGGACTGCACCGACGCGAGCCCGTCGCCCGCATCGATACGCCGGTGCAGCTGCGAAAACACCACCTCCTGGCCGGTGAGGTCGGCGACCTTCCAGAAGATCTCCTGCAGCTCCTTGCGGCGCAGGTGGTGGCCCTCCGTGCTCCAGGTCAGCGTTGAGAACGCGGAATCGCCGCTGAGCATCACCTGGACCAGCGCGAAGTCGCTTTCGCCTCCCGCGGTCGGATGGACGCCCACCGAGATCGCGTGCCAGCCATCGACCTGCAGCGGATAGGTCACGTCGGGCGCCAGCGTCTCCGGGCCGGCGAAGAGCATGGTCCCCGAGACCCCCTCGGCCTCGAACGGCAGCGTCTGCCAGTGGCCCCGGGTGGCGTCCGTTGCCAGTGCGTCGGCGGGCGTGCAGCGGTCAAAATCGGCGACGTAGTGCGGCGCCGCGCGGAATCCACGGTCGGTAATGGCATCGGACATGGCGCTTGCCTCCCTATCCCGGAGTCACGTACGAAAGATCCCATCCGTCCCATTCACGCAACGGCATTGACGGTCGCGGCAACTCGGGCTCGCCGGCTTCGATCCACGCCTGGATCTCGTCCACGTGGCCCAGCCGCCGCACCGCGTTCCATTCATGCCCAAAGTTCGCGCGGCAGCCGCCGCCCGCGGAATCCCAGAAGAACAAGTGCTCGGCGCCCGCCGCATAGATGGTTGCCGCCTGCCGCCGGTAGTCCTCCGGCGGCATGGACCGCGGCATCACGTTCGGCGCGACTACGCACGGCGTACCCGCCACAGTCTCCACCAGGAATCTGAGCTGCTCGGAGTCAGTCCAGACCATGCCGCCGGGCTCGTTGAAGAAGGGGCGGAAGTTGGTGCGGGCGCTGTAGGGAATCAGCGTATCCACCAGGCCCTCGCGCACCCAGGCCGGCACATCGATGCCCTGCATCAGGTTCTCGGCCTCGGATGCGGCGACGATGGCCGAAACCGCGATCCGTCGCCGCCGACCGCCAGACGCCTCGTCCATCGCCGCGCGCACGTCGCGCATGAACTGCGTGAGCGTGCCGGCGCGGTAAGCCAGCCAGTCCGGATCGTCCTCCGGCAGCGTGCGGGGATCGCACCCGAACTCGCGGGTGAATCCCTCGACCAACGGCGGTTCGTATTCCACCACCGGCGGGCGGCGGTTGTAGAGCAGGCACACCCCGTCGATCGGCCGCTCCGCCATCTCGCGCAGCAACGACACCACAAACTCGCGCACCTCGGGATAGGTGTAGGAGATGCGCGGCGTCCGGTTGCCCTCCCGGTCCTCGCCGTAGAACTCCGGATGCCGCGCGAAGTACGTGTCGCCGTGGTTGTGGTGATCCAGCGGCGGCGGGTACTGAAATCCGGCCACGCGATAGCCCGCATGAAACTCCATGCCCACCGCGTGCGTCTGCTCGAGCGCCACGTCGAATGGGTCGACGCCCTCGTCGCGGAACACCCGCCAGCTTTCGGCATGCATGCGATCGCCGCGGCGGCCATAGTCCTCCAGGCCGTCGAGCGTGTGCCGCCGCCCAATTGAACTGAAGTAGGACATCAGGTCGCCGCCGCCGGCCTCCCAGTACATCCGCGAGAAGTCGCTCTCGTGGTATTGCTCGATCTCGCGCCGCACGTCGTCCGCCGACGTGAGCCGGAAGAGGTAGTGAGCGAAATGGGCGTCGTTGTGCGCGAACAGGCGTCGCGTGTCCGCGCGAGCTTGATCGGCGCGCCACGCCGTGATTTCGGCGTCCGTGAGCGGCACGAGCTTTATGTAAACCACGCGCGCCGCCGCGCAGGCGAACGACCCGGGGCCGTCGCCCTCGCCGACCCGCGCGCTCGCCTGTCCGATATTCAGTTCTTGGCCGGTGAGGTCCGCGATCTTCCAATACATCTCCACGACGTCCACGCCGTGATCCGGCCGCCGGTAGGCCTCCATCGTCAGAAACGAAAAGGCGTCGTCGCCGCTCAGCTTCAGCGGCATCCCCAGCGTCAGCCCCTCGGCGGCCGTGCGGATCGGCACGGTGCCGATCGAGATGGCATGCAAGCCCCGAGCGTCGAGCGGATAGCGCACCGTGGGCGCCGCCGTCTCGAGTCCGGCGGCCAGCATCGTGCCGCTCAGCGAGTCCGTGCGATACGACATCGCGCGCCAGTGACGCAGTTCGGGAGTGGAACTGATCGCGGACGCCGGCTCGGCGCGGTCCAAGTCGGTCAGATACCGCGGCGTGCCGCTGAGCCACGCGTCGCCGATGCGGTCGATCACGGCAGCAGCCATCGGCCAGGCGCAGAAACAAATCCGCTCACCGGCATCGACGACCCATCCACGCCTCCCGACCGGTGAACGTTGGTGTACCTTACGCCGCGCCCCATCGCACCATCAATCGCCTGGCGCGAACCATACGTGAGCGGCGACCGTCGGTGAACGACGCAGAGGCATCCGAGAGCGACCCCGGCGGCTGGCTGCAGCTGGTGCGCGATCCCAAGTGGCGCGGCCTGAGCGTCATCCTCATCGGCACGTTCCTCAGCGTGATCGTGCACAACATCGCCACGGTCACCCTGCCCAGCATCGCGGCGGACTTTGGCTCCACCCTGGCCGAGGTGCAGTGGGTCGCCATCGCCGTGTCGCTCACCACCGCCGCCGTCGTCATGCCCGCGGGTTACCTGGCCGACCGGTTGGGCCGCCGCGCGTTCTTCATCGGCGGCATGGCGCTCTTCGCCGCCGCGTCGCTCATGGCCGGATGGGCGCCGTCGCTCGAATCGCTGATCGCCGCTCGGCTGCTGCAAGGCGTAGCAACGGCCATCGTGGGCGCCAACGGCATCGCCATCGCCGTCACCCTCTTCCCGGAGGAGGAGCGCGGCAAGGTGCTCGGGCTCTCCTCAGCCACGGTCGGATTCAGCGCCCTGGTAGCGCCGGCGGTCGGCGGCATCGTGGTCGAGGCGGGCGGCTGGCGCTGGGCCTATCACGCCTTGGCGCTGCCCGCGGTCGTCGGCGCGGTCGGCGCCTGGCTGGTGTTGGAAGCCGGTCGGTCACCCGAATCCGCCGACGGGCCGGGCCGTTTCGACTGGTTCGGCTCGAGCGCCATCGCCGGAATCGCCGTCACGCTGGTGCTGGGCTTGACCATGGGTCCCGTGATCGGTTGGGGCGAGCCGCTGATCTGGAGCTCAATCGCGGCAGCCGCGGCGCTGGGCGTCGCCTACGTCTGGTGGGAGCTGCGCACGCCTCATCCGGTATTCGATCTGCGCCTGCTGCGCCGCCGCGCCGTCGTCACGCCACTCGGCGCGCGCATCGTGCTGCTCATGGGCCTGTCGGGCGGCGGGTTCCTGGTGCCGTTCTACATCCAGGGCGTTCTGGGTTTCAGCGCGCGTGATCTCGGGTTCATTCTCGTGCCGGGCTTCGCCGTCTACACCCTCGTCGCCACGCTCGCCGGACGGTTCTCGGATCGTTGGACGCCGCGTCCGTTCCTGATTGCCGGGCCGCTGGTGGGCCTGGTCAGCGTCCTCGCGTTGGCAAGCTTCGGTTCGGACACGCCGCTGGCCGTCGTCGTGCTGGTGCTGGTCGTCAACAGCGCCAGTCTCTCGCTGGTGACCTCACCCAGCACCAACGCCATGCTCGGCGCCGTGCCCGAGCGGGTCTACACCGTCGCCGTCGCGTTCATGAATCTCGCCGGCACCATCGCCAGCGTCGTGGCTCTGGCGCTGATCACCGCCATCGTCACGGCAGTCATGGCCGCGGCCGGCGCCGAAGCCAGCGTCAACGCCGTCGCCTCGGACCCCACCACCACCAACGCCTTCCTCGACGGCTGGCGCGTCGCCTTCCTGGTCCAGGCCGCCTTCATGCTCGCCGCCGCCGTGATCGGGCTGATGTATAGGCCGGCAGCCCGCAAAGAGACGCGTCCATCCTGAGCGGCGTGTACCTACATGTAGCCCTGGACCATGTCATCGGCGGTGCCCACGATGCTTACGGTGCATTGCCGCTGGCGGGTATCGCTGGCACCATTGAGCCAGATGGCTTCAAGTTCAGGCGGGCTTCGATCCGCGGGGGAGTAACGACGACATGGCGCCCCTGATGAGCGATTTCCAAATGTTGGCGAGCCTTGCGACGCGAAAGGTCGCCCGCTAGCAACCGTCCTTGCCGCAGCGCACTGCGCTAGCGGTGCGAAGACCGTCGGTTCACCGCGCCTCGATCGCGACCATTGGTCGGGGCGCTAGAAGCTAACGCACGCGGCCGCACTGCGCCCCGGGCTCCTGTCCAACACCTCATGTTCTAGGGATTGGAGTCCATCCGTGTCCATGCTTTCCGACCGGTCGCGGCGTTCACGCAGCGCCGACCGTGACCTGCCGCACCCATCGTCAAGCCACCTTCGACCACCGAGCGCCTTTCATCCGCACGCGGCCAGGCTCTCGGCCGCAACGACGGATGGCACTCAATGAAGCGTCTCCCTGCCTATCCGCTCTCCATTGCGATGGCCGGCGTCCAGGGTCTGGCGTTCACCACCGTAGTGACCACCAACCTCGTCTATCAGGTCGAAACCGTCGGTCTGAATCCGCTGCAGCTGGTACTAGTCGGCACCTTGCTCGAAGCGACAACGTTGGCGTTCGAGGTACCGACCGGCGTCGTTGCCGATGTCTACAGCCGCCGCTTATCGATCCTAATCGGCTTCGTCCTCATGGGCGCCGGATTCGTGGTGGAAGGGGCCATCCCGCTGTTCGCGGGCGTCCTCGCCGCACAAGTGGTGTGGGGGCTCGGATTCACCTTCATCAGCGGCGCAACCACGGCCTGGATCGCCGACGAGGTCGGGCAGGACCGACTCAGCGCAGCGCTGCTGCGGGGTACGCAGGCGTATCTGATTGGTGGTCTCGTCGGTATTTCGCTGGCAGTCGCGCTCTCAAGTCTGTCGCGGGCCCTGCCGGTTGTCGTGGGTGGCGCAATGTTTGCGGGCCTTGCGGCATTCCTCGCATTCACGATGCCGGAACGGGGATTCACGCGAGTGCCGGCGGACCGGCGCCAGACGTTAAAGACGATAGGCACGACGCTCCGGACGGCGTCGCAAGTCATTCGAGGCCAGCGCAGGTTGCTCCTCATCATGGCGGTGCCATTTCTATTTGGCGCGTCCAGTGAGATTCCCGACCGTCTGGTCACGCCGTTCTTGCTTGAGACGATCACGCTGCCGCCGTTGGGCCCGCTGGACCCCGTCGCCTGGTTTGGCCTCAGCGGCTATGTGGGGCGGGGGCTCTCGCTCGCGGCCACCGAAGTCGCGCGCCGCAAGTTCGATACGTCAAATGACCGCGTAACGAGCCTCGTGCTAGTAGCCGCGCAGGCGATCTACATCGGCAGCCTGATCGCGTTCGCGCTGGCCACGAATCTTGGGCTCGCCCTGGCGATGCTGTGGCTGCGCGGGCCGCTGTTTGCTGTCAGCGGCCCATTGCTCAGCGTGCTACAGAATCGAGTGATTCCGTCGCGGGTTCGAGCCACGATGCTATCGGTGGGCGCGCAGGCCAATGCGACTGGGCAGCTCATTGCTGGTCCGGCGCTCGGCGCCGTCGCTCTTGGGATCTCGCTTCGCGCGGGGTTCTTGGGCTCGGCCCTGGTGCTTGCCCCGGTTGTCGTGATTCTGCTGATCCTCGGTCGGCAGCACACGTCGGCACCCAACGACGGTTGATGGGTATCAGCCGATGGCGCGGGCTCTCGGTGCCCCCTACAGCAGCTCCAACCCGCGCAACATATCCCGCACCTGCTCCATTTCCTCCTCGGTGCAGTTGGGGGCGGGCGAGCGCCGCCAGCGGGGGGCCACGCCGCAGACTTCGATCATCGTGTGCACCAGGCCGTCGCCGCCGGCGGGGAACACCGGCCAGAGGTCCCAGATCGGCTGCTCGTAGTGCCGGGCCAGGCGCCAGGCTTCGGGCAGGTCGTCGCGCTTGATGGCGTCCCAATAGAGCTTCTGGGGCAGGAGATTGCAGTAGATGAACACGTCCAGCCAGGAATTGCAGTTGCCGTGCGGCCACAGCACGTAGTGGCGCTTGATGCCGCCGCCGCCGGCCATCGGCCAGCGGTCGCCCCAGCGCATCAGCACCTCGTGCGCGTAGTCCAGGCCCAGGTCTTCCTTGAAGGCCCACATGTTCGGGTCGTCGGCCACAAGCTCCAGCGTGCGGATCGGCACGTCGCCCACGAACATCACCGGCGCCACCTGGCCGCAGGCCTTGTAATAGTCCGCTAGCGATTCCGGCGTGCCCTTGGCCCAGTCGGCCGGGCGCACCATGTAGAGGTCGTATCCCAGCTCGCGCACGAAGCGCCCGAACTCAATCGCCTTGTTGAGGCCCCACTGGTTGTCGCAGGCGATGGTGAGCGCGCGGCCGTCCACGTGGTCGATCACGACGCGGTGCAACTCGGCCACCTCGTCGTCGGTGAGCAGCGAGATGAGGCTGTCGCCCCAGGTCAGCATGATGACGTTGCAGTTGCCTTCGAGCGACTTGTCGATCACCGCCCGCGTGCCGTCCCAGTCGATCTCGCCGGATTCGGTGAAGATCGTGGGCAGCGAGTTGATTGGGCCGTCGAGCAGGGCGCGGACTTCGTCGTGGTCACGCATCGGGAACCTCCGGGCGGCTACATCAGGCCGACGCCGCGCAGCCAGTCGCGCAGCTCGTCGAGTTCTTCATCGGTCGGATCGGGTGCGGGTGAGCGGCGCCAGCGCGGCGCGACATCGTAGACCTCCAGCAGCGCGTGGGCGAACAGCCCGTCCTTTTCGTAGCGGACCTGCGCGGCGAGGTCCCAGAGCTTCTGCTCGTAGCGCATGGCGATATCCCAGGCCGTGCGGGTGTCGTCGCGCTTGAGGGCGTTCCAGTAGTCGACCGTCGGCTGCGGGTGAAAGCGGATGAAGATGTCCAGCCACGCGCGCGGGCCGTGGGGATGGAACAGCACGTGCCGCTTGTGCGCGCCGCCGGTGACCATCGCCCAGCGGTCGCCCCAGCGCATCTGCACCTCGTGCGCGTAGTCGATGGCCAGGTCTTCCTTGAACGCCAGCACGTTCGGCACGTTTTCGATCAGCTCGCAGGTGCGCAGCGGCACCATGCCTACCAGCATCACCCGGGTCACCTGGGCGATGGCCCGAAAGTGCTCGGCCAGGGTCTCCGGCGTGCCCTTGGCCCAGTCCGCCGGGCGAACCATGTAGAGGTCGAATCCCAGCGCATCGACGTAGCGCCCGAACTCGATGGCCTTGGGCAGCGCCCACTGGTTGTCGCAGCCGATGGTGACGGCTCGGTTGCCCACGTGCTCGATCACGTTCCGGTGCACCTGCGCCAACTCGGTGTCTGTGAGCAGTGAAACGAGACTGTCGCCCCAGGTCAGCATCACGATCTGGCAGCCGGCGTCCAGCGCCACGTCGATGACGTTGCGCATGCCCTCGTGATCGACATCTCCGTCGCGTTTGAACACCGTCGGCAGCGAGAGGCAGGGGCCCTCCATGAGGCCGCGGATTTCGTCGGGAGATTTCATGACGCCACCGGCTGCGTTTGGGGACCGAGTCCGGCCAGAAACTCTCGCAACTCGTCCATTTCTTCCTCCGTCGGGTTGGCCGCCGGCGACCGCCGCCAGCGGGGCGCCACGCCCGCCGCCTCCACCATCGCATGCTTGACGAGGCCGTCGGGTCCATATCGCACGCGCTGCGCCATGGCGCGCAGCGGAACTTCGTATTGCATCACCTGTGCCCAGGCCGTCGCGATGTCGCCGCGCTCCAGCGCTTGCCAATAGTCCCGCGACACCGCCGGAAACGTGCGGCAGAAGCCGTCGAGCCAGGTGTCGCAGTGGCCGTGCGCCCACAGCAAGTGGTGACGCTTCATCCCGCCGCCGCCGATCATCGGCCAGCGGTCGCCCCAGCGCATGATGATCTCGTGGGCGTAGTCCAGGCCCAGGTCTTCCTTGAAGGCCCACATGTTCGGATCGTCGGCGAGCAGCTCGAGTGTGCGCAGCGGCACGTCGCCCACGAACATCACTGGTGACTCGTGACCACACGCGGTGTAGAACTCCGCCAGCGACTCCGCCGTGCCCTTGGCCCATTCGGCCGGGCGCACCATGTAGACGTCGAATCCAAGCTCACGCACGTAACGACCGAACTCGACGGCCTTGTTGCGTCCCCACAGGTTGTCGCAGGCGATGGTGACCGCGCGCTCGCCGGTCTGGTCGATCACTACCCGGTGCAGCTCGGCGACCTCGTCGTCGGTGAGCAACGAAATGAGGCTGTCGCCCCAGGTGAGCATGATCACGCCGCAGCCGCCCTCGATGCTGAAGTCGATCAGGTTGCGGATGGACGGATAGTCGACGGTGCCGTCCTCATGAAAGATCGTCGGCACGGAGGCGCACGGCCCCACGAGCCGCGCGTCGAACTCGTCCTTCGACTTGATGACTCAGGCTCCGTGTCACGCAGTCCTGCGCGTCACGATATCCGAATGACTGCTTCAGCGCCGCTCTTGACGGTCCGCCGACGAAGTCCATCCGTCATTCCCCCATTGCAAAGCGCGGTAGGGGCAGGTTTCAAACCTGCCCGCATGCCGAGCATCGGGCGTGCGTCGAGACTTGGCCGGACTGGATTCCGGCTTTCGCCGGAATGACGGAGGGATTACGCAGAAGATTCCGAAGGCGGGAATCTATGCCACCCCCCACGCTTGCCCGATCATCCGCGCGAGACCTTCCGCTATCGCCGCGAATCCCTCGTCGTTCGGATGCACCAGGTCTGCCAGGCGCGACTCGTCACCGGGGCCGATGAGGCTACAGCCCTCCAGTACGGCCAGGTTGGCATCGCCCGCGGCCACGCGGGCGCTCACGGCACGCCGGATGACCTCCCGGTACTCCTCCACGCTGGCGCCGGCGGCGTTTCGGTGGTGCAGCTCGGGGACATACCACGTGGGCGTGATGATCACGATGGGCGTCTCCGCGTGCGAGGCACGGACGACATCAAGGAAGTCGGCGTAGATCCGGCCGAACTCCTCCGGTCCCGGCTGGCCAATCGCGTAGGTGTTTATGCCGTAGTAGAGCGAAATGGCGTCGGCGGGAAGCGCCGCCACGATTCGCGCCATGCCGGGCTCACCCCGGGCCGATCCGCCAAAGCCCAGATTGATGAAGTCGGCGCCCAGCGCGCGAGCCACCCGCGACGGATAGGCCAGCCCCGACCTCGTGGTGATGGCGCCGTGCGTGATCGAGTCGCCGTGGAAGGTGATGAAGCGGGACGGTCGATGAGCGGGCGCCGCCAGGCTGGCGCCGGGCGAGAGACCCAGCGACTTGAGCCGCACTTTGGAGTACGGCGGCATGTGCAGCTCGATCTCATGGGTACCCGTCAGGCCTTCGAGGAGATCGGCGGTGCATGGACCCGGATCGTCACCGCCGTCCGTACCCGCGAACCGCCCGTCGACGTAGGCGTCGACCTTGCTGGCGCGGCTGGGCCGGGCCAGATACTCGAAGTGCAGGGCCACGCGCGGGCTGTTTGTCTCAAAGACCAGCCGCACGCCCGAAGCCATCTCCGCGCGCTCCCAAGTGTCGGCCGGCAGGCTGTCCCGGTGCTCCTCCGGAATCCGGTGGAGCAGCGCTCGCGGCTCGCCCACCAAGCCCCGCATTTCGACATCCGGCGACGGCAGCGCGATCCATTGCATGGCGGAGACACCTCGGCAACAGCCGGAGGCATAGTAAGCGCCGGTGGCCGCGAGGGGCGCCCGCAAGTGACGCCCCTACAGGAAACGGAAACCCACACGGTCTCGCCGCCCGACCTGCCCGGCATAATCGACGCGGATGCAGGCCGCCGTCGCGGATGCGCCGGCCACTCGGAGGAGCCGCGCCAATGGCGACCCAGCTGCGCAAGATCTGGCTCTCGGTTCACTCGCTGACCTGGCTCGCGCTGCCGCCCGATAACCGCGAGCGCATGGACCGCATGTGGAACCAATTCACTGAGCGGATCCCATTGGCTTATCCGCTTGAGCAGAAGCTGCAGCGCGACTACCAGCGCCTCATCGACGCCGCCGGTGAGGACGAGGCGATCTACTTCCTCCCCACACACTTCGAGGCCGCCGACGAGATCATTGAGTACGCCGACGCACGGCTCGGCGAGCGGTCGATGGCGTCGCGCGTCGAGGGCGGTGCCGAGGCCAAGGCGCGCGCGCTCGGCAGCGACTTCTTGCAGGGCGTCGAAGACGATCAGCGTGCGGCCGTTCGCAATCGCGGGCTTCCCGATGGGGTGCTAACTGCCGCTCAACTGCGGCAGGACGGCGCGGCTCGCGACAAGAGACCCGACCTGCCCGCGGGCGGATTGCAGCAGACCGAGATTCGCGGTTGGATGCAGGCCAAGGCCTGGGGGTTGGACCTTCTGGCCCAGGCCGAAAGCCGTGGACTCGAGTTCGACCCCGCGACGGTGGAGATGGAGGCCTTCGGCGGCGACTGGTGCTATTGCGCCGCCAGCTTTCCGATTCAGATTGGGCGCGCGATGGGACTCTCGAATCCCATCGAGCGGCGCTTCGATTTGATCAACCCGGCCGAAGGCCCCGTGCTACTGCAATCCGAAGTGGTCGAGCAGAACATTCGGCTGGCCGACAACATTCGGCTGTTCATCTGGAAATACACCGATTCGCACGGCCCGCGCTACGTGGCGCAGTACTGGGAGGGCATCCGCGGGATCATGGACCGCACCCACGAGGCCGTCGTCGATCTGCCGGCCGACTCCGCCGAGATCGTGAACCTCTGGGGCTTCCCGGAGACTCGCGCCCGCGGCGTGGACACTCCGCCGCGACATGGGCCGTTGCGCCTCAGCGTCGGGTCCGGCGGCCATACGCCGATCGCGTCGTCGATCGTCATGACCGACGGTCACTTGCCGCTGGATGAGTTCCGGGATGCCCTTACGTCGGCCGAGATCCGCCGGTGCTAAGTGAACGACCAAGGAGGCCCGGATTCCGTTCGTGGTGAGCCCCGAGCCGTTCGTGGTGAGCTTGTCGAACCATGAATGGCGCCCTTCGACTTCGCTCAGGGCGAACGGGCCTGATTATTCGGACGGACTCCTGAGGAAAACGGTCAAATCACTTTGGGCAACCTGACTTTCCTCACCGACGGTCCAGCCGACGCGCCGCACCGCCTCGTCCTGGCCCACGGCGCCGGGGCGCCCATGGACAGCCCCACCATGGAAGCCATCGCCACCGGCGTGGCCGCCGCCGATATCCGGGTCGTTCGCTTCGAGTTCCCCTACATGCGTCAGCGGCGCAGCGGCGGTCGACGACGGCCGCCCGACCGGCAGGCCGTGCTCCTCGAGACCTGGCACGAGGTCATCGACGCCTTGGGCGGAGCCGAGCGCCTGGTGATCGGCGGACGCTCCGTGGGCGGCCGCATGGCAAGCCTTATCGCCGACGCGGTTGGCGCTCGCGGGCTGGTGTGCCTCGGCTATCCGTTTCACCCGCCGGGCAAGCCGGAGAAGCTCCGCACCGAGCACCTGGCCGCGCTGCGCACGCCCACGCTCATCGTGCAGGGCGAGCGCGACGCCTTCGGTTCCAAGGCCGAGGTCGCCGGCTACGCCCTCTCGGACGCCATCCGGGTCCACTGGCTCGCCGACGGCGATCACTCGTTCGTCCCGCGCAAGAGGTCCGGTCACACGACGGACGGTCATCTCGCGGAAGCCGCCGCGGTCACCGCCGACTTCATCCGATCACTGACCCACGCAAGGCGCGGCTAAGGCTGGCACCATACCGGGCAGCGAGCACGACGACCTGAGCAGGAGATCGACATGAAGACCTACCGCGCCGCCATTCTCGGCCTGGGCCGCATGGGCAACACCATCGACGACGAGATTCCGCCGTCGCGCGACTTCATGCTGCCCTATGGCTTGCCCGGGGCCTGCCAGGCGGTCGAGCAGCTCGATTTGGTGGCGGGGTGCGACCTGCTGCCCGAGAAGCGCGCCAACTTCAGCGAGCGCTGGGGAGTGCCCGCGGTTTACGAAGACCTCGACGAGATGATCGCCAAGGAGCAGCCCGACCTCGTCGCTATCTGCACGCGAGCCGACGTGCACTCGGAGCTGGCCGTGCGTGTCGCGAATGCGGGCGTGCCCATGATGTACCTGGAAAAGGCCATTGCCTGCTCGCCCCGCGAGGCCGACGACGTGCTGGCGGCCTGCCAAGCGCACGGGACGGTGTTCAACTCAGGAGTTCTGAATCGCTTCTCGAAGACGTTGGGCGCGGCGCGCGACCTGATCGACCAGGGCCGCATCGGCGAGCCCAAGGCCGGCATCCAATTCCCGGCACGGAGTCTGCTGCACGGCCACATTCATTCCGTTGACGCCCTTTCCTATCTGCTCGGCGATCCCCGCATCGCACGCGTGCGCGGTGAGTTGCATCCCCGCGATCTCGAGATCGTCGGCGGCAGGCTCGACGACGACCCGATGGCGACCTACCACCTCGAGTTCGAGAACGGGGTAGAGGCGTGGTGCATTTCGGCCGGGCAGCATGAGTTCGAGATCGTCGGGACAGAGGGCGTGGTGCGCACGCTGAACAACGCCGAGGGATTGTCGCTGCGCGTCAACCAGCCCACCGACTCGACACGCCACCGCGAGTGGCACGCCGAACCGCTGCCCGAGGTCGAGAAGTCAAGCTCGGTGGTGACGTGCCTGGAAGACTTGATCGAGGCCCACGAGACGGGACGACAGACGCTCAATCACATCGAGCAGGCGCACCACGTCACCGAGGCCTGCTTCGCCATCGCCGAAAGCCATCGCCAGGGCGGAGCCTGGGTGGACCTGCCGCTCACCGACCGCGATCTCTACATCTATCACGTGTAGACACTCAGCTGGTCATTCCGAGCGCAGCGAGGAATCTAAGGGGCATCGGAGACGGCACAGCGTCCTTAGATTCCTCACGTTCGTTCGGAATGACATTTCCGGGGCTCAGTGCCCGGTGGCCCATGCTGCGGGCAGGATGGGAGATGCGACCTCGGCCGGTCCCACGCTGCACGCAGCGCGGGCCACCGAGCAGCACCGTTCGTGGTTCGACAGGCTCACCACGAACGGTGCTGCGGCCGGCCCAGTCGGTCGTTTGCACCGAGTCGCGCACGCGCCGCGCGAACTCCGAATCCACGTCGGCGTTTAGGACCGGCTGGGTGAACACCACCAGGTGATCGTCGGCGTCCTGGAATTGCAGATCGCGTGTGTTCCAGGGCGTGTGCACTGGGCCTTCGACCGTGCCGCCGGACTCATTTGCGGCGATTGACGCCCGTGCGTCCAGGTCCTCATCGCCGGCGGCGAACGAGACCCGCACGCCCGACGCCTTCTCCTCGGGATCGCGCCCCGGCACCAGCAGGATGTCCTGATAGCGAAACCGCCGCAGGTGGACCAGCACCGGCTCACCTGCCGGGCCGGGCAGCACCGCCAGCTCCACGAATCCGAGCCCGTTCACATACCAGCGCCGCGCCGCGGCCATGTCCGAGACCTCGAACGTGACGAACTGCGGCATCACGTAGATGCCGCGGTCGATGGTCGTGCTTGGCAGCGTGGCGTCAGGCGCAGTCATCGAAGGATTCCGGTGGCCCATGCTGCGTGCAGCATGGGAACGCGCTCCTACCCCGCGACGCCCGCCTCGACCGGCTGCGAGGCGCGGTCGCCGCCGGCGAAGCCGCAGAACTCCTCGTAGTCGATCAGCTCGGTGACCGTGGGCGAGTCGCCGCACAGCGGGCAGTCGGGGTCGCGCCGGAGCTTCAACTCGCGGAACTCCATGGCCAGTGCGTCGAAGAGCAGCAGGCGTCCGGCCAGCGTGTCGCCCGTGCCCAGGATCACTTTGATCGTCTCCGTGGCCTGGATGAGCCCGACCAGGCCCGGCAGCACGCCCAGCACGCCGGCCTCGGAGCAGCTTGGCGCCATCTCCGGCGGCGGCGGCGTCGGGTAGAGGCAGCGGTAGCAACCTTCGCCCGGAACGAAGATCGTCGACATGCCCTCGAAGCGCAGCACGCTGCCGTCGACCACGGGCTTGCCCAGCATGTAGGCGGCGTCGTTGACCAGGTAGCGGGTGGGGAAGTTGTCGCAGCCGTTGACGATCACGTCGTACCCGCCCAAAACCTCCATCGCGTTCTCGGAGGTCAGCGGTTCGTTGTGCTCTATGACTTCCACGTCGGAGTTGAGCCCGGTGAGCGTCTCGGCCGCCGAGCCGGTCTTGGGAAGCCCCACACGGTCCTCGCGGTGCAAGATCTGCCGCTGCAAGTTGGAGCGGTCGACGACGTCGAAGTCCACCACGCCCAGCTTGCCCACGCCGGCCGCGGCCAGGTAGTAGAGCACCGGCGAACCCAGCCCGCCGGCTCCAATGGCCACGACGCTGGCGTCGAGGAGCTTGCGCTGACCGGCGACGCCGACCTCCGGCAGCAGCATGTGCCGGCTGTATCGCTGAACCTGCTCGACGTTGAACACGCGCCTACCCTCGTTCCCTAGACCTCAACATGCGCCGTGCCGACCCTAGTGGCCGGCGGGCGGCTCCTCGGTGTCGTAGCCGGCAGCTTCCCAGGCCTCCATGCCGCCCTGCATGTTATAGGCCTGGTTCAGTCCCAGGGCGGTCGCCATCTGCGTGGCGACGCCGCTGGTCTGGCCGACGTTGCAGATGAACAGGATCGGCTTGTCGGTCGGGATCGCCTCGGTGGGACGCGCCAGGATGTCTTCGAGCGGCACGTACTCCGCCCCGGGCATGGCCGGAAACGGGAACTGTGTCCGAACGTCGATCACCCGGACCTCGTCCTGCTCGACCAGCTTCTTGGCCTCGTGGACGTCGACTTCGTTGGAGGGCATTTGTGCTGCAGCCACGTTAAACCTCACCGCCGGGAAACCACCCGCCTCTTGTTGCGATCTTCGCGCCGCGTCCGCCGCGAGTCAATCCCTGCGGAAATCAGGAGCGCTTGCAAAGTTTCTCACCGACGGCCAGCCGTCGGACCCGGCTATGATTCCAACGTGCGTGTGGCCGGGGTGGAGTGCACGGTGGATCCAGCCGACCTGCGGAGTCGCCTCGCCGAGGTTGACTTGCCCGACGAGGCAGTCGACGCCCTGTCCGCGCGCCTGGACGACTCCACCAGGAACTCGGCCAGCGTCTCGCGCGCCCTCGAGTTGCCGTGGACGCCCGGGCACGCTCGACCGCTCGCGGTCGCCCCGGTGCAAAACGCCCTGGAGTCCGAGCATTTGGCGCCGCCCCAGGCGGTAGCCGCCATCGTCGAGCATGTAACGGCTCACGACGCCCGAGCAACCGCGGCTCAGACTTCGCACGCACCGCTGCGACTCCTCTGTCTGCACGGTCCCAACGGCGTGGGCAAAACGGCCGCGGCACGAACCATGGCGCGCGCCCTGGACCGACCCTGCGAGGTCATCGACCTGGCGCAGCTCGGCACGGCCGAGGAAATCTGGCGGCGCGACGGACAACCGGGCGCGCTCATGGGCGCCGTCGAGCGGGCACAGTCCGCGGAGGCCGTGGTCGTGCTGGCCGGGATCGATCGCGCGGCCGAGCGTTGGGGCGCCCAGGCCAGCACGCTCCTGGCGCGGCTGACCGACCCCCACCGCCGCGCCAGCGTCGTCGACCCCTACTTCGGCGTTCCATTCGACCTGTCGCGCTTGCTCCTAGTCGTCACCTGCCGCTGGACCCAACCGCTGGCGACGGACGACTTGTCGAGACTGGATCGCGCGGAGTTTCCCGGCTTGCTCATCAATCAGAAGGCCGAGTTGGCCCGGCGAACCCTGATCCCGGCCGCACTCGCCGACCATGGGTTGTCGCCCGACGCGCTGACGTTTGACGGCAACGCCCTGCTGGTACTGATCCGGAGCTACACCGACGAGGCCGGCGTGGCGCACCTGGACGAGCTTCTGCGGCGCGTCGTGCGCCGGTCCCTGGTCGCCGGCACGCTGCGCGGCGGCGACCAGGGTGTCGTTGCGAGCGAGCATCTCTTCGATCTGGCCGGTCGGCCGCCCGTCCCCGAGCGTCCCGACCGCCGCGCGCAGCGCCGCGGTCTCACCGCCGCGCTGGTGGTCGATGAGCGTGGCGGCCGGCACGGCGCCGTGATGGCCGTGCTGATGCCGGGACTCGGCCACGCGCTGGTTTCGGGGCTGGGTCGGATCTCGATGCTGGACTCGAACGGCGCCAACGTCTCGGCGGAGCTGGCCGTCGTCACGGCGGCCATCCGCTCGCGCCTGTCGGACCTCGATGTGTCGGCGCGCTTCATGCAGGAATTCGACATGCAGGTGCATGTTCCGGCAAGCCGGCTCGCCGATGACTCCGGCTCGATCGGCCTCGCCGTATCCATCGCCATTGTGTCGCTCGCCCGCGATCGCCCGGTTGACCCGGAACTCGCCGCCACCGGCAGCCTGTCGGTCGACGGTCGGATCGAGCCGACCGTCGCCATTGCCCCCAAGATGCTGGCGGCCCATCGCGCCGGCGTGCGCCGGGTCTTGCTGCCGCGCGGCAACGAGCGCGACCTGGACGATCTCCCGCCCCGGATCCACGACGACATCACCTTCATTCCGGTGGACGACATCGCGCAGGCGCTGCACGTCGCGCTGCGCTGAGTCCGAGTACAGCCACCAGACGCGTAAACGGCGGCGGGCACTAGTCTGAGTTGACATGCGGCGTCGCCTAGGAATCGCAGGATCGCTCGCGTTCGGGGTGGCCCTCGTCGTGCTGGGCGTCCTGGCGCTGGTGTGGGCGATTCGAAGCTCCGCGGAAGCGCCCCAGACAGCGCGGCCGCCCGCCGACCTGCCCGATCCGCACGAGCGCATGATGTTCGACTCGGCCTACGACCAACGCCTCAGCCGCGACGCCATCCCACCCGTCTACCAGCCGCACTTCGTGGCCGCCGCCGCGGCTCCGCTCCAGCCGGACGAGCTGGTCATCGGGCTGGTCGTCGACGGTGAGGCTCGGGCCTATCCCGTCACGACGCTCAATCGGCGCGAGATGGTGAACGACGTCGTCGGCGGCACTCCGGTACTCGTCACCTGGTGACCGCTCTGCTACACCGGTCTCGTGCACGACCGGCGGTTCGAGGGCCGGACCCTAGTCTTCGGCAATCAGGGCGCGCTGTACAAAACGGCCATGACCTGGTTCGACCACGCCACGGGCAGCATTTGGAGCCAGCCGATCGGCCGAGCGCTGGTCGGCGAGCTGCGGGGCGCGACGCTCACCCAGATTCCCTCGACCCTGGATACCTGGGAGGGATTCCACGCCCGACACCCCGATGCGCTGGTGCTGTCCAACGGCCTCGACGGACCGCGGCTCATCCTCGCGACGCCGCGGGAGAACTGGGTGATCGGCCTTGCGCTCGGTGACGCGGCCGCAGCCGTCGACTTCGGCCACGCGCGGGCCGCGGGCCTGGTGCAGCTGACGGTGGGTGATGAGCCCGTGGCGGTCTGGGTCGACTCGGCTACCGAAACCGTGCGGGCTTATCTGCGACGGGTGGCGAATCGCCTGCTGGAGTTCGAGCCGGCGGGCGACGGGACCTTGCGCGACCGCGAGACCGGATCGCTGTGGAGCGCGACGAATGGCCTGGCGCTCCACGGTCCGCTCGCAGGCCAAGCCCTCAGTCCAGTGCCCTGGACGTCCGCCTTCGACTGGGCCTGGCGCGACTTTTACCCGAAAACCACGTTCATTGGGGCCTGATTCCGCCTGAAGTCGCCGATTCGGCGGTGCGGCCCGAGCAATGGCACACCGAGTGGGTGGGAGTTTTTTGGCATGTTCGGCGTTTAACTTCGAGGGCGAATTACTTTCGCGACGAACCGCAAAGCGGCCTGACCGGTGGCCGCGTTGGAGGCTCTTGCAGATTCCAGCCGGGCTTGGATATGACCGGGCGCAGCCATTCCCGCCCAAGGTTCAATGACGGGTGGATTCCCGCCCCGTATCAAGTACGGGGCAGGCTCTTCGCGGGAATGACGGAGGGGTTGCGCAAAGGTCTCCGTTGCGGCCGTGGGGTGTGAGCAAATCTACACACGGCGGCGTCGTGGTGGGACAATCGACCGCTTCGGATCAGGCCACGGGCGCCCATGCAAGCCTCCCGGTCCCCGGCAAGCGCCGCGATGTCGGCCATGCGTCATGCGGGGCGCGAGATTGTCGAATCTCTGCAGCTTGCGGTGGCGCCGATCGTCGTGGGCGTGTTCATGGCATGGGAACGCCTGGAATCCGGCGTCGCCTTCAACTTGGCGTCCAAGCGGTTCAGGAACAATCCCTACCCGATGTACCGGGAGGTGCAGCAGCAAGACCCGGTTCACCGATTGCGGTTGGTCGACGCGTGGGCGCTGACTCGGTACGACGACGTGGATGAGTTGCTGCGCGATCATCGTCGCTTTGGCAACGAGGGGCGCGACTACGGCTACCTCGACTACGTCACGCTGCTCGACCTCGATCCACCCGATCACACCAGGCTGCGGTCGCTGGTTTCGAAGGCATTCACGCGGCGAACGGTCGCGGACCTCGAGTCGCGGATTCAGCGAATCGTCGACGAACGCCTGGACGCCGTCGCCGATCGGAACCAGTTCGACCTGATCGAGGCCCTGGCCTACCCGCTGCCGATGATCGTGATTGCCGAGATGCTGGGTGTGCCCGCGCGGGACATGGAGCGGTTCGAGGCCTGGTCAAAGGACATCGCCCTGGTTGTCGAGCCGGTGCTCCGCGGCCGGGAGATTCGTCGAGCCCGGAAGGCGAGCGATGAATTGTTCGAGTATTTCGAGGGAATCATCGAGCAACGACAGCGGGAACCGCAGGGCGACCTGATCAGCGCGCTGCTGTCGGCTGAGGAAGCCGGCGACCAGCTGAGCCGCGATGAAATGCTGGGAACGCTCGTCCTGCTGCTGGTGGCCGGCAACGAGACCACCCGCAATCTCATAGGCAACGGCACGCTGGCGCTGCTCAAGAATCCGGACCAGCTGCAACGGCTCGCCGAGGACCCGAGCCTGTTGGACTCGGCCATCGAGGAGCTGCTGCGCTACGACAGCCCGGTCCAACTGGACTCGCGCATGGCTCGCGAGGACGTGGTGCTCGGGGGCAAGCGCATTCGCGCGGGTCAGCAGGTCATCGCCGTGCTCGGGGCGGCGAATCGGGACCCCGCGGCCTTCGATCAACCCGAAACGCTGGACATCGGGCGCCGTGAGAAGAACCACCTAGCGTTTGGACGCGGCATCCACTATTGCCTCGGTTCGTCGCTGGCGATTCTCGAAGGCCGCATCGCCTTCACCAGCATCCTGGAGCGGTATGCCTCCATCCGGCTGGTTGCCGAGCCTGCCGTTCGCAATCAGATCGTGCTCCGGGGATTGGAGGAGCTGTGGGTCGAGGTCGAGCATTCGCCGCGGGCCTAGACCCCGCGACTCAAGGGTCCGCGTCCTGATGGGTCTCGTGCGTCATTCCGAGCCGCAGGCGAGGAATCTAAGGGGCGGGGAGCGCGCACAACGGCCTTAGATTCCTCACGTTCGTTCGGAATGACAGGAGGGATCGTTCGGCGTGACAGGGGGACCGTTCGGCGTGACAGGGGGACCGTTCGGCGTGACAGGGGGGCCGTTCGGCGTGACAGGGGGACCGTTGCGAATGACAGATAGGACGCATTCGGGATGACGAGTCGCCAGCCGACCGCGGCCACTCAGCTCTGGCGCAACTCCGAGCCAACCGAGGGTTCAGAGTCCTTCGATCAGGCGCGCACGTCCGCGACTACGGGAATCTCGACGCAATGGTCGAGCAGGGGACACACCGCGCAGTCGATGATGAGCTTCGCCGGGGGCCGGGTCGCCCGGCAAAAGCCGGCTCGCTCGAAGAGCCCCACCACGTCCCGGTTTACCAGCGAATAGAGCTGCCCGAACCCCCGCGACCTGGCTTCGGCCTTTGCCGTTTCGATCAGCTGCACGCCCAGTTGCCGACCTCGATAGTCGTCGCTCACCGCCAGGGAGCGCAGCTCCGCCATCTGGCCAAGGTCGTCGTCGGCATCGTGCTGAATCCCAAAGTCGTCGGCCGGGAGCCTGTCGGCGAGCCAGGCGATGATTTCCTGGTGGTTCGACGGCATGCCGTACACAGCCACCGAGACGCAGCCGACGACCTCACCCGAGGGCAGGACGGCCGAGTAGAAGCGCCCCAGGCTCTCGTCCCCCAGCATCCTGAGGATTTGCTGCGGACTCACCGGCAGCAACGCTCCCGAGCCATCCGACCGAAACCGGTTGGCCGCGATGAGGGCCGCGATACTCGGGATGTCGTCGAGCCTCGCGGGGCGAATCACCGCTCGCTTGGATTCCATTGAGGTCTGCTTACTTGTCATTAGTCGATACGGTGGCCCGGGCTGCGTGCAGCCCGGGACTCGGGCTGAGTGCGAAGGTTCGCCTTAGCCAACCTGTTACTCCGAGCTCCGATTGTCGCTTCGAGCGGGCCCTACGTGTCATTCCGAGCGCAGCGAGGAATCTAAGGGGCGCCGGAGACGGCGCAGCGTCCTTAGATTCCTCACGTTCGTTCGGAATGACAGAAGTGTTCGTTCGGAATGACAGGCATGTTCGTTTGGCATGACAGGAAAGTAGCCTTCGGAGTAGCTAGCCGGGACGGCAGCACGGAAACTACGCGTCACCGTAGAGATCGGCGATCGTGACCGGATCGCCGCTGGCCGCCGAACGATAGGCCGCGTCGACGATCTCCACCGACCATTGCGCAATCGAGCCCGGCGACAGATTCGGCGATCGGCCCAGCACCACGTCGGCGAGATTCTGCGCCGGCGCCCGCAGCGGGTAGTGCATCGAGGGATCGTCCTCGCGCAGTTCCTCGCCGTCGCCGCCATAGCGATGCAGCGTCAGCCGCGGCGCCCGTTCCATGTCGATCTCCATCCAGCCCTCGGAGCCAAAGATGCGCAGCTCGTTGTGAGGGGTGTCGTCGTTGGGTTTCGTCCCGATGCTGGCCACCGTGCCCAACGCGCCGCCGGTGAAGCGCACGCTCAGCGCGTCCACCGCGTCGACGGGCACTTCGAGATTCGACATGTAGCCATGGACCGACTCCGGCCCGTCGTCGATCACAAAGGCCGCCAGCGCCGCCGAGTGCGTGAGCTGGTTCTGGCCCTGCCCATGGGCGCTGAAGTTCTGTCCCGTGGGGCCGTGCACGGGGAAGTCCCAGCCCTCGAGCACGTCCGGCTGCCGCACGAGCTGGATGGCAGAGCTGGCGAACAGGCTATGAACCAATTCGACTTCGCCGATCGCACCGCCGGTGATCAACTCGCGGGCGCGGCGCGCCAGCCGCGTGTAGTGAAACGTGTGGCCGACGACGATTTCGGTGCCGGCGCGCTCGGCCGCTTCCAGCAGCACCCGGCCCTCGGGCGCGATCTCCGTCATGGGCTTCTCGATCAGCACATGCAGCCCCGCGTCGATGGCCTTTTGCGCCAGCGTGAAGTGCGTGGCGTTGCTGCTGGCGACGACCAGGCCGTCCAGCGACTCCTGCTCCAGCATGCGGTCAAGGTCGTCGTAGACGGCGGCCACGCCGTAGTGCTCGGCCGCCCGCGCCGCGCGCTCCGCATCCAGGTCGCAGAGCGCCGGGACCTCGGCCAGTGGATGCTCGATGAGCCCGGGAATGTGCGCCTCCGTGGCCCACCACCCCGTGCCCACGACTCCGATCCGTGCCATCCGCATGGCGCTCGTCACTCCCGGCTTACGTCTACACCGCCACCGGCAACATAGCGCACGGAGGCGCCGCGCAAGTTGGGATGCCGAGAGCCAAGCCGGCACCGGAGAACCGGCGGGCAACCCGCCCGTTCGTGGTGAGCCAGTCGAACCATGAACGGCGCCCTTCGACGTTGCTCAGGGCGAACGGGCGTCTTCCGTGCGCCCCGAGGTTCAATGAAAGGTGGATTCCCGCCTCCGCGGGAATGACGGAGGGGTTACGCAAAGCTCTCGTCAGGAGGATCGGGCCTGTAGCCAAATCGGTCGTGCGTGAGCCGCGGAATCACAATCGTCGACTAGGCCCGTGAGGAGCACCGCTAGCCGAGGCGAATTGGGTCGCGGGAGTAGTCGGTGAGCACCTCGCAGCCGTCGGCTGTGACGGCCACCGTCTCGCTGACGCCCACGCCCGCGCGGCCCACGTCGCGCGCCACCGCCCGCACGTGAAACACCTGACCCGCCTCGAGCGTGGGGTAGGTGGCCACCGACCGCTCGGTGCGGCCGCTGCGCGGGCAAATCTGGAGGCCGGGCACGTCCATCCAGTCCGGCTCGAAGCTCAGGCCCACCGAATAGCCGCGATTGCCATCCCTAAACACGCGCGACGGCAACTCATTCAGCGGCTCGGATGCGTACTCGCCAAGCTGGAGCGTGGACACGCCGGGCCGCATGCCGGCGATGGTTCGCTCCACCGCCGCGACGCAGGCCGCGTACATCGCGTCCCATACCGGATCGGCCAGCTCGCCGATCACGCCCGTGCGAATCATGGGCGCGGTGTAGCGCTTGATGCACGCGCCCCACTCCAGGATCGCCGGATGGCCGGGCGTGAGCCGCGAACGCCCGAACGTCGTATGCGGGATGCCGGAGTTGCGGCCGGCGGTGATGATGGGCTGAATGGACATGCGCTCGCTGCCGGCGCCCACCAGGGCCTGATAGGCCGCCGCCGCCACGTTGGTGTCGGGCGCGTCCGGGCGCAGCTCGGCCCTGGCGGCGTCGAACCCGCGCGGCGTGATCGCTCCGGCGGACCGAATGGCGGCGATCTCGGCGGCGCTCTTCCGCGCCCGCACCCCGTCCACCAGCCATTGCACATATTTCCAAGAGGCGCCCACCGACTCGGCGGCGTGCAGGTAGCTCTGGTGCGCTCCGCCGTGCTGGTGGTGCTCCCAACCCAGCCGTGCGTTGGCCCAGCCCCGGTGGCGCAACACGTCGACCAGCGCACCGGCGGGGTCCTCGGACCACGGATAGGTGACCACATCCTCGACCCAACTCGAGACCATGGCGTTGAAGGCCTCGAAGTCGTCCACTAGCAACGTCGGCTCCCGGTCAATCCCGACGATGAGGAACGCGGGCACGAACGACGCGAGCGTCTCGTAGCCGCTGACATAGCAGACGCTCGGCGCAAACGTGCACACCAGCGCGTCCAGGCCTTCGGCCGCCATTGCATCCCGCAGCGCCTCGTGCCGACGTTGAAACTCGGTTTCGTCGAAGGTCAGCGACCGGATGTCGCCGGCATCCGCCGGACGCTCGAGCTCACCAAACCGCGGCATGGGCCGTCTTCCTCGGCAGCTGGCTGCACGGACTGAAGATCGCACAGCGGTCACAAGCGTGCGTTATGGCGCGGGAATCGCAGCACCCCGGCCTGACGTGGCACGATAGCGGCTAGGTTTCGGCGCCGATGCCCGTCCGTCGGCTGAGAGTGTGAGGTGTGCGCCAGTGCCCTACGACCTTGCGGAGAACAAATTCCTCACCGACTGGCTCCGTGGCCGTGGAGGGTTCAAGGTTGGGCTCTACATCGGCGCCTTCGTCTCGATCATCTACCTGGCGATTTCATATGCCTCGCCGCTGTTCTACGTGGGCGAGTTTTATGGGTTCTCGATGGCCATACCGGTTCCCATCGCCGCGATCCTCGCCGCCGGCGTGATTTGGGGTCTCCTGTTCCGCCTGGCCGCCGGAGTTGCCTGGCTGCTTGGCTTCGGCCTGGTCATGGGCGTCGGCGCCGGCATGTCCGAGGGACTGGCCTCCGGCCTGGGCTGGTCCCTGGACTGGGAGTTCGGCGTAAAGACCTTCTATAACCCCATCGATGTCGAGCCACAGGGGTTTGCCGTCGGTGCGGTCAAGGGGCTCATCCATCTGGGCGCCGTGGCGGCCACCACCATCCTCCTAGCGTTTGGCGCCGCGATCGCCACCACATTGTTTCTCCGCCGCTTCGTCGCAAAGCGCATGCGCAACGTGGCACCCGGCCTCGTGGCCCGCTTCCCCGCCCGCGTGCGGCAGGTGATCGATCCGGCCTACCGCTACGGCGCCGGGGAATAGTTTTCCGAGCGGATCGCGTCCGGCTCGCGATCGCCCTCTATCCACACTTGCTGGCACCCGCATGCGGAGAGAATTGCTGGTCCGTAGCTCGCACACAGTCCGCACGAGCGCCGTGATTGCCCGCGACGGAAAGATCGTAGTCGTCGAGTTTGACGACGCCGGGCTCGTGCACTTCAACCTGCCGGGCGGCGGCGTGCAAGGCGGCGAAACGGTTCGCGATGGTCTGGTCCGCGAAGTGCGTGAGGAAATCGACTGCGACGTGATCGTGCACGAGTTAATGTTTGCCCACGAATATCAGCCCACGGGGCGCGGTCCAACGGAAGGCGGGCTTCCGGCCATCCGATTGATCTTTCGCTGCGACCTTGCCCCGGGCGCCATGCCGCGCCTGCCGGCTCGGCCCGACCCGATGCAAACCGCGGTTCGCTGGGTCTCCCTCGATGAGATCGGGCGTCCGACGCCCCTCCTTCCCGACATCCGCGACAACCTCGCGGCGGCCCTACGATCACCAGGAGCCCAGCGCATGTTCACGTTCGGACCCTAGGCAGTCGTCAACAGTGCTCTACGACCTCGCCGAGAACAAGCTCGTCACCGACTGGCTGCGTGGCTGGGGCGGATTCAAGGTTGGGCTCGTTCTCGGGGCCATCATCGCGGCGATCTGGATGCCGCTGGTATTCACGGCCCCGCAGGTCATTGACGAGGGCGATCTCTACAACCTCTCCATGACCGTGCATATCCCGGTATTCAGCTTCATAGGCTTCGGCCTTGTGTGGGGCCTGCTGTTCAAGAATGTGGCCGGGGTGACTTGGGCGCTCGGCGTGGGGCTTGGCGTGGCCGCCGCCGCCGGGATGGTCGCCGGCATGGACGTTTCCCAGGGATGGGGCGTGGACTGGGGCTTCGGATTCAAGTCGTTCTATACCCGCGTGGACGTGGTGCCGCTTGGCGCCGCGAACGGCACCCTGGCGGGCCTGATGTTTGGCGGCGCGCTGGGTGCCATGGCCGCCCTTGGGTCATTGCTGGCGATGGTCGTCAGCATGATCTACCTGCGCCGCCGCGTCGCCAAGCCGATGCGCCGCGTGGCACCCAGCATCGTGAGCCGGCTCCCCGGCCGCGTGCGCAACGTCATCGATCCGGTCTATCGGCACGGCGCCGCCCGCTAGCCTCCCGAAGGAGCCTCAATCCAACCCGGGCCGGTGACCAGCGCGGGTTAGGTCGGCTTCACGGTGATCCATGCGCCGAGAATGGCGCTGTGCCGCGGGTCGTTGCGATCGGTTTCGGCATAGGCCGCCAGCAACGTATCCGGCGCCACCTCGATGATCCAGTCGTAGTTGCCGCAGTCCCAGGCCTGCGTGCCCAGGTTGAGGCAGGTGTGCCCCATCCAGGTATGGCCGTCGTCGAGGCTGAAGGCGAGCCAGTCGCCGGGCCGCCCGTAGATCACCGCGAGCACGCCGTTCGACATGCGACAGGCCTTGGGCAACACGCCGCGGTCGGCGACAGGCTCCGGAGCGCTCCATGATTGACCGTCGTCCGCTGAGCGGCTCACGGCGAGCGCGGTGTGCAGCCCTTCGTAGCGACCGCCCGTGCGCATGAAGCAGAGCAGGTCGCCGTTCGGCAGCGTGAGCAAATCGGGCTCGGTGAAGCCCTCGATTCGGTGCGTGTGGGTCGGGTTGAGATCAAAGGCCACGCTCGCGCGATAGCGCCAGGTCGCTCCCCGATCGTCCGAGCGCATGACGAACGTTCGATGCTTGACGTCGCCGACGAACTTTCCGAGCACGGTGGCCAGGAGGCTCCCGTCGCGCAACTCCACGAGGCCGTGATCCACATAGGCGTAGAGGTGCCGCCCCCATTTCTCGCTGTCTTCCTCCGCCAGCTCCGGAACACCCGAGATCAGCGCCGATTCCGGGGCGTGCGTCCGGCCGTTGTCGTGTGAGCGATGGATCGAGAAGCGATAGGCGCCCGGCGCGTCGCCGCGCGTCAGCCACGGCTCGCCCGGCGTTCCCACGTGCAGCAGCTCGCCGTCGTCGAATTGGTGCACGTAGAAGCTGGGCCAGGCGGGCGCGGCGTACCAGGTCTCGCCGCCGTCACGCGACCGGCGCCACGTGAGCTCGGGCTCGACCGTGCGCGGCCCGCCCGCCACGAGCTCGCCGTTGGCCAGCTGGAAGAGGAACCCGCAGGGGCACTGGTTCTCGTGCGCGGGGATCAGCGTCTCCGTGCGCTCGACCTGCACGGTGAGACCGGGAAAGGAATAGGAGCCCCGGCCGAGCGCCTCGCGCCGACCGTTGGGCTTGGTGATGGCCATGGTGGCGACTCCACGAGCAATCGTCCGCGCACACCTTACGCGGTCTGGGGCGGCGCTCCCGCCCATGCCGCCCGCCTTGAAGCATTCCGCGTCACCCGCGTATCAACTCGAGCGTCGCGTGCACCGCTCCCCGCGTCAGCTCAAAACGACTCCAGGTGTCCCGTCAAATCCGAAAGACGGCCGCCTAGCTCCACTCGTCGATCGCGCGCACTTCATCGGACCAGTCGCGCCAGATGTCGCCGCCGGCATTGTCCATTGCCATCGCATCGGATACGGAGCCCACCGTCTTGAGGTATCCATAGATCGTGGCTTGGCGGATGACGTCGCTGGACGTGTTTTGTCCGGGGATGTGCAGAATCTTGGTGTGCCAGAGGACCACGGTGCCCGCCGGTCCGTAGGAGTCGACAGGTTGGGTGTCGGCCTTGATCTGCTCGAAGAGGGGGTCGGGGAGGTATTCGTAGCCTCCCGCCGCGCGCATCTTCTCACGCTCGCCCGTGTGCGTGCGGCCGTGTTCGTGAAAGGCCCTCCACTGGTTCTCCCAGATCTTTGTATGGCTGCCCGGCCACACGGTGAAGCCGCCGGACGCGGGCGGAAGGTCGTCAATGTAGGCGGCGAACTGGAGGCGCACCCGGCCGTAGCACGGGCCGTCCGAGTGGGAGCCGCGCCAGTTCGGTCCTGGCGAGGGACTGTTCGGCAGCGTGCAATACAGGCCGCGCGTCCCCTGTCCGTTCATCCACACGGGTCCGGTCTTGGGCAGCCGCAGCTCCTCCGTCGTGAAACTCGCGGCTTCCCGGTAGTTCTCAACCTCCTGGCCCATGTGACTCGCGAGTCCCTCCATGGCGCCGTCGTCCATAAGGCAGGGGCCCGTGGTAAACCCAGACTCGTCCAGACCGGCGGGCCATACCACCGTGCCCTTCCCGAGCAGTTGCTCGGCGACCTGCCACACCGCGCGGGGACCAACGTCGAGCGCGAGATCTTCAGATCCATTGCGAATGGTCAACCGGTGGCCCTTGCCGCTCAACAGCGGCTCGCCTCCGTCTGCGGGACGCCGGGCGCTGAAGCGGGCGGTTTCCTCTGCCGTGATCGGGCCCCACGTCGAGGGATCGTCTCGCTTCATGCGGGGCAGGTCTGCCGCAATCGTCTCCCACATGTCGTCCCGGGCGCGGCGGCAAAGGTCTGGGTCGAGCACCGCCGGAAGCACGAGAACACCGTCGCGCTTGAACTGGGCGATCTGACTGGCCGTCAAGGGCGCAACTTGCGGCACGCTCGGGGAAGGCGTCGGCATCGGATCTTGTCCTTGTTTGAGAGGCATCCAGCGCTGACGCTGGATTATCAGCCGCGGGCGCCCGCGGCGTAAAGACCATCGATGCGCGGTGGCACGCAGAGGCGGTCGTCCGGATAGGCCGCCACCTTGCGGCCAACGTCATGTAGGCCCATCCCCGAGGCCAGGGTCTGGTCGTGGCCGACCCCGGCGAATACACCCGAAGCAGACGGCAGTGCGCCGACTCTTGTCGGTTCAGCGGAGGCGGCCGAGCCACACGCCGCGACGGCGCCGAGCGCCGCGATCTGCGCCGCCACGGACGGCGTGACACACTCGCCATGGCGACAACGATGCGCACGGGGAGACAGGCCAATGGAGTACCGCAATCTCGGTCGCACGGGGGTCAAGGTCAGCCCGCTGTGCCTGGGCTGCTGGAACTTCGGCCAGGTGACCGATCAGGACCAGACGCAGGCCATCGTCGACCGCGCGCTGGACGCGGGCGTCAACTTCTTCGACACGGCCAATTCCTACGGTCGCGGCACCAGCGAGACCATGGTCGGGAAGGCGCTCGGCGGGTCGGGCCGTCGCTCGCGCGTGGTGCTGGCCACCAAGGTCCACTTCCCCATGGACGACGACGACCCGAACGCGCAGGGCAATAGCCGGCGCCACATCATCGAGCAGTGCGAGGGGTCGTTGCGCCGCCTGCAAACCGACTACATCGACCTCTACCAGGTGCACCGGCCCGTGACGGACGTGCCGCTGGATGAGACGCTGCGCGCGCTCGACGACCTCATCCGCGCCGGCAAGGTGCGCTACGTCGGCACGAGCACGTTTCCGGCCTGGCAGGTGGTGGAATCGTTGTGGCTCTCGCGCGAACTGGGGCTCAATCGCATGATCTGCGACCAGCCGCCCTATCACCTGCTGGACCGCCGCGTCGAGCGCGAGCTGGTGCCCATGGCGCTGAATTTCGGTATCGGCATCATTCCCTGGGCGCCGCTGGCCGGCGGGTTCTTGACCGGCCGGTACAGGCGCGACGGGACGCCACCGCCGGGATCGCGCTACGAGCGCAGCGTCGAGACCCAGCGCCAACGCGGCCTCTTTACCGACGCAGCGTTTGCTGTGGTGGACGAGCTGACGGCCATCGCCAACGACAAGGGCTGCACGCCGGGCCAGTTGGCGCTGGCGTGGAACATGCGGCAGCCGGGGATCACGAGCCCCATCGCGGGACCGCGCACGGCGGAGCAGTGGGCGGAGAACCTGGGCGCGATCAACGTGGCGGTGACCGACGCCGACCGGGAGCGGCTGGACGCCGTGGCCCCGCCCGGTCGGGCGATCGCCACGTATTACAGCGCCCCGTGGGGTCCGCACGAGTACCGCTGATGCGGGCGGACTTGTAGCCATGCGTTTGCATCCCAGTCTCGACGGCGGGCCGTTCCCGTCGGGCGACTTGGCGGATTTCGGCAAGGAGCTGGCGTTTTCCGTCGATGAGTACGGCGCCCGGCTCGCGCGAGCCCACGCCGCCATGGACACCGCCGGGCTCGATGCCCTGCTGGTGATGAATCCGGCCAACGTCTTCTATCTGTCGGGCTTCCAGACGTTCGCCGTCGACGGCGCCGCCTGCCTGGTCGTGCCGCGACACGGCGAGCCGGCCATCGCAATGGACCCGCCGGAGTTTGGGAGCGCCTGGATCAGCACGTGGTTCGACGATCTGCGCGGCTACCCGCCGGGAAGCGACCGGCCGGCCTACGCCGCGTCGATGCTGGCCGAGCACGGGCTGAATCGCGGCCGCATCGGAGTCGACGACGCCAACTGGGGACAGACGCCGGCTTTTCGGGCCGGGCTGGAGCAATCCCTGCCCGAGGCCGAGTTCCTGAGCGCCGGCGAGCTGTTCATCGATCTCAGGCGGTTGAAGTCGCCGGCCGAGATCGAGCACATCCGCTGGGCGGCGCTCGCTACACGGGCCGCCACCGAGGCTGCCGTGGAGACCGCGGCGGTCGGCGTGACTGACGGGGAGATTGCCGGCGCCGCCTATGCCGCCATGACGCACGCGGGCGGCGAGTATCCCTGCCTCGCGCCCATCGTCACCAGCGGCCGCCGCTCGGGGATCCTGCACTCCACCCACAAGCGCCGCACGATCGAGCGCGGCGACACCATCCTGCTCGAGATTGGCGCCTGCCATCAGCGCTATACCGCGCCGCAGATGCGCACGCTGACCGTCGGCCCGCCCGCCGACGACGTTCGGCGCGCGGCCGATGCCTGCATCGCCGCCCTCAACGCCGTGCTGGACGCGCTGCGGCCGGGCGCGGTTGCCCGAGACGTGGCGGAAATCGGCTGGCGCGCGCTCGCCGCCGCCGGCGACGACCTGGTCTTCCACGGCAACTTCGGCTACGGCATCGGCGCGGGATTTCCGCCCAACTGGGCCGACGCGACGGGATTCATCCAGCGCGACCAGTCCACCGTGCTGGAGCCAGGGATGGTGTTCCACCACCCCATCGCCGTGCGGCGGCTCGGACAGTTCGGCGTCGCCTTCAGCGAGACGAGCGTGATCACCAAGGATGGGTGTGAGGTCTTGACCCACGGTGAGCGCGTGCTGATCGAGCGCTAGTGACCATGGGCGCACATCGCGTTGGCATCGTCTGGCCCGAGGCCGTGCAGGCTGGGCACGTCGCCGAGTTGGATCAGTTTGTGCCGCCGGGCCTTGAGCTCGATATCGAGCCGGTCGACTCCGCGCCGGAGCTTGGCGACGACGGCATCACGCTGGAGCACGTGGAAGGGCTTCCCCGCGGCCCGGGCATCGGCCGCGCGGCGCGGCGCCTCGCCCAACGCGGCTCGCAGGCGGTGGCCTATGGCTGCACCTCGGGCAGCTACGTCCTCGGTCCCGAGGGCGATGCGGCCATCGCGGCGGATATGCGCACCGCCGCGGGCGTGCCGGCCACCACCACCTCCACCGCCGCGACCGCCGCACTGCGCGAGCTTGGCGTGGGCCGGCTCGCCGTGCTTTCGCCGCACGTCGACGCGCTCAACGAGCGGCTGCGCGCTTACCTGGAAGCCAGCGGATTCGCGGTGGTCAACATGGTCGGTCTGAACCGGCGCGGCGACATCGAGGCCATCGAACCCGACGAGACGCGCGATCTTGTCGCCGCCGACGTCGACACTCCGGAGGCCGAGGCCGTCTTCATCAGCTGCACCGGCCTGCGCACCGCCGCCGTCATCGACGACCTCGAAGCGTCCCTGGGCAAGCCGGTGGTCACCGCCAACCAGGCCACCCTGTGGCACGTCGCCAAACTTGCCGGGACCCCGGCTAGCGCGCCCGCCCGAGGCCGCCTGCTCGCCGCTTCGTCCGGCTGACCGCGACGATCCCGACTCTCGCGAGAACGGGAGCGCCGAGGTGTGATGCCAAGATGGACATCCAAGCGTCCACGGAGGCGAAACCGAGGGTGAACCGAGCGGGCTCGGGCCAAAGTCCAACACGGTCCACCGATTCGGACATGCCGGCTGACCTCTACTCCGGCACCGCGGAGGCTTATGCGCGATATCGGCCCGCCCATCCGGACGACCTGCTCGACGATCTCCGGCAGCGCGCCGGAGTCACGGGCGCCGGGCGCCTGCTGGACCTGGCGTGTGGTCCGGGGCGGGTGACGCTTCCGCTCGCGCGGCACTTCGGCGAGGTCTGGGCCGTGGACCAGGAGCCGCAGATGATCGAGGTTGGGCGGGCCCGCGGGGAAAGGCTGGGTCTCACGAATATCCGCTGGATGGTCGGGCGGGCCGAGGACGTCCAGACCGCGCCGGGCTCGTTCGAGCTGATCACGATCGGCGAGGCGTTTCACCGGCTGGATCAGCGGGTGACTGCCGAACGGGCCCTCGAGTGGCTCGCGCCGGGCCGCTGCCTGGCGACGCTTGGGTGTTTCGGTCTATTGGCAGGCCAAGAGCCTTGGCACGACGTGCTGCGGGCGGCTGTGGGACCGTGGACGGACAGAGGCACCGCAGCTCAGTCAACGAGCGCCCGACCCGCGCAGCAGACCCGCGGCGCCGACCATGAACGCGCGGTGTTGACGGGTCACGGATTCGAGCACGCGGGCACGTTCGCCTTCCCGCATTCGCACGTCTGGACGTTGGACTCGATCCTGGGGAATCTCCGCTCCACTGCGCGGTTCTCGAGTCGAGCACTGGGCGATGAGGTCGAGCGCTTCGACGCCGACGTGCGGGAGGCGCTGGTCGCCTTTGACTCCGGTGGTCGGTACCCCGAGACGCTGCGATTCGGTTACAGCCTGTTCAGGGCGCCGATCCGAACCGAGCGCCAGGACTTCTGACCCGTTCGGTGTAGGGGCAGCCCTAGTGGCTGCCCGAGTCGACCCGGACGGGCGCCCACTAGGGGCGCCCCTACGCGGACTTGGGCGCCGCCGAGCCTGGATTCCCGCTCCCCGCCTGCGCGGGGACAGGCTTCGCAGGAATGACGGAGGGAGCCGGGAGCGGCCTTCCAGGAGAAAGGGGGCCGAATGCCGACCTGGCCCGAGCGGGCGGGTCTGAGACCCGCCCCTACCCCGGACGGCCAGGGCGCATCCTGGCTTTACCGGACTGGATTCCGGCTTTCGCCGGAATGACGGAAGGGTTGCCTAAGGACTCACCAGTGCAGCAGGGATCAGTCTCGGATCCAACGGCCACGAGGCCGGCGCCTTGTCCCCTGATCCTTACCTTCTCCCCAGGGAGAAGGGAGCGGACCCTCATCCGACTTAGAGTGTTATGTCCACCTGCTGCCGGACTCCGCGGAGCGGTAGAGCGCGTCGATGATGGTGCTGGTAATCAGGCCCTGGTCACCGGTCACCAGCGGCTCGGCGCCCTCGATGATGGCATTGACGAAGTTCTGGATGGACAGCGTGTGCGGCTTGGGAGGGTCGCCCTGAGGGTAGGACGGCATGGCGGAGTCGGAACTCGGGATCAAGTCGACCAGCATCTCGCCGGTGTCCTTGAACACGCGCACCGGATGCGTGCCGGACGTGGCATGCCGCGCTTCGGCGAAGCGCACCTCGCCGCCGCCCTTGTCCCCGGCCAGGGTGATGCCGAAGTCGTCTTCCCCCACGTTCATGCCCCACGCGCACTCGAGCGTCATGGCCGCGCCGTTGGCGAACTTGATCAGCCCCACCGCGCTCTCGTCCACGTCGGTCGCCGACCGGTCCCAATCGCCCATGGGATTGAACAGGTCCTCCTGGGTGATGAGCTTGCGAAAGATCGATCCCGACGCCGACACCGCGGTGGGAAAGCCCATGAGCCACAGGCCGGTGTCGAGAATGTGCACCCCGATGTCCATCAGCGCGCCGCCGCCGCTTTGCGCCCTGGTGTGGAAGGCCTGGCGGCCGGGGATGCCGCGGCGCCGGACGTAGCGGGCGCGGGCAAAGTAAATCTCGCCCAGCTCGCCGGCGTCGACGAACCGCTTCATGGTCTGGGCCTGGCGGATGAAGCGGGTCTGAAAGTCCACCGCCAGGATGCGCTTGGCCCTGTGCGAGGCCTCCACCATGGCGCGCGCCGAGGCCAGGTCCACCGCCATCGGTTTCTCGGTCATGACGTGGCGACCGGACTCCAGCGCGGCAATGGCCACCGGCGCGTGGAAGTCCGAATGGGTGCACACGCTCACGGCGTCGATCTCGTCCATGCCGAGCATTTGCTCCCAGCGGTCGAAGACATGCGGGATGTCGAACTGCGCGGCCACTTCTTGGGCCCGTTCGATCTCGATGTCGGCAATGGCCACGATGCGGCAGCGGTCCGGCATGCTCAGGTAGCCGGGAACGTGCGCGCCCCTGGCGACCCCTCCGGCCCCTACGATGCCGATGCCTATTTCACCCGCCATGCCGCATGCTCCTCACGAACGCGGGGGCGGGTTCGAACCGCCGCCGTTCCCTCGCTTCTGAAATAGTCGCAAGACGCGCTGAGACGAAGGATGTCCGTGCGAATTCCATCTGCACCCAGGTTGGGTGAAGGGTGGATTCCCGCCTTCGCGGGAATGACGAAGAGCTAGGCAACGGTCTCCGCTATTCGCACGATGCATCACGCGGGGGACGACGGAACTCGCGCGTGGAGGAACTCGAAGCTGGATCGCAGGCAGTCGAACGGGTCGCGCAAGCACTGGTCTTGCTCGACGATCCACGCCTCAGTCCCGGCGGCATGGCTGGCGGCCAGGATGCGATCCCAGTCCAGATTGCCCTCGCCCACGGGCGCAAAGAACGGACGCGCGCCGGCTTCGTCGTCGCGAATCATCTCCAGGTCCTTGCAGTGCAGCAGCGGCACCCGTCCCGGCAGACTCTCGATCAACCCGGCGGGGTCCACGCCGGCAAACGCCGCCCAATAGACGTCGATCTCGATGGCCAGGCTTGGTTCGTCGATCAGAAGGTCGAACATCGTCCGGCGGTCGGGGCCGAAGCGCAGGAACTCGTGCGCGTGATGGTGATAGCCCAGGCGCATGCCGTGCTCGCCGAAGATCTGCGTCACCAGCGCCGCCTCGCCGGCGAACGCCGCGTAGCCGGCGGGCTCGAACCGGTCGAACTCATCGACGAAGGCAGGAATGCTGATGATCGAGCAGTCGAGCTCGTAGAGCCGATCGACCACCGCCGACGTGTTGTCGCGGATCTCGCGCCACCGGGCGTGCGCGCCCACGCACGCCAGGCCTGCGTCGTCCAGCATGCGCTTGAGCTGCCGCGCAGGAATCTCTGGCTCAGGGCCGTCCAACAACGGCACGCCTGCTGCCTCGACGCCGCGATAGCCGATGTCGCGCAGCCGTTCCAGGCCGTCCGCGACCTCCGCCACCGAAGTCATCTGACTTCTGATCGTGTAGAGCGCAGTCGCAAGAATCACGGTCAGGCCCAGTACGCGTCGCTGGTGGGCTGCTCGATGATGATCTCGCGGAGGAAGCGGACCGCTTTCTCCAGACCCTCGCGCGGCGACATGAGCGCGTCCTCGTGCTCGATGCTCAGCGGCCCGTCGTAGCTCACCGTGCGCAGCGCGGTCACGATGTCGCGCCACACCTCCGCGCCGTGGCCGTAGCCGACGGTGCGGAAGATCCAGGCGCGCTCCGACGTATCGGCCAGGGACTTGGTGTCCAGCACGCCGTGCTTGCGGGCGATGGTGGGCTCGATGCGGGTGTCCTTGGCGTGGAAGTGGTGCAGCGCGCCCGCGCGTCCAATATCCAGAACCGCCTCCGGCACGTCGATGCCCTGCCAGAATAGGTGGCTCGGGTCCAGGTTAGCGCCGATTTCGGGTCCCACCGCGTCGCGCAGCCGCATCAGCGTCTCGGTGTTGTAGACCACGAAGCCCGGATGCATTTCCAGCGCGATCTTACGGATGCCATGGTCGCGGGCGAACGCCGCCGACTCGCGCCAATAGGGAATCACCCTGGACTCCCACTGCCACTCCAGGATGGCCGGAAAGTCGGGCGGCCAGGCGTTGGTGACCCAGTTGGGATACTTCGCGCCCTCGTGGTCGCCGGGACAGCCCGAGAAGCCGACGACGGTCTCGACGCCCAGCTTCTCGGCCAGCCGGATCGCGTCGCGTTCCTCGGCGATATGCCGCTCTGCGATTTCCGCGTTGGGGTGGATGGGATTGCCGTGCATGGCCAGCGCGCTCAGGTTGAGCCCGCGCGACGCAATGGCCTCCTGGAATTCCGCGCGCTTCTCGTCGCTGGCCAGCAGCTCCTGCGCGTTGCAGTGCTCGTTGCCCGGATAGGCCCCGCAGCCGATCTCCAGGTCCTGCACGCCGATCGACGCCAGGTAGTCGAGGGCGTCCGGCAGCGGCAGGTCGCGCAGCAAAACCGTCACCACGCCGATTCTCATGGCTCGTACTCGATCTCGATAGGGGTCCCGCCATCGGCGGCGGACCGGGTGATGGCTTCAAGGATCACGTCGCAGCGCCAGCCGTCGTCGAAGGTCGCGCCGTAGGGCGCCACGTCGGTGTCGTTCACCATGGCGTCGAGCAGGTGATGGATTTCATGCACGAAGGTGTGCTCCCACCCGATGATATGGCCCACCGGCCACCACCACTCGATGAACGGGTCCTCGGGCTCGGTAATCAGCTCGCTGCGGAATCCCGGCTGGGGGTTCGACGGGTCGGGACGCAGGTGGACCTCGAGCTCATTGAGCCGCTCCAAGTTGAAGCGGAGCGAGCCCTTGGAGCCGTTGACCTCGAAGATGTTGGCGTTGCGGTGGCCGACGGCGAAACGCGTGGCTTCAAGGGTGCCGATGGCGCCGTTGTCGAACTCGACCAGCGCGACGAAGGCGTCGTCCACGTCCACCGGGCCGCGCTCGGCGGGATTCTCCGGCAGCGGCCGCTCCGACACGAATGTCTTGGTCCGCGCGTTCACCGCTGTCGGCTCGCCGACGAGGAACCGCGCCAGGTCGACGATGTGCGAACCGAGGTCTCCGAGCACGCCGCTTCCGGACAGCGCCTGCTGCAGCCGCCACACCCGCGGGTGTTCCGGGTCGGCCAGCCAATCCTGGCAGTAGCGCGCGCGAAAGTGATAGATCTCACCCAGCGCGCCCTGCTCCATCAGCAGGCGCGCCTTGCGCACGGCGGGCACGAAGCGGTAGTTGAAGGCCACCATGTGCTTTCCCGGGGCGAGCCGGGCCGCGTCCAGCATCCGGCGCGACTCGGCCGCGTTGCGACCCATTGGCTTTTCGCAGAGCACGTGCTTGCCCGCGTCGAGGGCGGCGATGCTGACCTCGGCGTGGATGTTGTTGGGCCCGCAGTTATCGATGAGGTCGATCGCCGGGTCGGCCAGCATCTCCCGCCAGTCGGCGTAGGCCGTCTCGAAGCCATAGCGGTCCGCGGTCGCCCGGGCGCCCGCGACCGAACGCGACGCGACGCCTCTCAACCTGGGCAGGGCCGGCGGCGGATAGGCCATGTAGGGCAGCGTGCGAAAGGCATTGACGTGCGCCTGGCACATGAAGCCCGTGCCGACGACGCCGACGCCGATTTCGGGGATGGCGTCGCGGTCGCCGTTGGCACCTGCAGCCGTCATGCCCGCACCTTCACTCGTAGATCTATAGCTCGTTTGGCAGTCGACTCCCGCCCGTCATTCCCGCGGAGGCGGGAATCTAGGCCACCGACAGCCGCACTCTAGCGAAACTGTGACGCGTTAGCCCGTGCGTTGGCGAGATTGAGTGTCGCGTCGCCGAGCGTGGGGGCATCTGCCGACGAAACTTTGGACGTGCGGGAGTCTCAGCCATGACTCATTTAGCGATTTCAACCCTCGAATCGATGAACCTGCGTACGGTCTGGGCGGCATCAGGTGGAGCGAGGACTGGACTCCGGCTTTCGCCGGAGTGACCGAGGGTCTTGCACAGTTCTCTCTTCGGAGACCCTTGCAGAATCCAGTCTTACGAAGGCTGACCGTGCGCATCCCAACTGCCTCCACGTTCAATGACGGGTGGATTCCCGCCTTCGCGGGAATGACGGTCTCAATGTCGCCCGCTACTCAGGCGTCCAGACCACGCGAGGGGCAATTGAGACTCCGTACCATGGATTCCGAGCGGTGGGCTCAACGTGGGCGGAGGCAAGCCGGCTTGAAATCCATGTTCTCCAAGCCCCTTGCCTTGCTTGGCCTGGCGGCGCTGCTGCTGGTTGCGTGCGGGGAAGAGGCGACGACGGCTACGGACGCTGAGCCCGCCGCGACGGCTGCCGTGGCCGGCGACGCATCAGCGCCGTCGGACCCCTCGCAGGAGCCCTTCGTCATTGGCGCGCTGGACTCGCTGACCGGCGTTGGTGAGTCCTATGGCATTCCCTTTTCCCGGTCCAAATTGATCGCGGTCGAGGAGATCAACGCCGCCGGCGGCATCAACGGGCGACCGCTCAAGCTCATCGTGGAGGACTCCAAGTGCACGTCCGCGGACGCCATCACGGCGTACAAGCGGCTGACGGACGTGGAGGGCGTCAAGATCATCCTGGGCGCCACGTGCAGCGGGGCCACGCTTGGCGTCGCTCCCCTGGCGGAGCAGGAAGGCGTCATCCTCTTCTCGGCGTCCTCCACCAGCCCCGACATCAGCGACGCCGGCGACTACATCTTCCGCACCGCCATCAACTCGCTGAAGGTCGGCGGCGACATCGGCAACACGCTGTGGGCCGACGGCGCACGCACCATCGGCACGATCACCGAAGCCACCGACTACGCCGAGGGCGCGCGCCGCTCCGCGGTCACGCAGTTCGAAAAGCTCGGCGGGACGGTAGTCGCGGCGGAGAGCTATCCCACGGAGGCCATCGACTTCCGCACCCAGCTGACCAAGCTGCTGAACGCCAACCCCGACGCGGTCCTAGTCGCCGCGCAAGGCGAGGTCTCCGGCGGCACCATCATCAAGCAAGTCAGGGAGCTGGGCTACGAGGGCCCGATTTACTCCGAGGTGGTTCCCACCGGGTCCAACGCCCTCGACATCGCCGGCGAGGCCGCCACCGGACTCAAGGCCGTGGTCCCCAATCCCGACCTGGAAACCGACATCGGCCGCGACTTCCTAGCCAGCTTCAACGCCCGCTACGGCGTCGCCCCCTGGCCCTGGTTCCAGGGCTCGGCCTACGACGGCGTCTACATCGCCGCCGAGTGCCTGCGCCAGACGAACGACGACCAGGACGCCGCCGGCTTTCGGGACTGTCTCTACAACCTGACCTGGAGCGGAGCCATCGGCGACGGCTACAGCTTCGACGCCAACGGCGACGTGGTCGGCGTATCCCACGTCGTCATCGAGGTGCTGCCGGTGGCCGAGCGCACGGAGGAGAATCTGGGTTTCCGCGTTTTGGGACCGCCCGCCGCTCCGTAGCTCTTCCTTGCCCCGTTAGCAGCACCCGGTGGATCGTGCGCCACACCTCGCCGGCCGGCTCGACGGCGCGGCGACTTTTCCCGCGAGGGAGACTCCCGAGCTAACTCAAATCGGGCGGTTCGCGAACCGCCCCTACCCGTGGGGCAACACATTCAGCGGCCGTTGGATTCGCGCCTTCGAACACCTAGGCAAGACCCGGCCCGGCTTGAGGATGACCGGGCGAACCCCATCCGCACCCAGGTTCAGTGAAGGGTGGATTCCCGCCCCGTATCAAGTACGGGGCAGGCTCTTCGCGGGAATGACGGAGGGGTTACGCCGAGATCTTCCTTCTCGGGAATGACGGACGGGATTCGCTAGGGTCTCTGAGGTGGGAACGGGTCTCGCTGACTCAGCAACTCCTGTGATTCGCGGATCGAAAAGTCCATCCTTACTTTGTTGCTCCAGAGGCTTTTGACGTATGTCAAAACCGCGATGATCTCCTCGTGGCTGAGGCGGTCCTCAAACGCCGGCATGGCGCTCTTGAAGCCGGGGTCGCTGGGGCCCTCGAACTGCGCGCCGCCCTGGCTGACGACGCGATACAGCAGGCCGTCCGGGTGGTGCCAGGTGTGACCGTCGCCATTGAGCGGCGGCGCCGGCAGGGTGCCGTCGTCGTTGGCGATGTGCCAGTTGGGTTGGCCCTCACCCTCGGCCCCGTGACAGACGGCGCAGTTCGCCGCGAAGATTTCCTGACCCGTGGGAGGCGCCGGGACTGCGGCGACGGCGCTGGTTGACGCTCCGCGAGCGTCGGGCCCGCAGGCGGCGAGCAAGGCCCAGACAAGCGCGTATAGGGCGACGATCGGTCCGGAGCGCTCCGCGGGCACAACGAACGAGCGCAGGCAATGCACCCTAGGAACCCGCTGCGCAAATGGTCAACATTCCACGCTCAAGCCTCGGATGACCCTCACCCTAACCCTCTCCCTGCAAGGGAGAGGGGACCGGACCTGATCTCCAGGATCCCGAGGAGGGACTACACAAGGTTCCCTCTTGGTGAGTACGCCCGCTGGGGGCGCCGCATCGGAGGCAAATTCCTGGGAGCCCCCCTTGCATCTCAGCTCAGCACACCGTGGCGAAGCCATCGCCTTCGAATATGCCGTGCTGGCGTTGCAGTTCCCGGACATAGCAAATGATCTGCTCCACCTCGTCCGCCGTGACCGTCGCGACCGGAAGCATGTCGCCGAACGTCCAGTGGTGTTGCCGGACTCCTTGCGCCACCGCGCGGCGGAAGCTGAAGTCCGAGTGATGGCCCGGATGGTAGATCCGGTCGATGAGCGTGGGGCCCTGCGTGGTGCCGGCGGCGTCTTGGCCGTGACAGAGGGCGCAATTCGCGTTGAACAGCTGCTCGCCCGCGAGGGCGGTCTCGGAAAAAGCGGGCTGCGCGGTCGCGACGACCGCGACTTCAGTGGCTTCGGTGGTCGCGGCCGGCGGCTCCCCGGAAACGTACGGCATCTCTTCCGCGTCGCCACATCCATTGGCCAAGATCAGCACGACTGCCGCGACGAGCACGAGCATTGTCGCCCCGCTGCCATGCGCTCTGGTCGCCGCCACCGCAATGCTTCGCGTCGCATCCGCGCCGAGAGTCGCGGCAGCGCAGCACTTCGCGAAGGACGTGTCTCTGGTCATGCGGGGTTAGTGCGAAGCAAAAACTCACATCTTTCTTGAGATTACCATCGCGTGTGAGGTCGCCACAATAGCAATTGAATAGCACTTCTTGCATATTGCGTTCAATTGTAAACTTATCTTTATGTTGCTTCGTTTCGCCGGATTGCGCGAATCGGAATTGACCTGTTAGTGTGTGCGCGTGCAACGCTGGCATCGTAGGCACGGGAAAGGGCGATGAGGACCGTGAATTCAAGCATGCTGATCGGAAACAAAGGCACGGGTCTCGCCCTGATGGCGGGCGTCATCCTGACAATCGTGGCGGGCTTGTTCTTCCCCGGCGGTCCGTTCGTCAGCCCTGTGGACCAAACGGACTTCGCCGCGGCGATCGTTCCCCTGGGTGAGCAAGCCGCCTTGGGGCACGTGATGACCATGCTGATAGTCCTCGGCATGCTGTTCTACGCCTACGGCTTCACCGCCCTCTACCGTCTCGGCAACGGTGCGCGGTCCTTGGCGAGCACGGCCTTGCGACTTGGGGTCGTCACCAGCCTGTTCGGCTGGGGCGTGTTTGTTCTTGGCCTGGCCCAGCGACACATGGTGATTTACCTGATGCAGCGCAGCCTGGATTCGTCGGAGTCCGCCGAAGCGCAAGCGCAGCTCGCGGAGTTCGCCTTGGACGTTCAAATCGACATTGCCGGATTGCTGATGGGGTTCTTGTGGCTCTATCCCGTCGCATCGGCCCTGACCGGGATTGGGCTGGCCGGACGGTTCCGCGACCTGAATGCCTTCAAGCTCGCGTCCTACGTTCTGGTCATCATCGGAGTGGGCGCCATCATCAACTTCTTGATCGCGCTGCTCGCGCCCGGCCTCGACACCGTCACGCTGCTGCTGGTGAACAACGTCTTCCAGATGATCGGCGCCCTTGCCCTGTTCGTCATCGGGCTGGGGCTTTATCAGGGTCGGCGCGAGCTTGTCCCCGCTGAGGAGTCTTCCGGCTAGAGCCGGCCGGCGGGCCGCTTTCGGCCGGCGCGGCGCTCTGGGACAATGCCCGCCGTGCAGGCATGTGGGGGTTGGTGCGTGATGTGGCGGGCAGTCTTAGTCGCGTTGGCGTTCGTGGCGCTCTTGGCCGCTTGTGGCGAAGGCACAACGGAGTCAGCTGGATCGACGGAATCGACTAGATCGGCCGACGGGGGGCCCTACGACGCCTACCCGGCGATGGACAATATTCCCAAGGGTGAGCCCTGGGTGATCATTGCCACCAACCATGGGCGCATGAGCTTCGCGTTGTTCCATGAAGAGGCGCCGCTGGCCGTCAATAACTTCATCTTCCTCGCGAACGAGGGCTACTTCGACGACGTGACCTTCCATCGCCTGATTCCAGGATTCATGGTGCAAGGCGGCGATCCCAGCGGCACGGGCACGGGCGGACCGGGGTACAGCTTCGAGATCGAGCCGCCGCAGCGGCCCTACACCCGCGGCGGGCTGGCCATGGCCAACAAGGGCACGCCCGACTCCAACGGCTCCCAGTTCTTCATCATCCTGGATGACCTCACGGACCAGGAGAGGCTGCCTCCGGACTTCACGCTCTTCGGTCAGCTCAAGGACGATCACAAACCGTCCGTCGCTACCCTGGAGAAGATCGAGGCGGTGCCGGTTGCCGAGGGATCTGACGGTGAGGGGTCCGTACCGCAGGAGGAAATCAAGATCCTGTCGGTCACCGTCGGGGCCAAGTTCGACGACGGCTGCTCGGCGACCTGGTCCGCCTGCTAGAACACAGCGCTGGTGACACCGGCCGCCCCGGGGCGCGTCCGCAATGAGGACGCGCGGCGGCGCGCCGGCCCAGGTAAGCCCACAGCGGAATCGGTAGCCGCGGCCGGCCTCTACCGGGCACCGTTGCCGATGCGCCGGTGATGCGGTCGCAGCGCGACCTGCGACCGGCGAGGGATGATTCGTCTCCGGCGCTGCCTCAGAGCACCGTCTTGGGCCGCTGCTTGGTCGGGTCCAAGAAGGGCACGCGCACCACCTCGGCGTCTACGGGACCGTCGTTCGGGAGGTGCACCTGGACCCGGGCGCCCCGCTTCCAGTGCGTGGGCGGCATGACCGCCAGGGCAATGTTGGACCCGACGTTCGGGGACCAGAACGCGCTGGTGACGTAGCCCACGTCGCGGCCGGCGTCAGCGTCCTTGACCAGGTAGAAGTCCTCGTTGTACCAGGTGATCGGCTCACCCCCGACCCTCAAGCCCACGAGGCGCTGGGACACGCCCTCTTGCTTGATCCGGGACAGGGCGTCCTTGCCGATGAAGTCGGCCTTGGCCAGGTCCACCTGCCAGCCGAGCCGCACCTCGTAGGGATTGTTTTCGATGTCCATGTCCTGGCCGTAGGACAGGATGCCGGCCTCCAGCCGCCGGATGTGGCTCGGGGCGATGACGCGCAGGTTGAACTCCGCGCCCTGCTCCAGGATGTAGGGCCAGACGTCGTCGGCGTGGAGCATGGCGTCATGCAGGTAGATTTCGAAGCCGATCTCGGCGGAAAACCCGGTGCGCGAAATCGTCACCGCGTGCCCGTTCAGCGTCTCGTGCAGCAGGCCGTAGTAGGGGATCTGCCGCACGTGCGGGCCGAACATCTTCTCCAACAGGGGCGCCGACTTGGGTCCCTGGATTTGCACCGGCGCCACGTCGATTTCGTTGATCTCGACGTCGTAGCCGGCGTTGGCATTGACGCCCTGCGCCCAGAGGAGCACGTCGGAATCGGAGATGCTGAACCAGAACTCGTCGTCGGCGACCCGCAGCAGCACCGGGTCGTTGATGATGCCGCCGTGCTGATTGCAGAGGATCACGTAGCGCGCCTGCATGGTCGGCAGCAGGGCGTGGACGTCGCGCGTGATCAGCAGGTTGACGAAGTCGGCGGCGTCCGGCCCCTTGACCTGGATCTGACGCTCGACCGCCACGTCCCACATGCTGACGTGCTCGGTGAGATAGCGGTATTCCTCGAGGAGTCCGCCGTCCTCGGGCTTGATGTAGGCGCGTGGGTGGTACATGTGGTTGTAGGTCGTGTACGCCCAGCATCCAGCGGCCTTCGACAGGTGCCACCAAGGCGATTTTCTGATCCGGGTCGAAATGAGTATTCGCGCGTCGCTGTTCCCGCTCTGCCGCAGGTTGATGGGCACCCGACGCGGCTTGAGTCCGTCGATCACCAGCGTTTGCGTCACCTCGGGACCTCCAGTCGCTCCTGCTCGGCGAACCGACGCGGCACGTGGTACGTCGAGAGCACCGGGCGCCTCATTGTGATTCGGGCGAAGGCCAGATTCCAGATCATCTCCAACCTGGAGCCGCGCTGGGCTCTCTCACCTCGCGCATTGCCTCGCGCGGCCATGCGGTCGCTCGCAACACAGTGGGAACCGGCGCCGCTCACGCCTTCATCCGCCTGCCGTCCGGATCGTAGAGCGGATCGCGCGCCACCGTCGCGGGCAGTCGCTCGCCGAAGTAGAGGACATCGACGTTGGTTCCCGCCGCGGCATGGGTGATGGGCAGATAGCCGTACACGATGCCGCGGCCGATGGAGTGGCCGTAGTTCGCGCTGGTCGCGTAACCCAGCACGCGATCGCCGTCCAGGATGGGCTCCTTGCCCATGACCACGCGGTCGGGGTCGTCGAGCGTCAGGCAGCACAGCCGTCGCGTCAGGCCCTGCGTCCTAGCGTCGCGGAGCGCCTGCTTGCCGGTGAATTCGCTCTTCCGCATCCGCACGGCGAATCCCAGGCCCGCCTCGTAGGGGTTGTACTCGGTGTGAATGTCGTTGCCCCACAGCCGATAGCCCTTCTCCAGCCGCAGCGAGTCGAACGCGCCGCCGCCCGCCGCAATCAGGCCGAACGGCCCGCCCGCGTCCCAGAGCGCGTCCCACAGCGCGAGGCCCTGCTCGGCGGGCGCGTAGATCTCCCACCCAAGCTCACCCACGTATGAGATGCGCAGCGCGAGCGACGGAACTGCGCCCACCGTGAGGGGCCTCGCGGTCAGGTAGGGGAATCCGGCGTCGCTCACGTCTTCGTCGCAGACTCGACGCAAGACGTCGCGGGCCCTCGGTCCCCACAGGCCCACGCAACATCGCTCCGAGGAGACCTCGGCCACGCGCACCGAGCCGTCCTCCGGCAGATGCGAGCGAATCCAGTCCAGGTCGTGCGGTCCCGTGGAACCGGCGGTGACCACCAGGAATCGCTCCGGGCCGAGCCGCGTGACCGTGAGGTCGCACTTGATGCCGCCGCGCGGCGTGAGCATGGGGGTGTAGGTGATCGACCCGACGGGCTTGTCCATCCGATTCGTCGCGAGTCGCTGCAGCGCTCCAAGCGCGCCGGGGCCGGTCACCTCGAACTTTGCGAATGGGCTGAGGTCGAATAGGGCCGCGCGTTCACGGGTGGCCACATGCTCGGCCGCCACCGTGGGCGACCACTCACGCGCCTCCCAGCCGGAGCGCGATGCGCCGCTGACGGTGAGCGAGTCCAGCAGGTTCCGGTTGGCGTCATACCACTGGGGGCGCTCCCACCCGGCGCTCTCGAAGAAGACGGCTCCGAGCTCCCGTTGCCGCTCGACGAATGGCGTCAGGCGGATGTTGCGGGGACTGGCCAGCTGCTGGCGCGGGTGAATGATGTCGTAGACCTCGCGGTACTGCTGCCCGGCGCGCTCCCGCACATAGGGGCGACTCGCCGCGTGGGGGTGAAAGCGCCGGATGTCGCATTCGCGAAGGTCGACCGTCGGCTCGCCGTTCGCGATCCACTCGGCCACCGCCTTGCCGACACCGCCCGCATGGGTGATCCAGACGGCCTGGGCCGACCAGAATCCGGGCAGTTGGAGCGATTCGCCGAGCACGGGAAAGCCGTCGGTGGTGAACGAGAACATGCCGTTGAGCGTTCGCGTCAAGCCCGCGCTCTTCAGGCTGGGAATCACTTCCCGCGCCGCGGCCATCCCGCGCTCGAAGTGCTCCGGCGCGAACGGCCGCTCGGCCGGCGGGATGGGGCCGTGCCCGTGTTTGCGGATGTCGTCCGCGTCGACCAGGAGCGGTTCGTGGAGATAGGAGCCGATGCCCAGGGCCTCGCCGACTTGGCGGAAGTACAGCGCTTTGTCCTGGTGGCGCACGATCGGCAGGGAGATCTCATCGGTGCTGCCGGCCAGGTCGGGGAGTGGCGTGCTGACGGCGTAGAGGTGCTGCATGGGCGAGAGCGGAATCGGTACGCCGGCCAAACCGCCGAGCCGCGGCGCCCAGATGCCGACGGCGGAGACCACCAAGTCCGTCTCAATGTCACCGTGCGAGGTATGTACGCCGGCAATGCGGCCATTGGCGATCCTGAAGCCGGTCACCTCGACGTGGCCATGGAGGGACGCGCCGTGCCGCTCCGCCTCGCGCGCCATCGCCTCCGCCGGCCGGGTCGCCTGCGTCTGGATGTCCGACGGGACGTACATGGCCCCGAGGATGCGCTCGGATAGCAGCGGAAAAAGACCTCGCGCGTCGGCGGCGCTAAGCAGGTGGGCCTCCACGCCCCAGCTCAAGCCATACCCGACCTTGCGCTTGAGGTCGGCGAGCCGCTCGGGCGTCCAGGCCACCTCCAGGCTGCCGACGGTCTTTGCGCAGGCAACGCCGTCGAGCTCCATCCGCGTCCAAAGATCGACGGTGTGTTGCGCGAAGCTCGTCATGGTCTTGGAGGCGTTGATCTGAAACACGAGTCCGGGCGCGTGCGACGTGGAGCCGCCGGTCTCGAACAGCGGCCCCTGGTCCACGACCACGATGTCCCGCCAGCCAAGCTGCGTGAGGTGGTAGGCCACGCTGCACCCGGCGATGCCGGCGCCAACGATGACCGCCCGGGCGTGTTGCGGCAGCGTGAGGTCAGGCATGTGGGTCTACCGATTCAGGCGCCGGTTGCGCAGACCCTTCCTAGTATTCATACCGCGCGGCGAGCTCCGGCTGATGTTCGGTGAGCCACGCTCGGAGGGGAACGGTTTCGTCGGTTATCTCCATGCGGCTGCCGGCGACTTCAATTATGTCTAGTAGCTGACGGCGGACAGGATCCGCGATGTTTCGCGCGTCGTGTCCTGGCGGCAGCACGTTGTCCGAGTGCAACCAGCGATAGGCATAGGCGAAAAACAGGACCTTGCGCGTGAGCTTGGAGTAGTTGGGACTGCCGCTATGCCACACGCGCGCATCGAAGATCAACGCGTCACCGGCGCGCAGGAGCACCGGCTCCGCCCCTGGAATGTGACCGCCGTCCCCCGGCTTGACACCGATGCTCCGCCGCCGATGACTTCCGGGTACCAGCCAGAAGTTGCCCATGTCCGGTTTGCTGACATCGGTAAGGAAGTAGCCGACCTTCAACGACAGCCGCGCCGGGATCTCCAGCTCGGGCATGTCAAGCGTGCGGCGGCCATTGTCTTGGTGCCAGCCCCCGGGTCCTCGCGGCCCCTCGCGCGGCTCCGGCGGCGTGAGCATGAGGTGCGTGTTGAGCAGGAAGATGTTCCAGCCCAAGATTCCCCACACCTTGGGAAACGTCGTCGGGTGGTCGATGAGGTCCACGAATGCGGGATCGAGCCCAACCGCGTTCAAGTGCTGCACCCGGTCGGTGACCCCGGCGTAGGTCGCCGGGGCTACGAGCCGACCGTCACGGTGGAGCCGGTCGACGACGTCGACCAGCTCGGCGGCGTGCTCGCGGCTCAGCGCGCCTTCGACGCGCAGATACCCGTCGCGCTCGAAGGCCTCGTGTTCCTCCGCGGTCAGCGCGTGGGCCAGGCAGTTGGCGTCCACCGTTTGGCCTCCAAAGCACGAGCCCTTAACGCGAACCTAGCACGAGAATCGGGCGCCTTTAGGCCGAGTCTCCGCACGCCCGTTCCCACTCCTTGCGCAGGATTCCGTAGTAGGCAAAGTCCACGTGTCCCTCCCGCGCCTTGTGGCGGCCCCGCAGCACGCCTTCGCGCGTCATGCCCAGCTTCTCCATGACGCGCCATGACTGACGGTTCTTCACGTCCGACTCCGCGAAGACCTTGTGCAGGCCGAGTCGCTCGAATCCCCAGTCGATGACGGCCCGCCCGGCCTCCGGCACGATGCCGCGGCCCCACATCTCGCGGGCCAATGCGTAGCCCATCTCTGCGGTCTCGTGCCGCACGTTGATGTGCAGGCCGATGCTGCCAACCACGCGTTGCTCCCAGACGATGGCGAACATGGCCTCGTCGGACCAATCGTCGAGAATCCGACGCGCCACGTACTCCTCCGCGTCGTGGCGCGTGTAGGGCTGGGGCAGGTCGAGAAAGCGCGCAAGCTCGGGATCCGAGGCGTAGGCCAGCACGTCGTCGACGTCACCGGCTTCGAACGGCCGCAGGAGCAGTCGCTCGGTGGTCAACTCGACGCGGTCGTGCGGTTCGTGACTCATCGCATCATTGCCGGGTAGTGGTGTCGACTCCGGTCGTCCGCCGCGCCAGTTCCCACGAACCAAGCTTACCGGTGCGGGGATTGGCCCCATCCGCCGACTCGAATCGAAACACGATGCGGGAATCGCCAAGTGGATCCGGCGTCGTGCAGGCGCGGTTCTCCACCACGCGACGCCATGGCGCATCGCCGGACGCCCACCGTAATTGCCGCCATCCGACCCGAAATCTAGACTCCCCGACGGGCTTTGCCGGAGCTCGAGCGGGCGGAGGATGAATGCCGTGGGCGCAATCAAGCGGCTGAGCCTTGCGGCTATGCTCGGCGCCCTGATCACGGCGCTCACGCCGTCGGTCGGCGCCCTGGAGTGCGAGGGCATTCCCCTCCGCGACGGCTGCCTGTTCACCGTCACCGGCGCCGATACGCCCGACCCCGACGACGGCTTCGCCGTCACCAACGCCTACGACGTGCCCATGTGGGACTTCGTCAGGAACCGCGACCGCGACGCGCTGGGCTATCCCATCAGCCAGCGCTGGACCGATGGACCCTTCACCCTCCAAGCCTTCCAGAAGGTGATCCTGCAGTGGGACCCCAACAAACAGCGAATGAACTACTACAACACTCTCGACGCCCTGGCCAATCGCTACCCGGAGGTCGAGCTGCCGTTCGTGCCGAGCCATCAGGTTCTGGCGGAGGACCAAGGCGCCGGCTTTGGAGCGATCATCCGCAACCATCTGGCCCTCCTCGACCAGAACGAGACGATCAAGGCGCGATTTCTTGCGGAACCGGACTGGCTCAACCTCTACGGCCTCCCCATCCGCTATGAGGAGCGCGAAGTCGACGGCAATCCCCAAGGGGTCCAGATGCTGCGCACCCAGCGGACGGTGTTCGTGGTCTGGAACGTCCCGGCGCCGGGAATCACGGTCGGGCGCGTCAACCTGCAGAACGTCCCTGATAAGGTGAAGCGCCTCGGCAACGTGATCATTCCCGACCACGCCAAGGCGCCGGTGGATGAGCGAAGCCCCGAGATCGTTGCCGCGAAGGCTAGAGCTGCAATCTATTCGCTGCTCTGGGCCGCTTACGTAGATTCGCCTATCGAGCAAAAGGCCATCGATCGACTCGAAGCAATCGCCAGTTTTTCCCCGGAAGTCTTATCGCTTCTAATGCACGATCGCTTCGACATCTCATCTAGATCAGGGGTCATCCGTGATCTCTATCACCTCCTGAATCAACCCCCAACCGAGCAAACCCTCGACTCGCTCGATCTAGTCTTTCGAATTGCGTCCCTCCCATGGGTCCAAGACGGCATCACGGCCGACGAGCAACTACCGGTCCGAATCCTCTCCGATAGCTCGTTCCTGATTCCGGCATATGTCGAGGCGGTGCTGCAACGCGACTGGCTGCACGATGGAATCAACGGTACTGAGGTCCGATTCCTTGATCAAACATACGGGAGCCTTTACGTCAAAGTTTCGAATCCACCAACACGCGAGCACATTGGTAGGATCATGGCCCAACTTGTCGCCATGCCCTATATGGACACAATCGAAGGGTATGAAGCCGATGTCTTCCCAAACTTGGAGCTCGCATATTCGCTCCGAGCTTCCGAAGGCAGCGAACGCGTCACCGCACAGGGAGTCGTCGTGACACATCTCACCTCGAATCTCGACGCACTGGAAGGCGTTGTGTCATATCTGACCTCCAAAGGCGGCCTCACGGATGAACAGACGCGCGTCATCGACCTGATGACCAAATTCGGCAGACTTCGTGACAGCATCACGAACTTGCACGATCCGACACAGATCGATCCTTACCTCGCCGATCCGGCCAGCCTGGGCATCACCATTGAGGGCCGCGAAATATCTCTGCCACTCGCCGGACCGACGCTTCTCCTCATCGTCCGAGACGTGCAAGCACATCCGCAGACCATGAATACGCTGGAACATGCCGTACGTTTGGTCGAAGGCACGATGGGGGAGCCATTCCCCACGAACGCCGTCCTCATGCTTGTGTCGGAAGGATTCTATGGATCGGCAGCCGTACCCGAATTCACCATTTCTCCGTTCGTAGTGAGCGCCGCGTCTACGCTCACTCTTGGCGAAGAAATAATGGTTCATGAATTGGGACATTTCTATTGGGATGCAGGACCGAAGTGGATCACCGAAGGCGGCGCCACATTCATGGAGTTTATTCACGGCTATCGGGATCAGGAGTTCTTGCCCACACTCGTTGATCAATGTACTGCCGATGGAATTGCAAACATCACCGGACAAGAGAACCGACTCGAGCAGTGCAACTATTGGCTAGGCGCGGCACTGTTCTTGAATCTGCACAATGAGCTAGGCAGTGAGACGTTCTTTGCCAGCTTTCGCCGATTATATCGTTCACTTGCATTGGTAAAGAGCTCCTACCTGAGGTCTGTAGATGAAGAAACGAACTTTTGGCACCCATTTGAGTGTGACTATTGCGACGGCGTGAATCCCGGCTTGTACCATTTGCGGCGTGCGTTTGTAGATGAAAACTCGCCAGAGGCCGCGGCGATTGCCGAAGCCATCATTTTGCGCTGGTACTACGGCGGATACCGGTAGTGGGTCGATAGGATCGCGGCCGAAGCGGAAGCCGTTCGGTCCTCCGCTCTATCGGCCTTCCAGTCCTGGCACAGTGGTGCATCGTCGGCGGTCGGCGCAACGGAATGACGCTGGGCCGTACTATCTATACACCCATCATCCCGCACCCATTGCGAGTCCGAAGATAGCCCGCGTCAACGAGTACATCCGCTACGAGCCGGACGATCCGTGTCCGCCTCTCCTGGCGACGAGCGTCGCCCTGCAGGGGGTCGTGCTCACCCTCGCGAACACGGTGCTGTTCGTGACCATCACGGCCCGAGCCGCCGGCCAGGGCGACGCGTATCTGTCGTGGGCGGTTTTCGCCGCGTTGATCATCGCGGGAGCGACGACCGCGCTGCAGGCGGCTCGCGTCGGGCGGCTCGGAGCCGGGCACGTGCTGATGAGCGGGGCCGGACCCCACTTCGTCGCGCTGGCCATCTTGGTCCTGGCGCTGCCGGACGCCGGCCTCCCCACGCTCGCCAGCCTCATCGTGGTCGCATCGCTGGTGCAGTTCGCGCTGGCGGCCTGGCTGCCGCTGCTGCGGCGCATCATCACGCCGGTCGTCGCCGGCACGGCGCTGATGCTGATCGCGGTCATGGTTATGTCAATCGCGATCGGGAGGATCGGCGAGCCGACCGAGGGCGTGTCGACGGCCGCGGGTCCCGTCGTGGCCGTGACGACCCTGGCGGTCGCCGTGATGCTGGCCATGCGAGCCTCTGGGGTTTGGCGGCTGTGGGCGCCGCTCATCGGCATCGTTTCGGGCTGCGCGGTCGCCGCCGGGTTCGGCCTCTACGACCCTCAGCCGGTTCTCGACGCGCCGTGGTTCGACCTACCGGATTTCACGGCCTGGCCGGGCCTGGACCTGACACCGGGCGTGGAATTCTGGACGTTCCTGCCGGCGTTCCTGATCGTGAGCCTGGTGTCCGCCGTCAAGGCCAGCGGCGATGGCGTGGTCATTCAGCAGGTGTCGCGGCGTAATCCCCCGGCCACGGATTTTCGCCTGGTCCAAGGCGTGCTCAACACCAACGGACTCGGCGCGCTGGTGTCGGGACTGGCCGGCACGCTGCCGACGATCATCTTTTCGCCGTCCACCGTCTCACTCATCACCTTCACCGGGGTCGCGGCGCGCCGCGTCGGGTATGCCATGGGCGGCGTCCTCGTGGCGCTGGCGTTCTTGCCCAAGGTGGCGGCCGTGCTGCTCACGATTCCGAGTCCCGTCATGGGGGCCTTCCTGCTGATGATCATGGGGCTGCTTTTCGTGGAAGGCATGCGGACGGTCGTCCAGGACGGACTCGATCATCGAAAGGCGCTGGTGGTCGGCGTGTCCCTCGCGATCGGCGTCGGCCTGGAGAGTCGAAACGTCCTCGCGGACCTGCTGGGCGAATCCTGGGTCGCGTCCCTCAGCAACGGCATGACGGTCGGCGTCGTCGCCGCCGTGCTGATGACCCTGTTCCTCGAAGCGTCCGGCCGGCGACAGCGCCGGCTCGAGGTCCCTCTGAGCACCGCCTCACTGCCCGCGATTGACGCGTTCCTGCTCGACCTCGCGTCGAAGATGGGCTGGAACGCGGCGTCGACGGAGCGGCTGCGCGCCGCGGGCGAGGAGACGCTGTCGAGCCTGCTGCAGGCTGATGCCGACTACGGGGCCGATCGGGTGCCGCGTTTGATCGTGGTGGCACGGCCCGGGGATGCGGTCGAGCTGGAGTTCCTGGCGGTGTTCGACGAGGAGAATCTCCAGGACCGGCTGGCCTACCTGAGCGATCAGCCCCAGGTTCCGGAGGCAGCCGAGATATCCTTCCGCCTTTTGCGGCACTATGCATCCTCGGTGCACCACCGGAAGTATCACGGCATCGACGTGGTGACGGTGCACATGGATGGCTCGCGTTAGCTGGTTGCATTGGACCTGGTGGAAACGTCTCCCACCGACAGACGAAAGGACGGGCCCTGATGGCCGGATACGTGATCGTGAATGACGAGATTTCGGACGAGGCCGGATTCGCGGAGTTTCGCCAGAAGGTCGGAGCGACCGTCGCGGCTCACGGCGGCAGGTATCTGGTGCGCGGCGGCGCCACCGAAGTCGTCGACGGCGACTGGTCTCCCGACCGGCTCGTCGTCATCGAGTTCGACAGCGTCGACCAGGCGAAGGCGTGGCTGAACTCAGACGACTACCTGGCGATCAAGGGCCTACGCGTCAGCTCCGCGAGCGCCAGCGTGGTGGTCGCCGAGGGCGTGTGACCTAGCCGCTATCGCCCGCGGTTTCGCGAGACGCGCCTAGAATTGACGCCGCCTCTGAACTACGCGACGTCAATGGTGGACGCCGTGGGCGCAATCAAGCGTTCAGGGTTTGCGGCGATGCTCGCCGTGCTGCTCGTGGCGCTCACGCCGGCGGTGCACGCCCTCGAGTGTGAGGGCGTGCCCCTCGACGGCGGCTGCCTCTTCACCGTCACTGGCGGCGACACTCCCGACCCCGACGACGGCTTCGCCGTGACCAACGCCAACGACGTCCCGATGTGGGACTTCGTGGAAGCCCGCGACCGCGACGCGCTGGGCTATCCCATCAGCCAGCGGTGGACCGATGGACCCTTCACCCTCCAAGCCTTTCAGAAGGCGATCCTTCAGTGGGATCCGGGCAAGCAGCGGATGAACTACTACAACACGCTCGATGTCCTGGCCAACCGCTATCCCGACGTCGAGTTGCCGTTCGTCCCCGCCCACCGGGTGCTCGAGGCGGACCGGGGCGCGACCTTCGGCACGATCATCCGCAACCACCTGGCGCTGCTCGACCAGAACGAGGCGATCAAGGCGCGGTTTCTCAGTGAGCCGGACTGGCTCAACCTCTACGGCCTCCCCATCCGCTACGAGGAGCGCGAGGTCGACGGCCATCCGCAGGGCGTCCAGATGCTCCGCACCCAGCGGACGGTCTTTGTGGTCTGGAACGTCCCCACGCCCGGGACAACCGTCGGCCGCGTCAACCTCCAGAACGTGCCCGACAAGGTGAAGAAGCTCAGCGACGTCATCATTCCCGACCACGCAAAGGCGCCGGTGGATGAGCGCGGCCGGGTCGTGCCGACCACACCAATGTCCGCGGCGATATTCGCCCTCCCCTGGGCCGCCGACGGCATCACCCCTCTCGAGCGGCAGGCGATCGATCGGCTGAAAGCAATCGCCGACACCTCGCTGGACCTGTTCTGGTATCTCATGCGCGAGCTCGATTTGTCGTCGTTTTCTTATCGCTTCGCGGATCCCCTCGGCGCGGCACCTACCGCCGACACGGTCAGGACCTACGACCTACTCATTGACATTGCCGGCCTCGCCTGGGTGCAAAATGGACTCACCAACCATGAGCGGGACGCCGCGCAAACGCTCTACCGCAGCGCCATTCTCTGGCCGGCATTCGTCGAGGCGCTGCTCCAGCAACCCTGGGTGACGGATAGCCTCGCTTGGGAAGCATTCCGTGCCATCAAGTGGTTGTATTTCCTTCTCTACAACACCGGCATCCCAACGGCATGGGACGCTCCACCTACTCGCTGGTGGCACGCCGCAAACATTGGTATCGACATCCTTCAAATGCCCTTTCTCGACAGCATCGACGGCTATGAAGCCTTTGCCATCCGACAGTTGCAGGGGGTCTATGGCCGCGATTTCGACGCGCTGAAGCGCGCGGTCGCCCACCTGAATTCGAAGGGGTGGTTGACGGACGAGCAGGTGATTCGCCTCCTATTCGCACCGCTCTCAAAGAAGCCCGGACGTGACGTTCCGACGAGTCATATCTCCGACATTGATGAACCGGAGCAACTGGATCGATTTCTCGATCCCGCAGCACCTGGTCCCCTCATCTATCTGCGGCGCATTTCCACCCCTTATTCCCCGGATCTTCCGCTGATCATCGTCAGCGATACTTCCGTAGCCACGCAAACCATGAACGCACTGGAAGAGTCCGTTCGTGATCTCGAGAGCGCCATGGGGATTGCGCTCCCATTTGGGCGCGCGATCGTAGTCGTTGGAACTGCGCTGTTCACTTCGTATCATCCCGGCAACTATGTATGGCTCAATGCCGACGCGTATTTGAGCAATCACCAGGTAGTCGTCTACAAGGATTCATATGCATTCGTCCACGAGCTGGGCCACCAATACTTTCACGGAGGAGGCGAATGGCTGAGCGAGGGCGGGACGACGTTCTTGGAGTACTTCGTTCTCAACGCGAGCAGCATAGCGACTGGCGAGTGGCCTATCCCATGCCCGACGGACCGGATTGCCGACATAGCCAACGAGCCGGGTCAGTGGTTTGGCTGCCCCTATCGTCTTGGTGCGGACTTGTTTCTTGATCTCTACAACAATCTGGGGGCAGAGCGTTTCTTTGATGCGTTTCGGCGGCTGCATTTGATGCTCATCGATTCTCTCATTGTTAGCGAATCTTTTTCTGGGCCTGCCGCGCCTATGCACAACTGCTGCGAGGGTGTCGAGCCGGGCCTGTACTACATCCGGCGCGCCTTTGTGACGGAGGCCTCGCCGGAAGTGGCCGCGATTGCCGATCCGATCATCCAGCACAGGTACTACGTCGGCGACAGGTAGGGTCGGCGAGAGGCTCGCGGAGGGCCGGTTCGAGATCGGCGAGCCAAAGCCGCCGGTTCATGGCGCAAGACCCGGGTCCCGAGGGGATCCGCAGACGCCGCGCGCGCTTTCGACCATCCCGGCATTCCCGGGTCGACCGATGCTCAGTCGATCGAGAGCCCGGCGAACTTTGCCGCGTTGACGCCGAGGACGAGCCGCTTTTCCTCGTCCGAGAGAAAGTCCGCGTGCGTGGTGACCATGGTGAGGTTTTGCTTGTAGGTGCAGCGGCCCTCGGTCCACGGCCAATCCGTGCCCCACATGACGCGCTCAACGCCCGCGCCCCTCACCAGACCCTCCAGCAGCGCAAGGCCATTGGCGTAGGGGTACTCCCACTCCGGGCCTTCTAGTCCACCGTTCTTCCATGCGATCTCGTCACCGAAGAAGATCGTGATGGCGGCGATGTCGGTGTAGAGGTGCTCGTGCCTATTGAGCAGCGCCACGAAGGGATCCAACGACGGAAACGGCGGACGGCAGTTCACCAGCCACTGGTCGCCCCAGGTGAAGCAGCCCCAATGCGTCAGCAGGAATTTGACCGTCGGGAAATCGCGCGCGACGGGATCGAAGAGGCCGAGGAATTCCTCGTAGTCCGAGACACAGGCGCGAAGCCGCGGATCGTTCCAGCGCTCCCAGGCCATGATGATCGGCACGTCGCGCTCGGCGCATAGCTCGTAGACCTTGCACAGGCCGGGGTCGGACGGCCAGTGGCCGGTATAGGCGGGAAAGATCTTGAGCCCCACGGCCCCGGCGTCGAGGTCCTCCCGGATCCGGTCGAGATAGCTCGGTCGATCGGGATTGATGTGGTCGGTGAACCAGATGAAGCGGTCATGGTCGGCGGCGGCGATCGCGTCGGTGAAGTACTCCTTGGTGATCCGGTTGACGGACGGGTCGTTCCAGGTGTCGCCGAGGTCGGGCCAGATGTCCTCGGCCGTGTAGCTGATGAGGAAGCACTTGTCCACGCCGGCATAGTTCATCTCGTCGAGCAGCAGCTCGGCCGACATTTCGTGCCAGGTGTAGTGCATCCGGATGCTGCGCTCGACGCCGTGGGCCTTCTCGAAAATGTGGACCTGGGTGTCGATGATCATTCGTGCCTCGTTTCTCGGACCTGCGCGGCGGCGACGCTCCTTGCGGCTATGCGCGCAGGGTACTCAGATCGCCTGAGAGTGGTCCCCCTGGTGGAAACGCTTGCGTAAGGGTAAGGACGCTTCGCGGACCGCCCCTCCGCGACGCATGCAGGCTGCCCCCAGGTTCGACCGGACTGGATTCCGGCTTCCGCCGGAATGACGGAGGGCCGTTTCCCGGTGGCCCAGGCTGCGGGCAGCCTGGGAGATGCGGCCACGGCCGGTCCCACGCTGCACGCAGCGCGGGCCACCGAGTAGGCACCGGACTGTCATTCCGAGTGAAACGCGGAATCTAAGGGGCTGGGAGAAAGCACAACGTCCTTAGATTCCTCACTGCGTTCGGAATGACAGATATGCAGCGTCACCAATATCGTTTCGAGCGGAGCGAGAAATCTAAGGGGCTGGTGATTGGGCACCGCGCCCATCGCCCGCTCCCGGCCGGCGGCGGCGCGACGCTACCCTGCTCCCCAGGAAGGCGCCGCGTCGGCGCCTGAGGAACCCTCCAACCGAGCTGCCGCCGTGCCCGACCACCGCATCGTGCTCACCTACGACCCCGACGGGACGCTGGTGGACCGCGTCTGCGCCGCGCTCCCGCACCGGTCGCTCGAGATCGTCCGCGAGCTTTCCTCGGACGCGTTGCCCGACGCGATGCCCGGCACGACGATTCTCTTCGGCAACTACCTCTCCCCGGCGGCGCTGCAAAAGGCGCGCGGCCTGCGCTGGATACAGACCGTGGGCGCCGGGGTCGACGTGCTGCTGTCGGTCGATCTCACCTCGACGGACGTCGTCGTCACCAATACGAGCGGCGCGTTCGGCGTCCAGATCGCCGAGCATGCGCTGTCGCTGATGTTTGCCCTGGCCCGGCGACTGCCGGCGGCGCTGGAGTCGCAGGCGGCGAGAAGCTACACACCCGAGCCCCGCGACGACCTGTTCGAGCTGACCGGCAAGACCGTGGGCATCGTGGGGTTCGGTGACGTGGGCCAGGCCCTGGCGCGGCGGGCCCGTGGGATCGGCATGCGCGTGATCGCACTGCGTCGCTCGCCGGGCGGTTCGCCCACGACGCACCCGCCGCTGTCGGACCTGACGCTCGACCCGCTGGCCGACTCGGACCGCGGCGATGCGGCGGCGCTCGTGTACGAGGTCCTGGGATCCGACCGGTTGGACGAGTTGCTGCGCGAGTCGGACGTGGTGGTCAACGCGGCGCCACTGACGGGCGCAACCGTGCGCCTCTTTGGCGAGGAGCAATTCGCACGCATGCGGTCAACCGCATGCTTCATCAATGTGGGGCGGGGCGAGACTGTCGATCAGGACGCGCTGATCGAGGCTCTGCGTGACGGCGTGATCGCCGGGGCGGGCCTGGACGTGACCACGCCCGAGCCGCTACCGCCGGATTCGCCTCTCTGGGGGCTGCCCAACGTCATCCTCACCGCCCACTACGCCGGCTGGTCCGACACCATGCTCGACCGCATCTACGCGATCTTCACGGACAACCTCCGCCGCTTCGACCGCAGCGAGCCGCTACGCAACCGGGTGGACGTACGCGCGGGGTATTGATCAGTCCTCGTCCGCTGTCAGGTCTTTGTGCGAAATCGGTGGCTTTCCGGGAACGCAACTCCAAGGTTCCCGAGGAATTTCCGTGCCATCGGCTCGCGTGATTTGCCAGCCGGCGCTCATCGGCTCGATGTCGCTGCAATGCTCGATCTTGGCCGTCCGGATGCACTTGCCGTCGAGGACGTAGCTGGTGGCGGACGCGACCTTATGCATGGTTCCATCGGCTGAAATGCGGTCCATGGCGAACATTCCCATCTGGATGTGCTTGTCCATCTCGTCGTCAAACGGCCGCTCGTAGACCGCCTCCGCCTCGGCGACGTCGTACAGCAACACCTGTTCGACTGTGTGTCCCTCTACCACGACGTGAATCCAGCGCACGTTGACGCCCCGGATTTCGCCGGTGTGCGCGGAAACGTCTGCGGTCATGACGAATGGCCCTTTCGGCAGCCCACTGGTCTTGGCCGCGGACGCCCGGCATTGGAGTGAATCAAGCGACCGGCCACTAGGGCAGTCTCAGGGAGTCTTGTATTTCGTCGTGCGCCATTTCGAACAGCCGCGCCAGGGCGTTGGCCAGGTGCATCTGACGCGGCGTGCGGCAGCGCACGGCGAGCAGGCCCGGACTGGCCACGACGACCGCCAGGCACTTGGCCCGGCTGGTGGCGACGTTGAGGCGGTTGAGGCTGTAGAGAAACTCCATGCCGCGAGGCGCCTCTTCGGCTGAGCTTGTGGCCATGGAGTAGACGGAGATCGGGGCCTCCTGGCCCTGGAACTTGTCGACCGTGCCGATGCGCAAGGCGCGGAGCTCGGGGCGCGACTCGAGCTGGCGAATCTGTCGGTTGTAGGGCGTGATGATGAGCACGTCGTCGGCGGTCAGCGTGTGAGCCGCGCCCTCGGCGTCGGTCCAGGCGGGGCGCGACCGGAGCAGCCGGTCGACGGTCTCGGCAATCGCGGCGGCCTCTTCCTCCGAGTCGCTGATGCGGCGCTCATGCTCCACGGCCACGAAGCGCAGACCCGTCCCCTGGAACGGGGCCGAGCCGGCCAGGTTTAGGTTCTCGCGACCCTCGTGCGAGCGCAGGCTGTCCTCGTAGAAGACCTCCGAGGTAAACGCGCAGATGCTGGGATGCAGCCGCCAGGTGCCGTCCAGGAAGAGGCCCATGTCGCTCGGCATGACCCGCGCGCCGTCCAGGACGTGCGCCAGCACCGATCGGTCCACGCCCGGCGGGTGCACACCCTGCAGCGGCTGATCCAACTGCTGCGGGTCGCCCAGCAGCAACAGGCTGTCGGCGCAAGGCGCCGAGGCCACGGCGTCGGCCAGCGACATCTGCCCGGCCTCGTCGATGCAGAGCACGTCGACCAGGCCCTGGGCTTCGTCCCGCGCCCAGAGCCAGGAGGTTCCACCGACAACGTCAAGCGATCCCGTCCTCAGGGCCCGGCACGCATCTTCAGTTCGCGGGAGAGGCACGGCGTCGGCAAATTCCGGCCGGCCGGTCCCATAACTGGTCCGCTGACCGATCCTGACCGCAGCTCCGCGCTCGCTTGCGACCCGCGCCGTCTTTTCCAGCAACTCGCCGATGACCTTGTGGCTGTTGGCCGTGACGCCCACGCGCTTTCCGGCTGCCACGAGATCCACGATCATCTCGGCGCCAACCGTGCTCTTGCCGGAGCCGGGCGGCCCCTGGACCGCCAAATAGCTCTCGTCCAGCGTCGGGACCAGCCGCCGGGCCGCGTCCTGGGCGTCTTCGCCGTCATGCGCCAGCGGCGCGCCCTCGGCCTGTCCGAACCGCGGCGGACGCCGCAGCAGCAGGTTGCGGGCCGCGCGATACGGCCCGGGAGCATCAATGCCCAATTCGATCACCCAGGCGGCCAGATTCCACAGGCTCGGCGGTTTTGGCCCGGGAGGGACATGCTCGTGCGGAATGAGCGACGTCGGCGCCGGCGCCGCGCGGCTCGACCCGACCCTTAGCTGAATCAGGCCGGCTCGATCGTCGACGGCGACCACCTCGCCAACCGTGTTTCCGTCCTGATCATGCGGCTTGTCGCCGACCTCGATCTTGTGGTCCTGTGGCGGAAACCGATAGCTATGGATCATGGAACGTGACCGCGGCCTGGGATCGGCCGTGCTGCCCGCGTAGCTGAGCCGGCCGAGCGCGTCGGACTCGCCCACGCGCTCCTCGTCGGCCAGCTCGTCCCTCAGATGGAAATAGCGCCACCAGAACGCCTTGTCTTCGCGACGGTGCCAGTCGAGCAGCTGCGCCAGCAGCCACCGACCGCGCTCGGCCGGATCGTCAAGCGAGGTGCCGTCCGTCAGATCCTGGGGCAGGTCGGCAGTCAGCAGTGTCGCGAGCTCACGCACCGCCTGTTGAACCTCCGAGTCCTCGGTTTCCTCCACCGGCATTTCCACGGGACGCGGCGGGGCCTCGGCGCCAACCTCCTTCACCAGCGCGGCGCGTTGCCCCTCCAGCCACTCGCGCAGGCGCCAGGTAGACAGGCAGTCGTCGCGGTTGTAGGCCCTGATCTGCTCCAGCAGACCGTCCCGGTCGGTCTCTTCGCCGGGCTCGAGCCAGTGCTCGAACTCGACGATGCTTTCGCCCGCGTCGCGCAGGTCGACCTCCCGTTTGAACCCATAGAGCGGCTCGAGACGCTTGATGGAGTAACTCTCCACCGAGGCCCGGATGCCTTGGCGCACCACGCGGTAGAGGTCCACAAACACCCTTCCGCGCAGCAACTGGTCCAGCTCGGACTCGCGGGTGGCGTAGCGCCCGGCCAGTCGCTTCATGGCCCCGGTTTCGTAGGGCGCGTAGTGATAGACGTGCATGCCGGGGTGGTCGGCCCAACGGTCCATGATGAGGTCGATGCAGTCCTCGAATGCCTGACGCTCGGCCGCCGGCGTCACCGTGCCGTCGGCGATCGACCAGAATGCATGGAACGTCGGCTCGCCGGCGGCGTCCGTCCGCCCCGGCTCGATGACGCCGAAAAGGTAGTCGACACCGTCGATCTCCTCGGAGCCGAAGAAGGGATCGCCTTCCAGGTCCAGGAACAGATCACCCGGCGACGGTTCCGGCAGCGCCCAGAGACCGCGATCCGGGACCAGCACGTCCTCGCGATCGCGCTCCGGCGGGATGCGCTCGGAGATGACTCGACCCTCGCCGCGCACCTGGATGGCCGCCTGGGCCTGCGCCCGTTCCAGCGACTCCTGGCTGACGCCGTCCAGCCGCTCCGGCACCGGCGGCGAGGGGTTGGCCAGCCCGCGCCGCGTGGTCACGTCGATGGCGTGAAGGGCTCGTCGCTGGCGGGAGGTGAGGTTGGCGACCAGCGCCAGATCGTCCTCCCGCCGCCATTGTTCCCGGCACCTCTGGCTCCAGCGGCAGAAGTCGCAGTGACCGACCGGCTCGGGCTTGGTGACGACCGGCACCGCCGGTTCGGGCCCGTCCAGCATCGCTTCGAACTCGCGGGCGACCAGGCGGCAATAGGCCGCGTAGTCGGCGACTCGCAGGCTCTCCGTCTTCCGCTCGACCCCGCCCAGCGCCAGGTGCATGCGCTCCGGCTGCCGTCCCTGCATGGCGCCCAGCAGGTCGGAGTACATGCCGATCTGGAGCACGGCCGGGGCCGTGGGTTTCCGCGCCAGCTTCGTGTCCCAGACCTCATAGCTCCAGGCGCCGAGGTCGCTGGGCGTCTCTACACGCCGTAGGAAGTCGGCATATCCCAGCCGCCGGTCGCCGAGCAGCACGGCCTGGTAGATCACGTCGGCGCCGTCACGCATGGCCTGCAGCGTCGCGTCGTGTTGGGGCCCAACGGCCGCGGAACCCGAAACGGTATCGGGCGGCCGGATTTCCTCGATCCGGAGGTTTTGGGCGCGCAGCTCTTTCAGGAAACGCTCCTCGTACTCGAGACCCCGTTGCGCCATCCGATCAAGCACCGGGTCGTCCTGAAATGGGCGTTTGAGGCGGCGCAGCGCCGCAGCCCGCTCCAGATTGGCCAGGTGCCGGCACTCGAGAAACGCCACCAGATCGGTGGCGGAGTACACCAGGCGGTCGTCGATCAGTTGCATCGCGGATTCATCAGCCCGTCCCGTGGCCGCCGGCTTTGCGAAGGCCACGCATGCGATCAGCGCGAGCGCCCCGCCAACATACTTGGCGAAACGCGGCCGGCGAAAGCGTCAGCTCAACCGGCCAGCCGTCCGACCGCCCGCCTTCACCGGGCCGACGGAGTCAGCGGCGACCAAAGCCGCCCTGCCGAACGTGAGTGAGATCTCTCGCAATGCTCGTGCTAGATGCTTGGAATGAGGTGACCGGTGACGCGTACATTATAAAAGTAGAGATTCCTTGAAGGGTCTGAACCGTTGCATCCCAGAGTCAATGAAATATCGTCTCCGTATCGCATCCCCGATTCGTGATGTACCGCTACTCCATTAATATATAGTGCAGCCGCGCCACGATCATAAATGAATCGCACATGGAATCGCGGCCCGCCAGGAATAGCGTCGACGATATCCGGGTGTAGGACGCTCTTCAGAATTCTGTGGCCACTCACGTAATCGGCTCCCGCTCTCGACCACGATAAAGATATACGCCTTTGGCTAACAGTGCCATAGGACTCCCCGAAACTTATTGAGTCACGGTAGCCCCACGGTGTACGTTTGCCTTCGATTCGCAATCCCACGAAAGATCCCTCGGGGGGCATCCACACGTCCATCGTGAGCTCAATGGACCCGCCTCGAACAAAGAGCGACCTCTCGCCATATCGGCCTTCGGCCATTGCGTCCCGTGGACACGCGATGCTCGCGCGTTCAAGCAGCGGGTAACGGTCGAAGAGCGGACGCACCGAACGCGCCGGGGCTACGCCGCGGGCAATGTCATCCAGCCAGGCGCCCACCAGCGATTGAGCCTCCGTCGCCGTGAACAGGGAGTCGAGCCTCCGGATTTCGGGCGAGACGCTCGCCGCCATGCCCACCACACGCCCCGACGTGGTGGCGACTGGGCCGCCGCCGTGGCCGGCGTCGAGCACCGGGGCGAGAACGGCCGGCTGGCCCGGCTCCAGCAACCATGCAAGGAGGGGTGTCGTCGTCGGCGTCGAGCGACATTCCACCGCTCGGCCTCCCGGCGCGCTGGTGGCGTCGTAGCCAAGTGCCACGAGGCTGGTCGCTTGGGCCAGATCCTCGGCCCCGCCCCAGTGCACCGGAATGTGGCCGTCGCCTTCAACCTTGATGAGGGCGAAGTCGTGCCGGGCGTAGCCCGCCACGAATTGAGCGTTGGCGGTGTAGCCGCGCGGGCTCGTCACCACAAACGCGGCCGCGTCCAACGCCAGGTGCCAGGGAATCACCGCATAGCCGCTCGCGGTGACGACAAAGCCCGTCCCGCACGCTTGGTCGGTGGCGACGCGCAGCAGGGAAAGCTCCACGAACCTGGCCACGTCTTCGGGGGTGGTCCCATACGGGCCGCGGCGGCTCTCCAGCCCGAGGTCAAGCTGCTCGCCCACCTCGAGCGGTGCTTCCGGGCCAAAGGCCAGGTACTGCTGCCAGGCGCGGTAGGGATAGCGGCTGTCCCGCAGGGTGTCGCCCAGCAACCGGAGCTGGACGGGCGCCCCGGCCGACTCGGGGTGATATTCGAGCACGGCGGCCTGGAAGTACTGGCGAATGCGGCTGTCGGGCGGGCGGCCGGGGATGTGCAGGTCGGCCTCCGGATGATCGTCCGCGCGCGCATCGGTCTTGGGAAAGCCGAAGGACGCCACGCCACCAAGTCGGCGGAAAAAGTCGGCGAAGCCGATGTCCTCGCCTTCCACCGAGCGGTTCGAGACCTTGTGGCCCCAGGGGCCGAGCAGCTCCCCGGGGTGGGGGTTGGTCAAGTGCGCTTCGACGCCCTGGTCGATGGAGCCGCCGAGTCCGCCGCCGAGATAGTCCCAGGCGAGCCGACGCAGGAACGTGGGCGCGCCGCCGTCGGGCGGCGGTTGCCAATCGATGACGCCGCGCTGGTAGTACTGCGTCAGCGTGCCCGGCCGCTCTTCGACGATGGCGGAGGTCGGGTAGCCCCAGCGTTCGAGGCCGCCGGTCCGGGTGTAGTTCGCCAGGAAGTCGGCCCGGAAGTCGGCGCCGTCCGAGAAGGTGCCGACGACGTCCACGACGTTGTGTTCCAGGGGATCGAAAAACTGGGCGCTGGCAACCTCCGCCGTCGTGAAGCCAGACTCGGCGCCGTGGGCGCCGGGCGGTGCGGCGATGGCAACCGCCGAGACCAGCAACAGCGCCACCACACGACGGACTGGTACCGAAGCCCTTGGCGCCAAGGCTCGCCGGTAGCGGAGCGATTGCCCTCTAGGGCGTTGCGTGCGACTCGAGCGTGCACGCGCTCGACCAAACCCATCGAGTCGTGACATCGCCACCACGCGAAAGCGTCGGGCCCGAATAGCTATAACCCTCTGCTTTCGGATAGTTTCGATCTAAAATACCAAGCAGGACTACGGTTCGCCCGCTGGAGCGCGCGTGGGAATGGCACGCCGCTTCCAACAGTGAAAGCGACCTCTCGTAATGCGTGTGCTAGGTGCTTGGAATGAGGTGTCCCGTAATGCGTACATTGTAAAAGTAGATGTTCCTTGAAGGGTCTGATCCGTTGCATCCCAGAGTCAATGATATGTCGTCACCGTATTGAAGCCCAGATTCGTGATGCACCGCCTCTCCATTGATGAATAGTGCAGTCGCTCCGCGATCATAGACAAATCTCACATGGAATCGTGGCCCGCCAGGTACAGAGTCGAGTAAAGCCGGGTGTACGAAGCGCTTCACGAATCTCCTGGCGCCCTCGTAATCGGCTCCCAATCGTATCCACGATATCGTTGAATGCGTATGGCGACCATAGTCATAGAATTCTCCGAAGACGATTGCGTCACGGTACCCCCACGGCGTAGTGGTGCCTTCGATTCGCAGACTCGCGAACGATCGCTCTGGGGGCAACCACACGTCCATCGTGAGCTCAATGGACCCGCCTCGAACAAAGAGCGACCTCTCGCCGTATCCCCCGGCGGCCATTGCGTCCCTCGGACACGCGATGCTCGCGCGCTCCAGCAGCGGGTAACGGTCGAAGAGCGGACGTACCGAACTCGCGGGTGCTACGCCGCGGGCAATGTCATCCAGCCAGGCGCCCACCAGCGCCTGAGCCTCTGTCGCCGTGAACAGCGAGTCGAGCCTCCGGATCTCGGGTGAAACGCTCGCCGCCATCCCCACCACGCGACCGGAGGTGGTGGCGACCGGACCGCCGCCGTTGCCCGAGTTGAGCACCGGGGCGAGGACGGCCGGCTGGCCGGGCTCCAGCAACCAGGCGATGAGCGGCGTCGCCGTCGGCTCCGAGCGACATTCCACCGCGCGTCCCCCTGGCGCGCTCGTGGCGTCGTAGCCGAGAGCCACGAGGCCGGTCGCCTGGGCCATGTCCTCGGCCGCGCCCCATTCCACGGGAATGTGACCGTCGCCTTCAACCTCGATGAGGGCGAAGTCGTGCCGGGCGTAGCCCGCCACGAATTGGGCGTTGGCGGTGTAGCCGCGCGGGCTCGTCACCACGAACGCGGCCGCGTCCACCGCCAGGTGCCACGGGATGACCGCATAGCCGCTCGCGGTCACGAAGAAGCCCGTCCCGCACGCCTGGTCGGTGGCGACGCGCAGCAGCGACAGCTCCACGAACCTGGCCACGTCTTCGGGGGTGGACCCGTACGGGCCACGGCGGCTCTCCAGCCCGAGCTCAAGCTGGTCCCCGACCTCGAGCGGCGCTTCCGGGCCAAAGGCCAGGTATTGCTGCCAGGCGCGGTAGGGATAGCGGCTGTCGCGCAGGGTGTCGCCCAGCAAGCGCAGCTGGACCGGCGCCGCGGGCGACTCAGGGTGGTACTCGAGCACGGCGGCCTGGAAGTACTGGCGAATGCGGCTGTCGGGCGGGCGGCCGGGGATGTGCAGGTCGGCCTCGTCATGATCGTCGGCACGCGCATCGGTCTTGGGGAAGCCGAAGGACGCCACCCCGCCCAGCCGGTGGAAGAAGTCGGCGAAGCCGATGTCCTCGCCTTCCACCGAGAGGTTCGAGACCTTGTGGCCCCAGGGGCCGAGCAGCTCGCCTGGGTGGGGGCTGGTCAAGTGCGCTTCGACGCCCTGGTCGATGGAGCCGCCGAGTCCGCCGCCGAGGTAGTCCCAAGCGAGCCGACGCAGGAACGTGGGCGCGCCGCCGTCGGGCGGCGGTTGCCAATCGATGACGCCGCGCTGGTAGTACTGCGTGAGCGTGCCCGGCCGCTCTTCGACGATGGCGGAGGTCGGGTAGCCCCAGCGCTCGATGCCGCCGGTCCGGGTGTAGTTCGCCAGGAAGTCGGCGCGGAAGTCGCTGCCGTCCGCAAAAGTCCCGGCGACGTCCACGATGTTGTGTTCCAAGGGCTCGAAGAACTGGGCGCCCGCAACCTCCGCCGACGCAAAGCCTGACTCAGCGCCGTGGGCGCCGGGCGGCGCGGCCATGGCAACCGCCGAGACCAGCAACAGCGCCACCACAAGACGGACTGGTACCGAGGCCATTGGCGCCAAGGCTCGCCGGTCGCGACGCGATCGCCGCTCAACCCGCTGCATGCGCTCCAAGCTTGAATGCGCTGGCCGCATGCACTCGGACCGCGAGAGCGTTACTGCGAGAGAGCGACGGCGCGGTATGAGTGCAACCCTCCACCGTTGGGTCGTTTCGACCCGAAATATCAAGCTTCGACTGCGACCCAACATATCAAGCTCGTCCGGTACATGCCTACCGGTGCGCCTGTGCCCCTGGCATTTGGCGAGGAGAGCGAGCGATCGAGGGATACCGTGACTGAGGGCGCGCGCTATGGCGGAAACGCCCGCGGCTTCGCCAGGGACCTCACCAGTCGATCGGGAAGATCCGGCATGCCTGCCGCGTTCCGGCCGGGTCCCCGAATGGGCCCGACTAGTGGGTCCGAACCGGCGAATCGTGGCGCCGGAGGCGGGACATCAACCCGACAAGCCGGCAGCCGCCGGTCTCCCTGTCGTCATCGAGCCGACTGAATCATCGGCGACCCGCGACCGTCGCTTCCAACGGCGAAAGCGACCTCTCGTAATACGCGTGCTAAGTGCTTGGAATGAGGTGTCCCGTAATGCGTACATTGTAAAAATAGACATTCTTTGAAGGGTCTGTGCCGTTGCATCTCAGAGTCAATGAAATATCGTCACCGTATTGAAGCCCAGATTCGTGATGCACCGCCTCTCCATTGATGAATAGCGCAGTCGCTCCACGATCATAGATGAATCTCACATGGAATCGTGGCCCGCCAGGTACAGAGTCGAGTAAGGCCGGGTGTACGAAGCGCTTCACGAATCTCCTGGCGCCCTCGTAGTCGGCTCCCAATCGTATCCACGCTATCGTTGAATGCGTATGGCGACCATAGTCATAGAATTCTCCGAATCTGATTGCGTCTCGGTACCCCCACGGCGTAGTGGTGCCTTCGATTCGCAATCCCGCGAAAGAGCGCTCGGGGGGCAACCAGACGTCCATTGTGAGCTCAATGGAACCGCCCCGAACGAACAGCGATCTCTCGCCATATCCCCCGGCGGCGATGGCGTCCCGTGGACACGCGATGCTCGCGCGCTCCAGCAGCGCGTAACGGTCGAAGAGGGGGCGCACCGAACGCGCGGGGGCTACGCCGCGCGCAATGTCGTCCAGCCAGGCGTCCACCAGCGATTGAGCTTCTGTCGCCGTGAACAGCGAGTCGAGCCTCCGGGTCTCGGGCGAGACGCTGGCCGCCATGCCCACCACGCGCCCCGCGGTGGTGGCGACCGGTCCGCCGCCGTTGCCGGCGTCGAGCACCGGGGCGAGGACGGCCGGCTGGCCCGGCTCCAGCAACCATGCAATGAGGGGCGTCGTCGTCGGCTCCGAGCGACATTCCACCGCTCGGCCTCCCGGCACGCTCGTGGCGTCGTAGCCGATGGCCACGAGGCCGGTCGCTTGGGCCAGGTCGTCGGCCGCGCCCCAGTGCACCGGAATGTGACCGTCGCCTTCAACCTCGATGAGGGCGAAGTCGTGCTGGGCGTAGCCCGCGACGAATTGGGCGTTGGCGGTGTAGCCCCGCGGGCTCGTCACCACGAACGCGGCCGCGTCCACCGCCAGATGCCAGGGAATCACCGCGTACCCGCTCTCCGTCACAAAGAAACCTGTCCCGCACGCTTGGTCGGTGGCGACGCGCAGCAGCGACAGCTCCACGAACCTGGCCACGTCTTCGGGGGTGGTCCCATACGGGCCGCGGCGGCTCTCCAGCCCGAGGTCAAGCTGCTCGCCCACCTCGAGCGGTGCTTCCGGGCCAAAGGCCAGGTATTGCTGCCAGGCGCGGTACGGATAGCGGCTGTCGCGCAGGGTGTCGCCCAGCAAGCGCAGCTGGACCGGCGCCGCGGGCGACTCAGGGTGGTACTCGAGCACGGCGGCCTGGAAGTACTGGCGAATGCGGCTGTCGGGCGGGCGGCCGGGAATGTGCAGATCGGCCTCCGGATGATCGTCCTGGCGCGCATCGGTCTTGGGGAAGCCGAAGGACGCCACCCCGCCCAGCCGGTGGAAGAAGTCGGCGAAGCCGATGTCCTCGCCTTCCACCGAGAGGTTCGAGACCTTGTGGCCCCAGGGGCCGAGCAGCTCGCCTGGGTTGGGGTTGGTCAAGTGCGCTTCGACGCCCTGGTCAATGGATCCGCCGAGACCGCCGCCGAGATAGTCCCAGGCGAGCCGGCGCAGGAACGTGGGCGCGCCGCCGTCCGGCGGCGGCTGCCAATCGATGACGCCGCGCTGGTAGTACTGCGTGAGGGTTCCCGCCCGCTCTTCGACGATCGCCGAGGTGGGGTAGCCCCAGCGTTCGATGCCGCCGGTCCGGGTGTAGTTCGCCAGGAAGTCGGCGCGGAAGTCCCTGCCGTCCGCCAACGTCCCGGCGACGTCCACGATGTTGTGTTGCAGGGGCTCGAAGAACTCGGCGCCCGCAACCTCCGCCGACGCGAAGCCAGACTCGGCGCCGCGGGCGCTGGGCGCCGCGGCCATCGCCCACAGCGCCAGCGCGAGCAGCGGCACCGTGATGAGGGCTCGCTTCCACGACATTGGCGCGAGCGTCCTCATGTCGCAGCCAGACTGCCTCGGGCCGTGACCCCGTCGGTGTCGTGACGCCTGAGCCGCATCGGGGCAACTGTCCGCGTCATTGCAACCCAAACTATCAGGCCTCGATTGCGACCTAACGTATCAGGCCGATCCGGTACTAGCCTACTGGTACGCATGTGCTCCTGGCGTTCGGCGATGAGGGCAAACTATGGAGCGATAGAGCGAGCGAGGGTGCGCCCGAGCGTGGAACAGCCCGCAGCTTCGTCAGGATCCTCGCCACGCGATTGGGAACAGCCGGCATGTCTGCCACGTTCCACCCGGGACCGCGAATTGGTCGGACGAGCAGGTCCGAACCGGCGAATCACGGCGCCGAGAGTGGGACTCGAAGCCGCACCGCCCGAAGGCCACAGTCCCTTCAAGATTGCAACGGGTAACGGTGAACCCTTGACATGCAAGCACGCACTTGCATATCGTGGGCCGCAGACATGCAAGCCAACACTTGCCTGAGACTGGTTTCGTGGACGTGTATCGCGCGATTGCCGACCCGACCAGGCGAGCCATCCTGGACGAGCTCGTCGATCGGTCAGGTCAATCGCTCTTCGAGATTTGCGCACGCCTAACCATGAAGCACGGCATCAGCTCCTCGCGGCAGGCGATCGCGCAACACCTGGACGTCCTGGAGGCCGCCGGTCTGATTCGCACGAGGCGCGAGGGGCGATCGAAACTCCATTGGTTTGTGGGCGGCCCGCTAAAGGCCATCGCGGAGCGTTGGCCGATCTCGACTGACGAAAGGGGACTTGAACGATGAGGATTAACCTGGCCGGCGTCTTCGTAGACGACCAACAGAAGGCGCTTCGCTTCTACACGGAAACGCTTGGCTTCCAGGTCAAGCACAACATTCCCTTGGGCGAGTACGCCTGGATCACGGTGGTATCCGCGGAAGACCCGGAGGGGACGGAGTTTCTGCTTGAGCCCGATGCCCATCCCGCGGTCCGTCCGTTCTTGAAGGCGATTGTGGCGGACGGTATCCCCAGCACCTCCTTCGCGGTCGACGACGTGCAAGCCGAATACGATCGTCTCGTGGAAAAAGGCGTGCGATTCGTACAGCCGCCAACCGACCTCGGGACAGTCGTTACGGCGATACTCGACGATACGTGCGGCAACTTGATCCAGATCATGGAGGAGAAACCTCAGCCGTAACGATCATGAGCGGTCGCGCCAGCCCCATGTGTCGTGGCCGGTCACCGATCGCAACGGGTCGCACCCGAGCATGGAAGCCACGACTTGACGGTTGCCGGGAGGTCGAGCGCCTGCCCAGCTGAACTGACAAGCGAATCACGGTGCCGAGGGCGGGACTCGAACCCGCACAGCCCGGAGGCCACTAGCCCCTCAACAGAGACCAACCCACCGCTGGTCACCACAGTAGCGTCTCGATTCAACTTACTGCCCACGGTTGCCGTAACGTCCGCAGGCTAGTAAACCCGATCCGCCAAATGCGGTTTTCAAACCACCGAAATCCGGTGACAATTGCATTTTATCCGATTATCTCGGCTATGCCTAATCCCCCAGCCCCGTTCTGACACGGCTTTCGCGCTCTCACTCGCGGGTGGCACTGGTCATCAATCCGCCGCGGCCTCCGTAGACGGGTTAATCACCCGTAGGCCACCATAGTCCTGCTCCGCGCTGAAGTGTTCGGAGTAGATGGCCTCGCACCCTGCAACACGCGCTGCGGCGAGAATTGCCCCGTCCCAGTAGGACAATCTGAACCGGTGGCTGACGGTAGCGTCGGCCTGAAAGACCTCCACGGTCATTGCTTGAATCGGCAACGTGAGGATCGGCTCCAGGAACTTCAGCGTCTGGTCGTGGCTCGGGCAACCTGGCCGCGTGGCCTGGTGTTAGAACTCTCGAAGCACGTGTACGGAAACTGCAAGCTCAGGCTCCGAGAGCAGTTCTAGGAAACCTCCGAACAGCTGGGGTATCTGAGCGCCGGGGCGCTCATGTGGTGCCGGGATCCTCGCGTGGGGTACCCCGCTTGCTCGATCCGCCCGTCGCGCGGTGCGTGGAGCCGCAATCTGCCCCGCGCGGGGCACAATGCGCCCGCTTACGCGGGCGCGGCGCGCTCCGCGAGCAGCAGATTGGCGAAACCGAATAACAGGCACCGCCGGGTGCGGTTCTTGACCAAGCCCCGATTCCGCACCTGCCCGTAGCCAAAGTGGCGCTTCACATACAGGAACGGATGCTCCGCCTTCACCCGGATGGAGACCTTGCGCTGCTCCGCCTCAGCGGCGGCGCTACCCGGCGCCAAGCGCCGCCGCTTTCCCCGGCGTATCGCAACCTGCCAGTCGATCGCCCGGCCCTGATGCTCCGGACGCCGGGCCACTCCGTCGTACCCCGCGTCGCCCCACACTTGAGTCTCGGCGCGGTGCAGGAGCTGCGGCACTTGCGTGATGTCCGCCACGTTGGCCGCCGTCGTCGCCACGCGATGCACCAGTCCCGTGTCGGCGTCCACCCCGATGTGCGCCTTCATCCCGAAACACCACTGCTGGCAATTCTTGACCTGACACATCTCCAGATCGCGCGCCTGGGCGCGGTTCTTCGTCGACGCGGGCGCGTCGAGGATTGTCGCGTACACGATCGACCCTCCCGCAGACGCAGCCCCTGCGTCGCCAGATGCTGGGTGATCTCGGCAAGCAGCCCTTCACCCAACTGGTGCCGTTCCGGCAGGCACCGGAAGTGCAGGTCGTGGTCTCATCCGGCCGCGGGTCCCGCGCGGGGTAGACGGGGCGGATGCGCGCTTCCAGCCGCGCCCGGGGCAGCAACGCGTCCATGCGCCGCGGAAAACGCTCCGGCCGCGTCTGGCGCGGCTGGCCGCCATACTCCACCACAGCAAATGCGCGTTGCGGGTGCATCGAGGGTCTCACCGGATCTTCGGCACGCCTGAGCAAAGACCCCGCCGGCCGCCCCCCGGATTAGGTCAGAGCTTTCCCAGCTAATTCGGATGAGTCGCGATCCGTGGTGCTGCGTTCCGCAAACCAGCGTGCGTGCCACCGGCCCGAGCACGCGCTCCGCGTCCTACCTTCCGGCGTACCCAGGCAATGATCCCGTCAGCTAGCAAAGAGCGTGGGCTGCTCTCGGCCGCCTCGTGCACCAGTCCCAGGTCGGTGACGCGCAGCAGATTGGCAATCTCGACACCGATGGCCGCCAGCGTCGCGACCGATGGCTGCGACTCATGCCGGCCATCGCGGCGATCCCCCTGATTCACAAACAAGATGCAACACCTGGCGAAGGTGCGGCCATGGGGCGCCGCCATTCACGGCTCACCATTGAAGAGCGGTGTGATTTGGCCCGACGCCACGCCGCCGGCGCCTCGATCCGCCAAATCGCGGCAGCGTCCTAGCCAGCCAACGGCGGCAGGCGCCCGTCGCAGTCGCGTGGGGCCAGGGGTGCCCGCGCTAGGTCCAGCGATCCGCCCCTGAAGCTTCCCCCACGCAGATGGCAAGACATCGGTGCTTGACGACTAGTCACGCGTGTGGTTAGGTGCTTTCCCACCAATGCAATAGCACCATTCAACTCTTGGGCATCGAAGCATCGCGGGCGACCAACGGAGGTCACCCGGCACAGGGCCGCAGCGGCGTCGCATGAGGTCCCTGGCACCGGCCCTCGCCGCCTCTTGGCGCCAGGCCCGATGGTTGTGCAACGTCGGTCGCGAGGTGCGGACCCGATGCCGGGTGATCGGCACGGGGCTGGCGGCGCTGGTCCTGCTGGGCGTCGTGGTCATCGGTGGCCAGGAGCCGGTGGGGGCGCAGGGGTCTGAGGCCGCAGCGATCGGGCTTTGGCTCAGCGACCTGAGCGGCTTTCCCACGCATACGACGGTGGACGGCTTCACGGTGGAACTGTCCAATCTCACCGCGACCGAGGACTACAAGGTCACGGTGTTGAGCGACAGCGCCGGCCTGGGAATCGGCGGATGCGGCACGCCGTCGCAGACGGAGACGGTGACGGGCGTGGAGGCCCACGACCTGAAGTTCCTGGTGTACGCCTGTGCGGTGGGTGAGGCGACAGTGACGGCGGAAGTGCGGTTGCGAAACGCCAATCGCCCGGTGGCGTCGATAAGCCAGCGCGTGGTGGTGGAGGCGCTGCCCGAGGAAGTGATTACCGCCTCAGGAGAGAGGTTGCGGACGGCGACGCTGCGGACGGCGACGCGGTCGGGAACGCCGGGAATCGTGCCGAGTATCAGCTTCTACGACGTGGAGGACACCTCGTTCAAGGTGCGGTGGGGCACCCCGAGTGATGGGGGTCGGCCGCTGACGGGCTTCGGGCTGTTGATTTGGATCGCACCGCACCATCCGCCGTATAGCAGCGCGCACGTGGTCGGGCCATCGGTGCGCAGCCATCACTTTGTGGATATGGATCCCGATACCACGTATAGCTTCCGCATTCACGCGTGCAACGGCCAAGACAGTTGCGGGTTTTGGACCGACCCGCCGAAGACCGTGACGACCAAGTCCGACGACTCGACGGAGCCACAGCCGCCACAGCCGCCACAGCCGCCCACGCCGCCGCCAATCGAAGGAGCCCGGCCACCGAGCAAGGTGAGAAGTCTCGACCATACGGGAAGCGGCCAAAACTCAGTGACGCTTGGGTGGGATGCGCCTGAGGTCTCGGGCAGCGCCGAGCTGACGGGCTTTCACGTGCAGCATAAGGACGTGGGGACATCCGCCTGGCCGCAGGGGTCGGACGTGGTGACGCCGGGGACGGTGAGGACATGGACCATCGGAGGGCTGACTAATGGCACTCCGTACAACGTGCGGATTCAAGCCTGCAACGGGGACTCCGAGTGCGGCGACTGGACTGTCCTGGGCGAGGAAACCATCAATGACTTGAGCGACGACTCCGCCATTGCAGGACACAAGGTGGGTAACGCGCGGATTGAGGTGGCCAAGACCACGATCGACATCGGGGAGCGGCTGCAGGTCACCGTGTACGACATCCCAATCGGGGAAGTGGCGTACATGAATCTGTACGGATCGATCCAGCCCGAGCGGCAGTGCCCGACGCGCAGTCGCGATGTGGTGCCACGACGATTTGGCCAGCCATCGACGGGCGGTTGGTACGACTCGTTCCGGATCGACGGGTGCCCGGATGGAGGCAAGGGATACATCCGGGTGACGAATCAGGACGAGTCGAAGCTCTACGCCTCGGTCACGATCACGGTGCGCGGACGGCCGACCCCGGTGGGGAACCTGACTGCGCGGTCTGAGAACGGGCAACTTCGTATCACCTGGGAGGCACCGGCGGACAGCGGCGGCACCGCCTTGAGAGACTACAAGCTGCAATACAAGCAACAATCGAGCACCACGTGGGGCAGTGCCATCACGGTGCACCTTGCTACGGATCCCGAATACATCATTTTCGGCCTAAGCAACGGCACCGCGTACGACGTGCGCGTACAAGCCTGCAACCAGGACAACCGCTGCAGCGCCTGGGAGGACACCAGCGGCACGCCGTCCGATGGCAGCGTGACCGAACCGGAGATGATCGATGAAACAGTGGAGGGAGATTTGGAGACCATATCGTCGGGAGCGGGGACTGCGACCAGCCTCTGCGGGCTCAGAGTGGAAACTGCGTGGGGCCCGCCACAACACCTCGACATTTTCCCACTTCCGGAGCGGAAGGCACTCTTGTGCTGGTCCCCCGTCATGACCGCCAGTATCTACATGATTCAATCAGCACAAGTAGCTACCTCGGGAACAAGCGCACCGCTGTCCTGGGACAACGTCGCTGCAGTAACTCTGCCATTTCCTCCGCCGCCAGGAGCCAAGTTGCCAAACTGGCTTGAGCTTGATTTAGACGATCTTGCGGGTCTAGCAAGTCCAACTAAGGAAGGGATCGGGCAGCGCCCCGGATTTCACATTCGGGTTAGGGCAATTAAGGGTACGGCGGTTCGGGACAGCAAGGGAATCATCATCATAGACTCGCCAATCACAATAGCCGATGCTTCAAGTTCATCTGGAAATGGTAAGGCTAAGCTTGCCTGGAACCCGATCGATCACGCGACTGTGCTGAATGATTCCGGAGCCGCTGCCTACACCGGAGGTACATATTCCTTCAGATATCGACAATCCGCCACTGATCATAGGCAACCAGACTGGCAGCCAGGAGACTACAAGACCGTCCAAACGATCAACCGGGACGAAATGAAAGAGCCTGATACTATCACCGGACTCGTAATTCGATCACTATATGCAATTCAGCTGCGATATACCGACGACGATCCGGCTAACCCAGAGGTTTTATCGGCCCGTGATGTCTACGTCTGGCCGTCAGATGAACCAGCCGATCACTTGAATATCTCCACTGGTGACAGTCAGCACAGCAGGATTGCCGGAATGCCGCTTGACTATCGGATCACAGAACGGACTGCCAATGGAGATCCGGAGTTGGTATACAGAATCTGCGGCGAGACGTTTGATCCCGAAGGTTTGACGAGAAAGAACCAATGGCTGACGCTGATCAACAATGCCTTTCGCAGCTGGCAAGCGGCATTCCCTTCAGATCTTCTGACAATCACTTACTCGACTGATGCATGTGCTGACTACGGTCCATTGATCACCAAGATATTCGAGGATCTCGGAGCTGAAGTTCGAGCCGCGATTGCGGCCGGAAAGCCACTTACAGACGAAGCAAAACGCAAGCATGTCGACGGGACGATCAGGCAAATCCGTACGAATCGCGCCATAGAATTTGGTGACGACCGTGACACACCATACGTCGTTCAGGATGTAATCGATGAAGATTTATCGCTAAATGAGATATTGTTGTATGACGACAGCCCAGGGTCCGAACTGTCGTATCTAGCCCACCATGGAATATTTACAGGGCTATCTACGCATCTGTTCAGCGGTATCCCGAGGATCGCGGTGGACGATATGTTCTTTTCCACGTTTTCAAATATATTAGGTCATGATCACAATTGCTGGTTTGATCATGCCGGGATGCCTAATGGCGCGCTTATGTGTACGTTAATCTCTAGATACGATGACGATGAATCAGGCCGAACTGTAGTTACGAGCGATATCTTTATCAGACGAAGTAAATTCGTTGGTACAACACTAGCAGTTCCGATGAGCGATGCCCGAGCAAATTGGTGCTTGAACGACGGAGATAAACTCAATACAGCCTATCGCAGTCTGTTGCATGAGATTGGACATGCCTTGGGGCACGGTGTCGAGGCAGAGGCGGGAGTTTCAGTTGGACAGGGTGATCGGCACCCAGCTGGCTCGGACAGTGTGATGAACTATAGCGGTGGCGAACCGGATTGCTCGCCCTATCCGCTTGATGTATTGGGCATTTATGCGTTGTATCAATCGCGCTGACATGGAGGGCCACAGACGATCTATTTTAAATATTGCGACGAACGTCAGGTCCATGCGAGATGGGTTTCCCGCTTTGGTGTTGGTAGTGATGGTCGCCTATAGCTCGATTGCGTGCGGCTTTGCTAGGGGAGGTGAGAGAGGGGAAGAAGTGCCGTCTAGCCCGTCTGCGGTAAGGCCCGCTAAGGAAGTCACGTACGCGGCGGATAGGGGAGTTGCGATCGACGTTGCTCGAACGTCTGAATCGGTGGTGCCGCCTGTCAGCGTGGTTGAGGGGGCGTCGTCGGCAGTGGGTGCAAGGGTGCCGACGGAGATGCCGTCGACATCGGCAGCGATTCATCAGCCGGCGGATTCAACGCCAGTGCTTTCGGATTGTTGGCCGGTCGAAGAGGATTCGGATGTGGCGCGAAGGAGGTACAACAACATCAACTTGTTATCTCCCCCATTCGACGACTCTTTGCAATGGAGTTGGGATGCATCGGAGATCTTCTTCAACCATGGGCCGGAAGTGCATGCGGTAACAGTTGACGGAAGCCGCCTACGTCGGATCGCGAAGGCTTGGACGGATACTCCTGACGGCGAGGTTGCAGGGCGCGAGACTGCGTTTAATGTCGCCCCAGACGGCCTGCGATTGATATACACCTCGTGCGAATATCCCCGGCCCAGCGAGCGGCCGCGGCCGGAGGCGTGGGAACATCAGCCTGATCTGGTGGTTGCACGCCTCAACGGGGCGCAGGGCCAGCGGCTCACGACCAGCGAGGCTCTTGAGAGCTACCCCGTATGGTCACCCGACGGAATCCACATCGCCTATGTAGTCCTACGAGAGCCTCTCGACGAAGAGTCTTCCCTCTATGTCCGGTCGGCCAACGGAAACCTCAAGCGAATGCTTCAGACTGGCGTGGCCTACCGGCCGCCGGCCTGGTCGCCGGACGGGCGCTGGCTGGCCGTCACCGGGGTTCGCGGCGGCAACGCGGGGCGTCGGCCGCTATACCTCGTCGCAATGCCGGAGGGTTCAACTGCAGGTTCACGGACAATTCGACTCTCCGACGCCGTCAGTGGGGCGTCCTGGTCGCCGGACGGTGAGCGACTCGCGTTTGCGAAGTCAGACGGGCGCGATGTCGCGCTGTTCACCATCGCGGCGGATGGGACCGACCTGCAGCGGGTGACCACGATCACGGGCTGGCCCACCGGGACGAGCCAGAATCCGATTCCGACGCGCACTTGGATCCAGACTGTGGCCTGGTCGCCAGACGGCTCGAAGATCCTGTTTAGCTGCTCTTCCGGCATCTGCGTGATCGAAGTCAATGGGAAGAGCGTGGGCCGTTCACCGAGGCGAATTGCGCGGGAAATCCCTCTGGCAGCGGCGTGGTCGCCCGATGGAACGCGGATCGCAATTAGTGTTGGCAGAAAGTCACAGTCAAGCACCAACTTGGTGATCTACACCATGGCGCCGGATGGCACGAACCGGCGGACTCTGGTGGTGCAGGACGACGGCGGCACACTCCAATCGCTTGGTGCCCGACCGCGCGAGGATCCGGTGGATGTCACCGGGTGCGCCGGGGGAAGAGCCGTGCCCGCGCCCACGGCCAACCCCGGCTTGGTCCATGACTGCGAGACGCTCTTGGGTTTACGGGATGCTCTCGCCGGTTCCGCAGGGTTGAACTGGAGCGCAGATCGTGCCATCGGCGATTGGGAAGGGATCGTTGTCGATGGGTCGCCGCTACGGGTGACGGAGATCACCATTCAAGCGCGCGCACTCTGGGGAGTCATCCCGCCAGCACTGAGCGAGCTGGAACAGCTCAGAGTGTTGCAACTCGGGTGGAACGGCTTGGGTGGGAGCATCCCACCCGAGTTGGGTCTGTTGATGCACCTCCGGGAACTAGGCCTGAGCAACAACTACCTGGGAGGGAGCATCCCGGCCGAATTGCGCAGCCTGAGAAGTTTGACCGAATTGCACCTCGACTTCAACGACCTCAACGGTCCCATCCCGCCCCAATTGGGCGAAATGACCGACTTGGTCGAATTGCACCTCGGCTTCAACGACCTTGCCGGTCCCATTCCGAGTGAATTGGGCAGGCTGTCGAAATTGCGGGGGCTGAGCCTCTGGTACGGCAACCTGGGGGGAACGATTCCAGCGGAATTCGGGAAACTCGCAAGCTTGGAGAGTCTGACCCTGATGGGCAATCACCTGACGGGCGAGATACCGGCCGAACTCGGCCGGATGCGCAACCTGATGAATTTGGACCTCAGCGACAACCAGCTGACCGGGCCGATCCCAGCGGAGCTCGGCCAGCTAGGCAACCTCGGATGGGTGAGAATCGGCGGCAATTCGCTGACTGGCTGCATCCCGCCGGCATTGCTGGTGAAGTCAGACAACGATCTCTCCAGCCTGCGCCTGCCGACGTGTGAGCCAGGATGATGGACCCAGGTGGCCGAGCGAGCCAGCTCGCGAACGCAGGCGCCAGGCGCCGAGTCCGGCGCAGGCGGACCGTGCTCCGGGGATGGGCGATGCTGCTGAGCGCGGCCCTACTGGTAGTGGTGGTGGCAGCCTGTGCCAGCCGTCAGTCGACCCTGGGGGGCATCCGGGCTCCTGTCCCGGGCAGCCCAGCTTCGCGAGATGCGACGGCTCCAGCCCTTCCTCAATCCCGCGCGCCCGTGGCCCACGAGCCAAGCGTCAGAGGGGAAGCACCGGACCAGTTGACACCCGTCGCACCGCCAGTAGTGGCCGCCTTGGAGGCAAGCGGAGCTCGCTCGAAGGGTGAAGTGCACCTCACCACGGGCACCGGACCGACGGTTGAGGACTTGCTCGACGATGGCCTGTACCTATCGGGCGCGTCGCCGGTGCATCTGGCGATCCGCGGGACGGCGGGGGCGGGCACGCTGCGTTGCGCCTGGCGGGGAATCGCCCGCACGGCGGCACAGCGCGAGGGCGCCATTCGATTCTGGCTGCGCTTGGGAGAAGACGAGCCAGTCCCAAGTCCGGCATACCTGGAAATACTGTTCACGGTCATTCTGGACACGCTAAATCCCGACCTCCGGGAGACGGCGAAGGCCAACTTCCAGGCGATCGCGCGGGGTGGGCTATCAAGTGAGTTCCTGAACTTGACCTGTTTCGCGGACTACACGGTGTCTAGCTATCTGCTGGGGTCGGGGCCGTCGACGGTGACGGTGGCGTACGACCCGCTGGGAGAGGCGGCGTCGTACGAGCTGTACCGCCGGGAGCACGAGGCGGGGACGTTCGGTAGCGATCCGTTGCAGACCCGCGGCGACTACGAAGCGTCCTTGCAAGCAATCGTGGTTGAAGCGGAAGAGGCATTGGCGGCGGAGATCGGCGGCAAAGAGCGGATCGTGTTCGTGGCGCCGATGGGCGCGCACAACGCCATCGCGTTCGAGGCCTGGCAGGCGGTGGCGCACTGGGACGTGGTGACCGAGACGGACGGCACGGTCAACGCGGTGCGGGTGGGAGCGCCGGTGGGCGACCCGGAGCACACGCAGACGCTGGCCGATCTGGAGACCCGGATCACCACGGCGGCGGCGAGCGACGCGCACGCGGGTTCGCGGATCGCCGATGTGAGCGGCTTGCAGGGGTACTACCAGACGATCGGGGCCTATGGGGACATCACGCCGGACGACGGGCAGACCACGACGTTCACGCCGGCGCAGCCGCCGGCCGCGCCGACGTGCACCAACGGCACAGCGGTGGCAACGCCCAATGACAACCGGGGGCTGGTCCACGACTGCGAGACGCTGCTGACGGCCAAGGATGCACTGCGGGGGACGGCCACGCTGGATTGGACCACGAGCACCGCCATCGGTAGCTGGGAAGGCGTCACCATCGGCGGCATCCCCAGCCGGGTGACGGAGTTGGACCTGGCGAGCGAGAGCCTGACGGGTACGATCCCAGCGGACGTGGGCCACCTCTTCTCGCTGACCATGCTGGACCTGAGCCACAACCAGCTGACGGGGGACATCCCGGCGGAGTTGGGCTGGCTGACGAACCTGACCGAGCTGCGGCTGTCGGGCAACAGTCTCACCGGTTGCATCCCGCTTTCGTTGCGGAGCGTCGCCGCCAACGATCTGAGCTCGCTAAACCTGCCCTTCTGCCAACCGCCGGCGCCGAGCAATTTGAGCGCCGGGACGCCGGGCGAGCGGAGCCTCGCCCTCAGCTGGGACGCAGTGCCCGATGCCGGCGCCTACCGGGTGGAGTACCGCACGGGCGACCCGGAGCCCTGGACCACCGCGAGCGACGCGATCACGATCACGACGCACACGGTGCACGGATTGCAGTGCGAGACGTCGTACGACGTGCGGGTGAGCGCCTTTGGCGGCGGCACGACGTACGCCGCGGCGTGGAGCGAGCCGTCGGCGGTGTTCACGACCGGCACCGGGGCCTGTACGCCGCCGGGATTTGTGGGCGTGCCGTACACGTTCGCGGTGAACGTCAACGCGGCGGTCGGCGCCGCCGTCGGCACGGTTACGGCAACGGATGCTGAGGGTGCCGACGTGAGCTACGCGCTCACCGGGGGACACACGGACGCCGACGGCGACGCGATGTTCGCGATCGACGCCGCGAGCGGGGCGATCACCGTGGCGGGGGCGTTGGACCGGTTGCGGACACCCTACGTCTTGACGGCGGCGGCGACCGACGAGGCGGGCGGCACGGAGACGGTTGACGTGACGGTGCGGCTGACGGACGTGGACTATGACGCGAACGACGACGGCTTGATCGAGATCTGGCGCCTGGCCCAACTCAACGCAATCCGCTGGGACCTGGAGGGCGACGGGACATCGAGCGACACGCGCTATGCGGACGCGTTCTTTGGCGCAGTGACCGGGATGGGTTGCCCCACGACGGGTTGCACGGGCTACGAGCTGGTGGCGGCCCTTGACTTTGACACGGACGGGGACGGGACGGCGGACGCGGACGATGCCTATTGGCAGGGCGGCTTGGGCTGGGAGCCGATCGGCACGCGGGCGACGCCGTTCGCCGCCACGTTCGACGGGAACGGGCACCTCATCGTCAACCTGTTCATCGCACGCGATGCCACCGACGGCGTGGGGCTGTTCGGGGCCACCGGGGCAACGGGCGTACTGCGGCGGGTACGACTGGCAGTGGTCGACGTGACCGGGAACGACGACGTGGGCGGGCTGGTGGGGTACCACGCGGGCACGATCCGCGCCAGTTCGGTCACCGGCGCGGTGGCGGGGAACGAGGACACCGGAGGGCTGGTCGGCCGCAACGCCGGGGCGATCAGCGCGAGCTACGTCACGGGCACGATGACCGGCGCGGGTCGCAGCTCGGGGCTGGACTACCTGGGCGGGCTGGTGGGACGCAACGAGGGCACTATCGTCACCAGCTACGCCATCGTTGACCTGACGGGCGACGACTACACCGGCGGGTTGGTGGGCCAGAACGAGGCGGCAGGCACGATCACCGCCAGCTACGCCACGGGCGATGTGGACGGCGATCATCACATGGGCGGGCTGGTGGGCCGCAACGCCGGCACGATCACGGCGAGCTACGCCACCGGCGCCCCGAGCGGCAACAGCTCCGTGGGCGGGTTGACGGGCGAGGAGATCGGCGGGTCCACCGTCACGACCAGCTATTGGGACACGGGAACCAGCGGACGGACCAGCGGCGGCGGGGGCACGGGGAAGACGACGAGCGAGCTGCAGACGCCGACGGGATACGCCGACATCTACGCCGAGTGGAACGTCGACGTGGGCGGGGACAGCGTCCCGGACGATCCGTGGCACTTCGGCACTCCCAGCCAATACCCGGTGCTGCAGGTGGACTTCGACGGGGACGGCACGGTCACGTGGCAGGGGTTCGGGGGGCAACGGGCGATCGTGCCGCCGGAGTTCACGGCGGCGAGCTACACCTTCGATGTCGTCGAGGATGCGCCGCTGGGCGCGGCGGTGGGCACGGTGTTTGCGTTTGACGGCGGCGGCGGCGCCGCCACCCACACAATTGCGGCAGCTACCGTTGACGGCGTCTTCGCGATCGATGCGGCGACGGGCGAGATCACCGTGGCTGGGTCGCTGGCTGACCTTGCCACTGCCACCCAAGTGCTGACGGTGGCGGCCACCGATGCGGCCGGCGGCACGGCGACGGTGGCGGTGACGGTGCTTGTGCGCACCGACTATGACAAGGACGACGATGGGCTGCTCGAGGTGCGGCGCCTGGACCAGCTGCACGCGATGCGCTGGGACCTCGACGGGGACGGGACCGCAACGGATCCGGGCCATGCGGCCGCGTTCGCCAACCCGATTGCCGACATGGGCTGCCCGGCCAGCGGCTGTGTGGGATATGAGCTGGCGGCGGACCTGGACTTCGACACGGACGGCAGTGGCGCGGTGGATGCGGCAGACGCCTACTGGAACGGCGGCTTGGGCTGGGAGCCGATCGGCGATCGGAGCCACCCCTTCACGGCGGTGTTCGACGGCAACGGGCACGTCATCACCAACCTGTACATCGACCGCAGCCAGAACGACGTGGGGCTGTTCAGCAGCATCGGTTCGTCGAGCACGATTCGCGGCGTGGGATTGGCGGCGGTGGACGTCACAGGCGACCAGTACACCGGCAGCCTGGTGGGTTGGAGCGAGGGCGACGTGGTCGCCAGCTACGCCAGCGGGCGCGTGACCGGGAGCAACTCGGACGCGGGCGGGCTGGTGGGGACGAACGAGAGCGGCAGCGTCACGGCGAGCTACGCGGACGTGGCGGTGACCGGGAGCAGCTTCGTCGGGGGCCTGGTGGGCCAGAACCACGGGGACATCCTGGCCGGCTACGCGGTTGGCGCGGTGGATGGGAACGCCGGGGTGGGCGGCCTGGTCGGGTTCAACACGGGCACGGTGGAGGCCAGCTACGCCACCGGCGCGGTGACGGGGTTGGCGGTGACGGGCGGTCTGGTGGGATCGAACGGCGGCACGGTGACGGCGAGCTACTGGGACACGACGACGAGCGGGCAGAGCGCGAGCGCGGGCGGCGTGGGGCACACCACCGGCGAGCTGCAGACGCCGACGGGGTACCGCGGCATCTACGCGAACTGGAACGTGGACATCGACGGGGACGGGAGCGCGGACGACCCGTGGCACTTCGGCACGGCGAGCCAGTATCCGGTGCTGCAGGTGGATGTGGACGGCGACGGCACGGCGAGCTGGTCGGAGCTGGGGCCGCAGTACCCGAACCAGGCGCCGGAGTTTGTTGAGACGCCGCCCATCACGCGCGAGGTGGCGGAGAACACCGCGGCGGGCGAGCCGATCGGCGCGCCGGTGACGGCGCAGGATGACGACGGCGACACGCTGGCCTACACGCTTGGCGGCGCCGACGCGGCGGTGTTCGCGGTGGACGCGGGTACGGGGCAGCTGCGCACGAGCGCGCTCCTGGACTACGAGACGCAGGGCGCGTACGCGGTGACGGTGGAGGTCGATGACGGCAACGGCGGCCGGGCGAGCGTCGGCGTGACGATCACGGTGACCAACGTGGCCGACACGCCGCCGGAGGCGCCGCAGAACGTGCTCGCGACGCCCGCCGAGACCAGCGTGGAGCTGGCGTGGGACCCGGTGGCCGGCGCCGCCTTGTACCACGTGGAGTACCGCGCCACGGCGACGCCGCCGGAGCCGTGGGCGACCGCGGACGACATGGTGGCCGCCCCGACCTTCACGGTGGACGTCTTGGATTGCGAGACGGCGCACGAGTTCCGGGTGAGCGCCTTCGGGGACGGCCTGGCGCATACCGAGGCCTGGGGCGATCCCTCGACCGTGGTGACGACGACGACCACGACGTGCCTGCTGCTGTTCGACGCCGCGCCCTATGCGTTCACGATCGGCGAGAGTGCCGCCATCGGTGACCCAGTGGGCGACCGCCCCATCACCGCCACCGACCCCCAGGGCGGGACGGTGAGCTACGCGATCGAGGCGGGCAACGCGGGCGGGGCGTTCGCGCTCCATGCCGCGACAGGGGCGTTGACGCTGGCGGCGGCGCTGGACTTCGTGGCCGAGCACGAGTACTCGCTGACGGTGCGCGCCACCAGCACGGCGGGCGGCAGCCGGGACGTGGACGTGGCCATCGCGGTGCAGGGGGTGGACTGCGCGGATGGCAACGTCATCGTCGATCCGGCGAACGACAAGGCGCTGGTGGCGGACTGCCGGGTGCTGCTGGCGATGCAGGAGATCCTGGAAGGCAGCGATGCGGAGGTCCAGGGCGGCGGCCTCCTCAACTGGGGCGACCCCCTCCGCCTGTCGCAGTGGGAGGGCGTGACCGCGAGCGGCACGCCGAGCCGCGTCACCGGGCTGGATCTGTCGAACAAGCTGCTGGGCGGCGGCGTCCCGGCGGAGCTGAGCCAACTCACCGCGTTGACGACGCTGGACCTGAGCGCCAACCGGCTCACGGAGGCCATCCCGGCGGAGTTGAGCGCGCTCACCCATCTGACGACGCTGGGGCTGAGCGGGAACGACCTGAGCGGGTGCATCCCCAACGTCCTGCGCGCCCTGGCGACGGCGATGGTGGCGGCCGGGGGGACGCACGACCTGGCGCAGCTGCCGCAGGACTACTGCGACGAGACGCCGCCGCCGGCGCCGGTGGAGCTGGCGGCCACGGCGACGACCGCCACCAGCGTCACCCTGGCGTGGGTGGGGGCGCCGGACGTGGGGACCCTGACCTACCGCGTGCAGTACCGGATACCCGATCCGACCGATCCAAATGCTCCGTGGACGGAGGACGCGAACGACATCAGCGGTGCGAGCCACGTCGTGGACGACCTGACGTGCGGCACGGAGCATCAGTTCCAGGTTGGGGCCTACGGCGACGGCGTGGCGCGAGCGGCGGCGTGGGGGCCGTGGTCGACGACGCTGGCGGCGGCAACGGCAGCCTGTCCGCTGGCCTTTGACGAGAAGAGCTACAGCTTCCCGGTGAAGGCGACCGCCGGCGTGGGCACGCCGGTGGGGACGGTGTCGGCGATGCCCACGAGCGGGGGCACGGTGAGCTACGCGATCGCGGCGGGCAACACGGGAGGCGCCTTCGCGCTGGCCGGTCAGACGGGCGAGCTGACGGTGGCGGGAGCGCTGGACCCGGCCGGCTACACGTTGACGCTGCGCGCCACGGAGACGGGCGGCGGGACGGCGACGGTCGCGGTGACGATCACGGTGACGCCGGTGGCGGTGAGCTTCGGCGCGGCGACCTACACGGTGGCGGAGAGCGACGACGCCACGACCACGGGCGTGGTGGAGAACGAGGTCGAGGTGACGGTGACGCTGAGCGTCGACCCGGCGCGCGAGGTGGTGATCCCGCTGACGGTGACGGCGCAGGACGGGGCGAGCGGCGCCGACTACGCCGGCGTGCCGGCCGACCTGACGTTCGCGAGCGGGGACACGGCGCAGAGCTTCACGTTCAGCGCCACCCACGACACGGAGGATGACGACGGAGAGAGCGTGCAGCTGGGGTTCGGACCGTTGCCGAGCGGGATCAGCGCGGGCGCGATACCCGAGAGCGTGGTGAGCCTCGTCGATGACGACGTGCCCGAGGTGACGGTGGGCTTCGGGGCGGCGGCGCACGCGGTGGTGGAGGGCGAGCGCGTGACGGTGACGGTGAGCTTGAGCGCGGATCCGGAGCGGGACGTGACGGTGCCGCTGACGGTGACGGAACAGGGCGGGGCGACGAGCGCGGACTACTCGGGCGTGCCCGCCGGCGTGACGTTCAACGCCGGCACGACGTCGGCGACGTTCGACGTGGCCGCCATTGCGGACACGGACGCCGAGGACGGCGAGAGCATCAGGCTGGCCTTCGGCCCGCTGCCGCCGGGCGTGAGCGCGGGTGGGACGACCGAGACCGTGGTGAGCCTGAGCGACCCGCTGACGCCGGTGACGGTGAGCTTCGGGGCGGCGACGTACGCGGCGACGGAGGGCGGGAGCGTGACGGTGACGGTGAGTCTCGACGCGGACCCGGGGCGCGAGGTGACGATCCCGCTGACGGTGACGGAACAGGGCGGGGCGACGAGCGCGGACTACTCCGGGGTGCCGGCGGACGTGACGTTCAGCGCCGGCGTGACGTCCACGACCTTCGACGTGACCGCCACGCAGGACACGGAAGACGACGACGGGGAGAGCGTGAAGCTGGGATTTGGGACCCTGCCGCCGGCGGTGAGCGCGGGCGCGACGAGCGAGACCGTGGTGAGCCTCACGGACGACGATGTGCCCCAGGTGACGGTGAGCTTCGCGGCGGCGACGTATGGCGTGGCCGAGGGCGAGACCGTGACGGTGACGGTGAGTCTCGATGCGGACCCGGAGCGCGAGGTGACGATCCCGTTGACGGTGACGGAGCAGGGTGGGGCCACGAGCGCGGACTACATGGGAGTGCCGGCCGACGTGACGTTCACCGCCGGCGTGACGTCAACGACCTTCGACGTGGCCGCCACGCAGGACACGGAGAACGACGATGGGGAGAGCGTGAAGCTCGCCTTCGGGACGCTCCCGCCGGGCGTGAGCGGCGGGGCCACGGTCGAGACCGTGGTGAGCCTGGCCGACGACGACGTGCCCCAGGTGACGGTGAGCTTCGGGGCGGGGACGTACGCGGCGACGGAGGGCGAGACCGTGACGGTGACGGTGACGCTCGACGCGGACCCGGAGCGCGCGGTGACGGTGCCGCTGACGGTGACGGAGCAGGGTGGAGCGACGGGTGCGGACTACTCCGGGGTGCCGGCAGACGTGACGTTCGGCGCCGGCGTGACGTCAACGACCTTCGACGTGGCCGCCACGCAGGACCCGGAGGACGACGATGGGGAGAGCGTGAGGTTGGCCTTCGGCCCGCTGCCGCCGGGCGTGAGCGGTGGAGCGACAATCGAGACCGTGGTGAGCCTGGCCGACGACGACGTGCCCCAGGTGACGGTGAGCTTTGGGGCGGCGACGTACGACGTGGCCGAGGGCGAGACGGTGACGGTGACGGTGTCGCTGAGCGCGGACCCGGAGCGCGCGGTGACGGTGCCGCTGACGGTGACGGAACAGGGCGGCGCGACGAGCGCGGACTACGCCGGGGTGCCGGCTGAGGTGACGTTCGGCGCCGGCACGACGTCGGTGACCTTCGACGTCATGGCGGAGGACGACGCGGCGGACGACGACGGGGAGTCGCTCGCGCTCGGGTTCGGGGGCCTGCCGGCCGGGGTGACGGCGGGCGCCACGGCGACGACGACGGTGAACCTGGCGGACACCGACGGGCCGCCGCCCGTGTGGACCGCCACGCTGACGGTGGGACGGTACAACGCGTTGCTGGGGTTCCAGCGGATCGGCGAGACGACGACCGGGGCGCTCAGCGACGAGGCGTTTGATTGGGAAGGTCGGACGCTGCGGGTGACGGACGTGGGATACCACCAGGCGGCGGGCCTCATCGTGATCATGTCGGGGGGCGAGTCGGTGGCGGGCCTGACACTGCAGGTGGACGATGTGGCGCTGGCCGTGGCGGACGCGGAGGTCTTCGGCGGACCGACCCTGCGCTGGCCCGGCGTGACACTCGACTGGACGGAGGGGCAGACAGTCCAGCTCCGGCTCATCCCGTCGCCCGGCAACGGCACCTAGGGAATCTCGTGGGCCCGGGACCCCGCCGGCGCCCGCTCCAAGACGGCGAGGGCCTCGCCACACCGGGCACCGGACCGCACCTCGGCAGAGGCCGCACCACGGCCTACGCCGGCCGGGAGTAGTCGTCGACGGCCCGGCGCATGTGTCGCAGGTGAGCCCCTCGGCCTGGAGCTGGCGCTACAGCGCGAAGCCCGGTGGCCCGGCCTCGCTGCACGCCACGACCGGACCCTCGGCGTCGCGCCGAGAGGATCTCTGCCTCCGCGCTGGATTCAGGCAGCGCGCCTCTCGTCCGAGCGTGGAGCGACGCTCCCCGAGCTCCATCCAGTTGCCCGCGCGGGACTCCGCCCACCAGCGATGGTCCCTGGTGCCGCTCGCGCCGATGGCCTGAGCTGCGCCCCGGACTCGCAGCGGTGAGCATCGCGGCCGTCGCCTGGTACTACGTCTCGAACGAATGTCACAGGCGCTGCGGCGGTGCCGTAGCATCATCCATCGGAACCTCCGTTGGGACCTTGGCGTGTGATGACCCCAAGTCTCGATGGAGGTTCCGCTACTGTCAGGTGTCTCGCAGGTGTGTAGTCACTACATCTAGCTCGACGCCGGGTCAGGGGCTCTCAGCGGCGTCGCGATTATGGCCTGGCTCTTGCCGTCCTGCGGCTGGGGCGGCGGTGGTGGCGGTGGTGGCGGTGGCGGTGGGTTGGGCTTGGGCCGAGGAGCCGGGGCTCGCCGATGGATGATCTTCTCGCGGTTCTCGTCCTTACGCGGCTTGGCCATGGCCCTGGTACTCAACGGTCACGATGTCGATGGCCTCGTCATGGCACTTGTCGTTGAGCCGGCGGTCTTCCACGATTCCCACATCCTGAACGGCGTGGAACCGGGCGCGCAACACGGAGATTCGCTGGCTCACGTCATCGCGATCCTGCTGCCACCAGAGTTCCGCCCAATCTGTGGCCAACCACGCAAAGTGCTGACTCGCCGCATCCGCCTTGGCAGCCGTCGTACCGAAGTCCAGAATCGTGAGCGAGACGGCCACGATGGCGGTAGCCAGCGCCAAAGCCGCCCCGACGATCACTGGCGCCGAAGCGATGAGGACCGAGACGGAAGCAATGGCCACCGCCGCCGTGCCGACCGTACCCCATTGGTGCCAGCGCTGATACCGGTCGGCGAGCACGGCAAAGTATCGCGCGTTGCGCTCGCAGTCGAGACGCCCATCCCAGGCCGCCTGCGTGACGTGTGAGGGAATTGACTGCATGGCTACCTCAGACCAAGGATACCGCAGCACGTCGTATCAACACCGCCCACGACACGGATCGCTTCCGGGCAACTTCTGCTCGCGCCGCCCGCCGCAGCGACCACCGACTCAGCCAGACCTCGATCTCAGTCTCCGAGAGGTCCAGGAACTCGTTCCATTCGTCGGGCCGCCAGAGGGCCCTCCGGCGGGCGCTCGATGTTCTCCAGCAGGCCCGCAACGTCCTGGGTGAGCTTGGCGTTCCCGAGGATCAGCCCGGACTGCGGCTCCATGAAGATTTGGCGCACGCGAGCGCCCATGTCAGGATCGCGATTCAGGGCCGCGAGGATGCCGCACGCCTCGCCCGCGGTACGCTTCCGCGCGCACCTCCCCGCCCTGCGGGCACCCATTCATGACCGACCGCATCGCCGAGGCTCCCAATCTGCGTTCGGGCGAGTGGATGCTAGTCCGCGCCGATTACGCCGGTCTGTGGCCGGCCGACGACACCTATGCGGCCACCCACCTGCTCCTCGGCCTCCCAGACGGCAGCCATCTGCTGGCCCTCCAGACGCCGCACGAGCACCTGGGCCGCTCGGTCTTGGCGCAGGAGGACAACCGCACCAATCTCTGGCCGGCGGACCATGAGTGCTCCGCGACCCACATCGCGCTGATCTCGCCCCAGTGCGTGGGCGCTAGGCTTCCCCTCTGGATCGCGCCACCCCCAACCCGGATCTGGACCCGGGTGCCCGCCCGACCATTCGGCCGTCGATCCCGATCGGCACTGCTGCCGGCCGTAAGCATGTGCACCTCCAGTAGTGACGTCTCGCACTTGGCCTCTGGGACTGTGAGCCGGCAGAGCGATTCACGATCCCGAAGCTCCTGGATTTGGACTGCACGCACCGGCGCGAAACCAAGCACTGAGGCCACGACCTGCTGCCCGCTGGCCTCAAGCACATGGATGAGGCTCGACTGCGCTCGACCCGCCCGTTGTTGGGCCCCTCTGCTAGACGGAACCCTCGGCTGAGCGCAGAGCAACTTCGTCACCCAGGCGATACCCCCGATGCCCAGAATCAGGACGGCCAGCACCTGCTCCAGGATCGTCTCGGCGTCGATCTACAGGACAATGCCCTGTATTACTGCGGCGACCTTGATGATGATTGACATTGCCCGCGCCCACCGCCGAAGAGCTCGTGGTGACTTCGTGTCGTGCTCCTTAAGGTCGACAGTCCCAGCGCCAGCCGCCGGAGCGAACTTCCTTTCCACGAGACACCCCAGGTGCGTAAGGTGTCAAGCCGCGAGCGGTTCGTGGTGCCGGCGGTGGTCCCAGGCGATGGCCTCGTCGTAGACGGTGCGGGTCCGCAGGCAGCCATGCAGATAGCCCACCAGGCGATTGCCGAGGGCGCGCAGCGCCTGGGGATGGTGATCGCCCAGCGCCCGTCGCTGGTGGTAGAAGGCGCGGCAGCCGGGGCTCGTCAGCCGCGCGCACCGCGCCCACTGGTCCACCGCGTCGGCCAAGCGCCGGTTGCGCACAAAGCGGGCTTTCACCGTCCGCCGGCGCCCCGATGCTACGGTCACGGGCGAGGTGCCGGCGTAGTTGCGCCGGGCCTTCGCCGGGGCGTAGCGCGTGGGATCATCCCCGAACTCGCCGAGCACCCGGGCGCCGAGGACGACACCGAGTCCGGGCAAGGAACGGTAGACAGCGGCGTCCGGGTGCGACTCAAAATGGGCCGAGGTCGGCCTCGACCGCCGCCAACTGGTCGATGAGCGCCTCCAGTTGGCCTACGGTGGCGCGGGTGCTTGCGGCGCAGGCTTGGCGCACCGCGGGGGACGCCTCGAGGTGCGGGGTGCGCAGCGCGGCTTGGATCTCGGCGGCGCGCCGGTCGAGGTGGCGCTGGCGCCCGCCCCGGCGCAGCGCGGCGCGGAGTTGGGGGATTGTCAGCTGGGCCGCCGCCGGCGGGTCCGGCGCCCGCGCCAGCACCCCCACCGCATCCCCATGCGCCAAGTCGGGGAACGCGGCCAGGGCGGCCGGGAAGTAGTCCCGCAGGCCGCTGCGGAGCCGGTTGGTCAGCCGGGTCCGATCCCAGATCAGCTGCTGCTGGGTCCGCGCGAGGATGCGCACGGCGGCCACCGCGTCGCTGTCGCCCGCTACCGGGCGATGATTGTGGCGGTCGGTGCGGACCAGGTCGGCGAGGACCTTGGCGTCGCCCGCGTCGGACTTGGCGCCGCCGACGTGATGCCGCTCCCGGTAGCGCGCCACCGCGCGCGGGTTGATGGCATAGACCTGATAGCCCGCGGCGCGCAGCGCCGCCACCCACAGGCCCCGGTCCGTTTCGCTCCCGATGACGACGTCCGCCGGCGTCACGGCGTGCGCCGCGATGAGCGCGTGCAGCGCGGCGAGGCCCTCAAGGCCTTCCGGGATCCGGCGCGTGGCGAGGGCCTCCCCCGTCGCCGTCATGAGATGGACATCATGATGGGTCTCGGCCCAGTCATCGCCTACATACAGCTCCATCGACCTCTGCCTCCTTCCGAAAGTGCCAGGGGCTGGCACGGGCCGCGGTGGTCCCGGCAACGACCTAATGGTCCAGTGCTCACCGGCACGACACCCCAGCAGTGCTGCGGACCACCCCACCACACCAGCCGGGGCTCGGTCTCGTGGAAGCGATCCAACGGTCGCAGGGACACCAGGAGCTCACCGGCTGGCAGGGCTGGACCAGTGTCCCGGTTCGTCCCGAGCTACCGATCCAGTCCCATTAGAGCCACCCTGGCGTTCCCGGAGCGGGCGCTGGCGTCGTTCCGCGCCCCGGGGATCCCGATGCAGGCGCAGATCACGGACAACGGCTGGGCCTATCGCTCTGCGGCGCAAGCCGGGACACGCGGGCGAGCGTCGGGCTGCTCCCACCGGAGACCTTTGCATAAATCCAGGGGCGGGGCGGACCATGGGGGCGTCGCAAGGCGGATGAGTGGGGAGCGGGTAGATGCACCAGGAGCTGGGCCGGCCGTCGTTCGCGGAAGCGGTGGTGTCGGAGACGCTGGGCCACAACCAGCGGCTGGAGCGGATCGACGACGCGGTGGACTGGGTGCGGCTTGGGGAGATTGTGGCGGGCGTGCACGCCGCCCCGCGGGGGCGGCCCAGCTATCCGCCGTTGCTGATGGTGAAGGTGCTGCTGCTGGAGCAGTGGTACAACCTCTCGGACCCCCAAATGGAAGAGGCGCTGGGCGACCGGCTCTCCTTCCGGCGCTTCGTGGGCCTGGGACTGGAGGACGATACGCCGGACCACTCAACGATCAGCCGCTTTCGGCAGGCGTTGGAGGTCGACGGGCTCAGTGCCCGGTTGTTCACGGAGTTGGCGGCGCAACTGGACGCGCAGGGGCTGGTGCTGAAGCAGGGCACGCTGCTGGACGCGACGCTGGTGGCGGCCCAGGTGCGGCGCCCGCCGCTGGCGGCGGGGCCGGGGGCACCGAGCCGCACCGATCCGGACGTGGCGTGGACCCGGCGGGGCGCCCGCTCCCATTTCGGCTACCAGGTGCATTTGGGGGTGGACGAGGAGACCGGCCTGGTGCGGCGGGCGGTGTTGACCCCCGCGAACGTCGCCGAGAGCGAGGTGGCCGACGCCTTGGTGAGCGGCGACGAGGGGGCGGTCTACGCCGACAAGGCCTACGAGTCCACGCGTCGCCGCCAGTGGCTGAAGCGCCGGGGCATCAACGACCGGATCATGCACCGCTCCCACAAGAATCAGCCGGCCCTGCCCTATTGGCAGCAGCGGCGCAACGACCTCATCGCGCCGCGCCGGGCGCTGGTGGAGAAGGTCTTCGGCACCCTCAAGCGCAGCTATGGCTACCAGCGGGTCCGCTACCGCGGGCTGGGGCGCAACGACGTGGAGATGTGGTTCAAGCTCATGGCCTTCAACCTGCGCAAAGCGGACACGCTGGCCTGGGCGGCGGGCTGACCGCGGGACCCGTGCGCCTCGCGCCGGGCACCGCGGCCCGGGATCCCGTGCCGAGCCGCCCGCCCGAACGTCGCACTGGCCTCCCGCACGTCCCCATGCCCCTCCCCACGCACCCCATCTCCAATTATTCAAAGGTCTCCACGGGCAATGGCTATGCCGCGCGCTGCGGGCGTTCGCCGGCTGGCTGGCCGAGGCGGGGTATGTGGACGCCCCTTCCCTGGGGACGCTTCGCTGGGCGGCGCGGACGGGCCGTCGCGTCGCCAGTGCATGAATCGTGGCCGTCAAGGGGTGGGCAACTTGTCCGCCGCATGGACAATTGCGAGCCCATAGGAGTCGCAACGCAAGCCGACCGCCGGTGTGGGATCGCCGATTGCTGGTCGTCCGGGTCCTCGGTTACGCGGCGGCGAGAGAGCGGCCGGATTGCGGATTCCTGTGTTCCGCGGAGCCTGGCCTGGCCCCATAGTGGATGCTATGGCTACATTGAGTCTTGGGCGCCGTGGAGCCGCCCAGCCGGGGCGCCGATCGCTTGCGGGGTGGACGCGATTGGTGGACACATGCCTGGGGAATCTCGACCGACCCTCGCGGCTGCGTCATTCGCCCCTGGTCAAGCTGTCCGGCGTGCCCCGCATCGCCAGGCGGCGCCATCCGAACAACCCGCATGGCCGCGTGCTCGCGCTGCAGGAACTTCTGATGGCGCGCCGTTGAAGTCTCGCTTCCCGCGCTTTCCTCATGCGAACCCAGGTTCTCGGGCGCTTTGCGAGCGGCGAACCGATCGCCGCCATCGGCTGCGAGATGGGCTGAGGCACTTGTATCTCTCACGCGTCTCCCGACCTACCGCGGGCGAGGCGGTGGCGCTCCGCAGCCTCGTCGACGTTTCATCGTGACGCGCGCGAAGTCCGGCAAGCGGTGTGCACGACGCGGGTAGGGAACGCGCACCCGGCGGGGGGCCAGATTATGGTGAGAATTCGGAATCACCATAATAGTTACTCGACGCGAACCTGGTTTTTTGTCGGAACATTACTCGCAACTCCAATCTGTCCTGGTTTGACGTGCCTCGGAATGCCGCTGATTGCGAGACGACGGTGACGGGCGCCCAGGCGATGGCGTCTGTGATGTAACGGGCGACGCCGAACGCGCCATGTCGCCGGCGGCTGAGGAACCGCCATGGATCCTCGCAAGCAGATGGACTCGCTGGACCGGATGGAGTGACCGGCTCCGAGCTCGCAGACTCGCGCGTTACAGACGCGAGGTTGCAGAGTCTTGAACGGAAGGAGCCGGGCAGATCGATGACTACCACATACGTAGGAATTGACGCACACGCGCGGACGATCGGAGTGGCGGTCCTGCGGCCAGGAGCGGTGCGCGCCAAGGTATGGCAGGTGGCGAATGAAGCCCGGGCCGTGAAGAGGCTGGCCCGGCGGTTACGGCGCGACGCCGAGGGTCCGGTCGTGGCGTGCAGCGAGGCCGGGCCACCGGGCTTCGCGCTGTAGCGCCAGCTCCAGGCCGAGGGGCTCACCTGCGACACATGCGCCGGGCCGTCGACGACTACTCCCGGCCGGCGTAGGCCGTGGTGCGGCCTCTGCCGAGGTGCGGTCCGGTGCCCGGTGTGGCGAGGCCCTCGCCGTCTTGGAGCGGGCGCCGGCGGGGTCCCGGGCCCACGAGATTCCCTAGGTGCCGTTGCCGGGCGACGGGATGAGCCGGAGCTGGACTGTCTGCCCCTCCGTCCAGTCGAGTGTCACGCCGGGCCAGCGCAGGGTCGGTCCGCCGAAGACCTCCGCGTCCGCCACGGCCAGCGCCACATCGTCCACCTGCAGTGTCAGGCCCGCCACCGACTCGCCCCCCGACATGATCACGATGAGGCCCGCCGCCTGGTGGTATCCCACGTCCGTCACCCGCAGCGTCCGACCTTCCCAATCAAACGCCTCGTCGCTGAGCGCCCCGGTCGTCGTCTCGCCGATCCGCTGGAACCCCAGCAACGCGTTGTACCGTCCCACCGTCAGCGTGGCGGTCCACACGGGCGGCGGCCCGTCGGTGTCCGCCAGGTTCACCGTCGTCGTCGCCGTGGCGCCCGCCGTCACCCCGGCCGGCAGGCCCCCGAACCCGAGCGCGAGCGACTCCCCGTCGTCGTCCGCCGCGTCGTCCTCCGCCATGACGTCGAAGGTCACCGACGTCGTGCCGGCGCCGAACGTCACCTCAGCCGGCACCCCGGCGTAGTCCGCGCTCGTCGCGCCGCCCTGTTCCGTCACCGTCAGCGGCACCGTCACCGCGCGCTCCGGGTCCGCGCTCAGCGACACCGTCACCGTCACCGTCTCGCCCTCGGCCACGTCGTACGTCGCCGCCCCAAAGCTCACCGTCACCTGGGGCACGTCGTCGTCGGCCAGGCTCACCACGGTCTCGATTGTCGCTCCACCGCTCACGCCCGGCGGCAGCGGGCCGAAGGCCAACCTCACGCTCTCCCCATCGTCGTCCTCCGGGTCCTGCGTGGCGGCCACGTCGAAGGTCGTTGACGTCACGCCGGCGCCGAACGTCACGTCTGCCGGCACCCCGGAGTAGTCCGCACCCGTCGCTCCACCCTGCTCCGTCACCGTCAGCGGCACCGTCACCGCGCGCTCCGGGTCCGCGTCGAGCGTCACCGTCACCGTCACGGTCTCGCCCTCCGTCGCCGCGTACGTCCCCGCCCCGAAGCTCACCGTCACCTGGGGCACGTCGTCGTCGGCCAGGCTCACCACGGTCTCGACCGTGGCCCCGCCGCTCACGCCCGGCGGGAGCGTCCCGAAGGCGAGCTTCACGCTCTCCCCATCGTCGTTCTCCGTGTCCTGCGTGGCGGCCACGTCGAAGGTCGTTGACGTCACGCCGGCGGTGAACGTCACGTCGGCCGGCACTCCCATGTAGTCCGCGCTCGTGGCCCCACCCTGCTCCGTCACCGTCAACGGGATCGTCACCTCGCGCTCCGGGTCCGCATCGAGACTCACCGTCACCGTCACGGTCTCGCCCTCGGCCACGCCATACGTCGCCGCCGCGAAGCTCACCGTCACCTGGGGCACATCGTCGTCCGTGAGGCTCACCACGGTCTCGCTCGTCGCGCCCGCGCTCACCGCCGGCGGCAGGGTCCCAAATCCCAGCTTCACGCTCTCCCCGTCGTCGTCTTCCGTGTCCTGCGTGGCGGTCACGTCGAAGGTCGTGGACGTCACGCCGGCGCTGAACGTCACGTCCGCCGGCACCCCGGAGTAGTCCGCGCTCGTCGCCCCGCCCTGTTCCGTCACCGTCAGCGGGATCGTCACCTCGCGCCCCGGGTCCGCGTCGAGACTCACCGTCACCGTCACGCTCCCGCCCTCCGTCGCCGCGTACGTCGCCGCCCCGAAGCTCACCGTCACCGGCGTCAGCGGGTCGCTCAGGCTCACCACGGTCTCGGTCGTCCCACCCGCGCTCACGCCCGGCGGCAGCGGGCCGAAGGCCAGCCTGATGCTCTCGCCGTCCTCGGCGTCCGTGTCCGCAATGGCGGCCACGTCGAACGTCGCCGACGTCGTGCCGGCGTTGAACGTCACGCCGGCGGGCACGCCCGAGTAGTCCGCGCTCGTCGCCCCGCCCTGTTCCGTCACCGTCAGCGGCACCGTCACGTCCCGCTCCGGATCCGCGCTCAAGCTCACCGTCACCGTCACGCGCTCGCCCTCCACCACCGCGTGCGCCGCCGCCCCGAAGCCCACCGTCACCTCGGGCACGTCGTCATCGACGAGGCTCACCACGCTCTCGGGTATCGCGCCCGCGCTGATCCCGCTCGGCAACGGTCCGAACCCCAGCTGCACGCTCTCTCCGTCGTCATCCTCCGTGTCGTGGGTGGCGCTGAACGTGAAGCTCTGCGCCGTGTCCCCGCTCGCGAACGTCAGGTCGGCCGGCACGCCGGCGTAGTCGGCGCCGCTCGCCCCGTCCTGCGCCGTCACCGTCAGCGGGATCACCACCTCGCGCGCCGGGTCGACGCTCAGCGTCACCGTCACCTCGACCTCGTTCTCCACCACGCCCGTGGTCGTGGCGTCGTCGCTCTCCGCCACCGTGTAGGTCGCCGCGCCGAAGCTCACCGCCACCGGCGTCACCGTGATCGTCACCGCGACCGTCGCCGTCCCGCCGCCCGTCTCCGTGGCGCGCAGCGTCAACGTGTAGCCGGCCGGGTCCAGCGCTCCCGCCACCGTCAGCTCGCCCGTCTGACCGGCCAGCGCGAAGGCGCCTCCCGTGTTGCCCGCCGCGATCGCGTAGCTCACCGTGCCCCCGCTCGTGGGCATCGCCGACACCGTCCCCACCGGCGTGCCCACGCCGGCGGTCGCCTTCACCGGGAAGCTGTAGCTCTTCTCGTCAAAGGCCAGCGGACAGGCTGCCGTTGCCGCCGCCAGCGTCGTCGACCACGGCCCCCACGCCGCCGCTCGCGCCACGCCGTCGCCGTAGGCCCCAACCTGGAACTGATGCTCCGTGCCGCACGTCAGGTCGTCCACGACGTGGCTCGCACCGCTGATGTCGTTCGCGTCCTCCGTCCACGGAGCATTTGGATCGGTCGGATCGGGTATCCGGTACTGCACGCGGTAGGTCAGGGTCCCCACGTCCGGCGCCCCCACCCACGCCAGGGTGACGCTGGTGGCGGTCGTCGCCGTGGCCGCCAGCTCCACCGGCGCCGGCGGCGGCGTCTCGTCGCAGTAGTCCTGCGGCAGCTGCGCCAGGTCGTGCGTCCCCCCGGCCGCCACCATCGCCGTCGCCAGGGCGCGCAGGACGTTGGGGATGCACCCGCTCAGGTCGTTCCCGCTCAGCCCCAGCGTCGTCAGATGGGTGAGCGCGCTCAACTCCGCCGGGATGGCCTCCGTGAGCCGGTTGGCGCTCAGGTCCAGCGTCGTCAACGCGGTGAGTTGGCTCAGCTCCGCCGGGACGCCGCCGCCCAGCAGCTTGTTCGACAGATCCAGCCCGGTGACGCGGCTCGGCGTGCCGCTCGCGGTCACGCCCTCCCACTGCGACAGGCGGAGGGGGTCGCCCCAGTTGAGGAGGCCGCCGCCCTGGACCTCCGCATCGCTGCCTTCCAGGATCTCCTGCATCGCCAGCAGCACCCGGCAGTCCGCCACCAGCGCCTTGTCGTTCGCCGGATCGACGATGACGTTGCCATCCGCGCAGTCCACCCCCTGCACCGCGATGGCCACGTCCACGTCCCGGCTGCCGCCCGCCGTGCTGGTGGCGCGCACCGTCAGCGAGTACTCGTGCTCGGCCACGAAGTCCAGCGCCGCCGCCAGCGTCAACGCCCCTGTCGCGGCATGGAGCGCGAACGCCCCGCCCGCGTTGCCCGCCTCGATCGCGTAGCTCACCGTCCCGCCCTGGGGGTCGGTGGCGGTGATGGGGCGGTCGCCCACTGGGTCACCGATGGCGGCACTCTCGCCGATCGTGAACGCATAGGGCGCGGCGTCGAACAGCAGCAGGCACGTCGTGGTCGTCGTCGTCACCACGGTCGAGGGATCGCCCCAGGCCTCGGTATGCGCCAGGCCGTCCCCGAAGGCGCTCACCCGGAACTCGTGCGCCGTCTCGCAATCCAAGACGTCCACCGTGAAGGTCGGGGCGGCCACCATGTCGTCCGCGGTCGCCCACGGCTCCGGCGGCGTCGCCGTGGCGCGGTACTCCACGTGGTACAAGGCGGCGCCGGCCACCGGGTCCCACGCCAGCTCCACGCTGGTCTCGGCGGGCGTCGCGAGCACGTTCTGCGGCGCCTCCGGCGGCGTGTCGGCCACGTTGGTCACCGTGATCGTCACGCCGACGCTCGCCCGGCCGCCGTTGCCGTCATCGACCTCCACCGTCACCGCGTACGCGCCCTGCGTCTCGTAGTCCAGGAGCGCGCTCGTGCGCAGCTGCCCCGTACCCGCGTCCACCGCGAACACCGCCGCGTCGGCGCCGCCAAGCGTGTAGGCCAGCGTGTCGCCGTCGTCATCCTGCGCCGTCACCGGCGCGCCGATCGGCTCGCCCGCCGCGGTGTTCTCCGCCACCTCGCGCGTGATGGGCGGCGTCTCAACAAACTCCGGCGCCTGGTTCGGGTACTGCGGCCCCAGCTCCGACCAGCTCGCCGTGCCGTCGCCGTCCACATCCACCTGCAGCACCGGATACTGGCTCGCCGTGCCGAAGTGCCACGGGTCGTCCGCGCTCCCGTCCCCGTCGATGTCCACGTTCCAGTTCGCGTAGATGCCGCGGTACCCCGTCGGCGTCTGCAGCTCGCCGGTGGTGTGCCCCACGCCGCCCGCGCTCGCGCTCTGCCCGCTCGTCGTCGTGTCCCAATAGCTCGCCGTGGCCGTCCCCAGGCTCTCGTTCGATCCGACCAGGCCGCCGACGGCGTCGCTTCCGGTCACCGCCCCCCACGCGTAGCTGGCCGTGATCGCGCCCAGGTTCCAGCCCACCAACCCGCCGACTTCGCCGGAGCTCTTCGCCGACACGCTCCCGCCCGCATAGCTGGCCGTGATCGTGGACGTCGTCGCTCCCACGAGCCCGCCCACGTAGTGACTCCCCGTCACCGCGACATTTGCATAGCTGGCGTGGATCGGGCCATCGCTCCACCCCATCAGGCCACCCACCGTGTGGCTGCTCCCCGACACCCGTCCCCAGGCGTAGCTGGCGCGAGTCGGGCCGTCGATCCGCCCCGCCAGTCCGCCGACGTAGGCGTTGCCGGCCACGTCGACGTTGGTCAGGCCCACCCGGCGCACCCCGCTCGATCGGCTCGTGAAACCGAAGAGGCCGACGTGGTCCGCGCCGCCACGATCGATCTGCAGGTTGGCGATCACGTGTCCGTTGCCGTCGAACGTCGCCGTGAAGGGACTCGCCTGGCTGCCGATCGGTTCCCAGCCGTCGCCGCCGTTCCAGTAGGCGTCGCCCGCGTCCACCGTGCCGCTGCCGTCCGTGTCGAAGTCCAGGTCCGCCATCAGCTCGTAGCCCGTGCAGCCGCTCGACGGGCAGCCCATGTCCGCCGGCGCGTCGGGGAACGCCAGTCCGTAACCGGTCGGGTCGGTCGACGTTCCGTCCCCGTCCAGGTCCCAGCGCATCGCGTGCAGCTGCGCCAGCGTCGTCACCTCGAGCAGCCTGTCGCCGTCCGCGTCGTAGTCGATCACGACGTCCGTCACCGTGATCGTCACCGCCGCCGTCGCCTCTCCCCGGTCCTCCTCGCGCACCCTCACCGTCAAGGCGTAGCTGGGCGTCGTCTCGTAGTCCAGCGGGCCCGCCACCGTAATCGCGCCGCTCGCGGCATCGATGGCGAACGCGCCGTCGGCGTTGCCGCCGGTGATCGCGTACGTCAGCGCGTTCCCGTAGACGTCCGTGGCCGTCACCGTGCCCACCGCGGTGGTCACACCGGCAATCTCACTCACCGCGAACGCGTACGGCAGGCCCACGAACGCCGGCGGCGTGCACGGGGTCGTCGCCGCCACCACCACCGCCGACGGCTCGCTCCACGCCGGCGAATAGGTGGTGCCGCTACCCTGCGCGCTCACCCGGAAGTCGTACGAGGTGCCGCACGTGAGCGTGTCCACCGTGTGCGTCGTGCCCGTGATCGCGTCGCTGGCGGTCGTCCACGCGTCCGGCCCGGTGCGGTACTCCACCCGGTAGGCGCCGGCATCGGCCACCGCGTCCCAGCTGAGAACCACGCTCAGCTCGTCCGGCGTCCCGGCGCTCAGGTTTCCCGGCGCGGGCGGCGCGCAGTACAGCAGGCCGAGCGCGCTCAGGTCGTTGGTGGCGACATCCCGCAGCGCCACCGGGATGCAGCCGGTCAGCTGGTTGCCCGAGAGCCGCAGCTCGGTCAGGTTGGGCAGCCAGCCCAGCTCCGCCGGGATGTCCCCCGCCAGCTGGTTGTGGCTCAGGTCGAGCGTGGTCAGCGCGAAGAGGTGGCCCAGCCCCGCCGGGATCGTGCCCGTCAGGCTTTTGCTGGAGAGGTCCAGTCCCGTCACCCGGCTGGGCGCGCCGCCGGTGGTGATCCCCTCCCACCCGCTCACCGCCGTGCCCGTGCTCCAGTCCAGCGCGGCCGCGCCCCGCAGGGCGTCCTTGGCCGCCAGCAGCGTCTCGCAGTCCCGCACCAGGCCCCGGTTGGCGTTGGGCGTCCCCACCGCCGTGCCGTTGGTGCACGTCGGCGCGGCCGGCGGCTGCGCCGGCGTGAACGTCGTCGTCTGCCCGTCGTCCGGCGTGATGTCGTCGTAGGCCCCGATCGTCTGGTAGAACCCCTGCAAGCCGCTCACGTTGGCGATCCGCGAGCCCGCGTGCGCGTCACTCGCCGCCGCCGTCGTGATCCGGGTCTCCAGATCGGCCAGCGTTTGCGTGTGCTCCGGGTCGCCCTCCGGCGCCTCCACCCGCACGGCGTTCACCGTGCCGTCCGTCTCCGTCACCACGTCCCAGTGCGCCACCGCCTGCCAGGCCTCGAACGCGATCACGTGGTGCGCGCCCATGGGCGCCAGGAACACGATCCGGTCCTTACCCCCAATCTCCGCCGCCAACGCCTCCTCGGCATCTACCACGATGCTCTGCAACGACGCCTCATACTCGCCCCGCGCCTGCAATGCGTCGCTGCCGTACGTCCCCGCCTCGTGCTCTCGCCGGTAGAGCTCATAGGAGCGCGTCTCGTCCCGCCGGTCGTATGCCACTGTTACCGTCGTCGGCCCGGCGCCCAGCAGATAGTCGCTCACGGTGTAGTCCGCGAAGCACGTCAGGAACAGATACTCCTCCGACAGCCCGCCCTGCGCGATCGCGAGGAAATTCGATTTGGCCGTCTCCCGAAACTCCGGGTTTAGCGTATCGAGAAAGGCGGTGAAGAATGCCTCCAAATACGCAGCGTCAGGGATGGCCTCGCCCGTCCCCCTCCGCAGCCAAAACCGGATGGCATTCTCGCGCTGTGCCGTGGTGCGGGCGATGCCGCGCCACGCGCAGCGCACCGTGTCCGCCCCCGCCGTCCCCCGCACGGCCAGGTGCACCGGCGAGGCGCCGACCTCTCTCAGCCCCTTCTCCAGTTGTTCCTCCACCGTGGGCGCGCCGGTGCTCGTGGTAAAGGTTGCGACGCCTCCGGCGGCCCGGGAGGAATCAATGTTGCTGCCAGATTCCGGGGTACGCCTCATCACGCTAGCTGGATCATTCGCCCGAACGATCTGTCCAATTGCCTGATCAGCGGAATCGACATCGCCCACTTCCCGTGATCCAACTGCCCGACGATCCGGCGCTTCCGGAACCTGAGAGGAAGCCATCGGCGACGGATCCGCATTACTCAAACGCCCACTGTCAAGACAACTCAAGATCGTCAGGACAATGCCAAGAAACATCAACACCAGGAACGGGCGCCGAATACGCGGCCAAGCGCTGGCGATCATTTCCAGGGTCGTGCGATTCAGTGGACTCGCCCAATCGACTCGCAATCCGGAAGCCCGAGGAGCTCTCGATCGATGGGAAGCCCTGCCGGGACGCAGCCGGTCAGACGGTTGCCGTAGAGCATCAAGTATTCAAGGTTGCCTAACGCTGTAAGTTCAGCGGGTATTTGTCCACTCAATTGATTGCTTCGAAGATCCAACTCCCTTAGTTCTGACAATTGCGCCAGCGTGTCAGGAATCGAGCCTGAGAACCCATTGAACGCGAGTTCCAGCGATTCGAGCTTCGACAAGCTTCCAAGCCACTTGGGGATTTCTCCGTCGAGCAGGTTGAAGCTTAGATCCAGCGAGATGAGGTCTCGTAGCCGGCCTAGCTCCATCGGAATTTCCCCGCTTAGGAGGTTTGACTGCAGATCCAGCTTCCGCAGTTTCGCCAACTCCCAAAGCGTCTTTGGGATCGTTCCGGTCAGGGCGCGTCTCGCCAGATTGAGTTCCTCGACCCGAGGCGGCGACCCGGCAACGACGAGGCCGTCCCACTCCGTCATCGGGCGATGGCCGCTCCAAGCCAGTTCCGCGGTACCAGCGAGCACGTCCCGCAGACTTAGTAGAGTCTCGCAGTCTTGGACAAGACCGGGGTTGCTTGTCGGATCAGGCACGGCGTGTCCAGATGAGCAGCCATAGGCATTCTTGGGCACCAATCGCGGTACCGGACCTGCCGGGCGCAGCGGCTCTTCGAGTCTCGATTCACCGACTCTGCGACCGCCTCTTACCAGTACCTGAAGGTCCTCGCCATCGGGAGACATGGTGTACAGCATGACGTCGTGTCTTAGATTCATCGTGGGCTCCTGTTGGAGGCCCACGGCGATGCGGCTGCTGTCAGGCGCCCACGCGGCGGACACCTCGGCACGTGAAAGAACCACCCAACGCTCGCCCTGTGGTGCTAGCGGTCTCCGCAATCTATTCGGTGAGCGGCCCACCCACTTCCCGTCGGGCGTGACCACGCACACGGCCGTTCCACACGAATAGAGGATCATCGACCCATCCGGGGACCACGCCATCAATTTGATCCAAGCTTCGGCCGGTCGCGGATCGTTATGGCCAAGCCAGTCTTGACCACTAACACTCAGACGCCAGTCGTCAATCGCTGTGACCTGGCGGTGGTCAGACCCGTTCGCCGCCATGGTATACAGCCACACCTCGTCCTGTTCAGGTTTCGCGAACGCAATTCGCGCACCGTTTGGCGACCATGCCGGTGGGCTCACCGTGGCCGTGAGTCGTCGCAGATTCGTGCCGTCAGGTGCAACCATGAAGATCAACGCATCCGTGTGCAATTCCGTGTTTCGATTCGGATAGTCATAGGAACCCACGAAAGCGATAGCCTCTCCACTCGGCTCCCACACCGGGATCTGCCGCACCGAATGCCGCTTAAGGACGGGCGGGCTTTCCACGATAGGCAACCCGTACGAGACATTCGACCCCGAAACTACCAAGCGAAAGCCATCTGACGCTTCGCGTATGAATGCCACCATCGCTTCGTCAGGCGACCATCTGGGAAAGAAGTCGAAATATTGGCCAGCCGAATTGACCTCCACTTCCCACCCGGCAGCATCACTCACGTCCACCGCCGCGATCGCGTAACCGTCCCCGCGAACACCTCTCGGCGACCGTTCTCCAGAGGACACCGGAACCACAATCCGATCACTCTGCATCGACACGTCAAACGACGTGCCCAACCTGCTACCTGCACCGGGCACATATTCCCGTCTATCCGGAGCCGTACGGTGAAATACCAAATCCGCTCCGTCCGGACCGGTACTGAAAACACTCGACAGATGAGAGAAGAATATCCTTGTTCCATCTCGGTTCCATTGGACTCGCGTCTCTGTCGGCCCAGGAAGCGAGACAACGGAATGCAAGGACTCCCTAATGATGGAACCATCCTCAATAGACTTTGTAGTCAATCGTTGAGCATTTTCTTCGGCAGCCATGTCACTTTCAAACGACGCGTCGCTGCCGCATGCCACTAACAGCACCATTAGCCCACCTAGCGTAAGATCCCTCGCTATTCGACAGGTGACCATCTCACTCCATCGCTCCACTTGTCACCATTCAACTCCCCACATATTGTCGGTAAAGTACTCGAATCGCGAAGACGTCGAACATCGACGGAGCGCAGTGAGAAAGCGCAGGCTTATAGTATCCCGACGAAAGACTTGAGTACCGATGAGATGGATGGCTGTTCACCGCCCCTAAGGAGGCCACGAATCGAGGATCCACATCATCTATTGCGGCTATACCCAAAGCGTGGCCAACTTCATGAACAACTGTCCTGTAGGCCCGATAATCAGATCCTTCACAATATTCAAACTCGACGTCGGCGCGTTCAATTACAGTCCGACCACCCGGAATGTCTAAAGCCGGCGTCGGATTCGTATACAGGCTCTGGCGAATAAAGATATCCGTCGTAGAACCACCGATACCCGCGCTCGGAACGGCACAGGCTGCATAATTGCTCTTCTCCCAGCACCACGACACACCCAAATCCCCGGCAAGGCTCTCCTCACCACCGAACACACCAATTGCTGCCAAGTTTAAGCCCTCGGCCCATTGATCATTTTCCATCATGATTTCGTTCCATCCCGCATCCGTAGCCTGAACCTGTTCAAGCGTTCTCGCTTGGTTCAGTTCAGGTATCAACACATTCATCGATCTGAGCGACTCAATGTACCTGCGTATATCCGTCGCTAGTTGCATTTGCTCCGCCTCCGACGCCGGCAGTTTGCTGGGCATCTGGATTTCGACGAGACTCACGAATTGTTCGTAGTGTGCACACGGCCTGCTCCTTACGCCAATAAGCCCACCGGGCAATTCGTAGGTCTCACTCTCGAATGTTGTTGTCACGACATTCGGTATAGCTCCCCACGCATTCACAGAATTTTCCCATTGTGAAACTCCCTGGACGATGAGATTTCGCCACGCGGCTAACGCATCACTCGGAAAAGTGCCTTCACAAATGCGATAGCGGAATTCCGGCGTCGCCTGTCGATGATTTAACGGATACCCTGCCACTCTCGAGTTTGGAGTAGCTAGGGCAGTCGACGGCCACACATACACATTGCGCGCCGCGTAGACGGAGGGTCTGCCGGATTGATGATAGCTAATTTGTACTGCATAGATTCTGTCCAACGTGGGGATTGGCAATCTATCCGTGTATCGTGTGCTACTAGTTGATGGACGACGTAAATATGTGTGACCGTTTGTGTAGGAATCTGGTGCCCATTGCCAATGCTTATGCGACACAAGACTGTGCTCGAGTTCGCGAACTCTGAAATGGTATTCGCCGCCAGAATAGCTCTGGTCGTTGAGCACTCCATCGATGGCATCCCATTGCAGGGTGAATTCTGACCCTGAAGTGCGACCGTCGACATCGAGAATCGGCGTGTCAATCATAATAACTGGCGCACTCGGTGTACTAGAATCATATCCTGCACGTCCAACTGCAATCACATGGAATGCAAAAGATACATATTGGGATAGATCGTCGCTGGCATTGAAGAAGTCATTCAGATCGAAGTCGTGGTAGGTTCTTTTGTCTCCGACCGACGCGAAGCCATACCATGTACTACTTCCGTGTGGGCGAATCTTGATTGAGCTATTGACGACCTCAACATTTGGCAGTGTCCAGCTGAGACGAACCTCGCGGTCCGAGATAGGTGTGAGACTCAGGTTCATTGGGGGTCGAAATTGCCGCCTCGTGATGGCGCTCCTCATTGACCACGCACCGTAGATTCGCCCGTCCTGAGCGGAACGATCGCTGCTGCCCGTCGTGGAGTCACTAGCGAGTAAGCCGTCGAATATCGGTCGGACCCTTACCGAATACTCCGTGTTATTGGCGAGGCCACCGATCCTATAGCTGGTTCGGTCGATCACGGCTCCAGAGTCAAGATCGGTGTCCTGCGGCCATGTGGAACCGCTTGCTCGCTGGTGCTGGACCTGGTAGTCCACACTTATTGCGCGCGTACCGCTTGGTGCGCCGACGGGATTCCAACTCGCCGTGAGTTCGTAATTGCCGGGTGTGAGCACAAGGCCCGTGATCCTGCTCGTGCTGACCCGCTCGTCATCGGACCAGGCGCCACACCGCGTGGGTGCGTTACATGCCCGCACCTTGACCGTGTAAGCCACGTCGCGCTCCACGTCTTCATTGGTATCGTCGCCGATTGTTGTTGCCGTCGGCGGTGCCGTTCCCTGGGGTCCCATCACGCTTACGGTCTGACTCGTTAGGCCGGTCTCCCAATTCACGGTGAAATGCGTGATAGCCGCGCCGCCGTTACTGGGCACGGCCCAATTCACCGTGAATGCACTGCTGGTGACGTCGGTGATGCTCACCCCCATCACCACGCCGGGCGCGGTGATCACAGTCTGGGGCGTCCCCCACGCAGAGTAGGACCAAAGGCTGTCGCCCTCGTAGTTTCGAGCTTGCACTCGCACCCAATAGGTCTGGCCGTTTGTGAGATTGGAAACCGTATACGTGCGCGTGGTCCGCGGTTCGTCGCGATTGACGCGGGATTCGCTCGGATGGGTCCGTGGCTTCGGACACGGACTGCGAATCGTCTCGACGTGCGAGCCAACCTCACTAAACTCCGTCTTTCCCCACTGAATGGTGTAGTCGCAATTCTCCGCCCCGCGGTTGTCCGCGCTAGTCCACGTGAAGTCGAGCTTGCCGTCGCCGGCTTGAACCGTCGGCGTATCCGGCCGGCGGGGCGTCGTGCGAGGCGTATCGAAAATCCGGTCATGCCATTGACCACACGCCAAATTGGCGTTGCACGCTTGGATTCGTATCTCGTAGAGCCGTCCGTTGAAGAGCCCCATGATGACGAACCTGGGGTTACTCGGGTCCGCCAAATCCTCCACCCGGATCGTCTCATGTCCCACATGCCACTCTTCGTCGCTGATCCGGTTGTCCCAATCCCGCCATTGCATGTGGTACCCGGTCAAAGCCACGCCGACACTACCGGTCGTGGCCGGAGGGTCCCAGTCCACGATCAGGCAACGATTCCCGTGGCCGTTCGCGGGGATCTCCGGGTTCTGCACCTTACTGGGCGCGTCGGCGGTCGACTTCGGGTCGAGGAGCGATGCGGGCCTTTCGTTCGCGGCTTGGGGTATCCGGTCGTGGTTGCAGCCATGAGACCCGTCGTGAGCTCCCGCCGGCACCTCGGGGTGCGCGAGCACTACGGCCAGCACGACTAGCGCAATCAGGAGCGGTGCGACCCGGCGCACCCGCCGACCCTTGGCCCAAATCCCGGCGCTGATCGCGGCCAGGGAACTCATGACTCGGGATCCCAAGGCCGTGCCCTCCATAACCTGAAGGGGGACAAAGCGACCGCCCGAAGCGTGTATATCCAGCAAAGTTGCAACGCACGGAGCCTCGGCAGATCCCGACCAGCGCCGCCTTGGCCCTTAGCCGAGTGACCTCCGTTGGCCTCCCGCGATACTTCAATCCCCAAGAGTCAAACGGTATAATCTCATTAGTGGGAAATCACCTAATCACACGCGCTGCCGATCGTCAAGTGCCGGTATATCCCCACCTCCGCGGAAGCTTCAAGGGCTGCTGGCTGGACGTGGCGTGGGGAGCCTGGCCCAACGCAACGGTGGCAGGCACCTGCCGCCGTTGACCAGCTAAGGCGCCGCCGCCATCATCACGGCGACCGGAGGGCTGACAACTCCATTGTCGTCGGCGCCACGCACCGCTGAGTGTGCTCAGCGAAGCCATGGGCCATAAGGGGAGTCAGGCGACCAAGGATGTCTGCGGCCATATCTCGCTCGGAGCGCAGCAGCGGGCGGTCGCCGACTCGCCCTGCTGTTCAGCGATGCATCCGGACGGCCGTCGCCCGCCGATCATCGCAGCCGTACTCAAACAGTTACTCAAGGAAGGCCAATTCGGCGAGCCACGGCCCGATCGGTGAATGGTCGTGCAACAGGTTGGGGAGGGTGGCACGCCCGGAGGGATTCGCCCCCCTGGTTCCCGAGCCCCGGACGCAATTCGCGTCGTCTAGGAAACCTCTGAACAGCTGGGGTGTCTGACGCCTCGGCGTTCGTAGGTTGCCGAGATCGTGGCCGCGGGCCGTGGGCGGGCTCGATCCGCTCGTCAGGAGGGGGCGTGGGGCCGTGATCGACCCCGCGCCGGGCGCAGGGCGCCCGCTTAGGTCGGCGCGGTGCGTGCCGCCAGCAGCAGATTGGCGAACCCAAAAAACAGACACAGCCGGGTCCGGTTCTTGGCCAAGCCCCGATATCGCACCTGCCCGTCGCCGAAAAGCCGCTTACGTGGCCATCGGCAACGGCCGTCACCACTCCCGCGGCAGCGGAGCGAGAAGTCGTGCGTCAGAAGGCGCAAGGCTACGAGTTGGTGAAGGTCTACAACAATCTGAGGCCAGACGTCTACGCTGCGATCACGGCTGCCGCCCGCCAGGTTCAGATGCCCGTTGTTGGTCATGTACCGTGGCGCGTCGGCGTAAACGCCGTTCTCACCGCGAGGCAGTCGAGCATCGAGCACTTGTGGGGATACCTATTCGCCGCGCGGCGGGACAAATCCCTCCAACTCGGTGCGGCGAATCCACAGATCTGGGTCGCTCGGGTGGATCCGGCACTGCTGGACGGACTCATTCGGGCCACCGCAGCGGCCGACACCTGGAATTGCCCTACGCTAGTCCTGTGGCACCGCCAGCAAATCCTGAATCGGGAGCCGGAATCCGAACTTGCCCCCCTACTCCGCTTCGTCCCCGCGCGGATGCTGGAAGGCTGGATCTCGGCCAATACAAGTTCGGCGAGTGTCCGTGTAAACCACGAGCGCGCGACCAGCATTCGGCGGGTTCTGACGAAAGCACTGCATGATGCCGGCGCTGGATTGTTGCTGGGCACCGACGCCCCAAACCCATTCGTTGTCTACGGGTTCTCCATCCATGACGAACTCGATCATCTTGTCGAAGCGGGGCTCAGTTCCTACGAGGCTCTTCGAGTCGGAACGAGCGCCGCGGCGCGATACCTGGGAACGCATCTGGGCTATGGGGGCAATTTCGGAACGATAGCTGTTGGTGTGCGAGCGGATCTCATCCTGACGCGAAATAACCCGATCCAGGATCTCCGGACGCTTCGGAACAACGAAGGGGTCATGCTCCGAGGTCGTTGGCTGTCGCGGTCCGAGCTATCCGGCAAGCTGAAGGACCTCACGCAAGCGATCGCCTTCGCCGATCAACTCATTCGCGACGTCTCGTAAGTCTCCCCGCGCATGGCGCTAGCGGACCGACAACCCAACTTGCTGTGCTGTCTCCACGCCTGCCGACCAGCTGTCAGTTGCGGGACCTTAGCAAGCGGGGCCACCAAACGAACCAGATTTCGCCGGAAGACCCGATGGGTAATGGCGCTGCGTGGGGCAGTCGAGGCTGGCTAAGCGGGGCACCCGCTCCCGGCGCAGGACACAATCGTGGAGCAGGGGATCCCGGCGTGCCATGCCGGGTGATGCGCCCCCAGCCATACCGGCGGCGTGCCCGCAAAATGCGCGGCGCTCCAACCCCGGCCATGGCGTGCGGGCGGTACCGAGTGAGAACAGCGTGCGTGTGCCGCGTGGCAGCGTCTGGACGTTGGTGCGCCGGGGCTGCACATCAGCCGCGAATCGGGCCAGCCCTCAGGCGTCGAGGCGGTCGGTCTTGGCTAAGACGTTGCGGTGGCCGCGACCGGTCGCCATCCCACAACACGGCAGCACCCGTAGGGACGTTCCCGAACCTGACGGTGATCCCGAGGTCGGCAATCAGGGTGTAGGTGGCAACGGCTTCAGCGTCCCGGCGAGGGCGCCGCCGCAGCCAGCCGGCAAGTTGTAGGAACCCCGCCCGGCCCAGTGCTAATCCCTGGATCTTTCGGCGACAGCGGACCGGGCGACTATCAGCTGGCAAGCCCCGGAGAGCGGGGACGCTCCCAAGTGGTACATCGGGCACCTCACGCCCGATGACGGCGGCCAGGGCGGCCGCCTCCACCTCGCCATCACCCTGCCGGAGGCCGAGCCGGAGCTAGGAAGACGGGCAATCGGAACCATAGCCTCCCGCCCCCAGGACACCGTCCTTGGGCTGGATCCGGCGACGCTTGCGCGGTGGCTGCGGGGCGCCTGCGCCGAGCAGTGCCGCACCACGAGCGCGTGCCAGCGACTTCCGATTGTGGCACCCCAAACCGCGAGCTATGGTGCTGGCAGGTGGGCAACGACGCCCGCCCCAGGATAAGGAGGCTCTGATGCCTCACCTCAGCACTCGCGCACGAGCCGTGGTCGGCGGCGGAATCCTGGCGGTGCTCCTCTTGGCCTGTTTCAGCGTGTGGAGCCAGCACACGAGCGCGACCGTCGACGAGTAGACGCGGCTGATGGGCCGAGAGCGATTGCGACCCTGCTTGCAGTCCTTGTGCCTGTCGTGGTGGCCACCGTGGCCGCTGGCCGCCGGTGGCACCTGCAGCTGAATTGACGACGGGCCGGCCCACACTGGCATGGCGCTGACCGCCGGGCCGGTGGTCGGTCAAACCCTCCGGCCCCCGGCCCGGCCGCAATCAAAGGAGCACCAAATGAACCGAGCAGTGAGGGGCGCGGCGCTGGCGGTCGTGGGCCTCGTGTTTGTGGTGATGGCCGTCGCGATGGTCTGGCACACCGTGCGCATGGAGTTGATCTTCTGGGGCGCGTCCCCATCGTCAATGACGGTCGCCGGCGATGAAGAGGCGTTGCACGGCAAAATCGTGCGTGAGGTCCTGCTGGTCGACGGCGTAGGACGCGAGGATCAACGGTTCACGCTTACGCCGGGCGTTTGGCGCGCCACCGTCGAGGCGATGGACGCAACGGTCGATGAGGCGCGACTCAGCTCGACCGGTGAGCGCAACAGCACGTCCATGTGGAACCTGGACTACCCGCTGGTGTTCACGGTGGGGGAGTTCTCGCGAGCCAAATTCACCCACGGGCCGGAGCTAGCGATTCGGGTCAACACGCTTGAGGATGACGTGGAATGGTCCGTGACGCTGGAACGGTTTGCGGAGCCAGTCTGGCCGTGATGCTCGATGAGCCACGCCAAGCGGTCCGACTATGCCCGGCGAGAGGAGAACGCTTTCGGACCCATCGAGTTGGTGCTGATCTTCGTGCTGCCGGCGGTGCTGATCCTGGCTGGAGCGGCCGTGGTGGTCATCGCCGTCTTCAGCCGAACGGTCGGCCGCCCTGCTTGCGCTAGGAGGCTGACTTGAGCGATCGGTGGGCGCGGCTCGGTGTCCTAGGAGAGTGAGTGCCCGCAGGCTGTCGATGTCGCCACCGCAGCGTCACCGTCATGCTGTCATGGCTCGTGGCCCCCAATGACGCTTGGTGCGCCCCTCATCGCCAGTGCCCCCGTGATGATGGTGCGGGACGACCATCGCAGCCCCTACGATTTGCTCGGCGGCACCGTCGTGATGACCGGCGAGTACCAGAGTTTCACGTAATGCATCGGTGACCTCCAACCAAGGTCGCCGATGAGGCGCGCGAGGCCTCAGACGCTAGCGGCCCCAGTGCCGATGACCAACAGTCCGGTCAGCACCCACGAGGAGTAGGAGCTCGCTCACTTCGGGTGATGGCGAATCCATGTCGCGCGACCTCCATGCCGGAAGTCAACCGAAGGCATTCCACAGCCACTCGACAGCGCGGGTCACCCTGTCGAAGCCCCAGATACCGAATTGCGTTCGACCACATTGCCGATGCGCGTGTGCCTGCTGCTCAGGGCCATTGACCGGGCCGTAGATCACCGGCGGCCGCTCCTTGAGTTTCAGGGCTCGCTTTAGGTGCCGCCAGCACCGGGATGCTCCGGTCACAGGCACTCGCCGTCGTCGGCGGCGCCGGTGGGAAACGGCGTGAACGCCACCGCCCAGGTGAAGCCCGGCGGCACGTTGGCGGTGACCGCCACCTCGCCCGGATCCACGCGCGGGCCGCTAACGCGCTGGCCAGCACTGGACCCCACATAAAGCACGGTGCACGATCGACTACTCCATGACCCGCCACCGAACCCCTCGACGGATTCGTAGCTGCCGTCCCACACCCAGTTGGATGGCTGCTCACCGGATGTCCACAAGAGGTCCACCCGCCAGAGGCCCGGCGACAGGTCCGCGATCGCCGCCTCGTCACCGACGGCCTCGACCCTGATCGACGCATCGCTCTCGGAAACAAGCCGCTCGATGTCGATTCCCCAGCGCACATCGGGGCCGGGCGGATTAACGGTGATGCGCGTGGGACCCGGATACAACGCGTCGTCGCCGTGATCGCCCACCGCAAACGAGACTGACTCGGTGCGTCCCCAGGTGAAGCGGCTGCGTCCATCCACGGACTCCATGGTGACGTCGAGGGCGAAGGTGTCGCCGCAGATCGTGGCGGTGTAAACGCCTGGCGCAAGGTCGCGGACCTCAGTGCCAGGGCCGACGCCCGACAGGTCGATGGATTCGCAGAGACCCGGCAGCGTCGGGTCCGTGACGTCAGGCGGCACGATATTCGTGACCTTGCCGGTGACGATCCCGTCGCCGCTGCCTCGGATCGCACGAACCGGAATCCGCTCGACCGGGACTTCCCTCACAATCTCCGAGGAAACGATCTGCTCGCCCATGCTGGCCCGCGCGGCCATTTCCATGAGCGTGCGCGTCTCGCGGCGGGCCAACTCATCGCTGACGGTCTGCCACACGAGGCATCCGGCGATGACGAGGCCAATGATCAGCCACACGAGGCGTTCAAGGCGGGCCACGTGATTCACCTTCCGCTCTCAAGCGTTCCTGTAGGCGCCGGGCCGGTAGTCGGACATCCCCAGCGTCGCTTGCGTAACGGTGCGCTGATCCTGACGGCCTGAGGGCCCGTCAACCCTTCGCCTCGTCGGCGGGCTGCGGTTCGACCCAGAACTCCATGCACGCGCCCGCCTGGACGTGCCGGTCGGGCTGAAACCTGATCACGAGCTGCCGACCGGCCAGTAGCGGAAACGACGTGCCCACGTCCACCAGCCACTCGTGGACGTGTGGCCGCAGGTCCTCAGCCAAGGCCCAGGCCCATTTCAGCGCGGCGGCCGTTTCCACGTCGGGAATGGAGCCGCGCGGAATTGCCGTGGGGTCTGCCATCGCCACGGCTGGCCGCCCAGCGGTGGCCGGCGCTGGCGCCCCTCCGTTAGGCGTCACAGCCGACCACCGTCTCGGTGGTGGTCAGCCGTGGATCCGCACCGTAGGAGGGCAGCAGGTGGTCGCCCGGCACCTCCGTTTCTGGGCCCGCTGCGCCAGCCCCGGCGATGAACGGAGAGAGCCCAAAGGCCAGAAGAGTGGTCGCGACAGCCGTCCTGGCTGCCGTGCGAAGGAGACACCGTTTCATGGCGGACCTCCTTATCATCAGGTAGTCACCATTGGCTACCTAGGGGCACAGTAGCTCGCCATGCGCGCGTGTCAATCCTCTTGTTAGAAGTGATTGCACCGGGCGGAAACGACGCCGCTAGCAGCCGTTGATGCGCTTGCGAGCTACCCGCACGGGTGCGGGTGAGTCGACGCTACTGCTGCGTCCCGTGGGAAGAGTAATGAGCCAAGTAGGTGCTGAGGCATCAGTGGCCTGTTCCAACCAACTCGTGATCTGCGACGGGTTTTGAGTCTGCGCCAAACACAGGAATCGCAAGGCTTGAATCCATCGTCCGCGCTGCTCGCACTGTGATTATGGCTGCGGCCACGGTGCAGGTGGCGGCGCGAAAACAGTCGGTTTTCCAAGATACGGATCGTCACCGCCCATCAGCAGCCGGGGGCGTCGGGCGCTGCTGGACGTGAATGTCTGGAGCGCCTGGCCAGCGTCGTGACCCGCAGGCCCGACCCTTCCGCCACCTCGCGCGACGCCGCGCGCGTCGACGACCGGCCGGTGATGGCTCCACGGCAGCCGCCCGTTTGCCTATCTCCACTGCTCGGGCCCGTCGACTGTGAATGCTATGTAATCGGACGGGCGCTAACTTGCAATCAGACGGGCTGAACGTTGCAATTGGACGATGCCAGACTTACGATCAGACGATGCTTAACCTTCCGTTCTACCGGCGTTACGTCGACCGTCGGCTGGCTGAGGCCCTGGAGGACTCGCCCGCGGTACTCATTCATGGGCCGCGCCAGTGCGGTAAGACCACTCTCGCCCAGGTCGTGTGCGCTCCGAGGCAATTGCCCTGGCGGAACGACGGGACGCCGTGGGCTGGCAGCCCCGAAGCAGACCGGGCCGAGTACGCCTACTTCAGCTTCGACGACGATGTGGTGCGCGGCGGGGCCGAGGCTGATCCCATGGGCTTCGTCGCGTCCCTACCCGAGCGCGTCGTCCTCGACGAAGTTCAGCGTGTCCCAGGGTTGTTCGCCGCCCTGAAACTGGCCATCGATCGCCGGCGCGTCCCGGGGCGGTTTGTCCTCACCGGATCGAGCAACGCGCTGCGGGTTCCCACGCTCGCGGACTCGCTGGCGGGACGCCTGCAAATCGTCCGGCTCCATCCGCTCGCGCAATCTGAGTTGGCTGCCGGACCAGTCGGTGCCACCGTCCCAGATCCGATGCCGCGCTTTCTCGACACGCTATTTCACGGCCGGTTCCCGACCCGGCAGACCGACCCACTGGGCGGGCAGCTGGGCGAGCGGATCGTGGCCGGGGGATTCCCGGCGGCCCTGGCGCGCCCCACAGGTCGGCGACGGACGGCCTGGTATCGCGACTACGTGCAGGCGCAGTTGGAGAAGGATGTGCGGGACATGGCCCGCATCACGATGCTCGACGCCCTACCCCGGCTCCTGATGCTGGCGGCGGCGCAGACGGCCACGCTGCTCAATGTTTCCAATCTCGCGTCGTCGTTCAGCCTCAGCCGTCCCTCCATCAGCGCCTATTTGGGTCTCCTCGAACGGGTCTTCATGCTCGAGCTGCTCCGCCCGTGGCATAGCAATCGACTGCGCCGCCTCGTCAAAACTCCAAAGCTGCATATCGGCGATACCGGCCTCGCATGCGCGCTACTCGGGATCGATGCCCGCAGCCTGGCGAAGCATCGCGGGCTCCTGGGCCAGCTTCTCGAATCGTTCGTCTTCCAGGAGTTGCGGCGCCAGGCCAGCTGGTACGACGCGCACCTCGAGTTTTTCCACTACCGGGATAAGGATCAGGTCGAAGTCGATATTGTCATTGAGCAAGGGGCGTTGGCGCTGGCGGGCATTGAAGTCAAGGCGTCGGGCACCGTGACTGGAGCGGATTTCCGAGGCTTGCGCCGTCTCAGGCGAGCGGTTGGTGACCGATTCGCTGCGGGTGTGGTGCTCTACGATGGTGAGGTCTGTACCAGCTTTGGCGATGGGCTCTTCGCGGTACCGATCCGCGCCCTCTGGGAAACCACCGCCTGACCAGCGACATCGAGTCCACCAGTGCGGCCGCGGCGCTCGGATGGCAGGTTGATCTAGGCTGACGGTCTGACCACGAACCTGTCACGGCACCCGACACGCTCAGCTTCAAGCGTCTCAACTATGCACAGGGCGTGACGAAACGCGATCTCCTTGACTCCCTGGCGGAACGCAGACGAGACCCTCCCCACAACGCCCTGGACGACGCCTGCCGCAAGCGAACCGAGATCGGCCGCGGTACCCCTGGAGACCCGCACTCGTGTCTCCCACCGATCGCTGCGCATGCACCGGCTCCTGCCGAGAGTCCGCCACCGGCGCCTGCTCCTCGGCCAGCCCGCCCAACTCACCGGCCACGCTCCGCGCCAAGTCAGCCCTCACCGCCCACGCACACCGTGTCCGATCTCGAATCAACGAAGACGCCGGCCTCATCCCCAGCAACGCCTCCCGAGAATCCGGCCATACCCATCCAACACGAACAACGTTGGCAGCTGCGGTTCAGGCGTACTCACGACGAACTGTGGAGGAAGTCGTCCTTTCGTCCCACACCCAGATACGGCTTTTGCTCGATACACACAGGATCTGTTTCGAATATGGCCAGCTCAGGAAGACGACCTAAGGCGTGGCTCGGACATGAAGGCAGCTCCGTAAGGCCGAGACCTAGTACGCCCTCAGGTACTGTGCTGCAAGCTCTCCGGTGGGCGAATCTACGCTGACGCTCGCCTAAGTCGGCGTGCCTGCCTTTTGGGGCAGGCTCATGGGGTATCAAGGTTGTCAATCAGGCCCCGAGGCCACAGGCGAGACGCTAGCTGATGTTCCGTCTACGGCGCCATGGCTCCCAGTTCAGATCCAGGCGACGACGACCACCGGCCATCTCACGCGCGCGAAGACTGCTAACTCGGGATCTCTGGGCGCGTATCCCGACAGACGACCAGAATCTCGTCTCCCTCCAACCAGACCCCCTGAAAGAAATCAGGGGACGTCGGATCGCCTCGCAAAACCTCCCGGCGACAACGTCATCGACCATTTCGTTGAGCCGTTCAATCTCGCCTTCTGCGGACTCGTCGCACGCGTCGCAGCCACAGCTCGGAAAGAGCTCGCTGTACCACCGCCCGAATCGGACGTGAAGACCCGGAAAGGTTGAGAACACCACCGCAATCGGGGCGGCGTCGTGGTCGCGGGGGTTGAGTCGCACATGCGGACGTGCCGGGTCGAGTCCCTGCTCCAGTTCCGCGTCCAGACCATATCCCTCAATACGCTCGACGTCGAAGTCGTTCTCCAGGCGGCTGACAATCTCCAGCATGGCCGAATGCAACGGTTGAAAGCGCCCGGCGTTGGTCACGCGGCTGTACGCTGAATCTGGGGGTGGTCCAGCACTTCCACATTTCGCATATCCAAACCAACCAGGCATCTCCCTACGATCCTTGTTCCACGCCAGCCTCACCCCGCAAGACAGTCCATTTGTGATGAGCGGACGCTGCGGAAGTCGACCTGCCGAGGCGACCGCGCCCAGCTCCGTATCCGCTGAGGAGCATCCGGCACACCGCCCGCGCAGGCACCTGCTGTGATGGCGATGACACCCTCTTCCGCACGGCATTTGGTAGCGGTACGGACATAGTTCAACTCGTCGGCCAGGGGGAACAGCCGTAGCCGATATCGGTACAACACCTCATCATGGGGCATGAGCGGTACCTCGCTCTCATCGCACCACTAGATTCCGACGAGACGCCGTGTGCACCGCTCCCTGGTGTCAGCCGAATTCGCTGCCAAGTGTCGCGTCTCTTTGGGAAGTGAACGCTTTTGGACACTAGCGGACTATGTGCCCCGTGTCATGCAGTATTGCCCCAAAAGATGTCGCAACTGCCCGACCTGCATGAGATGAGTGGCGATCCGCCAGCAATTGCGCGATTACGTCTCGGATAGGTTCGATTCATGGGCCACGACTTGCCCGCGACAAGTTGGCTATGCCACGATTCCGCAATTCAACGCAGATTGTTCGACGGGAGTCGAGAAGCGCATGAAGCTCAAAGAGGTGGTATCGACGAGTGACTGGAAGCAGCGACCGCAGCGGTCACGGCGGGTTAGCCCTGAGATTCGCGAGATTGTCAGCCGCCTGGAAAAGACATCGCGCGGCGAATGGGTCGTCATCAGTCTCACCGAGCAGGAGAAGAAGCGTCAGCCGACGATTCGTGGCCAGATAACGTCGGCGGCCGCACAGTTGGGTTTCAAAGTGACGTTTGAGATGCGAGCGGGCGACTTGGGCGTACAGAAGGCGTAAACCTACACTGGCGGCGTTCCGCCGTCGCCGCAGCGCTCCCGTTCATCCATCTCCTCTCGCCCTAGAGCACGTTTGCCGCGGCCGCCCCCAGAGCGAGTGGCGGCATTTGACAGCCGGTCAGGGTGATGACTACCACATACGCAGGGATGGACGCACACGCGCGGACGATCCGGGTGGCAGTCCTGCGACCAAGCGCACGGTCTGGTGCGCCACGCGCCTCGGCGCAAATCCGCTGAACGCCGCGAACCGGGGACAGCTGTGCTCCGGCGTATCCACCAAAAGCAGGCGGACAGGCTTGAACTTGCTGCCCAGGTAGACGTCGATCGTGTCGCTGTCCACCACGCGCACAGCGCGGGCGACATCGCCGGCGGGAGCGGGCCCGGGCGTGGCGGTGGGGACGGGCCACGGGGGTAGGCGAGGGAGAGTTCCGTGAGCGGCGGCCGGCACGCGACGGGATTCGAGGGAGCGCAGGTCGGCACCGGGCGTGCCGGCGCGTCACCGATCGGCTTCCCGAGGCGCGGGCCGCGGCAACTGCTACGGGTGGTCGCGGACGATACCGGCTAGCGGGTACGTCGCGACTGGCGCGGCTGCGTGCTTCGCATCCGCCGCTTTCCGTGGCCGGTGAGGCTCATGAACACATCGGTCACGACCATGACGACCCGTGGCCGATAGTCCCGCGAGAGGTGGGAGCGGTCCTTGCCCATCTCGCGGGCCACGGCTGCGATATTGCCCGTGGCCACCCAACGGCGAAGAAACGTCTCATGCGCCGGGTCAAGGAGGTCGCCGGCTAGTTTGACTGCCTCCTCGACCAGATCGCGCAGAGCCAGTGCCTCGGCACCAGGTCGCCACTGGTACGTGTGAGCTGCGCGGTCCCGAACGGCCGCGATCCGGCACAAGGAATTGTCCTGGAGGTCCCACGCGCTCTGCAGGTGACGAATCGCATGCTCCACCCGTCGCTCCCAGTCCGCCCGGGGTCGGCGTCCTGGGCCAGTCATGGGCCGACGTGCAGGCGTAGGCACCGGTGGCCAATTGCCCAGGTTGAATGGGACAGGCTGCGTGCGCATCGACTCCGCCGAATCGACTGGGCCCTCTGATGCCGAGCGAGTCTTCCGCAACCTTCGGACGATTTGGAACTTCTCTGGCGTCCCTGGCTGTGGAGCGAGAATCTCACTAGCCCAACTGTAGAACCCGGTACGCGAACTTCGACCGCGTTAGGACGGGACCTCAGAGCGGGACCATCGCTGGCGTGAATACATGGCCGATCGATGGACCGATGCCGATGGGCTCGACGCTGGCACCATGTGCACCGGAACTTTGAAGTACCGCAATGACACGCACTCCACGCGAGCCATCCCACACCTGTTACGGCGCTGAGGCCGAGTTACAGGCCGTTGCCCCCTTCCAGGAACAACGGCATGGAAATCCTACCCTAACTCGAAGAAAACTCCGCCTGCGCCAGTGCCAGGAACTCGTGCGTGACCGCCTCGACCGCCGGCCGCCGGTAGGCGGCCGACAGATGCTGGCAGCTGCGCAGGCCCAAGCGCGCCGCGTGAGTCGTCCGAGACGCCAAACGGAGACGGGGCTTCCCTTGTGGACTTGATCGACGACCTGCACATATCCGCGCTCGTCCGCGAGCCGGGTGAGCGGCCTGTTGACCTCGCGGAGCACTAAAGGCACTACCTCTACGGCCACCCGAGGGACGAGGGATCTTGAGCAAGGTCTTTGCCGACATCGGGTACTTGGCCGCGCTTCAAGACCAGCGGGACAGCTTGCACGAGCGAGCGATCGCCCTCACGCAGGAGATTGAACCCGACCGCATCGTGACGACCCAAATGGTTCTGGTCGAGCTCCTCAACATGTTCGGGGGTCGTGGGGAACAACAGCGGCGCCTGGCCCTGGAAGTCGTGGAGCGAGCGGAACGCAGCCTGGATGTCGAGATTGTGCCGCAGACGTCCGCACAGCTCCGGTCCGCTGTGCAGCACTACGCCGAGCGACCGAACCAGACGCGGAGCCCCACCGACTGCGCCAGCTTCATCGTCATGGAGGAGCGCGGGATCACCGACGCGCTCGCCCATGACCGCGACTTCGAGCAGGCCGGCTATACGGCCCTGCTCCGCTGACACCGGTGAACGTTCCCACACCTCCAACTCCCCCGGCAAACTGACCTTCTACACGGAAGGCGCTGGGCAGCCTCTCATTCATCAGTCGACCCTGCGGCCGCAGGCGGTTGCTGCCAGTCCGGTGGAAGAAGTATAAGTAGACGCGCCCGCCGTCGAACCCATCTGATCGGGGACTGTAGTGCCGGAGCGGATCGACTGCATCGTCAACGGGAGATCCCTCAGCCTCTCCCGGGGTGAGGTCGAGGCTTGCATGCGTGGAGTGAGCCCCGAACCGATACAACGCCACGCTGTTGACGTCGGAGGAATGAGGTACCCCGTCAAGCAGGTATTCGGAGCCGTAACGGGTCTTGATCGACTCGACTTCACGAGCGCGATCGCCCGAAGCAACCTCGGTCGGCTGGGCTTCGTGCTGCATCGAGTAGGTGGCTAGCGCGCGATGATGGAGGGCCCAAGCCCGACGCAGCCGGCATTGGATCAGCACTATGTTCGGCTCCAGGCGAGCTTCACTCTCGTACACAGCGGACGTTACAAGTCGCTGGTTGTGCCGAACGGGAACGCCAGCACGCCCATTCATCGTTGGTTCCATCTCAAGGAGGCGTTCTCCTCAGACCTCCTGAAGCACGTGCTCGCGGACACAGGTCTGCGGGATCAGGCGACGCTTCGAGTTCTGGACCCATTCGCCGGCGGCGCCACGACCGCGACTTCGCTTGCGGAGCTCACTGCGCAGCGCATCTTCAAGCAAGCAGTGTTTCACGGGTTCGAATGCAATCCGTTCATACAGCTCGTAGGCTCCGCCAAACTGACAGCACTGCAGGCTCCTTCAAAGTCGTTTGGACGCCTTGCCAAGCGGGTCGCCGCATTGGCACAACATGGGAGAGTGCTCGCTGCCCCAGTTCCAGACCTCGCTACCTTCAAGAATCACGCGTATTTTGACAGGAACGATCTCGAACTGCTCCTCCGACTGCGAACCGCTATCGAGGAGGCAGCGTCGTCCGGAGCGGATCCACGCGACGTGCAATTGGTTCGCCTGTGCCTTGCGGCCACAGTTGAGCCGGTCAGCGCTCTACGACGAGATGGCCGCGCGCTGCGCCACGTCCCGGACAAGTCTCGCGCGAGTCCAATCGCCACCTTCTTGGCGCGGGCCGGGTGGGTTGAGTGCGATATGCCAGCGAAACGCTCTCCGATTCAAGGACGAGTTCACCTCGGCGATGGACGCCTGATGTCCGGTATCGCATCGCGCTCAGCATCATTCGACTTGGTCTTTTTCTCTCCTCCGTATCCGAACAATATCGACTACACGGAAGTGTATAAGATGGAAGCGTGGCTCCTCGGATTGATCGAGGATGCCTCCGCCTTTCGGTCGCAGAGGCTCAAGACAGTTCACAGCCATCCAAGCATCAGGCGTGACTCTGTGCTCGATCGTCCCCGCCACATCGATGATCTCGTGGCCCCGATCTTGGAGGTCATTCCTAAAGACAGATACACTCACAGCCGCCGAGAGATGATCGGTGGGTATGCTGCGGATATGCGTCGGACTCTGCAGTCAGCGTGGAAATGGCTGAGGCCCGGGGGCCAATTGGTCTATGTGGTAGGAAACTCGCTTCATGGTAATGGGCAAGGTTTCGTGATCGCCGCTGACCTCATGATGGCAGAAATGGCCAGACAGGAGGGATTCGTCGTTGAGCGCCTGGATGTCGCCAGGCATCTCCGCCGCCGCCACTCTCAATCTCCGTTCCTTCGAGAGACGGTGGTGTTCGCGAGAAAGCCGTCGTAAGCCGCGCAGATCGCGGCCTCGTGCGATGAGCTACAGAATTCGCCACGATTGATATGGCCACCTGTCGCTCAGCCTACGACGCTCCCATAGACCCCGGCCCGGCGATGCGCGTACGAGACGCACGTTCTGCTGGTTCTTCTGGTACGCTGCCTCTGGTCGAACACTACTGGCCGGTCGAACGCAACCTCAGTTGGGCACCGAGGACATTGCCGTGACTGAGCGTTCGCTCACCTTTCCCCGCCTGCAGCGTGTGGCGCTCGCCGACTTCACGCTCTACTCCCTCGAACCCAGTCCGCAGATCACGCTCGCTGAGGGCGTCACATGCTTTGTTGGAGCCAACGGAATCGGTAAGTCGACCCTAATTTCTGCCATCAATTTCGGACTCACCGGGCGCGTGCCTGATCCGGCAAGGTCGTTCGAATCCGTCGAGGAATACTATCGCCACACAGCAGACTTTTCCGCGAGATTCTTTCAGGGACGCGTTTCGGATGCCGATATACGAGGGGCATCCGTGGCACTGGACTTTTCGATCGGTTCCGAGCAGTTCTCAATCTCGAGGATGCTAACCGAGCCAGATGGGATCACTGAGTTCTTTCATTCGCACGGAAGTCTCAAAGATCAGAATACTCACGAGGACGACGCGTTATCGGAAACCGACCGAAATGAAGCATATAAGGCCGCAGTTCTGTCTGCCACTGGACTGTCTACCTTTGAGCAGTTTGTGTTCCTGCAACTGTTTCTGTTCACATTTGACGAACGCAGACACTTGCTGTTCTGGAATGAACGTGTCCTCGAGCCAGTTCTCTTTCTTGCATTCGGAGTCGATCCTGACGTCGCGAGCAAAGCAGAATTATGGCGGCGGGAGGACGAGCGGTTGGACTCCATCGCGCGCAACGCCCAGTGGCAGGCTACTCGCGCACGACGGGCGCTCAAAGATCTGGACCAGACTGTCGGGATCGAGTCAGATATTCCTGAGGAGACCCGCGCGGAGTTGGAGGCGCTGTACGACTCCCGCGATGCCCAGAACTCAGAAATTCAGACCCGGATTGACGAGCTGGATGATATCCGCCTTCGGGTGAACTCGCTGAGCTCTGAGGACTTGGCAGTGCAGTCAGCGTTCGACGACCTCTTCTCCCACAGGGCGACTGGCCAGATCGACCCGAGCGTCAGCCGGATCGTCCGATCGCTCATCGACGACGCCGTATGCCCCGCCTGCAATGCGGAAGGTGCTGCGTTGCAGCGCAGGACCGAGAGTCGCCTCAGCGAAGAAACTTGCCCAGTTTGCGGGGAGGCCGTGCAAGTCGACACCGATGACCCGATTCTCCCTGAGCTTGCTGCCCTGGAAGACCGGAGACGATCAATCCAGAACAACCTCAGAGCGGCCCTCGATGCCTCTCGATCCGCCGAAGATGCTCTGGATGAGGCGCGGGGGATGCTCGATCACATCGTTGAACGGATCGCGAATATCGAGGGCGAGTATGACTCAATCGCTATAGATCGCGGCAGCGACCGGGTTGATCAGCTTCGGGCGTCCTACCAGAGGGAAATCACAGAACAGCAAGCGAGGCGCGACGATAACCGTCAGCGTCGCGATGAGGTTAGACAGGAGTTGGGCAAGCTGAGGAGAGGACTCCACGAGCGCTACATTGCCGTCGAGGAGGAGTTTCTGCCGCTGTTTGAGGAGCTAGCCCAGCAATTCCTTGGCGAAGAACTGACAGTGTCGATGGAGGAAAGAACTGACGCAGCTAGGATTCAACTATTGGTCTCGCTCAAGAGCGCGCCGCGTCGATACACATACTCCATGTCTGAGAGCCAGCGGTACTTTATCGACATCGCTCTTCGGATGGCACTCGCAAGATACCTCGCACCCCAGGAAGCCAGAACGACGATGCTGGTCGACACGCCTGAAGGTTCGCTCGATCTGGCGTATGAAGCCAAGGCGGGAGAAATGTTCGGTACATTCGTTCGCGACGGTCATCTCCTCCTGATGACGGCAAACATCAATACCTCACAGCTTCTGCAGCAGCTCGCTTACGTCTGTGGCTCTGATCTAATGAGTGTTGTTCGAATGACTCAGTGGGCCGAGCTCTCATCAGTGCAGATCGAGTCAGAGGACCGCTTCGACAGCGCGTACGCCCGATTCGAGCAGATTCTCAGCGGAGAGGACAGTCCCTAACTGTCGGACCTCAGTCCCTCGGCTTACCTTGACTCTCTTCGCCTGGTCGGCGTCGGGGAAGAGCGGCTCGGCGGCACCACGCGCGCCGAAGTACACCTATTCGCATATCTCGCCTGCCTCCTCTCGATCTACGATGGCCGCGAACCGAATGACTGGGGCTACGAGTTCACATCCACTCCAACGGGGGTCCCGTTCTCCGCAGACTTGGACGTGGCGATCAGCGGGCATCTGGCCCGTGGTCTAATTGACGAGCCGTACGGTGGGCACATTATTCTCCAGTCGCCCCGAGGTGCGAGTGAGTTGGAGAAGTTGCTGTCTAGTCTCGAAGGCCTTTCGGTTCATCTTCGCTACTTGGATGCGGCACTTGGCGCAGCCTCGCTCGTCCCGCTGGGCTTAGTACGGATCGCGTTGGCGAACGATCCCACGACGTATCGTAGGCGCTCGAACACTCACTTCCTCCTAACACGCCTTGCTGTTGACGATATCCGCAGCGAGCTGGATCAAGTCAGAGAGCGAATGCCTTCGGGCAGCACCGACCTCGTCGGGCCGGCTGCCGTCTGGCTGGTCGCGCGAGCGGCAGCGGTGAAGCGCGCCCGCGAACCAGAAGCCGTTGCGTGACTCGCCTCGATCCGGAGGAGCTCGACCGCCTCGTGGGTCTGGCATTCCGAGCCCAGGCAGAGGCGACGTATGGCGCTGACGGAGGCTCTGCCTTTGATCGAGTACTGAGCGCCGTACGCCGCGTCTATCTGCACATTGACATCGATGAGTGTCGCGGCCGGATCACCTTCTATGCGACGGTTGACGACGAGCCGGCCGGCGGGTCTGGCATCGAAGTCGTGCACGAATCTGATCTTCAGCCATTCGCTTCAGATGGGATGACTATTGAAGTCCTGCGCGATGGCACCCTGCGACGGCATGGATCTGATGACTTGACTGACAGGGCTCGAATAGTCGGTTACCTATACGAAGATCGAACAGAGCTCTTTTTTGCTGGATCGGATCAGGAAAATCAGATTCCTCGTCTCATCGAAGGAGTGCCCAGCCTGTTCTCGGTACCGCATTACATTGAGCTTGACGAAGCCCTCGACGACTATCGGCGCCGCCAAGCCCGAACCTCGAAGTGCCGTACGCTCTCTAACAGCTGGGTCGAAGGCCACGACGGTCCCAGGCTTTTCGTTTGCGCTGACAATCCTGAAGCTCAGATGCGGCGATCCCTCTCCGACTTTCTTGAACACGTTCTTCGCGACGCGGAGGTTCGACCTGAGTATGTCGTGGACGAGACGCATCCGGTAGATATCCGAGTCAACTTCACGCCTCCCAGGAATGCCTTGATAGAGATAAAGTGGCTCGGCGTAGCACTCAATGAGGCAACTGGATCGATCACCACTCGCTACGGTGAGTCGAGAGCACGCAATGGGGCGAAGCAATTGGCAGACTATCTTGATCGGCATCACGAGGAACACCCGGAAGCAAGAACTATTGGCTACCTGTTCGTGTTTGACGTGCGTCGCCGAAGACTTTCCCCAAACCGACCGATTGATCGCAATGAAGCGATGTTCTACGCAGACAAGGAAATCCCGTACGATCCTGTGTATCACGAGCTTCGCGAGGACTTCCGGCCTCCGATACGTGCGTTTGTCGAGCCCAGCGCCATCGCATACGCCAGCTAGCATCGCGCTCAAAAGGTCCTGAGCGGGGATCCATAAGGGAACCGCGGAGGTTCCTCCATGCGAGCGCAAGTCGAGCTCGCACAGTCTGGGAACCTGCCGCCCGGGGCCTTCCCCCGAACACCATAAAATGCCGCCCCTGCGTCCCGACTTTCCGGCCGCTCCTTCGACCACGCCCTCGAACTCAACACCGATCGCCAAGACCGAAACCATACACGGCGACCAATCCGCAGGATCCAGGATTTCCTAGTGTTCACGGCTCGCTGTATGCAACGAACATATCTAGCCGGCCACGCTTGCATCTGAGAGTCCCGGAGATCGGATCTGGAAAACGACTCTGAGAGCGCAGTAGCCAATGCGCATAGACTACACTATTCTAATCGTTGACATTCACGCAAGATCAATATTGTCGCATCCGACAGCACATTAGCCTGCTTTAGTCTATACCCTGGCTATCGCATTTCTACGATTATCCACACACTAATCTCACAACTAACAACGTCAGTGCACCCGCAATGAGGAGGTACGATCCGAACAGCGCATTACTCAAAGCAATATGTGCGACAGCCATGTCGCTGACCTTCTGATCTACGACCCACTCATTCCATTGCACACAATTCAGTTGTTCGTTAACCAACCGGACCCGATAGTGATTTGCATCTTCGTCTCTTTGAGGACGAATCTGAGCGGGACCCAGGTTTCTATAAGATCTTCGCCTGAGCCCGTCAATCGTGCATTGCACCGACCGAATAAGTTGACAAGCGACGTAGAACACTATGAGTCCGATACACGCCGTCAGAGCGACGGCTACAGTTTCACATAAGCTCTCTCCGATTTGAATTGCTACCAAGGTTACAGCGGCGGCGAAGCTTGCGCTGATTGCGGCCGCTAGAACCGACGTCAAGGTGAGCAGCGCTAAGAGCTTAGAATCCACATTCCTGCTACGCTCATCAGCTTGCTTCAAGTGAGAAGAAAGAATGCTGAGGTTTTCTACTACAATTCCAGCGTCATTGTCACCGAAGACTCTCCGCAATTCCGGCCTTGGGACTTCACTTCCATGTAGGTGTGGCCAAATGCAGTCCGGAATCCGGTCGTAGATCCTTCGCCATCTGCTCAGGCGTTCAGCCATGCCGCGATACTGTCTGAGATCGGAAACCCTAGCTGATCTTCAATCCAGACCCATTCACCGTTTGGGTTGATTTCAAAGAAGATGTATCTACCATCAGTCGTCAGAGCGAGGTCAATGGCTCCAAATACAAGACCGAGGCAAGAGACCAGTCTTCGGCAACGATTCGCTACTGTCAATGGCAACTCGTGTGTCATATGTTCTAAGTTCGCGTCTTGTGCGGCCCGCCAGTCCACTCTACTAGATTCTTGGTCTTGAGATCGGATTTCAGCTGCATAGACTTCGTCTTCGACGACCGTCACTCGAATATCAGAGGCCTTGCTTATGTGTTCTTGGAATGTAACCGGTGCTAGCGATAGTCCCGAGAGATCGTCCAGGTCACCTGGAGTCAGGGAACTCGTGAACACCGCCTGCACACCATCTGGCTCCGAAATGTAGCCTGAACTCACCGCTTTGGCCACCACCCGATGTCTCTCGGCAAAGCTCCGAGCGGCCTCGCCATCATTCGTCACTACTGTGGCCGGCAAAATAAAGCCCAGGCGGGCAGCCACCGACAATTGGTACGGTTTTCGCTCTGCATTCCGGATTGCCTGTGGGTCGCTCAGCCAACGCTTCGTTTGCAAGGTCGCCAAGACTCCCTCGAGAAACGCACGGCACTCTCGCTCGCAGAAGTCGCGCACGCCAGGTTTCAAATCTACAGGTAGATTTGGCTTCACACTCCGTCGGTACCAAACTGATTTGATTTTCTTAGCGGACACTCTGCAATCATCATCTATGATCGTTAGCTCACCATGCGGATCAAAGTTCGACCGAATCTCTGTCGGGAATCTATCGGTATCAAGTCTAAAGTATGGAACGCCGCGTCGGTCTAACGCTCTGCCCACATATTTGGGAGCTACGTCATAGGAAGTGGTTACCAGAAGAACTGTGTCAATGCTCATCCGTCGTTTCGCGGTCTGCTCTAGTATAGCTTGTCCCCGGAGGATCACGGGGATCGCGCCGAGCCGGGAGAATAGCAAACCGCACAAGAAACGGCAGCGAGGAATCGCCTACTTCAGTTCGATCGATCCTCTTGCCTCGAATTCTCGAATTCGCCAATTCACATTCGTTCGTCCTTCGATTGGACGGACTTGCAGGCTTTGCATGAGGTCTGTCGCTTGTAGACAGTTTGATCCTCCCTACGTACGTGCGGTTAGAAACCAGACCGCAGGCCACTTCATCGTTCGTCCGAGGTTTCTCGGATCACATCGGTCACCGTCCTCGGAGGTGAGCCACGGCGAAGCCTGACTGGCGGGGAAAGGAATCTCAGAATGAACGGCTGGGCAGCGGTGTCGTCCGCAATCCTCGCAGCCGATTGGCCCAATGGACGCGAGAACGCCGACCCAGTTTCGGCGCCTCGACCAAGTCTTTGCGCAGCGAGATTCGCCAAGAATGGTGAGCTTACCGCCATCGAGACTCCTGCCTGAGCACTTGCTCCGTACAAAGCATAGCGCGCCGCTGCGTGTGAATGAAAATATTGGCAGTGATGCAGACCCAGCTGTTCTCCGGGCCGGTCGCGAACTGTCGGCACAGAGACGTATCGGCCCTCGGGCGTCGCAGCCTTACAAAGGACTATACGCTCATGGCGCTAACCGCATCTTGAAAACAGGATGCAGCAAGGCCAAGCGGCCGAACACGATACCCGCGAGTTGCAACAGCCGATGCAGCGCACGACGCTCCCGCGCCATTTGGTTTTTCCGCCTCAGGCATCAAAGGCCCTGTAGGAACCCGGTCAAATAGCCCAGTAGTGCCTAGGCACCGTGGGAATACTGTGGCAAGACTCTTGAGCGCGACGCGCGATCCATGCGCGGTTCCGTCTGCGCTCAGATGTTATGTACAGGCTAGCCTGAGTCAGCCTTCTGGTCGTGGGACGCCAGCGCCACAGAAAGCCTCAAACGGATGGAGCAGAATCCATCCTACGACCTCTTCACGATTACCTTGTCGCTCAGCCCAAGGTCAGCGAGGATTTGCGTTAGCTCCCTCTCCATGTTTCGCGCATGCGCGGAGTCGACGGTCACTGAGAAGTCGACCGTCACCAGGAGATCATCGCCAGCGTGCAGCTTTGGAATAAGCCGTGTGCCCAACCGGTTCCAAATCTCCGGCGGCACGGGTCCGGTAAGCCGAAGGGTCGTGGTGCCAGCGCCGGGACCAGGGCCAACGATCGGTGGTGGTTCGGGATCCGGCGGCGGTTCGGGACCTGGATCTGTCCCGTTGTCCGGTTTCGGCGGCGGACTTTCACCGGCCGCCTTGAGTTCATCAGCTTTGGCCTTGGTGATAAGGAATACATCAGACTCAAACGCCACTTCCTCCGGTAGTACAGGTTCCCCATACCACAAGCGCTCAAAACCGCCGTCGGGCTCTGCGCCGGACGCAAGGCCGAAATCACCGCGCGCCACAAAGTCGACGATCTGCCGTCGCAGGATTGCGTCAGGATCGATCAGACGCGTCAGCGCGCCTGTGAGGAAACTTTGACGCAGGCTCAGCAGCGGCCAGGCCGCCGCCTCTCTGAACGCGGGCGGCCAATGGCGGTCGATGTACCCCGCGCCCACCGATTCGTTGAGAAGCGCCTCGGACTTCAGGGCGCTGATGATCCGTCCGCAGAGGGTCTCACTGGCACTGGAGTGTCCGGCGCCCAGATCGATGATCTTGAGCCCGTTGCTTTCACGGGTGTCGGCAAGAGCCACGAACCGATAGGCGGCCCAAACTTCGTCCTTTGCAGCCTGCTCCGCCTCGCGGAGGCTGGTCCGCACTTCAGACCGTTCCGCGCTGTCAAATTCGCTGCCGAGAACACCCCTGCGCACCTCCGCTTCCACTCGCCGCCACGCCAGCCACATTTCGACTTTGTCGCGAAGCTCCCGCCCTGGCCTCCGCGCGCACCAGACCAGGGAACCGGGGTACAGCCGGGGAGAACTACCCCGTTCCCTGGTCCATCGGCCAATTCCCTCGACGACCCTCCTTGCCTGCCACTCCATCTCCGGATCGAGAACGACCAGGGTGAGGCGCGACGAGTCCTGGACTGCAGCACTGTCCTGCGGGAAGAAGACGAGCGGAACGGTCGTACCAGCCTTGAAGGCGTCTTCGACAAGCCGGCGAATCGCTGGCCTGACCTCGGTTTCCTCGTCGAGGGAGGCGCGCCGGTCGCTCACCACCTTCTTCAGGGTCGCCTGATGGTGGATCACGTAGCCGTCGGTTCCATACCGGCGCACGAAGAAGCTGCGCGCCTCCAGCGCATTCGCCATGCTGTCGACGGTCGTGGTCTCGACCTCCGGCTCACCCAGCGCGAATCGCAGTTCCGGCAGGTGCGCCACCTTTTCGAACTGTCCCCCGGACGACTCGAAAAGGACTGCCGTGCCTACCCGCCGATGGATATCCCGCAGCGCTCCCTTGGTGTCCGCGTCAAGTGCCCTGGCATGGGCCATCGGTCCCGCAAGGTCGGCTTCGATTGCCACGTCGAGCCGTGTCTCTCCCAGTTGACCGAGAACGACAGCACGAAACTCGGGCACGTGCAACGGTGCCGAGCCCAATGTAATCAGCGGCTCGGTTCGAGCTTGTCGAAACTGCTCGCGCGAAGCCCACGAGATCCACTGCGCCAGCATGGCCAGGGCGCCGCGGGTCTGCTGAAACTGGGGGAGCGCTTGCCACTTGCGTTGAAAGACCGAAAGCGTCGCCGGATGGAAGGGGTAGCACGCTTCGAATCGGCCTCTCAAGAACTCCTTGGCCCGGTCCTCCGTCGTCGCTGTATCCACAGCCAGCCACTCGGGCGGAAGCCGGGCGGTGCGCTCGAAGCACCAGTCGGCGTAGGCCCTGGCAACCCGCTTGCGAATGCGAGGCTTGCCCAGATCCTCGAAGAGCCGCCGACGCACGACCTCGCTTATTTCGGACTCGTCATTGGCGATTAGATCCCGCGCAACGCGCCGCACCACCTTGGTAATCCGTTCCTGCCATTGCTGGTCCCAATCGGTCATTTCCACCTGGCTGCGCGGCAGGCTGATGACCGCTGCAGCTTGCGTGGTGCCGGTCGCGGCGACGGTTAGGTTCTGCAGAAACGCATGAAAGCTGTCGGCCATTCCACGATGGCGGTTCACGAAGTTCAGCACTTCATCGAACAGCAGCAGCACCGGGGCGTCCGCGGCGGCGAAGACTCGGGCCAGCGCATCGGTGCCTGGTGGAGCAGTTCGCGCGGTGGCGCCCAGGGCGGCGACGCCCGCGTCGCCCGCCAGCTGGCGGGCCAAATCGATCCAGGGCGTCTCGCGCCCCTCGGTCGGATCCCAGGCGTTGCCGACGAAAACGCCGACGCGGGCCGAAGGCACGATCGCGATCCCCGACATGGTGAGCAGTTCCGACACTCCCGGCATCCGAGCGGCTTCCGGACCGGCGGTGGCCAGGTGATACAGCGCAGTTAGCGTGTGAGTCTTGCCGCCGCCGAACTGCGTGATGAGCGCCAAAACCGGCGCTGTGTTCTCAGTCCGTCCGGACAGCCGACGCAGCACCATGCCGGCGTGCTCGGTCAGCGCGCGGGTAAAGCATGTGCGGGAGAAGAATTGCGCAGGGTCCCGGTAATCCAGGGGCGCGGTGCCCGCCACCACCTGCTCAAGGGCGATGGCGAACTCGTCGGGACTGAAGGATCGACCTTCCCGAACTTCCCGGCGGAGAGTTACGACTCGATACCAGGGATCCATGTTCTAGGTCGCTTCAGGCGTGAGAACGACAGCGGCACCGAATGTCTCACGAACGCATCCCTTGCCTGCTGCTCCAAGATTCTGACCTCGGAACTCGTAGGGATCGCCGTCGACAGAGAATGCTCTCGGTTCCCCAGAATGAACTTGAGCCGTGCCTCCATCAAGCCATCCGACTGTCGCCTCAATCGAATCGTCTAGAGGAGTGACTATCGCGTAATCCACCAAGTCACCGCGGCACTGCGAGGAGCATCGCATCGAGCAGGCGCTTTTCTTGGCTGCCGCGAGGATAGAGGGCGGAGAGAGCGTTGGCGAGACGCAGGAAGTCAGGGCCGCGGTCGTGCTCGGCCTCCAGCAAGTTGCGCAACGCCTGCGTGCGCCCCGACCCTTGAAAGAGCATCGCGATGTGGACCCGGTCCAGCGTGGTTGCCGCCAGCGTGGCTCCGACTTCGTCTCCAGCGGCCACCGCGCGGCCCTGACGCCGCGCTCGGGTGCGCGTTCCGGCAGGTTCGGCCGGGAAGAGGCTGAGCTGCGAAACGGCTGCCGCGCTGGACTCGATTTCGTCGGCCAGCGCTCCGGCTCCGGATTGGCCGAAGAACTGCCGGCTGCGCGCCGTCACTGGCAGTAGCCGCACCACGCCCTTGTTCGTCTCGATGATGCGCGAGGCCCAATCGTCCAAGTGGATCCCCAGCGGCTGGGCGAACCGCCGCACCACGTCGAAGGGCAGGCTGTAGCTGCCAGCCTGCCCGCGCGGTGCCTCGACGTCGTCCGCTCCCTCGCCCTGGCTGGTGCTTTGCAGCGTCCAGAGGAACAGCGCGGTCAGGCGGGCGTCCTCTTCCAGAGCCGCGGCTAGTCCATTGCGCGCTTGGGCTTCCTCCATACCCAGCACTTGCAAGAGGGCCTCACGTCCAACCACCTCCCACACCTTTTCCAAGTACTCGGGTAGCTTGATCTGGCGTCCCTCGGCGGTCTCCACGGAGCGGAAGCGGCTGAAGATCTCCAGCGCTGGGCCGATGCAAGCGAATACCAGGTCGGCGCCGCGAATGCCCTCGCCCTGCAAGCGCTGCATCGATTCGCCGACGCGGATGGGCAACTCGTGAAGGACTTCGGCCCAATCGCCCTCGGGGGCGTCCTCGGGTCGCGGACGGCATATCAGGTGGACGCTGGTTTCCAGGGCGGCGGAGTCCCGAGCGCGCATTCTGGCAGATCGCTCAGTTGCAATGGGCCAGGAACCAGTAATTGTCCAACCGCCTCGGATCATCCCAGAGAGGAGCGCCTCCCAACCTTCGGTGGTCTTGTGGGCAAAGACAACCGAACCAACCCCGTCTTCGCGAAGCACGCGGCGGCCCTCGGCAAATGCCTCCGATATTGTCTTCTCGAACCATTCGCGGTCCTTCGGTCGCCCGTTGGCATGCTTGGTCTCATCCTGCACGGCCTCGCGCCGTTTGGGCGTGAGCGGATTGTTCGGATCGAATGGATCGCGTAGCAGCGGATGCCCGGGCAGCGCACGCTTGAGCCAAACCAAGAAGAAGTCGGAAAGGTCTGCGTAAGGAATTGCGTCGTAGTACGGCGGATCGGTGAACCACACATGTGCTGACTGGTGAGGAAGAGGGTGGTCCGTTGCGTCCGCGAGCAACAGAGATGATCCGTGAGTCCTCGATATCGCGGTGGCTGTAGCATTCCGTGCTGTCGCGGTCACGGTTGCCGCAATCGAACCACTTGCCTGGGAAAAGACGTTGCTCTCTGCAAAATCCCAACCCATAGGTAGTGCGTTGCCCTTGAAAAGCTGATTGGGACATTCCACTCCGAGACTCCAATTGACAAGGCTATTGCACCGGTCCGCCAACTTGGAACAAACCATCGCCAGAAGAGCAGCACAGTCTGCGGAGACTGATCCGCTTTCAAGCTCGCTATGAATCTCGCATGCGAGTCTCGAGAAGGAGACCGCCTGTCGGGCTGTAAACAAGTCGCCCCACTGGAGCATGCCGTATCGCTGCACACGGAATCCCAGGGTGCCAACCGGCGGTAGCGGCTCATCCGGCACTGGGCAAATCCCTTGCCGGCCGCCACTTTCCCAATCGCGGAGAACTCGACGTTTTCGCTCTTGTGCCCGGTGAACTGCCGCGTAGTCGGCGTCGGCGGGAAGCCGATAGTGACGACCCTGCTCCCCGGACTTGAGCGTAACAACCGCAGTCATCCGCGCCCCGCCGGTGCGGTTCCCATTCGTATCGAACACCGTGTCCGAACCGCCACGCTGGACGGCAAGCTGGCTGCGCACCCGCTCCGGCGCGAGCACTGCGCCGCAGCAGAGACATGTAGCCCGGGCACGGGAGACGGTGCTGCCAGCCACCTCATGGTCGGCTCTTGGCGTGAATATCTCGAACTCCACGCGAGGCGCGACGCCGTTCGCCCGTTCGACCGTGGCCCGCAAGGCCCGCTTGCGCTTCGGTTTCTTGCAGAGCCAGAGTGACCGCATAAGCGGAATCTCAGCGCCGCAGTTGGGCGCTTCACAAAGCACCGTGCGCGCCCAGAGATAGGCGATGGGAGTGGCCCCATCCGAGTCCTTGGGATAGAGGTCGGCCACCTCCAGCTCGACTCGCCGCTTGATCTCGCCGCCAACCCTGCACAGCTCCTCGGGGAGCGTCCGACCGCCGGACTGGGACTTGCCCGACACGACAGACTGGTGTCGCTGAATGCCCTCAAGCTTGGCACTCAATATCAAGCATGCCACCGGGTTGAGATCGCTTGCGAAGGCCTCACAGCCCAGCCGCAGCGCCTCCAGCGGGATCGAGCCCCCGCCCGAAAACGGGTCCGCGACCAGCGGCGCCTCCCCCGAATTTGCAGCCTTCACCAAGTCGCGTGCCACGCGCAGATAAGCGGGATACGCCGCCATGTCCCAGTTAGCAAACGCGCCAATGAACCAGAGCAACGCCTTGCGCAGCTCATGGTCGTCGCGCGGCGGCCGGCGCACTTCGCCCAGAATCTCGCGCGCTTGCCTCTTAAATGCCTGCGGGCAGTATCTGTCACAGGGGTCCGGCAGAAGCAGTGCCATCAGCACTGCTCGCGAGGAGGCCAGCGGCCGCCACGCCCACCAGTGGTGCAACTGGTTCGGAGTCCCTGTCCTCTTGGCTTTTTCGGCGAGGGAATGCGCTCCAACTTCCGCAATGGGAAAGTCCACCTCAGCCAGGCGTTTGCACGCCTTAGGAATCATCTAGGGAATCCAGCCTCGGCAGATTTCACGCCGCCTTTCCCCAGCGGTGCTGCACGTACTTCACCGCCTCGTTCACCGGAAGTGGGCGGGTGGCGTTGCCCGTCCGAAGGAAGAAGACCGCAGTGTTTCGATCATCCACATAGATCGGATGGTCGCTCGCTTCGACCGTCACCTGGCACACGTCATGACCATCGATCTCATGGAAGGTGATCGTCAGATACGACGACGCCGCTTCGCCAAGGTCACGTGCGACAAGCTGTTGCAAGTGAAGCTCGAATCCGTCTCGATCTTTCTTTTTCAAGGTCCCGTAGTCCAACGAGATCCCAACGGCCGCCCCGCCGTCATCGACACCAATCAGGAGAGTGCCGCCGTGACCGTTCAGGAATCCGGCCATCGTCTTGATTGCAACCTTCTCGAGTTCCTTGTTCACACGCTCATCGCGACGGTCCCAGCGAAGACTTGACTTGAATTCGAGACTGTCGTTCTCGCCAGCCTCCATGCGCTGTCGGACGGCTGACTCGTCAGTCTCGTCCACTTCACCCTTGGGAACCCAGCTGGCAATGAATTCATTCATGGCCTGAGCCAGCAACTGCCTTCGGGCAGCAAGGAAGTTGAAAAAGCAATTCGCCCCCCAAAGTTCCCGATCCATCGGCACGCTCTGGGCTCGGAGTGTGCCCGGCTGATCGCGTTCGATGTCCACGAGATACTCCGCCGGAGGCGCGGCGGCTAGCTTTCGATTTGCCCTCTGCGTGAGAAAAGCCCGGTTTGCCACCTCGTTGATTGACCGGCTATCAGATTTTGAGTGCAGCCCCGCCTTTAAGAGAATCTTTCTCGGAAAGATATGGTGGGACTCGAGGCCGTTTCGTTTGCCAACGGCGTCGTCATAAAGCCGAATACCCGTGAACCAGTCTCGAGCGCCACGAGCTCGGGCCAGTACATAGCTGAATCGTCCCAAGGCCGAGCCGATGCCCGCCCCGGCCAGGTCGGACGCCTCCAGGGTCAGCCGACCCCGCTCGCGCAAGATTGCTGCCTCGAGCTCAGGCGTCGGATCGGGGTCACTGCTGGATACCAGGGCGGTGTCTTGCTGAAGCTTCGTCTCGGTTGCGCCCGAGTACCGCGCCCACAGGCCGGCCAAATACATCCACCGGATAAACCGTCGCTTGATTGCGTCACTCGGAAAGCTGCCCTCATGCCGCGCGAGGTATACGGTCATCGGCACGAGGACGTTGCTGGTCGGCAAGTCACTCAGATCGTCGACAAATGCCTCGTGCTTCAAGACGTTCACGAGATGCTCAAACGCCACTTGAGTCTCAAGCCAGGCGTCTTGAAGCTGCTCCGCAGGCACACGAAGGAACGCACCTTCCAGCGTCACCGATCCAGTTGCTATACCGGCGAGGCACCGGACGAGGAAACCGAAATCCCCCCCGAACCCGTGCTTGGTCATCTCCGCATTGAATGTGCGCAGCTCTGCGCGGGCCTCGGGCCAAATGCTGCAAATGTGAGCTAAAGCTAGATCAACCTTAGTAAGCGGTGTTCCACTGCTGTTGACCCGATTGAATATATCGACCACCTCGTCGACGGTATAGTTGTCTCCCGTCACCTGATCGACCGTATAGTTGTAGCCGCGAATTTGGTCAAGCCTGGCGAGCCTGGACAGATTGTTCTGGATGATTTCACGGACCTCTTCAGGCAAATCTCCCAACCTGTCCAGCAGGCTATTCAGCCCTTCGCTAAGGAAGTTATGGACACTAAACCAGGCGGGATTATTCTCCATGTGCGTCTTTTGCCAAAACCGGAATTCTTCAGTTTGCACATTGAAGTAGAGGTCGAAAAACAGTGACTCACCTTCGTAGAACGGCGGTGCCTTTCCTTCGACTAGAACGTATAACGTCGTAAGCCGCTGCTGGCCATCGAGGAGCAACAGTGAGTGGCCATTGGAACTCGAATCATCCCCGCGAACTGTGGCCGGCTTATAGGTTCTCCATACAAGCAGATGGCCTGTTGGGTGCTTGCGATACAACGACTGCATGAGGCCGCGCACCTGATCACGCTTCCACACATAGCCACGCTGGAATTCAGGCAACAGGATTTCATTCCGCTCGATCTGGCTGAGCAAGTCCTGGATGGATTTCACTTCATGCATTGCGGCACCTCAAACTGCTGAGGCCATTTGGGAGGATTCGGGTGGCTCGGAGGACAGGGGCGTGTGGCATCCAAATGCTCATCCCGTGATCGAGTCCCGCTGATTCATCTCGCGTTCACGCATCGTGTGTCCGCCCTCCGTCGGGAGACTGATCTTCGCGAACGACCATCGGTTGGGTCAACGCGTCGACCGCCAGCCATATAGTGTTGCACTCTGCGGACCCCGCGCCAGGGGCGCTGGGCCGGATCATTGATGGGATCCTGCAGTTTCGGTTCGGCCGCGCAGTTGGTGACGACAAACAGTCGGTAGTTGAGATCGCTCTCCAAGCCTTCACAGCCCAGTCGCAGCACATCCAGCGGTATTGCGCCGCCGCCCGCAAGCCGGTCCACTACCACCGGCTTCTCCACCGGGTGCTCGGCCCGCACCAATGACCCGCCCACCGATACGCATTCGGGATCGACGGAGTTACCATGGTCAGCGAAGCTTGCGATGAACTGAAGCATCACACCCCGCAACCCCGCATCACTTCTGACGGCCTTGCCTCACCCTGCCCGACCCAAGCGCAGCCCAACCACTGAGCGAAGCGCCTCTTCCTTGAACTGCTCTGGGCACTGAGAATCGCCAGTGTCGGGCAGGAGCGGAGACACGAGCATCGCGCACGACGAGCCGAGAGGTCGCCGTGCCCACCAGAGAGTTAACGTGCAGGGGTGTCCACACCGAATCCATATCTCTAGCGCCGCATGCCGTGAAATCTCAGCGATTGCGAAGACCGCTTCAGCGAGGCGTTTGCGGTCTTTCGGGATATCAGTAAGGGCTAGCCCGAACACATCTACGCTCCATTCCGGGGAGGGGTCCTCGCCGGAGTCTTATCCGACATGCGTCGCATCAGGCGACCAAGTAAGCTGAACCATTATCGATTTCATGCCTTGTCCTGCTCTAATTCCTGTTCTGTCTCCGCATATTCTCGACGGCTTCTTTGAAGCCCGGAACATCTCGATCCTGAGACCACTCGTCCCAAAAGTCTATAGTAGCGCTCAATGGCTTCTCGCTAGGCGGATGAATTCGAATCCGACTCGGCAAGAGAACAGAATCACCAACCACAAGAGCTTCTCCGATATCAAGAATCGGAAGCGTGTCCATGAGACCTTCGAGACTCTCTGGCATCAAACGACGCACTGTTGATTGATCGTCACTATTAGTAAGTCGCAGAGACATAACGTTATGGCACTGACTCAATATTGTCGCACTCACGTCAGATGGTCGCTGGCTCACCACTAACAGTGCCACCCCATATTTCCGGCCTTCCTTGGCAATTTTCTCAAAATTCTCAATTGCACGTTGCTCCACGGGATTCGCACCTTCCTTGTGCGATAGATAAACGTGCGCTTCGTCGCATACCAGTGCCATAGGCTTGCGATTCTTTCGATCCGTCCAAAACTGGACCTGGTAAATGACTCGGGCAACGAGCCCGACAATAACAGGCAATATTTCAGCTGGTACTTCCGAAAAGTCGATGACTTTGATCTGGGATTCATCGGCTGAGTAGTCGACGAGCTGTTTGACGATATCTGCCATCGCGAAATACTCGTGTGACGCAGACGGTGCTTGAAAGAGGAATCCATATCGCTTGTCAGTGAGCCTACTATTCAGACGCAGAAGCAAACGGCTAAACTGACCGTGAAAAGGACCGTTCTTTTCTCCTCTGGAACCTGGTATGCGCTCCTCATTTAGTCGCTTCAGCTCTTGCACTACATCGTCTATCGCAAAAGGGATGGGGCTGTCCAATGTGAAAGCACTCAAGACTTCCACATTATTCAGTTCCTCCAAGCCCTTCTTTTTCTCAGCTATCACCGCGTCCTGAAACGCCATCACCTGGTTGTGCGCGCTAAACTCACTTCTGTCTATGAACATTGCCTGAAGCTCTTCGGCATTCAGCAACCAGTAGGGCAGGAAGAGAAGTGACTCGCTGGACTGCCTTAGTTCCTCGGGACCCGGAACGCGAAGATGACGGGCGTAGGAGAGCTCTCCATATTCCCCGTGAAGATCGAACACGATCAAGTTGGCCGACGGAAGGCGTGAGGCTTGCTCCAATATTGCTGCGACTGACCACGATTTCCCGGATCCAGTGCTACCAAGTAGTGAAGCATGACGTTGAAAGAATCGATTGCCATCCAAATATGCCGCAGCATTCTCGTCTATCGTATACCTACCGACTTCAAGCGAGTGAGCTCCCTTGGTCTCCGCCGACAGAAGGGCCATAAACGCTTGCAGAGGAGCATCCCTGAGCACAAGGCACTTGCCATCAATCTCCGGCACTTGGATTAGCGAACGCGAGAATTGAGACTCATTTTCAAGACTTTGCGAAACAGTCCCCACGAGGGTAATTCGAACAGAGTTAAGAACTCGCTCCCGCTGGACAGTCAAGTTCGCTACTTCCGGATCTTCGTCGAGCTCTGAATCCGTAAGGTCTTCAAGAACAGGCGTCTTTACCACGCGATCGATTACACCAATCAGCCATTCATCGATCGGTCCCGGCAATTCAATTGCCACCAACTGGCCGACCCGTGCTTTCCGAAGATCTTCGTCACTGTCTACCTGAACGTCAACCCGTCGTGTGTCCACAGCGCGAATGCTACCGAGTTCGTGCGACGCATCGAATGCAAAAATCGCCATGTCAGCCCCCAATCAGTTCCACTGTGAACTTCGAAATATCCCACAGTTGCTTCCCTGGCAACCTGAGCCAATCAGCGTACTGCCTATTGAAAATACGCGTCCCACATGCGTCCTCCTCCGGAATCTTGCAGACAAGCCAAAGGTTGTCTGCCCGATCGAGTAGCGATTCAATCCGTACGTTTGAGTCTCTAGTCACAATAAGCCCCTTGCACGAATGGTCAATGAGCTTGCGACTGATGTATGATTCAAGATGATTGTCGTTGAAGCCATAGCCGAGAAATAAGAACCGAGACGCTTTGTCGATTGCCGCGTCAGCAGAAGCCAAGAGTTCACGTCTATGAATCTGCAATTCTCGAAACTTCGAAAGCCCTGGAGTAATCATCACTCGGCTCGCAAAACCGGGCGCATCCCACATCCACGAATTGTTCTCGACTAGCACATTATTATGAAAGAACAGATTAAGCGAGCCATGAACTTTATATACGCGGATGTGCTTGCGGTATTTCGTAACGGTGCGCATCCGGCTGCCCTGCATCACATTGCGTTTATACTGCATAGACTGCGCCGCCCTTGCCCAATCAAGATCGCGCTGAATTCCCCCACAGAATCCGGTTGTATATGGTATAGAGTGATAATCGCAGCTGTGCTCAAATAGCGTGTCATAGTTCGGTGTTAAGACATGCAGCGTGCTATCTGATGGTGGAAGCGTGTCCACTATGCGCTTGAAGAATCCCGCCGCTGGCCACTCGATGTCACCCTTAGACAACCTTAAAGAAAATTGACGATCGAGTTTCGAAATGAACTCAGCCGTCGCATATGTGATGGCAGCCACTAGCTCGGAGTCCGCGACTTTGTCGAGTGCAGCCTCGAGATCGTGTCCGCTCTTGAGGGATTGCAAGGCTTCGTTCCACTGCATAGCTTGCCTGGAATTGCAGCCATCAACGGTGACTGAGTTCGTGAGTTCCTCCGTGAGCGCCGGCATTCCGAAGCGCGGGTCAAGTGCACACGACATACCACTCCCCAGAAAGACAAATGGCTTGTCGCGAAAGAAATCGCGCAAAGCCGTCTTCGCAATATCCTCGGTAAGGGACGGTCTTCCTGCTTTGTCGCTACTTGTCATTCAGGGTCTGATATTGCCGTTCAGATTCGTTGAGCACCACGGGCTGCGTGAGGGCATCCACTTGCAGCCAATAGTGTTGCACTTTGCGGACTTCGTGCCACGGGCGCTGGGCCGGATCCTTGACGGGCGCCTGCAATTGAGGAGCTCCGGCGCAATTGGTGACGACGTACAGCCAGTAGCAGTCGCGGCGGTCCTCGGCGACGCGGCGCTCATTGGGTGTGAGCAAGATGGTCCCGGACGCGGCGGCCAGTCCCTTCACCTCGATGAGCCGCAGCTCGCCGGACTTCGTGTCAAGGCTCGTCACGTCGTACCCGAGGTTCTTGGTGTGCACGTCCTCCACCAGCCGTCCCTGAGACTTCTCGTAGTCCATAACCACCCGCATGGCCGTCATTTCGGTCTCTGGATTGGGACGCAGTCGCCTAACCTCCGGGTCTCTAATCTCAGGATGGGGTAGCACGAGTACACTGGCCAGCCGCTCGACGCCTTGCAGCGTCAGCGCACGCTGCCGGGTGAGCTCGCGCCGCCGACGATCGCGGCGTGTCAGCACCTCGTCGTAGCGAGCTTCGGCCTGGGCCTTGCGACCCTCGGCGCCAGGGATCTGCTGCGCCACTTCTTCAACGGCGCGGCCGATCTCCTGGTCGGTGCGCTGCAGCACCTCGGTCAAGGCCAGCTCGACGTGCTCGGAGATACGGTCCACCTCGGACAGCCGCTCTTCGCGCTCTCTGTCAATGAACGGCGCGAGCGCATACTCATGCAGCCAGGTGCTTGGCTCCGGCAAAGACGCCACGACAGGCAAATCGTCGGGCGGGACGGCGGGCGTCAGATTGCCGAGGATCTCCGGCTCCCGCAGGCGGGGCGTGGCACCGTCGGCCAATTCCACGGTGAATAGCCGTTCGTGGATGACGTTGCTTAGACCATCCACAACGCGCGCGCGGTAGACATCGAGCCGAGCCGGCATCTCGTGCTCCAGCGAATGAAAGCAGGCGCCCTTGGCGAAAGCTTCTCGTCCCGCCTCGAGCCCATGCCGCCGCAAGGCTTCGAAAAGTGGATGTCCCGGCGTGACCCATTCCAGGCTGCCAGCCTCCGCTGTCTCGCGGTCGGTCGAGAGCCGCGGATAGCGGGACGCAATGTCGGCCAGCTTCCAGTCTGGAGCGCGGTCGTAGGCCTTGAGCACTGAGGGCGTGCGGCCAGCATCGAACGAATGGGGCAAGTGGCGCACCGGCGTGAACGTGAGCGCCGCGTTTTCGGCGCAGGCCGCCATGAACCGGGCAATTGTCTCGGGCACCATGCGGCGCTCCTGGGCGCGGGCGCGGCGTTCGACCAGCATGTCGAGGTTCAGCCGCTTGGCTGCCAGGCCTTCCAGCGCGGTCTGGCAGATATCGCGGAAGCGCACCTCGTCCACGTCTCTCAGCAGCCGCTCCTCTAGATCGGCGTCGCCCAACCTGCCCGCGTAGTAGTCCCGGAACACGCGCTCCACATGGGCCGCTGGCAGCACCTCGCCAACCACGTTGAACACGGCGTCGTCATCCAGTGCGTTGCGGATTTCCTGCAGCTTGTCCAGCAGCCGCCGCAGCACGCGCCCCTCGATCGTATTGGTAGCGACGAAGTTGAAGATGAGGCAGTCGAGCCGTTGGCCATACCGGTGGATGCGCCCCATGCGCTGTTCCAGGCGATTGGGATTCCAGGGGATGTCGTAGTTGAAGAGGAAGTTGCAGCACTGCAGGTTGATGCCTTCACCCGCCGCCTCCGTGGCCACCAAGACCTGAATCGCGCCGTCGCGGAACTGCTGCTCGGCGTGGAGGCGCGTGCCAGGCTCGTCGCGCGAGCCTGGCGACATGCTGCCGTGGATGGTGCCGGTCCGGAGCCCCCAATTCTCGAGCTTCTCCACCAAGTAGTTCAGAGTGTCCCGGAACTCGGTGAAAATCAGCAGGCGCTGGTCAGGGTTGTCGAAGAACCCCTCCTCCCGCAGGATTTCCTCAAGCCGCCTCAGCTTGGCCTCGGTCTGCAACTTCTCCACGGACCTTGCCTGGATCGCCAGTTCGTGGAGCTCGGAGATTTCCCGGCGAACCTCATCGGCATTTCCTGCCAGCGTGACGGCTTCCAGCAGCTGCTCCAGGCGCTCGCGCTCGGAGTCTTCGAGTTCGTCGAGCTCATTCAAGTCGGGGAGATCAGGCGGCGCGGTCCGCGCCAGATCCTCAGCCTGTGCGAGTCCGTCCTCCAGCCGCTTGGCCCGATTCTCCAGCGAGCGGCGCATGGCGTAGGTGCTGGAGGCAAGTCGGCGCTGGTACAGCGACATGAGGAAGCCGACGGCGCGTGCCCGCCGATCGTCACCCCGCGATGCCGCGCGGAGGCTCTGGCGCTTCACAAAGCGAGTGACTTGGTCATATAGCTCGTACTCGTCACCGTCAATCGCGAAGCCGGCCGTGTGCGTGAAGCGTTTGGTGAATACGGGTGCCGCGGCCCAGCTGCCGTCCGGCTGCTGTTCCGGGAAATAGACCATCGCCTCCTTGGTTCGCCGCAGGTAGAAGGGCGCGCGCTGCTGTTCCATCGCTTCGCGGATCGATTTCACGTCGGCGTAGACGTCCTGGTCGAGTAGCTGGAGGAAGAGGGTGAAGTTCTGCGGGTCACCCTTGTGCGGAGTGGCAGTCAGAAGAAGCACGTGATCGGCGCTGTCGCGCAGCAATTCCCCGAGCCGATAGCGCTGGCTCTTGTGCGTCTCGTCCCTGGCCGACATGCGATGGGCCTCGTCCACGATGACCAGATCCCAGCGAACCTGCCGTAGCCCCGGGAGGATGTCGGTGCGCTTGGCCAGATCGAGCGAGGTGATGACGTGCGGCTGCTCCAACCACTGGTTGACGCCGAACTGATCTCGGATGTTGGAGCCCTTGAGCACCAGGAATTGCTCGTCAAACTTTTCCCTGAGCTCGCGCTGCCACTGAAACGTCAGATTGGCAGGACAAACGACCAGGACGCGTTCGACAAGACCCCGGAGCTTGAGCTCGCGGACCAGCAAACCGGCCATGATGGTCTTGCCAGCGCCCGCGTCGTCGGCGAGCAAGAAGCGCACACTGGGAAGCTTGAGGAGATGGTCGTACACGGCTTCAAGCTGGTGCGGCAACGGGTCGACGCGCGAGATTGACAGCCCGAAGTAGGGATCGAACTCGTAGGCGATGCCGAGCGCATAGGCCTGAAGGCCAAGGCGAAGCAGCTCGCCGTCTCCGTCGTAGGACAGCGTGGGCTCGCTGACCGTGAGTTGAGCAATGTCACCCGTGGTGAGGGTGGCCCGGCGGAACTGTTCCGACTGCTGACCGACGAGTCCTAGGGTCCATGCGCCTGGACCCGCCGCTCGTACAGTTTCGACCAGCATTGGCTCATCGAACAGCGGTCCGATCAGCCGCTGGCCCTCTTTTGGCGGTTCAGGTTCGCTCATGCAGCCGGGTTTCTTGCGGTGGTTGTCCGAGCGCGCTCACTGCTCATCTAGTCGCCCGTGCTGGAACGCTCGGTGCAGCTTCCAAGGAACGATACTACCGTACGATTCCCGAACAGCGCGGCTGCTCACGGCGCGGGTTGCAGCCATGTACTCGACGACTTTCTGCATTTGGAGTCCGTCGCTGCCAAGACGACCACAGAATCCTGGATTGATGCCACCGGGTGGCGTGCCCACGATGGGACTGACATGACCGGATTACCCAACCTTTCGCCTGTGAGCCCAGCGTATTCGGGGCTGGATTGCTGAGTGCACCTCGGTCGGACTCTATCGATTTGCACTTCGCCACAGATATTTCTTACTGGTAATGTCGCGATCACCGAAAGAGACAGGTAGTGCCTGCGCAGATAGGGTCGTGGCGGACGGGAGCAACTGTGACGGCTTCAACGGGTCTGTTCGCCTAGGAGAGTGTTCCTCGGAACTGCCAGCCCCGTGCACGCCGCCGTTAACGACCAGCTCGGTCGCCTCGCCGAGCGCACGGGGATCACGGAGGATCGCCTTCGCCGCCTGCTCCTGGTCGAATGGCTGCAAGTCCGCCTAATTGCCGATGCGCCTGACCGCTGGGTGCGTTTCGACGACTGGCGACTGGAGTACCGATACGACGGTCCGGCTTCGTCGCACGACCCTCTTGAAGGGGTCAGCGAGCACGCTCGCGCGGCCGTGGACGCTGCGTTGCGGCGGGCCACCGAGCACCACGGGCTTGAGCCGGTGCAACTGGCAGTCCGTCGCTGCGACCGTTGGCCGGAGGTCTCCCAGGGGCCCGCCCTGGCGTATCGCGTCGAGGCCTTGCACCGCGATGCGGAGATCGGAGACGTCGACTTGCTCGTAGGGTTTGCCTACCCGGCCGAGGACGAGATCGAGCGGATCGCCGGCCTCGACGTGCTTGGGGCCCAGGACGGACCGCCGCCGTTGCTCCCGACGCGCACCCGGCTGGCACAGACTGCGGACCGCTTTGGGGCCTACACGGGCCTCACGAGCCGCTTTCCGGGTTGCCAAGACTTGCTGGCCATCGCGCGGTTCGCGCCGCACCTGACCTGCACGGCGCACCAGGTGCGTCGGGCGCTGGCGCGCATGTGGTCCTGGGACGCCTCGCCGACCTGGCCGCCGGCAGTGCCGGCGCCACCGCCATGGTGGGCCGACGAATATCGACTCAGCGCGGTCGAACTCGGTTTATCGCCAACTCTGGCTGTCGGTCACGCCTGGGCCGCGGCCCTACTGGATCCCATCCTCAGCAGCACGGTTCCGCCGGGGGCGCAGTGGGATCCCACGGAGGCCCGGTGGGCTCGAAGTGTCCCGGCAGGCATCGTTGGTAGCAATCGGACGTGAGATCGCCTCAGCGGCCCGTAGAGCCACATCAGCGTGGCCCTGCGAGCACCGACGGGCCGTCGACGCACCACGCGTGGCGGGCGTCGCGGGGGCCATAGGCCGGCCGCCAGATGTCTCCGAACGGATCGGCCACCAGCTCCGCCTCCGAGGTCGCCGCTACGTACATCCCGTCCCGTAGGCGCTCGTACGGGAGCTGATCGAACTGGTCGATGACATCCGCCGCCAGTTCCGCGATCGCCTCCGCCCGCGTCGCCGTGATGCTCACCACCCGCAGCGCCGGGAACATCGGGTAGACGGACGGCCAGGTCTTGGAAAGCCAAAAGCGGGCGTAGCGCCGGACTTTGGCGGCATACCGCTTCAGCGGCTGGGTCCCCCGGTCGACCTCCAGGAAGGCCCAGTGCTCCCGATCATGGACCCGCAACATGACGATGGCGTCGGGATGCACGGTCCGCTGGAGCTTCGCTCCCCTTGGCAGGTACCGCACGCGACTGAAGGGATCTGAGGTCCACTGGCAGACGTGGGTTCCGGGACTCTGTCTGGAGGCTTGCCAAACGGCCACGAGACAACGATTGGCAGCGAGCTGGTGATGCACAAAGACAGATCGAGCGGTGGGAGCATCGGGATCGACGGGGATGTCCACGATCGGAATGTCAGCAGCCTGGGAGAGCACCTGAGCGCCTGCAGGGGCGAGGGCATAGATGTAACTGGAACGACCACCACCAAGACCACCACGAGTGAGTTCAAAGCGGTGAACGTAGCCTTTGCGATGGAGCTTGGTGCAACAGGCTTGACAGGCGCGCCGGCTGGAGGTGGTGAAGACGAGGGCGGCAATTTGCTCCACGGAGAGATAGCGGTGAAGACGAAGCACCCGCAGGACTTGAAGTTGCCGGGCGAAGGGGTGCTGGGCGGGCATCGGGCAGCAGTAGTTATTCCAAGGATTCGGAGCTCTGAAGGAGAAACGGATCCGGGAATAACGTCCGGCGATGCGTACCCCCGGAAACTGGAGTGCTAGGTCGCCCTGGGGCCGCTCGGCCCTTCAAGAGAGGGCCGCCGATGGGCCGAGATTCGCGAGGCGACGGTGTTTGGCGCGAAACGCACCGAATGGCGCAACGGTTGGCGAAGGCGTTGACGTATCCGACGATCGGCCTACAAACCAGCTGCTGGTGGGCATGGACCAGCGCTCGACACTTGCCTAGCCCACTTCATTCCCGACCAAGTCCGCTCGCGGACAGGGGTGCATGAACGGCGCGCTCGTCAGGTTGCTCTACCTAGGTCACGGTCATCGTCGGCGGATCGCGGGAAGGCGGAAAGCCAGGATTCCGTATTCCCTTCAGCCGATTGTTCGGCCTAGCCCTGCGGTCCCGGAGCCGTGCTTCACCAGGCCTCCCGCGCCTGGACAACCGCCTTTTAGGCTCATACCCCGAACGGCTCGGCTCATGTCGAGCCGGCTGCCGCGACACGGATGCTCTTATACGCCATGCGCTGCTTGATTCGGCGCGACTGCGCACAGCCAGCAAGCATGGCGTCAACCTGATCGTCGGCCGACCGTGGCGCGCGCCGGCAAGCGTACGTCAGTCGATCTCAAGAAGATCCGCGACGGCAGCTCGCACAACTTGCCAGCAGATTCTGCACGTGTCTGCGTCCGGACGATCTTGTTGAAGTCGCTGGACATACGGATGCACGACGTTGCGCGACTCCCGCAACGCATGACTGAATCTCTGCACGTCCCCTTGCAGCCACTGAACTTCGTGAGCCACGTCGATTAGGGCTGACAGTCCCCATTGATGAATTGGCTTTTGCGATTGATCCCGGTTACGCGGGGCACGCTTCGCACGACTGGCCGTCTCTCGATTCTGCTCGACCTTGTAGAGCAACGTGCCCTCGAGAATGCTCCCCATCATGATCACGGCCGAAAGATATGCCCCAGCCTGGACGCAGCGCTGTGCCTCCTCCCAGCGAAACCCTAGGATCTCCGCCAGCGACGCATCTGCGATCAGTCGTTCAAAATCCGGGGCGGTTTCCACAGCCTGATCCATCGACTGCGGCCGCGCAACTGCAGCTCTAATCTCCCGCACTGTCGGGTCGACGCCGCTAAGGGCTATCTCCAGCCCTTCGACCACGAGAATCTGATTCAGCTGCTTGATGACGGACCGCGTCAGGTCAGCATCGCTTTGGAGTTCCTTCGGGGACGCGAGCCGGCGGAGCACTTGCTCCAGACCTCGCGTCCCGTTGATGGCCTCCAACGATTCAAGAACAAACCACTTCCTCGTGCCCGATGTACCAGCCGGGCGAACACCGGCTCGCCGGAAGAACTCGTGGATTTGCCCCATCGAGCGATATGGCCCGGAGCGTTGGTACCCACCTCCGGTTCCGTCGCCCGACCCGCAGATGCTCTCCGCGAGCGCCTCCAGCGTGCTCTCGTCGAGCCTCTTCATGAGTCAGCCACCGACGAATCAGAGGTGATCCCATCGGCGAGCACCGTCCCTCGCACATAAATCGATCGATTCAGGGCAACCACCCTATGGCAATTGGATGCGATGGCGGACGCTGGGCACGAGGGAAACCGGATCAACATTGATCAAGTCTCGGGAATGGGTCCTGCTGACGCAACGGTGCTTCCACGTCAAGCCGAAAGTAGTGGTGGCCGAATTGGTAGCGACGGGTCGTCGACGGCGAATGGACCCGACCCAACTAGGACGGACGCTGAGCCGAGGTCACGCTGAAGACTTTCCCGCACGCCGGTCCCGGCTACTCAACCTACGGAGGCCGCGTCAATCCTGCAGCTACAACCGGAAAACTATCGGGTCACTGGGAGTCCGGCCGAACCAGCATTGGGTAGATCTTGCACGGTTGACCGTCGTCGCAAGTCCTGAATTGAGCCTTAGGCCGGCGACCGCGGCCGCTCAGGGCGCGCCATGCCAGGATCACCACGGACTGCATCGGATTCAGGAAGGCTGACTTGGCTCCCGATCGCCGCTGCCGATTCCTTGCTAGGAATCTGTTCAATCATTGCTCGGAGGGCGATGGCCACGGTCAGGCTGACCACTGGTCGATAGGCTCGGGACAGATGCGGGCGGCTCATGCCCATCGCCCGGGCAATTGCGGCAATCGGCTCTCCCCGCGCGTAGCGATCCAGGAACTCCCGCTTCCGCGGCGGCAGGGCGGGCAGCGACACATCCACGGCCTGGCAAAGCAGTTCCTGGAGGGTCAGAACCTCGCCGTGGGGATTCAGGGGGTGTTGGCGCCGCGCATAGGCACCGACGCCAGCGAGCCTAGCCAGCGGCGATTGGCGCAAGCGCACGGGATCGTCCAGGTGCCGCAGGCATTCGTCGACCAACCGGGCCCATTGGGCAAGGGAGCGACGGCCTGGGGATGCGGACGCGCGGCTGACCGTGGCGGAGGCCGTCATGCCTCAAGGGTCACCACGGCTGCCGGCCTCCGCTAGCCAGGATTCCGTAGGACTGGCTGTGATCGAACCGCATGATGGGGAGACAGCCGAGCTATCTGCGCTGACCGGTCACGCCACTACTTCGAGCAGTTGTCCGTTCTCGGTTCGCACCACGATGGAGCCATTCTCCGCCGCCACGATGCGGGCACGCCCACGCTTTCCGCGTCGGCGCGGCAGCCGCCGGAACGACTTGAAGTCCGGCAGGCGATCCACCGGCGAATGCTCCTGGTGGCGGGCCACGACGTCCGAGGTAGCCAGATGCAGGTAGTGGTTGACCATCGCCAGCGTGGAGTGGCCGAGGATGCGCTGCAGGGTCAGCACATCGCCACCGGCGCGCAGGTAGGTGACCCCAAACGTATGGCGAAACCGGTGGGGATAGAGCGGGGTGACGCCCGCGCGCTCACCGATCTGGGCCACGATGCGCGCCAGCCCTTCTCGCGCAAGGGGCCGCCCGCGATAGCTCAGGAATAGCGGCGCGCGGGGTCCGGCATCGAATTCCCCGGACTTGCGGAAGACGTGCACATAGCGCCTCACGACCTCCCGACTGCGCCGTCCCAGGGCAACCACGCGATCTTTGGCGCCCTTGCCGCTCAGCACGCGGATCTCTCCCGTAGCCAGGTTGAGATCGTCCAGCCGGAGGTTGCACATCTCGGAGGCCCGCAGGCCGGTGTCGAGCAGCATGCTGACCAACGCCAGGTTGCGCAGCCCGGTGGACGTGCGTGGATCGAGACTCTCGATGACGCGACGGTGCTCGTCCTCGCTCAGCGGCTGCACCTCTTTCTTGGGTAGGCGCCCCGGCCGGAACTTGGTGAGCGGGTTCGACGGCAGGTCCGTGTAGTCAGCGAGCCAGCCGGCGAAGGTCCGCAGGGTGCGGCAGTAGCCGTGGACCGTGTGGGGTGCCAGGCGGCGCGAGTGCGCCCCGCGGCGCCTCCCGCGATCGTTGACCTGTTCCGTGCGCAGGTAGCGCTGCCAGGCCAACGCTAGCTCCAGCGTCAGCTCGCCGCTGCGCGTGCACTCCTGGCGACCGGCAAAAGAGACGAACTGCTCGAGGACGATCCGATAGAGCGCGACCGTGGAGGCCGCAAAGCCCTCCGCCTCGCAACGGTCCAGATACACCGCGACGGCGTCGGTGAGATCGAGTTCGATCGGTGGGGGCATGGTCGGCATGATGCGGCCTTTCCGCCGGCGCCGGATCCGGTTTCGTGCGCCGGTTGTGCGGCGGATCGACGGGCGCCGTGCGGTGGCCGTGCGATGGGTGTTTGGTTCGCCCGATCAGGCTAGTGGCCCGCTTCAAGTCTTTCAGGCTAGTAACCTCGGGACCCTTGGCTGCGAAGCTAGTGGCCTGACGCCGTCCCCGCCGGTCCCTCGATCTGGCCTGATTAACAGGTTTGGACCGGCAAATCGTGGTGCCGAGGGCGGGACTCGAACCCGCACAGCCCGGAGGCCACTAGCCCCTCAAGCTAGCGCGTCTACCAATTCCGCCACCTCGGCCGGGCGCCCGATTATAGGCGTGACGGCCGGTCACTGTCCGATCAGGGATTCGGCGCCCGCGGATGGCGTACGCTTGACGCAATCAGACCATCGCAGAGGACATTTATGTCAAGCTCACCGCACGTTGCATGGTTGCGCCTTTCCCCGACATCCGGGCAGAACGTGGGCGTCAGCAGCCTCAGCTTCGTGGCCGACTTGGGCATCGACGGCGACCGCCACGCCAAGCCGGACTCGCGCAACCAGGTGCTGCTGATGGACACCGAGACCCTGGACGTGCTGGAGCTTGGTCCGGGCGACATCCGCGAGAACGTCGCGACCACCGGAATCGATCTCGCGTCGCTGAACGAGGGTGATCGGCTGCGCATCGGCGCGGACGTCGAGGTCGTGATCTCCCACCCGTGCGACCCGTGCTACAAGATGGACATCCTGCGTCCGGGGCTCCAGGAGGAGATCAGAGGACGACGGGGGATGCTGGCCACCGTCAGCGCCGGCGGCGTGGCTGTTGCCGGCGATCCCATCACCCTCACCGCCGCCACGGAGGCCTGACAGCACCGCACGCCGGGACGCCGGAAACCCGCGAATCCGGGAGGGCGCATGAATCTCTACATCCTGCGGCACGGAAAGGCCGAGCCGTTCGGGCCGACCTATCCCAGAGACGACATTCGGCCGCTCAGCCTGATGGGCATGCGGCGCACCGAACGGTCCACCAGGGGCATGGCCGCGGCCAACGTCGCCGTGGACACCATCATCTCCAGCCCGCTACTGCGCGCGCGGCAGACGGCCGAGATCGTGCACGAGGGCCTCGAAGTCGCCGCCGATATCGAGTTTTCCGACGCTCTCGCCACCGGCGACCTCAACGGCATCGTCGATGCCGTGCGCGGCCATGAGCGCACCAAGGGCGTCATGCTGGTCGGTCACGAGCCCACGCTGAGCCAGCTGATCTCGATATTGGCCTTCGGCGCGCCCGGCGGATCGTTCGGCCTGAAGCCGGGCGGGCTCTGCAAGCTCCAGACCTACGCCATCGCGCTGGGGCAGTGCGCCGTGGTGCGGTGGTTTCTGACGCCGAAACAGCTCGTGGGACTGGGCAGGGGCTCGCGTGGAGGCAAGCACGGCGCGGCGGCCTGAGGCAGCGCACAGACTCAGGCGAATGACACGCTGCCGGTCTCCACGAGACGCGCGTTGGTTGGCCCGCGCCCGGACCTGGGGCTTCGCCACAGCCCTGGCGAGCGTGGCATTGGTTCTGTTGAGCGCCTGCAACGGCGGCTCGTCCGGGGTGATCCGCGTGCCGATCGAGCGGGTCACGGTGGTCGCGACGACGCCGGCGCCCCTCCCTGCCGAATTCCCGGTCGGCCGACCCCGGCCCACTCCGACGGCTCCGGTGAACCTGCCGCCTCCGACACCCACGGCCACGCCAACCGCCACGCCGAGTCCAACGCCGGCTCCCACGGCCACGCCGAGCCCGACACCGTCGCCTACTCCAACGGCAACGCCGACGCCCACGTCGAGCCCTACGCCGACTCCGACGCCGGAACCGACATCAACGCCGACGCCCACGCCGCCCCCGTCGGATGCGGCGTTCCCGCTGCTTTGGGTCGCCTACCAAGCCGACATCGGCCGCAATCTGGAGATCTACGTCATCGCCACGGACGGCACGGGTCAACGGCGCCTGACCATCAATCCCGCCGACGACGCGCAGCCCGCATGGTCGCCGGACGGCTCGACCATCGCCTTCGCCAGCAACCGCGACGGCGAGTTCCGCATCTGGCTGATGAACTCGCTTGGCCGCGACATCCGCCCGCTCACGCAGGGTCCCGGCGACTCGCGGCCCTCCTGGTCGCCCGACGGCTCGACCATCGCCTTCCAATCGCAGCGCCGCGGCAGCCCCGACGTATGGATCGTGGACGTGGAGACGGGCGAGGAGACGCTGGTGGTTGGCAGCGGCCGCGCCGAAAACTCACCGTCGTTTTCCCCTGACGGCAGCCGCCTCGTCTACAGCGCCGATCGCTTTGGCCAGTTCGACCTATTCACCGTGGCCATTGATGGCACCGACGAGCAACGCCTCACCGACGCCGCCGGCGCGGACCTGGAGCCGCGCTGGTCGCCCGACGGTTCGCGCGTGGCCTACGCCACCATTCGCGAGCGCCAGCCGCACGTGGCCATCATCAACGCCGACGGCACGGGCGTCGTGGTGCTCCCGCTGTCCGAGTTCCGATACACCCTCGGAGATCGGTCTCCGGTGTGGACGCCGGACGGCGACGCGCTGGTCTACGTGACGGCTGATGGCGACTCGTCTAATCTGGCGGTGATGTGGGTGGATGGTTCGGGGCGGACATTGTTTGTCTTCCGCTTTGGTGACGACTCGTCACCCTCGCTCGGCCCCGCGGTAGCGCCATGAGCCGCGGCGCGGAGATCGCCCGCCGCTCCGCGTTCTTCCTCGTTCGCATCAGCCTCTTCTGGTTCGGCCTGTCGTTCCTTTGGGGCGGCATGAACATCCAGCTGCTGCCGACGCGCGTGCCGGAGCTGGTCGATGACGAGATCAAGGGCACCGCCATCGGGGCCATCGTCGTGGTGGGCCTCATCGTGGCCATCCTCGTCCAGCCGATGGCCGGGGCCTTCAGCGACCGGGTGCGGATGCGCTGGGGGCGGCGGCGGCCGATCATGGCGGCGGGAATCGCCGCGGCCATGCCCTGTCTGCTGTTCGTGGCCTACGCGCCGAACTACGGCTTGCTGTTCGTGGCGATGGTGCTGCTGCAGATCGCCGCCAACATCGCCCACGGTCCCTACCAGGGCGTGATTCCGGACCAGGTGCCCACCGATACGCGCGGGCGCGCGTCGGGGTTCTTCGGACTGGCCAACCTCATGGGCACGCTCGTAGGAGCGGGCGTCGCCGGCGCGTGGCTGAGCATGGCCGCCGAGGGGCAGGATCCGAACCCCTTCTTCGCCCCCGCGCTTCTCACCATCATGGTGGTCCTGGCGATCTTCTCCATTGCCGCGTGGTTCGCCGTCCGCGAGCAGCGGCCGCCCGAGCAGGCGCCGTTCGAAGGCGTCCTGCGCGAGGTCCGCACTCGGCTGAACGAGCTGACGCAACGTTCGGCATTCGCCTGGCTGATGCTCTCGCGACTGCTCTATTTCATGGGCCTGCAAGCCATGGACAACTTCATCCAGCTCTTCCTGAAGGGCGACCAAGTGGACGGCGGCCTGGCCGAGAGCGACGCCGAGTTCAAGACCACGATCGTCCTGGCCGCGGTCCTGTTGACGGCGCTCATCACCACCGTTCCCGCGGGATGGCTGGCCGACCGCTACGGCAAGCTGCGGCTGGTGGCGGCGGCCGCCGCGCTGGGTCTCATCGCCGCCGCCGTGCTGATGACCTCGCAGTCGTTCGTGCAGGTCGTAATCTTCGCCGCGGTGCTGGGCGTCGGCGTGGGCCTGTTCACCGCCGCGGACTGGGCCGTGGCCATCGACCTGATTCCCGACCAGCGCGCGCCGGGCTTGTACATGGGCCTCTCAAACGTCGCTACCGCCGGCGGCGACGGCCTGGCCACGCTGTCCGCGGGCATCGCGCTGGATCTGTTCGGCTACCGCGCGGTCTTCGCCATGATGGCGATCTTCTTCGGTTTGAGCCTCGTCGTGCTACCGGTCGTCCGCGCCCGCCTCGCCGCCGCGCACGCGCCACCGCCGAGGTGAAGTAGGGGCGTCCCTTGTGGGCGCCCGCCGTCACTCGCCCGCGGGTAAGGTGGCTCAATGACCGCCACTTCTACCATCTACAAGCTCAACCTGCCGCCGGAGCGGTTTGTCTCGGTGCCGGCGGAGCGGTTGCGGGGATTCGTGCGGGATGCCGCGCTGGCCTTGGGTTTGCCGGACGCGCAGGCCGGTCAGCTGTCCGAGTTGCTGACCGGCAACGACCTGCGCGGGGTGCACTCGCATGGGACGCGGATGTTGGCCCACTATGCGGGCGAGCTTCGCGGGGGTCGGCTCAACCCGGCGCCCGAGCCGCGGGTCGCACGCGAGTCGCCCGTGAGCCTCACCGTGGACGGCGATGGGGGCCTGGGGTATTTCGCGGCACACGTGGCCACGGAGCGGGCAATCGACAAGGCCCGCGAAGTGGGCGTCGCCGTGGCGGTGACGCGGAATCACGGGCACATCGGCGCCGCCGGCATCTACGCCCGCATGACGCTGCCGCACGATTTGCTGTGCTTCGTCACCGGCGGCGCGCGCCTGGAAATCGAGCCGGGCATGCCGGTCTACAGCTCGGCGGTCGGCTCGCCTATGTGCTTCAGCGCGCCGGCGGGCGATGCGGACCCGCTGGTCGTCGATTTCTCGCCGGTGTACGACCTGCGCTCGTCGCCGCTCCGCGAGCAGCTCGAGGACTGGATCCCCGGCACGATCTTCCGCTGTATCGGCCTGGGCAACATCGCGCAGGCGTGGGGCGGGATCCTGGCCGGGGTGCCTCAGGAGCGCGACGCGCCGCCGCGCTTTTCCTCGGCGCACCAGGCGGCGGCGTTCGTGATGTTCCGCATTGACCTGTTTCTCGAGCCGGCGAAGTTCCGGCGGCAAATGGACGTGCTGGCGGAGCGCATCGCGGAGCTGGCGCCGCTGCCGGGTTTTTCCAAGGCGCAGTTCGCCGGCGCACCGGAAGCCGAGCGCGCGCGGCGGTATGTGGTTGAGGGGATCCCGGTTGGCGACGAGCACCGGCGGGAGCTGGAGGGGCTGGCGGACGAGCTGGGAATCGAGGCGCCGTGGGAGCGCGGCCCGTGAAGACGATTGATGCCAGGCCTTGCACCCGGAGGGGCGACGCATGCGTCGCCCCTACACCAAGCATTCCGCGCGCGTTTACGATCGATCGGACTGGATTCCGGCCTTCGCCGGAATGACGGTGGGGTGACGCAGGGGCTTACCTACGCGGGAATGTACGGAGGGGTGACTTAATGGTTTCCAACGCGGGCAGGTTTGATACCTGCCTCTACCGAACCCCGTGCGCCGCCGAGTCACATGAGAGGTGGATTCCCGCCTCCGCGGGAATGACGGACTGATTACGCAGTGGTCTCGTGCAGGGGCAGGTCTGAAACCTGCCCCTACGCCAAAATCCTCAGTCCGTGCATCCCAGCAGCGCGCGCCGCACCGGATCGGTCTGGCGGGCGATGAACTCCGGCGAGTGATGCCATTCGGGGCGCACGTCGTAGACCTGGGTGGACCACTTGTAGACCACCCACACCAGGCGGCGCGGGCGAGTCGAGCGGTTGGGCATAGCCGTGTGCCAGATGTTGGTGTCGTTGATGAGGCAGGTGCCCGCCGGCGCGGTGAGCGGCACCATGCCCGGCAGCGCCCGCGGTTGGTTGTCGTGATTGGCCCATGGGGGCGGCCGATTCGGGTCCCGGTGACTGCCGGGAACCACCGCCGTCGGGCCGACTTCTTCGGTGACGTCGTCCAGGTAGATCGTCAGCCGCATATACGGCCCGCCGTCGCGATGCCACAGCGTCGCTGCCGGCGAATTGGGCGCCCGGTAGTTGCCCATCCCACTCGACAAGAGGACCACGTCGTGGTTCCGCGCCGCTTGGACGATCGGCAACACCGCCGGCAGGTCCATGAAGTCCTCGAACAACGGATCGAGCTCGAAGAAGCGGTGCAAATCGATCGACCCGACGCCCTTGACCGACGTCGACGCGCCGTCCACCACGGCAGACGGCACGTTCTCGTAGTCGGCGATCAGCGCGTCGAAGCGCTCCCGAATCGGATCCAGGCGCTCGGGGCTGATGGCGTTGGGCACCGTCGTGTAGCCGACGTGCTCGAGCCGCCACACGTGCATGAAGAGCTCGTGCACGCTGGGAATGGGTTGCATCGCCGCTCCGTCTGCCGAGCGCACCGCCGTCGAACGCGGCCCCAGGATACGCCGCGCGGATTCACACCGTTCCCGCGGGTTGAGCACGGGCAGGTTTGAAACCTGCCCCTACGTCAGCCGCTCCAGGTCGACCGCGCGGCCCAGGCGCATCGCCTCGTAGAGTCCGTCGGCCAATTGCACGGCCCGCACGCCGTCGGTGCTGTTGGCCAGAGGGCGGCCGCCGCGGCGCACGGCATCAACGAAGGCGTCCAGCATTGCGCTGGAGCCGTCTGGCACATTCGTCTGCCCCGGCGTCTCGGCCACGACGCGCTCACCTTCGAACACGCGGGCTTCCCTCAGGTCGTTCCAAAGCTCGGCGCGGCGAGTCCCATCGTCCACCGCGCCCCAATAGGTTCCGCCGTGATCGGTGCGCCCGAATTCGCCAACGACCACCTGCGCCACCCCGCCACTCGCGAACTTGACGGTCGCCGTCAGGGTGTCCGGAAGCCCCGAACGGCGCACGTGGCGACCGCCGGTTCCATACACCCGCAGCGGACGCGAGCCTGACAGATAGACGGCCATATCGAGCGCATGGCTGCCGAAGGTGCCGAGCACGCCGCCGTGCTCGGGTTCGCCCTCCCAGCGGTCGGCCAGCGAGTCGACGGTGGCGTGCACCACAACCGACCGCGGTCCCGGCACCGCGGAGCGGACCAGCGCAACGCCCGGCGCCGCGCGCAACGCGAAGTCAACGCCGGCCACCACGCCCGTCTTGCGCACGGCCGCGTGCGCGTGCAGCGCGTCGGGCAACCTGGTCGCCAGCGGCGCCTCCACGAACACGTGCTTCCGGGCACGGGCCGCCGCCGCCAGCAGTTGCGCATGCGAGTCGGGCCGCGTCGCGATCAGCACCGCCTGGATCTGGGTCCGGTGAAGCGCCCCGTCGATATCGTCGTCGGCCCTTGGTCCGTCCAACCGGGCCGCCAGTTGCGTGGCGGCCTCGAGATTCCGATCGACGCACCACACCAGGCGGCAGTCGGGGCGTCGCACCACCGCTCGGGCCAGGCGGCCGCCCATTGCGCCACACCCGATGAGGGCCAGTTGCAAGGGGCCCGCGGCGTCGCCCGCCAGGGTCGTCACGGATTCGGGCGGGGCGCGCGTAACGTCATACCGGTCGATGGCGATCTATCGCGCGAGACAGCCGATGCTTCGCGAAATTCACGTCGTACACGCCCACCGCAGCCAATTCCTGTCGTATAGTGGGCGCCACAATTCGACATAATGCCTAACCGCCTGATGCCCGACGGTTCCGAGCGCCTCGCCAGGCGTCTGCACCGCGCCGAAATCATAAGCCTCAGCGCCTCGTTGGCGGTCTTCGTCGTCATCGGCGTCATCGGGCTGTTCGTGTGGCGCAACAACAGTGCCGAGCCTGTCACTGCCGTGCCTCAATCAACCCCCACCGTCGTCGCGCGTCCGGTCGCCACCGAGCCGCCGCCGGCACCCACGCAGGCGACCCCCGCGCCGACCGAGGCGATCCAGGTGGACATCCAGCCACCCCCGGCCGCCGAACAGGTGGAGCAGCCCAATCCGCTCGATCTGATCCAGACGTGGCCCGGCGATCGGCCGTTCACGCTGCTGCTGCTGGGACTCGACCAGCGGCCCGGCGAGGCCAGCGGTCGCACCGACGCCATGGTGCTCACTCGCATCGAGCCGGCCAACAACTCGGCGGCGCTGATCTCCATCCCGCGCGATCTGTGCATCGCCAACTGCCGCACGGACCCCTACCGCATCAACTCCGTCTACCAGAACGAGGGTCCCGATGTTCTCCGACAGCGTGTGGGAGAAATCATGGGGATCAAGGTTGACTATGTGATGGTGTTCGACTTCTACGGCTTCCGGCGGCTGGTCGACTTCTTTGGCGGGGTCGAGGTCGACGTGACCACCACGATCTACGACGAGAGCTATCCCAACGCCACCGACACCGGCTTCGAGCCCTTGTACATCCCCGCCGGCGTCAATCATTTCGACGGGGACATGGCGCTGCGCTACGCGCGCTCACGTCATCAAGACGGGGCCATCGCGCGCGATCAGCGGCAGCAGCAGATTCTTCTTGCGCTCCGCGATCAGATTCTGACCCCGCGCACGATTCTGCAGTGGCCCAACTTCCTGGAGCGCCTGCGCGACACCTTCAAGACCGACGTGCCGTTCGAGTTGGTTCCGTCCATGCTCAAGCTCGCGCTCTCGATTGACTCGTCGCGCGTGGTTCAGGGCGCGGTCGGGTTCGATCGCGGGCTGTCGCGCACGGTGATCGCCGAAAACGGCGCGTACGTGCTCGAGCCCAATGTGCCCCTCATTCAGGCCTACGCGGCCGAGTTGATCCGCAACGGCGAGGCCCTGCCGGCAATGGAAGGCACCGCCGCCAGTCCCGAGTTCGCCGACCGGCAGCACCTGGAGCCGTAGCGACGGTTTAAGGGACCTCGCGTCGTGGCAGGACGGTCGGTGGCCATTTGCAATGCGCGGCCGAACGGCACCGTTTTGGATCGCCAGCAACTGACCCCGATCCTGACATTCCGCTTTCCAGGAGTCTCTTGCAGAATCCGGCCGGGCTTGGAGATGACCGGGCGGATCCTTCCTGCCCCGAAATTCAATGACGGGTGGATTCCCGCCCCGTATCGAGTACGGGGCAGGCTCTTCGCGGGAATGACGAAACTCGCGTCTCAGTCGTTTGACCGGCGAGCCACGACGTAGATCTCGGACGGCTCGTAGGCGACCTCGAGCGCCCGGCGCAGAATTGCGGCCACCCGCGTCAACTCGTCGCGCGTGTGGCGCAATTCGGCGCTCACCGCGTGCAGCGCCGCCTCCAGGTCCGCCGCATAGCGCGACCGCGCGACCCGGCCGCCCACCCACCGCGTCACCCGGTCTTCGTCGGGCTGGGCGCTGCGGACCGGTGACGGATCCTCCGTTATGTCAAGATCATCGAGTGTCACCGGCAGGCCTCGAGCGGACGTCGGGTTGACCCCGGACGCTTGCACGTCGAGTCCCGCGTCCCGGCACAGGAACTCGAGCAGCTCCGCGTCGTAGGGCCGCACGTGCGTCGGGTCCTTCCAGAACTCGTGGGCAATCGTCGGCAAGCTGCCGGGATTCGGCGTGGCCACGATCAACGATCCTCCGGGGACGAGGCGGCTTCCAGCGAGCCGCACCAGCGCCGCGCCCTCGTCCACGGGAAAATGCTCGATGACGTGCAGGGCGCTCACCGCGTCGAACGTCTCGGGCGTCGCCTGCAGATAGTCCAGCGCCTCGGCCTCGACAACGCGGTGAGCCGCCGCGTGCGCCAGCATGGCTCCGTCCAGGTCGACGCCATGGGTTTCCAGACCGGCGGCCGCCGCCACGTCCAGGAACTCGCCGCGACCGCAGCCGACGTCGAGGATTCGCCCCGCGGACGGCAGGAATTGCGCGTACCACGCGCGCGCCTCCCGGACCATCTCGGGGTCGAAGCCGCGAAAGGCGTACCAGTCGGACGCCATCAGGGCGTGAAGCGGTCGCGGTGCGAGGCGGCGGGAGAGGTCGTGGACATGGCAATCGGCGGCGGGTCGCGATCGTGGCGCGACCGTACAATACCGGGCCGCCTGTCAGGTCACCGCGCGTGCGAAACGACGACGTCGAGATCTTCGCCATCGGCACGGAGCTCGTAACCGGGCTGATTCTCGACACCAACTCGCACTGGATCGCCGGCGAGGTGGCCGTGGCCGGGGGCGACGTGCGGCGCATCACCGCGCTGGCCGACGACTTCGAGGCGCTTACGGCCGAATTGCGGGCCGCGGTGGCCCGCCGCGCTCGCGTGATCATCACCACCGGCGGCCTGGGCCCCACGCCCGACGACTTGACGGTCGAGGCCGTGGCCGAGCTGGCCGGCTGCGGCGTGCACACGCCCCATGAGGTGCTGGAGGACTACGCGCGCCGGCGCGGCATCAGCCTCGAAGAAGCCTCCAGCCCGCCGCGACTGAAGATGGGCACCGTGCCGGCCGCCGCTCGCGTGCACCTCAATCCGGTGGGATGGGCGCCCTGCTTCATGGTGCCGGTCGAAGACTCCAGCATCTGGTGCATGCCCGGACCGCCGCGCGAGGTCCAGGGCTGCTTCCGCGCCCACATTCAGCCCGTCGTTGAGCGCCTGTTCGCCGGCCAGTCCGCGCGGATGCGCGTGTTCATCGACGCCCACGAGTCCGAAACCTCGCCGCTCATGCAGTCGGTCATGCGCCGCATTCCATCCGCCTATCTCAAGGCCTACGTCGGCATGTCCAACCCCGAGGGGCTGCCGGTCGACATCGTCGTGCGCAGCACGGACGGCGCGGCGCCCGACGAGTTGCTGCAGCAGGCCTACGACGAGTTCTGCGCCGTCGCCGCCGCTTCCGGCAAGACGGTGACCCTGGAGGCGCCGGCCGCGTCGTAGTCGCCTCGCAGTAGACTGCGCGCGCCTGATTGAAACCCCGGTCGAGTTCACATGCAATCCCGCTGGTCCGACGACGCGCGAGGCCTCGACCCGATAGGTCTCAGGGTCTACACCTCGCGGCTTATCGGCGCGGAACCGGCGCTGGTGTTGCACGGGGGCGGCAACACGTCGGTCAAGCTCGACGACCACGACCACCGCGGACGTCCCTGCCGCGCCCTGGCCATCAAGGGCAGCGGGTCCGAACTGCGCACCATCGAGCCCGGCGACTTCGCGCGGTTGCATTTGGACGACCTGCACGCATTGCGCCCACGGTCCGAGATGTCGGACGACGAGATGCTGGCCTACCTCGCGCGCAGCTCGCTCGATCCGGATGCCCCTCGACCGTCGATCGAGACGCTGCTTCACGCCTTCCTGCCCGATGCGTGGGTCGATCACTCGCACGCCGACGCGGTGCTGGCGCTCACCAACCAACCAGACGGCCACCGGCTCGTGCGCGAGGTCTATGGCGATCGGGTAGCCGTGGTGCCCTACATCCTGCCCGGCTTCAAGCTGGCGCAGCTCACCGCCGATGTCTACGACGCGAATTCCGGCGTCGAGGGCCTGGTGCTCGACATGCACGGACTGGTGACGTTTGGCGCGACGGCGCAAGAGTCATACGAACGGCACATCGAACTGGTGTCCCTCGCCGAGGACTATGTGCGGCCGCACCTGCCGGCGCACGGGTGCGCACCCGGCGACGAGGCGGCCGCAGCCAAGCTGGCGCCGGTGCTGCGCGGCTCGCTCTCGACCTCGATGCTAGTCCTGGTGCGCTATGACGGCTCGCCCCGCGTGCGCGCGTTCGTCGACAGGGCCGATCTCGAGCAGATTTCCCAGCAAGGCCCGGTCACGCCCGACCACGTGCTGCGCACCAAGCGGCTGCCGCTGGTGCTGCGCGCCACCGATCCCGAGGGCGTGCGCGTCGCCGTGGCGGACTACCGCGCGGCCTACGTGCGCTACGCGCGCGAGCACGGCGGCACCGAGGCGTTTCAGCACGACTCGGCGCCGCGCGTCGTGCTCGTGCCCGGCGTCGGCATGTTCACGACCGGCGCATCCTGGGACGAGGCGGGCATGGTGGCGGATATGTACCGCCACAGCATGGACGTCATCGAGGCCGCCACCGCCATCGGCGCCTATCGCGCCCTGCCGGCGGATGATCTCTACGACATGGAGTATTGGCCGCTGGAGCTGTACAAGCTCACCCGCGCGCCGCCGGAGCGGGAGCTGGCCCGTCGCGTGGCGCTGGTCACCGGCGCCGGACGGGGCATCGGGCGAGCCGTCGCGCAGGCGCTCGCGGCCGACGGTGCATATGTGTTCGTGACCGACGTCGACCTCGACGCGGCGACCGCAGTCGCCGAGGCCATCACCGCCGAAGGCGATCGCGCCCACGCGCTGCAGTTGGACGTCACGTGCGAACGCCAGACGGCGAGAGCGTTCGAGACCGTTGCCAGGGCGGCAGGCGGCGTGGACATCGTGGTCTCCAACGCCGGAATCGCGGCCGCCGCGCCGCTTGACGACCTGGAGCTCGACACCTGGCAGCGCAGCCTCGATGTCAACGCCACTGGCCACTTCCTCGTCTGCCGCGCCGCGTTGCGCCAGATGCGGTCGCAAGGTCTCGGCGGGAGTATCGTGCTCATCTGCACCAAGAATGCGCTCGATCCGGGCGCCGGGTTTGGCGCCTACAGCGCCGCCAAGGCGGCCCAGCTTCAGCTTGGCCGCGTGCTCGCCGTGGAAGGTGGGGCCGACGGGATCCGCGTGAACATGGTCAATCCCGACGCCGTGTTCGAAGGCTCCGGGCTATGGGACGCCGACCTGCGGGCCGGGCGCGCCGCCGCGCACGGCGTGGCCGTGGAGGACCTGGAGTCGTTCTACGCGCAGCGCAACCTGCTCGGGCGGCGCGTGACGGGTCCGGACGTCGCCGAGGCCGTGTCGTTTCTGGCGTCGGACCGTTCCGCCAAGACGACGGGAGCCGTCATTCCGGTCGACGGCGGGCTGCGGGGCGCGTTTCCGCGGTAGGCGCCGATGCCGAGTCGGTTTCCTCCGCCTCGACGCGACCTTTGCAGTGTCCGGTAGCGGCAGGAATGAGGGTATTGGCAGAAATGTCATTCCGAACGCAGTGAGGAATCTACGGGCGCTGCGCCATTTCCCTGCCCCTTAGATTTCTCGCTCCGCTCGAAATGACATGGCGGGCGCCCCGCGGACTCTGGATTCCGGCTTTCGCCGGAATGACGGAGAGGTTTCGCAACGATCGATCAATGGCAGAGGGGTGCGGGCAAACCCGCCCATCACTTCTCCCGACCGTCGCTACTTGCCGCAGGCCCCCGCGGTGACTCCGGACCCGTCGGTGTTGAAGGAGCTGCCGCAGCCGCAGGTCGTCTGGGCGTTGGGGTTCCGGACCGAGAAGCCGCGACCCATCATGCTGTCGATGAAGTCGATCTCGGCACCGGCGATCAGGTGCGCCGTGTGCCCGTCGATGTAGACCTCGACACCGTTCGACTGGGCCGTGATGTCGGTCGGCTCCGGCTCGTGGGCCAGCGCCATGGCGTATTCATAGCCCGCGCAGCCGCCGCCGGTCACCGCGACCTTGAGCGCGCCGTGCATGTGTCCCCGCTCCGCGAGGATCTCGCCGAACGCGCGCGCCGCGCGATCGGTGACCGCCACCGGCGAGGGCGGCGGCGGGGCAGCCATCGGCAGTCCGATTGGTTCGTCAGCCGGGCCATCCATCGGCAGCGAGATGCGGCCGTCGGTCTCCACTGCGCTCATGGTGCGTCGTTCCTCAATTGCGGGGCGTTCGCAGCCTTCCCCCGAAGCTAGCACGAGGGACGCTTGGCGGCGAGCCGAGCGGGAGAGTCACAGCCCGGTCAGAGCCAAGACTACGCGCGCAGAAGTCTCGGAGATGCGAATGCCAGGCGCAGGTCTTCTAGGATCACCTGTTACGCACAAACACCGAAGCTGTGACTCGTTTCACGCGTGGAATACCTCCCTCCATGACCTACGCCGAGGCGCTGCGCTGGATTTACGGCTTCGCCGACCTGGAGCGTGGCGTGGGCCACGCGGGTCGGGAGGCCTATGCGGCGGGCCCGGCGCGCACGCGGAGGCTGCTGCGCGCCCTCGGCGATCCGCACCGCGCCCTGACCTGCGTCCACGTCGGCGGCAGCAAGGGGAAGGGCAGCGTCTGCACGCTGGTGGCAAGCGCGGCCGAGGCGGCCGGCCTGCGGACGGGCGCCTACACCCAGCCGCACCTGCATTCGTTCCGCGAACGCTTCGCCATCGACGGTCGCGTCATTGAGCCGCAGGCCTTCGCCGACCTCTGTCAACGGCTCGCGCCCCACGTCGATTCCCTGACGGCGTCCCATCGCCAGGACGGGCCCTACTCGACCTTCGAGCTGGCCACCGTGCTTGCGCTGCTGTGGTTCGCGGAGCAGCAGGTCGACCTGGCCGTGATCGAGGTGGGGCTCGGCGGACGGCTGGACGCGACGCGCGTGATCGACCCAGCCGTGGTGGGCCTGACGACCATCGTGCTGGAGCACACCCGCGTGCTGGGAGACTCGCTGGAGGCCATCGCGCGGGAAAAGGCCGGGATAATCAAGCCGCGGTTGCCGGTGGTCGTCGCGGCGCAATCCGACGAGGCGCTGGGAGTGTTCCAGGAGGTTTGTGAAGCGCAGGCGGCTCCGCTGACCGCGGTCCAACCGCTGGACTGGGAGGGCTCGGCCTGGCGCGAGGCGCGACCGCTGATGATGGTTCGCGCGCCCGACGGCGGCGGCAGCCTGCCGGTGGGACTCGTTGGCCCGCACCAGCGCCAGAACGCCGCCGTCGCGTGGCACATCTGCCGTGAACTGGCGGACCAGGGACTGTCGATCGACCGCGGCGCCATCCGCGCCGGATTCGGCGCCGCGGTGTGGCCGGGACGGCTGGAGGTTGTGGCCGGCGATCCGCTGACCATCGTGGACGGCGCCCACACCCCGGAGGCCATCGAGGCCATCGTGAGGGGGCTGCGAGAAGTCTTCGGCGTGCAGCGGGGTCCCGTGATCTTCGGTGCGCTGCGTGACAAGCGCGTGCCGTCGATGCTGGAGGCGCTGCGTGGGTATGCCGCGCCGTTGATCCTGGTTAAGCCCGAACATCCGCGCGGCTGGACGCCCGAGCGCATGGTGCGGCGATACGGGCTCACCGATCCGGCGGCGATTGCATCGACGGTCGCGGAGGCCTTGCGTGAGGCTCGTGCGGCGCACCGGGCCGGCCAGGCCGTGCTGGCGACGGGCAGCCTGGCGGTCGCGGCTGACGTGCGCGCGGCCGCCGGCGTGCCGCATGAGGTCGATCCGGAGCCGTGGGCAGGGACATAGGGTGGATGGTGGATCTGCTTTGCGCGTTGGTGACTTGGGGGAATCCCTGCCTCCGGAGACCCTTGCAATAGACCGGCCAAGCTTGAGGAAGACCGGACGCACCCCATCCGCCCACAGGTTCAATGAAGGGGGGATTCCCGCCTTCGCGGGAACGACGGACCCGAACCGGTCGCGACGTGACGGTTTGCCCATGCGATTCCTGATTCACCGATGTCATGCCGAGCCACCCCTATCTGTCATTCCGAGCCGCAGGCGAGGAATCTAAGGGGCGGGGAGAATGCACAGCGTCCTTAGATTCCTCACTGCGTTCGGAATGACAATCCTGGCGTCCCCCTGCGATGACTGGACGACGGCGTCCGCATGACTAACGACGACGTGCGCCCGATCCGCCGGCGTGTTGAGCAGGCCATCGAGCAGGCTGCCGCGGAAGGCGCGTTCGACAACCTGGCGGGGGCTGGACTCCCGCTCGAGTCGGAATCAGGGATCGTTCCAAACGAGCTGCGAGTGCCGTTCAAAGTGCTGAAAGACGCCGGCATGGCTCCCGCGTGGGTGGAGCTGGCCTCCGAAATCGAGTGCCGAATCGACGAGTTTCGCGCGGCCCGGAGCGAGCACGAGCGGCGGATGCGCCGGGCGCGCGAGCACGCGCTGGCGGGGACGGCCGGCGATTTCGCCGCGCGGTTTCGAGCCGCGGGGAAAGCGCACGCGGAGCTGCGCGACCGCCTGGCGAAAGAGGCTCGGAGCATCGTGCGCCTGATCGATCGGTTCAACACCATGGCGCCGGCAAGCGCGCCGCGATTCGGCTTTCTGGCGCGCGCAGAGTTGGACGCGATCGAGGCGATTTGGCCCTGGCCCGCGCCGGGTGGCGATCCGCCGTGAAACGGAAAACGCGGGCGCTGCTCGGTCGGCTCATCGCCGCGATCCTAACTCCGCTGCTCGGCGCACTCGCGCTATGCCGACGGACATTGGGGGTTGGAAGCGATCGCGGCGAGTCTCGGTCGGTGCTGCTGGTGCGGCTCGACCTGATGGGTGACGTGGTGAACGGGCTGTCGGCCGCCCACGCGGCGCGGCAGCAGTGGCCGGACGCGCACATCGCCTTCATGGCGCCGCCGCAGTGGCGCGCCATCGTGGATCGCTGCTCGGCGGTGGACGAGTCCATTCCCGTCAACCCGGCGGTCGTCACGCATTGGCCCGCGTGCCTGGACCCGCGACGTTGGGTACATCTCATTCTGGCGCTCTTGTGGTTGCGCATGCGGCGCTTCGACCTGGCGGTGAGTATCTACGGGCCGATTGCCGGGACGGTGGTGGCGCTCAGCGGCGCCCGCGAGCGCCGCGGCTACCGTCGCGAGGCCCCGCCGTTCAGCTTCGACCGGGCCTTCGCCGGTGAACGCCGCAACGGCGGGCCGCACGAGACCGAGCTGGCGGTGCGCTTGATTGGTGGCGACCTTCCGCCCTGGCGCACCATCGACCAAACTGACGACCTTCCCGTGCCGGCGGCGCTGACCGTTGTCGGCCGTCCGCTGGTCGTGGCGCATGCCGGCGCGGCGCACGGCGACGCCAAGCGCTGGCGCGAGGAACATTGGGGACGCGCGCTGGCCGAGTTGGCGGCTGGCGGTGCGACGGTCGCGCTGGTCGGCCTGGCCGGCGACCGCGCGCTGGCTCGTCGGCTGCAGGGCGCGGTCCCCAATCTGATCGACCTCACCGGCGAAACATCGCTCGAATCGCTCATGGGCACGCTCCTGGCGGCGGACCTCGTGATCTCCACGGACAGCGGTCCGGCGCACCTGGCGCGGGCGCTCGGCACCCGGGTTGTCGCCCTCCACGGGCCCACGGACACGGCGCTGCACGGACCCGGCGATCCGGGGTGCGCGGCGCTGCGCGTGGAGATGCCGTGCGGGCCTTGCTACGACTTCCGCCGCGTGGCGACCTGCCAGTTCGGCGACACGCTCTGCATGGAGTGGCTCCCTCCCGAGCGCGTCGTCGGCACCGCGCGCTCGATGCTGCCCACATGAGCGGCGCACCCACCGTCGAGACCCAGGCGCTTCGAGCGGTCGAGTTTCGCGTGCTCGGCACGCGCGTTCACGGCGTCGACCTGGGCCAGGCCGCCGCGTGGATTGACGCCTGGGCGCAGGCCGGCTCGCGCGCGCACATCGCCACCGTCAATCCCGAATTCGTGATGCGCGCGCGCCAAGACGCCGAATTCAACGACCTGCTGGAGCGCACCCGGCTCAACGTGCCGGACGGGGTCGGCGTGGTGGTCGCCGGACGCCTGGGCGGCGCGCGCGTCCCAGGCCGCGTGACCGGCGTGGCGCTGATGCACGAGGCGATGCGACTGGCCGCCGTCCGGGAGTGGCCCGTGGCGCTCGTCGGCGGCGCGCCGGGCGTGGCGGAGGCCGCGGCGGAGCGACTGGTCCACGACGTGCCGGGATTGCGTCCGCCGCACACCTACGGCGGCGCGCGCGGAGCCGAGGGGGACGACGCGGCCCGTGAGTTCTTGCGAGAAGTTCGACCGCGCATCCTCTGCGTCGGCTACGGCGCCCCGCACCAGGAGTTTTGGATCGCCCGCAACGTCAGCTCCGACGCGGCGTGCGTGGCCATCGGCGTAGGTGGGACGCTGGACTACCTGAGCGGCCGCGTGCCGCGCGCGCCGGCCGCGCTGCGATCGGCGGGCCTCGAATGGGCCTACCGGCTATGGCGGCAACCGTCACGCTGGCGCCGCATGCGAGTCCTGCCGGTGTTCGCGGCACTGGCGGCGCGCGAAATCCTGGACCGCAAGACCAAGGACGCCGAATGAGTCGCGTGGTCGTGGTCGGCAGCCTCAACCTGGACATCGTCATGCGCCTGCCGCGCATCCCGCGTCCAGGCGAGACCGTGCACGGCGGTCGCATCGGCCGCTATCCCGGCGGCAAGGGCGCGAATCAGGCCGTCGCGGCCGCGCGCGCCGGAGCGGCGGTGGCCATGGTTGGCGCCGTGGGTCGGGACGATGCCGGCGACGCGTTGCTCAGGTCGCTGGCCGCGGCCGGCGTGGATCGGGCCGATGTGCGCCAGAACACCGACGCCGCCACCGGCACCGCGATGATCGTCGTCGACAGCGCCGGCGCCAACGCCATCGCCTTGGCGGAGGGGGCCAATTTGGCCGTGCGGGCGGAGGACGCGGCGCGCGCGGTGACCGCACACGATCCGGCCGTCGTCGCGGTCCAGCGGGAAGTGCCGGACGCGGCTGTTCGGGCCGCGCTGAGCCATGCGCCCGAGGGGGCCATCCGCGTGATGAATGCGGCGCCTCTGGAGCCGGGCGCCGACCTGCCGCTCGACGTGATCGACCTGCTCGTCGTGAACGAGATCGAGGCGTCAGAGCTGTTGGGATCGCCGGTCACGAGCGACGGCGCGCCCGACGCCGCGCGACGCCTGGCAGCCGACGTCACGCGGGGATGCGTGGTCACGCTGGGCGGCGACGGCCTGGCGGCGTGCGTGGACGGTCAGGCCCTGCGCCTCAACGCTCACCCCGTCAACGTGGTCGACACGACCGGCGCCGGGGACGCCTTTTGCGGCGCCATGGCCGCCGCGCTGGCGCTGGGCGAACCGATGCCGACCGCGCTCGCCTGGGGCAACGCCGCCGGGGCGCTGGCGGCGAGCCGGCCGGGCGCGCAGCCGTCGATGCCCACCCACGCGGAGATCGGGGCTCAGCTCAGAACAGCCTTGGCCTAGCTGCTCAGCCCACCTGGCCAAGTATCCGTGATCACCCGCAAACGCTGACACGCGAGTTTCGTTCGCGGTGAGCTTGTCGAACCGCGCCCTTCGACGGGCTCAGGGCGAACGATCGCGCACGCGGGCGAGGTGTGAAGAATCCCGCGCTCGGAACGCCAGCCGTTGACCTCCATCCAATCCTTCCCACTTCCGAGAGACATCGTCAGAATCGAGCCGGGCTTGAGGATGACTGGGCGCATCCCATCCGCCCCGCGGTTCAAGCAAGGGTGGATTCCCGCCTTCGCGGGAATGACGAAGGATTACGCAACGGTCTCCCTTCGCGGGAATGACGAAGGGTGACGCAACGGATTCCTTCCAGGGGAAGGGAATTGGTCGGAGGCTTCCCAGAGTTCAGGCAGACGCCGGCGCCGGCTCAACCTGCTCGTGGCGCGGCATCCAGGGGAGCACCGCCAGCACGACCAGCTGCGCCAGCGCCATGCCGGCGAAGGCGACGTTCAATCCCGCGGCGTCGCCGATGATGCCGGTGACGTAGTTCCCCACGGCGCCGGCGCCGAAGGACAGGCCGAGGACGACGCCGCTGGCCGCCCCCATGTGACCCGGCAGCAGCCGCTGCACCATCACCACCGTCGGCGTGAAGCCGGCGCCGAGGAACGCCCCCATCACCGCGCCGAGCGGTATGTGCCACGGGCCGAAGGGCAGGAGGCCAAAGGCCAGCATCGCCGGGATCATCACCAGCGATGACACGGCGAGAATCCGGCGCACGCCGAAGCGGTCAGTGGAGACGCCGCCGGCGAAGGCGCCCACCGCATGGCCGATCAGATATGCCGAAAGCACAACGCCCGCACGCACCGGGTCCGGCCGGTCGGGCGACACGAACACGGGGACGAAGGTCACGAGCGCGGCGTAGGCCCAGCCGCGCACCACGGCCACCAGCAACAGACCGACGAGCGCCGCCGAGAGGCTGGCGAATGCGGTCCGCCCCACGCCGACGCTGACGCTCGGCCTTTGCGGGGCCTGGAAGTTGCGCAGCGACCAGGCCATGAACGCCGACACCACCAGCACTGGCGCGAGCACCACCGGCACCCAATCGGTGCCGCCGGCCTCCAGCACGCCGCCCAGGATCAACGGCGCGACGGCGAACGCGGCGTGACCGCCGAGGAAGAACAGCGCGACGTTGGTGCCGGTGTTGCGGCCCTGCGCCTCGTTGGCGATGGCCGCGCCCTGGGGGTGAAACGCCGCGACGCCGACCGCGGCCACCACCAGGAACACCACCAGCAACGGATAGCTGGGCGCGAACGCGGCCACGGCCACCCACACCGCAATCCAGGCCGGGCTGAGCGACGCGAGCCAGCGCCTTCCCGCGCGGTCGCCGATGTAGCCGAACAGCGGCTGGATCACCGAGGTCGTCAGGGCCCAGGCGAGCGCCGCCAGGCCGATCATGCCGTAGGACATCTCCAGCCGCACGGCCAGGATGGGGTAGAGCATGCTCGGCCCCAGGGCGGAGAAGTCCGACGCGAAGTGACCCAGCGCGACGGTGATCACGGCCTGTCGGCCGGCAAGGAATTGCGAGGCGATTCGACCCTCGAGGCCTCGGCGCTACAGCCGGGACGGCCCCGTGACGGTGGTACATTCGCAGGCCAAGCGTACGCACCGCCGGCGCACCCCGCATGCCACCCCCCGCCGCCGTCATGTCCAAGTGGGTCTATCCCTTCCGTGAGGGCGGCGAGTCGATGCGCAATCTGCTCGGGGGCAAGGGCGCCGGCTCGGCCGAAATGACCAAGGCCGGAATGCCGGTGCCGCCCGGATTCACCATCACCACGGCCGCGTGCCTGGAGTACTACGCCAACGACAAGGATTTCCCGGCGGGACTCGATGCCCAGGTGGACGTGGCGCTGGCCGAGGTCGAATCGGCGGTGGGCCGGCGCTTCGGCGACCCGCAGAACCCGCTGCTGGTGTCGGTGCGGTCAGGCGCGCGCGTGTCTATGCCGGGAATGATGGACACGGTGCTGAATCTTGGTCTGAACGCGGCCACGCTCGAAGGCCTGATCGCCGCCACCGGCGACGCGCGCTTCGGCTGGGATGCCTACCGCCGCTTCATCCAGGGGTTTGGCTCGATCGTGCTGGGCGTGGCTAGCCACGCATTCGAGGACTGCATCGACGATCACAAGGCGCGGCTCGGGGTGGACCAAGACACCGAGCTCAGCGCGTCGGACTGGCAAGCGGTGGCGGATGACTTTCGCCGGATCATTCGCGACGCCACGCACGCCGAGTTTCCCGACGACCCGCGCCGACAACTCGATCACGCCATCCGCGCAGTGTTCGACTCGTGGTTCGGGCGGCGGGCCGTGGACTATCGCCGGGTGCACGGGCTGCCGGACGACTGGGGAACGGCGGTTAACGTCCAGACCATGGTCTTCGGCAACATGGGCGAGACCTCGGGCACGGGCGTGGCGTTCACGCGCAATCCAAACACCGGCGAGCGGGAGCTCTTCGGCGAGTACCTGCTGAACGCGCAGGGCGAGGACGTGGTGGCCGGCGTGCGCACGCCGACGCCCATTGCCACGCTCGAAACTTCGATGCCGGAGGTCTTCGGCCAGTTCGAGGACTACGCCACGCGGCTGGAGCAGCACTACCGCGAGATGCAGGATCTCGAGTTCACCATCGAGGCCGGCAGGCTTTACATGCTGCAAACGCGCGCGGGCAAGCGCAGCCCGGCGGCGGCGGTAAAGATCGCCGTCGACCTGGTGCGCGAGGGGGTCATCGACAAGACCACCGCCGTGCAGCGGGTGGAGCCGGAGCAGGTGGGGGCGGTGCTGCATCCGCGCGTGGACCCGGCGCACTGGGACCATCCCATCGCCACCGGGCTCAACGCGTCACCGGGCGCGGCGCACGGGCAGGTGGTGTTCACCGCCGACGAGGCCGCGGAGCTCGCCGATCCCGCCCATCCGGTGATCCTGGTGCGGCCCGAGACCTCACCCGATGACTTTCACGGCATGGCAGTCTCGGCGGCCATTCTCACGGCGCGCGGCGGCGCGACCAGCCACGCGGCCATCGTGGCGCGACAGCTCGGGATTCCGGCCGTGGTGGGCTGCGCCGACCTAATGCTTGATCTCGAAGCCAGGCAGTTCACGGCCCATGGCATCACGGTGAAGGCCGGCGACGTGATCACGGTCGACGGCACGGACGGTGAGGTGCTCACCGGCGCGCTGCCGCTGATCCCCGGCTCGATGACGCCCGAGCTGGAGGAACTGCTCGGCTGGGCCGACGAGATTCGGCGGCTGAGCACCTGGGGCAACGCCGACACGCCGGAAGAGGCGGAGCTGGCCCGCGAGCACGGCGCGGAGGGCATCGGGCTTTGCCGCACCGAGCACATGTTCCGCGAGGGCGACCGCCTGCCCATCGTGCAGGAGATGATCCTGGCCGAGACCGTCGAGGAGCGGCAGAAGGCCCTCGACCGGCTGCTCCCCATTCAGCGGGAGGACTTCGTCGGCATCCTGCGCGCGATGGACGGCTTTCCGGTCGTGATTCGGTTGCTCGATCCGCCGCTGCACGAGTTTCTGCCCGACCACGAGCCGCTCGCCGCCGAGCTGGCGGCGCTGACCGCCGATGACGCCGACCCGGAGCGACGGGCGCACCTGGAGCGCATGCTGCGCCGCGTCGAGGAAATCCAAGAAGTCAACCCCATGCTCGGCCTGCGGGGCTGCCGCCTGGGCATCCAGCAGCCCGAGGTCTACGAAATGCAGGTGCGAGCGATCATCGAGGCGGCGCTGGAGCTGAGCGCCGCCGGCCTGCAGCCGCGGCCCAAGATCATGATTCCGCTCATCAGCCACGTGAACGAGCTGCGGAAGGTGGAGGGGCGGCTGCACGCGGTCGCCGACGACGTGGTGCGCGCCAAGGGCGCCGAGATTTCCTACGAGTTCGGCACGATGATCGAGGTTCCCCGCGCCTGCCTGACGGCCGGAGCGCTTGCGAAGGTTGCCGACTTCTTCAGCTTCGGCACCAACGACCTCACGCAGACCACCTACGGCATCTCACGCGACGACGCGGAGGGCAAGTTCCTCATTGATTATGTCGAGTCAGAAATCCTGCCCGCGAATCCGTTCCAGGTGATGGACCCGGACGGCGTCGGCGCGTTGCTGCGGCTGGCGGTCGAGCAGGGGCGGGCGGCCGATCCCGACATCGAGATGGGCATCTGCGGCGAGCACGGCGGCGATCCGGACTCGATCGGAATCTGCGAGCAGCTCGGCCTGGACTACGTCAGCGCCTCGCCGTTCCGCATCCCCGTCTCCCGCATGGCCGCGGCCCACGCCCGCCTGGCCGAGATCGAGCGGGATCGCTAGAGGCGCCGCTCGGACTGCCGCCAACTCGAGGGGTGTCCGCCAACCTCAATCCACCACGTCAACCGCAGAAGAAGACCGGTATTTCCTCAAGATTGTTGATCGGCACGCGTCGCAGTCCCGTGGGGATGCACCCGGTGAAGAGTTGGCTCTCGGGGAGGATCAACACTTGCAGATTCGCGAGTTGGGCCAGCTCGGGGGGAATTTGCCCTCCCAGGTCGTTCCACCAGAGGTCCAATTTCTGCAGATTGGCGAGCTGACCCAGCTGGGCAGGAATCTCTCCGCTCAATGCGCAGCCGGTGAGATCTAACAGCTCAAGGTTGGCGAGTTTGCCCAATTCCGCTGGAATCTCCCCATACAACAAGACGTTGAAGGAGAGATCCAGGCGTTTCAGGCTGGCGAGTTGCCCCAGCTCGGCGGGTATCCCTCCCGTGAAGCCATTTCGACTAAGGTCCATCACTTCCAGTTTGGCAAGTCGGCCCAGTTCCGCCGGAATCTCCCCCTCCAAACTGAGGCGGTTCTCGCGAATCGTCAACAACCGCAGATTGGAGAGCTGCCCAAACTCCGGCGGTATCCGCTCCAAGTCGTTTTCGCTGAGGTTCAACACTTGCAAGCTGGCGAGTTGGCCAAGCTCTGCCGGTATCTCGCCCGTCAACTCGTTCGCACTCAGATTCAGCTCTTCCAACTCAGCAAGCTGACCTAGCTCAGCCGGAATGCTCCCGCTCAACTGATTTCCCGAGAACTCCAGCTTTTGCAGTCTGCTAAGCCCACCGAGGGCAGCCGGAATCTCCCCCGTGAATCTGTTCGATCGCAGGATTAGGGTTTCCAGGCGCCCAAGATCGCCGACGCTTGCGGGAATCCTCCCCGACAAGCTATTGAAGCTAAGGATCAGCCTTCTCAGGTTGCCTAGCTGTCCCAGTTCCGCCGGCAGCGCTCCGCTTAATTGGTTCGACGACAGAACCAGCTCAATCACGCGACCGTCGGCGTCGGTAGTGACCCCGTGCCATTCGCCGATCGGCGCCTCGCTCAGCCAATTGTCCTTGCTGAACCAGTTCGGGCCATCGGTAGCGTCGTAGAAGGCGGCAAGCACAGCCCTGTCCGGGCTGACCGGACGGCTGACCGAGGCGACCTGCTCCGCCGACCCGTCGGTCGCCTGGGAGTCGCCGCAGGCTGCGATCGCCAGAAGCAGCGCCACACGCACGAGCACGAGAGCCATCCGCGGCCGCTGCCGGATACGGACGGTCCCTGCGCTCATTGGGCCGCAAATCTCTCGGCCGCTCATCAAGGTTTCCGGCTCAACTCCGTCACGCGGCACGCCAGCAATCGTACGGCCTCAGAGGCCGGCGCGGAGACCTGGACTCGATTGGGATCTGCGAGCAGCTCGGCCTGGACTACGTCAGCGCCTCGCCGTTCCGCATCCCCGTCTCGCGCATGGCCGCCGCCCGCGCCCGCCTGGCCGGTATCGAGCGGAATCGCTAGCCAAGCCGAAGGGCGTTCATGGTTTGACGGGCTCACCACGAACGGCCCCGATCTCAGCGTGAGTGCGAAAGACTCCCGCCAATCGTCGGCGGCCAGGGACTAGAATCTACGCAGCCTGAGACGCGCGTGAGGAGGCCGCGTGGCCTCGCCTGTCGAGGACATTAAATCCCGGCTCAATGCCGCCGAGGTCATTGGCCGCGACGTGCGGCTGCAGCGCTCGGGGCGGTACCTCAAGGGGCTGTGCCCGTTCCATCAAGAGAAGACGCCGTCGTTCTTCGTCTTCGGCGATCGCGGCACGTTTCGCTGCTTTGGCTGCGGCGAGGGCGGTGACCTGTTCACCTACGTCATGCGGCGCGACGGCAGCAGCTTTCCCGACGCGCTGCGGCTGCTGGCCGGCGAGGCCGGAGTGGAGCTGCGCGCGCAGGACCGCGACCCAGAGGCCGACCGGCAGCGGCGGAGCACGCGGGCCGCGCTGGAAGAAGCGGCGAACCTCATGCACCGATTGCTGCGTGAGTCGCCCGAGGCCACTGGAACGCGCGCCTACCTGGAGGAGCGCGGGGTGTCCGAGCAGATGCTCACGACGTTCCGCCTGGGCTACGCGCCGGCGCGCGGCTCGCCGGTCACGAAGCACCTGCGACAACTGGGCACCGACGCGGAGGCGCTCAGCGCCACGGGCCTGGTTCGGGACGACGACGGACCAGCGCGCGACTACTTCTTCAACCGCTTGATCTTCCCCATCAGCGAGCGGCGCGGGGCGGTGATTGGCTTCGGGGCGCGGGCGCTGGGCGACGCGATCCCGAAATACCTGAACTCACGCGAGAGCGACACGTTTCGCAAGGGCAACCACCTCTACGGGTTCAACCTGGCGGCGGACGCCATCCGGCGCGAGCGTGAGGCGGTCCTGGTGGAGGGCTACATGGACGCCATCGCCGCGCACCAATTCGGTTTCAGGAACACCGTGGCATCCATGGGAACGGCGCTGACGCACGAGCAGGGCCGATTGCTGGCCGGATCGGGCGCGCAACGCATCGTCCTGGCGCTGGACGCGGACACTGCCGGCGCCGCCGCGACGCGCCGCGGCGTGGACGTGCTGCGCGACGCCGGTCGCGACGAAGCGGACGCCGAGGTTGACTTTCGCGGGTTGATTCGACACGAGGCGCGGCTCTCGATCGACGTCGCCGTGGTCGAGCTTCCGTCGGGCGAGGACCCGGATTCCGTGATTCGCGCCGACACGACGCGCTGGCGCGCATTGCTCGACGCCGCGGTGCCGTTGGCGGACTACTACTTCCGGTGGGCGCTCGAGGAGCATGACGTGTCGTCGATCGTCGGGCGGCGTCGGGCGGTGGCGGACCTGACGCCGGTGATCACGGAGATCAACGAACCCGCCGTGCGCGCGCACTACTACGAGCGCCTCTCGCACGTATCCGGCGTGCCGGTCGAGGAGCTGCGCCGCGCGGCGCCGCGGCGCCAGCGCCGCATCGGCGCCGCGCCCGCAGCCGCCAGCCAGCCGGTCGACCGGGTGGAGGAAGGGCTGTTGGAGCTCGTGCTCCAGGCGCCGCCCGAGGCAGCCGGCGCGGTCGCGGGACTGAACGCGTCGAACGTGTCCGATCCGTCGCTGCGCTATGTGATCGAGGCCCTGGCGAGAAATGCCGGAGAGCCCTCGAGCGGCTCCTGGGAATCGGTTCTCGAAGGACTCGATGATCAGTCGCGCGAGCAGGTGGAAGCCGTGCACGCCCGCGTGGCTGGCCTGCCGGCGCTCGAGGGCGAGGCGTTCGACAGCGCGCTGCAAGTCACGATGCTGCGGCTGCGTGAGCGGCGCATCCTCGAACAGCTGCGCGAGGTCGGCGCGATGGACGACGGCGACGCCGCGGCCGCGCGCTCACGCGAGCTAGGGGCGCAGAAGCGCAGCGTGGAGATGGCGATGCGCGAGCTGTCCGTGCTTACCCACGGACCGGCGCCATAGCGCCGGCGGCGCGGGCCCAGGTCGCTACGCGGCGAGCGCCTGGTCGATCTGGCTCTTGATGTCCGCCTTGGGGCGAAAGCCGACGATGCGGCCAACCTCCGCTCCGCCGTTGAAGATGATCAGCGTGGGAATGCCTCGAATGCCGAGTTGCATGGGCGTGTCCGGGTTCTCGTCCACGTCCATCTTGGCGAACGCCACCTGGCCGTCGTAGTCCTGCGCCAGCTCCTCGACCACCGGCGCCACCATCTTGCAAGGCCCGCACCATTCGGCCCAGAAATCCACCAGCACGGGCGTCTCGGCGTCGAGCACCGTCGATTGGAATTCAGCGTCCGTCACCGCCACGGGAGCCGCCATGTGATCCTGTCACCCTTCGCGTGCGCCACGATAAGGCGCGTCCGAGACTAGGAACGGCGCGGCAGTGATGTCAACGAGCGACGGCACGCCGGCACCCGTGGCGGCATCGGCGGTGGTGCTCGCCGGCGGCGCCAGCCGCCGCATGGGGCGCGACAAGCGGCTCTTGCCGTGGGGAACGGGCGCCGACGGACGGCCGCGCACGCTCTTGCAGTCGGTCGTCGACAAACTGGCGGCCGTCGCCGACGACGTGATCGTGGTGGCGAACGATCAACCCGACGTCCGGGGCGCGCGCGTGGCGCCGGACGCGATCCCGGGCTCGGGCAGCTTGGGCGGCATCCTTTCCGGCATCGAAGCGGCGCGGCACGAGCGGGTGTTCGTGGCGGCGGCCGACATGCCGTTTCTCAGTCTGGCGCTCGTGCGGGACCTGCTGGGCCGTCTCGAAGACTGCGACGCGGTGGTGCCGGTTGTTGACGGCCGGCCCGAGCCGCTGCACGCGGTCTACGGTCCCGCGGTCGGGGCGGCGGCGCGTCGGCAGATCGCGCGGGGGCAGCTCAAGATCGCGTTGGCGTTCGAGGGCCTCGATGTCGCTTGGGTTCCGGAGGCGGACCTGCGACGGCTGGATCCCGACCTGCGCTCGTTCCGCAACGTCAATACGCCGGAGGACTATGCAGGGGCGCGGCGAGATGCGGGGGACTAGAGACGCCTCGGTCCTGCGGGGCCTTTGCCATGGACTGGGCCAGGCTCCCAGGCTGCACGCAGCCTGGGCCACCGGGCCATACCAGTTGGCCTAGTGCGCGATCCCCAGCTGATGCATGCGCCGGTGGATGGCGTCGCGGGCGGCTAGGAGCGGGCGCTCCAGGTAGGCGGTGTGGTCGGGCTCGCCGTGGTGGTGGGTGACCGAGTCGTCGGTTGGCTCGCTGCTTGCGCGACGTCGGACGTAGCTGAGGTTGCCTTCGATCATGGTGAGCATGTATTCGGCGGTGGCGTCGTTCCACATGCGCCAATCGCCGCCGGTCGAGACGTACACCGGCGAGGTGTGGGCGAAGCGCTGCCGCTTCCAGCCGTCGAGGTAGTAGGGCGCGTCGTAGTAGTCCGCTCCGCCGGTGCGGGCCGCGAACCAGGTGTGCCCGTCCGCGCGTAGCCGTTCGCTCAGTTCCAGCCTTCGGGCGCCTTCGGACGCCACGGTTTCGGCCACGACCCGGCCTTCCTGCACGATCTGCAGGTTGTAGATGGGCAGGCTGCCCTCGGCCCAGGCCTCGACGTGCACGGTGCCGCCGTTGCTTGGCAAATGCACCGTGTCGCCGATGGCGTGGCCCTCGACGCTGAGCCCGATGAGCGGACCGCTGGACATGAAGGTGCGTCCGGCGCTCATTTGCGCGCGCCAGGCGTCGTAGGTGAAGGGCATGTCCTCGGCAAGCTGGACGTAGGTACGGTAGATGCCCACCGGCGTATCGGTGGCCATCTTGTCGGTGCCGCCCACCAGCGGCAGGCGGTAGCCCGCGTTAAGATAGCGGTAGTACTCGTCGTGGTCGAAGGGAACCTGCCGGCACATCTCGACCGCGTCGGCCAGTCCCAGAGCGATCAGGGCCACCGGGTCGCCATTGGGCCAGGGGAAGTGCGGCAGCACCACGCTACCGCCTTGCTCGCGGCAGGCTTCGGCCCAGTGGGACATGGTGGTCTGCAGCGGGCCGCCCAGCTCGGCCTCGCCGGGACCGTCGGTGCACCAGGGCATGATCGGCTCGGTGTGGCCGAGCAGCGTGAGATGTCCGAGAAAGTGCTGCCGGTTCTCCTGGCCGAACGAAACGATGGTCTTGCCGTCGTCCGACACCTGGGGCCGCCCGGTGAAGTCGTCGGTGTTGCTGAAGTAGTGGCCCCACTGCGACTGCAGCACGTTGGCGACGTTGAGGTCCTCGCCCGCCGACTCGAGCACCGCGCCATTGCCGGCCAGGAAGTGGACGTGCGTGTCGCCGCTGTACCAACCCTGCGCGTTCATGTCGGTCCAGCGGCCAATGCGCAACTCCAGCTCGCGTTGTCCCGGCTTGATCTCGACTTCCGTCCGCAACGGCTCGTATTCGAAGCCGCGAGCCACGTCCACGATCACCCGACCGCGCGGCAGCCAGCCCTGGCAGGCGCCGTCGACGTAGGCGTAGGTGACCTGGTCCATGCGCACATCGCCGAAAGCGTCGCGGCCCCAGGTCGAGAAGCCGGAAAACAGGTGCGGGTGGTGGCCATAGGGCTGGTAGGGCACGCCCTCCGGCGAGCGGAAGTGAATGCGACAGGGCACCGGTCGACCGGTGTCGGCGTCGAGCACGCGCGTGTGCACCCAGTTGCGGCCTGATTCCGGCAGGCTGAGCCGGAGCCTTGGCGAGGCCTGCACGGCGCCCTGGGCCTGCAGATCGCCGAATCGCGCCGTGCCGAGCACCTCGTCGCCCTGCGCCACGCTGACTTCGGCGGACGGGACCGCGCTGACCTCGGTGTAGGCCGGACTCGAGGTGAGGTTGTCCGCCTCGCCCCAGCCCTTGTCGATGGCGTCCACGAACGCCTCGGGGTCCTGCGGCAATGGCTGGGCATAGGTCGCCGAGCCGCGCTTGACCTGCACGTTGAGATCGAACGGCTTCTCGGCGTCCTCGGGGCGGGTTAGCTCGATCTGGACGGGACGGCGCGGCGCGCGCTCCAGCGGGTCTTCATCGACGAACCCGGCCGATATGCCGCCCAGCACCCACGGCAGCGGGCCGCCGCTGATCTCGACGCTCGCAATCGCGTGCTCGGGATGCGGGTTGCGCCACGTCCAGAGATAGAACGACCGCAATCGCCCCGCGGCGACCTCCGTTATCCGCCGCTGCTGCTCGTCGTACGGCCCCTCATAGCGCGGCTGCATGCCGTCCTCGCCGTCGCGCGCGGCCAGATACGGCTGGCCGGGCCGCATCATGAAATGGCGTGAAATCCAGCCAATCTCGAACCGGTCGCGGAGAGGTGCTTCCGCCCGCTCGCCGTTCTCGAACACGATCGTGTAGCGACCCACCTCGCCGCCGGGCGCTCCGCCGTGGGCGATGGCTGTGTCCAGCAGCGCGTGCGCAAACGTGAGCGTGTGCACGGCGCGTTCAACCGGCAGCGATTGCGGCGCAGCGTGTCCGCCCGGGCCGAATTGCGCGATCGTGCCGCGTGCCGGGTCGCCCACGGCAAACGCCAGCCCGCGAAAGTCCTGCGCACCGAGCAGATTTGGCGTTTCGGGTCCGGCCACCTCGGCGGGAACGTTGCAAAGGTCAGCAATGGGAACGGGTTCGTAAGGATTCACGCGGCGTACCCCGGTGGACGGGCCAAATGCATAGTGGCGACCTGCCTGCAGCACGGCAAACCGCGCCGCGACCGATACACTACTCGCACTTGCCGTGCGTCAGTCACCCGCGCCCGGATGCAGGGCCACGCGCGGGAGAACCAGGACCGTTCGTGGTGAGCCTGTCGAACCACGTCCTTCGACAAGCTCAGGACGAACGGACGAAAGACGGTCGCCTAGGCTGGGTGGCTGGCGCCAATCCAAAAGGGTAGTTCGTGCACCCCACATTCGGCGTTCGCTACGCGCTGGATACCAAGATGCCGATGCGCGACGGTGTGCAGCTTTCGGGCGACATCTATCTGCCCGAAGCCCCCGGACCCTTTCCGACCGTGCTCATCCGCACGCCCTACGACAACAACACGCCGGAGACGATCGCTTCGGCCCGCGCCTTCGCCCAGGACGGCTACGCCTGCGTGGTGCAGGACGTGCGCGGGCGCTGGGACTCGGACGGCGTCTATTACCCCTTCCACAACGAGGCGGCCGACGGCTTCGACACCCACGAGTGGATCGGTCGGCAACCGTGGAGCAACGGACGCATCGGCATGAGCGGTCCGTCGTACCTGGGGCTGGTGCAGTGGCTCAGCGCGCCTCAGGGGAGCCAATTCCTCACCTGTCTCGCGCCGCGGGTGGTGTGCCCGGAGTTTCTCGGCGGACTGGTGCGGCCCGGCGGCGCCCTGCAGCTCACGACGGCGCTCACGTGGGGCATGCGCACCAACTCACGCACGGCGCAGAGCATCGCGTTTCACAACTGGACCGAGGCGTTTCACACGCTGCCGATCGCGGACCTTGACCTTCGGGCCGGCCGACGCCTGGACTTCTGGCGCGATTGGCTGGAGCACGACCGCTACGACGACTACTGGGAAGAGGTCAGCGTCTCCCACCGCTGGCACGAGATCCGCGTGCCGGCGTTCACCATGGGCGGCTGGTACGACCTCTACGCGGCCGACACGCTGGAGAACTTCAACAACCTGCGGCGCTTCGGCGCCACGCCGGAGGCGCGCCAGAGCCGCGCGATCGTCGGTCCCTGGCCGCATCGGCTGGCCGAGTCCACGCGGCTCGGCGATGTCGACTTCGGCGTCGATTCGCTGGTGAGCCTCACGCAGCTCGAGCGGCGCTGGTTCAACCTCTGGCTCAAGGGCGAGGACGACGGGTTGAGCGAGGAGCCGCCGCTGCGCTTGTTCACCATGGGTGTCAACGAATGGCGCGACGAGCACGAGTGGCCGCTGGCGCGCACCGACTGGCAACTCTGGTATCTGCACTCGGAGGGCAGCGCCAACACCGCGCGCGGCGACGGCACGCTGACGACCGCGGCGCCGGCCGAGGAGCCGGCCGATCGCTACGTCTACGACCCTCGGTTCCCCGTGCAATCGCTGGGCGGAACGACCTGCTGCACGCCCGAAATCGTCGCCTGGGGGCCGTACGACCAGCGCCCCGTCGAGGCCCGGTCGGACGTGCTCTGCTACACCTCGGAGCCGCTGCCGGCCGATCTGGACGTCACCGGACCCATCACGTTGGTGCTATATGCCGCCACCGACGGCCGCGATACGGACTGGACCGCGAAGCTGGTGGACGTTTCGCCCAGCGGCTACGCGATGAATCTCTGTGACGGCATCGTGCGCGCCCGTTACCGCGACGGGATGGCCGAGCCGGCGCTGCTGGAGCCGGACAAGGTGTACCGCTACGAGATCGACGTTGGCGTCACCAGCAACGTGTTCCGCGCCGGGCATCGAATCCGGTTGGAGGTCTCGTCGTCGAATTTCCCGTGCTACGACCGCAATCTGAACACGGGCAACGATCTGGCTAGCGACACGGAGATGCGTGTCGCCTCGCAGACGGTGCTGCACGCGCACTTACATCCGTCGCACCTGCGGCTGCCGGTGATTCCCAAGTAGCGACGCGGGCGGCCACAAGGGCCGCCCCTACACAAGACTAGTTATGTTGCGGTGGGGGCGGTGCGCACACCGCCCCAGGCTCAATGAAGGGTGGATTCCCGCCTTCGCGGGAATGACGGAGGGAGCGCGGGCGGCCACAAGGGCCGCCCCTACACCGAATCGACGGATTCGAATACCGGCCCGCGTTCTCGATCGACGTGGCGCAGGCGAACACGTGCGCCCAACTCGCGCCCGGCATCGCCGATCAGGCGCCCCATGGTGCGCAAGCCGCCTTCGAGCTCAACGATCACGACCGTGTAGGGGACTTCTTCGGCGTAACGCGTCGGGGGCACGTGGATGGTGGTCCACACGACGACGAATCCATCGCCCGGAACCTCGTGGGGCTCCAGGTCGCTGCGGCCACAGGCGGGGCAGGCGTCGGCGCGCGCCACGACCAATTGGCCGTCGTCGGGACAGCGATAGACCGTGAGACGCGGCGGACTAGTCACGGGCCAGGATGTGCACGGTGGCCGCCGCGCCGCAGCCGCCCATGCTGTGGGCCAGGCCGAAGCGGGCCCCGGCGACCTGATTGGCGGCCTCGCCGCGCAGCTGCAGCGCGAGATCGTAGATCTGCCCGACGCCGCTGGCGCCCACCGGGTGGCCCTTGGCGATCAGTCCACCGCTGGGGTTGACCGGCAACCGGCCGTCCACGGCGGTCTCGCCGGCTTCCACCGCGCGTCCACCGTGCCCTGACGGAACCAGGCCGAGGTCCTCGGTCGCGACCACCTCCGCAATGGTGAAGCAGTCGTGCACCTCGGCCACGTCCACGTCACCGGGTCCGATTCCCGCCTGCCCAAATGCCTCGGACGCCGCGCGCATCGTGGCGGGAAAGCTCGTCAAGTCGTCCATGGCGCTCAGCGCAACCGGCCCCGATCCCTGGCCCGAGGCGAGGATGCGCACGCCGCGGCTGGCGCATTCACGCGCGATGTCCGCGGTGCAGACAACCGCCGCCGCCGCGCCGTCGCTGATGGGTGGACAGTCGAAGAGCCGCAGCGGCTCGGCCACGAATCGGGAGTTGACCACCTCCTCGATAGTGGTCGGCTTCTGAAACTGGGCCTTGGGATTCGCCGCGCCGTTGTCGTGGTTCTTGACCGAGACTGCGGCAATCTGCTCCCGCGAGGTGCCGTACCGCGCCATGTGCGCCTGCATCACCATGGCGAATGCGCCCGGAAAGGTGAGTCCAGTGCGCATCTCGAGGTCCTCGTCGCCGGCGGTGGCGAGGGCGGCGGTGACGTCGCCGGTGGGAATGTTCGACATCTTCTCGACCCCAGCCACGAGCACGACATCGTGGATGCCTGCGGTGACGGTCAGGTAACCGTGTCGCAGGGCGATGCCCCCGGACGCACAGGCGGCCTCGACCTTGGTCGCGGGTATGCCGTCGAGACCCAGTCTCCGCGCGACGATGGGCGCCAGCGCCCCTTGGTCGGCCAGGCGCTCGCCGATGAAATTGCCCAGATACAGCGCCTGCACCCGCTCGCGCGGAATGCCGCTATCCGCCAGCGCGTCACGGCATGCATCGGTCGCCAGCTCGACGATCCCGCAGTCCGGCAGCTTGCCGAACGGCGTCGAGCCGACGCCGGCGATGCTTACGTCGCGCAATCCGGTCTCACCAATGCAACGGGCCCGATGTCGGTCTCTATCATGCGACCATACGCCTCCAAGATGGGAGTGACCACCGTCGCGGCCGTGCGCCTATGAGTGAGCATTCGCCGGAAACTCCATTCGACGTCTTGGTGATCGGGTGCGGCCCCGCCGGCACCCAGGCCGCGGTGAGCGCGGCGCACCAGATGCGGCACGTGGCGCTGATCGACGGCGGAGCCGTGAGCCTGCGCCGCGGCCGGCACTTCTGGTCGAAGTCGGTCGAGTTCGTGGACGCGCCGGTGTTCCCGGGCATAACCGGACCGGCGTTCAACCGGGCGCTGAAGGAGTGGACCGAAGCACAGCCGGAACATGAGGTCACCATCGACGGCGAGTCACGGCACATCGGGATTCGCCGCATCCCCGGCTATGTCACGGACATCGAGAGAGCTGCGGACGGCACCCTGGCGGTGACCATGTCGACGGCGATGCTGCCGCGCGACGGCGCGGCGCCGCCCACGGCGACGGTCCGGGCGCGCACGGTGGTCGTGGCCTCGGGATTCGAGGACGCCTGGCCCGACATCGAGATCGAATCCTCGGCGGAGCGGGCCTATGCGCGCTACGGCGTGGTGTTCCGCTACGCCGGCAACCACCGCGGGTGGCACGTCTGCGTGCGCTGCGACGGGCACCTGCACACCGACCAGGAGCTCGCCATCGTCGGCGTGGGGGACTATATCTTCGACGTCGTACACGGCGCCCAAGACTTCACCCACCGCATGACCGTGCTGACCAACGGACGACCCCACGGCATGTCGGACGCGGTGCTGGCGGAAATGCAGCGCCGGGGCGTAAGGCTCGAGACCGAGCGGATCGACGCCCACATCGGCAGCGGACGGGACCTGCTCGGTCTGCGCCTGGCCGACGGCCGCGAGCTCTTCTTCGACGGATTCTTCGTGGACGAGGGACTCGTGCCCAACGACGAGTTCCTGTCCAGGTTCTCGCCGCAGCATGACGACGAGGGGCTCCTCGTGTGCGACGAAGACCACCGCGTGTTGGACGTTGACGGCAATCCCATCGCCAGCATCTGGGCCTGCGGCGACATCGTGGCCGGCGAGCGCAATCTCATTGCGTCCGCCTTTGCCAGCGGGCAGGACGCGGGTCTGGAAGCCAGCGACAGCCTGCGCCGGTGGGCGCCGGTCAAATGAGCGAGGAGTTGGGTACGGACATGGACGCGTTCTCGGTCACCACTGAGCAAATCGATCTGCCCCGCACTGCGACGCCGCAGGCGCGGCGCGTGGCCGTCGCCTGGCGCGACCGGCCCATCTGCGCGTTCACCCAGGGCGTGCATCGTTGCTATCTGTACCCGCTGTATTCGCCCGCCGGCGTGCCGCTGACCGCGGAGAGTCCGGTCGACCATCCGCACCACGACTCGATCACGGTGGGCGCAGACATGGTCGTGGCCAAGTTCCCGCCGCTGACGCCGGCTATATCGCCGCTGTCCGAGTCCGGCACCTACAACCTCTATGCCAACAACGTCTTTCAAGGCCGGTGCCCGGGCCGCACGTGGTCCGTGGACGTCGTAGCGACCGAGCTCGCCCCGGATCACTTGCGCGTCGTGCAGACGGTCGAGTGGCAGGGACCGGAGGAGTGGGGGGCTGCGGACGGCCGGCGCGTTCTCGCCCTGGAAACCCGGACCACCGATATCCGTCCCGGCGACGTCGTCAACACGGTCGATATCCGGTCGCGGCTCACGCCCACCGACTGGGACCTGACGATCGGCCCGACCCGCCACGCCTATTTCACCGTGCGCCTGGCGTATGGCCTGCGCGTGGTCGACGGCGGCACGCTGGTCGACGCCGACGGCCGCAGCGGCGGGGCGGCGATCACCAATCACGCGTCGGCCTGGGTCGATGCGTCGGGTCCCGCGCCGCATGGCGCCAGGGCGGGATTGACGATCCTGGGTCATGCCTCCACGGCGCACGTGCCGTGGGTGGCTTACGACTGGGGCACCGTCAACGTGAACCCATTTGCCCGCGAGGCCGCCACCGTGCAGCGAGGCGACACGCTGGAACTTGGCATTCGGCTGCTGGCGCACGACGGCGACGCCGGTGAGGCGGACATTGCGGCGCACGCGGCTGCGCTCGCGGTCGAATCCGCCGCCGGTGCTAGCATTTCGCGCGCGGCCAGCCGCCCCTAGGACACCCCATGCTTGAAGCGACGACGCGCGATGCGTTGGTCTCGGCGGACATTGAGCACCTGATCCATCAACTCACGCGCGCCGGTCACCATGCGCGCACGGGTCCGGTGATCGTCGAGTCCGCCAGCGGCGCCACGCTGCGACTGGCCGACGGGCGGGAAATCCTGGACGGCACCTCCGGCCTGTGGTGCGTCAACCTCGGACATGGCCGCGCCGAGCTGGCCGATGCGGCGGCGGATCAGATGCGGCGCCTGGCCTTTGCCCACACGTCAAGCGGGTTTTCCCACCAGCCGGCCATCGAGCTGGCCGCGCGACTGGCCCGGCTGACCCCCGGTGATCTCACGGCCTCCTACTTCACTTCCGGCGGCGCCGAGGCCAACGAGACCGCTTTCAAGTTTGCCCGCTATTACTGGCGCTTGCGGGGACAGCCCGGCAAGGCGCTGGTGCTCTCCCACGTGCGCGGCTATCACGGCCTGACGCACGGGGCGCAGTCGGCAACGGGTCTCACCGAATATCACGGCACCTTCGGCGACCTGGCCGAAGGCTTCGACAAGGTGCCGCCGCCATATCCCTATCGCTGGGACGAGTACGGCCCGGCCGACATCGACGCCGACGACATCGCCGGCGCCGAGGCGGTGGCGCGGCGGATCGAGGAGGTCGGGTCGGAGCGCGTAGCCGCGGTGATCATGGAGCCCGTGCTCGGCACCGGCGGGGTGATCGTGCCGCCGGACGGCTACTTGCGCGCCGTGCGCGAGGTCTGCGACCGGTACGACGTGCTCATGATCGCCGACGAGGTGATCACCGGATTCGGGCGCACGGGTACCTGGTTCGGCTGCCAGCACGAGGACGTGATCCCCGACATGATGACCTTCGCCAAGGGCGTCACCAGCGGCTACCTGCCCCTCGGCGGCGTGATGTTGCGGGAGCACCTGCGGGACGCCATGCGCGAGGCGCCAGGCGATCCGCCGTTGATGCACGTCTTCACCTACTCCGGACACCCCGTGCCCTGCGCCGTGGCGCTGGCGAACCTCGAGATTCTCGAAAACGAGGGAATCGTCGACGCCGTGGCGGCCAAGGGCCGCCGGTTACGCCGGCGCCTGGACGAGTTGCACGACCTTCCCGAGGTCGGCGACATCCGGTCGGCGGGCCTGATGTCGGGGGTGGAGTTGGTGCGCGACGAGGACACCAGGGAGCCGTACCACATCAGCGAGCGGCCGACCGCCGTGGCCGCGGCGGCGCTGGAGCGCGGGCTGGCCACACGCGCCCTTTTGGGCGGAACGATGCAGCTGGCCCCGCCCCTGATCATCAGCGACGAGGAGATCGACCGCGCGGTGGCAATCTTGGCGGAGTCCATCATCGCCACGCGCTGACCGGGCGCCAGTCTTAGAATCCGTGTCATGGACTCGAGTTGCCTGGCGCATGGGCTGACGGATAGCGAGCGGGCTCGCTTCGACGCCGAGGGCTACCTGGTGGTCGACGGCGCGCTGAGCGACGCGGAGGTGACGGCGCTCAACGCGGTGCTCGATCGGCTGCGCGACGCCGACCGGCTGGCATCGCCCGAACGCTACGCCGGCATCGACCAGCGCGTGTTGCACCTCGGCTTCATCACGCTCGATCGGGCCTTCATGGACCTGATCGACCATCCCCGGCTGTTCCCCAAGGTCTGGGGAATCCTGGGGCCGAACATCTACCTTTACAGCACCCATCTGATCATCACGCCGCCGCAGGCCGAAGAGTTCGATCCCGCGCGGGACACGCTCAACTGGCACCAGGATTCGAACTGGATGGGCCGGGACATGCCCGAGCTCTCCGTGCCGGCGCGCCTATCGGTGAAAGTGGCGTATCTCCTCACCGATCACTCGCAGCCCGGCAGCGCCAACCTGTGGGTGCTGCCCGGCGCTCACACGCGGTCCTCGATCGACATCCCGGAAGACGGCCAGGGGCAGCCAAGCGGGGCCATCCCCGTCTGCGCGCCCGCCGGCAGCGCGGTGATCTTCGACCGGCGGCTCTGGCACGACGGCAGCCCCAACGCCGCGCCGTGGTCGCGCCGGGCGCTGTTCTACGGCTATGGCTATCGCTGGATTCGGCGGCGCGACAAGGATGCGATGCCGGTTCCGACCGACATGCTTGCGAACGCCGGTCCGATTCGTCGGCAGCTGCTGGACTACCCGAGCGAAGGTGACGAGCCTCTGCAGTACATCGGCGGCGAGTCGCCGCTGCGCGACTGGTTGCGGCAGCACGGTCAGCTTGCCTAGGGTTGAGACGGGCCCAGCTTGGGGGCTCGGACGTCTGCGCCGAATCTGCAAATCGCCTGCATGGTTGGCGCATGCGCCCGACTTACGCTGATATGCCAGGAAGCGCGGTCCGCAGCCCCAGTTCGACCGGGTCGATAGGAGAGCATTGATGCGCGGAGGACTTGTGCGGTGGCTGGTCGTCGCCGCCCTGCTTGGCGTGGTGATCGCCGGCGTGGCCTACCTGCTGGTCTTCATCACCGGCGGCACCGGCGAGGCGAGCGAGCCCATCAGCGCGCCGCAACTGTCGTTGCCCGCGGCGACGGCGACTCCCGAAGCTCCCGCCCCGACGGCAACCGCCGAACCAACGCCAGCCGCGACGGAAGACCCGACGCCGGTGGCGATGACAGACCCCGAGCCGACGGCAACGGCCGCCCCCGAGCCAACCGCGACCCCGGCCCCGACGCCCGCCGCTACGGCAGCTCCGACGCCGACGTCGGCTCCCACGGCCACCGCAGCCGCAGCGGAGCCGACGGCGGACGGCGGTGTTCCGGCGTCGGCCGTGCTCTATCGCATCGTGCCGGAGGAGTCGGAGGTCCGATTCGAGATCGACGAGATCCTACGCGGTGCGCCCACGCTGGTTGTTGGGACGACCAATCAGGTGGCGGGCGACTTCATCGTCGACTTCGCCGATCTCGCGGCCTCGCAGTTGGGCACCGTGCGCATCAACGTGCGCACGCTGCGCACGGACGAGGAGCGGCGCGACCGGGCGATTCGCTCGCGGATCCTCGAGTCGGCGAGCGATCAGTACGAGTTCACCACGTTCGAGCCCGTGCGGCTGGAGGGGCTTCCCGGGTCGCTCGAGCTGGGACAGACCATCCCGTTCCAAATCGTCGGGAATCTGGCCATTCGCGACATCACGCGCGAGGTCGTGTTCGACGCCGAGCTGACCGTGGTGTCGCCGGACCGCGTTGAGGGCACGGCGGTGACCACCATCCTGCGCGGGGACTACAACCTCACGATTCCCAATGTGCCCTTCGTCGCGTCCGTGGACGAGGACGTGCTGCTGGGGATCAGCTTCGTGGCGGTGGCGGTCAGCGAATAGCCCCGGGCCGGGCGGAATGGGGCCTCTGGCCCCGTTCGTGGCGAACGTGTCGAAGTCCGTTCGCGGTGAGCCTGTCGCCGTTCGTGGTGAGTCCTTCGACAGGCTCAGGACGGGCTCTGTCGAACCATGACGGCGTCCTTCGACGTTGCTCAGGACGAACGGAGACTGTTCGTGGTGAGCTTGCCCCGAATTCGATTCGGGAGCGAGCAGACTACGAGTATTCCGGCATGTGGAGACCCTTACAGAGTCCAGCCGGGCCTGGAGATGACCGGTCGCATCCGTTCCGCCCTCAGGTTCAGCGATGGGTGGATTCCCGCCTCCGCGGGAATGACGGAGTGGTTGCGCAAGGGTCTCCCTTCGCGGGAATGACGAAGGGTTACGCAGAGGTCGCCATGGGCGTGAATTGAATTCCGCAGTTGGTGGCAAGACTGAACGGATCTTCTCGCGGCCGACGAGAAACTGCCTCCCCAGCCACCGCACAAGTAGAATCCGCGCATGCTTGCCAAGGTGCATAGCTGCGCGCTGGTGGGCCTTGACGGCGTGCTCGTGGACGTCGAGGTCGACGTAGCCCAGGGACTTCCCGCATACACCATCGTTGGCCTGCCCGACGCCGCGGTGCAGGAGGCGCGGGAGCGCACGCGCGCGGCGATTCGCAACAGCGGCGCGGTGTTCCCGAACCGCCGCCTCACGGTCAACCTCGCGCCCGCGGACGTGCGCAAGGTCGGGCCGGTGCACGACCTATCCATCGCGTCCGCCATCCTTGCCGCCACCGGACAACTGGGCGACATCACCGAAAATCGCGCAGTTTTTCTGGGTGAACTCTCACTCGACGGCGCTTTGCGGCATACCGACGGGATTCTGCCGATGGTGGCCGAGGCGCGCGCGGCGGGCATGGAGCGCGCCTTCGTTCCCGCCATGAATGGGGCCGAGGCGGCGGTTGTGAGCGGCATCGAGGTGCTGCCCGTGACCTCGCTGCAGCAGCTGATTGCGCACTTCATCGGGCTGATCCAGATCGAGCCCCTTCCGGCCACCCAAACGACCGTCGATCGCTCCAGCTACCCGGTCGACCTGGCCGACGTGCGCGGACAGGCCCACGTCAAGCGGGCGCTGGAAATCGCGGCCGCCGGCGCACACAACGTGCTGATGATCGGTCCGCCCGGCGCCGGGAAGACGCTGCTGGCGCGGTGCGTGCCGTCGATCCTGCCGCCGCTTGGGCTGGAAGAGGCCATCGAGGTCACCAAGATATACAGCGTGGCCGGTCTGATCCCGCAGCGAACGTCGCTGATCGCCGAGCGGCCCTTCCGCGCGCCGCACCACACGGTGTCGCACGTTGGCCTGGTCGGCGGCGGCGTGACCCCTCAGCCCGGCGAGATCAGCCTGGCCCACCGGGGCGTGCTTTTTCTGGATGAGTTTCCGGAGTTCAGCCGGCAGTCGCTCGAAGCGCTGCGTCAGCCGCTGGAGGACGGCACCGTGAGCGTGGTGCGCGCCAACTACTCGGTCACACTGCCCGCTCGACTCATGCTCGTGGCGGCCATGAACCCATCGCCCGGCGGCTATGCCGAAGGCGGCGACGGCGACTCGACCTTGGCCGACGCCGCGCGGCGCTATCGACGGCGCATCTCCGGCCCGCTGCTGGACCGCATCGACGTGTATGTCGAAGTGCCGCAGATTCCCTATGAGGACATGGCAGGCGGCGACCGCGGCGAATCGTCCGAAGCCGTCCGCGAGCGCGTGGAAGCCTGCCGGGACATCCAGGCAGCACGCCTCAATCCACACGACCTGAGGGTGAATTCCGAGATCACGGCGCGCCTGGTGCCGGAGCTCTGCGTGGTCGACAAGCGCGGCGAGGCGCTGCTACGCGGCGCGCACGACCGGATGGGCCTCAGCGGGCGCGGGCATCACCGCACCCTCAAGCTCGCTCGGACCATCGCCGACCTGGACGGCGCGGAGGTGATCGGCGCGGCGCACGTGGCCGAGGCGCTGCAATACCGCGCGCGGCTCGACGACGCCTAGCGGCCCGCCACCTCGCGCAGCACGTCCTTCCGCAGCTTGCAGATCATGGTGTAGGCGGGGTCGAACATGTTGCCCAGGTCGTATTCGACCATGCGGCCGAGCAAGAGGTGCGCCTCGCGGGTCGTCAGGCCGTAGTCCGCCACCAGCCAGCGCACCATTTCGGACGTGGCGTGCTGCACGGCCTGGTCGAGCGGGCGCAGGTTGCCGGCCGTCATGAGGTGGGTGTCGTTTTCGAAGCGCGGCCACTCGATGGTCTTGCCCTTGATGAGGTCCAGCGTGAAGGTCACATCCAGGGGCACCTCCACGCCCGTGCCGTCCATCTCGCCGTCGCCCTGCAAGGCGTGGCCGTCCCCGGTGTGGAACAAGCCGCCGGGTGCGAATACGGGAAAGTAGAGCCGCAGCCCCTCGACCACGCCGTTGTAGTCCATGTTGCCGCCGAACGGCCCGGAGGTGGCGGTCGAGATGTGCTGCCGCCCGGGCGGCGCCACCGCCACGCAGCCGATCATGGTCTGCAGTGGCAGCGCCACGTCGTGGATACGGTTCCGCGCCGGCGTGGGCTCGCCCGCCGGCGCGCGCTCCGGCGGCTGGAGCGTGATCGTTTCGGCCTCCACGTCGATATCCCAGAACGAACGGTCGGCCTCATCGCTGAAATCGGGCACGTCGTCGAACTCGAGCACGTTGGCCGCCAGCGCCGACGAGCTGAAGCCCCACGGGCGCGTGATGCGTACCTTGTCGAGCGTGACGACCAGCGTGTCGCCGGGCTCCGCGCCGGCGACCGCGAACGGCCCCGACTGCGGGTTCCCCCGGTTGGCGACGGTGTTCCCATGCCGATCCCCGCCGCGGGCATCGACGGTGCTGGTGCGCACGCTGTCGCCCGGTTGCACCGTCAGCGGCGGCTCGTGCCAGCCAAAGGTGTTGTGATAGGTCGTGGGCTCGAATTCGTGATGCGCCATGGCGTGTTCTCCCGTCCGGAGGCAGGGCGAGGGCGGCGGCTCGTGGTCAGTTTCTCACTCGCGCGCCGAAGTGGCGCATGGCGCTGGCCGGCAGGAGGACGCGCCTTGCTGCCGGAACGGCGTCGCCGTCGAAGAGCCGCCGCGGCCGCTAGCCGCCGCCGCCAGTTGCCGGGACGCACCACTGGTTTCAGAATTGGCCTCAGGAATTCGTGGTGAATTCGTCGTCCGCCGGGAGACGCAGCATGCGGCGACTTTTCGGAGCGCTCGCTGGTGCGGTTCTGATAGGGACCGTGACGGCAGGGCTAGTGCTCGCCCTCAACTACGACGGCGAGGACTACTGCCAGGACTATCCGGCATGGCCCAACGGGACCTACCTGGGTCAAATGCATCCGTACCACTCGAACTTCTACGCGGGATTCGCGGAACGTCGCGGGTGGGACCCGTGTGTGACATGGGCCCTGGACCAGCGCAATTCAGCAGCCCGCGGGCTGCGCGAGCTTGGCTACACCGTTGTGGAGCCTGCCGGGGGCTCGCCGGCATTAACCTCGACACCGACGCCTGAGCCCGCGCCGACGCCCCCGCCCGTGCCCGCGCAAACCGCGAAAGCAACGACGACGTGGGTCCTGGACACGAGCGTGTTCGACGAGGCCACGGGAGCGAAACGCTACATCGCCCTTGCCGCGCAGAATCGGCGGGTCCTTGCGGTTCGTTGCCAAGACAACCTCATTGACACCATTGTCTACTTCGGCGAAGACGCGCATATCTCAGGCGATATCAATGGTCTGGTGGCGACGCAATGGAGATTCGACGCCAATCCCACGATTTCAGGCGTCTGGGGCACGGCGACGGACAAGCAGTTCATATTCTCAGGCGCCGCCGTGGCGATGGCACGGCAGATATTCGAGTCAAGCCGATTTCGCATTCAGGCGACGGACCTGCTGAGCGGCAACCAGTACTTGGCGGACTTCACCCTCGATGGGCGCAGCGATCCGAACCATCCCGTCCGGCGCGTTTTCAGCGAATGCGGTCTCACTATCGGTGAGAGCTACGAGGGTGAGGCCTTCTGTCGGGACACGCCGGCCTGGCCCAACGGCACTTACCTGGGCCAGATGCACCCCTTCCATGCCGACTTCTACACGGGCTTCGCGGAGAGGCGCGGGTGGGAGCCGTGTGAGACCTGGGCAACCGACCAGCGCAACTCGGCGATACGCGGGCTGCGTGCGCTCGGGTATACCGTCTACAAGTAGCTCAACGAATCCCGCGGCAGACGATTGCCGAAGAATCCGTAGTCCCGGCGGCCGCCCGAATGGCTAGGCCCTCTTGACCAGAAGCCGTACTGCCCAAACTGCATGCGGGAGTGGATCGAGGTGAAGGGGCGGCCGGTGGTTCTCTATGACGGCCAGTGCGCCTTCTGCCGTGTCTGCGTCAGAGCCCTGCAACGACTCGACCGCGACAACCGACTAGACCTGCTGGACTTCAACCGCCCGGAAGCCGAAGCCCTCCTGGCGCCGCTGCCGGCAGCGGAACGCCGCACCGCTCTGCACGTCGCGGACGTCGACGGCGCCGTCCACTCCGCCGGCCCGGCACTGCGGCGGGCGCTGGCCGAGGCCCTCGGTCCAGGTGCGGAACGCCTGCTCACCAACTCGGCCGTTGCAGCGCCAGTCGACGCCGCATATTCAATCATTGCCGCGCAGCGGCACCGCCTTGGTTGGATAGAGCGATCAATCCCACCGCGCGAGCATCCTCACCAGCGTGAGCCGTAGGCACCCCGCCGGGACGGGCAGCCACAAGGGCTGCCCCTACACCGATCGTCGGCTGGATTCCGGCCCAGTATCGAATGCCGGGCAGGCTTTTCGCCGGAATGGTGGGGCCAACACCACGCTCTATGGACGTGCCTGCGCGCCGAGCGACCGGTACGCTACAGCCCAGCTCCCGACTGCCGTTCACACTGAGGAGTCCCGCCCTTGAGTAATCAGCCGAAAGTGATCGTGACCGGCGCCACGGGCCTGATCGGGCGCACGCTGATGGAGGATTTGGACGGCGTGTTCACGCTCACCGGCACGTCGCGCCAGCCACAGGACGATGCGCGGTTTCGGGTGCTGGACTTCGACGACATCGACGCCGTCGCCGAGACGTTCGCCGGGCAGGACGCGGTGGTGCACATGCACGCCAAGGCGAACCACGACACGGACGAGCTCGAGCCGTATCTGCAGCCAAACGTCGTCGGCGTCTACAACGCCTACGAGGCGGCGCGGCGGGCCGGGGTGAGGCGCTTCGTATTCGCCAGCTCGAACCACGCGACCGGCTGGTACGAGCTCGTCGGCGAGCGCTGCGACGCGGAGTCGACGCCGCGTCCGGACGGCATGTACGGCGTGGCCAAGGTCTGGGGCGAGGCGGTGGGCCGCTACTACGCGGATCGCTTCGGGCTCGAGGTCGTCTGCCTGCGCATCGGCAGCTACCAGTACCGCCAGAAGCCGCCGGAGTGGGATACCGGCGCGCGCATCCTGTCCACCTGGCTGAGCGATCGGGACCTGGTCAATCTGGTGCGGCGGTCGGTGGAGGCGCCCGGCATTCGCTGGGGCATCTACTATGGGATTTCGGCCAACGCGCGCGCCTACTGGGACATCACCAATGCCGTCACGGAGCTGGGCTACCGCCCCCAGGACAACGCGGAGGACTACGCGGACGAGGTGCTGGCCAAGGGCGGCGAGTACGACCTGTGGGGCTACACGACCAAGGGAATGGTCTAGGGCGCGTTCATGACCGATCGCACGACCGGAAATCTGCCCACGCGGCCCTTCGGCCGCCACTCGGACCAGGTGTCGATCATTGCCCTGGGCGGTGGGCACATTTCGCGGCCCGGGGTGACCGACGAGGAAGCCGAGCGCATGATCCGCACGGCGCTCGACAACGGCGTCACGTTCTTCGACACCTCCTGGGACTATGCCGAGGGCCTAAGCGAGCGCCGCTACGGTCGGGTCCTCCCCGACCACCGTGACGACATCTTCCTCATGTCGAAGGTCTGCGACCGGACCCGCGACGGCGCCCTGCAACAGCTCGACGAGAGCCTGCGCCGCCTGCGCACCGACTACCTGGACCTGTGGCAGTTCCACGAGATCAACTACGACAACGACCCCGAGTGGATCTTCGAACCCGGCGGGGCGGTCGAAGCCGCCGAGATCGCCAAGGCCCAGGGCAAAGTGCGCTACGTCGGCTTCACCGGGCACAAGAGCCCGCACATCTTCAAGGGCATGCTGGCCGCCGACTACGAGTGGGACTCCTGCCAGATGCCGGTGAGCGTCTTCGACCATCAGTACCGCAGCTTTATTGCCGAGATTCTTCCCGAGCTGAACCGGCGCGGCATCGCCTGCATCGGGATGAAGTCGCTAGGCGGCAATGGGCAGTTCATCACCGAAGGCGGGCTGACGGCGCAGGAACTGCGGCGCTACGCGCTGTCGCAGCCGATCACGACCCTGGCCTGCGGCGCCGTCACCTACGCCGATGTGCTGCAGGACCTCGAAATCGCCCGCACGTTCACGCCGATGACGGAAAACGAGCAGCAGGCACTGCGCGATCGGGTGCGGCGCCAGGCCACCGACGGCCGCCACGAGTGGTTCAAGACGTCGACCTATTTCGACTCGCCCTATCACGCGGATGCCCACGGCTTTGGCAACCATCTGAGGATTCCCCGCTTGCCGTGACGGCGCCTCGTCACCCCGACGCCCCGCCCGTCACCCCGGCGGAGGCCGGGGTCCAGAGTCGTCGCCCCGGCGCCGGAATTCACCAAACTGGATTCCGGCCTTCGCCGGAATGACGGAAAATCGCGCCATGGTTCGCATGTGCGAAAGTGAAAGGGCGCGGCTGGCCAACTGGATGCGGCAATGACCGACGTGATCGACCGGCTGGTATGCGCGGTGGTGCACAACGACGACGCCAACCGCGTGAATCAGGCTTTGGTCGACGAAGGGTACGGCGTCACGCGCATCACGGCCCAGGGCGGATTCCTGCGACGGGGCAACGCGGTCTTCGTGATTGGCGTGGCGCAGTCGTCGGTCGACGACGTCATCGACGTGCTCAAGCGAAATGCGCACCAGGCGGCCGGCGCGGACGCCGGCGGCTCGGCCTACGGCATCGTGTTCGTCGTGCGGGCCGGCCAGTTCGCGAGGCTCTGACGTGGCCATGACCGCCGGCGAGAACGACCGCCTCGCCATCGCCGTGGTGCAGGACGCGGACGCGATGCGCCTGTCCAACGCGCTCAACGACGCCGGATTCGCGCACACGCGAATCCCGACGCGCGGAGGATTCCTGCAGCGCGCGAGCGAGGCCATCATGGTGGCCTACTCGCATACCCGCCACGAGTCCTTGATGGACCTGATTGCCAGCCAATGTCAGACACGCAGCGAGATGCAGATCGTCTCGCTGGCCGGGGACACCATGCTGCTGGCCGAGCCGGTTGAGGTCGAGGTGGGCGGCGCCACGGTCTTCACCATGGAGCTCGAGCGCTTCGTCCGGCTCTGATCCGCGCGGCGCCTGGCGCATAATGCGCGCGCCGATCCGCACGCAGAGCGCCTGATGACCGACCAAATCATCGACGTATCCGGGCACTTCGGCGCCGTGCCCTTCGTCCGCGAGTCGTGGACTCCGGCGGATGTTGTGGACCGCGCGGCGGTCGCGGGAATCACCCACACCTATGTCGCGGCGCTCAGCGGGATCTACCACGAGGCGGGCCTGGGCAACGCCGACGCCCTCGCCGCGGCCGCGCGGCATGGCGAGTTGACGGCGGCCGCGGTGGTCGATCCGCGCTCCGGCAGCCGGGCGCTGGACCAGGTCGAGGAGTCAATTGACGCCGGCGTGCGGCTGTTCCGCGCGTTTCGCGGCGCGCAAGGCGCCTGGCCGCCGCACGAGGCGACGTTCTTGGCCGCCGCGCGCCGCATCGCCGACCCGGGCCTGGTGCTGATGGCCGACCTGGGCAACCCCATCGGTGAACTGACGGAATACATCCACGCGCTGGGCGACCTGGACCTGACGATCGTCTTCGCCAACGTCTCCTACGCCACGCTGGGCGAGGCGCTCACGGTCATGCGCGCGGATCCCCGGGTCCACCTGGAGAGCCACCGGCTGTGTCGACCCGACACGCTGGAGCTGATCGCGTCCGAGGTGGGCGCCGACCGCGTGCTGTTTGGCACCTCCGGGCCGCCCTTCAACGCGCTGTCGGCGCTCAACCTGGTGCGGCACGCCAATCTTCCCGAGCCGGATCGTCGGCTCATCCTGGCCGGTAACGCGTTGCGGCTGATCGAAGGCCGCGAAGTGGCCGACCGCGCGACGCCCGGTCTGACGCCCAATCCGTTCGGGCCGCCCGTGCGGGGACCCGAGACGGTGCCGATCATCGACATTCACGCGCACAACGGCGCGTGGCCCTACGCCGACGCTGCCAGCCGCGACAACCACGGCATCACGACGCTCGAGCGGCTGATGGCTAAGTACAACGTGGAACAGACGTTCGCCTCGTCGGCGATGGCCATTACCAACGACTTCCGCCGCGGCAACCGGGAGTTGGTGGAAGGAAGCCGTGGACGAGGCACCATCCGCCCGCTGGTGACGATCACCCCTCTCGACGTGGCCGGCTCGTGCGAGGAGATGGACCGGTGGTATCCGGAGCCGCACGTCGTGGGGGCCAAGCTGCACACGCAGCTGTCCCGGGTTCCCATTGGTGATCCGCGAATGGCCGCGCTGTTTCGCGAGGTCGCCGCTCGTGGCAAACCCGTGGTGAATCACGTGATGGCGCTGGGCGGATTCGATCCGCCGACCGAAACCCAACAGGTGGACGGCATTGTCGAGCTGGCGGCAATGCATCCGGGCCTGACCGTCGTGGCCTACCACGGCGGTGGTCTGGATTGGGAGCGGATGTTAGAGCTCGCCGCGCCGCTGCCCAATCTTTATGTCGAGTACGCCAGCTCGTGGCCGCAGGACAATCCGGTGCGCGCGGCCGTCGAGCGGCTGGGGCCCGGGCGCGTGATGTTCGGCACGGATATGGACTTGCTCTCGCCGTCGCTCATGGTCGGGCTTGTGGACAGCGCGGGTCTCGATCCCGCCGCCTACGCCGCCGTGATGCACGGGAACGCGCGGCGGGTGTTCCGGCTGGGGCCGGCGAGGTCGCGCGAAAAGGCGCACGGCTAGCAGCCCTCGTTCGTGGTAAGCCTGGCGACCCGTTCGTGGTGAGCCCTTCGGCAAGCTCAGGGCAGGCTCTATCGAACCACGCCCCGTCCGCCGGCCCAAGCCGGGCGGACGAAGGATGGTCCGAGGAATCCCACCAGCCCCCAGGTTCAGTGAAGGGTGGATTCCCGCCTTCGCGGGAATGACGGATTCAAGGTGACCCACTACCAGCAATCGGATAAACTTAGGTTAGCTTAGCTAACACAGGAGGATTGCCGTGCAAGTCAACATGCACGAGGCCAAGTCGCAGCTTTCACGTCTCGGCGAGAAGGCCTGGGAGGGCGAAGAGGTCGTCATCGCGAAGGCGGGCAAGCCGTATCTGCGGCTGGTGCCCTACCGGCCACAGAATAAGCCGCGAAGGCTTGGCGACCTCAAGGGTCAGATCTGGATCGCTCCCGACTTCGATGAGACGCCCGAGGAGGTCATCAAGGCGTTCGAGGGCGACTTGTGAAGCGCCTTTTGGTGGATTCTCACGTGCTCCTGTGGGCGCTTGAATCCGAATCGAACCTCAGCGAAGACGTGCGTCGAGCCCTCGTCGATCCGGCGAACGATGTCTTCGTGAGCGCGGTCTGCATCTGGGAAGTCGCCATCAAGCGGGCGCTGGGAAAACTGCGAGCCCCGGAATACCTGGCCGCGTCAGTTGAGGCGGCGGGCTTCAGTGAGCTTCCGGTGACCTTCGTTCATGCGGAGCAGGCGGGGAGTCTGCCCGAGTTTCATGGCGATCCGTACGACCGGATGCTGGTGGCCCAGGCGCAGATCGAAGGACTCACGCTGGTCACCGCCGATGCCAACATTCTGCGGTACCCCGTCCGCACGATGGCGGCGCGGGGCGGCGTCTGACGGCTAGAAGAGAGTCGGAGCCGACGGTGGGATTCGAACCCACGACCTGAGCTTTACGAAAGCCCCGCTCTGCCAGCTGAGCTACATCGGCGGACGGGGAAAATGCTAGCACCCAGCCGTTCGTCGCTTTTCTCGATTACCTCCACGGTCTCCCGCGCCGGCGGCACTTGCCCCACCCGGACGTTGCCCGCACGCCTGGAAGCTCGCCCGCTCATTTCAAAGTTGGCCGGAACTAAGATTCCCGCCTTCAGAGACTTCGGCCAGGTCCGGTCGGACGAAGGATTGTCGTTGGAATCCCACCAGCCCCGAGATTCAGTGAAGGGTAGATTCCCGCCTTCGCGGGAATGACGGAGAGGTTTCGCCGCGCCAGGAAGAGGCTGGCTAGACGCCCCACACCTCGTGCACGACCTGCCGCACGGCCGGCGGCCCTTCGATGGTGGCCACTTCGTCGGCGGCCGCCTGCACGTCGGGCGGGGCGTGCGACATGGCGATGCCGCAACCGGCCCATTGCAGCATCTCGATGTCGTTGCGATCGTCGCCGACGGCTACGACCTCGGAAGCGTCGATTCCCAACTCGCCGGCCAGCCAGGCCACGGCCTCGCCTTTGGTCCCACCGGCCGGCAGGGATTCCAGGCCTCCCGCACCGAGGCGCTCGCTCCACCAGGACACCGTCGAGACGGCTTCGCGGAGCTCAACGTTGATGCGGCGTTCGGCGCCGGCCACCGCATCACGGTCGCCGAAGGCGAACACCTCCACGGGCGGCGCGGCGATCGCGGTCGCCGGCATGGGGCGAATGATCGGCAGCTTGGTCGACAGGTAGAGCCGCGTCGGGGCATGGGTCCACCACGCGCCGTCGCACAGGTAGCGCTCGCCGGCGAAGGGCGTCTCCACCCAGATTCCGGCCATGCCCCAGTCTCGATAGACCCCGAGCACCGCGGCCGCGGCGGCATGTGTCATGTGCCTGGCGCGGAGCACCTGCCCGTCGCTGACGCGCCGCACGATGCCGCCGTTATTGAGGACGGCGTAGGCGCCTGCCGGCAAGTGACGCGTGACCTCAGCGGTCATATAGGTCCCACGGCCGGTTGCGACAACGACCGTGGCGCCCTGCGCCGCGACGCCGCCGAGCGCCCGGATCACGTCCTGATCGGGGCCTACGCCGGGCCACGTCAGCGTGCCGTCCACGTCCAGCGCGAGAAGTCGCGGGCGCAGGCTAGTCCTCGTCGAACGCATCGCCGCCGTCGTCCAGGTCGGAAGCCGCGCCCTCGAACTCGGCGTCGTCGGGCATCTCTCCGGCCTCCATCCGGCGCAGCATGGGCTCAAACTCGTCGGGCAAGTCTTCGCCCATCTCCTCGCTCATTTGGCGCGTCATGCGGGCGAGGCTGCGCGGATCGCCGGACTCCAGGCCTTCCATAGCGGCGTCCATGCCCGAGAAGTCGTCGTCGCCCGCGCCGTCGTCCGACGCACCGCTGCGGACGATGGTTACGCGCGACAGCAGGCGCTCCAGGCGGTCCGAGCCGCAGTGGGGGCATGGCGGATCCTGCACCGCGGCGAATGTTTTGAAGAGCTTGGTGGAGCGCCGCCGGCAGTCGCGGCAGCGGTAATCGAAGACTGGCACCGGAGGGTGAAAGCCGCGCTGGAACGGCCAGCGCCGGGATGTCGCAAGTGTACGGCGCGCCCCCAATGGCGGAAGTCCGCGGTGCTAGGCTCGTTGGTGCAATCGGACCGCGCGAGCTCGTTCGAGCGTGCTGCCATGAGCCGTTGGGAGCCCAGCAAAGACTGGCGCCGCCGCCATGGCCTGCGAGCGCACACCGTCACCGCGCTGTGCCGTGCGGCCGGGCTTGTCATCCGTCCCGCGCCACCCGGCGTCCGCGCGCTGCCGCCCTCGCCATTCTCCGCGGTCGTCATCAAGCCGCTCGCGCTCGGCGACGTGCTGCGGACGACGCCGTTCCTGCACGCCCTGCGCCGGGCCCACCCCGAGGCACGGATCACCTATGCCGTCGGTGACTACGCCCGACGCACGCTCGAAGACAATCCCCACATCGACGACTTGCTGGACATGGGACAGCTCGGAACGCCGCGCCGGTACGACGCGCAGGCCTATCTGGGTCTCGCCCGACGGCTCCGACAGGGCCGGTTTGACGTGGCCGTGATCTTGGACCGCTCGCCGCTCATGGCGCTCCTGCCCTACCTCGCGCGCATTCCCTACCGCATCGGCCTCCACAACAAAGGGCGCGGGTTTGCGCATACCACGAGGGTTCCCATCGCCGACGACGAGCACGAAGTCGATGCCTATTTGCGGGTCGCACGGGCCGTGGGGATCGATACCAGCGACGCTCGCTGCCACTTTCGCCCCTCGGTAAGCGACGAAGCGGCCGCCGACCGCTTGCACCAGGAGTTTGGCGCCGCGCCCGGATCTCCGCTGGTGATCATGGCTCCCGGCGGCGGCTTGAATCCGGGCGCGGTGGACGTCTCGAAGCGCTGGACCGCCGCGGGCTATGCGCACGTGGCCGACGCGCTCATCGAACGCCGCGACGCAACCGTCGTGCTGGTGGGCCTGCCATCGGACGCCAGCTCCAATGCCGCCGTGCGGTCCGCCATGCGTGGGGCGGCGATCGACCTGAGCGGGCAGACCGGCTTCGGACAGCTCGCGGCGCTCATTGCCCGCGGCAATTTGTTTGTCGGCAACGACTCGACGGCAGCGCAGCTCGCCGCCTGCGTGGGCACGCCGTCGGTCACCGTCTTCACCACGACCGAGCCGTGGGTCTATGGACCCTACGCCCCGAATGCGGTCTGGGTCTATCGCGGCAGCCCCACGAGTGGCTTGGTCGACAGCCCGGACGTCGCGGAGGTGGAGCAGGCGGCCCTCGACTTGCTGCCTTCGCGGAGCGGAGACGCCGCAAGCTAGACGAGGTGCAAACGCAGCCGTCGGCTCAACCCCAATCCGTTCGATTACCTCTTCGACTAGCTCAGAGCCTGCCCTGAGTTCACCGAAGGGGCGAACGGATTGGGGTCGGTGACATTCGGCGCGGCGTAGCCCGCGATCCGACGCGATAGCCCGCCGTGCGCTCGGCCGCCATGGGCACCCCGTCGACGCGCCACACGGCCACGGGCGGTCCGCCCGTGAGGTCACGGCAAAGCTTGCGCAGCGGACACCGGGGGCAGTCCGGCGCGCGCGCGGTGCACACGGTGGCGCCCAGGTCCATGAGCCCCTGCCCGTAGTCGTAGAAGCGCCGGGCCGGCGTCAGCGCCTCGGCGAGCTCCGCGAGCCGGCGGGCGTCGCGGTAAGCCGAGCCCTCGGTCGGCAGACCGACGGCCCGGGTGTAGACCCGCGCAATGTTGGTATCCACCAGCGGCGCGCGCTTGCCGTTGCCGAACGTGTGCACGGCGGCAGCCGCGTATGGACCCAATCCGGGAAGGCGTCGCAGGCCTTCCAGAGAATCCGGCATGCGGCCTCCGTGATCGGCAACGACGACCGCCGCCATGGCCTTCAGCCACTTGCCTCGAATGTGGTAGCCGAGTGGATCGGTCAGCGCGCTGACCTCCTCGGCCGGCGCGCGATGAAGGTCCTCGATGGTCGGGTAGCGGCGCACGAACTCGCGGTATACCGGCGCCACCCGCGACGCCTGCGTTTGCTGGAGCAGCAGCTCGGACACGGCCACGTGGTAGGGATCGCGAGTCTCACGCCACGGCAAATCGCGTCGATGGGCGCGGTACCAGCGAATGAGGCGGTCCTGAAACGCCGTCTGAAATCGGTGGTCAATTTCCAGATGGCTAGTCACGGAACGCCCGCCTGATTCGCTATGCACATGCGCTGTCGCTCCGCGAGCCGATGGTACGGTCAAAAGGATCGTGCGCCGCACGAGAATTCGATTTTCCAACCCGCCACGCCATTGATCCGACTGCTGGCGCGCGCCCTCACCCCAATCGCCATCGGCATGCTGACGGTCGCCGCGTGCGGCGACGCGACGCCTGGGCCAGGCTCAGCCACAACCGCGATCGTGGTCGTGGCGCCGACGCCCGAGCCGCCCGGAGCACCAACGACCACCGCAGTCGCGCCTGCCTCGCCGTCGCCGCAGCCGACGGACACGCCGAGCGCCACCGCCTCGCCGGCGGCGTCACCCACGGCCGCGACCCCGCCGCCGGCGATGACGGGCACCCCGACACCGCCGTCAACACCCGTGGCCCCGACGCCGGAGCCGACGGCCCCAGCTGACGTCACGCCGGCGGCCGGGGCGGCCACCCCAAATCCAGGTCCCGCCGAACCCGTCCGGCTACCCACCGCCGTGACCGACCTGCCAGGCGTCGAGCAGCGTGTCACGTTCCTGCTGCTTGGGATCGACCGCGCAGACTCATTCGAAGGCAACACGGACGTCATCATGCTGGTCAGCCTGGACCCCGAGAGCGGCTCGGCCTTGGTGCTCTCGATTCCGCGCGATCTCTGTCTGGACACCTGTGACACGCACTCCACCCGCGTGAACGAGATCTTCAAGCGCCAGGGCATGGAGCCGCTTCAGGCGACGCTTCACAACATCACCGGCCTGCCCATCGACTATTTCCTGCTGGTGAACTTTTACGGCGTGGAGCGCATCATCGACGCGCTGGGCGGCGTGAACGTCTGGTCGCCGCGTGAGTTTGACGAGCGGTTCGTCTACCTGGACACCGACGAGGAGATTCGCCTCGTGCTGGAGCCCGGCTTGAATACGCTCAACGGTCGCGAGGCGGTGGCCTACGGCCGCTCGCGCAAGTACGACCCGGGGGGCGACTTCGCCCGCATTTGCCGCCAGCAGCAGGTGATGCGCGGCCTGCGCGAACAGGCCTTGTCGCCGGCGTTGATCGTGAACATCCCCGCCGTGCTCGAGGAGCTCGGCGGCGCGTTCCGCACCGACTTTCCGCTGGAGCAACTGCCCGCGCTGGCCGAACTCGCGCTCCGGACGCCTGCGCAGCGGGTGCACTCATTTGCCGTGCACAGCCGCGGCGGCGAGCTGCTGCAGTGGTTCACCGGCGAGGACGGGGCGTTTCTTCTGCGTCCGGACCTGGTCGCGATTCGAGACTTTGTGGCCGACGCCTTCGCACGATCCTTGGAAACCCCGACCAACGCCGCCGGCGAGCCCGTCTTCATCGCCGACAACTGCGAGGCCTACTACCCGAGCTAGCCTTCGGCGATTCCCAATCGGGGAAAGTTTCGGGCCTCCCCGCTGCGCACGAACTCGGAGTCATGAAAGGCGGGCAACATCCGCCACGCACCGTCGGGATATTTGCGATCTCGCAACGCGTCGCCGAGCAGCCGCAGTTGCACCGATTCGCCGGAATGGGGCCAGCTTTCGAAGACGGCGTTTTGGAAGTACTGCCGGATCACGCCCGGCTCGGCGCCGGGAGCAATGATCGTGCCGGGCGCGCCGGTGTCCGCGCGCGCCTCGGTCCGCGGGGCGCCAAACGCCAGCGCGCCGCCGAATTGCTCGAAGAAGTCGAGGAATCCCGTCACCGTGCCGTCGACCGCAAAGTTGGAGACGCGATGGCCCCAGGTGCCCACGATCACGCCCTCTTGTTCGGAAAACAGGGTGGGTTCGATGCCGAGATTGGGCGCGCCATCGCGACCGCCCCCGATGAGGTCCCACGCGGGGCGGGAAAACACTTTCCGCTTGCCGGAAAAGGTGTCGAGATTCCAGTCCATGACGCCGCGCTGGAACCACTGCGAGATGACGCCGGGCACCTCGCGCCAGGGATCGGACGTGGGATAGCCCCACCGTCGCAGGCCGCCCGTGGCTCCGAAATAGGTGGCGAAGCCCGCCGTCAGCAGTTCGCCGTCCAGCCGCACCCGCCAGTCGGTCAAGCTGTGACGCAGCGGGCCGCGCGCCGCGTCGTCCAGCGCGATTCCGACTGCCAGATCCTCGGCTTCCGGCGGCGGCGCCGCCTGGCTGAGCGGCGACTCGAACACCTGCACGCGGCTGTTGAGACTATCGGCGACGTAGATCCGGCCGTCGCCATCGACGGCGATGCCCTGAGGGAATCGAAACTCGTTGTCCTCGACGCCTTCGCTGCCGAACCTCCCGACCAGCGTGCCGTCCGGCTCGAACACCGCCACGCGGTGGTCGGCTTCTTCGGTAACGTACAGCCGCTCCGCCTGGTCGACGGCCACGCCCACGGGGTTGCGAACCGCCGGCGCGGTTACGGCGAAGCGCCAAAATTCGCCGGTCGAGCTGAAGACCTGCACCCGGTCCCGAAACGTATCGGCGACATACACCAGGCCCGAAGGCCCGACGGCGATGCCGTTGGGCGTGCTGAACTCTCCCGGCTCCTCGCCGCGGCTGCCCCACATGGTGACGAACGAGCCGTCCGGTCCGAACTTCTGGACGCGGTCGTTGAAGCCGTCGGCGACGTAGACGAAGCCGTCAGCGTCGACCGCGATGCCTCGCGGCGCGTTGAACTGGCCCGCACCGCCGCCTTGGCCGCCCCACTGGCTGCGAAACTCGCCGTCCCGCGTAAAGACCTGAACGCGTCGATTGCCCCCGTCGACCACGTAGAGCAGCCCATCGGGTCCCAGCGCGACGCCTTTCGGCCTGGAGATGGACCCAGCGTCACCACCCTCATCGACGAGAACCAGCAGCTCGAAGCCATCTGGAGAGATCCGGACGATGCGGCTGGCGCGTGAGTCCGACGCGAAGAGGAATCCGTCGTCGTCGACGGCGACGCCCCACGGCGAGGAATCGCGGCCCACTCCCCGGATAGCGGCAAGCGTGACCGCCAAGGGCTCGTCGTCGTCCTGCGCGGACACCGTTCGCACCGCCAGTCCGGCCAGCGGCGCCAGCGCCAGGCCGGCAAGGAGCGTGCGTCGACCGAAGGGGCGGGGAATCATGGCGTGCGCGTGGAGCAGGGACAATTGGCTGCTGCCAGTCTAGCGGTGGCCCAACGCGCCAACTCAAGCCGATCCGCGCCGCTCACGCTCATGGCTCCTGGTTCCATTGGGGTTGCATGCGCACCGGTGTGACGGTCACATGAAGAACGGCGCTCGAAGCGGATTCATGACGCCGGGGCGCGTATGCTGCCGCGCATGAGACCCCGGCGCACCGCGGAGCGCGCTCGCATGCACGCGTGGGAAAAAAGTCGCGCCGATTCGCGCAACGTTTCGCCTCCGAGCCGCGATGTAAGTTCGGCGGGTCCGGACGTCCAAGGCAGCGGTCCTGCGGGAAGCTCGGACTCGCCTCCCTCCCCATGAGCCTGGGCGCCAACGGCATAGGACTCGTTGCCGTTGGCGCCCTGCTTGCTGTCGCGGCGACGGTCTACCTCGGGCTCTTGTCCGCACGACGCCTGACTCGACCGACCGCGCGCACGCAGGCCGCCGAACAGCGGCGGTTCGCGCGCAACGCCATCACGCCGGTTGCCGTCAGCCTGGCCGACCGCGCCCTGTTCTGGGTGTTCATGGTCGTTGTGCTCCGGTTCATCGGTCCGGAGGGCAACGGCCACTACGCGTTCGCGACGAATCTGCTGGCCTACTTCGCCGTCATCGTGGACTTCGGTCTCGGCACCCTGGTCACGCGAGACGTGGCCAGGGATGCGGCCGGACTGGAGCGCATCTTCAGATCGGCTTTGGCCCTGCGCGCGCGTCTGCTGGCCGTCAGCATGCCGGCCATGGTCGGCATCGCCGTCATCTATTGGGCCACCGGCGCAATCGACGGGCTGGCGTTGCTCACCACCGCCGTGCTGGCGCTCGGACTGCCGTTGACCGCGGTGAACCAAGCCTATGCAGCCGTCTATGGCGCATGGGAGCGCATGGATCGTCGGGCGCTCGTCGTGGCCGGAACTTCGGGGCTGACCGCCGGCCTTGGACTGCTGCTGCTTGCGGTGGGACTTGGAGTGGTGGGGGTGGCGCTCGCGGGGCTGCTCTCGAGCTGCGTCACCCTGATCGCGATTGGCCGACCGGTCGGATTCGGGCTGCTGCGCCGGTCCTGGGGCGTTCCCCGGGACGACCTGCGCGGCCTGGCGCGCGATGCGCTGCCGCTCATGCTGAACAGCCTGCTGGCCACCGCGTTCATCCAGATCGACATCCTCATCCTGCAGCCCCTGCAGGGCACGGCGATCGTGGGGCACTACAACGCGGCGTTCAAATTCCTCAACGCGCTCAATGTCTTGCCCTCGGCCATCGTGCTGGCCGCCTTCCCGCTCATGGCCCGCGCGTCCGCCGACCCGGCGGAGCTGACGCGTTGGTTCACGCGCGCATGGCGGATTCTGGCAACGGCGGCCGCGGCCGCCGTGCTGCTCCTCTTCGTATTCGCAGAGCCGGTGGTCGAAACGCTGCTCGGGTCGGAATACCTGCCGCAAACCGCCACGGCGCTGGCGATCCTGATTTGGTTCCTGCCGCTGAGCTACCTCAACGGGACGTTGCAGTACGTGGTGATTGCCTCGGACCGCCAGTGGCGACTCACCCCCGTGTTTCTGATTGCCACGCTGTTCAATGTGGGGCTGAATCTGGCACTCGTGCCGATTTGGGGGTTCGTGGCGGCCGCGGCGACGACGATCGGGAGCGAGGTCGTGCTGCTGGCCGGCCTGGGCTGGATCCTGCGCCGGGACCGGTTGCTGAGCCGCGTGCTCGAGCCGGGCGCACGCCCGGCGCTGGCTGCCGGAGTGGCGGCGGTGGTGGCAGTGTTGCTGCGCGACCTTTCGTGGATCGGCGCGGCACTGGCGGCGATGGCCGCCTACGTCGTTGTGCTGGCCGTCATCGGCGGGCTTCGGCTTGCCGCGATTCGCGACGCGCTGCGGTTTTCATAGCTCGGCGACTCCGGAGAGGCGCACGGCGCAAGAGCGCGCCGGCCGCGGCGTCCGCCCCTAGCTCGACGCAGCGCCCCCCGGCTCACCGAGGGACGGCGGGACGAACACCGTCCGGCCGAGCCACAAGCCCTTTTGGCCAACATACGTCCTCAGGGCGAACTCACCTGACATCGGCAAACCCTCGCCATCGGGGCCCACAAAGCCCATGAACGTGTTGTAGGTACCCGGCGGCGCGTCGGCTGGAATCCAAAGCCCGGTCCGGACTTCGTGGACTTCGCCGGGCGACCAGGCCGACGTGCGTTGCCCGGCAAAGTTCTGCGCGTGAAACTCCTTGGAGTAGACCGCGCCGGTTGGGCCTTCCACCCACACGCGGATCCGCAAGTCGTAGTCGACCGGCGCCGGCATCTCCAGGCGGATGCTGAATCGCATGCCGTCGCCGGCTTCCCGCGGACCCTGGTCTTTGCGATGGCCGGTGAACCACATTTCAGCCATCTCGAAGTCATCATTGACGTTGATTTGACCAACGCGCTCTACGAAGTCGTAGACATGCGTCATGTACAGCTGGAGCACGCCGTTGCGGTAGACCTCGGACCGCGCCTGCCACAGGTGGCGGGTGAGCCACGTCTCCGTGAGCTTGTCGGGGTCCGCCTGCTCCAGCCCCGCCAGCACCACCCAGACGCGGTTGTGGTTCCGCGCCGCCTGCCCCAGCTTGCGTTCGACCTCCAGCGCATCCACGGCCGGCGGCACCTCGTCGGGGAGGAGCCAGACATCGACCTTGTCGAGGAAGTCGGGGAAGTAGTGCCGCCAAAACCACCCCTGCCAGGGACCGGCGAGCACGACGGCGTCGCGGAACTTGGTCTGATCAATGCCGGGGCGTCCGGGCCGCGCGAGACTCTCGATGGTCGTGGTGATCGATCGGTAGTCGCCCCGCACGTAGTCGGTGAAATAGGCGCGACTCGCCACGACGGGCCCGACCAACACCACCAGCGCGATTCCCGCGGTGGCCAGACTTCGCAGCGGAACCCGCGGCACGGCGTCGAATGCCGCGGCCACGAGCACGCCGATCGCGGGAATCGCCGGTAGGAGATATCGCGGCTGATAGGGCTTGTCGAAGATGAGCAACAGCGCGAGGAAGGCGACCACCGACGCCACGAATCCGAGCATGAGCCCGCCGCGGCGGCGGATGACGACGGCGGCGACGCCGCCCACCACGAGCGCCGCGGCGCCGACGGCAAAGGCGGTTGAGAGCCGTCCGCTGCGGACCTCCTCCATGCCGACCAGCAGATCGAGCCACGCCATGCGGCCAATCTCGACCAGCAGGCCACGCGTGAGATCACCGGTTCCAAAGGCCGGCAGGCTGTCGTGCAGCCCGCGCGCCAGGATCAGCCAGGGCAGCAGAACGGCCAGGCTCGCGGCGCCCACGGCGACGAACACCAGTACGCGGCGGCGGTGTCGCCGCCAATGCCAGGGCAAGGCCAGCACCATGGCGGCAAGCGCGATCGCGACGGTGAAGTCGATGTAGCTGCCGGCCGCCACGCAGACGGCCATCCCCAGCCAATCGCGACGCCGTCCGGAGCGCATGGCCCGCTCGAATAGCCAGAGCGCGAGCACGGCGAAGAGGGCCGCGGGCGCATACATTCGCGCCTCGCGGCTGAAGAACACCAGCAGCGGTGACGTGGTGACGACAACGGCGGCGACCACCGCCGGCCAAGCGGCGACATAGCAGCGGGCCAGGCGGTACGTCGCCGGGATCAGAAGCAGCCCGAACGGGATCGACAAGGCCCGCGCGACCGGCTCGGACTCGCCGAACCACCCGATCCACAGGTGCAGCGCCAGGTAGTAGAGCGGGGGATGCTCAAACGGCGCCGCGGCCAGATCGGCGACGATGTCGAGCAAGCCGGCACGCGCGTACCAGATGGCGGCGACCTCGTCGAAATCGAAGTCGCCCAGCCCCTCCAGGTTCCACAGGCGCAGGCCCGCCCCCAGGACCACGAGCAGCAGCACCGCTCGCTCGGGGGTGACCAGGGGCGCCGTCCGCCGACCCCAGGTCGAGGCCGCGGCAGCCAAGCCGACGCTAGCCGCCGTAAGCATCGAGCGTTTGACGGGCGATGCGGCGCCACGAGTAGCGGCGGGCCACGGCTTGTGATCCCGCCTCGAGCGTCGATCGGTACTCAGGGTCGTCTCGAACTCGAACCAACGCCGCCGCCAGCGACTCGGGATCGCGCACCGGCGTAAACGCCACCTCGCCGGGACGCACATCCAGCAGGTCGGGCCGCAAGGGCGTCGTCGTTACCACGGGCAATCCATGGGCCGCGGCGACCATAAACGACCCGCGGCGCGTCGAAAGCCCATCGTCGTAGGGCAGCGCCGCAACGTCGCAGGCGCGCAACCACCGCGAGATTTCGGGAGCTTCCAGATACCCGGGTTCCAGCACGTTCACGCCGGCGAACGTGGACGGTGGCACCGGGGCTGCCGCCCGACGCGCGCCGATATCCGGGCCGGCGCCCCCGATCAGCGCAAGCCGTGTGCCACAGTTCGCCAGGGCCGGACTCTGCATTGCGGCCGCCAGCGTCTCCAGCCCTTTTCCCGCCTGCCGGAAGCCGAAGAAGCCGACGAGAAACGCGTCCGCCGGCAGGCCCAGATCGCGGCGCGCCTCGTCACGCGTTCCCAACGACGGGGGCGGCTCGATGGTCGGTCCCGCCGGAATGTACTGGGATCGACGCCACTCGCCCGGGATGCGAGCGCTCACGCGCGCGCGATCGAGGGCGTCGACGTAGATGCAGACGTCCGCCCAGCCACGCAGCAGATCCACGACCCTTCGGCGCAATGGGCCCGCGCGGGGAAACACAAACGGCTCTGCCAGATCGTGAAACGTGACGACGACCAGGCCGCTAAAGCCCATCAGGCGCAGCGCCCACGGCATGAGCGGCGCTTGCAGCGCCGAGTCGAAGGCTCCGGCTTGGTATTGGATGTGGACGATGTCGTTCCGAAATCGCCGGACCATCCGCAGCACGGTGACAATCTGGCGGGGCCAGGGACACGGCGCGAGGCGATAGACGCGATCGACGGGACTATCCCGCGACACGGCCTCGGTGGCCACGTAGGTCCGCGCACCCAGATCCTCGAGCGACGAGCGCAAGCGGATCACGTGATCGGCAATCCCACCGCGGCGCGGGGGAAACTCGGCGGAAACGAAGAGAATTCGGCGCGTCGGCGCGGGCACTAGCGTCGACTCCTCGGTGCAACGCCGTCGGGCGACACTGCCACTAGCGGCGCCAGCCGAACCACTGCCACAGCGTGACGCGCGCGATGCGCCCGGCCTCGGCGCGCGGTGGGGGCGCACCGCGCCCAAGCAGCATCCGCAGGAGCTGCTCGGCCAGCCTCACAAGATTGACGACGGCCACGAATAGGCGCAGGAATACGGCGAAGGGGCGCCCCCACATCTTGCCCGCGAACCGATAGCGACTCCGGAAGAAATTGCGCTCACGGGCCACAACATCGCGTCCCGCCGACGCGCTGCCCACATGCCGCACCCGAGCTGTTGCCTCGACGGCGCACGTCCATCCAGCCGCCCGCAGCGCCCGGTGCAGATCGAGCTCCTCCGAATACATGAAATAGCCCGCGTCGAATCCACCGACGTCGCGCAGGGCGCGCGCGCGAAACGCGAGACAGGCGCCGTCGAGCCAATCCGGGGCCGTATCGGGCACGGCGGCGTCGCGATAGTAGGACCGCAGCACGGCCGAGCCTCGCAGCCAGCGCTCCAGCATTGTGCCGTCCGCAATCGCGGCGCCGATGGAGGGAAACGCGCGGGCCGGGGAACGGCTGGTGCCGTCGGCGTCCAGGTGAACCGGACTCACGCACCCGAGGCCGGGGTCGGTCTCGAGCCGGGCTCGGACGGCGGCGATCGTCCCGCGCTCGATGACCGCGTCGGCGTTGAGGACCAGGATGGGATCGGCGGTGGCGAGTCCGATGCCGATGTTTGCAGCGGCGCCGTAGCCGACATTTTGGTGGGTGACTTGCAGCGTCACCGCCGGGAATTGCCTGCGCACCTGCTCGGCGGTGCCGTCAGTTGACCGGTTGTCGATCACGATGATTTCGAGCTCGCCATCACCGTCGGCCTGCAGCGCCTCGAGGCACTCGCCGATGTGACTCGCCGATTGGTGGGTCACCACAACCGCGGACGCCCGCATGGCGTGGGTCAACTCGACGCGGCGCCGCGGCGCCAGCACCGGGCCAGTCCGCGCTGGAGGCGCCACTCGTATTCGGCCATCAGCAGCGCCAACTGCAGGCCCACCCAGCCGTCGCGATAGCCGTTGTATTCGACCAGCCGACGCCGGATTTCACGCAAGGGCTGCGCCACGACCGCCGTGCGGCGGCGGCGCACGCCAGCCCGGTACAGACTCTTTGCTTCCATCCGCGCGTAGCGCCGCTGCCGGCGGCGAAACTCGCGGATCGTGCGGTAGCTGTGGTGAACCAGCGGCGCCTCGATCACCCCGATGCTGCCGTCGACGTCGGGCACTTCATGCACCGCGCGCTCGACCGGGTAGCTCACGCGGCGACGGTCCATCACGCGCAATTGATGGTCGGGCGCCCAACCGCTGCCACGCATCCAGTGGCCAAAGATGCGATTCAGACGCGGCACGTCATAGGCCGCATGGGCCTCGCGTCCCGCGCGGGCGCGCACTTCCGCGGCCAGCGCGTCGGACACGCGCTCGTCGGCATCGACGAAAAACACCCAGTCGTAAGCGGCTCGGGCCAGGGCGTCCTGCCGTTGGGCCGCGAACGTGGTGAAGCGGCGTTCGACCACGCGGGTTCCGGCCGGGGCGGCCGAGGGCGTGCCGTCGGCGCTGAATGCGTCCAACACCAGGCGCTCATCGCACCAGGCAAGCGCTCGCAGGCACGGCTCGATGTTGGCCGCTTCGCCCGCGGCGATCACGATCGCGCTCAGCGGCGCGGGATGACTCACGACTCGTCGAGGGCCTCTAGCGCGCCGCGGACGCCCGTCACCGACCGGCCGGCCGCTTCATCCATGGCCGATCTGGCGCGCAGTCCCCAGCGCATGGCCGCCAGCGCCGCCCTGGCCACCGGCGGCGGCGTGTGCGTGCGGTACCAGCGCATGCGGCTCCGGTAGAGCTGCGCCAGCATGCGATCCGGCTGTTCGCTGGTGCTCGCGCCGCCGACGTGCCACACGCGCGCCGCCGGCAGGTGCGCCACGCGCCAGCCGTAGTCCTTCAGCCGCCGGCACAGGTCGATCTCCTCGCAGTACATCCAGTAGTCCGGCGAGAAGCCGCCGATGAGGTCGACGGCCAGCCGCCGCAGCAGCATGCAGGCGCCCAGCGGATGATCGATGTCCACGGGGACGCCGTCCGCCGCCACGCGCCCGTTGAGGCGCCCGCGCCGCAGCCACGCCGGCGCGGGCCAGGCGTCGATGGCGGCTTGCGCCACGCCGGGGAAGCGAAACGCCCCCTCCTGCCGCGATCCGTCGAGATTCCGGAAGTCGGGGCCAACGCATCCGACGTCGGGCGACGCTTCGGCGTGGTTCACGAGGTGCTCGATGGCGTCGCGGTCCACGAACACGTCGTCGTTCATGACCAGCACGTAGGCGGCTTCCGTGGCGGCGATGCCGTCATTCGCGGCCGCGCCGTAGCCGGGGTTGTCCGGGCGGGCGATGGGGTGCAGCCACGGCTCGGCGTCGCTCAATGCCGTCAGCGCGGCGCCGTCGGGCGACGTGTCGACGAGCGCGATCCGGCCCGGCGGCTGCGAGCTGTGGCGCAGCGCATTGATGCAGCGGCGCTCGAGCGCGCCGCTGCCATGGGCCACAACGACCGCGTCAACCATGGACGGCCTCCCGAAGCCGCCGGGAGGGGCTTAGCGCAACTCGGCGGTGGCGCCCACCTCGGCAAGCTTGGCGACGATCTGGTCGCCCTCGTCCTTCGAGACGCCTTCCTTCACCGGACCCGGCGCCGCGTCGACCACGCCCTTGGCCTCGCGCAGGCCAAGTCCCGTGATCTCGCGCACGGCCTTGATGACCTGGATCTTCTGCTGACCGGAAGACTCCAGGTGCACCGTGAACTCGGTCTGCTCCGCCTCGGCCGCCGCGCCGTTGGCGCCGTCGGCCGCGGGCGCCGCGGCGACAGCCATCGGCGCTCCGGTGACGTTGTACTTCTCCTTCAGCGCCTCCACGAGCTCGCTGAGCTCGATCACCGTCATGGAGTCGATCGCGCTGAGAATGTCGTCCTTGCTGATCGTAGCCATCCGTCACGCTCCTTCCGCGTGTGGTTGCAGTTGTTCGACGCGTTCCTGCAAGGCGTAAACCAATCCGTGAATCGTGCCGGCCAGGGTGTGCACCAGGCCGGAAATCGGGCTTTCGATTGACCAAACCAACTCCGATTGGAGCTGCTCGACCCCGAACAGCGAGGCCAGCCGCGCGATGCGATCGGTGTCCAGCGCCTGCCCCCCGGCCACACCGCCCCGAATCTCCATCTTGGGATTGGAGGCGGCGAAGCCGCGCAAGGCGCGCGCGGTTCCAATGACGTCCTCACCGCTGAACGCGAACGCGGTCTGGCCGTGAAAAAACGGCTCCAGGTGCTCGGCGTTACTCTGGCGCGCCGCCAGGATTGCCAGCGAGTTCTTCACCACGCGAAACTTCGCGCCGGTGTCGCGCATTTGTCGGCGCAGCGCTTGCATGTCCGACACCGTGAGCTCGCTATATCCGGCCACGATGCTCAGCGGCGCGTCCGCCAGCGCCGACGACAGCGCGTCGACGATTTCGACCTTTTCGGCCTTGGTGGCCATGCGTGTCAGCGTCCTTTCCTCGAATGACCTTGTGCCGCGGCGTCGGGCGGCGCGCCGTGACACGCGCCGCTCGCGTGGTCATTCGCGCCTCGGCGGGCGTCCCCAAGGGAGCTTATGCTGCGCACCCGCGGTCTTCGGCCGATGGCAAAGGGTTGTGACTGGTGGGCTGGGCGCCTCAGGCGGCCAGCGCGGCGGCCTCCTCGTGAATGCGGGATACGTCCAGCGAAACGCCTGGTCCCATGGTTGTGGTGAGCGTGGCGGAGAGCAGATAGGTGCCCTTGGCGGCGGCGGGGCGAGCCTGAACGATGGCGTCCACGATCGCCGCGATGTTTTCCTTGAGCGCGGCGGCGCCCATGGACACCTTGCCGGCGCGCACGTGCACGTTGGCCAAGCGCTCGACCCGGAACTCGACGCGACCGGCCTTGAGGTCCCTGACGACCCGGCCCACGTCGTTGGTCACGGTGCCCGCCCGCGCGTTTGGCATGAGCCCGCGCGGACCGAGAATGCGTCCCAACGGGCCGATGATGCGCATGGTGTCGGGCATGGCGACCGCCGCCTCGAAGTCGAGCCAGCCGCCCTGGATGCGCTTGGCCAGCTCGTCGGTGCCAATCTCGTCGGCTCCCGCCTCACGCGCCTCCTCGGCCCCATCGCCGGTGGCGAAGGCGATCACCCGGATCGACCTCCCCGTGCCGTGCGGCAGGGACAGCGTCCCGCGCACCTGCTGGTCCTGGTGGGTGGGGTCCACGCCGAGCCGCATGTGCAACTCGACGGTTTCGTCGAACTTGGCGGGCGGGAACTGCACCAACTGGTCGACGGCGTCAGAGATCGAAATCCTGGCTTCCGAGTCGACCATCTCGGCCGCCTGCCGATAGCGTTTGCCGTGGCGCGGCATGGCTAGCCCTCCACCAGGACGCCCATGCTGCGGGCGGTGCCTTCGATCACGCGTTCGGCGGACTCGACGTCATAGGCGTTGAGGTCCGGCATCTTGGTCTCGGCAATCTCGCGCAGTTGGCGGCGGGTGATGGTGCCGACCACTTCCTCGTGCGGAATGGCCGCGCCCTTCTCGACCCCTGCGGCCTTGCGGAGCAGGTCGGATACGGGCGGCGTCTTGGTGATGAAGGTGAACGAGCGGTCCTCGTAGACCATGATCTCGACGGGAATCACCGAGCCCATCTGGTCCTTGGTTCGCTCGTTGTACTGCTTGGTGAACTCGACGATGTTGACGCCGTGGCTACCCAGCGCGGGGCCAACCGGCGGCGCCGGCGTTGCCTGCCCCGCGGCAAGCTGCAGCTTCACGATGGATCGGACTTTGCGCGCCATGTCGTTTCGAGCCTAGCCTCCGGCCCCGGCCACCGGCCCGCCGCTCTGCTTCTCCACCTGGAGGAAGTCCAGCTCGACCGGGGTTTCGCGGCCAAAGAAGGATACAAGCACGCGCAAGCGCTCCTTCTCGTCCAGGACTTCGTCGACGGTGCCGAAGAAATCGGTGAACGGGCCGTCGATGATCTTGACGCGCTCGCCGATCTGGATGCGGACCTCCGGACGCGGGGTCTCGCCCTCCATCTGCTTGAAGATGACGTCGGCTTCTTCGGGCGGTAAGCGCGTGGGACGGTTGCCCGAGCCGACGAAGTTCACCACGCCCGGTGTGTTGCGCACCACGAGCCACGACTCGTCGTCCAGCACCATGCGCACCAGCACGTAGCCGGGATACATCTTGCGCTTCACGCGGCGGCGCTGGCCGTGCTTGACCTCTTCGATTTCCTCGGTCGGCACGATCACGTCGAAGATCTTGTCGGAGGCGTCCATGGAGACCACGCGGTGCTCCAGGTTGTCCTTCACCTTGCCCTCGTATCCCGAGTAGGTGTTGATTACGAACCAGCCGTCGTCCACGCGGGCGGCGGTCGTCACGGTCTCGGCAGGTTCAGGCGATGTAGCCACGACTATCCCCCTCTAGGCCACGACGACGTCGAACAGCTCGGCGAACACGAAGTCGGCCAGCCCGAGCAGCATGGCCATGAGCAGGCTGATGGCTACCACCAGACCGGTCAGCCGGATGGTCTGCTCGCGGGTGGGCCAGTGGGCTTTGCGCAGCTCGGCATAGGCGTCACGAATGAACGCCCCGCCCGGCAGCCGCGCCAAGCGGCTCGGCGGCGCCGTGCGGCGCCGTGAACGGCCGCCGCGGGCGGCTGGCCGGTTGGATTGTTCTCTAACGAGTCTCACGATGGCGTCGATGTTCGCGGCAGCGCGCGCAGTATTTGCTGAGCTCCATGCGGTCCGGGTCGTTGCGCCGGTTCTTGCTCGACACATAGCCACGGCTGCCGCAGTCCGTGCATTCGAGCGTTATGACAAGTCGATCACCGCGTCGGGGCATCAGAGCGTTCCGCAGAGCCGGGAGGAACGATGCGCGTGCCCGGCCTCACCACGCGCACGCCCAAGGCACTGGCCAAGGGATGTCGCATTGTACACCGCCCGAAACGGCGTTTCGGCCGCGGCATTGTTGGTCGCTCACCATTTGTTGTGAGGCTGTCGAACCATGAACGGGGCCCTTCGACTGCGCTCAGAGCCTGCCCCGTACCCGATACGGGGACGAACGGAGAATAATCGTGCCGGTGGCCCGCGCTGCGTGCAGCGTGGGACCGGGAGGTGTCGAATCTCCCAGGCTGCGCGCTGCCTGGGCCACCGGGCTTTTGGAAGTGGGTGACCTTGACATCTGAGCGCCGAATGGCGACCCAGCATCGGCGGGCGGCCTCGACGCGTCGCTTGACTTCCGAGGTGGATTCCCGCCTTCGCGGGAATGACGGACTCAAGGTGGGCCACTACCCGGCGTTTCGGGTCGGACGCGACGAGCTGTCTGCGGCCCCGGCGATGGGTACCATTTGGCTCGTCGCCGGCATCGCGGCGGTGATCGAGATGGTGCGGTTCTCATGATGGCGCTGTTTGGGGCGATCTTCGCCACGGTTGGCCTTGCCGGGCGCCTCATCGCCCGCGGTCTCTGGCGTGTCCTCAACGTCGTTGTGCAGGCGCTCGGCATCATCGCTCGCTACCTGAGCCGCGTCCTCTGGTGGGTCATCCGCGTTGGAGTGCCGGCGCTTGGACGGGGCGCCCGCGCCTTCGGACGATTCGTCGGGCCTCGGCTGGTGTTCGCCTTCGCCCTGCTTGGCTACGGAACTGCCCGCGCCGGGACCTGGGTGCGACGAAAGATCAGCCGAGCGGACGACGCGCCATCGCCCCCAACCGGGTAGGGAGGCGAGCGCCTAGATCCCCCCGAACGCCCGCGCCTTGGCCTTGAGTGAGAGGTAGATGGCCTCGAGCGCCGGGGTGGGCACGCCGGCCTCGCGGCCGCGGCGTACGACCGCGCCGGTGAGGTACTCGAGCTCGACGCGGCGCTGGTGGCCGAAGTCGACCTGGAGCGACGTGGTGTTGTCCGCCGGGGCGGATTGCAGCAAGGCCACCAGGTCGTCGCTGGTCGATTCCGGCAGGTCCACGCCCAGCGCCCGCCCCACGGATGCCGCTTCGTTGAACATCATGCGGTAGAGGTCCTCCATGCCCTCGGTGGACAAGATGTCGCCCAGCGGAAGCTGGCACGCGGCGCTCATGCCGCCGTGGACCGAGAGCAGCACGATCTTGCTCCACAGGATGCGGGTGATGTTGTCGCTGACCTCGGTCTCGATGCCGCAGCCGCGCAGCGCCTCGGCGATGGTCTCCACGCGCTCCGAAACCCCGCCGGCGGGCTCGCCGATGGCCGCGCGCACCAGCGCGTCCTGGTATTCGATGACGCCGGGCCCGGCGATGTGCGCGGTAAGCCAGGTGGCGCCGCCGATCACGTGCTCCGCGCCCAGCACGGACGAAAGCATCGGCACGCTGTCGATGCCGTTCTGCAGCGTGAGCACCGCGGTCTCGTCGCCGACGGCGGGGACCAGCAGCTCAGCGGCCGATTGGGTGTCGTAGGCCTTGACCGCGAACACGACGAGGTCGAACGTCGCCCCGGCGTCCGCCGGCCGTTCGACGGCGTCGACCTGGAGGAACCGGCGCGATCCGTCCTCGCTGAGCATGCAAAGGCCGTTTTCGCGAATGGCTTCCAAATGCGCCCCGCGGGCGACGAAGGTCACGTCGTGGCCGGTGTCGAAGAGCCCGGCCCCGACAAAGCCGCCGACTCCGCCCGATCCCATCATCATCACGCGCATGTTGCTCTCCTTGTCGTACAGAAGATTCTGTGAATGCCGGGCATATGCAGAGCTTGTCGTATAGGGCCGGTGCGGTTCCAGGTCTGAGAAGGCTGGACTTCCGCGTTTGGAGCCCCTTGCAGGACTGGTCGACAGCCCACGCTCATGCGCCGGATCACCCTCACCCTAACCCTCTCCCTTCCAGGGAGAGGGGACCGGACTGGATTCCGGCCTTCGCCGGAATGACGGAGGGGGGCGCCGGAATGACGGGTGGGGTACGCAAGAGTCACTTACACCAATTGCCGCGCGCCGTCGCCGACAGTTACCAGCGCCTCGGTCACGGGACCGCGGGTCTTGCCGTCCACGCGAATCTCGGCCGTGAGTATGCGGCGGATGTCCGAATGCGCCGGTGCGATGGCTGAGAGCGTCAACTCGCCGCGGGCGCCGGCCTCGAGGTCGTGGGACTCGAATGCACCGCTCGTATTCCAGCCTTCGGGAACCAGCAGCCGCGCTTCGAGCCGTACGGCCCGCTCGGCGTTGTTGCGAAGCAGCAGGCGATAGCTGCACGACTCGCCCGGTTCGGCATGGCGAAGATATGGGACCAACCGCGCCCACCAGAGATCCACGCCCTCGTCGACGGGTTCGTCCAGCAGGTCGCGCACGACGCGTTCCTTGCGGGCGATGAAATCGCGGTATTCCGCCGCGCGCCGCGGGTCCCACGGAATCAGCTCGCGATGCCCCGGACAGACCAGGTCCGGCTGCACGAGGTCCATCACGTCCGCGCAGCGACGATGCATCCAGAGCTGCAAGCTGTTGCGCAGCACCGTGGTCTGGTAGAGCTGCGCGGTCATCTCACCGGTGATGCCCGGCGCCAGCTCCAGGAAGATGTTGTCGCCGGTGAATGCCACCCTCTGCCCATCGACATCGGTGGCAAGGACCGAGTGAAACTCCGTCTGGCCGGGGGCGTGGTGGACCTCGAACTCGAATTCCTCCCACTGGAACCGCTCGCCGTCGCGCAGCTTGCGTTCGATCGGAATCGGAGTCGGCATCGTGCACGGCGTGCTGCTCCAGCCGGCCGGGTCCTCCAGCACCTGCGCCACCTCGTCGAGCGCCCAGACGCGCGCGCCTTCGTGCCGCACCAGGTAGGGAATGCCCGCCGTGTGGTCGTCGTGGATATGGGTGACCAGCACCATATCCATCTCGCGCACGCCGTAGGTATCCCGCAGCTCGTCGAGGTGATGCACGACGAAGCGCATCGTGTCGCCGTCCTCACGCTCCTGGGCGACGCCCATGTGCGCGAAGTGCGAGTGCCCGTAGTCGATGAAGCACGCTTTGCCGCTATCGGATAGCAGCACGTAGAAGTTCGAGCAGGTGTGCGGTCCGCCCCAGAGGAGATGGCGCGACACCTGGATGAACTTCGGATCGGGCAGGATGTCGAGCCCGTGCCCACCGTCGCGGCCCAGAAAGCGCATCCCGGCCCCCAGGCGCGCCAGCGCCATCAGCCGGTCTTCCAATCGCGCGCAGTCTCCAACGGGGTCCTCGATCAGGTCCCCGTGCGACGGCAGTGCCAGGTCTGGCGCGTGCCGTCGCAGCGCCTGGAGCGACTCCAGCGTGAACAGCGCGCCCTGCTGATCGGCGTAGCCGTACTCCATGGCGTGGTACTGGTAGAGCACACCGCCGGCGCACAGCAGGTCGCCGGTGAAAGCCACGCTACGGCCGTCGATTTGGCCGATGAGCATGCTGCTGCCGTGGGTGTGGCCCTTGGCCGGGATGATCTCCAGCTCAACGTCGCGCCAGGTGAAGGTCCCGTAGTCCTCCAATTCGGCGTCGACCGTCACGCTCTCCGCCAACGTGAAAAAGGTGTTGCGGTCGTTGTAGTTGTCGTAGACGCGCTTGTGCTGCCAGAACAGCTCGACTTCCTCGAAGAGATGCCGCTCGTGCTCGGGCGCGGCGACCCTGGCGCCGTGGGCCTTGAGGCGTCCGGCGCCCCAGGACTGGTCGCGGTGGTGGTGCGTGTGCAGCACCCACTCGACCTGCCGCACGCCGATCTCTTCGAGGTGGTCCACCACGGCCCCCGACCCAGCGTCGATTAGAAGTCCCCGGTCACCCGCGGTCACGCAGTAGACATTGCAGGTGTCGGTCCAGCGATAGATACGCGGGGAAACCTGGACCCAGGCCATGGGCGCCTCGCGCGGTTGACGGCGGCGAGAGCAGCGTACGGGACGGCGGTTGCGGCACGCGAATAGGCCGAGGCGGCGAGCACAAGAGGTCTACCCGCCGGGCGTTGCTGTAGTCTGAACGCGCCAGCGGACCAGCTTTACCCACCATGCCTGAAACCGGTGCGATCGCCGTCTTCAACGGAATCCGAGAGCCGTTCGATCTGCGGGAATTCCCGGTTCCGGACCCGGAGCCGGGCGCCGCGGTGATTCGCATGCGACTTGCCAACGTCTGCGGCTCCGACATGCACTACTGGCGCGGCGACACGGACCTGGTCGCGCGCGGCTTCAACCTCCCCGGCACGCTCGGGCACGAAGGCACCGGCGAGATCGCCAAGCTGGGCGCCGGTCTGACCGTGGACACCAACGGCCAGCCGCTGCGCGAAGGCGACCGCGTAGTCTTCGGCTTCTTCCACCCGTGCCTGCGCTGCCCAAACTGCCTGAAGGGGCATACCTATGCGTGTCCGACCCGGCAGACCAATCGAATGACGCTGCTGGACGAGTGGCCCTACTTCCGCGGCACGTTCGCCGACTACTACTACCTGTTTCCGAAGCACGCCATCTTTCGCGTCCCGGATCACCTGGACGACCACCTCATCTCGGGCGTGAACTGCGCCCTGAGCCAGGTAGTCTCGGGTCTCGACCGCGCCGGACAGACGGTCAACGAAACGGTCGCAATCCAGGGGGCCGGCGGCTTGGGAGTCTACGCCGCGGCCGTGGCCCAGGCGCGCGGCGCCGCCCGCGTGATCGTGATCGACGGCGTACCGGAACGGCTGGAGCTGGCCAAGGCGTTCGGCGCGGACGAGACGGTCGACATGCGCGATTTCGAGACCCCCGAGGCGCGCGTGGCCCGCGTCCAAGAGCTCACGGACGGCCTTGGCGCCGACGTGACCATGGAGCTCGTGGGACATCCCGCGGTGTTCCCGGAGGGCGTCGCCATGACCGCTCCGGGCGGACGCTACGTCGAAATCGGCAACGTCTGCGTCGGGCACACGGCGAGCTTCGATCCGTCGACCATCGTCTTCAAGAGCATCACGGTGCTGGGCGTGGCCCACTACCGCTGGCGGGACCTGAAGCAGGCACTCGACTTCGTGTCCGATAACGTGGACAAGCTGCCGTTCGACCGGGTGGTCTCTCACACGTATCCCCTGCACGAGATCAACGAGGCGTTCGAGCGCCAGGACGAACTCCACGTGACCCGCAGTGCGCTCGCTCCCGGAACCTGATGCCGCCCAGCGCCAGGTGGTTGCACATCCCAGGCTGCACGCAGCCTGGGCCACCGGACACGCAGCCTGGGCCACCAGACTGTCATTCCGAGCGCAGCGAGGAATCTAAGGCGCGGTCCTACTTCTTCATAGGCCCGAGGTTGAGTTACGGGTGGATTCCCGCCCCGTATCGAGTACGGGGCAGGCTCTTCGCGGGAATGACGAGAGGTCTCGCATGAGCGCGACTCAATGACGCCGCCCGAGCCCGACCTGCTCGACCAGGTGTTTCCGCTCGGCACCGCCCGCGACGGCGCAGGCGCGTTGGTCATCGGCGGCGTCGGCTGCGAGGCGTTGGCGGCGGAGTTCGGCACCCCGCTCTACATCTACGACGAGGCGACGCTGCGAGCGGCCTGCCGGGGCTATACCCGCGCGCTGGCGGACAGCTACCCCAATGCGCTGGTGCTCTACGCCGGCAAGGCCTACGTCGATCCGACGCTGTTGCAGGTGGCGGCCTCCGAAGGCCTGGGGATGGACGCGGTCTCTTCCGGCGAGGTCCGCGTGGCGCAAGCCGCCGGACTGCCGCTCGAGCGCGTGGTGCTGCACGGCAACAACAAGCTGCCGCGCGAGATCGACCTGGCGCTGGAATTGGGCGTGGGCCGCATCGTCGTGGATGCGCTGGAAGAGATCGAGATCATCGACGAGCTGGCGCGGCGGCGCGGCCAGACGGCGCAGGTGCTCTTGCGGCTTACTCCAGGCGTGGAAGCGCATACGCACGAGTACATCCGCACCGGCGCCGTTGACAGCAAATTCGGGCTCGGGCTCGACTCAGGGGCAGCGGAGGAAGCGGTGGCGCGCGCGATGCGGGCGCCGAATCTCGACGTGATGGGGCTGCACGCCCACATCGGCTCGCAGATCTTCGACACGGAGCCCTACGCCGACACGATCAACATCACGCTCGACTTCGCCGAGCGAATGCGTGCGGCTCACGGACTCGACCTGCGCGACCTGAGTCCGGGCGGCGGCGGCGGCGTCCGCTACACGCTGGACGACGATCCGCCCGATCCGGCCGACATCGTCGAGGCGATCACGTCGACGGTGCTGGCTCGCGGGCTAACCCACCCGCCGCGGCTGCTCATCGAGCCCGGACGATCGATCGTGGCGCGCGCCGGAGTGGCGCTCTACGCCGTGGGCACCGTCAAGCACATCCCCGGCGTGCGCACCTATGTCTCCGTGGACGGCGGCATGGCCGACAACCCGCGCCCGGCGCTCTACCAGTCGAAATACGCCGCGCTGCTGGCAAACCGGCCCGGCGACGGTCCAGCCGAGGAAGTGACGCTTGCCGGGCGCTACTGCGAGTCCGGCGACGTGCTGCTGCGGGACACGGTGCTGCCGCCGCTGCGACGGGGCGACCTCATCGCCGTTCCCGCGTCCGGCGCTTACCACATGAGCATGGCCAGCACCTACAACATGGTCGGCCGGCCCGCCGTGGTGATGGTCGCGGATGGGCAAGCGCGCCTGACCCGCCGCAGGGAGTCCGACGAGGATTTGCTGGCGGTGTTTCCCTAGGAATGCTCTGAAAGAGTCTTCGATTCGACCCCGACCCGTTCGCCCCTTCGGTGAACTCAGGGCAGGCTCTGAGCGAAGTCGAAGGGCCGTTCATGGTTCGATTCAGTGATTCCCTAGTTCGCTGGCGCTAACTCAGGCGACCGCCCCGGCTACCGCAGCGGGTCGATGACCTCGAGAAACGGGAAACGATGGAAGTGCGTGTCGCGGGTGCAGACGCGGCTGACGCCGTGCTCGCGCATCACCACCGCCGTGTGAAGGTCGTGCATCAGGTTGCCGCGGACGTCCGGCAACTCCGACAGCGTCTGCGACAAGACCGCCTGGTGCCGCTCAGTCGGCCTCAGGAGCGCGAAGCCGGGCGAGTCGAGCAGCACGCTGAGAAAGCGCCACGCGTCACTGGGATGCCACGGCGAGCGGAGCACGCCGGTGTGCGTGCTGACGCGCAGAAACTCGTAGCAGACGTTCCACGTGAGGAACGTTGGCGTGGGGTCAACTCGCCATTGGTTCAAGTGCTGCCGGCAGGCCGCGTGCGGCTCGGAATCTTCGTCGGCCGCGTAGACAAGGACGTTCGTGTCTACGGCAAGCACTCAGTCCTCGTCCATCGCCGCATATAGCTCGTCTCGGTTGGCGACGTCGACCAGCGCGCCGCCACTGTTCCAGCGCGGCAGCTCCGGCAGCGCATCCCGCTTCGTGACATACGGCGGCTCTGGCTCGAGCACGCGCATGATGCCGGCCTCAACCAGGGCCGTCATGGTGGTGCCACGCCGCGCGGCTTCTTCGCGGAGACGGCGCATGACCGTGTCGTCGAGATTCAGCGTGGTCTTTGTTGTCTTCATTTGGCTATGCGTGCGTTGCCGGGATATGGCAAACCATACCGCACATATGGTGATATGCCAACCCCAGACTCGTCCATTCGTCGGCGGCTCTTCGAAGCCTAGCCCGCGGCGTAGCCTTCGAGGATGCGCGCGGCGTTGGTGCGACGCAGCTTGGCCAGCGCCTGGGCTTGGAGCTGTCGAATGCGCTCGGCGGTGAGGCCGAGTCGGTTGCCGACGTCGACCAGGCGCAGCGGCTCGCGGCCGCCCAGACCGAATCGCAGACGCAGAATCGTCCGCTCGCGCACGTCCAGCGTGGCCAAGGCGCGATTGAGGTCGGCGCATAGAAACCTTGCGCGCAACTCGTCGAACGGCTGGGGCGCAGCGTCTGCGCCGGGCGGCGTTGCCGACGCGTCATCGTCGACAGTCGCGCTGTCCAAAGAGATCGTGCGCCCGGCGAACCGGCGCAGCCGCGCCAGCTCGGCCGTGGGCAGCCCGACGCGGCGCGCCACTTCACCGTCCTCGGGATCGCGCTGCAACTCGGCGCGCAACTCGTCCCAGATCCGACGTGAGGTCGCCAGCTTGCGGTGCACGTAGTCGGGCAGCCGCAGCGGCAAGTCGGCCTCGGCGGCGGCCCGCGCGATGGGTTGCTGCACCCACTGCATGGCAAAGCTGCTGAACCTGAAGCCGTGCCGCCAGTCGAAGCGCTCCACGGCGCGCATCAGCCCGGTGTTGCCCTCTTGGATGAGGTCGAGCAGGGGCGCGCGCCCATCGGCGAACCGTCGCGCCACCGCCACCACCAACCGCAGATTCGCCGTGATCATCTGCTGGCGGGCCCCAGGCTCATTGCGCTCGATGCGCTGCGCCAGCTCCACTTCCTCGCGGGCCGTGAGGCGGGGAATCCGGCGAATCTCACTCAGATAGGCGCGCAGGCTCGACGCCTCATCCAACTGGGCGGTCGGCCCTATTCCTCCACCTTGGGGGGACATTGGGAGCTTGTCGGCGCTGCCTCTCGGGGCCCGGCGGATCCTCGACGCCGCAAGTATACGCGCGACCAGCGCAGAGCCTCCGTCGCCGTGGATTCGGCGCCGGTGCGCTCTACGCCATGCTTTCGAGCTGCTCGATCGTGACCTCGTGCCGCAGCGGCAGGCCGTTTGCGTGCCGATCTAGCTCATCGAGCATCGCGTCGGTCAGTCGGGCGCGCCGCTCGGGGGTTAGCCCCGCGACGTGGGGCGAAAGCAGCACCCGCCGCATCCCCAGCAGCGGATGGTCGGTTGGCAGCGGCTCCTGGTCGAAGACGTCCAGGGCGCAGTCGAATCGCTCCTTGGCCAGCTCGGCCACCAAGGCGTCGGTGTCGATCAGGGCCGAGCGCGCGTTGTTGACCAGCACGGCGTCGTCCTTGATCAGCGCGAGCATCCCGGCGTGGATCATGTGGCGCGTCGAGGGCAGCACGGGCGCGTGAATGCTGATCACGTCGCTGGTGCGCATCAGGTCCGGCAGCTCCAGCTTGCGCACGCCCAGCCGCCGGGCGTCGCTCTCGGTCAGATAGGGATCGGCCACCACGATCTCGACGTCGAACGGCCGCAGCAGCGGGATCAGCCGCCGCCCCACCTTGCTCGCGCCGACGATGCCGTAGCGCTTGCCGTAGAGCTCGCGATCGACGACCGGACCGATCTCGCGCCAGCGGCCGGCGCGCATGGCAGCGTCGAATTGGTCGGTTCGACGCAGCAGCGCCAGCACCACGGTCAGCGTGTGCTCGGCGACGCCCATGGCGATGAAGTCGGCGGCATGAGTGACACGCACGCCGCGCTCGAAGACCGCCGACGGCGCCACGCTGCGGATCGTGCCCGCCGCGTAGCAGATGATCTCCAGCTCCGGCGCGGCGTCCAGCAGGTACTCGTCGTAGGCGCACGAGCCCCACGAGGCCAGCACGGCCGTCGCGCGGCCGATGCGCTCTCGCACCGCCGAGGCGTCCCAGGCTCGGTCGTCGTCGTTGAACGCCACCGACTCGGCCATATCCCCAAGCCGCGCCAGCGCTTCAGGCGTTGAGATGCGCCGGAGCAGGGGTCGCTCGACCGTGACCAGCACGCGCGGCGCCGACATCGAGCCACTCCTCGGAAGCAATCGCCTTGCGCTGGCATGATAGGCGCGCATCACGCGGTCCTGGCGGAGGCGCGGCACGGCCCATGCAAATCATCCTCTTCACCAAGTTTTTCGAGACGCTGGAACCGCAGGCATTGGGCGAGCACGTCGCCGGCCTGGGCTACGACGGGCTGGACCTGACCGTGCGCCCCGGACACCCGATCAATCCCGACAATGTGCGAACGGCGCTGCCACCGGCGGCGCGACTGTGGGAATCGCTCGGTCTCTCATGCCCCATGATCACGATGCCGACGGACTTCAACGACCCGACGCACGCGGACGCGATTGCGATCTACGAGGCGGCGGCGGAGGCCGGCGTGCAGGTGATCAAGACCGGCTATTTCATCTTCAAGCCGGGTATGGACTACTGGAGGGCGGTGGACCATGGGCGCCGGCAGCTCGAAGGCTTCGAGGCGCTGAGCGCGCGCACCGGCGTCAAGTCACTCCACCACACGCACAGCGGCGCGGTGCTGGGCTCGAACTGCGCCGGCCTGATGCACCTGCTCCAAGGTCGCGACCCCGCCCACGTCGGCGCTTACATCGACCCGGGACACCTGGCGGTGGACGGCGAGGACATCGACATGGCGTTTGCCATGTGCGACGAGTATCTGGCCGCCGTCGCCGCCAAGGACGCCTGCCACCTCCCGGACTCCCGGCCCGACGCCCCGGCGGCGTACGGTCCCGCGTTCGTATACGTGGGCGAAGGCGCAGCCCCGTGGGGCCGCGTGCTCGAGCTGCTGGCCGAGCGGGACTTCGAAGGACCGCTCACGGTGCACACGGAATACACCTCGCGGCAGGACGTCATTGCGACGGTGGGCGGCAAAGACCAGTCCGCAGACGCCGACGCCGTACGCGCCCGCGGGGCGACGCAGGACCTGCAGTTCCTCAGGTCGCGTTGGGTGGCGATCCAGCAAGCGGGCAACGGGGCAGCGTCGTGAGCTCGTCGCGCGTGGCGGCGGTGTTTGGCGCCAGCAGCGGCATGGGCCGGGCTTCGGCCCTGGCGCTGGCCTCCGAGGGTATGGACGTCGCCGTACTGGCGCGGCGCAAGGCCGAGTTGGACGCTGTGGCAGCGGAAATCCGCGAGTTAGGGCGCGGCGCCCACGTGGAGCCCGTGGACCTGACCGACGCCGCGGCGACGCGACGAGCGGTGCAGGCGGTCGTCGACAACCTCGGCCGAATCGACGTGCTGGTGTACGCCGCCGGCTGGAACATTCCCAAGCGGCGGCTGGAGGAGCTGAGCGGCGACGACTGGGAAGCCATGCAGCGCGTCAACCTGTGGGGCCTCTACGACGTGGCGCAGGCGGCACTGCCGGCGCTGCGGGAAGCGCGCGGGCGGCTGGTCGTCATCTCGTCCGCCGCCGCGATCATGCCGGACGCCTCGGGCGTGGCCTACCAGGCGGCCAAGAGCGGCGAAGCGGGCTTCACCCTCGGCATGATGCAGGAAGAGGCGGCAAACGGCGTGCGCGCCACGGTCATCTATCCGGGTCTCACCGACACGCCGCTGCTGGAGCAACGGCCCACACCGACGCCGCCCGAGATCGTCGCCCAGGCGCTCCAGCCGGAGGACGTGGCGCGCGCGGTCGTGTTCGTGAGCACGCTGCCCGATAGGGCCTACGTGCCGGAGCTCAGCCTGCTTCCGGCGGCCGTGCAGCAGCGCTGATTCGACGCGCCGCCCCTTGCCGTCATTCCGAGCGCCAGCGAGGAATCCAAGGGGCGTGGAGCGTGCGACAACGTCCTTAGATTCCTCACTTCGTTTCGGAATGACATGAGGGTTGCGTTTCGGAATGACATGAGGGGTGTGCCACCGGGTGGCAATAGCGGCGCCCACCATCCAGTCCTGCGTCTCGAGAATGGGACGCGCTAAACCGATACCACGCCATCACCGAAACGGGTCGTAGACCAACCCCAGGCTACGGTCGGATAGCGGCAGGTCGACGCGCACGTTGCCGCGGCGGTGCGACTCGTTGAGGGCGATTTCGATCTCCATCGCGTTCCGCACGCGACGCCCGCTGGCCCGCGGCTCGCCGCCGTTCTCCATGCACGTGATCAGGTCGTCGATGCCGTAGATCACCGACCAGTTGCGGGCCAGGCGCGGCTCGGGGAACGGCACCTCGACGCGCTGCGTGCCGGAAATGGTCTCCACGTCTTGCCACAGGCGCAGCTCTTGCCAGTCGAAGGTCAACTCCCCCGTTTCGCCGGTGATTCGCACCCACGGCGCGCCCGGACGCAGGCAGACGGGCAGGCCGCTTTGCAGTCGGATGAACCCGGCGCCCTTGAACTCGCGCCCGTCGGCGACCTTGGCGTCGTCGTCGGCGATGCCGATTACCCAATCGCCCGGCGAATCGAGCAGGTAGTTCCACGAGTTGTGCTGCGCCATCACCAAGTTTGTGTCCAGGCTCAGGAGTGGGCCGATCGCACCCTCGTCCAGCAACCGGCGCGCGTTGGCGACGGCGGGGTGGTTCATGCTGACGGCGCCGACCACGAGCGGAACGCCCGCCGCCGCGCACACGTCGACCATGGCGTCGGCCCCGGCGAGCGTCGGCGCCATGGGCTTCTCCGTGATCACGCCTTTGGCGCCGTGCTCCACCGCCGCGCGGGTGGCCTCGGGCCTGAGTGCGGCATTCGAGGGAATACCCACGATGTCCAGGCGCTCGCGGGCGATCATCTCCCGGTAATCGTCGTAGAGGGCCACGCCCGCGTAGCGCTCACCGAACGCCTCTCGACGCGGATCCGAGAGCTCGCACGCGGCCACGAGCTCCGTCGCCGGGTGCAGCACCAGCGAGTCGGCGAAGCCGCTCGGCAGGCCTTCCCGGCCCGGGTGCGCTGTGGGCGGCGGGTCGCGGTCCGGCCGCAGCGGCGGCATGGGCGTGTCGCGCCCGGCGCGCCCGTAATTCGCCTGCTGTCGCGTCGCAACGTCGTACAGCCAGCCCATCCATCCCAGTCCGATGAGCCCTGCCCGGTAGGTCGCCATGAGATTCGCTCCACCGCCTCAACGCCGACATTCATGGTACGCGCGGCGGCAGGCTGCGTTGCGGGCGCGGGCCGGTTCTGTTACGCACCATGGCAACCGGCCCCTCGCCGCATGAGAGCAGGCCAATGACCCAAGTGATGCAGAGCGCACAGACACCCTCCCGGCGAGCCGTCGGGCAGTGGATTTGGATCGAGGGCGAGGCCAAGCCCTACAACTTCTATCTCTACGCGCGCGGGACGGTCGACGTTGACGGCGCGCCGGCGGCCGCGAAGCTCCACGTGACGGCGTCGGACCGCTACATGCTGTACCTGAACGGCGCCTACGTGGGCCGGGGACCGGCCCGCAGCGATCCCCGATTCAAGACCTACGACACCCACGACGTCACCGCCGCGCTGCGTCCGGGCCGCAATGTCATTGCGGTGCGGGCCTATCACTTCGGCCAGCCCGTGGAGGGCGAGGGCTGGAACAGCATGAGCGGCAACAGCTTCACGGTGGGCGAGCGTGCCGGGCTGTGGGCGCAGATCGAGATCACCGACGCCGACGGCGCCACGCGCGTCAGCGGCACCGGTCCCGATTGGCGGCTGCTGCCCTCGCCGGCCTGGGATCGGAGAACCCCGCTGGTCAACTGCGGAATGATCGGGTCGAACGAGATCTACAACGCGTCGGCGGACATTCCGGACTGGACCGGGGTCGGGTTCGACGACAGCGAGTGGACGCGGGCGTGGCTGGTGCCGCACTCCGACAAGCCATGGCACCTGCTCGAAGCCCGCGACATTCCCCTGATGCGCGAAACCGACGTGCCGCCCGCTCGCGTGGCGCTGGTCGGCGAGTTGATCGACATGGCAAACGCACGGCAGACGGACATCTACCAGTTGATCCTGGAGGGGCTGCACTTCCCACTGGAGCACGCGGTCGCGGAAAACGTCGAAGCCGTCCTGGACGACGGTCCGGACTCGGCGCAATTCCAGGGAGTGTTCGCGCCTCGCAAGGGCATCCGCGCGCCCTACGTGATCCTCGACTTCGGGCGCCAGGTGTTTGGATTCCCGCGCCTGCGGCTGGAAGCGGAGGCCGGCGCCATCCTGGACCTCACGTACGGCCAGCAACTCATCAACGACCGCATCCCCGGCGCGCTGTCCTATGCCGACCGCTACATCACCCGCGACGGCGACCAGACGTGGGAGGCCGCCGAGTACAAGCAGTTTCGCTACCTCTTCATCGCGATCCGCAGCACCTACAGCCCGGTGCGCATCCGCTCGATCTCCCTCAATGAATACACCTATCCCGCGCCGCTGCGCGGCAGCTTCGAGTGCCCCGATCCGGTGCTCACCGGCCTGTGGAAGGCCTGCGTCGACACCACCGATCTGCATCTCGAAGACACGATCGTTTGCGACGCCTACCGCGAGCGGATTCCGTGGAATACCGGCGACGGGAGCCACGGCATGCACGGCGCCTTGATGGCCTATGGCGACATCGCGCTCCATGACCGGTTCCTGCGGCAGTTCATCACCACGGATCGCGGCGACGGCAGGCTGCAAATGGTGTTCCCGCGGGACAACCCGACGAACCACTGCCACCCGCAGTTTCTGTTGCAGTGGTCCACGCGCATCCGGGAGCACTACGAGTACATCGGGCGGCGCACGCTCCTGGAGCAGACCTATCCGAGCGTGCGGCGGCTGAACGATTGGTTCGAGCCCTATCGCGACGACATGGGCCTCCTACGCGACATACCCGAGAACCTATGGATGGACTGGACGCCGGTTGACCTGCGAGGCGCGAACTTCAGCACCAACGCACTTTATGTCAACTCATTGGAGGACGGCGCCTGGCTGGCCGCCCAGATGGGGCGCGAGGACGATCGGGCTCGCTGGCAGGGCATCGCCGACGAGGTGCGCGCCGCGTTGCGGGCGCACTTCTGGAATGCCGATCTCGGCGTGTTCGAGGATTCCCACTACCGCGGCGAACTCACCGGCGTGACCGGGGAGCTGGCGCAGGGATTCGCGCTGCTGTACGGCATCGCCACGGACGACCAGGCGGGACGGATGTGCGAGAGCCTAGTCGGGCGCGGCGCCGAGCTGTTCGAGGCGTCGCCCCTGTGGTACCCCTACGTGCTCGAAGGCATGCTTGCGCGGGGATTCGGGGCCGAGGCGCTGCGAATCATCCACAACCGCTACGACTGGATGATGTCGGCCCACGAAAATCCGACGCTCTGGGAAGGCTGGGATCCGTTCACCGCCGGCTCGGCAATCAAGACCGACGCGGATTTCGAGCTCCGGAACACCGCCCACAAAGTCCGACCGGCGGGCGTGCGCAGCCTGGTGCACTCGGGCGGCGTGTACGTGGGCTGGGTGCTCTCGACCCGCGTCCTCGGCGTGCGCGCCGCCGCGCCGGGTATGTCGCACCTGCGCGTGCATCCCCGCACGGGCAACCTGGCCTGGGCGCGCGGGACGTTTCCGGTTCCGGGCGGCGACGTGCAGGTGGCATGGCGCCGCCGCGCCGGCGGAACGCAGGTGACGGTGGACCTGCCCGAGGGCCACACGGCGGATGTCGTGCTGGACCGCGCCAGCGACGCACCCTGCGTGCTTGCCCACAACGGACAGGGCTTGGAAGCGCCGGGTGGAGGCTCGACCGTCGAAGTCACTGTTGGCCCCGGCCGACACACGGTCGAACTGAGCGCGGAGTAGCTGCGGTGCCGGCGAGAATTCATTCGCCGTGCTCGCGGGCGCACGGCGGAGTTCAATTGGGGACAATAGGGTTGTGATTCGGACATTGCTTAGGGTCTGCCCCGTGCTTGATACGAGGGGCGGGTTTGAAACCCGCCCCTACTGGATTGTGCGGAGAACTTTTGAACGTCGAGAGCTAGGGTCTGCCCGGTACCGCGACGCTGGAACCAGCGTCATCCGACGCTTGGGCGCGCACTATCCACTACCCGTACGAGCGCAGTCTCGACTATTGACGGTCGCTCTAATCACCGCCGTCGTGGCGATCGTCACGATGGCATGCGATGTCGGCGGCGACGAACCGGCCACGCCGACTCCCGAGCCCACGCCCGTCGCCACGCCCACGCCGGCTGCGTCACCCACGCCGGAGCCCACGCCGACGCTCAGCCCCGAGGAAGTCTATTTGGTGCGCATCCGCAGCACTATCACTACGCTCCGCGCGCTGACCCCGGAAGTCCGCGAGCTGATTCAGGTGCCGCGCCTCGACGACGGGTTCTGGAACGTGCGGCTTCGGGAGATGGCCCTTGGGCTGTCCAGCATCTTCGATCGGCTCGTTGGGCTAGACCCCCCCGACGACTGGGTGCGCTATCACCTGACGCTGGTGTCCGCCCTGGGCTCGACCGCGGAGAACGTGAACCTAATCGTAACTTCGCTTGAATCGCTCGATTTTCAGACGTTCACCACAGCGCTGGGAGTGAGCGCGCAGGCCGTTGACCGCCTCGGGGAGACCGTGCAGGAGTACGAGGCGCTGGACCCCGGCGCCGTGCCGCCCATGCGGACGCCAGCGCCTTCGGACGGTTGAGCCGCCTTCGGCTTCAGGCGCCCTGCAACTCCGGGAAGTAGGTCGCGTAGAAGCCGCGGTCGCGGGTGAGGAAGGCGTCGGCCACGATCACCGTCCCCGGATTTCCTCGATGTAGTCGTCTACGTCGAATCCGGCGCCATCGAGGATTCCGTACACGCGATTCACTGGGTGCTGCGCGGCCGTGTCCGTTCTGATCAGAGGACCGTGCTTGGTCGGAACGACCTCAACCTCCACGCCCGGCTGCAGCCCATAGCGATCGCGCAGGGTCTTGGGAATGGTGATTTGTCCGCGCTTGGAGATTCGCATGGTGCGGCAAGTATGAATGACGCCCGACGAGAGTCATCCGACGCGAGTGGGTCGCACCGGACCGTCGCTTCCGCGAGGGGAGACCCTTGAACAATTCGGGCAGGAGACGGATTTGCGGGGATGCTGGGCGCTTCCAGGTTCGATCGGACTGGATTCCGGCCTTCGCCGGAATGACGGAGGGGTTTCGCAAGGGTCTCTTTCAGGCGGAAGGCGTTTGGTCGGAGCCTTCCCAATACCATCTCCCTCTGGAATGGCATTCGGAGTCCGAACACAGCCATTCGTCGTCGATAGAATCGTGTCCCCTCAGCGAACGGATCCCGCGAGGGACCGGCGCGAAAGGCTGGTGACATGCGTCAGGTGGTGAAGCCCGTCGGGGCCACGACAGCCGAGGTCGCTGAAGCTCCTATTCCCGAACCGGGTTCAGGTCAGGTTCGCGTGAGAGCCGTGCGGAGCCTTATCAGTACCGGCTCGGAAACCGGGCGGCTCACCATCGGCCCTGACGACGAGCGCTACTCGGCCGAGGAAGCCGCCGGGCAGCCCGTGCCATTGGGGTATTCGCTGGCGGGCGTCGTGGATGCGCTTGGACCCGGCGTCGCGCGCCACTGGCTCGGCCGGCGCGTAGTCGCCCGCGAGCCGCATGCCGACTACGTGGTGGTCAGTCCGCCGGCTGCGCCGGGTGATCAACCGGACGTGTTCCCGATTCCGGACGGCATGTCGTTCGACACCGCGGCCTACTGGATCCTGGCCGCCGCCGCGGCCACGTGGGTCGAAATCGAGCGCGTGCAGCCACGGGACTCCGTCGTGATCCTCGGCCAGGGGTTGGTGGGGAGCCTGATGCTTCAGGCTCACAAGGCGGCCGGCCACGGTCCGGTGGTGGCGGTGGACGCCCTGGAGCTGCGGTGCGAGCTGGCCGACCGCATGGGCGCAGACATCGTGATCAACGCAGCCCGCGAGGACCCGGTCGAAGCGGTGCGGAGCCTCACGGCAGGCGTCGGCGCGGACATTGTCATCTATGCCGTGGGCGGCAGGCACGGCGCCAAGGCCTTCCTCCAGGCGCTGGACATGCTCGCCGTCGGTGGGCTGCTTCATCTCATCGGGCTGTGTGAGCCCGAGCCCCTGCCGCTGCCGTCCTCGAAGATTCAGGGCCGGCGTCTGCTCGGGGGGTACTACGGGCGCGCCAACGATGCCTGGACGGCGCGGACGGGGATGGAGTTGCTCGAGTCCGGCGCAATAGACGCCGCGGCCATGACCACGCACCGATTCCCCGCCGACCGAGCCGGCGACGCCTTTGCCCTGCTGCAAGAACGACCGGGCGACGCCCTTGGCGTGATCCTGGAGTGGGACGCGGACTCCGCCTGAACGCCGCTTAGCTAAAGCCCGTGACTTCCTGCGCGAAAACCGCCTCGATCAGCTCTCGATACTTCTTGTTGATGGTCCACAGACCGGCTTCCGACGCCTGCTCCGAGGTGGTCTGGGCGTAGTCGTAGCGCGGGGCGTCGGCCAGGCGGTAGTTGATGAAGCCGTTCACTTCGTGCGGATGAAAAAAGAGGTCGCGGCAACGCGCCACGCGCTCCGGCCAGGTGGATTGGTAGCTGACGTCGCGCTTCACGTCGTCGGGCTGGGTCGTCATGATCGACGGGTCGTTCATCAGGTCCCACGCCGAGGCCAGGTCGCCGTCGGCCTTGCGGAAATACACCCCCATGCGGGGATCGACGTAGGCCCACGTTCCGACGAACACCTCCGCCGTCACGTGCCCGCCAATGACGTGGTAGAGGATTCGCCCTGGAATGCCCGCGACCTCGCACAGCGGTACGTAGAGCCGCGAAAGTCCCTCGCAGAGCCACTCGCCCTTGGCGATCAGCTCCTCCTCGGTGCCGCCGTAGACGTAGTCGTCGTGCGAAGGCTCGCGGCCGGCCTCCAGATGCGCGTCGCGGCAGAAGCGCATGAGCGCCAGCGCCTTGTCCGCCGGCGTTTTAGCCCCACGCGTTGCGCGGCGCACGACGTCCTCCAGCTCGGGGCGCGATCCGGCGATGTAGGTCGTGCGTTCGGGCGAATATGAACGATAGAGGAAATCGGCGGTCTGCGGGCAGAGCAGCACGAGCTCGCGGCGCAGCTGGAAGTCGACGGTCCCGGAGTAGTTCACGTCGAGCTGGTTGTAGTTGACGACATAAGCGGCGCGCCGCTGCTCGCCCACGATCCGCTCGGCGGACGCGAGCCCCGTGTACGCCCGGAGGTCGTCCGACGAGTTGGCAGTCGGACCGCTGAACATCTCGCCCATCCGAAGGTTCCCCGCCATGGTGTGTCCGCCGTTGGCGCAGGATAGTCGGAAAACCTGCGGCGTTTGGCGGCTGGCGTGCACGCCCGCGGGTACCATCGCCAGCCAACTGTTGATTCGGGAGGGTCGCCCGGTGTCCGGTAGCTCAACCAATACGGGCGCGTCTCACCTGGTGGCGGCGCTGATCGAGTCGGGAGTGGAGCGCCTGTTCTCGCTGTCGGGCAACCAGATTCTCTCGATCTACGACGCGTGCCTCGATGCGGGACTCGAGATCATCCACGTGCGCCACGAGGCCGCGGCGGTGCACATGGCCGACGCCTGGGGCCGGTTGACGGGCCGACCGGGCGTCGCGCTGCTCACCGCGGGTCCGGGGCACGCGAACGGGCTTTCGGCGCTGTTCGTCGCGCGGCAGTCCGAGTCGCCGCTGGTGGTGCTTAGCGGTCAGAGCGCACGTGCGGACGACGGCCGCGGCGCCTTTCAGGAGATGCCCCAAGCGCAGCTGGCGCAACCGCTGGCCAAGGCCGCATGGACGGCGGAAGACCCGGGATCGCTCGGCGGCGACGTGCGCCGCGCGCTGGACCTTGCCGTGCGCGGTCGACCGGGTCCGGTGGCGGTCAGCCTTCCGAGCGACGTGCTCGAAGCGCAGGCCCCTCGAAGCGACGGCGCATTTCAAGATCCCGAGCTGCCGACACAGAGCGACGCGGATTGGCGACTCATCGGGGAGCACCTCCACACGGCCGATCGGCCGCTGATCCTGGCCGGTCCGGCCATGATGCGGCCGCCGGCGAGCACCGGCCTCCAAGAGCTGGAAGCCGCGACGGGCGTCCCGGTTGTGGCGACCGAAAGCCCGCGGGGGGTGAATGACCCGAGCCTGGGAGCGTTCGCCGAAATGCTGGCGCAAGCCGACGTGGTGTTGCTGCTGGGCAAGCGCCTCGATCACTCGCTGCAGTTTGGCGCGCCGCCGTTCTTCGCCGCCGACGCTTGCTTCGCGCAGGTCGACGCCGATGTCACCGAGCTCGACCGCACGCGGCGCAACGTCCGCTCACCGCAGCGATTGGCGGCGACGGTGCACACCGATCCCCAGCACGCGGCGCGCCAACTCGCGGCCGCCGGAAGCGCCGGGCACGACGGCTGGCGTGACGCCGTGCGGGCCGCCGTGGCCTACCGCCCGGCGGCCTGGGATTCTTGGCGGTCGCCGCCCGACGGTCCGCTGCACCCGATCGAGGTTTGCCAATCAATCGGGCCGTGGGTGGACGACGGCATCGTCGTGATCGACGGCGCCGAGTTCGGCCAGTGGGCCCAGGCGCTGCTGAGCGGCCGTCGGCGGGTCATCAACGGTCCAGCCGGATCCATTGGCACGTCCATTTCATTCGCGCTGACAGCCCGCCTCTTCGACCGCGAGGCGCCGGTCGTCGCGATCCAGGGCGACGGCACGATCGGATTCCACCTGCTCGAGTTCGACACCGCGGTGCGCCATGGTCTGCCGTTCGTGGCCGTCGTCGGCAACGACGCCGGGTGGAACGCGGAGCGCCGCTTGCAGGCGCGAACGTATGGCGACGACCGAATCTTTGCCTGCGATTTGCTCCCGTCGCGCTACGACCTCGCGGTCGCGGCCCTCGGCGGTCACGGCGAGCACGTGACGAAACCGTCAGACCTGGACGCAGCGCTCGAGCGGGCCTTTGCTTCGGGGCTGCCAAGCCTCGTCAATGTCGCGATCGAGCCCGCCGAGGCGCCAATCGTCCGCCGCAACGGGGCTCCGGCGCCCCCCGGGCACTAGTCCGCCGTCGGCTTGGGCTTCGCCTGGACGTACGTGCCGGGCCAGGGCACGTCGACGCCGAGCTCCGCGGCGGCGTGGAGCGGCCAGTAGGGGTTGCGCAGCAACTCGCGTCCGAGGGCGACAAGGTCGGCGCGTCCGCCGCGCACGACCTCATCGGCCATCCGGGCGTTCTCGATCAGCCCCACGGCGATGACCGGCCCGCCGGCCACGCGGCGGATAGTCTCCGCCGCCGGCAACAGGTAGCCGGGGTAGACCCTGGGAACACTGGGCGTGACGCCCCCGGCGCTGACGTGGATCAGGTCGGCCCCCGCCTCGCGCAGAAACCGCGCCCCAACGGCCATGTCGTCGGCGGTGTTGCCGCCGTCCACGAAATCGGTGCCCGAGATGCGCACCGAGATCGGCATCCAGTCCGGGATCGCGGCTCGCACGGCGGCCACGACCTCACACGGCATGCGCGCGCGGCGCTGGATATCGCCGCCGTATTGGTCGTCGCGGTGGTTGGTCAGAGGCGAAAAGAACTCGCTGAGCAGATATCCGTGCGCGGAGTGAATCTCGATGGCTTGGAAGCCGGCCGCAACCGCGCGGCGCGCGGCAGTCGCGAACGCGTCCACGACGCCTTGGATTTCGGCCACCGTGAGACTCACCGGCACGCGCCAGCCGTCGTCGAACCGCAGCCGAGTCGGCGCCACGAGCCGGTGCCCGGAATGGCCCCGCTCGTCGTAGTAGGCCTTGCGCCCGGCGTGGCCGAGCTGGATGCCGATCACGGCGCCCTGCGAGGCGCAAAAGGCCGCGATGCGACGCAGCGGCTCGATTTGCGTGTCGTCCCAGAGGCCCAGATTGACTGGATAGATCACGCCCCGGGGTTCGACCGCCGTGACTTCGGTGAAGATCAGCCCGACGCCGCCGACCGCGCGCGAGCCGTAGTGCACCACGTGCCAGTCGCCGGCCGACCCGCCGTCCACGGCCGCCAGCTGGTCCATCGGGGCCATGACGACGCGGTTGCGCAGCGTCACGCCGCGGACCTGCAACGGATCGAATAAACCGGGCATTGGCTGCTCGCGGAGGCAACGTGTGCCGGATTCTAGAGGGCGCGGTGCGCGGCACGGAACCACCACGGTCGTGTCGCGCAGACTGTTCGCCGGTCATCCATTGACCGACACGCTGGCAAATGTCTCAGCCAACTACTCTGCTTGACAGAGTACTCGGCAGGGTATAGCCTCGCGCCGTTGAATGCTAACGGTGCCTGCGATGACTGCCAGTCGAATCGACCGCGAAGCGGCCCGGCGAGATGTGGGTTCCGGCAGTTGGCACAGCCGGGCCCACGTCTAGTCAATGGCCGGATACCATGACGCGGCGTCGCGCCGCGGGCAGAGTTTCACGAACAACAGCCAGCCGGTCCTCGAGTGCCGAGACTTGCGCAAGAGCTTTGGCGAGCTCACCGCGGTCGACGGCGCGAGCTTTCACATCGCCGCCGGCGAGACCTACGGCCTGCTGGGCCCCAACGGCGCGGGCAAGACCACGAGCATCTCCATGGCGGTGGGCCTGATGCAGCGTGACGGCGGCCAGGTCCTGTTGGACGGCGAGCCCCTCGATCCCGGCACGACCGGGCTCAAGGCCAAGATTGGCTTGGTGCCGCAAGATCTGGCCATCTACCCCGACCTGACGGCGCGCGAAAACCTGCGCTTCTTCGGCCGCCTGTACGACATGCCGCGCGCCGAGCTGCGCAGTCGCGTAGACGAGGTGCTCGAGATTATCGGGCTGAGCGACCGCGCCGACGATCGCGCCGACACCTTCTCCGGCGGGATGAAGCGCCGGCTCAACATCGGCATCGGGCTGTTGCACGCCCCGAGGCTCCTGGTGCTCGACGAGCCGACGGTCGGTGTGGATCCGCAGAGTCGCAACGCCATTCTCGAGAGCATCGAGCAGCTGGGCAGCGAGGGCCTGGCGGTGCTGTATACGACCCACTACATGGAAGAAGCCGAGCGGCTCTGCGACCGCATCGGCATCATCGATCGCGGGCAGATCAAGGCCGAGGGCACGCGCCGCGAGCTGGCCCAGATCGTGCGCGAGCACGACCGCGTGCGCCTGAGCGCGTCCGGTTCGCTCCACTCGGGCGCGGAGGCCATCGAGCGCATCGCCGGAGTGCAACAGGTCGACGTCGTCGACGGCGGCATCGACGTGCTGGTCGAGCAAGCCGGCAACTCGCTGATGGCGATGCTGTCGGCGCTGGACGAGGCCGGCGTCTCAATCACCGGCGTCGAGATCGACGAGCCGAATCTCGAGGCGGTGTTCCTGCATCTCACCGGGCGCTCGCTGCGCGACTGAGCATGCGGTCTGCCCTGGTCATCGCGGGAAAGGACCTGCGGCAGCGCGCCCGCGACCGCTCGGTGTACGTGTTCGCCATCGTCGCTCCGCTCGGCCTGGCGGCCATTTTCGGCTTCGTGTTCAACCCCATCAACGACGCCGACTTCACGGCGACGTTCGCCGTCGCCAACGTCGACCAAGGGCCGGTTGCGTCCCCGCTGGTGGACGGCGTGCTCGGCGGTCTTGCGGAGGACGGCAACGTCAACCTGGTGCACGCGGCGAGCGCCGAGGAGGCCACGCGCCTCGTGGAGGGCGACCGGGCACGAGCCGACGAGGACGTCGACGCGGCCATCATCATTCCCGCCGGATTTTCCGCCCGCGTGCAGACCGGTCGGCCGGCGGAGCTCCGCGTCGTCCAGAATGCGAACGCGTCTCTCGCGTCGACCCTCGCCCTGGCAATCGTCCAGGAGTACGCCCGCCAACTCGACTATGTGCAGGGCGCGGTGGCAACCGTGGTTTCGTCGGATCCCGCGCGCCTGGCCGACGCGAACGCGATCGCGGAGCGCGCGGGGGCCACTCGCAGCCCGGTCTCGGTGCGCGACGTATCCGCAACCATCAAGCAACTGGACAACACGACGTTCTACGCCGCCGGCCTGGCCACGTTCTTCCTGTTCTTCACGGTGCAGTTCGGCGTCAATAGTCTCCTGGAGGAGCGTCACGCGGGCACGCTGAGCCGCTTGCTGGCGGCGCCCGTGCCGAAGTCGTCGATCATCCTCGGCAAGGCGATCACGGCGTTCGGCCTGGGCGTGGTGAGCATGCTGATCATGATCGTGGCCACCAGTTTCATCTTGGGCGCCGATTGGGGAAATCCCGTCGGTGTCACGCTGCTGGTCGTCGCGGCCACGGCGTCGGCGATCGGCGTCATGGCCATGGTGAGCGCCGTGGCGCGAACCTCGGAGCAGAGCGCGGTGTTCTCGTCCATCGCCGCCGTCGTGCTGGGAATCCTCGGCGGGACGTTCTTCCCCATCAATCAAGCCGGCGGCGTGCTCGCGGGCTTGCGATACGTCGCGCCGCACGCCTGGTTCCTGCAAGGTCTGGGCGACCTGGCCGGCGGCGCGCTCGGCGACATCGTGCCCGCGGTCGCCGCGCTGCTCGTGTTCACCGCCGTGACGTCGGGCATCGCGCTCGTGCTGTTGCGGCGGAGGCTCAACCCGTGAAGGCGCTCGCCATCGCCGTCTCGAACCTGCGCCGCTTCGCGCGCGAGCGATCCAACGTGTTCTTCGTCCTGATTCTCCCCATGCTGCTGATCCTGGTGCTGGGCTCGGTGTTTGGCCGCGGCTTCGAGCCGCGCGTGGGGCTGGTGACTCCCGGGACCGGCGATTTGACGACTGCCCTGGTCGACGGGCTGGAGGCACATGAGGAGTTTGCGGTTCACCGGCACACGGACCGCGACACGGTGGTAGGCGCCGTCGAGCGCGGCGAGCTTGAGGCCGGATTGATCCTCCCGCCCACGTACGACGACGCCATTCGCGCCGGCGACGCGGTCGAGATCGACTTCATCGCCCGCCCGGGACAGGACTCGCTGAGCATTCGCCGCACCATCGACGCGTTGCTGGCGGAGCAGATGGCGCTGCCGCGCATCGCCGCGTTCGTCGCCCGCGAGGGCGACGTCCCTTTTGAACAGGCTTTGAACCAAGCGGCTGCGGTGACCGGCGAATCCGCGGGCGTCCAAGTCACGTCGACGGTTGCCGGCGAGTCGTTCATCGGCCGCCGCAGCTGGGGGCAATTCGATCTCGGCGCGCAGCAGCAGCTGATGCTGTTCATGTTCCTCACCTCGCTCGCCGGTTCGGCGGCGCTGGTGCAGACGCGGCGGTTGGGCATCGCGCGCCGCATGTTCGCCACGCCCACGACCGTGCGCACCATCCTGCTCGGCGAGGGCCTGGGGAGATTCGGCGTCGCGCTCGTGCAGGGCATCTACATCATGCTGGGCACGATGCTGATTTTCGGCGTGCGCTGGGGGGATCCGCTCAGCGCCCTGCTGATCGTGGCGGCCTTCGGCCTCGTCGGCAGCGGGGCCGCCATGCTCATGGGCGCGCTCTTCAGCAACGACCAGCAGGCGGCGCCGGTGGGCGTGTTCCTGGGACTCGGCACCGCGGCGCTCGGCGGCTGCATGTTGCCGCTCTATGTGATGGAGCTGTTCGCTCCCGCCGTGTGGACCGCGGCGCACGTCATGCCGCATGCCTGGGCGCTGGATGCCTTCGAGATCCTGGCGCTCCGCGATGGCGGCGTGGGCGACGTGCTGCCGTTCCTCGGCATCCTGCTCGGATACGCGGCGGGATTCTATGTGCTGGCGATCTGGCGGCTGCGGGCGGTGCTCACGCGCTAGCCTCCAACTCCGCCGCGTCTACCGCCCGATGCTCCGCAGGTACTCGCGTGAGATTTGTGCGCGTTCTCGCGGCGGTTGATCGACGAGGCGTCCGCCGTGGCAGACGACCCAGCCGTCGAACTGGATGGCGTTGAGGGTGTCGAAGATCGCCGGAATGCTGGGAAACAGGTCTCCCGCCCCGACGTTGACGTAGCGCCAGCCGCGGTAGTCCTGCAGATGGACGTAGGCCAGCCGCCCGCCGAACTCGCGCAGGCACTCGCAGGCGTCCCAGCCGATGAGCTGCGCGTGCGAGACGTCGATGCACAGCTCGAGGTCGGGGGCCGCGTCCAGGACCTGACGAATCTCGCGCTCGGTCTGCACCAGTTGCCCGGTGTGGAAGTGGAAGACGACTGTCGTACCGACGTCGGCGCCGAACCTCCGCAGCGCCTCGGCCGCGGCGGCGAAGCCGTTGATTTCGTCAGTCGACGGCGGGCGGTTCTCGGGACGCTCCGGCGCCATGATCACGTAGGCGTCCGCGCCGACGGCCACCGCGAACTCGATGCGCCGGCAGTTGATTTCAAAGACCGCCGGATCGTCCGCGAAGTTCCAGCCCTGGCCGCACACGCCCGCCACCGGCAGGCCGGCTTCGTTGGAGATGGCGGTCACGCGCTCGGCCGAGCCGAGCCAGTCGAGCGACTGCCGCACCTCCCAGCCGTCCCAGCCGGTCTGCTTGATCTCCGCGAGCATGCGCGCAAGGTCGGGCGTCGGCCCCCACTCGAGCGTGTTGTAGGCGAGCTTCACGGCAACCTCAGTCCGGCGGTCGGCTAGGCATTCAGGATGAGCTGCACGGTCACGTCGGTGAGGCGTTGCAGCTCGTCGTGCGGCATGGACTCGGCGACCGAGTGCACGTCGAGATACCCGACCGACAGGATTGCCGTCGCAATGCCCTTTTCGTTGAAGTTCTGCGCGTCGCTGCCACCGTAGGTCGAAATGTGGCGCGGCGTGAGGCCGGCCGCGGCGATGGCGGTGTCGGCGAGCTGAATGGCCGGGTGGTCGTCGGCAAAGCTCGTGGCTTTGAAGCGGCCGCGCTGGGAGTAGTCGACGCGGCCGCCGAGGTCCGCCGCGGCATCCTCGCAGGCCTTGCGCATAGCGTCCATCTGCCTCTCGAGGGCGTTCTGGTCGAGGCTGCGCGCCTGCCCGACGAGCTTGCACTCGGGCGGCACGATGTTGGCCGCCTGGCCGCCCGACACCACGCCCACGTTGGCCACGGTCACGTCGTCGACCTGGCCCAGCGGCATGTTGTCCACCGCGCGCGCCTGCATGGCGATGGCGTTGATGCCGTCTCCCGCGGCGATGCCGGCGTGCGCGGCCCTGCCGTGAAAGACCGCCTCGAAGCCGAACGATCCGGCCTGGTGGGTGACGAGATCGCCAACGGGACCGCCGGCATCGAGCACGAACGCCACGCGGGACTCGATGTCGTTCGGGTCGAAGGCATCGGCGCCGAACTGCCCCACGTCCTCGCCGACCGTAAGGACCAGCTCAATTGGCCCGTGGTCCGCTCCCGCGTCATGCACCGCGAGCACTGCCTCGACGATGGCGGCTACGCCGGCCTTGTCATCGGCTCCAAGCACGCTGGACCCGTCAGAGTAGACGGCGTCGTCCTCGACGATGGGCACCATGCCGGGCGTGGGCTGCACGGTGTCCATGTGGGCATTGAGCATGATCGGCCGCGACTGCTTGCCCTTGGCGGGCCACTTGCCGATGAGGTTGCCGATCTCGTCCCGCGAGCAGACCACGCCAACGTCCTCCAGCAGCGGCTGCAGGATCGCCACCACCCGGTCCTCGTTGCCCCAGTAGCTGTCCACGCTGAGGATGTCGACGAAGATCTTGAGCAAGCGGTCGTGGTCGGCAGCGACCGGGGCGGTTGGCGTTGTCATCGTGAAGGTCGTCTCCAAGTGTCGAGGCGTGGCCGCATGCCGCGCAGTGTGGCATTCAACGTGCTATGGCGTGCGCATCGTACGGCCGTGTGCCGCAAGCGTCGCGGGCGCCAACGTGAGGCTGCCGAGCCGGTTGACTTAGTCCCCAACTGGATCCAAAATGGTCACTACTGATCTATATTGATCTAAATAGACTGATATGGAGTGCGTGTGCATGAATCTGTGACCGAGACCATGGCCGCGTCAGAGGCGAAGCGCAATTGGAGCAAGGTCATCAACAAGGCTTTCAGCGGCCAGACGCGCTTCGTGGTGCAGAAACATGGAATCCCGGTGGCGGGCATAGTCTCGGCCGACGACGTGGAGCGCCTGGAGGAGTTGGACGCCCAACGAGCTCGAGACTTCGAGATTCTCGATCGCGTCGGTCAAGCGTTTCGCGACCAGTCGCCCGAGGAGATCCAGGCGGCCGTCGCCAAGGCGCTGGCCGAGGTCAGGGCCGAGAATCGGATCCCAGGCAGTCGCGCAGCCGAGCCTGCGTGATCCGGGTCGTTGCCGACACAAACGTCCTTGCATCGGGGCTCGCCGGCTACGCCAACAGCGATAGTCCAGAGTCGCGGATCCTACGGGCCTGGCGGCAGGGTCGGCTTGAACTGGTTACGTCGGCAGCGATATTGGTCGAACTCGAACGGACGCTTGCCAAGCCCTATTTTGCTCGGCGTCTGTCACGGAGCGATGTCGATCAAGCCCTTGAGCTCCTGCGACGCCGGTCGCAGTTTGTGCATGATCTTGCGCCCGTGCACGGCATCGCCACGACACCCGAGGACGACCTGATTCTGGCTACGGCCGTCTCGGGCAATGCGACGCATCTGGTCACCGGCGATCGACAGCTACAAAACGTGGGCGAGTATCGAGGCATCGAAGTCCTCCGGGCGCGTGAGTTTCTCAGTCGGCTCTAAGTAGTGCTCGGTCGCGGTGCTGGCTGAGCCTCCAGTTCACTCGACGACCGGCACCTCAGCGGCGGCTGCCGCCTCGACGAGTCCGGCATCGAGGGTTGCGAGCGTCGCCCGACGCCTTTGCGCCAGCTCCAGGTAGACGGCGTCGTAGATCGATATGTGATGCAAACGGGCGACCGCCAGCACCGCGTCCACATCGGGCTCGGCGTCGGTGACGACCGGGAGCTGCTGCAGAGCGCGCAGGCGGTCGGCCATCCCTTGCGCCGACAGGCGGCCGCGACGCTCCGCGGAGACAAGTGCGTTTCGAACCTCAAGCTGCCAAAGCTGCGGCACCAGCGCCCCGTCTTGTGACACTCGCTCGGCCACGCGCACGGCCCGCGGATCGAGCTCGTCGTCCAGAAGCCAATCGCAGGCGACGGACGCGTCCAGAACGAGCGCGCTCACATGCGATGCCCGGCGTGGCGGGCGGCCAGGATTTCCGCCCTCGACATTCCAGTCGGTTGCCACTGCGAGCGGGCCTGCATGAGCTCATCAATGGCCTCGCGCCAGCGGGCACGTTGCCCAAGCGGCACGGGAGTGAGATGCGCAACCGCCGTGCCATGACGTGTGATCGCGATGGTTTCGCCGCTCTCCACCTGCCGCAATAGCTCGGCCAGGTGCGCCTTGGCATCGGTTGCTCGCACTTCACGCATCGCAGGATCACCAACTGGTTATTATGACCATTCCAGGCTATCACACCGAGGCGACCAGAGAGACTGCGGCACTCTGCCTAGAGAAATAGACTAGGCAGCGACTGAAGTGCAATCGTGGATTGGGCGAGGCTGTACCACTACGCATACAGAGAGGCTAACGTCACCAAGCACTGCCCGGACGAGGGATTGAAACGGCGTCGGCGCGCCCAAATCGCCAAGATTGACAGCTCCGACGAGCCGTCGATTCAGAAGACACAGCCGGCGTCGCCGGACGCCGAGGCCTCAGCAAGTCCAGACCTCGCCAGCGCCATTTGCGCGCGATTCGCGCCAATCGGCGGCATCGAACTGGAGTTGCCGCCGCGCGAGCCCATTCGCAATCCGCCCAATTTCGACTGATCACGCAGTGGCCACGTCAGCGGGCAATGATCTCCAAGACTGCGGCGTTGATGTGATCGATCCTTGGGCCACGGAAGGCTGACCGGCGCCAACCATGTACGACGTCGTGATCGTGGGTGCGGGCGTCATGGGCAGTGCGACGGCCTATTGGCTCAGCCGGGCCGGCAAGCGCGTGGCGTTGCTGGACAAATACAGCCCCGGCCACGTGCGGGCGTCGTCCGCCGACGAGTCCCGCATGGTGCGCTATCAGTACCGCGGGCAAACGCTCTACACCGAGATGGTCGCCGCCGCGGTGGAGCTCTGGAAGGAGTTCGACCGCCGGATGGGCACCAGCTTCTACCGCGAGCAGGGCGCCCTGGCCTTGCAGGCCCGGCCCGACAATGCGCCGTTCATCGAGGGCTACGAGGGCCTGCTCGATCTCGGCTACGAGCCGCGGTGGCTGGACGGCGGCGAGGTGCGGCGGCGCTATCCCCAATTCACGAACGTCGACTCCGGGTACCTGCTCGAAGGACTGGGCGGCTTTGTCGCCGCCGGTCCGGTCACGCAGGCGCTTGCCCGGGCGGCCGCGGACCTTGGCGCCGACCTGCAGACCGGCGTTGAGGTCACGGAGCTGCAGGCGACAGGCGGCCGCACCGCCCGCGCCGTCGCCCGGGACGGACGCGCGTTCGAAGCCGAGGTCGTGGTGATTGCCGCCGGACCGTGGACCCCGAAGCTGCTGCCCGACTTGCCGATCCCTATTCGGTCCACCGCCGAGCGGCTCCACTACCTCACGCCCTCGGACACCGACGCCTACTCCTACCCCCGGCTGCCGCCCTTCTTCGTGATGGACACAAACTTTTACGGCTTTCCGGTGCACTGGCGCAGCTGCGTGAAGGTGGCCGACGACACCATCGGCGCGGCGTTCGATCCCGACCGCGACCGCGAGCACGAGGACCCCGAAGCGCTGGCGAAGCTGCGAGCATTCCTGCGCCGCCACATGCCCGACCTCAGCGAGGCGGAGGTGGTCTATAGCAAGACTTGCACCTATTCAATGACGCCCGATACCGACTTTGTGATCGACCATTTGCCGGATATGGAAAACGCCATCGTGGCGGCGGGATTCTCAGGTCACGGGTTCAAGTTCGGGATCTTGATCGGCCAAATCCTGGCGGACCTGGCCGTGCACGGCCGAACCCGCTGGGACCTGACCCGCTTTCGCCTCGACCGCGAACCGGTGTCCATGGACGGACACTGGTAGCGAGTCGCACACGGGCGATCAGTCGTCGCGCCAGACCTCGCCGAACAGCCGCAGCCAATTCCCGCCCTGGGTCTGCGCACCGCGTGGTCGCGATAGCCGCGTTACAGCAGGATATGGTTGCCCGCTGGTGCGGCGTTGAGCGACTGGCGCCCACGGAGAATCCGGGTAGCGGCAGCGGCTAGGATTCGCGATCGCCAAATGTTGGGACGATATTCCGATCGAGCGGCGCGCCAAGCGTCGTGACACGTATTTTATTTGTCACGGAGGGGGCGTAGCCCAATTGCGTCTTCAGCAGGCGAACGAGAGGACCGCCAAGCGTCAGAATGAATACTTCACCGTCGGCGTTGGCGCCAATGGAACTGATGAGTCGGTCCAAATCCCCAATCTCGACGAGGCGCCAGCCGGCGTTCGCGTCGCCGTCCAGTGCAAACACTCGCCCATGACAATAGTCGCCGAACAGGTACGCACCGTCGAGCGATTCGATCGCGCTTCCGCGGTAGACAACACCGCCGGTGATCGCACAGCCATCTTCATGGCCGTAGGTAACGATGGGAAATGTAAAGTTCAAGTTTCTCGGGTAGTCTTGGCACATGATCGCCGAATCAATCCTGGGATCAATATCGGCCTTAGGGACGCTAGTGTCGGGGTTATTGCATAGATAGCCTTCGAAATACGGCCAGCCAAGATTTGCACCTGCGGTTACAATCGACAGTTCTTCTACATCATCCTGTCCCACGTCGCCAACCCACAGCTTCCCATCCCGCGGATCGAACGCCATGCGCCATGGATTGCGAAAGCCATAGGCCCAGATCTCAGGTCGCGCGTTCGGTGTGTCCCACTGCGGGTTGTCGTCGGGAACCCGATAGGGTTGATCGGCCGACGCTCCGCGTACATCGATCCGAATGATCTTCCCTTGCCATAAGTCCAGGCGCTGCGCGCACTCAGGGCATTCACTGTCGCCAATCCCCAAATACATCATCCCGTCAGGTCCGAACCTGATGGCGCCACCCCAATGAAAATCTCCCGGCGTTGTTCTCGGAATCTCAAGGATGATCGTTTCCTGCTCACGCACGACGGTGCCATCCGCGACCGGAAAGCGTGAGAGCCGGGCGGATAGTCGGTCGTCGTCATCCTTGTCCTGCGTGGTGTAGTACGCGTAGAGGAATGGCGAATTCTCGAAATCCGGGGCGATCGCCAGGCTTAGCAATCCAGCCTCTGCCGAGTCGGAGAAGACAACGTCGGTGAGATCTAGAATCGGTGTTGATTCGAACTCGGACGACAGCACGGCGACCGAGCCAGCTTTGTCGGCCACGGCCATACCGCCGAACGGCCAGGGGATCAGCTCGACGGGCGCGGAAAGCTCGATCTCAGGAAACGCGTTGGCCAGCAGCAGGCGGTCATAGGGCTCGGGAAGGAAACCTGGCTCGGACGACCAGCACGCGACCTGGCCGACCTCGTTGATGGCGCAGGCATCGCGCCACCCGACGCTCAGGGACGAGAAGGTGCCGGGAGGACCAAACGTCTCCAGCGGTGCCTCGGTTGGCCGGGCGTCCCAGCACTCCACCTGGCCGGTCGCCAATGCGCCGCACGTGCGGTGATCACCAGCGCTGATGCGGTCGAACACGGTCGCCGGCGGGAGCCCTCCCCCATTCTCGCTCCGGCCCTGGCAGAACGCCTTGCCGTCGGCGCCCAGGACGCACGTATGCGCGACCCCGACGGCCAGGGCCCGGAAGGGTCCCGGGCGTGAGTCGGCGCGTCCGTTGTCGTTTCTTCCCCAGCAGACGAGGTCGCCGGCGGCCGTCAGGCCGCAACTGTGTTCGGCGCCGGCGCCGATGGCGGCAAATTCCACCTCGGGCGGGACGGCAATGCGGCCGTCTGACGGCCGTCCCCAACAGGCGGCGCCGTCCGGGCCAATGGCGCAGGCGTGGTCCCAGCCGGCCGCCACCTCGGTGAACCGGCCGTCCGGGGGATCAGCCTGCTGGTGCTCGTTCCGGCCCCAGCACGCGAGCGCTCCCTCCGTCGTGATACCGCAGGAGAAGCGCCAGCCTGATGCAATCTGCCGGAACTTAATGTCGCTCAGGAGGTCCAACTGCCCATCGTCATTGTCACCCCAGCACTGCGCACTGCCGTCGCTGCGCACGGCGCAGGCGTGATTCTCGCCAACCCCCACCTGCACGAATTCAGCCTGATTTGGCCCGGTGTCTTCAGGTTCGGCGGTGGGGGTCGGGGACACTTCTGGCGTCTGTGGAGTTGGCGTCGCCGCGGAGGGCGGTGTCGGTTCCGGCGTGGGAGAAGGCGAGGTAGTGGCTGGCGATCTACGGGGCGCGAATGCCGGTTGCTGCACCGTTGACTCCTCGCGCGGCAGCGATCCCGGACTTGGCGAGTCACCGCAGCCGACAACCAGGAAAAGGCCCGCGACGACGGCGGCGCACAAGGCCGCGAGACCTCTGTGCCTACGCCTCCACGACACGTCGATGGTATTCGGCGATGGACGGGTAACGGTATCAATCGCCGGCGAATGGCTCATGCGCTCCCGCGGCGCCCTTGTTGGCCAGCCGGTCGGACGCCACAAGACTCCCGACCCTCGCCTGACAGGTAAGGGCCTCAGATGGCATAGCCATGGTTTCGATTCGCAGATCACCCTCAGGTCAAGCGCCCCCGCTGCCGACTTAAGGGTGCCGCTCGATCCTCGGCCGGCACAAGTCGGCGGCTACCCGCGCCCCACGACTCCGAGTAGCGGCCCGGAGCGCGAGCCGGCGTCGATCGACGGGCGCTGGTGACGCGACGGAGGCCGGCCATCAGTCGCGCCAGACCTCGCCGAACAGCCGGAGCCAATTCCCGCCCAGGATCTTGCGCGCCGCATCGTCGCTGTAGCCGCGCCGCAGCAGGCCCTCGGCGACGTTCACGAACTCCAGCGGGTTGGCGAAGCCTTGCAGCAGGCGGAACGGCTGGGGAACGTCGCCTGATGAGAGGAACGGCTCGCGGCCGTGCGAGGCCCCAATCCAGTCGAACCACTCCAGCGTCCGCCCCATGCAAAAGTCGGTGCCAACGGCCACCTGTTCGTCGCCGACCATGTCCACCAGGTAGTCGATGGCGTCCAGGTAGTCGTCGAGCGTGGACTCATAGCCGTGGCGATGGTGCGCGGGGAACGCATTGGCGCCGACCACGCCGCCGCGGCTGGTGAGCGCGCGAATCGCCTCGTCGGTCTTGTTGCGTGGATAGTCGGTTTGCGAGCGCGCGTTGGCGTGGGTGAAGGCCACGGGCTGCTCGGAGTGCTCGATTGTCTCCAGGACGGTGCGGTCGCCGACGTGCGAGAGGTCGATCAGGATGCCGAGGCGGTTCATCTCGCGAATCGCCGCCAGGCCGATGACGCTCAGTCCATCGTCGTGTCGCTCCCAGCAGCCGTTGCCGAAGAGGTTGCGCTCGTTGTAGGTCAGCTGGACGATGCGCACCCCCAGCGCGTGAAAGAGCCGAAAGCGCCGCACGTCGTTGCCCACCGGGGCCGCGTTCTGCCACCCAAGGATGATGCCGGTGCGCCCCTCGGCCTTGGCGGCATGAATGTCGGCCACGCGCCGCACCGGTCGGATGTAGTCGGCATGGTCCTCGAACCAGCGCAGCCAGGCGGTGATGTTGGCAAGGGCTTCCTCGAATCCCTCCCAGATCGCGCAAGTTGCGTTGACGGCGGTGACGCCGCCATCGCGCAGATCCCGGAACACCTGCTCGTCGCCCCAGTTGCTGGTGTCGAGACCGTCGATCACCACGGCGTCGTCGAAGAGACGGCGGGCCGGGGCGCTCGCGACCCATGGTTCGGTTGTCATAGCGTGCTCTTTCCCGGTCGGCCGCATTGCTTCGCTCGTCGTGGCCGAGGATAGCGGGCTTCCGATGGGCCGGACGATAGCGAAGGTACGCGCCTGGTTTCCGGCTTCCGCTGGTCTGGCGCGGGCGGCAGAAGTCTGGAATCAAGCCGAGGCATTGGCCCAATCGGCATGGGTCGCACGCCGGAATACACCGTTCGAGGCCTCATATCTGTAGTACTCTGGCGCCCGCATCCGCCGCGGGCGAGAGTAGCCGTACGAGGGCTGCTAAGAGGGGATTCGAATATGGTGCCGACGAAGGGGTCAGTCGCCGCAGTTTCCATGCCAGCAAGCTCCCAGGTGGCGCTTCGCTTGGTTGCCACGGCGGCCGTCGTGGCGTTGCTCGCCCTGGCGTTCACGGCGCTTGGCGCCGGACGGGCCTCGGCGGAGCACCCGGACTGCGAGTTCGTTCTTGGATTCGAGGCGCTGCAGGCCGCGATTCCGGATGCGGTTGGCGACTGCCTGGAAAACGAGAATCACGATCCCCGCGATCGAATCACGCGCCAGCCAACCACGGGCGGAATGCTCCTGTGGCACAAATCGACCAACTGGACCGGCTTCACCGATGGCTACCAAACCTGGGCGGTCGGCCCGCAGGGTCTGCAGCAACGGCTGAGCATCGAGCGGTTCGCCTGGGAACCGGCGTCGATGGCCGTTGGCGCCGACGCCGAGGCAGACGCCGAGACGCTGGCGTATGTGTCCGCGGCCATTGCCAAGTACGACGCGGATGGACTAGAGGCCACCGTCGCCTTCTACAACAGCGAGGCGAGCATCGAGGGCGACCGCTCACTGCTGATGGTCGATCGGTCCACCTTGACTCTCTTGGCCGCACCGATCTTCCGCAATCTGGTGGGGGTGACGTTGCCGCCCAATCACTCACTGGCGCGGCTTGTCCGCGAAGGGCCCGGAAGCGGTGGGTGGATCAACCACCTCCAGACGAATCCATTGACCGGCCAACGAGAACCCAAGCGAAGCTACTTCGTGGCTCACGACGGCATCGCCTTCGGTTCGGGGCACTTCTCGGTCCGAGCGGGCCTCGCGGAGATCATTCGGGAGTACGTGAGCAACGCGATTGGGCGCTACAAGACGCAGGGCCTGAACGCGACGATCGACTTCTACAACAGCCGCGAGAGCGTTGACGGCGAGCTGTATCTATTCCTGATGGATGCCGACGACATCTATCTCGCCCACCCGATCTTCCCCCACCTGATCGGGACGGACGTGAAGGACGTCGTGGGATCCAACGGCTACGAGCTCGGGATCGAGATCGCCAAGGCCACCCCGGAGGGGCACTGGGTCGAATACCTGTGGCCCAATCCGGTGACGGGGCGTGAAGAGCCCAAGACCACCTGGGTCGTGCGGCACGAGGGCCTGATCTTCGCCTCCGGCTACTACACGCCCGACCCGACCGCCGAGCCGCCGGCCTGGCTCGACGCCGACCCGCGCGAGTACACGGTGGAATACGTGCAGGCGGCGATCGATCGCTACGAGCGCGACGGCCTGGAATCCATGACGAGCTACTACAACAGCACAGCGGCCTTCGAGGGTCAGTTCTATCTGTTCGCGATGGACGCGAACGACATCTACTTCATCCATCCGCTCTTCCCGCGGCTGATCGGCACCGACATCAAGGATGTGGTTGGGTCCGACGGCTACGAGCTCGGCAAGGCGATCGCCGAGGCGACGGAGGAAGGCATCTGGGTCGAGTACCTGTGGCCGCATCCGGTGACGCTGCAGGAAGCCCCCAAGGTCACTTTCGCCATCCGACACGACGGACGGATCTTCGCCTCGGGGTACTACCCGGCGGCCGAGGACCCGGAGGCGCACACGATGGCCTACGTGCAGGCGGCGATCGATCGCTACGAGGCCGACGGCCTGGAGGCGACGGTTGCCTACTACAACTCCGCAGAGAGCTTTGACGGCGCGACGTTCTTGTTCCTGATTGGCGAGAACGATCGCTACCTGGTGCATCCGTTGCTGCCGCAACGGATCGGCACCGACATCAAGCTCGTGCGGGCGCGCGGGCTCGACGGCGTGGTCTTCAACTACGGCGAGCAAATTGCCGCAGTGACCGAGGAGGGACGCTGGCTCCACACCTTGCGGCCCTCCGCCCAGGGCACGGGCAGCGCAACTCACGTGTGGGTGATTCGCCACGACGGGCTGATCTTCGGCTCGGCGTACTTCGACGATGAGTAGCGGCTAGGCAGGCGCTCGGCGCCGTCGAGCGTCTGAATGAGCGTCGGGTCGGCGGTTTTCACCGCCGGCCCGGCGCTCTTTAGCGTTGCTGGAAGATCTCACGCATCGGGCGGCACGTGCCGAGTGCACGAAGTCCCGACCACGCCGGGCGCTACATCAAACGACCGCTGCGGGTGTGCGGGCGGCGCCTACTGCTCGACGCGGCAGGTGATCACGTCGACGCCATGGTATTTGCGATGGTGGACCGACGACGCGAAGTGTCGAAGGAGCCTTGTCGACAGTTGCTGCGCGTCGTCAAATCCGGCGTGGTCGCTCACCAGCGCGAGTTGATCCTCGATATTGCCGTCGGTGTCTTCACGCGAATAGACCACCAGCTCAACCTCGGCGGCGTCGCCGTCGGCGTGCACCGAGGCCACCAGCCGGCGCCGGTGGTCGGCCTCACCGCCGTCGCCCTGCTCCAGCAATGTGAGCACCGCTTCCTCGACCGCCAGGTTGAGCCGATTCTGCGCCGACTCACTCCACTTGTGTTGCGACGCAAAGCGATTCAGGAACGCGCCGATGTCCGGCAAGGCCGCGTGGGACAAGTCAGCGTGCAGCTTTCGCGGCCAGAGCCCACGAAACTCCGTGACCGCGGTCATCACGATCGCGGTTACCGCGCCGAGGATGACCGTGTTCCCGACCAGCTCACTCCAAATGCCTTCACTCAGCTGGCCAATGCTTCCCGCCGAGAGGCCGAGCACCAACGATACGCCCGTGATGACAGACTTCCGATTGTTCAAGGGACCGGAAAACACCCACTTCGCACCCTCAATGAAGAGCAGCCCGAATACCATGATGTAAACCGCGCTCACGACTGAGTTTGGCGTTGCGGCAAGAGCGGCGATCACCTTCCCGAACGGCGCGATCAGGAGCGTGAGCAATCCGAGGTAGATCCCGACGGTTCTGGCAGATATGCCGGTAAAGCCGATGTAGACCGCGGTGGACGACCACGGCGCCGAGACCGGCAACGTCGCCAGGAGTCCCGTCAGCAGCGTCGTCCCCCCATATACGTTCAAGCCGCTTTGAATCGTCCTGAAGTCCAGCGCACGCGGCTCGCGATACGAGGCGCGCTTGATGACCGAGAGATCTCCGACGACTTTCAGGAACGCTGTGAGCTTTACGATCAAGAACGCCGGTAACATCGACCAGAATCTGATTCCGAAATCGAATTCCCACTGGGGCCACTCGAGATCCCCAAAGCTCAGCCAGGAAGCCTCCTCCACGGGCCCACTGTCGTAGAGTCCCATGGGGATGGCCACGGCCAGTCCGGCCGCAACGGCAATTGGCAGCGTCCACACACGCCGCGCGGCTGAAGCTTGCACCGCGCCCCACAGGCCGGCGCCGAGCGCGACCACACCAGGAATGACGACGAGCGCCGATTGATCTTGGGATTGAGCGATCGTCCGGTCCACGATGAATGGGACCGCGGACACGGCCACGAGCATGATGATGATTCCGCTAACCGTGGGCGTGAATATTCGCCGCAGCGACGAGAGGCGCGAGACCAGGAGAAACTGCAGCAACGTCGACGCTACGACCAGGGTTGCCAGCAGGCCCGGACCGCCTTCGGCAAGCGCCAACACCGACATCGCGAGCAGTGGCACATTCAGGTTCGTGACCACCAGTCCCCCCGAGCCCAAATGGCGATACGGGAAGGCGTGAAGAATCATGCTCAAGCCGGAGATTGCCAGCCCGGTAAACGTGACCCAGGCGAGGTAGATATCCGATTCGCCGGACGCTCGGACGACGAACGTCGTGAGCAGAATGATGCTGATCGTATTCGGAATGAAGATAAGGAGAGCCGCGCCAAGCGCCTGCCGCAAGGGGGGCTTATCCGCCGGCTCGTAACGCATACTGTTCACCCGGTTCGATGCGTCAACGGTGACGCAGCGGCCACAAGACTATCCGGCGCTTCCTGAACTCCGGCGAATCGTATCAGCAGCACTTGGACCCGCGCGCCGCGCGTCTTGCACTCGCCGCATCCCGTCCACCAGCCACAACGACCGCTCGGGAGCGCGGCGGCTCGCAACCGCGGCCGACCGCCGCTCCCGCGAGGTCTCCGTTTCACCCGGTCGAGCCGGCAAAGTCCTCCAGGGCATTCGCAGCGGCCTGGATGTCCGAGGCGTCGTTGAAGGCGTGGAAGGAAAAGCGCACGGCCGTATAGCCGTAGGCGGCCCGGCACAGGATGCGGTGGGTCTTGCGGCAGTGTTCGGCCAGCGGCATGCCCGACACGCCTTCCAAACCGACGGTAAAGATCCCCGAACGCGCGGCGCCCTGCTCGGGCGTCTTGACATTGGCGCCGGGGATGTCGCTGAAGACGCGGCGGGCATCGGCCGCGAGAACCGCGATGCGCTGCTGAATGGCCTCCAAACCCAGGTCGTTCACCAGCTGAATCGAGGAGCGCCAGGCGGCGTAGAGCGCGTAGGGCCGGGCGCCAAACTCGTACCGCTCGGCCGTGGGGTGAAAGCCAAAACTGCCCGGAGGGAATTCGGCCTCGGTCACGGCCCCTCCGCCGCTGCCCCGCGGATGCAGTCGCTCCTGCGCCTCGCGTCGGACATACATGGCGCCGATGCCGTAGGGACCCATGCTCCACTTGAAGGCCGGGAATGCCATGACGTCGCAATCAAGCTGACGCACGTCCGTCGGGCGGGCGCCGAACGATTGCGCGGCATCCACGACGGTCACAATCCCGCGATCCCTGGCTAATGCGGAGACCTCGGCGACCGGCAGCACGACGCCGCGCTCAGTGGTGACGTGGCTCAGGCAGATCGCACGCGTATTTGGCGTCAGCGCCGCCTCCAGGTCCCGCAGGAACGCGTCTTCGTCCCCGTCGACCTCGATCGCGACCAGCTCCAGCCCCAGGCGATCCCGCAGCGTGAGCCAGGGCAGATAGCCGCTCGGGTGCTCCTCGGCGGTGAGGATCACTCGGTCGCCGCGCTGTAACTCGAGCGCGGCGGCGACCCACGAGATGGCCTCGGAGACTGCGCGGATCAGCGCGATCTCGTCCGAATCCGCGCCGATCAGCGCGGCAATCTCGCCGCGCAGCGCCGCCAGCTCGGCGGTGTAGACCTCATACAGCTCGGGATTCGTGGTCGTCATCACCGCTTCGCGGTCGTAGAAGTGCTGCTGCAAGTCGAGCGTGGCCTGGGGCGTGGGCGCCACGCCGCCGGAATTCAGGCAGCAGTAGTGGCGCACGGCCGGCAGCGCCTCGCGCAGTTTGATGAAGGTGTTGATGTCAGTCATCGAAGTCGCTTATGTCAACCAAACGGCAGGCGGCGGGCGTCTCACGACGTCAGCCACTGCGTGGTCTCTCCGGCGAGATTCCTACAGCAGGGTAGACAGCCCTGCTTCGATTCCCCAAATCGCGACCGCACGCCGGCATTACAGAGCGCACGCGTCAGGGGTGTAGAGGCGAACACACGGACTGCTGATTGGTTTGGACTCGCAGCTATCGACGCGAGTCGCCACTGCCCGCCGCCACCGGACGTTGCCGCCCTTATCCCTCCGACGCTCGGGACCGGCCAATTCGGTCGCGGAATGACACATTTGCGGGACATTTGGCCCCTACCGTCGTCAGCGTGAAGAGCGTTTCACGAAGGGAGCGAGGAGATGCGCTTCAAAGAGCTGACGACGAAGATGATCCCGGCAGGGGCGATTCTGAGCACCCTGCTTGGCGCGGGGGTTCTGATTAGCTGCGGTGATGCGAGCACCGCAAGCGGCCCAGCGACCGGCAGCGCAGCCGCCGGTCAAGTCGCCGGACCGTCAGGCGGCGAAGCCGCCGGCGAGCATGGCGCCGGTGGCGAACGAGCCGGCGGCGGTGAGGGCGGCGCGGCAGGCGGCGAGGAAGGCAGCGGCGCGAACACGCTTGCGCCGAACGCGACCTTTGACACCGTCCGCGGCGGCGCTCGGCTGATCCTGAGCTACGACGCTGCCAGCAATGCCTTCACGGGCACGGTCGAGAACACGACCGGCAACGTCCTGGACCAGGTGAGGATTGAAGTGCACCTGTCCAGCGGCACCGAGCTGGGCCCGACCACTCCGATCGACCTGGCGCCAGGCGAGGTGGCGACGGTCAATCTGCCGTCAACGCCGGAATCGTTCACCGGCTGGGTGGCGCATGCCGAGGTCGGCAGCGGCGCCGAGGGCAGCCCGTCAGGCGGCGAAGGCGCTGGTGAAGCCGGTGCGGAAGGCGCCGGCGGCGAGGGACACGGTCCCGGCGGCGAGGGCGGCGGCAGCAATGAAGCGGCCATGGAAGCCGCCATGTCGAGCCCGATCACGCCGCTCGATCAGCCGTGGACCGGTGTTCTTGGCGGGCTGGCGGTTTCCGCCCGGTACGACGCGGCGACCCAGTCGGTCCAGTACACGGTGCAAAACACGACTTCGCAGGTCCTGTGCTACGTGCAGTCGGAACCGCACCTGAAGCAGGGAACGACCACCGTTGGAGAGCTTGGTCCCGACGTGCTCGGGCACCTGGGGCCCGGTCAGCAGGCAACGTCCAGCGTGTCGGTGGCCAGCGAGCCGAGCCTGGCGGGAGTCGCCTTCGACGGCTACGTGATTCACCTCGAAGTGTTCGACTGCGGCGGCACCGGCCCCGTACCTCACACCGGAGGCGAGGGCGCTGAGGGCGGCGGCGAAGGCGCGGGCGGCGAGGGACACGGTCCTGGTGGAGAGGGCGGCGGCGAAGGCGGAGGCGGCGAAGAAGGCCGCGGGGCCAATACCCTGGCTCCGGACCAGACCTTCGACCAAGTTCGCGGTGGCGCCCGGCTGATCCTGGGGTACGACGCGTCAAGCAATGCTTTCAAGGGCACGGTCGAGAACACGACCAACAGCGTCTTGACCCGGGTGAGGATTGAAGTGCACCTGTCCAACGGCACGGAGCTGGGTCCGACGACTCCGATCGACCTGGCACCGGGGCAAGTGGCAACGGTCAACCTGCCGTCGACGCCGGGACCGTTCACCGGCTGGATCGCCCACGCTGAGGTCGGCAGCGGAAGCGAGGGCGGCCAGCAGGCTGGCGGCGGAGGCTCCGAGGGCGGCGGCGAGCACGGTGGCCGCGGCGAGTCGGGCGGCGAGCACGGCTCGGGCGGCGAAGGGAGCAGAGGCGGCTAGAGTCGACCCGAGTCGGCCCACGGAAGACACCGAAGTCTGGCGAGATCTAGGGAATCTTCCACAGAATGGAGGCGGCGCCTCGCAGGGGCGCCGCCTCCAGCTCGGTCGCGATTCGAGGATGGCTCCATGGAGGATTGGTGATGAGCGGCACAGTCTTGATCATCGAAGACGATGCGAGGATTGCGCGCTGGGTCAAGGTGTATTTCGAGCGCGCCGGATTCGCGGCTGAGGTTGCCTATGATGGCCGGGCCGGCCTGGACCTGGCCCGCGATCTGGCCCCGGACCTGATCATCCTCGATCTGATGCTTCCCCGCCTCGATGGCGTGGAGCTGTGCAACATTCTGCGACGAGAGTCTGACGTTCCAATCATCATGCTGACGGCCCGAGAAGCCCCTTCCGAGCGCGTGCTCGGGCTGGAAACCGGGGCCGACGACTATATCGTCAAGCCCTTCGATCCCGACGAAGTCATTGCCCGCGCCGAGGCCGTGCTGCGCCGCGCCAAGGGCAGAGTGCAGCAGGTCTTAACCAGCGGACACATCACCCTCAACGAGACGACGGGCAGCGTGACAATCAATGAACAGCCCGTCACCCTCAGTCAAGCGCAGTTCGCGCTGCTCGCCACGTTCATGCGCCACCCCAACCAGGTGCTTTCCCGTGATCAGCTGATCTCGCTGGCCTTCGACGACGGATTCCATGGGTTCGATCGCGCCATTGACAACCAAGTCTCGCGCTTGCGAAAGCGGCTCAGCCGAGAGGGTCCCCAGCCTATTCAGACCGTCTACGGCGCGGGCTATCGATTCGTGGTGGAGGACGACTAGTGTCGTTGCGATGGCGAATCATGGGGGCGATGGTCGCTGTGATCATCCTTGCCATCCTCGTCAACATTGGCGTGGCGTATTTCGCCACACAGGCCCGTCTCGGGGTGTTTGTCGACGAGATTGGTGACGACGAAGCCCGGCAGCTCGCCCATAATCTGAGCCAGGCATACACGGCCGCTGGAGATTGGGAAACGGTGGACCGGCCGCTCACCGAGGCCGGGATCCTCACCCAGGGCGCCCGGCAACCGGAGCGATCGCAAGAACGCGGAGGGGAACACCTCGGGTCTTCCGATCACGACCAGATTCGAGTTGTTGTCGCGGACGTCGATGGCCGGGTGGTGACGGACACCTCGTCCGAACTGGCGCCGGGCACACTCGCCCCCAATCTGGACGGACGTCGTGAACCGGTGGTCGACCTCGCGACAGACGAGATCGTCGGCTACGTCAACGTGGACGTGGATCGCGAGTTCCTATCGACTGAGTCGCACGGCTTTCTTGCGACGCTCCTCGCCATCACGCTGATTGGAGGAACGCTGACGGCCGGCGCTGCCATCCTGCTGGCCGCCTGGTGGTCCAAGCGAATCACGGCGCCGGTGAGGGCCTTGACCGAGGCAACGCAGGGCATTGCCCAGGGAGATGCGGCCCAGCTCCCCGTCACCTCCACGGACGAGTTGGGCCGCATGAGCGCGGCGTTCAATCGGATGGCCACCGCCCTGGAGTCGCAGCGGGAGCTTCGCCGGCAATTGATCAACGACGTCTCCCATGAGCTGAACACGCCGTTGAGCGTCATCCAGCTGGAGGCGAAGGCGCTCCGCGACGGACTGCAGGCGCCCGAGCGTGCGTCCGACCACATTACGCAGGAAGTCGAGCGGCTCCGCGGACTTGCCACCGACCTGAGCTGGCTGGCCGAGACCGACTACGGGGAGTTGCGGCTTTCGCTCGAGGCAAGCTCGGTTTCCGAGCTGCTCGCCGCGGAAGTGGACCGCTGGCAGCCGCAATCGCAGGCTCGGCAGGTGAAGCTGTCGCTGCACACACCGGACGGCCTCCCGGACCTGAATCTCGACCAGATGCGGATGAGCCAGGCACTGGGGAACCTCTTGAGCAATGCACTCCAGGCCAGCGACGCCGGCGGGAACATCGTGCTCGGAGCGGAGCTCGCCGGTGACGAGTCGCTGGTCATCTGGGTCACCGATGACGGGATCGGCCTTGACGCCGCGGACCTGCCTCACGTCTTCGACCGCTTCTACCGCACCCATCAGGCTCGAACTCGTGGGGTGGGCGGGACGGGTTTGGGATTGGCCATCGCCCGAGCCATCGTCGAAGCCCATGGTGGCGAAATCGCCCTGGCAAGCGAGGGGCCCGGACACGGCGTCACCGCGACGATTCGCCTTCCCGTGAACACGTAGACGACGGCTTCAATCGCTGGTCGTGGATTGATGGCCCGCCCCGCGACATCATGTGAGGGATGGGCCGTGACGAAGCCCGTGGATTCATTCGCACCGCACCAATGGCGGGTTGCACCGGTACACACGGATCAATTCGCGCGCCTTGCGGCGACAGTGACTTCTGTGCGGTTCATCACGCCGTAAGAACCATGTGGCGAGTCCATCCACGGGCGACATGGCAGACTGTCGCTGACGCAGTGGAAAGAGCCCCGAGGTACAGCCTTGCAGGATGGCGAAGACCTACGGTCGGAAAACGAGCGCCTACGATCTCGGATTTCGCGGCTTACGGAGGCGATTCTCCGGATCAGTCAGCACCTGGAGCTCGAGACCGTGCTCCAGGACGTCGCCGACAGCGCGCGCTCGCTCACGGAGGCGAGTTACGCCGCGATCACCACCATGGACGATGCCGGCGAGCTCCAGGACTTGGTCTTCTCGGGTTTGACCGCCGACGAAATCGAGCAAACGCTGGCGTTTTCGGATGGCCCGGCGCTGCTGCAATACCTCAGCGGACTTCAGAAGCCCCTGCGCACCCGGGACTTCGTGGCCCACGTCAAGCTGGCCGGATTTCCCGACTTCGCCCCGCACATTGGCACATTCTTGAGTGCTCAGATCGGTGAGGGCGGCAATAAGGTCGGCACCATATTCATCGGCGAGAAGAACCACGGCCTGGACTTCACCCTCGAGGACGAAGAGACCCTCGAGATGTTCGCCGCCCAGGCGGCAACGGCCATCACGAACGCCCGGCGCTACGGCGAGGAGCAGCGGGCCAAGGCCGACCAGGCAGCCCTGGTCGAAACCTCGCCCGTCGGGGTGATGGTCCTCGATGCGAAAACGCGGAAATTGGTGCAGTTCAATGAAGAAGCGCGCCGTATCGGCGGTGGCGTGCGTGGGCAGGGCCGAGACTATGACCACGGGCTTTCGCTTTTCGCCTTTCGACGCATGGATGGGCGAGAGATTCCCCGCGCTGAAATGCCCGTGGAGCGAGCGCTCAGCGGCGAGACCGTGCGCGCCGAAGAGATGGTCATCCACCGCCCGGATGGTGAGACGGTGACGGCGCTGGTGAACGCGACGCCAATCCGTTCGGAGGACGGAGAGATTGTGTCGGTCGTGTGCACGGTCCAGGACATCTCACCGCTGGAAGAGTTGGAGCGACTGCGCGCAGAGTTTCTCGGCATGGTGAGCCACGAACTGCGCACGCCCTTGACGTCCATCAAAGGATCCGCGGCGACCGCGCGGAGCGCCTCGGTCCCGCTCGATCCCGCGGAGACGCGGCAGTTTTTCCGCATCATCGAAGAGCAAGCCGACCATATGCGGGACCTCATCAACAATCTCCTGGACTTGGCCCGGATCGAGGCCGGGACCCTTTCAGTTGCCCCCGAATCCACGGACATCGGGAGCGTGATTGACGGTGCGCGCGACGCCTTCCTCGGCAGCGGCTACCGGAACAGCATCGAAGTGTCGGTCGCACCGGAACTCCCACGGATCCCGCTGGATCGACAGCGTGTGAGCCAGGTCCTCTACAACCTCTTCTCCAATGCATCGAAGTATTCGCGCGAGTGGTCCGCGATACGCGTCACCGCCTCGCTTCAGGATCTGTACGTAGCCGTAAGCGTCGTGGACGAAGGACGGGGAATCGCGGCCGAGCAACTGCCCCGACTGTTCAGCAAGTTCTCGCGGATCGACGTCGAATATGGTCCGGAATCCGAGGGGGCCGGCCTGGGCCTGGCGATCTGCCGCGGCATCGTGGAAGCGCACGGCGGGCGCATCTGGGCCGAGAGCGACGGCGAGGACCGGGGCACCCGCTTCACATTTACGCTGCCCGCGGTTGACACGATGGCGGAACCGTCCGCGAGCCCCGCCGCGGCGGGCACGCCCGGAGCGTCCGCCGGGTGGCAACGCGTGCTCGCCGTCGACGACGATCCACAGGTATTGCGCTACGTGCGGAATGTTCTCTCGGAAGCCGGCTACTCGGTCACCGTCACCAGCGAGCCGGATGAATTCGACCGCCTCATGCAAGCTGAGCAGCCTCATCTCGTCCTGTTGAATCTGATGCTGCCGGGAAGCAGCGGCTTCGAGCTGATCACGCACATTCCCAATGTCTTCGAGGTCCCGGTCATCTTCGTGTCCGGTCGCGGCAGCGAGCAGGACTATTCCACCGCCTTCGAGATGGGCGCCGCCGACTATCTGGTCAAACCGTTCGCACCAACCGAGCTGGTGGCAAGAATCCGGGCGGCGCTGCACAAGCGGTCCGTCTACCGACAGGCCCAGGCGGTCGAGCCCTTCCGCATTGGAAACCTGACGATCAACTATCTGGAGCGCACCGTCACAGTGGCGGGCCGACCAATTGCGCTCACGCCGACGCAGTTCAAACTGCTTGCGGAGCTTTCCAACAATGCCGGACGGGTTCTCACGCACGACGAGTTGCTGCGAAGCGTCTGGGGACCGGGCCACTCGGCCGACCAGCCGCTTTTGCGATCGTTCGTCAAGGGCCTGCGCAGCAAGCTCGGGGACAACGCCAGAGACCCCGTCTATATCTTCACCGAGTCGGGAGTCGGCTACCGCCTGGCGAAGCCGTAGCGACTGTCGGCATTTCGTTCGATCGGATCGAGCCGCAGCGCGGCGACCGCTGGCAGACCGGTGAACTGCCACGCCGGCGCACTGGAAACTGTGGCCACTGCCGGCCGGCGCACGATATGAAACGCGGGGGCGCGGGAGTTGTCCCGCGCCCCCGCGCCCGCTGAGCGCTTTTTCGGGCTTATCGGCCACGGTCTTCGGCGACCGCTACATGGCCGGTCGAAGCGTCCCCACCGTGCCGGACGCCTCGTCGTCATCGTCCTTCCGCCTCCTGCGTCGAAGGACGAACAGGAACACCGCCGCCAGGGCAGCCAGCATCGCCGCCCAAAGGGACATCTGGTACTTCCACTTCAGCACCGAGGCAAGAAGCCCCAGCACCGAGAGAAACCCCGTCCATGTGACGCTGACCAACAAGGTCGTTTCGGGCGTCCACGCCACGACACCCGGGAATACGCCCGTGCTCGCGTTGGCCACCGCGAATCCCGCACCCGGCCCCGCGCCTCGCTCGGGCGCGTACACGCCAAAGCCGGCTCGCGCTTGTCCCTCGGCGTTGGATGCGGCGCGTGATTGCAGCGTGGTCACCGAAGGGCCGTCGGCGGAACCGTCCGGCGGGCTCGCCGGTCCCGGATTGCCCGGGTCGCCGCCGGGGTTGCCTAGGTTGCCGGGGCCGTTCGGGCTGGTGGGGCCGTCCGGATCGCCGGCGGGCGGCACGGCGGGTGTGGGCCCGGGCGTGGGCGAAAGCTCCGGCTGCGGGGTGGGCGTTGGCTCTGGAGTGGGCGTGGGCTGCGGCCCAGGCGTGGGCGTCGGCGTCGGCCCAGGCGTGGGTGTCGGCTCGGGCGTAGGCGTAGGCGTCGGCGGCGGCCCGGGCGTGGGCGTAGGCGTCGGCGTCGGCCCAGGCGTGGGTGTCGGCTCGGGCGTAGGCGTGGGCGTCGGCTGCGGCCCGGGCGTCGGTGTCGGACCGGGATTGGTGCGGCCAGGCTGCACCGAGGACGTGCGACCGAAACCGGTGTCCGACCAGGGGCCCAGTCCTTCGACATTGGCCGCCGCCACCTGGACCACGTAGGAGGTCCCCGGTTCGAGGCCCTCCAGCGTGGCCGAGTACCCCACGCCGACGAAGGTGTGGGTAGTCCACTGCGACGCGCCCACCGCTCGGTAGCGGAGGTCGTAGTCCGTGATGGGCGGTCGGCCCTGGTTGGCCGGGGCCGTCCACGTCACGTCAAGCACGCGCCGCGGCGCGTCGGCCGACGGCGCCACCGCCGGCGCGGCCGGCTTGGCCGGCGGCAGCTGGTCGAGCACGTTGATCGTCACGTCCACCGTGGCGTCGATCGACGGGTCCGCCTCGCCCGCCGCGTTCTTGCCGTCGGTCACGCTCACCGTGACCGCGTACGACGTGGTGGTCTCGTAGTCCAGCGCCGCGCCGTCCGCCACGCGAATCTGGCCGGTCGAGGCGTCGATGACGAAAGCGTCCGCACCGGACAGCGTGTGGGTCAGCGCATCGCCATCGGCATCGGTCGCCGTGACCGGTGCGCCCACGAGCGTGCCGCCCGGCGAATTCTCCACCACTTCGCGGATCGTCTCGGTCTCGGGATCGCCGGGTTGGCCGCCGAAGCCTGGCGGGTCGTTGACTTCGGGGGACAGGACAAGTTCCGCGATCACGTCGATGACCACGGTGATGAGAGCGTTGACGATGTGCTCGCCGTCGCGCCGCGGGTCGGCGTGGCTCGCCCGCACCGTCAGGGTGTGTTGCTGGGCGACCGCGTAGTTCAAGCGCGTGCCGTCGGCCACCCGGATTTGCCCGGTGGCCCGGTCGATGGTGAACCCAGCCTGCTCGTCACCCGACTGACGGGCCCTGTCTTGCACGATGGCATAGGCGAGCGTGTGGCCCTGCGAGTCGGTGGCCGTGACCGGAGCGCCCACCGGGGCGCCTGCCGGCGCATCCTCGGACACTTCCCGGCTGGCGCTCAGCAGAGCGGGCCCGGTGACGCCGGTGCCGCTTTCCGACCAGGGGCTTTCCCCTTCATCGTTTCTGGCCAGCACCTGCACCTCGTAGACCGTGCCCGGCGCGAGGCCGGTGATGACGGTTCCGGGTGTCGCGCCGTCAAAGGAATGGTCTATCCAGTCATCGGCCCCCACCGCGCGGAAGCGAACGTCGTAGTCGGTCGTCGCCGGCACCCCTTGCACGGCGATGTCCGACCAATCGACGTCCAGTGAAGTGGCAGGGCTCGTGGCGGTCGGTTCCGCCAACGGCGCGTCCGGTCGGTGCGGCGGCTCGGCCACGTCGACCACGGTGATGGTCACCGTCACTGCGGCGTCGACGCTGTGGCTGTCGCCTGCCCAGGTGATGTCCAGGCCGTCGCTGACTTCGATGACCTCGGTGTAGGACTCGCCGGCCTCGTAGTCCAGCAGCGCCCCGGTGGCCACGCTGAGCTGGCCCGTACTCGAGTCCAGGGCAAAGAGGGACGACGCCTCACGCAGGGTGTAGGTGAGTGCATGCCCTTCGGCGTCGATGGCCGTTATCGGATTGCCCAGCAGGGTTCCCGCCGGCGAGTTCTCCGGCACCGAGCGGTCCCGGGTCAGGGCGACGAATTGCGGGGGACTGTTGTTTCCGATCGTGGATTCTCTACCGGGCGACGACCAATCGCCGGCGCTGTCGGCGTTGCGCGCCCGCACCCGGACCTCGTAGGCCGTACTCGGCGTCAGGCCGGTAAGCGTCGTGTGGGTGCCCGTGCTGCTGAAGGGCCGGTCCGTCCAGTTTTCGTCGCCCTGCTTCCGATACTCCACGTCGTAATCGGTGATGGGCAGGCCGGCGCCGACATCCGGCGCCGTCCAGGCGACGTCCAGCACGGTCATGGGCTGGAAGGCCGATTGCGCGACGAGCGGCTGATCCGGCACGGGCGGCGAGAGATCGACGTTCACCGACCACTGCCGCGCCGCCCGGTTGTCCCATCCGGCGTAGTCCTGGAACGCGCCGGCGGCGATGTCCACGGTTAGCCGTCCACTGCGTGTGGGGCTAATGTCCGCCGCATAGGACCACGCGCTCACCTGCCGCAGCTCGGTCACTCTACCGTTGACGACGGTCAGGTCCTCCGCGGCGAAATCCTTCACGTCTTCGGTGAGCTGAATGTGAATGCCGAAGGGCCCGCGCTGAGTCGTCGTCGGACCGGTAATCCGATGCACCCGCGGCCGATCGGCGTCCGAGTAAACCTGGAAGTACGCCCCGAGACCCCGCCAGTTGACCCAGATCCGGGTTCGGTAGGGCCAGGTGCCCCATCGATACTGGTAGTACTCCGGCGTCAGGGTGAAGGTCGCGGTGTTTCCGTCGACGCTGACGGGTACAGGAGTCTCCGAGTTCCAAGGCCTGAAGCTGAAGTCGTCGCCGGGCGGCTGGGAGAAGGTGGCGACCACCTCGAAAGAATCCCAACTTAAGCGGGTCCCTGAGGGGCCTTCGAGCCTGAGCCACACATACGTCGAGGTCTTGGAGGTGGCCGTTCGCGGCGCGAGGCTGCCGTTGCCGGCGACGGCCGCGTCCGCCGCCACCGTGACCGTGACATCGCCCTCACCGTCGGGCGTCACCTTGGCGGTGTAGACCGCGCCGCTGCCGGACAAGTCCGCCAGCGTGCCGTTTTCGACGGTGACGTCGGAGGCGTCGAAGCCGGTCACGTCCGTTCCAAACGTGAAGGTCACGTTTAGCGGTTGCAGCTTGGTGAACGTCTCCGGAAGGGCGATGGTGACCGTATACGCGAGCGTCAGCTCGATCGTGAGGTCAACCACGGCCGGCCGGCCTTGCACGGTGTAGCTCACCTGGCCCGTGTAGGAGCTCTTGGTCGCGTAGTCCAAGGTGGCGCCTTCCGCCACGCTGATCTGGCCGGTGGCCGAGTCGATGACGAAGTCGCCGGAGTCCGCCGCCTCGCCCGTCAGCGTGTAGGTCAGCGCATCGTTAGTCTGATCGTCGCCGTCGTCGTAGGGCGTCCCGGTCACCGGATCGCCCACCGGCGTTCCGGCCGGGGAGTTTTCGCCGACGCTCCGGCGCGCGGAGTCGGTGACCGTGACCGTCATCGTGCGGGAGGCATACCCGCCGTACCCGTCATGCGCCCCGTAGGTAACCGTCGACGAGCTGGGATTGACGCCGACGACGATAAGCGTGGGCATCACCTCGCCAGGGCCGATCTCTATATCAGAGACGCCGGCCGTGAACACGCCGGGGTGCGCCGCGGAGGCCGAGAAGCTCAGCGCGTCGCCATCGGGGTCCACGAAGAATCCCGTCCCGATCGACGCCTCGATCTTGGCGGCCCGCTCGATCTCGCGGTCCTCGAGGGTCTCAGCGGTCGTCGTCGGCGGACGGTTGGCCTGCCCTTCCCCGGTGTCCGACCAGGGGCCTTCGTCTTCGAGAGCCGTGAGCGCGCGCACCTGGAACTCGTAGGTCGCGCCGGCTTCCAGGTCCGGCAGGTTGACGCTCAGGGTCGCTGCCGGCAGCTTGCTGGTGACAACCTCATTGGCGTCGGTGTACGTGTAGGTCGTCCACGCCTCGGGCGTCTCGCCGTCGGCGACCTTCTTGCGGTACTGCACCTCGTAGCCGGTGATGGTGGCGCCGTTAGCGTCGGGCGCCGTCCAGGTCACGTCCAGGGCCGGGTTGGTCGGCTCGTCGAAGGTCGTGCGGGTGACCGTCGGGGCGTCCGGCTGGCCGGCCTCGACGTCGGTCACGTTGATGGTCAGGTCGGCGGCGGCCGCCTGGCCCTGCACGGTCCAATTCACCTTGCCGGTGTACGAGCTCTTGGTCTCGTAATCCAGGTTGGCGTCTTCCTGGACGCTGATCTGGCCGGTGGCGGAATCGATGACGAAAGCCCCGGAGGTCGCCGCCTCGCCGGTCAACGTGTAGGTCAGCGCATCGTCGGTCTCATCGTCGCCGTCGTCGTAGGGCGTCCCGGTTACGGGGTCTCCGACCGCCGTACCGGCGGGGGAGTTCTCGGCAATAGCCCGCGTTTCAGCTTGCTTGCTTGACCATGAAAACTTTCGGTGCGTATAGCCGCCGTATCCGTCATGCACCCCATAGGTCAATTCCAAGGTGGACGGGTTGTAGAAAAGGAATGTCCACCGCAGAGTCGTCTCATCTGTCAGGAATGGGGAGTCGGCAGGCCTCTCCTCTAATCGAAACTCCCCAACGTCTCCGATGCCGGGGTATTGGGACGATACGTCCCAACTCAACGAGTCGCCATCAGGGTCCGCGAAGAACAGTTCGATCGGTAGGCTGACCCAGGTTTCTCCGACCGGCTGGTCGTTGTTTACATAGAAGTAGTAAATGCCGTTATGAGCTGCATGATGCGGCGGCCGGTTGGCGCGTCCGGAGCCGATGTCCGACCAGGGACCGTGGCCTTCCTTGGCAGTGGTCGCGCGCACCTGGAACTCATAGGTCGCGCCGGCTTCCAGGTCCGGCACGGTGACGCTCAGCGTCGATGCCGGCAGTATGACGATGACAAGCTCGTTGGCGTCGGTGTAGGTGTACGCCGTCCAGGTGTTGGGGGTCTCGCCGTCAGCGACCTGCTTGCGGTACTGGACTTTGTAGCCGTCGATGGTGGTGCCGTTGGCGTCGGGCGCCGTCCAGGTGACGTCGAGGGCCGGGTTGGTCTCCGTCTCGAACCGCGTGCGCGTCACCGTGGGCGCGTCGGGCTTGCCGGCCTCGACGTCGGTCACGTTGATGGTCAAGTTGATCACCGTGGCCTGACCATTCACCGTGAACCCCACCTTGCCCGTGTACGAGCTCTTGGTCTCGTAGTCGAGGCTGGCGCCCTCCTTGACGCTAATCTGGCCGCTGGCCGAATCAATCTCGAAGGCCCCCGAGGTCGCCGCCTCGCCCGTCAGGGTGTAGCTGTAGATTTCGGTTTGGCCCGAGTAACTGTTGCCCACCACCGGGTCGCCGACCGCCGTGCCGGCGGCGGAGTTCTCAGCGACGCTCCGGGTCGCGCTCCTCGGACCGCTAGTGAGTTTCACGGTGCGCGAGATAAACCCGCCATACCCGTCGTGCGCCCCGTAGGTCAACGTGGACGTGCCTGGATTGAGGAAGCGCATGATCAGGTAGGACGTGGACTGGGTCAGCTCGAATCCGACCAGGCCGGGATATTGCGACGAGACGAACCAGGTCAGCGTGTCGCCATCGGAGTCGTAGTAATACCGATCCAAGTACGCGATCGCGACGGTGTTGATCCCATAGGTTCGCGGACTGAGGGCGAGTCTTCTGCCGCTCGGACTAAGGTTGGCCCTCGCAGACCCTGTGTCCGACCAGGGGCCAGGTCCCTCCAGACTGGTCACGGCCCGCACCTGAAACTCGTAGATCGCGCCGTACTTCAGGTGCGGCAAGGTGAGGCTCAGTGTCGATGCCGACAGCTTGCTGGTGACGTTCTCGTCAGCGTCGGTGTATCTGTAGGTCGTCCACGCCTTGGGAGTCTGACCGTCGGCGACCTTCTCGCGATACTGCACCTCGTAGCCGTTGATGGTCGTGCCGTTGGCGTCGGGAGCGGTCCATGCCACGTCCAGGGCAGGGTGGGTCGGCTTGTCGAATCGCGTGCGGGTGACCGTTGGCGCGTCGGGCTTGCCGGCCTCGGCGTCGGTCACCTGGATGGCGACGTCGGCGTAGGCTTCCTGCTCCTGCACGGTCCAAGTCACTCGCCCCGTGTAGGAGCTCTTGGTCTCGAAGTCGATGGTTGCGCCCTGCTTGACACTGATCTGGCCGGTGGCCGAGTCAATGGTGAAGGCGTTCGACGTTGCCGCCTCGCCCGTCAGCGTGTAGGTCAGCGCATCGTCGGTCTCATCGTCGCCGTCGTCGTAGGGCGTCCCGGTCACCGGGTCGCCCACCGCCGTGCCGGCGGCGGAGTTCTCGACCAGGCTTCGGCTCAGATTCGCGCCGTTGAAAGTGTCGGCGGAGCCGCTGACGTCAATGGTCTTCGAGGCGTAGCCGCCGTACACGTCGGCCACCCCGTAGGTGACCGTTGACGTCGACGGATTGAGGATGTGGATCCGCAGCTTGTCGGAATCGTCACCCTCGATACCGACCCTGAGCACGCCGGGATACTGCGCCGAGGCCGAGTAGGTCAGCGTGTCGCCGTCGTCGTCCGCGAATTTGTCATTGAGCGTCCTGACGTGGTCGTCTCCGCCCCAGAGAAGGGTGTAGCTCGGTTGGAGGTTGGGTGCTTCGGTGGATCGCGGGGGACGGTTGGCCCGGCCCGAGCCCGTGTCCGACCAGGGACCTTCACCCTCGAGTGCCGTGAGCGCGTGCACCTGGAACTCGTAGGTCGCGCCGGCCTCCAGGTCCGGCAGGGTCAGGCTGGTGGTCGATGCCGCCAGCCTGCTGGTGACGTTCTCGTTGGCGTCGGTATAGGTGTAGGCCGTCCAGGCGTTAGGTGTCTCGCCGTCGGCGACTTTCTTGCGGTACTGCACCTCGTAGCCGTTGATGGTGGTGCCGTTGGCGTCGGGAGCCGTCCAGCTCACGTCCAGCGCCGGGTTCGAAGGCCGGCTGAACTCGGTCCGCGTCACCGTCGGCGCGGCGGGCTTCCCGGCCTCCAGGTCCGTCACGTTGATGGTGACGCTGATGGCCGTCGCATACCCATTGACCGTGAACTCCACTCGGCCGGTGTAGGAACTCTCGCTCTCGTAGTTCAGGCTGGCGCCCTGCTTGACGCTGATCTGCCCGCTGGACGCATCGATCTCGAAGACGCCCGAGGTCACCGCTGCGCCCGTCAGGGTGTAGGTCAGCGCATCGTCGGTCTGATCGTCGCCGTCGTCGTAGGGCGTCCCCGTCACCGGGTCGCCCACCGCCGTGCCCGCGGCGGAGTTCTCGGCAATGCTCCGAGTCTCGCTCGCCGTAGCGGCGAGGGTCGCCGTCCGCGTGACCGCACCGCCGTAGGGGTCAGATGCCTGGTACGTCACCGTCGACGAGCCCGGATTGATGAGAACTACTCGCAGCCGGGCATGCCCGTTTTCGACGGACGTGGCGACCCCGAGCAGGCCGGGATTCGCCGCCGAAGCCGCATAGGTGAGTGCGTCGCCGTCGGCGTCCTCGAACAACGGCCCCACCGCCGACGGACCCGTCTCGTAGTAGTCGGCGATGCTGGTGACCGGGAACGTGCCGCCATTGAATGGCTTGCTGCTCGCGGTCGGCGGCCGGTTGGCCCGGCCGGATCCGGTGTTGGACCAGGGGCCGGCGCCCTCGAGTGTCGTGACCGCGCGTACCTGCGCCTCGTAGGTCGCGCCGGCCTCCAGGTTCGTCAGGGTGAGGCTCGTGGCCGTGGCGCCCAGCGCGCCGCTGTACGCCGTCCAGTCCGCCGCTTCTTCATCTTCGGCGGCCTTCTTGCGGTACTGCGCCTCGTAGCCGGTGATGGTGAGTCCGTTGGCGGCGGGCGCCGTCCAGGTCACGTCCAGCCCCGGGTTGGTCGGCTCGCTGTACTGCGTGCGCGCCACCGTCGGCGCGTCGGGCTGGCCGGCCTCGACGTCCGTCACCTTGAGGTTGACGCTGATGACGGCGGCGTGGCCGTCCACCGTGTAATGCACCTCGCCCCGGTAGAACTTGGCGATTATCTGGCCGTTGAATGTTTCAGTTTCCCGGTTGTCGTCGTCCGTCTCGTAGTCCAGCGTCGCGCCCTGCGCCACGCTGATCTGCCCGTTGGCGGAGTCGATCACGAACTTGCCGGAGTCCTTCGCCTTGCCCTTCAGCGTGTAGCTCAGCGCCACGCCGTTGTACGGCGTCCCGGTCACCGGGTTTCCCACCGCCGTGCCCGCGGCGGAGTTCTCGGCAATTTCCCGGCTCGTCTTCGCGGTGATGCCAAACGTCACCGTGCGAGTGACTTGCCCGCCGTAACGGTCACGGGCCCCGTAAATCACGTTCGACGAGCCCTGATTGCGGAGGGTGACCCGGAAATTGGCCGACCCGGCGGTGCCGGAAAAGCTGATCCCGAGCAAGGCGGGATGCTGCGCGGAGGCGATGTAGGTCAACGCGTCGCCATCGGCGTCGGCGAACATTACTCCAAGCGCGCCCTGCCCGGTTTCGGGGTAGTCGGCGATGGTTCCCACCGGGAACGTGCCGCCATTGAAGGCGGCGCTGGTGGCGGTCGGCGGGCGGTTGGCCTGGCCGGTCCCGGTGTCCGACCAGGGGCCGGCGCCTTCGTTGCTTTGCGACCGCACCTGCACCTCGTAGGTCGCCCCCGCCTCCAGGTCCTCCAGCGTCAGGTTCGTCGTCGTCGAGCCCAACGTGACGCCGTACGCCGTCCAATCGGCGGGGTCCTCACCCTGCGCGGCCTGCTTGCGGTACTGCGCTTCATAGCCGCTGAGGGTGACGCCAGCGACCGCCGCAGGCGCGGTCCAGCTCACGTCCAGCCCCGGATTGGTCGGCTGGCCGTACACCGTGCGCGCCAGCGTCGGTGTGCCGGGCTTGCCGGCCTCGATGTCCGTCACCTTGATGCTGACGTTGATGACGGCGGCGTGGCCGTCGACCGTGTAATGCACCTCGCCCCGGTAGAACTTGGCGATGACCTGGCCGTTCCAGGTCTCGGTCTCCCGGTTGGAGTCGTCGGTCTCGTAGTCCAGCGTCGCGCCCTGCGCCACGCTGATCTGGCCGCTGGCGGAGTCGATCACGAACTTGCCGGAGTCCTTCGCCTTGCCCTTCAGCGTGTAGCTCAGCGCCACGCCGTTGTACGGCGTCCCCGTCACCGGGTTCCCCACGGCCGTGCCGGCGGCGGAGTTCTCGGCGATCTCCCGGCTCGTCTTGGCGGTGATCGTGAGGGTCGCGGTGCGCGTCACGGACCCGCCGTAAGGGTCGGTGGCCGTGTAGGTGACCTTGGACGAGCCCTGGTTGAGCAGGGTGGCCCGCAAATGGGCCTGTCCGGCGGCGCCGGACAGGCTGACGCCGAGCAACGCCGGATGCTGCGCCGCGGCGGAATAGGTCAGCGCGTCGCCATCGGCGTCGGCGAACATGACCCCAAGCGCGCCATTCCCGGTCTCGCGGTAGTCGGCGATGGTTCCCACCGGGAACGTGCCGCCATTGAAGGCGGCGCTGGTGGCGGTCGGCGCCCGGTTTGCCCGGCCCGAGCCGGTGTCCGACCAGGGGCCGCGGGCTTCGTTGTTCAGCGCCTGCACCTGCACCTCGTAGGTGGCCCCTGCCTCGAGGTCCGACAGCGTCAGGCTGGTCGCGGTGGCGCCCAACGTGCCGCTGTACGCCGTCCACTCCGCGGGATCTTCGCCTTCCGCGGCCTTTTTGCGGTACTGCGCCGCATAGCCGGTAGGCGTCGCGCCGCTGGCCGGAGCGGTCCAGGTCACGTCCAGGGCCGGGTCGGTCGGCTCGCTGAACTCGGTCCGACTTACCGTCGGCGTGCCGGTCTTCTCCGGAGCGGAGGCGGATTTCGGCGTGGACTCGGTCGTTGGGGGCGGGTTCGACTCGGTCGTTGTCTCTTGTGCGGCGACCGCGGGCGGGGCGAAGGACACCAGAAGCGCCCAGGCCACCGCGGCTAGAATGCAGGCGATCACCGCCAGGTGAAGGGTTCGGCCCCCCAGACTCCGTCCACTCATACGCCCGCTCGCCCCCCTGCGTCACCGATTTCCGTTGCCGATCGGCAACGGATGACCCGGACAACGGATGCTTGGCGCAATCGGTGTGAAACGCAATGCATGTCGGATACAATGCATGTGGACCACATTGCTTGTCAAATGCAACGACTGGGAAAGGCAACCATTGCAAGCGCAACATCGTCGTTGGCGCTCGGCGCTGGCCCAGCGGCCAGGTGATGGCGGACGCGCTCGCCGCCGGCGGACGGCGACCGAAAACAAGCGGCGCGAGGTGGCGACGCCTCAGATTCCAGCCAGTCAGGCTCGGGAAACGCTCAACCGCGGACGGCGCTCCGTGCGCTGGGCGAGACCGCCGACGTCAACCGGAATCTCGCTGCCGAGCGGTCGGTGGGGCCTCGGCTTGACGGCTTCGCGCCTATGCGCCCTCGGTCGGCGTCCGGCACGGCCGGCGTGCACAGCGTTTTATAATCGCGTGTGGCCGACCACGGTATGACAGACCTGCAACAGCCCTCGCCCGGCGGTCAAGACTTCGGGCGAACGTCCGCACCTCCCTTTGGTCTAGGGGCGATTAGTCTGTCCACCGCAATCATCAAGGCGTTGGCCGACGAGGCGGCGCCGTACGACATTCAACCCGTGGAGTTCAACCTCCTGCAGTACTGCTCGGAAACCGGCGAGTGCACCGCGACGCAGCTGGCGCGGGTGCTGCCCATCGACGCCTCACGGATCAGCCGCATCGTGACCCGGCTGGTTGACAAGGGGCTCCTGCTCAGGCGCCGTCTGCCCCACGACCGGCGCACCGTGATGCTCAGTCTGACCGATGAGGGCACGCGCCTGGTTGCCGAGCTCGGCGAGCGTGTTGAGAGCTACCTCTTGAAGCTCTTAGAGGGCTATGACGAGGAAGTGCTGCGCATGGTCGAGTCCGTCACCGCACAAATGCGGGACAACTACGCGGCCATGATCGAAACCGAGTAGCGCCAGCGGGCGCCGTGCCGATCCCGACCCCGCGCCGGCTGTGCGTCTCTTTTCGGGGCTACGGCTTGCTGGCGACGGCCTCGCCGAACGCGAGATTGCAAATGGCCCCGGGATGGTCCTTCCACAGGACATAGGCCTCGCGAATCCGCTCGACGAGCTCGGGGGTCGACGCTCCGTATTTGATGGCCGCCTCCGTGATTTCGGGCGACAGGAACCATTGATTGGCGAAACCGAAGATGAACTCGATGTCCGCCGGCGTGCTGTAGACGTCCCACGATCCGGTGATCTGGATATGCGCGAACCCGGCCTCGACGAAATGGGTCTTGAGCTCCTTCCCAATCTGGGGATGCCCGTCGTCGGCCGCGAGCAGGTCCTCGAACATGTCCCACGCACTCCGGAGCACGCCGAAATTGGGCTGGTTGAAGCAGGACGCGCAAATCATCTCCCGGCAGGCAATGAGGCCGCCGGGTTTCAGCACGCGCTTCACCTCGGTCAGCACGGCGCCTGTGTCCGGAATGTGCATGAGCACGTTGTGGCAGTGGGCGACATCGAAAGAGTCGTCGTCGAACGGGAGGTTGGTCACGTCGCAGACGTGGAAGATCGCGTTCTCCCGCCCCTGTGATGCGGCGACGGCCCGGGCCAGCTCGATCTGCGACTCTTCCATGTCGACGCCGTGCAGCTCACCGGGATCGACGGCCTTGGCCAACCCCACCGAGATGGTGCCCGGTCCGCAGCCGAAGTCGAGCACGCGCAGGCCGGGCCGGAGATATGGCAGCAAATAGGCGGCGCTGGCCTCCGCCGTATAGCGCCGCAGGGACTCCAGCATCTCCTGGCTGAAGCCCATGGTGTAGTCGGGTGTCGCAGACATCCCATCAGTCATCATCGTGTAACGGTCCCCTCTTGTTGTCGGCTATCCGCCCTGACACGTTGCCGGCAGCGGCGCGCTCCAGATACATGGAGTCAACGAGACGAGTGCGCCGGTCATTGCACTGGTTTGTTGGCGATCGCTTCCCCGTAGGCGAGGCCGCAGAAGGCCGCGGGATGGCTCTTCAACTTGCTGTAGGAGGTTCGGATGTCGTCGTAGAGCCCTCGTGAGATGGCGCCGTATTTGATGGCCGCTTCGACGATCTCCTCGGACAGGAGGAATCGGTCGATGAGGTCATAGATGACGGCAATCTCCTTGGGTGTGCTGTAGGTGCTGAACGACGCGGACATGCGGACGTTCTCGAATCCGGCCGCCACGATGTGGCCCTTCATCTCCTTGCCCATCTGGGGATGCCCGTCGTCCGCCGCGACGAGGTCTTCGAACAGATCCCACGATCGCCGCGTGCCGCCGAAATCGGGATACATGAAGCTCGATTCGCAAATCATCTCCCGGCACGAAACGATGCCGCCGGGCTTGAGGACGCGCTTCACCTCGGCGAGCACGGCACGCGTGTCCGGCACGTGGATGAGCAGGCGATGACCGTGGGCCACGTCGAAGTAGCCGTCCTCGAAGGGAAGGTCGGTCGCGTCCCCGACGTGGAACGACGCGTTCTCCAATTCGGCCGACTCGGCGGCGGTCCTCGCGAGGTCGACCTGGGACTCTTCCATGTCGATGCCGTGCAACTCGCCGGGCGCCACCGCCTCGGCCAGTCCCACCGAAATGGTGCCGGGCCCGCACCCAAAATCGAGCACGCGAAGGCCCGGCCGGAGATAGGGCAGCAGATGCCGGGCGTGGGACTCCGCCGCCGCGCGACCCAGGGCGTCAACGGCGCCTGCGCCGTAGCCCATCGTGTAGTCCGGCGTTGCGGACGTCAGCGTCGCCATCGCCGTCATTGCGTCATCGAAGCCCCACTCTAGTATCAAGAAGTATACATAGCGTCAGCATTTCATGAACGGATCATATCGAGAAGGGAGGCGGCGAAAGGCGCCGCCCAGCGATCCATCGCTGAGTCCAAACACACCTGATGTCGCTGGCGGTTGCAGCCCCAATCTCTTGGATCGGTCGTCTCAGAGGCGCCGGGCCGTTTGGCATTGGCCGGCCGCTCGATGGCGTTGACACCTCAGTCATGAATGCCTAACAATAGTGAAGTGCCAATTGTGAACACCAATTGGCAGATCCGCATGCACGGAGCGGCAAACGAGTGGTCCGCGGAGGTCTGAGGCAAGCACCCGAGTCAAGCGCTCACACACGCGGTGCAACGCGCGTCGCGGAATCTGAAGGCTTGCGAAGGGCGGCGCGTAGCGGCTTCGGCGGCATCCGCGGGGTCCGCAAACCCCGGCCAGGAGCCCGAAGACCAATTGCAGACATCGAACTGACTTCGCCACTCACAGGGCGGCCGGCGGCAGGCAACCCCCAATCACCCGCAGTCCGAAGCTTTGCCGTCGGTCGCCTCACTTCTTCCTCGACGAGGCTATGGAGGGCCTAAGCGCCGTCAACATCGCCACCGTCATCGTTATCGCTTGCTCCCTCACAGCCGTTATTGCCGCATCCGCCTACCAGTGGTTTTGCCACGATCCCATTGACGACCTGCTGCATCGGGTCCGGAAGCACGATCGCTAACAAGCGTCGTTCCGCCCCGACCCATGTCCGTCGGACGCGGGCGGCCCTGAAGTCCTGACCATGGTGGCGAACGCTAGGGCAGGTGGACGGGCGAGCGTAAGTCAAGCCGGCGCCCCTAGCGCGCCCGAGCCGCGCATCCACTGACGGGGCATGCGGGGGCGCGGCCTCTCGCTGGAGGCGCCGTTGGGTGTGATGACCTTTCGCCACCTGAATGGGCATGAGCTCGACGTCGACGAGCGTTGCCGTACGCGCGGGCGCGCAATCTCACGGCTCGCGGTAATCGTTCGTGAATTGGCCCAAATTCGAATGCTCCATCTCAGCTTTACAACGGGTCGTGACGGAACAATGACCATGCGCGACGAATTGAGCAGCCTCGTGCCTCCCGATCAGATCATTGAATCCCGCTTGGGCCCAGTGCTGGGCACCCATCTGGGGCCAAACGCCCTCTCGGTCGGGCTTACTCGGAGCCGTCCAACTCCCACCTAGCCGGCGGCCGACTCAGCCGGTCACAACGCGCGCTTCGAACTGCCGATCTTCCTCGTCAACTCTCTTGGGGTGCGTTCACACGACTGGTATCCGAATCATCGAGCAATCCGTTCCGCACGGCCCAGACGACGATCTCCTGTTTCGAGCTGTAGCCCAACTTTTCCTGTATTCGATACATGGCGTTCCTGATGGTCAGGGGACTATTGCCTCGAGCCTTGGCAATCTCGGCATACGCCTTGCCGTGCGCGAACATGGTGAGTATTTCACGCTCTCGCGCCGTGAGCTCCTGGGATTGCACCGGGCTGACGGACGGCGACGGACTACGCAGATCGGCGAATACCCGGCGAACGATTTCGATCGGTAGCCGCGAGCCGCCTTCGGCTACTTCGCGAACGGCCGCCAGAAAGTCCTCCTTGCCGGTGAATTTCTGCAGGTATCCGGTTGCGCCCGCGGCAACCGCGTTGATGACCGCCTCCTCCTCCGTCGAAGCCGTCAGGATCAGGACCCGAGTCTCCGGTAGTGCGCTCATGACTTCCCGACATGCTTCAGCGCCATCCATGTTTGGCATGAGCACGTCCATGATCACGACATCCGGGACCAGCCGCACCGCCGCCTTCACGGACTCTGCGCCATCTCCGGCTTCTCCCACCACTCGGAAGCCGGTTGAATGTTCCAGGATCTCACGCAGCCCCTGTCGGACGATCGGATGATCGTCGACCAGCAGCACCTTGATCTCTTTCGCTTGCAATTTGTCAATCCCCCTCTATGGCGCGCTGTTTCGGAATGTGACAGATGACCGAGGTACCGCCACCAGCTTCACCTGATTCCACGGCAAGACTCCCTCCAATGCGTTCAGCGTCCAGGCGCATATTCGAGATTCCATGGCCACGGTCTTCGAAATCGTCCGGAAGCCCCTGGCCATCATCGGCCACCGACAGTTGAATACGCCCACCCGAGAACTCCAGCCCGACCGTCACATTCGATGCTTCGGCATGACGAAATGCATTGGTCAACGCATTGTGCGCAATCAGAAACAAGACGGAGCGAGTCTCAACATCCAGCGACGGTTCTTCCCCCGATTGCTCGAGCCTCGCAGGTACAGACGTGATGGCTGTGAACGTGCGTATGTGAGTAGCCAGCACATCACTGATCATCTTGCCCTCGAAGATTCCACCCATGTTGAGCGGCCGACGCAATTCCCACATCGCAGATTTCGCGAGCGAGAGGGTCGCCTCGAGTGTCGACATCAATCTCGCATTGGACTTGTCAGCGAGATCAAGAGCTGACTCGATTCCCAGACTCACCATGTACGCCGATTGGGCTGTCGTATCGTGGATGGTTCGTGAGACGTCCATACGCTCCTCAAAGAGAATACGTTCACTTCTCACGGCCGCACGTCGGCGCATTTTCTCGATCCGGCTAATCAGATTCACTGTAATCACCACGATATACATTGCCAATATCCGTGCGAAAAGAGCCTTCTCATCCCGCACGTTCAAGTCGAGACCTTCGCCGGCGTATATACAGATTATTGAATACGATATCGCTACGATCGTCGTCCATATTACCCACACCGCAATCGACGTCGACGCGACCGCAATGAGAGCAAGCGCCGGATAGTAGGCGACAAAGAAGAAGTGTTGGAACCCGCCGCCCACGACAATGACACTCGAGATCAAGATCGCGTCAAGCGCGCTGGCCGCAAACATCCAGCGCCAGGTAATGGTCTTTCGCAGGAGTATCGCGCCGTGCAACCCGGCATTGAATCCGATAAACACGATCAGAAGTCCCGCAAGCAGTGCGTACGGATAGGTCTCCTGATTAGGCCGATACGCAAGGAGCACAATGCAACCAAGTGCGAACATCCACCTCGCCCAGACGGCTATTGTCGCGGCGTGCCTAATCTCATCTGGGTGCGTTCGGGCATTGCTTTCAAGCCACGATCGAATGTAGAGAGGGTATTCCTTCAGCTTAACCAACGTTGTGCCCGCTTATTCTCGCGGTTCTACCACGTGTTTCGGGAATCATCGATACAATCGACGTTCGACTCACGCCACCGATCCAACTTGCGGACAAGGCAATGTGTCTAGATCTAACTTGTGGCGTGGTACAATTCCTCCGGCCAAATTAGACAGTCCTATTCTACTGCGCTCGACTAAATGTGAAAAGGTCTGATGATACCTATCGAAAAAGGTACCCAAAGACCCCGTAGCTAAGACGGGAAGCCGCAACCGGCGGTCGAGCGCGATGCACGCGGCAATTAGCTTCCACGACCATGGCAATGAGCGGGTGGGAATCGCGACGCATCGATAGGCCAGTAGCAGGTTCGTACTCGTAATTGCAGCTACCGTCCCCATCTGAGATTCGGTCGCCGTTGACAGTTCTTCAGTAGTGAACTCAACGGTCTCATCAGCTACCCAACGCGTCTCGGTAGCCATCGATACGAAGTCGGAGAAGGCCCCGAAGCCGGGGCGGCCGGGACCAGGCGGGCGCATGACGCTCCGCCTGCGACTTGAGGGCGGTGAAAATTGGCTGGACCTCGGCGCAGCGGTTGCGGGTGGACGTGCGATCTGGAACCGAGGAATGGGACCACCAGTGGTCGATGCGCCACTCGCCGCTCCCTCGTCGGCGTGCTCCACCAGCCCGCCCTCCGTTGACGGGCCAGATCGTTTGGCCTGATACTTATTCGGCCTGCGGTAAATCGTCATCGAATAATTCACCTGCCGGTGAAGTGTCGCGTACCGCGGGCGCCTGCCGGCGCACGGGCCCATTTCGCGCATAGGTGCAGAGGGAGGACTCAAATGGGACGAGCAGTTGAATCTGGAATGACGCGTCGGCAATTGCTGCGCGCCGCCATGCTGGGCGGTGGATCCGCCACGTTGGCCGCCATTCTGGCCGCGTGCGGCGAGGCCGAGGTCGTCGAGAAGACGGTGACGGTGACGGTCACCGAAGTCAAAGAGGTGGTGAAGGAAGTCCCGGTCGAGACGGTCGTCACCAAGGAGGTGATCAAAGAAGTCCCGGTCGAGACGGTCGTCACCAAGGAGGTCATCAAGGAAGTCCCGGTCGAGACCATCAAAGAGGTCGAGGTCGAGAAGGTTGTCGAGAAGGAAGTCATCCGCGAGGTCGAAGTCCAAAAGGTCGTCACCCGCGAGGTCGAGCGGCCCGTTGACGTTCGTCGCGGCGGCACCCTGATCTTGCGCCACACGCGGGACCCACAGGTCGGCGGGATCGAGGGGCCACAGGCTCTGGCCGAAGTCGACAAGAGCATCGCCTTCATGATTTCCGAGACGATGCTCAAGTTCGATTTCGAGAAGGTCGAGCCCGTGCCCTGGCTGGCCGAGGCCTTCGAGATCTCGCCCGACGGCACGTTCATCGACCTGACGATCCGCAGCGGCATCAAGTTCCAGGACGGCACCGACTTCGACGCGGATGCCGCCGTCTTCAACCTGAACCGCGTCTTCGACGCCGACCATCCGTTCCACGGAACCGGCGTGTATCCCTACACGAACTGGGCCTTGCTCAGCCACGCCGAAAAGGTGAGCAGCGATGTCGTGCGGGTGTTTTCGGGACTCGACGCCGATCCGATTCTCCACTGGCGGCTGACGACCGAGGCCACCTACATGACGAGCCCGGCGGCCATCGAGCAGTTTGGCGAAGACATCGATCTCAACCCCGTGGGTACCGGGCCGTTCAAGTTCGACGCCTTCGAGCCGGGCGTTCAGCTGAGCCTGGTCCGTAACGAGGACTACTGGAACCCGGACAACGCACCGTTTCTCGACAAGGTCATCTACCGCATCATTCCCGACGCCCAGGCGGCGGCCGCCGAGTTCCGGGCGGGGAACCTCGATGTATTCCCGTTTGCACTCACGCCGGACATCCTGGAGCTCAGGGATGACGCCAAGTTCCGGCTGCAGCTGTTCGCCACGAACACCTACTTCTACCTGTCGGCCAACAACGCCATCGATCCGTTCGACAACCCGGAGTTCCGCAAGGCGCTGGCCCATGCGTACGACTGGAAGACCCGGATCAAGGAGTTGGAACCGTTCAACGACTACCTGCCCACGCCGTGGTACCCACACGGCTTTGCCTACAACGGGGACGTGCCGACCTACGAGTACAACCCGGAGAAGTCCCGGCAGATCCTGGAGGACCTTGGCTGGAAGCTGGGCGCCGACGGCGTACGAGTTCGCGAGAGCGACGGCAAGCGCGCCAGCTTCACCATTGCCGCCTGGCTGGCGGCCGGCACGCCGGTGGACGACAACCGCCTCTTCATGCAACAGAACCTGAAGGACATCGGGATCGAGACGGAGTTCTGGATCATGGACCCGTCGGTGGTGTTCGACGATGTGGAAGGCATCCGGAACCCCGACAAGCTCGAGCTCTACCCGCTGGGCTGGAACACGGCCCTGCCGGACCCGAGTTTTCTGCTGGACCCGACGTACCTCTGCGAGGAACGTCCGCCGGCCGAGAAGGCGGGCGCCGGCTGGAACTTCGCGCAATTCTGCGATGCGCGGGTGGACGAGCTCTTGACGCAAGCTCGCAAGGACATGAATCCGGAGACCCGCGCCGCCGCCTACCGCGAGGTTCAGCAGATCATTGCCGAGGGCGCGATCATGCAATGGGGCGTGCTCAGCCGATTCCCGGTGCTGATCAAGTCCGACGTGCACGGTCTCTTCTACCGACCCTATCGGGTCAACGAACTCGAGCGCGTCTGGCTCGATCGGTAGCCCATCCCCGTCCTCGCCTGGGAGGCCAGCCCCCCGTTGTGACTCTCTCGGGACCCTTCGGGGGTCCCCGGGAGGGCGCGGGGACGAACGGTTGGGATTTGTCGAGGGTGAGGTATGGCTCGGTCGCAACGCCCGGGATGCACGCGCCGGTCGCGGTGCGGCCGGCGGGACGCTGACGGTCGATGACAGGCTTTCTGCTGCGACGCCTCGGAGCCTCGCTCTTGGTCATCGTCGGCGGCAGCATCCTGGTCTTCGGCGCCTTGCGAGCAATTCCCGGAGATCCCATCCAGCTGATGCTGGGGACCCAGGGCGTGACCAATCCCGAATTGGTCGCCAGGTACACCGAGCGCTTCGGACTCGATCTGCCGGCGCCCGTGCAGTATCTGTACTGGGTGGGGCAGCTGGTCCGCGGCGACCTCGGAGACTCAATCGTCCAACCGCAATCCGTCGGGGAATTCATGCGCATGCGGGCGATCAATACGGCGGTCCTGGGCGCAACCGCCTGGGTCATCGCCGTCCTGGGCGGAACCGGAATCGGCATCGTCGCCGCCCTGCTCGTGCATCGCCGCATGTGGGTGGCGGACTATGCGCTGTCTGGCTTCTCGGTGGTCATGATTAGCATTCCGTCGTTCTCGCTCGCGCTGATCCTGATGATCATCTTCGGGGTCAATCTCGGGTGGCTGCCCGTGCTGGGCATGCAATCGGTCGAGGATTCCGGCCTCCTCGACCGGCTGCGACACCTGGTGCTGCCGGCGGTGACGCTGGCCACCGTGCCCGGATTCGTGCTCGGGCGCATCGTTAAGGCCGCGATCACCGACGCCCTGCTCGGCGACTATGCGCGCACCGCCTATGCGAAAGGCCTGTCCGAGCGCCGCGTATTCCTGGTCCACGTGCTGCGCAACGCCATGGTGCCCATCGTCACCAACACCGGGCTGATGTTTGGCGGTTTCCTCTCCGGATCGGTGCTGGTGGAGTTCATGTTCGCGTGGCCGGGTCTTGGGCGGGGGCTGGTGAACGCCATCCTCGCCAGGGACTTTCCGATCGTGCAGGGCATCACGCTGCTCATCCTCGTGATCTTCACCGTCGTCAATCTCCTCGTCGACCTCTCCTACGGCCTCATCGATCCCAGGATTCGCTATGCGCGGGACTGAGCCGCTGGACGCGGCGCTGAACGCCGGCAACCGCGTCAGGGGGCCGGGAGCCGGTCGCACCGCCGCCATTGCCGCGTGGGTCGGCGCGAACCGATGGATCTCGGTCCTGCTGGTCATTGCCGTGGCGATGATGGTGTTCGCGATCGTCGCCCCCTGGATCGCGCCGGGCGACCCAACGGAGGTCGTGCTATCGCAGCGATACCTGCCGCTGTGGTCGGAAGGGCACGCGATGGGAACCGACCACCTGGGCCGCGACTACCTCAGCCGGCTGATCGTCGGCGGGCAACTTTCGATCATGGCCGGGCTCATCCCGGCGTTCGGAGCGATGGTCGCCGGCCTGGTCATCGGCATGACGAGCGGCTACTTCGGAGGCTGGGTGGATTCGGTGCTCATGCGGATCATCGACGTGCTGCTCGCATTTCCGTTTTTGTTGCTGGTGATCCTCATGGTCGCCGTGCTGGGCACGGACATTCGAAACGCCATGATCGCCCTGATGATCGGCGGCACACCAGGAACGGCCCGGACCCTGCGCAGCCTGGTGCTCTCAATCAAGCAGCGCCCGTTTGTCGAGGCGGCGGAGGTGTCGGGGCTGGGCGGCTGGCGGGTCATCCGGTACGAGATCTTTCCGAACGTGCTGCCGCTGGCGGTGGCGCTCATGACGATCCAGATGAGCTGGATGATCGTGGCGATCGCCGGGCTCAGTTTCCTCGGTTTGGGCGTCAGGCCGCCGGACGCGGACTGGGGCACGCTCATCGCCGAAGCGCGCGGCCACATTTTCCGGGCCCCATATCTGGCGCTGATTCCGAGCGTGCTGGTGGCGTTGGTTTCGTTTGTGTTCTTCGTGCTGGGGGACGCCCTGCAACGGACGCTGGGCGAGGAACGAGTTCGGTAGGCCTCGAATCCGGGACCGAGGCCCTACGGGAAGGTTGGCAGCGAAGGTGAATCCGCTGGCGGGAGGAGGCGTCGGGAAATGAGCAACCGATCGCGCGCGGCGGTGCGTCAGGCGACGCTCGAACGCGTCGAGGCCACGCACGCCGAGACCATCGGCCTGCTGGGCGAGTTGCTGTCCATCCCGAGCCCGACAGGCTCGGAAGCCGCCGCCCAGGCCTGGGTAGCCGAGCAATTTGCGGAGCTCGGCCTGGACGTCGACGTGTTCGATTGCGACCCGGAGGCGCTGGCGTCGCTGCCGGGTTGGACGCCGTCCAAGTGGCCCTACGAGAACCGTCCGAACGTCGTGGGCGTCTGGAAAGGCAGCGGGGGCGGCCGCTCGCTGATCCTCAACGCGCACATCGACACCGTCCCGGCCGATCCCGTCGAGCTTTGGACCCACGATCCCTGGGGAGCGACGATCGTGGGCGACCGCATGTACGCGCGCGGCGCCATCGACGACAAGGGCGGGATCGTTGACATCCTGGCCGCCGTGCGCGCGCTGCAGGAGGCGGGATTCGAGCCGGCGGGCGACATCATTCTGCAAAGCGCCATCGACGAAGAGGCCGCCGCCAACGGCACGCTGGCTTGCATGGCGCGCGGATACACCGCGGATGCGGCCTGGATGGTCGACGGCTCCCCGCTGGGTCGCGCCTACACCAACCATTCAGGGCAGGTGCAATTCGTCATTCGCGTCTATGGCAGCGGCGGATCGCCGGTGCGGTGGGATCGAGAGACCGACGCCATTCACCTGGCCATGCAAGCGGCCGAGGCGCTTCGCGGACTGCGGGACCGGAAACGCGCCGCGCCGCTTCCCGGCGGCTGGAACGCGATCGAGAACGAGCTTCACTTCTCCGTCGGTCGCATCCGCGGCGGGGAGTGGTACTCCAACATCCCGGCCAAATGCGAAATCGAGTGCTGCATGGCCTTCAACCCCCCGGACTCGCTGGCGTCGATTCGGCGGGAGATTCGGCAAACCATCGACGAGTTCGCTCACCAAGACCCGTGGCTGCGCGGCCATCCGCCCGAGATCGAGTTCGAAGGGCTGGCGACCGAACCGGTCTGGCTGCTGCGCGAGGACGACCCCTTCTACCGGACCTTCGCCCGTGTGCACGAGGAGATCGCCGGCATCCCCGTGCGCTGGATCACCGTCAACGCCTGGTGCGACATCCGGCATTTCAGCTTCCACAAGTACACGCCGGCGTTGATTCTGGGCCCCGGCAGCGGCGGCGGGGCTCACGCTCCGGATGAATACATCGAGCTGCCGAGCATGGTGCCGGTGATCCAGTTCGTAGCAGCCATGGCCATGGAATGGTGCGGAAGCGAGGTGCAGGCATGACTCCAGTGATCGACACGCACGCCCATCTCATCGACCGGCAGGAGCCCGGCTACGAAGGGGTGGCCCACAAGTGGGGCGGCGCGCGTTGGGGCGGGGGCGTTGACGACCTGCTCGAGCAGATGGACCACGCCGGCATCGACTACGCCTGCCTGCTCACGTCCACGATCATCGACGTGATGGAGCATTTTCATCCCGACGTCCGCGACGACATCCTGGTCAGCTTCGATCCATTCATCAACAAGGCGTGCTATTGGCGGGACTGGGCGGCGCACAAAGATCGCTTCTTCCTGTTTGCCGACTCCATCGATCCGCGCGTGCCGGGCTACGTGGAACGGGCGGCGCGCGACCTGGACAACGGCGCGACCGGTCTCAAGATCCTGCCCGCATTCACCAACTCGACCATCGACGAGCCGGGGTGGCGTCCCATCTTCGAACTGATGTCCGACCGGCAAGTGCCGTGCATCATCGATCTCTCCTATTGGTACCTGCACTTCCCATGGTTCGCGCCGCGGCTCGTCGGCAAGTACCGGTCGTTCGCGGAAATCGCCGAGACCGTGCATACGGTGGCGGAGGCGTATCCGGACGTGCGCATGGAGATCACGCACTACGGGACGCCGATTCTCAGACCGAACGAGCTGAAGAGCATTCAATATGGCGAGGCCGAGCCCAAGTCACTCGCCGGCGGCGAGATTGACTACGAGCTGTTGCAGGGGCCGATCGACATGATCGCGCCTCATCCGAACCTGTTCTGCGGACTGTCGGCCTATCAACACGTCATCCCGGCAAGCGAGGAGTATCCCTATCGCAGCGCGCTGCGGATCGTCGAAGTGCTGACGCAAGGGCTCGGCGCCGACCGGATCATATTTGGCACCGATTGGCCCTATTTGGGGCACGTGGGATACCCGGAGCTCATCAGGTCGATTCGCGAGGCGCCGTTCCTCAGCCCCGAGGAGTCGGCCATGATCCTGGGTGGGACCGCGTGCCGGTTCCTGTGGGGAGATGACGCCGATGCGTACCCGCCGGGACGCTGAGGCTATTGGCGCGGCGAGCTAGCGTGATGCCAGTAGTTGGAAGGCGTGCCGAGACCGACCCAACCTCGGGTACGGCGGCCCGTTCCGCCGAGCATGCCGGGAATGACTCCGTGCTGCTGCGCGTCGAGAACCTTCGCACGCAATTCCACACAAAGAATGGGCTCGTGCGAGCGGTTAACGGCGTGACGTTCGCCGTCCGTCGGGGCGAAGTGGTTGGCATTGTCGGCGAGTCGGGCTGCGGCAAGAGCGTTACCGCGCTTTCGATCCTCGGCCTGATCCGCCCGCCGGGCGAAATCGTGTCCGGACGGGTCCTATTCGAGGGGCAGGACCTGGTCGGCGCATCCAGCGGGATGCTGCGCCAGATTCGGGGCAAGGAGATCGCCATGATCTTCCAGAACCCGCTGAGCTCGCTCAATCCCGTGCTCACCATCGGATTCCAGATTCAGGAGGCGATCCTCGAACACGATCGCATCGGTCGCCGAGCGGCCCGGGAGCGCGCCCTGGATTTGCTGCAGCGCGTGGGGATTCCGGAGGCCGAACGCCGCCTGCACCAGTATCCCCACCAGTTCAGCGGCGGCATGGCCCAGCGCGCCATGATCGCCATGGCCCTGGCCAATCGGCCCAAGCTCCTCATCGCCGACGAACCGACGACCGCGCTGGATGTCACGATCCAGGCCCAGATCATCCGACTGCTGCATCGCCTGAGCGGTGAGCTCGGGATGGCCGTCTTGTTCATCACCCACAACATGGGACTGGTGGCGGAGAACTGCCACCAAACGCTGGTGATGTACGCGGGCAAGATCGCCGAATCCGGCGCTACCAACGATTTGTTCGCAAGGCCGCTCCACCCGTATACGCAGGCGCTCCTGGCCTGCGTGCCCGAGGTCAAGGGTGAGCGCCACGATCTCATTCCGCTCGAGGGGTTTCCGCCGGACCTGACGGTCGAAAGCCGCGGCTGCGCATTCGAACCCCGCTGCGCCCAGCGCTTCGACCGATGTCCGATCGAGGACCCGGAGCCCCGCGGCGTCGATCCTGGGCACTCGGTTCGCTGCCACCTCTACTGATGACCGCCGGTCCCGAGCCCCTGCTCGAGGTTCAAAACGTGGTCAAGGTCTTCGACCTCCCGCACCGAGGCTTCTTCGGGGCGGCACGCCGACTGCGCGCCCTGGCCGGGGTCAGCCTCGACATCTTTGCCGAAGAGACCCTGGGCTTGGTCGGCGAAAGCGGGTGCGGCAAGACCACGTTGGGCCGCATCATCGTTCGACTTGAAACGGCCACCGAAGGCCGGGTCCTGTTTCGCGGTCGCGACGTGCGCGCCGGCTCCGGAACCACCAATTCGGCGGATCGGCGGTCGATCCAGATGGTGTTCCAGGACGCGACCGGATCGCTCAACCCACGTCGCCGCGTGCGCGACATCGTGAGTCTGCCGGTCAAGGCCGGCGCCGTGGTGGCTCCCGGCCTGGTCGATGACCACGTGAGCCAGGTGCTCGAGGAAGTCGGGCTTCCGAGCGAGCTCGGCGGCCGCTATCCCGGACAGCTGAGCGGCGGTCAGCAGCAGCGGGTGGCGCTGGCGCGCGCCATTGCCCTGGAGCCCGCCGTGCTCGTCGCCGACGAGCCGCTCTCCGCGCTCGATGTCTCCGTGCAGGCGCAAATCCTGCGGCTGCTGGAGCGCATTCGCGAGCGCCGGCATCTCGCCATGCTCTTCGTCTCTCACGACTTGGCGGTCGTGCGGTACCTGTGCGATCGAGTCGCCGTCATGTACCTGGGCCGAATCGTCGAATCGGGGCCGGTCGACGAGGTGTTCGAGCATCCGCGGCACCCTTACACGGTCGCGCTGCTTTCGGCGGTACCCAGCACCCGCCAGCGGACGGACGTCCCCATTGAGCTGGCGGGCGAGGTGCCCAGCGCAGCGGACATTCCGCCGGGATGCCCCTTCCATCCGCGGTGCTGGAAGGCACAGGACAAGTGCCGCACGGTGCTGCCTCAGCTCGATCCGCTCGATCGGGCGCACGTCGCGTGCCATTTCCCGGAGTAGGCCGCGAATGGTCTCGACGTCTGAGTCGGAGTCGTCGGCTAACTCGGGCCACGCGATCGCGACTCCGCAGGCCTGCGAATCCCGCTGGCGGTCCGTTGGCGTAGTGGCAGTGGGTCTCGCCCAGCCTCATCCCACAGGATCTGGAGATTGAGCATGTGGACTAGCGACGTCAATGCCGTGAAGCCCTGGCTCCGGTCCTCCTAGGGATCGACGCGCACGAAGTTGGAGATTTCGCTCATGCCGATGGCATTGATCGCCTTGATCCGGTAGACATGGCGCACGCCGTCCGTCACGCTCGTGTCGGTGTACGTGGTGCTACTGCTGCCCGTGTTCTCCACGTAGACCAGCAGCGATGTCTCACCCTCGCTGGGCCTCCGACGCAGGATCTGGTAGCCGGTGATCGAATCGTCACCGGGATCGTCCCAACTCAAGGTGATTGAGCCGGCGGTATTCACCGTCGCGGTCAGGTTCGTCGGCTTTGCCGGTGGGGTGTCCACGACGTCCGTGACCGTGATGGCGACCGAAGCTGTCGACGTGCTCACTCCGTGGCTGGCCGTCACCGTCAACGCGTAGCTCGTCGTGGTCTCGTAGTCCAGCGCGCCGTCCACCGTGATGGCTCCCGTACTAGCGTCGATGGCAAACGCGCCGGCATCGTTGCCCGCCGTGATCGCGTAGCTCACCGCGCCATTGGCGCGCACCGTCGCGCCGACCGTCCCCACGGCGGCGTCCTCCGCCGCGTCTTCCGCCACGCTGAAGGCGTAGCTGCTCTCCCTGAAGACCGGCGGCTCGGCCACGTCCGTCACCGTGATGGCCACCGCCACCGTCGCCGTGCTCACCCCGTGACTGGCGGTCACCGTCAGCGCGTAGCTCGTCGTGGTCTCGTAGTCCAGGGCGGCGGCCGCCGTGATGGCGCCCGAGCTACCGTTGATGGCAAAGGCGCCGGCGTCGTTGCCCGCCGTGATCGTGTAGCTCACCGCGCCACTGGCGCGCACCGTCGCGCCGACCGTCCCCGCGGCGGCGTCCTCCGCCGCGTCCTCGGCCACGCTGAAGGCGTAGCTGGTCTCCCCGAAGACCGGCGGCTCGGCCACGTCCGTCACCGTGATGGCCACCGCCACCGTCGACGTGCTCACCCCGTGACTGGCCGTCACCGTCAGCGCATAGCTCGTCGTGGTCTCGTAGTCCAGCGCGGCGGCCACCGTGATGGCTCCCGTGCTAGCGTCGATGGCAAAGGCGCCGGCATCGTTGCCCGCCGTGATCGCGTAGCTCACCGCGCCATTGGCGCGCACCGTCGCGCCGACCGTCCCCACGGCGGCGTCCTCCGCCGCGTCCTCGGCAACCGAGAATGCGTAGCTGGTCGCGCCGAACACCGGCGGCTCGGCCACGTCCGTCACGGTGACGGTGACCGTCACGGTGCTGGCGGCGCTCTCCGAGTCGCTGGCCTGGACGGTGAGGGAATACGTTGACGTGGTCTCGAAGTCCAATGCGGCCGCCACCGTGATCGCGCCGCTGGCGGCATTGATCCCGAAGACGTCGCCCGTGTTGCCTGCCGTGATCGAAAAGGTCGCGGTGTCGCCGTCGTTGGGGTCGGAGGCGCTCACACTGCCGACCGCCGCGGCAACCGCCGCATCCTCCGCCAGCGTGAACGCGTAGCTGGCTTGCCCAAACACCGGCGGCCGGTTGTAGACCACGTTGGGCGCCGGATCGAAGCTGAACTTCAGGTTCTCGGACGGGTCGTCGCCCTGCTCGAGTACGAAGGTCAGTCCGGTCCACCGGTAGCGAATCAACGGCGACCCGGAGGTCGCATGCGTCATGCTCGGGCGCAAGGTAAGAGGCGAAGCCGTGATGGACTGATACTCACCGGTGGTCTTCGTGCCATCGGCGTACTCTTCGGCGTAGCCAAGGTGATACCGCGCCGCCTCGAACTCGGTGCACCCATTGCCATAGGCCCAGGTGGCCTTGACCGACGATTCGCCGCTGACCTTGGTCAGCGTGGCGTCGACGACGGTCAGCGGGTTGCAGGGGTCGCTGCAGGCGCTGGTGCTGGCGGCCAGGGCGGTGGACGCCGCCCCCCATTCGGCGGCCAAGGTGGCGCCGTCGCCGTAGATGCTCACCCGGAACTCATAGGCCGTGCCGCACGTGAGGTCATCCACCGTGTACGACGCCGTGGTAATCGTGTCGCTGGCGGTCGTCCAGGTGTCGGTGCCGCTGACGCGGTACTCGACGCGGTACTTCGCCGCGCCGGTCACCGCGTCCCAGGTGAGTGGGATGCCGGTCTCCGTAGCCGTGCCCGCAGCCACTGTGGTCGGGGGCGGAGGCGCGCACAAGGCCGTTGCAGCCGTGACAACCGTGGAGGCCGCGCCCCATTCGGCGACAAGCGCGACGCCGTCACCGAAGGCACTCACCTGGACCGCATACGACTTGCCGCATGTGATTTGCTCCAGCGTGTATGTCGCCGCCGTGATGGCATCGCTGGCAGTCGTCCAGGTCTCGGTGTCGCTGAGCCGGAACTCAACGCGGTACTTCGCGGCGCCGGTCACCGCGTTCCACGTGAGCGGGATGCTGGTTTTCCCAACCGTGCCGGCCGCCAGATTGTCGGGGGCCGGGGGTGGGCAGATGGCCGTCGTCGCCGGCACCGCGGTCGCCGGCGTGCCCCACGCCGCCGTGTGCACTACCTGGTCCCCGAATGCGGTGACTCGGAACTCATAGGCCGTCCCGCAGGTCAGCTCGTCCACCGTATGGGTCGTGCCCGTGAGCGTCTCGTCATCGGTGATCCAACTGACCGTCTGCTCCTCCTCCGTCTCCTCAGTCTCCGACTCCTCCGATTCCGTGCCCGTCGCGCGATACTCGACGCGGTACTTCGCCGCGCCGGTCACCGCGTCCCAGCTCAGCGGGACACTGGTTTGGGTGAGCGTGCCTGCCGTCAGGTTCGACGGGGCGGGCGGCGCCCCCTGCACAGTCAACGTGACGGTGGTCGTGGCGGTCTTCACGTCGTCGCCGCTGCCGACGCTCGCCTGCACGGTGAGCGTGTAGGTCGCCACCGTTTCGGCGTCGAGCGCGGCCGCCACCGTGAGCTGGCCGGTGGCTTGGGCAATGGCGAAGGCGTCGTCGGTGTTGCCCGCCGTTATGGTGTGGGCGATCGCGGAACTGCCGACCACGGTGGCCGCGACCGTGCCCGCCGCTGTCCCTGCGGCGGCGTCCTCGGCCACACCGAAGGCGTAGCTGGCCTCCGCGAACGTTGGGGTCGGCGCCGTGATGGTGATGGCGACCGGCACCGTGGTCGTGCTCACCCCATGGCTCGCCGTCACCGTCAGCGCGTAGCTCGCCGTGGTGCCGTAGTCCAGCGCCGACGCCACCGTCAGCTCTCCCGTCTCGTCATCGATGGCGAACGCGCCGTTCTCGTCGCCTGCCGAGATTGCGTAGCTCACCGCCCCATTGGCGCGAACGGTGGCCGTCACTGTCCCTACGTCGGACTCTAACGCCGCGTCTCCCGCCACGCTGAAGGCATAGCTCGTCGCCCCGAATACCGGCGGCTCAGCCACGTCCGTGACCGTGACGGTGACCGCCACCGTCGTCGCGGCGCCCTCCGGGGTAACGGCCCGCACCGTCAGCGTGTGACTCGCCCCGCTCTCGTAGTCCAGCGGGACGGCCACCACGAGGCGCCCCGCCAGCGCGTCCACCGCAAACAGGTTGTCGTCGTCCCCCGCCGAGATGTCGAAGTAGATCACCGTCCCGCCCTCGGGATCAGTGGCCTCCACGGTCCCGATCGTGGTGCTGATCCCGGCGTCTTCGGCCACGGTGAACGCGTAGCTCGTCGCGCCGAACACCGGCGGCTCCACGACGTTGGTGATTGTGATGGCGACCGCCACCGTCGCCGTGCTCGCCCCGTAGCTGGCCGTCACCGTCAGCGCGTAGCTCGTCGTGGTCTCGTAGTCCAGCGCCTTGGCGACCGTAAGCTCGCCGCTGGCCGCGTCGATCGCGAAGGCGCCGGCCGTGTTGCCCGCCGTGATGGCGTAGGTCACCGGCGGGCCGCCCGTGATGGTGGCCGTGATCGTCCCCACGTCGGCATCCGTCGCGACGTCCTCCGCCAGACTGAAGGCGTAGGTCTCCTCCCCAAACACCGGCGCCGGGCAGGCGGTCGTCCCCGCTGCGACCGTCTCCGTCGGCGCACTCCACTCCGCGGTATGCGTCGTGCCGTCGCCGTAGGTGCCGACCTGGAATTCGTAGGTCGTCCCGCAGTAGAGCTCGTCCACGGAATGGGTCGCCGTCGTCAGCGTGTCGTCGTCCGTGGTCCAGGTTTCGGCGTCTTTCACGCGGTACTGCACCCGATACTTCGCCGCTCCGGTCACCGCATCCCAGCTCAATGGCACGGTGCTCGCCGTCACCGTCCCGGCCGCCAGGTTCGCCGGCGCGGGCGGCGCGTCCACCAGATCGCCCACGGCGATCGTCACCGTGATGTTCGAGCTGCCGCCGTGGTTGTCACTGGCGGTGATGGTCACCTCGTATTCGGCCTGTGTCTCGTAGTCCAACGACGCGCTCGTCCGCAGCTGCCCCGTGGCCGTGTCGAGGTCGAAGCTGGCCGCATCCGTCCCGCCCAGCGCGTACGTCACCACGTCGCCCTCGTCGGCGTCGGTGGCCGTCACCGGGGCGCCGATGTCCTGCCCCGTCGCCGTGTTCTCGTCCACCGCGCGCGTGGCCGTCTCACCTTCCGCGAACGCCGGCGGGACGTTCGGATACTGCTGGCCCAACTCCCGCCACGTGGCGGTTCCGTCACCGTCGACGTCAACTTTGAGCACCGGATACTGGCTGGCGGTGCCGAAGTGCCACGGATCGTCGTCGCCCGTCACCCCGTCAACGTCTACGTTCCAGTCCGCGTAGATCCCGGTGTAGCCCGTCGGCGTCTGCAGCTCGGCGGTGGTCTTGCCGGTGCCTCCACGGCTCGCGCTCTGTCCGCTTGTCGCCGTATCCCAGTAGCTCGCCGTCACCCGGGCGTCGCGGTGTTTGATTCCCACCAGCCCGCCCGCCGAGCCGTGGGTCTCCGCCACTCGTCCCCAGGCGTAGCTGGCCGTGATGCGGCCACTGCCGTCGTTCTTCCCCACCAGGCCGCCGTGATCGCGGTGGCTGTCGGGCCCGGTGCCCGTCACCTCGCTGCTCGCGTAGCTGGCCGTGATCGTGGCGCCGCTGCCGTTGTACCCCGTCAGCCCGCCCACTACGTCGTCGCCCGCCACCGTGCCGCTCGCGTAGCTCGCCCGGATGTGGCCGTGGCTGCGCCCCACCAAGCCGCCGACGTGGTCGTGGCCCGTCACCGTGCCGCTCACGTAGCTGGCCTGGATCGTGCCCCGGTCGTTCTCGCCGACCAGGCCGCCGGTGTCGTGGCGGCCGGTGATGGCCACAGCACGCAGTCCCACGTTGCGAATGACGCTGCCCGTGCCGATGCGGCCAAAAAGCCCCACGTCGTCGGTTTCGCCGCGCGCGATGAACAGGTTGGCGATCACGTGCCCATTGCCCTCGAACGTCGCGGTGAACTTCATCCTGGCCGTACCAATCGGCTCCCAGCCCGCCCCGCCGTTCCAGTACGCGTCGCCCGCATCCGCCAGGCCGTTGCCGTTCGTGTCGACGTCCAGGTCCGCCGTCAGCTCGTATCCCGTGCAGCCCGTCCGGCAGCCCATCCCCGACGGCGCGTTCGGGTACGCCGCCGCATAGCCCGCCTCCGTCGTGAACCCGTTCCCGTCCAGGTCCCAGCGGATGGCGTGCAGTTGCGCCAGATTGGCCACCTCGATCAGCCCGTCGTCGTCCGCGTCATAGTCCTTCTGCGACGCGGGCGGCGCCGGGCGCTGATCGCCAAACTCTTCCCAACTCGCCGTCCCGTCGCCATTGAAGTCCACCTGCAGCACCGGGTACTGCGCGTTGGTGCCGAAGTGCCACGGATCGTCGTTGCCCGTCACCCCATCGACGTCCACGTTCCAATCGGCATAGATGTCGGCGTATCCCGTCGGCGTCTGCAGCTCCGCCGTCGTCTTGCCCACGCCCTGGGCGCTCCGCGTCTGCCCGCTCGTCGCCGTGTCCCAGTAGCTCGTGCTGGTCGCGGCATGTTCGATCTTGTCCCCCACCAGGCCTCCCACGGTGCCGCGCGTTCCCGCCACTCGCCCCCACGCGTGGCTCGCGGTGATGCGGCCCCGGCCGTGGATGCGCCCCACCAGACCTCCCACGCGCTCCGCGCTCGACCCGTCCACGCCTCCCCTCACCGCGCTGCGCGCGTAGCTGGCCATGATCTGGCCACTGCTGCGCCCCACCAGCCCGCCGATGTCGTCGTCGCCTTCCACCGCGCCGCTCGCGTAGCTCACCCGGACCTGGCCCCAGTTAAGGCCCACCAAGCCACCGACGACGTCGCTGGCCCCGCGCACCGTCCCGCTCACATAGCTCGCCGTCACCGCCCCGCCGTTGTCCCCCACCAGCCCGCCCACCTCGTTCCGGCCCCGCACGTCCACGCCCACCAGCCCCACGTGCCGGATCACGCTCGATCTCCCCGTGGCGCCAATCAAGCCAACGTCTCCCGTCGTCGGCCGATCGATGAACAGGTTGGCGATCTCGTGCCCGTTGCCCTCGAACGTCGCGGTGAACCGCCGCGACTGGGTGCCAATCGGCTCCCACCCCGCCCCGCCGTTCCAGTACGCGTCGCCCCCATCCGCCAGGCCGTTCCCGTTTGTGTCGACGTCCAGGTCCGCCGTCAGTTCGTATCCCGTGCAGCCCGTCCGGCATCCCATCCCCGACGGCGCGTTCGGGAAGGCCGCCGCATAGCCGGTCTCCGTCGCAAACCCGTTCCCGTCCAGGTCCCAGCGGATCGCGTGCAGCTGCGCCAGGTTCGCCACCTCGATCAGCCCATCGTTGTCCGCGTCGTAGTCCACCTGCGACGCGGGCGGCGCCGGGCGCTGATCGCCAAACTCTTCCCAGCTCGCCGTCCCGTCGCCGTCGAAGTCCACCTGCAACACCGGGTACTGGGCGTTGGTGCCGAAGTGCCACGGATCCTCCCCGCCGGTCTCGCCGTCCAGGTCCACGTTCCAGTCGGCGTAGATCCCGCTGTATCCCGTCGGCGTCTGTAGCTCCGTGGTCGTCTTGCCGGCACCCCCGCTGCTCCGCGTCTGTCCGCTCGTCGCCGTGTCCCAGTAGCTCGTTCTCGTCCCGCTGTCTTCAATCCTGTCGCCCACCAGGCCGCCTATGCTGCTGCGCGTCTCCGTCACTCGCCCCGAGGCGTAGCTGGCCGTGATGCGGCCCCTCCCGTGCAGGCGCCCCACCAGCCCCCCCAGGCGCTCCGCACTCGTGCCGTCCACGCCTCCCGTCACCACGCTGCGCGCGTAGCTGGCCGTGATTTGCCCGTTGCTGATCCCCACCAGCCCGCCGATGTAGTCGTCGCCCGTCACCGCGCCGCTCGCGTAGCTCGCCCGGATGTGGCCCCAGTTGCGTCCCACCAAGCCGCCGACGTTGTCGCCGCTCCCCCGCACCGCCCCGCTCACGTAGCTCGCCGTCACCGCACCGCCGTTCTCCCCCACCAGCCCGCCCACGTCGTACTGCCCTCTGACCTCCACACCGTGAAGCCCGACATTCCGCACGACGCCGTCTGTGCCGACGCGGCCGAAGAGCCCCACATCGTTCGTGGCGCTGCGGGCGATGAACAGGTTGACCAGCGTGTGGCCGTTGCCCTCGAACGTTGCAGTGAACTGCCGCGGCGACGAGCCGATCGGCTCCCAGCCCGCCCCGCCGTTCCAGTACGTGTCGCCGGCGTCCGCCAGACCATTGCCGTTCGTGTCGAAGTCCAGGTCCGCCGTCAGCTCGTACCCCGTGCAGCCCGTCCGACACCCCATCCCCACCGGCGCGTTCGGGAAGGCCCCGGCATAGCCCGCTTCCGTCGTGAATCCGTTCCCGTCCAGGTCCCAGTGGATCGCGTGCAGCTGCGCCAGGTTCGCCACCTCGATCAGCCCGTCGTCGTCCGCGTCGTAGTCCACCTGCGCGGCGTCCGGCGCCGGCCGCTGATTACCAAACTCTTCCCAGCTCGCCGTCCCGTCGCCGTTGAAGTCCACTTGCAGCACCGGGTACTGACTGGCCGTGCCGAAGTGCCACGGATCCTCCCCGCCGGTCTCCCCATCGACGTCCACGTTCCAGTCGGCGTAGATGTCCGCGTAGCCCGTCGGCGTCTCCAACTCGGCGGTGGGCTTGCCGACGCCGCCGGAGCTGCGGGTTTGCCCGCTCGTCGCCGTATCCCAGTAGCCGGCGGTGACGCGGGCGCCGTTGTCATGCTTCCCCACCAGTCCACCGATGCTGCCGCGGGACCCGGCCACACGGCCCCGCGCGTAGCTGGCGTTGATGCGGCCGTTGGCGTAGTTGTGGCCCACCAGGCCTCCCAGGCGCTCTCCGGTAGCCAGGTGCGACGACACCGCGCCCGTGGCGTAGCTCGCCGTGATTTGGCGGTAGTTGCCCCCCGCCAGCCCACCGACCGAGTGACGTCCCGTCACCGCGCCGCTGGCGTAGCTGGTCGTCAAGGTGCCGTCGTTGCGCCCTACCAGCCCGCCGATGGCGTCAAGGCTGCCGCGCACCGTGCCGCCGGCATAGCTGGCGGTGATGGAGCCATCGTTGTCGCCGACCAGCCCGCCGACGTCGTACCGGCCCCGCACGTCCACGCCAACCAGCCCCACGTGCCGGATCACGCCCGACCCGCCGGTGACGCCAAACAGGCCAACATCGTCGGTCGTCGGCCGATCGATGAACAGGTTAGCCAGGGTGTGGCCGTTGCCCTCGAACGTCGCGGTGAACTTTGTCCTGGCCGTGCCGATCGGCTCCCAGCCCGCCCCGCCGTTCCAGTAAGTGTCCCCCGCGTCCGCCAGACCATTGCCGCTCGTGTCGAAGTCCAGGTCCTCCGTCAGCTCGTAGCCCGTGCAGCCCGTCCGGCACCCCATCCCTGACGGCGCGTGCGGGAACGCCGCCGCATACCCCGCCTCCGTCGCGAACCCGTTCCCGTCCAGGTCCCACCGCATCGCGTGCAGCTGCGCCAGGTTCGCCACCTCGATCAGCCCATCGTCATCCACGTCGTAGTCCACCTGCGCGGCGTCCGGCGCTGGGCGCTGGTCCCCGAACTCCGCCCAGCTCGCCGTCCCGTCGCCATTGAAGTCCACCTGCAGCACCGGATACTGGGCGTTGGTGCCGAAGTGCCACGGATCGTCCCCGCCCGTCTCCCCATCGACGTCCACGTTCCAGTCGGCGTAGATGTCCGCGTAGCCCGTCGGCGTCTCCAACTCGGCGGTGGGCTTGCCGACGCCGCCGGAGCTGCGGGTTTGCCCGGTCGTCGCCGTATCCCAGTAGCCGGCGGTGACGCGGGCGCCGTTGTCATGCTTCCCCACCAGTCCGCCGATGCTGCCGCGGGACCCGGCCACACGGCCCCGCGCGTAGCTGGCGTTGATGCGGCCGTTGGCGTAGTTGTGGCCCACCAGGCCTCCCAGGCGCTCTCCGGTAGCCAGGTGCGACGACACCGCGCCCGTGGCGTAGCTCGCCGTGATTTGGCGGTAGTTGCCCCCTGCCAGCCCACCGACCGAGTGACGTCCCGTCACCGCGCCGCTGGCGTAGCTGGTCGTCAGGGTGCCGTCGTTGCGCCCTACCAGCCCGCCGATGGCGTCAAGGCTGCCGCGCACCGTGCCGCCGGCATAGCTGGCGGTGATGGAGCCATCGTTGTCGCCGACCAGCCCGCCGACGTCGTACCGGCCCCGCACGTCCACGCCAACCAGCCCCACGTGCCGGATCACGCCCGACCCGCCGGTGACGCCAAACAGGCCAACATCGTCGGTCGTCGGCCGATCGATGAACAGGTTGGCCAGGGTGTGGCCGTTGCCCGCGAACGTCGCGGTGAACTTCGTCCTGGCCGTGCCGATCGGCTCCCAGCCCGCCCCGCCGTTCCAGTACGCATCGCCCGCGTCCGCCAGACCGTTGCCGTTCGTGTCGAAATCCAGGTTCCCCATCAACTCGTAGCCCGTGCAGCCCGTGGTTGGACAGCCCATTCCGGTTGAGGCGTCGAGGAAGGCCGCGGCGTAGCCGGAATCGGTGGATGTGCCGTCCCCGTCCAGGTCCCAGCGGATGGCGTGGAGCTGCGCCAGGGTGGCCACCTCGATCAGCCCGTCGTCGTCCGCGTCGTAATCCCCCAACGCAGGCGTCACGCTGACGGTCGTCGACGCGGTACCCGTGCCAATGGCGTTAACTGCGCGGATGGAAAACTGGTATGCGGTTCCGTTGGTTAGGCCGGTAACGGCGAACGAGGTGGAATTGGCCCCACCCGCCGCACTGTTCGAAATGTCCGTCCACGTTCCGTTGTCCTGCTGGTATTGGTATTTGCTGATCGGGTATTGATTGATCGTGAACGCGGGTGGTGGCTCCCAAGCGAGCACAGCCCGTGTGTTGCCGGCAGTGACTGTGAGGCGGACGGGGGCGCCCGGCTGTGGCCGCTGGTCCCCAAACTCGGTCCAACTCACCGTGCCGTCACCGTCGAAGTCCACCTGCAGCGCGGGATATTGGCTCGTCGTCCCGAACTGCCACGGATCCTCCCCGCCCGTCTCCCCGTCCAGGTCCACGTTCCAGTCGGCGTAGATCCCGCTGTATCCCGTCGGCGTCTGCAACGCGCTCGTCGTCTGGCCCACGCCGCCACCGCTCCGGCTCTGCCCGCTCGTCGCCGTGTCCCAGTAGCCCGCCGTCACCCTGCTCGTGCGATCACCGACCAGGCCGCCGACGCGGCTTTTGCCGGACACCGCGCCCGTGGCGTAGCTGGCGGTTACCGATCCCGAGCCCGAGATCCGCCCCACCAGGCCCCCAACGTCGTCCGTTCCCGTGACCGCGCCCGTTGCATAGCTCGCTTGGATCGTGCCCGCGTGCTCGCCCACGAAGCCGCCCGTGAATCTCGCGCCCGCCACGGCAACCCGGGTATAGCTTGTCTGGATCGTGCCGCTGTTCCGTCCCACCAGCCCACCGCTGTTGCTGGCTCTCGCCGTCACCGCCCCCGTCGCGTAGCTCGCCGTGATCGTCCCCCGGCCGTTGTCGCCCACCAGCCCTCCGACATTGGACGACCCCCGCACGTCGATGGCCCGCAGCCCGACGTTGCGCACCGCGCTTGCCGCGGCGGTGCCGCCAAACAGGCCCACGTAGTTGGTAAACGCCCGCGCAATCCGCAGGTTGGCGATCGTGTGGCCGTTGCCCTCGAACGTCGCGGCGAATCGCGGGTTGCTACTGCCGATCGGCTCCCACCCCGCCCCGTCGTTCCAATAGGCGTCATTGACGTCCACCAGCCCGTTGCCGTTCGTGTCGAAGTCCAGGTCCGCCGTCAACTCGTACCCCGTGCACCCGGTGGCGCAGCCCATCCCCGGCGGCGCGCGGGGGAACGCCGCCGCATAGCTGGGATCGGTCGCAAAACCATTCCCGTCCAGGTCCCAGCGGATCGCATGCAGCTGCGCCAGGTTCGCCACCTCGATCAAGCCGTCATCGTCCGCGTCGTAGTCGACTTGGGCGACATCCGGCGTTGGGCGCTGGTCGCCAAACTCGGTCCAGGTGGCGGTGCCGTCGCCGTCAAAGTCCACCTGCAGCACCGGATACTGGCTGGCCGTGCCGAACTGCCAGGGGTCGTCTGCGCCCGTCTCCCCATCCAGGTCCACGTTCCAGTCGGCGTAGATCCCCGTGTATCCCGTCGGCGCCTGCAACGCGCTCGTCGTCTGGCCCGCGCCCCCGCGGCTCCGGCTCTGCCCGCTCGTCGCCGTGTCCCAGTAGCTCGCCGTGGTCGTCCCGCTGCTTTCGCCCACCAGCCCGCCCAGGTTGCGCTCGCCGCGTACCGCCCCCGTCGCGTAGCTCGCCGTGATCGTCCCACCGCTGTTCATGCCCACCAGCCCCGCCACCCGATGCTGGTTCGTCACCGCCCCCGTCGCGTAGCTGGCGTTGATCGTGCCCCGGTCATTGCGCCCCACCAGCCCGCCGATGTCCCAGTCGCTGCCCGTCACCGCGCTCGCCGCGTAGCTGGCGCTGATCGTGCCCTGGTGGATATTCCCCACCATCCCTCCGACCCGCGCCCGCCCCACCACGCGCCCGGTCACGTAGCTCGCCTCGATCGCCCCTCGGTCGTTCTCGCCCACCAGAGCCCCGGTCGTATCCCGCCCCGTCACGTCCACCGCCCGCAACCCCACGCGACGGATCACGCTCTCCCTACCAATGCGCCCGAACAGCCCGACCTCGTTCGTGGTCGCCCGCACGATCCGCAGGTTGGCGATTGTGTGCCCGTTGCCTTCGAACGTCGCGGTGTACCTCTGGCTGCCACCGCCTATGGGCTCCCACCCCGCCCCATCACTCCAGTAGGCGTCATTGACGTCCACCAGCCCGTTCCCGTTCGTGTCAAAGTCCAGGTCCGCGGTCAGCTCATAGCCCGTGCACCCGGTGGCGCAGCCCATCCCCGGCGGCGCCCGCGGGAACGCCGCCGCATAGCCCGCGTCCGTCGCGAACCCATTCCCGTCCAGGTCCCACCGGATCGCGTGCAGCTGCGCCAGGTTCGCCACCTCGATCAGCCCGTCGTCGTCCGCGTCGTAGTCGACCTGGGCGGCATCGGGTGTCGGGCGCTGGTCGCCAAATTCGGTCCAACTCGCCGTGCCGTCACCGTCGACGTCCACCTGCAGCGCGGGATATTGGCTCGCCGTGCCGAAGTGCCACGGGTCCTCCCCGCCCGTCTGCCCATCTAGGTCCAGATTCCAGTCCGCGTAGATGCCCGTGTATCCCGTCGGCGTCTGAAGCTCGCTCGTGGACTTGCCCACGCCGCCACCGCCGCGGGCCCGCCCACTCGTCGCGGAGTCCCAATAGCTCGCCGTGATGGCCGTCGTGTGCGTTCCGATCAGGCCGCCAACGTTGCGGTCGCCCGTGACTGCGCCCGTGGCGTAGCTGGCCGTGATCCTGCCGTGGCCCGTCTTTTGTCCCACCAGGCCGCCAACGTTGTCGGCGCCCTTGACCGCGCCCGTCGCATAGCTCGCTTGGATCCGGCCCGCGTTCTCCCCCACCAAGCCGCCCACGTCGTTCGTGCCCGTCACCCGCACCCGCGTATAGCTCGTCTCGATCGTGCCCACGTTCCGCCCCACCAGCCCCCCGCTGTTCACGCCCCGCGCCGCGACCGTGCCGGTGGCATAGCTCGCTCGAATCGTCCCGTGATGGTTGTCGCCCACCAAGCTCCCGGTGTCCTCCCGCCCCGTGACGCCCACCGCCCGCAGCCCCACATTGCGGATCACGCCGTCCCGACTCATGCGGCCAAACAGCCCCACGTCGTTCGTCGACGCCCGCACGATCCGCAAGTTGCTGATCGTGTGCCCATTGCCCTCGAACGTCGCGGCAAACATCTGGCTGCCACTACCGATCGGCACCCATCCCGCCCCGCCGTTCCAGTACGCGTCGGCAACATCCGCCACGCCATTGCCGTTGGTGTCGAAATCCAGGTCCGCGGTCAGCTCATAGCCCGTGCACCCGGTGGCGCAGCCCATTCCCGGCGGCGCCCGCGGGAACGCCGCCGCATAGCCCGCGTCCGTCGCGAACCCATTGCCGTCCAGGTCCCACCGGATCGCATGCAGCTGCGCCAGGTTCGCCACCTCGATCAGCCCGTCGTCGTCCGCGTCGTAGTCGACCTGGGCGGCATCCGGCGTCGGGCGCTGATCGCCAAACTCGGTCCAACTCGCCGTGCCGTCACCGTCGACGTCCACCTGCAGCGCGGGATATTGGCTCGCCGTGCCGAAGTGCCACGGGTCCTCCCCGCCCGTCTGTCCATCCAGGTCCAGATTCCAATCCGCGTAGATCCCCGTATATCCCGTCGGCGTCTGCAGCTCGCTCGTGGACTTGCCCACGCCGCCACCGCCGCGGGCCCGCCCACTCGTCGCCGTGTCCCAATAGCTCGCCGTAATGGCGGTGGTGTGGGTTCCGATCAGTCCGCCAACGTTGCGGTCGCCCGTGACCGTGCCTATGGCGTAGCTGGCCGTGATCCTGCCGTGGCCCGTCTTTTGTCCCACCAGGCCGCCAACGTTGTCGGCGCCCTTGACCGCGCCCGTCGCATAGCTCGCTTGGATCCGGCCCGCGTTCTCGCCCACCAAGCCGCCCACGTCGTTCGTGCCCGTCACCCGCACCCGCGTATAGCTCGTCTCGATCGTGCCCACGTTCCGCCCCACCAGCCCGCCGCTGTTCGTCCCGCGCGCCACGACCGTGCCCGTCGAATAGCTGGCCCGGATCGTCCCCTGATGGTTGTCGCCCACCAGGCTCCCGGTGTCCTCCCGCCCCGTGATATCCACCGCCCGCAGCCCCAAACTGCGGATCACGCTCGCCCGACTCATGCGGCCAAACAGCCCCACGTCATTCGTCGACGCCCGCACGATCCGCAAGTTGCTGATCGTGTGCCCGTTGCCCTCGAACGTCGCGGCAAACATCTGGCTGCCACTGCCGATCGGCACCCACCCGGCCCCGCCGTTCCAGTACGCGTCGTTCACGTCCACCAGCCCGTTGCCGTTGGCGTCGAAGTCCAGGTCCGCGATCAACTCATAGCCGACGCAGCCGGAGGCGGGACAGCCCATCCCGGTCAGGCCGTCGTCAAAGGCCAGCGCGTAACTCGGGTGGGTGGAGCTTCCGTCGCCATCCAAGTCCCAGCGGATGGCGTGCAACTGCGCGAGGCTGGCCACCTCGATCAGCCCATCGTCGTCCGCGTCGTAGTCGCCGTCGAACTCGGTCACCGTGATCGTCACCGGCACTGTCGACCTGCCGCCGGCCGCATCGGTCGCCGAAACCGTCAGGGCATAGCGGGGAGTCGTGTCATAGTCCATCGCCGCCGCGAGCGTGATAGCACCGCTGGTTTCGTTGATTGCGAAGGCCCCTGCCTCGTTCCCGGTCGTGATCGCATAGGTCACCGGATCGGTGTCCGTCGCCGAGACCGTGCCCACCACGGCGCCTATCGCCGCGCGCTCTCTCACCGTGAAGGTGTAGCTTTCGGCCCCAAACGTGGGCGGCGTACAGTCACTCGTGTCCGTAGTCAAGGATGTCGACGGCTCGCCCCACGCAAGCACGGTCGACGTACCATCGCCAAAGGCGCTCACCCGAAACTCATACGACGTCCCGCAGATCAAGCCGTCAACCTCATGGGTCAAGGCGCTGAGGTCAATGGCGTCGATCAGCCACTCAGCATTCGAACCGGAGACGCGGTAGTCGACGCGATAGGTCGGGGTCACGGCATTGGCGGCACCCACCCACGTCAAGGTGACACCAGTCTCGGTTGGAGACGAGGCGCTCAGGCTTGTTGGCGCCGGTGCCGTCGCGTCGCAGTAGGGCAACGATAGCTGGGCGAGGTCCTGCGATCCGTCACGGCCGTCAATCGCCGTACCCAGGCTGCGCAGGTCAGTCGGGACGCATCCGCTGAACTCATTTCCGCTCAGGCCGAGAGTACTCAGCCGGGCGAGACTGCCTAGTTGGGCAGGAATCGTCCCCGCGAGTTTGTTCGAACTCAGGTCCAACGTCGTCAGCGCAGTCAGCGTCCCAAGCTCGGGCGGGATGGCCCCGGCGAGCTTCTTGCTCGAGAGATCGAGCCCCGTCACGCGACTTGGCGTGCCACCGGTGGTGACGCCCTCCCACTGCGTGATCGCAGTCGTAGCACTCCAGTCGAGGGCGTCCCCGCCCGCGCCTTCCAGGACCGCTTTCGCCGCGCTCAGGACGCGGCAGTCCGCAACAAGTGCTTGCTGGCTCTCCGGATTCGGTATCACCGTGCCATTGGCACAGTCGGGCCCAATCAGCTTCACCGTCACGCCAACTGAGCTCATGCCGCCGGACGCATCGCTCGCTGCAACAGTCAATTCGTAAACCGACACCGAGCCCCCTGCAAGCGACCCGGCTACCGACAATGCGCCTGAGCTTGCATTGATCGCGAATCTTCCGGCGTCATTGCCATAGCTAATTGCATAGCTCGCCGCATCACCATTCGCGTCAGATGCACCCAACGTGCCAACTACGGTTCCGGTCGGAGCGCTGCCGCCAACCTTGAACGCGTAGGACTCTTGTCCGAATCTCGGGCTGTCGTTCCCAGAGCGGTAAACGATTTGCCATCGTTTCGTGCGAGTTCCCGTTTCGTATTGTCCGAGCAACACGCGTTTGATTTCATACGACGGGACACGAAAGGCCACGTGACACGATCCGTTGCCGACAGTGCCGACATCTCGCATCACAAACTGCTGCGATTCAAATCCTGCTTCACGCCACCTGTCACCGAGATCACCGGAATTCACCGGGTGTATTTCCAGAAAGAACGGCGATACCAAGTCCTTTTGCAAACAATCCCGCAACTTCACAACAATCCAATATCTGCCAAAACGACGTATCTCGAACCCGCCGCCATGCGCCACTTGCTCAATATCGTCCAGAGACTCGTCCGTGCTATCTCCGGAATCCTCGGTGTCGCTATCTTCTTCGTTGCTCTGCCCTGATCCAGACTCGCTCGCCGAACGCGAGTCGCCAAGAGCGGACGCTCCCGGTACCTGAGACCTAGCCCCATGCGCGTCGCCTCCGGGATCCGCCGATTCTCTGCGTTGCGAATTGGCCGATGCCTGCCCGGATGCTCGTGGACGTGAACAGAGCTCAAATTCGCACTTACTACCATATCGATCTTGGTACTTCTTGATCGATTCTGTCCAACCATCCCCACTACCCGCAAACGCAGATCCAACTAGACATGACTCTTCCGGCAACCCACCGGTTTCCCAGGTACCGATCGGCCCGCAGCCCGTTCCCACGAATGTCGTCGTCGTATCGTAGGTAAACGGGAGTTTGTCAATGTGCCGTTCTTGACCCTTGCCTCCCGATTGAGTCACTACGATGCCGTCGCCCTCATTCGTATTAGTGAATTCAAATTCATAAACCTGAAACCATTCCGCGCTAACTTTTCTATGGTGGCCACCATCCTTAAACCTAGACTCGAAAGTGGGATCGGCGACTATAGTATTGCCATCCCAACACCAGCGCGTCGTCGATCTTGCAAACCATCCGATACGAGCAACTCCGGCTGCCTCCAGAAGTGCGTCGGCAATCTGAGCGGGATCGAAGATAAATCTCGGAATCTCCCCGACGTCTTCGCCAGGATTCCATCTTTCTTTGTCTAACTGGACTATGTGCGTCGAGCACTCGGCAGCAGTAATCGCACTTGTCTCTCTCCACGGACCACATTCAATTGGCGATTTATCTGTTCTACAAATCGCGACACGAAAGACATACTCAGCACCGCCAGTCAAATCGTCATCATAGAGCCTGAAATTCTTCGCAGTAGATTTGGACGTTGTGGTACCACTAACAATAGGCCACGTGTGCACGTTCGGCGGATGAACTCCTATTGCAAATGATTGTCCTTTCCTCTTATGCTGAATAAAGTATCTTTGTTCATTGCCAGTCAAGTTGGGTCCAGACCAGCTTGCTACCAACGTATCCGGTCCAGTGTCGTCCCCAGGGTCGCCGCTGCCGAGCGAGACCGTTAGTCCTTGAACCTCGCAAAGGTCGCCCGGCTTAGCTGAACACGATGCATGAACCGTGAGTGTGGCGCTTGAAGAAAAGGCGGTTGTCGAAGCAGCTCTCGCGCCGCCTGCAGCTGACGACCGAGCTTGGCTACCTCCAGCGGCGCCTGGAGTGCCACCGGTGAGGGTGTAACGGGTTGTGGCGGTCGGACAGACTCGCCGGCTCCCGACCACCTCGATAGCGCCGATGTTAGGGTCGCCTGTATCAAGGCCAATGGACGGGTTGTTGAGAGCACTGGTCCACCAGCTGACCACCGCACAGTTTCCGATGTATACCTCCGATGGATTCACCTCGATATGACCATTGGAAACTGTCACGTCCACTTTGCGAGTGATTGTGTCGCCAGACTTGGATGCAGTCAGCGTGTACGTCGTGGTACGTTCTGGACAGACTTTCTGAGTTCCACTAGACCTTGTGCTGATATTGGTTCTTGGAGCGTCATTTGCCGTTGTCTTGATTTTGGAAAAAACGCTCACCGGTGAACCGTTCGTGGTCCAAGTAATGTTGGTGCAGTCCGGATTTGGCGGAGTCAGGTGCGTTGGCTTGCCCGAGACAATCGCGATGCTTCCAGTCAGATCCGATACCGGAGGTGGTCTAATGTCAACCGTGGTCGTGAAGGTCTTCGATCCACCGGCGCCTGTAGCAACCAACGTGTACGTAGTCCGCGACGTGGGAGAGACCGTCTTGTCTCCGTTGGGGCCACTCACGTTCTTGCCATCAAGCTTCCAACTGGTGGCATTACTTGTCTTCCACCGCAACTTTGTGGACTCACCGCGATCAATCCGTGAGTCATCGGCCCAGAAAGTCCCCGTCGGCGGATCGGTCGTTTCGGGCGGCGTCGGGGTGTCCTCTGGTTCTGGGGTCGCGGTGGCCTCAGGGGTCGGGGTCGCGGTGGCCTCCGGGGCCGGGGTCGGCGTCGGCTCGGTCACCTCGACCTCGACGCTGTCCGTGTGCGACCCCGCCGGGCTATGGCCCGTGATCGTGTAGGTCGTGGTGCTGCTGGGGCTGACGCTTCCGCTGCCTCTGACATTTGGCCGAACGTTGAGCCCGCTCCCCGGCGAGACGGACACGCGGGTGAGCCAGCTGCTGTTCCAGCTCAGAGAGCTGGAGTTTCCCTTGACTATCGTCGTCGGGTTGGCCGAGATGCTGACCGAGGGACAGACGATGATGTTCCCCGCGTTCGGCTCGCGGTAACACCCGGACGGCGCATCGTCGCGGGGCCGGACTCTCTCCTCTTCGCCGCCCTCCTGCGCCATCACCAGCGGTCCGTAGCTCGTGACGGCAACGGTCAGCAGAGTCAGCACCGTAAGGACGGCACCGGCCACCCGCAGCCATCGCGGCTGGCGCCGCAATTCGGTGATCACTACCGCCGACGACGCCATCGACTGGCGTCAGACCGCGGGACTGCCGATGGCGCGAAAACCCGCGGCAAAGTCGCTGCCGGCGTCAAGTGCGGGAGGCCAAATGCGCTGAGATCGAGTCCGGCGCATGCCCTTTCAAGTCCAGATTCGGACCGTGGGGTCGCTTACCGCAATCTCGATCGGTGGAGCCCGCCCAACGGATCCCGCCTCAGCTTCCGCTAGGAAGATTTGTTCATATACAACCAAAGTGCGTGGATACTGTCACTCTGCTGGCCCGGCGTCAACGCCGGACGACGCGGACATGCCGGGGCCGTGGGATGAAGCCGGAGGCACTCCGGCCGCCAGTCTCGTTCCGAATGCTGCTCAATTTGTAGGAGTCGTGGGCCATGGCGTCCGCTGTGCACTTGCGGTTGATTGGGGCGACACGAGCATCGAGGGACCCGCCTCGGGGCGCGCAGGTCCGCGCACATCAGTTGCGGGACGATATGAATTAGACATATCGGCTTGGACAGATCATGACGGAATCGGCATTACCGCTAGAATCTCGGACCCGGACGTACTTCGACGTGCGAAGATTCCGCCAGGAGGCCGTGGAAGTGATGCTTCGTCGCGTCGCGCTGGCGCTCATCTCCTCGAGTTTGCCGGCGCCGTAAGTGAACAGGCCATCTAGTCGTCACGGGTGGCGCCGGTCGGTTTGGACTCTTGCTCTAACCACGCTTTGCATTGCCTGCGCTCTACCCGCCTGTGGCAACGGCAGCTCCGGCGATACCTCTACGACTGTCGCGGACCGCCCCGCCATGGCCGCCGAAAACGACACGTCGCCATCCGAGAACCAGCCGGCATCGACGCGCTCAAGCCGGCCTGGGGTGGAGTTCGCTTCCGTCAGCGCTGGGAGCGTGCACACCTGTGGTCTGAAGGTCGACCGTTCCGTCGTCTGCTGGGGATACGACCGATTCGAGCCCTGGGCCCGATCCGAGCCACCCAGGGACAAGTTCATCTCCGTCAGCGCCGGGTGGACACACACCTGCGGAGTCAAGACCGGCGGGAGCGTCGTCTGCTGGGGCAATCGTCATTTTTCGGCCTGGGGGCAATTCGCGGCCGTCAGCGCCGGTGGAATGCACACTTGTGGGGTAAGAACCGACGGCAGCACCGCGTGCCGCGGCAATGACAAGTTTGGCCAGAGCACGCCGCCCGACGGAGCGTTCGCGTCCGTCAGCGCCGGCGGGGTGCACACCTGCGGTATCACGACGAACGGCCTGGTCGTCTGCTGGGGCAATGACGACCACGGGCAAGCCACGCCACCCGCGGGAGAGTTCGCCTCCGTCAGCGCCGGCGGGTCGCATACCTGTGGAGTGAGAGCCGACGGTTCGGTCGCATGCTGGGGACGTAACGAATTCGGCGAATCCACACCGCCCGCGGGGAAGTTCGCCTCGGTCAGCGCCGGTGGGGTGCACACCTGCGGGGTGAAAGCCGACGGCTCCGTGGCCTGCTGGGGTTCCAACGTTGATCTCATCAGCACCGCCAGAGTGGATCGAAGCGGTGGTTCCCTCGCGCCTGACCGCGCCGGTCCCGACGAGGACGCCGCCAAGTACGCTGCCGGACAGGCCACGCCGCCGGACGGGGAATTCGTCTCGGTCAGCGCGGGGATCGGCCACACCTGCGGCGTGACCACCGACCACACCGTGGTCTGCTGGGGCTACGACGCGCTCGGCCGCGCATCGCCGCCCTAACGAGCATCGCCTCAGTGGTCAGGACAGCTCGGAGGCCGTGGCAGTGATGCTTCGTCGTACCGCGCTAGCGCTCATCTCCTTGAGTTCGCCGGCGCCGTCAGTGAATAGGCAATCTAGCCGTCGCTGGTGGCGCCGGTCGGTTTGGACTCTTGCCCTCACCGCCCTTTTCATCGCCTGCGCTCTATCCGCCTGTGGCAATGGCAGGTTCGACGATTCCCCCGACTCCGTCCTCATTGGCTCGGCTGGGGCTACTGGGAAGACTCTTTCACAGTCCGAGAATCAGCCGCCATCGACTCGCTCGAGCCTCCAAGGGGTCAAGTTCACCTCTGTCAGCGCTGGAGGCCTCCACACCTGCGGAGTGACGACCGACGGCGCCGTCGTTTGCTGGGGCTACGACAGGTACGGGTTTGTGCGATCCGCGCCGCCCGAGGGGAGCTTCGCCTCCGTCAGCGCAGGGACTGCTCACACCTGCGGGGTGAAGGCCGACGGCGCCGTTGCCTGCTGGGGCGACGACCAATTTGGCAAGACCACGGCGCCCCCGGGAGAGTTTGCCTCCGTCAGCGCCGGGACAACACACACCTGCGGGCTGAGGACCGATGGCAGCATTGCCTGCCGGGGCAATGACAAGTTTGGCCAGAGCACACCACCCGACGGAGTCTTCGCCTCTGTCAGCGCCGGGGCCGCGCATACGTGCGGGATCAGGCGCAACGGCCTGGTTGCTTGCTGGGGCTTTGCCGACTACGGCCAAGCGACACCGCCCGCTGGAGAGTTCGCCTCTGTCAGCGCCGGCGGGTCGCATACCTGTGGGGTGAGAGCCGACAGTACCGTCACATGCTGGGGCCGTAACGAATTTGGCGAATCCACACCGCCCGCAGGGAGTTTCGACTCGGTCAGCGCCGGAGGGGTGCACAACTGCGGGGTCAGAACCGACGGCACCGTGGCCTGTTGGGGTTCCAACGTTGATCTCATCAGCACCGCCAGGGTGGATCGAAGCGGTGGCTCCCTCGCGCCTGACCGCGCCGATTCTGACGAGGACGCATCCAAGATCGCTGCCGGCCAGGCCACGCCGCCGGAGGGGGAATTCGTCTCCGTCAGCGCGGGGCTTGGCCACACCTGCGGCGTGACGACCGACCACACCGTAGTCTGCTGGGGCTACGACGCGCTCGGCCGCGCGACGCCGCCCTAACGAGCATCGCCTCAGTGGTCAGGACAGCTCGGAGGCCGTGCCAGTGATGCTTCGACGTACCGCGCTGGTGCTGGTGCTCGACGAGCCGATCCTTGGCCTCGCGCCAGTCGTGGTCAAAGAGGTGTTTCAGAAAGTGGCAGAGGTTTGCGAGCGGCTCGGGACCACCATCACGGTCGCCGACTACAAAACCAAGGGCGTGCTGGACATCGTCGACCGGGCCTACGTTCGCAACAGGGGCCGCGTGGTCAAGAACGGCACGCCCCAATCGGTCCAAGAGACGGACATTCTGACCCAGGCCTTCCTAGGCAAAGTCGACGCGGATGATCTCGCGGAGCAGGATTTGGGGGCGTCGCCACGCGCAATGACTCATCGGTGCGAATTGGAGTGAGATACGGAGCGGATGGATTGACCTCCTTGCATCCGCGGCAAAGGCTGATGGCAGCAGCCCTGGTGGTGCTGCTGATCGTCGCCGCTTGCGGCGAGAGCCAGGTGGAAACGACCAGCGAGAGCCAAGCGGCTGCCACCGAGGAGAGCCAGGTGGCTATCACCCAGTACTACCCGACATCGACGTGCAGCCCGCACTCTGACCCGATCGGCAGGCTTCCGAACACGAACGTGGCCTGGCATCCCGACGGAGCGACCATCTACTTCAGCACGGGGACGCCAAGTGCTGCGATCTACGCAGTGGCCGCGGATGGATCTAGGCTGGAGCTCGTTGCCCGCACGAGCCCTGCCCAGGAGGTATTCGTCGGGCGACCGGCGAGGATGACCATTTCCCCATCGGGTATGCACGTCGTCTACGGCACCTGCGCCTATCGAAGCCAACCCCCGCCAGGTCGGGGGCAACCGGCGTGGCTCGAATACGACCCCGAGCTGGCGCGAGCGTCAACCGATGGCACGGGTGAGAGCCGCCTGACCACGGATTCCACGATCTCCGATTTTCCCGCCTGGTCGCCCGATGGCAGCCAGATCGCGTTTCTTTCCAGCCGCCTTGCCAGCCGCACGACCGAGTCATCCCGGACCCACGGGGGCTTACGCCTATTCACGATGGCGGCCGATGGCACCGACATTCGTCCACTCGACATTGCGGCCAACGGCACCGCAATCATCGTTGCCCCGCATCCGCCACGGTGGTCTCCGGACGGGCAGCGCCTCGCCGTAGTGGGCTACGACGAACGTCCGGGATACTCCATCTACACCATCAGCGCCGGCGGCGGGGACATGCGGCGGATCACGGAAACGGTGAGCGGACCCTCGTGGTCTCCGGACGGGAAGCGCATTGCGTTCGCAATGGCAGACCCAGAGCGCGACACCGTGGGTCTCTACACGATCGCAGCGGATGGGACCGACGCGCGGAGAGTGACGACGATTCGAGGTTGGCAGCAGCGTTCCAGCACCCCGCTGAACCCTGACCCGACCGCCGTGAACGCCTGGATCGAGACGGTTGCTTGGTCGCCAAGTGGCTCACAAATCCTCTTTTCGTGCTTCGGAATCGGCGTGGTCGATCTGGACGGCACGCTGGTAAACGCGTCGCCCTTGCCTGGGGAACTCGCCTCCTGGTCGCCGGACGGTTCGCGGATCGCGACCGTCAGCATCGGCCCCCCCAATCGAGCCGGCTACTCAGACACGACCGTCTACACGGCAGCGCCCGACGGCAGCGTCGTACAGGCCGTGGCCCGGGCGGAGCCCGCCCTCGAGCCGGTACCGGTACAGGCAGGCCGAGTCAGCACGCCGCTCGATGCCGTGGCCTGCGAAGGCTAGACCCTAATCAACGGCCCCGGCGCGATTCAGGGCAGACTCCGGCGTCACCGGCGCCCTCGGTGGATGTGGACTCTTGCTCTCACCGCCCTTTTCGTCGCCTGCGCTTTGCCCGCCTGTGGCAACGGCAGCTCCAGCGATACCTCTACGACTGTCGCGGACCGCCCCGCCATGGCCGCCGAAAACGACACGTCGCCATCCGAGAACCAGCCACCATCGACGCGCTCAAGCTCGCCTGGGATCGAGTTCATCTCCGTCAGTGCCGGGGACTTTCACACTTGCGGGCTGAAGTCCAACCACTCCATCGCGTGCTGGGGACTCGACCATGAAGGCCAAGCCACTCCGCCCGTTGGAGCCTTCACATCCGTCAGCGCCGGGTGGGCACGTTCGTGCGGAGTGAAGACTAAAGGCGCCCTCATTTGCTGGGGCAGCACCGCGTTTGGCAAGAGCACGCATCCTTGGGGAGCATTCGCCTCTGTCAGCGCCGGCGGAACGCACACGTGTGCGGTGAGGCCCGACGGCAGTGTCGCCTGCGGGGGCCATGACAGGTTTGGCGACAGCACGCCGCCCGACGGAGCGTTCGAGTCCGTCAGCGCCGGCGGGGTGCACACCTGCGGCATCACGACGAGCGGCCTGGTCGTCTGCTGGGGCAATGACGACCACGGGCAAGCCACGCCGCCCGCGGGGGAGTTCGCCTCCGTCAGCGCCGGCGGGTCGCATACCTGTGGAGTGAGAGCCGACAGTTCGGTCGCATGCTGGGGACGTAACGAATTCGGCGAATCCACACCGCCCGCGGGGATGTTCGCCTCGGTCAGCGCCGGTGGGGTGCACACCTGCGGGGTGAAAGCCGACGGCTCCGTGGCCTGCTGGGGTTCCAACGTTGATCTCATCAGCACCGCCAGGGTGGATCGAAGCGGTGGCTCCCTCGCGCCTGACCGCACCGGTCTCGACGAGGACGCCGCCACGTACGCTGCCGGCCAGGCCACGCCGCCGGACGGGGAATTCGTCTCCGTCAGCGCGGGGCTTGGCCACACCTGCGGCGTGACGACCGACCACACCGTGGTCTGCTGGGGCTACGACGCGCTCGGCCGCGCGTCGCCGCCCTAACGAGCATCGCCTCAGTGGTCAGGACAGCTCGGAGGCCGTGTCAGTGACGCTTCGTCCCACCGCGCTGATGCTCGCCGTCATGCCGGCGACGGCGGCGTGCGATGCGGCCGTAAACACCCGCGAGGCGTCAGGCCCGGCGCACCCACCACTGACCGCGACGTGCTCGTCGCGATCTACCACGCGACCGACGGGCCGAATTGGGCGGACCATTGCCATTGGCTGAGCGAGTGGCCGCCGTGAGCGCAAGCGCGGCGGCGCGGCTGGTGGTTGAGATGGTTTCCCGCGTTGGCCATCACGCGCCGCCCGCCCATCCGGCCTCAGCTCGCGCCACAGAATGGCAGACCAAGCCTGCCGAGGTCGTTTTCGTTGACATCCTTCAGCCCCGCAGGAATGCAGCCGGTGAAGCGCGAGTCTCCGCTCAGCCTGACGGTGTCTAGGTTGGCGAGGTTGTCCAGCTCGGGCGGCATAGCCCCGACCAACTGGTTGTATCCAAGGTCAAGCTCTCGCAGATAGCGGAGGTTGCCCAAATCGGCCGGAATCGGCCCGCGCAACGCGTTGACCCCGAGGTCAAGCTCTTCCAGATAGGCGAGGTTTCCCAACTCAGGCGGGATCGGCCCGCGCAACGCGTTGTACGCGAGGTCAAGCTCTTCCAGGTAGGCGAGATTCCCCAACTCGGGCGGAATGGCCCCACTCAACTCGTTGCGCCCAAGCGACAATCTCTTCAAGTCCGCGAGGTTGCCGAGCTCGGCTGGGATTTCACCACTGAGTTGGTTTCCCGACAGATACAACCCATGCAACAGGGAAAGACGTCCCAGCTCGGGCGGGATGGCCCCGGTCAACTCGTTGTCGGAAAGTGACAGGCTCTCTAGGTTTGAGAGATTGCCAAGCTCCGCTGGGATCTCGCCGACGAATTGGTTGCGACCGAGATGCAGCATTTGCAGGTTCGGAAGCTGGCCGAGTTCCGGCGGAATCGAACCACTCAGCTGATTGTCGTAGAGCGTCAGTTCCATGAGGTTGGCGAGGCGCCCCAACTCAGGCGGCAACGGCCCGCTGAGCTGGTTGCCGGAAGCCTGGACCCATCGCAGCCTGGCAAGCCGCCCTAGCTCGGGCGGTATCACTCCGCTGAGCTGGTTGCCTGCAATCCGGAGGGTTTCCAGCCGAGCAAGATCGCCCAGCGCAGGCGGTAGCGCCCCGCTGAGCTGGTTGTTGCTGAGGCCAAGGAGATGCACGCGCCCCCGGTGATCCGTGCCCACGCCATGCCAGTCGCCGAGCGGCGCCTCGCTGAGCCAGTTGGCGTTTTCTGTCCAGTTCGGTCCGTCGGTTGCGTGGTAGAGCGCCTCTAATGCGGCTCGATCCGCGGCGATCGCGGCTAGCAGTTCCTCGGCCGGCGACGGGTCGGGGACGGCGCAGAAGGGGAGGCGAAGCTGATCGAGATCGCTTTCGTATAGCTCGCGAGACATCGCGGGGATGCACCCCGTGAACCGGTTGTCACCGGCAAGGCGCAGCACGGCGAGGTAGGCGAGGCGACCGATCTCCTGAGGTATCGCTCCGTGCAGCTGGTTATCGCTCAGCGTCAGCTCATACAAGTCGGAGAGGCGGCCCAATGCCGGCGGAATCTCGCCGACCAGTTCATTTGCGTCGAGGCGCAATCCCTGCAGGTTGGCGAGGCGGCCGAGCTCGGATGGTATTGGTCCGCTCAGCTGATTGTTCGAGAGCCACAGACCGGCCAGATTGCCAAGGTCACCTAACTCCGGCGGGATTGGCCCATTGAGCTGGTTGTCGTCGAGAAACAGCGTGTAGAGCCGGTTGAGCCGGCCCAATTCGGGCGGGATCGTCCCACTCAACCGGTTGCCGCTGAGGTACAGATCCTCCAATTTGGTCAGGCGGCCCAGCTCGCGCGGGATCGCCCCGCTCAGCTCGTTCTCATAGAGCGAAAGGATCCTTAGCTTGCGCAGGCTGCCGAGATTGGGCGGGATCGGCCCACCGAGTTGATTTTGGCCGAGATACAGCTCTTCCAGACTGGCCAGGCGGCCCAACTCCGGCGGCAATTCCCCGGTCAACCAGTTGTTGGTGAGCGCCAGCTTGGTGACGCGGCCGAAGCGGTCCGTGACGACGCCGAACCACTCCCCGATTGGCGCCTGGCTCAGCCAGCCGTTGCTGTTGATCCAGTTGCGCCCGTCGGTCGCGCGATAGAGCGCGATCAGAACCTCCCGATCGGAGTCGTAGGCGAACGGCGGCGTCGCCGGGCCCGTCGCCTCACCGCCCGCGCCTTCGCTGGACTCGCAGAGCGGTAGTCCGAGCTCGCGGTGGTCAGTGACGGGGATGTACTCGAACGCCCGGGGAATGCATCCCGTGAACTGATTGCCGGCCACGAGCAGCACGTTGACGTAGATGCTGAGAGGTCCCAGCGCCGGCTCGATCGGCCCGCTGAATTGGTTTGCCCGGAGACTCAGGCCCCTCAAGTTGGAGAGGTGACCCAGTTCGGGCGGAAGCGGGCCGCTCAGCTGGTTGCCGTCCAGCACCAGCACTTCGAGCGCAGCGAGGCGCCCAAATTCGGGCGGGATCGGCCCCGTCAGTCGGTTGCGCACGATTCCTAGGGATTTCAAATTGGAGAGCTGACCCAATTCAGGCGGGAGCATTCCCCGCAACCGGTTGCCCTCGAGGACGAGCTTCGTGACCCGTCCGTCGACATCCGTGGTGACGCCATGCCATTCCCCAATCGGCGCCTCGCGCAGCCAGTTGGTGTTGTTGCCCCAGTTCGGTCCGTCGGTTGCGTGGTAGAGGGCGACGAGCACCTCGCGGTCGGGGCTTGGCGTGGGCGCGGGCGCGACGGTCGGCGCTGCCGTCGTGTCGCGCGTCGGGGTTGGCACCGGCGTGACCGCCGCTGCCGGTGTGCGACGCAATCCTCCACGGGCATCACAGAACGGCAGACCAAGGGTGCGGAGGTCGCTCATCAGAACGTCGGCCAGTTTTCGGGGGATGCACCCCGTGAATTGATTGCTGCCGCCGAGCGCCAGTGATTGGAGGTGGGAGAGGTTGCTCAGTTCCGCCGGTATCGCCCCGCGCAACTGGTTGTTGTCGAGGTGCAGCGTCCGCAGCTCGGCAAGGCCTCCAAACTCTGCGGGAATCGCCCCTTCCAACGCATTGGAATTGAGGCGCAACGTATCCAGTTTGGCGAGAGCGCCCAGCGCGGGCGGGATCGGCCCACTGAGCTCGTTGCCGTGGAGCAACAGCAGCAGCAACTTGGAGAGTTTCCCCAGCTCGGCTGGTATGGCTCCACTGAGCTGGTTGTCGTGAAGCCACAGGGTTTCCAAATTAACCAGATTGCCCAGTTCGGGCGGAATCGCCCCGCTGAGCTCGTTCTCATGCAGCCACAGGGTCCTCAGCTTGCCGAGGTTGCCGATGTCGGACGGGATTGCTCCGACCAGCTGGTTCCCGTTGAGTCCCAGCACTTCGAGGTTGGCGAGGCGTCCGAGCGCGGGCGGGATCGCCCCGCCGAGGTGGTTGTCGTTGAGTCCCAGCACATCCAGTGCGGCGAGGTCGCCCAACTCGGGCGGGATCGACCCGACCAGCTGATTCCCATGGAGTCCCAGCGACTGCAGGTTGGCAAGGCGACCGAGCGCCGGTGGTATGGCACCACGCAACCAGTTGCCCGGAAGCCACAGCACGGTCAGCGTGGAAAGGCGGCCCACATCCGACGGTATCTCGCCGGCCAACCCGTTCGCTTGGAGCCGCAACTGTGTGACGCGGCCGGAAGCATCCGTGGTGACCCCGTGCCATTCGTTGAGCGGCCTGTCGCTGAGCCAGTTGCTGCTGTCGGTCCAATTCGGGCCGTCGGTCGCGTGGTAGAACGCGACCAGCACCTCCCGGTCGGTGGCGAAAACGGGAGTCGGCGTCTCTGTCGGGTCTGCCGCTTGGACTGTTGGTGTGGGTGTGACCGTCCGGGTCGGCGTGTCAACGGCCACGCCCATCGCTGCGTCGACGTGCTCGGCGGTCGTGGGGACGGGCGGAGATTCCCCAGTCGCCTCGGAGACTTCACAACCTGCAACAGCCAGCAGCACCGCCACTCCGAGAACCGCGACGCATCCGATGTGTCCCATAGACCATCGGCAGGCGGATGCCAGCATGCGGCCAGGCACCGATTCCCACGGCATCCGCCGTCGCGGCTGGTGAGTGCGAGAGCCCACGCACTTCCGCGCAACGCCTGCCCACGCCCGCTCAGCCGCGAATTCAGGCCCCGGCGTCGCCTTCCGTAGGCTCAATCGGGTCAATCACCCACCGATCCCGCCTCAGCTTCCGTTACGAAGATTTATTCATTCACAATCGAAGTGCGGGGATATTGTCAGTGCGCATTCCCGCTGTCAACGCCGGGAGATGCGTGGACGCCTGAGCCGTCGAATGGCACCGGCGGCAGTCGAGCCGCCAGCCTCTTTCCAGATTCGGCCCCACCAAATAGTTTCGCCGGCCACTTCGCCCACTGTCCGCTTGTGGCTTGTTGGAAGTCGCGGGCTTCCACGGGCCTGCCTGGAGGCGCGCAGGTCTGCGCACATCAGTGCCGGGTCGCTATGAATCAGCCATATCGGTCGAGACAGATCGTGACGGCATCGACATTCCCCTAGGATCTCAGGCCCGCGCTCGGTTCGACGTGCGTTTACTTCGATAGGAAGCCGCGCCAGTGACGCCTCGTCCCGTCGCGTCGGTGCCGGGGACGTGCCGACTTTGAAGAAGCCACGCCGATGGTGGCGATCAACGCCTTTCAAACCTTGTAGGGCTGATGGGAGCCCACACCCGGAATCGAACCAGGGGCCTCGTCCTCACCAAGGATTTCGCTCCGAGCGGTGTGGCACCCACCTGGGGACCTCGAGCGAAACGCGCACAATTGTGGTGTGGTGGATTCTCCGGGGCCTGCAATCCCCTGTTCGCACGACCCCAAACGGGCGGGAAGGCGATCCGTCTAAGGCGCGAACCAGCCTCCGCGACCGCAGCACGGCCCTTCACTCGCCGCAAATGAGACGCCGATGACCACCACATCCGCAGACGTGCCGCCGAGGTCGACACGGGCTCCGGTCTTGGTCAGAACGAGGACACGCCGAGGTCTACTCGTTCCCGAACTTGATGGCAGCGTGCGTGCGGATGCCCCACAGTCTCCGCATGGTCACGGCCAGCACCAGCACCAGCGCGATGCCGAGCACCACGAATAGCTTGCCCAGGTCATCCCAGGCCGTGATGGCCACGAACGGCGGTGTTCTATCCAGGCGCTCACCGTGAAGCTGCATGAACGGAGTGAACAGCGCGCCCGTGACGATCCCCAGCGCGGTGCCGGCCGCCGTCCCCAGCACGACCAGGAAGCCGTGCTCGAACATCATGAGCGCCACCATCTGGCGCCGCGCAATCCCCATGGCGCGCAGAATCCCGAATTCCGGGAGCTGCCGCCGGAACGATATGAGCGCGTATGCCGCCAGGCTGGCCACCGTCAGCAGCACTGAAATCACGAAGCCTGCCGTGAGAATCCCGAACGTCCCGATCCGCGTGGCATCGTCGCGGGCGCTCGCGAGTAGCTCGCGCGCATCGAAAGCCTTGATTACGCGGTATCCCAGCTCCCGCAGGCCGCTGACGAGCTCTCCGGCGCCCACGTCGGGACGCAGTCGCGCCAACACGTTCCACGGTGATTCACCCAAGGAGCGTTCCAGGCGCCCGAGGTCCGCCACCGCGAAAAATCCCTCGTGGGGAAAGTGGGTGGGGAAGGTGTCGATGACGCCCGCCACAAAGAACCCCAGTTCGTCCTCACCGAGCACGACATTGACGAGATCGCCCACTTGCAGATCGGGGAGCTCCGCCAGGAGACGTCGGTCGACCAGCAAGGTGCGGTCGTCGGTGATCATCGCGTTCATCAGGGCCTCGAGGGACGCGGGGGCAAAATCGCCGCGCCACGCTACCGTTTGGGCGAACGGCCCCGGATCCACGCCGTAGAGCGTCACCGGGCGTGAGTAGGCCAGCGGTCCACCCGACAGCCTGACCACGGCGTCATCACGCCACAGGCGAGCCGCCTGGTCCACCGCGGGAGCGCCGCCGGCGGTGGCGTCCAGATGCCCCTCGATCGGGGGCATGTGCCAGATCTGCTGGTTGTCGTCGAACTCGCCGTACTCCTCGAAGAATGCGTCCGCGCCGATTTGGTAATACGCGCTGTCTTCCAGGTTCCGGTTGATGGTGGCCGCCATCGACGCGCTGAACGTCCCGGTGGCAAACGTCAACATGAGCAGGATCATCAGGCCCGTGAACGGACCCGAGCGCCGTCCCATCTGCCGCAGGCCCAGAAACAACACGACGCCACCCATGCGCGATGCCGCCCACGTCAGGCAACGGACGATCCAGGGGACCAGCCGCAGGAAGACCAGGGCGCCCGCCAGGATGAACACCATGGGGATGAGCACGAGCAGAGCGCGTGCGAATGGTTGGACCTCGGAACCCACGTCCGGCAGCGCATCCCAGCTGCGCAACGTGGCGTACCCATAGAGAGCCAGCCCCAGCAACCCGAGGTCCAGAAAGAATCGCCGATAGAACGGCCCGCGCCGGGCCCGCGCAACTTGCTGTCGATGGGTCACGATCGATTGGCGCGCGGCGCCGATCACCGGCGCCAGGATGGCGAGAATACCCAGACCCGCGGTGACCGAAGCCAGCCCGTAGTGGCCTGCCGTCAGCTCCAGTCGCAGGTCGGCCCGATTCGTAAACTCCAGGAAGCCGAGCGTCTTCCCCATCGCTTGGGCGATTCCCATGCCCAGGAATGGCCCCACGGCGATCGCCAGTCCGGCCAGCGGAAGACTCTGCAGGAGATAGACGGCAACGACCTGCCGCGTGCTGGCGCCACGGCTCTTGAGCACGGCAATCTCGGTGCGCTGCCCGTCCACGACCATCCCGGTCGAGAGCGCCATGAAGTAGAGGACGAGACCCACGACGGGCGCGCTGAGGACGAACAACGTGAGCTCGACCGTCGTTCGCTGCTGGTCCGCGGCGACCAGGATGCGGTCCAGTCTGGTTTCCACGCTCGCGTTCGGTGCAATCGTCTCCGCCAGCGGGTCAAGTCGGCGCAACCCACTGATGATGCGCTGGTAGTTCGCGGCGCGAATGGCGTCCGGGTCGAAGTTCGAGTACCAGGCCGCCTCACCATAGAGACTGGGTCGAAGGACGAGGAGTCCGCTGACGAAGGCATCGCGGTCAACGATCACCGCGCCCTGGTCGAAATCGCCCGTCTGCTTGAACCAGTAGATCGAGTCTGGGTTCCTGGGGACGAAGCGGCCCACGATCTCGACGCTGATGACAAATGACCCGGTGGCGCGGGCGTCGCTGTGGGTCAGCTCGACGCGGTCGCCAACCAGCAGCCCATGGTTGTCCATCGCTCGGGACGACATCATCCCTTCGAGGAGCGCGAACCGTGCGCCGGAGGCGTCCTGGGCCGTCCTGACCAGATTCGTCGGCAGCCGCCCTCCCAGCAGCTCGACGTTGTCGGCCATCCCCGTCACCGCAGCGAGGAACCCAAAGATAAACGAGGACGGCCGCAGCGGCTCACCGGTTGGCGCAAACGCTTCGATGGGCATCCGATCCGACTCGAGATAGCTCACTCTTTGGCGCTCGGGCAGTCCGACGAGGTCGGCTACCTGCGTATCCAGCGCCTCGGAGGCGCGCTGATACCCCTCTTGCCCCATCGCCGGCTGGCGGGTCTGGCCTTCGGCGTGGCTCACGACGACGCTGGACGCCAACGGGAGCCGGGCGTGCTCGATTTCGTGTCTCAGCAAGGCATCGCTGAAGCCCGCGGCAAAGAGCGGTACCGCGGTCACCAGGGCCACGCTGACCCACATACCCACGGCCACGATCAGTATGGCGGGCCCACTGCTGCGCAGGCGTCGCAGAATCAGTGCCGCGAGCGCCCGCGAAAAGGTCACGGTCAGTAGGACTCGAAGATGACGGCGCCTTCCTCGACCCCGTCAATGATTTCGATCTCGGAGTCACTGCGAATGCCGGTGCGCACCGGCAAGCTGCGGCGCCGCCCATCGATGAGCGCCTCGACGAACTGGCGCAGGTTCACGGTACGGACGGCCGTGACGGGAACCTTCAGGACGTGATCCTTGACCTGGAGGGTGATCGTCATGACCGCGCGCATCCCAATCTCGATATCCGCGTCGGCCCAATCCGCGGTGATCTTCGCTTCGTCAACGCGCACGGTGCCGCCGCCCGGCGTCCCGACCTCGTGCGGCAACACGGCAACCCGTCCCTGGAAGACGGTTCCTTCGAGTCCACCGACCACCACGTCCACCGCCTGCCCCACCGCAAGCTGAGGCTGATACCCGCGAGGCACGCTGGCGCGCACCACCAGCGTGCGTGCGTCGGCCATCTCAACGATCGCCTCACCCGGCTGCACATGGGTGCCGGGCACGCGAGGCACATATGTCACCACGCCGTCGAACGGAGCCATGAGACGGTGGTCGTCCGTGGGCGCTGTCAGCTCCGCCAGCCTCGAACGGGCAGCCGCGGCCGCTTCGCGCAGCGTCGCGACCTCGAGAGCGGCTCCGAGTTCGCCGTTCTCGATAGCATCCAGGGACCGCTGGGCAGCATCGCGCCTGAGCACAGCGGCCCGCCGGACGGTCCGCGCGTGCTCGATCGTGGCCTCGTCCGCTCCGGTCCGCAGGGCTTCCAACTCGGCCTCGGCACGGGCAAGCGACGCCTCAGTGCCCGCCGTGGAAGCGCGCGCGACTTGCAGTGCGGGTGGCCCCTCGGGGCGCTCGAGCAAGGAAAGCTCGTAGCGCGCCCCGGCCAAGGAAAGCGTGACGGCGGCGATGGCCTGCTCGGCCGCCGCCAGCGCCTCGGCGGAAGCCGGCGGGCTCTGCCCCTGCAGGCGCCGCAGTTCCTCCTGGGCGCTCATCAGCCGCAGCTCATGGAATTCGACATCCGCGCTGGCGGCGTCGATGGCCGCCGGCAGCGTTTCTTCGATGCGGCGCACCTCCGCCCGGCGACCGGCAACCGCCGCCTCCGCCGTGGCAACCGCCGCCTGCGCGGAGGCAAGACTTGCCGGCGAGGGTCCAGCCAACAACGCCTCGAGCGCTTGCTGCCGGACGAATACTTGGCTCTGGGCCAGCAACAAGGCCTCTTCGGCCGCCGCTTGTTGCTCAAAGAGTTCGGTTTCGGCGGAGGTGAGCCGCTGCTCCGCGCGTTCGAGTTCCTCCCGCGCCGCCGAGATTTCTTCCGCCCTCGCGCCCGTGTCCAACTCCGCCACGACTTCTCCGGCCGGCACCGCGTCGCCCCGCCGCACGTGGACCACCTTGAGCATCCCCGGGACGTCGAAGGCGAGGACCGTCTCCAGCTCGGCCGCGACTCGGCCTTCAAGGCGGATGTCTTGCTGGATCCGGCCTCGCTGAACCTGGACCGTGGGACGGTCGAGATAGCTCGGGGGCGCCGTGATCAGCGCCGGGGCGCTTGACTCGCTCTCGGTAAAGAAGTCGCAGCCGGTTACGACGAGACTCGCCAAGGCCAAAGCCCCGAGGGCACGGATGCCATTTCTCACGTCGGTCACCCGAGTCACGGACCGCCCGGCAACGCTGCACTCGCCGGTGAAGTCGATTCTACCGGCAGGACGAGACTCGATAGCTCGCGGCAGAATCCGTGGAAGTCGCGTCAGCCTGCCGGCGCCTGAAGACCCGCGGTATGCGCAAACGGAACGTCCCGGCGCCTGGCGGACTCTCCAGCAAGTACTCTCGTCGTGCGGATTCCGCATGTCGATCAACGACGGTGCGGATGGGTCTGGAGCCGCTGATGACGCACCCTGATACGCCGCAGGCTTGGATGCGGCTGATGACGGCCGAGGGCGGCACGGTGACGGCGCTGGCGGCCGGGCCGCCCGGTGCGAGCCGCCAGGTCGTGATCGCTGGAACCCTAGGCGGGCTATTCGTGGGGCGCGACGGTGGGCGCTCATGGGAAAAGGTGGGTGCGCTCGGCGGCCGCTTCATACAGGCGGCTGCCGTCTCACCCGCGTTCGACAGCGACTCCACGCTGATCGTCGGCACCGCCGGCTCCGGCGCTTTCCTCTCGGTGGACGGCGGAACGTCGTGGCGTGATCCAGACTTCTGGGGCCAGCAGCCGGACGTCACCGCGCTGGCGTTCTCGCCGACCTACGCAAGCGACGGCATGATCCTGGCCGGGACGAGCCAAGACGGCGTGTACGTCACGACCAGTCGTGGCCGCACCTGGAATGCCGCCAACCTCGGTCTCGCCGATTTGTCCGTCAATGCGCTAGCCGCTCACCTGGGGCCCGATGGGCACGGGTTGCTGTTCGCAGGCACGTCGACAGGCCTGTATCAATGGGCAGCCGAGGCACGGCAATGGTTCGCCGCCGCCGGCTTTCCGGCCGGCACTCCGGTCCAATCCATCGTCTTCGCACCGAGTCCAAGTGAAAGTGCGTTGTTCGTGGGAACCGAGGGTGCGGGGCTTTGGCGGTCAATCGACGGCGATGCACTGCATCGGCTTGAGACCGTGGATACCGATGCCAGCATCAACGCCATTGCCGTGTCGGCGGACTTCAGCGCCGACGGCACGCTGATGATTGCCACGGCCGAGCATGGCCTCATGCGGTCGCGCGATCGAGGTGACTCGTGGCAGCCGCTGGCCGGCACCGCGGATGCGAATTCGGTCCTGGCCCTAACGAGCTGCGCCACTCCGGACGGCCTGGTATGGCTGGCCGGTCTGCACGAGCGCGGCGTCCTGCGTTCGGCGGACGGCGGCGGGTCATGGCAGCCTTCCAACGTTGGCATGTCGAGCCGACCGGTCCTGGCGCTGGCGTTGTCCCCTGGATTCGCGCCGGACGGCACGCTCCTGGTCGGCACCGCGGCCGAAGGCGTGCTGCGATCCGCCGACGGCGGGTTGACCTGGTCCCCTGCCAGCGAGGGCCTCGGCGAGTTGAGCGTGACGTCACTGGTCTTCTCGCCGACGTTCGCGGCTGATCGCCGGGTATGGGCGATCGCTGGAGCCAGCCTCGTGGAAAGCCGTGACGGAGGGCGGGCGTGGGAAGCGGTAACCGGTCTGCCGGGGGACTTCATGCCGCTGAGCCTGGCCGTCGCACCGGATGCCTCTGCCGGCCATGCCATCGCGGTCGGGGGCGCGGACGGCGCGCTGGCGCTATCGCGCGACGGCGGCACGTCGTGGTCGCCGTTGGCTGAGCACTTCGCGGGCGGGAACGTGGTGACGGTGGCGTTTTCGCCGAACTACGCCCTGGACGGCACGCTCTTCGCGGCCACCGCGGGTGAGGAGATGATTGCGGTGTACCGCTCGACGGATCGCGGCACCGCGTGGCGTCCGATCCTCGAGCACGCCGGCGACGGCTGGGTCTCGTTGGCAATCCCACGCACGTACGGCCCCAATGACGACTTCATAGCCGTCGCCACCGGTCGTGAGGTGATCACGCCGGCTGGGCGCCAGGTGGAGTCCTGGCGCGCGACGCGACCGACCGAGGCGCGGCTGTCGATCCTCGCCGTCGTCGCCTCGGCGCAGTTCGCCACGAACAACACCCTGTATGCGGCAACGAGCGGTGGCGTCTTCCGATCGTCGGACCGCGGCCGCATATGGCGTCGGCTGCCGGCGGGCATGGGCGCGCCCCCAGTGACCACTCTGGCCCTCGCTTGCGGAGAGGCGGGCGAGGACGTGCTGGTGGCCGGAACGCTCGCGGGCAGCGTGTGGCGCCTGCGAGATGCCGTCGCGGCGCAGGACTAGGTGTATGGATCGGCGGCGTCGCGCAAGCCATCGCCCATGAAGTTGAACAACAGCACCACCACGATCACAAACAGGCCAGGAATGAGCATCCAGGGATAGAGGGCGATGCTCCGCACGTTCTGGGCATCTTGCATCAGGCTGCCCCAACTCACCGAGGGCTCACGAATCCCCAGCCCCAGGAAGCTCAATGAGGTCTCGGCGAGGATCATGTTCGGCACCGTCAACGTCAGGCTGACGATCAAATAGCTCATGAACCCGGGAATCATGTGGTCGAAGATGAGCCGCATGTGCCCGGCGCCGGCAACCTTGGCCGCCATCACGTAGTCGTGCTCGCGCAGCTCGAGGATCTTGCCCCGCACCACCCGGGCCAGCCCAGCCCAGCCGATGACCGACAGCACCACGGTGATAGCAAAGTAGCGCTGGATGGGCGTCCAAAACGGCGGGATTGCCGCACCGATCGCCATCCACAGCGGGATCGACGGAATCGAGATCACGACCTCGATAAACCGTTGGATGAGGATGTCGGTCGTCCCGCCGATGTAGCCGGACACCGACCCGATGACCACGCCAAGCACGAAGCTCAGCAAGACCCCGATGAGACCAATGGAGAGGCTGATCCGAGCACCCGCCAGGACGCGCGAAAACATATCGCGTCCCAGCCTGTCCGTCCCAAATAGGAAAACCTTGCCATCCTCTACACCGAAGAAGTGGAGATCCATCTCCCAAAGACCCCAGAACTTGTACGGCTCACCGCGGTGAAAGAAGACGATTTTGTTTATTTTGGAAAGATCGTCTTCATAGACTCGCTTGAACTCTACCGGATCCAGCTCCGATTTAATCCCATAGACAAATGGTCCTTGGAAATTGCCTTCGCTATCCCATAAGTGAATGCGGGAAGGCGGTGAGTTCAGAAAGCCGTGGTCCGAGGTCTCCTTATATGGGATCCAAAAGTCGTAGGTCAGTGCAAAGAAGTAGGCGATTCCCAATAGGCAAAGGCTAAACATGCCCAACCTGTGGCGCCGCATTTTGCGCCACATGAGCGTCCACTGGCCGGCCGTGTAGTGACGTTCCTCGTCGGAGAATTCACGAATGTTCACCCGCTCAGCCGCAACCTCGGAACCCGTTGAGACTCCCATCTCAGACGGCCGTTCGTTCCTGGCGGATTCGAGGGTCCACGACCACCAGCAAAACGTCCGATAGAAGCGTTCCGAAGATCGTGAGAGCGGCCTCGACCATCAAAATACTGCCCGCCAGGTGCATATCCTGAACACGCAAAGCCACTAGCAGGACCGCTCCGGTCATCGGGATATTCAGCACGATCGCCGTGATAGCACTGCCGGAGACAATTGCCGGCAACGTCCAGCCGACGGTGCTTATGATGGGGTTCAATGCCATGCGGACCGGGTACTTGAACAGGAGTTGCCGCTCAGGAACACCCTTGGCCCTCGCGGTGATGACGTATTGCTTGCCCAGCTCATCCAGAAGAACCCCACGCATCACACGAATGAGTGCGGCTGTTCCCGCAGTGGCAACGACGGCGACCGGTACCCAGAGGTGGTTGATCATGTCCCAGAGCTTCTCGAGGCTCCATGGAGCAAGCAGATACTCGGGCGAAAAGAGTCCTCCAGGACTTATACCGAATGCTAGAAATAGGAAATACATCAGTAGGAGCGCGATCATGAAATTTGGCGTTGCGAGTCCAATAAACCCTACGGCTGTGAACGCATAGTCGCCGATGCTATATTGATGAGTTGCTGAGTAAATGCCAATTGGGACGGCGATCAAATAGGTCAAGGTTAGCGAAATAGACGTAAGCAATATCGTCGGGGGGACAACTTCTTGCAGGATCGAGAGGACCGTCCGCCGCGAGCCGCCACCGTAGCTTCCGAATGATCGGCCCATGTCGCCGCGAATAAACCGCGTGATCCAGTTTACGTATTGTTCGACTGGAGTTCGGTCTAATCCGTAGTAGATGCGAAGGTTTTCGATCTCGGATTCGTGGAGGGTTAGCCCCTCAGCCCTGAGTGCGGCAAGACGGGTCGACAGATAGTCGCCCGGAGGCAGCTGGATAACGACGAATATCAACGCGCTCAGAATCCACCAGGCGAGCACCATGTAGCCGATGCGCCGGACGAGGTAGGCCCTCACGGCGCTCCCTTAGCGCGCCTTGCAAGGTCGCGCATGCGGCGCAGGGGGTTCGGCAGATTGGCGTCGACCCATGCGGCGCGTCTGTGGGACCCTGGTCGGAAGCCGAACGACGCCTGGGTAAACGCCCAGCTCAATGGCCGTTGGCCGGCCATAAGCAGCGCCGGTTGAGATCGGCGATTCCTATACCGCCCGTGGGGATCGATCGCGCCGCTCATGTTCGCGCCCCCCTGACGCCACCGACATCGCCGCCGACGGTCTCGCGCTGCGCACGTCGGCACAGCGCGCGGCGTCGCGCCCGTCGCGGCCCCGCGTCCTTGGAGGTCCAAGGACGCGGGCCGCGGCACGGCTTTTCAGCCGACCGACCCTACCGGTCGTAGTAGAACTGCGGGAAGCCGTAGGGCCGCACGAAGTTGATCGCGGCAGCGAAGTTGATGCCCGTCGGCACGTTGCGCAGATTCTGATTGACAATGGTCGGCTGCGGCGGATATCCGACCGTGCCGATGATTGGGTACTGGTCGTAGAAGTAGGACCAGAACTTCACGCCGAGATCGTCGTACTCGGCTGAGCCCGGCACCGCCTGGCGCCATTGCTCGCGCAGATTCTTGGCCTCCTTCACCCAGTCCGGCGGCTCCTCGCCTTCCGCGCCGTCGGTTTGGATCCATTGGGCCCAGCTGCCGGCCCAATAGCTCTCATAGGTGTCCATGCCGTAGTGCCACGACGCCCAGCGCGTGAAATAGGCCGCCGCTTCGCTGATGTCCTGGGGCATCATCACTTCGGTGAACGTCCTCGCCCGCTCGCGGAAGAGCGCTTCCTCTTCGAACTGCCACTCGGCATGGAGGCCCACCGCCTGCCAGTCCTTCACGATCAACGTGGCCATGTCTTCCTTGGGGCCCTCCTGGTCGGAGACTGTCAGCAAGATGCTGAACCGCTCACCGTCGGGCCTCAGGCGCCAGCCCTCGCTGTCGCGCTTGTCCAGCCCAATCCCGTCGAGCAGGCTATTGGCCTGGTCGGGATCGTATTCGGTGTGGAGCGAGCCCCACTCCGGCTTGAAGAAGCTGTAGGACTCAAGCAGGTAGGGCGTGAACGGCCGCGCCAGGCCAAAGAACAGGGTCTCGTTGATGGCCTCGCGATTGATGGCCACCGAAGCCGCGACCCGGAAGTCCTTCTCCCGGAAGATGGCGGCGATCGCCGGATCCTTGTACGTCTGGTTCGGGAACAAGGACATGGCCGACGTTCGCAAGCTGGAAGCGACCACCGTGCGGTATCCGCCGCGGTCCTCCTCGGCCCGGTAGAGCTCCATGTTCTTGAGGTCGAGCACGAACTGTGCGAAGTCGAGCTCACCAGCCGTCACCTTGATCTGGTAGACCTCCTTGTCCTTGATCCAGAAGTGGTTGACGTAGTCGATATACGGCAGCTGGTTTCCCGCGGTATCGACGGCGTGGTAGTAGGGGTTCCGCGCAAACTGCGTGACCTCGGGCGAGGCGCCGACGTTGACCCATGGCCCGAGAGCCGGACGGAACGCGGCGTCCTCGCGCGACAGCGAGGTGCTGGGCCCGTAGTAGAACTTGGACTTGAAATGGTCGGCCCAGGTTTCAAAACCGGCCTTCTCAGCGAGCCGCTGCGCGTCCGAGTTGTACTTCTCGTGGAAGCGCTCGAGGTAGTGCCGCGGTGAGAACACCCAGGGATCGCCGGAGTACCGTCCCATGCGATCCAGGTACTGGGGCGCCGGCCGGTCGAATTTGAACTCGACCACCGTGTCTTCGACCCTCACGATCTCGCGGAGTCCGATCCTCTCGGCGCCGTGCTGGAGACTGCCGCTCGGGTTGGCGAGGTCGTTGCCCCAAAAGTCCTCGTACGTGAACATGAAATCGTCCGCCGTGAACGGCGCACCATCGGACCACTTGTGGCCTTCCCGAATCTCGAAGGTGAAGGTCTGCAGGTCACTCGAGACATCGAGGTTCTTGGCTAGGTCGAGAAACAGCTCGGTTCCCGTCATGGCGTAGGCCATGAGACTGGCGTCGCCCCCGTAGCCGATCTCAATCGATCGACGAATGCCACCCAGCCGCAACGTGCCGCCGTAGGTCCCGACTTGCTCGACCGGCTCGATGACCCACGGGTCCTTCGGCAGACGGCTGTCCACCGGAGGCAGGGAGCCCGCTTGGACCTTGGCCGCCAGCATCGGCGCCTCGGAGAAGCGGGATGGCGTGGGCACTTCCTTGATGACGACGCGGTCGACGGGGATTTCCTTGACGACTTCCTTCGTGACCACCGTCTCGACCTGAACCTCTTTGACGACCTCGACCGGAACTTCCTTGATGATTTCCTTCGTCACCACCGTCTCAATGGGAACTTCCTTGATGACCTCTTGCCTCACCACGGTCTCGACCGGGACTTCCTTGATGACCTCTTTGACTTCGGTGACCGTCACCGTCACGGTCTTCTCGGTGACCTCCGCCTCGCCGCATGCAGCCAACGCGGACATCGCAGCGGCCCCACCGGTCATGGCCATGAATTTTCTACGGCTGAGCTTACGCATACTAATGATTCCTCCCCAGACTATCTCCCATCCGAATCATACGTGAGCCCGGCAAACTCGGCGAGCGAAGCGGCTCGTCGCCGGCGGACCCGTGAGCCCAGATCTCGCCGCCCGCTTCTCTGGTGATCGAGGCTCTGCATGAGGCTCGTGGTCTCCTGCGAGTGAAGGCCGCGTCCTCGTGTCTGGCGCCGGTGTCCCCGAGGCGCCGAAATCATGGGCCTGATGGTTTGGGGCTTGTTGAGGTTCGCAGCTTCGAAAGAACGGCTGACCAGGTTGCCGCGCGGCACGTCGCCTGCGGCCGGCCGCCCGAGAGCTACCTGCACGTCCGTGATGGCCGACATGCGGCGACGGGTGACCACCGTCCGCGTCGCAACGGCCCCGCTGCGTGCGAGACCGGCGGCCAGGGCGATTCAGAGGGCAACGACCACCCTGAACAGTAATCGCAGTTATGGTGTGGCCAAGCGCTGTGGCAGGGCCGCCTGCCTCGCCACAGGCGCGGAACCAAGGCTCCCAAACCTATAAACCTCCGATGGAGCCCACACCCGGAATTGAACCGGGGACCTCGTCCTTACCAAGAACGCGCTCTTCCAACTGAGCTATGTGGGCCTGGCGCCGAGACTGCCGCTCGGCGGCAGCCGCGCGTGGACTAGGCGTCGAGGGCTTGCACCACCTCCTCGGCATGGTCGTCGGGCTTCACATCCGGCCAAACGGCGCTCACCATGCCGTCCTCGTCGATGAGAAACGTCGCGCGCTGCGTGCCCATGAACGTCCGGCCCGCCATGGTCTTCTCGACCCACACGCCGTACGCCCCGATGGCCTGGCGCTCCACGTCGGCCAGCAGCGGGAAGTTGAGGTTGAACTTGCTGCTGAAGCGCTCGTGCGACTCGACCGGATCGTTGCTGACGCCGAATACGGCGGTCCCGCGCTCCGCGATCTCGGACATCCGATCCCGAAAGCCGCACGCCTCGCGGGTGCAACCGGGCGTGTCGTCGCGCGGGTAGAAGAACAACACCACCTTCCGACCCCGCTGCTCATCGAGCCGTACGAGGCTGCCGTCGGTCGCTTGGAGCTCGAAATCGGGGGCGCGGTCGCCCACGCGCGGCATCGCCATGCGCAAACCCCTCAGGACGTAACGTCCCATCATCGCATCCTCGACCCTCCAGAGCCGACCCTCGCCGGAGGTCTGTGCGACCATCGGCGACACCAACCCCCACCCCCACCGAAACGCTGACGCGCATGAGCACCTCCGCCGCTGGACCGTCATTCGATCTGACCGGCCGCGTGGCCCTGGTGACCGGCGGCGGTCGGGGCATCGGTCGCGGCATGGCCCTAGCGCTGGCGCATGCGGGCGCGGACGTCGTGCTGGCGGCACGCTCGCAAGACCAGCTCGAAGCCACCGCCGACGAGATCGAAGGCATGGGACGCCGGGCGCTGGCCGTGCCGACGAATGTCCGGGACCTGGACGAGTTGGCCGCGCTCTTCGACAAGACGGACCAGGAGTTCGGCCGCCTCGACATCCTGGCGAACAACGCCGGCATCGGTCTGCGCACGCCCGTGCTCGAGGTCACGCCGGAAGAATGGGACCGGGTGCTCGACATCAACCTGCGCAGCGTGTTCTTCGCCTCGCAGTACGGCCTACGCCTGATGGTGCGCGGCGGCTACGGCCGCATCATCAACACCGGGTCGCTCACCAGCTTTTTGGGATTCAAGCCAATCTCGGTCTACGGCGCGTCAAAGGGCGGCGTGGCGCAGCTGACCAAGGCCCTCGCGGTGGAGTTTGCCGAGCAGAACATCACCGTCAACGCCATCGCGCCCGGCTACATCCTCACCGACCTCACCCAGCCGCGCTACGACGATCCGGTGTGGAGCAACTGGATTCTCGGGCGCACTCCGATGAACCGCTGGGGTATGCCGGATGACCTGGCCGGTGCGGTGGTGTTCCTCGCGTCCGAGTCGTCCGCGTTCGTGACCGGACACGTCCTGCCGATCGACGGAGGCTGGCTGGCCGGATAGCTGGCGCAAGACGGACCGGTGGCCCATGCTGCGTGCAGCATCGGTATTCCGGATGCACGCAGGCGCGGACGACATGGACGCCGGCTCAGGCCCGCATTGACGAACCTGTCGGTCCTAGCCTGCGGCGGTCGGCTCGATCCATACCGCGCCGTCCCGATAAAACTCCTTCTTCCAGATCGGCACCGTCGTCTTGAGCGTGTCGATGATGTAGCGGCAGGCCTCGAAGGCCTCGGCGCGGTGCGGCGAGCCGACCGCGATCACCACGCTGGCCTCGCCGATTTGCAGCTCGCCGATCCGGTGCACGATTTCCACATCGGTCAGGCCCCAGCGCTCCTCCGCCTGCCGCCCGATGCGCTCCAATTCCTGCAGCGCCATCGGCTCGAACGCCTCGTACTCCAGCTTTACGACCGGCCGGCCGTCCATGTTGTCGCGCACGATGCCGTGAAAGGTGCAGATGCCGCCGTTGCCGGGCCGCGTCACCCGCTGGACCAGCGCGTCGGCGTCAATGGGCTCGTGCGTGAGCCTGATGTTCACGCGCCCCCCGATACCGGCGGAATCACCGCCAGCTCATCGCCGTCCGTGAGGACGGTATCCGGCGGCACGAACTGCTGATTGCGAGCGAACGAGACATGATCCGCGCGGCCGGCCAGTGCCGGCACATCCTCCGCCAGCAGCAGAAACAGGCCGCGGACCGTCGTGCCCTCGGGCACGCGCACCTCGCGCCGGCGCTCGCCCACGGCCTCGGCCACCGAAGCGAACAGCAGCAGCGAAACGCGGATCGCCGCGCCCGCCGGCGGGGTGTCCGCGGCTGCCTGCGTCGCCCTTGAGCCACTCATGGTTCGAGCCTAGCAATCCCCGCAGGGATTCACGGAGCCCTGCGCGGAGGGGCTGTGCGACCATCGACGCGATCCCAGCCGACAGGCCACGCCAATGACGCACGCGCACCACGGGTCCCACTCAACCCAAGAGCATCGTCACGAGTCCGAGCGCATCGGCGCCGTCAAGTGCGCCGTGCTCGTCATCAGCGACTCTCGCACCGAGCGCACCGACCGCTCCGGGCGCACGGCCGAGCGCCTCATCACCGACGGCGGACACGAGATCGTGCACCGGGATCTGGTGGTCAACGATGCAGACTTGATTCGCGGAGCGATCGACGCATCGCTGGCGGAGGGCGCCCAATTCGTCTTCTGCACCGGCGGCACCGGGCTGGGCGACCGCGACATCACCGTGGACACGGTGACGCCGATGCTCGACAAGGTGCTCGACGGCTATGGCGAGTGGTTCCGCCGGGCCAGCTGGGACCAGATTGGACCCGCAGCCATCTTGTCGCGCGCCGTGGCGGGCAAGTTGGGACGGGCGCTGATCGTGTGCTCGCCGGGATCGACGGCTGCAGTGGAGTTGGCGCTAGGCGACCTGCTGGTGCCGGAGTTGCGGCATTTCATCCGCGAGGTTTCGCGCTAGTCAGGCGCTTGCCAACGGAGGTCAGGGCGACGCATGCGTCACCCCTACGCGAAAAGTCCAGCGTGCCGCCAGGTTTGACCGGGCTGGATTCCGGCCCCGTATCGAGTACGGGGCAGGCTTTTCGCCGGAATGACGGAAGGGGAAACGTCCATTTCCCCTAGGCAGCCTCGGCTTCGGCCTCCTCGGTCCAGTCCAGCATTTCGGGCGGAATCTTTTCCAGGTCCAGCATCGACTTGAGATGGTCGATGAAGAGCACGCCGTTAAGATGATCGGCCTCGTGCTGCACGGCCTGCGCGAAGAGACCGCGAGCGTCCAATGACACACGTTCCCCATTGAGTTGCGTGAAGGCCACCGTGACGCCCTCGGTGCGCTCGACGAACGCGCGAAACCCCGGTAGCGACAGGCAGCCTTCCACCATCTCCTTGCGCGCGCCGGTCAACTCTATTTCGGGATTGATCAGCACGAACCGGTGACCCGACAGCGGGTCCTCGTCGTCCGGCGGCAACTCCAGCACGAACAGGCGCGCGTGCACCCCGACCTGCGGTGCCGCGAGCCCAACCCCGGCGTTGGCGTGCATGGTGTCGAACATGTCGCCGGCCAGGCGCACGAGGTCGGGCGTGATCTCGGCAACCGGCGCGCACGGTTCACGCAGGCCCGGGTCCGGTATTTCAAGAATGCGGCGGATCACCGGGCAAACGCGGGAGAGCAAGCGGGCGAGTCTAGCAACGGCCCTGTTGGCATCCGGCAGCGCCGGCGCTACCTTGAACCTGCGCTCCCGGCAATGGCAACCCTATTCCCGAACCCCTCGGCAAAGGTGGCATGACGTGAAAGACCCCCGCACGCACAACGTGGCCAGCTCGTACGCGCTGTGGGAGCGCGCCAACCAGGTCATTCCGGGCGGCTCGCAGCTCATCAGCCGCCGGCCCTATGCCTTCTCCAACGGATTCGCCCCGGTTTACGCCAAGCGCGGCAAGGGCTCGCGCATCTGGGACGACCAGGGCGTGGAATACATCGACTTCGGCATGTCGGTGACCTCCGCCATCCTCGGCTACGCCGACGACGTTGTTGACGACGCCGTGATCGAGCAGATCGGCAAGGGCGCGACCTACTCGCTCAACAGCGAGCGCGAGATCGAGCTGGCCGAGCTGCTGATCGACCGCATCCCCTGCGCGGAGATGGCGCGGTTTTCCAAGGGCGGCGGCGAGTCGTGCGCCATCGCGGTTCGCATCGCGCGCGGCGCCACCGGCCGGGACGTGGTGCTCTTCAGCGGCTATCACGGCTGGCACGACTGGTACCTGGCCGCCGGCCACCTCAAGGAGGGCGCGTTCGATCCGTTCGCCCTGCCGAACATCCGAGCCACCGGAGTGCCGAAGGCGCTCGAAGGCACCTCCATTCCGTTCCCCTGGGGCGAGCTCGAGCCGCTGGAGCGGCTGCTGGAGGAGCATCGCGGCCAGGTGGCCTGCATCATGATGGAGCCGATCCTGCTCGCCACTCGCCCGCCCGAGGGCTACCTGGAGGGCGTGCGCGAGCTGGCCACGCGCGAGAACGTGGTGCTGATCTTCGACGAGGTCACCACCAACTTCCGCTACGGCGCCAACGGCATCCAGGATTTCGTGGGCGTGGTCCCGGACCTTGCGTGCTTCGCGAAGGCGATCTCGAACGGCTACGCCATGGGCGCGGTGGTCGGCAAGCGCTGGGTGATGGAGCCGGCGGCGGACATGTTCGTCAGCAGCACCTATTGGAGCGACCTGGTGGGCATCACCGCCGCCATCACCACGCTCACTGAGATCGAGCGACGGGACGTGCCGGGGCAGCTGGCGGACTTCGGCGAGCGCTTGCAGTCCGGCATGCAGGAAGTGCTGGACGAGGTCGATCTGCCGGTCAAAATCTCAGGCATGCCGGCGACTCCGGGCATCACCTTCACCGATCCGTTCGACGCCGACGAATCCAAGAAGCTGAACGCGCTGGTGGCGCAGGAGGCCGCCAAGCGGGGCATCTTGTTCAACACGCACCCGCGCCACAGCTCGGCGCACGACGACCGCGATCTCGGCGTGACGCTGGAGGTATTCCGCGAGGCGTTGCTCGTGACCAAGGACGCGATCGGTCGGAATGCCGTCGACGACGTGCTGGAGGCCAGCCTGGCGCCGGCAATCATTCCGCGCCCGACCTTGAAGCCAAGCGATTCGGGATGACCTCCGAGGAGTGGCCGCCGCTGCCGGAGTCCATCCAAACGCCGCGGCTGCTCCTGCGGCGATATCGGGTCACCGACGCGGAGGATGCCTACGCCTACGCGCGCGACCCGGAGTGGGGACGCTTCCTGCCCCCGGTTCCGCGGCCCTACGAGCGGCATCACGCCGACGAATTCGTCGCCGGGCAGGTCCTGGCGAATTGGAGCAAGGAGCCCGCCTGGGCGATTGAGCACGACGGCCGGTTGGTCGGAAGCGTAAGCCTGCGGCTGTCTCCCCGGAATGGGCGGGCGGAACTCGGCTATTCGATCGCTCGGTGGTTGTGGGGCCGCGGACTCACAACCGAGGCGGTGTCGGCAGTCATCGACGAGGCGTTCCGATGCCTCCCGCTTCGCAAGATCGCCGCCCGCGCGGCCGCCGCAAACGTCGGGTCGACTCGTGTCATGGAGAAAGTCGGCATGCAGTACGAGGGGCGGCTGCGGCAGCACTGGGTTGTCCACGGCCAGACGTGCGACTCCGTGCACTACGGCCTCCTGCGCGACGAGTGGGAGCAGCAAGCGGACGCCGCTGGATGACCACCGACGACTGGCCGCTGCTGCCGGAGTCCATCCGAACGCCGCGGCTGCTCCTGCGGCGGTTCCGACTCACCGACGCGGACGATGTGTACGCCTACGCGCGGAACCCCGAGTGGAGGCGTTTTCTCCTCACGCTTCCAGAGCCCTACGAGCGGCGGCACGCGGACGAGTTTGTGGCGTCGAACGTGCTCATTGAATGGCGCACCAAGCCTCAATGGGCGATCGAACACGAGGGCCGGATGGTCGGAACGATCGGGCTGTGGGTTGCGCGCAGACATGGGCGGGCGGAATTCGGCTACACCCTGGCGCGTTGGCTGTGGGGCCGCGGCCTCATGACTGAAGCCGTGTCGGCGGTGACCGACGAGGCGTTCGCCACGCTCCCGCTGCGCAAGATCTCTGCCCGAGCGCTCGTCGGCAACGTCGGCTCAACGCGAGTGATGGAGAAGGTCGGCATGCGATTCGAGGCGGTGCTGCGCCAGGACTTCGCGCACCGCGGTGAGGTCTTTGACGTGGTGCACTACGGGCTCTTGCGCGAAGAGTGGGAGCAGCAGGCGGGCGCTAGGTGATGACCACCAACGACCGGCCGCCGCTGCCGGAGTCCATCCAAACGCCACGGCTGCTCCTGCGGCGATATCGGCTCACCGACGCGGAGGATGTCTTCGCCTACGCGCGCGACCCGGAGTGGGGGCGCTTCATGCCCCCTGTCCCGCGGCCCTACGAGCGGCGCCACGCGGACAGATTCGTCGCCGGCCAGGTGTTGGCGAATTGGCGGCAAGAGCCTGCCTGGGTGATCGAGTTCCAAGGTCGGGTGGTCGGCCGGGTGAGGCTGCGTCTGGCGCCGCGGCATGGGCGAGCGGATTTCGGCTATTCGATCGCTCGGTGGCTATGGGGACGCGGCCTCACCACCGAAGCCGTATCGGCAGTCATCGACGAGGCGTTCCGATGCCTGCCGCTGCGCAAGATCGCCGCGGGCGCAATCGCCGAAAACGTCGGGTCGATTCGAGTCATGCAGAAGGTCGACATGCAGCGCGAAGGAGTGATGCGTCAGCACTGGGTGTGCCACGGCCAGACGTGCGACTCGGTGCACTACAGCCTCCTGCGCGACGAGTGGGAGCAGCGAGCGGGCGCCGCCGAATGACCGCCGACGACTGGCCGACGCTGCCGGAATCGATCCAAACGCCGCGGCTATACCTGCGGCGGTATCGGCTCACCGACGCGGAGGATGTCTTCGCGTATGCGCGCGACCCGGAGTGGGCGCGCTTTCTCCCCGGGGTCCCTCGGCCCTACGAGCGGCGACATGCCGATGAGTGGGTCGCGGCGCACGTCCTGAAGGACTGGCGCACCGAACAGCACTGGGCGCTCGAGCACGAAGGCTGCGTGGTCGGACGGGTTGGGCTGACACCGGAGCCTCGGCACGAACGGGCGGAGCTCGGCTACGACCTGGCCCGGTGGCTGTGGGGCCGCGGTCTGATGACCGAAGCCGCGTCTGCGGTGATTGGCGAGGCGTTCCGAAAGCTCCCAATCCGCAAGATCCTCGCCCACGCGGTTGCCGCCAACATCGGCTCGACGCGGGTGATGGAAAAGGTCGGCATGCGGCACGAGGTAACGCTGCGCCAGCACTGGGTCTTTGGGGGTCAGTCCTACGACGCGGCGAACTACGGGATCCTGCGTGAAGAGTGGGAGCAGAACGCCGGGGCGCGGGAGAAGACCTAGACCGAACCGGAGTCAGAGTTCAGTCCGCCCTACCGCTTCGAGCCGCCTCAAACTGTCATTTCGAGCGGAGCGAGAAATCTAAGGGGCGTGGACAACGCACAACGTTCTTAGACTCCTCGCTGCGCTCGGAATGACAGGAGGGGTTTCGGAGTGACAGGGCAAGTGCCTCTTCGACTAGAGGAACACTCCAAAGATGTCGGCGAAGACCAGCCAGTACCAGATGAGGTAGGCGCCGGCGCCGAGCATGAAGAACGAGCTGGCGCGGTGGACGTGCGGCAGCGCGCCGCGCAGCCAGCGTGAGATGGCGTCGCGGAACAGCGCCGCGCCCAGCGTCACCGCCACGATCACCACGCCCATGCCTAGCGAATAGGCCACGTATTGGCTGAGGGACTCGAAGAATCCCTCGGTCGCGAGCGACCCGCCCACCACGACCATGAAGATCGGCAGCGTGCAGCTGAGCGATCCGACGGCGTAGGCAATTCCGAAGACGAACGCATTCCCGAGGTTGCGGCGCGGCGTCACCTGGATTCGGCTGGCCGCGAGGATGCCCACGTAGCGGTGGGAAACCAGCAGGAAGACGCCGAACCCGACCATCGCCAGCCCGATGACCAAACCCAGGTAGGGAAAGACCTGGCCGAGCGCCGAGCCGCCCGCGGACACGATTGCCCCGAAGGCGACGAAGATTAGCACGAACCCCAGCGTGGCCATGATGGCCACGCCAAGAGCACGAGCCACGCGCAGCGGCGCCGCGACCTCGTCGTAACCGGCTTCCTCGGTACCCAACTGATAGGCGATGTACGACGGCAGCATGAAGAAGCCGCACGGATTCACGCTGGCGACAAGTCCTGCCGCGGCGGCAAATCCGATGGGCAGCGCCCCGGCAAAGTCCGCCAACGCGGCTTCAGCGTTTCCTTGCACGGAAACCAGGACGCCGATCAGCGCCCCGACCACCGCCGCCGGAATGGCATAGGCCAAGATCGCGGCGCTCTTGGGGCGCTTGCGCGGCTTCGACATCGCCGCCGAGGCGTCGCCGGCGCTCACAGCCCCGCCTCCGAGGCCTCTTCCAGCTCGGCGACCAGGTCGAGCAAGCCGTACTTGTCGAGCACGCCGTTCCAGGTGCGGACGATCGTGCCGCGCGGGGTGATGAACACGGTGGCCGGCATGCCGAGGATGCGGTACTCGATCAGGATCTTGTTGTGGAAGGTCGTCCCGAGCGGGTAGGTGATCCCCAACTCCGACATCAGGGTGACGGCGTCTTCGGTGGAGCCGAGGTTGACGAACGGTCCGACGTCCACGCCGAAGAGGATCACCCGGTCCTTGAACTCCTCGTAGGCCTCCTGAAACTCGGGCATCTCGCGGCGACACGGGGGACAGAGTCCGGCCCAGAAGTTCAACACCACGGGCTTTCCGATCGCCAGGATGTCGGTGAGATTCATGGACATACGCCCCAGGGATTCGCTCGGCGCGTAGTGCTCCCAGGTGAAATCTGGGGCCGTCATCTGGTCGCCCGCCGGAAAGCTCCTGACGTCGGATTCCGACGTCGAGGACTCTTCGGGCTCAGGGTCGGCCGTGGGCGTTGGCGTCGGTTCGGGAGCGGTCGTTGGCGTCGGCTCGGGGGCAGCCGTGGCCGTCGGCTCGGGCGCGGCCGCAGTCGCCGCGGGCGTCGCAGCGGCTGTCGCCTCTGCCGTGGCCTGCGGAGTCGCGGCAACCGTCGCCTCCGCCTCGGCGGCGACCTGGTCGTCGTCTCCGGCTTCACCGCACGCCGCCAGCGCGGTCGCGGCGACCACCGCCCCGCCGATCAGCACTCGGCGGCGCGAAATCCACCGCACCGGCATCACCGTACTCACTGCGCGTCCCCCTCCGGGATTGGTTCTAACCAATAGTGCCTGGTTCGCAGCCGTGCCGTCTCAACCGATCCATGAGATTGCGCCCTGCGAGGTTCCCGTTCAGAGGGAAATACGTAGCCGGGCCGCGATCGGTGCTCGCCGGACCGTGGGTATATTCACAAACATGCGCGAGTCCGAGCCGGCGGAAGCGATTTCGCCCAGCGACGCGGGAAGTATGACGGACCCAACACCCGTACTTCCCGTGCGCCTGCGCGTGGCCATCGCGGCTGTCTCGGTTGTCGTGCTGCTGGCGTTCATCGTGGTCATGGCGCTGGCCCTGCGGGGCCAGACCGACCAGGGGCAGTTCGGCATCTTCGCCACCGGGCGCACGGTGAATCTGGAGCCGCGTCCGGCGCCCGACTTCGTGCTGACTACGTATGACGGGGAGCAACTGCAACTCTCAGACTTCCGCGGACAGGTCGTGCTGCTGAACTTCTGGGCGTCGTGGTGCCCGCCGTGCCGGGTGGAAGCCCCCGTGCTGCAGAGCGCCGCCGAGCGCCTGGGCCCGGCGGGGCTGGTCGTGATCGGGATTGACGTGTGGGACGACGAGGCGCAAGCGCGGGCCTTCCTGGACGAGTTCGACATCACCTACGCCAACGCCGAGGACACAACGCGGTCGATTCCGGTCGAGTACGGGGTGACGGGTTTGCCGGAGACGTTCGTCATCTCTCGCACCGGCGTGCTCGTGCGGCGCTGGGTAGGTCCGATCGACGATGAACAGCTGGCGGACCTTGTGGCGCCATTGCTGGAAGGAGCCTAGCCCGTGGACATGGCGCGGGAATCAGGCGTCGTCAGACGACTCCGCCGACGGCGTCGGGCGCAACGCGAACCGCGCGCGTCCGCCGCGTTCTTCAACCGTCAACGTATGCCCGCTCAGCACGGCCGCCGCTTCGGCATCCGCGGCCAGGATGGGCCGGTTGTCGAAGGTCACGGTCTTGTCGCCGTCCAGCAGCTCGTCCGGCTCGAGACGCACGTCCAGCTCTCCGGCGGCATTGCGAAAGGCATGCGCGCGGATGACACGCTTCTCCGCCAGCGCCGCGTCGTCGACGGCGGCACGCAAGGCAAGCGCGGCCTGATGGGTGACCACAAGCATGATTGGTTGGCACGGTACCGCAGGCGCAATGGGCCGCTCAGGGTTCCCACCGCGGTTCGGCGGCGCAATGACGACCGGTCCCCTGAGGCTGGGGCATTGGCAATGTCGAATCGACCGAGGGTTGATGAGGGGTGGATTCCCGCCTTCGCGGGAATGACGGAGCTTTGGCGACCAGTAGGCGTAACCGGCGCAATCAGGAGCCAGCCGTGCGGGTAATGACGGCCAACGTTCGCAACGCCGACCGCGTCGACGACGGTCACTCCTGGGAGAGCCGACGGGTCGTCTGCGCGCGGGTGCTGGCTGCGTGCACACCCGATGTCCTTGGTGTGCAGGAGGCGACCATCGACCAGGTCGAGTGGATCGCGGCCGCGCTGCCGGAGCATGACTGGCACGGGCTGCGCCAGGATCCGCATGGGCATCCCCGCAACGCAGTCTTCATCCGCCGGTCCCTGGAGCTAGTGGACCGGGGAGGCTTCTGGCTGTCGTCCACGCCGCACGTGCCGGGCTCGACCGGTTGGGGCGCCAAATACGCCCGCCACGTCAACTGGCTGGTGCTTGCGGACGACTCGGGCAGGGAATGGCGCGTCTCCAACACCCACCTCGACCACGTGAGCGAGCAGGCGCGGGCGGGCGCGGCGGCGCTGCTGGCCGACGACGCCGCCGCCTGGCCGGATGCAACGCCCCAGGTGCTCATGGGCGATTTCAACACCGGCGCGGGCAGCGCGCCGGTAAGCACGCTCGAAAGGGCCGGCTGGCGCGACGCCTGGGCGGCCGCGAACCCGGACCAACAGGACCCAGGCCCCACCCGGCACGGATTCGGCAGCGCGGACGCGGCCCATCCAGAGCGCATCGACTGGATCATGGTCCGCGGTCCCGTGAATGTCCGCGCCTTCCACCTCGTCCGCGACCGGCCCGACGGCGTGTGGCCGTCGGACCACTATTTCATGTGGGCCGACGTCGAGGCGGTGGGTTAGTCGTACAGCTCGCTGACCGCGACGACGCTTCCGCCGTCAGCCGCCGAGCGATAAGCCGCGTCCAGCAGCTCCACGCTGCGCAGGCCGATCGTGCCCGGCGAACCATTTGGCGCGCGCCCCAGGCACACGTCGACCAAGTTGGCCGCCGTCTCGAAGCGCGGATACGTGTCGTCCGGATTCGGGATGCTCACCTCTTCGGTCGGACCGTCGTGGCGAGTGATGGTCAGGTGACCCTTGATCGCGTCGAGCAGGACGTATCCGTTCTCGCAGTAGACGCGCACGTCGAGCTGGCCGGCATCGCCCGTCGGCATATTGCCGGTTCCGGCTACGACGCCCACGGCGCCGCCCTCGAACTGCACGCTCATCGCGTCGACCAGGTCCAGCGGCACGTCGTAGTTATTCATGACCGCCGACACGCGTTCGGCGCGCAGCCCCGAAACGAAGAACATTAGGCCCGACGAGTGCGTGATCTGCAGGTGGCCCTCGCCGCCGCCGGACACGCGGGGATCGTTGTAGACCGCGTCGGGGCCAACGACCTTCCAGCCAAACACCGGGCGGTAGGCCTCGGCGTTGCCGCGCAGGAACTCGATGATCATCGAGGCGTAGGCGTTGACGACATGCTGCGGCTCACCAAGCTCGCCGCTGGCGATGACCTCGCGAGCGCGCAGGGCGGTGCGCGTGAAGTGCCACGGATAGCCAATGATCAGCTCGCGCTCGGCCGCGGCGGCCCGGTCGACCAGGTCGCGCGCGTCGGCCGCGGTGAGCGTCATGGGCTTCTCGAGCATCACGTGCCGTCCCGCGTCCAGGCAGGCGGCGGCGACCGCGTGGTGCGCCGCGTGCGCGACGGCGACGATCACGCCGTCAAGCTCCTCTTCGGCCAGCAGATCGTTGACGTTGGAATAGGTGGCGTGTCCGGGGTACGCATCCGCTGCCTTTTCGAGGCGCTCGGGGTTCGCGTCGCAGATGGCGACAAGCTCGGCCAGCGGGTTGTCCCGCAGACCGGGAATGTGGGTATAGGTCGACCACCAGCCGGTACCGATGACGCCGATGCGTGCGCGCTCGCTTGACATGCTCAGGCCCTCGAAACGGTTATATCAGGCGCATCGTACGCCGCGCGCCCGACAGATTCAGCCCGACGATTCCTGCCCCACGCACGCGCGGACCGGCTTGCGGTCGGCGGACACCCCCGACATGCCGGGGGCCTTGGCATAGCCCGTGAGCTCGACGTAGCCGTAGCCCGCGATCCGCCCATTCTCAATTATGTCAACCAGTCCTTCCCAATAGATGTTGCCCGTGCTGTGCCGCGTGTCGAGCTCCTGGTCGGCCACCACGGGCTGCACGAGCACGTCCAAGCCCAGCACCGGAATCAGCACCCGCCAGGCCGCGGGATAGGTCGCGCCCGTTCTGGGACTCATCCAAATGGCGAGCGGAATCGCGGTGAAGTCATCGCCGGTCAGGTGCAGCGGGGGGCCCCGGCCGCTGAGCGTGGCATAGGCCAGCACAATCCGGCGCCGCTCGTCCCAGAGCTCGGTGAGCATGAGGTCGCGGCCGTCGTCGAATCGCAGGCTCATCCAGTCCCACCCGCCCGTGCTAACCGAGATGAAGTCGCCCCACTGATGGTCGAACCAGGCGGTGCCGCTGACGCCCACCTCGCCGCCCGCATCCACGAGTCGCCCGGTCACGTTCATCCGGGGGTAGGAGTAGTAGTAGCTCCAGCCCAGCGGACCGAAATCGAGCAGACCGTCATGGTGCTCGACGGCCGGGTATGCGGGATCGAATTCGAGGCTCACGGCGTAGCCGGGCATGGCGGCGTCCACCGCGAACCGGTCGCCGTCGAAGGCGAGCCGCCAGCCGTCGACGCAGAGGTCCAGGTCGTCGGGCGGGCCCGCGCTCGGGCCGAGAGCGGTGCGCTCGTCGAAGTCCACACGGTCGCCGGCGGGATCCGTGATCGCAAAGTGCGCCGCGTAGGCCGGGGGACCGCTGCCGCGTACAGCTTGAAAGATGACGAATTCGAAGCCCAAATTGCGGCGGTCGCCCGTGGTCAATCGGCCGGTGAAGTACCACCACTCGCTCAGGTTGTCGTGCGGCGCCTCGTCGGCGGGCAGGTCAATGGGCGGGAACGTGCGCTCGTCGGAGGTTGGCGTCGGCGCGGACGCCAGCGGCGTCACCGCCTCGCCGCAGGCGGTGGCAAGCACGGTGAGGAGGAGAATCAATCCCGCCAGATAGACCCTTCCACGACTCGAGCCAGCGAAGGATGTGCGAGGGGTTCTGCGTCGCTTCCAGCTTGAATTGCCGGTGGATTCCCGCCTTCGCGGGAATGACGGAACGGGGACAGTGCTTGGGTCTCTCGGACGGGTCCGCCGCGTCATCGCGGAAAGAGCCTTGGAGGCTCGAACAGCCAGGCTGGCGCCCACCAATTCCACCGTCCCAGCAGCCGCATGGTGGAGGGCACCAACAGCGACCGCACGATGGTGGCGTCGACGAACACGGCAACCGCGGCGCCAAGGCCGATGGCCTTCACGAGCACCACGTCGGCGCTGGTGAACGCCAGGCTCACCACGATCACGACCAGCGCGGCATTGGTGATCACCCGACCGCTGCGCGCCAGGCCCTGCGCGACGCTATCGGCGTTGCTCAGCCCCGCGTCGCGGCCCTCCTTGATCCGCGAGAGCAGGAAAACCTCGTAGTCCATGCTCAGCCCGAAGAGCACGGCAAACAGGATGATCGGCGCCGTTGACTCGATGAAGCCCAGCGGCTCGAAGCGCAGCACGTTCTCGAGCCAGCCGTCTTGGAACACGAGCACCAGCGCGCCGAAGCTCGCCAGCAGGCTGAGGACGTTCATCACCACCGCCTTGAGCGGCAGCACCACCGAGCGAAATTGGGCGACCAGCGCCACGTAGGTCACCAGCAGGATCAGGCCGACCGCACGCGGAAAGTCCCCATACAGACGATCGACAAAATCCCCCAAGCTGGCGGCCCCGCCGCCGACGAGCGCATCCAGACGGTTGGCATCGCGGTATTCGCGAATGGCGTGCACGAGTTCGCGCGCCTCGTCGGATGTTGCCGACGCCCGCGGCTCCACGATCATCAAGACGGTCCGATCGTTGGTGAGCCCCTCGACGGTGGCGGCGCCGAAGGCGTCCGGAATCGCCGTGGGATCGCGGTAGAGCAATTGGTACTGCTCCAGCGTGATGCGCGGATCGATGGTCACGTGGCTATGGACCCGCGCCACGCGTGGGTCGGCGAGAAGCGATTGCCCCAGGGCGTGCATGCGGGCGATCGAATCGGGCGCGAGCGCCGGAGCATTCAGCCGGGTCACGATGGCGAGCGGAGCGGGCTGGCCGTGGCCGAACTCCTCGCTCATGGCGTCGTACGCCGCGCGGGCGGGGCTGTTCGATCCCAGGACCGAGGCGTCGGCGCCACGGATGCGCACGTGGAGGAACGGCACGCCGAGGAGAATCAGCAGCGCGCTCACGGCCAGAAACACCGGCAGCGGCCGCCGCATGACGGCGTGCGCCAGGCGCGTCCATCCATCGCGGAACCTCAATCGTGGGCTCGGGACCGCCCAGCGGTTCACGTTGGGGCCCAGTTCGGCCAGGATCGCCGGCACCAGCGTCAGCGCCGCCGCGACGGCAATGAACACCGCAATGGCGCCGCCGATGCCGATGGACCGCAGCATCATGAACTCGAACACGCTCAGCGACGCCAGCCCCACCAGCACCGCGAGACCGGAATACACCACCGCCCGACCCGCCGTCCGCATCGTCACCTTGACGGCCTCTTCGACCTCCCGACCCCGCCGCAGCTCCTCGCGAAACCGGCTCACGAGAAAGAGGGAGTAGTCGGCGCCGAGCCCAAGTCCGACAAGGGTGACGACGTTGAGCGCAAACACCGAGAAGTCCGTCACCTGCCCCACCACCCACACCGCGGCCAGCCCGAGGACGACGGTGGCGCCGCCGGCGACCAGCGGAATCGCCGCCGCCACGATCGAGCCGAAGACGAGGATCAGCACCACCAGGGCGAACGGGCCGCCGATGAGCTCCGCTCGGCGCAGGTCGCCCTCGCTCAGGGTCTGGATGTCGCTGTAGAACACGGCGGAGCCGGCCACATGCGTCTCCAGCTCCGGGGTCGCCACCAGCTCGCGGATCGTGGGCACGAGATGGTGGGCCTCTTCGATGTCCAGGCTGATGAACACGGTGGCGTAGCCCGCGTGGCCGCTGGGCGCAATCTGGGTGAAGTTCTGCCAATGGGGAATCACGGCCACCACTTCGGGCAGCGCCGCCAGCGGCTCGAGCGCCGCCGCGGCCGCCGCGATGAATCGAGGATCGGTGGCGTCCAGCTCGTCGCTGCGAAAGAGAACTTCGATCGGCGTGCCGGGGTCGTCCAGGTCGTTGGACAGACGCTCCAGCGCCAGCTCGGCTTCGAGTCCCGGCGCCGAAAATCCCCCGGCGCGGAGAACCGTTCCGACTTGCGTCGCGGCGACCAGCGCAACTGCCGCAACAGCGATCCATAGCCCGATGACCACCCGGCGCCGGTCGATCACCCACGACGCGAGGGTGTCCAGCATCTAGCGCATGCGGGCCCCGGCATGCAGGTTCGGCACCACGCGCCGGGCGCCCGTCACTGGGACTTCCATCTCCCGAGCATCCACGTCGAACACCGTTTGGAGCAAGGCGGAGTTGGCGAGATTTCGCGCGTTGTCGACCAGCACGACCCGCGGCGCGGCGCAGCCCCTACGTCCGTAAGGAGGCGCCGGGATCTTCGCGAGGGAATGCCTCCGATCGGGTGGCGGCGGCACGGGGCGTACGCTCTGGTGGCCCAGCGTCACGGAGCATGTGCGTCAACGACCCGCGTCCCGGCAGTCCCCGCGACCTGCTGAACCGTCAGTACCTCGTCGTCATCGCCGCCATGTCGATCGGCGTGGCGGGCTGGCTGCCGGTCAACAACTTCCTCTCGCTCTTCGTGCGGGACGAGCTTGGCGGCGACTTGCTGGGCGCCGCCTTGTTGCTGATCGCCATTCAGGGCGGCACGGCAACGCTCGGCCTGGCCAGCGGGCTGTGGATGCACCGGGTCGGCAGCCGCTGGACCTACGCGCTGGGGCTGGCCGGCATGACGGCGTTCTTGCTCGTGATGACCGTTTCGGCCGGCGCCGCCGCCGTGCTGGTCGCGGCGCCGTTCCTGGGGGTGGCGCTGGCGCTGCACTGGTCCGGCTCGCAGACCTACGTGCTGGAGGTGGCGCCCCCGGCCCGCCGCGGGCTTGCCACCGGGATCATGAGCTTCGCCATCATCGCTGCACCGGGGATTGCCGGCATTGCCTTTGGGCAAATCGCCGAGAGCGCCGGACTTCGGGCTATGACGGGAGTCGCCGGCGGGATGATCGGCGGGGCGCTGCTCCTCGTGGCGCTCTTCCTGCCGTCCACCACGCGTCGTCAACGCGGTCCCAGCCGCTCGGCCGGTGACGTATTTCACGCGCTGCGCACCGTTCCGGCGCTCGCCATGGTGGCGGCTCGGTCCGGAACCACCGTCGCGTTCGGCGTGGTCGTGTTGCTGACGGGTCCCAAGCTGGTGGCCGCCGGCGGCGACCTGCGCTCGGTTGGGCTGTTCACGCTGGTCAGCGCATTGGGCGGCGCGGTCGCGCAGATCGGCATCGGCCGGCTCTCGGACGCCATGGGGCGGACCGCCATCTTCGCGCTGTCGCTGGTTGTCGGCGCCGGCGCGGCCGTCGGCTTTGCGCTGGCCGACGACGTGGTGGCCCTGCTCACGCTGTCCGGCGTGATCTACCTCGCGTTCGGGACGCACCAAACGGTGCTCCCGGCGATCGCCGGCGACATTTCGCGCCCCGGCCAGGTGGGCACCATGATGACCTTGCAGACCAGCGCCTTCGCGCTCGGCATGATGTTCGGCGCGGGCGCCACGGCGGCCTTGGCATCCACCGCGCCTGACGCGGCGTTCTACGTCGGCGCCGCGGGCATGGGCGTCGCGCTGGCGGTGACGCCGTGGCTGCGGCCCAGGCCTACAGGTGCATCACCACCATTTTGAGCTCGGTCATCTCCTCGACGGCGTACTTGGGGCCTTCCTTGCCGAGGCCGCTGTCCTTCACGCCGCCGTAGGGCATCAGGTCGGTGCGCCACTGGGTGCCCCAATTGATGTGGATGTTGCCCGAGTCCACGTCGCGGATGAAGCGCATGGCCGAGTCGAGACTTTCGGTGAAGATCGAGGCGCTTAGACCGTAGTTCGAGTCGTTGGAGATTGCGATGGCCTCCTCGATGTCCGCCACGCGGGTGACGCCGACGGCGGGACCGAACAACTCGTCGCAGGAGAGCCGCATGTCCGGCGAGACGTTGGTCACGAGCGTCGGCTCGAACATCTGGCCGTTGCGACCACCGCCCACGAGCACCTCGGCGCCGCCGGCCTGGGCCTCGTCGATCCACTCGCCTACGCGCGCGGCGTCGCTCTCGCGAATCATGGGGCCCATGCCCGTGGACTCGTCGAGCGGGTCGCCGGTGGCGATGGCCTCGACCTTGGGCTTGAGCGCATCGATCAGATCGCCGTAGACCGAGCCGGTCGCCAGCAGACGCTGGGTCGAAATGCACACCTGGCCGGCGTTTGCGAACGCCGTCTGTGGCAGGACCTCCGCCACCTTGTCGAGGTCGGCGTCGGGCATCACGATCGCCGCCGAGTTGGACCCCAGCTCCATGGTGACCTTCTTGATGCCGGCCGCCTTGCAGATGCGCTCGCCGATGTCGCGGCTGCCGGTGAACGTGACTTTGCGCACGCGCGGGTCGGACACCAGGGCGTCGCCGATCTCCGAGCCCGGACCCGTGATGATGTGCACCGCCTCTTCCGGCGCGCCGGCCTCGAGCAGCAGCTCGATTACGCGCACACCCATCAGCGGGGTGTCGGTGGCCGGCTTGACGACCACGGCATTGCCGGCCGCCAGCGCGGGGCCGACCTTGTGACAGACGAGATGCAGCGGGAAGTTGAACGGACACACCGCCGCCACGACGCCGCAGGGCACGCGCACGGTGAAGCCGAACTTGTCCTTCACGCCCGGACCGCCGTCGAGCGGGATTACCTCGGCGCCGAGGCGCTTGGCCTCCTCGGCGGACAGGTACAGGATCTCGGCCGCGCGGGAGACCTCGAAGCGGGCCTCCGAGATGATCTTGCCCTCTTCCTGGGTGAGCATGCGCGCCAGCGACTCCTGGTCGCGCAGAATCAGATCGCCGGCCCGGTGCAGGATTTCGTAGCGCTCGAACCCTGTCAGCTCGGCCATGACTTTGGCGCCGCGCTCGGCGCTCGCCAGCGCGCGGTCAACGTCGTCCGCCGAGCCACGGGGCACGGTGTCCACCACCGACCCGTCGTACGGGTTCAGCACGTCAATCGAGTCGCGACCATTCGTCCACTGACCCGCCACATACATCTTCATCAGGCGTCATCCCATGGCAATCGGATCCGATAGCGAATGGTGGCACATGCGCGGGCCGCGCGCCGCCCCGCACACCTACCCGGCGGGCGGTCGACTGCTTGCAGCCCGCCTGCATTTGTGAAACATTTTGCAAACGGTGCAGAACGCTAGGTTCAGGGCACTGATGTGGTCTCGCGCCGCATCTCCCGCACGCAGCTTCCTGAGCGACGCTCGCGTGCCGCTACGCACACCCTTCGACAACTGCGCCGGTTGCGCGCGCTCGCATGAGGCGGTGGTGTGGAGCTAAGGGAGCTCACCGCGAGCGACTGGGCCCAGCTGACCGAGTTGAACGTGCATCTCTGGATTCTGGCTGCCGTGCTCATTGGAACCGGGCTGGTCTACGCGCTGGCCCACGCTCTGATTCCGTCGCTGGTGCTCACCGGCGACATCGAGCCACAGCATGGGCGCATGATGCGCGCGCCGCTTTACGCCGTCATGGCCGCCGGCCTTGGCGCCCTGACGGCCATCATCATCAAGGCCACGCTGCTGGCCCTCGACTTTCTCCCGACGTTGCTCCCGCGGCTGGCCATTTGAGTGTTGGATTCATTTCGGGCGCTCCTGCCGCGCCTCTCCCCCAAACAGTTGATCGTCATCAGCGGCCTCGGGGCCGTGCTGGGCGGCGGCGCCATCGCGCCGGTCATCCTGCTGATCGTGCTCGGGGCCATGGGCGGCACCATCACCGGGCCGCCCGAGCAGCCGATCGCGTTCGATCACGCCGTTCACGCCGGCAAGGCCGGCATCGCCTGCGAGTTCTGTCACCGCGGGATCCCGGTCGTCGAAAACACGGCGACCGCGATGAGCGCGCCGGTTTCCGCGGCGGCCACCATCCCGTCCGTCGAGCAGTGCATGTTCTGCCACTCGGTGGTCGCCACCGACAAACCCGAGGTGCAGAAGCTTCGCGCCGCGTGGGAGACCGGCACCCCCATCGAGTGGATCCGAGTGCACCGCCTCCCGGACCACGTGGACTTCGTGCACGACCCTCACATTCGCGCCCTGGCGGAGACCCATCCGAGCTTCAGCACGGCGCAGATTTGCGCGACGTGTCACGGCGACGTGGCGTCCATGACCGAGGTCGAGCAGGTGCGGGCGCTCAACATGGGCGACTGCCAGGGCTGCCACCGCGAGAACAGCGCCCCACTGGATTGCGCGGTATGTCACAAGTGATCGGGGCATGGCGATGAGCGGCATCGCGCGACGGCGGTTCCTCACCGGAGCGGCGGCGCTAGCCGGCGGCGCCACCGTGGTCGCCTGCGCCGCGCCCGAGCGCGAATCGCGCGTGCAGAGCTTCGTGCACTCGCCCGAGCAGACCCTGCCCGGCCAGGAGCTGTGGTTCGCCACCGCCTGCGCCCACTCCACGGGCGGCAACAGCGTGGTGGTGCGCACCGTGGATGGCCGCGCCAAGAAGGTGGAGGGCACCAAGGGCTTCCCGGTGAACCTGGGCAAGACCAACGTTCGCGGGCAGGCGGGCGTCCAATCGCTCTACAACCCGGACCGCCTCAAGACCCCCCTGCGCCGGCGCGGCACGCGCGGCGAGGGCCGATTCGAGGCCATCGGCTGGCCCGAGGCGCTCGATCTGCTGACGGAGAACTTCGGCTCCGCGGGGAATCCGCTCGTAGTTACGGGACCGATCAGCGGCACGCGCCTGCGCGTGCTGGCGCATTTCCTCGCCAACAGCGAGGGCCGCCACCTCGTCTACGAGGCGCAGGACACGGCCACGCTGCGTGAAGCCGCGCGGCTCATCTTCGGCTACACCCGGCTGCCGCACTTCGACATCGCCAACGCCGGCGCGGTGCTTTCGTTTGGCGCCGACTTCTTGGGCACCTGGCTCTCGCCCGTGCACTACAGCACCGCCTACGGCAAGTTCCGCGAGGAGCCCAACCGCGGCCGGCTGATCCAGATCGAGTCCCACATGTCGCTCACGGGGGCCAATGCCGATCGCTGGGTGTACGTCAATCCAGGACACGAAGGCGCGCTGGCCCTCAGCATCGCCCAGGTCATCGCCGCCGAGAATCTGACCGGCGATGACCGCTGGTTCGATCCCGTCAACGCCGTGGGCGGCATTGACGCCCTCAACGCCTATGCGCCCGAGCTGACCGCGGCGCGCACCGGCGTGGAGCCCGACGCCGTGCGCGAGATCGCGCGGGACTTCGCCGGCCATCCGCCCGCGCTGGCCATCGCCGGCGGCTCCGCGCTCGCCCAGACCAACGGCCTCGACAACGCCGCGGCCGCCTTGCTGCTCAACCGCATCGTCGGGAGCACCGGGGCGCCGGGCGGCGTGCGACCGAATCCCGCCGCCCCGGCGGCGGTACCGACCGCGGCGGCGGGAACGCCGTTCGGCCAGTGGGGCGCCCTGGCGACCGCACTGCTCGACGGCAGCGAGACGGTTGATGCGGCCCTTTTCTACGACGTCGATCCGGTCTACGGGCTGCCCGCGTCAACGCGATTCGCGGACGCCCTCGGCGAGATGTCGTTCGTGGTCGGCATGGGCACGTTCCTCAACGAGACGCTGGCGCGCGCCGACCTGGTGCTGCCCGCCACCCATCCCTTCGAGGAATGGGGCGACTTTGTGGCCGATCCCGCGCCCGACTTGGAAGTCGTGGGCTATCAGCAGCCGGTGGTCACCTCGTGGACCAATGCGCGCAGCTTTGGCGACGTGGTGCTGGCGCTGACTTCGGAGCTCTTCCCCGACGCGCCGCCGCCCTGGACGACCATGCGCGACGCCGTCCGCGACGGGGCCCAGGCGCTGATCGGCCAAGCCGGCTTCGACCGCGGCTGGATCGAGCTGCTGCGCACCGGCGGTCGATGGCAGGACGGAGACGGCCGCGAGACCCAGGCCGACCAGCCGGATTGGCACATCGGTCTGTTGGCCGAGCCGACGTTCGCCGGCGACACGACGGAGTTCGATCTGCACCTGATCCCCTTCGAAAACGTGGCGTTCGGCGCCGGCAGCGAATCGGCCAACCCCTGGCTGCAAGCCACGCCCGACCCGCTGACCACCGTCACCTGGACGACCTGGGCCGAGCTGAACCCGGCGACCGCCCAGCGCCTGGGCGTGAAGCGCAATGACGTGGTGCACATCGACACGCCGAATGGCACGCTGCGGGCGCGCGTGTACGAATCGCCGGTGGCGCCGCCCAATGTCGTGGCCGTCCCGATCGGGCAAGGCCGCGAGTTCGGCAGCCGCTGGAGCGTCGATCGGGGAGCGAACGTCATGCAGACCCTGGCCGCCCAAGCCGTTGCCGGCTCCGGGTCGCTGGCCTGGGGGGCGACGCTGGCGCGCGTGCGACCGGCCGGCGAACACGACCGACTGCCCACGCTTGAAGTTATCGAAGATCCGCGCAACGACGGGGAGGCGCCACCAGTGCGAGTAACCAGTGGCTAGCGCCACCGACACGGCAGAGCTTCCGGTGGTCGCAGCCGCCGCGACCCTGCCCACCGACGATCCGCATCCGGAGACGGACGGGCATCGATGGGGCATGGTCATCGACGCCGACAAGTGCACCGGCTGCCAAGCCTGCGTGGTGGCGTGCCAGTCCGAGAACAACCTGGCTCTCAACGAAGAAAACCGCGTCATCGAGCGCCGGGCGAAGACCTGGATTCGCATCGAGCGCTACTGGGAAGGCGAATGGCCCAACGCCAAGGCGCGCTTCCTCCCCGTGCTCTGCCAGCACTGCGGCAACGCGCCCTGCGAGACGGTGTGTCCCGTGTGGGCGACCTACCACAACCCCGACGGGCTGAACGTGCAGGTCTACAACCGCTGCATCGGCACGCGGTTCTGCGCCAACGCCTGCCCCTACTCAGTGCGCTACTTCAACTTCTGGGAGCCCGAGTGGCCGTCGCCGATGGACCGGCAGCTCAACCCGGACGTGACGGTGCGGACTAAGGGCATCGTCGAGAAGTGCACCTTCTGCATCCATCGCATCAATCGCACCAAGCGCCAGGCGGACCGCGACGGCCGGCCGGTGGCCGACGGCGAGGTCGAGCCGGCGTGCGTGCAGGCATGCCCGACCACGGCGCTCGTTTTCGGCGACTTGAACGACTCGGACAGCAAGGTCAGCGAGCTGTCCCACTCCAAGCGCGCCTACTCGCTGCTGGATTCGCTCGGCACGGCCCCCGCCATCACCTACCTGAAGAAGGTTGATCCCAGCCACGTCGACGAGCATGAGGAGCACGGCCATTGATTAAGCCCGAAGCCGTCGGCCTCAGCTTGACGCTCCGCCCGCCGTATCGGCCGTCGACCATCGCCATCAATCGCAAGAGTGCGGCGGTGGTTGGCGTCGGCCTGCTCGCGGCGCTCGGCGTGGTGATGTACGTGGTGAAGCTGTTCAGCTGGGGTGACCGGGCCGAGTGGGCCTATCCGGCGGCGATCACGCTGTTCGTGCTCTCAACCGTGTCGGCCGCGCCGCTGGTGGCCTTTGCCTCGCGCATGGCACGGGGCTACTGGGGTCTTCCGGCCCGGCGCGTCGTCGAGCTCTTCGCGCTCCCGTCGATGCTGCTGTTCGCCCTGCTCATCCCGATCCTCGGCTCGCTCCCACCGTTCGAGCAGGACGGCGTCACGCGAGCGAACCTCTGGTTCGGGTGGGGCGGCGGCGCGCCGTTTCTCACGGATCAACTGGCCGTGTCGGTGATGCTGCTGGCGGGCGGCGCCCTCATGTGGTTCGCCGCCGTGCCCGATCTCGCCGGCCCACCCAGCCGGGTCCGCGCCATGCCGGCCTGGAAGCGCTTGCTGTTCCTGAATTGGACCGGCACCAAGCGGCAGTGGATCGTCTTGCGGACCTCCATGCGCTGGATCAGCGCCTTCTACCTGATGATGTACGTCTTCGTGACGATGATCCTGACCACGGATCTCGGCCAGAGCCTGCTGCCCGGCTGGCGATCGGGAATTTTCCCGGCCTATCACGTGATCACGTCGTTCCAGGGCGCGATCGCGCTCATCGTCATCACGCTGTTCCTGCTGCGCCGCTACGCGCCCAGCGTGGGCCAGTTCATCGGCGACGAGCAGGCCGCCAGCCTGGGCAAGTTCTTGCTCGCGCTGACGCTGTTCTGGTTCTACTTCTTCTGGTCGGACTTCCTGCTCGTCTGGTACGCGCGCCTGCCAAGCGAAGTGGCGGCCGTCCAGACCAACGTGGCGGTCACCTACATCGTGCCCTTCCTCATCGCGATGTTCGGCCAATTCCTCATTCCGTTCGTCACGCTCATCTTCAATCCCATCCGGAGAAAGCTGGCGCGGCTGACCGCGGTGTCCGTGGTCGTGCTGATCGGCCTGCTGTTCGATCGAATCCGGCTATTCGTGGCGTCGATGTCCAGCGAAAACCCCTTCTCGCATGGGCTGGCCGAGCTGCCCGAGCCGTACTACCCCAACGCGATCGACATCCTGTTCATGATCGGCGTGGTCGGCATGGTGGCCGCGGTCTACCTGTGGGTGCTGACACGCATCCCGACGCCCGGCGGCTGGGAGATGCGCGAAGGCGCCATGTACCGCCGCGAGCAGAAATACATGCACGCCGAAGTGCTCGTGCTCGGCAAGCCGGACTGATCCAGGCATGCAAGAACCCGTAACCGTCGATCGAGAGACCGCAAACCGCGAACTGCTGGATTTCGTGTTCGCCTGGCCCAAGTGGTTCTTCGCCACCACCGGCCTGCTCGGCGCCGTGATCACGCTGGGCCTCATCATCTTCCTGCTGCTGATGATCTTCGGCCTGCAGCTGTTCGGCTACGCCCACCCGGTCTATTGGGGCTTCCCGGTCGTGAACTTCGTGTTCTGGATCGGAGTCAGCCACGCCGGAATCATGGTGTCGGCCATTCTGCGGCTGGCGCAGGCCGAGTGGCGGCGTCCGGTCACCCGCGCCGCGGAGGTCTTGACGATCTTCTCGCTGATGACCGCCATGACCTTCCCGATCATTCACAGCGGACGCCCCTGGCGCACGCTGTACTGGGAGTTCCCCTACGACTGGATGCGCGGCATTTGGCCCAACCCGCGGTCGCCGCTGGTGTGGGACCCCGCCGCGATCTTCACCTACCTGACGTCGACGGTGATGTTCGTCTACATCGCCCTGCTGCCCGACCTGGCCCTGGCCCGCGACCGCGTCAAGAACCCTATCGGCAAAGCCGTCTACGGGGTGCTGTCGCTGGGCTTCCGGGGCACGACCCGGCAGTGGCGGATCCAGGCCATCGCCGGCATCTTGCTCTCGGCGCTGATTCTTCCGATCTTCGTCTCGGTGCACAGCATCGTGTCGTGGGACTTCGCCGTCACGATCATCCCCGGCTGGCACAACACGGTGTTCGCGCCGTACTTCGTCATCGGGGCGGTCCACTCCGGCGTGTCCGCCGTGGTGACCGTGATGATCGTCATGCGCTACGCCTTCGGCCTGAAGAACTTCATCACCAAGGACCACATCGATTCGCTGGCCCGCCTGCTGATCATCGTGGCCACGGTGTGGCTCTTCTTCTTCATGCTGGACTTCATGTTCGGCCTCTACGGCACCGAGCCGGCCGAGGTCGACACCTGGCAGCGCCGGCTGATGGAGCCGCCGTGGACGGCCATCGCCATCATCTTCATCATCACCGGCTACATCATTCCGGTCGGTGCCTGGCTGTTCCGCCGCGTGCGTCGCAACTTCTTCCTGATGTTCGTGACGACGGTGCTGGTCAACATCGGCATGTGGCTCGAGCGCTACATGATCGTGATCCCGGGCCTCGAGCGGAAGTCGAACCTCACGTTCCAGTACGGCGACTACCTGCCCTCGGCGGCGGAGTTCGGCATCATCGCCGCCCAGCTGGCGTTGGTGATCGCCGGGTTCCTCGTGTTCTCCAAGTTGCTGCCGATCATGCCGGCGGCGGACATCAAGGAAGGTCAGATTCTGCGTGACGAAATCAAGGTCGGCCGTGCACGGGTCCCGGCCACGATGCGCGAGGCGTAGGGGGGACTCATGAGCGCGAGAGATTCGGATCGAAAGCGCGAGCTGCTCGGGCTGTATAACGAGCCCGACGACGCCGCCGACGCCGTGTCGCGGCTCCGCGGCGCGGGCTTCGGCGGCAACGACATCGAGATCATCTCGGCCACGCCTTATCCCGAAGGCGCGTTCGGCGAGCAGCACGCGAAGCATCGGTTGTTCGCATTCCCATTCGCGGGCGCGGCGTGTGGACTGGCCGTCGCCATCGCCTGGCACATTGGCGCCCAGATCGCGCTGCCCATCGTGACCGGCGGAAAGCCGATCGTCGCGGTCCCGGCCATCATCCAGGTGCTCTACGAGGGCACCATGCTCGGCGCGGTGCTCTTCACCGTGCTCGGCGTGCTGTTCGAGTCCCGCCTGCCGGACGGCATCGGCGTCTACGACGACCGCATTGCCGACGGCCTGATCGGCGTTTCGGTGATGGCGCGCGAGCGCCGGATTCCGGACGCGCAGATCGCGCTGGAAGAAGCCGGCGCGGTCGACGTGCTCAACAAGGACGGCAGCCTCATGCGCCCGGCGGCAGCCTCACCCTGATGTCCGCCGCACGCCGCGCCGGACGCGCCGCCAGCCTGACCGTTGGGCTGGTAGTGGCGGCGTTTGTGATCGCGGCGTGCGAAACCGGGGCGTATCCGGCCGACCTCTTCCCCGAGATGCACTACCAGCAGTCCTATCGCACCCAGGAACCGCCGTACGAGGCGCCGCCCGAGGGCCAGGTGTCGACGCTCGGCGCCGAGGTGCCGGTGACGGACTTTGTCGCAACCATCCAGCTCGAGAATCCCGTGCCGTTCGACGGACCGTCCATCGATCGTGGGAAGGCGCTGTTTGCCGTCAACTGCGCCATGTGCCACGGCGCCGACGGCCTGGGGGACAGCTACGTCGCGGACGCCTTCGAAAGCTACGGCGACAAGCGCCCGGCGCCCCTGGTGTCGGACAACGTGAAGGCCCAGGCGGACGGCGCGCTCTACTGGACGATCACGAACGGCGTGAACAACATGCCGTCCTGGCAATCGCTCCTCAACGAGGAAGAGCGCTGGCTGCTCGTCACTTACATCCGATCGATTAACTAGCGCCGGCGAGCACGCCCGGTTGGGAGTCGACGTGCTGCCATCCCGTTCGCGAGCTTGGCCCGACGGCGATGCCGACTTCCTGAGCGAATCGGTCAAACTTGGGCGTACGGACGACGACAAGCGAATGCGCCGGTTGAATGGCTGAGAGCCCTGCCGTCTTTCTGGTCATCCTGCGCTGGCTGCACGTCGTGGCCGCCGCGCTCTGGCTGGGCGGGGGGCTGCTGCTCCTGGCGTTGCGGGCCCGTGAGCTGGGAACGGCGGCCGTGCCAGTCCCCTGGGGTCGACTGGCCGGCCACACGCTGCGTCTCGGGGTGGCGGTGTTCATCATCACCGGCGCGCTGCTGACAGCGGCACGGCTCAGCGAGCCGAACGTACCGGCCGCCTACGTCGTCCTGCTCGCCGGCAAGACCGCGCTGGCCTTTGCCATGTTCTGGCTCGCGCTGCCCCGATCGCGCCGCGGCCCAGAGCCGCCGGCCGACGGTTGGTCGAGGTGGACGCGGGACCGCACGTTTTGGATTGTCGTCATCGCCTTAGTCGTGTACTTGCTGTCGGTGATCCTCAACGAGCTGATCGAACGCGCCGTGCTCTCGATCGGCTAGGCTGATTTCGACCGCTCGCACACACCAACGCCTTGACCGACGCCTCCGAACCCGCCGGCGCCACCGCGCCCGAGCCCATCCGGAATCGGCTCTTGTCCGGCAAGTTTCTGTTCGTCGGCGGCGCGCTTGCCGCGGCGCTCGGGTTCTTGATCTGGACCGCCACCCAGGGCGCCGCCGTTTACTACCACACCGTGAGCGAGCTGCACGCCAAGGGGGACGAAATTGAAGGCCGCCTCGTGCGCGTGAACGGGATCGTGGTGGACGGATCCATCGAGGAGTCGGCGGATGGCATCATCCGCTTCGAGATCGAGGACGCCACCGGCGCGCTGCCGGTTGAGTTCCGCGGCTCACCGCCCGATCTCTTTGGCTATGCGGAGGAGGACAAGTACTCCGACGTGATCGCCGAAGGTCGCCTCCTCGGCACCGGCGTGTTCGAGGCGCGCAACCTCATCGTCAAGCACGGCCCCGAGTTCGAGCCTCGCGAGATCCCGGCCCAGTGAATCCGGTTGCCACGCGGCCGACGCCGCTGGCAACGGGTAAACCGATCATGCAGCCATCCGTCCTCACCCTGAATCGACTGACTGTTGGATTCGGTCGACGCCACGTGATTCGCGACGTCTCGCTGTCCCTGCGCCCCGGCGACCGAGTGGCCGTGCTGGGACCCAACGGAGCCGGCAAGACGACCCTGCTGCGCACGCTGGCGACTTTGCAGCCACCGTTGGGCGGGCAGGCGACCGTCGGCGGCGCGGATGTCGTGCAGCGCAAGCGCGAGGCGCGCCGTCACGTCGGCTTTGTCGGGCACACGCCGCACCTGATCGGTCACCTCACCGCCCGCGAGAACCTCGCGTTCCTGGCCTCGCTGTACGGGCTGTCAAACGCCGGCGCGCGGGTCTCCGAAGCGCTGAGGGTGGTGGGGCTCGATGAGATCGCCAACCGACGCGCCCGCGAGTTTTCGCGCGGCCAGCTCCAGCGGCTGTCCCTGGCGGCGGCCGGGCTGCATCATCCGGCGGTGCTGTTGCTGGACGAGCCCGACGCCAGCCTCGACCGCGACGCGGTCCGCGAGCTGCCCGCCATGCTCGACGCGCTGTGCCCAGGCTCCGCCGTGCTGCTGAGCACGCATGATCCCGATGTGGCCGCACGGGCGGCCGGGCGAAGTGTTCTTGTGGACCAGGGTCGGGTCATCGAACCGGATACGCCCGGAACGGCAGCGCCGGAGCCACCGGCTTCGACCGGAGCAACGCCGGTGTCGTTCGTCACCACGGCGTGGACGCTCCTCCGCAAGGACGCGCTGGTGGAGTGGCGAGCGCGGGAACAGGCGCCGGCGCTGCTGGCATTTGCGCTGCTTATCACCGTGCTGTTCGACATGGCGTTCGTCATCCTGGCGCAGGCGGACGCGCCGGCGGTCGCCGCGGGCGTTGCTTGGGCAACGCTGTTGCTGGTCGCCAGCCTGTCGGGCGTGCGCCTGTTTGGGTCCGAGCGCGACGCGAATACGCTCACCTGCCTGCGCCTGGCGCCCATCGACCAGAGCGCCGTGTTCGTGGCCAAGTACCTTCTGCTGGCCGCGCACGTGCTGGCCGTTGGACTGGTGCAGCTGGCGCTGCTGAGCGTGCTGCTCGATTTGCAGCTCTTCCAAGGCGGGATGCTGGCCACCTTGGGCCTCGTGACCATCGCCTTGAGCGCAGTGGCGGCCATGCAGAGCGCCCTGGCGTTGGAGAGCCGCGCGCGAGAGGTCCTGATGCCGCTGCTGGCGGTGCCGCTGGCGATCCCCGTGATGCTGGCCGGTGTCGGCGCGACCCTCGAGACGCTGCAGGGCGCGCCGGCAGGCGGCGCCGCGCCGTGGCTGGGTTTGCTGGCCGTGGTGGCCGCCGTATTCTTAGCCTTGAGCGTCCTGCTCTACCCGCACGCGGTCGACGGCTAGGAGATCCTTCGCATGAGCCTTGCCAGCTTCGTGCTGCGCCGCCGGGCGAGCCGGCAACCGCCGCTCTTCGGGTGGCGGGGCCTTGTGGTCTATGCGTCGCTGCTCGTCCTGATGTCTGCGGCGCTGTACATGATCTTTATCTACGCCCCGGCCGAGCGCGTCCAAGGCGACGCCCACCGCCTCCTCTATGGACACGTCGCGGTGGCGTGGCTTGCCTTTCTGGCCTTTGGCATCGTCGCCGTCGCCAGCGTCATGTACCTGTGGCGACGCACCGCGCGCTGGGACAGCCTGGCGGTGGCGTCCGCTGAGGTCGGGGTGCTCTTCACCACGCTCACGCTGGCCTCCGGTTCCATCTGGGGTCGCCACGTCTGGGGCGTCTGGTGGACCTGGGACCCGCGGCTCACGACCACGCTCGTGTTGTGGTTTATCTACGTGGCCTACCTGGCGCTGCGCATGTACATCGACAACGTCGACACCCGGCGGCGCGTCGCTGCCATCTTCGGCATCGTCGGGTTCGTGGACGTGCCCATCGTGTGGTTCTCCGTGGAATGGTGGCGCAGTCTGCACCCCGTGCAATCGGTCACGCGCGCCGGGCTCACCTCCGAGATGGTGCTCACGATGCTGGTCACCGTGGTCGCGTTTACCGTCTTTTGCTTCGTGCTGATCCGCCAGCGCTATCTCTTGGAGCGTGCCAGCGACGAGGGAGAGGACCTTAGGGATATCGTCCGCAATCGGCTTGAGGATTTGCGGCTGACAAGAGGCGAATCCACGCCGGAGGCTGGGAAATGACGCAAGAGCTCGTGTATCTGCTGATCGGGTACGGGGTGATCTGGGTGCTGCTGTTTGGATACCTGGTGTTTGTCACGGGGCGCATCCGTGGCGTGCGCGATGCGGTCCAGGACGTGCGGCAGGAGCTCGACGCTCAACGCCGGGAAACCGCGGAGTAGCTTCGACATCACGCGTCCTCCACCCGGTGGCGCCGGAAGCGCGCGCCGGCATTGGAATAGGCATGTCAGTGCATAGCTTCGGTGGGGCATCCGCCATCGACGCCGTTATCTCTTCGTACTCCGGGGAGCGGAGACGGTGATCGACCTGGTGGTGGTCGGCCGCCTGGCGCTCGGGCTGGCGTTCGGTGTGGCGGTGCTGCAACTCACGATGAGCGGGCTCGCCGTCTGGCGGCGCAGCCCGGACTTCACGGGCGCCGCGCGCAACGCCGCCGTCGTCCTGGCCGCCGTCGTGACCATTGCCGTCTCCACGCTCGCCGCCGGATTTCTCAGTCAAGACTTCTCGATCGCCTTCGTCGCCGACACGTCCAGCCGCTCCATGCCGCTGGGCCTCACGATTTCCGCCCTGTGGGGCGGCCAGGAGGGCTCGCTGCTCTTCTGGGCCTGGGGGCTCAGTCTCTTCAGCGCTCTCGCGGCCTGGCGCATGTCCAAGCGCGACGACGCGCTCGCGCCCTGGGGCATCGGCACGCTGGCCGCCATCGCCCTGTTTTTCATCGGCGTGCTGGTGTTCGTGTCCAGCCCGTTTCAGCGGCTGGTCGTGGCGCCCGTCGACGGACGCGGGCTCAATCCCCTGCTCTGGGACAGCGGCATGCAGGTGCATCCGCCCATGCTGCTCACCGGGTACATGTCGTTCACGATCCCCTTCGCGTTCGCGGCGGCGATGCTGGCCGCGGGCCGCCTCTCCCAGGATTGGCTGCGCGAAATGCGCAACTGGATGCTCGCGGCCTGGGCCATCCAGGGCGCCGGCCTGCTGCTGGGCGCCTGGTGGGCCTATCGGGTGTTGGGCTGGGGCGGCTATTGGGGCTGGGATCCGGTCGAGAACGTGGCGCTGCTTCCCTGGCTCGCGGCCACGGCCTACATCCACTCGGCGCTGGCGCAGGAGCGGCGCGGACAGTTGCGGGCCTGGTCCGTGGGACTGGTGCTCCTGGGATTCGCCCTGGCCGTTTTCGGCACGTTCGTCGTGCGCAGCGGGATTCTCACCTCGGTGCACTCGTTCGCGCTTTCCGACGTAGGGCCGATCTTTCTCACCTTTGTCGGCATCGTCATGGTGATCGCCGTCCTGGCCTTTCTCTACCGGCTGCCCATGCTGCGGGCCCCCATGGCCATCGAGTCGCTGGCGTCCAAGGAAGCCGGAGTCCTGCTCAACAATCTGCTGCTCATGGCGGTGCTGGTGGCGGTGCTCTGGGGCACCGTGTTCCCGATCTTCTCCGAGCTGGTGCAAGGCGTTCGCATCGCGGTTGGGCCGCCGTTCTACGCCCAGGTCACCGTGCCGCTGCTGCTGATCATGCTCGGGCTGTTGGGCATCGGGCCGCTCCTGGCCTGGCGGCGCACGACGGGGCGCGCCGCGTGGCGGGCCACCCGCTGGCCGATCCTCGTCGCCATCGTGGTTTCCGCCGTCTTGCTCGCCGTGGGCATGCGCGCCGGGCTGGCCGTGCTGGGGTTTGGCCTTGCAGGTCTCGTGGCCGCCGGCGCATTGCTCGAGTTGGCGCGAAGCGTCCGCGCCCGAACGCCGCCGTCAGCCAGCGAGCCGCGCATCGCGCTCAGCCTGTTCGGCAGCCGGCGGCGTCTGGGGAGCCACCTGGTGCACTTCAGCGTCGCGGTCTTCGCCATCGGGATCGTCGGCTCGGCGTCCTTCGGGCAGGAGACGGCCGTGCGCCTGGCCCAGGGGGAATCGGCGACCGTCGACGGCCACACCGTCACGTTTCGCGGGCTGCGACCGCTGTCACAGCCCGGATTGACTACCGTCTACGCCGACCTGGACGTGGAGCGCGGCGATCAGCCGCCGGCGCGCCTCGCGCCGTCGCGGCGCATACACGTCGGCTGGGAGAATCAGGCCACGTCCGACGTGGCGATTCGCACCACCTTCCCCGGGCTCGACGACCTCTACGTCCTGCTTGACGATTGGGAGCCGGACGGATCGGTGGCGTCGTTCCGCATCCTGGTGAATCCGCTCGTCCCGCTGCTATGGGTTGGCGGCGTCCTGTACTTCATTGGCGTGCTCGTGATCGCCTGGCCCACCGCCGCACGGCAGCCGGCGCAAGCTCCGGCGCCCGCAGGGCATCCGGTGACGCCGTGAACCTGCGCGCGGCCCTGGTGCTGACGCTGGTCATCGCGAGTTTCGGCGTCGCGGTCGCCTACGCCGACGAGCACGATGCCGACGCGTTGTATGCCCGCCAATCGCGCATCGCCGACAAGCTGGACTGTCCGGTCTGCCAGGGCCAATCGGTCAAGGAGTCGAACGCCCCGTTGGCCCAGCAGATGCGCGCGCTCATCAACGAAAAGATCTCGGACGGCGCATCCGATGAGGAGATCTTCGACTTCTTCGAGACGCGCTATGGCGTCGGCGTGTTGCGCGACCCGCCGAAGCAGGGCCTGGCGCTGGGTGTGTGGCTGGGGCCGATCATCGCCGCCGCCGCGGGCGTCCTGGCCGTGGGGGTGGTGCTGCTGCGACGCCGACCGGAACCGGTCCCAAAGGCCGACGAGAACCTGCACGAGCTTGAAACGCGGATCGACAGCCTGCGGCAGCCGCCCAACGGCGAGCGCACGTGACCCCGGCCGTCCTGCTGGTTGGCCTGGCTTTGGTCGCCGTCGGTGGGCTGGCCTGGATCTCGACGCCGCTGCTGCGCGACACGGCCCGGCGCGTTCGTCCCCGACGCCAGCCGTTGAGCGACGAGGTGCAGCGGTCCCTGGATCTGATGACCGATCTCGATCTCGAGCGCCTCCGCGGCGCGATCAGCGACGCCGAGCACGCGGAGTTGACGGCCGAGTCCCGCCGTCAGGCCGCGCTCGAGCTCGGGGCGCACGAACGACGGCGCGCCCGCGCCGAGGCGCAGGTCGAGCACCTGCTGGCCGATCGGCCGCGGATGCCCGAGCGCGCCGCGCCCAGCCTGCCGCCGGCGTCGGCGCGCCGCCCGCTCGTCTGGCTGCTCACGGGGGCAACGTTGGTCATGGGACTCGTCGCGGTGGTCCTGGTCGTGACCCTGGGCGCGCGCGAGGGCATCGGCGAGCAAACCGCCGTGGGCAGCGTGGACGTTCCGGCCATCGGCGCGGTGGCGGCCTCACCGACTAACGCCGACACCCTGGTCGCCGCCCATCCATCGGGGCTGCAAGTCAGCCGCGACGGCGGCGCCACCTGGCGGCCCGCCGACTTTCCGCGCGCGACCCGCTCGGTGGCCGCGACACGCACCGGCTTCGTCGCCATCACCGACGACGGGCCGTTTCGCGGCGACGTCACGGCAGCCACCTGGACCGAGGGGACGTCGTCGCTCGAGCTAGCAGAGATTGCATCCGCCGACCGCTCGGATCTCCTGGTGGCGATCGACGGCGCCCGAGCGATTCATGCTTCGGACGACGACGGCGCGACCTGGCGGCCGCTGCCACTGGTCGCGCCGCCGAACGTGACCGGGATGGCCGTCGTCGAGCAGCCGGTACTTCAGATCGTGGTGAGCACGTCCACCGAAGGCGTGCTGGCCGCCGGCTTGGACGGGACCTGGCGCAGCGCCAACGGCTTCGTCAACGGGGCGCTGCCGACCGTCAACGTGCGCTCGCTGCACTACGAGCCGAACAGCGGCGACCAGTACGTATCTCCCACGGGCCAGGAATTCCAGGGCGCCGTCTACGTCGCCACGGACGCCGGCGTCTTCAAATCGGTCGACGGAATGCAGTCCTGGAACCGCCTGACGCTCGCGGCCGACATTGTCGCTGTCACCGGCAGCGCCGCGGCTCCGCGTGAGCTGTACGCCATCACCCGCGACGGCACGGTGTTTCGCAGCCGCGACCTGGGCGCCTCATGGGGTTAGCCGTCGCTGCGGCGGCTCGCCGAAATCTGCCGCGATCGCTCGCGGCGCTGGCGCTAGCCGTCATCCTGACCGCGGCCTGGCAGCCGGCGGTCGGCGCCCAGGACATGGGGGTGATCCTCGGCACGGTGGTCAATGGCACCTCGGGCGCCGCCGTGCCGACCGATCTGGCGGTGGCGCTTATCGGGCGCCAAGGCCCGGACGCGCTTCCCACTCGCACGACCGGCGTCAATGAGGATGGGTCCTTTGTCTTCACGGATCTCCCGCGAACGGCGGATGCGGCGTACTTCGCCCAGGTCGACTACCAGGGCGTGTCGTATGCCACGGACGGGGTCAGCTTCGACGGCCGAATCGAAGTAGAGACGACGCTCACGATCTACGAGTCGACCGGCCAGAACCCGGGAATCTCCCTGCAATCCGTGTCGCGGCTCATGCGGCATCAGACCGCCGACGCCATTGCCATTCTGGACGTGGTCGACGTCCTGATTCCCGGCGACCAAACGTTTCTGCCCGCCGCCTCGACGACCGCTCCGCCGCCGCTGCGGTTCGCCGTGCCCGACGGTGCGTTCGGCCTCCAGCCCGTAAGCGGCTTCAGCTCGAACGAACTGGTCATCGGGGGGCCGGGGTTCGCCGTGTTGGCGCCACTGCGACCGGGAGTCACCACCATTGCCTACGCCTATCAGCTGCGTCTCGTCGACGGCACGGCCTCGTTCGACTGGCTCATCGGGCTGCCGGCAGGCGTCGTGCGGCTCCTCAGCGAGCAGGACGTGTTGGTGACGACTCCCCAGGGCCTGGCGCCGGGCGACGCCACCTCGTTTGCGGGGATCGCGGTGGACCGCTGGGAGGCCCGTGACGTCGCGGCACGGACGACGTTCGCCATCGAGGTGTCCGACACCACGTTGCCCGGCATCGTGCGCGCCATTCGCACCACCACGGCCGACCGTTGGGCGCTCATTGCGGCCGGAGGCGGTGTGGTCCTGACGCTCATCGTCGCGGTGCGGCGCCGCGTTTGGCGCGCGCGACCCGCGCCGGACGACCTCGCGCGGGGGCGGCGACTGCTGGCGGATCTGCAGCGCTCGAATCCGGATTCCCGCGCCGAGCAGTCGGCGATGCGCGAGGAGCTTGTCGACCTGATCGAGCGCCGCCCCGACCTCGCGGCCGAGCTGCGCCGCGACCGAGCGGCGCAAGGCCCGGCGCCCTAGCTTTACGGAGCGCTCACCGTCTACCTACCATGAACGCCGTGGACCAACTGCAGCACGACGTACTCGTCATCGGCGGCGGTGGCGCCGGCCTGCGCGCCGCCATTGCCGTGGCCCAAGAGCACCCAGACCTCAGCATCGGCATCGTGTCCAAGGTCTATCCGATGCGCAGTCACACCGTCGCCGCCGAGGGCGGCATGGCGGCGGTCATCAAGGACAACGACAGCGCCGAAGACCACATCTACGACACCATCAGCGGCTCGGACTGGCTGGCCGACCAGGACGCCGTCGAGATGTTCGTGGAGGAAGCGCCCCGCGAGCTGATCCAGCTCGAGCACTGGGGCTGCCCCTGGTCCCGCGAGGCGACCGGTCACGTGGCGGTGCGCCCGTTCGGCGGCATGAAGCTCCAGCGCACCTGGTTCGCCACCGACAAGACCGGCTTCCACGTCCTGCACAGCCTGTTCCAGACGTGTTTGCAGTTCCCGTCCATCACCCGCTACGACGAGTGGTTCGCGACCAAGCTGCTGGTGGACGACGGCCGCTGCCAGGGCTGCACCGCCATCGAGCTGCGCACCGGCCAGCTGCGGCCCATCTACGCCAAGTCGGTAATCATCGCCACGGGCGGCTTCGGGCGCATCTTCCCCTTCACCACCAACGGCGCCATCAAGACGGGCGACGGCCTGGCCATCGCCTATCGCGCCGGCGTGGCGCTCAAGGACATGGAGTTCGTGCAGTACCACCCCACCGGCCTGCCCGGCACGGGCATCCTGATCACCGAGGCGTCGCGCGGCGAAGGCGGCGTGCTCCGGAACAACAAGGGCGAGCGGTACCTGGCCGACTACGACCTGGGCGAGCCGTTGCCGCTGGACGACCCGCGGCATCCGCAGCTTCGGACCATGGAGCTCGGCCCGCGCGACCGCCTGTCGCAGGCATTCATCAAGGAGCAAGAGAAGGGGAACACCTACTCAGGGCCATACGGCGACTACGTGCACCTGGACATCCAGCACCTCGGCGAACACCGCATCGACACCAAGCTGCCCTTCGTGCGCGAGCTGGCGCGGAACTACGGCGGCATCGACCCCGTCACGGAGTCGATCCCGGTGCGGCCGGTGGTGCACTACATGATGGGCGGCATCGACACCGACATCGAAGCCGCCACCACCCTCCCGGGGCTCTACGCCGCGGGCGAGTGCGCCTGCGTGAGCATCAACGGCGCCAACCGGCTCGGCTCGAACTCGCTCACCGAGCTGGTGGTTTTCGGCGCGCGCGCCGGGCGCAATGCGGCCAATTTCGCGCACACCTCCGATCCGGCCGCGGTCGATCGCTTGGAGTCGCAGGTCGATGAGGAGCGGGCTCGCATCCGGCGCATCCTCGAGCAGCCGTCCGGCGGGGAGCGGGTCGCGGAGCTGCGGCGCGAGATGACCACGACCATGGAGGAAGGCGCCGGCATCTACCGCACACAGGAGGGCATCGAGCAGACGTACGCCACCCTCAGCGACCTGCGCGAGCGCTTCGGCAGCGTCGATCTCGACGACCGCACCAACGTCTACAACACCGACCTGATCAGCGCGCTGGAGCTCGACTACATGCTCGAAATCTCGCTGGCCCTGGCCGCGAGCGCCCGCGACCGCACCGAGTCGCGCGGATCGCACCAGCGCACCGACCACCCGGACCGTGACGACGACCATTTCCTGAAGCATTCGCTGGCCATGCGCGGGGACGACGGCACGCCCGAGGTGTCCTTCCGCGACGTGGTGATCACCAAATGGCCTCCCGGATCGCGGACGTACGGATCCTCCGATCAAGCAAAGGCGGCAACGACCGAATCATGAGCACGGCCATCGAGACGACGATCCAATTCGAGGTCTTTCGCTACCAACCGGATTGGGACGAGCCGACCTACCAGATCTACGACGTGCCCTACCGCGAGGACTGGGTGGTGTTGGACGCGCTCAATTACATCAAGGACACGGTGGACGGAACGCTGACCTACCGCTGGTCGTGCCGCATGGGGGTGTGCGGATCGTGCGGCGCCATGGTCAACGGCTATCCCAAGCTCACCTGCGCCGCCTTTCTCTCGGAGTACATGCCGGGACCTATCCGGGTGGAGCCGCTGGTCAACTTCAACGTCGAGCGCGACCTGGTGACCAGCATTGAAGGCTTCATGGAGAAGCTGGAGAGCGTCCAGCCGTGGATCATTCGCGAGGACGGCGCCACCGACGAACTCAAGTCCGAATACCTGCAGACGCCGGCTCAGCACGCCGCCTATCAGCAGTTCAGCATGTGCATCAACTGCCTGCTGTGCTACGCGGCCTGTCCGGTGTCCTCACACAGCGACGAGTTCATTGGCCCGGCGGCGCTGGCGCTGGCCCAGCGCTACAACCTCGACAATCGCGACGAGGGCGTGGAGCAGCGCCGCGACGTCATCCTCAAGGACGAGGGGATCTGGGAGTGCTCGTTCGTGGGCGAGTGTTCGGCGGTCTGCCCCAAGCACGTGGACCCGGCCGGCGCCATTCAGCAAGCCAAGATGACCGGCGCCGTCGACTACTACCGGCGGTTGCTCATGCCGTGGACGGTGAAGTCTTGACGCAGCCGTTGTTCCGCTCGCTGGGATGGACGTGGTGGACCAAGCGGCCCTCGTATCTGCTGGTGTTTCTGCGCGAGATCTCCTCGGTGTTCATCGGCGTGCAGGTGGTGCTGGTGCTGGTGCTGCTGCACAAGGCCGGTCAGCCGGCGTCCGACTACCAGGCGTATCTGGACTTCCTCTGGAATCCGGGCATGGTCGTGTTCCACGTCATCTCCATCGTCTTCGCGCTGTTGCACACCTACACGTGGTTCAACCTGCTGCCGTCGACGATTGCGATTCGAATCATGGGCCGGCGCATTCCCGCGCTGCTGCTCGTGGCGCCGCAGTTCGGCGCCTGGGCCGTGGTCACCGGGCTGATCATCGCCTGGGTCTGGTGGGTCGGCGCAGGATGAGGGGCCGGTCGCACGAGCCGATCTGGTGGTCGCTCTTTGGCCTGGGCGGGATCACCGCCGCCGTGTTCGTGCCGGTTATGATCTTCGTCGTCGGCATTGGCGGCGCCGTCGGGTGGGACGCCGTGTCGGGGGCGCTGGCCCACGGCGAGGACGGAATCGGCGCGCTGCTGCGGCACGCGCCCGTGCGCGCGGTGCTGGGCTTGATCCTGGCCCTGGCCACAATCCACGCCGCGCACCGCATCCGGCACACGCTGATCGACCTGCACGTGCACGCGCCGCCGGTGTTTCTCATCGCCGCCAGCTACGGCGCGGCGGCGGTCGTCAGCGCGCTGATAGCCATCGTCCTGGCGCTCTTCTAGGACCACCCCAACCAGATTCCGGTGGCCCACGCTGCGTGCAGCGTGGGACTCTCCGAGGCTGACCGAGGTCGTCCACACCCTCCGCGCGCCGCTCCCGGAGCATCGCCTGCGCAAGCGCACTAGCCGACGCCGGTCAGTTTCGGCAACAATGCAGGCGCAGTCGCCGTCCTCGCCCCAGAATGGAGCGCTCTCGTGCACGCGATTTCCTACGCCGCGCCCACGACAGTCGCGGACGCGGTTTCCATCCTCGCTGAGCATGGGGCGAACGCCCGCATGCTCGCCGGTGGCACGGACCTCATCGTGCAGGTCCGTGAAAAGCTCCGCGACACCACGGTTTTCGTGGATGCCAAGCACATCCCGGACCTGATGCAGCTGTCGGTCAATGCCGATGGCTCGGCCACGCTCGGCGCGGCCGTTCCCTGCCACCAGATCTACGGTGACGACGCCTTTGCCGGGCAGTACCCCGCGCTGGTGGACGCGTGCCAGATCATCGGCAGCACCGGGATCCAGGGGCGCGCGTCGGTGGGCGGCAATCTGTGCAACTCAGGGCCCGCGGGCGACACGATCCCGCCGCTCATCGTGCACGGGGCCGTCGCCAACATCGCCGGCGCCAACGGTGGGCGCACCGTGGCGGTGGAGGACTTCTGCACCGGCCCGTCGCAAAACGCGCTCGGTGACGGCGAGCTGCTCGTCTCGCTGACGCTGCCCAAGCCCGCCGCGGGATCGGGATCGCACTACCTGCGGTTCATTCCCCGCAACGAGATGGACATCGCGGAAGTGGGCGCGGGCGCATCGGTGACGCTCGACGGCGACACCATTGCCGCCGCCCGCGTCTCGATCGGGGCCGTCGCTCCGACGCCGCTGTTCGTCGCCGAGGCGGGCGAGGCGCTGATCGGGCAGACGGCCGGCGAGGCCGCCTACGAGGTCGCGGCCAACATCGCCCGCGACGCAGCGACCCCGATCAACGACATGCGCGGCACGATCGCGCATCGGAAACATCTGAGCTTCGTCCTTACCCAGCGCGCCTTGCGCGGCGCGGTAGCCCGCGCGCGTGGAATGGAGGTCGGCCATGGCCACTGAGATTCTCAGCGGCAAGGTGCATGTCAACACCACGATCAACGGGGAGTCGACCGACTTCCTCGCCGAGCCGCGCGAAAGCCTGCTCGAGGTCCTGCGCGAGACCCTGGGTCTCACCGGCGCCAAAGAGGGCTGCAACGACGGGAACTGCGGCGCCTGCAACGTCATCATGGACGGGCGCCTGGTGAACTCCTGCTGCGTGCTGGCGGTCGAGGCCGGCGGCGCGGACGTCACCACGATCGAGGGCATCGCCGGCCCGTCGGGGCTGCACCCGCTGCAAGAGAAATTCCTCGAGCATGCCGCGCTCCAATGCGGCGTCTGCACACCGGGATTCCTGGTGTCGGCCAAGGCCATGCTCGACGAAAACCCCAACCCGACGGAAGACGACGTGCGGTGGTGGCTGGCCGGCAACCTCTGCCGCTGTACCGGGTACGACAAGATCGTGCGCGCGGTGCTGGACGCCGCCGCATCCATGCGCGGGGAGGGCTGACGATGGCTGTTGAGACGCGCGAAGAAGCCGTAACCATCAAGCACCACTCCGAGGACTACAGCGTCGTCGGAACGCGGCCGGTTCGGCACGACGGCGTGGACAAGGTCACCGGAGCGGCGCGCTACGGGGCTGATGTCAGCCAGCCGGGGCAGATCTACGGGGCCGTGACGCGCAGCCCACACGCCCACGCTCGCATTCGGTCCATCGATACCAGCAAGGCCGAGGCGTTGCCGGGCGTGCACGCGGTGATTACCAGCGCCGACCTTGCCGATCCGGGCGAGAAGGTGACCGGCGGCGGCGAAGCCACCGCCGTCCCGCTGAAGTACAAGAGCGGCAACGTCCTGGCGCGCGGCAAGGCCCTCTATCACGGCCACGCGGTCGCCGCCGTGGCGGCGGTTGACGCGCACACGGCCGGCGAGGCCGCGGCGCTGATCGATGTCGACTACGAGGTCCTGCCGCCGGTCATGGACGTGCTCGAGGCGATGAAGCCCGGCGCCACGCTGCTGCACGACGACCTGCACACCGACATCGCGGGCGAAGCGTCCGAAGAGCCGAGCAACGTGGCCGCCAAGTTCCTCTTCGAGGAAGGCGACGTCGAGGCGGGGTTCGCCGAGGCCGCGGTGGTCGTCGAGCGCGAGTTCACCTTCGCCACGGTCCACCAGGGCTACATCGAGAACCACAACGCCCTCGCGCTCTGGCATGGCGACGGCGAGCTCACCGTGTGGTGCAGCAGCCAGGGCCACTTCACCATTCGCGCCGAGGTGGCGGACATCCTCGACGTGCCCGTTTCCAAGGTCAAGGTGATCCCCACCGAGATCGGTGGCGGGTTCGGCGGCAAGACCACCTGCTACCTGGAACCGCTGGCGGCGGCGCTCGGGCGCAAGGCGGGGCGTCCGGTCAAGATGACCATGGCTCGCGCCGACATCCTCAAGGCCACCGGACCGACGCCGGGCGGCTACGTCCGCGTCAAGATGGGCGTCGACAGCGACGGCAAGCTCACGGCTGGCGAGGCGTACATGGCGTTCGAGGCCGGCGGCTATCCCGGATCAGTTGTGGCCGCCGGCTGCATGTGCGTGTTCGCGCCCTACAACCTCGCGAACGTGAAGATCGAGGGCGACGACGTGGTCGTGAACCGGCCCAAGACCCACGCCTACCGCGCGCCGGGCGCCACGCAGGCCGAGTTCGCCAGCGAGACCGTGGTGGACGAAATCTGCGAGCAGCTCGGGATGGACGTGCTCGAATTCCGCACGTTGAACTCCGCCGAGGAAGGCACGTGGCGCGCCGGCGGTCCGGCCTACGGTCGGATCGGTCACAAGGAGTGCGTGGAAGCCGCGCGCGACTCCGAGCACTGGAACTCGACGCTCGAGAAGCCGGCAGGCACCTACCGCGGACGCGGCGTGGCCTCGGGGTTCTGGTTCAACATCGGGTTCACGTCGTCCGCCATCGCCCGTCTGAACCCGGACGGCACGGTGACGCTGCTCGAAGGCTCGCCCGACATCGGCGGCACCCGCTCGTCGATCGCCATGCAGTTCGCCGAAACCCTGGGCATCGGCTTCGACGACGTCATCCCGATGGTCGTCGACACCGACTCCGTCGGCTACACCGATGTCACGGGCGGCAGTCGCGTGACCTTCGCCACCGGCTATGCCGCGCATGAAGCCGCCAACGACATGCGCCGGCAGATGATCGAAGGCATGGCCGACGTCTGGGACGTGGCGGCGGATTCCATCACCTACGAGAACGCGACCTTCACCGCCAACGGTGAGTCGGCCACGTTCAAGGAAGCCGCGCACCTTCTCAACGAAGACACCCAGCAGATCATCGGCAAGGCCACCGTCACGCCGGAGAAAGAAGGCAACGCCTTCGCGGTGCACATCGCCGATGTGGAGGTCGACGTCGAGACCGGCAAGGTGACGGTCCTGCGGTACACAGCCGTCCAAGACGCCGGCGTGGCGATTTACCCGCCGTACGTCGAAGGCCAGATGCAGGGCGGCGCCGTGCAGGGCATCGGCTGGGCGTTCAACGAGGAGTACTTCTACGACGAGAACGGCCTGCTGCGGAATGCCACGCTGCTGGACTACCGCATGCCGACCACGCTCGACGTGCCGATGATCGAAACGATCATCGTGGAAGTGCCGCACCCGGGCAGCCCGTTCGGCGTTCGCGGTGTGGGCGAGGTGCCCATCGTTCCGCCGCCGGCCGCGCTGGCCATCGCCATCTACGACGCCGTCGGCATCCGCTACCGCGACCTGCCCATGTCGCCCCACCGCGTCTACGCGGAGCTGGCGGCGAGGCAGAACGGCGCTGAAGCGTAGTCCCCAACCGCGGCGCGGCGGCAGCGACTGTCGCGCCGCGGGGACCACGCGAACCGGCGGGGCGTAGCCGTGGCGAGGGTGCATATCCCCACGCCGCTGCGCGAGTTCACCGACGGCCAGATCAAGGTCGACGTCGAGGGCGCCACCGTGCGCGTGGTCGTCGAGAACCTGGAAGCCCGCTTTCCGGGGCTCAAGAATCGCCTGGTGCAGCAGGGCGACCTGCGGCCCGGACTTGCCATTTTCGTGGACGGGGCCAACAGCCGTCGCGGCCTCCGCACCAAGTTGCGCGAGGACAGCGAGCTGTTTTTCCTGGAATCCATCGGCGGAGGCTCTGGCAACCGACGGGAAATCCAGCACAATTGGTCAGGGCAACATCACGTGCGACCGGACGCCGGCATCGCACGCGCCTAGGAGGACGCCTGCATGGCGGAAACGAACGGCAACTACAACGTCATAGGCACTCGACCCGTCCGGCACGACGGGGTCGACAAGGTCACCGGACGCGCGATCTACGGGGTCGACGCGCACATGCCGGGCATGCTGTGGGGTCAGGTGCTGCGCAGTCCGCACGCCCACGCGCGGATCCTCTCGATCGATACCTCACGCGCCGAGGCGCTGGAGGGCGTTCACGCCGTCATGACCGCGGCCGACATCCCCGATCCAGGGGCCGGCGTCGCCGAAGCCAACGAGTCGGGTCTCCAGAGCAAGCGCTACAAGAGCGCCAGCCTCATGGCCCGCGACAAGGTGCTGTTCGAGGGACACCCGATCGCCGCGGTGGCCGCGACCAACAAGCACGTCGCCCAGGAAGCCCTGGAGCTGATCGACGTCGAGTACGAGCTGTTGCCCGTGGTGCTCGACGTCCGCGAGGCCATGAAGTCCGACGCGCCGCTGCTGCTGGACGACCTCCACATGGACACCGGCGGTGAGCTGGCCGACGAACCGAGCAACGTCGCCTCGCGCACGATCCACGAGGAAGGCGACATCGAGGCGGGATTCGCCGCCGCCGACCGCGTGTTCGAGGGCGAATACACCATGTCGATGGTGCACCAGGGCTATATCGAGCCGCACAACGCCCTGGCTTACTGGAGCGCCGACGGTCACCTGCGCGTCGAGTGCAGCTCGCAAGGGCAGTTCGGCATTCGCAGCGAGCTTGCCGACCACCTGCAATGGCCCATCTCGAAGATCAACGTGTTTCCGTCGGAGATCGGCGGCGGGTTCGGAGGCAAGACCACCATCTACCTCGAGCCGCTGGCGGCGGTGCTGTCCCGCAAGTCGGGACGCCCCGTCAAGCTCACCATGAGCCGTTCCGACATCCTGCGCGCCACCGGACCGGCGCCCGGCGGATACGCCTGGGTCAAGATCGGCATCACCAACGAGGGACGGATCACGGCGGCGCAGGCCATGTTTGCCTTCGAGGCTGGCGGCTACCCGGGATCCGCCGTCGGTGCGGCCTGCCTGTGCGCCTTCGGGCCCTACAAGCTGACGGATTTCCGCATCGACGGCTACGACGTGGTCGTCAACATGCCCAAGTCCCACGCCTACCGCGCGCCGGGAGCGCCTCAGGGCGAGTTCGCCGTGGACAGCCTCGTCGACGAGATTTGCGAGGAGATGGGCTTCGATCGTTTGGAATTCCGCGCCATGAACGCGTCCGAGGAAGGCGATTTGCGCGCCAACGGGACGCGGTACCACTGCATCGGCAACCACGAGGTCATCGAGGCGGCGCGCACGTCGGATCACTGGCGCTCACCCATCGGGTCGGCGCCCGGACGGCGCCGAGGGCGCGGCATCGCCTCGGGCTTTTGGATGAACGGCGGCGGGATGTCAACCGCCGTGGCTCAGCTGAACGCGGATGGCACGGTGACGCTGCGTGAAGGCTCGGTGGACATCGGCGGCACCCGAACGTCGGTCGCCATGCAAGCCGCCGAGACGCTGGGGATCCCGGTCGAGGACGTCGATCCCATTGTTCCCGACACGGACAGCATCGCCTTCACGGGTGTGACCGGCGGCAGTCGCGTTACGTTCGCCACCGGCTGGGCGGCCATCGAAGCCGCGCGCGACCTGAAGCAGCAGATGATCGACGGGCTGGCCGACCACTGGGACGTGGCCAGCGAATCCATCGCGGCCGACGAGGACGGCACGTTTCGCCAGAATGGCGAGACGGTGTCTTTCAAGGAAGCCGCCGGCATTCTCGACGGCGATGATCTGCGCTTGGTCGGCTCGGCAACGGTCGTGCCCGAAGGCTCGGGCAACACCTTCGCCATTCACATCGCGGACGTGGACGTGGACCTCGAGACCGGCAAGGTCGACGTGGTGCGCTATACGGCCATCCAGGATGCGGGAACGGCCATCTACCCGCCATACGTGGAAGGCCAGATGGAGGGCGGCGTGGCGCAGGGCATCGGGTGGGCGCTGACTGAGGAGTACGTCTACGACGACGAGGGCCACATGCGGAACGTGAGTCTGCTGGACTACCGCATGCCCACGACTCTCGACGTGCCGATGATCGAGAGCATCATCGTCGAGGTGCCCAACCCCGGCCATCCGTACGGCGCCCGCGGCGTCGGTGAGGTTCCCATCGTGCCGCCGCTGGCGGCGATCACCAACGCGATCGCCGACGCCACCGGCGCCCGCATGCGGGACCTGCCGGCCTCACCGCCCAAGGTCCAGGCGGCCATCGCCGCGCTCGATTCATAGGGCGGCGCCATCGTCCACGTCGGACACTCGCCTAGGCCCCGAACGCGCTAGGCTGCGTCCGTGACGTTCTTGCGCCGGCTCCACGTCTTCCTGCGCGGCCAGCACCACCTCATGGCCGCGACGATCGTCTTCGGCATCATGTTCGCAGGCACCGGGCTGGTCGCCCCTCTGCTCGTACGCCAGATTCTCGTCTGGCATGCCGAAGGGGCCGTCGAGACCGGCGCGCTCAGCATCATCATCGCGGTGCTGGTTGGATCGTTCGTCCTGCGGGCGGCGGGACGCTACGGCTACGGCGCCATATCGCACATCGTGGCTTATCGCGCCCAGCACCTGATGCTGGTCGCGCTCTATCGCCACATCCAGACACTGCCCCACCGCTTCTTCGAGCAGCGGCGCACCGGCAATCTCATCTCGCGCGCCGTGGGAGACGTCGAGGCCGTCGAGGACTTCATCGCGCATGGCATTCCGGAGGCGACCCTCGCCGCAACCATTCCAACCGCGATGGTCATCGCCCTGGGGATCATCAATTGGCAGCTGATGCTGATCAGCCTCATTCCCATGCCGCTGATCCTGCTGCTCACCTGGTTTGTGATGCCCCGGCTACGAGCCGAGTGGGGAGGCGTGCGTCAACGCATGGCCGAGTTGACCGGCGCGGTTGCGGAGGGCATCTCAGGGTTCGCGGTTGTGAAAGCCTTCGGCCGCGAGCCCGAGCGCCGGGCGGAAATCGACCGCGCCGGCGCCCAGTTCCGCGACACCATCGTGCGCACCCAGGCGCTCACGCTGATCCCGGTCGGCCTACTCGAAATCATCGCCGGACTCGGGCTGATCCTCATCGTGGCCGTCGGTGGCAACTGGACGCTCGAGGGCATCGTGCCCGTGGCCGACCTGTTCGTGTTCGTGGTGTACCTGGGGATGATCTACCAGCCAATCATCCAGGTGGCGGCCATCGGTGAAGACATTCAGAAGGCCATCGCCAGCACCGATCGCATCTTTGCGCTGCTCGACGTGCGCAGCAACATCGTGGACCGTCCCAACGCCCGACCGCCCGAGAATCCTCGCTGGACGGTGCAGTTCGACCACGTGGAGTTTGCCTACGACCGCGGGGCGCCGGTGTTGCACGGCGTGGACTTCACCGTCCCGGAGGGGTCGCTCGTTGCGCTTGTCGGCCCTACCGGCGCGGGCAAGACCACCTGCACCAGCCTGATTCCGCGCTTCTACGACATTGACGGCGGCGCCGTGCGCATCAGCGGCGTGGACGTGCGCGACCTACCGGTGGCCTGGCTGCGGTCCAACATCTCCATGGTGCTGCAGGACGTCTTCCTCTTCGAGGGCAGCATTTGGGACAACATCGCGTTCGGCCGTCCGGGCGCGAGCGACGCCGACATCCTGGCAGCCGCGCGAGCAGCCAACGTCGATGAGTTCGCCGAGCGCCTTCCCGGCGGCTACGACGCTCGCGTCGGCGAGCGCGGCGTGCGCCTGTCCGGCGGCCAGCAGCAGCGCATTTCCATCGCGCGGTCGATTCTCAAGGACGCTCCGATCCTCATCCTCGACGAAGCCACCTCGTCGGTGGACACCGAGACGGAAGGCCTGATCCAGGAATCGCTGTCGCAGCTGACGAAGGGACGCACGACCATCGTCATCGCGCACCGGCTCTCCACGGTCCGCCGCGCCGACCTCATCGTCGGTTTGGCCGACGGGACGGTGGCGGAAACGGGCTCGCATGACGAACTCCTGGACCAGGGCGGCTGGTACGCCCGCATGTACGAGATTCAGGCCGGCACGGCGCGCTGGCAGCTTGGCGAGCGCCAGGCCGTGCCGCAGGCATGACGCAGGCGACCGCGCCTGCATTTGCGGGGAGGAATCAATGAGCGATCTCTCAGGGCGCGCGGCCGTCGTCACCGGCGCGGGAACCGGGATCGGCGTGGGCATTGCCCGCCGCCTCGCCGAACACGGGGCGCGAGTGATCGTTTCGGCCTCGAGCAGCTTCGAGGGCGCCGAGCGCCTGGCGGCCGATCTGCGCCAACAGGGCGCCGACGTGCGCGCCGTGCAATCGGACTTTCGGCAGGCGGCCAACGCCGCGCAGGTCGTGGAAGCAGCGCTGGACGCGTTCGGCCAGGTCGACATCCTGGTGAACAACGCCGGACGCACCATGGTGAAGCGGTTCCACGACTGCGACGAGCAGGACTGGGACGACCTGTTCAACGTCAACATCAAGTCCATGTTCGTGACCTGCCAGGCGGCTCTGCCCGGCATGCTCGAGCGCGGATTCGGACGCATCATCAACATCAGCTCGGTGCACTCGCAGGTGCACGCGCCCGGCTACGTCATCTACTCCGCCACCAAGGGCGCTATCAACGAGTTCACCCGCAACCTCGCCATCGACATCGGGCGCGACAACATCACGGCGAACGTCATCGCTCCCGGAGCCATCCACGTCGAGCGGTACGAGCGGGACAACGTGGACGAGGCGAACATGATTCGCGGCATCCCGTCGGCTTCCGTCGGAACACCAGCCGACATTGCCGGCGCGGCGGCCTTTCTGGCGTCCGAGGACGCGCGCTACGTCAACGGCGCGGTGCTGTTCGTCGACGGCGGCCTCACGGCGCGCATGAGCATCGAGTAGGACTGGCCCGACGACCGCGCGTCCGGTAGAAAACGGTACATCTCCGGCGGCGGCTGTCGAGTAGCATTGGGTAGCCCCTGAAGGCTCACCCCAAGCGAGGCCCCGACGACGCCTGACACCGGCTACACACGCGATGGCTCTAGGGCCAGTATCGGTGTATCGGGTATGGCATTCAGGCATCCGGTCATCGCCGCATTGGACCGACCGCGGACGCCCGAGCAGTTGCGACCATGAGCCTCCGGATCGTCGTTCCGCGTGAGCTGCGCCCGGGCGAAGCGCGGGTGGCGCTCGTGCCCGATGCCGTCGCCCAGCTTGTCGACGAGGGCTTTTCCGTAGCGGTCGAACGCGGCGCCGGAGTCCGATCGTTCGCCGACGACGACGCGTACCGAGCGAGCGGTGCGACCGTTATCGACAATCGGGCCGCGCTGCTTGGTGAAGCCGACGCGGTGCTCACGGTGCGCGGGCTCGGCGCCAGCGACGACGAGTCGTTCGCACGCGATATGGCAAGCGTCCCAAGCGGCGCCGCGGTCGTGGGCCTGCTCGATCCCCACGACGCCGAGGATCGAATCCAGTCCATGGCCGATCACGGCGTCCTGGCGTTCGCGCTCGAGCGCATGCCGCGCATCACCCGAGCGCAGAGCATGGACGTGCTCAGCTCGATGTCCACCATCACGGGCTACCAGGCGGTCCTGCTGGCCGCGCGGACTTCGCCCCGCATGTTTCCCCTGCTGATGACCGCCGCCGGGACGCTGGCCGCGGCCCGCGTGCTGGTCCTGGGGGCGGGTGTGGCCGGCTTGCAGGCCATCGCGACCGCCCGCCGCCTGGGCGCACTGGTTCAGGCCTACGACGTGCGCCCGGTCGTTCGCGAGCAGGTCGAGAGCCTGGGCGCCACGTTCGTCTCATTCGGTGGCGAGCACAGCGGCGACACCGCCGGCGGCTACGCCATCGAGCAATCCGAGATCTTCTATGCCCGCGAGCGGGAAATGCTGGCCGACGCGCTGCGCGACGTGGACGTCGCCATCACCACCGCGCTGGTGCTGGGACGGCGCGCCCCGACGCTCATCACGGCCGCTGCCGTGGCCGGCATGCGCCCGGGATCGGTCATCGTCGACCTGGCCGCGGAGCGCGGGGGCAACTGCGAGCTCAGCGAGCCGGGCGAAACCGTGGTTCGCCACGGCGTATCGATTGCCGCGCCGCTCGACCTGGCGTCGAGCGCACCGGTGCACGCGAGCCAGATGTACGCCCGCAACGTGTCGACCTTTCTGCGCCACATCGCGTCGCCGGACGGGCTTACGCTCGATTCGCAGGATGAGATCTTCCGCGAGACCCTGATGACTCCGACGGCGCTCGCCCCCAGGGAGTCTCCCGCCGACGTGGCTTCTGTAGCGGGAGCGTAGATGGAAGTCTTCATCCTCGCCCTCACGGTGTTTCTGCTCGCCGCGTTCATCGGGTTCGAAGTCATCACCAAGGTCCCGCCGACGCTCCACACGCCACTCATGTCCGGCGCCAACGCGATCTCGGGAATCTCCATCGTCGGAGCGATCATCGCCGCCGGCGCGCAACAGACGACGCTGGCCGCCGCCCTGGGCGTGGCGGCGCTCATCCTGGCCACCGTGAACGTGGTGGGCGGATTCCTGGTCACGCACCGCATGCTCTCGATGTTCCGGTCGCGGAAGCGGTAGCGCGTGCCCGAAGGCGTCGTCAACGGCGCGTATCTGGTCGCCGCGACGCTGTTCATCCTCGGCCTGAGAGGGCTGGCGTCCATTCGCGGCGCCCGTCGCGGAAACGTGCTCAGCTCGCTCGGGATGCTCGTGGCCATCGTCGTGACCCTGCTCGACCGCAAGATCATCGGATTCGAGCTCGTAGCCGTTGGATTGGGCGTCGGCGCGGCGCTCGGGGCCATCCTCGCCCTGCGGGTGCACATGACCGCCATGCCCCAACTGGTCGCGGCCTTCAACGGGTTCGGCGGCGGAGCCTCGGCGCTCGTCGCGGGCAGCGCCATCGCCTCCGGCACGGTGATGACGGCGGCGACGGAGCTGCAAGCCGTGGCGGCGGGAGCGATCAGCGGTCTGGTCGGCGCGCTGACCTTCGCTGGCAGCGCGGTGGCCTGGGGCAAGCTGCAGGAGGTCTTGCGCTGGCAGCCGGGCAACACGTCCCTCCATCACGGCATCAACGGCGTGCTGGCCGCGGGGACGCTGGCCCTCGTTGCCCTGGTCATTGTCGACGTCTCGCTGCAATGGCCGTTTTGGGCGCTCGTGGCCGCCGCGGCCATCCTGGGGGTGCGGCTCACGCTGCCCATCGGCGGCGCCGACATGCCGGTGGTGATCGCGCTGCTCAACTCGGCCTCCGGCCTCGCCGCCGCGGCCACCGGCTTCGTGCTGAGCAACAACGTGCTGATCATCGGCGGCGCGCTGGTGGGTGCGTCGGGATTCATCCTCACGACGCTCATGAGCCGCGCCATGAATCGATCGGTGCTCAGCGTGCTGTTCGGCACGCTCGGACCCTCTGAAGGCGGTCCGGGCGACGAGATCTACGAGGGGCGCATCAAGCGGACGAGCCCCGAGGAGACCGCCCTGCTGCTGCGCGACGCCCGCAGCGTGATGATCGTGCCCGGCTACGGCATGGCCGTGGCCCAGGCGCAGCACGCGGTGCGCGACTTGTCGGCGGAGCTCGAGCGTCGCGGCGTGGACGTGAAGTACGCCATCCACCCCGTCGCCGGCCGCATGCCCGGCCACATGAACGTGCTGCTCGCCGAAGCCGACGTGCCCTACGAGCAGCTCTTCGACCTGGAGCAACTGGTCGGGACCTTTGCGCAGACGGACGTGGCACTCGTGATCGGGGCCAACGACGTCGTCAATCCGCTTGCGCGTGAAGACCCGACGAGCCCGATCTACGGCATGCCCATCCTCGACGTCGACAAGGCCCGCACCGTCGTCGTCATCAAGCGCAGCCTGAGTCCGGGATTCGCGGGGATACCGAACTCGCTCTTCGCCGCGCCGAACACGGCCATGCTCTTCGGCGATGGCGAGGACGTGTTGCGCGTGCTAATCGGCGAGTTGAAGGCGACCGGCTAGAGAAACCTACCCCGGCGCGGCCGCCACGCCCCACAGGCGCGCGGTTCCGTCGAACGCGGCGCTGGCTGCCAGGTCGCCGGCCGCGCTGAGCTGAATGTTCACGATCGGGGCGCCGTGCCCCTCGTGGACGTGCAACGGCTCACCCGATGCCGTGTCCCACCAGCGCAGCGTGCCGCTGCGATGTCCGGAAACCAACAGCGCGGCAACGGGGCTGAACGCCACGGCCAGCGTGCCGGATTCCGGGCTGTCCAGCCGCCGGATCGACGCGCCCTCCACGCCGTCCCACAGGATGACCGCGCCATCATCGAGCGCTCCCGCAATCGGCCCGCCGTTCGCGTGGATCGCCACCGCCCGCACGGGCACGCCGTTGGACGGCAACTGGACCGGAGTCAGGCTGAGAAGATCCCAGAGATTGACCAGCCCGTCGATGTCGGAGGTGACCAGTCGATCCCCGGTGGGACCGAATTGCAGCGCATCCACCAGCGTCGTGTGCGCGGACAGCGAGGTCACCAGGCTCCATGTCGCGGTGTGCCACACCCGGACAACGCCATCGCTCCAGCCGGTGGCCAGCAGGCCGCCGTCAGGACTGAACGCGGCGGCACCGATGGTCGCCTGCGGCAGCGCCTCCGGCGCAAAGCTGTCGTCCGCGGCGGCGCTGGAGGTGTCCCACATGCGAAGCGGGGGACCGTCCGCCGAGCCGCCGCTCACGAGCCGCGATCCGTCCGGACTGAACGCCAGCGCGTGCGCCAATCCGGTGTGGTAGCCGATGGACCCGGCGGCGAGCCCGCTCGGCAGCCCCACCAGCTCGATGGTTCCCACGGGATGCGATGCCGCCAATTGCCTGGCGTCGCTTCGCAACGCGACGCGGGTGGCGTCGCCAAAGGCGCCGAGTCGATGCCGCAGCCGTCCGTCAGGCAGGCTCCACAGCGCCACGGCCAGGTGCCTCACCGCACACGCCAGCGACGTGCCATCCTCGACGACCGCCAGCGACCCCCGACTCACGGCGCCGGACCGGTCTTGCAGATCCAGCAGTGCCGCGCCCGTGACCGCGTCCCATACGAGGACTCGCTCCGTGCCGTCCGCGGCCGCAATCCACCTTCCATCCGGGCCAAAGACCACGTCGTCCGCATCGAACCGGAGTCCGCTCAAGGTGGTTTGGCGCGTCTGGCTGGCCAGGTCCCAAATGCCCACCGATCCGCCGGCCTCGGCGGCGGCCAATAGCGTGCCCGCCGCATTGAACGCCAGCGCGCGAATCGGCCGCGTGGCGTCGCCGAAGGCCGCCTCCACGGCGCCCTGCCGCACGTCCCACATCGCAATGGTTCCATCGTCGCCGCCGGCGGCCAGCAGCGGCCGCGTGGGATGGAACGCCACGGCACGCGCGGCCGCGGCCTCCGGCGCCAGTTGCCGATCGACGGCGCCATCACTTCCCTGCCACACGCCGACCGTCCCCGCGGCCCCCGTGGCCGCCACGGCGGCGCCGGAGTCGTCGATTGCCAAATCGGTCACCTCGGAGTCGAGCCGAGACGACCACCGACGCATGCCGGTGGAGGCGTCCCAGGCGCTGAGCGTGCCGTCGGAGTGGCCGCTGATCAGGGCTCCATCGCGGGCGGCCAGCGCCGTGACTGCGGAACCTGGGGCATCGTCAGTTCCGGTCGACCAGCGCCGAACTTCTCGGCCCAATTCGCCGTCAAACACGCTGATCAGGCCAATGCTGGAGCCAACGGCAATCTCCCCGTCCAGTAACGCCGCCACCGCCTGCGCCTTCCCCAAGCCGACGCGATGGAGCTGGGCCAGGCGGGCCAGGTTGTCCGCGCGTATCGGTTCGAGGACGTCGGGAAGCGCCTGACTTTCACGATCGAGCGGAAACCGCCCACCGGCATCCGCCACCGTCACCCCGGCCGGAACAGGAGTAGGCGTCGCCGCCGTTGGCTCCGGCGTCGCTTGTGGGGTAGCCGTGGGCGGGACGGTCGGCGTCGCGGGCGGCTCCGCGGGACTCTGGGGAACGACCTCCCGGATGATTGTTCGCTCGACCGGAACCTCACGCACCACGTCGCGCGTCACGACGCGATCCACCGTGACCACCTTGACCACTTCCTGCGGCAGCAGGCGCTCCACCTGCACCACCGGCTGCCGCCGACCCGCCAGCACGCCTATGGCCGCGGCCCCGGCGGCGACGGCGGCCCCACCCAGAGCCGTTGCGGAGACCGCCAGAAGCAGCTGCCGGCGCGAAACCGCGCCTCCGGACGCCTCGCGTCCCCGGCGCGGTCCGGCCCGAAACCGGTCGCTTGCGGGGGCGGGGACCGCCCCGCCAAGCGCGCGCTCCGTGGCCTTGATGTCCTCAATCCGCGCCCGCACCTCGTCGGCCGACGGAGGCCGGTCGTCGGGATCCTTGGCCAGCAGGTGGAGCATCAGCTGCTCGACAACCGGCGGTACGTCATCGCGATGCGACGCCAGCGGCGGCACGGACGCCCGCCGGTGCAGATCGAGCACCGCCAGCGGCGTGTCGGCCCGGAACGGCGGCACGCCGGCCAGCAACTCGAACAACACCGTGCCCAGCGAGTAGAGGTCGGCCTGAGCAGTCGCGCGGCGCCCGGCCGCCCGCTCGGGCGCGATGTAGGCCGTCGCGCCCGACGGGTCGAGCTCATGCTGCGGGGCCGTGCCGGCGTCGAGGATCTTCACCCGGCCGTGCTGGAGCTTGACGTTCTCGGGCGTGAGATTGCGATGGCAAAGTGGCAGCGCATGCATCGCCGCCAGGCCGGCCGCAATCGACGCCGTGATGTCGAGCGCTTCCGTCACACCGACCGGGCCGCGAGCTTCCAGGTATTGCCGCAGCGTCAGACCGCCGGCCAACTCCATAACGACGCACCAGCGACCATCGACTTCTTCGGCCCGGTGGACCTGCGCCACGCAGGGATGCTCGATGCGCCGGGCAAGTTTGACCTCGCGCTCGAGCTGCGCCATCAGTTCCCGACGCTGCGCGAGATGTTCGTGAACGACGAGCACCGCCACGTCGCCACTGCCATCGGAACGGGCGGCGCGGAACACGGTGCCGCGTGGACCGGCGCCAATGCTCACGCCGCGCTCGAGGCCCTCGAGCGGCGGCCAGGCGTCAATCACGCCGGTGCCAGGCGCGTTTGCATTGCGGCGTCACAAGTTCCGATTGTAAAGGCGGCTTCACCAACCGCCACGAAATCGCGCGCGCTAGGAGAGTCGTCGGTACTGCGTGATGGCCACGGTCGAGAACAGCACCACCAGGCCGACGGTCCAGGCGGCGGCCTGCCACAGCGACGGCAAGATCTCGCCGCCCTGCGACAACCCGCGCAACAGGTCCACCGTCACCGTGATCGGGTTGACGCTCGCGAAGGCTTCCAACCACCCGGGCATCGTGTGCACCGGCACGAACATCGAGCTCATGAAGGTGAGCGGAAAGATCCAGATGAACCCCGCCACCTGCGCCGTCTCGGCTTCGCGCACGGACACGCCGATCGCCGCCGAGATCCATGAAAAGGCCTGCCCGAAGATCACGAGGATGATTGGAACGGCGATGATCGCCGCCGCGTTCGCATTGAAGCGAAAGCCGATCGCATAGCCCACGCCGATCATCAGCAGCACCACGAAGACGTTGCGCACGGTATCGGCGAGGATGCGCCCGGCCATCACCGCGGACCGCGCCATCGGCAGCGACCGATAGCGATCGACCATTCCGGAGGAGAGGTCCTCGGCCAGGCCAACCCCCGTCTGCACCGCGCCGAACACTACCGTCTGCACCAGGATTCCCGGCAGCAGGAAGTCGATGTAGTTGACCGACCCGACGTCAATGGCCCCGCCGAAGACGTAGGTAAACAGCAGCACGAACATGACGGGGTTGATGGTGGAAAACACCAGCAGCTCGGGCGACCGCACATAGCGAATGAGATTGCGTCGGGCCATGGCCAGCGTGTCGGCCAGGGCCCATCGCGCCTCGATGCGCAGCGCCGTCAGGGTGTCATGCACGGCGCCGTAATCCTTTCGCGCTATTCCGCACGGTCGGCCCCGGCGGTATGGCCCGTCAGGGCAAGGAACACGTCGTCGAGCGAGGGGCGGCGAACGCCGATGTCTGAAATCCCCACGCCGGCCTCGTCCAGATCGCGGATGACGGCGGCCAGCATCGCCGCTCCGCCCGCGACGGGCATGGTGACGGTGACGCCATCGTCGTCGATCCGGGCATCCCCGCTGCCGTGGCCCGCGATAACGCCGAGCGCCGCATCCGCTTGCGCAGGATCGTTGACGACAACGCTCAGGACGTCGCCGTGCGTGCGCTGCTTGAGTTCCTGGGCGGTTCCCTCGGCGATCACGCGCCCCAGGTCCACGAGCGTGATTCGGTCCGCCAGCTCATCCGCCTCTTCCAGGTACTGCGTCGTCAGCAGCACGGTCGTGCCGTCCGACACGAGCTGCCGAATCACCGCCCACAGCTCGCGGCGTGCGCGGGGATCAAGGCCGGTGGTCGGCTCGTCGAGCAGCAGCACCTCCGGGTCGGCCACCAGGCTCGCCGCCAGGTCGAGCCGGCGCCGCATGCCGCCCGAGTAAGTCTTTGAGCGACGGTCGGCCGCTTCGGTTAAGTCGAAGCGCTCCAGCAACTCGGCCGCGCGCCGCTCGGCGCTCGAGCGATTCAGGTGGTAGAGGCGTCCGACAAGCTCCAGGTTCTCGCGTCCCGTCAGGTACTCATCGACCGCGGCGCTCTGGCCCGCCAGCCCGATCCTCGATCGGAGCTGGGTGGCCTCGCGCGCCACGTCGAATCCGGCCACCCAGGCGTGCCCGCTGTCCGGCGGCAGCAGCGTGGTGAGAATGCGCACCAGCGTGGTCTTGCCGGCGCCGTTGGGCCCCAGCAGACCATGAATCGTGCCCGCCGCAACGTCGAGGCTCACGTCGTCGAGGGCCTGGACCTTGCCATAGGCCTTCGACATACCGCGCACCACGATCGCGTTCTGCCGCACGCCAGGCGACACTTCGCGCACCGGCGCTTCGCGCACTTGGACCAAGGTCCACCCTCCTGGATTGGGGCGCCCACGTCGTCACATGCCGCGCGGGCGCGTTCCCCATCTAGGTATAGCCGGGCAGGCGCCCGACGCCAAGCGCTCTTTTGCGCCGCGGCGCCTACCCGTCCGTGACGCGGAAGTTGACCTGGTGCCAGCCCTCGGCGCCGTTCGGCGCCGGACTCTTGGGCCCCTTGGCCTGCAACTCGCCGTCGGAGTCGGTCGCGCGCACCCGGACGAAGTGCGAGCCCGGCGTGAACTCGAATTCGCTCACCCACTGCACCCAGGTGTGCTTGCTGATCGGCGAGGAGAGCGTCGCTTCCTTCCACTCACCGTCGCCGTCGAGCTGCACCTCGACCTTGCTGATGCCGCGGTTCTGCGCCCACGCCACGCCAGCAACCGCCTGCAAGCCCGGCGCGGTGTCGAACGAGAACGGCTTCGGCACGTCGATGCGGGATTGCGTCTTGATGGGGCCTTCCTTCGACCAGCCCCGCGGGATCCAGTAGCCGTCGAACCCTTCCCAGGTGGTGAGCTCGATCTCCTGCAACCACTTCGTCGCGGAGACGTAACCGTAGAGGCCCGAGACGACCAGGCGCGCCGGGAAACCGTGCTTGAACGGCAGCGGCTCGCCGTTCATGCCCACGGCGAGCAGAACCGGGCGTCCGTCGAACGCCACCTCCCGCGGAAAGCCGGCCGAAAAGCCGTCCACCGACCGACCGACGATCTGGGTGGCCTCATCCTGGATGCCGGCGCGATTGAGCACGTCGGCCAGCGGTATGCCCTGCCACTTGGCGTTGCCGATCAGACGGCCGCCAACCTCGTTGGACACACAGCAGAGCGTGACGTAGTCCTCATCCGTGGCCAGATCGAGCAGCTCGCGGTAGGTGAGGGAGTAGGGGCTGTCCACCAGGCCGGTGATCTTGAGCTCCCAGTTTTCGACGTCGACGCGCGGAATCGAGAACGCGGTGTCGATGCGATAGAAATCTCGGTTTGGCGTGACGAGCGATGAGATGCCGCGCACGTCCAGCATCGTCTCCGACGGCAGCGATCCGGTGGCCGCCTCAACCTCAATTGGGGTGGGCGTGTCGGTCGCGGCGACGGTCGCTTCGGGTGACGGCGCCTCGGTCGCGGCCGGCGTGGCCACGGGAGCCGGAGTCGTCAGCGGAGCCTGAGTGCCGGACGGCGCGGCCGTGGCCACCGGCGCCGGGGTCGGCGCGGGCGTCTCGGCGGCGGCAGCCGCCGGTGACGGAGCGGCCGCGGCCGCTCGGCTGCGCGCGGGCGGCAGCACGATGTCGTCACGGCTGGCCACGGCGACCTTGTGGCCTTCAATCAGGTTGCGTCCGAGAACCCCGGTAACCACCGCGGCCAACGCCACCATGGCGCCGCTGCCGAGGAAGACCCGGCGCTGGCGCTGGAACTGAAAGTCCGCCGCCTGGTCGCCGGCCGTTGCCGCAACCGGGTTGGCGCGGGTGAACCACAGGAGCGCCACGATGGCCAACCCCGCCGAGACTGCCGCCATGGCCACGCCGTGCGCCGGCGTCGACTGTGCGTCAAACCCATTCGCGAAGCCGGCGAGCAATCCAAATGCCGCGAAGCCCCCCACGGCGATCGGCCGGGACCGGAGGGCGACGACGCCAAGAATGAATCCAAAGATCCCACTGAGCACGACCAGGAAGATGACCAACGCCAGCTTGTCGCTGGTGCCGAACACGCTGATGGCGAACTCCTCCATCGCGCGCGGGCTCAGGTCGACGATCCGTCCGCTCATCGAAACGAGCAGCGACGGCAAGCCGCCAAAGATCCCGGCGTAGAGCTCGCTCACGCCCACGGCCAGCAACGCGGCCAGCAGCCCCGCCAGGCCGCCGCGGCCCCAGTAGCTCAACATGCGGGAGAACCTCCCGCCGCTCTCGTCAGCCATCCCTATCTCCTATGCAACAAGCTCTCTCGACCATTGATACGTGAACGGAGCCGGGACGGTTGCCAAATCTGCGAAAGACGTGCGCTGTCCCGGAAGAAGTGACCATCGGCGTCATCCTCGCCCTGCGGCCGCACCAGCGCGGCCATGTCCCATTCTATGGCGCGCAAGGGCGGTCTCAGCGAGCGCCGGTGCAATTCCTCACCGGATCGGGGCGTGCGCGTTGACACCGGCAGGCGCGTTTGGCACGGTCGCAGCCCGCGGCCAGAGAAAGATCGGGGACTCCTGTGTGGACGGCTGAGATCAACTACGCGGCAATGATCGTGGCGGCCCTTGTGCCGATCGCGGTCGGCTTCAACTGGTATTCCCTGCGGGTGTTCGGCAAGGCGTGGATGCGCCTGATCGGCAAGACCCAGGAGCAGATCGAGGCCGAGGGGAACATGGTGCGGGCGCTGGTCGTGAGCAACATCGGCGCCCTGGTGACGTCATATCTGCTCGCCCAGATCGTGGCCTTTACCGGCGCGGAAGGGTTCGGCGAGGGCTTCGTGATCGGCATCTGGGGCGCGATTGGCCTGGTGGCCACCGCCTTCGCGTCGTCGTACGTCTACGAAAACCGGCCCCGGAATCTCTACCTGATCAACGTGGGCTACCACGTGGTGACACTGCCGATCATGGCCGGCATCCTGAGCGTGTGGAGCTAGGCGCAGGACGGCGCCCTCGGCCTCTCCGATTTGCGGACAATTGCTCGGACTTGTAGGGGCGTCCCTTGTGGGCGCCCGCCAGCCGGCGAGCAGAGCGGCCACGAGGCCTGCCCCTACAGTGGTCGACGGCCTCGGCCATGGATTTGTAGGGGCGTCCCTTGTGGGCGCCCATTCGGCCGGCGAACCGGGCAGCCACAAGGGCTGCCCCTACAGCGACTAAGGGCTATGCAGTGACCCCATCAGGACAGCAAGAATCGGCAGGATGCTGCCAGCCACCGATGCCAGTGGTTCCCGATCCAGACCAAACAGCTCCGCAATGGCCGGCGCTTGCGTGAGCACCGGCCGCGACGCCGCGCGCGTCCTGATCACCGGTGGCGGTGGGCAACTGGCGAGCTATCTGGCTCAGCAGCTCCCGCCCGACTCGACGGTCGCGCTGCCACGCGCCGAGCTCGACGTCACCGACGCCGCTGCGGTTGAACGTGCATTCGCGGAGCACGCGCCGGCGGTCGTCATCAACACCGCCGCGTTCAACCATGTGGATATGGCCGAGACGGAGTTCGCGCGCGCATTTGCCGTCAACGCCCAAGGCCCATTGAACCTGGCTCGGGCCTGCTCGGCGGCCGGCGCGACGCTGGCCCACGTGAGCACCGACTACGTCTTCGGCGGCCAGTCGGCCCGCGAACCGCTGTCCGAGGACACCCTGCCGGCGCCACTGAGCGTCTACGGCGCGTCCAAGCTGGCCGGCGAGCACCTGGTTCGCGGGACAGGCATCCCGCACCTGATTGTGCGCACCTGTGGGCTCTACGGCTCGCGCGGCTCGGCGGTCAAGGGCGGCAACTTCGTCCGCACGATGCTGCGGCTGGCGCGGGAAGGCCGCGATCTCCGCGTCGTCAACGACCAGCACTGCAACCCGTCATACGCACGGGACGTGGCCGAGGGGATCGTCGATCTGATCCGCGCCGACGCCCGCGGCACTTTCCACGTGGTCAACGACGGCGCCGGCACCTGGTTCGAGTTCGCCCGGGAGATCTTCGCCGCTGCCGGGCTCGAACCTTCGCTCACCCCAGTCACGACGGCCGAATACCCCACGCCGGCCAGGCGTCCGCCGTACTCCGTCCTGGCCACTGACCGAATGATCGCCGTTCGCGGGCGTCCGCTGCGGGACTGGCGCGCCGCCGTCCACGCCTACCTGGCTGAGTTGGGAGAACTGGCCGGCGCCAACGGTTAGCCCCGAGCTCGCCTTCGCGCCATGAAGTGCGGGCTGTCGTCGTCCAGCAGCGCCGCGGCTTCCATGATGGTCTCGGACAGCGTTGGGTGCGGATGGACGCTAAGGGCCAGGTCGTCCGCCGTCGCGCCCATCTCGATGGCGTGGACGCACTCGCCGATCAGGTCGCCGGCGCCCCGTCCGACGATGCCGGCGCCGAGCACCAGCCGCGTGCGCGGCTCGACGACGAGCTGCGTCAGCCCCTCGTTGCCACCCATCATGGCCGCGCGTCCCGAGGCCAGCCACGGGAAGCGGCTGACCTCCACCTCCAGACCGCGCGCCACGGCCTCGTCTTCGGTCAGACCGCACCACGCGATCTCCGGATCGGTGAAGACCACGGCCGGAATGGCCTGCGCGTCGAATGCCGCAGCCTTGCCCGCGATCGCCTCCGCGGCCACGTGACCCTCGTGGGTCGCCTTGTGCGCCAGCATCGGCTCGCCCGCCACATCTCCGACGGCAAGGATCGTCGGCTCGGCGGTCCGTTGCTGCGCATCGGTCTGAATGAATCCCTTGGCATCGACCTCGACGGCCGTGTGCTCCAGGCCCAGGTCGCCGCTGTTGGGCGTCCGTCCCACCGCCACCAGCACACGGTCAAACACGCGCCGCGACTGCTCCACCGACGGGCCGCTGAGCTCCACTTCGACCCGATCCGCCGCCGGTCGCAACGCGGTGACCCGCGTGTCCAGCAAGACCTCGCGCAGCACGGCATCCATGTGCGCCGCCAGCGGCTTCACCAGCGCCCGGTCGACACCCGGCAATAGTTCCGGCGTCATTTCGACCAGCGTCACCTCTGACCCGAGCGCCGCGTAAACCGATCCCAGCTCCAGTCCGATATAACCGCCGCCGACCACCAGCAGCGTGGCGGGCACTTCGTCGACGGCCAGCGCGGCGGTCGAGTCCATGACGAGCGGCGAGTCGCTGCGAAGGCCCTCGGGCGCCGCGGGCGACGACCCCGTGGCGACGATCGCAGCGTCGAAGTCGATCACTTGCGGCTGCTGGCCCACCACTTCGAGCGTGTGGGCGTCGCGAAATCGGGCGCGCCCCTGCACGTGTCGCACCCGTCGTGCCCGCGTGAGGCTGGCGAGGCCGCGCGTCTGCTTGACTACCACCTCGTCCTTCCACGCACGCAGGCGGTCCAGGTCCACGCGCGGAGCGCCGAACGTCAGCCCCATGGCATCCGCGTCGCTCGCCGCCCGCATCACCTCGGCGGCGTGCAGCAGGGCCTTGGAAGGAATGCAACCGCGATAGAGGCACACGCCGCCGGGAAGCGCTTCCGGGTCGATCAGCGTCACGCCAAAACCCAGCTTGGCCGCGCGGAACGCCGCGGGATAGCCGCCGGGTCCGGCGCCAATCACGACGACATGGCGCCGTCCGTCTGAGTTGGTCACGGCGCCCTAGGGCTCCATCGCCAGCATCGTCGGCCGCTGGAGCGCATCGACAATCCAGGACAGGAAGCGCGCGCCGTCGGCGCCGTCGAGCGCCCGGTGATCGAACGACAGCGAGAGCGGCAGCATGAGGCGTGTTTGCATGGCGTCGTCGTGGAGCGTCGCGCGCGGGACGGCGCGGCCGACGCCCAGGATGCCCACCTCAGGCGGATTCAGGATCGGGGTGAAGAATCCGGTCCCCAGCCCGCCGAGATTGCTGATGGTGAACGTCGCGCCCTGCATCTCGTCGGGCGTCAGCTTGCCGGCGCGCGCCCGCTCGGCAATGTCGGTCAGCTCGGCCGCGATCTCGATCACGCCTTTCGTATCCACGTCGCGGACGACCGGAACGATCAGCCCGCGCTCCGTATCGGCCGCCACGCCCAGGTGGAAGTAGCCCTTCCGCACGATCTCACCGGCGGCTAGGTCCAGGCTGGCGTTGAGCTCGGGATGCGCCTTCAGCGCCGCCGCAACCACCGGCAGGATGAATGCTGTGATCGTGAGCTTGGCGCCTCGGTCCGCGGCGCGCGCCTTGTAGTCGCCGCGCAGCGCCTCGACATCGGTCACGTCGGCCTCTTGGAACAGCGTGACGTGCGGAATCGTGGTCCACGACCGCGACAGATTGTCGGCGAGCGTCCGTCGCAGGCGGCTCAGCCGCACGCGCTCGATAGGTCCCCACTGAGCAAAGTCGGGCAGCGGCGGCGCCACGTCCGGCGCCGGCTCCGAGGGTCGCCGGCGCGCATGCGCCTTGACGTCGTCCATGGAAATCCGTCCGCCGGGGCCTGAGCCCTCGACCTGTCGCACGTCCACGCCGATTTCCCGCGCGAATGTGCGCACCGACGGTGCGGCGGCCACCGGCCGACCATTGACATCGACTTCAGCGTCTGCGAATGCCGACGCAACGTGGACGTCCGGGCCGGCGCTTGCCGGCTCCGGTTCGATCCCCGCGCGGCGCGCCGCAGCCTCGGCGCCGTCGGCGCGTGGCCCTGGCGCCTCGTCTACCGCCGGCTCCGACGCCGCCGGAGCCGGCGGTTCTGCCGCGCCATCGGGGTCCAGCGTGAGCACCGGCTGTCCCACCTCAATGGTGTCGCCCGACTTCACGTGGATTCCGGTCACGGTGCCGGCGGAGTCCGTGGGCACCTCCAACGTCGCCTTTTCGCTCTCGATCTCGATCACCGAGTCGCCGGCGTCCACCGCCTGGCCCACGCTCACCAGCACGCTGAGCACATCGGCTTCTTCGATTCCCTCGCCGAGGTCCGGCAGGCGCAGGTCGACGCTCATGGCCGGCGCCGCACGTCGCCCGCACCCGGGTCTGTCGCTCGCATCAGCTCAGCCGCGGATTCGGTTTCTCAGTGTCGATGCCCAGGTCCTCGATCGCCTCGGATACCAGTTCACTGTCAATTCGGCTTTCTTGCGCCAGCGCGTGCAGCGTCGCCAGGGTCACGAATCGCGCATCGACCTCGAAGAAATCGCGCAGGGCCGCGCGCGTATCGCTGCGCCCGAAGCCGTCGGTGCCCAGCGCCACCAGCCGCCCGGGAACCCATTTGGCAATCAAGTCCGGCAGCGTCTTCATGTAGTCGGAGGCGGCCACGACCACGTCGGGCGCATCCGCCAGGCAGGTCGCCACGTATGACGTGCGCGGCATCCGGTCCGGATGCAGCATGTTCCAGCGGTCGGCGTCCAGCGCCTCGCGGCGCAGCTCGGTGTAGCTCGTCACCGACCACACATCCGCCGCCACGCCGAATCGCGCCGCCAACATCTCCTGCGCCTCGAGCACCTCGTTGAGGATCGCGCCGCTTCCCAACAGTGTGGCGCGCGGCTGGCCGGGCGCCGCGTCGGCGGCGCGCAGGCGGTACATGCCCTTGAGGATGCCTTCCCGCACTCCGTCGTCCGCCGGCAGGCTCGGGTGCGGATACGCCTCGTTGCCCAGGGTGAGGTAGTAGAACACGTCCTCGTCCTGCTCGTGCATGCGGCGGATGCCCTCGCGGATGATCACCGCGATTTCATAGGCAAACGCGGGGTCGTAGGCCAGGCACGTCGGCACCACCGAGAACAAGAGATGGCTGTGGCCGTCCTGGTGCTGCAAGCCTTCGCCCGCCAGCGTCGTCCGTCCCGCGGTGGCGCCCAGCAGGAATCCACGCGTCCTCGCATCGGCCGCGGCCCACACAAGATCGCCGACACGCTGGAAGCCGAACATGGAGTAGTAGATGAAGAACGGCAGAGTGGCGACGCCATACGTCGCGTGCGAAGTCCCGGCGGCGATGAACGAGCTCATGGCCCCGGCCTCGGCGATCCCCTCCTCCAGGATTTGGCCGTCGGTGGCCTCCTTGTAGTAGAGGAGCGATGCCGAATCGACCGGCTCATAGAGCTGGCCCACGGCCGAGTAGATGCCGACCTGGCGGAACAGCGCCTCCATGCCGAAGGTGCGGGCTTCGTCGGGCACGATCGGAACGACCCGCGGACCCAGCGCCGGATCGCGCAACAGCTTGGACAGCATGCGCACGAACGCCATGGTCGTGGAGGCGGGGCGCTCGCTGCCGGCCTCGAACTCGGCAAAGACGTCGGCCGGCGGGGTCGAGATCTGGCTCTTCTCGGCACGGCGCATCGGCATGAATCCGCCGAGCTCTTCGCGCCGGACGGTGAGATAGCGGACTTCGCGGCTGTCGGGCGCCGGCCGGTAGAGCGGGGCGCGGCCGACGTCCTCATCGGAAATCGGGATCTTGAAGCGATCGCGGAACGTCAGCAGCTCATCCTCGTTCAGCTGCTTCTGCTGATGCGTCACGTTTCGGCCTTCGCCGGCTTCGCCAAGCCCGTAGCCTTTGATGGTGCGCGCCAGCACCACCGTCGGGGCGCCCTCATGGCGCACGGCCGCATTGAAGGCCGCGTAGACCTTGCGCGCGTCGTGTCCGCCGAGGTTCATGCGCACCAGCTCGTCGTCGCTGCGGTCGGCCACCATGGCCAGCAGCCGCTCGTCCGCCCCGTAGAAGTTCTCGCGGATGTAGGCCCCGCCGGCCACGCTGTACTTCTGGTACTCGCCGTCGACGATTTCGCCCGCGCGGCGCGTGAGCAGCCCGTCGTGATCGTTGGCGAACAGCTCGTCCCAATCGCCGCCCCACAGGACCTTGATCACGTTCCAGCCGGCGCCGCGGAATAGCCCTTCCAGCTCCTGCACGATGTTGCCGTTGCCCCGCACCGGGCCGTCCAGGCGCTGCAGGTTGCAGTTGACCACCCAGGTGAGGTTGTCCAGGTACTCGCGACCCGCGAGCGAGATTGCCGCGATGGTCTCGGGCGCGTCGGCTTCACCGTCGCCCACGAAGGCCCACACGCGTTGGTCGGAGGGCTGCTTCAGCCCCCGATCCTCCAGGTAGCGCATGAACCGCGCCTGGTAGATCGACATCAGCGGGCCCAAGCCCATGGACACGGTGGGGAACTGCCAGAAATCGGGCATGAGCCACGGATGCGGATACGACGAAACGCCGCCGCTGGGCATGAGCTCGCGCCGAAAGTCGTGGAGCTGCTCGGCGGTCAGGCGACCCTCGAGATACGCCCGCGCATAGATGCCGGGCGCCGCGTGGCCCTGGAAATAGATGATGTCCGGCCCCTCGGGGTGATCCGGCCCGCGGAAGAAGTGGTTGAAGCCGACCTCATAGAGCGTCGCCGCCGACGCGTAGGTGGAAATGTGTCCGCCGATGCCGTCCGCCTCGCGATTGGCGGCCACCACCATGGCCATCGCATTCCAACGAATGATGCTGCGGATCTGCCATTCCAGCGCTTCGTCGCCGGGATAGGCCGGCTCGCGCTCCGGCGGAATGGAGTTGACGTAGGGCGTGCGTGCAGTGACGGGCAGTACGCCGCCGGCCCGCTGCGCGTGGATTTGCAGCTCGCGCAGCAACTCACGCACGCGCTCGTTGCCGGAAAGCCGCCGCACGTCGTGCAGCGCGTCCAGCCAGTCTCGCGTTTCGACCGCGTCGGCCCCCCGACCGCCGTTCAAGGCGCCGTCGCGGTGGGTGTCTAGCTGTGCCATAGGCTCCGCCTAGAGACTACGCAAGGGTAGTACGCCCGGCGCTGGGCGCTTTGCGAGCTGCCAGACGGTCGGCGTTGGCCTGGCGCTTCACGCGGCCACTCGTCCGCGACGAGGCGCCTCCGGCGGGACAAGCGTGCCACGCCGGGCTCGGTTGTTCATCCCACGCGCGCGCGGTTCATGGACGCGGCGAGCGCTTGACGCCCGGCGTGGTACGAGCTGCGCACCAGGGGTCCGGATTCCACGTGGACGAATCCCAGCGCTCGGGCCTCCTCGGCGATCTCGACGAACTCGTCCGGGTGATAGAAGCGTTGCACCGGCAGGTGCTTGCGCGTCGGCTGGAGATATTGCCCCACGGTCAGCAGCTCGCAGCGGTGCTCCACAAGGTCAGCCAGCGTCGCTCGCAGCTCGTCGCGGGTCTCGCCCAGCCCGACCATCACCCCCGACTTGGTCGCCACGTCCGGCGCCAGGTCGGCCGCTCGGCGGATGAGCTCCAGCGTGCGCTCGTAGCGCGCCTTGGGCCGCACGCGGGCATAGAGCCGCGGCACCGTCTCGGTGTTGTGGTTGAGCACCACGGGGCGCGCCTCCATCACCGTCGCCAGCGCGTCCCAGTTGCCCATGAAGTCGGGGATCAGCACCTCGACCTGGCACGAGGGACGCACGCGGCGCACCGCGCGAATACAGTCGGCAAACACGCTCGCGCCGCCGTCGGGCGCGTCGTCGCGGTTGACGGAGGTGATGACGCAGTAGTCGAGCCCCATGCGCTCCACCGCGGCCGCCAGGCGCAGTGGTTCCAATGGGTCAATGGCATCGGGCCGGCCCGAGGTGACGGCGCAGAAACCGCACGCCCGCGTGCAGGTGTCACCCAAGATCATGAAGGTGGCGTGGCCGTCGTTCCAGCACTCGCCGATGTTGGGACAGCGAGCCTCCTCGCACACGGTATGCAGCGATTGCGTGCGCATCAGCCGCTTCAGACCGGTGTAACGGTCGCCGGTCGGCGCGCGCACTTTGAGCCACGCGGGCTTGGGAAATCGAGGCCGGACCTCAGTGGCCATTGGCAAGGGCCTTGTCCGCGGCAACGTCCCGCAACGCTACATCGAACGTCTGCGCGAAGGCGGTGATGAATGCCTCTTTGGCGGCTTCGTGATCGGGCGCGGCCCCACAGTAGCGCTCCACGGACGTGATGCCCGCGTTTTGGATGCCGCAGGGCACGATGGCTTCAAAGGCCGTCAGGTCCGGCGCGAGGTTGAGCGCGATGCCGTGCATGCTCACGCCCCCGCGCACGTGCACGCCCAACGCGGCGATCTTGTCGTTGCCCACCCACACGCCGGGCAGGCTCTTCCGCGGCGCCGCGGGCACGCCGAGCGCGGCCAGGGTGGTCACCAGCGTCTGCTCCAGGCCGCGAACGAAGCTGATCGGGTAGATGCCGCGGCGGCGCAGGTCCAGAATCGGATAGGCCACCAGCTGGCCCGGACCGTGGAAGGTCACGTCGCCGCCGCGTTCGACGTCAACGACCTCGATCCCCTGGGCCGCCAACCTCTCGGGCGACGCCAACAGGTTTGCCGGGTCGCTGCACCGGCCGCAGGTGTACACCGGCGGATGCTCCAGCAGCACCAGCGCCTCCGCCGCCGTGCCCGCGCGAACATCGTCGGCGCGCGCCTGCTGCCAGGCCCACGCGTCGCGATAGGCCACCCGGCCCGCTCGGTGCACATCGATGGTGGTCGACACCATGGCCCGAGCGTACCGAGAACGACTCACCGATCCAAGCTTGGGCGAGGCCTCGGAGAGCAGCATGCAAACCGGGCGGGCGCTAAATCCCCGCCAGCTGCGCGAATTGCAACTCCGTCGGCTCGGCGCAGCAGAACCAAGCTTCGGTGAGCCTGGGTCGGGCCGCCGCGCGCTCGGCGTCGATGGGTATCCCATGCGCTCGACCGTCGGCGGCGGCTCCCGCGGAATCGAGCACGGCTTCACGCACCGCCGCATAGGACGACGCAATCTCTGTATCCGCGTCGGCCAGGTCCGCCAGCAGCGTCGCGAGCTCCGCCTGCAGCGCGTCGACCGCCGGATCGGCTGCCTGCCACGTATAGCTGAGCTGCGCCTCGTCGTACCGGCCCAGGTGGCGTTGCATATCGGGCAACCCGAGCAGCAGCGACCCCTTCGGCAGCAAGAGCCGAATGCTGTATTGCACCGGATCGACGTTGCCCACCAAGTCATGCGCCGCAACGAAATCGAGAATGTCCAGCACGTCGGCGAACGTCGTCCATGGCGTGAACGGCAGCCAGGAGGGCCGCGTCTCGATGCCGTGGCGGCGCAGCAAGGTGATCGCCTGCTTGGCCTCGGCGGCCACGTGCCCCTTGTCGAGTCGTTCCAGGATCCCGTCGTTGAGCGACTCGAACGCCGAGATGACGAACAGGCACCCCGCGTCGGCGAACTCCGGCCACACGTGGGCGTGCTCCAGGATGTGCTCAACCTTGGTGGTGCAGTCGAACGTCAGGTCCGGGAAGCGCGCGTGCATGGCCCGCACCACCTTGTGCGAGTGGCGCCAGCCGTTGAGGAAGTCTGGATCGCCGAAGGTGATGTGGCGCGCGCCCGCATCGACGAGCCGCGCAATGTCGTCCAGCACGGTGTCCGCGCCGACGATGCGAATGCGTCCGTCGTAGACCACCGGCACCGGACAGTGCCGGCACTTGTGCACACAGCCGTGACTGGCCTCGACATAGCCTGCCAGACGCTCCTCGCCGTCGACGGCAAGCCGCGCATAGCGGTCGATCGGTGGCAGCAGCTCGCGCGCCGGCGCGTGAAAGTCGTGTTTGGTGAGCTGGATGACCTCCGGGACAACGCTGGGCGTCCCGTTCGCGCTGGAGAGCGCGTCCGCCCAGGCCACGAGCTCCGGCTCATACTCGCCGGCAAGCGCGCGGTCCATGGCATGGCTCGGGTCTAGCGCCGGCGCCATCTCGCCATAAAGGCCGTAGAAGCAAATGGGAACGTCCGGGTGCGTGCGGCGCGCCGCCTGCGCGGCGCTCACGGCGATGCGCATGGCCGTGTGCATCGGGACCGAAAACGCCAGTGCGTCGATGCCGTCCAGGGCATCCGCGTCCCACATCTCGACGGCCAGGTCCAGCGCGCGCACGTCGTGTCCCGCCGCCTGCAGCGCCGCCGCGGGCGAGGCCGCATGCACGGGCTGGTGCCCAAGCTCATAGGCCGAGACGATCAGGACTCGCATCGACTGTCCGCCTCCGAGTCGTTCGATCCGTTGCGCCGCGTCGGCGCCCGATCCGGATCGATCTCAACCTCAAGCTTCGCATGCGCGCGCCGCAGCGCCGATTCGACGGCTGCCGGCGAATCGCCCTGCGCAAACATGAACCCGAGGTACCGGTCGCCCTCCGGCAGCGGCTCGACCCAGCCGCCCGGCGCGATGGTGATCTCCAACCCCACGATGTCGGGAACGTCCAGCGCCGCCTCGCGCCCGCGCACTTCGACCAGCACGCCGGCCCGGGGTATGGGCAGCATCATCACGCCCGACGCGGCATGTGCGGGCGTGGTGTCTCGCAGCGGCAGATTCAGCGCGTGCCGCAAGATGAGCGACTCCAGCGACACGCCTAGCCCGAATCGCAGCGATCGCGCGCAGAGGCCACCGATGGAGCGCGCGGCGACCTCGATGACTGTGGCGACGTCGCCGTCCACACGCACTTCGGCGTGCACCGGACCTTCGGTGAGACCCAGCCCCGCGACGGCCGCGCTCGTCACGTCCTCCACCGCCCGCTGAATCTCATCGGGCAGGCGTGACGGCGTTATGTAAAGCGTTTCCTCGAAATAGGGGCCGTCGAGCGGGTCCGGCTTGTCGAAGATGGCCAGCGTATGCATCGCCCCCCCTTGCAAGAGGCCCTCCACCGCCACCTCCACGCCGGGCGCAAAGCGCTCGATTAGCAACGGCGCGGACAGGCCCTCATTGGACTCCGGCAGCATCCGTCGAATTCGCGCCGCGACGGCCGCGGTCTCGGCCTCGGTGTCCGCGCGGATCACGCCGCGGCTGGCTGACAGGGTCAGGGGTTTGAGCACCACGGGAAACCCGAGTTCCGCCGCCGCAGCCGCCGGGTCCTCGTCACCGTCAACTAGCGCAAACGCCGGCTGCGGCACGCCGGCCTGCGCCAGCCGCCGGCGCATGGCGGCCTTGTCCCGCGTGAGCGCCGTCGCCGCGGGCGGACTGTGCGCCAGGCCTAAGTGCTCCGCCGCGAGCGACGCGGCCGCGACTCCCGCGTCATCCACCGGCACGATGGCGTTGAGCGGCGCCTCCTCCGCGAACTCCACGATGGCGTCCGCCGCGATCTCGGGACGGTGCAAGGGCAGCTCGATCACGCGCGATGCCATCACGTCATCCAACGCGTGACGCTGCTCGGCGCCGACGACGACCTCCACGCCAAGCTCCCGCGCGGCTTCGAGAAAGTCGGCCGCGCGGTAGGCCCGCGTCGGCAGCAGTAGGAGAATGCGCCGCATCGTCCTATGATGAACCACGAACGGACGACGCGCCGCATGCCGCCTGGACGAAGAGCATGACCCTGGAACACGACACCGAAATCTTCATCAGCGACGCCGCGCGCGACCTGGTCCTCGGTTTTCGCGCGCGCTCCGACCGGCCCGACAAGGACGACCTCGCCATGTGGATCGAGGTCACCGGCATCTCGGGCACCGGTTTCAGCTACGACATGTATCTGAAGAGCTCGAGCGACGCCGGACCCCAGGACGCGGTCGTGGAGGTCGCCGACGGGCTCAATGTGGTCGTTCCCGCCGGGAGCACCGAGCAGCTCGACGGCGCCACCATCGACTACCGCTCCGCTCCGAACGGCGGCGGCCTCTTCGTCGACAACCCCAACACCCCGAGCCCAGTGGCCGGACCGGCCGCCCGCGACGTCCCCGCGCCACAGCTCAGCGGCGCAGTGGCCGATCAGGTCGCACAGATCCTGGAGCAGCAGATCAATCCCGCCATCGCCGCGCACGGCGGGCACGCCGAGCTCGTCTCCGTCGAGGACGGCGCGGCCTACCTTCGCCTCAGCGGCGGTTGCCAGGGGTGCGGCATGGCGTCCGTCACCCTGACCCAGGGCATCGAGGTCGCCATTCGCGAGGCCGTGCCCGAAGTCACGCGGGTGATCGACGTGACCGATCACGCCTCGGGCACCAATCCCTACTTCGAGGCGTCGAAGAAGTAGGTCGGCGCGGCCGCTAGTCGGCCGTCTCGAACGTCCGGTCGCTCGAATCTGCGCTCCGTCCCGGATGGGGCACGAACGGCACGCCCTTGAGTCTGAGCCGCAGCGCCTGCCAGTAGATTGCTGCGGTCACGCGCGCCGTCATGAACGGATAGCGAACCAGCGCGCGGTTGAGTGCGCGCGCGGTCATCGGTCGGCGTCGGAGCGACAGGGCAGCTTCGAAGAGTGGCGCCGCCTCCCGGATCGCCACCATCCGCACCTCGAGGTCCTGGCCGGGCGCCGTCGCCGAAAGCCGGTATTCCATATCCATGGTCATGAAGGGCGAAACGTGCAGGGCCTTGGAGAAGCGGGCATGAAGCTTGTCGCCCTCGCCGGAAAGCTCCGGCGCCACCACGTAGACGTGACGCTCGCCCCACGGCGTGTTGGTGACCTCGGCCACCAACGCCTCGACACGCTCGCCGCCGGGCGTGAAGCAGTAGTAGACGCTGATGGGATTGAAGACATAGCCGAAGTAGCGCAGGTGGGTGAGCAGCCGAATGGGGCCTTCGGGCCGATTTCCAGTCGCCGTGTGGACATGCCGCCGCACGGCTTCGTCGAGCGACAGCGCCGGATCGCCGAAGTGATCGGCTCGGCGAAACCACGCCGGCGCCGGTCGCCGCGCCGACCACAGCCAATGCCCGTCAAACACTCCGGGCAGCTCCGCCAGGTCGACGTAGGCCATGAAGAGCGGGAAGCGAAACTCATGCGCGACTGGACTCCGCCGCCGGTGCATGACGGCGCCGGTGTAGAGGCAACTCGCGACGCTCACGCGCCGGCCTCGATCGCCCGCGCCACACGCAGGCCGCTCACCACACCGTCCTCGTGGAAGCCATAGCCCCAGTAGGCGCCCGCGTACCAGGTCCGGCGCCGGCCGTTCACCTCGGACCACCGGCGCTGGGCGGCGAACGCCCCGCGATTGAGCATCGGGTGGTGGTAGGTCATGCGGGCGATCACGGACGCCTCGTCAATGCGCTCGTCCTGGTTGAGCGTGACGCAGAAGGTCTCCGGCGCGTCCAATCGCTGCAGGCGGTTCATGTTGTACGTCGTCGCCACCCGGTCTCCGCCGTCCGGGGCAATGTAGGAGTTCCACGCCGCCCAGGCGCGGCGCCGACGGGGGAGCAGGCTCGTATCGGTGTGCATCACGACGCTGTTGGCCTGGTAGTCAATGGCCCCAAGGACGGCGCGTTCCTCGGGGCTGGGATCGTCGAGCACCCGCAGCGCCTGATCGCTATGGGTCGCGAGCACCACCTGGTCGAACTTCGTGACATGCCCGCCCACGACGGTGACGTCAACGTGGTCGCGCGCTCGCCGCACGCGGGTCACGGGCGCCCTGGTATGGATTCGGTCGCGGAATGGCCGCGCCAGCGCCTCGACGTACTCGCGCGCGCCGCCGGTGATTGAGTACCACTGCGGCTTGCCCCGAATTCCCAGCAGCCCATGGTTGTGGAAAAAACGCACGAACGAGCGAACCGGGATCTGGCCGAAGCGCGCGGGATCGGTCGACCAGATGGCGGAGCCCATGGGCACCAGATACAGCTCGCGGAAGGCGCGCGAGAAGTCCGCACCTTCCAGGTAGCCGTCCAGCGTGAGCCGCTCGTCGGCCTCCAACAGCCTGGGCGCCCGGCGATTGAATCGCAGGTAGTCGCGCGCCAGACGAAGGAACGTCGGGCGCGCCAGATTGCGGCGCTGGGCGAACACGGCATTGAGCGAAGCCCCGCTGTACTCGATGCCCGTGCGATCGCAGCGCACGGAGAAGCTCATCTCGGACCGCTGCGCCGGAACGCGGAGGTCGTCCAGGATGCGCAGGAACTCCGGATAGGTTCGGTCGTTGAAGACCACGAAGCCGGTATCGACCGCATAGGTGCGGCCCGCGCAGGGCACGTCAATCGTGCGCGAGTGGCCGCCGGGTTCGTCGCCCGCCTCGAAGACCGTGACCTCATGGTGCGCATACAGCTGGCGCGCCACCACGAGGCCCGACACCCCGGCGCCGATGACGGCGATTCTCATAGATTGCGGCGTATCACGTCCGCGACCTGGCGCGGCGATCGCTCCCGGTCAGTCTTGGTGCGTTCAAAACGCTAGGCGTGCGGCCGCGCCTGGGCTTCGGCAACAGCCGCAGGGTCCAGCAGGTGATGCGCCACCACCCACTCTCGTCCCCCGCGATAGGCGAACAGCTCCTCGCAGGCGATGAAAAAGAGCCGCCACCGCATCAGCCAGAGGCTCGCCGCGTCTTCGCCGTAGACTCCCCGAAAGAGCTCAACGATCTGCGGGCGGCGGTTGTCGAGATTCCGCAACCACGCGCGCAACGTCCGGGCGTAGTGCCGGCCGTTCATGGTCCAGCGGTCGACGGTGCGCACCGCCGGCGCGCATTCGCTGAAGAGATCGAGGTTGGGCATGGCGCCGCCGCTGAAGAACCAGCGCGCCATCCAGCCGTCCTCGGGCTCGAAGGCGTAGGCGTGCCGAACGTGGCTGAAGACGTGGACGAAGATCCGGCCATCCGGGTCCAGCCGATCGGCCAGGCGGCCCAGCAACGCGCCGTGGTCGCGGATGTGCTCCAGCATCTCGATGCTCACGATCCGGTCGAAGCGACCGGGAATCTCATCGGTCGCGGCATTGGCGCGCACCACGTCAAGGTTGGCCAGGCCGCGTGCCTGCGACTCGCCGACGATGTGGTCGCGCTGCGTGCGTGAGTTGGTGACGGCGGTGATCGTTGACCTCGGATATCGATCGGCAGCCCAAAGGGCGAAGGAGCCCCAGCCGCATCCCAGGTCGAGCACGCGCTGGCCGTCGGCGAGCCCCGCCCGCTGCGCGCAGAGCTCCAGCATGGCGTCCTCCGCGTCCGCCAGCTTCTCGACGCCCGCAGGCCAAAGGCAGCTGCTGTACTTGAGCCTCGGACCGAGGATCAGGCGAAAGAACTCGGTCGGCACCTCGTAGTGCTGCCGGTTGGCGGCGTCGGTAGCTACCGCCGTTGGCCCATTGCGCATGGCGCGAAAGCGCTCTTGGGGCGTCCCGCGTTGCAGCGCGCGCAGCCGTCGCCGCAGGGCCATCCGCACGCCGAGGCGCAAAACGCCGTCGGGAACCATCCCCCGCGCCGCCAGCCGCTCGAACCAGGCTGAATCGCTATCCACGTCGTCCCAGGAACGGGATCCGCGGGAAGAACGCCGGCGTGGACTCCACGTACTCGCGATAGCCGGGCTTGGTTTCGATCATGCTGCGCTCGAGCAGCGTCACGCCCGAGACCCGCGCCAGCAGCACCGTCATCACGACCGGACCGATAAGCGTCCACCACGCGCCGACGGCCAGTCCCAGGCAGCCGAATCCCCACCACACCACGGCGTCGCCGAAGTAGTTCGGGTGGCGCGTCAGCCCCCAGAACCCGGTGGACAGCACGCGCCCGCGATTGGCCGGGTTGGCCTTGAAGCGCGCCAGCTGCAGATCGCCGCCCGCCTCGAAGGCGAGGCCGATGGCCCAGAGCGCGATGGCCGCCACGTCCCAGGCAGTCACCAGCGACGGCTGCGGCTCTCCCAGCGCCGCCAGCAGCGGCAGCGCGACCAGCCACATCACCACGCCCTGAAGCAGGAAGACGGTGAAATAGCTGCGCCACCAGAAGGCGCTCCCGGCGTTGGCGCGGAACTTCTGATAGCGCGGATCCTCGGACTTGCCGTGGTTGCGCCAGCCGATGTGCCCCGCCAGGCGGAGGCCCCACACTGCCACCAACACCAACAACAGCGCGGCGCGTCCGGCATCGCCCGAACCGAGCCACGCGGCTAGCGCCCCGGTCACGATGAATCCCAGTCCCCAGAACACGTCCACGATCGACACGTCGCGCAACAGCAGGCTTAACAGCCACACCAGCGTCATGAAGACGCCGATGCCCGCGGCGGCGTAGCCCAGGAGTCCGGGATCGGCCATCAGCTAGGCAGCAGCCGCGTGTGGCGGGTGCGCACCGGCGCTAGCCGCCGATCTGGAACATCTCGACCTTTTGCACGTCCGGTCCGTGGCCGTCGTCGGTGATCATCCCGGCGCGCGCCTCCGAGTAGCGGTCGCGGCGGACCTGCCACACGCCGCCGATCAGCTCACGCAGCTCCGCGTCCGTGGCGCCCTCGCGCATCGGCGTCCGCAGGTCGGTGCCGCCAAACGCAAACAGGCACGTCAGCAGGTGGCCGTCGGTTGAGAGGCGCGCACGCGTGCAGGCCCCGCAGAATGGCTGGCTCACCGACGCAATGACGCCGATCTCGCCGCCGCCGTCGCGATAGCGAAACCGATTCGCCACCTCGCCCGGATAGTTCGGCGGCAGCGGCTCGAGCGGAAACTCGGCCCCGATACGCTCCACGATCTCGTGGGCGGTCACGACCTCGTCCACCTGCCACTGGTTGAGGTTGCCAACGTCCATGTATTCGATGAACCGCACGGTGTGCCCGGTGCCGCGATACCGCCGCGCCAGGTCCACGATGGTGTGGTCGTTCACGCCCCGCACGACCACGCAGTTCAGCTTGATCGGCGACAGGCCGACGCGCTCGGCGGCGGCAATGCCCTCCAGCGTTGCATCCACGCCGAAGCCCCGCCCATTCATGGCGCGGAACACGTCGTCGTCCAGGCTGTCCAGGCTCACCGTCACCCGCTGCAAGCCAGCCTCGGCCAGCGACTCGGCGTGCCGCGCGAGCAAATGGGCATTGGTCGTGAGCGCCAGGTCTTCGACCGGCAACGCCGCCAGCATCGACACCAGGTTCGGCAGGTCCGCCCGCAGCAACGGCTCGCCGCCGGTCAGCCGGAGCTTCCGCACGCCAAGCTCCACGAAGATGCCCGCCAGCCGCGCGATCTCCTCGAACGTGAGGATCTGGGACTTCGGCAAGAACGTGTAGTGCTCGCCGTAGACCTCGGCCGGCATGCAGTAGGGACAGCGGAAGTTGCACCGGTCAGTCACCGAAATGCGCAGATCGCGCATGTGACGGCCAAGCGTGTCGACGGGCGTGGTGGCGATGGCGGCAGGCACGCGGGGCATGAATCTCCGGTTCGTCTTCACCCTGAGTTTACGCAGTGGGCGGCCCCAATCCGCGTCAGGTACCGTGAGCGACCAGACACTCATCGAGGGCGCGCACCATGCCACTACGCGATGTGTCCGAGGTCGAGACGGTCGCGGGCGACTTCAACGACGGCCTGGACCACCCCGAAGGCGTCACCTGGGGCCCGGATGGGCAGCTCTACGCCGGCGGCGAAGCGGGCCAAATCTATCGCGTCGATCCCGACAGCGGAGCCATCACCCAGATCGCCCAGCACGAGGGATTCCTGGGCGGAGTCGCCTGCGACGCCGAGGCCAACGTCTACGTCTGCGCCGCGTATGGCGGCTCGGTGGTGCGCGCCAACGCCGACGGCAGCGTCACTGAGATCACCCGCGGCACCGCCGACCGGCCCATGGAAACGCCCAACTATCCCTGCTTCCATCCCTCCGGCGACCTCTACGTGTCCGACTCGGGCGAATGGGACCACGACACCGGCAGGATCTACCGCGTGCGGCCCGACGGCTCGACGGACCTGGTGAGCGAAGCGTCGCGCTACTTCGCCAACGGCATGTGCGTCGACGCCGCCGGCGAGTGGCTCTACGTGGTCGAGTCGCAGATGCCGGGCGTCAGCCGCCTGCGCGTGCTCGACGACGGCACGCTCGGCGAGCGCCAGGTCGTGGCCACGCTCCCCGGCGACGTGCCCGACGGCGTGCAATTCGACGTCGAAGGCACGCTCTACATCACCCTCTACACCCCCAGCCGCATCTACCGGCTCGAGCCAACGGGACGCATCCAGGTCCTCGTGGACGACCCCAACCACACGCAGCTCTCCTCGCCCACCAACATCGTCTTCGGCGGCCCCGACCTCACCGACCTCTTCACCGCCAACCTCGGCCGCTGGCACCTCAACCGCCTCCGCATGCCCGTCCCCGGCATCCCGCTGGCCTATCCGCCGCCGATCGGGGAGTAGACGCAGGTCGACCGCCCGCGGACGCGGGCGGGTCTGAGACCCGCCCCTACCGGACCTGGCTTGTGCGAATTCTTGGATTCGCGATCAGGCGGCCACCAGGGCCGCCCCTACACCCGACATCCGACCTCCGGAGCGGCAACCACTCCAATCGCACGGGCGCAGTGACCCACCGCGCGCCGTGTCGTATCCTTGCGATGTCCTGATTGATCGCGGGGAGCTGGGGTAACGCCCGGCTGAGAGGGCGGCGTGATCGCCGCCGACCCGTGGAACCTGATCTGGGTAATGCCAGCGCAGGGACGTTCACCGCGTTGGCTGCCGCAGGTTCCACCGAATCTGCGGTCTTTTTGTTGATGGCGGTGAACGAATGCCCCGGGCGACGCTGGCTCTCCAGGTGTTGCCGCTGAACGCGCCCGACGCGCTCGCGGCGGTTGACGCGGCGATTGCAGTGATCCAGGACAGCGGCGTCTCGCACGAGGTCGGGCCCATGGAGACCACCATCGAGGGCGGCTCGCTGGGCGAACTGCTCGACATCGCCGCGCGGGCGCACGACGCCGCGGTGACGCTGGCCGACGGCCCCGTGCAGACCAACATCCGCATGATCGAAAGCCCGGCGGGCATAGCCTCCATGCACGAGAAGACCGCGCCGTTTCGCGAGGGGGCGGGCGAGTGAGCACGATGCACCCACGCCGTCTCTGCCGTCCGAGCTGGGGCGGTTCGCGAACCGCCCCTACACGCGCGTCATTGCACCCCGCCTCCATGTCATTCCGAGCGCAGCGAGGAATCTCAAGCGCCGGGAACGAGCAACAGCGTCCACATGTTCCTCACACAGGGACATCCTTGAACGCATGGTCGACATCCCAAACGTGTGCCTCGAATGACCCTCACCCTTACCCTCTCCCTTCCAGGGAGAGGGGACCGGACCCGCTCCCCAGTCCCTTCTGCCGGGATGCTGCAAAGGACTCCAGGGGCGGGAATCCCGCCAGAAGGCACCCGGCGTGAAACCACGCCTGCCGCGCAAAGTGACCCGTCAGGTGCGCGACTTTGCACCGGCGATCCTCCTGATCGCCGGCCTGCTGGGGCTGTGGGAAGTCGTGTCCCGGGCCGTGGAGATGCCGGACTGGCTGCTCCCGGCGCCCTCGGACATCGGCGCGTCGTTCGGCGAGGCCGCGCCGTTGCTCGGCCCGCACGTGGCGGCCACCGTCACCGCCGCCGCCGCGGGATACGCCCTGGCCCTGGCGTCGGCCATCGTGCTGGCCGCGGCGATTGACCGCTGGGGCCTTGCGCGACGCGCGATCTACCCGCTGCTGGTGACCTCGCAGACCATCCCGACGTTCGCGCTGGCCCCGCTGCTGGCCATCTGGTTTGGGTTCGGTCTGCTGCCCAAGGTGCTGGTCGTGGCGTTGGTGTGCTTCTTTCCGATCGTGGTGGCGACGGTTGGCGGGCTACGCGCGGCCGACAAGGAGATGCTCGATCTCGTGCGCGGCATGGGCGCCAGCGACCGGCAGCTCTTCGTCAAAGTGCGCCTGCCCGCGGCGGTGCCGTCGGTGATCTCGGGCATGAAGATCGCCGCCACCTACAGCGTCATCGGCGCCGTCATCGCCGAGTGGACCGGAGCCAGCCAGGGCTTGGGGCTCTATCTGCTGCGGGCGTCGAACTCGTTTCAGACCGACCAGGTATTTGCCGTGATTGCCGTCATCGCGTTGCTGAGCATCGCGCTGTTCGGCTGCGTTGAGCTTGTGGGCCGCACCGTCGCACCGTGGACGGCGGCCAAGGAGGAGACCGCACGATGATGATTTCGCGACGCCGGACGTTGGGGCTGATGCTCGGAGCCGCGGCCGTGCCGCTGGCGGCCGCCTGCGGTGAGGAGTCCAAGGAGCCGGCATCCGTCACGTTGATGCTCGACTGGGTCCCAAACACCAACCACACGGGGATCTACGTCGCCCGCGATTTCGGCTTCTACGACGACGAGAACCTGCAAGTCTCGATCGTCGAACCCGGCGTGTCGGGCGTGGCGCAGGCCGTGGCGGGCGGGGCCGCCGAGTTCGGCATCAGCTTCCAGGAAGAGGTAACGCTCGCGCGTTCTGAGGACGTGCCGCTGGTGTCGGTGGCGGCCATCATCCAGCACAACACGTCGGGTTTCGCGTCGCCGGCGGACCGCAAGATCCGTCGCCCGCGCGACTTCGCGGGCAAGAAGTACGGCGCGTTCGGCTGGGGTCCCGAGCGGCAGGTGCTGACGGCGCTCATGCAGTGCGACGGCGGCGATTTCAACCAGATCGAGTTCGTGGACATCGGAGCCGTGGACTATTTCGTCGCCTGGGAGCGCGGCGACGTGGACTTCGTGTGGATCTTCGAGGCCTGGGACGGCATCCGCGCCCAGCTGCAGGGATTCGAGCTCGACTACATCCGCCTGACCGACCTCGACTGCATTCCGGACTACTACACCCCGGTGCTCGCGACCAGCGAGGCGATGATCGCCGAGAACCCGGACGTGGTGCAGCGATTCGTCCGCGCCACGGCCCGCGGCTACGAGCTGGCCATCGAGGAGCCTTCGCGGGGCGCGGACACGCTGATCAAGGCCGTGGACGGGATCGACGCCGACCTCGTGCGCGCCAGCCAGGATTGGCTCAGCCCGCGCTACGCGGAGGACGTCGACAAGTGGGGCTGGCAGACGCGCGACACCTGGCAGGGCTACGCCAACTGGCTGGTGAACTACGACCTGCTCACGGGCACGATCAATCCGGCCAACGCGTTCGATAACTCGTTCATCGAGAACGCCTGAGGCCGCGGGGGCGACGTTTGCCGTTCCCGGGGAGGCAATGGATGTCCGGGACGGTCGCGGTGAGAATCCCGCTTAGGTGGGGTCTGGATTCCGGCTTTCGCCGGAATGACGGAGCGGGCGGCGTGAGGGTGCGTGCCCGCAGGCAAGGCGATCACGGCGCGGTGGATTCCCGCCTTCGCGGGAATGACGAAGGACTGGATTCCGGCTTTCGCCGGAATGACCGAGGGTTGCGCACAGGATTCCGGGAAACGCCATGAGCGCATCGCGCGGCGGCAGCGCGGCGACCCCGGCCGTGGCGCTGCGGGGCGTTCAGGCGACGTATCTCGAGCGCGGGCTGCGCGTCGAGGCGCTGCTCGACGTCAACCTGACCGTCGCGCGGGGCGAGTTCGTCTCGGTGATCGGTCCGAGCGGCTGCGGCAAGAGCACCATGCTCAACCTGATCGCGGGAATCGACCGCCCGAGCGCCGGCGAGATTGGCGTCGACGGCCGCTCGGCGATGGGCCGCACGGGCCTGGTGGCCCACATGCCTCAGCGCGACCTGCTGCTGCCCTGGCGCACGACGCTGCAGAATGCCGTGCTCGGACCCGAGCTGCGCGGCGAACCAGACCGCGAGGCGCGCGCGCTGGCGCAGCTGGATCGATTCGGCCTGGAGGGCTTCGCCGACGCCTACCCGCACATGCTTTCCGGCGGCATGCGGCAGCGCGCGGCCATGCTGCGCACGATCCTGCTGGACCGCGACACCCTGCTGCTCGACGAGCCGTTCGGCGCGCTGGACGCCCTGACGCGCGGCGAGATGCAGGAGTGGCTGCTGGGCATCTGGTCGGAACTGGCCAAGACGATCCTGTTCGTCACCCACGACGTCGAGGAGGCGATCTTCCTGTCCGACCGCGTCTACGTGATGACCCGCCGCCCCGGCACGATGAAGCTCGAGCTGGCGATCGACCTGCCGCGCCCGCGGGAACGCGAGATGACCACGTCGCCATCGTTCGTCGACGCCAAGCGCACGCTGCTGCACGCGCTGCTGGCGGAGACGCAGCGGTAGTCGAGGGGCAGGCTCGCGGATCGTCCCGAGTCCGTCATTCCGGCGGAGTGAGGCCTTCGAATCGAAATGTAGGGGCGACGCATGCGTCGCCCCTACGCGTGGGCCAACAGGTTGAGAGGCCGTTAGCTTCCCGCTCCACGCCTGCGCGGGGACTGGCTTCGCGGGAATGACGAAAGGGTTGTCCAAGGGTCGCCCGTTGCGGCGTCCACCGGCGCTCTCTATGCTCCGGTCGGCAACCGACCCACACCTCGATGGAGCCTCAGATGGCGCAAGTCTCAGCCGACCGACGGATCCCCGGATATCCCAACGACCCCGTGCGCGAGAAGCGCGAGCTCATGCTCAGGACCTATGAGTACGAGTTCCCGTTCAACTACCCCAACGTCGACGTCGATCGCGTGTGGATCGGCGGCGAGCGCCACGGCATGGAGCTGTTTCCGATCAAGACGACCGACGGCTCCACGGCGTCGACCCAGACCCCGTCGGACTGGATCGTGATCCACGAGGACGAGCCGATGGTGCGCGTGGCCGTGATGGGCAGCGCCTGCACGCCGCCGGGATCGATTCTGCTCGAGGCCGACCCGATTCCCGGCTTCCGGCACGACGGCGAGGTCGAGCACGCGCTGCCGGTGCGGTATCGCATCGACAACCTTTGGGGCATGCACCTGCGCGCCGATCTGCTCGAGCAGGGCGGTCGCTCGGAAGCGCTCCCCATCGCCGGCATGAGTTGCGCCGTGATCGAGATTCCGCCGTCGAAGACGGTGCGCGTCGCCGGCCTGGGGGCGATTCCGGCGTGGGCCACCGACTCCTGGCCCGACGACACGCACTATTCGGTGCGCTACATCCGCACCACCGTCGCCGAGGGCTACGAGATCTAAGCAGCTGGCTGCTTGCCGTAGGGGCGGGTTTGAAACCCGCCCCTACGGCATTGGCTGACGCGGCGCCGGCTATCCCGGCGGGCTGAAGGTCGGCGGGTTGACGTGGTGGTCGACGCGCGGGCACATCTCGCGCGCGGCGAACTCCTCCGCGAACTCGACGATGTTGTTCACCGATTCCTCGAAGATCTGCCGGCCCTTGTCCGCGGTCGCGAGAGTGGGCGTGCCCTGCGTCCCGTCGGTGGTGTAGGTGCTGGTCCAGCTGTCCATCCGCACCGGGCCGGTGGCCCACAGGTCCACCCAGTGGTACTTGGACTTGCGCTGGTTCGTCTCGGTGATCTGGTCCTTGGCGAGGTCCATGTACACCATGTCGGAATCGAAATAGAGCGCCAGCGAGGTTTCGGCCTCGCCCGCGTGGGCGCAGCCGCCAGGAAACTCGGACTCGCGCCAGGTCGACATGAAGTCCGGATCGGCGGCCATGAAATGCCACCAGCCGCCGATGCCCACCCAGGCGTCGCTCTCCAACATGGCGCGCCGCGCGGCCAGCTCGAGCGGATTGATGTTGGACCCGTGGCCGTTGACCATGATGATCTTCTTGAACCCCTGATAGGCGAGGCTCTTCAGGATGTCCACGACGTAGCGGATGAACGTCTCGTGGTGGATGGTCACCGTGCCGGGAAAGTCCATCACGTGAGACGTGTAGCCGTAGCTCACCGACGGCATGACCATGATGCGGCCGTTCGAGCGCCGGGCCGCCTCCTCGCAGATCTCGGTGGAGGTCCAGTTGTCGATCTTGACCGGCAGGTGGTGCCCGTGCTGCTCGACCGTGCCAACCGGCAGCAGCGGGATGACGCCGCGGGTGACGGCCTCGTTGACCTCGGGCCAGGTCATGTCCTGGAATCTGTGCGTGACGGCCATGTTCAATCCTCGGGAGCGGGAAGCGGTTCATAGTACGCGCCGGGCGCTTTCACCCTGGTCCCGTCGACGTTGAGCGAGTGCCTCCAGCCCGTTCGTCCTGAGCGAAGTCGAAGGACGCCGTTCATGGTTCGACAGGCTCACCACGAACGGGGCCGACTGTCCGCCGGAATGACGGCAGGTCTGCGTCAGCGCAACCTCCCTCGTCACCCCGGCGAAGGCCGGGGTCCAGGTTCCTCCGATACGCCCAAGTCTCCGTCTGGATTCCGGCCTCCGCCGGAATGACGGAAGGGGCAGACACCGAACCGGCTTAAGGGGTACCTTCCACAAGCGCCGACGACACGGAGACTGCAATGCAAGTTCGCGTGGAGTTGCCCGAGGGCGTGCGCTGCGCCGTGGCGCTGAGCTACGACCTCGAGATGTGCGCCGGCTATTCCCCGGTGCTGGTCAACCACGGCCGCATCATGCCGGCGCTGCGCGACTACACCCTGCGGCTCTGCACCACGGCCGAGTCATTCGGCGTGCCGCTGCACTTCTTCTACGTGGTCAACGGCCTCGAGGAACCCGACATCGACTACCTGCGGGAGATCCTGCGGCGCGGCCACGTGATCGACAACCACACCTACAGCCACATGCTGCTGAACTATGCAGACCCGGCGCAGCTCGGCTGGGAGCTGACCACGGCCAACCGCGAGCTGGAAGCCAAGCTCGGCGTGCAATCGACCGTGCTGCGCGGGCCGGGCGGGCTGCCGGGCGGCCTGGACCGCCTCCTGCCCAACCAGCAGACCATCCTGGACAGCGGGTTTCGCTGGGTCAGCAGCCACATGGAATCGACCATGGGCAAGTACGGCTGGGCGCACGACGTCGCGGCGCCGTCGCGGCTCCAGCCGTACGTCTATCCCACCGGGCTTATCGAGATTCCGATCCAGGGCTGGATGGACCGCCTGTTCTTCGACTTCGAGCGCAACCGCGACAACGATGCCATGGAAGCGTGGCGCATTTCAGAAGGCCATCAGCCCGTGCCAGACGGCTGGGAGTGCCCGTGGACGGACGCCGCGGCCCTGGACGACTGGATCGCCTACAACCTGGCCGCGCTCGATCACGCCTACGACCACGGCCTGCTCTGGGTGCCGACGTGGCATCCCTACACGCACTACCTGCACGACCCGGCCAACCGCGCCTTGCCGGCGCTGCTGGCCCACGCCCGCTCCAAGCCGGAGCCGGTGGCCGTCTGCACGGTGCGGGACGCCGCCGCGATGCTGCGCGTCGAGGACGGCTGACCGGTCCCACACTGCACGCAGCGTGGGCCACCGGGCGGGACCAATCCCCTCACCCCGGCCTTCTCCCCAAGGCGAACCTTGCGTAACCCCTCCGTCATTCCCGCGAAGGCGGGAATCTACTCTTCATTGAATCTGGGGGCGAATAGGATGCGCCGGGCCAACCTCAAACTTGGCTGGATTCTGCAAAGGTCTCCAATGGGAGAGGGAGGCGGCCGGGAGCTGGGCTCTTTGGACGTCGCTTGTGTTAGGTCGGCGACCGGTCGATGGGCTTTCCCGATGCGCCCAGCGGCACGGATGACGACTGCGGGATGCCCCGGATCAACTCGAGCTCGTCCGCCGTCAGCGCCACGTCCGCCGCGGCGGCGTTGCCCCGCGCCTGGTCGGGCGTCTTCATGCCCGGAATCACCGACGTCACCGCCGGGTGGGCCAGCAGATAGGCCAGCGAGACCTGCGTCATGCTGCGCCGCGCGTTCGTCAGCGGTCGCATTTGCTCCGCGGCGTTCAGCTGCGCCAGGAACTCTGCCCGCGCGGTCTCGTTCCACGCGGACCGGTTCATGTCGTCGAACACGGTGTCGCGGTCGAACTTCCCGGTGAGAATGCCCCGCTCCAGCGGCACGCGCACCAGCGTCCCGATGTCCCGCTCGGCGCACAACGGCAACATCTCGCGCTCCGCCGCCCGGTTGAGAGCGCTGTACCCGAGCTGGCAGACGCCGTTGCCGCCGCGCTCGTCAAAGGCCCGCAGCACTGCCGGATCGTCCGTCGAGACGCCGTAGGACCGGATCTTGCCGGCCTGGATCAGCTGCTCGAAGGCTTCCACCAGCACCTCGGGATGCGCCGGATTGGGCTGGTGGCACTGGTAGATGTCGATCACGTCGGTGCCCAGGCGATAGAGGCTGGCGTCGCAGCAGTTGTGAACATGCTCCACCGACTCGTAGCTGAGCAGGTGCCCGGTGTTCCAGCCAATCTGGCCCACCTTGGTCGCGACGAGCACCTGGTCGCGCACGCCGCGCAGCGCTTTGCCGAGCATCAGCTCGCTCAGGCGGGGTCCGTAGGCGTCGGCGGTGTCGAAGAGCGTCACGCCCGCGTCGATGGCCGCGTGCACGGTCGCATTGGCCTGCGCCTGCGACACGTGTCCCAACCCGCCGCTGAGACCCCAGCAGCCCATGCCCACGACGGACACTTTGAGTCCGGTCTTGCCCAACCGTCGATATTCCACGTGGGATCCCCTCGGTCAGCCGCCGACCTGACAATAGCGCGACGGCACGAAGCGCGTATCTTCCGAGTTCGGTCCCTTCCCCCTGGAAGGGGGAAGGCTAGGATGGGGGTCAACGGCTTGCGGCTCAAGTGACTTGTCTGGCCACCTTCTGGCCGCCTGCCGCAGGCGTCGTCACCGAGCCACCCTGACTTCTCCTAAACTCCGCCCGACGCGCACATGAGGTGACCGCATGCAAGTCTCCCTGGCGATGATGGGCTTCGGCTGGACCCAGGACGTGGCCGAGCGCTGCATCGAGGTCGCCGGCCGCCTCGGCTACGACGGCATCGACCTCTGGAAGCAGTATCTCGACAGCGCCGATCTCGCCTGGGTGCGCGACGCCTGCGCCGCGCGGAACCTGCAGATCGTGCAGCTGAGCCCCTACTTCGACTTCACCACCAGCGAGGCGACGGCGGCGAACTCACTGCGCGAGGCCGCCACGTTCGTCGGCTACGCCGAAACGCTGGGCGCTCCCTACGTGCGCGCCTACACCGGCGTCACGCCCAGCGCCGAGGCCGACGACGCCATGTGGGCCCGCTGTGTCGAGGGACTCCAGGAAGCCTGCGACATGGCGGCGGCGTCCGACGTGACCCTGCTGCTCGAAACGCACCAGGTCATCCACAGCGGACCGTGTCTCTCCGACACGAGCCCGACGACCATCCGGCTGCTGGAGCTGGTGGACCGCCCAAACCTGCGCGTGGCGATTCAGACGCCTCTCGTCGGCGAGACCCCCGAGGACAGCGCGCGGCAGCTCGGTCGCTACGTGGACCAAATCCAGGCCCACAACTGGATCGGCGCCACCGAAAGCACCTGGGGCGAACTCACGTTCCTGGACGCCGGCGACCTCGACTTCAGGCGCTACCTAGGCATCCTGCGAGAAGAGGGCTTCGACGGCTGGATCAGCATCGAGCACGCCAACCACCATCCCTGGGAACAAACCGCCGCCCACGAGATCGCCTACCTGCGTAGGCTGCTCGCCGAAGGCTAGGCCACCCCGTACCGCTCGAGCGTCGCTTCGTTGATGGTCACGCCCAGGCCGGGCGCGTCGGACGGGCCGACCCAACCGGCGTCGAGCTCGAAGTCTTCGTAGGTCAGCTCGTGCCGGATGGGCGACTCGGTCATGGCGTATTCGAGCACCTGTGTGTTCGGCACGGCCGCCAGCACGTGCAGCGAGGCCGCGATCGACACGCCGGTCTTGAAGGTGTGGTTCACAAAGCCGCGCTGATGGCGGGCCGCGAGCCGCCCAATCTCAACCATGGTGGTAATGCCGCAGCGGCCCGGGTCGGCCTGCACCCAGTCCAGCCCGCCCACGAGGATCAGCTCTTCGAAATCGAGCAGGCGGGACTCTGACTCGCCGCCGGCGATCGGGATCTCGCTCACCGCCGAGAGCTTGCCGTAGCCGGCGACGTCCTCAGGGTGCAGCGGTTCCTCCAGCCAGAAGGGCCGGTACTCGGCGAACTGGCGGGTGCGAACCAGGGCGGTGCGCCAGTCCCACGGCTGACCCGCGTCCACCATCAGGTCCACGTCGTCGCCCAGGCCCCGCCGAGCCTCGCGGACGAGGGCGATGTCGTTGGCTTCGCTCTGCCCCATGGGTCCCCAGCCAAACTTCGCCGCCGTGAACCCGCGGTCGGCCAGGCGCGCCGCCAGCTCGTAGGTGTCCGCGGGCGTGTCCTGGAACAGCACCGACGCGTAGGCGCGTACCTGCCGCTGCGCGGCGCCGAACAGCCGGTGGATCGGCTGACCGTAGGCCTTGCCCGCGATGTCCCACAGCGCGATGTTGACCCCGGCCACCGCATGGGCGCCGGCGCCGTAGCGCGTGTAGTACTGGGTGAGGTCGTAGATGCGCTGCATGCACGCGTCGATCGACAGCGGATCGGAACCCTCCAGCGCGCTCGCCAGGCCGCGCGTGATGCCGTTCGACAGCGGCGCCTCGACGGCCGCCCGAACCACGGTCGGCGCCGAGTCCACCTCACCCCAGCCCGTGATGCCGGCGTCGGTCTCGATGCGAATCAGGCACGTGTCCTGCGTGCCGTCGGCGGCGGTGGTGACGTCGGGCAGTCGGAGAACGATGGCCTGGACGGAGGTGATCTTCATGGCGAGGTCTCTGGCTGGGGGCGGGGCATTGTGACCGATGCCCACGCCGGTCGTCAGGCGCGCAACAGCGGCTGCAAGTTCTCCAGGATCACGTCCAGCTCCGCGTGATCGTGGGCGTCGGGCTGGAGCGCACCCGGCTGACGCATGCGGGCCGACGTAAACACGCCTCGCCGGACCAGCACTTCCTTTAGCAACGGTGTTTCCAGCAGCACCGACAAATTGATGAGCGGCAGCAGTTGGTTGAAGATTTCGCGCGCGCCGGCCGTGTCGCCCTGCTGCCAGGCCTCCCAGACCTGCACGTGCACGTCCACCGTGTCGGCGGCGGGCATGAATCCGGTCGCGCCGCGCGCCAGCTCCGACAGCATCCAGCGGCCGTAGTAGCCGCCGAACACGCCCACCGAACCTTCCGGCAGCGCCTCCAGCACGCCGGTGATGTAGTGCGCGCTCGGGTGCATTTCCTCTTTGATGTAGTGCACCGACTCGATGTCGCGCACCAGGCCGGCCAGGAACTCGGCGTCCATGCCCGCCTGGGAGTGCTGCACGAACAGCGGCAGCCCGGCGGCCCGCGCGATGCCCGCGTAGTAGTCCCGCAGCTCCTCCGGCCGACCCGGTGACAGGATTGGCGGCAGGGCCATCACCGCGCTGGCGCCGGCGTGCGCGGCGTGCTCGGCGTAGACCGCCGCCTGGGCGCCGCTGGCCGACGCGACCCCCGCAACCACGGGAACGGCGCCCGCGGCCGCGGCGACGACCGCCTCGACCCCGGCGCGACGCTCGTCGTCCGTCAGGTATTGAAACTCGCTGGCAATGGCGGGGAATACGACGCCGTGAACGCCCGCCCGCCGGCAGAACTCCACTTCGGCCGCCAGCGCGTCGAGATCGAGCCGGTCCGCGTCGTCGAACGGCGACTGCAAGACGGGGAAGACGCCCCGCATGCGCGCCTCGTCGCTAGGCATCGTCGTCGATTTCGAGCGGCATGGCTCGTCGACCCTGGTAGCCGTAGTCCGCCATCAGCGTGGATTCGTCGCGCCAGCGCTCGCCGGTGCGCTCCAGGCGCTTGGTCTTGATGGCCAGCCCGGAGCAGGTCTGGGCCAGCGTCTGGAAGATCGTGTGAGCGACCAGCCGGTGCCCCAGGTCGTTGGCGTGCACGCCGTCGTAGTGCACCATCCACGCCGCGCCACCGTAGGCGTTGTAGACGTCGCTGAAGAGGCAGTCGGTCGCGTGGGCGACCTGCTCGGTGACGAGGTTGTACGTCTGAAACACCTCGTGGCTGCCCTCCTGAAAGTGCTCTCCGAGGCCAAAGTCGGTCATGTAGTAGGGCCCCGGCAGCACGATCAGCGGATCGCACCCCGCCCGCACCTGCTCGATTACCTCCGTCAGCTCGGTGCGGAACATCTCGGTCGGGGTGCCGCCGCGGGCGTCGTTCAGGCCGTAGGAAATCACCAGCAGGTCGGGATCGTGGTCGATTACGTGCTTCTGCACGCGCTCGTTGGCCGCCGGCTTGCCGGAGTAGGAGTAGCAGGGCACGCGCGTCGAGATGACGTTCGCCCCAATGCCGGTGTTCACCAACTCGACGGGTTCATCCTGGAAGTCCGAGATCAGCGCGGCCAGCACATGGGGCCAGCTGCGCTCGCGCACCGAGCTCCAACCGCCGGCGGTGGTGCTTTCGCCAAGCGTGACCAGCTTGCGGAACGGCTCGGGGTGCCAATCGCGTGGAGCTTCGTGATGCGACACGCCAGTAGTCCTCTTCCGACGGGCGCGCCGAGTGTGGCACACGCCGTACGATGATCCGGCACACCTGGGGAGCTTGCCGGACATGCTGATCGGTGTCGCAGGCGCATTGCCGGACCGTCCGGCGGACATAGCGCCGCCGGACGTGCGCCGTCTCGCCGAATTGGGGCTGCAAGGCACGAACGTCAAGCTGGGCGGCCCGGGCGAGGCCAGCGACGCAGACCTTCGGCACGCGCGCCGTGTCATTGCCGACGCGGGCCTGGTCATCGCCCAGTCCAACGGCACGTACGGATCGCTCGTCGGGCACAGTGACGCCGACCGCCGCCATGGAATCGACGGCCTGATCGCCCACATGCATGCGACGACGGTCCTTGGCGCGCGCACGTGCTACGTCCGGCCCGGCGGGCTCAATCCCAACGGCCCATGGTTTGGCCACCCGGACCATCATCAGGACGCCACGTTCGACCGTGCGCTGGACAGCCTGCGCCTTGCCACCCGGGCCGCCGAGGATCTCGGGGTAGTGCTGGCCTTCGAGGGCCACGTGCTGTCGACGATTGACCGCCCGGAGCGCGTCGCGGCGATCCTTGACGCCATCGACTCGCCCGCCCTCACCTTCAATCTCGATCCCGTGAATTTCATCGGCAGCATTTGGGATGCTTGGCGTGCCGACGCGGTGTTCGATCGCCTGGTCGACGGTGCGCGAGGTCGGATTGTGACCGCGCACTGGAAGGACTTCACCGTTCTGGAGGAGCTCGTGTTGCACGTCGACGAGGTCACGCCGGGACGAGGCATCGTCGACCACGCGCGGTGGCTGCAGCGACTCAACGACGCGCAACCAGAAGCCTGGGTGCTGCTGGAGCACCTGACGCTCGACCAGCTTGCGCCCGCCAAGCAGGCCGTTGATGCCGCCATGGCCCGCGCTGGTCTGTCCTGGGACCCGGCGCCGTGACGTCGCTTGACGGACGGGTCGTAGTCATCACCGGCGGCGCCTCGGGTATCGGCGGCGCCACCGCGCGGCTCTGCGCGGCGCGTGGCGCGCGCGTGGTGATCGGCGACGTGGACGACGCCAAGGGCGAACCCCTGGCACGGGAGCTCACCGAGTCGGGTCTGACTGCCACGTTCGCGCACGTTGACGTCACGCGAGAGGCCGACTGCGAACGCCTGGTCCAGACCGCAACCGCCGGCTTCGGGCCGCTGGACGTCCTCATTACCTGCGCCGGAATCCTGCAGGGCGCCTTCGTCGAATTTGCGGAATTGGAGCTCGCCACGTTCGAGCGGGTCCAGGACGTGAACGTGCGGGGCACCTTCCTTTGCATGAAGCATGCCGTGGCGGCCATGGGCGACCGCGGCGGCACGATCCTGCTGGTCGCCTCGGGCGCCGGCGTGACCAGCCGCAGCTCATCCGTGGCCTATGGCACCAGCAAAGCCGCCGTTCACGGCCTGGGCTTCATCGCGCCGAACCACGTGGCAGGACGCCCCATCCGCATCAACACCGTGTGTCCGTCGATCGTGGACACGCCGCTCAAGCGGGCCAACGTCGAGGACGAGGGTCGGGCGCGCGGGTGGTCGCGTGCGGAGATCGACGCTGCCCAGCAGCAACTCCGCGATCCGGAGGGCGTGGCCCGCGTCCTGGCCTTCCTCGCGTCCGACGAGGCCGACTACGTGCGCGGAACCGTGTTCACGGCGTGAAAGAGCTCTACCCGCTCACGGGCGTCGTGCCGATCGTCAACACGCCCTTCACCGACGACGACACGCTCGACGTCGCATCGCTCGAACGCCTGCTCGAGGAAGGCATCGCCGACGGCGTGAGCGGATTCATCGTTCCCGCGGTGGCGAGCGAGGTCGCCAAGCTCACACCCGACGAGCGGCACGTCTACGTGCGCGAGGTGTTGCGCATCGTGGGCGGGCGCGTCACCGTCGTGGCCGGCGCCAGCGATCCCGACGCGCGGCGGGCGCGAGCGCTGGCCGAGGACGCCGTGGCGCTTGGCGTCGAAGGAGTCCTCTGTGCCGTGCCTGTGCCGCTGATCGAGGACCACGACGGCGCCGTGGACTACTTCCGCGAGGTCGCCCGCGCCGGCATGCCCATGCTCATGATTCAAGACCTGCACTGGGGCGGATACGGCATGGCCCGCCGCACGCTCATGCAGCTCTGGGACGAGCTGGACTCATTCCGCTGTCTCAAGCTTGAAACCGTGCCGTCGGGCGCCAAGACTTCTGAGCTCATCGCCGCGACCGACGACCGGCTCACCATCGGCTGCGGCTGGTCGCTGCCACAGTTCATCGAGGCGCTCGATCGCGGCACGCACTTCACGACCACCACGGCCATCAACCGGCCCTTCGTCCACGTCTTTCGGCTGCACCAGGCCGGTCGCCGCGACGAGGCTCGCGAGCTGTTCCATCGCGTGGTGCCGTTCCTCGCCTTCGCGCACCAGTACATCGACATCTCGATCCATTTCTACAAGCGCTACTGCGTGCGCCGGGGCCTGTTCGCCACCACCCGCGTGCGCGAGCCGATCATGCCGTTCGACACGCATCACGAGCGGGTCGCGGGCGAGTTGATCGAGTTGATTTGCGAGATCGAGGACGAGCTGGGACGGGCCGGCGAAGGCCTTTGATTCCGGTGGGGCGGGTTTGAAACCCGCCCCTACACCAGACGTCCAGCGCGCCTCGAGGTCTGACCGGACTGGATTCCGGCTTTCGCCGGAATGACGGAGGGGCTTGGCAGGGGCCGCTACCGCGTGACTGGCCGGCCCTGTGCCAGAGCCGTCAAGACGTCGTCGGCGGCATCCAGCGTGCGGTCGATGTCGCTTTCCGTATGCGCCGCCGAGATGTGATTGCGCTTTAGGGCCATGGGAATCATGTAGAAGCCGCGCTCCAGCATGCCGCGGTGAAAGTCGATGTACATCTCGTCGTCGTTGCGCAGCAGGTCGCGATAGGAAGTCGCCGGCCGGGACATGAAGTAGGTCACGAACACCGAGCCGAACTGGCTGGCGAACGCCTCGATGCCCAGCCGCTCGATGATGTCGTCGAGCCCCCGCCGCATGCGTTCTCCCAGGTCGAATAGGCGCTCGTAGAGCCCCGGCTGCTCGAGCGCCTCGATCGTGGACAGGCAAGCCGCCATCGCCAGCGGGTGCCCGTTGAAGGTGCCCGAGAAGTACACGTCGCCGTCGGCCGTATTGAAGTGCTGCATCAGGTCGCGCCGGCCGCAGATCGCCGCGCACGGGTAGCCGTTGGCCATGGCCTTGCCCAGCGTGGTCAGGTCCGGAGTGATGCCGGTGATGGCCTGAAAGCCGCCCAGCGCGTGCCGAAAGCCCGTGACCACCTCGTCGAACACCAGCACGACCCCATGCTCCTGGGTCAGCGCTCGCAGGCGTGTGAGGAACTCCTGCTCGGGCATGACCACGCCGATCGCGTGGGGAATGGGTTCCAGGATCACGGCCGCGATTTCGTGGCCCCGCTCGGCCATCAGGCCCTCCAACGCCTCCAGGTCGTTCCACTCCAGCACGATCAGCTCGGCATGAACGTCCGGCAGGATGCCGGACGACAGCGGGTCCAGCCGGCCCACGCGGTCGGCAGGCGAGATCACGTTCGCGAGCAGGTGGTCGTGCCAGCCGTGAAAGTGCCCCTGAAACTTGACGATCGCGCGGCGGCCGGTGGCCCCGCGCGCCACTCGCACGGCGTGGTAGGTGGCCTCGGATCCCGAGGTGCAAAACAGCACCTGCTCGGCAGAGGGCACGTGCTCCACGACCTTCTCGGCCGCCTGGATCTCCAACTCGCTGGTCCCGATTCCCGTGAGGTCCAGCGTGCGCTGCTGCTCGGCCACCCCGGCGGCCACACCTGGATGCGCGTGCCCCAGGATGATCGGGCCGAACGCGGCGTTGTAGTCGAGGTAGCTGTTGCCGTCCACGTCGTGGAGGTAGGCGCCCTCCGCGCCGGACCAGACGATCTGCGGCTCGACCTTCCGCAGCGACGTGTTGACCCCGCCCGGGATCACCTGTCGCGCGCGATCGAACAGGGCCGCGGATGCGGCGCGAGGCAATGTTGATTCCTGCGTCATTGGCTGGGGCTCCGGTGACTCCGCGCCAGCATAGCCCGCGTCCGCCTGCGGTGACGGAAGGTACGCACAAACAGCGAACAACGCTATCCTATACTTCGAGAAATCCCGCGCGGCTCCCTGGGGGTGCAGGCAATGTCCGGCCATTCCAAGTGGTCGCAAATCAAGCGCCAGAAAGCCGCCAACGACGCGAAGCGCGGGCAGCTGTACACCAAGATCGGGCGCGAGATCACGGTGGCCGTGCAAGACGGCGGTCCCGACCCCAGCGGGAACTTCCGGCTCGAGCAGGCGCTCGCCAAGGCCCGCGCCGCCAACATGCCGAAGGACACGATCGAGCGCTCGATCCAGCGCGGGTCCGGTGGCGGTCCGGGCGAGGGCGCCTCGCTCATCGAGCTCACCTACGAGGCCTACGGTCCCGCGGGCGTCGGGCTGCTGATCGAAGTGGTCACGGACAATCGCAATCGCGCCGTTGCCGAGGTCCGCAATGCCGTGGGAAGTCTCGGGGGCAGGTTTGCCGACTCCGGCTCGGTGGCCTGGCAGTTCGAGGCGCGCGGCAGCCTTGCGGTCGCGGTCGGTGACGCCGATCCGGAGGAGATCGAGTTGACGGCCATCGATGCCGGCGCCCTGGACGTCGAGGCGGCCAACGGCACGGTGCACGTGTCCACGCCGGCGGCGGACCTGGCGCGCATGCGCCGCGAGCTCAGCGATGCCGGATACCGGATCACCTCCGCCGATCTCGTCCATGAGCCGACGACCCCCATGCCGCTGGATGCGGTGCAGGCGGCGCGGGCCATGCGCATGGCGGAAGCGCTGGAGGAACTCGACGACGTGCAGCGCGTCTACACCACGTTGGAGATCAGCGACGAGCTGCTCGCGCAGCTGGCTTCCTAAAGTCCCGCCAGGTTGCGGCTTGTATGCCTGATCTGGTGACGCTGGGAATCGATCCCGGGACGGCGCGCTGCGGCTTCGGCATCGTCGCCGGACCGCACCGTGCGCGGGCGTTGGACTCGGGCTGTATCACCACGCGGGCCAAAGATCCGCTTGGGACCCGCCTGGCAACCATCCGGGACGCGCTCGCTGAGCTCATCGAGCGCTATCCCGTCACCGACATTGCGCTCGAGCGCCTGGGGTACGCCCGCCGCCTGACAGCCGCCGCGCAAGTCGCCTACGCCACCGGCGTGGTGCACCTGGTGGCGGCCGACCGTGGGCTGCCCGTGGAGGAGTACGCGCCGAAGGAGATCAAGCTGGCCGTGGCGGGCTATGGCGCCGCCGAGAAGGACGCCGTGCAAGCCATGGTGGTCCGGCTGCTGCGCATGGCCGCGCCGCCGACTTCCGACCACGCCGCCGACGCGCTGGCGACGGCAATCTGCCACCAGCACTCGATCGGCGCGCGCACGCTCGAGCGCACGCTGGGCGTCCGATGATCGGCTACCTGGAGGGCCTGGTCATCCGCACCGGCGACGACTCACTGGTGGTCAAGGTCCACGGCACCGGACTGGGGTTGGAAGTCGTGGTCCCGGCACGCGCGCGTCGGTCGCCCGGGCAGCCGGTGGAACTCCACACACACACCCACATCGCGTCGGACGGGGCGATCCTTGCCGGCTTCGGGTCGGCGCAGGAGTTGGAGATGTATCGCCACCTGCTCGACGTGAGCGGCGTGGGGCCGCGGATGGCCGTGCGAGTGCTCACCAGTCATCCGGTCGACCGCATCGTCCAGGCGCTCGACGACGAAGACCCCCGGCCGTTCCAGGCGGTGTCAGGCATCGGGCGCAAGCTGGCCAACCGCATCATCCTCGAGCTGCGGGGCAAGCTGGTTCCCGAGCCGGGGATACGACTGGGGCCGACGGGAGCCGACGAGGCGCTCGACGCGCTGGTCGGGCTCGGCTACACGCGCGTCGAGGCGCAGCTGGCGCTCGAGCAGATTGCCGGAGAAGACCTTGACGTGGCGGACCGCATCGCCGCGGCGTTGCGCATCCTCGGCATGCGGGTCACAACGTGACCGAACGCATCGTCGCCGCCGATGCCGGCGGTGAGGATCGCGGCCTCGAAACCACCCTCCGTCCCGTCAGCCTTGCGGACGACGAGTTCATTGGACAGCCGCGCGTCAAACGCGGCCTGCGCTTGATGATCGCGGCGGCGCGACAACGCGGCGAGCCCATCGACCACATCTTGCTCGCCGGTCCCCCCGGTCTGGGCAAAACCACCCTGGCCAACATCATCGCCACCGAGATGGAGGGCCGGCTCCACGTCACGTCCGGGCCGGCGCTGGAACGTCCCGGCGATCTCGCCGCCACCTTGAGCAGCATGGAACCCGGCGAGGTCCTGTTCATTGACGAGATTCACCGGCTTGGCAAGACGGTCGAAGAGATTCTGTATCCCGCCATGGAGGACTTCGCGCTGGACATCGTGGTCGGCGCAGGCAAGCCCCATGCGCGCACGTATCGGCTCGACCTGCCGCGATTCACCGTCGTCGGCGCCACGACGCGGCACGGCCAGCTCACGCCGGCGCTGAGCGATCGCTTCGGCGAGTCCTTTCGGCTCGACTTCTACTCGCCCGACGAGTGCGCCCAGATCGTGCGGCGCTCGGCGCGAATTCTCGGCGTCGAGGTCGTGCCGGCCGGGGCCGCCGCCATTGCGCAACGGGCGCGCGGCACGGCGCGGGTCTGCAACCGGCTCCTGCGCCGCGTGCGCGACTTTGCCGAGGTCGAGGCGGACGGCGTGGTGACCAAAGCCGTGGCCAACCAGGCGCTCGAGGACATGGGTGTCGACCCCCATGGCCTCGACAGCATGGATCGACGAATCTTGACCACCATCATCGAGTCCTACGCGGGCGGGCCCGTGGGACTCCAATCCCTGGCCGCCACGGTGGCCGAGGAAGTCACCACGCTTGAGTCCCACTACGAGCCCTACCTGCTGCAAGCCGGCTTTCTCGCGCGGACGTCCCGCGGTCGCGTCGCCACGCCAAAGGCGTACGAACACCTGGGGTTCACCCGGGGTGACTCCGGGACGCAGCAGGGCGCGTTGCTCTGACGCCGACGTGCCCCGCCTTCTGGCAACGGCGTATGGCCGGGTGCAGGGCGTCGCATTCAGATTCTTCGTCCAAACGCACGGTCGGCGTCTCGGCCTGGGCGGCTACGTCCGCAATCGAGCCGACGGCTATTCGGTCGAAGTCTGCGCCGAGGGCCGTCGGGAAGACCTCGAATCACTGCTCGGGCAGTTGCGCGTCGGCCCGCCCGGTGCGCGCGTGGTGCAGGTGGACGTCGAGTGGCCGGCGGGAACCGGTGAATTCACGAGCTTTACGATTCGAACCTAAAATGCAGGAATGCGCACGGAGACGGAAATAGCGTCAAGCCCGGCCGTCCGCGAGACCGAGCCCTACCGCGGCATGCAGCGGCTCGCGTGGGTCGCGCTCGTCGCGTCACTCGTGGTCTTCGTTGCGCTGGCGGTCTTTGTGCCGCGTGGGATTGGCGCGGCGCTTGGCCTGGTGCAAGAAGCGCGGGGCAGCCAAGCCGTGGTCCTGGAGGGGACCGTGCTCTTCCAGCCGCCGGCAGCCGCCACGTGGCGTCAGCTCGCGCCGACGGCCGACTTGTCCGAGGGAACGCGGCTTCGAACGGATGACCGCTCCCGCGTGCTCGTGAGCCTCCCGGATGGGAGCACCCTGCTGCTCTTCAACGAAACCGAGCTGGCCCTCCAGCGCATGCAATTCGGACGATTCAACGAGCGCTCGCAAGACTCGGTCGTGCGCCTTTTCACCGGGCAGGTGCGCATCGGCGTGAGCCGGCACCCGCATATCCCCGACCGCGCGATCACCGTGCTGGTCGACGACGGTCGACTGGACCTCGAGGAGGGGAGCTACCTCGTCGAGCGCCCGGTTGAAGGGCCCAACCGCGTGGCAGTTCGCGTCGGCGAGGCCAGTGTGATCCTTGGCAGCCGCTCGCTTCGCCTGACCAGTCACTCGCGGGCGGAATTCAGCATGACCTCCGGCCTCGTTGGGCCGCTGCCGATCGAGCGAGACCTGATTCAAGACTCGCTGTTCGCCACCGACATCGGCAACGGGCCGTGGTGGAGCTTCTTCGACACCGAGGCCGGGCCGGCAGGCCGAGTTGAAGTCCTCGATGGCACGCTGCGCTTCGTGCGCTCCAGCGAAGGCGCTCCGATTGATCGGCACGGCGAGGGTGGCGTCATGCAGCTGCTCGACATCGATACGCGCGATCTCATGACCCTACGGTTGCGGCTGGAAGCGCGTACGGACGCGCAGAGCTTGTCCGGCGGCGGCACAGCCGGCACCGAGTATCCGCTGATGGTTCGCCTGGTCTACGTGGACGATCAGGGCGGCGAGCAGATTTGGGGCGCCGGGTTCTACCACCAGAACAATGAAGGTCTCAGCGTGAAGCTGGGCCAGCAGGTTCCCCAGGGACAGTGGACCACGCTCGAGGTGGACAATCTGCTCGGAGCCCTGCAACCGCCGCCCGTGAAGCTGCGCCGAATCGAGTTGCTCGGCAGCGGCTGGGAGTACGACTCCTCGATTCGCCGCGTTGAAATAACCGGGCACTGAGACGACCGTGAGCGGCCATCGCGTCCGCACCGGCGTCGACTTGATCGAGATCGAGCGCATCCGCCAGGCGCACCAACGCTATGGCCAGCGGTTTCTCAACCGTATCTATACGCCGGTCGAGCAGGCGAGATGCCGCGGGCGCGCCGACGAGCTGGCCGCGCGCTTTGCGGCCAAGGAGGCCGTGTCCAAGGCGCTGGGCACGGGCATGCGCGGCGTGCTGTGGAAGGAGATCGAGGTCGTGAACGATCCGCGCGGCAAGCCGCTCGTGCGCCTCTACGGCGCCGCCGAGCGGCGGGCCGCCGAGCTAGGCATCGCCGATCTCGACATCAGCCTCACCCACAGCCGGGATCAGGCCATCGCCTTCGTCGTGGCGCTCAGCGGCCCGTGACGCGTCCGCGGGCGGTGGTGAGGACATCGGGAGCGGCCTTCGATCGCGTCGTGAACGTCGCCGGCATGCGGCGGCTGGAGTCGGCGACCGCGCCTGAGATTGACTTGATGCATCGCGCGGGAACCGCGCTCGCCGCCGCGGTTCACCGCCGCGTTGGCCCGTTGCGCGGGCGCGTGATCGTGGCCCTGGTGGGTCCCGGCGACAACGGCGGCGACGCGCTCATCATGGCGCGCACGCTCGCGCGCGGAGGAGGCGCCGTCGTCTGCTGGACTTCGCGGGAGCGTTCCGCCGATCCGTTGGTGGACGCCGCCCGCGCTGCCGGCGTGCGCTGGCGTGTTTGGTCGGGCGACGCGAGGCCGTTTGCCCGCGATATACACGGGGCAGCCGCTGTCGTGGATGGGCTGCTCGGCATCGGCAGCACACCGCCGCTGCGCGGCCAGGTCGCGGAGATGCTGCGGGCGCTGCCGGAGGTTTCCGGCCAGTTGCGGCTCGCCATCGACATCCCGACCGGCGTGGACGCCGACACCGGACAAGCCGACCCCATGGCATTTCGCGCATCCGGCACGCTTGCCACCGGCCCGATCAAGCTCGGCGCCGTGCTGCACCCGGGCATCGACTACGCGGGAGCGGTGGAGGCGCTCGACATCGGCCTTGCACCGGAGATCGCCGCGTCGGGCGCCCCGCGAATCATCGATGCGGCCACGGTGCATGCCCTCGCGCCGGCGCGACCGCTCCACGGGCACAAGGGTACGTTTGGCCGCGTGCTGATCGTGGGCGGATCCGCTGCCTATCGCGGCGCGCCCGCCCTCGCGGCCCTGGCGGCTCAGAGCGCCGGAGCCGGCGTGGTGTCGGTCGCTTCCGTGGAGGCGTCGGTCGGCGCCTGCGCGGCCGTGGCGCCCGCGGCCACCTTTCGCGTGCTGCCGGCGAACACCGACGGCTGCATCGGCGCATCGCTGGACGCCATCGAGGCGCTGGGCGAACCGACGGCGCTGCTGGTCGGTCCCGGCCTGAACCGGAGCCCAAGCAGCGATGCATTAGCCCGCGACCTGGCGGCGGACGCCCAGCGCGGCGTCCCGACGGTCGTCGACGCCGACGGGCTGAACGCCCTCGCCGCCGAGCCCGCGCGGCTCGGGACGCTGGGTCCGAACGCGATTCTCACCCCGCACCCGGGCGAGATGCGCCGCCTCCTCGACCTGGCCGAGACCCCGCGCGGAGCCGACATGATGCAGGCCACGCGCGAGCTTGCAGCCCTCAGTGGTGCAGTCGTCGTGGGCAAGGGCTCGCCCACGTTCGTCGCCGCGGACAATCAGCTCTTCCTCCTTGCCCGGCCCAATCCGGCGCTGGCCGCGGCCGGGTCTGGTGACGTGCTTGCCGGCGCCGTGGCCGCGCTGGCCGCGCAGGGCCTTCGCCCGCTCGACGCGGCGCGTCTCGGCGTGTGGCTCCACGCCCGCGCGGGTGAGCTTGCCGGCAACCGGCAGGTGGCGGGGGTACCCGTCGAGAGCGTGGCGCGCCACCTTGGCAACGCGTTGGCCGAGACGCTGTAGCGGGAACCCGCGCAGACCGGCGCCGACGATCGACTCAGCTCAGCGACGACCCTCGATTGCGGCCGTTGCGTCCGTTGATCAGACCGGCCCAGGCCGGCAGCCGTCGCTCCGTGCCGGCGACGATCCGTCGCATGTTGTCGATGTGTTGCGTAAACATGAAGAACGCGAGCCCAGCCGCCAGCAACAGGTCATAGCCCGTTATCCAACCACCGACGGCGTAGAAGATGACCGCGCCAAAGAGCGCCGTCAGGGAGCCGGTCAGCGAACCCACGGAGACGTAGCGGCTGATCGCCGCCGCCAGCAATCCCGCCGGCAGTGCAATCGCCACCACGATCGGAGCCATTGCCGCCAAGCCGCCGACCGCCGTGACTACACCCCGGCCGCCCCGGAGACGCAAGAAGACGGACCAATTGTGTCCCGCGACGGCCGCCGTCACCGCCAACACCGGCACGATGGAGTCCTCGCCAAAGATGAGGCGGGCCGCCAGCCCGGGCAGAAATCCCTTCAGCAAGTCGCCGACGATCACCAGAGCGGCCGGTCCGAACCCAACCGCGCGCATGACGTTCGTGGCGCCCGATCGACGGCTGCCTTGCGCAAACACGTCCACGCCGAATCCGACCCGGCACACCAGGACGCCGAATGGAACCGAGCCGACGAGATAGGCGCCGAGCACCATGCCGATCGCGCCCAGGATTTCGCCCACGGACATGTGGCAGCCCTTTCCGCCGCGTGGCGCCAAGCTTGAAATGGGGCACGTTGCCTGTCAACCCGCCGACTCGGCCGGCCGTCGGCGGCGTGCTAGGACGGCCGCAGCCGGATGACGATCGGCGTGCCGTCGAATCCGAACGCCTCGCGCAACCCGTTTTCCAGGTAGCGCACATACGAGGGATGCACGTTCTCGGGCCGCGCGAAGAACGTCACAAAGGACGGCGGGCTGACGCCGATCTGCGTGGCGTACTTGAAGCGCGCCTGGCGTCCCTTACGACTGGGCGGACCGCGCCGGCCGGCCCAGCCTCGCAAGAACCGATTGAGCGGACCCGTCGCCACGCGTGTTTGCCGGACTTCATGCACCTGGAGCCCGGCGCTGACGCTCGCCGGCACGCCGCGCCCGGTGAGCGCGGAGGTGTGCAGAAACGGCGCCTCGGGCAGGAAGTGCAGGACCCGCTCGAGGTGGAAGTCGACCTCCTTGCGGCGCTCCGGGTCATGCAGCATGTCCCATTTGTTCGCAAGCACGACGATGCCCTTGCCGGCCTCGAGCACGAGCCCGGCCACGTGCGCGTCCTGCGCGGTTGCGCCCTCGTGCGCATCGACCACCAGCAGGCCCACGTCACAGCGCTGAATCGACCGCACGGCGCGCAACACGCTGTGGTATTCCACGCCCGAGTCAATGTGACCCCGGCGCCGAATGCCCGCCGTGTCGATCAGCCGGATCGACCGGCCCTCCCACTCCAGCAGGGTGTCGATGCTGTCCCGCGTCGTCCCGGGCGCGTCGTGCACCAGCGCCCGCGTCTCACCCAGCAGCGCGTTGAGCAGCGACGACTTGCCGACGTTCGGGCGACCCACAATCGCCAGTCGGGGCAACTCGTCGGGCTCACCGGTATAGGCCACGGCCGGCAGCCGCGCCGCCACGGCGTCCAGGAGGTCCCCGGTCGCGGTGCCGTGCATCGCGGAAATGGCCGTCGGTTCGCCCAGGCCCAGCGCGTAGAACTCGCCGGTGTCCAGCCGCAGATCCATGTGGTCGGCCTTGTTCACCACGAGCAGGTGCAGCCGCTGCCGCTTCAGCACCTCGCGCGCCACGATGCCGTCTAGCTCCGTGACCCCGGTCTGGACGTCCGTGACCACCAGCACCAAGTCGGCTTCGTCGGCGGCGGCTCTGGCCTGCGCCACGGCCGCCTCGGCCACCGGCGCCGGGTCGTGCCAGGCGATGCCCGCCGTGTCCACGACCGCAAACGCCCGTCCGCGCCATTCGAGCTCGCCGTAGATGCGATCCCTCGTGGTGCCGGGCTGCGGCTCGACCACCGCCGATCGCTCCCCGACCAGCCGGTTGAACAGGGTGGACTTGCCGACGTTGGGCCGCCCGATCAGCGCCACCAGCGGAAGCTGTCGATCGCCGTCAGGCATCGGCCGATCCTTCGCTCGTGTCGGCATAGACCCCGCGCAAGCGTTCCGGCAGTAGCGCTGCGAGCCGCTGCATGATGTCTTCACCGACCTGGTCGAGCACCTCGCGCGTGACTCGGCCCGTCGGCACGTCCGGCTTCAGCATTGGACCGACGCGCACATCGACCCGGGGACGGCCGCGCACCATCCGCCGCTTGAGATTCAGATCGTCGGCGCCCCAAACGGCCACCGGAAGAACGGGCACGCCGCTCTTCACCGCCAGGTACGCCGCGCCGGGCAAGGGTCGCTGCAGGCCCCGTCCGCGGCTGCGCGTGCCCTCGGGAAACATTCCCACCGTGCCGCCCTCCGCCAGGATCCGCAGCAGCATGCGCAGCGGGCGCATGTCCAGACCGTCGCGGCGGACCAGCACCGCGCCCCACCAATGCCACAGCAGCGCCAACGGCGCGACTCGGTAGAGCTCCTGCTTGGCCACGAACGTGGTCGTGCGCGGAACATAGGTCCCCACCAGGATCGGGTCGAAGTTGCTCACGTGATTGGACGCCAGGATCAACGGGCCGTCCGACGGCACGTGCTCCAGCCCGCGGACGTGCATGTCGAAGAGCAGCGGAAACAGGAAAAAGCGACCGAAGGCTCTCCCGGAGAGATAGGCCCACATCGCCGGGCGCGGTGTGTCACGCGCTTCCCACTCGATTTCAGGCCTCATGGATCAACCCCCGCTCGGTCATCGACGCTCTGATGGCCTCCACCACCTCGGCCGGCGCGCAAGCATCGGTGGAAATGATCACGGCGTCGGACGCGGCCCGCAGCGGCGCGATCGATCGCTGCGAGTCGATGCGGTCCCGCGCCAGCAGGTTCTCGCGGATGTCGGCGATGTCCATCTGGCCCCCGGCGTCCCGGCGTTCTTGCCAGCGACGCTGGGCGCGCACCTCCGGGCTGGCATCCAGGTAGACCTTGAGGTCGGCCTCGGGGCATACCACGGTCCCGATATCGCGGCCCAGGGCCACGATGCCGCCCTCGCGGAGCGCCTCGCGCTGGGGCTCGAGCATCGCCGCTCGCACTTCGGGAATCCGCGATACTAGCGACACGGTGCGATCCACCTCGGGGCTGACGAGCGCCTCGGTGATATCGCAATCCCCATCGAAGGTCCGCGCCGCGAACTTCCCGGACGGGTCGGCGGCAAAGCGCAGCCGGAGCGAGTGGGCGGCGGCCAGGGCATCGTCCGCGCAGTCCGGATCCCCGTCCGCGCGCACCGTCGCCAGCGCCACGGCGCGGTAAAACAGCCCGCTGTCCAGGCACAGGTAACCCAGTGACTCGGCCAGCATGCGCCCGACTGTCGTCTTGCCCACGGCAGCCGGGCCGTCGATGGTGACAATGGGACCCCGCGCGGCGGGAGCGCTCATGAGTGTTTGCCGCTGCGCGACGCCACCCGTGCAGTATATGGGCCGCCCCGGAAGCCGACGGTCCGCCGGGCGTCACGGTCGGCCAGGGCCATTCGTTGCGCATGTGGCTCGATCCCGTGCCCGCGGGCCGTACACTCGGTGCTCTGTGAGACGACACGCCCCCATCTTCCGCTGGTGCCGGGCGGGCCGGCTGGCAGAGGCCCTTGCGGGCCTGGTTGCCGTGACGGCAGTGTTGCTGGCAACGGTGCCAGGCCGCGCGGCCGCGGTCAGCACCGTCGCCATCCCCTTTCATCCCCATGCCACCGTCCGGCTCGAAGGCGCGGGATGGGGCCACGGCGTGGGCATGTCGCAGTGGGGCGCGCGCGGGCGGGCGCACGCCGGCCAATCCGCGGCGCACATCCTGCAGGCTTACTACCCAGGCACCCAGATCGGCCAGGCCGATACCGGCGGCACGCAGATTCGGGTGCTCATCGACCGTGGGTACCGGCCGCCGGCCGTCGACGGCTCGCGAGGCTCATCCAACGGCCTGCCGGGCGACATCATCGGTGTCGGTGGAAGCTGGCAGGTCGAGGGCGTCACCGGTCCCCTGCCCGCGGGCGCCCGCCTGCAGATGCATGAGCAGACCGGCAGCGGCGGCATCACCGTCGGCGTGATCAATCCCAGCGGGGTTTGGACGCAGGGGTTCCAGCTGCCGGGTGTCCTGGTAGTCAAGCCCTTGGAAGCCTCAACACTCCTGCGGGCGGTGCACAAGCCCGCCGGCAAGAGCGAGCAGATCCCAAACGCCTATCTCGACACCTACCGCGGCTCACTGGTGCTGCACGCTCACGGCGAATCCCTCGTCGACACCGTCAACGTCCTGCCCATCGAGGACTATCTGCGCGGCGTGGTGCCGGCGGAAATGCCCTATCACTGGCCCGCGGCGGCGCTGCAAGCCCAGGCGATCGCGGCCCGTGGCTACGCCCTCACCGGACTCCGGCCGCAACACCCCCTGTGGGACATCGACGACACGCCGAACCACCAGGCCTACGCCGGCGCCAACCACGAGCGAGAGTCGACCAACGCGGCGGTCGACGCCACGGCCGGCCAGGTGCTGACCTACGCCGGCCAGAACGTGCGCCCCTACTACTTCAGCACCTCCAACGGCCACACCGAGGCCAGCAGCGATCAGTTTGGCGGCGCGCCGCTGCCCTATCTGATGGGCATTTCCGACCTCGATCCATCGGGCCGTCCCTGGGACGCCGACTCGCCGTTCGGAACCTGGCGTACCGAGCCGTTCGGCTTGACGGTGCTGGGCGACGCGCTGCGCGCCGCGGCAGGGGTCACCCTGGGCAATATCCAGAGCCTGGAGATCCGCCGCACGGACGGGGGGCGCACCGTGCGCATCCAGGTCAATGGCACCGCCGGCTCGGCGACCGTGAGCCACCGCGACTTCAGAGCCGCATTCAACCAGCACGCGGCGTCCCAGGTGGGCGCCATCGCGGGCTCGCACTTCCGCATCGTGCTCGGGCACACGCTCACCCAGCCGGTCGTGCCACTCAACCTACCGGACGGCCAGTCCCGCTACTACGAGGAGACCGGCCACAACATCGTCTTCGGCTTTCTGCGCTACTTCGACGCGAACGGCGGCGTCGAAACTTTCGGGCTGCCGCTCACCGAGGAGTTCGAACTGGGTGGCCGCACCGTGCAGTATTTCGAGAAAGCCCGCTTCGAATACCACCCCGAGCACGCCGGCACCCGCTACGAGGTCCAGCTCGGCCTGCTGGGCGATGAGCTGACGGCCGCACGGCGCCCCTTCCCTCGCGCCGAGCCGATCCCTCGCGAGCCCAACCACCGCTACTTCCCCGAGACTCGGCAGGCCGTGCACTACGCCTTTCTGGCCTACTGGGAGTCACAGGGCGCGCTCGACCGCTTCGGCTATCCGATTTCCGACGAAATGTGGGAGAACGGGCGCACCGTGCAGTACTTCCAGCGCGCCCGCTTCGAGTGGTATCCGGAGTTCGGCGAGGTCCGACTGGGATCCATCGGCTCGGAGCTGCTGCGGCAGCGCGGGCTGCTGCCATAGCGGCTAAGATTCAAACCGCCAGGGGAGGCAATCCGGGAACCGTGTCGACGCCACGCATCGCGCCCGAGCAGCAGCAGGCTGACACCGCTAAGCAGCGCGCCCAGCTGAGTGCCGCTTCTGAGGATTGGGAGCAGCGCGGTCTCATCCCTAACATGCCCAGCATCCCACCTCCCAGTATCCCTAGGCCGGGCAATACGCGACGCACGTCGGTCGCGGCGCTGGAAGAGATTCTGTTGGAGTCCAGGGCAGTGCTGGACTATGGCTTCGTGCGCGTAGTCGACTACATGGGCGACGACAAGGCGATTGTGCAAGCGGCCCGCGTCTCGTACGGCCGCGGCAGCAAGCGGAAACGGCGCGACCGCGGCCTCATCCGCTACCTCATGCGCAACTGGCACACCACGCCCTTCGAGATGTGCGAGATCAAGCTGCACGTCAAGCTGCCGATCTTCGTGGCGCGCCAATGGATCCGCCACCGCACCGCCAGCGTGAACGAGTATTCCGCCCGCTACTCGGTGCTCGACCACGAGTTTTACGTCCCCGAGCGCGACCGCCTCCAGGCGCAGTCGACCCTCAACAGCCAGGGCAGCGGCGACGTGCTGAACGACGACGAGGCCCAGCGCGTCCTCGAACTGCTCACCACCGACGCCGGCCAGGCCTACCAGCACTACGAGGAAATGCTGAACCGAGACTCCGAGGGGACGGTGCTAGATCCCAGCCGCCAGGGTCTGGCGCGCGAGCTGGCGCGGATGAACCTCTCCCTGAACTTCTACACCCAGTGGTACTGGAAGATCGACCTGCTGAACCTGCTGCACTTCGTCTGGCTTCGGGCGGACCCTCACGCGCAGTACGAGATTCGTGCCTACGCCGAGGTGATACTAGACATCATCCGCCGCTGGGTACCGATGACCTACGACGCATTCGTGGACTACCGCATGAACGCCGCCTCAATCTCAGGCCCTGGCTTGGCCGTCCTCCGCCGGATGCTAAACGGTGAACCGGTCGATCAGGAGTCCAGCGGCCTCGTCGCCGCCGAGTGGCGCGCGCTAATGAAATCCCTGGACCGCCCGGCATGAATCCGTACAAACCGCAGCACGCCTAGGGAGTCCGATCGATGCTTAGGAATCTTGCGATACAGAATTTTCGTGTATTTGGCGAACTAACAATCAAGAGACTCGGCCGAATTAATCTCATTACGGGAAGGAACAATTCCGGAAAAACGTCGCTGCTTGAGACTCTTTTTCTCCTGTCAGGCGGCGGAAATCCAAAGATGATTCTCGATCTTACGGGTCTACGCGGCATAGATTCGATTTCGGGAACATCACAGACAGTTGGGGAGACAATATGGAAGCCTCTCTTTTCCGACCTTAACATTGGCGCTCCCGTTAGCATCTCAGGGATACATAGTGTTGTCGGTCCATTGAAACTTGAAGTCACTCCAGATCAACAGACGACAACCCAGCTGACTCTGGAAAAACTAGATGCATCAACCGATCTTGCGTCCAATAGTGCTCGGATATTGTTGCTGAGATTCACTGGTGCTGGGATAGACAATGAGGGGCGACTATCGATCGCGGGTCCGGCGATTCAGATTGATTTCCCAAACACACCTGTTCCATTTGATTCGATTATTCTCTCGGCGAATTCTGGAAACCTCAAGGACGATGCTGTTCGACTCGGACAGCTGAGAAAACGCAAGCAGGGGAGTTTAGTTCTTGAAGCTCTCAAGATCATTGAACCTAGGCTTCGAAGCGTCGAAGATAATTTCGCCCTCGGTGCGCCTATGATCTGGGGAGACATCGGGCTATCTGAACTGGTCCCTCTACCTTTCATGGGGGAAGGGATGACGCGTGTAGCTCGTATTGTCCTGGCTATCGCCTCCGTAACCGACGGTGTGGTTCTTGTGGACGAGATCGAGAATGGCATTCATCACTCGGTGCTTCCCGAAGTTTGGAAGGTCATCAACCGAGCCGCGGAGAACTTTAACGTACAGGTGTTTGCGACCACTCACAGCTACGAGTGCATGCGCGACGCTTATCGGGCCCTTGGAGCCGACCGTCTCGTGCTTCACCGACTGGAGACAGACGCGAGTGGTAATCGATGCTTCACATATAAGCCTAGCGCAATTGAGGCCGCCATTAATCACGAACTTGAAGTTCGGTAGGCATGGCAGAACCTACCGAAATCCGGCTCGAAGCGCAACTTCTTGTGGAAGGCAACGACTGCCGCAACTTCTTCGAAGCCTTCACCAGTTACTTCGACATCGTTCACTTGCAGGTTCAAAACTACGGTGGCGGAGCTGAACTCCGAGGTTTCTTGGAAGGCTTCGTCGGTATGCCGGGATTTCGCGAAACCGTAAAGAGCATTGGCATCATTAGAGACGCTGAGGGAAACGCCGATGGCGCTCTCGAGAGCGTCCAGAGCTCACTCCGAAATGTCGGACTCCCAATTCCATCTCAGCCCACAGAGCGAGCCGGCAGCCTCCCATCGGCATCAGTGTTGATCCTTCCCGGCAACGGCCGCGAAGGAATGCTCGAAACTCTCCTTTGGGAGAGCCTTGCGGAAGCACCCGAGCGAGAGTGCATCGACGAATTCCTCACATGTGTCACAGACTCGCGTACGGCACGCATCACGAACCCTGACAAGGCCCGAACTTTTGCTTACTTGGCAGCAGGGGAAGAACCACGCCATTCAGTGGGCGTGGCAGCCAAGCGACGGCAATGGGACTTCACTCACACCGCATTTGCGGGCGTTCGAGAATTCCTCAGTGGGCTGTAAGACGCATGGTGCCAGTTAGATTGCGCTGACCAATGAAGAATCGCCGTCGTTCGTTTTCGCTTTACTCCGAACCTGCCAACATCAGTTCGCTTGGAGCTTGATGTGGCCCGCGCCAGTCAGATCGCAAAGCGCGGAATCCAGATGCCCGCACAAGGGCTGGCCGCCTTCTGCGAGCGCTGGCAAATCTCGGAACTGGCGCTCTTCGGATCGGTGCTGCGGAACGACTTTGGGCCGGACAGCGACGTCGACTTGCTGGTCAGCTTTCTGCCGGAGGCCGAGCACGGGCTTTTCGACATGGTCGACATGGAGGAGGAGTTGGGCCAGTTGCTTGGCCGAAAAGTGGACCTAGTCGACCGGCGTGCCGTCGAGCGAAGTCGGAACTACATCCGCCGCCGGGCGATCCTCGATTCCGCCAAGGTCATTTATGCAGCGTGACGCAAGGGAGGCGGCCTAGCCCGGCCTATCGCGCCGGACGTATGGGCAAATCCGCCAGCTCGTGCACGACCGATTCGGGGCGTTGGTTCCGTTCTATTCGCGCCACGTTTTCGTAGGCGAAGCGGATGCGCTTGGTCCAGCTTTCGTAGGTTGGGCCGGCAAAGTGGGGCGTCAGCACGACCGAATCGAGCGCGGCCAGCGCTTGGCCGGCCGGGAACGGTTCTTCGACGAACGCATCGAGACCCGCGCCACCCAATTGGCCGCGTTGCAGAGCGTCGACGAGCGCGTCTTCGTCGATCACGCCGCCCCGCGCGGTGTTGATCACGATCGCGTCCGGCTTCATCTGCGCCAGCTCCGCGGCACCGATTAGCCCGCGCGTGCTCTCCATCAGCGGCACGTGGAGCGAGACGACGTCCGACGTTTCCAGCAGCTCGGGCCACGACACGTAGCGGATCTTGAGACTCTCGGTCACCTCGCTCGGCGCCTGCACCACGTCGTAGTACTGCAACTCCACGCCGAACGGGAGCAGCCGCTGCGCGACTTGCCGGCCGATCTGCCCGAAGCCCACCAGCCCGACGGTGCGTCCCTCGAGCTCGTGCGGCTCCCACTCGGGCGTCTTGGCCGCCGTCCAGCGGCCGGACCGCGTATCGCGGTCGATGACCGGCAGCCGACGCAGCACCGAGAGGATGAGCAGAATCGTGTGCTCGGCCACGGCCACGGCGTTGGCGCCGCCGTTGGTGGCCAGCAACTGCCCCGCCGCCCGGCAGCGGTCGAGATCGACCGTGTCGTAGCCCGCGGACAGCAACTGGATCAGCCGCACCCGCCCATCGGGATCGTAGATGGCGTCCGGCAGGGGACTGAGGGGCGTGGCGATCACCACCTCGGCGCTGCGGATGATCTCCGCGTCCTCGGCAGCCAGCGCCGCAACGTCGGCGCCGACGTGCCGCGTTTCAATCAGCTCCCAGCCGGGCGCATCCGGCAGAAGCTCATGGGTCAGGCGCCGGCATCCCTCGCCGAACTCCTGGTAGAGCGCAATTCTCATCGGGCGGTTTCTCGCGGGTGATCTGGTGGTGCGGTCACGTCGCGGGCATACCCTAGCAGCCGTGCGCCGGCGGCTTCGGCAACGAGCTACGGCGCCGGGTAGCCGGCAGCCGCCAGCGCCGCCCGCGCTGTCGCGGATTCGTCCCACGCAATCGTGCGATCGGCATAGGCGATGCTTGTCTCGTGGCCCTTGCCCGCCAGCAGCACCGTGTCGCCGGGACCGGCCTCGGCGATGGCGGCGTGAATGGCCGCCCGTCGATCCAGCACGATGTCGATCCAGATGTCGGGCCGAACTTCCCGGGCTCCAGCAACGACCGCCTCGGCGATAGCTCGGGGATCTTCGCTGCGCGGGTCCTCGTCGGCCACGAGGATCCAGTCGGCCAGCTCGGCGGCCGCGCGACCCAGCAGCGGCCGCTTGCTCCGATCCTGATCGCCCGCGCTGCCGAAAAGGGCGATGAGTCGACCGGGAGTTTGCGGACGCAGCGCCCGCAGACAGGCTTCCAGCGCCGCCGGCGTGTGCGCGAAGTCCACGATGACGCGGAACGGCTGATCGCAATCGATGACCTGCATCCGCCCGGGCACGGGCGGAACGCGCGGCAGCGCCGCCATCGCATCATCGAGGCGTCCGCAAATCGATCCCACGCACGCCGAGGCTGCGGCGATGTTGCTCGCGTTCCACGGGCCGAAAAGGTTGGTGCGAACGGTCCACCGGCCCCAGGGGGAGTTCAGCGTCACATGCGGGCGCCCATCGTCGAGCTCGGTCCATTCCGCCTGCACGTCGGCCGTCGGTCGCGCGCCAAACGTGATTACGTCGCTGCGGGTATGCCGCGCGAACCCGGCTACCACCGGATCGTCGGCGTTGAGAATGGCCGCTCGACCTCGGGCGGAGGCGGGAGTCGCGTCCAGCAGGTCGAGCAGACGGCGCTTCGCGCGCCGGTAGCCCTCGACGCTGCCGTGAAGGTCGAGGTGCTCATGGGTCACGTTGGTAATCACCGCGCGATCGAAGCTGAAGCCGTCCACGCGCCGGAGCTCCAGCGCGTGCGAGGCCACCTCCAGCACCGCCCAATCGGCACCGGCATCCACCAACTCGCGCAACTGCCGGGCGATCACCGGCGGCTCGGGGGTAGTCAGCCGCCCGGCGGCCGGCAGCCATTCGCCGGCAAGCCACGTGCCCACGGTGGTCATGGCGCCGGAGGCGAGTCCTTGCGCTTGGAGCATCGACGCAATCAGGTGACTGGTCGTGGTCTTGCCGTCGGTGCCCGTCACGCCGACCGTACCGAGGTCCAGATCGGGCTCGCCCCACAGGCGTCGGGCCAGCGCCGCCAGCGCATGCCGGCCGTCCGGCACGATGGCCAGTCCGACGTTCTCCGGCAGATCGACGGGACGCTCGGCGACCACGGCCACTGCGCCGGCGGCGATGGCTGAGGAGATGTAGGCGTGGCCGTCGTCGCGCAGCCCGCGTCGAGCGACGAAGCAGGCGCCGGGGCCAACCTGTCGCGAATCGAAATGCACCGACTCGATTAGCCCGCCGGCCGCCTGGCGCAGCTGCGCGTCCGGACAGGCTGCCAGCAAGTCCGCAAATGTCCGCGGGGCCGGCGGCGCGCCGCTCATACCGGACCTGCCCGGCCGGCGCGCGCGCTGTGAATCGCCTCGCGCAGGCGCACGGCGCGGGTCAGCAGCCACGCCCGCGCAGGCTGTAGCGCTAGATCGAACGCGCCGGGATAGGTCACCAGGTCGGGGTTGAATCCGAGCTTGAACCGGTGCACGCCCGCCATGGCATCGGTTGCGTCGTCGGGGTCCGCCATGCCCCAAAGGTCATAGCGCGTGAAACCCTGCCCTTTGGCCCACTGCATGGCCGCCCACTGCACGGCGTGCGGGGCCATGAGATTGCGATGCTGGTTCGACGACCCACCGAAGACGTAGGCGGCCGTTCGGCCCGCGCCCACCACCATCAGCGCCGCCAGCGGCGTTCCCTGATACCGGGCAATGAATAGCGCACCCTGATCGGGTTGAAACGTCTGCCACACATCGCGGTAGTAGGCCGGGTGGTGAATGGCGAATCCTTCACGCGAGGCAGTTACCTGCATCAACTCGACGAACGCCTCGAATTCGGCGTCGCCTTCGACAAGCGCCACCTCCACACCGCGCCGGCCGGCGAGCCGGATGTTGTACCGCATCTTGGACTTGAAGCCGCCGAGGATGTCGGATTCCGGGCGCTCGAGATCGACCACGGCGGTGCGCGGAATCTGCACGAACTGGCCGGACGGCCGGAATCCACAGGACGAAAGCCCGTCAGCGGCCGCATTGCTCGGCGGCTCGATGCGGACGAAGGATGCGCCGTGGTCCCGGCCGACCTCGATGGCCGCCCGCGCCACCGCCGCGGCGTCGTCCGAGGTTTCGGCCAAGGGTCCGCGCGGCACATAGGCCAGCCCGACACGCGGCCCGCCCGGCCACGCCCGCCGGGTGCGGATGAGCACCTGCGCCCCGCCCGCGAGACCGCCGTCGCCACGCGGCAGGCCCAGCCGGATCGCGCGCCATCCGTAGCGCGACTTCAGCTCCCCCCACCGCCACGACTGCAGAAAGCCACCATCGGCATGTCCGGCCACAAAGGCCTCCCACGCCGCTTGCGACTCGACCAGGGAGACGGCGGCGGTCATGGGCGGCGAGCCACGTGGATCGCCACGGCGCCCAGGGCGTGCTTGCGGAACCGCACGTCCACGAACCCGGCGGCTTCGATCTGGTGGGCCAGCTCCTGCGCCGTGGGAAAGTCGTCCACCGACTCAGGCAGCCAGGTGTAGGCCGCTCCGTGGCCGCTGATCCGCCGACCCACCCAGGGAATCCACCGATGGAAATACAAGCGGAAGAGGCGCCGAAACACCGGCGTGCGGATCGGCGTCATTTCCAGGATGACCAGCACGCCGCCGGGCCGCAGCACCCGCGCGAATCCGCTCCAGGCTCGCGGCAGGCTGTCCAGATTGCGCGGCAGGAACGCGCTGACGACCGAATCGACAGAGCCGGATGCCAGCGGCAGGCGCAGCGCGTCGCCCTGCACGGCGCTGACATCAGCGCCGTCACGCCGCGCGCGCGCCATGCCATGGGCCAGCATCTCGCCGGCGAAGTCGAGCGCAATGACTCGGGGGGAGTTGGCCGAGCGTCGCCAGGCTTCCAACGACAGGTCGAATGTCCCGGCGCCGGCGTCCAGAATGGTCGCGGGCCGTCCTTCGAGCGCCTGATCCACGGCATGACGTCTCCAGCCGCGGTCCATCCCGAAACTCATCAGCCGGTTGAGCAGGTCGTAGCGCGGTGCGATCGCGTCGAACATGGGACGCACCCACGGCGATTTGGCCATGCCGCATTATCGGCCGCGTGGCCGGCTAGCGGGTGCGCTCGGTTGCTTGGTGGATAAAGTCGGCAATGGACTCGCGCGACGGGGACGGGCGCACGCGGTCCAGGGCGGCCCGGGCCTGCGCCGCGTAGCGTCCCGCGACCGCGGCCGCATCTTCAACCGCACCCGACGACTTGATCGCATCGAGGGCCTGCATGACATCGGCGTCATCGGTCGCCTTTCCGGTGAGCACGGCGCGCACGGGATCCTCGTCGCCGGCCCGGTCGCCGAGGTACAGGATCACCGGAAGCGTCACCAGCCCGGCGCGCAGATCGGTTCCAACCGGCTTGCCGGTTTCGGCCACCAGTCCGCTGATATCCAGGATGTCGTCGGTGATCTGAAAGGCCATGCCCAGGCTCCAGCCCAAGTCGCGGAAGGCCTCTCGCTCATCCGCCGGGGCGTCGCCCAGCACGGCGGCGGCTTCGCAAGCCAGCGCGAACAGCGAAGCCGTCTTGTGACCGATTTTTCTCAGGTATTGCTCGCGGGCCAGCTCACCGTCGTCTTCGTAGCTGGGAGCCACAAACTCGCTCGTGGACATGTCGTGGATGGTGGCCGCGAACAAACGCACGATGACCGGCCGATCGAGCTGCGCGACCAGGTCGGCGGCGGTCGCAAACAGATAGTCGCCGGCCAGCACGGCGATCTTTTGCGACCACATGACATGCACGGCGGGCTGCCCGCGACGCTCGGGCGAGCTATCGACGATGTCGTCGTGCACCAGCGTGGCCGAGTGCAGCACCTCCGTGGCAGCCGCCAGCTTGGCTACGGCTTCGGGGCGTCCACCGACGATCGCGGCGACGTGGAGCGCCAGGGCCGGGCGCAGGCGCTTGCCCGGCGCCAGCAGCACCGCGCCGAGGACGTCCTCGAGCAGGGGAATCTCGGGAACGCGTGAACAGGCGCGGAGAACGTCTTCGACCTCGGCGAGCCGCGGCGTGACCTGGCTGGTCGCGTGGTGGTCAGCGTCGGCCGCCGATTGATGGTCAGGCACTGGCGGCGGGGGCACCGAAGACGGCGCGCGCATTCCGGGTGGTCTTCTCGGCCAGTGAGGGTACCGACATTCCCACCGCCGCCGCCACTACCGCCGCCGTATGCGGCAGGTGCGCCGGTTCGTTGCGACGGCCTCTGAGCGGCTCCGGCGACAGATAGGGCGCGTCGGTTTCGAGCAGCAACCACTCGGGCGGGATTTCCGCTGCCGCGGCGCGCAGCTCGTGCTCGCGACGAAACGTGACGATGCCCGAAAGCGAGATGTGCAGCCCGAGATTGGTGAAGTCACGGGCCTGTTTGGCGTCTCCCGCAAAGCTGTGCATCACGCCCGTGATGCCCGGAGCGCCTCTCAGCACCTCGGCCACGGCGTCAAGCGACTCGCGCGAGTGGATCACGACCGGCAGGCCAAGCTCGACCGCCAGCGCGCACTGTTCCGCGAATGCGCGCTCCTGGACGTCGCGCGGTTGAAACTCGCGATAGTGGTCGAGCCCGGTCTCGCCGATGGCGCGGACCTTCGGGTGGGCGGCCAGTGAGCGCACGTCGTGTGCCGTCCGGCGGTCCCAACTCCCGCACTCGTGCGGATGCACGCCGACGGACGCCAGCCACCCGTCATAGCGCTCGGCAAGCTCGATGGCCCGGCGGCTCGACTCGAGGTCGTTGGCCACCACCAGCACCTCATCGACGCCCGCGGCAACCGCACGGGCATGGAGCGCCGGCAATTCGTCGGCGAAGACGTGATCCCCCAGATGGGCGTGGGTGTCGAAGAGCGTGGCTATGCGGCTTCGATGCGAGGAAACAGCGCCGCGCCTCCCGGAACCCGGTGTCCGGCCGGCAGGCCGGTCCAGCCGCCCGCGCCCCAGTCGCCGGGGCCGGCGGGCGGCAGGCCCAAGCGGCCGAGGATGGCGGTGGACGTCCGCGGCATGGCCGGCTGGATTTGTATGGCGATGTGGCGCACCGCCTCCAGGGCGGCGCCCAACACGGTTGAGAGCCGCTCGCGCTGCGCGGGGTCCCTGGCCAGGCGCCACGGCTCGGTGCGGTCGATGTATCGATTCACCGCGCTCACGAAGTCGAACGTGGCGCCCAGGGCCAGGTGCAGCCGCCAGGACTCGTAGTTGGCTTCGGCCAGCGTCCAGGCCGTTTCGGCCGCGGCTCGGAGCTCACTCTCCACCTCCGACGGCTCTTCCGCCGGCGGGACCACGCCGTCGAAATAGCGACCGAGCATGGAGGTGGTGCGCAGCACCAGATTGCCCAGGTCGTTTCCCAGGTCGTCCTGGTAGCGACGGCCCATGTTCTTCCACTTGAAGTCGCCGTCGCGATCGAAGGGCACCTCGCGCAGCAGGTAGTAGCGCAGGGCATCCGATCCGTGCTGCTCGATCACATCGGCCGGTCGCACGATGTGACCGCTCGTTTGGCTCATCGGCGCGCCTTCGTAGTCCACCCATCCGTGGACCACGATTTGCCGGGGCAGCGGCAAACCCGCCGACATGAGCATCGTGGGCCAATAGAGCGCGTGGAAGCGCACGATGTCCTTGCCGATGACGTGCGCCTCCGCCGGCCACCACTGCTCGAAGGCCGCCTCGCCGCCGTTTTGCCCGAAGCCAATGCCGGTGATGTAGTTGATCAGCGCGTCGAACCAGACATAGATCCGCTGCGCGGGATCGTTGGGCAGCGGGATGCCCCAGGTCAGCGAGGCGCGCGAGATGCTGAAATCCCGCAGGCCCTGGCGAATGATGCCGAGCATTTCGTTGCGCCGCGTGTCCGGGTACACGAAATCCGGGTGAGCCTCGTAGTGGGCGGCGATGGCGTCCTGGTACTTGGACATGCGGAAGAAGTAGTTCCGCTCGGTCACCCACTCGGGTTTGGCGTCGTGGAACGGACATAGCCCATCGGTCAGGTCATCGTCCGTGTAGAACGCCTCGCAAGGGACGCAATACCACCCCTCGTAGTCGCCTTCGTAGATGTCGCCTTGGGCCAGCACGCGCGCAAAGAACTCGTTCACCGTCACGTGATGCCGCGGCTCGGTGGTGCGAACGAAGTCGTCGAATTCGACGTCAACGCTGCGCCAGACGGCCTGGAAGCGCTCCGCGGCCTCGTCGACGTACGCCATCGTGTCCACGCCCGCCTCCGCCGCCTGGCGGCTCACGCGCTGGCTGTTCTCGTCGAGCCCCCCGAGGAAATAGGCGTCAACGCCGCGCAGCCGCTTGAAGCGCACCACGGCATCCGCGGCGATCATTTCGAAGCTGTGGCCCACATGCGGCTCGCCGCTGGGGTAGGGAATGGCGGTGGTGAGGTAGTACTTCGACACAGAGGATTTCGCGCGACGCGAGTTCGCGATTCTATCCCAGGCGCTCTAGGACTCCTTGGCGGGGTTGGCGCGGCGGATCTCCTGGGCCAGGGCGTAGACTTCGCGCCGCGGCATCCGCAATTCCCGGGCGACCGACGCCGCCGCCTGGCTCGGCGAAGCTCCCGCGGCCATGGCGGCCGCGACCGCGGCGGTGACCTTCGACGCCTCGGGCGCGGCTTCGGGCTCGCGCTCCGCCACGTCGATCACCAGCGTGATCTCTCCGCGCGGCGCTTCCTGCGCCAGCACCTCGCAGAGCTCGGACAGCGGCACTTCCCGGATGTCCTCGTGGAGCTTGGTCAGCTCCCGGCACATCGCCGTCGGACGGTCGCCGAGGCACTCCAGCAGCTCGGCCACGCGCGCCGCGGCCCGATGCGGCGGCAGGTAGATGACCAGTGTGCGCGCGACTTCGGCGGCGCGCCGGACCAGGCGCTCGCGCCGCGGCCGCCGCTCGGGCAGAAACCCAATGAACGTGACGGGCTGCTGCGCGAACGACACCACCGACAGGGCGGTGGTCAGGGCCGACGCGCCCGGGATCGGCACCACGGACATCCCCTCGCGGCGAACCCGGGCCACGAGGTCCGGCCCGGGGTCGGCCAGGCCGGGGGTTCCCGCGTCGGACACCAACGCGACGTCGCCCTCGCGCAAACAGGCGACGATGGCGTCCTCCCGGCGCTCGGGGCTTTCGGCGTGGTAGGGAATCAGCCGCGGGCTCGCGCCGATGTGGTTGAGCAGCTTGCGGGTACGCCGAGTGTCCTCCGCCGCGACGACCGGCACCGAGGCGAGCACACGGGCGGCGCGCGCCGTCAGATCCTCGAGATTGCCAATCGGCGTGGCCACCACGTAGAGCACGCCCATGGCGGCAAGTGTAGGCGCTCAACCGTTGGACACGGCCGCAACGGCCCCGGCGGGGCTCGGGGCCCCGCCGGTTCGGCCGTCGCGTGCGACCGAGCGTCGCGCCGCGTTTACCCCGCGGTCGGCGGGGGCGGCTTCGGCATGTTTCGCAGCGCGGTGTAGGCCGGCCGCGGACTCAAGTCGCCGCGCACGATGCCGAACGCCCACTTCTCGTCGTGCGACCCCACGACCTGCTGGAAGTTGAAATTCCAGACGATCATGTGCGTCAAATAGGGCGCTTCCGCCCGCACCTTCGCGAATGACCGGACGAGGTAGTTCGCCTGGTCCTGCTCGCTGTTGCACCGCGCGTACTCGTAGCCCGGCGCGGGGTTTGGCGTCGAGGCCCAGCCGAACTCGGTGATCCACAGCGTCTTGTGCCGGAAGGCCGGCCCCGCCGCGATCATGTCGGCGTACAGCTGCTCGTAGCGGCTGAAGAAGAAGCTGTCGTGGGTCGACCAGCCGCTGTTGCACTTCGCACGGCTCGCCGCCGGGTTATTGATCGTGTCGTCCGGCGCGTTGGGTCCGCCGTTGGGATGGATACCCAGGAACTCGAAGTAGTTGGCAATCTCCCCGCCGTTGGCCGCCCAGAGGCGCCGCAGGTAGTCGCGGTCGTCGATCGCGGTGGACGTGTTGCCCGCCGGCGTCATGGCGCCCAGTCCCACGATGGCGTTGGGATCGCCGCGCTTGGTGCCGATGTAGCCATGCTTGACCAGCTCGAGAAACTCGATATGGGCGGTGTTATTGGGATCGCCCGGACGCAGTGAAGGCCACTCGCGCTGCAGGTTGGACTCGTTCCACAGCTCGTAGGCCTGGACTCGACCCCGGTAGCGGGAGGCCAGCTCTTGCATGAAGCGGCCAAAGGTCGCGGGGTCGACGGGCGGGCCGTGACCGGGCGGCGAGCCCGCGGCCTTCAGGCACGGCGGCGCCTTGACCACGCTGAGCAGAATCTGCAGGCCGTTGGCCCGCATGGTGTTGACCAGGCGGTCCACCGTCGCCCAGGACCATTGGTTGGACGGCAGCGCCTGACAGCCCGGTCCGAACACTTCCACCTCTTCCCACGGCACTTGCTGCTTCACCCAGCCGAAGCCGGCGCCGAGAACGAGGTCGGCCAGACGCTGGTCGTCCGGTCGGCGGAACTCGCCCTGCATGCCGTAGCCCTGCAGACCCTGCGGCAGCACCCGGGGCGCCGGGACCGATCCCGACGCAGGCGGCGGAGTGGATGTCGAAGTCGTGGTGGTTGTTGGCGTCGATTCCGGTGTCGCCTCGGGCACCGGCGCCTCGCCCATTGCTTGGGCGGCGGTCAGCGGGCGCTTGGCGCTCTGCGGAATGATGACGCCGTTGAGCTTCTTGATCTGGTCCGGCACGTTGAGCAGGTGTGGAACGCCCACCCTGGTCCCAGGCGCCGGCACGTTGAAGATTCGCCACACCGCCCGCTGCGCGCGCAGGACTTGCGCGCCCTGCGGATTGCCGTTGATCTCCTGCTCCTCATAGGCAATCGGCAAGCCGTAGAGATCGATCCAATTCGACTTTTCGAGGAACTTGGCCCTGAGGACCGGGTTGGCGTCCAAGAGCCGCAAGTGGTTGCGAATGATTTGGGAGAAGCTCGCCCCTGAATCCTCCGGCAGCACCCGATGCGCGGGTACGCCGGGCAGGTTCACGCGGAACCGGTTCGCCAACACGTCCATGGAGTTCAAATACGCGAACTGGCTACAGCCGCCTCGGTCCGCGCGATCCGGCCGGTATTGCAGCATCACTTTCTGCAGGGCCAGGACCTGAAATCCGTTGAATTCGAACTGCTGGGCGATCGGGTAGCCGACATCTTGGAGGACAAGCGTGCGCACGCACGAGTACCAGTTGATCCCGTCGGCGTCGACGACCGGAAAGCCGTCATTCGGATCCGCGGTGTCGCCGCCGGTGATGGTGTAGAGGCAACCGCCCTCGATGGGGGTGCCCTGGTGGGGATCGCAGCCAACGGCCTGGACGGAGGTGACTGCTCCGGCGACCAACAGGCTGACTATGGCTACGACAAACCACTTACGCATGCGCGAAACTCCTCGGAGGCGGGCGCCACGACGTCGCCCGCTGGGTTTCTGCCTCCCAGAGCCCGTGCGTGGTTCGCCAGCAAACCGTAGCGGTCGAATTTAGGCGCGACGGCGAGGACCGTCAAACCCGTGGAGGGCGTGACGACGGCATCCTCGCGGCAGGCTGGAGCGTCGGTGTTACGGGCGCCGGCGGCGCAAGCCGAGCCTAGCGATGAGCCGGCGCCCGCGGCAGACCGGCGGGGCGTGCCGCCCCGCCGGTCCGGCCGTCGAACGCGGCCTTAGATCGCGCCTCGCCTACCCCGCAGTGGGCGGAGGCGGCTTCGGCATGTTCCGCAGCGCCGTGTAGGCCGGACGCGGATTCAGATTGCTGTCCACGATTCCAAAGGCCCACTTCTCGTCGCTCGAATCCACGACCTGCTGGAAGTTCAAGTTCCAGACGAACATGTGCGTCACATAGGGCGCTTCCGCCCGCACCTTGGCGTAGGCGCGGACCAGGTAGTTCGCCTGATCCTGCTCGGTGTTGCAGTTCGCGTACTCGTAGCCCGGCGCCGGGTTGGGCGTCGTGGCCCAGCCAAACTCGGTGAGCCAGAGCGTCTTGTGCCGGAACGCCGGACCCGCCGCGATCATGTCGGCATAGAGCTGCTGGTAGCGGGTGAAGAAGAAGCTGTCGTGGGTCGACCAGCCGCCGTTGCACTTGGCGCGGCTCGCCGCCGGGTTATTGATCGTGTCGTCCGGCGCGTTCGGCCCGCCGTTGGGATGCACGCCCAGGAACTCGAAGTAGTTGGCGATCTCCCCGCCGTTGGCTGCCCAGAGGCGCCGCAGGTAGTCGCGGTCGTCGATCGCGGTCGGCGTATTGCCGGCCGGCGTCATCGCGCCTAGACCCACCAGGGCATTCGGGTCGCCGCGCTTGGCGCCGATGTAGCCGTGCTTCACCAACTCGAGGAATTCGAGATGGGCGGTGTTGTTGGGGTCTGCGGGTCGCAGCGAGGGCCATTCACGCTGCAAGTTGGCTTCGTTCCACAGCTCGTAGGCCTGCACCCGTCCCTTATAGCGGGAGGCCAGCTCACGCATGAAGCGGCCGAACGTCGCAGGGTCGACGGGCGGGCCGTGTCCCGCCGGAGACCCGGGCGCCTTGAGGCACGCGGGCGCCTTCACCACGCTGAGCAGGATGTTGAGGCCGCTGCTCCGCATCGTGTTGACGAAGCGGTCCAAGTCGTCCCAGAACCATTGACTCGGCGGGCGCTCGCGACAGTCCGGCAGGTAGACGTCAACTTCCTCCCAGGGCACCTGCTGCTTCACCCAGCCGAAGCCGGCGCCGGTGACCAGATTGGCCAGCCGCTGGTCGTCCGATCGGCGGAACTCACCCTGCATGCCGTAGCCCCGCAGGCCCTGGGGCAGCGCCATGGGCTCCGCGACATGGCCCGAGGCCAGGAGGAAGGACACCGGGCGCTTGGCGTCCTGGGGAATGATGATGCCGTTGAGCTTCTTGATCTGATCCGGCACGTTGAGCAGGTGCGGAACGCCGACCCTGGTCCCCGGCGCCGGCACGTTGAAGATTCGCCACACCGCCCGCTGCGCCCGCAGGACTTGCGCGCCCTGCGGGTTGCCGTTGATCTCCTGCTCCTCATAGGCAATCGGCAAGCCGTAGAGATCGATCCAGTTCGACTTTTCGAGGAACTTGGCCTTTAGGACCGGGTTGGCGTCCAAGAGCCGCAAGTGGTTCTCGATGATCTGCGAGAAGCTCGCCCCCTCGTCCTCCGGCAGCACCCGATGCGCCGGCACGCCGGGCAGGTTCACCCCAAACCGGTTGGCCAGCAGGTCCATGGAGTTCAAATACGCGAATTTGCTACAGCCGCCCCGGTCTTGATAGTCCGGCCGGTACTGCAGCATCACCTTCTGCAGCGGCAAAATCTGAAAGCCGCTGAACTCGAATTGCTGGCCGATCGGGTAGCCGACGTCCTGGAGGTCAAGCGTGCGCACGCAGGAGTACCAGTCGATCCCGCCGGTGTTCACGATCGGGAAGCCGTCGGTGGGATCCGGCGTGTCGCCGCCGGTGATGGTGTAGAGGCAGCCGCCCTCGATGGGGGTGCCCTGGTGGGGATCGCAGCCGATGGCCTGGACGGACGTGACCGCTCCGGCAACCAACAGGCTGACGATGGCTATGACGAACCACTTACGCATGGGCGGATCTCCTCGGAGGCAGACGCTGCGACGGCGCCCGCTGGGTTTCTGCCTCCCAGAGCCCGAACGTAGTTCGCCGCCAAACCGTAACGCTCGAATTTAGGCCCGACGGCACAACCCGTCAACTATGGGAACGGCTCGCCGACGCCCGGCCCGCGTCGCGGCCCGGCGCGAATGCGCCGGGCCAGTGGCTAGACTGGCGCCACGCCGGTTACCGGAAGGGGCGCCTGTGCGGAATCTGCGGGTGGCGCTGGCGCAAATTCGCCCCCGTCTCGGCGACGTGGCGCACAATCTGGCCACCCATCTCGAATACGCCGACCGTGCCGCGAACGCCGGCTGCAACGTTGTCGTGTTCCCGGAGCAGTCCCTGACGGGATACTTCCTCAGCGACCTGGTTGCCGATGTCGCCGTCCCCCGTGACGACGCCAGTCTCGAGCCGATCCTGGACGCCAGTCGCAACATCGACATCGTCTTTGGCTTCGTCGAGCGCACCGCCGACCATCGTTTCGTCCCGGCGGCGGCGTGCGCATCTGGCGGCCGCCTGTTGCACGTCCACCAGAAGGTCTACTTGGTGACCTATGGCCTGTTCGACGAGGCGCGCGATCTGGCCCCCGGTCGACAGGTGCGAGCCTTCGACACGGCGCATGGGCGGCAGGCCATGCTGATCTGCGAGGACCTGTGGCATCCCACCAGCGCCGCGCTGGCGGCCGCGGACGGCGCGGACGTGATCTTCGGCCTGTCCAGCAGTCCCGGCCGCGGCGTGGGCGGCGGCGCGAGCGAGCTGGGAAGCGCCGAGACCTGGCACGCGCTCAATCGGCTCTACGCGCAGATGCTCGTTTGCTACATGGTGCACGTGAACCGGGTGGGGTTCGAGGACGGGGTGAATTTCTGGGGCGGATCGGAAGTCGTGGCGCCCGACGGCGCCTGCCTGGCGAGAGCGCCCGACTTCGAAGAGGCGCTTGTCATCGCCGACTTGCCCGATAGCCGGCTGCGGCGTCAGCGCACCCGGCTACCGCTGCGCCGGGACGAAAACCTCGAGCTGGTGAGCCGCGAGTTTGCGCGCATCGCCGCGGAGCGGCGCGATGGCATCCACGACTGAAGCCTCCCTCCAGCGTCGCGCCCGCCATGGACTGCGGTTGGACGCGACGCTGGCCGAGCAAATCCTGGTGCGGTTCATCGCCGATGCGATCTCGAAGTTCGGCTTCACCCGAGCCGTCGTGGCCACCTCCGGCGGCATCGACTCGGCCCTGACCTGCGCCCTGGCGGCCCGCGCGCTGGGTCCGGACAACGTGCTGGCGCTCATGCTGCCCTACCGCACCAGCAATCCGGCCAGTCGGGGCGACGCCGAGAAGCTGGCGCAGGTGCTCGGAGTCGAAACACAGGCCATCGACGTCAGCCAAGCGGTGGACGGGTACCTGGAGGAGCTCGACGGTCCCACAACCCCCGTGCGCCGCGGCAACGTGATGGCTCGCACGCGGATGATCGCGACCTACGACCAGTCGGAGGCCTTTGACGCGCTCGTCGTGGGCACCAGCAACAAGACCGAGCTGCTGCTCGGGTACGGCACGCTGCACGGCGACATGGCCAGCGCCGTCAATCCCATTGGCGACCTCTACAAGACCCAGGTGCGCCAACTGGCGGCGGCGCTGGACCTTCCGGCGACGATCCTCGAGAAGCCGCCGTCCGCGGACCTCTGGCAGGGCCAGTCCGACGAAGACGAGCTGGGGTTCACCTACGAGTTGGCCGATGAGGTGCTCTATCTGCTCGTCGACGAGTGGCACACGGCGGATGAGGTGGTGGCAGGCGGCTACGACGCCGGCTTGGTGGCGGATATCCGCCGACGCGTCCGGCAAACGCAGTTCAAGCGACGTCCGCCGGTGATCGCCAAGCTCTCCGACCGGACGATCGATCGAGATTTCCGCTATCCGCGCGACTGGGGACGCTAGCGGGAGTCGGCGAACGGCGACCGCTCGCGCCCCACTCCTACGTATACTCTCGGAGCACCGCGCCGGGCGACTACCCCACATCGCGCGATTCTCCTGTGTCTGAATTCGTACTGCGTGAGCGCTTGGCGGCGCTCCTGCGACGCGCCCTCGACGCGGCGCTGGCCGATGGCGCGCTGCCGCCGATGCCGACCGCCCAGCTTGGGCTGGACCGTCGGGGCGACGAGCTGGCCGACTACGCCAGCGCGGACGCATTGCGCCTCGCGCGCGGCGCCAAGATGCCGCCGCGCGCCATCGCGGAGGCCATTGCCGCGCACGTCGAAGCCGATGCCGCCATCGCCGAGGTGACGGTCGCGGGGCCCGGATTCGTCAACATCCGCCTGGATGACGCGTGGGTGCTGGACCAGATCGAGGCGATCGTGGGCGCCGGCCCGGCCTTTGGACCGGCGCCGGTCGCCGATCCCCAGCGCGTGCAGGTGGAGTACCTGAGCGCCAATCCCACCGGCCCGCTGACCGTCGGCGCCGGGCGCATCGGCGTGGTGGGCGACGCCATTGCCCGCATGCTGGCCGCGCGCGGGCATGACGTGACGCGCGAATATTATGTCAATGACGCCGGGCGTCAGATCGAGCTCCTTGGCCAGACTGTCCACCATCACTACGCCGCGGCCCTCGGCGTGACCCAGCCCTTTCCCGAGGACGGCTATCGGGGCGCCTACGTCGCGGAGTGGGGCCAGACCATTGCCGCCGAGGACGGCGACCGCTGGCTCGACCTGCAACGGCGTGAGGACGTCGAGAGGTTCGAGCAGCGATCCGTCGCCATCGCGCTCACCTCGATCCAGCACGACCTCGCCGACCTCGAACTCGACTTCGACGAGTGGTATTCCGAGCGTGAGATGCGCGCCCGGGGCGAGGTCGAGGCCGCGCTGACGACGCTGACCGATGCCGGACACGTGACGCACCGCGAGGGCGCCACCTGGTTCGTCGGCGGCGAGGGCACGGACGACCGCGAAAACGTGCTCGTGCGGTCGCGCGGCGACCCCACCTATTTCGCCACCGACATCGCCTATCACCACGACAAGTTCCGCGCGCGGCAGTTCGACCTCGTGATCAACATCTGGGGCGCCGACCACCAGGGTCACGTCCCGCGCATGAAGGCCGCCATGGAGGCGCTCGGCATCGACTCCGCGCGGCTCGAAATCCTGGTGGCGCAAATGGTGGGGGTGCGCAGCGGAGACGGCCTGGCGCGCGCCGGCAAGCGCAGCGGGCGCTTCGTCACGCTCCGCGAGGTGCTCGACGAAGTTGGCCCCGCCGCCACGCGGTACTTCTTCCTCTCCAAAGCAATCGACAGCCAGATGGAATTCGACCTGGAGCTGGCCAAGCGCGAGGACCCGGAGAATCCGATCTACTACATCCAGATGGCGCACGCGCGCTGCGCCGGCATCCAGCGTTCGGCGGCCGAGAATCCGTCCAACGCGGCGCCCGACCTCTCACGCTTGGGCGCAGCCGAAGCGGCCCTCGTGCGCCAACTGCTGGCCTATCCCGAGGTGACGGTGGACGCGTCAGACTCTCGGGAGCCGCATCGCATCGCGCACTACCTGCTGGAGCTCGCCCGCGCGTTTCACTCCTACTACAACGATCACCGCGTGGTGAGCGACGACGCCGAGCTGACCGCCGCCCGACTGCGCCTGGTCGCCGCCGTGCGGCAAGTCGTGGCGAACGGCTTGGACCTGCTGGGCATCGACGCGCCGGAGCGAATGTAGGGGCGGGCTTCAAACCCGCCCGAACCGAATCTCTACTGGGGTCGGCGCCCCGGAACGCATCTCGGACCTACGCGATCGCCTCGCAGTTGGCCGCGGGCACCGTCACCGTGCCTCCCTGCGCTCGCTGCACGCGCACGCAGACGGCCGGCGACCCGGACGGCGCGCGCGCTTCGTCCGGCGCCGGACCCACCATCACTCCTTCTTCGCCGGCATCCGGTCCGGCCACGATGCGCACCGGCAATCCATCGGCCCTCAGCTCCTCGGCCAGCGCCTCGGACGGTCCAGGGGGCAGCAGCACCTCGGACTCGCCGGGCTGCCGGCTGCCAACCACCGACACCACCTCGTCGGCGCTGGCGCGGAACAGGCGCTGCAGCGCGCGCGGCATGCGGGTGTGGCCAAAGCCCTCCGTCAGCAGCGTCGGCACCGGCGGCGTCAGCGGCGCCGACGGCGGCAACGGAAGCCCGACGATGGTTGGGGCCAGCGCCAACTCGGAGAGCGTCGCATCGTCGGCCGACGGCGCGATGACCGCGGTCACGCGGGCCTCGACGGCGCGCTGCATCCACTCGGTGCGGAGCGGGTCCGGCGTGACGAGAATCTCGCCGACTTCGGCCAGCTCCTCGGGCCGATCGCCCGACTCGATGACGCGCAGCGGCCCCACGGCCCGACCGCCCGCGCCCAGGGCCCCGGCAATGGCCACGCCCTGCCCTTCGATCACGATCGACTCGCCCGGCGTAACGCTGACGACGGTCCCGGCCAGGCGGCAATGCAGGGCCACCTCGCGCACCTCGCGCACGAACACGGCCACCCCGGTGCGCGGACTCACGCTGGCGATCATGCCCCGGGCCGGCGCCCGCCATTCCCGCCCGATGCCCATCCGGCCCATGGACTCGGCCAGCAACGTGTCCTCTTCAACGATTTCGGCGCGGCTCACCTTGAGCAAGCCGGGCACATCGTCCAGTTGAGCGTTCAGCAGCCGCGGCAGATCGGCCACCGTCACCCCGGCGCGCATGCGGCCACGACCCCAGACCTGGCCCATCACCACATCGTCACCCTCATGGACGAGAATTCGACCCGAGCTCGGGAGGACGTGCCGGCGCCGAAGCGCGCCGCTCCGCACGGTCCGGCGAATGGCGCGCCGGACGCGCTCAGCCTCCATGCGGCCTCGCCGAGGCGACCGTCGTCGCGGCAGGGGGAAAGGCGTCCATCGAGCGCAGCCACTGCTGCAGGCGCGCCTGGCGCTCGTCCGGCTCGTCCGGCCACACCAAGGGCCGCCCGCGCGCATCGACGATGAGTCCCACCAGGCCCGCTCCCACGTTGGCCTTCAGCCGCGCCGGGCGGCCGTTGCCCAAGCCCACGTCGAAGCGCGGCTGCGGCCAGATGCGAACTTCAGCCGGCACGCGCGCGTCCCACTGAATCACGTCGAGCGCGCCCGCGCTGACCTCGCGTTCGATGCGGGCCCCTGAGCTCGGGCGCACGTCGACCAGCACGGCCGGCTCGCCGGCTTTCGCGCGACCCCGAGGCGCCACGCAGACGCCGAGTGGAACCAGGGTCGAGTCGAACGCCACGCGGGCCCCGGTCCGGGCCAGCGCGCCCTGCATGGCCAGGCTCGACGTCGGATCGAGCGCCAGCTGCGACACGCCCACGGGCTCCAGGATGTTCACCAGCAGCAGCGCGGCCTGCACCGACCGACCGGCGCCTCGCGCCGCGCGACCGGTGAGGACGATCAGATCGAGCGCCTCGTGGTCGAGCGGACTCCGTCCGTCCTCGGAGGCGCGCAACGCCTGGCGCGACGCGGCCGTGAACACGGCATGGGACAGCTGCAGCTCGGCTGGGGTCGCCGCCACCGCCGCCGGGTGCGCCGACCGGTTCAAGGCCGTGAAGCGCAGCGCCTGAGGAATCGGCTCCTCGGGCGCCCACTGCGCCACGCGCTCGATCGGCGTCTGCAGCGCGATGTGATAGGGACGCGCAAGGTCGTGCCCTTGCCCCAGCCCCACGCTCACCCCAGACCCGGCCTGGAAGCCGACGATGGACACCTGGTCGTCGTCCAGCGACACCGCGGCCACCTCCAGGGACTGCTGCGTCGCCAGCTCCCGCACGGCCTCGCCCAATGCGGCGGCGGTCGCATGCGCTGGGGGGTCGGCAATCTCCGCCGGCACCGCGCGGCCGGCGAAGCGTCGCGCCTTCACCGTCTGTTGCACGTCATCGAGCAGCGCGTTCGGTTCGGTCATGTCGAGCGGATCGTCCACGCCGCCGCCCTGCACGGACACGGCGTGGACCGGAAACGCCTGCCCGAGGCTGGCGAGCGCCCGGTCATCGAGTTCACCCCCATAGAGGATGGCGATCACGGGCACATAGCTGGACTCGCGGCCCGCCAGCCCCCCGATCAGCAGATCGGCCATGTAGGCCAGGCCCTGTCCGTCGCGATCCTCCGTCAGCGCCACCACGACTACGCTGGGACGCTGCGTGGTGATGACGTCGACGGACGCCGGACCGTCAATTCGATCGCGAAACTCGCGCGCCGCGGTGGTGGCGCGACCGATGACGACGAATTCACGCTCGGTCAGCGACGCTTCGAGCGCGTCGAGATCGCGCGTGACCAGGTTGCTCACCACGAAACAGGACGGACCCGGAGCCAACCCTCGACCCACGGCCGCGGCGATGGGCGGCGTGCGCGGCTCGCCGTGCGGTCGCGCCGACGACTCGGGAATGGCGAAATAGGCCCCGGCCAGCGACTCGGCTTCGGCCACGGCCCGCTCGAAGCTCGGCGTGAGATCGAAGTGCGGCGCGTCGAGCGTGCTGGGCGCCCCGGCCACCGTAAGCAGCCGGTACGCGCCCTCGTGGCGGGCGAAGACCGCCACCCGCGTCTCCGCGCCAAGCTCGACCACGGAGACGCGATCGGAAGTGCTCGGCGCCGCCGCGCCGTCGCCGTTCAGCTCCATGCGGCGAGCGTAGCAATTGGCCCAACGCGGCTCGTGTTCCGGTTTAGATTCCGAATCGGCCGCGCCGAGGTCCTACCATGACCGCCGGGCATCGCCGGCAATGGATCGGACGCGCCAGGCTCGACCATGAAGTCGATCTCGTTCCAGTGGACCGAAGGCGTCGCGCCGTGGGAGGCCGAAACCGTCGTCTCCACCGTGGCCCACATTCAAGAGGTGATGCTGGTGCTCGGCCAGCGCGCCGGCCTGAGCCTGAATCGCGGCGAGTTGCGCCCGTTCGGCACCTGGGTGATTCCCGGCATACCGCGCGGCTCGCCCTACTGGAGCACGCGCTGGTACGTCGACCAGAGCCTCGACAAGGCCACCGGGCAAATCTACGCGCCGAAGTTCATCAACGTGCTGCGCGACGAGCCCTGGCAGCAGGTCGGACCCCACTATGACGTGGCCATCGTGCACGCGGATCTGCTGGACGCCCCGGAGCGCAACGCCGGCGGCACCAGCGATCCCCACGTCCTCGCCGCCACCGAGGCCGACCTGGCCGCCGTTCTGTCCGTGCACCGGCTGCGGCGCATTCCCGAGCATGACGATCGACGGATGGCCGTGCGCCGGCTCGCCACGCGCAGCTTCGGCCAGGTGCTCGACCTGCCCGGTCCCGACCGCGCGCAAGCGGTCGACCTGGTGCAGGGCCGACGCGTCTGCACCAACGTCTGCGTCATGCGCGCCGCGCCGCGCCCCGAGGACATCCTCGAGCTGGCCCGCCAGGAGCATCGCTCCCGCATCGTCTTCTGCCGCAACTGCACCAACGACCTGCTCGACCACGTCGTCGCCACCCACTTCTCGCAGAACTGAGCGGCAATCACATTTGTCCGGTGGCCCACGCTGCGTGCAGCGTGGGACCCGCCGCTGGCACTTACGCCCAGACCGCCCATCCTGTCACTCCGAGCCGCCCCCAAATCTGTCATTCCGAGCCGCAGGCGAGGAATCTAAGGGGCGGGGAGAACGCACAACGTCCGTAGATTCCTCACTTCGTTCGGAATGACACTTCCGGTGACTCACCACAGTTTCTCCGAGCGCAGCGAGGAGTCTAGAGTGCCCGGGCGCAGGCGCCGGGGATGAGTCCAGGTCGGTCGATACCTGGATTCCGGCCTTCGCCGGAATGACGGACTCGCCCGGTGGCCCACGCTGCGTGCAGCGTGGGAACCGCCCCTGGCACATACGCCCAGACCGACCATCCTGTCACTCCGAGCGCAGCGAGGAGTCTAAGGGGCGGGCAAACTGCACAACGCCCTTAGATTCCTCACTTCGTTCGGAATGACAGGTAGGGCCCCCCGCGTAATCACCAACTCCCCAATCCGGTCATGGTGCGTGTTCTTCATCGTCACCTGGACCGCGTGGAAGCCGTGGCGTCGGACCAGGTCGGCGATCTCGGGCGCGTGGTCGTAGGTGAGCATGAACTCGGGCGCGGCGCCGGCCAGCAACTGGAACAGCCGCGGGTGGTCGATCTCGAAGTGCGTATAGAGCCGTCGGCCGGCGCGCTTACCGCCGGCGGAGTAGGGCGGGTCGGCGAAGACCACCGAGTCGGGCATTCCCGCGAACTCTTCGAGCAACCGCATGCCGTCGGCTTCGCGAAAGTCGATCCGGTCGGCGTGCGCGCCGATCCGCTCCAGGCGCGACACGATGGTGTCCGGGTACCAGCGGGAGGCCAGCCCCTTGCCGCTCTCGCCGGCACGGCTCAGCGACGCGCCGGGCGCCAGAATGCCCCCGCGCCGGGTGCGGTTGAGCACCAGCGCGCGGAATCCGCGATCCAGCGGCTCGTCCGGTTGCGTCCGCGCCAGCGCCTCCACGGCCTCGCGCGTGGGCTCGAACCGCATGACCCGGTCGCATAGCTCGGGACCGTGATACAGCGCGGCCTTCCAGAAGGCCGCAACATCCCGGTCAAGCTCGGCCAGCAGGCAGCGCTCGACCAGCCCCTCCATCACCGCCGTGAGGGAGACGATGGCGCCGCCCGCGAACGGTTCGATCAAGAGCTCTGGCTTCTGGCCCAGTCCCCCGAGCCAGGCGCGGATGTGCGGCACCAGCCAGGTCTTGCCGCCCGGATAGCGCAACGGGCTGCGCTGGGGCACCGACGCCACGTTGGCGGCGGGAATTGGCGAGTACGGGAACTCGACCTCGGGCACCGCGTCAGGCCTTCGCTGCTTCGAGGTCCTCGCGAAGCTCGCGGATGCGGTCGCGGAATTGGGCGGCCTTCTCAAACTCGAGCGCCTCGGCGGCGATCCGCATCTTGGCTTCGAGTTGCTTGATGTGCGCGGCCAGCTCCGCCCGGCTCATGGCGTCCACGCGGCGGAAGCCCAGCTCATAGGCCGGCGCCTCCTCGGCGGCGCGCGGCAGGGCCTCGGCCTCCACCCGGTCGGTGAGGTCGCGCAGTCCCTTGATCACCGACTGCGGCGTAATGCCGTGCTCGGCGTTGTACTGGATCTGCAAGCTGCGGCGGCGATAGGTCTCGTCGATGGCCCGCTGCATGCTCGCCGTCACGATGTCCGCGTACATGATCACGCGGCCGTTCAGATGCCGCGCGGCCCGGCCGATGGTCTGGATGAGCGACGTGTCGGCGCGCAGGAATCCCTCCTTGTCGGCATCGAGGATCGCCACCAGCGACACCTCGGGCAGATCCAGCCCCTCGCGCAGCAGGTTGATCCCCACCACCACGTCGTAGACCCCGCGCCGCAGCTCGCTGAGGATCGTGACCCGGTCCAGGGTGTCGATCTCCGAGTGCAGGTAGTGCACCTTGATGCCGATCTCCGCCAGATACTCGGCCAGGTCTTCGGCCATGCGCTTGGTGAGCGTGGTGCAGAGCACGCGCTCGCCGACCCGCACCCGCTTGTTGATCTCGCCGATCAGGTCGTCGATCTGCCCCTCGGTGGGCCGCACCTCGATGGCCGGATCGACCAGGCCGGTGGGCCGCACGATCTGCTCCACGACCTGCTCGCTGTGCTCGTATTCGTAGGGACCGGGCGTGGCCGACATGAACACAGCCGACCGCATGTAGGTCTCGAACTCCTCGAAAGCCAGCGGGCGGTTGTCGAACGCCGACGGCATCCGAAAGCCGTAGTCGACCAGCGACTGCTTGCGGCTGCGGTCGCCGGCCAGCATGCCGCGCACCTGCGGCAACGTGACGTGCGACTCGTCCACCACCAGCACGAAGTCGTCCGGCAGGTAGTCCAGCAGCACCCACGGCGGCTGGCCGGGACGCCGGCCGCTGAGGTGACGGCTGTAGTTCTCGATGCCGAAGCACATGCCCGTCTCGCGCAGCATCTCCAGGTCGAAGTTGGTGCGCTGGCGGAGCCGCGCCGCCTCCAGCACCTTGCCGCGCTCGTCCAGCTGGACCGCGTACTCCCCAAGCTCGTCCTCGATGGCACTGAGGGCACCGTTGAGACGCTCGGCCGGCGTGACGTAGAACCGCGCCGGGTAGATGGTGACCGACTCCAGCTCCTCCAGGATCTCGCCCGTCAACGGCTCGATCTTGGCGATGCGCTCCAGCTCCTCGTCAAAGAACTCGCAGCGCAGCACGAAATCGTCATAGGCCGGGTGAATCTCCACCACGTCGCCGCGCACGCGGAAGCGCCCGCGCTGGAAGCCGGCGTCGTTGCGCTGGTACTGCATGCCCACCAGCCGCCGCAGGAACCGTTGCCGGACGTACGCCTCGCCCACCGTGAGCGCCAGGCTGACCTGGCCGTAGTCCTCCGGCGAGCCGATGCCGTAGATGCACGAGACCGTGGCCACGATGATCACGTCGCGCCGCTCAAAAAGGGACCGCGTGGCCGAGAGCCGCAGCTTGTCGATCTCCCAGTTGATGTCGGTCTCTTTCTCGATGTACGTGTCGGTCCGCGGCACGTAGGCCTCGGGCTGGTAGTAGTCGTAGTAGCTGACGAAGTACTCCACAGCGTTGTGCGGGAAGAACTCGGCCAGCTCGGTAGTCAGCTGGGCGGCCAGCGTCTTGTTGTGCGCCAGGACCAGCGCCGGGCGCTGCACGGCGTTGATAGCGTTGGCGATGGTGAAAGTCTTGCCCGAACCGGTCACGCCCAGCAGAGTCTGGCAGCGGTACCCGGAGTCAAGACCGTCCACGAGCTGGGCCACGGCCTTGGGCTGGTCGCCCGCGGGTGCATAAGGCGCTTCGAGCCGGAAGCCGGCGGGAACGCCGGTGCGGGGCGTGGTGGCCATGACCGATTCTAGGCCGTGAGCCAATGCGCGCGTCACGCGATTGAGATGCCCGGTGGCCCGCGCTGCGTGCAGCGTGGGATCGGCCGTGGGCAAATCTCCCAGCCTGCGCACAGCCTGGGCCACCGAGCGGGCGGCTAGCGATGCAGCTGCCCGTTCAGCGCCCTTTCCAGATCGGACAGGTATTCGGCAAATGCCCGGCGGCCTGCCGGCGTCGCCTGAACCCAGGTGCGCGGCTTGACTCCCACGAACTCTTTCGTGAGGACGAGGTAGTCCGCGTCTTCAAGTTTTCGCAGATGGATGGTCAAGTTGCCGCCGGTGAGTCCGAGGGTCCGCTGGATAAATCCGTACGCGAGCCGATCCGTCTCGGGTTGGCCGACCAGCAGCGTCATGATTCTCAGTCGCGTCGCCTGGTGGATCGTCTCGTTGAGGACGATCGCTGCGTCGGTCAAAGGACGCCGCTCCGGCGTATCCAGGCCGCGCCGAGCGCCACGACGACCAGCATCGCCGCCCCCGTAACCAGCAACGCCGCGTCGCCCGCGAGATAGCTGGGCAGGTAGAACGCCGCCGCAAAGCCCACGCCCACTGCCGCGATCGACGGGCGGTGCATGATGCCGAACAGTACGAGCCCCAGCGCCACGATCCCCACGCCGACCCGCGGGATGGCGACCCCGGCGTGGTCCGGCGTCCACAGACCCGCCGCCGCCGGCACCAGGAACGCCGCCGCCAGCACCGCGAGCCAGAAGAGGAACACTCGAATCCCCGCGCTGCGCGCGGCGCCGCCGGACGCGTATTCGCGGCCCGCGCGATGCCCGATCAGGGCACTGCCCACCATTCCAACCGCCGACAGCACGCCCCACAACGGCCCCGGATACCACGGAGTGCCCGCGGCGAAATCGGCCGCCAATGTCGCGACCGCGTATTGCGCGAAGCAACCCAGCGAGACGATGGCGCCCCACAGGAGCAGAATCGTCGCCGTCCCGGCGACATACATCGAGCTTCGTACGCGATCCAGCGTCGCCTGAATGGCGTCCCAACTCTCGTCGGGGGTGAGCGCCGCCGGTTCGGCGTGGGGTCCTTGCATCGCATGCCTCCCAGAACGATCGGGCCGATTCCCGAGATTTAGTTTATATCACAAACTAGTTTATTGGATGAACTCAACCACCACACGTGGCTTGGTGCCCGCGTTTCTGGAATGTCACCCTCATGCCACGCGGCCAAGCGAAGTACCTGCGAGTGAGCCCCAGCGCAGAGCGCCCGCACCTGCCGGTGCTGCTGATCGTCAATGGCTACGCGGCGTCGGGAAAGACCACCCTCGGGCGGGCGCTGTCCCGCGAGCTGCGGTGGCCGCTGGTGGTGAAGGACGAGTTCAAGGAGCAGCTGTTCGACCGGCTCGGCGCAGCCGACTACGTGGAGTCGAAGCGGCTCGGGGCCGCGGCGATCGACGTGATGTTCAGCGTGGCCCGGGAGCTTCTGGTCGCCGGGTCTTCGGTGATCATCGAATCACCGCTGATCCCGTCCTATGACAACGCCCGCCTCCGTGCGCTGGAACGCGACGCCGACTTCCTGACGGTTCAGATCGTTCTTACCGGCGACGCTGACGCGCTCTTCGAGCGCTATCGAACGCGCGCCGAGCGAGGCGAGCGTCACCCCAGCCACTTCGATCACGACCGCCTGGCGGACATGCACGAAATGCTGCATTCGCCGTTCGAGTCCCTCACAGTCTCCGGCGAGACCCTCTACTTCGACACCTCGCGCCTCTCAGACGCGACGATCGCCGAGATACAGCGGCAAACCATCGCGGTCATCGACGAGCTGTCCGTGGCGACCGACACACGATCCGGAGAATGAGCTCTGCGCGACGGTCCTGTCCGTCATTCCGGCGGAAGCCGGAATCCAGGCCCGGGCCCTCCCGCGCCCTGAGTTCGGCTAGGAGGTTGGTTCCGTCAGCGCCTCGCGCAGCCGCCGCCCGATGATCTCCGGCTCGCCGGGCTGCAGGTTGGCGGAGTACGCCTCGAGCTGATTCCGCGCCGGGTCGACGCGGACGTAGATCCGCGGATCGCCGGCCAGCAGCGCGTCGCCGATCGTCTGGGCGTCGGCTCCGGTCCAGTCGGGCTCGAAGCCAATCACCGCCGTCGGCACGAAGAAACGGTCGTCGTCGAACTCCACCGTCGCGCGCACACCGTCGATCTCGCCCACGTCGTCGACGATGATCTCGACCAGGTCCCGCATCTCCCGCAGCATCTCGTCCTCGTCCGAGTCCATGTAGCTGCGCAGCGCCGCGTAGAGGCCCACCATCTCCTCTTTGGCCACCTTGGACGGTCGGCCGATGGCGTGATTGGGGCTGCTGTTGAGATGCGCCGCCTCGATGAGGTCCGCGCGGCCGTAGAGCAGCCCGGTCGCCTGCGGGCCGCGAATGACCTTGCCGCCGCTCATGGTGACGAGATCGGCGCCGTCACGGATGAAGCGCGTCAGGTTTTCGCGGGGCGGCACCGTCATGGCCGCATCCACGATCAGCGGAACGCCGCGCGCGTGGGCGATTTCGGCCACCTCGGGCAGGGTCAGTCCCCCGCGTGGGTTCCCCGGCGCGAACAGGAATGCCACCGCCGCCGTGCGGTCGGTCAGCGCGGCCTCCAGCTCCTCGGGCAGGCACGACGACACGTTGCCCGCCTCGACGATTCGCGCGCCGGTAAACCCGTACATGTGGCTATAGGGACCGCGATGGATCTTCTGGATGACCATCTCGTCCTTGAGTCCGGTCGTGTCCGGCAGGCGCCGGATGGCGGCAAGGTCGCTTCCCGTCATGCAGGCGGCCAGCGAGAGCACCATCCCAGCGGCGGCCCCAGCCACCACCATGCCCGCTTCGGACTCGGTCACCTCGGCGATGTAGGCGCCGATGCGGCGGTTGAGCGTCTCGACCGAGACGAATGCCCGCCCCGCCTCGGCCATCGCCGCCAGCGTGTCGGGCCGCATCAGCGAGCCGCCGTAGTTTGTGGTGGGCCCGCCGGCATGGATCACCAGCGGCACGCCCAGCTCGGCGTAGACGCGGTTCGACGGTCGCGTGGCCTTCATGAACCTGCCCAAGAACCTGCTTTGTGCGTGTATAGCACGCTGCCTCCGCCGTCGAGCGGCTATGCTTCACGCCACGCATGCATCAGGCCAAATGAACAACCCACCGAGCGATCCGCGGGCGCGGAGCCGCCCAGTGCACCTCCGCGCCGTATTGACTGCGTTCGCTTTGGCGGCTTCGGCGTGAACCGCCCACGGCTGATGATTCCCGGTCCGATCGACCTCGAGCCGGAGGTGTTGGAAGCACTGTCCGAACAGGTAGTTCCGCACTACGGCGACGCCTGGGTCGCGGCCTACCGGCACGTGCGGGAGAACCTGCTGGCCATTGCCGAGAGCGAGGGCGACGCCTTCGTGCTCGCCGGCACCGGCATCGTGGGCATCGACGCCGCCATTGGAACGGCGGTGCCCACGGGCGGCGAACTGATCGTGGTGGACAACGGCTTCTTCTCCGGTCGCATGTGCGAGGTCGCGGACGGCTACGGCATCACCACCCACGTCTTGCGCACCGAACGCGGCAAGCCCGTGAGGCCGGATGAGCTCACGGCATTCATGCAGGCGCACCCGCAGGCCAGGGTCGTGGGCCTGACCCACGGCGAGACGGCGACCGGCGTGCTCAACGACCTGGAGTCGCTCGGGAGCGTGGTGGCGGATGCGGGCCGCTTCCTCATCGTCGACGCCGTCTCGACCTTCGGTGCGGCGCGGGTGGCGGTGGATGCCTGGGGCATCGGCGTCTGCTGCACCGCCTCACAGAAAGCCCTGGAATCGCCGCCGGGCGCGGCGCCGGTGATCGTCAATCCGCAAGCCTGGGAGTTTCTGGAGTCGAGCGGCGCCGCGAATCACGGCCTCTACAGCGACCTGCGCGTCTGGCGCCGCTACGCCGCGGAGATGGCGGATTTCCACCCCCAGCCGGCCACGATGCCGGTCAACGTCATCGCCGCGCTGACCGTGGCCACCGATCGAATCCTGGCGGAAGGGCTCGAGCCGCGCTATCGGCGCTATCGGGAGACTGCCGCCCGGGTGCGCGCGCGGGCGCGCGCCGCCGGGTATGAGCCGCTGGCGGCGGACGAGTGGGCCTCGCCCACGGTCACGGCCCTGCGCCCGCCGGCCGGCCTCGCGGCGGACCACGTCGTGGCGGCCGTGCGTGACCAAGCCAACATTCAACTCGGCAGCGGGATCGCGGAGCTGGCCGGAGAGGTGTTCCGCGTGGGGCACATGGGGCTCTCGACCACGGACGCCTATCTCGACGACCTGTTCGGTGTGCTGGAAGCCTTGTCCAACACCCAAGAGCGCGCGGCGTCCTAGGCCGTCCGCCGCGCCCGTCGGATTGGGAAAAAGGCGTTGACACGCGCCATTCGCCCGCCGTAGGCTCGCCCTTGCTGGAAAGGCTGTGACTGGGACGAGTACCCGTCAGAAGCCGCGTTAGAGAGCCGGACCTCGCGCTGCAAGTCCGGTCGCGGCGACGACGGCGAATGGCCCCACGAGCCGCGGACCCAACGGGCATTGCCCAAGTAGGCTCCGCCGGAGGCCCTCCGTTAGCACAGGGCAGGATATCGAGCGCAAGCTCCGTATCTGGAAGAAGGGGCGCCTTGCGCGCCCGAAGCAGGGTGGCACCGCGAAGGCATGAGCCTCTCGCCCCTCAGGCGAGAGGTTTTTTTGTGCCCTGCGTGGGGGGCCGAAAGGAGGGGTCGGATGGGCATGACGCAATTGGTGGACGCGCGCACGGATCAGCGCGCGTGGGCCCTCGACCACCTCGCCCGCGGCCGGGCCGTGCCGATCTTCGACGAAATCCCCGGCGACCTGGACACACCGGTCTCGGTGTTCCTCAAGCTGCGAAACGGCGACTCCGCCTTCCTCCTCGAAAGCGTGGAAGGCGGTGAGCAGGTGGCGCGCTACTCGTTCGTCGGCGCGCGGCCGGCACGGAGCCTCAGCTTCCGCGACGGCGAGGCGACCTTCACCGACGCCGGCGGCAAGGCGCGCACCGAGACCTACACCGATCCGCTCGACCTGGTGGCGCAGTTGTTGGACGCGGCCGATGTCACGCCCAATCCCGAGTTGCCCCGCTTTCAAGGCGGCGCGGTCGGATACCTGTCCTACGACGCCGCGGCCAACTTCGAGCGCCTGCCCGTACCGGACCCCGACCCGCTGGCGGTGCCCGACGGCAAGTTCATGCTATGCGAGGAGCTGGTGATCTTCGATCACGTCCGCGACGTGATGCGGCTGGTCACGGTCGCGCGTCCGCATCCCGATCCGGCTCGCGGGTATGCCGTGGCGCGGGACCGGCTCGCCGCGCTTGCCGACCGCATCGCCGGCCCTACGCCGATCCCGCCGTTGGGCGCCGCGTCGCCGGTCAACGGGCGCGTCGACCTGAGCATGTCCAAGGCCGAGTTCATGCAGGCCGTGGAGCGGGCGAAGGCCTACATCTCCGCCGGGGACATCATCCAGACCGTGCCGTCGCTGCGCCTCAGCCGAAAGCTCAGCGTGGACCCCATCGAGGTCTACCGCGCCCTGCGGCGCATCAACCCGTCGCCGTACATGTTCTACCTGGATTTCGGCGACATGCAGCTTGCGGGGGCGTCGCCCGAGATGATGGTGCGCTACGAGGACGGCCAGGTGCGCACACGTCCCATCGCGGGAACTCGACCCCGAGGCGAGGATCCGGACGCCGACGCGGAGTTGGCGCGCGAGCTCATCGCGGACCCGAAGGAGCGCGCCGAGCACGTGATGCTGGTCGACTTGGGCCGCAACGACGTCGGCCGCGTGTCCACGTCGGGCTCGGTCGCCGTCGATAACTTCATGAGCATCGAGCGTTACTCCCACGTGATGCACATCGTGAGCGACGTGACCGGCACGCTCGAACCCGGCCGCACGGGACTGGACGCGTTGCGCGCCTGCTTCCCGGCCGGAACGCTTTCCGGCGCGCCCAAGATCCGGGCTATGGAGATTATCGCCGAGCTGGAGAACCTGCGGCGCGGCCCCTACGGCGGCGCCGTGGGCTACGTGAGCTACTCGGGGGACCTGGACACAGCCATCACCATTCGAACCATGGTCGTCCGCGACGGCATGGCGCACGTGCAGGCCGGCGCCGGGATTGTGGCGGACTCGGTGCCGGAGCTGGAGTACCACGAGTGCCTCAACAAGGCGCGGGCGCTGCTGCGGGCGATCGAGATCGCCGAGGAGGCTGGCCATGCTGCTCGTGCTCGATAACTACGACTCGTTCACCTACAACCTCGTGCAGTTCCTCAGCGTGATCACGGACGACATCGAGGTCCACCGCAACGACGCGCTGACGGTGGCCGACATCGAGGCGAAAGCCCCAGAGGCGATCGTGGTCTCGCCGGGTCCCTGCACGCCGGACGAGGCCGGCATTTCGGTGGACCTCATCGCCACCCTGGGGCCGCGCATCCCCACGCTCGGAGTGTGCCTGGGCCACCAGTCGGTCGGAGCGGCGTTCGGGGGACGCATCGTGCGGGCGCCGGAGCTGATGCACGGCAAGACCTCGCCCATTCATCACCACGGCGACGAGCTGTTCGAGGGCTTGCCGGACCCGTTCACGGCCACCCGCTACCACTCGCTCATCATCGAGGCGGCGAGCCTGCCGGACGTGCTGCAAGTTACGGCGCGCACCCCGGATGGGACTATCATGGGCGTGCGGCATCAGACCCACCCGATATTCGGCGTGCAGTTTCACCCGGAGTCGATTCTCACGACGGTGGGGCCCGATTTGCTCCGAAACTTCGTCAAGTTGGCCGGCATGCGGACGCTCTCATGATCGTCGGCGCGATTCAGACCGTGGTCGAGGGCCGTTCGCTGGCGCGCGAGACGGCGCGCGAGGTGATGGAGTCCATCCTCACGGGCCAGGTCACGCCCGCCCAATTCGGCGCGCTGGTCACGGCCTTGCGTCTCAAGGGCGAGTCGGCGGATGAGATCGCCGGCTTCTTGGAGAGCATGCGAACCCATGCCACGCGGGTGGACCTGGGCGACCTGCCCGCCGTGGACGCCTGCGGGACGGGTGGCCGCGGAGTCAGCTGGTTCAACGTGACGACCACCGCCGCGCTGGTTGCCGCCGGCGCGGGGGCGAAGGTCGCCAAGCACGGCAACCGGTCCTTCACGCGCAAGAGCGGCAGCGCCGACGCGTTCGAGGCCCTCGGTGTGCAGTTGGCCGTCCCGCCGGAGGTTGTGGCCCGGTGCGTGCGCGAAGCCGGCATCGGGTTCATGTTTGCCCAGGCCTTTCACCCCAGCATGAAGTTCGCGGCGCCGCTGCGGCGCGAGATCGGCATCCGCACGATGTTCAACGTTTTGGGTCCCTTGACGAATCCCGCCGGCGTGCGACGGCAGCTCCTGGGCGCGGCCAGTCCCGCATTGGCCGCGACGATGGCCGACGCGCTGCAGAAAATGGGCGCCGTCCGCGTGCTCGTCGTCGCCGGCCATGGGGGCATGGACGAAGTCACGCTTGACGGCCCCACCCAGGTGACCGAACTACGCGATGGCGCAATCACGTCGTACACCGTCAGCGCCGAGGACCTGGGGTTGGCGGCCAGTGAAGCGGCAAGCGTGGCCGGCGGCACGCCCGACGAAAACGCCCTAACCATCCGCGGCATTCTCGACGGCGCCGACCGCGGGCCGCGTCGCGACCTGGCGGTCGCCAACGCGGCCGGCGTCTTGCTGGCCGCCGGGGTTGCCGATTCGTGGCGCGACGGCGTCGAACGCACGGCCGCCGCCATCGACGACGGCGCGGCGGCGGCGAGCCTGGAACGCATGATCGCCATCACGAACAGCGCGTCCGGCAGCTAGATGACGATTCTGGACGAGATCGTCGAGCACAAGCGCCGCGAGGTGGCGCAAGCGGCCTCGGACTTGCCATTTGCCGAAATGCGGCGCCGCGGCGAGGCGCCTCGCCCACGACGCTCGCTGTGGCATGCCCTGGACGTCGACGCGGTCGTCGTGATCGCCGAGATCAAGCGCGCGTCGCCGACGGCCGGAGTGTTCGCGGAGGACTTGGACCCGGCGGCCCAGGCCGCGAAATACGCGGACAGCGGGGCGGCCGCCGTCTCGGTGCTCACCGATCAGGCGTATTTTCGCGGATCGCTGAGCGACCTCGGGCAGGCCCGCCGCGCCTGCGAGCTGCCGGTGATCCGCAAGGAGTTCATCGTCGACGCGTACCAGATCTACGAGTCGGCGGCGGCCAACGCCGACGCCGTGCTCCTCATCGTCGGCCTGACGCCCGAGCAGGACCTGGGCGAGGACTTGGCGCTGGTGCATGAACTTGGGATGGAAGCGCTGGTCGAGGCGCACGTGGAGGAGGAAGTGGAGCAGGCCCTGGTGGCCGGCGCCCGCATCGTGGGCATCAACAACCGGGATCTGCGTTCGTTCAAGACCGATCTCGCCGTGACCGAGCGCCTCTGCGCCATGATTCCCGACGACATCACCATCGTGAGCGAGAGCGGCGTGCGAACCCCGGCCGACGTGCGGCGGCTGGCCGCCAGCGGCGTGAGCGCCGTGCTGGTCGGCGAGTCGATCGTGACGGCGCCTGACGCGGGCAGCCAGCTCCGGAATCTGGTGGCGGCCGGAGCGGCGGCATAAGCCATGCTGGTCAAGATTTGCGCGCTGCTGCAACCCGACGACGCGGCCGCCGCGGCCGCCGCGGGGGCCGACATGCTGGGCGTGATCTTTGCGCCCTCCTGGCGCCGGCGGACCGTGGCCGAGGCGCAGCGAATCTTCGACGCGGCGCCGGCCGGACCTGAGCGCGTGGGCGTGTTCGTCGATGCGCCGCTGACGGAGGTCGAGGAGGTCGCCGACGCGTGCAAGTTGGACCGAATTCAACTCGGCGGCGGCGAAGACCCGGACTATTGCGCCGCGCTGGGATCGCGTGCGGTCAAGACCCTACGGCTGCCGCGCGACGAGGCCATCGTGGCCGACTTTGACGTACGGCTCTTCCACTTCGACACCGCCCACGACTCGCGAGCCGGAGGTACGGGCGAGTCGTGGGACTACGCCTCGGCACGATCCCTGGGCCGGAAGCATCCGGTGCTTCTTGCCGGAGGCCTGACGCCGGACAACGTGGCGACCGCCATCGCCGCCGCCCGGCCGTTGGGCGTGGACGTCGCCAGCGGCGTCGAGACCGATCGCGCCAAGGACCCGGACAAAATCGAAGCATTCGTACAGCGCGCGCGCGAGGCCTTCGCGGCGCTGGAAACTGCCGCCTAGCCATGCGACGGCTTGCCGCGGCACTGCTCGTGGCGGGGGCGCTGGCCAGCGGGTGCACCCAGGGCTTCATGCTCGAGGACGGCGAGCGCCCGGCGGACGAGCTGACGGACGCCAAGTTCGTGTTCGCCGAAGGTCGAACCGAAATCGAGATGCGGCCGGCCCCAACGAGCCTCATTCCAACGCCCACGCCGACGCCCACGCCCGCGCCGACTCCAACGCCGGCGCCTCAGCCCACGCCAACGGCCTCGCCGGCGTCCGCGCCGGTCGACGGGTCGGCAACGCCGGGTGGACGCACCGAGGCGGCGGGCACTGGGACGCAAGCCGGGGCGACGAGCCCGCCGGCCGGCACCCCGCCCGCAACGGAACCCGTCACGGCGGCGCCGCTGGACGCCGAAGCCATTGCCGCCAACCCGCTGGCGACCTCGATCCTCATCCCCAACCCGGCCGTGGACCCCGGGCTGGTGACGGCTCAAGAGTCGTCAGACTCCGCCGAGTTCTTCCTGCCCGAAATGGTCGCCCAAATCGGACTGGAGAGCTTCGCTTTCCGGGTCAGCAATCGCCCGCCGGAATCCGATGCGCTGAGCGAGCGGCAGCGCGTCGTTCAGCTGGTGCAGTTCATCTTCGTGCATACCAACGTCCCGGCGGCGCAGGCGTTCTACGAGTTCCTCAGCACAACGTTCGTCAGCGGCTCCGCCAACTCTCGGGAAGAGGCGACGAAGGAGTTCTACCCCAACCTGGTGTCGGAATTGAACGGGTTTCGGGACGTGCTCGACGGCGCGGATGAGACAACGCTTGTCGTCCTCGAGATCGATCCGAACGTGCCTGAGGGCGCGCCGACCAGCGGCGCGCCGGTGCCAACCGTGTACTACATCGTGGTGCTCGAGGGCCGTATCACCGCGGCGATCGAGGTCGTGTACATCCTCGAACAGGATCCCCGCAACGTAGTGCCCGTCGGCGACCTGCTGCTGTCCCGCATTCCGCCGGAATTCCGCACGAGCGAAGCTCCGTGACGACCGCCGCGCAGGCCTCGACGCCCGACGCCGCGGGCTACTTCGGGCCGTGGGGCGGCCGCTACGTGCCGGAAACCTTGGTTCCCGCGCTCGAAGAGCTGGAACGCGCCTTCATGCGGCTGCGGGACGATCAAGCGTTCCAGGGCGAGCTGGCGCGCCTGCTCCGCCACTACGCCGGACGGCCCACGCCGATCTACGAGGCGCGCCGGCTGCAAGAAGAGCTGGGCGGCGCGCGCATCTGGCTCAAGCGCGAAGACCTGGCGCACACCGGCGCCCACAAGATCAACAACGCTTTGGGGCAAGCGCTGCTGGCGGTGCGCAGCGGCAAGCGGCGCGTCATCGCCGAGACCGGCGCCGGCCAGCACGGCGTGGCCACCGCGACGGTGTGCGCCATGTTCGGCCTGGAATGCGTGGTGTACATGGGCGAAGAGGACGTCCACCGCCAGGCGCTCAACGTCGTGCGCATGCGCATGCTCGGCGCCGAGGTGGTGCCGGTGACCTCGGGCAGTCAAACCCTGAAAGACGCCATCAACGAGGCCTTGCGCGACTGGGTGACCCACGTGGAGACGACGTTCTATCTCTTCGGCTCGGCCACGGGGCCCCATCCCTACCCGCTGATCGTCCGGGAATTCCAGAAGGTCATCGGCATCGAGGCGCGCGCGCAGATGCTCGAGCAGACCGGTCGCCTGCCGGACACGGTCGTCGCGTGCGTCAACGGCGGCAGCAACGCGATCGGCATCTTTCATCCGTTCGTGGACGACCCGGTCGGCTTGGTGGGCGTGGAAGCGGGCGGGACGGGTCCCGCGGAGACCGCCGCCACCCTGGAAGCCGGCAGCCCCGGGATTCTGCACGGGGCGATTAGCTACCTGCTGCAAGACGAGGACGGCCAGATCGCGCCCACGCACAGCATCGCCGCCGGTTTGGACTATCCGGGCGTGGGGCCCGAGCACGCCTATCTCCAGGACACGGGTCGCGCCACCTACGTCTCGGTAACCGACGAACAAGCGCTCGATGCCTTGCAGACCCTGGCGCGCCTGGAGGGCATCATTCCCGCGCTGGAGTCTGCGCACGCCATGGCCCACGCCATCGAGCTGGCGCCGACGCTCCCGGCCGACGCGTCGATCCTGGTCAACCTGTCCGGGCGCGGCGACAAGGACATGGACACCGTGGTCGGCGCGCTAGGGGCTGACGGTTGAGCCGAATCTCCACGGCGTTCAGCGACGCGGCCGGCGACGGCCGGCTCGTGATCGCCCCCTACGTGGCGCTGGGCTATCCCGACATGCCGACCTCGGTGGAGCTGGCCCGGGCCTATCTCGACGCGGGCGCGGACATGCTGGAGCTTGGCGTCCCGTTCAGCGACCCGATCGCCGACGGGCCGACCATCCAGCGCGCGACGCAGCGCGCGCTGGCGGAGGGCGCCACCCTCGCTGGCTGCATCGACGCCGCCGCCGCCATTCGAGCCGCGACCGGCGCGCCGCTGGTTCTGATGGGGTATGCGAACCCGTTCATGCAGTGGGGCTATGAGGAACTGGCCCGCGACCTGCAGGGCGCCGGAGTCGACGGTCTGATCGTTCCCGACCTGCTGCCGGACGACAACGAGGACCTGGCGCAGGCCTGCGCCGCCCACGGCCTCGACGTGATTTCGCTGCTGGCGCCGACGACGCCGAGCGAGCGAATCGGCCGCGTGGCCGAGCGCGGCAGCGGCTTCCTCTACTGCGTGAGCCTCACGGGCGTCACCGGCCGGCGCGAAGACCTGCAATCCGGCCTCGAAGCCTTCCTCCAGCGGGTCGGGGAGTCCTCCTCGCTGCCTCGGGCGGTGGGCTTTGGAATCTCCACCCCCGCGCACGTGCGGGCCCTCTGCGGACAGGCGGAAGCGGCGATCATGGCCAGCGCGCTGATCGACATCTTCGACGCCGCGCCGCCCGCGGCGGCGGTGAGCCGGGCGGCCGCCCAGGTCGGCGCCATGGTGGACGCCGCACGATGCCGCTGATCGCAGCCATCCTCGGCGGGGTGGCGCTGCTCTGGGCCGCGGTGACCGCCCACACCGCCTGGCGCCTCACCCATCCCCCGCGCGGCTGGCGCCCGCACGACTGGCAGCCGTCCGACCTCCCGCTCCAGGCCACGACGATCCAGGCCGAGGACGGCGTGCGCATCCGTGTCTGGGTCGCGCCGCAATCCAACGCCCCGGTGACCGTCATCTGCGTCCACGGCTGGGGCACCAACCACACCGAAATGGAGTGGCGGGCCGGTCGACTGCACCGCGCCGGCTACTCGGTGGTGCTGTTCGACTTTCGCGCCTGCGGCGAGTCCGGGGGACACATGTGCAGCGCGGGCGTGCACGAAATGCGCGACCTGCGGGCCGTCGTCGACCTGGCGGCCAATGATCCATCGCTCAACGGCGCTCCCATCGTCATCCTGGCGAACTCCATGGGCGCCGCGGTGGCGATCACCGTGGCTGCGGGCGACTCCAGAATCCGAGCCATCGCCAGCGACGCCGCCTACGCCTCGTTGGAGAGCGCCACCGCCTGGGGTTTCCGAACCTTCACCGGGCTGCCGCCCTGGCCGTTCAAGCGCAGCGTGACGTGGCTCGTGGAGCGCATGACCGGGGCGCGAATGCGCGATCTGGCCGTGATCGAGTCGATTCCGAGTCTGAGTCCGCGACCGGTGCTGATCGCGCACGGCACGGACGATCCGCTGGTTTCGCCCCAGGATGCCGAGGCGCTCTATGCGCGCGCGGGCGAGCCCAAAGAGCTCTGGCGCGTGGCCGACGCGGGCCACGTCGTGGCGGAATTCGTCGAGCCCGAGGTTTACGACGCGCGAATCACCGGCCTGTTCACGCGGGCGCTGGAAGAGTCGGCGGCGCCAGGACCGTAACCTCAGGCGCTTCGGGCAGCAGGTCCGGCGAGAGGTCGAGTTCGGACGTCTCCGCGCGACGCACGGTGCGGCCGGCCAGGAAGCCGCTGTCCTCCAGCGTGGCGATCGGGAATGGGAACTCACGGCCCGACGGGCGGTAGTGCATGGGAATGGCGACCCGAGGGGCGATCTGGTCGACGACCTCCGCCGCCCCGGTGCCGTCCAGCGTGAAATGACCGCCGACGGGAACGCAGACCACGTCGTGGCCCCTGGTTTGCGCGATGAGATTGGCATCCAGGACGTGCCCGAGATCCCCAAGATGCAGGAGTCGGACACCGCCCGCGGCGACTGAGAGCAGCGCCGTTCGACCCCGCGCAGCCCCCTGCTCCTGGTCGTGATAGGCGCCCGCGATCACGGTCGCCATCACGTCCCCGAGTTGAATCTCGGCCGCATGCCACAGGGCGGCGCTCGCACCGCGGACGACCTTGGGCCGTCCGGGCGCCAGCTCCACGTTGGCGTGATCGGCGTGCTCATGGCTCAGCAGCACCAGGTCGATGTCCGGGAGCGCCGGAACGGGATAGCCCAGGACGTCGTTGAGCGGATCGATCAGGACGTGGATGCCGGCTGGGCTGCGCAGCAGAAAGCACGCGTGGCCCAACCAACGAAGCCGGGTTACCGGCTCAGACGCCACTGGGCCAATCGTCGGCGACCCGGCTGCGACCTTCCAGCGCCATGGCGATGGTGGCGGCGTCGACGTACTCGATGTCGCCGCCGCGGGCGAGTCCCCGCGCGAGCCGGCTGACAACCAGCGAATCCGATTCCAGCAAGCCGTTGATGTAGGCCGCGGTGGCGTCCCCTTCGATGCTGGCGTTCGTCGCGACGATCACCTCACGCAGCCCCTCGCGCCGCACGCGCTCGGCCAGGGCGGAGAGGTTGAGCTCGTCAGGCCCCACGCCGTCCAGCGGCGCGATCACCCCGTGCAGCACGTGATACACGCCGTTGAACCCGCCCGATCGCTCGATGGCGAGCAGATCGAGTGGGTCCTCCACCACGCAGAGGAGCTGCTGATCGCGCGCGGGGTCGCAGCAGATCGAGCAGGGGTCCTGGTCGGCATAGTTTCCGCAGCGCGTGCAGGTGACCACGTGCTCGCGCAGTCCGGTCACGGCGGCGCCCAGCGCCGCCACCTGCGCCGCGGGCGCGCGCAGCAGGAAGAAGGCCAGGCGCTGCGCCGTCTTTGGCCCGATGGTGGGCAGCCGGCCGAACTCTTCGATCAGGCGCGTGATCGGCCGTGGGATCGGGTCCGGCACGCGCTACAGCCCGGGAATACCGAGCCCGCCGGTCAAGCCGCCCAGCTTCTGCTTGGCAAGGTCCTGCGACTGGTCGATGGCCTCGTTCACCGCGGCGGTCACCAGGTCCCCGAGCAGCTCGGGATCGTCCGGGTCGATGGCCGCGGGATCAATGGCAATCGACTCGATGTGCTGGTCACCGGTGATCACGATCGTCACCGCGCCGCCGCCGGACGTGACTTCCAGCGTGGCGGCGCGCAACTCCTCTTGCGCCTTCTCCATCTGTCGCTGCAGCTGCCGCATCATCTTCATGGACACCGGCTAGGCTCCTTCGGTGAGCTCGACGTCAATCGGCTGAGCCCCATAGTCCCTTATCGCGACCCGGACGACCGGATCGCTGCTGGCCGGCGACCTGGGGGATTTCGGTCGTGGCGCGGCGGCCTCACGCTCGAGACGATTGCGCACGCGCAGCGGCGTGCCGAAGGTCCGCGTGAGCGCCTCGGACATCAGCTGCCGCGCCTGCGGCCGATCCACCTGGTCCAAGAGCAGCTGGCTCCGATAGCCAATGGTGACCACGTCGTCGGTCAGGGCCAGCACCTCGCCCTGCTCGGCGTAGGGCGCCAGCACGCGCGAGGCCCCGCGCACGGCGCCGATCCAGTCCGACGCGCGCGCCTTGATCGTCTCGACCGTCAGCTCGTCCGAGCTGACGGCGGCCGTGGGGGTGACCTTGGCTGGGGCCTCCTGGGGCGGCGGCGCAGGTCGAGCGGGCGCGGGCGGCGGCTGGGTCGTCGCCACGGCGTCGCCGTGCACCCGCAGGACGGCGCGGGCGAACGCCAGCTCCAGATCGAGGATGGGATCGCCGACCTCTCGCGACGGCGGCTCGGGCTCCGCGAAGACCTCGAGCGCCTGAACGACCTGGCCGATGGAGATTCGGCCGGCGAGCGCCGCGATTTCCGGATCGTCGCGCACGTGGCCGGCCTCGGCCGCGCCCGCGCTGAGCAAGAGCACGTCGCGCAGCAGATCGACGACCTGCGCCCGCAGCGTGCCCGGGCTGTTGCCGTCGGCCATGGCCTGCTCGATGGCGCCGAGACCCGCCGCCGCGTCGCCCGCGGCAATGGCCTCCACCAGCGCCAGCACCGCCGCCCGGCCGGTGAGCCCGAGCATGCCGTTCACGTCGTCCAGCGTCACGGTCTCCTGGGCAAAGGCCAGCGCCTGGTCGAGCAGCGAGATCGCATCGCGCAAGCTGCCGCCGGCGCTGCGGGCCAGGACCGCGAGCGCCAGCTCGTCCACCGACGTTCCCTCGGCGGCGGCCACGCTGCGGAGCTGATCGATGAGCTCCACCGAGCCGATGCGGCGAAACGTCAAATGCTGGCAGCGCGAGCGAATGGTGAGGGGAACTCGATGCGGCTCGGTGGTCGCCAGCACGAACAGCGTGCGCGTCGGCGGTTCTTCCAGGGTCTTCAGCAGGGCGTCTTTCGCCGAGGCGGACAGCTGGTGGATTTCGTCGATGATGTAGACCTTGTAACGCCCGCCGGCGGGCGCAAACTGCGTCTGCTCGCGCAGCAACCGCACGTCGTCGACGCTGCTGTGCGACGCCGCGTCCATCTCCAACAGATCGACGAACGTGCCGGCGGCGATGTCGCGGCAGTGGTCGCAGACGGCGCAGGGCTCGGCCTGCACGCCTTCGCGACAATTGACCGCCTTCGCCAGCAGGCGCGCGGCGGTGGTCTTGCCGGTGCCGCGCTCGCCCGAAAACAGGTAGGCGTGGCTCAGCCGGTTGTGCGCCAGCGCGTTTTGCAGGATTCGCACGACGTGCGACTGCCCCACAAGCTCGCCGAACCGCTGCGGCCGATAGCGGTTGTAGAGCGCTTGGAAGGCGGGCGTCGCCGAATCGGTCATGGGCTCTATCGTGTCACGAAATCGGCTATGAGTGAGGCCGCGCCCTGCCGTTGAGCACCGGCCGCCGCCTTACCGACGCCGCCGGCTCGAGCCAGGTGATCCCGCGGCACCCAAAGATGGCTCCGTACCGCTGCTTCCTCTCGGACCTGACGGGGTTAGGAGGTCTTCGTCGCACGAGGCCCAGCCGTCAACACCGAGCAACGGCGGCAGACTCGACGGTGGCCACCCTCGGGCAGGCATTCAGCCCGCTGTAGCGGATTGCGGTTCCAGGGCACCGCTAGCTCCCCACCTAGCGCGGCCTCGCGTCGATAGTAGGCGCAGCGGTACCGAGGGTCAACGCGCCCGGCGAGTGGTCGTAGGAGCGCTTCGCGAAGCGCCCCTACCCGAGCTCGGCTGCCGAGAACGCGAACCGCCTACAATCGCAGACCCGCCGGAAGGAGTCCCGCCTGTGGCCCCCTACCGCATCGAGCTCCGCAGCGATACGCAGACCGTTCCCACGCCCGACATGCGCGAGGCCATGGCCCGGGCCGAGGTGGCGGATGAACAGTGGGGCGAGGACCCCACCGTGCTGGAATTGGAACGCACGTCCGCCGACATGTTCGGCCGCGAGGCGGCGGTCTTCGTGCCCAGCGGCACGATGGGCAACCTGACCAGCATGCTGGCGCTGACCGAGCGCGGGGACACCGTGATCGTGGACGGCCTGTCCCACATGGTGGGCGAGAACGGCAACTACGCGGTCGTGGCGGGCTGCACCCTGCTGACGGTCGAGACCGACGGCGTGCTCGACGCGGACTTGGTGCGCGAGCGGCTGGACTCTTCGACGATCCCACCCGCCCGGCCCGCGCTGATCTGGACCGAGAACACCCACAACGTGCGAGGGGGCGTGTCGTGGGGCCCGGACGTGATGCAGGGCATCGTTGAACTGGCCACCGAACGGGGCATGCGCGTCCATGTAGACGGGGCGCGTATTTTCGACGCCGCCGTCGATCAGGGTGTTTCCGTCGCGGAGCTGACTGCCGGCGCCGATACCGTCCAGTTTTGTTTGTCCAAGGGCCTTGGGGCGCCGTTTGGCTCGATGGTGGTCGGATCCGGCGAGACCATCGAGCGCGTGGCGCGCTACAAGAAAATGCTGGGCGGCGCCATGCGGCAAGCCGGCGTGATGGCCGCGGCCGGTCTGATCGCCCTGCGCGACGGTCCCGCGCGGCTGGCCGCCGACCACGCCAACGCGCAGCGATTGGGCGAATTGCTGGCGGATATCCCCGGACTTGATCTGATCTACCCGGCGGCGACCAACATGGTGTTCGTGCGAGTGGACCCGGAGACGCTCGATCAGCAGCGATTCGTGGACGCCGCGCGAGCGCAAGGGCTGGGCGTCGCCGACATCCGACCCGGGCATCGGCTGCGGTTCGTCACGCACCACCAGGTCGACGCCCAGGCCATTGAGGAGGCCGGGCAGATACTGCGAGATGCGGCCGCGGCCGCGTCTCTGCGCGCTCCAGCCGGCGCCATCGGTTGACGACCGGCGCGCCGGACCTCTTTCAGCCCACGCCCGGTGAGGAAGTGGTCCGCGTCGGACCGCTGCGGGCCTTGCGCTGGCTGCCGACGGACCTCCGCGCACCCTCGCGGTTCCTGCTGATCCACGGCCTTTGGGGCGGGGCCCACATGTGGCGGCGCATGGGGCCCTACCTGGCCGCTCAGGGCTACGCCACCTTTGCCGTGTGGCTGCGGCACCATCACCCCGGCGCGGACCACCGGTCGCTCCACGGCGTGGGCGTCAGGGAAGTGGCCGACGACGTGATCGAGGCGGCGCGCGAAATCGGTGACCCGATCCTCGTCGGACACAGCGCCGGTGGGCTCATCGCGCAGGTGGCGGCCGCGGGGTGGGAAGCGCCGGGGCTTGTTCTTATGTCAAGCTCAGGGCCGCTGGGCATTGTCGCACTGCATCGCGGCTGGGAAACGCTGCGGGCGCTGCCCAAGTTCGCCGGTCATCCGCTTCGCGATGAGCCGTTTCGGCCCAAGGCCGACTACATGCGCCGCATGTTCTTCAATCGCCTGGAGGCCGACGAAGCCGCCGCGCTGAACGAGCACCTGGTCCCCGAGCCGCGGCGGTTCGTGCGCCAGATCGCCTTCTGGCCGCCGCACGTGCCCCGCTCGGCCATTCGTTGCCCGGTCCTGGTCACGTCGGGATCGGAGGACCTTGGCATGATTCCGTGGGTGGCCCGGCGGTTGGGCGCGCGGTACCGCGTCCTGCCGATGATCTATCCCGGACGTGCACACATGCTTCAGCTCGAACGGGGTTGGGAAGACGTGGCCGACGACCTTACGCGCTGGGCGGATCGCTTCGTGGCGTAGCGGCGGCATCGGCCGCCATGAGCGCCTCGGCGTGCTCGCGGACCTTCTCGATGGCGTCGGCGATCTGCACCATGCCGGCCTCGTCGTCCAGGAGCACGCTCTGCGCCAGAAACAGCGTCTCGTCGGCGCAGAGTCGCTCGGCGTGCGGGCATGAGACTTCGGCGTAGTCGATGTCGGGCGCGCCGTCGCCGCGCGGCCAGGCCCGCGCCAGGGCGCCGTCGACGTCGGCGAAGAGCGCCGTGCGATGCAGGGGCTGTCGGTAGCCCTTGGCGACCGGAATTCCCTCCGCGTTCATGGCCTCGACGAAGCGCTCGCGGCTCAGACCCTTGAATGCCGCAGGCTGGTAACGGAATACATACACGTGATGCGCTGGACGCGTGGCGAAGGCGTCAATGCGCCGCACGCCGATGCCCTCGAGATCTTCGAGCAGGTCATTGAGGTAGGCGCCGTTGGCCGCGCGCCGCTGCGCCTGGTCCTCCAGCCGTCCGAGTTGCGCGTGGAGCAGCGTGGCCTGGAATGGCGTGATGCGGCGATCGCCCGCCGACACGGTGAAGTCCCAGCCTTCCCCGGTGGCCAGGCTGCCGCGTCCGAGCTGTCCGCCGCGCTGCTCGACGCCGCCGCCCCAGAGGTCATGCTGGGCGATAGCGCGCGAGAAAATCTCGAGGTCGTTGGTCAGCACCGCGCCGCCCTCGCCCGAGTTGAGGTTCTTGCTCGCCTGAAAGCTGAAGCACCCCACGTCGCCGACGGTCCCCAGGCCCCGATCGCACCAGGTGCCGGCGTGTGAATGCGCCGCGTCCTCGATAACGCGCAAGTCGTTCGCCGACGCGATGTCGAGGATGGCCTGCATGTCGCAGGCCAACCCGCCGAAGTGCACCGCCATGATGGCCGAGGTGCGCGGCGTAATCGCGGCCGCGATGCAGGCGGGGTCCAGGTTGTAGGTCTCCGGGTCGATATCGGCGAACACGGGAACTAGGCCGGCGTTGAGAATGGACGTGGCGCTGGCCATGAAGGTGAACGGCGCCAGGATGACTTCGGAGCCGCGCGGCAGCCGCAGTGCTTCCAGCCCCATTTCCAGCGCGCTGGTGCCGCTGTTGACCGCCAGGCCGTAAGCCGCGCCCTGGAATTCGGCGAATGCACGCTCGAACGCGATCACGCGGTGGCTGCCGAGGCGCCCCCACTCGCCGGTGCGGACGACGTCGGCCACGGCGTCGACCTCGGTCTCGTCGAAGACCGGCCACGTCGGATATGGGTCCGAGCGAACCGGGTTTCCGCCGAGCAGGGCAAGCATGGCCGCATGGTACGACCGGTCCCACCCGGAAACAACGGTCGGGGCTATTGCCGGGCGGGCGGTGGACCCTGCCCCGGCGCCTGTCCCATGCGCAGCCGCAGCAGCAGCAACGGCACGCCGGAGGCGAACACGATGACGAGCGCCGTCAGCGCCGCGCGGGCAAAGAAGGCCTCCGACGCCGCCGACCAGGTGGCCGTGGCCAGCGTCTTGAAGCCGATCGGCCCGAGGATCAGCGTCGCGGGCAGCTCCTTCATCGTGAGCAGGAACACCAGGCCAATTCCCGAGGCGATACCCGGCCAGATCAGCGGCAGCGTCACGTGGAGGAGCGTGGCAATCGGCGACCGACCAAGCGTGCGCGCGGCGTCTTCCAGACTGGGTCGCACCTGCGCCAGCGACGCGCGCACGGCCGCGAGCATCGCCGGAAAAAACAGCACGACGTAGGCCAGGATCAACAACAGCAACGTCTGATACAGCGGTCGCGCGAGATTTACGGCGAAGAAGACCAACGCGATGGCGACCACGATTCCGGGCAAGGCAAAGCCCGTATAGGTGGCCCGCTCGATGGCCCAGGCGAAGCGGCTTGGATATCGGACGACCAGCGCGGCGACCGGCAGCGACGCCGCGGCCGCGGCCAGCGCCGCCAATGCCGCCACCAGCAGCGAGTTCAGCAGGAGATCGCCGACGCCAACCAGCGTTTCGCCGGCCGCCACGCCTCGGCCGACCCAGTAGGCCAGCACGCCCATGGGCCCGACCAACGCAAGCGCGGCCAGTGCGGCCATGAAGCCGAAGGCCGGGATCATCCAGCGGCCAAGGGGAATGCGCGTGGGCTCACCCGTCGTCCCCGGACCGACGCCGTGAAATCGGGCGCGTCCACGTGCCATCGCCTCCGCGGCGAGAATCACCGCGGCAAACCCAACCAGCACCAGCGACAGGGCGGCGGCCAGCCCGCGATTGAAGGCCGACTCGAACTGCACGAAGATCGCCCAGGTAAAGGTCTCGTAGCGAAGCAGGGAGACGGCGCCAAAGTCGGTGAGCGTGTAGAGCGCCACCAGCAGCGACCCGGCGCCCACGGCCGGCGCCAGCAACGGCAGCGTGACGCGGCGAAAGGTCGCACGGCGGCCATGCCCGAGGGATCTGCTCGCGTCTTCGAACGACGGATCGTGCCGCCGCAAGCTCGATTGCACGGGCAGCAGGACGTACGGATAGCTGAGCAGCGTCAGCGTGAGCGCGGCGCCGGGAAATCCGTAGATCGGCGGGAGCTCGGTCACACCGAAGATCGGCTCGAGCGCCTGCTGCAACATTCCGCGCGGGCCGAGCGCCACTTGGACCACCAGCCCGGCGACGAAGCTGGGAATCACGAGCGGCAGGGCCGCGACGACGCTCCAGAAGCGCGGCCAGGGCAGGTTGCTGCGAACGGTGAGCCAGGCGACCGGCACGGCGATGAGGATCGACGCCGCCGTCACCGTGACGACCAGCGCGACGGTGCGCAGCAGAATCATGACCGTGCGCCAACGGAACAGCAGCGTCCACGCATCGTCGCCCGCGCCCACCGTGCGAATGACGAGATAGACCAGCGGCAGCGCCAGCACCAGCGCAACCGCCAGCGCCGGAACCCAGATCACGGCAGGCGCCCGCGTCCAGCGGCCCATCCGCCCAATGGGTCCACCGGGCGCGGAAACTCGAATCACCCGCGCAATCGACACCATGCCTTAGGGCAGTATTCCAGCCTCCCGCAGCATGGCCTGGGTCCCTTCCAGGTCCGCCAGGTCCGCCAGCGCGATCGCCGGCTTGTTGATGTCCGCCAGCGGGGTCAGGATCCGCGACGCTTTCACGCCCTCGACCAAGGGGTATTCGTAGGTGCTGCTGGCGAAGTATTGCTGCCCCACGGTCGAGAGCAGGAAGTTGACGAACTGCTCCGCCGCCGGTCGGTTGGCCGCGGTGCCGAGAATCCCCGCGCCCGCCACCATCACCAGCGAACCCGGGCCGCCGCCCGGCAGATGGTAGTTCCGCGCGGCGAACGTCTCGCCCTCCGCCGCCAGGAACCGGTGCAGGTAGTAGTGGTTCACGAACCCGCCGTCCAGCTCGCCCGCGCCCGTGGCGGCGACGATCGGCGTGTTCTTGGGAAAGATCCCGATCTCGTTGGCGTGCATCGCGTCCAGCCACTCGCGCGCCCGGTCGTCGCCCCACTCCGTCCGCATGCCGGTCACCATCGTCTGGAACGACGCGTTGGTCGGCGGCCAGCCCAGGCGGCCGCGCCAGCTCGGGTCGGTGAAGCCCCACAGATCGTCCGGCAGGTCCGCCGGGCTCAGGCGGTCGGTGTTGTACACCACCACCCGCGCACGGCCGGAAATGCCCGTCCACAGGCCCTCCGGCGAGCGCGCCCAGGCCGGCACGCGATCGAGGAGCTCCTGCGGCAGCGGCGTCAGCATCGACTCAACCGCGCCCAGGCCGCCGGGGTCCTGCGCAAAGAACACGTCCGCCGGCGAGGCGTCGCCTTCCTCCAGCAAGGTGGCGGCGAGAGCCGGCGTGCCGGCGTACTTGACCTGCACGTCCAAACCGGACATGGAGCGGAACTGCTGGATGATCGGATCGACCAGCGACTCGCTGCGCCCTGAGTAGATCACCAGCGGCTGGGACTCGCTCGGGGGCTGGGTCACGGTGACCGTGACCACTCGCTCGACCTCGACTTCCTTGATGACCTCCTGCGTCACGATCTTCTCGACCGGGACTTCCTTGATGACTTCCTTGGTCACGACCTCGGACTCGCCGCAGGCGGCGAGCACGGGCACCGCGGCAGCGGCGGCCGCGGCGGCTGCGCCGCCACGCAAAAGGGCACGTCGGGTCAGGGACATGGGGACCGCTCCTGAGGCTGAGGGCCGTGTGCAGTAGGCGGCCCTATTGCGGGATGTTAGTATGACCTAATGCCCGATGCAAGTACATACGAAGTAAATTTCTCCGCAAGTTTTCTCGGTCTCAAGTCCGCGAAGGAAGTGGCCTGGCGGGCACGCTCGAGTTCCGGCGAGATACAGGCGAGTACTTGCGGCGGTGACAGCGCGAGTGTTCGCGCACACGGCGCGGGGGTGACGCGGGGTGCAGCCGCTTCCCCGACCATCTCCCGCTGAGGCATGGGGCTAGGTCCTCTCCCTGGCCCTATGCCTCAACGGGAGAACAAGGCGTGCCCGGTAGAAGCCAATCCAACGTCCGGCGAATCGGAAACGGTCGGCGGCTCGACTCGAATCTCCAGGTGATGCGCCCGGCTGCCGGGAGATCGGCGGAGAGGGTGGGATTCGAACCCACGAGGGGAGTCCCCTACACGCTTTCCAGGCGTGCGCCCTAAGCCTCTAGGCGACCTCTCCGTGCCGGCATGCTACCAACGAGGGTTGGGGCTAAACGTCCAGTCCGGCAAACAGCGGATGGGTCAGATAGCGGTCCCCGCCGTCGCACAGCACCGTGACGATGAGCTTGCCCTCGTTTTCGGGCCGTGCGGCGACCTGCAGGGCGACCCACACGTTGGCTCCGGCCGAGGCACCCACCAGCAGGCCTTCTTCCGACGCCATCCGTCGAGCCGTCTCTTCCGCCACCGCGTCATCGACGAGCAGGATTTCGTCCACGAGGTCGCGCTCGAAGACCTGCGGCACAAAATTCGCGCCGATGCCTTCGATGCGATGCGGCCCGGCGCGACCGGTGGTGATGACCGGGTTTCCCACGGGCTCGGCGCCGACAAACTGCAGTGACGACTTGCGTTGCTTGAGAGCGCGCGCGGTGCCGGTGATCGTGCCTCCGGTGCCTACGGCGGCAACGAACACGTCCACCGCCCCATCGGTATCGCGCCAGATCTCCTCGGCCGTGGTCCGCGCGTGGGCGTCCGGATTGCTGGCGTTGCGGAATTGCTGCGGCATCCAGGCGTCGGGGGTGCCGTCGACGATCTGTTGCGCGCGGTCGATGGCGCCGACCATGCCCTGCGCGCCCGGCGTCAAGATCACCTCCGCGCCGAAGGCGCGCAGCAGATTGCGGCGCTCGATGGTCATGGTTTCCGGCAGCGTGATGATGACGCGATAGCCGCGGGCGGCGCCCACCATCGCCAGGGCGATGCCCGTGTTGCCGCTCGTCGGCTCGACGATCACGGTGCGGTCGGGGGCAATGCGTCCCTCGCGCTCCGCATCGTCGATCATCGCCAATCCGATGCGGTCCTTGACGCTGCCGCCCGGATTGAGGAATTCGCATTTCGCGGCCACCTGGGCCGCGAGGCCCTCGGTCAGGCGGCTCAGCCGCACCAGCGGCGTGTTGCCGACCAAATCCGCCACGCTGTCCGCAATGCCCGGACCGCGCCCGGGAGCATTTGAAGTCACCGGCGCCCCTCGCAAGTTATCCACAGCTTCCAGCAAGCCGCCCGCGCCCGATGATAAGCTCTGCGACGGGAGGCCCACCGGCGGAGCAGTCACGGGCAACTTACTGACTTCGTTGGCGCAGCCAGCGACGACCAAGTTAGTGCTGATCGTCCTCGACGGCCTTGGTGGACTGCCGCTTGTTCCGGGAGGACCGACCGAGCTCGAGGCGGCGAACACCCCAAATTTCGACCAGCTGGCCCGCGAGGGCGTCTCCGGCCTGCACCAGCCGATGGAAATCGGCGTCACACCCGGCAGCGGTCCCGGACATCTCGCCCTGTTCGGCTACGACCCGGTCGCCGACAGCATCGGACGCGGGGCGTTGTCGGCCATTGGGCTCGGGATCGAGCTTGGCGACCACGATCTCGCGGTGCGGTTGAACTTCTGCACCCTCGATGACGACGGCAATGTGACCGATCGACGGGCGGGTCGCATTTCAACCGAGCTGAACCAGCAGCTCATTGCCAAGCTCAATGGCATTCACGCCCACGACGTCGGACTCGAGCTCGCGGCCGAGCGGCGGCACCGGGCCGTGCTCGTGCTTCGCGGGGAGGGGCTCGACGCGCGCGTCCGCGAAACCGACCCTCAGGCGATTGGCGTGCCGCCGCTGTCGCCGGAAGCGCTGCATCCCGCGGCGGAGCACACCAGTCGGCTCCTGACCGGGTTCGTGCACCAGGTCGGCGAGAGCATCGGCAATGAGCAACCGGCCAACTTCGTGCTCATGCGCGGCTACGGCCAGTATCGGGCCCTGCCGTCGCTGGAGTCGCGCCACCGGCTACGGGCGGCGTGTCTGGCTGTTTATCCGATGTATCGCGGCGTTGCCCGCGCCGTCGGGATGAAGGTGCTTCCGGTCACCGAGGAGCCCGACAACCTGATCGCGGAGCTCGAGCAGGCCTGGGACGCGTTCGACTTCTTCTTTGTGCACATCAAGGAGACCGACACGCTGGGCGAGGATGGCGATTTCGACGGGAAAGTGCGCGCCATCGAGGCGGTCGACCGCTGGCTGCCGCGAGTGCGAGCCCTCAATCCCGACGTGCTCGTCGTCACCGGCGACCACTCGACGCCGGCCAAGCTGCGGGCCCATTCCTGGCACCCCGTGCCGCTGATGCTGTGGGGATCGCTGGCGAGGCCGGACCACGTCGGCGCGTTCAACGAGTCCGCCTGTCTCGGCGGGGGCTTGGGCCACATGCCGGCGCGATCGATCCTGCCGCTCATGCTGGCGCACGGGCAGCGGCTCGCGAAGTATGGCGCCTAGCGCAGGCGGCCCGTCCCTGCGGGACCTGCCGTCGGTGGACCGGATTGCGCAGACGGCGGCCGCGCACGGCGAGCTGCCACCGGCACTGCTGGTCGCGGCTGCACGCGCGGAGATCGCCACCGCCCGCGATGCCATTGGGCGGGGCAGCGCCGCCCCGAGCCTGGAAGCTATGGCCGAGGCCGCCGCGCTGCGGGCGGCCTTGCTGGTGCGCGACGCCCCGCGACGCGTCATCAATGCCACCGGCGTGATCATTCACACCAACCTGGGACGCGCGCCGCTCAGTGACCGCGCGCTCGCCGCGGTTCAAGAGGCGGCGGCGGGATACGCCGCGCTGGAGATGGATCTCGACACGGGTCGGCGCGGCGGACGCGGCGCGGCGGTGGCCGCGAGCCTGCGCGAAATCACCGGCGCGCCGGCGGCTCTCGTGCTCAACAACAACGCAGGGGCCACGTTCCTGGCGCTGGAGGCGCTGGCCGCGGGCGGCGAGGTGCTGGTGAGCCGCGGCGAGGCAATCGAGATCGGCGGCGGCTTCCGCGTGCCGGACATCCTGGCCGCCAGCGGCGCGGTGCTGCGCGACGTCGGCACGACCAATCGCACGCGGCTCGAGGATTACGCAGAGGCGCTGAGCGACCGCACCACGGCGATCCTCCACGTGCACCGCAGCAACTTTGCGCAGATCGGCTTCACCGAGTCGCCGGATCTGGCGGCGTTGGCGCACCTTGCCCACGAGCACGCCGTGCCGCTCATCGGCGATCTCGGCTCGGGGACCTTGCTGGACCCGACGCCCTACGGACTGGTCAACGAGCCGCGGGTACAGGATGCGCTGGCCGCGGGCTGCGACGTCGTGACCTTTTCGGGCGACAAGCTGCTGGGAGGTCCGCAAGCCGGTGTCGCGGCCGGCCATGCCGCCCACGTCGAGCGGATCGCCCGGCGCCCGCTGGCCCGCGCGTTGCGCTGCGACGCCCTCACGCTGGCGGCGCTCCAGGCAACGCTCGCCCACTACTTGCTGGACGAAGCCGAAACCGCCATTCCGGTCTGGCAGATGATCGCCGCGCAGCCCGAAGACCTCCGCGCCCGCGCCCGCCGGTTGGCGCGCGGCGTTGCCGGCGCCGGCGTCGAGGAGTCGGAGTCGGCGGTCGGCGGCGGCTCCCTTCCGGGCCAGGTGCTTCCCAGCTTCGCCGTACGGCTCGGCGGCGGACAGGCCCTGGCCGCGCGGCTGCGCCGCGCGGACCCGCCGGTGATTGCCCGCGTCCGGGACGATGACGTGTGGCTCGACGTGCGCACGGTGCTGCCGCGCGACGAACGCGCGCTGCGGCGAACCCTGCTCGACCTAGCCCGTTAGGACGGCGCCGGCGAATCCCTCGGTCATTCCGGCGAAGAGCCTGCCCCGTACCTGATACGGGGCCGGAATTCAGTCCGGTCGAACTTGGAAGCGCGGCGGCAGCTTGGCGTCGGGCGGGTCTGAGACCCGCCCCTACCGCCCTATGCCAAGGTCTCCTAGGCGGCGTCCAGGATCGCGCGCAGATAGGCGGCGTGCTGCGCCAGCGCGGCCTTGCGCCCGCCGCCCGCTCGGGCGTCGCGCGGTTCCCATTCGGTCGATAGGTACCCGCCATAGCCGGCGCGGCGAAGGACGCCAAGCATCTCGGCAATCGGAACTTCGCCCCGGCCGGCAACGACGCTTTCCCACTCGCGCTCGTCGTCGGTGCGAACGATGTCCTTGACGTGGACGTGCACCACGAACGGGCCGATGGCGTCCCAGGCCTCCGCGACGCTCTCACCGGCGCGGTGGGGATGCCCCAGGTCCCACACCACGGCCGCGTTGGGATGCGCCGCGGCGCGCACGATGCCGCCGACTCGCACGGCGGAGTTGAAGAGGTCGTGGGTTTCCAGCGCCACGCGAACGCCGTGCGGCGCGGCATGCGCGGCTGCGGCGCGCAGTCCTTCCGCCACCCAAGCGTCCGCCTCGGCGGGCGGCGCGTCGGCGCTCTGCGCGCCGCCGAACACCCGGACCACCGGCGCCCCCCACTCACGGGCCAACTCGATGAACCCAGCCGCCCGATCGACCTCCGACGCTCGCGGCGTTGCCGGCTGCGCCAAGCGGCAGTCGCTGCCGACCACGCAGATTTCGAGACCCGCGTCCGCGACCACCTCGGCGATGCGTCGTCGTTCCGCGGCGGGGAGATCGGGCGCGAGCGGCTGCCCGGCGAGCATCCGGATCTCCAGGCCGTCACAGCCGATCTCGCGGGCGACCCGCGCATGCTCGTCGATGGTCCACTGGGGCGCGGAGTAGGTCGTGACGGCCAGCCGCACGTGAGGGAATCCGGTATTCGGCACCGCGGCAATCCTAGCGAACTGGTCGGGCGCGGGGGTGTGGTAGGTTTCGGCGCCCTGGAGCGTGGCGGTAGACGGCGGGCGTCGATCACCAAGCGCCGCGCGTGCCGCGCGCCGACGCTCACATACCAACGCAAATGTCGACCGCCTCCTCAACAGCCGGGCAACCCACGCCGGAAATCTCAGTGGTGTTTCCGTGTCACAACGAGGCGGAGAATGTCGCCGCGGTCATCGCCGACGCCCAGCAGCACGTTGGTGCGCTGAGAGACGACTACGAAATCCTCATCGTCGACGACGGCTCGAGCGACGGCACGGCCGAGCGAGCCCGCGAGGCGGCCGCGGGTGACGACCGCGTGCGCGTGGTGCAGCACCCCACGAACCTGGGCTATGGCCATGCGCTGCGCTCGGGCTTCGCCGCCGCGCGAGCGCCGCTGATCTGCTATGTCGACGGCGACGGCCAGTTTTCGCTGGCGGATCTATCGGGTCTGGTAGACGCGCTCGGCACACACGGCTTCGTGCTGGGCTATCGCATCCAGCGGGCCGATCCGGCGCACCGGTCGCTGAATGCGCGCCTCTGGGGGCTGGTCGTGCGGCTGGTGATGGGCTTCAACGTGCGCGACATCGACTGTGGCTTCAAGCTGTTTCGCCGCGAGGTGGTGCAGGACATCGAGTTCATCGCCGGTCGCGGCGCGGTGATCTCGGCCGAACTCGTGGCCCGCGCCACGCATGCGGGCCATACGTACACCGAGGTCGGCGTCCACCACTATCCGCGCACAGCCGGCGAGCAGTCCGGCAACAGCCCGCTGGTGGTGCTGAACTCCTTCGCCGATATCGCTCGGCTGCGGTGGCGCCTGCGGTGACCCTCAGCGTGATCGTGCCGGCGTACAACGAGGCGCCCACGATCGCCGAAGCGCTGCGCCGAGTCGCTGCCGTGGACCTCGATCTCGACATCATCGTGGTCAACGACTGCTCGACGGACGGGACCACAGCCGAGATCGAGTCGGCCGCCATCCCCGAAATCCGCGTCATCAATCACCCGGAGAACCGGGGCAAGGGCGCCGCCGTGCGCTCGGGGCTGCGGGAGGCGCGCGGGGACGTGCTGGTCATTCACGACGGCGACCTCGAGTACAACCCGCAGGATTTCCTGGCCATGATTCAGCCGATCCAGCGCGGCGAAGCCAGGGTCGTCTACGGATACCGGCCGTTGGAATCGCAGTCGCGGCTCTACCGGCTCGGGAATCGCTTCCTCACCCTGCTCACAAATTTGCTCTACGGCGCCTCCGTGCGCGACATGGAAACCTGCCACAAGATGTGGCGCCGCGAGGTGCTGGAGGGCGTCGCGCTGACCGCGGATTCATTCGACCTCGAGGTCGAGCTCACGGCGCGGTTTCTCCGGCGCGGCGAGCGCATCGCGCAACTGCCAATCTCGTACGAGGCGCGATCCGCCAAGAAGCTGCGCTGGTGGGTCGACGGCCCGGCCGCCGTCAGGGCGCTGGTGCGCTACCGCTTTCTTCGCTAGGCGACTCATCGGCCGGAGCGTCGGGCATATGCTCGTCCGGCAGGTTGATCACCACGGGCGCTTCGGTCGCGGCGGGCGCCACGGGGGACAGATCCGGGGGGCGAGAGTCCCATTCGCGCGAATCGGCCGGCGCGTGCTCGTGGATGAACTGGCCGCAGTTTTCGCAGAAGACGCGCGCATCTTCGACAAGGTCGAAGCACCGCGGGCAGTAGACGTCGGGCATCAGCGCACCTCCGGCCGGTCGATCACCCCGCCGCCCAGCACCTCGTCTCCGCGATAGAACACCGCGGCTTGGCCGGGGGCCGGCGCCCAGGCCGGCTCGTCGAACACGACCGACAGCATCGAGCCGGATTCTGGCTCGAGTCGGGCGCGCACGGCAGGGGCGTGGGAGCGCGTCTGCACCTCGGCGTGCGCCGGCGGACTCGCGGCGGGTCCGTTAATCCAACGCACGTCGCGCACGGATATCGAATTCACCAATGCCGCCTCGCGCGGACCGACCACCAGCGTATTCCGCTCGGCGTCGATCGCCGTCACATAGCGGCGTCCGCCACCGCCGCCGAGGGCGAGTCCCCGGCGCTGCCCGATGGTTGCGGTTTCGATGCCGTCATGACGCCCGACCACTCGTCCGTCGGACTCGACGATCGGGCCTTCGCCGCTGGTTCCCTGGCGACGCACGACGGCTTCATAGTCGCCGTCCGGAACGAAGCAAATCTCCTGGCTGTCCGGCTTGGCGGCCACCGGCAGCTCGAACTCGGCGGCCATCCGGCGGACGTCCGGCTTCCGCAGGTCGCCCAGCGGCAGCCGGACGCGGCGCAGCTGGTCCTGTTGCAGCATATGCAGCACGTACGACTGGTCTTTCGACGAATCACGGGCGCGGAGCAAGCGCCACGACGCTCCGTTCGCGACACGCGCGTAGTGGCCGGTGGCGACAAACTCAGCGTCCAGTTCGTCGGCCTTGCGAATCAGCTCCGGGAACCGCACGCGGTCGTTGCACGTCACACAGGGATTCGGCGTCTCGCCGCGGAGGTAACTGCGGGTCCACGGGTCGATCACGGCCGCCTCGAACTCGGCGCGAAAGTTCAGCACGTAGTGCGGCGCGCCGAGGATCTGGCAGACGTGCCGTGCGTCGTCGATGGTCCGCGGCGTGCAGCATCCGCTGCGGGCGTTGCGAAGCGTCTGGCTCGCCGGCCACTGGTTGAACGTGACGCCGATCACCTCGTGGCCCGCGCGGGAAAGCAACGCGGCGGCGACGGAGCTGTCCACGCCCCCGCTCATCGCCACAAGCACCCGCGCCATCGCATCCGACCTCACGCACCACGTTCGTTCGAGGCTAGCAGCGCCGCGCGGGGCGCGCGAAGCGTGGGCCTAGGAGGACGTCGTCTCCACGATTGACCCGCCACGCACGACGAGCCGGGTGTGCCACCGCCCTCCGGGACGCGTGACGCCCTTGCAATCCGCCAGAGGCTCGGGAGACGGCGCCCAATCGAGCACCACCAGGTCGGCGCAGGCGCCCGGCGCCAGCCGGCCAATCTCATCGGCCATGCCCAGGATCTGCGCCGGGCGCTCGGTTACGCGGGGCCAGATGTCGGCTTCCGGCATGCCGGCCGCCCGCAGCTTGGACATGACGAGTGGGAGGTCGTGCGGCGGATTCGCCCCGACGTGCCGCCGCTGGATGTCCGTGGAGATCGCATCGGGCGGGAATCCATCGGCAAGCGCGGCCTCGGCGACGTCGTAGACAAACGAATTCATCCCGTGCCCGGTATCGAACAGGACCCCGCGGGCGCGGGCCTCGTGGACGCAGTCGAGGACTCGACCGTCACCCACGATGCGGTCCGGTCCATCGTGGAAGCAGTAGGTGACCATATCGCCGGGCCGCAAGCGCTTGAGCTGGTCCTCCAGCGGCCAATCGGTGTGGTAGCGCGAGCCGTAGATGATGGGACAGCCAACGGCTTCCGCCGCCGCAAGGCCCCGAGCCAGGATCTCGCGCGGATCGAGGTCGCCGGTGCCGAGGACGTTCGTGGTGACCGCAATGCCCCAAATGTGATCGCCGCCGTCGCGGACGGCGCGCGCGCACGCGTCCGCGTCCAGGTCGTCGAGCTTCGAGTGGCTCGGGTGCGGCGCCGACTCGCCGGGCAAGGCCAGGTGCATGGCGAGCTTGATGCGCAACCGCGCCACGTCGATGACGGTGTCGCGATAGAGCGGCCAATTGGCCGCGCCCGCGTCGCCCTGCGACATCGCCGTCGTGGTGCCGCGAGCAAGCAGACAGCGATCGGGGTCCAGGTCATGCTTGGAGTCGCCAAACCCCGGATGCGCATGGAGGTCGATCAGCCCGGGCAGGAGGATGCCGTCGGGGAATTCAAGCACGCGGGCGCCGGGCGGCGCCGGCATATCCGAACGGTCAATTGCGACGCCGACGATGCGGTCGCCGGCGACCGTCACCGCGCCCGGGCCATCGATTCCGGTGGCCGGGCACACGAGCCGCCCGGCACGAATCACCAGCGACGGGGTCGGAGTGCTCAAGGAATCGTCACCCTCGGAGAGCCGGCGGAGAGGGTGGGATTCGAACCCACGTGACGCTCAACACGCCAAACCGTTTTCGAGACGGTCCCCTTCAACCACTCGGGCACCCCTCCGCTGGAGTCTAGCCCAGACGCGCGGCGACTCCTTGGGTGCTTCTGGTGAGCCATGTGTGGAAGCGCCGAACGCGCAGCGCCAGCCAGCCGGCGTTGGCGCCGCTCGGCGCAGCGCCCGTCAGTCGGGCGCATGCTAGAGTCGGCCTCGAATCCGGGCGGAAGTTGCTTGCATCCCACGTCCGGTGGAGGGCCCCGTGTCCGTCACGGCCAGCCAGCCTAAACCCGCGGTCACCCTGCAACGACCGGTCATCATCGTCCTGCTTGGCCTGCTCGTCGTCGTGGCGCTGGTGACCACGTCGCCCATCGCGTATTGGTTGATGTACGCGCTGCTCAGCATTGTGCTGCTGTCCTATTTCTGGACGCGCCTGGCATCGCGCGGGCTCACCATCCAGCGTCACATCCGCACCCAATGGGCGACGGTTGGCGACACCATCGAAGAAGAGTTCGAGCTGCGCAGCCGCAGCCGACTGCCGATCCTCATGCTCGAGGTTGAAGACTACTCCGAGCTTCCCGGATATCGGGCGTCCATTGCCGTCAGCCTTGGCGGCCGCGGGAAGCGCCGCTGGCGCACGCATGGGGAAGCCGGTCGACGCGGCCTCTACAAGCTCGGGCCGGCGGACGTGACGGTCGGCGACCCGTTTGGCCTGTTCACGGCCGAACGCCGGCTCGCCCAGGAGAACACCATCGTGGTCTACCCACCGATCTCGGTGATGCACGATGTCGCGGTGCCCGCCGGAACGCTGGTGGGCGCGGCCCGCTCGTCGATGCGGACCCAGCAGGTGACGACCGACGCCGGCGGCCTGCGCGAGTTTCAGCCCGGCGACCCGCTCAAACGCATCCACTGGCCCACCTCGGTGCGCCGCGAAACGCTGCTGGTCAAGGAGTTCGACCTCGAGCCGACCGCCAGCCTATGGGTGGCGCTCGATTTGGACGCCGCGGTGCAGGCGGGCCACGGCGACGAGTCCACCGAGGAATACGGCGTCAAGATCGTCTCGTCGCTCGCCTACCAATTCGTGCGCGACGGCAAGTCCGTCGGCCTGCTGGCCGAGGGGCGCGGCACCCGCTACATCATCGAGCCGCAACGGGGCCTGCGGCAGCTCTGGAGAATCCTGGAGTCGCTGGCCATCGTGCAGGCGCGCGGCACGCAACCCTTCGGCGACGTGCTCGCAAGCGCCGCGCCGATCCTGGGCCGCGGGGTCAGCCTGGTCGCAATCTCGCCTTCCGCGGACCCAAGCTGGATCGGAAGCCTGACCCACCTGGCGCAGCGGGCCGTGTATCCGAACGCCATCGGCGTGGATGCCGCGACATTTGAAGACGCCCCCTCCAACGCCGGGCTCAAGGAGGGGGCTGAAACCGCCGGCGTGTCCTTCACCACCGTGACCCAGGGCGCGACCTTCTCAACGGTGCAGCCCAGCCGGCATGGCGGGCCCGCCGCCGAGGGGCAGCGGCGACCGACGGTGTCGCTGGCCTACCAGTAGCCGAATGAGCGTGGCCGCCGCGACCGCCAGCCGCATCCGGTTCCCGACCCTGCCGGCCGGCTCATTGCTGACCTTTGGGTTGTTGCTGGCGGCCACGCTGGCGCCGCTCGCCAGCATTCACCTGGTTGGTTGGGCGCCGGGAACGGGCGTGCTGTTCGCCGTGGCCATCGTGGCCGTTCTGGCCGCGTGGTGGCTATCCAATCGGCGCATGTCGTCGGTCTGGATCGTGGCGATCGGCGTCGTCACCGACCTGGCCGTGGCATACGTCGTCGCGTCGGAGGCCTTCCCCGGCCCCATCGACGGCGTGCGGAATTTCGCCGCGCTGTTTGGCGAAACGGTGGAGTGGGTGCAACTCCGCCAGTCGGGGGCCCTGGGCGGCGAGCCGCCCCTCAACGCCGCGGCCAACGAAACCTGGGAGCTGCTGCGAGACCTGTATTTCCGGCTCGAGGGGTGGTTCCAATCGGCCTTCGCGTTCCAGGTCAGCCGCGACAACGTGGTGTTCCTCTTTTGGATGACCATGGCCGCCTGGGGCATGGGCTATTTCGCGGGCTGGATGGCGTTTCGACGTCGGAGCGCCCTGTGGGCATTGACCCCCGGCATGCTGGCCCTCGGAATCAACGTGACCTACATCGGTCCCGACTGGGTCCCATTCGTCGTGTTCCTCTCGGCGGCCCTGGCGCTGATCGTGCATCTGCGCACGACGTCGCTGGAGTCGAAGTGGGCGACCACGGGCACCACCTACACGCGCGGCCTCGGCAACACGGTGTTCGCGTGGGCCCTGGTCGTGATCGCCTTGGTTGTGGTGCTGTCCGTCGCCCTGCCGCGAGCGGCCGGCAACCCCGTGGCGGAGGCGTTTTGGACCTACCTGGGCGACGGCTGGGGCAACGTGGAGACTGGCATTCAGCGCTTGTTTGGCGGCGTCTCCAACCCCGCCGGCGCGGCGCTTGCCGGCCGCGAATCGATGGGCCTGAGCGGTCCGCAACCGTTTCAGCCGCGCGGCAGCATGATCATCGAGTCGACATCGCCGAACTACTGGAAGGGGCAGACGTTCGACGTCTACACCGGACAGGGCTGGCGCAGCACCTATCGCGAGTTGGCCGAGCGCGAGCCGAGCACGCCGCTGGCGGAGTCGTTTGGGCTCGAAGCGCGCATTCCCGTGCGGACCAACGTGGAAATGCTCGACTTCACCACCTCGGTGCTCTATTCGCCCGGCGACGTCATTCGGGTCAATCGTCGCTACCTCGTGCAGGTAGACGACTCCGGCGCGCCGATCGAGGACTACGCCTCGATCCGCGCCACCCGTCGCGTCGGGCAGCGGCTGGTCTATTCGGTGGATTCGACGTTCTCGGGGGCGACGATCGCGCAGCTTCGGGCGGCTTCAAACGAATATCCGGAATGGATCACGCCCTATCTGGAACTGCCCGAGATGCCGGATCGCGTGCTCGCGCTGGCCCAGCGCTTCGCCGAGGCCGGGGAAACAGCGTTCGACCGCGTGCTCGCCATCGAGTTCTTCATGCGGCGATTCCCGTTTGCGGTCGATGCCCCGCCGCTCCCCGGCGACCGCGACGCGACCGACTTTTTCCTCACGGAATCGCGGCGCGGTTCGGCCGTGAACATCGCGTCCACTATGGCCGTCCTGGTGCGCGCGCTCGACATTCCGTCCCGTCTCGTGAATGGCTTCGTGGCCGGCGACTATGACGCGGCGACGAACCGCTTCTTCGTGAATCCCGAGCACGCCCATACCTGGGTCGAGGTCTACTTTCCGGGGTATGGCTGGGTGGCCTTCGAGCCGTCGGGATTCCGGCTGCCGGTGGAACGCCAAACCGACGACGCCGGCGACGGCATCGCCGCAAGTAACGTGGTTGGAGGACTCGGACCGACCTTCGACGACTTGCTCGAGGATCTCGAGCTGATGAGCGGCGCCGCTGGTGGAGCGTTCTCGGCGCTCCAGCCCGACGAGGAGGACGCCTTTGGCGAGGTGCTCGGCAACGTCGCCGGCGCCCTGGTCGCCATCGCCATCGCGCTGGGCGCGTTTGCACTGGTCGTGTTGATCATCATGGGGGCCGCATTCGCGCGCAATCGCCTGCAGCAGCCAAGCACGGGCGTGCAGCGGGTTTATGCGCGAATGGTGAGCTACGCGCGCCGCGCTGGCTACAATGCCGGGGCATCCGAGACGCCGCAGGAGGTGTCGCGGCGCTTGGGCGCGTGGCTGTTCCCCGACACCATGGCGGCTGGCGCTGACGGGGCAAGTCCTCCCGAGACGGTGGGGGTGGCGTACATGCGGGCCACCTATAGTCAGCACCGTGTGACACGGGCAGAAAGGCGAGCCGTTGACGAAGCGTGGCGGGTCATCCGGCAGCGACTCATCCGGCGCATCGTGCAACCCGCGCGCTTCCTGGAGCGCTTTCAGCGCGCCTAGCCACAGGGCAGGGTCGTGGAAGCGCTAGAAGTCGTCCGCGACATTGCCGTCATCGTGCTCGCGTCCGTGGGCCTGCTGGCCGCGCTGATGCTGGCGATCACCGGGCTGCTGCTGTGGCGCATGCTGGCGGCGATTCGCGCCGAAGTCACCCCAATCATCGACTCCGCCCGTGACACCGTCGACACCGTTCGCGCCACCGCGGAGAGCGTGCAGGAGACCGTCGCCGCAGGCTCGCGCACGACCTCGCGCGGAGTCCGAGTCGCCCGCCGCGCGCTGAGCCTTGTGCGCGGACAGTGGCGCTAGGCCGTGCCGGACATGGCCTGGATCATGCTCGGCGTGGCGCTCGGATTCATCGTCGGCGGCGCCATTGGCACGGTGCTCGCGCCCCAACGCGGCAGCGAGCTGATCGCGCAGGTGGGAGCCAGGTTGCGTAAGGCCCGCGAAGCCGCCCAGCGCGCCGCGGAAGCAGCCGAAGGCGAGACCAAGGAGCGGCATGCCCAGCCGCGGCGACGCCGCAGCCGGTCCCGTCGACGGCGAAGGCGGCGGCGCTGATGGACGGGTGGGACGTCGCGCGCGACATCGCCATCATCATCCTGGTCATCCAGGGCTGCGTGGTGTTCCTGGCGCTGTTCGTGGGCGGCGTGGTCGGTTCCATCGCCATCATCGAGACCACCGTCAAGGTCAAGCAGGGACTGCGGCGCACCGCGCGCTCGACGGAGCGAGTGCAGGACACCGTCGAGACGACCGCGCGCCAACGAGTGCTGCCGTCCATCGTGCAGATCGAGCGGGTGCGCGCCGCCGTCGAAAGCTACGCGGAAAGCCTGCAAGAGGAGCTGCGCAAAGCACGGGGTGGCGTCGACACGCCATCAAAGGCGTGATCCGGAAGCACGGCATGCCCACCGACAGTCACTGCACGCGCGACGTGAAACCGCCTGACCAAGGGCGTGAGACAAGCACCGCGGGCAGCGCTCGCTGATGCCAATGCTCCAGGTGCGCGGACGGCGCATCAATCTGGCAACCACGGGCGTGCGCGGGTCGGGCATTCTGTTCTTGCACGGCCTGGGGCCCGGCGCGGTCGTTTGGGAGTTGGTGACCCAGGGGCTTCCCGAGGACCGGCGCGCGCTAATGCTCGAGTTTCCCGGCTTCGGCGCGAGTCCGCCCGCGGGCTTCGCGGGCGACATCGACCACGCCGCGACGCTGCTGCATCACTCGCTGCACCAGGCCAATCAGCTCGATCCGATTCCGATCGTGGCTCACGACTACGGCGGACTCGTCGCCCTGTGCTTCGCGGCGCGATATCCCAGCCACGTCCAGCGCCTGGTCCTCCTCGGGTCGGGCGCGTTCGTCCGCGACGTGCACAGCCTCTGGACAGTGCACGAGCGGATCAAAATGCGCGGCTGGGATGCCGATGCCGCGAAGCGCTGGCTGACGCGCGGCCTTGTCGAAGAATTGGCCGACGAACACCTGTCGTCGATGTGCGAGGCGGCGGCGATCGCATCCGGCGACGTCGTCGCCGGGTGCTTGCGCGCCATGATCGGCGCGGAGTACCTGGAAGCGTCCCGCACGATCAGGGCGCCCATTCTGGTGTTGCGCGGCGACGCCGACCCCTTCGTCACCGAGGACGACGCGGCCATCCTGACCGCCCGCGCGACCAATGCCACCCAGGTCAACGTTGCGCATGCGGGCCACTGGCCGCACCTGGAGGCGCCCGATGAGTGCCGCGCGGCGATCATGGACTTCGTAAACGCGAAATAGCCCGGCCGCACGCACGGGCGATGCTACGCTGCGGACCGCTGCCTGCCCCTCGCTTCTGATCGGTCAACCACCATGCGGATCGTCCGATACGCCCACCCTTCCGGCGCTCGCTACGGCTCACTCGACGACGACGGCACCGTCCACGCGATCGACGGGGACATCTTCGGGGACCACTCGGTTGGCGAATCCGTCGGTTCGGTCGACGACCTCGAGTTGCTGGCGCCCATCGTGCCGGGCAAGGCCATTGGGGTCGGCCTGAACTACATGGAACACATCATGGAAACCGTCGGTGAGAGCGGCGTGCCCAAGATGCCCATGCTGTTCATCAAGCCGAGCACGGCCATCAGCGGCCCCGGGGACGACATCGTGCTGCCCCGCGGGGACGGCTTCCGCCACGCGATCAACGATCCCGCGCTCCAGGACGAGCCGTTTGGCGAGGTCCACTACGAGGCGGAACTGGTCGTGGTGATGGGCAAGACCTGCCGCAACGTCGACGTCTCCGAGGCGCTCGACTACGTGCTCGGCTACACCTGCGGCAACGACGTGAGCGCCCGCAAGCTGCAATTCGCCGAAATGGCCATGGGTTGCATCCTGATGGGCAAGGGCTTGGATACGTTTGCGCCGCTGGGACCCTGCATCGTGACCGACATCGACCCCAACAACCTGCGCATCCAGGCGCGCGTCAACGGCGAAACGAAGCAGGACAACAACACGTCCGACATGCTCTTCGACGTCGCGTCGCTCGTCACCTACCTGGCGCAGGGCCTCACGCTGGAACCCGGCGACTGCATCTTCACGGGCACGCCCGAGGGCGTCGGTCCGCTGGCCGCCGGCGACACGGTCGAGATCGAGCTGGAGCACATCGGCGTGCTCCGCAATCCAGTGGTGGCCGCGTAGCGGAAATCGGATCGGGGCGCACCGTGCCAGGCGACTTCGTCACCATTCCCTACGGCGCGGATGAGCTGCGCTTTCAGGTCAACCACGACGCGGTGCTGGCCGGCGTCTTCACGCCGCACCCGGCCCCGCCGGCGCCCGATCCGGAGCGCGTAATTCGCGAAGCGCTGGCGAACCCCGTCGACAGCCCGCCGCTGCGCACGGCGGCGCGCGACGCCCGCTCGGCGCTCATCCTCGTCGACGACATCACTCGCGAGACGCCGACCGATTTGCTGGTGCCGGCGATCCTGGAGGAACTTCGCGCCGGCGGGCTGCCCGACGACGGCGTGCAGGTGATGGTCGCCCTGGGCACGCACCGCCCGATGACGCCGGACGAGGTTCGCACCAAGCTCGGCGACGAAGTGCTCAGCCGGGTCGAAGTCACCCAGCACGACCACACGGTGGCCCCGCTGCGCGACCTGGGCACCACGCCCGACGGCACGCCGGTGCACGTAAACGCGGGGCTGTTCGAACGCGACCTGGTCATCGGCACCGGCGCGGTCGTACCCCACCACATCGCCGGATTCTCGGCGGGAGCCAAGATCGTGCAACCGGGCGTGTCGGGCGCGGCCACCACCGCCGCCACCCACATGTTCAGCGCGCGCGCCGTCGAGCCGCTGCTCGGCCAGGTGGTGACGCCGGTGCGCCGCGAGATGGAGCGCATCGCCGAACGGTCCGGCATGCGCCACGTCCTCAACGTCACGCTCAACAGCGACGGCCAGCTCGCGACGGCCCGATTCGGAACCACGCGCGGGGCCTATCGGCGCGCGGTGTCGGACGCCCAGGGCATCTACGGCGTGCCCGCGCCAACGGGACTCGACATCGTCATCGCCGGCTCGCACCCCTGCGACATCGAGTTCTGGCAGGCGCACAAGAGCCTGTATCCCGCGGCGATGATGGTGCGTCCGGGCGGCACGATCATCGTGGTGACGCCGTGTCCCGAAGGCGTGGCCGTGATGCATCCGGAGATGCTGGATTACGCAGCGTCCCCGGCCGACGCGCTCATCACCCGCTACGAAAAAGGCGAGTTCGACGACCCGGTGGCCGCATCGCTGGCGACCGCGTGGGCGCGGGTGCGCGAGCATGCGCGGATCATCCTGGTGTCGGACGGCGTGGCGCGCGAGGACGCCCGCGCCCTGGCGTTCAACCGAGCGGACACGGTGGAGGCGGCGCTCGAAATCGCAGCCGCCGATGCTCGCGCCAACCCATCCGTGGGCGTGCTCACGCACGCGCCCGACACGCTTCCGCTGACGAACTAGCCAATGCCGCGGTGGGCGATCATCGCCGACGACTTGACCGGCGCCCTGGATACGGCGCTGCAGTTCCGCAATGCCGGGCGCCGAACCCTGGTGTCCACCCGCGACGGCACGTGGCCGCCGGACGCCGAGGCGGCGGCCATGAGCACCGCGTCGCGACACCTGGACGCTTCCGCGGCCTACGACGCCGTGCGCAGCGCCGTCGGCGCGGTGGACCCCGCCGCCCTGGTCTACAAGAAGACCGACTCGCTGCTGCGCGGCAACATTGCGGCCGAAATTCAGGCGGCGCTCGACGGCGCGGGCGTCTCGACGCTGGTGTACACGCCCGCATTTCCCTCGGGCGGCCGGACCACGGAATCCGGCACGCTGGCGCTCTGGGGCACCCCCGTCTCCGAGGCGGAGCCCGGACGAGACCCCGTCACCCCGGCCCTGGAGTCGCACATCCCGACCCTGATCGAATCCACCTCGCCGTTGACGTGCCGTGTCGTCCCAACGGAGATCGTCCGGTCGGACATGACCGCGCTTGCCGACGCCTTGCGGGACGCCCGCGACGCGGGTGTGAACGTGATCCTGCCGGACATTGCGGAGGACGCCGACCTCGAGTGCGTGGCGGTGGCCATGGACGCTGCCGACCTCATGCAGGTCAGCGCCGGATCGGCGGGCCTGGCCGCGTCCCTGGCGCGATGCACCGCGACGCTTCCCCAACCGGTCCCCGAAATGTCGCGCACCACGCGCACGCTCGCCATCATCGGGTCGCCGATGGAGCATACGCAGCGGCAATTCGCCGAGGCTGCGGCAACCTTCGCGGTCAAACCCATTCCACTCCTCCAGCAACCTGGAATCTCGATCATGGTGGCCGCGTCCGTGCGCGCCGGTTGGTCGCTCGACCGCCCCGCCCTCATAGATGCCGTGATTCCCGTCAAGGCGCCGTCCCCGGAGGCCCAGGCCGCGCAGCAGGCCCTGGTGAGCCAGTTCACGGCCACCATCTGGCGCGGCAGACACCCGATTGGCCTGGTGCTCTCGGGCGGCGACACGGCGCGCGCCGCGTTCGCCGCGATCCCGGCGGAAGCCATCGAGCTCGCCGGTGAGATTGGGTGGGGCGTGCCCTACGGCGTGTTCACGTCCGGTCCCGGCGCAGGATGGCCGGTGGTGACCAAGGCCGGCGTGATGGGCGGACCGTCGGCGCTGGTGGACGCGCTGCGCACGATCGGAGCTCCCTGACCGGCGGACCGCCACACGTTCGCGCACGCAACTGAATCCATGTCTACACTTGCCGCCGTGTGCCTTCGAGGGCGCACGACAAAAGGAGCCCCGCATCCCCACCGCAACCACCGACGTCGACCGGCCGATCCTCGCCATCACCATGGGCGACCCGACCGGAGTCGGGCCGGAAATCCTGATCAAATCCCTGGCGAAGCCGGAGACCTATGCGATGTGCCGCCCGCTCGCCGTGGGCAGCGTCTCGGCGATCGAACGCATGGCCCGCATCCTGGGTTCCGAACTGAAGGTCGTTGCCGCGGAGCCGGAATCCGCCGCCTACGCGCACGGAACGATCGAGGTTTACGACCCGTGGGGTGAGGACCTGAGCGACCTACCGTTCAAGCAGGTGACGGTCGAGGGGGGGCGATCCTCCGCCGAGGCCGTGATCGAAGCCGCCAAGCTGGTCATGGACGGTCGCGCGGCGGCCATCGTCACCGGACCGATCCACAAGGAAGCCATCAACCGCGCCGGCTATCACTATGCCGGTCACACCGAGCTGCTGGCGGACCTGACCGAGACGCCCGGCACGCGCATGCTGCTGGTGGCGCCGTCGCTGCGGGTCATTCACAACAGCACGCACGTCTCACTGCGCGAGGCCATCGACCGCGTGAAGAAGGACAACGTGCTGCACTGCATCCGGCTGCTGCACGAGTCGCTGCAACTCCTCGGCTTCGAGCATCCGCGCATCGCCGTCAACGGGCTCAACCCCCACGCGGGCGAGGACCGGCTGTTCGGTGACGAGGACGCCGACGAGATCCTGCCGGCCATCGAGGCGGCGCGGGCGGAGGGCATGGACGTGACCGGGCCCGAGCCGGGCGACACGGTCTACAACAAGGCCATCGACGGTCGCTTCGACGGCATCGTGGCCATGTATCACGACCAGGGGCACGTCGCGGTCAAGACCGCGGGTTTTTTCGACGGCATCAACGTGTCGGTGGGCATGCCGATCATCCGCACCAGCGTGGACCACGGCACCGCCTACGGCCGCGCGGGCGAAGGGCGCGCGCGCGAAGACAGCCTGGATCACGCCATCAAGGTGGCGGCGCAGATGTCGCGCGCCAAGCTGGCGGCGGCCGGCGCCTGAGGCGCACAGGCCGTTTGCGGTAGGGGCGGGTCTCAGACCCGCCCGACGCCAAGCACTAGACGCGCGTCCCAATTCGACCGGACTGGATTGCCGCCTCCGGAGACCTGTGCAAACCCCGGCCAGGCTTGAGGAGGACCGTGCGAACGCCGTTCGCCCCCAGGTTCAATGAAGGGTGGATTCCCGCCTTCGCGGGAATGACCGGATTGTGCGCAACGACTTGCTCGATGTCCCCTCATGCCCAGCCTCTCCGGTATGCTGAGCGTGTGGCGCGGCGCATGGCCCCTTGGGGCCCTACGCGCCAGGCACAATGCCAATCCGGGGCAAGTCCCCTTGCAGGAGTAAACCCGTGGGTTCCGGCTTTCAGGCGGCGCAGGTGGTCTTGGCGGTCATTCTGATCGCCGTTGTGCTGCTGCAGGTGCGGAATGCCGGCGTGGGCTCGGCGCTCGGCGGCAGCGATAGCTCGTTCTTCGCCTCGCGGCGCGGGATCGACCGTGTGCTCTTCAACTTCACGATCGGGATCTCGGCCTTATTCTTCCTGGTCTCCGTCCTCGCCGTCCGCTTCCAGTAGCTCGTCGACCGAAACCAGCGCGTCCGGGCACCGGTCCACGTAGGAGCACCGCCGGCAGACGCTCGCGTCCTCCGCAGCGTCCGGCGCGCGCCAAAACGCCTCGAAGCGCTCATCCTGGATGCCCAACGCTATGCTCGCGGCGCGCTCCCCGAACTCTTGCAGGTCGTCCTGGTCGTAGCGCGCCTCGAGCCGCTGGACCGACGGTGGATCGCCGATCACCAGCACGTCCACGCGGACGTCGGGAATGAAATACGGCGACGGCAGCTCGCCGGGCCGGACCCGCGACCCGGCGCGAAACGAGGCGTAGCCGATGGCATAACACATGAGCTGTAGATCGCTATCGAGATAGGCGGCGTCGTAAGGCCGGCGGGAGGTCTTGAAGTCGATGACCGTGCCGTTTTGATCCACCAGATCGACCGTGCCGACGACCGGCCATGGCACGCTGGGGACCGTGAACCGGAATCGATGCTCGACCAGATGCGGCGCCAAGGCCGCGGCCGCTTCCGTCAGGTAGTGCTCCAGTGCGCGCCGACCGGATTCGTAGGCGGCCTCCCACGGATCGTCCGGGTCGGCGGCGTCTGCCGGACCCGGCGCGTTGCGCTCCCAGACGCGGTCGAAGATTTCCTGGGCCTCGGCCAGCGGCAGATCGCGGCGCGTATGCTTCTTCGCCCGGAAGTTCGCCTCCAGCGTCTCATGGATGGCCTGGCCAACCAGTGAGGCCGGGGTGTACGGGGCTTGGAGGCGGTCCACATACCGATGCCTGTACTGCAGCGGACAAGTCGCGTAGGTTCGCAACTTGGTAGGCGAGAGAAATCGGAGCGGGGGAGCCACGCGCAACCCAACCAGCGGCGCCGGATGCATCTGCCGCCTGAAGTCTAGCGGTCGCGCCGGACCATGACGCCGAGCACCGACCTCGAGGCTTCAGTCGTCGTCGTGACCTGGAACGGACGCGAGCGGCTGGGCGAATCGCTGCCGGCCATCGTCGGGCAGCAGGGCGTCCGGCACGAGGTCATCCTGGTCGACAACGGCTCGACCGACGGCACGACGGCCTGGGTCCGCGCAGATTATCCGTCGGTGCGCGTGGTGGAGCTCTCGGAGAACACTGGATTCGCGGCCGGCAACAACCGCGGCTTCGAGGCCGCCCGCGCGCCGCTGGTCGCCACCATCAACAACGATGCGATTCCCGACCCGGACTGGCTCGCCGACCTGGTGCGCGCCGCTTCGGCGTACCCGGACGCCGGCATGTTCGCCAGCCGCATGGTGTATCGGCACGACCCCGAGGTCATCGACTCCGCCGGCGTCAGCCTGGACCCGCTGGGCATCGCCTGGGATCGAAATGCCGGGACGCCCGTGCCGGACGACGCCGACGGCGAGGTCTTCGGCGCCAGCGCCGGCGCGGCGCTGTATCGGCGCGAGCTGCTCCAGGCCACCGGCGGTTTCGACGAGCGATTCTTCGCCTACCTGGAAGACGTCGACCTCGCCTGGCGCGCGCGCTGGCTGGGGTGGAAGGCGCGATACGTGCCCGCCGCCCGGGTTCGCCACCTGCACTCGGCCACGTGGGCCGAGGATTCGCCGCTCAAGACCTATCACCTCGGCCGCAACAAGGTGTGGTTGATCGCCAAGAACTATCCCCACGGGCCGCTGCTGCGCTGGCTGCCGCTGATCCTGGCCTACGACGCCGCGTCGCTGCCCATCACTGTCTCGCGGCAACGTCGACTGGACGCCGTGCGCGGGCGGCTGGCGGGTCTTCGGCGCCTGCCCAATATCTGGCGCAGCCGCGGACACCTCGAACCATCGCGGAATGCGCCGCGCCGACGCGCCACCTGGTCCGAGCTTCGCGCCGTGATGGAGCCGGTACGGTCTCCGCTCGCTGTTTGGCGCCGCCATCGCCAGCTCCGCCGCGCCCTGCGCCCGAAGCCCTAGCCGTACCCACCGCGCTCCCAGCCTGGTCGCCGCTGCTAGACTCCTGCCACCGGGGTGTGGCGCAGCCTGGTAGCGCACCTGAATGGGGTTCAGGAGGTCGCGAGTTCGAATCTCGCCGCCCCGACCAATGACCGCCTGACGCCGCGATGTCTACGGTCCTGCGGTCGCCACCGCCGCAGTGGCCGGATCCGCTCCGCCTGTTACCTTCAGTTTCCGCCTTTCTAAGCGGGCGAATCTTCTTCGGCTCACGCCCCGAGCGGTGACCTCCGCATGGGCATGTCAATCGCTACATGACGCGAGAATCCCCAACACTCGCAATGGCCCTGCCGTCTTTCCTCCAAACGGAGCAGCTTTCCCCGACCTTCGGGTAAGCTGTCGCTGGGAAACGCGCAAGCTGCGCCGGCGCCCACAGCGCCACGCTTGGCAAAGCGCACTCACAGCAGGGATTTCTAGCTTGCCGGAGGTCCTCTCGCCATCGCCCCCATCTCCGACTTCCGCCAACGCCTTCACCCGCGATCAATCGCGCCCTGCCTACACAACCGATCGCGGCCTCATGATCCATGGCACCATCGAGGCTGCGCTAGACGCTGACCTCTGCGTCGACGTCGTCGACAACGTCCAGCTCCTGTTAACGTCACCTCCATTCCCTCTCAATCGAAAGAAAAAGTATGGCAATCTTATAGGGCCTGAATACGTCAATTGGTTGGCAGGACTAGCACCTCGACTAACTGAGTTATTGGCACCAACCGGCTCAATCGTTATCGAGCTCGGAAACGCGTGGGTTCCGGGCGAACCAGTGATGTCCACACTCGCCCTAGAAGCCCTTTTGGCGTTTCTCAAACAAGGGGACCTTAAGCTATGCCAATCATTTGTGTGGCATAATCCTGCCCGGCTACCAACGCCGGCACAATGGGTAAACATCGACCGTATTCGCGTGACAGATTCCTTCACGCATATTTGGTGGATGTCTCGCAGTAGTCGCCCTAAGGCCGACAATAGGAGAGTCCTACGCAAGTATTCGAAGTCGATGCAGGATCTGCTGAGATCGGGTAAGTATAACGACGGACACCGTCCGTCACAGCATCGCATAGGCAAGCGTTCGTTTCTGAAAGATAATGGCGGTTCCATCCCGTCAAACGTGTTGACATTTAGCAATACGGCTTCCAATAATGACCCATATCTCGACTACTGTCGCCTGCACAGCATTGATGTTCATCCGGCACGAATGCCACGCGACGTCGCAGCGTTTTTCATAGAGTTTCTAACGGATCCAGACGACATTGTATTCGATCCATTCGCTGGGAGTAATACTACTGGATCAGTCGCCGAAGATCTCCATCGAAAGTGGCGATCAATCGAGCCCAGCAGCGAGTACATTGACGGCTCAATCGGAAGGTTTCCGTCTGTGGTGTTACACCCTTAGCAGAGATGTCGCAGTTTTCCGCAGGGTGCTAGTCCGCCTAGCCTGGAAGTGCTTGCACTCTTACTGAAACCAGGTCCCATTGCGATTCCGTACGTCGGATTCTACGTTTGATCAACTAGCTTTGCTATCATTCATGCTACCACTTTCGCGTTGAAAGTCGTGAGAGAAAGAGATCTATGCGGGACGAGCAGGACTCTCAGCCTGAGGGTTTGAGTCTCGAACCTTGGTATACGAGTACTCGCACCAACCTCGTCCAAGAGTTTTATATTCCGTGCCTTACCCGAGCCGTTCGATACGATCGTGCGGTTGGCTTCTTCAGTAGCTCGCTCTACGCCGTCGCGAGTGTCGCACTCTCTCAGTTTATTCGGCATGGTGGAAGAATGCGCCTGGTCTGTTCGCCGCACCTTAGCGGGAGCGATGTAGAAGCGATCGAACGCGGCCTCACTCTTCGAGACCGAGTTCAGGAGAGGCTTATTTCTGACATTCAGGAGCTGACAAGCGACCTGACCAACGTACCCGCAGTCGAGCTATTGGCAACTATGATTGGAGCCGGCGTTCTAGAACTGAAGATCGCTTATCGGCCCAGAAAGATCGGAATTTTTCACAGCAAACTAGGGGTCTTCTCGACCAATACCTGGGCAGTTGGCTTCGAAGGATCAGCCAATGAGTCGCGTGCCGGATTTGCTGAAAATGGCAATCATGAGTCGTTTGCAGTGTTTACTTCATGGTCGAACGACGTCGACAGAGAGAGAGTCATTGGGCTCCGAGACTATTTCAATTCCCTATGGGAAGGGCGCGAGCCGCGCCTTGAGGTTGTCGAGTTCCCTGAGCTGCCACGCGACGAGCTACGCGTCTACGAAAACTCGGACGGGATCGAAGCGGCCATAGAGCAGGTGCGAAAGTCGCAGACTAAAGGGCCAGCACGCTCGGAATCTGCCCCGCGGATAAGTCTCATGAAGCATCAGGAGGACGCGCTGGCAAATTGGGAGGATTCCACGTATTGCGGCGTAGTACAGCACGCAACAGGTGCCGGAAAAACCATAACAGGCCTTGAAGCTATCAAACGGTGGGTCGAAAAAGATCGGCCGGCGATAGTACTAGTCCCGAGCGCCCTACTTGTCTCGCAGTGGACACAAGAGATCACCACATACTTCGCTGATTGTGAGCCGCGACTGTTGGTCGTTGGCGGCACTCTCAGCAACCAAGATTGGCACGCGGATCTCGCCGACTTCACCCGCGCGGCTCCGTACCTCGGACCCCGAATCGTTGTGGCCACGGTCCAGTCAGCTGCAACACCGAGATTCCTAGACGGAGTTGTTGCGGGCGACCATCTGCTTTTGGTCGCAGACGAAGTGCATCGAATCGGTAGCCCTCGCAACCGGCAGATCTTGACAATCGAAGCCCGGGGCCGGCTTGCACTGAGTGCAACACCCACACGGTACGGCGATCCCGAAGGAACGTCCGCCATTTTCGCCTACTTTGGCGATATCGTTCAGCCCACATTCGGAATCCCCGACGCGATCCGGGCCGGCCGACTAGTCCCTTACGACTACCATGTCGTCCAAGTCCAGCTAACGGACGAAGAGCAGGAGCACTGGGACGGACTGACAAAAGAGGTCCGTAGGGCCTATGCCAGACTGCCGGAAGCAGGCGGCGTGAAGATCTCAATCCCGGCCTATCAGGCCTTGCTAATCCGCCGGGCTCGCATTCTGAAGCAGGCTGCGGGAAAGGTCGAGGTGGCACGAGAGACTGTTGCTAGCCACTACCGGGATGGACAAAGGTGGCTGGTGTACTGTGATGACGCCAACCAGCTTGAAGCAGTCCTGAGTATGCTGCGACAAGAGGGACTTCCAGCATTTGAGTACTGGTCGGGAACGGACAGCGCCTTGCCAGAGACTCTCGACTTCTTCACCCGGAACGGAGGCATTTTGGTGGCAATCCGCTGTCTAGATGAAGGTGTAGACTTGCCGGCGCTCGATCATGCGCTCATCCTCGCGTCCTCGTCGAATCCACGCGAATTCGTCCAGAGGCGGGGACGCGTCCTTCGACGAGCCCCCGGGAAGTATCGCGCTATCATCTATGATGCATTGGTGGTTCCGAGTACTATAGACGGGGGCGCCATAGATCGGGCGCCTATCCTGAGAACCGAACTGCGAAGGGCGGGTGAATTCTCCCGAAACGCGCAGAATCGCGCGTCCCACTACTTACTTCAGACCATCGCGTCGAACCTCGGCTTGGACCGCGTGACCGATTTCGATTCCGACTTCGAGGATCACGACAATGCCTGCTAGTCTCCACCAATTCGCTAGCCGCACCCAGCACCGTGCCCGCGCGGTGCTCCTAAGCAGACTCGCTGAATTGCGACCGGCAATTGAAGACCAAGCCGCGCGCGAGCTACTCACCGACGAACTCGCGACGGAAATCCTCGAAACAGCTTGGAGTCACCAGTTCGACGATGACCGGCAGGAGTGCAGACGCAAGATTCGTGAGATGGTCGAAATCGCGATAGAAGCCAGGGACATCCAGGATATCGATGCTGCTACACAGCCTTAAACTCAATAACTTCGGGCCCTTCTACCGTGAGCACTCAATAGCGCTCGATGTCGATCATTCGGCACCGGTCATCGTTATCCACGGCGAAAACATGCGGGGCAAGACATCTCTTGTGAATGCTATACGATGGTGCCTATATGGAAAAGTAGTAGCACGAACTGGCATACAAAGATCAAACACTAGACTTATGAGCTACGATGCCATCGATTCCGGTGACAACTATATGAGAGCTGTCCTAGAATTCACTCACAACGGATCCGCTTACGAGCTTGAGCGGCATGTCCAATCCGATTCTCGACCCGTAAGGGACAACGACCTTCAAGAAACAGTCACTCTCAGACGAGACGGACAGTTCCTTTCCCAAAGGGACATTCACGATACAATTGCTGGGATACTTCATGAGGAAATCGCTAGATTCTTCCTATTTGATGGGGAAATGCTTGCTCAGTATGAGGCTCTCGTAGCTGAAAACACGAACACCGATCTACTCCGACAATCAATCGAACGCATACTCGGCCTACCGGCCCTACAACACGCCCTCACTGATATTGCCGATCTTCAAAGCGACGCGAATAGACGGCAGAGACGAGCAGTGCGTCGTCACACCAGGGCTGCCAACCTCGCGAGCGAAGCCGATCAAATTGAAAGTGACCTGAGCTCAATCAACCAAGACATCGCAGAACTCGAGTCGCAACAGATCGAAAAGCAGCAAGAACGTGACGACCTCGTCCAACAGCGCTCTCGCATCGCCAGCATAGAGGCCGACGTTCAGCTCGTTGAACAGCTCGACGTTCAGATTCAGGATCACATCCAGAATCGCGATAATCTTAAGCACGATATTCAGGCAATAGTCGCCGAGTCTTGGTACGAGCCGGTGGCCAGCCGGGCATCCGAGCTCCTTAGTCATTTTGAGAGCGAAACTGACGAAGTAAACGCGGCTCGAGAGAACGCTGCACAACTTGAGTACCGCATAAGCAACTTGACAGAGATGTTAGCTACGGGCCTGTGTCCCGTCTGTGACCATCAGATCTCAAATACACAGCGTCCAGCCTATGAGGATGAGGTAAACGATCTACAGAGTCGGCGAAGAGAAATCCCAGACCGTAAGGCCGAATCCGCCGCGCTTACTGTGAGAATTCGAGAGCTGCGCAGATTCGGATCGGATCGGAATCTGCTCCTTTTGCAGGACAAGGAGCGAAGATTTCGCAAGACCAATCTCGATATCCGAAAACTCCAGCGAGATCGTCACGCTACATTCGAGCGGTTGCGTGGACATGACAGTTCCGAGATTCGCAATCTTCAAGCAGCATACGACAGAGTCGTCGGCGACCTACGAGAACTCGAACGTGAATTGAAGCTTCAACGATCTAAACACGAGGGGAAACTCGCCGATCGATCGCGGGTGCGGCAACAGATCAGCAGATTGCCGGAGGCTAACCCTCGCATTACAACTGAGTCAACCGTCTACGATTCCCTTACCGATATATATGAAGAGACAGTCGATTACTTCCGAGATGAGTTGCGCACAATTGTTGAAGAGCAAGCCTCGGATATTTTCCGTCAAATAACCACGGAACCCGACTACGACAGACTAGCTATTAACGAACGATACGGTCTTGAAATTGTCGATACACGCGATCACACTATCCATGATAGGTCGGCGGGCGCAGAGCAGGTCGTGGCTCTGGCACTCATCGCCGCTTTGAATCGAGCTGCGGTTCGAGAGGGGCCGATTGTGATGGATACTCCTTTCGGAAGACTGGACGTCATCCATCGGAAGAATATCCTGGAGTTTATTCCCACAATGGGATCGCAAGTAATCATTCTGGTTCAGTCTGGCGAGGTGGATCCCAATAGAGATTTGATCCACCTAGACGGAAAGATTGGACGGCAATTCCGCCTAGTCCGAGATGGTTCTCCGACAAGATCTCGCATTGAGAGGTTCGAGCAATGACGGCAGGGAGAGAAGACAAGCGAACCCTCGGTGTCACGTCGGAAGGTGCGGAAGCCCTCGAATCTGTCATGGACACCGGATGGTTTGCAGAGGAAATGGATGCGTACCGAATTGCCATTAGCCTGGCACTCGCAAATGATCTGATTAAAGACTCCTCCGAGATGACTGGCGTCTACACGAAATGGAACGTGGGAACCCTCGATCCCGACGGCAGGCTTCGCTCCATGGTGCTGGCATTCTCAGAAGGGGCCAGCGACCGCCCTTACGCACACGCGGAGGCTCGTGCCGCTGCGGGTCTCGGCTATCTCAAGCTTCGCCTTGTGGATGAGCAAGCTGAGCTCGCAGACGTTCTGATGAAGCACGCCGACCCTTAGCGGTCGGAACCTCATGCCTTCCCGTCCGAAGACTGCCTGACGCTGCGTCGGTTACTGCCGGCCCAAGACCGACGCTCCCACCACGGAGGCGCCCACGCATGAACGATTCCCTACGCGTCGCGATGATCACCGAGCCCACGTCCTGGCATCGGCAGAAGCTGATCGACGCACTCTCGGCCGACGAGATCGGCGAGGTCGCCGTTGCCGACGCCACGGGCGAGACGTTCGACGAGGTGCGCGACGGTGCGGGACCCAAGCTGCAAGCGACCTATACCGATCTGAACCGGATGCTGCGCGAGTTCAAGCCGGACGCGGCGCTGGTCACCCTGGAGCCCTGGCGCATGCCGGCCGCCATCAAGCAGGCGCTCGAGGCCGGCGTGCACGTCTATCACGAAAAGCCGGGCTACGTGGACATCGAGGACTACCGCGAGATCACCCGGCTCGCGCGCAGCCGCAACCTCCACCTCTGCATCGCCTACTTGTCGCGGATGATCCCGGTGGTCCAGGACGCCCGCCGCATCGTGTCCGAGGGGCTGCTGGGCGACCTCTTCTCATTCCAGGCCCACTTCATCGCCGACCAGGAGCGGATCAAGCAGAACCCGGCGGATCGCTTCGAGTACGACCACGCCGCCGGCGGCTGGTTCTTCTCCAAGGAGAAGGGCGGCGGCGGGCACCTGACCATTCTTGGCTGCCACTACCTCGACATGCTGCGATACGTCAGCGGCTCGGACTTCGCCTCGGTCGTCGCCATGTGCAAGAACGTCGGCGGCGAGCCCATCTCGGTAGAGGACGCGGCGGCCCTGACCATCGAGTTCGACAACGGCATGATCGGCAACCTCAACGCGGGCTTCTATACCAACAAGGCCGAATATGCGTCGCAGCGACACAGCGACATCACGATCTGGGGTCGCGACGGCTGGCTGAGCTTCAATCCGAGCGCAGAGGTGGCCGGCGTGCCGCTGCAATGGGCGTCGAACCGGGGCGTCCACGCCAGCGCGCCGCTCAAGACCGTGACCTACGACGCGACCGATGCCACCGCCGAGGTCTATCCGTTGCTCGTCCAGGCCTTCCTCCGCGCGTGCCAGGGCAACGGACCGTCACCGCTCGCGCCGGAAGACGGCCTGTGGGTGGCGGAATGCACCCAAGCCGCCTACCGAGCCGCCGAGACCGGCCGCATCCAGCAGGTGGCGATCCCGGCGGGTTAGCTACGGGGCCTGCGTGCCCTGTTGTGTGTGTCCGGTCGCAAAGTCTCGATCAGTTCGTGGTGAGCCCTTCGGCAAGCTCAGGACAGGCTCTGTCGAATCATGAACGGCGCCCTTCGACTCCGCTCAGAGCCTGCCCCGTACTCGATACGGGGGCGAACGGGCGTAGCTGGGAGGACCGGATGCGTGACCCAAGATCGCGGGAGGCGCATCCAGCAATACAGGAGCCTGCTACCCGAGCGTGAGCACCACGTCTCCGTCTTCCACGGCGACCGGGTAGGTCCTGGCGCGCATCGACGGGTCGTAGAGCGCGCAGCCCGTGGCGATGTCGAACTCCCAGTTGTGAAATGGGCATTTCAGGATTTCGGCCTCGCGCTCGAACTCGAAGTGCCCCACGCCGTTCGAGATCACGTGGGGTCGAATCACGCCGCGCCCCAGCGGTCCGCCCGAGTGCGGGCAGCGATTGCGCAGCGCGTAGAACTGCCCGCCGACGTTGAAGACCATGACGCCGTTTTCCCCGCCCACGGGGACCTCGCGGCGGCTTCCGGGCGGCAGGTCGTCGACGCGGCACACGACGTGCCGCCGCGTCCTAGATGTCGAAGAGCTCACGCGCGGTCTCGCCGAAGATGCGCGGACGCAAATCGCGCGGAATCATGGCGGCCGCGGCGCGGGGCTCGTCCCAATCCCAGTGGGGGAAGTCGCTGGCGTAGACCAGCACCTCCTCGGCGTGCGCCCAGTCGAGGAATGTCCCCATGTCCTCACGCCGCGGCGGCTGCTCCAGCGGCTGGGTGCCCACCCGCACGTGCTCGCGAAAGTATTCGCTGGGCAGTCGCTTGACCCACGGCGTGGTGTCGCGCAGGCCCTTCCAGTCGGCGTCGAAATGCCACAGCAACCCGGGAATCCACCAGGTGTCGACCTCGATGAACAGCCAGCGGAGGCTGGGGAACTTCTCGAACACGCCTTCGCACACCAGGCTCACCACGTGCGCCTGGGCAATCTGCGGTCGCGCCATGCGCATCTCGAGGTAGTAGGAGGGATACCCCGCGGCGGTCGGCGGATTGGTGACGCCGGCGCCCTCGCCGCCGAAGTGGGTCATCATCACTAGGCCGTGCTCGGCCGCCGCCTCGTAGATGGGGTGGTAGAAGCGGTTGCCGTATGGATGCCGGGCGCCGGCGGGCAGCATCACGGCGACCACGGCCGGGTGGTCGCCCAGGCGCCGAATCTCCTCCGCCGCCTGCGCGGGATCGTTGGGGCACACCGCCAGCGTCATGCGATAGCGCGGGTCCACCGACACCCAGGTATCGAGCGTCCAGTCGTTGAAGGCGCGGGCCAGCGCCGAGGCGTAGTCCACGTCCGAGATCCCTACGACACCGTAGACGCTTCCGCCGGTGAGGACCGCCACGTCGATCTGGTAGGGATCCAGGTGCTCCTGCACGGTGAACTCGGCGAAGTTCGTCTCGCGGGTCACCTCCAGGTCGGAGCGGTACCCCAAGATGTTCGGCACGTTGGTGTAGCTGAGCTTCGGTAGCATCGGACCGAATTCCCGGATCTGCTCCACGTACTGCCGCGGGAGATAGGGGAACACGTCGTCGATCTCGTGCCAGATGTGGTGCAAGTCGCAATCGACGATGAATGGCGCCAGCTTCGGTCCACGGGTACGAGTCGGCGGCGCTTCCGGCTTGACGTCAACGGCGCCCATGGCGCCCTCCGGCGAACATGTGCGGTTAGCCGATGGTAGCCGATTGGCCCAACCACGACCGTAACGTCCGCGAGGGACGCCCCTGCGTCACCGCTCCGTCATTCCGGCGCAGGCCGGAATCCAGTCCGGACGAACCGGAGGCGCTAGGGATCTGGCGTAGAGGCGGGTCTCTGACCCGCCCGTTCAGGCCTATGCAAGCGTCTCTCGATGGGAGAGGGCGAGGGCGTGCGCGAAGAAGGAATCCGCCGCAGGCGTGCTGAACGAAGCCGGCTGACCCAACACCGTCGCCGCTAGTTCCCCAGCGCCTCCTCGAGGTGGCCAAAGACATCCCGCAGGCGCTGCTGATCGGCCGCCGGCAGCGTGCCCCGCAAGAGCGCCGCGACGTTGGCGTCCAGATGCTCAGGCCGCGACGTACCCGTGAGCACCGTGTCAATCGCCGCGTGTTCGCGGACGAAGCGATAGGCGGCATCCACCACCGACGTCACGTCGCCGCGCACCAGCCAGCCCAATGGGTCGTCCGCCGGCACTGCCTCGGAGGGCAGCTGCCCGCGCTCGACGAGATCGGCGATCACCTCGCGCAAGCGCTCGGGGATCGACAGCGCCCGACGCACCGCAATCATGATGATGACCCCGATGTCGGCCGCCTGCGCCGCGGGGAGCACATGCCGCTCCGCGCCCTGGTGCAGCAGGCTGTAGCCGACCATCAGCGTGTCGAAGTGGTCGTCGGCGATAGCGCGGCGCAGCATGACGTGCGCGGGGTCGTGGGTGAAGCGCTCGGTCACGCCGATGAATCGAATCTTCCCCGCGGCTTGCGCAGCCTCGAGCACCGGCAGATGCCGCGCGATCACCTCGTCGTAGTGCTCGTCCTGCAGGCCGTGGATTTGCATCACGTCGATCACGTCCACCCGCAGCCGGCTGAGGGCACTGTCAATCGCGCGCGCAACGTCGCCCGGTGGAACGACGCGCTCGTCACCGTCGCGGTAGCTCACTTTGGTGCCGATGAGGTAGTCGTCGCGCGGCACGCCGTCGAGCGCCTGTCCCAGCAGCGTTTCGCTGTCGCCGTAGCCCTGGGCGGTGTCGAAGAAGTTGACGCCGTGATCGAGCGCTCGCCGGACCAGGTGCCGAGCCGCCGCGGGGGTGGTCCCGCGATCTTGCCCAAAGCGACTCGGCCCGCCGGTGCCCAGCGACACCAGCGACACCTCGAGCCCCGTGCGACCAAGCCGTCGGTATTCCATCGGCAGGCTTTCGGCTGGTTGGACGCTCTAGCGTACGCGCGGCCTGCCAAGTCGGAAAACCGGGGACGCTTCGCCGCGAACGCTAGTGCTGCATCAGCCGCCGCCTCGTCCGTGCGGCCGCCTCCTGAAGGGCAGGACTGATCGCGACCTGATAGGCAGGCGCCGCCGGCTCAAGGACGCGCACGCCCGCTGGAAGCGCTGCCAACGCGCGCTCCGCGTGGGCGCGAATCTCGTCGAGCGAGCGGCGGCCGGCCGGCAGTCGCTTGCCGTCGCGCATCACAGGCTCGAGCAGCGGTTGCCCGTCGAGCGTCTCGTCGGCAAGCCCGAGGACGTCGTGCGTCGCGCTGCCTCCGTCGATCTGCCGGAATACCTGCTTGGGATCGGGGAGCGTGGATTTCTCGGCGGCAATCTTCATGCGTCCCCTCCCGTCGTAGGCCGCCAGCTTGTAGACCACGTCCAGACACGGTGCGTCCTCGGAGACGGCCAACGCCGCGCCGACGCCAAAGCTGTCAATGGGCGCGCCGTCGGCCACCAGACGTGCGATCTCATGCTCGTCGAGATTGCCGCTGGCGATGATCCGCACCTGCGGCAACCCGGCTGCATCCAGCTGCCGCCGTGTCCGTCGCGCGTGCGCGGCCAGATCCCCCGAATCCAACCGAACGGCGGCCGGCGCGGCGCCGCCGGCCTCACGCACAAGCTCGATGACCGTGGAAACGCCCTCCTCGACGTCGTAGGTATCGACCAGCAGCGCGGCCGTGGGAAACGTCGCCATGAAGTGGCGAAACGCCTCGCGCTCGCGGTCGTGGGCCTGGACGAAGCTGTGCGCCATCGTGCCGGCCACGGGAATGCCGAAGGCCTGCCCCGCCGCCACGTTCGAGGTCGCCTCCGCGCCGGCGATATAGGCCGACCGGGACGCCGCGAGCGAGGCGTCGGCGCCGTGGGCGTGCCGCAGGCCGAAATCGACGACGGACCGTCCATCGGCAGCCGCCACGACGCGCGCCGCCTTGGAGGCCACCGCGGTCGGAAGCTGCACGAGATTGAGCAGCCGGGTCTCGACGAGCTGGGCCTCGGGCAGCGGCGCGTGCACCGCGAGCAGCGGCTCGTTGGCGAAGAACGGCGTGCCCTCGGGCAGGGCGTCCACGCTCCCCGAAAAGCGGAACCCGCGCAGATAGTCGAGAAAATCAGCGGAGAAGCGGCCCAGGGATTCCAGGTAGTCGATGTCCGCGCCCTCGAATCGCAGGTTCTCCAGGTAGTCCAGGGCCGCGTTCAGACCGGCGGCGACCAGGAAGTTTCGACTTGGCGGCAGGCGCCGCGTGAAGAGCTCGAACGTCGCCGGCGCCTGCATGCCGTGCTCCAGGTACGCCTGGAGCATGGTGAGCTGGTAGAGGTCGGTGACGAGTCCCTGGGCGGAAGGCGCGGCCATCGAGCGCCGGGGCTTAGCTCACGTCTTCGGTGACGGCGCCCGCCGAGCGCATGTCGACCAGCGCACGGGACCCATCGCCCGGCTGCAGGTCGACGGCGCGGGTGGCGCTCGGAATCAGGTGAACCGGCAGGCCAAGAATGCGCCGCGCGTCGAGCACGCTGGCGCGCACGCAATAGTCCAGGGCCAGCCCGCCGACCCACAGCCGCTCGATGCCGGCGGCGCGAAGCTGCGCGTCGAGGCCGGTGCCCTCGAACGCGGAGTAAGCCTCATGTCCCGCGTCCGTCCCCTTGTCGATGACGGTGGCCGATTCGGGCAGGGCGAGATCGGGGTGAAAGCCTGCGCCGGGCGTCTCCGCCACGCAGTGCGACGGCCACGGTCCGCCCTGCTCCTGGAAGCTCACGTGGTCGGGCGGATGCCAGTCGCGCGAGGCGAAGACGGCCGCGCCGGCCTCACGCGCGGCGTCGATCCACCGGTTCAGCACCGGCACCACGGCATCGCCGTCCGGCACCGCCAGGGCGCCGCCGGGACAGAAGTCTCGCTGCACGTCGACGATGAGGAGGGCGTCGGAGGCTCGGAGCTCGGGCGGGTTCATGCGACGCGCCTAGCGTGGTGGCTGGGGTAGATGGATTCGAACCACCGCTTCACGGTCCAGAGCCGCGCGTCCTACCACTAGACGATACCCCAGTAGCGGGTTTGCCCAGCGCCGAACATAGCACCCGCAATGGAGCCAACGCGGCTAGCATAGGGGAATGAATCGGCCTCTGCGCGGTCCCTACCGCGTCGTGCTCTGCGACGTGGGGGAGACCCTGGTGCACTACAAACGCAGCTTCTCCGCCACCATTTCGGCGGAGGCTGCGCGGCTTGGGGCGCAAGTGGCGATGAGCGAGGTTCGGCGCATTGGCGACGAAGAGTATGACCGCGCCATCCGGAATCCGGCCGCGCGCGGCAGCAGCGCCGACGCCGATCGATCCAGGGCGTTCTGGCAAGGCATGTACGCCGCCATGGGCCGACGCCTGGGCGTCAGCGACCCCGCATTACTGGCCCAGCGACTGTTCGACGAGTTCACGACCGTCGAGTCGTACGACGCCATCGACGGCGCCCGCGAAGCCCTGACGCGGATTCGCGCGGCGGGGTTGAAGCTCGTGGCGGCGTCGAACTGGGAGCCCTGGCTGCTGGATCTGCTCGACCATCTCGAGCTGCGCGAGTCCTTCGACGCGCTGGCGGTGTCGGGACTTATCGGCGTCGAGAAGCCGGACGCGGCGTTCTTCGAGCGCACGCTGGAGATTGCCGGGGCCACGCGCGACGAAACCGTGCACATTGGCGACAGCTTCTACGCCGACGTGCAGGGCGCGTGGGGGGCCGGCCTGGATGCTATTTGGATCAACTGGCACAACCGGCCGGCACAGGCCTGCCCCACGGTCGCGACCATTGGGGCGGCCGCGGACGCCGTCATCGCCGCAAGCGGAAACGGGGCCGCGTGAACCTCGACTGGGAAACGATCCGGTCGCAGGTGGCCTGGCGGGGCCGTTTCCCGGTGATGGTGGACGAGATCCGCTCACTCGAGGACGCGCGCGAGATGACCTACACCTATCTCGGCATCGGGGTCGGCGCGGTGGTCGTCCTGGCGCTGGACGATGCCGACCGGGCCGTCTGCGTCCGGCAATACCGTCACCCGATGCGCCGCGTGGTGCGGGAGCTTCCGGCGGGCCACATCGATCGGGGCGAGGACCGCACCCTCGCCGCACACCGCGAGTTCGAGGAAGAAACCGGCCTGCGCCTGGGACACCTGGAGCATCTCGGCAGCTATGTCCCCGTCCCATCGCTGGCCGACTTTTCGATGCACATGTATTTCGGCCACACCCTCACGCCGGGCCGCCAACGGCTCGACGAAAACGAGCTGCTGGAAATCGAGCGCGTGCCCATCAAGGAGCTCCACCAGGACATCCTCGAAGGCCGCGAGCCCGTCGTCTCGATGAACTACACCGTGCTGTTCGCCGCCGCGCAGGGGCGGTTGCCGCTCTAGCGATCTTTGCGTCACCCCTCCGTCATTCCGGCGAAGGCCGGAATCCAGTCCTGCCAAACTCGGGAGCACTCTGACTGTGAGACGTAGGGACGGTTCGCGAATCGCCTTTACGGCGCCACTGCGAGGCCTCACCAGGCCCATTGGCGGCCAGCGCTGCCTGATCAGCCATCGCGCAACCAGCAGAATCGAAAGCGCACTATTATTTTGATGCCGAAGTTAAACCCGGAACGTGTGTAAAAACCCCCGTCACCAAACCGCGGCGGGCGTTCCCGGCGGCGTTCACTTAGTACGCTGGCGCGCGGATCCCGCCACTTTCCACTTCGAGGAATGACCACACGATGACGACCGGCATGCGGGTGCGGATGGCGCCGAGTCCGACCGGCGACATTCACATCGGCAACGCGCGCACGGCGCTGATGAACTACCTCATGGCGCGGCAGTCGGGCGGCACGTTCATCCTGCGCGTGGAGGACACCGACCGCGAGCGCAGCGATGCGCAGAAGGAGGCCGGGATCTATGACGGCCTGCGCTGGCTGTCCTTGGATTGGGACGAAGGCCCGAACGTCGGCGGCCCGTACGGACCCTATCGCCAGAGCGAGCGCCACGAGGTGCACCGCGAGGCCATCGAGGCGTTGCTGGCGTCGGGTTCGGCCTACTACGACTACACGACCGCCGAGGAGCGCGCGGCGGAGCGCGAGGCGCAGATCGCTGGCGGCCAGACGCCGCGCTATAGCGGCAGCGGTCGCTCACTCACCGCCGCCCAGATCGCGGAGCGCCAGGCGGCGGGCGTGGTGCCCGCGGTGCGGTTTGCCTCCGGGTCGGGCGCGGTGGGCTTCGATGACGGGGTGTTCGGGCCTCTCGCGACCGACGCCTCGGAGATCGAGGACTTCGTGATCGCCCGCGGCGACGGCACGGCGCTCTACAACATGGCCGTGGTGGCCGACGATCGGTCCATGGCGATCACCCACGTCGTGCGCGGCGCCGACCACACCTCCAACACGTTCCGCCAGGTGCTGCTCTACCGCGCGTTGGGGTGGGAGCCGCCGAGGTTCGCGCACCTGCCGCTGCTGCTCAACAAGCGGCGCCAGAAACTCTCCAAGCGCGACGGCTCGCAGTGGCTGGGTGAATACCGGGCGCAAGGCTATCTCCCCGAGGCCGTGGTCAACTTCATGGTGTTTCTCGGCTGGTCGCCGGGTGACGAGCGCGAGCTGTTCAGCCTCGACGACCTGGTCGCCGAGTTCAGCTTGGCCCGGGTCAATCGCGCCGACGCGGTCTATGACGTGCAGCGGCTGGATCACTTCAACGGCGTCTGGCTGCGGCGGCTGGACATGGACGCGCTGGCTGAGCGGGCGCTGCCCTTCGCGCGGGACGGTGGGCTGTCGGTGGACGAATCGCAGCGGGACTATTTCCGGCAGGCGCTGGCGCTGGAGCAGGAGCGCATCGGGCACCTGAGCGACGTGCCGGACATGATGGGATTTTTCTTCGACGAGGACCTCGATCCAGACGTCGAGCTGATGCGATTCAAGCGCCACGACCGGGCCGAAACCGCCGCGGCGCTGACCACCGTGGAAGGCCTGGCGCGCGAGTTGCCGCAGTTCACGATCGAGGCAATCGAGACCATGCTGCGCGGACTGGCCGAGCGGCTGGGCTGGAAGACCGGCGACCTGTTCATGCCCATTCGAATCGCCGTGACCGGGCGCCGCGCCACGCCGCCGCTGTTCGAGACCATGGCCGTGCTCGGTCGCGAGCGGTGCCTGGTGCGCCTGCAACGCGCGCGGACCAAGCTGACCGAATAGCCCAGCCATGAGCCGCCTGCGCTTCCTCCAGGCGCCGTCGCCGAAGCCGGGGCGCACCGATATCTGGGCCGAGCACGACGGCGAGCTGGTGTGCTCATTGGAAATCATGGCGGCGCCCATTCGACTGGCCGGCGGGACGCTGCGCACGGCCGGCATCGCGAACGTCTTCACGGAGGAAGGCCACCGCCGCCGCGGCCATGCCAGCGCGCTGATGGCGCACGCGCACGACTTCCTCGCCGACGCCGGCTATTCGACGGTCGCGCTCTTCGGCATTCCGGGGTTCTACGGGAAGTTCGGCTACGCGACCATCGGCTGCGACTTCGCCATGGAGGTGGACGCGGATGTCGCGGCGCAAGCGGTCGGCGGCCACCGGTTGCGTCCCGCGATCGCCGCCGATCTGCCGGCGGTGGCCGAGATCTACAACGCAGTCAATGCCGGCCTCGACGGCTCGGTCGTACGCGACCCCGGGGACTGGATCGGCCTACGCCACGGTTCGACGATCCTCGGCACGACGGGCCTGTGGATCGCCGCGGACGCGGCTGGCGAAGCTGTCGGATTCGTCGCATTGCGCGAGGACGCCGGCGGGGCCGAGGTGATCGACGGCGGATTCACGGAGTCCGCGGTTGCGCCGTCGCTGGTTGCGCATGCGGCCTCGGAGGCCGTCAAGCGGCAGGCGTCGAGGGTGAGGTTTGAGTTGCATCCCGAGGTCGGGCTCGGCTCCTACGTGCGGCGGATGGAATGCAAGCTCGAGTCCGTTCGACCGCTCGATTCCGGCTACATGCTGCGCATCCTCGACCAGGACGCGGTGCTGCGGGCCGTCCAGCCCACACTGCGGGCGCGGGCGGCGGCGTGTGGAGACGAGGCCCCTTCCCAACTGCGCGCAAATACCCCGTTGGGGACGACCGCCGTCGACATCGGCGGCCGTGGGCCGGAGCGCACGCTGACCCTGCCGCACGAGCGCTTGACCCAACTTCTCTTTGGCTATTGGTCGGCCGGCGAGATTGCGGAGGTCGAGGACGTGTCGATCGCGCCGGAAGACCTGCCGTGGCTGGCAGCGCTGTTTCCGCGCAGCGACGCCTATTGCTACGAGCCCGACCGGTATTAGGAGCAGACACGGGCGCCCGCAAGGGACGCCCCTGCAACCCAAGCGGCTTCGGTGGCCCGCGCGGCGTGCAGCGCGGGATCGGCTATTCCCCTCACCCAATCCCTCTCCCGCAGTGGGGAGAGGGGACCGGACCGAGCGAGATTCCCGCTCCCATGCTGCACGCAGCATGGGCCACCGGACATCGGCCACCGGGCAGCGTCGGGCCCGGCGTGAGTATGCTTTCCAAGCTGTTGGGCCGTGTGAGACCACCGGTCAATGACCACCAGGCTTGCGGACGAATTTCATCGAGCGCTCGAGAACCACGTCTACGCGGATATCAGGTCCCGCAACTTTCCAATGTTCCTCTTGCAAGCGATGCGCCGGTATGGCGGGGTGTTTGCGGCAAAGCAGCTGCTCGACATTTCTCCGGTTCGATCGGGGCTAATCGAACTCTGTGAGCAGGGGCGACTCGATCAGTCCGTGGAGTCCCTGATGTTGCAAGCGCGATGGAAACCCCTGTTCAGCGCCGACGAGTTGAAGCTCGCGCGCCGGCGTTTGAACGACCTGGGCTACGAGCCGGTCCGGGATTGACCGGCGACGCGGGCGCCCACAAGGGACGCCCCTACAACGAGGGCGTCATCGGTGGCCCGCGCTGCGCGCAGCGCGGGATCGGTCAGGGGTCGGGCTCCCATGCTGCACGCAGCATGGGCCACCGGGCCACCACCGGCGCTTAGACGGTTACGAAGCCGCCGTGGGCTCCACTTCGCAGGCGGCGCAGTCGGCGCGATAGGTGCGCCAGCGCCTGACGAGCAGCGCGGTGAGGAAGAGCATGGTGGCGACGTTGATGAACGGTCGCGCCGGCTCGATGACGTTGAGCACGCCGGCGGTGCCAAAGGCGGCCACCAGCAGCCCGTTGCACAGCGGACAGGACACGGCAAACGCCGCCAGAAAGCCGCCGCTGTAGATGGCCGTGCCGCTCTGCGTGATGCGGCGCGACCGCGCATAGACGCTGAGCCCCGACAGCGCGCCCAGCAGGGCCGCGTTGACCACCCAGATCGGGTAGTCGATCGCCAGCAGCGGCGTCTGGCGCTCGAGGATCGGGGTGTCGATGGCGCCGGTGACGAGCCCGACGACGACGAAGAACAGCACAGCCACGGCAAGTCCCGCGCCAATGGCGCGCCACAGGTCCGGCGATATGGACTTGGCTTGTGCGCGCAGGATCATCATGGCCGGTCTCCGCATGCCGCGTCGGGCAAGTTGGGTTTCCAAAGTCTACGCGGACCCACGGTCAGGTCCGGTAGGGGCGGGTCTGAGACCCGCCCGACGCCGAGCATCCGGCGCCACTCCAGATTCGACCGGACTGGATTCCGGCCTCCGCCGGAATGACGGAGGGGACAACCCCTCACCCCAGCCCTCTCCCCACGGAAGACGGAGCTGACGCCGGCGCCGACAAGCAGCCAACTACCCCCTGTAGTCGAACTCCAAGACGACGCCCAGGGTCTCGCCGATGCGGTTGTAGAGCAGATCGAACGCGTCGGCGACCTGCTCGAACGGATAGCGGTGGGTGGTCATGCGCTCGGGTGCGACTTGGCCGGATGCGAGCAGATCCATGCCGCGCCGCGCCGACGCCGCGTCGGGACCGCGCCGGTAGTAGCCGCCGATGATTCGCCGACCTTGCGCCGCGCCCGAGGTGAGGGGCAGCGGCTGGTCCTCGTAGAGTCCGACCAGGTGCAGCGTGCCCCCGCGGGCGACCATGTCCATGGCCGGTCCAAACGCCTTGGGCCCGGCCGAGCCGCCGACGGCATAGACCACCGTGTCGGCACCCACGCCGTTTGACAGGCGCCGGACCGCCGCCACCGCGTCCTCCTTGGCGGCATTGATCACGATGTCGGCGCCCAGCTTGGCCGCAATCTCGCAGCGCAGGTCCAGCGTGTCGATGGCCACGATCGTGCCGGTGCCATTGAGCTTCTGCACCTGCATGATCAGGCTGCCGACGAGCCCCTGGCCGACCACTACGACCAGGTCGTCGCGGGCCAATCCCTCGATATCCACCCACGTCACGCCTCCGGCGAGCAGCGGCCAGTAGGTCGCCTGCTCGAAGCTCACGCCGTCCGCGATCGGGTAGACCTGATTCTGCGCGTCGGGCCTGGCGTACACCGCGTCGCGCACGACGTATTCGGCGTGAGGGGCGAGCGATACCACGCGGTCACCGGGCCGCAGGTGGGTGACCTCGGCCCCGACCGCGTCGACCACCCCAGCGAGCGAGTAGCCCATGGACTCCGGATTCACGGCGTGCTCACGCGTATAGCGGGCGCCGATCTCCGAGCCGCGGCTGATGAGACTGGTGACGGATCGAATCCGCACTTGTTCCGGTCCCGGTTCGGGAATCGGGACCTCTTCGATGACGACGTTGAACTTGCCTTCGGGCTTGGCCGATCGCTTCATTTCCGGGTCTCGCGCGCTGGATCGTTGGGGTATGAAACCACGGGCGGGCGGTCTGCGCGAGCAGGCGGCTAGGGTCGCGCCGCCAAGTCGTTGCGAAAACGGGAGGCCGTGCGAAACATGGCGGCCAGCTCGGTATACGTGTCGCCCGTCGGCGCGCGGTCGAAACTCTCGGTCAATTGGCGCTCGATCAGCGCGGCCTGGGCATCGCGTCCCTCGGCCAGCAGGTCGCGCAGCCAGCGGTTGTAGAACACCCCGCTGCGCGGCAGCCGGAACTCCATGAAGGTGGTGTTGGCTCGGGAAAACACCTCGCCGGTGGCGCCGGCCGTGGCAATGACACGCAGCGCGCTGACATCGCCCCGGGCCGCGCGGCCCGCCTCGTAGTCCAGGTAGATCACCGCCGGCTCCAAGGCGCTGAGCAGACCGTCCGCGTCGATCAAATACAGCAGCAGCGCAAACGACACGCCCATGCCGATGGGCGCGCGCTCGATGGCCGGAATGGGCTTGACCGGCGCGATCGGGACGTCGAACTCATCCTGCGTTTCGGCCTCGTCCGGCGCCTGGGGCGTGATTTGCGGCGGGCTTGCGGGCGGAGCCTGGACAGCGGCCGCCGGGAGCAGGGTGAGCACAGCCACCGCCGCCACCATCAGCACCAGGATCGTGACCGCGGCCATGGGCCCAGCCCTTAGCACCAGACCCTCCGTTTCACACTCGACCGGACGATGCCGATCCCGCCTGCGCTAGCGCCGCCGCCTTGCGAGGGCAGGAACACCCATGGGCGTCTAGCCGATGCCGGCCCGACGCGCCGCGTCGGCAAGGGTGTCATAGGCAAGCTGCGCATGCGCGAACGGCTCATAGTCGGGCCGGGCCACGACCATCTTCGAGATCTCGACGGTTTCGAAGCCGCGATAGCCGCACTCGTGCATCGTCCGCAGATAGGTGGCGTGATCGAAGTCGTCCTCGCCGGGTGTGAGGAAGGCGTGCTCCGGCCAGCGGCCCTTTACGCCCTTGATATGCGTGTGAAGCGCGTGCGGCGCGAGCGGAGGCACCGCCTCGGCCACGCTCATGCCAATGGCCTGGAAGTGGCTGTAGTCAAGGTTGAGGCCCACGTTGGGCAGTCCGATCTGCTCGACCAGCCAGAGCGCCTGCTCCGGCCGGCTGAGGGCCGCGCCGACGTGCGGCTCGATGGCCAGTGACACGCCGTGGGGCGCCGCGTGTTCTCCGAGCCGCGCGTACTCGTCAACCACGCGATGACGCACGGCATCCCACTCGCCAGGGGCGCCGCCGGGCAGCGTGTTGATTGGCGGCGGGTCGTCGGGCTCGAGCGCGACGGCCAGGTCCACGGCCTCGCGCAGGCGCGTGATGCTGGTCATGTATTCCGGGGGGACCAGGAGCCGCGAGTGCGCGGCCAGCGCCGAGAGCGTCATGCCGTGCTCACGCAGCAACGCAGGGATGCGTTGGCGGGCGGCGGCGTCCAAAAGCTCGAGGGCCGTGGTGTAGCCCGGCAGGATGGTGAGCTCGAGCCCGGTGTAGCCCATCCGTGCCAGTCGCGGCACGGCGACCTCGATGGGGACATCGGCCATGCCCCAGGTGCTGTAACCGAGTTTGACGATGCGACCTATTCCGGCGGCAGACGCTGAATTCTAGCGTCCGCCCACGCGGCGCCCGCGCCAGCGTCCGCCTTGACCCGACCAGTGGAGCCGAGCCGAATCCACCGTCATGGCCGTGTAGAGGGCGGCGGTGATGGGCAACGCGAGCGCGAGGATTGCCGGGGATCGATACCAGCGAAGCATCGGGACCAGCGATGCGGTCATGAGCGCCCACGCCGCCAGGCCGAACGCCAGGAGCAGCGCGGACGGGGCGACGGGCAACGCGCCCACGACAGCAATCACGCCGAGGATCGCGGCGACCGGCGGCCACGCGAACACCAGCAGCAGCCCCGCCACCGTTCCGGCCAGGCGCCAGGCGGTGAAGTCCAACTGGGCGTACGCCGAGCGCGTGACCATGGACCAGATTTCGTCGAGGCCTCGGTAGCGACGCACGCTGTGCACCTCGCGCGAGAGCCCCAACCAAGTCTTTCCGCCACTCGGTCGACCGTGGTCCTTGATGCGTCGGGCCAGGGCGCAGTCGTCGATGACGGCTCCGGCAATCGACTCGATGCCGCCGGCGCGCGCCAGGGCGCCGGCCCGGACGAGCATGCAGCCGCCCGCCGCAGCGGCGATGCCGTTCGCGGGATCGTTGGACCAGCGGAAGGGGTAGATCATGCCGAAGAACATGACGAATGCCGGAATGAGCAGGTGGTCCCAGGGGGAAGCGACACGGAGCATCGCCATCTGCGAGACCAGGTCGAGGTCGTGGTGAATCGCCGCGGCCACGAGGATCCTTGCTGAGTCCGGCGGGTGCCGGATGTCGGCATCGGTGAGGAGAACGAATTCGGGATTGCCGTTCGAGGCGGCCTTCACCCCGGCGTACATGGCCCAGGTCTTGCCCATCCATCCGGGCGGCCGCGGCTCGTTGGGGATAACCGTCAGGCGGTCGGCGGCGCGGACGTCCGCGGCGATTGCTCGGGCAGAGTCGGCGGTGGCGTCGACGCTTTCGTCGTCGACGAGAAACACGTGCAGCTCACCGGGATAGTCCTGCGCCAGCAACGCCGGTAGCGTGCGGGGCAGCACCTCGCTCTCGTTGCGCGCCGGTACGACGACGGCGAGCGCCGGCCACTCGGACGGCGGGGCGGCGGGATCGATTGCCGGCAGGCGAACGTCGGTGCGCCAGAAGCCGCCGCGCGCCAGGAGCAGCACGAGCCAGGCGACGAGGGCGGCAAGGGCGAGCGCCGCGCCGAGCCAGAGCAGAATCGTCATCATGGTTCGCGGGCTGCAGGGTGTCCGGTCCCGAAGCGTATCCGGGGATTCATAGATTCCCGTCTTCGCGGGAATGACGAAGGGTTACTCGAAGGTCTCCCTTCGCGAGAATGACCGGCCTCCGCCGGCCGCGAGAAGTCGACAGGCGTTTTGCCCACTCACCTGCCCCTTAGATTCCTCGCCTGCGGCTCGGAATGACAGGTCGGGGGCGGCTCGTAGTGACAACGTGCGCGGGTATGGCGCACGGAGGCTAGAGCGGAGCGATCTAGCTTTGACCATCTGGCTGCGGCCGGCATTCCGCCGGCAGACGAACAGGACCCGCGGGGCGGCCAAGCCGAGGCGTCGCCAGCTAGACCCCGACCGGCGGAATCCCGCCGCCGGCGCCGTTGCCGCGCTCGGTGAGGCGCTTATCCCACCACTCTTGGCGCGTGGGAATCTCGCCCGTGCTGACGAAGATCACGCGCTCGGCGATATTGGTGGCGCGGTCGGCGATGCGCTCGATGTTGTGCGCGACCCAAATCAGATAGGTCGCGCGCTCGATTTTCTGTGGATCCGCGATCATGTATGTCACGAGCTCGCGGTAGACCTGCTCGTACAGCTCGTCCACTTCGTCGTCCCGCTGCCAGACGGCCGATGCGGCTTCCGTGTCGCGGGCCACGAGCGCGTCGAGGCTGTCGCGCATCATCTCGCGGGCGATATCGGTCATGCGGGGAATGTCGATCAGGGGCTTGATGGGCGCCTGCTCGCCCATGAGCAGCGTGATCTTGGCGATGCCCTCGGCGTAGTCGCCCATGCGCTCCAGCTCGTCGGCCACGTGGATGGCTGTGACGAGCTGGCGCAGGTCGCTGGCCATCGGTTGCTGGGTGGCCATGATGTCGATGGCCTGCTCTTCGAGCTGGATCTGGCGCGCGTCGATCTCGTCGTCGGCGTCAATCACCGACTGGGCCAGAGCGGCGTCGCGAGTCCGCAGAGCTTCCACGGCGCGCTGGACCGCCTTGTCGACCATCGATCCGACGAGCAGGATCTCGTCTTGGAGTTCATTCAGACGCTGGACGTATTCCTGGCGCGGCATGAGCGCCTTCCTCCCTAGCCGAATCGACCGGTGATGTAGTCCTCGGTGCGCTGGTCGGACGGTGTGGTAAAGAGCCGCTGGGTTTCGTCGACCTCGACGAGCGAGCCCGCGCCATGCGCATCGAGCATGAAGAAGGCCGTGCGGTCGGAGACGCGAGCAGCCTGCTGCATGTTGTGGGTGACGATCACGATGGTGTAGTTCTCGCGCAGCTCGCGGATGAGGTCCTCGATGCGGGTGGTGGCGATGGGGTCGAGCGCCGAACAGGGTTCGTCCATGAGGATCACGTCCGGCTCGACCGCCAGCGCCCGCGCGATGCAGAGCCGTTGCTGCTGTCCGCCGGAGAGCTCGAGACCGCTCCGCTTGAGAATGTCCTTGACCTCGTCCCAGAGCGCCGCCTGTCGCAGCGAGTGCTCGACGAGCTCGTCCATCGAGCCGCGGTAGCCGTTGACCTTGGGCCCGTAGGCGATGTTGTCGTAGATGGACTTGGGGAACGGGTTCGGCTTCTGGAACACCATGCCGATGCGACGCCGCATCTGCACCGGATCGACGTTGCGGGCGTAGATGTCTTCGCCATCGAAAATGACCCGGCCCTCGACGCGAGCGCTCGAAATGAGGTCGTTCATCCGGTTTAGGCAACGCAGATAGGTGCTCTTGCCGCAACCGGACGGGCCGATGATAGCCATCACTTCGTGCTGCGGAATGTTGAGGGAAATACCCGAGAGCGCCATCGTGTTGCCGTACCAGAACTTCAGGTTCTCGGTGACCAGCACATCGGGCTTGGCCGGGCCGTTGACAGCAGTGGAATCGTCTGCCGAAATATTTGCCCCAACCTCTGGGGTCCGAGTGCCCGCCGGTCTGGTCCCCATCAGTCAAACCTCCGCTGCAGTCGGAATCGGACGAAGAGCGCGATCGAGTTTGCGAGCAACAACACAATCAGCAGAATCACGATTCCCCCAGCGGCCAAGTCGCTGAAGCCCTCTTGGGGCAGCGAGACCCAATTGAAGATCTGAATTGGGAGGACGGTGAAGAGGTCCATCGGGCCGGAGGGATCGAACGCGATATAGGTCAGCGCCCCAATCGTAATCAAGGGGGCGGTTTCGCCGATGGCGCGCGCCAACGCCAGGATCGTCCCGGTGAGAATGCCGCCGCCCGCCGCCGGCAATACCGTGCGGAATACCGTCTGCCACTTGGTGGCGCCCAGGGCATATGACGCCTCGCGCTGGCTGTCCGGCACCGCTCGTATCGCCTCGCGCGAGGCGACGATGATGAGCGGCAGGATCAAGAGCGCCATCGTCATGGCCCCCGCCATAAGACTGCGGCCGAGCGCGAACCAGCGAACGAATAGACCCAAGCCGAGCAGCCCGTAGACGACCGACGGAACCCCGGCGAGGTTGGCGATGTTGAGCTGGATAAACCGCGTCAGCCAATTGTTGGGCGCGTATTCCTCGAGATAGACGGCTGCGCCGACGCCAAGCGGGAAGGCGATGATGGCCGTCAGCACCAGCAGCCACAGCGTGCCCAGGAGGGCAGATCGCAGCCCGGCGTCCTCGGGGAAACGCGACGGGTAGCTCGTCAGGAAGTGGCCGTCGACTTGCGCGCCGCCGTCGCCAAACACGTCAACCAGGAGCGCCACAAGCACGGCGATGCCGAGCAACGTGGACACGATGGTCAGCAGGGCAAAGACGCGTCCAATCGCGTTGCGCTGCCGGATGCGCGGGCGCCAGCGCGTCGCCGCGTCCCGCGTCATTCATACACCTCGCGATAGCGGCGCACGATCCAGTCGCTCAGGATGTTCATCACGAACGTCATGAGGAACAAGAGCGTGCCCACGGCGAAGAGCGTGCGGTATTCGATGGTGTCCTGTGGCGTGTCGCCCAGGCTGACCTGCACGATATAGGCCGTCATCGTCTCCATCGAGGAGAGCAGATCGAAGCCGACCTTGGGCTGCAGCCCGGCGGCGATCGACACGATCATCGTTTCGCCAATGGCCCGCGACACCGACAGGATGATCGCGGCGAGGATTCCGGACAGGGCCGCCGGGACGACCACGCGAGTCGTCACCTGAAACTTCGTGGCGCCGAGGGCGAACGCGCCTTCGCGCAAGGCGCGGGGAACGACGCGCAAGGCGTCCTCGCTGATCGAGGCCATCATGGGCAGAATCATGAACCCCATGACGATGCCCGCGCTGAGCACGTTGAAGACCTGCGTCTGCGGGAATATGTCCCGCAAGATCGGTGTGACGAAGAGCAGCGCGAAGTACCCGTAGACGACCGTTGGAATGCCGGCCAAGACTTCCAGAATCGGCTTGATGGCGGCGCGCACGCGCGCGGGCGCGTATTCGCTGAGGAAAATGGCGCTCATCAGCCCGATCGGAACGGCTACGACGACGGCGACCAACGCCACGACAAGCGTGCCGTTGACCAACGGCAGGACGCCAAATGACTGGGAAACGAAGAGCGGCGTCCACCGCGTTCCGGTGAGGAAGTCGACGATCGGAGTCTCGCGGAAGAACGCCAGCGTCTCGCCGAGCAGCGTGAAGATGATGCCGGCGGTGGTGAGAATCGACACCGCGGCACAGAGAAACAGCACGCTATGGATGCCGCGCTCGATGAGTGCGCGGCGGCGCCGCGGCGCGAATTGCGAGCGAACGTGAGGAGCGCCCGTAGAGCCGTTCACGTCTGGTGCGACGGGTGTCCGCCAGTGAGGCGCGCGCCAAGCCTACGGGACAAGTTGGTGCTCACCGACGCGCCAAAGCCCCGGATGGCCGGCTCCCCCCACCCGCGAAGGTGCGGGAGCCGGCGCGCTGCGAGCAGAGTGGGGAGGTTCTGCAACGCTCGGGGAATCGGAGTTAGCTCAGCAGGTCTTCGAGCGACACGCCGACCTTGGCGCCTTCGCCCTCGAAGATTGAGCCCGTGACGCGGTTGTTGAACCGCGCCAGGGCCAGGTCGTAGATGTTCGGCGGTAGCTCCACGTAGCCCACGTCGCCAGCCAGCGCGCCCGCGTTCTTCATGTAGAACTCGATGAACGTCTGCACTTCCGGCCGCTCCGCCGCCGGCACCGAGATGTAGAGGAACAGCGGCCGCGACAGCGGCTGATAGGCGCCCGTGTTCACGGTCTCCGGCGTGGGCGCCACGCAACCGTCGCCGCCGTCCACCGACACCAGCTTCAGCTTGTCCTTGTTGGCCGCGTAGTAGGCCAGCCCGAAGAATCCGGTCGCGCTGCGGTCGCCCGCAATCCCCTGCACCAGCACGTTGTCGTCTTCACTCGGCGTGAAGTCGCCCCGGCTCGCGCCTTCCTCTCCCACGATCGCGTCGGTGAAATAGTCGTAGGTTCCGGAGTCCACCCCGGGGCCGTAGAGGATTAGCGGCTCGTCGGGGAAGCCGTCGCGCACCTGCGACCAACTCGTGATGGTGTCCTCGGCCGCGGGTTCCCAGATCATCCGCAGCTCGTCGACTGTCAGGCAGTCCACGAAGTCGTTCGCCGGGTTCGCCAGCACGGCCAGCCCGTCGAAGGCCACCGGCACTTCCACGAAGTCGATGCCGTTGGATTGGCAGGTCTCGATTTCAGAAGCCTTGATCGGCCGCGAGGCGTTGGAGATGTCCGTCTCGCCCACGCAGAACTTCTTGAAGCCCGCGCCGCTGCCGGACACGCCAACCGGCACCCGAACGTCGGGGAACTGGCTGCGGAACTCTTCCGCCACGGCCTGCGTCACCGGACCCACGGTGCTCGACCCGTCCGCCAAAATCATTCCCGTCATGGGGCCCGCCGGCGCGGGAACCGTGACGATCTTCGTGGCAACGGCCTCTTTGGTGGCGACCCTCTGGACCGCCTCGGTCGCCTCGTCCGGCTCGCCGCAGGCGGACAGAAGCGCCGCAGCGCCCGCGCCGAGCAGTCCGACTCCCATGGCCTTGACTACGTGTCGTCTGGCCAGCTTGGCCACTCGTGCCTCCCGCTCCTGGGACTCGCGCGGCTAACCATGAGCCGCAATGAGCAAAGTAGGAGGCTGGCCTAAAGCGACGCTCGCAGAGCTTAAGCGGGGATTAAGCGCGAGCTTAGAGTTCGATTAATTCTCGTCAGCGACCGGCAGCGCCACGGCAAACACCGAACCCCGGTGTGGACCGTCGGACTCGGCCCAGATGCGGCCGCCGTGCTGCAGCGCGGTGTGCTTGGCAATGGCCAGTCCGAGCCCGGCGCCCTCGCCGGCGCGCGACGGATCGATCTTGTAGAAGCGCTCGAAGACGCGAGGAAGCTCTTCGGGCTCGATCCCGACGCCGGAGTCTTGCACGCGAACGACCGCATCGCCGTTCTCGGCCTGGACGCTCACGCGCACCTGTCCACCCGGCGGCGTGAACTTGATGGCGTTGTGCAAGAGATTGACCACCATGCGGTCGGTTTGCTCCGGGTCGGCGCTGACGGTGAGCCTGGCGCCGGGCGAGTCGACATCGAGCCTGACGCCGCCGCGCTCGGCCTGAGGGCGCAATCGCTCGGCGGACTGCCGCACCAAGTCGCCCAGGTTGATGCGCTCGAACTGCCGGGACATGCGACCGGCCTCGGCAGCGGCCAGATCGAGCAGCTCCGCGGTCATGGCGGCCAGCCGATCGATCTCACCATCGATGCGTCGCAGAAAGTCCGTGCGCAGATCCGGATCGTCCGCCGCACCGGCCTGCAGCGACTCGACCAGGGCCCGGAGCGACGTGACCGGCGTGCGCAGCTCGTGAGAAACGTTGGCCACAAAGTCGCGCCGCGCCGCCGCCGTGGCCCGAACCTCCGTGAGGTCATGCAGCACGAGGACGATGTGCCGCATGTCGCCCAGTCGGATGGGAGTGGCGAGGACCTGGACGGATCGCCCGTGCGGTCCGACCGCGACCAGCGACTCGCTCACGGTGTCGTCGGCGGTGCGGGCGCGCTGGCAGGCCGCCACGAGCTCGTGGTCGCGCAGGGCGTCGGGCAACGAACGCCCCGGCGCGTTCTCGGCGTCGACGTTGAGGAGCGAACCGGCCGCAGGATTCATCAGCGCCACGGCCTCCTCCTCGTCGACGATGACAACGCCGTCGGTCATGGCGCTGAGAACCGCCTTGAGCTGGGCGTGGCTTTGCCGAATGGCCCGAAGCCGGATGTCGAGGAGGAGCGCGGCTTCGTTGAACATCCGGGCCAACTCGGCGGTCCCGGCCCCTTCCGCGGGAACGATGGGCGCGGCCTCCCCGCCGGTCGCACGGGCGAGCCCATCCCGCACGGCGGCAATCGTGCGCATGGGCAGGCGCATGACGTGGACGGTGAGCGCCGCGCCAACGCCCACGCCAACGGCAAGTCCCACCGCGACCCAGCCCGCGAGGCCGGATGGCGATTCGCCGCCGGCGGCCAGCGCAATCCACACCGTCACTACGCCGGCGAGCACGGCACTCGCGCCGCCGAGCATGAGCCGCGTGCGGAGCCCCATGACGACTTCTCCTAGGGGACGAACCTGTAGCCGACGCCGCGAAGCGTCTGAATCCGACGAGGGTTCGAAGGGTCATCCTCGATGCGGGTGCGCAGGCTGCGAACGTGAACCGCCACCGTGCGCGTGTCGCTGGTCGGCGCGTAGCCCCAGACGCGCTCGATGAGCCGCTCGGCCGAAAAGACGTGGCCGGCGTGGCGCATTAGAAAGGCGAGCAGCTCGAACTCCTTGGGCTTGAGTTGCACCGGACGGCCGTCGACCTCAACGCTGCGGTCGGGGATTGAGAGGCGAACACCGGCGGCCTCGAGCAGGTGAGCGTCCTGCCGGGACGCGGCAACTTCCGCCCGGAGCAACTGCCGGCGCCGCAACATGGCGCGGGTGCGCGCGATGAGCTCGCGCATCGAGAAGGGCTTGGTCAGGTAGTCGTCGGCGCCGATCTCGAGGCCGACGACGCGATCGATCTCGTCGTCTCGGGCCGTGAGCATGAGGATGGGCACCGAGCTGCGGCGACGAATCTGCCGGCAGACATCCAGTCCATCCATGCCCGGCAGCATCAGGTCCAGGATGATCAAATCGGGGTCCGAGGTGAGGGCCAGATCCAGCGCTTCCTCGCCGTCGCTGGCCGTCTCGACAGCGTAGTGCTCCCGGCGTAGGTTGTAGGTCAGGGCCGCACGGAGACTGGCCTCATCGTCAACCACGAGCACGCGCGGCGGGTTGGCATCCGAAGTGTCGATAGCGGTTCACCCTGGAGACCAATGCAGCCAATGGTAGGCCCATCGCGCCCCCGCCGACACATTGGGCCGAGCGGTCGCGCCGCCGACGCGTGGGCAATCCGGAGCTAGTGGCCGTGCCGTTGCCCAGCCACATGCGCGCGGTGGTGCATCACGAGTTCGGTGCGCCGGACGTACTCCTGCCCGCCCAACTGCCGGTCCCGCAGCCCGGACCGACCGAGGTGCTGCTGCGGGTGCTGGCGGTGTCGGTTGACTACGTGCAGCTGCACATTCGGCGGGGTGGCAGCGGGCGCATCGGCTCGGCGCGGGAGCCCGGCTATGGCCTCACGGCCCCGCCATACGTGCGCGGCGGCACGGTGTGCGGCGAGGTGGCGGCGGTTGGGTCGGAGGCGCAGGACGTGGCGCTCGGGTCGCGGCATCTCGTCAGCGGCCTGCGTCCGGGCGCGTACGTCGAGTATGGCCTGGTGGATGCGCCGGCGCTGAGGCCCAGGGTGGTGGGTGCGGTCGGGCCGACGGCCGTACCCGCGGAATTCACGCCGGCCGAGGCCGCCGCCTTCAACTACGCGCCGGTGGCCTATCACACGCTGCGCGTGGCCGCCGGATTGTCAGCCGGCGAAACGGTGCTCATCCACGCCGCGGCGGGCGGGACGGGCGTCCTGGCGGTGCAGCTGGCCAAGACGTTTGGGGCGCGGGTGATCGCCACGGCGGGCGGAGCGGCCAAGGTGGCGCTGGTGCGCGAGTTGGGCGCCGACGTGGTGATCGATTACCGCGCGGAGGACTTCGTGCCGGCGGTGCTGGCAGCCACGGATGGCCGCGGCGTCGACGTGGTGTGGGAGTCGGTCGGCGGGGACGTGTTCACCCGCAGCCTGGAGTGCCTGGCCGAGGGCGGGCGCATGGTGAGCTTCGGGTCCAACAGCTTCAGCGGCGTTGGCAGCGTGGACTTCTATCCCTTCTGGACCAAGAACATCCGCCTGATTGGCTGGGGCGGCGCGAGCAACGCCGCGGCGCACGCTCCCGAGATCATGGAAGACCTGCTGCGCCTGGCAGCGGCGGGCGAGCTGCGCCCGGTGGTGGCGGCCGTGCTGCCGCTGGAGCAGGCGGCGGAGGCGCACCGCATGATCGAAGCGCGGGAAACCGTCGGCAAGGTGGTGCTGGCGCCGGACGTGGAGGCGGCTACAACGCTCCGTCGATGATGACGTCGAGCAGCGCCGGCTTGCCGGAGTCGAGGGCGCGCTCGAAGGCCGGACCGATGCGCTCGGGGTCTTCGATCCGCTCGGACGCCACGCCCATGGCTGCGGCGATGGCGCCCAGGTCGAATTCCTGCGGCAGGTCCATTCCGAGATAGCTCGTCGGGCGGTCCGGCTCGCCCAGCACTTCCTCGAAGTAGGCGTGCAGGTTCACCTTCAGCACGCGGTAGCCGCCGTTGTTGCAGATGGCGTAGACCGCGGGGATTTGGTAGGCGCTGGCCGTCCAGAGCGCCTGGGCCGAGAGCATGGCGCTGCCGTCCCCGACGATGCCCAGCACCGGGCGGTCCGGCTCGGCGAGCTTCACGCCGAGCGCGGCGCCCATGCCCCAGCCGATGGCGCCGCCGGCGCGCTCGGAGTGCATGCTGCCTGGGCGGCTGAACTCGAAGGCCTCGTGGAGAATCGGACGCGCGCTGATCGAGTCGTCGACGATCACGGTGTCGTCGGGAGCCGCCCGCGCGAGCTCGTGCATCATGCGGAGCGGCGGCATTGGGCGGCTGGAGCGGCACTCGCGCAGGGCCGCCTGGGTTGCGGCGCGTTTGGCCACCGTCTCGACCCCGATGCCTGCGGCGCGGTCGCGAGCGGCCTCTCGCCGCGCGGAGTCAAATGCCGCGTCGAGCGCCTCCGCCAGCGCCTCCAGGCCGGCCCGCGGATCGCACAGGATGCCCAGGTCGGTGGGCTGGGAGCGGTTGATCTCGCTGGCGTTGCAGTCCAGGTGGATGAGGGTAGCGTCGGGCGCGAGCACGTCCCTCGGCAGGTCGAAGAAGTCATGAAAGACCTTGCAGCCGACCGCGAGCACCACGTCAGCCGCGCGCAACTGCTCCGGATAGAGCCGGGCATATGGCGGCAGCTGGCCGATCCATTGCCCATGCCCCGTGGGGAACGTCATTTCGGCGTATCCGGCACCGTAGACGCGCGCGCCCAGGCGCTCGGCCACGGCGACGGCGGCGTCGACGGCGTCGAACTGCGCCACGCGGTCTCCCACGACCATCAGCGGGCGCTGGGATTCGGCGAGGGCAGTCGCGGCGGCCTCGACCGCGCGGGGATCGGGTCCCGCCTGGATAAAGGTGTCGCTGCGAGACGCAATCGAAATCTCGGCTTCACTATCGAGCGACTCGGGCGCGAAGCCGACAAAAGTGGGACCCGTGGGCGGCGTTCGAGCCTCGGCGAATGCGCGCCGCATGACCGACGGAATCTGGTCGGCGTGCGTGACCTCGGCGCCCCATTTCGTGAACTGCGCCGTGAGCCCCGCCAGGTCGGTGCGGTAGTCGGCCATCTTGGCCAGGCTGGCGTTCACCGACGAGAGCACTAGCGGCGTCCCGCCGGCGTAGGCGTTGAAGAGCAAGCTGAGCCCGTTCGAGAGACCGGTGTCGATGTGCAGGTTGACGAAGGGGACGTCCCCCGAGGCCCGGGCATATCCGTCCGCCATGCCCATGGCGACGCCTTCCTGCGCGGCCAGGATGTACGTGAGGTCGGGCGCGCGGTCCAGCGCGTCCATGATCGGGCTCTCGGTGGTGCCGGGATTGCCGAAGACGTAGCGAACGCCCTCGGCCCGCAGCGCCTCGACGACCGCAAACCGCCCGCGCATCACCGCCACGGAGCACTCCTGACCATCGAGGCGTGAGCCAGCCCTCGGAACGGTAGATGGGCGGCGCATGACGACGCAACCCGGCGTTGGTCCCGCCAGTGGGCTCGTCGACATCTAGGTGCTGTGAGGGGCTCTGCGCCAGCGGACGCCCTAGGAACGTCGGATGACAACTAGGGAAGCTCTGAAGAAACCCCCAAAGACGCGCCCAAAGCCGTTCGTGGTGAGCTTGTCGAACCATGAACGGCCCTTCGACTTCGCTCAGAGCCTGCCCCGTACTTGATACGGGGGCGAACGGATCGGGGTCGAATCGATGGGCTCTTTCAGAGCATTCCTAGGGGTGGATTCCCGCCTTCGCGGGAATGACGGATTCAAAGCGACGCGCTACCCGGAGCCGGAGACGGGCAACGCCGGGACTGCATCGAATCTGCACACTGGGTGGACGGCATCTCAACCCGGCATGCCGAGACTCGGGCGAAGTGCTTGGCATAGGGGTCGCCATGCGTCCGGGATGGATGGGCCGGGCGGCTGCGATAGCGGTCGCGGTTGCTCTCGCCGGCCTCATGGTGGCCGCGTGCGGTGATTCGGGTGAAGCGACCGGTACCGAGGCTCGCGCCACCCGGGCGGCAGCCGCCACGGTCGAACCGACGGCGGTCCCGCGCGACGCGACGAGCGCTACTACCCCGACGGCAAGTCCTGCGGTTCAGTCAGCGGGCACGGTCCAACGACCGGCGGCGGGCGGAGGTCTCGGCGCTCGTCCAGGCGGCGCGGGTGCTTTAGGCGGCCGATTCGGCGGTGCCGGGCTGGCGGACGCCGTGACTGCCGCCGTGGCCGAGGCCGCCGAGAAATCCGTGGAAGAAGTGCAGGCGCTCCAGGAATCCGGCATGACCCTGGCCGAGATCATCGAGGCTGAGGGCGTCGACCGCGAGGCGATCGTCGACGATGCCGTGGACCAGATCCTGGCCGGCTTTCAAGGCGGTCCGGCCGGTCAGGCCGGCGGCGCTCGTCCCGGTGGCGGCGGGGCCGGTGGCGGCGGATTTGCCGGTGGCGGCGGCGGCTTCGATCCGCGCGCCGCGCTGCGCAACGCCGTCAATGCGCTGATCGACGGTGAGGCGCCGGTCGCGCCCGGCGGAGCCAGACCCTTCGTCGGCATGGGTCAGGTGATCGTCAACGTCGTCGCCGAGCGCACGGGACGCGATCCCATCGAGGTGCGCGAAGCGCGCGCCGGCGGCCAGTCGTTCGCCTCGCTCCTGTTCGTCGCGGGACAGGACGTGGACGCCGCCATCGACGCAATCGTGGAGACCATCGAGTCCAATGCCACCATCGCTGAACGTCCCGATGGCGCGTTCGCGCCGCCAACCGGCGAGGCGCTGCGCGAGGCCATCGAAGCGATCATGTACGCCACCGACGACAGCGAAGCCGAGCTCACGCCGCCCGCGGCGGAGGGGACCTAAGCCGCGGCGTCTATGGCGAGTCTCGGCTCGGGCATGGGCGGGCGTTGGGCGGCGATGACTTGGGCCTGCTCGGCCTCGGTTAGCGGGCGGAAGCGCTCGGCGGCGTCCAGGATTCGAGGCAAGAGGCGCAGATCGCCGGTGCTGGGGGCGGTGTGCACGGGCTGGGACAGCACGAACCACAGCGAGCGGTCGATGTCCGGCTGCTCGCGATGCGGGTCGTACCAGACGTTGACTTCGGGCTCGCGGCCGCCCCAGCCGCCGCGGGCCAGCATCTTGATGGTCTGTACTCCCACGTCACGCGCGGCGGCTTCCGCCAGGAGCGCCTCGGCGTCGCGGCGGTAGGCCGCGTTGCGGTAGATGGCGGGCGAGACCGGGAACATGATCGTGTCGAAGTCGAACCGCCGCAGCGCTTCCAGGTGGACCCGCGGCGCGTCGGGTCCGTGCCCGGTGATGCCGAGGAACCGCGTGAGCCCCTGCTCGCGCATCTCGATGAGCGCCCGCAGCGCGCCGTCGTCGGCAGTCGCCGCGTCCAGGTCTTCGAACGTGCTGATGCTGTGGAGCTGGAAGAGGTCGAACTCCTCGACGCCCAAACGCTGCTGGCAGGAGCGGATGCTCTCCCAGGCGTCCTCGTAGCCGCGCTCGCCGGTCTTGGCGCCCAGGAACACCTGGTCGCGAATGGCTGGCAGCGAGGGCGCCAGGCGTTCCATGGCCTGGCCGTAGCTGGGCGCCACGTCGATGTGATTGACGCCGCGGCTGAGGACGAGATCGACGGCGGCGTCGGCCTCCGCCTGATCCACCCCGCGTCCAACGGCAAAGGCGCCAAAGGTGACCACGGAGCTCATGTGCTCCGTGCGGCCGAGTCGTCGGGTTTCCACGCTTGCCCCTCCTACCGGGTCATCGCGATCCCGGCGCCTGTCCTGCGGGCCAAAATCCACGAAATCTGCACAGCCGGTCAACCGGATGACGACAGGCGCAAGCCTAGATTCGCCATGGTCGCGGTGCACGTGCGGCCGCCAGCCTGAGGCCCATCATGTCAAGTCTGCTTCGCAGGGCCATCGTGGCGCTGCTCGTCGTGGCCGCCGCGGGCGGCGTAGCCGCCTTCCTGATCATCCGGCTCGAAGTCTTCCAGGCCGACGAAGAGGCGCCGCCGATCACTGCCAGCGTGGAGCGCCGAGACCTGGTCAGCACGCTCGCCGTGATCGGCAACGTGGAGTTCGGCAACACGGTCGGGCTGGGATTCGGGCAGTCCGGCACATTGCAGGCCCTGAATGTGGAGGCGGGGCAGCTGGTGCCCGCGGGGGCCGTGCTGGCCCAGCTCGACGTCATCGATCTCGAGCGCGCCGTGGACGACGCCGCGTCATCCCTGCAGCAGGCCGAGCTGCAGCTCGCCAAGCTGCTCCGGCCCGCCGACGCCGCCGATGTCGAGCGCGCCGAGCTGGACGCGCAGGAGGCGCAGGCGTCCCTCGACGACCTGCGAGCCCCGGTAAGCGCATCGGACGTCGCGGCCGCCGAGGCGGCGGTGGTCTCGGCGCAGATGAGCTACGACCGCACAGTCAAGGACCTGGAGGACCTCCAGGCCGGACCTTCGGCTCTGGATCTGATCGAAGCCGAAGGGGCCATCGCCTCGGCGCAAGCCAGCCTGGCAACCGCCGAGCTGGGATTGCAGGCGCTGCTGGACGAGCCTTCGGTCGCCGCGATGGCCGACGCCCAAGGCGCAATCGAGTCCGCGCGCTCGAGCCTCGCCGGCGCCAAGGACGCGCTGGACACGCTGATGGAAGACCCGACCACGAGCGACGTGGCCAATGCGGAGCTCAAGGTCCGATCGGCGCGCGCGGCTTACGCGGAGGCCCAGGACCAGCTGGTCACGCTGCGGACGGGCGCCACAACCGCCGAAATCAATGAGGCCGCCGCGAGCGTGGAGGCCGCCCGCACCGCACTCGCCGAATCCGAGGAGGACTTGACGACACTGACGGCCGACCCGACGCCCGAGGATCTGGCGGACGCAGAGAACGCGGTGCAGAGCGCGCAGGCCGGCTTGCTGCAGGCGCAGTCGGCGCTGGACACGCTGGTGGACGGGCCGACGGAGTCGCAACTCCAGGACGCTCGCGACCAGATCGCCACGGCGCAGGCCACCCTCGACGGTGCCCGCCGCGACGCCGCCGAGGCGCCAACCAAGCAGATCCAAATCATCGCCAGCGCCGAATCGAGCTACGCGTCCGCCCAGGCCACGCTGATTTCGGCCTATGAGGCGCACGGCGAGGCGCAATTCGAGGAGTTGACGGAGCATCAGATCGAGGCGGCCGCCGCCAGAGTGCGGGCCGCCGAGGCCGGGCTCGAGTCCGCCGCCCAACAGCTCGAAGAAGCGCGGGGCGGACCGGACTACGCGGCGCTCAACGAAGCCATCGCGGCCGGTGAGCGCGGCCTTGCCGCCGCGCAGCGTCGGTTGGACGAGTTGCGAGAAGCGCCGACCGAGGCGGACCTTGCCGAGGCCCGGGCGAACATTGCCCTGGCCGAGGGAGCACTGCGCGACGCCGAGGACGGCCAGCGCGACCTGATCGAGGGGCCGTCGGCCACGGAGATCGCGACCCAGGCAGCCGCCGTGAGGACCGCGCGAGCGGCGCTGGCATCCGCTCACGAGCGACTGGCCGAGTTGACCGAAGGCCCGAGCGAGGTCGAAATCGCGGTCCAGGAAGCCGCGGTGGCTGAAGCACGGCAGGCCGTGGCGGACGCCGAGACGGAATTGGACGACCTGCGCGCCGAACCGTCCGACACTGACGTCGATGCGCAGGAGAGCGCCATCGCGGTCGCCTCGCATAGCGTCACTGCCGCCGAGGCCCGCTTGGAGGACCTGCTCGCCGACCCCGACGCCGCCGAGCTGCTCCGTGAGCAGGCGGGCCTTGCATCGGCGCAACTGTCGCTCGAGGCGGCCAGGCTGCGGCTGGACGAGCTGCGTGAGGGACCCGACCCAACGGATGTCCGCCTGGCCGAACAGGCCATTCGCGCGTCCGAGTTGTCCCTCACCGACGCCAAGGCGCGGCTGGACGAGCTGCAGGAGGGACCGTCTGCCCTGGAGATTCTCCGGGCGGAGAACGCCGTGCGCCGAGCCGCGCTGGCACTGGCCGACGCGCAGGCCCCGCCGGACGCGCTGGACATCGAGCAAAGCGAGTTGGCGGTGACGGACGCCGAGCGGAGACTGGCAGCCGCTCAGGAAGACCTGGCCGATGCGCTGATCGTGGCGCCGTTTGCCGGAGTGGTCCTGACCGTGAACGGGCAAGCGGGACTTCAGGCGCCGGCAACCGTGGTCACCCTCGCCGAGGCGGCGTCGATTCACGTGCTCGTGAACGTGGATGAATCCGACATCGGGCTCGTCAAGCTGGGCCAGTCGGCAAGGCTCGAGTTCGAGGCGCTCGGCGGCACGGTCTTCGCCGGTGCCGTGATCCATCGCGGTCAGCAAGGCGAAGCGTCGCAGGGACTCGTGACGTACCCGGTCCAGATCGGCTTCACCTCGCCCGATCCTCGGCTGCTGAGCGGACTGACGGCCGATGTCTCGATCGTGCTGGCCGAGTCAGCCGCCACGCTGGCGATCCCGCGGCAAGCCGTGCAGACGGTCGGGCCCCGGTCGTTCGTGAGCGTGCTGGGCGCAGACGGCGTGGTTCAGCAACAGCCGGTCACGGTCGGGCTGCAGGATGAGCTGTTCGTTGAGGTCCTCGACGGACTCGTGGAAGGCGAGGCCGTCGTCCTGACCGGCGCGGCCATTGCCGGATTCCAACTGCCACAGCTGCCGGCCGGCTTCACGCCGGGTCAGTTCAGACCCGGTCAATTCGGTGGCGGTGGCGGCTTCCGCGGTCCGGGCGGAGGCGGCGGCTAGTGGACGCCGGTTCCCGGGAGAACGGCGCTCCGCCTCCGGTCGTACGCGTCCAAGACCTCGTCAAGACCTATCACATGGGCTCGATCGACGTGCACGCGCTGCGCGGCGTCTCCTTTGACATCGGCAAAGGCGAGATGGTGGCCATCATGGGGCACTCGGGCTCGGGCAAGTCGACCTTGCTCAATCTGCTGGGCTGCCTGGATGCGCCAACGGCGGGGAGCTACTTCCTCGACGGCGAGCTGGTCGGCGATCTTTCGGACGACGCGCTGGCCGCCATCCGCAACCGCAAGATCGGCTTCGTCTTCCAGTCATTCAATCTGCTGGCGCGAATGTCGGCGCTGGAGCAGGTGGAAATGCCGCTGCTCTACGCCCGCGACCGCCAACGACGGCAACGCGCGGAAGAGGCCCTGGCCGTCGTCGGGCTGGAGGACCGTATGCACCACAAGCCGTCGGAGCTTTCCGGCGGGCAGCAGCAACGCGTGGCGATTGCGCGCGCCCTGGTGGGCAACCCCAGCATGGTGCTGGCCGACGAGCCGACCGGAAATCTCGACACGGCCACGGCCAACGAGATCATAGAGCTGCTCGTCCTCCTGAATGAGGAGCGCCGCATCACCACGCTGATCGTGACGCACGAGGCCGATGTGGCGGCGCGCACGCAGCGCGTGATTCGCATGGTGGACGGAACAGTCGCCGCCGATGACCTCACCGCTCGGGCGGAGAGCGGCGAATGAGCCTCGCGGACGGCGTGCGCCTGGCGCTGCGGGCGCTGGCCGCCAACAAGCTGCGCACCAGCCTGACGGTGCTGGGCATGGTGATCGGGGTGGCGGCGGTGATCGCGCTCATGTCGCTGGGCGCCGGCGCGCAGGCGTCCATTGAGGCGAACATCCGCGGCACGGGTTCCAACCTGCTCTTCATCAGCCCCGGCGTGCAGTCGGCGACCGGCGGCCGGTTCGTGGACGTGAGCGCCACGTCGCCGACGCTCACCTTCGAGGACGCCGAGGCCATTCGCGACGCGGCCATTCCGGGCATCGTGGACATCGCCCCCACGCGCAACACAAACGCCTCGCTGGTGGCGGGCGGCAACGCGTTCTCGACGCAGATCATCGGCGTGACGCCCAGCTATGCCGAGGTGCGCACCTTCCAGCCGCAGGCCGGTCGCTTCATCACCGAGGATGACCTGAGTCGACGCGCCCGCGTGATCGCCCTGGGGCAGACGATTGCCACCGAGCTGTTCCCGGGGCAGAACCCCATCGGCGCGACGGTGCGGCTCAACAACCAGACGTTCACCGTGATCGCCGTGATGGAGGAGTCGGGCCAGGCGACGTTCCAGAGCCGCGACAACCAGGCGCTGGTGCCGCTGACCACTCTGCAGACGCGCATCAGCCCGTCGCGCACGCTGGCCGGCGACGACATCGTGTCCGAAATCAGCGTGACGCTCGCGGACGAAGACGAGGCGACGATCGAGGCGGTCACCAACGAGGTCAGCGCGCTGCTGCGGCTGCGGCACGACGTGACCGAGGACGACTTCACCATCCGCACGCAGCAGGACATCATCGAGGCGCTGGGCGAAGTGACGGGCACACTGACGCTGTTCCTGGGCGCGATTGCCGGCATTTCGCTGCTGGTCGGCGGCATCGGCATCATGAACATCATGCTGGTGTCCGTGACCGAGCGAACGCGCGAGATCGGCATCCGCAAGGCCATCGGCGCGCGCCGCCGGGACATCCTGGTGCAGTTCCTGATCGAGGCCGTGCTGGTCAGCCTGGGCGGCGGGATCGCGGGCGCGGTCATCGGCGGCCTGCTGGCGACGTACATGGGCGGCGTGAGCTTTGGCGGCCGGGCCCTGGAGGGCCACCTGACGCCCGAGCCGGTGATCCTGGCGCTGGCCGTGTCGGTGGCCATCGGCCTGGTGTTCGGCATCTACCCCGCCAATCGCGCGGCGAGGCTGCGGCCGATCGAGGCGCTGCGGTACGAGTAGGGCGGCGCCGGACTCCCGGGAAGTGGTAACGCCGGCCGGCACGGCAGCGGGGATACGCATGCGGGTGAGGTGATCGGCAGCATCCTCGATTCGTCGGTGGGCAAGCGGGGATGGATTCCCGCCTCCAGAGACCTTTCCGTAACCCCTTCGTCATTCCGGCGGAGGCCGGAATCCAGTTCGGTCGAATCTGGAGGCGCACCGGAAGCTTGGCGCCGGGCGGGTCTGAGACCCGCCCCTACCGAATTTTGCAACGTCTCCCTCCGCCGGAATGACGGAATCAAATTGGTCCACGACCGCTTGGGTGCCCTATCTCTGTTCGGTTTTTGTTTGGTATAGTGGCGTCCCGTCCTACCTAGGGCTTCCCACTGCCTCTACCCGACCGCGAGCGTCCCGCCGCGCTGCGGCGCGCGGTCCGCGACATCGAGCAGCGCCTGGGGCTGCACGCCGCCGGCCGACTGTTCGGCGTCAATCCGCCGGAGGCCGGCTTTGCCACCGGCATCCCCGTGCTGGATCAGGCCACCGGCTTTGCGGGGATCCCTCGGGGCCGCGTGAGCGAGCTCACCGGCCCGCGCGGCGGCGGCGCACTGGCGCTGGGACTGCGCACCCTGGCCGCTGCGCTCGATCAGGGCGGGTTGGCGGCCTACGTCGATCTGCCCGGCACGTTCGCTCCCACCGCGGGCGCGGCCCTGAGCCTGGATCTGTCGCGCCTGGTGGTGGTGCGCCCGCCGGACGCCGACGCGGCGTTGCAGGCGACGGCCACGCTGCTGCGCAGCAACGCCTTCGAGGCTCTTCTGCTGGACCTGGAGGCCACCCGGCCGCCCGTCAACCGCTGGTCGCACCTGGCCGACCTAGCGGGGCGCGGGGCGGCGGGGCTGGTGGTGGTGACGGCGTCCGGCGGGCGGCGCGTCACCGGGCTGCCCTACCTGGCATCCCTGCGCCTCGGCGTGGCCTGCCGCGGCTGGCGCTGGCAGCGCAGCCGTCTGACCCAGGCGCCGGTCGGGCTGACGCTGGAGGTCCGGGTGCTGAAGTCGCGCAGCGGCACGGGCGCGCGGCGCCTCGTCATCGACTGTCCGTTTCTCAGGAGGTCCGGTGGACCGCAAGACGCTTTGCCTCTGGATGCCGCGCTTCCGCACCACGGTGGAAGCGCAGACGCACCCGGAGTGGTCGGCGCAGCCGCTGGCGATCTACGCGCGGCAAGCTAGCCAGCGGCGACTGATCGAGATTTCCGACGCCGCCCACGGCGCGGGGCTGCGGCTGGGAATGGCGGTCAAGGAGGCGGCGCAGCGCTGCCCGCAGGGCGTCTTCGTGCCCGACGACCCGCCGCGATACACCCGCGCGTTCGCGGCGGTGCTTGACGTGCTGGACCGCTTCTCCCCGTTGGTGGAGGACGCCGGCGTGGGGCTGGCATTTGCCGACGCGGCGGGCCTGGAGCCGCTCTACGGCCCCGACGCGGCGCTGGGCGCGCGGGTGCGCCGCGACGTCGCGGCGGCGACCGGACACGCGGCCCACATCGGGCTGGCGACGGGACGCCTGGCGGCGGAGATTGCGGCGCGCACGGCGGGCGTCGAAGGCGTCACCGTCGTCGCCACCTCCGACCGGGCCTACCTGGCCGAGCAGCCCGTGGAACGGCTGCCGCTGGACGAGCGGACGCTGGCCACCTTGCAAACGCTGGGCATTGACACGATCGGCGCATTTGCCGTCTTGCCGGCCAACGCCGTGCGGACTCGCTATGGGGTCGAGGGCGCACAGGCCCGGCGGCTGGCCCGCGGCGAGGAGCTCAGACCCCTGCGCGGTCGGACGCGGCCGCTCGTGCTGCACGAGGCGGTCGACTTCGAGTGGGAGGAGCACAACGTCGACCGCCTGGCCTTCGCGCTGCAGGCCCTGGCGCAGCGCCTGGTCGCGCGGCTGGCCCAGCGGGGCCTGATGGCGCAGCAGGTCGGCGGCCGGATCGAGCGCGCGGACGGCACGGTGCAGCGGTTCGGGCTGCCGCTGCCCGAGCCGTCCGCCGCGGCCGCCACCTTTCGCGACGCGGCCCGCTGGCGCTTCGAAGCGTGGGCCGACACGGCCCAAGCCGGCGCGGTGATGCCGGAGATTTCATCCCACCAGCCCGGCGTGGTGCGCATGAGCCTGGACGTGCGGCACCTGGCGCCGGGCGCCGGCACGCAACGGTCGCTGCTGGGCAACCGGTCGGAGCGCATGGCGCGCGCCAACCACGCGATCAGCCGCCTGCGGGCGCAGTTGGGCGACGCCGCGCTGTTCCGCATGGCGCTCCGTCCCGACGCCTTCACGCTCGACACGGCCAGCCGCCGGCTTGACGCCTACGTCGAGCCAAGCCCCACACCTGACGCCTCCCCGCCCTCGGCGGCGTGGCTGACCGGCCTGGTAGGCGCGCGCGGGCTCACGCGGCTCTTCACCCCGCCCCGTCCGGTGCGCCTCGGCCAAGACAAGGACGCCCGCTGGGTGACGCTGGAAGGCACGACCAGGAAAGTCGTCGCCAGCTATGGGCCGCAGCGGGTGCAGACGGAGTGGTGGGCGGAACCCGTCGACCGGGACTATCTGCACGTGCAGTTGGACGACGGCCGCGGCCTGGTGCTCTACCGCGACCGCGCCCGGGGGCGTTGGTTTGCCCAGGGAGCGCTCGATTGACCCAGCCCGCCTACGCCGAGTTGCACGCGCACAGCAATTTCTCGTTCCTGGACGGCGCGTCGCATCCCGAGGAAATGGCGGCGCGCGCGGCCGAGCTTGGGTTGACGGCGCTGGCGATCACGGATCACGACGGGGTCTACGGCGCGGTGCGGTTCTCCCACGCGGCGCGCGAGCACGGCCTGCATCCCATCGTGGGCATGGAAGCCAGCATGTCCGGCGGCTGCCACCTCACCCTGCTGGCACGCGATCGGGAGGGCTACGCCAACATCTGCCGGATGGCCACGGCGGCGCACCGCGACCGGCCCAAGGGGACGGCGGAGCTGGACCTCGACACCCTGGCGCGGCACACGCGCGGGTTGGTTGGCCTGTCGGGTTGCCTGCGGGGCGCGATTCCAACCGCGGCGCTGCGCGGTGAGGAGCGCGAGGCCGTCGAGCTGGCGGGGACCTATGCCGAGCTGTTCGAGCCCGGCGGCTTCTTCCTCGAGCTCCAGGACCATCGTCTCGAGGCGGAGCACCTGGCCAACGCCGGACTGCTCGAGGTCGCGCGGCGCACCGGCCTGCCGCTGGTAGCCACCAACAACGTCCACTACCACGACCGATCCCGTGCGCGACTGCAGGACGTGCTGGTTTGCATCAAGCACACCGCCACGCTGGAAACGGCGGGGCGGCGGCTGCGGCCCAATCACGAGTTCGCGCTCAAGTCCGCCGATGAAATGGCGCGGCTCTTCGCCGGCGTCCCCGAGGCAATCAGCAACACCCTGCGCATCGCCGAGATGTGCGACTTCGACCTGAGCCGCAAGCTCGAATACGGCTTGCCCACGTTTCCCACGCCCGACGGCAAGTCGGAGTACGGCTACATGGAGCGCCTGGTCTGGGAGGGCGCGCGGCGGCGGTATCCCGACCTCGGCGAGACCGTGCGCGAGCGTGTGCGGCGGGAGCTGCGGTACGTCAAGGACCTGCGGCTGGCGGGCTATTTCCTCACCGTCCGCGACCTGGTGGACTTCTGCCACCGCCACGACATCCTGGTCAACACCCGCGGCTCGGCGCCCGGATCGATCCTCTGCTACGCCCTCGGCATCTCGATGGTCGACCCCATCGCCGCCGGGCTGATGTTCGAGCGGTTCATGTCGCCGGACCGGGACGAGCCGCCCGACATCGACCTGGACATCGAGCACCAGGAGCGCGAGCGGGTGATCCAGTACGTCTACCAGCGCCATGGCCGCCGCCGGGCGGCCATGGTGGCGAACGTCATCTGCTTTCGCGGGCGCTCGGCCATCCGCGACGTGGGCAAGGCGCTGGGTCTGCCGCAAGCCCAGGTGGACCGCCTGGCGCAGCGGCTGCAATGGCATCCCAGCGTGGAGATGCCGCACCCGGACCAGGCGGGCGGCGACGTGCCGCGTGAGGTCTCCAATCGCGTGGGCCGCGATCTGCTGGAGCTGAGCCGGCAGATCGTGGACTTCCCCCGGCACCTGGGCATTCACACCGGGGGCATGATCATCGCCTCGCACCCGCTGGATGCGTCGGTGCCGATCGAGCCGGCGACGATGGAGGGGCGCACCGTGGCGCAGTGGGACAAGGACGACTGCGCCGACGCCGGCCTGCTGAAGATCGACCTGCTGGGGCTGGGCATGCTGACGCTGATCCAGCGGGCGTTCCGGCTCATCGAACGGCGGCACGGCCGACGCCTGGCGCTGGCGGATTTCAGCTTCGACGACCCCGAGGTCTACGACGCGATCTGCGCGGCCGACACCATCGGCATGTTCCAGGTGGAAAGCCGCGCCCAGATGCACGTGCTGCCGCAGACCCGGCCGCGGTGCTTCTATGACCTGGTGGTGCAGGTGGCGATCATCCGGCCCGGGCCCATGACCACCAAGATGCACCGGCGGTGGATCCTGCGCCGCACCGGGCTGGAGGCGGACGATCCCGTGTGGCCCGGCCTGGCGACGGTGCTGCAACGCACGCTGGGGCTGCCGATCTTCCAGGAGCAGTGCCTCCAGATCGCCATGGTCGCGGCCGGATTTTCGGCGACCAAGGCCGACGCGCTGCGGCGGGCGATGAGCCGCAAGCGCTCCCTGGCGCATATCCAGGCGCTGCAGGACGACCTGATGCAGGGCATGACCCGCAGCGGCATCCCCGCGGCGACGGCGGAGCAGATCTATGCCCAGATCGAGGGCTATGCGGGCTATGGATTTCCCGAGGCGCATTCCTGTGCCTTCGCGCTGCTGGTGTACGTCTCGGCGTGGCTGAAGGTGCATCACCACGCGGAGTTCACTTGCGCGATCCTCAACAGCCAGCCGATGGGCTTCTACAGCCCGCACACGCTGGTGGGCGACGCCCAGCGGCACGGGGTGACGGTGCGCCCGGTGGACATCCGGCACAGCCGCTTCGAGTGCACGGTGGAGCCGGACGGCGCGGTGCGAATGGGCTATCAGTACGTGGAGGGGCTCGGCGAGGCCCACCGCGAGCGCCTGGATGAGGCGTCGGCCCGCGGGCCGTATCGCTCCCTGGAAGACTTTTGCCGCCGGACGCGGTTGCCGATCAACGTCCTGGAAGCGCTGGCCACGGCTGGGGCCTTTCGAGGCCTGGGGCTGAACCGGCGCGCGGCGCTCTGGCAGGTGCAGGCCCACGCGCCGGCGGCCCACGGCGGGGAGCTGCCGAACCTGGTGGCGGAGCTGGAGGAGCCGGTGGCGCTGCCGCCGGCCGACGAACTGGTGCAGGTGCGGATGGACTTCGCCGCCACCAGCCTCTCGACCCGCTGGCGCGGCTTGGAGTTCCTGCGGCCGGCCTTGGCGCACGCCGGCGTGCTGCGCGCCGCCGATCTGCTGGACCTGGCCGCCAAGCGGCGCGCAGGCTCGGATAGCGCAGCGACGGTCACGGCGCGGCGCGCGCGCATTCCCCGGGTCTCAATTCCGGCCGGCGTGCGCCCACCGATGCCGCGCGCACGCCGCGGTCGAGGTCGATCGCTCCGCCAACCCACGGCGGGGCGCTATGGCGAGCGCGCCCGCCGCACCGGGAATCACTACGACGGCCAGAGCAGCGGGCGGCAGTTCCAGGGCCTGGGCGACAGCGGCGTTCCCGACGCCCTGCGGGAACAGGCTCGCACCGGAGTCATGGTCACCGTGGCCGGCATCGTGATCAACCGCCAGCACCCGCCCACCGCGCGCGGCTACACCTTCCTGTCGCTGGAGGATGAAACCGGGCTGGTGAACATCATCATTCGCCCGTCGGTCTTCACCCGCTACCAGCGCGCGATTTTGGATTCGCCGGTGATGCTGGTCTACGGCGAGATGCAGGACGAGCACGGGGCGGTGCAGGTGATGGCCCACACCTGCCACCCCGCCACGAGCGACGGGCTGGGCGCACCGCCCTCGCGGGATTGGTCATGAGCCGCCGGCACGATTCGCCTAGTGATGGTGATGATGGTGGCCGTGCCAGCCGCGGGCGACGGCGTCGATGACCTTGCCGCCCTTGACGACCTTGACGGGCACCAGGCGGCGCTCGCCGATTCGGGTTTGGCCGTGGGCGTCCTCGAAGGTGTGGGCGCCGATCTCTTCGCGGAACAGCGCGGCGTCGGCGTGGGCGCCGACGGCGAGGGTGCCGATCTGGCCTTGCATGCCGAGGATCTCGGCCGGGGTGACGGTGCAGCGGCGCAGGGCGTCGGGCAGGTCCAGACCCAGGTGCAGGAACTTGCTGAGGGTGGTGGCGAGGTCGAAGACCGGACCGTCGAAGTTGTAGGCGTGCAGATCGCTGCTGATGGTGCTCGGGACCAGGTCCTGCGCCATCGCCGACTCGGCCACGCTCCAGGAAAAGCTGCCCTGGCCGTGCCCCACGTCGAGATGAACGCCGCGACTCACAGCGGCGCGGACCGAGGCGCGCACGCGGCCGTCGTCGTCCAGGATGCCCTCATCCAAGCCGTGATAGCAGTGGGTGAGCAGGTCGCCGGCCTTCATCTCGCGGAGGATGTCGTCCAGGGTGCAGACGGGGGCGTTGGGGTGAATCATGATCGGCAGCCCCACGGCGTCCGCCGCCTCGCGGGCGCGGTGCAGCGCCGGCAGCGCGTTGTTTCCGGCCAGGTTTTCGCTGATCCGGGCCTTGACGCCGACGATCACGTCGCTATGCCGCTCGCAGACCTCGATGGCTTTCTTCGGGTCGATGAGCCGGATGTCCTCGAGCTCGCCCACGACCGGCGAGACCATGCCGGTCGTCGAGATGTTGAGACAGGCCTTGAGACGCGTTTCGGAGACCTCGATCACGTAGCGTCTGAGCCCCTCGAAGGTGTCGGCGCCTGCCGATCCGGCGTCGATGGCCGTGGTGACGCCGCTGGGCAGGACGTAGGTGTCGGCGTCGACGCCGTAGTGGCTCACGCCGTCGTAGACGTGCACGTGGACGTCGACGAGGCCCGGCGTGACGAGCAGACCGGAGGCATCGAGGACGTGGTGCGCCTGCGCGGGGTCGATGCGCTCGGCGACGGCACGCACACGGCCGCCCGCGATCGCCACGTCGCGGCGGTGGTTGAGGTCCTGCGCGGGGTCGACGACGGTGCCGCCGGATATCAGGAGGTCGTACATCGGCAGGTCCTCCGCTGACGGGAGACGCCATGGTAGCGGTCGCGCCGGGGAAGGCGTTCCGCCAGTTGGTCGACATGCCGCGTTCGAGGACTTCGGATCGCCCTCACCCCGGCCCTCTCCCCAACGAGACCTCTGCGAGCTTCGGTCGGACGAAGGATGGTCCGAGGAATCTCGCCAGCCCCCAGGTTCAGTGAAGGGTGGATTCCCGCCTTCGCGGGAATGACGGAGGCGTTGCGTCAGGGATTCGATGGGCGGCCTTGCGCCATTCTGGCGTGTACCCTCGGGAACCGAATCACTGACAGAGAGAAACGCTCATGGGAATCCAGCGCATCAACCCGGACAGCATGTCCGCGCCGATTGCTCCTTACACGCTCGTGGTCCGCAAGAACAACATCGTGACGACCGCCGGCATGCTGGGCCTCGACGCCGACGGCAAGCTGGTGGGTGACGACATCACCTCACAGACGCGGCAGACGCTCGAGAACGTCAAGACCGCGCTCGCGGCCGCCGGGGCGACGCTCGAAGACGTGGTGAAGGTGACGGTGTTCATCACCGACATCGCCAATTTCTCCGGCATGAACGAGGTTTACATCGAATACTTCGGCGACCTCAAGCCCGCGCGCTCGACGGTGGGCGTGGAATTGGCACTGCCGGGCGGCCTGGTGGAAATCGAGGCGACGGCGGTGCTCGACTAGCGGACGAGGGACTAGCCGCGGCGCCCGAAAGTTCTGTCGAACGGATAGTTCGCGCAGGGGACTAGGTTCCGCTCGTGGTGAGCCCTTCGGCAGGCTCAGGACAGGCTCCGTCGAACCACGCCCTTCGACAAGCTCAGGGCAAACGGATTCGGAGCGATATGGGCTGTGGAGCTCGCTTGTTCAAGGGTTCTCTAGCTGACGGGATTTACCGCGCCGTCCGATCCATTCGCTCAGGCGCGCCGCCGGGCCCCTGACAAGCGGCGCCAGGCGCCGGCGAAAGCGGAGCATCACGAGAACCGCAAGAACGCCACCGACGGCGGCGCCCACGATGACCGCCAGCGTCGGGTCCTCCAGCAGGGTCGTCACGAGGTGCTCGACCGTGTCGCCGAAGGCCCATCCGATGCCCATGTAGAGCAGGGCCCACAGCGAGATTCCGGCGGCCGCGGCGGGCACGAAGCGTCGAAAATCGCCGCGAGCGACCCCGGCAATGACGGGGATGATGAGGCGCACGGCCGGCACGACGCGGCCGATCACGACGACCGGGAAGGCACGCCGGGCGAACCAGCGTTCGAGGCGCTCCAGGTGCGTGGGGCGAATCCGCAGGATTCGTCCGTATCGATCGAGCAACGGTCGGCCGATGCCGCGCGCAATCCAATACTGCACGCTCACGCCCGCCGTGGCGGAGGCCACCACGGTGCCCATCACCGCCCACGGGTTTGCCTCGCCGCGGTAGACCTGAAACCCCATCGTGACCACGACCACCTCGGCGGAGATCGGCAGCGGCACGCCGGCGCCCTCGAGACCAACGGCGAGGGCGAGCGCGAGGTATTGGTGATCTTCGAGCAAGGCCAGCAGCAGCTGTCCCTGCTCGGCTACCCACTCGACCATGGCCATCGCACGTTGTGTGGTCCCAGGTCCACGGTAGCAACGAGCGGACCGGCAGTGGGCGGCGAGTGTCGGCCATCACGGTCGCGTTGACGCTCTATCCGCTGCTGGCCGACAATCGCGGCTCAGAGTGCTCCCGCACCGACCCGACACGGGACGGAGGTTGCGATGGACGTCGGATTGTTCGCCATGCCCCTGCACCCTCCGGGGTCGAACGTCACCGAGACGCTCGAAAACGACCTCGACATGCTCATCACGCTCGAGAAGCTGGGCTATAGCGAAGCCTGGATCGGGGAGCACTTCACGACGCAGTGGGAAAACATCCCCGCGCCCGACATTTTCATCGCGCACGCGCTGGCGAAAACCGAGCGCATGAAGTTCGGGACGGGCGTGACCTGCATGCCCAACCACAACCCGTTCATGATCGCCCACCGGATCGCCCAGCTCGACCACATGGCCAAGGGCCGCTTCATGTGGGGTGTGGGGTCCGGCGGCTTCCCCGGAGACTTCGAGGTGTTTGGCTTCGATCCGAAGACGGGCGAGCACCGGGCCATGACGCGCGAAGCCATCGAAACCGTGCTCATGCTCTGGAACGACCCGAAGCCGGGGCGCTACCGAACGGCGTTCTGGGACTTCAACATTCCCGAGCCGGACGACCTGATCGGCCTGCGGGTGCACATGGAGCCCTACCAGAAGCCGCATCCTCCGATCGGGGTAGCCGGAGTGTCGGAAAACTCGGGCACGCTGACGCTGGCGGGCGCGCGCGGGTGGATTCCGATGAGCATCAACCTGGTGCCGACGCGCGTGATCAAGACGCACTGGGAATCGGTGGAGGAGGGCGCGCTGGAGGCCGGCCGAACGCCCGACCGGTCGCAGTGGCGCATCGCGCGCGAGGTCTACATCGCCGAAACCACCGAGAAGGCGCGGAAAGAAGCCCTGGAAGGCACGCTGGCCCGCGATTTCCGCCACTACTTCCTGCACATCATGCCGAAGGTGCGCATGCTGGACGCGATGAAGATCGACACGGACATGCCCGACTCCGACGTGACGGTGGAGTACCTGGTGGACAACGTCTTCATCGTGGGCAGCCCGGACGACGTCACCGCCAAGCTGCAGAAGCTCTACGACGACGTGGGCGGGTTTGGCGTGCTGCTGGCCATGGCGCACGAGTGGCAGCCGCGCGACCAGTGGGTGCAGTCGATGACGCTGCTGGTGGACGAGGTGATGCCGCGGTTAAATGGGGCGAGCTAGCGGGGAGCTCGCTCGGCACCTGCGATTAGATTGTCCGGCTATCCGCCGATGACGTGCACCGCCTCCGGCGGGATGTGGATGCGCCAGTTGCGGTGGGCGGGGACGTTGAGTACCTGGTAGGGGTGCGCCGGGACGTCGATTTCCAGGGTTGGCGCGCCGGACGCGGCGTCGTCGACTCGGACAAACAGCGTGTGCGAGAAGCCGAACGCGGCCTCGTCGATGATGGTGACTTGGAAGCGGTTCTCGCGGTGGGTCGAGGGCCGGTCGGGCCGCTCGAGGATGATCTGCTCAGCGCGAACGGCGAGTTGGACGTGGTCGGGTTGGGGACGGGACTCGGCCTGTGCCGCGACCATGCCGAGCCCGGTGGCGACCTGCACGCGGCCACCGTCGGCGCCCACGACTCGCCCCGACAGGATGTTCTGGACCCCGAGCAGCTCCGCGGCGCGCCCGGTGGCGGGACGGTGGAAGACCTCGTCGCGCGGGCCCGCTTGCAGCACGCGCCCGCGATCGATCACCGCCAGCCGGTCGCCCACGTTGTAGGCCTCGGTGAGGTCGTGGGTGACCATGACCACGCTGAGATCGAGGCGTTGCGCGAGCTGCCGGAGCTCCCGCCGCATGGTGCGTCGGTTGCTCGAGTCGACGGCCGCGAACGGCTCGTCCAACAGCAGCACCCGAGGCTCACGCACGAGCGCACGCGCCAGGGCCACGCGCTGCGCCTGGCCGCCCGATATGCGCGCCGGCCGGCGACCCAGCAGGTCGTCCACGCCGAACATGCGCGCGAAGCTCGCCACCCGCTCGCGCCGCTCGGAATGGCGGACATGACCGAGGCCGTAGGCGATATTTTGCGCCACGGTCAGATGCGGGAAAAGCGCGTAGCTCTGCACCAGATATCCGAGATCGCGCCGTTGCGGAGGCACGTTGACGCCGGCCGAACTGTCGAACACGACCCGGTCGTGCAGCGTGATCCGACCCTGGCGGGGCGTGAGGAGTCCGGCGATGGCTTCGAGCGTCAGCGTCTTGCCGGCGCCGGAGTGCCCATAGAGCACGGTGATCTCGCGGTCCACGGCAAGGTCGACCGCGAGGTCGAAGCTGCCGACGGTGGTGCGGATGTCGGCCCGAATCACAGGACCCGTCCTCCGAGCCGCGCGAGCGCCTTGAACACCAGCAGCCCCGCGAATGCCAGCACGATGAGGACGATGGCGATGGCGAGCGCGGCGTCGATGTCGGTCTCAATGGCTTCGAGGATCGCCAGCGGCATCGTCTGGGTGCGGCCGAAGACGTTGCCGGCGAACATGATCGTGGCGCCGAACTCGCCCAGGGCGCGCGCCCAGCACATCACCGCGCCGCCGATCAGCGACGGCAGGGCCAGGGGCACCGTGACCCGCCGGAAGGTGCGCCATCCGCCGGCACCGAGCGTTGCGGAAACGGCTTCGAGCCGGCGATCGACGCTCTCGAATCCGGCGCGCGCGGCGCGAATGTAGAACGGCACGGCGACGAAGAGCTGCGCCAGGACCACCGCCCCGGTGGTGAACGCCACGTCCACGCCGGCGGCGTCCAGCGGGCCGCCGATGACTCCATGGCGACCAAGCGCCACGAGCAGCGCCAGCCCACCGACGACCGGCGGCAACACCACCGGCAGATCGATCAGGGTGTCGACGATGCTTCGGCCGGGGAAGGCGTGGCGCGCGAGGAGGTAGGCCGCCGGCGTTCCCAGCACCACGGCCACGGCGACGGCGATGGCCGAGGTGGCCAGCGAAAGCCACAGCGCGGTGGTGGCCACCGGGCTGCGCAGCGCCGCGAGCACGTCGCCTTCAATGAACCCGCGGGCGATCAATGCCCCCACGGGAATGCCGATGAAGGCAACGAGGATCGCGGCGGACGCGGCAAGGGCAAGCCTGCTCCACGTGAGGGACTGGGCGCGCCGCATTGCGGAGATTCCTCGGCGAGTTTCAGCCGGCGGGCCGAAAGCCGTGCGACGCAAGCATGCGCTGGCCGGCCGGCGAATGCACGAAGTCGGTGAAGGCCGTCGCGGCCTCTCGATCGACTCCGCGCTTCGTCACCGCGATGGGATAGGGCGCTGCGATTACGGCCTCGGGCGGAAGCGGAATCTCGACCAGCGCGCCGTCGGACGCGAGAACATCGGTGCGATAGACGAACCCGGCATCCACCACGCCCAGCTCCAGCTTCGCCGCCACGTGGCGAACGTTTTTCTCGAATGAGACCACATTGTCGAGCACGGCCTGCACGAATCCGTCGCGTCCAATCGCCGCGACATAGCGTTCCAACGCCGTGCGGGCATAGCGTCCTACGGGTACGTCCGCAATGCCCATTACGAGGCGCACGTCCGGCGCGGCCAGGTCCGTCACGTCCGCAATCCCACGTGGATTTCCGTCAGGCACGGCGAGCACCAGCGCGTTCTCGGCGAAGGAGCGCGGCGAGGCCGCCAGCAGACCGGCCGCCTCCAACTGCTGTACGTGCACCTCGTCCGCCGTGGCAACGACATCGGCCGGAGCCCCGCGCTCGATCTGGGCCCGAAGCACCTGCGAGCCCGCGAAGTTGAGCACCACACGCGAATGGGAGTGAGCTTCCTCGAACTCGCGAGCGATTTCGGTGAAGGCATCGCGCAGGGAGGCCGCGGCATAGACGTTGAGCTCCTCATCGCGCGGAGCGACACAGGCGCCGGTCACCAGCACCACCGCGAGGCCGGCCACGGCCGCAGCGCGCCAGATCCCCAGCGAGACCGCCATACGGCGCCGATCCGCCATCGCCAGCGCGCTCAGCCGCTTTGGAACGGTCGCCGCCAAGACTCCCGCGACGATTGTCACGCTACGATGCCTGCGGAACTGTTGCGGCAGACGGTTTGTGTACATGCAGGCAACTCAACGCCCTGGCTCCGGCGGCCCTTCGAACGATAAGCCGCACTACGACATTGTGGTCATCGGCACGGGACCGGCGGGACGGCGCGCAGCGATTCAGGCCGCCAAAGGCGGCAAGCGCGTAGCCGCGGTCGATCGCCAGCGCTACGTCGGCGGCCAGGCGGTACATCGGGGCACCATTCCCTCGAAGACCCTGCGCGAGGCCGTGATCCACGTGACCGGCATCGGCCAGCGGTCGTTCTACGGCGAGTCCTACCGCGTGATGGCCGACGTGACCATGCACGATCTGCTGCTGCGCACGGCCCAGGTCGTTCAGGCCGAGGTGGACGTGGTCCGCGACGGGTTCTTGCGCAACGACGTGGAGCTGCTCAACGGCGTCGCGCACTTCGTCGACCCCCACATGCTCGCGATTCATACCGAGAACTCCATCATCGAGGTTCGCGCCGACAAGGTCATTTTGGCGACCGGGTCGAACCCGTCGCGGCCGGCGCACATCCCCTTCGACCAGGAGCGGGTCGTCGACAGCGACGGAATCCTGGACCTGCCAAGGATTCCAAAGTCGCTGACCGTGGTGGGCGGCGGAATCATCGGCACGGAGTACGCCAGCATCTTCGCCACGCTCGGCGTCGCGGTGACGCTGATCGACGGGCGCAAGGAACTGCTCGACATCGTCGACGAGGAGATCGGCGAAGCGCTCAAATTCCGCATGCGTGAAGACGGCATCACCATGCGCCTCGGGCACCGGGTGGAGAACGTGGAGTTCGACGCCAGAGGCCGTCCGGTCACGGTGCTCGAAACCGGCGCCCGCACGGTCAGCGACGTGGTGATGTACTCCATCGGACGGCGCGGCGCCACGGGACTGCTGAATCTGGACGCGGCCGGGCTGGCCGCCGACGACCGCGGACGGGTGAAGGTCAACAAATTCTTCCAGACGGAGTTGGAGCACGTCTACGCCGTGGGCGACGTGATCGGACAGCCCGCGCTCGCGTCCACGTCGGCCGAGCAGGGCCGCCTGGCCGCGCGCCATGCTTTGGGTTTGGACTGCCCCAGCATCGACGACGAGCTGCCCATCGGCATCTACACCATTCCCGAGATCGCCCTGGTCGGAAAGACCGAAGAGCAGCTCACGATGGAGGGGGCGGCCTACGAAAGCGGCGTGGCGCGCTACAAGGAGATTGCGCGGGGCGCGATCATCGGTGACGACTTCGGCATTCTGAAGCTGCTGTTCGATCCCGACACGCGCAAGGTGCTGGGCGTCCATATCTTCGGCAACCAGGCCAGCGAGCTGCTGCACATCGGCCAGGCGGTGATGCAACTCGAGGGCACCATCGACTACTTCGTGGAAACGATCTTCAACTATCCGACGTTCGCCGAGGCCTACAAGGTCGCCGGACTGAACGGGGTCAACAAGCTGGTCCGGTAGACCACGCGGCGCGTTGGGGCAACTGCCAGTGGCACTATGGGCTGTTCCCATTCGCCGTCAAGGTCATCCCCCATGTCGGAGCCTGCCAACACCCCCGCCGCCGAACGACGCCGCATCCTGACCGGCCTGCGCCCCTCGGGGCCGTCACACGTGGGCCACTACGCCGGGGCGTTTTCGCAGTGGCTGGAGCTGCAGGACGAGTACGAATCGTTCTTCCTGCTGGCGGACTACCAGGTTTCGGACTACGCCGACAACCTCCCCTGGATTCGTTGGGGGCTCTGGGAAGTGACGCTGGACTGGCTGGGCGTCGGGCTGGATCCGGACAAGTCGCACTTCGTCATCGAGAGCGGTGTGCCGGAGTTTGCCGAGCTCACGCTGCACCTGAGCTGGTTTCTGGGGCTGGGCCACCTGCAGCGCAATCCAACGCTGAAGGCCGAGCTGGCGGACCTGGAAGCGACGACCAAGTCGGTTCCCGTGGCCTTCTTCAACTACCCCGTCATGCAGATCGCCAACATCCTGCTGCCGCTGGCGCACCTGGTGCCGGTGGGCGACGACCAGCTGCCGCACATCGAGATGACGCGCGACGTCGCCATCCGCTTCAACCGGCGATTCGGGGACACGTTCGTGGTGCCCGAGGCGCGGATCGGCGCGGTGCCGCGACTGGTCGGCATCGACGGCAAGGGCAAGATGGGCACGTCGGCCGGCAACGCGATCTTTCTCAAGGACTCCGAGGAGACGCTGCGGGCCAAGGTGCGCAGCATGTTCACCGATCCCAAGCGGCTGCGAGCCACCGATCCGGGCACCGTGGAGGGAAATCCGGTGTTCATGTATCACGACGCCTTCAATCCGAATACGGACGAGGTGGACGACCTGAAGGCACGCTATCGGACCGGACGGGTGGGCGACGTCGAGGTCAAGGACCGGCTGTTCGACGCCATGAACGCCCTCTTGGCGCCGATCCGCGACCGGCGCGAGCACTGGGCGGCGCGTCCCGACGACGTGCGGGACGTACTGGCGGCGGGGACAGCCGCGACCAAGCGCCGCGGCGAGGCGCTGGTGGAGCAAGTCCGCACGGCGCTCAGCCTCGACTACTTGGCCGACGGTCCGCCCCCTCCGCCGGAGGGCGCGCCGTAGGGTAGTGCGGCAAATGTGTCCGTCATTCCGGCGAAAGCCGGAATCCAGGTCTGCGCCTCGCGGGCAACGTGCCCTTCGACCGGCCGCAGCGGCATGCCCGGGCCCAGCGGTGGGACTGCCGCTCTATTTCGGCCACGGGGCCGACCGGCTGGTTCGGATGGCGCCCTGATGTCTGAGAAGCGAAAGTCCCGGTCCCGCATACGCCCGGTCGCGCTGGCGGTCATTCGCGACGGTTCGCGCCTGCTGGTGCGGCGGTACACCGCGCCCGACGGCGACCGCTACTACCGACCGCTGGGCGGCGCGATCGAGTTTGGCGAGCGGGCGGCGCTGGCCGTCAAGCGAGAGATCCTGGAGGAGATCGAGGCGGAAATCGAGCACGTGCGGCATCTGACCACCGTCGAAAACATCTTCGAGCGGGACGGTGAGCACGCGCACCAGATCGAGTTTCTCTTCGAGGCGCAGTTCGTGGATCGGTCGCTCTACCGCGCCGAGCTGATCAATGGGACGGAGTCGAGCGGCAATCGCATCGAGGCCGTGTGGCTCGACCTCGCCGAGCCGCTCGACGGCCCGCTGTATCCCTCGGGTTTGCGGGAAATGCTGGCGACGGACTAACGGCGCCAAACGAGTTGGCGAAGGCCCGCAAAGCCCACTGATCAACTCGCCGCTGGAATCGTCCGCCAACGGCTTTCGATTTCGCGAAATCCCGTCATCGGGCAGCGGACCATCGGGTACCCTTTGAGGCGCCTTTCGCGTGCCGCGGCCGAGGCGGCGTGTCTCGTTCGCCGCGTGACGGGCGCACCCGGGGAAGACTGACGATGCCCCTCCCCCGGCCTCCACTCTCAAGGAGCAGCGATTGATGGCGCACAGCAACGGCAGCCAAAGCGTCACCGCCCGCGCGAGCGCGGTGCAGACGGTGGCGATCGACGACACGGTTGAGGTCCCCGCCTACGACCGCGAGCGGATCGAAGACGTCGGGTTCATGACCGCCATGACGCTGGTGCTGCTGGGTAACTACGCCCAGACCGGGCACTTCGGCGGGCCGCTGGCCTATACGCCGTACAACGTGGCGCTGCACCTGGGCGGACCCGAGAACGGCGCCCTGCGCTACGACTACCGCCGGCCCAAGCACCCGTTCTGTGACCGCTTCATGCTGGCCGGGGGTCACAACATCCCCACGGCCTACGCCCTCTGGATGATCATGGGCGAGGCCATGGCCCAGAAGCACGCCACGACGGGTGATGACCGCTACGCCGTCGACCCCAACGTGGGAATGCTGCCGATCGACGCGCTCGGGTTCCGCCGCGGACGCGGCGCCCTGGACACGCTGCTGCAGGACCACGGGCTCGAGGACCACCCGCTCTTCGCGCAGGCCAAGATCCGGGGGATTCGCTCGCTGGCCGGTCACTCCGAGACCACCGACCTGACCAACGACGTCAACGGCGGACCGTCGGGCATCGGCGTCGCCACGGCGGCGGGCAAGGCGGCGTTTTGGGACTTCGTCGGCGCCGACGACTCGCTCAAGGTGATCGCGCTCGAGGGCGAGTTCGCCATGACCGAGGGGCACGCGCAGGAGCTGAAGACCCAGGCGCTGGCGCAGCAGGTCGGCAAGCGGCTGCGCGTGCTGCTCTCCTATAACAACGCCGGCATCGACGATTCGCTCGTCGGCGGCGTCATCGATCCGTCGCTCACCCAGGGCTACGTGATCGAGGACCAGTGGACGTCCTACGGCTGGAACGTGATCTCGCTGGAGGACGGCAACGACTACGACCAGGTCATGGCCGCCCTGCGGGCGATGGAAGAGTGGGACCCGAACGACCGCCGCCCGATCATCGTCGTTGGGACGACGACCAAGGGTTGGTGGCCGGCCGCCGACAACGGCCACGTGCCCGGATTCGGCGACCAGCTCGTCGGGTATCACAGCCACCCCTACGAGCTGAAGATGAACGAGCCCTACTTCGTGGCGCTGGCCGAGACCTTCGAGCGGCGCTACGGCGTGGAGTTCGACGGCATCCGCGACGGCCCGGTGGCCGACGAACGCGAGCGGTTGATCCAGTTCAAGACCAACATCGACGTGGCGATGTCGGTGCTCAACCAGAACGGTTTGGGCGATTGGCTGGCGGACCGGCTGGTCGAGATTGGCGACTCGCTAAACGACGAGCTGCCGCTGCGCATCGACCCGACGACCAATCCATTCATGGACGAGCGGCTGTGCCCGGAGAACATTCCGCTTGAGCCGCAGTCAGTCGAGGTCACCAATGACCTGACCGGCGAGACGGCGACGGTGGACATCGAGCTGGCCAAAAAGCCGGGCGACGTTGCCGGCACCCGGCGCGCCATCTCCGAGCTGATCAAATGGGTCAACTACGTCACGGACAACCGCTTCATCACCCTCGCCGCCGACCTGTCCAGCTCGATCAACGTCGAGAAGGGCGCGCTGTGGGGGCACTACGACCCGGTGGACAACCCGTTGGGCACGCGCATGAAGGCGCCAATCGAGGAGGCCGGAAACGCCTCGTCGGCGATCGGGCTGGTGAGCCAGTCGGCGTCGCTCGATCCCGACCGGCACGCCGGCGTGTGGGCCCTGAGCGGCACCTACGGCGCATTCACGCCGCTGATGTATCTGCCGGCGCGCGTCTGGAGCCAGCAGAACCAGGACAGCCCGTTCCGGATGGGCGTGCTGCACATCCTGGCGGGACACTCCGGACCGGAAACCGCCGCGGACGCGCGCACACACTTCGGCATATTCGCGCCGCAGGTGTGGAAGCTGTTCCCGCGCGACCAGGCCATCAACCTGAGCTTCTGGGACTACAACGACGTGGCGCCGGGCTACTTCGCGGCGGCATCACTGGCGGCGCGCGATCCGAAGATTGGGCTCATCACCATCGAGGTGGCGCGGCCGGACTTCCCGGTGGCCGACCGCAACGGATTTGCCGACTCAGATCCGCTGGCGGCGGCCAAGGGGATGTATCTGATCCGCGACTGGGACGCCGGCAGCGAGCCGCAGGGCACGGTGTTCGTGCAAGGTTCGAACTCGACGGTCAACTTGATGCGCGTGCTGCCGCAGCTCGAAGCCGAGGGCGTGAACGTGCGGGTGATCGCCGTGGTGAGCGAAGAACTCTTCCAACGCCAGCCGCAGGACTATCGCGATCGCCTCATTCCGGCCGGAGCGCGCTATGACGCGATGGTGGTATCCACCGGCACGCGGCGCGTGCCGCCGGTGCGCGACCTGGGACCGCTGACCGACGAGTACTCGCTGTGGTCCGACTGGGACAACCAGTGGCTCACCGGCGGAACCGAGCCGGACGTGATCGCGGAGGCAAATCTCGACGCCGATTCGATTCACGCCGGCATCAAGCGGTTCGCCGCGGCCCGCTCCGAGCGGCTGGCGCGGCAGCGCGAGGTGTTGGCGGCGCTGTAGCGCGGGACGGGCGGGCTCGACTGGTCCGGGGTCGACCCGACGGGACGCTCGGCGACTGGTCGAGGCGGGCGCCGTGGTGCATGCCATAGGCTCCGCCCTCCATTTCCAATCAAAGTTCGAATTGGAAATTGACGGGTGTGAGACGCGGAAATAGGGTATTCGCATGGCAACCGCAACCGCAGTACGAGACGACACTGGTCTCCTGATTCCCACGAAAGGGATTCCCAAGGAGATCCTGCGGAAAGTGGAGCGCGCCGGGCGCCGCGAGATCATCAGCGACTCCTACCCCTACGACACCAAAATGGGTCGGCGGGCGTACGAACGTCGGAAGGCCGCGCTCCAGGTCGAGCTGCTCAAGATGCAGAAGTGGGTCAAGGAAACCGGGCAGCGCGTCGTGCTGCTGTTCGAGGGGCGGGACGCCGCGGGCAAGGGCGGCACGATCAAGCGTTTCATGGAGCACCTCAACCCCCGTGGCGCCACGGTCGTTGCGCTGCCGGCGCCGTCCGAGCGGGAGCGCGGCCAGTGGTATTTCCAGCGCTACGTGCAGCACCTCCCATCCGAGGGAGAGATCGTGTTCTTCGACCGCTCCTGGTACAACCGCGCGGTCGTTGAGCCGGTGATGGGCTTCTGCACGCCGGCAGAGACGGTGCGCTTCCTGCGGGACACCGTGTTGTTCGAGCAGATGCTGATCAGCGACGGCCTGCGGCTGTTCAAGTTCTGGTTCTCGGTGAGCCAGGAGGAGCAGCTCAGGCGCGTAATGTCTCGCGCCCAGGACAGCCTCAAGCAGTGGAAGCTGAGCCCCGTCGATAGGCGATCGCTGCCGCTGTGGGACGACTTCACCGAGGCGAAGAAGGTGATGTTCGCCGGCACCGATACGAAGGCCTCACCGTGGGTGGTGGTGAAGTCGGACGACAAGAAGCGCGCCCGGCTGAACTGCATGCGCTTCGTGCTGCGGAACCTGGAGTACGACCCCAACGTCGACCGGCGCGTTCCGAAGCCCGATCCCAAGCTGATCGGGCCCGCAAAGTCGCTCTACGCCAAGGACGAGGTCTGGTAGCTCACGCTTGGGCGGCGTAACCGGCGGCACATTCCAGTCGGAACCATCGCCCCGCGCCCACGGGACACTCTGCCCGAGCGGCTCATCGAGGTAGTCTCCCAGGCGCGCTAGCCAGGCTCGGGAAACGTCAGGCTCAAGCCGTCGGCGCCGCCGATGACGCAGCCGTCGAAGACCTGCTTCGCCTCCTTCACCATCGCCTTCATATACGCCGGGTCGTCGGCTTCGGTCATGACGTGCACCAGCACCAGACGCTGGACGCCGGCGGCGGCCGCGATCTCGCCGGCGCCGCGGGCCGTGGTGCAGGCGGCGTAGATGTCGGGCCACTGTTCGCGCGCGGCGTCAACCTCCATGGCCATGTGGACGAGCGTGTGGGCCCCGCGCGCCAGCTCGACGATTTCCGGCAAGGGGCGCGTGTCCCCAGAGATGACAATAGAGCCGCCCTCGGCGTCGAGCCGGTAGGCCAGTGAGGTGAGGTAGGGCTGGGCGTGCCGGGCATGCCCCACGCGAACCCTCCACCCTTCGGCTGAAACCGTGTCTCCGACGGCAAGCTCTCGAACGTCAATCCGCGGGCGCCGGCGCGGCATGACACCGCCGCGATTGCGGTAGGCCTGCAAGCTCATGGGATGGTTGGTGCGCGCGACGAGATCGGGGGCAAAGGCGCCGTCATGGCCGAAGAGTCGCTCCGTCATGCGCTCCAGCGGTCGCGGGCCAAAGACGGAGAGCTCGTCGCCGCGTCCGGCGCCCTGGTCCCAGCGCGACAGCGCGAAGTGCGCATAGTCGGTGGAGTGGTCGAAGTGCAGGTGGGTGAAGAACACATGGCCAATCGTGGCCAGGTCGATGCCCGCCGCCGCGAGGTTCCGCGTCGCCCCGGGTCCCAGGTCGAAGACCAGGCCGGCATCACCCACGCCGACGTACGTGGACGACCCACCGCGATGGGGTCGCGGGTCGGGCGTGCCGGTGCCGAGCAGCACCATTCGCAACGGCTGGCTCATGCGCCGGGCCTTTCGCACAATGCGGGCGGATTGTGAGCGCCGGAGGCACTGCCCGCGTGTCTGATTGGGATGTCATCGTAGTCGGCGTTGGCGCCATGGGCAGCGCCACGGCCTTCCACCTGGCGCGCCGGGGCGTGCGCGTGCTGGCGCTGGAGCAGTTCGACCTGGCGCACGACCAGGGGAGCTCCCACGGGTACACCCGCATCATGCGGCACGCGTACTACAACGCCCCTGGCTATGTGCCGCTAGTGCAGCGGGCCCAGACGTTGTGGCGCGAACTCGAGGGAGTCAGCGGCGAGACGCTGTTCATCCACACGGGCGGACTCTCGATGGGGCGCCCCGATGCGCTCGTGGTGCGCGGCGCGCTGCTGGCCGCCGAGCGGTTCGGGCTGGAGCACGACGTGCTGGATCCCGCCGAGGTTCAGCAGCGGTATCCCGCGATTCGGCTCTCCGAGGACATGATCGGCGTGCACGATCCGTCGGCTGGGTTCTTGCTCCCGGAGCGGGCGATTCTGGCGCACGCCGCGGCGGCTCGCTCGCACGGAGCGGAGGTTCGGACGCAGGAAGCCATCACCGGCTGGGAGGCCACAACGGACGGCGTGGAGGTCCAAACCGAGCACCACGTCTACAGGGCGCAGCGGCTGGTGCTGACGGCCGGAGCGTGGATGAAGGAATTGCTGGCGGATCTCCGCCTGCCGCTGGAAGTGACCCGCCAGGTGGTGGGATGGTTCGAGCCGGACGAACCGGCGCTCTGCGAGCCGGACCGTCTGCCGGTGTGGCTGCTGCAGCCGCCGGGCGACGAGGAGTATTTCTACGGCCTGCCGCGATACGGTCCACCCGGGCTCAAGCTCGGGCGCATGCACCACCTGCAGTCCGCGGTGACGCCGGCAGCGCTTCAGCGTTCGACGGACGATGCCGACGAGGCGCTCTTGCGAACCTGCCTGGCGCCCTACTTTCCGGGCGCCAACGGCCGTGCGCTGGAGCTGATGACCTGCATGTTCACCAGCACCCCGGACGGCCACTTCATCATGGATGCGCATCCACGACACCCCAACGTCACCGTGGTTTCGGCTTGTTCGGGGCACGGGTTCAAGTTTGCCTCGGTGGTTGGCGAAATCGCGGCTGAACTGGCATTGGACGGAGAGTCCCAACATGACATCGAGATGTTCCGCCTCGACCGCTTCGAGACCGGCGCGACCGGATAGGGCCTAGATCGGCCACACGATCGGCACGACGATCAGCGACGTGACGAGGATTAGCAGCGTCAACGGCGCGCCCACCTTCAGGAAGTCCACGAAGCGGTAACCGCCGGCGTTGTACACGAGCAGGTTGGCCTGGTGGCCGATGGGTGTGAGAAAGGCCGTCGAGGCCGAAATGGCCACGATCATGAGGGCCGGCTGCGGGGCGATGCCCGCGCCGGCGGCGATTTCGAGCGCCAACGGGGCGATGAGCACCACGGCGGCGGCGTTGGACATCAGCTGCGTCAAGATCGCGGTGGCGACGAACAGACCGGCGAGCACGGCCAGCGGCCCAATGGGGCTCACATATTCCTCGGCCCACTCTGCGGCAAGATCGGCGAGCCCGGTGGACGTGATCGCGTCGCCCAGCGGGATGAGCGTGCCGATGAGCACGATCGTGCGCCAGTCCACGGCCGTGTAGAGCCGCTGATAGGGCAACACGCGGAAGAGCAGCATCAGAATGATGCCGGCAGCGGCCGTGACGGCAATCGGCGCGATGCCCGCGGCAGCCAACGCGACGACGGCTCCGAGAATGAGCACGGCCACGGCCATGTGCGGTCGAACGGCCGGCCGTGCCGGTCGACGACCGATCAGGATGAACTCGCGAGAGCGGGCGAATGTGTCGATGCGTTCGATCGGCACCCGGACCACCAGCACGTCGCCCGGCCGGATTCGAACCTCGCGGATGGGTCGCCCCAATCGCTGACCCTGGCGCCAGATGCCGAGCACCATGCCGCCGTAGCGCCGTCGAAAGTTCATTTGCACGACCGTTTGGTGCGCAAATCTCAAGCCCGGCCCGGCGACGAGCTCGATCACGGCCGTTCCATCGCTCACCTTATCGAGGGAAGTTCCGGAGTGTTCACCGGCAAAGCGCAGGCGCTCGGATTGGGCAAAGCGGGTGACCTCCTCGAGCTCGCCTTCCACGATCAGCCGGTCGCCGGCATAGATCGCGTCCGACGATCCCGGGAATCTGTTGCGGACGCCGAGGTGGGTGATTTCGACCACGGCGATGCGGAAGCGCGGCCGCCAGCGAAGCTGCGACAGGGTGCGCCCCGCGAGATCCGAGTCGCCCGGCACCTCGAGCTCGACCATGAAGTCACGTCGCTGTTGGATTTCTTGTTCAACGTCCGCACCCTCGCGCGCGGGGATGAGCCGCGGCCCGGCAAGTAGGAGGTAGAGCAGCCCGACGGCCATGACCGCCAGGCCGGTCGGTGCGTAGTCGAACATGCCGAACGGCGTCTCGCCGGCCCGCGCGAGCGCGTCGCTGACGAGCAAGTTTGGCGGCGTGCCGATGAGGGTGACGAGCCCGCCGAGCAGGGAGCCGAATGAGACCGGGATGAGCAGCTTGGACGGAACGGTCTTTGCGCCGAGGGCGAGGGACGTTGCCGCGGGTATCAGGATCACGGTGGCGGCGATGTTGTTCATCACCGCCGACATCACGCCCACGATCAGCACCAGCAGCGCCATGCGGAGGCGCAGGCCGCCGCCGAGACGCGCGATGACGGCGGCGATGGCGGCCGGTACGCGGGCCTCGACGAGACCCGCGCTCAAGACGAACATGCCCGCCACCGTGATCACCGCGGGGCTGCTGAATCCGCTGAACACCCGGTCCGGCGTCACGAGGCCGGCGAAGGCCACCGCCAGCAACGCGAGTACGCCGACCAAATCCGGGCGCACCCGTTCGCTGGCGAAGAGCGCCAGGGCGCCGCCCAGCACGCCGATGAGGATCCAGGCGTCGGTGGTCATCGCGCGTCCGCCGTCATCCCGTGCGCACGCAATGGGATAGGCTAAAGCCCGCGAATCGCGAACCGCCGCCGCGATCGGGAGGAGTGAGGGGAATGGCCGAGAAAGGCGTAGCCGCCGCGTTCCTTGGTTTTCGCAAGCCCTTCGAGTTGCGCGAGTTTCCAATCCCGGACCCAGAGCCGGGCGCCGCGGTGGTCAAGATGAGCCTCGCAAACATCTGCGGATCGGACATGCACTACTGGCGGGGCGAGATGGACATGGTCAAGATGGGCCGGCCGATGCCGGCATGTCTGGGGCACGAAGGCACCGGCGAGATCTACCGCCTGGGAAACGGCGTGACGACCGACACGATGGGCGAGCCGCTCCAGGAAGGGGACCGGGTTCTCTTTTCATATCTATATCCCGACCTGCAATGCCCCACCTGCCTCAAGGGTCATACCTACGCTTGTCCCACCCGACAGCACGATCGCATGGGTGGGCTGGAGGAGTGGCCGCATTTCCGGGGCACGTTTGCACAGTACTACTACCTGCACCCCAACCACACCATGTACAAGGTGCCCGACCACCTCACCGACGACATGGTGGCGGGGCTCAACTGCGCGCTGGTGCAGGTGATTTCCGGTCTGCGGCGCGCCCGGCTGTCGTTCAACGAGACTGTGGCCATCCAGGGCGCGGGCGGACTCGGCGTCTACGCAGCGGCGGTGGCCAAGGCGCACGGAGCCTCGAAGGTCATCGCGATCGACGGCGTGGATGAGCGCATCGACCTGGTCCGCTCATTCGGCGCGGACGAGATCGTGGACTTGCGGGAGTTCGAGACGCCGGAGCAACGCGTGGATCGCGTGCGCGAGCTCACCGACGGGCTGGGCGCCGACGTGACCCTAGAGCTCGTGGGGCATCCGGGAGTGGTCTCCGAGGGTCTGCAGATGACGGCCCCGGGTGGGCGATACCTGGAGATCGGCAACATCAACGTCGGTTGGCATACCGAGTTCGATCCGTCGTGGATCGTCTTTCGCAGCATCTCGATCATCGGCGTGGCGCACTACACGTCGCAGGACCTGCGGCATGCCCTGGACTTCCTGACGGACAACGTGACGCGCTTGCCATTCGACCGGGTGCTGTCGCATCACTTCCCGCTGGCCGACATCAACGAAGCCTTCGCGCAGCAGGACTCCGGGCGGATCACGCGTAGCGCCCTGGTCCCGCACGGTTAGGAAAGCCGCGGTTCGCCTTAGCTAATATTCGGCATTAGCCAAGGCTTGCGCGTTAGGATGCGCGGATGACGCCCGAAGCGCCGCCGATCGCGCTGCACTGCGAGGGCCTGAGCAAGAGCTTTGGCGCGGCCACCGCCGTGGACGACGCATCGTTTCACGTCAGGGCCGGATCCATCCTGGCGCTGCTGGGCCCGAGCGGGTGCGGCAAGACGACGACGCTGCGACTCATCGCCGGGCTGGACCGGCCTGACGCGGGAACCATCGTGCTGGGCGGCTCGGTCGTCCAGGGACCCGACGTGAGCGTGCCGCCGGAGCGCCGTCGGGTTGGCCTGGTGTTTCAGGACTATGCGCTGTTTCCGCACCTCGACGTGCAGGCGAACGTGGGATTCGGCTTGTCGCGGTGGAACGGACGTGCCGCCAGGGTTTCCGAGACGCTGGAGCTGGTGGGGCTCTCGGCGCTGGCGTCACGCATGCCACACGAGCTGTCCGGCGGGCAGCAGCAGCGCGTGGCCTTGGCCCGCGCGCTGGCGCCCAACCCGCGCGTGGTGCTGCTGGACGAGCCGTTCTCGAACCTCGACGCGGCGCTGCGCAACGACCTGCGGAACGACGTGCGCCGCGTGCTGCGTGAGTCCGGCACGACCGCCGTGTTCGTGACCCACGATCAAGAGGAGGCCCTGAGCCTGGCCGACCGAGTGGCCGTGATGATTGACGGCCGCGTGCTGCAGGTCGCGCCGCCGCACGAAATCTATCGCCAGCCCGTCGGTCGAGCCGTGGCCGACTTTATTGGCCAGTTCAACGTGATCGAGGCCGCGGGCATCGGTCGCGCGGTGGTGTGCGACCTCGGCACGGTGACGATTTCGGAGCCGATGATCGGTACGGTCGATCTCTATGTGCGGCCGGAGGCGCTCCAAATCTCCGAGGACCCTAGCGGCCAGGGCGTGATCGAGTCGCGGCGATTCTTTGGGCACGACCAGCTCGTGCGTGTGCGATTCGACTCCGGCCTCATGGTCGAGTGCCGCGCGGGCCCGACGTTCCTGCCCCCGCCCGGGACGCGCGCGAGAGTGCAGCTCGACGGCGACGTGCTGGCGTTCCTGCGCGCGGGCGTGGCGCCGCGACGGCAACCCGGCGCGGCCTTCGCACCGCCCGCCGCCCGCGGACGCCCGGCCTAACCGCGTTCGCGCAGGTCGCCGCCCCGTCTTCCCCTCGTGGCAGAATGCATGACTATGGCGCTGACAAGTACGGCTGAAGACTATCTACTGGCGATCTATGGGTTGCGCGCCGAGGGCGGTCCCGTCATCGCCGCCCGCCTCGCGGAGCGCCTGGGAGTTTCGGCCCCAACCGTTTCGGCGTCGCTCGACCGGCTGGTGCGCGATGGGCACGTGTGGATCGCTCCGCAACGCGAGGTGTTCCTGACGCTTGGCGGCGAGCGCACCGCCGAGAAGCTGGCCCGCCGCCACCGGCTGATCGAGCACTGGCTGATCCGGACGCTGGGGCTCGGCTGGGCCGAGGTGCACCACGAGGCCGACCGCTTGGAGCACGCCATTTCGCCTGAGCTGACCGACCGGATTTCGGCGGCGCTGGGCCATCCGCCGACTTGCCCGCACGGATTGCCGATCCCGGGCAACTATCCGGAAACCGACGTGGGCAATCTCTTCAAGCTGTCGACGGCCGAGGTCGGGTCCAAAGTGCGGGTGGTGCGGCTCTCCGAGCCCGCGGAGGATGACAGCGAGCTTCTGCGCTATTTCGAGGAGAAGCAACTCGTCCCAGGACGCGTGATCGACGTCGTGGAGCAGACGCCGGCCGGGCACATCGTGGTGCAGGTGGACGACCAGCCGGCCGTGGTTGACGACACGGTCGCCGCCAATCTGTGGGTGATGGCGGCGTAGCCGCCCGCCGCAAACGCCCCCGCGCCATGATCACTCGTCGTTCGCCGCACGCTGCGCCAATGCGCCGACGTTTTCCCCCGCACGAGCCGGCCGGCGCATGACAGCCGAGGTTCGCCCGAGCCGAGTCTTTACCGTTCGGCCGGCGCTTCCGCAGCGGCTCGAGCGCTTGCGCGATCTCGCGTTCAACGTGTGGTGGGCGTGGACGCCCGCGGCGCAGGACCTGTTTCGGCGCATCGACGCCGAAGCCTGGCACGCTTCGCAGGGGAATCCGGTGGCCGTGCTCACCCGAGCCGCTCCGGGGCAGCTCCAGGTGTTGGCCGAGGACCCGATCTTCGTCGCCGACCTCGACCGCGTGTCCGAAGCCTATGACCAGTACTTAAGCCGCCCCACGTGGTTCGAGCAAGTGCACGGGCATTTGGAGGGACTGCGGGTGGCCTACGTCTCCATGGAGTTCGGCGTGGCGGAGTCGGTGCCCTTGTATTCAGGCGGCCTGGGCGTGCTGGCGGGCGACCAGCTTAAGGCCGCCAGCGATCTCGGGGTGCCGCTGGTCGGCGTCGGCATGCTCTACCGCCAGGGGTACTTCCGGCAGTCGATCGATCCCTCCGGCGCGCAGCGCGAGCAGTTTCCGGAAAACGACGTGGAGGTCCTGCCCGTGGTCGCGGTGCGGGCGGGAGACGGGCAGCCGCTGACGGTCCGGGTGCCGATTGACGGGCATGAGATTGCGGTTCGGCTGTGGCGAATGGACGTGGGTCGCGTGCCGCTGATCCTGCTCGATGCCAACACGCCGGAGAACAGCCCGGCGGACCGCGAGCTCACCTCCCGCCTGTACATCGGTGACAGCGACATTCGCATTCGACAGGAGCTGCTGCTGGGCGTCGCCGGCATGCGCGCGTTGGACGCGCTCGATCTGACGCCGACCGTGGCCCATTTGAACGAGGGGCATAGCGCGTTTCTGATTCTGGAGCGCTTCCAGGCGCTGCGCGCACAGACCGGTCTCAGCGAGGCCGCGGCGATGCAGATCGTGCGCGCGACCAATGTCTTCACCACGCACACGCCGGTCGCGGCCGGCCACGACGAGTTTTCGGGGGACCAGGTCAAGCGTCATGCCGGCGCCTTCCTGCAAGCGTCGAACATCGATATCGACCACGCCCTGGCGCTGGGCCGGGTTGACGGCGCCAACGACGGCGAGCCGTTTGGCATTACCACTCTGGCCATGCGCGGTTCCGCCTGGCGCAATGGCGTGAGCGCGCTTCACGGCACCGTGAGCCGTCGGATGTGGGAGCGGCTGTGGCCGGGCGTACCGATCACCGAGGTTCCCATCGGACACGTGACCAATGGGGTGCATTTGCGCACGTGGGTGTCGCGGGAACTGAACGGCCTGCTCCAGCGCTACATGGGGCGCCATTGGGCCGAGCGCACCGATCCACAAGGCATCGAGGAAGGCTTGGCCGCCATTCCCGACGACGAGCTTTGGCGAGTGCATACGCAACGTCGCGAGCGCCTGGTGGCCAACGTCCGCCGACGCCTGCGAGCGCAAGCGGAGCATCGGGGAGCCGCGGCGCACGAGCTGGCGCAGGCGTCCGCCGCCCTACACAGCGACGTGCTCACGGTTGGGTTCGCGCGCCGCTTCGCGCTCTACAAGCGCCCAACCCTGCTGCTGCACGACGTGGAACGGCTCAAGGCCATCGTCGCGAACTCGCACCGACCGGTGCAGATCATCTTCGCGGGCAAGGCCCATCCCAACGACGACCTGGCCAAGGACTTGCTGCGCGAAATCACGGCCATCAGCCGCGATCCGGCGTTCGAAGGTCGGCTGGTTTTCGTGGAGGACTACGACATGGGACTGGCGCGCGACCTGGTGCAGGGTTGCGACGTGTGGCTGAACCTGCCCATTCCACCGCAGGAGGCCAGCGGCACGAGCGGGATGAAGGCGGCCGCCAACGGCGTGCTCAACGCCAGCGTTCTCGACGGTTGGTGGGACGAGGCCTACACGCCCGAGGCGGGTTGGGCGATTGGCCGGGCGGATGTTGACGACGAACGGCAGCGGGACGCGAGCGACGCTGGGGCGATCTACGACCTGCTCGAGCACACGGTGGCCCCACTGTTCTACGACGTCGGGGCGGGAGAGACGCCGACGGCCTGGGTCCGAATGGCGCGGCGCTCGATGGCCCTGGCGCTGACGAGGTTCAGCGCGAATCGAATGGTCCAAGATTATGTCGAGTCATTCTACGGTCCCGCGCACCTCCTCGGCCGGAGCCTGCGCGAGCACCAGGGCAGTGCGGCCACCGAGCTCGCCCACTGGCTCGACCACGTGGTGACGCAATGGCCCCACGTGCACATCATGGAGGTTCAGGCCGACGGACCAAGCCAGGTTGACGCCGGCGTGGTCGTGCCGGTGCGAACCCGTGTGGCCCTGGCGGGGCTGAGTCCCGACGACGTGACGGTCGAGGTGTTCGTGGGACACGTGGACTTCGACGGTGCACTGATCGGCGGTCGGGCCGAGGTGACGGAGCATGCAAGCGCGGACTCAGACGGCGCCCACTGGTTCGCGGGACGCGCGGTGCTGTCCCAAAGCGGACGCCTGGGCATTGCCGTCCGAGTGATTCCACGCCATTCCCTGCTGGCCGGGCCGTACGATACCGGGCTGATTCGCTGGAGCGAGGCGGCGGGCGCGACCTGATGCATGGGCGTCGGGCAGCGGCCGCGTCTTTTGTGAGTGACCCCTCAAGCGTTTACCCTGAGGTACCGTTCCGGCCGGCAGACCGGTCGGACAGCGCTTGCGCCGACACAGGAGGAATCCCCCGTCGATGACGTACGTAATTGCCGAGCCATGCATCGGTACGAAGGACGCCTCGTGCGTGGACGTTTGCCCTGTCGACTGCATCCATCCGGGTCCAGACGCGCCCGAGCATGAGGCGGCCGACATGCTCTACATCGACCCCGTGGAGTGCATCGACTGCGGCGCCTGTGAGCCGGTATGCCCCGTGACGGCGATCTTCCCGGACTTCGACGTGCCCGAGGAGTGGGCGCACTACACGGAGATCAACGCGGACTACTTCGCGTAGCCCGCCGCTCGGCGCCTAGGCGGCGCCCTTGTGCATGGCCGCCAGCGCCTCATATGAGGGGCGGGGCGAGCCGTCGGGGCGCAGGACGCCGAAGGGGAACTTCTCATCTTCCGGTCCCACGACGGACTGGAAGTTGAGATTCCACACGAAAGCGTGGGTGATGTAGTCGTATTGCTCGCGCACGAGCCGAATGGCATCGACGAGAAACTCCGCCTGATCGGCCTCGGAGTTGTCGACGCCGTAGCCGTAGGCCGGATCCTGATTGGCGGTTGACCAGCCGAATTCGGTCATCCAGATGGGCTTCGCCCCGTCGCCGAACTCCTCCATGACCGCCCGGTGCTGCGTGAAGCGCTGGAAGTAGAAGCTCGCATGACCGTTCCAGCCATCGCCGCGCGGAGATCCGATCTCCTGGCGCGGAGCATTGTTGAATCCCCCCGGGTGGATGCCCCAGGCGTCGAATCCGTCGCGGACGATCCCGTCGTTGTACTCATACATGCGGCGGAGGAACGACACATCGTCCACGGCCTGCACCTGCTGGTCGGGAATGTCGACATCGCCGGCGGGTGTGAGGGCGCCGCCAATGCTCACGGCGTCGGGATCGCCGGCGCGCACTCCACGGCGGCCCGCCAGGAGAAGCTCCACGAACTCTCCGGCGTTGATGCGGCCGTAGCCCCACTCGCGTGAGAGATTGGCCTCGTTCCACAGCTCGTAGGCCTGCACGGCGCCCCGATACCGGGACGAAATGACCTGCATGAAGTCTTCGAAGTCCTTGGGGTCGGCTGGAGGGCCGTGCGCCCCCTCGCCGAGCGCCCAGCCGGGCGCGCGCACGACGCTGAGCAGCAAGTTCAATCCGGCGTCCGAAGTGGCGGTCACGATCTTGTCCAGCTCCCGCCAGTCGTAGCCACCCTTTTCGATCGGCTCGGTCTGGCTCCATTCCACCTGCTGCTTGAGCCAGTTGAATCCGGCGTCGAGCGTCCGGCTGACAATGAGGTCGCGGTCCTGGTTATAGATATGGGCCTGAAAGCCATAGCCATCGAGGCGGCGAAGCGCCGCGTCGGGGTCATTCGGATCGGGAGTCGGCACCGCCGGACTTGGCGCCACCGGGGCCGGGGTGACGGGACTCGGCGTGGCCGGGTCCGGCGTGGATGGGCTCGGCGTGACTGGGCTCGGCGTAATGACCTTGGGCGTGAGCACGCCCGCGGTGACCGCGGAGCCCGCCGGCGTCGGCGTCGGCTCGGCGGGTGCGGAAACGGTTGCGGCGTCGGTCACACCGTTTCCGGATTCGCCACAGGCCAGAGTGGCCGCTCCGGCCGCGAGGACGGTGAGCAAGCGTCGCCTCGACCACCGTGGCGGCATGGAAATCGGCACTGTGCGACGTATCCTTGAGTACAAACCGCGTGGATGGTATCAAGGCGGGGATGGCGCGCCGGCGACCGCCAACCCGCGCCTCCCAACCAACCGTCGCTAGAGGAAGGTCCGCATGGCCCAGCGTAGATACGGCAATTCAGCCCTTGGCATCGGTGTAATCCTTGTGATCGCGGTGATCATCATCGGGCTGTTCAGCATCCGCTTCGTGGGTGTTGGCGAGGTCGGGGTGATTCACACGTTCGGGGTCGTGGACCCGGTACCAAAGCCGCAGGGCCTGCTGCTGAAGCTGCCGTGGGCGACGCTGGACACCTACAGCGTGCGGACGCAGTCGATCACGATGAGCTCGCGCGCCGAGGAAGTTGGAGCCTCCGATCAGACCGTGCGGACGCTGACCTCCGAAGGGTTGTCAGTCGGCCTCGACATCACGACGCTCTTTGTGCTCAATTTCGCCAATGCGCCGGAGGTGCGCAATAACGTCGGGCCGGAAGGCGTCTACCAGGAAATCATTGTTCGGCCGGCCATTCGCGACGCGATTCGCGACGTCGTGGCCCAATACACGGCCGAGGCGCTCTACACGACGGCTCGTGAGGAAATCAGCAGCCGCATCCAAGACCAGTTGGACGAGTTGCTCAATCCGCGCGGCGTTGCCATCCAGAACGTGCTGTTGCGCGACGTGACCCTGCCGGCGGTGATCACCCAGGCCATCGAGAACAAGCTGGCCGCCGAGCAAGCGATTCAGGAACGCCGCTTCCGGGTCGACGAGGCCAAGGAAGAGGCCCAGCGGCGAATCGAAGAGGCGAACGGTATCGCCGAAGCCAACAATCGCATCAACGAATCGCTGACTCCCAGGGTGCTGCAGGACAAGTACATCCAGGCGCTGCGCGAGATGGGCTCGGGGAGCGTGGTGTACGTGCCCACGAATCCCGAAACCGGGTTGCCGGTGATTTTGGGCACCCCGGAGCTCGGATCGAGCTAGCGACTGACGGAAGCGTCCGAGCCGTAGGGCAGGATGCCGCCGGGCTCGACCCGGCGGCGATGGGCGATTAGCTCAGCTGGGAGAGCGCTACGTTTACACCGTAGAAGTCGCAGGTTCGAGTCCTGCATCGCCCACCGGGGCCGGGCGTCACCGGCAATCGCAGCGTCCTCACTTGTGACGGCGCGGCCACGCCGACACTCCCGAGGCGACCAGCGCCGGTGACATCGGCCACCGCTCCCCAGGCGCCACCGACCCCGACGTGACGGCAGGAATCACGGGGGACGCCCTGTGCGTGACGGACGAGGTTTGCTTGCTATCCCCACCGCCAACGCCGGCGGCTGGGATAGCGGTTCTGGATGCGAGCCAACCCCTTAGCTCGGAACCTCGAGCAGCGCCAGAATTGGCTCGACATGTGCGTGAGTCGGCAGGGGCTCCCGCCGGTCCCACCAGCGAAAGTCTCTGATTTCGGCTCCGAGCCGCACCTCACCGTCCGCCTCGACACGGAAGACGTGGTGCCGGTTCACGGAACTCGCCCACTGGAACAGGTAGTCCACCCGTGTCGCCGTGAGGCCCGTTTCCTCGCGCAACTCTCGAACCGCCGCTTCCGCAGGCTGCTCCCCCGGCTCGATGCCTCCGCCTGGAATCGAGAAGTGGCCGGACCCGCCCCGGACGAGCAGCACGCTGCCACTTCGAATGACTACCACGGTGGCCCGCTGGCGGAGTCCATCCGTCGGGGGCGCCGGGTGCACGCACTCGTACTCCCAGCGCCAGCGGCGTAGGTGCCGCCCCGCCTCCAAATCTCCATCACCCCAGACGCGATAGAACAGATCACCGATTTCGTACGGCTCTTGGTGGAGCGTGCGCCCGTCCCAGGTGACGATGCGGGGGTCGCCTGGATCCCAGGCGGGCGTGCACACATCGAGGCCTGATGGCTGGTCAGGAATCGCGCCATCGGCGGCGGATACCGCGGATACCGAAAGGGCCGTGGCGACCAGAATGGCCGTCACCACGCCGGCAACCCGCCTCATGCTCACGGCCTCGTCATCTCTCGGACGTGCGTGCACATCTGACCAGAACGATGTGACTACCGGTCATTCGCCACAATCGCACCAGAACTGCCGCCTGACTGCAACCCGCGCCCGGTCCGACGACCGGGCCCAACCATGGGATCGGTGCGTCGAATGCCTGTCAACGACTTCGCGCACGGTCACCGGCCCTCGGGTGACTGACTTCCCGCGGATTGACGATTCGAGGCTACGGTGGCGGAGTGAGCTGCACCGACGTTTCGCAGCAGAAGGCCCGTAGTACAGTGCAGGCTCGCCCACCGGCATCGCGCGATGACCCGTCGGGGCCGTGCGCATGGCGAGATAGCTCAGTCGGTAGAGCAGTGGACTGAAAATCCATGTGTCGCCAGTTCGATTCTGGCTCTCGCCACCAGGAAGTTCTTCCTATCCGATTGGCGCAGGGGGCGCAGCGCCCCACGGACTCAACCTGGCACTAGATTCCTGCCTTCGGAGACTCTTGCAAAACCAGGCCAAGTTTGAGGATTACCGGGTGAGTCCTATCCGCTCCGAGGTTCAATGAAGGGTGGATTCCCGCCTTCGCGGGAATGACGAAGGATTACGCAACGGTCTCCCTTCGCGGGAATGACGGAGGGGGCCGCCGAGGATTCTCTTCGTCGGAACGACGCATCAGGGTGGCTCACTCGCCGACCCTGCGCCAGCGGTGCTAGCAGCCGCTGTAGATAGTCATGCTGGGTAGGCAGCCGAAGTTGATCTTGGTGGTCCGAATCGTGACTTCCTCCACCGGCGCCGACGTCTCGCCGTCCGGTCCCGGACCCAGCGCCACGCCGCCGATCTTGTCCAGCGTCGCCAACGACGGCGCGTGGTTCTCCTTGACGCGTCCGAAGATGGTGTAGTTGGGCGGCAACTCGGCGTCCGAGAGGTCGTTGAGAATGATGTAGAAGCGTGATCCGTTCGAGTTTGGCGCGCCGGTATTGGCCATGACCAGATCACCGCGACGGTAGGGCTGCTGCGGGGCCTCGATCTCGAACGTATAGCCCGCGTCGCCCGTTCCCGTGCCGGTGGCGTCGCCGGTCTCGATGAGCACGCCCGGCACCACGCGATGCACGGTGATGCCGTCGTAGTAGCCCTCCTGGGCCAGGAACAGGAAGCTATTGACCGCCCGCGGCGCCTCTTGCGGCACCAGGTTGAAGGTCATCCGTCCAAGGCTCGTGGTGAGAACGACGCTGTAGGGTCGAAGCTCCTCAACCGTCATCTCCGGCTCGGCGGCGAACGTCGGCGGGCCCTCGGGCTCCGCCTCTCCGCACGCGGCGACCGCAACTGCCGCGATCGCTACGACCAACGCAATCACGATTGCTCGCCACATTGACGTTTGCTCCGCATCCATCCGCCGGTTCTCCCGACATTCTGCCGTGTCGGCCGCCCTCTCGCCATGCAAGGCCCGCTGAGCTGACCAACGACCCGCATGCGCTACGGTTTGCGGACGCGCCCGGAACGCCGGCAGGCGAGAGGGGAGTTCGTGAGCGTCGACATCGACCAATGCGTCGCCGACGTCCTGGACATTGGCCACTGCGTCTTGCCCAATCACTTTCCCAAGTCGGCGATCGACGCGTTCCACGAAGGATTCCTACCGCTGCTGGGGGAGGTGGCGGCCCGCATTCCCGAAGGCAATCGCCGCGCCAACCGCTGGGCCATCGGCCTGCCCTTCGCCCCGCCGTTCTATCAGTCCGCGTTCTTTGGGGACGACACGGTGAACGAGATCGTGGGACGCATCCTGGGCGAAGGCATGTTCATCGCCTACTACGGCACCGATACGCCGGTCGCGGGATCCGAAGACCAGCAGGTGCACTCGGACATCCGCCCGCTGTTCCCGGAGCAACCGGACCTGCGCTATCCGCCGCCGACGCTCTCCGTGCGGTTCACGAGCGTGGACATGGCGCTCGAAAACGGGCCCTACAGCACGTCGGAGCGCACCCAGCACCTCACGCGCGACGAGGCACAGGCCAAACTCGCCGCGGGGGAGATCGAGCTCGCGCCGCTGCTGCTCCGCGCCGGCGACGTGCTCATCAGCGACGCCCGCACGCTGCACCGCGGCACGGCGAATCGCACGGACGAGCCGCGTCCCTTCGCCGTGATCGTCTACAACCGCGACTGGTACCACCTGGAAGGCGAACTGCGGCTGGAGGCCAACGAAAACACGCCGATGCTGCTGGAGTCGTTCTACCAGTCGCTGCCGCCGGCCGAGCAAAACCTCCTCCGGCGAGTACCAAGGACGGATGGCTAGGACACGGCGCCCGATCGTCCGAGCGGCTGCCGAGACGCGCCTGGTTGTCGTCCCCTACGATCCGGAGTGGCCGGCCATGTACGAGCGCGAACGCGCGGAGATTTCCGCGTGCATTGGTCAACACATCCGGCGCATCGAGCATGCGGGCAGCACGTCGATTCCGGGCATGGCCGGAAAGCCGACCATCGACATCATGGTGGGCGTCCGCGACTGGGACGCGGCCAGGGTCACCTTCGGGCCGTTGGCCGAGATTGGATGGGAGTTTCGCGGCGAGCGCGGCATGCCGCGGCGGCACTTCTTTCGCCGGCTCAATGCGCAGGGCCGCCGCACGCACCAGCTGCACATGCTGGAAGTGACCCACCCCGACTGGGTCGCGATGCTGCTCTTCCGCGACTATGTGCGCAGCCATCCGGACGTGGCGGCGGAGTATCAGCGGCTGAAGCTTGACCTGGCGCGGAGGTATCCGAACAGCAGGGGCGCGTACACGGCCGGGAAGGAGGCGTTCGTAATGAGGGTGCTGGAGCAAGCACGGCGAACGCCTGACGAGACGACGGAAGGGTGATCTCGCCGTCCACGCGACCGTTTCGTCGCTAGACTTGACACCGTGCGGTCGACTAGATGAAGGGTCGGCATCATGACGCTTTCCGACCAGCAACTGGCGTTCTTCGAGACCTTCGGCTACCTGACCTTTCCCGGAGCCTTCGCCGACGAAGCCGAGAAGATCACCGAGGCGTTCGAACAAGTGTGGGCGGATCATGGCGGCGGCCACAACCGGCAGGCGCACGATCATGAGCGCCGGTCGGCCCTGGTCCCGTTCATCGACCAGAGCGAGTATCTGAGCGCGCTGCTGGACGACCCGCGCATCGACGGCGTTGTCAGCGCGTTGCTTGGCGACGATTACAACTACACCGGGAGCGACGGCAACTTCTACGTGGGCGACACGCGTTGGCACTCCGACGGGTTCGCCCGCATGAAATACCGCTCCATCAAGATCGCGCTGTACCTGGACCCCGTCACGCGCGACTCCGGGTGCTTGCGGGTGATTCCCGGCAGCCACATTCGCGGTGACGGCTATGCCGAGGGGCTGCAGCAGATCATGCCGAGCAGTCGGTCGACGTCGCTCGAGGAGCACCTGGGCGTCGAAGGCCGCGACGTGCCTGCGGTGGCGCTGGAATCGCAGCCGGGCGACATGGTGCTGTTCATTCACGACCTGAAGCACGCGTCGTTCGGCGGCGGAACCCGCCGGCGCATGTTCACGATCAATATGTCCCAACGCTTCGCAGACGAAGACATCGAGGCGCTGCGGGAGGACGTTGCGACGATGGTCAGGTTCTGGGCCGAGCGGGCGTACGGCGACGTGATGATCCAAACCGCCGGTCCGGGCCGCATGCGGCATCTGGAGCAACGGCTGGCCAACGACGACCACTTGCCCGAGCTTGTGCGCCAGGCCCGCCGGGAGATGCACGAGCCGTCCCGCAGCTAGCCCGCGTGCCGCTCCCACGATCGCAGAAGGCGGTTGCCACTGGAGGCCGCTAGGCTGTGCGCACCGCCACAGCAACAAGCCGGCATGGGTGAAGCAATGACCAAGACGATTCCAGGCGACCACGAGTGTTTCAGCGAGGACTGGCGGCGCACCGATCCCGACCTGGTGCTCTATCTGCCTGAGGAGCCCTCGTACTGGATCGAGGCGGTGGACCACGTCCTGGTGGACGTCACGCCGGGCGGCGACCTGCTGGCGATCTTCGCGCTGGCCAGCCAGCCGCACGGGGCCGACTATCGGGTGGCGTACTCACGCAGCGCCGACGGCGGCCGGACGTGGTCGCCGGTGGGCGTCATCGACGGTCCGGGGGCCAAGCCCGGACAGGTGAGCGCCTTTGGATTCCCGGTCATCAGCCGGCGCGGGCGCATCTACTGCTTCTACAACCACGGCCGAGCGATCGGCGACAGCTATCAGACGAGCTTTCTGCGCTGCAAGTACTCGGACGACGACGGCCGGACCTGGATTAACGGGGAGGTCGTGATTCCGTACCGCTCCAGCGCCAACGACCACCCGGACCGCTCCATCGGCGCCAACTGCGTGGTGTGGCAGAAGCCCATCCGCGACGCGCAGGGCCGCCCCATCATTGGCTTCACGCGCTGGACGAACTCCTACGTCAAGACGGCACGCCGCGAGGACGACTTCACCATGTCTCGCCGCGATAGCCAGGCGGAGTTCATGCGGTTCGAGAACATCGACGACTCACCACATCCGCGCGACGTTGAGATCACCTGGCTGCAAGACGACGACACGGCCATTCGGGTGCCGGTGCCGTACGAGCCCGAGGCTTCACGCAACTATTCCTATTGCGAGGAGCCCAGCGCGGTGCTGCTGCCGGATGGCCGCCTATTCACCGTGGCGCGTACGGCGACGGGGCAGATCTGGTACACAGTTTCGACCGACGACGGCGTCACCTGGCGGCCAACGGAACCGCTGCTGAACCGCGACGATGGCCGGCCCATGCTCAACCCAGTCTCGCCGTGTCCCATCTTTGCGCTGGAGGACGGCCGGTTCCTGCTCATGCTGCAAAATCATGACGGGCATGGACACGGCGGTCGCGGGCCCCGCGACTTTCATGCGCGGCGTCCACAGTTCATCGCCGTGGGCGAGTTCCGGCCCAACGCCCACCAGCCAATCTGGTTCAGCCAGCCCCAACTGCTCTTCGACACGCAGAACATCGGGGTGTTTCCCTTCTACATGAAGTGGCTGTCGATGTACGCCAGCGTCACGGAGCATCGCGGCGAGCGGATTCTTTGGTACGCCGACCGCAAGATCTTCGGCCTGGGACGCTACATCACGGACGAGCTGCTGGCCCCGTTGACGGTTCCCTCGGGATAGCCCGGAATCTGGCGGGGCGCTGCTACGATTGGCGCCCCAATTCCCGCAGGACGCGCGGGGCTCCCCGAAATCGAGACGGCTCCATGGCGATAGAGGTCAGGCCGATTTCGCGCGCCCTCGGCGCGGAGGTCATTGGCGCCGACTTGACGCAGCCGGACGACGACGAGCAGTTCGAGGTCATCCACCAGGCGCTGCTGGATCACAACGTGGTCGTCATCCGCGACCAGCAGATCTCGCCGGCGGACCACGCGGCGTTCAGCGGCCGGTTCGGCAAGCTCGAGCTGCACGTGTTGAACCAGTTCCTGCTGCCCGAGCAGCCGGAGGTCCTGGTGCTGTCGAACAAGCGCATCAACGGAGTGCCCGTCGGACTGCAAGACGCGGGCCGCGAGTGGCATAGCGACCTCTCCTACATGCGACTCCCCTCGCTGGGCTCATTGCTGTACGCGTTGGAAATCCCGCCGACCGGCGGCGACACGCTTTACGCCAATCTCTATTCGGCCTACGAGACGCTGTCGCCCGAGATGAAGGAACGCGTCGAAGGGCTTCGGCTGCGGCACTCCTACGCCGACTTCATTAATCGCCGGTTCCAGGAGTCCGCGATGGAGCGGCCCACGCTGACCGCGGAGCAGGCGGCCAAGGTGCCCACGGCCGTGCATCCGTTGGTGCGCACGCATCCGGAAACCGGCCGCAAGGCGCTGTACGTGAGCCCGTCGCTCGTGGCCGGGATCGACGACATGGACGACGCCGAGGGACAGGCGCTGCTGCAAGAGCTCAACGACCACGCCACGCAGCCCGAGTTCGTCTACCGGCACGTGTGGCGGCTCCACGACATCGTGTTCTGGGACAACCGCTGCACGCTGCACCAGGCCACGGCATTCGACCCGAAATACACGCGCCACATGCACCGCACCACAATTCAGGGCGACCTGCCGGTCTGACCGACGGCTGCCGGGTGCACCTCGCGTGAGCGCCGGGTCCAGCAAGTCCGTCGATCCCGACGGTTCCTACACGGCGGCGAATCGCGCCGCCTGGGACGCGATTGCGGATAGGCGGCAGAAGATTTGGCCGCCGGCGGAGTTCTTCGCCGAGGGCGGGTCGGTGCTCGACAAGCGCGATCGCGAGGCCGCCGGCGACGTGCGGGGACTGCGGCTGTGCCACTTGCAGTGCGGGAGCGGGGAAGAGGCGCTCTCGTGGGCGAACTTGGGCGCCGAGGTGACTGGCGTCGACATCAGCCCGAAGCAGATCGAGCTGGCAACCGCCAAGGCCAAGGCAGCTAGGATCTCCGCCGACTTTGTCGTGGCAGATGTCGACGCGCTCTCCAAAGCCCCGCTGCCTCCCGGGACTTTCGACATCGTTTACACGGGCGGCGGCGCCCTCGTATGGATCCCCGATCTCGACCGCTGGGCAGCGCCGGTGCAGCAGCTTCTTAGACCTGGCGGACGGTTAATCTGTCGGGAGGAGCATCCCGTTATCGGGTGTGTCGAGGTCCGCGACGGCTCGATCGCACTCACGGAGGACTACTTCGAGCGTCAGCCCCAGCCGGCCACCGGTTGGCTTCACTTTCCCGGCGGCGAAAGCGCCCCCGAGACCTATTGGGGGTTCACGTGGACGCTGGGCGAGATCATCACGAGCCTGGCGCAGGCCGGTCTCCGCATTGAACGCTTGGCGGAGTTTCCGAGCACGGCCACATGGCGTTTCGGCGACGATTTGCCGCGTCTTCAGAAACTGCCGGGCTCGTTTCTTCTCGTTGCCAGCAAGCCTTCCGACGTCGGTCGACAAGCACCCGCGTAGGGCGATTGGCTCACGAGCCGCCGACGTGGGAGACAGGCGGGATCCGTGGCTCAAGCGGCGCGAGAACGTGAGCGCTTAGAGCTGCACCCTGTCGAATCTAGTCCGGCCGATCCGCAGCCTCGTCCGTTGTCTGGGCGCTACGCAAGGCAGTGAATCGACCGCCGGCTTGGAGAAGTTCGGCGGGAGTCCCCAGTTCGAGCACCCGGCCTCGATCCATCACGACGATCCGGTCCGCGTCCATCACCGTTTCGATCCGGTGGGTAACGACGACCAGGGTGCGGCCGCGTCGCGAGGACGCCAGCGCGAGACGCAGGTCTCGCTCGGTCGCCACGTCCAGGGAGGCGGTAGCTTCGTCCAGAATCAGCAGGCGCGGGTCGCGCAGCAGCGCGCGGGCGATGGCGATGCGCTGTCGCTCGCCGGCGGAAATACTCTGGCCAAGCTCGCCAACAGTGGTCTCGAGCCCCTGAGGCAGTCTGGTGAGGAAATCTTCGAGCTGGGCGTCCCGCAGCGCCCGCGCCAACTCGTCGGCATCGGCCTCCCCGGTTGGATAGCGGATGTTGTCGGCGATGGTCGCGTCCCATAGCCGCGGCTCCTGCGGGACGAATCCGATCTGCCGACGCAGCCACGAGAGATCGATCTCGCGTGTGTCGACCCCATCGACACGCACCGATCCCGCGTGCGGCACGTAGAGCCCGACCAACAGGTCCAGCAGCGTCGACTTGCCGCTCCCCGTTTCTCCCACGATGCCGAGGAATTCGCCCGGCAGCCCTGAGAACGAGACGTCGAAGACTCCCGCGTCTTCCCTCGAATAGCGAAAGGTGGCTTCGTGGAATTCGACGCGCGCACCCATATCACCCGCCTGAAGTCTCGGCGTCCGGCCGCCGGCCCGTTCCGGAGCCAGGCCGAACACGGCGTCCATCAGTTCATATTCGGCTTGAACCCGCGCTCGCTCTGCCTGCAGGGTCAGAAGACGCTGCAGGGCCGCATAGGCTCGGGGGACCAGCGTCACCGTGGCGATGAGCCCACCGACTGAGAGGAGACCACCGGCGATGAGCACGGCACCGAGTCCGAAGACCGCCGCAGTCACCAGCACCTGAGCAGCCGGGGCCACGTGTGCGATCACCAAGTCGTGGAGGACGACGGTCTTGGATCTCACCTGCCACACGCTGTCGATCCAAGCCAGCCATCGACGCTGCTCGCGCGCCGTGGCGTCGAAAACGCGCACAACCCGAATGCCCGCCAACACTTCCTGCAGGAATACCTGCCCTCGCTGGAGACGACGCAACAACTCCTGATTGAGGCGGGTCGACAGCGGTCCCAGGCGGGCGGCGCCAAGCGTCGTCGCGGGAATTGCGATCACAGCCAGCAGCCCCAGTTGCCAGTCGACCAAGAGCATGGCTATTCCGGCGGCCGCCAGCACAAAGGACTGCGAGATTGCAGGAAGCAGCGATTCCTTGACGTACACGTCGCCGATCCGCCCACATGATCTGGTGAGTCGAAAGACCAGTTGCTCGGTCGGGATCTCCTCGAGCTCCTCGAACCGGGCAGTGGCGACGGTGTTGAAGGCGCGTTCGCGAAGATGCATTGACACTCCCTCGCCAATCGCGGCTCGCATGTAGGTCTCGACGGACGCCAAAAGGAGCTGCACGAAGGCCGCTCCGGCCATCCCGCCGGCGAGCGCCGCCGCCAATCGGAGGTCGCCAACGGGCAGGGCGTGATCGATCAGGGCGGCGACAAGCAGGGCCGGAACAATGCCGACGGCCGCCCCGCCGAGCATCAGCCCGGACGTGAGCGCAATGGACCGCCAGCGCCGACGGAGCTCCTGCCGCACGATGGCGGCGGACGCGGAGGCCTTGGGAGGTTCTGGCTTGGCGGCGATTGCGGGTGCGGGAATCCACGGCGTCGGGACTCCAATAGTCTGACGGCGATCGCCGCCGCCGTCAGTGCCGATTCCCGCCGAGGGTTCGAAAAATCGGGGATATAATGAAGTGGGCAAAAAGAACGGTCGTCTCGACGCTGTTATCCCAGATCAAACAGTTGTTTCCACGATCTGGCGTTCAGAATGCGTTGGACAACATCGTTCCAGCACCCTGGCCACCCGTCGATCCACGCGAACTCCGAGGGCTCTGCTCCAAGTAGCCGAAGCTTGATGAGGTCGAACTCCGGCGTGGCCCCATAGCCGTCAAACAGTGCCTCCCACCAGTGGTCGCATGCCGGCAACAGAGCGGCGAGCTCGACGCACAGCTTGGCGAGGTCCTCACCAGCGTCGCCTGCCGATGCCACCTCCAAGTCGAGGGGCCCGGTGACCTGCCAATTGTCACCGTCCTCGACGAGAAAGAACGAGTTGGCGTGGCAATCCCCATGGACGAAGCGGGGCGGCTCGAAGCACGAGCCTAGACGGTCGGGCATTGTCGCGATGGCGCGATCCAGCCGCGCTCGCACATCCTCTGAGAGTTTGGCGGCCTCCGCCTCAAGCGTGTCCCGGGCATGATTCTGTCGCGACTCGACTGTCCAGCAGCGGTGCTGCCACTTGCCAGTCTGCCTGGGCGAGGTTGGCCCCTGCACGCTGGAAACGTAGCCAGGAAACGCGAACTCAATCGTGTGCATCCGGCGCAGGTAATCGCCTACGGCGCCGAGCGGTGGTCCGGCTGCATGGCCCTGTCGCAGCACTGTTCCCAGCGCCTTCCCGGCCAGCTCGCGCGTCAAAAGGTAGGGTCGACCCAGGGGGTTGCTGGTGCCAGTCTCCTCTGCGACGACCTCCGGCGTTAGGAGTCCGTGAGCCTCGAGACATCGCCAGGCGCCCGCCTCGTGGGCGACGGGAAAGGCGTGCGAGTCGCCATGGGCCGCATACCAGGACTTCGTGTAGGTCTTTAGGAAGAATGATCCGGCTTCGCCGACCAGTCGCCAGACGTGGTTGCGCTCGTGCACCAACTCGATGCCAATCGGCCCGGACACGCCGACGCCGCCAAGGACGTGACTCGCCTGGCGCGCCGAGAGCGAAGTCGGGTTCACGTGCTCCCCTCAAGAGGCCCGCACTGGAGATCTGCGACCGCGGACTCCCGACGAGGATAGATTCCTCTCCCCGGGGCCATACGACCACATACTCGCCACTCGCGGGCCGCATAGCTCAATTTCGCTTGCGCGATCGTGACATGGACATCGCCCGCGGCGCCGCCCACAATCGCGCACCTCCCGGTCAGAACGAGGGCGCCGTGAAGCTCGGCTACTTTCACAACGGGCACTTTCCGCCGATCGAGTTCGAGGAGTTCGTGCGTTGGGGCGCGGCCAACGGCTATCAGGCCGTCGACGTGCCGCTGTTCCAGCCCGGCGCCCGCGCCATCTGCGAGCGTCACGGCCTGGAACCGACTTCGACCACGGGCATGATCTGCCAGCCCATTGCCACCGATGCGGAGGCTCGGGCGGAGCAGGTGGACGAGGCCCGCCGGGCGTTGGACTACGCCGCCGCCGAGCACATCCCGCTGGCGTGGCTGGGACACCAGATGGCACCAGACCTTGGATTCGACGCCAACGTGCGCCTCTTCGCCGAGGGCGCGGCGCCGGTGCTGGACCACGCGCAGCGGGTCGGCATGCGCCTGGTGATGGAGAACTGGGCGGACGGCGGGCGCAACCTGGCCTATGCCCCGGCGCACTGGGAGGCCATTTTCGACGCCGTCCCGCACGAGGCGTTGGGGCTGTGCTTCGATCCCTCGCACCTGGTCTGGCTGGGCATCGACTATCTCCGCGCGGCGCGCGAGTTCGGCCCGCGCATCTACCAGGCGCACGCCAAGGACACCGAGTTCCTGCCCGAGGCGCGCTACCGGTTCGGCGTCATCGGCGCCGACCGCGGACGGATCGGCCAGGGAACGTATCGCTTCCGGATTCCGGGATTCGGCGTGATCGACTGGCCGGCCTTCATCACCGCACTGCTCGACGTCGGCTACACCGGCCCGCTGGTGGTGGAGCACGAGGACCCGTTCTGGAGCGCCAGGACCGATCCCGGGCACGACGCGCTCAAGGGACTAGTGCTGGCCCAACGATTTCTGGCGCCGCTGCTGGTCTAGAACTGCAGCGGAAGCCGACGAGTCCGCTATACGCTTGGCCAGCCGTCGGGAATCTCGTTGGCGTCGAGCGCGGACTTGATGGCTTCGGCGGCCTCGGGCGTCACCCAGCCTGACCATACGCTCACGTTGCTCTTGAGCCACCAGAGCGCTGTTTCGTTGATGCTGGCATCCCTGTTTTCGAGCCGCCACTTGCCGACGTCTTTGTAGAGTTCGAGATTTAGATTCCAGGCCCGCAGCATCTCGACGATTTCCGGCGCCCGATCAGGGATATCTCGATGCACGGCAATGGAAATCGTGGCGTCTCGGTAGGCGCAAGCCCTCGTCGTATCCCAGCACTCATCGGTGTACTCGGGCTCCTTCAATCGGACCAGATCAAGCTCCGCCGCCGGATCGTTCGTGCCCCATTGATATCCAAGCCACGGTTCCCGTCGCTCGTATGCGCCGTAGAGGTCGGCATTCGCCGCTGCGCCGTCTCCTGGATTGATGATGTGGACATGGTCCGAGAGTCCATAGGCCTCGATCTGCTGGGCGTTGATCTCCTCGCACACCCACCCGATGACGCAAGACACCAGCCGCGCTTTACCGCGCGTTTCGACCGTGGCGAACAGCGCCTTGAACTTCTCGTCTTTCAGATCCTCGACACTGTCCAGCTCCGGATACTGCTCCTGAAGGTATGCGGGGATTACGAATGCGGACTGCCAGTCGCGGCCGAGGCTTTCGCCGACCAATTCGACGTCGCCCGCTGCCAGCGCATCCACCCAGGCATCTTCCTGGTTCGGCAGCCAGATCTCCATGGTCACGTGGGTGTCGCCTCGGCGCAGTCCCTGCAACAACGGAAGGGTGGCGCCGAATACCAGATCGGTCGGGTAGCCGTAGCCCTTTTCAACGAGGTATTGGGCGACGCGATTCTGAAACTGCGCACTGGTCCAGTTCAGATCGCTGAAGACGATGGGGTCCTTCTCCGCAACGACTTCAGTCTCGGAGCAGGCGGTTCCAAATATGACGGCAATCAGCGCAATTGCCATGACCGATCGTCTGGACATGGCCAACATGCGTCAGGTCTCCCTTCTCATTTCCCTCAGGCTGCTTTCAGAGTGCCTGTTGGAGATACCGTCATCGTGCAATCGGGAATCACCGGCCCCGATTCGAGGATGCTACTGCCTGCGTTCCGGTCCGGCCAATCGTCAGGGCCGGGCCTGCATGCCACTTCGCATTCGGTGATCTGACGCGGTCCCGCTACAGCACGCCCTTGGTGAGAATCAAGTTGCCGTAGAGCCGCCGCTCGCCGGTGGCGACGATCGCGAAGGCCCGCCGCGCCCGCTCGTAGAAGGCGAAGCGCTCCACCCGCTCGAAGCTCACGGGCGCCCCGTGGGCTGCCTCGACGAGGCGGCGGAAGTCGGCGAAGACGGGCCGCTCGGCGTCCGGGTCGCCGACCACCGCCATCACCGCCGCCGGCGCCTCGACATACTCGTCGAGCGGCAGCACCGACAGGATGGCCTGGGCCGTGCGCGTGGCGTCGACGCCGTCGAGGCGCACCAGCCGCCGGGCGCTGGCTTCGGCCGGAAAGTTGGCATCGACAATCACGATCTCGTCGCCATGCCCCATGGCCGCAAGCACACGCAGCAGATCCGGTCCAAGGAGGGGGTCGATGCCTTTCAGCATGAGGGCGTTCCTTAGCGTTGGCGCGGCGGCATGGTGGCACATGCGGACGGATATGCTCCGCAGCATGGGCGAAGACGAAGCGAACGGACCGGGGAGGCGCTGTGACGTCACGCGCTAACTCGGACCGCACTGGCGCGGAGGGCGCTGGCCCGGCGCTCAAGGAGTTCGTCGAGCACGTGCCGGTGACGCTCAACGATGCCGGCGACACCGCCGGCTGGGTGTCCAAGGAGTCGGTCGACCGCCTGTGGATCGAAGCGGACGGGGAGCTGGTCAGCCAACTCTGGGTCGTCGATGTCACGGTGCGAGCGTGGGGCGCCGAGCTGCGCAGCGCCGGCGTGGCCGGCGTGGGGACGCCCGAGCCGCATCGCATGAAAGGCTACGCCCGGCGGCTGATGGAGGCTTGCGAGCGGTATTCGGCCGACCGCGGCTACCCGATCAGCACGCTATTCGGGATTCCGGACTTCTATCACCGCTTCGGCTACGCCTCGGTCTGCCCGGAATACGAAATCCGGATCGAACTCGACGCCCTCGAGACGGATGGGCCAACCGCTTCGCTCGAGGATCTCCAGCCCTCGGATTGGGATCCAATTGCTCGCATGTGCAACGCGGCGTACGGATCGCTCGACGGCTCGGTCGTCCGGCGCGAAGGCGCGTGGCGAGGTGCCAGGCAGGGTACGGATTGGTTCAAGAAACCCCAGGCGCTGGTGAGTCGCGATGCGCACGGGCAACCTGCGGGGTACGCGGTGGTCGACACCGAGCTGACGGACGGTTGCCTGTCGGTGTCGGAAGCGGCGGCGCGCGATGACGCCGCTGGGAGAGCCCTTGCGAGCGGTTTGGCCGAGATGGTCAGATCGCGCGGCGCGACGGGCCTGCTGGCCAGTCTGCATCCGGGCACGGGGTTGGGACCGCTGCTGACTCGACTTGGTGGCGCGGTCGAGGTGACACGACCGGACGACGCCGGCTACATGGCGTGCATCGTCGATCTGGACGCCATGTTGCAGAGGTGCACGCCGGCGCTCGTCGACCGTGCAGCGGCCGGCGAGCTGCCATTGCCCGAAACGCTGCAAGTGAAGACCGATATCGGCCATGGCTGCATCGCGCTCGGCGGACAGTCGCCGCCCGCCGAGCTGTCAATCGGTCGGCGAGGGCTCGTGCAGCTTCTGTTCGGTTACCGGACGTTTGGAGAACTTCAGGAGATCGGCCAGGCCCGCGCGACCGGCGTCTCCGACGCCGTGCTAGCGAAACTCTTTCCACGCAATGACGGCTACTGTTTCTGGCCCGACCGGTATTGATGCGGGAGCCTCATTTGCGGTGGAACCCATCCAAGGCCAACCTCCGAAACTGAAACCGTCAGAGGGGTGTTGACCGTCAGCCGAACCGCTTGATGAAACCCGGAAACGTCCCCATCGTCGGCATCTCGAGGTCGAACGCTTCGTAGCCCGCGCGGCGGATCCGGTCCAGGATTTCCGAATCACTCGGTCGGCACGGCGCCAGCATGAGGGCGGTCCCGCCGGGCTTCACCACACGATCGATCTCGCGCAGCTCCTCGTCCGGCTTCCAACCGAACGATCCGTTGGTCAAAATCGCCGCGTCCACGGCGTCGTCGGTCAGCGGCACCCGCTCGACGAGCGCGTTGAGCGTGGTGACGTTGTGGAATCCGTGGGCGGACAGCTTCCGCTCGATGAACTCGCGCAGCACGGCGACAGGCTCCAATGCGAACACCCGCTCGGCGTAGGGCGCGCACCGCAGGGTGGCCTGGCCGGTGCCCGCGCCAATATCGAGGACCACGCGACCGCCTACGTCCACCCGGTCGTGAATCTCGCGAGGGTCCCAATGGCTCCACGTCAAGGCGTCCCACGTCGCCGGTGACTTGGCCATGCCGACGTTCCACGCGCAGCGTTGCAGGATCGCATCCTGCGTGGATCGCAACTCCTCAGGTGAAAGCGCCGGTGCATGGGCGCGAGCCGCTCGCAGTCCGGCACGGAACGTTGGCGAGGCCTTCGAGAAGTGGTCGATGACCTCGGGCAGCGGCATCAGCGCCGCGTACAGGCGATCCCCAAACTCGCGCAGAAGCCCGGGTGTTCCGCGTTCGTCTTCTAGAAACGTATTGACGAAGTACGTGTCCAGGTGGCGCAAGTCCGAGAGCCGCAGATCGAACATTCGAATGGGATCGATCACCATTCGCGGCCAGCCACGGGCAGGTGCCGAGCTCACCGGCGTGGAGCGTTCGAATTCGCGGCGCAGCATGGGGCGATGGGCGTCAGGACCCCAATACCAGCGCCGGCAGTTCGGTGAGGCGGGTTATTCGGGTGACGCCTGCTGGCTCGTTGCCTATGTCGTGACGGTCGAGCCACACGCCCGTGAGCCCCGCGTCGCGCGCCCCGATCGCGTCCACGGCCAAGCGATCGCCCACGTGCACGCACGCCGCGGGTGGCGCTCCTACGGCCCGGCAAGCTACCTCGAAGATGCCCGGATGGGGTTTCGCCACTCCTTCGTCCTCGGAAGCCACGACTGCCGCAAAGCGGTCCAAGACGCCAACCCCTTCGAGCTTCTGTCGCTGGTGCACCGACCCTCCGTTGGTGATGACACCGAGGCGGAAGCCGCGCAACGCCTCCACGGAGTCGAGGACGTCGGGGAACAGCTCCCAATTCTCTTCATAGGCACGGCGGTAGACGGCGAAGGTCTCATCGGCTTCGGCGTCGGACATTTCGCTTGGTGTGACGTCGAACAAGTCCCGAATCCGCCACCGCCGTTGGCCGACATAAGAGGTTTCGCCGCGCAGGTAGCGATCGAAGTGCAGCTCCGTCGAATCTTCCCAGCGCCGGAGAAGACTCTCGTCACTACCTGTGAGCCGGTCTCGGTACCTGCTGAACATGCCAAGCGCTCCGGCGCGAGTGGCCGCGTCGTGGTCGAGCAGCGTGCCATCGAGGTCGAAGAAGACGGCTTGGATGGGTGAACCTGGCATATGACGAAGTTGGGGAGGACGAGCTCAATTCGATCGCCTCCCGCAGCATATCCTGACGCCCTTGTCGCCAAACGGCTGACCGGCGATTGTCCGGACCTCCCTGATTCGGCCGATTGAGACCCCTGTGGGACTCGGACCGGCGATGGACTTTCGGACGAATCCTGGAGGCTTCGAGGTGAGGCGGCGGGTGGATTCCCGCCCCGTATCAAGTACGGGGCAGGCTCTTCGCGGGAATGACGGAGGGGTTACGCGAAGGCCTCCCTGCGATGGGACATGCTTCGCGGGAATGACGAGGGCTTTGCCGGAGTCTCCAATTCAGGGGCGAATGTGAGAGACCCCCTATGGCGAGTCTCCGGCGCGGCTATGACAAAATCTCCAGTTGCATGAGGCCCAATGGCGTAGCCCGTGATGACAATCGGCGGGGATCCGGGTCCTGAGCCCAGCGTGATCGGCTGACCCATGGCCACCCTCAGCGCGGCATGGACCGCGTCCCTCGGCTACACGCGCCGGGGACTGCGCATCCTGGGGGCGACTCCCTGGTTGTACGTCCAGATCCTGAGCGCGTTTGCGGCGCCGGCGGCGGTCGCCGCGTATGTGACGGCATCGGACATTCCGGAGGGGTTTGGCCGATCGGCGCTGCTCTACGTCCTAAACGCCGTCTCGGCGTCGGCCGCGCCGGTCGTGGTGATGACGGCCGTGGCGGCTGGGTTTCATGGCGTCAACCTGGGCTTCATCAACGCCATGCGGCAGGGGCTCTGGTGGCTGCCGCGCTATCTGTGGACGAACGTGCACACCACGGTCATCTTTTGGGCGCCGATCCTCGTCTTGTTGAACCTCTTCGAGTGGCAGCGGAACGAGGCGCCGGTCGAAGGCGCAGCGGGCCTAGCCGTGACGGCCGCCTGGGTGGTGCTGATCGGCGCCGCGGCTCTCTACATCCACTCGCGCACGCTCCTGGCACCGTTCTTCGCGGTGCATGGCAACTTGCCCGCCACGCTGGCGACGATCGAGTCGTGGCGCATGAGCGGCCGCCGCTTCCCCATCGTGTTCGGCACCTTCATCGTGTCGTCGGCGCCCACGGCGGTGCCGCTGGCGATTGTGCTGACGACGTTGGCGTTCACGCTTGACGAACCAAGCGGGACCAGGGCGACGTACGCGGCCATGCTGCCGGCGCTCGTGTGGGCGACCATCAAGCTCGTACGGCCATTCCTCATCACGGCAACCTACGGCATGTATTCGGATCTCTGGACCGAGGAGCAGGCGCGGCGGGCGGAGCACGGGTCGCCTGCGGTGCCGTTATTGGCGCGGCCGTTGCTGGCGTTTTCACGCTGGGTCCCGCGTCTATTCGGTCGCGCGATCGGGCGTCGCATCGAGTGGACCGCGTGACCTCGCACCCACCGGCCATGGGTACCGCCGGCCGGCTAGTCCGGGCGCTGTCGCTCGACGCGGAACGGCGCGTGCGCGGCGGCAGCGTCGAGGCGCTCGCCGACGCGATCCGGCGGGGCGCCGACCTGCACATCGGCACGGAGTTCCGCCACAACGAGCACGTGGATACGTCGTCCGACAATCCGGAGGTCGTGCAGGAGCTGGCGGAATTCCGGACGACCTACCTGGTCGACGACCGCTGGACGGCGGGCATCATGACGCTCAGGCAGCCGGTGAGCCTGCCGGACGCCTTTGGCCCGCGGCCGTCGATGTCGTTTTTTCTCTACAACCAGGACGGCACGCAGGCCATTGCGCGACCGCACCTGGACGGGATGGCGAGCGCCGGCGCGACCGGCGCGGCGCCGATCGACAGCCATCCCGACATGCCCAAGTATCACGTGCTGGACAGCTGGGACGCCGACTCCAACGCCCCGAGCAGCACCTTCATCTACGACTTCGAGCACTTCGACTTTCTGGTGCGGGACAACTGGACGGAGGTCCTGGCGCACGATGCCGCGGGGGCCGTCGTCCACGGTGCCGCAGGCGCACTGGGCGATGTTTGCGCCGACGGCGGCGAAGTCAAAGCCGCGATTCGCGGGCTTTGCACCGATCTCGCGGCTCGGGAAGTCGCCGCGACCGACCACGAGGTCTTCGTCCAGGTCGGATCGAGCTACTACTACACGGATCAACGGCTCTTCATCGGCGGGACGCACCCGCTGCCGAGAGTCCGGGCATCAATTCCGCTGCGGTATGCGACCCGGGCCTGGGACTTTGGCTGGTTGATCTTGCGCACCGACGGCCGCGTGGTCCGCCGCCTGTGCGATCCCTACACGCTGCGCTTTCACGACAGCGAGTCGCGCCACGCGATCCGCTGGTTCGCGCGGTGAGCGTGTACGGGCGGGTTTGAAACCCGCCCCTACCTCAGACGCTCAGGGCCGGCAGTTGAAGCCAGCCGCGGTCGAACCGTCGCCGGAGCAATTGAGGGTCACGCCGGTTTTCATCGCCGAGATCGTGATCGCCTGCTGCGGCGCCGACGACTCGCCGTCCGCGGCCGTGCCGACCGGCACCGCCTCGATCTTGGCCAACGTGTCGAACGACGCCTGGTGCCCTTCCTTGATCTGGCCGAAGAGCGTGAAGTCCGGCGACAGCCGGCCCTGCTCGCTGAGGTCGTCCAGGACGATGAAGAACTGCGAGCCGTTGGAGTTGGCCACGCCCTTATTGGCCATTGCCAGCCCGCCGCGGACGTAAGGCCGCTGCGGCGGCTCGATCTCGAACGAGTAGCCCGGTCCTCCCGTGCCGGTGCCGGAGGGGTCGCCGCCCTGCACCATGAAGCCCGGGATCAGCCGATGGAACGTCACCCCGTCGAAGTAGCCCTCGTTGGCCAGGAATAGGAAGTTGTTGACGGCCAGCGGCGCTTCTTCGGAGAAGAGCGTGAAGGTCATGCGCCCCAGGCTGGTGGTGATGATCACCCAGGGCTCACCGGCGGGAATGTCCATGGCCGGATAGGCGGCGTAGGTCTTGGGGCCCTCGGGCTCGGCTTCACCGCATCCCACCACCACCACAACCAGCAGCAACGACACCAGTGCGAGTCGCAACATTTCTCACGCTCCTTCGCCCGCCTCCGCACCGTCCGCATTGTCGCAGCGCGTCCAAGGCTTTGTCGCACGCGGATCATGTGGTGGACGGTCAATGCCACGGGCGGTTCGCGAACCGCCCCTGACCATGGTCGGGAGTCAGTTCACGTCGGTGCGGGACTTCGGCGCCGGCGCCTGAGCACTCCGCGTCGGCGCCGAGTCCTCACGGCTTGCAGGTGAAGCCGATCGCTCCCTCGCCTGAGCAGTTGAGCGTCACGCCGGTTTTCATCGCCGAGATCGTGATCGCCTGCTGCGGCGCCGACGACTCGCCGTCCGCGGCCGTGCCGACCGGTACCGCCTCGATCTTGGCCAACGTGTCGAACGATGCCTGGTGCCCTTCCTTGATCTGGCCGAAGAGCGTGAAGTCCGGCGACAGCCGGCCCTGCTCGCTGAGGTCGTCCAGGATGATGAAAAACTGCGAGCCGTTGGTGTTTGGCGTGCCCTTGTTGGCCATCGCCAATCCGCCGCGGACGTAGGGCCGCTGCGGCGGCTCGATCTCGAACGAGTAGCCCGGTCCTCCCGTGCCGGTGCCGGAGGGATCGCCGCCCTGCACCATGAAGCCGGGAATCAGGCGATGGAAGGTCACCCCGTCGAAGTAGCCCTCGTTGGCCAGGAAGAGGAAGTTGTTGACGGCCAGCGGCGCCTCTTCGGAGAAGAGCGTGAACGTCATGCGCCCCAGGCTGGTGGTGATGATCACCCAGGGCTCACCGGCGGGAATGTCCATGGCCGGATAGGCGGCGTAGGTCTTGGGGCCCTCGGGCTCGGCTTCACCGCATCCCACCACCACAACAACCAGCAGCAACGCCACCAATGCGAGTCGCAACATTTCCCACGCTCCTTCACCCGCATCCGCACCGTCGGCATTGTCGCAGCGCCTTCGCCTCTCCGTCGCGCGGTCGTGCGGTCGCAGTTCTAAACTGTTCCGTGCGTACTGGGCCGCCATTGACAAGGGACGCGCCATGACCCATCGCCTCTACCGGAGCCAGGTCGATCGCATGCTCACCGGCGTTGCCGGCGGGATGGCGGAATATCTGCGCGTGGACCCGGTGATCGTCCGCATGCTCTGGGTGGTGGCCGTGTTCCTCTCCAGCGGCGTGGGGCTGCTGGTGTACGTCGCCCTGGCGATCGTCATGCCGACCGCTCCACAACTCGACGACGCCGTCGAAGCTCCGGATGACGCCTCGGCACAGACGGCGGACGGCAGCCAACCGGCCACACCAGCCCGATACGTCGCCGCCACGAACGGCGCCGCGCTTGTGGTGGGCTCGGCTTTGATCATCATCGGCGCCGCTGCGCTCATGAGCCAGTTCGGGTGGTTTGACGCCTGGCGGCTCTGGCCGCTGGCCCTGATCGCGATTGGCGGTCTGTTGATCTTCAACCAGCGGCGCTAGGCAAGCGTGGACCAACGCGGATTCGGCTTCGGCGGTGCGCTGATCCTTGTCGGGATCGTTGCTCTGCTGTGGAATTTCGACGTCCTTCCCGACCGCTTCTGGCCCGTGGCCTGGTCACTGTGGCCAGTTGCACTGGTGGCGGTGGGCGCCGGGCTGGCGCTCTCGCGGATGCGCGCCTGGCTGGGATCGACGGCGTTTCTGGTCGTTCTGATTGCCGGATTCGGCACGGCGTGGGGCCTGGCGGCCGCCGGGCAAGGGCCGGTCCTTCACCGTCAGACGATCGCCGTGGAACTGGGGCGTGCCACCGCCGCGCGCTTGGAAATACACGTGGGGGCAGGCTCGCTCTCCCTAGGCGCGCAGGCGCCGACCAATCTGCTGGTCGCCGGCAAGCTGGAATCGCGCGCGGTCGACCACGCCTACGCAATCACCGAATCGCATCAGCCCGGCGGTCGGAGCGTCGTAACGCTCGGAAGTGCGCCCGGTCGGGAATTCTCGTTTTGGCCCGGCCATGACCCGTCCGAGGACTGGACGCTGCATCTCACGCCGGACATTCCCACCGAGATCCGCGTGGAGGCCGGCGCCGCGGACATCGACCTGGATCTTCGCGACCTCATCCTCCAGCGCCTCGAGATCGAGGGCGGCGCCGCCGACATTGACGTGGTGATGCCTGCCGCCGCCGGAACCACCGAAGCCAGCATCGAGGTGGGCGCGGCCAGCCTGCGGATCACCGTGCCGCAGGGAGTGGCGGCGCGGATCGAAGTCGATGCCGGGCTCTCCAGCGTGCGGATCAACGAGAGCCGATTTCCAAAAGTCTCCGACGACGTTTACATTTCGCCGGATTTCGATCGCGCCGCCAACCGCGTCGATATCTCAATCGACGCCGGCGCCAGCCACGTTGAGATTCGCTGAGGGAGCATCCGCCATGACGAACTTGCCGGACTCGGAAGTCAAGAAGCTGCTGGCCGCCACGTCCACGGCCACGCTCACCCACCTGCTGCAGCAGCGCGGCTATCGCAACGTCTATTTCAGCGGGCTGAGCCCGGTCGGAGCGGCCGTGCGGGCGATCGGCCGAGCGCGCACGCTGCGCTACACGCCCCACCGGCCCGATCTCTATCCGGAGGACCTATCGCAGAATCCGCAACGCCTGGCGATCGAGTCGGTCGAGCCCGGCGAGGTGCTGGTGGTGGAGGCCGGAGGCGAACTGGGCGCCGGGGTGCTGGGCGACATCCTGCTCACGCGGGTAGCCAAGCGCGGCGGCGCGGCGTTCGTGGTGGATGGGGCGGTGCGAGACCCCGAGGCTATCGGGCAACTGGAGATGCCGGTGTTCGTGCGGGGCATTCACGGCGCGGCGCACATGCGCGACCTGGTGCCGATCGGACATGACGTGCCGGTTCGCTGCGCCGGGTGCACCGTGGTGCCGGGCGACTGGATCGTGTGCGATGCGAACGGCGCGGCCGTGGTGCCGCCGGTAGTCGCGGCCGAAGTCGCCGCGGAGGGCGCGGACATGGACCTCAAGGAGGAGTACGTCCTCGAATTGATCGATGGCGGTGCGTCCACCGTCGACGTCTATCCGCCCACTGAGGACAACATGCAGGGCTTCCCCGCGTGGAAAGCCGCGCGGGGACACAAGTAGTCGCGCCCACAGCCTGGAGACCTTCCAACTTGGAGGCAGGGGGCGACGCATGCGTCGCCCCTACGCACGGGCTAACAGGTTGACCGTCCGCTGATTTCCCGCCCCCAGGTTCAATGACGGGTGGATTCCCGCCCCGTATCAAGTACGGGGCAGGCTCTTCGCGGGAATGACGGAGAGGTTACGCAAAGGTCTCCCTTCGCGGGAATGACGGAGGGGTTAGGCAGAGGTTTCCTACCTGGGGATACTGAGGCATATGGCGTCGGCCGGCGGCACAAGTCCAGTGGACATCAACGCATGACGCAGCACTCGATCGTCGGAGTGTGGCGGCTTGTGTCGTACGAGTCGCGACCGGAGTCCGGAGCGACTCGGCTGCCGTATGGCGAGCAAGTCAGCGGCTACCTGATCTATACGCCTCAGGGCTACATGTCGGTGACGATCATGGGCGCCAATCGGGCAGACCTCGCCTCCGAGGACCGCCTCGCAGGCACGCCCGACGAGTACGCCCGAGCCATGAAGTCCTATGTGTCCTACTGCGGGCGCTACACGTTGCTGCCCGACCGCGTCGTCCACCACATCGAGCTCAGCCACTTTCCGAATTGGTGCGGCGTGGACCAAGAGCGCTTCTACGAGCTCGAGGGTGATCGCCTGAAGCTGCGAACGCCGCCATTCGTGCTCGGCGGCGTCGAGCAGACCGCGAATCTGGTCTTGGAGCGCGTGCGGGACGGCGAGTAGCGCCACCGGGACGACGCTCGCGACCGCGGGCGACTCGTGCCGGCGCGTACGATGCGCTGAGGCGTGAGACGGGGAGTCCTCAGTGAGCTATCCGCTGGCCTTCTCCAAGAGCGAATTCGAGCGCCGCGCCGCCGCGGTCACCACACGCATGCGCGATGTCGGATTGGACGCGCTGATTGCGTATTCGGTTCGCAATAGCCAGGGCCCGGTGGCCTACCTTGGCGGCTACGAGCCCGACCTGGGCCTGCACGACGTGTCGTATTTCCTGTTGATCCCCGGCGGGCGGCCCGACGCCGTCCTGGTGACCAATGGGTTCTGGGACGATCCGGCCTCGCGGACGTGGGTCGACGACGTGGTGATCTCCTACAAGTTCGAGTCGAGCCTGCCGGAGCTGCTGCCGAGCGCGGCATCGCGGATCGGCGTCGCGGGATTCGACTACCTGCCCGCTCCGGTCTATCTGGGCCTGAAGGCGGCTCACCCGCAGTGCGAGATCGTGGACGCCACGCGCCTGGTGAAGGAAGTCGCGCAGATCAAGAGTCCGGCCGAGATCGAGGTGATTCGCACCTGCATGTCGATCAACGATTGCGGGGGGCGGGCATTCCTTGCGAACGTCCACGAGGGCGCGAACGAGCGGTTGCTGCAAGTTGCCGTCGACCAAGCCCTGTTGCAGGCGGGCGCCGACGGCCTCTACTACAACCCGCAGATCTACAGCGGAGCGAGCGTGGCGCACGGCATGGGCATGCGCACGGACCGAGTCCTCCAGGCAGGCGACCAGGTGCAGGTGGACTGCGGGGCGATGTATCGCGGCTACCGGGGCGATCTCTCGCGGGTCACCACCGTCGGCCGCGCGTCGCCGGAGGTCAGGCGCATCATGGAGGCCACGGCGCTGATGTACGAAGCCATGGTGGAGTCGCTGCGCCCGGGAACGGCCGCGGCCGACGTGGCCCGCGCGGGGATTCGAGTGGCGGAAGCCAATGGGCTCGGCGACGGCCTGTATCGCCCGACGCCGGACCATCCGCCGGGCATGCTGGGCCACGGCATCGGCTGCTGGGTGCACGAGCTGCCGGACATTCAACTCGATTCGACCGACGTGATTCAGCCCGGCATGGTGGTGGTGTTCGAGACCATCCTGGGACGGCCTGGCACCGGCGGGGCGAAGATCGAGGACGCCGTGCTGGTGACCGATGGCGCGCCCGAACGGCTTTCCAGCATCCCGGTGCGCACGTGGCCGCTGTGAAATCGGTGGTAGCGTACGCGTCGGCTGCCTCGTGCCGACGTAAGGTCCCCGCATGAAAACCACGGTCGCGATTGCCCACATCCTGCAGGCCGAGGGCATTGAGTTCCTCAGCGCCTACCCAACCACGCCCGTGATCGAGGCGGTGGCCGAAGTCGGCATCCGCCCGGTCATCTGCCGGCAGGAGCGCGTGGGCGTGGACATCGCCGACGGGTTTTCGCGGGTCACCAACGGCAATCCGCCCGGCGTGTTCGCGATGCAGTACGGACCGGGCGCGGAGAACGCGTTTTCCGGCATCGCCACGGCCTTCACCGACGCGTCGCCGCTGCTGGTGCTGCCGCTGGGACAGCCGGGGGATCGCGAAGGGGTGGCTCCCTTGTTCAGCTCCGTACGCGCCTATGCCCCGATCACGACGTCCATTCAGCGCTTGAATGCACCCGAGGACGTCGCGGATCGGATGCGGCGGGCATTCGCGGCGCTGCGCATGGGTCCCGGCGGACCCGTCATGCTCGAGATTCCCGCCGACGTGGCCGAGGCCGAGGTGGACGACGCCATTCCGGCCGGCTATCGACCGGTGCGACCCGTGGTGGCGGCCCCGAATCCACACGACGTCCGACGCGCCGCGCAGGCATTGCTCGACGCCCGTCACCCGGTGCTCCTCGCCGGACAAGGCGCGCTCTACGCAGGCGCGAGCGGCGAGCTTATCGAGCTCGCGGAGCTGCTCGGCGTGCCGGTGGCGACGACCATGGCCGGCAAGAGCGCATTCCCGGAAAAGCATCCGCTGGCCCTCGGCAGCGTATCGGGCGTGATGAACGAGGCCGCTCGGCACTTCGTGCAGCAGGCGGATGTCGTGTGCGGAATCGGCACCAGCTTCACCAGGCACATCATGTCAATGCCCATTCCGGCCGGGACGACCATCATTCAGCTGACCAACAACCCGCGCGACGTCGCCAAGGACTACGACGTCGACGTGGCGGCGGTCGGCGACGCGAAGCTGGCGCTGCGCAGCCTCGTGCACGCGTGTCGCGATCTCATGGGTGGGAGCTCGAGCGCCCGCGATGGAGCGCCGGCCGACGAGATCGAGCAGCTGCGGCGCGGCTGGCTGAGCGACTGGATGCCGAAGCTGGCCTCGGACGCAAAGCCCATCAATCCCTACCGGGTCATCTGGGAATTCATGCAGCGGGTCGACCCGGACGAGGCCATCGTGACGCACGACTCGGGGAGCCCGCGCGACCAGATCATGCCGTTCTACCAGGCCGGCGGACCGCGGACGTATCTCGGGTGGGGCAAGTCGCACGGGCTGGGCACGGGCCTGGGCCTGAGTCTCGGCGCCAAGCTCGCGGCCCCCGATAAGTTCGTCGTCAACTACATGGGCGACGCCGCCTTCGGGATGACCGGGCTCGACATCGAGACGGCCGTGCGCTGCAAGATTCCGATTCTGACCATCGTGCTCAACAACTCGTCAATGGCCATCGAGGCCCGCCATCTGCCGCTCTCGCACGCGAAATACGGTACGCGAGACATCGGCGGCGACTATGCGGACATGGCGGCGGCCATGGGGGCGTGGAGCGAACGCGTGGACGAGCCGGACGACGTCGGCCCGGCCCTGGAGCGAGCCAGACGCGCAACGGAAGACGGACGCACGGCGTTGCTGGAGTTCATCACCAGCGAGGAGATCACGTTTTCGAACAAGAATGTGATTAGCTAGGCGCCCTGCCATGCCGGTCGTCTCCGCAGCGCCACTCGTGTCATTCCGAAACGAAGTGAGGAATCCAAGGACGTTGTGCCTTCTCGCTGCTCCTTAGATTCCTCGCGTTGCTCGGAATGACAAATCAAACCGACAAGCGTCGCGTAAATCCCGCAGCTGACTAGTCAGCCACACGGCTCGATATCGACGACCAGCAGCGATTCCTCGTTGCCGGCGTTTTTCGCCAGCAGTTCGCCGCCCGGGCCGAAGACCGCCGACCGGCCGGTGACCCGGTGCGGCCAATTTGGGCGCTCATCGAAGTCGCCGCGCGGGTCCTTGGCGTCGAGGTAGAGCGCAAACACCCCCAGCCGTTCGGCCAGGTCCTCGGCACGGCGCTTGAGCGTGTCGCGCTGGTTGAAGTCCAAGATTTCGTCCCATGAATCCCCGGCATCCTGGAAATCCTTGATGCAGTCGAAGTGCGGCTCGACGATGACGCGAGCGCCCTGACCCACGAGCGTGTCGTGGATGGCGGGGGACTCGTTGTCGGCGCAGATGGTCACGCCAATGGTGTGTGGGCCAAGCCGGAATGGCGCCATGTCGTCGCCGCCGCCGCGGTAGAAGTCCATTTCGCTGGTGGTCGGTTGCAGCTTGCGCTGGACGTGCCGCACGCCGTCGCCGTCCACGATGACGTACGCATTGAACGGCTTTTGCGCGAGCCCGCGTTCGGCAATGCCGACGCCGATCGCCAGACCAAGTCGCGCCGCGAGTCGCGCCAGCCGCTCGGTCGAGGGGCCGGGAATCGGCTCAGATCGCGTCTCCAGGTCGTCGAGGTCGGCGTCCGCGTCGTAGGTCACCCAGGGACCGTGCACGGAGAATTCGGGGAAGAGCACCAGGTTGCACCCGGCGGCGGCCGCCTGCTCCGCGAAGGCTTCGATCTTCTCCAAATTCGCGTCCCGCTGCCCGCGCAGCGAGCACAGGGTGACCATGCCGATTCGCATCAAGGCCTCGATCGCGGCGGTTCCGACGCCCGCTAAGCCTCACACAGGCGGAGACTGCCTGCGTATCGGGAACTCCGCCGAACGCTTGGCAAGACGCCGCTCGTTTTCGGGGGGTGGCGCGGGTGGTGAGCCATCGCGGCCGACGACTCGCGAATCGAGGCACGTCGTGCACGGTTTTCCGCGTGACAGTGGCTATGCTTACAGTCGTACCAGCCAACGTGCGGCGACTCTTGGGCTGGGCGTGTAGGGCTGAAGCTCATTCCACCCGCCGCGAGCAGTGCCGGGATGGGCGCCGGGGCAGGTCATGCGATCTATCGGGCGGCCTCGAGACGACGACTGGAACGCGCGACGAGGCGCGAACCCGCGTCCAGCCGGGTGAGAATCCCGCCGCACGTCGCGTGGTTGTCGAACGGCTAGGGCCTTAGGTCCTGCCCTTTCATGGACGGAGCATGTGCCATGGCCCGCTTGGCGATTTTCATTGATGGCGCGTACCTGGAGTCGGTGCTCAAGTACGAGTTCGGCGGCGTTCGGATCGATCTGACGAAGCTCGTCGATGAGATTCAGAACCACGTCGAGGACAACAGCCCGGATCCCGTCGAAGTCCTGCGGACGTACTACTACAACTGCCGTCCGTATCAGAGCGACCCCCCAACGCCGGAGGAGTTGGATCGATACTCGAACTCCCGGCGCTTCGAGGACGCGCTGCGCTATCTGCCCCGCTTCGAGGTGAGACTGGGCTATCTCCGCAAGAGCGGCATCGACGAGTGGGGAAACCCGGTGTTCGAGCAAAAGCAGGTCGATCTGCTGCTCGGCCTTGACATGGCGCTGCTCGCCAGTCGGCGGCAGGTGCAGCACGTGGCGCTCGTGGCCGGCGACGGGGACCTCTATCCCGCCGTGCAGGTCCTCAAGAGCGAGGGGGCCATTGCGTGGCTGATCCACGGGCCCCGCCAAGGCAGCGACGGGCGCCCGATGTACTCGTCAAATCTCTTCAAAGCCGCGGACGAGCGATTCGAGCTGGATGAAGAGCTGATCGACCGTCTGCGGATGTAGGCAAGGTCCGCGGACTCACTTTCCCGCGCGTGGTGGCCGTTGCCTAGTCTCTCCGTCATTCCCACGGAGCCTGCGCCTGCCAAGGCGGTGAGCCGGAATCCAGTCCAGTCGAATCTGGCGGCGCGCCGGATGCCTGGCCTCGGGCGGGTCACAGACCCGCCCCTACCATGGTTGGGGTACCCATTGCACCCCACGATCCCGCCCCGGTAGGGGCGGGTTTCCAACCGGCCCGTCCGCGGACGCAGCCGGCGGCATAGGGTACGTTCCAGACGACACCGGACGCCCCGGGGCCCGTAGGGGCTCCGTTCACCAGACTCAAGCCGTCGATGGGGGAGCCACCTGATGAAACGCCGCCTTCAGCTTGTCGGATTCGTGGCCGTGCCGCTTGGCGCCATCGCCTTGGCGGCGGTTGCCTTTCTGCTCGTCGTCAGCCTGCAGCAGCAGCTGGCGGACGCTACCGCGCGGGTCGACCGGCTCGAAGCCGCAGCCGCGGCTTTGGAGCCGCGGGTGCTTGCCCTGGAAGACGCGTCCACGTCGCTCGATGCGGTGCAACCCATGCTCAGCGCCCAACGTTTCCGCCTCGTGGACGACAGCGGCCAAGAGCGCGCGGTCCTGCAACTCGAAGAACACGGGCCGTCGTTGCGAGTTTTGGACGTGAGCGGCGAGTCGCAAGTGTTCATCGGCGTGACCGACACGGGGCCGGAGCTCACCGTCAACGGCCCGGGCCAGACTGCGAAGTCCGCCCGCGCCACGCTGAAGCTCAACGCGAACGGCCTTCCCCACCTGGAAATGGTCGACCTGGAGGGGCGTCCGCGGACGGCGCTGGCTCTCAGCTCCGTCTCCGGAAACGGCGATGGCTTCCTGCGTTTCTGGGATCAAGAGGGCGACCGGCGCCTGCTCGTGGGTGTGCGCGACAACGCGCCCGAAGTCGTGCTGGCAGACAGGGAAGACATCGCGCGCGCGAGACTGAGCGCCGGCCCCTATGGACCGAGCCTCAAGCTCCACGATGCCACCGGCAGCTCGCGGGCCGACTTTGGCCTCACCGATTTCGGCGAGGTTGGGATTATCCTGAGGGGCGATGACGAGGAGCAGCGCGCCGCGCTCTTGGTCGATCCCTTCGAGACATCTCTGTCGTTCTTTGGGCCTCGAGGCGAGGTTCGTTCCGTCCTCGAAAGCGATGATGAAGGCTCGTCGCTCTTCCTCTTCGACGCGCACGACAGCTTCAGCGTGTCCCTCGGAGTCTCGGACGATGGATCGGTCATGGGATTCTCCGATGAGACGGGCGCCATCCGCGCCGCGTTGGGCTTCGTAGGTCCTGGGCCTTCGCTTGAATTCGCCGACGCCGAGGGCACCGTGCGCGCGCACCTGAGCGATACGGCCGACGCCACCAGGCTCGTGCTTCAGGACGAGCAGGGGACTCCAAGGACGGCACTCGGCATCACCGACGAGGGCGTGGTGCTGGGGCTGTTCGACGAATCCGGCACGCTGCGCACCAGTGTGGGGCAGACGCCGGAGGGCTCCGCGTTTGAGATCTACGATGCCCAGGGCACGGTGCGCGCCAATCTGGGCCTCTTGCAGGGCAGCCCCGCGCTTTCGCTGAACGACTCGTCCCAGACTCCGCGCGTGTTCGCGGGATTCGTCCGCAGCACCAAAGAGCCCTTCATCGCGACGTTGGACGAGGACCTCGGCGTCATCTGGCGGTCCGACCGGCCGCCGAATTCGGAGTCTGACTCCGAAACCACCGCGAGCACCGGGGGCTAGGGCTCGCGCGGGCCGGCGAAGACTCGCGGCCGGATAGGCGGGCGCCCGCAGAACGGCGCCGCGCCCGGGCTATTCTGGCCCCATGGCATACGGGTGGCACGACAGTATTGGCCCGGGCGGGCCATCGCTGAGTGATCCGAAGTTTGAACCGCCCAGAAGGCGGCGCGGCCCGCCGCGTTCGCGCTGGCTGGGCGCCGCCTCCGCGTGCTTCCTGGTAGCGCTCGGCACGACTGTGCTCATCACGCAGTCGCTGGTGGTCGGCATGTGGTTCATCTTGGCTGGAGCCGTCCTGTCGATGTTGGCCCGCGGTCTGCTCTTCGTGAGGCGGAAAACCTGGGCCGGCCGCCCAGAGACTTGGCCGACGCAGGCGACCACTCCACCAATAGCAGCTCGCCACGCCCGGTCGCAGCCGTTGAACCCTCGTGGTGGCTGCAGCCGATGAGCCGACGGCAGGCCGCAGCCGTCGTCAGCTTGCCGTTTGGCGCTGCGGGTATTGCGTACTTGGTCGCTGAACCGGATTTCGTTCCCGGCGCGTGGACGGCAATCGCCGGCGGCAGCCTGGCCGTCATCTATTTCGTCGTGGCCTACCGGCAGTCCGCTCGCCCGCGGCGCCAGCGACGCTTCCGCGTGGAGGAAGACGACTCGCGCCGGAAGTGGCGTCGCTATCGGTGGCCGCGCGGCGCGCGCACGCTGCGCTAGACGCGAAGCGTGAGTTCCGTGGAGAGCTCGTGCGTCGAGCGGAGCCGGTCTTAGGCTTCGGCCGTTCGCTGCCGCGTGAGGCCGCGCCTGGCGAGGACGGTGACCAGCACCAATGAGCCCGCGAGCGCGGCGACGCCCACCCAGTTCATGCCGCCCGCGCTGAACACCGGGCCCGTCGCCAGGCTGCCGGTGGCCGCGGCCACGGCGGCGAGCGCGTCGCCGGCGCCCTGGGTGCGGCCTCGCTCGTGCGGCGAGAGACCGTCGATCAGCAAGGCCGAGCCGGCGACGAAGCACATGTTCCAGCCGTAGCCAACCAGGAACATCGCCAGCAGCATCACGCCAAGGTCGGCGGAAAACGGCGTCAGCACGCTGGCGGCAATCAGCTGCGCCGCGCCCAGCGCGATCACCGGCAACTGACCGTAGCGGTCAACCAGGCGACCCGTGAGCGCCGCCAGCCCGAACATGCCCACGGTGTGGACGGCGATGGCAATGGAAATGGTGGTGGGCACGTGGCCGTGATCGTGCAGGTGCACGGGCGCGATGGTCATCACCATCACCATCACGAGCTGGCCGACCAGCATGGCGAGCACGGCCACCCGGACATTGACGGCGCGAAAGATCTCGCGCAACGGACGCGCATCCGCGTCCAGGCCGCCGCCCGCCGCGACGGGGGCCAGCGGCGACGCGGTGGTCATGTCGCGCGGATCGGGTCGTACGAACGTGAGGACTAGCGCCACGGCCGCGCCGACCAGTACGGCGGCGGCCAGCCACGGCCCGGCGAATTCATCGATCCCGGCCCCCTCGGCAAGACTCGTGGACGCGCTGACGATCAGCGGCCCAGTGATGGATCCGATGGTGCCGGCGAAGACGATGCGGCCGATGATGCGCCCGCGACGCTGCGGCGAATGCACCTCGGCGGCGACGTAGCGCGACTGATCGCTCGCGGTCCGCGACATGCCAAAGATCGCGGCTCCGGCAACCAGACCCGGGTAAGACTCGCTCATGATGGAAAGGGCTCCCACCACCGCGCCGACCACGCCCGTGAAATAGCCAAGCGCAAGCGCGGGCCGACGCCCCGCGGCATCCATGAGCCAACCGATGGGATAGGCCGCCAGCGCGCGGCCGAACAGCATGGCGGCGCCCGGGATGCCGGCGTAGGCAGGGTCTCCGGCCAGGATCGCCGCGCTGATGGACAGCACCGAGAAGCTGGCGATGCCAGCGGCCGAAAACGCGGCTTGGGCGGCAAACAGCGTGGCCGTGATGCGCTGAGGGGCGGTCAGCGACGGAATGATGGACGTGAGCCTGTCTCCCGGCGTGGGCGCGCGGGCATTCTAGGCGGGAGTGAAGGGCAGGCTCCGAGCCAGTCTCAGGACCGCTCATGGTTCGACACGCTCACCACGAACGCGAACAGGCTGACAACGCAGGGAATCTCGGCCGTCTGAAGCAGGGGATATGGTGGTAGCCGCGCAGGCGGCGGGACAAGGAGCGGGCACAGGTGGGCACATTCGACGGGAAATCAGTCGTGGTGACGGGCGGCGCTCAGGGCATCGGCGGCGGCGTCAGCAAGGGCTTCGCGCGGGCCGGCGCATCGGTCACCGTGGTGGACATCGACGAGGCGGCGGCCGCGGCGCTTACCGGCAGCCTGGGAAACGAGGGGTGCACGGCGCAGTACGCGATTGCCGACGTGAGCAGTCACGCGGACGCCAAGCGAGCCATCGAGCAGGCCGTGTCGGCCTTCGGCGGCGTGGACGTGCTGGTGAACAACGCGGGCATTCAGCCGATGGGTTCTTATGTCAAGCTCGATGCCGAGACCGAGGAGGGCTGGGACCGGATCATCGGGGTCAACCTGAAGGCCTGCTTCCTGATGTCGAAATACGCCATTCCCTCAATGCGCGAGCGGGGCGGGGGCGTCGTCATCAACGTCGCCAGCGTGCAGGGCCTGCAATCGCAGCCGATGGTGCCGGCCTACGCGGCGTCGAAAGGCGGGGTGCTGTCCCTGACGCGCAACATGGCGCTGGACTATGCGCGGGAGAACATCCGGGTGGTGGCCATCAACCCGGGCTCGATCGACACGCCCATGCTGCGCACGCAGGCTCGCGCGGCGGGTGACGAGGACGAGATGGTGGAGACTTGGGGGCGCACACACCCGATTCCACGCATCGGCCAGCCCGCCGACATCGCCAACGCGGCCTTGTTTCTCGCCAGCGATGCGGCCAGCTTCATCACCGGCGAATACCTGTGCGTCGACGGCGGGTACATGGCCCAGGGCGCGTGGGCGGGGAACTACGACGAGTAGGCCCCCGCGCGCCGGTCCACTCCCAATGGCGACCTCTGCAAAATCCAGCCGGGCTTGGGGATGAGCGGGAGCATCTTGTCCGCCCCCAGGTTCAATGAATGGTGGATTCCCGCCTTCGCAGGAATGACGGAGTGATTTGGCCAGGGTCGCCTACGGCGGCAGTGTCTGGAGGTAGTTGACCAGGTTCCAGATGTCGAACACGGTCAGCGTCTCGCCAAACGCCGGCATGGCCGTGTCGGCAATGCCCGCTTCGATGAAGGCGTAGAGCTCGCCGTCGGGATGCAGCGGCACGTGGATGGTCAGATCGAGCGGCGGCGGATCGAGTCCGGCCGCCAACGGACCGTCGCCCTGTCCGCCCGGACCGTGGCAACTGACGCAGTGGGCCTCGAAGTGCACGCGTCCGGCATCGATGGATGTCTGGTCGGGCGGTACGGGGTTCACGGCGCTCAAGGAACTCGGGGCGAACTCGGGGGTAGTGACCAGGAGCGCAAGCCCAACCGCACCGGCGCCGAAGCCGGCGACCGTCGCGCCCCGCCGCGCCCACTCCGCCCAGGCCATGGGCTGCAGCATGGCGAAGGCCAAAAGGAGTCCCAGGCCGGCGAGCGCGATGGCCCACACGCGGCGCACATCGTCGGCGGCCGGCGGCGGCGCGCCGCCCGCCGCTGAGCCGCCCGGCGTCACGTCGAACCGGAAGGGCGCGCGCGTGTCGAACTCGCCGGCGCGCCGGACGATGACGAGCGCCTGCCAGCGCCCGACGAGGCCGATGAAGTCGCCCGACACGATGTAGCGCCCCTCAGCATCCGCCTGCGGACGCAGATCGCGCTGTCCGATGTCCGAGTCGAGGAACCTGACTTGCAGCTCGACGTCGGCGTCGACCACGGGCTGTCCCCGATCCTGAAGCGTCAGGGTGGCGGTGTTGTTGCCCGGGGCACCGGGCTGAATGCTCAGGGCCACGTCGAGGTCGTCGACGCGGGTCTCCAGGTTGACGCCCCGCGCATCGCCCAACGCGACCTGGCGCGCGGGTTCGAGGCTGGTGAGCAGGCCGACCACCGCAACCACGGCGACGCCAAGCAGTACCTCGGCGGCCACCAGGCGCGGCGCCCAGCGGCCGGCGGCCGAGGGCCGCGATTCGTTCAGACGACGCCGCGTCCAGACCAGGTTGAACGCCCCGAGGCCTATTAGCGGCGCCACCAGTGCGAGCTTGGCCAGCAGCGCCCAGCCGTAGTCGGTTTGCACCAGGCGCGGCAGCTCGACGACTTGAATCCAGGTGGCAAACGCGCCGGTGATGACGAGCGCACCGACCGAGATCGTGGCGATGGTCGAAAACCGCGCCAGCAGCGCCCCAAGTAGGCGGCGGCGCGAGGCGCCGGCAAGCGCCCGGCGGGCATGCACCAGCGACAGCAGCAGCGGCGCCAGACCGCCGGCCCACAGCGCGGCGGTGAGCAAGTGCAGCGCGTCCGCGCTCGTGGCCGCGGCAGAGGATTCCAGCAGCGCTGCCGCATGGCTGCCCAGTGAAATCGTGACGAGCACGGTCGCGGCCAGGGCCGCGACTGGCCACCAGGCTCGCAGCGGCCGCGGTTCGCGGCCGGCCCGCATGAGCGCCAGCGCCAGGGCCACGAAGGCGATGGCTCGAGCGATCCACAGCGCGCCCCACTGGCCCAAGCCGAGCGCGCTGCCGACGGCGCCGACCAGGTCCGCCTCGGCATCGCCCGCGAGGCCCGCGGCCTGGGTCACCAGCAGGCCCACGTGGGCGCCCGCGGCCAGACCGAAGCCAATCCAACCCAGCTCCACGTAGCGCGATCCCGTGACGCTAGTCCCTACGGCTCGGGCGGCGGGAGCGAATATCAGCGGCACATGCACCGCGGCGCCCAGCACGAGCATGGCGCCAACGAGCAGCGCGGCCCGCAGGACGGGCTCGGCGGGGCTCAGAACCAGCGCGGACGCCGGGGTGCTCGCCACGTCGGCGTCGATGGGCTCGCCCACGCTGAAGGCATACGAGCCGCGGATGACGTGGCCGTCGACCACCGACAAGGTGCGCCAGGTGACGACATAGGTGCCGTCGGCGAGCGGCGGCACGCGGACCAGCATGGCGGAACGGTTTGACGGATCGACCTGGCTGGGGCCCTCGGTCACCGACGCCCCGGAGGCATCCAAGACATCGATGCGGCTGAATTCAGGTTCGATTCGCTCGGAGAACTCGGCGGCGACGACCTGCGGCGGCGTGTCGACCGTCGAACCGGCAGCCGGGATCGCGCGCACGAGATTGGCGTGGGCGGCAACCGGCATGAGCCCGACGCCGGCGAGCACGGCGGCAAGCACAACCGCCAACGCCCAGCGGCGGGCCGGCGCCAGCGTCATGCGTTGGAGAGGCGCCTGCATCGCCTGGTGCGGGCGGGTTTGAAACCCGCCCCTACCGGAGACATGGCGTCCCTGGGTTTGACCGGACTGGATTCCGGCCCCGGATCGAGTCCGGGGCAGGCTCTTCGCCGGAATGACGGACTCTAGGCACTGCGGCGACTCCGAATCGCTAGCGCGATTGCGCCGGCGGCGGTCAGAAGGCCGAGGGCGCCCACGACTATGCCAACGACGCCGATCACTCGCGCGCCTGCCGCTGCGTCGAGCGCCTCGTCGGCCGATGCCCGCGAGCTTCGCACGACCCCCTCGAGCTCGCGGACACTGGGGAGCGTGACGGGGAATTGCGCGGCGGCGCGCGACTGAACGGCGTCGAAGGTGTTCGCGCCCGACTCGAAGGCCTCGTCGAACGGCTGGCCCTCGATGCTGCCGAAGAACCGGAAGCGATAGCCGCCGGGTTGCGTCGGAATGAAATCCGCCGTGTAGGCACCGGGGCGCTCGAACAGCGGCGCGAGGGCCATGACCGTCGACTGCCCCGTGGCGACGTGGGTGACCTCGACTTGCAGCGTGTTCTCCAGTCCGGTCACCGGCCCACCCAGTCCGGCAGCGGCATGGGCCTCATCGGTGTGCATACCGCTCGCGATGAGCTGTGGCTCGCCGGTGCGATTGAGAAACACGACGGTGGTTCCCGGCTGCACGCGAAGCACGGGCGGCGCGGGGCCGTCGGCATGCAACTCGATATCGACGCGGCTCGCCGCGGGCGCCCCGCGTGAGACTTCAATCGATCCGGCGATTTCGGGATTGAGGTGGCTGTGGTAGGGAATGGTCATGCCGTCGAGGCCGTGCGAAATCGCCGCCTCGAACGTGTCGCCGTCCTCGAACGGCGTGGACACGAAGATGCCGCCGTGGGCCATGACGTCGGGCATCTGGCTTCCCGACATGTCGTGCGGCTCCTGGGTCCCTTGCCCGCTCCCCTTTCTGGTGACCTCGAGGAATACGGCGTTGAGGTACCCCTCGTAGGCAGGTTCGTTCAGGAAGCCGACGACAACGTCGACCCCGGCCGCTTCACGGCCTTCGTGCGCCAGCGCGCCTGCGGCCGCAGTGGCGGTGAGGGCCGCCGCCGCCAGCGCGCACGCCGCGGCGCGCGCGGATATCCATCGCATGTGAGTTCTCCTGGGTGCATGTGCTCGGCGGCGCGAATTGAGACCGCGCCTGCCGCGAAGGTTTCCGACGAGTCGACTAGCTCCGAGGCGGTGGATGCGCCGCCTGCGGGGTCCACTCCGGTACGCGTTGGGTCGCATGCGTGATCCGGCGAAAGGTCATGGGAAGCAGGGCGGTGGCCAGCAGCGCCGGCAGCACGCCGGCGAGCAGACCAAAGGCGCCGTCCGGGAATTCGCCCGAGGACGCCTGCGTTTCAGCTCCCGGCGGCGGGTGGCCGGTCGCGAAGTGCACGTGGCGGTGCCCCTCGTGTCCGGGTGGAACCTCGATGCCGATGGCCTGTGCCAGCAACACCGTCAGCAGGGGCGCGGCCAGGGCAAGCAGCGCCGCGCGCGCGAACACGCGCCCACCGGCGCTGGAAAGGGTCATGGTTGTCGAAGCTCGCCGGCAGCGTGCAGGAGCATGAGCCAAGCTTACTGCGGCTGCGAAGTGGCTCCCCGGGATGCCTTTTGGACTAGACGCGTGCGGACACGGTGACCGGGAGCACCACCAGCATTGTCGAGCCGGTGCGGTTGGACGACTCACCATCGCTGCCAGCGGAAGCATGGGTTCGGATGTGCTCAATGACCGCTTCGACCTCGCGCTCGGCCACGCCAACCAGCAGGGTCACGTTGCCGCGTCTGAGAAAACCGCCCGTCGTGTTGATGCGCGTGACGCGGAACTCGTCCTCAACCAGCGCGGCCTGGACCGTGTTGGCGTCGTCGTTGGACAACACGGCGAGCACCATGCGTTCGACCGGGATCTCGGGAAGCATCAGCCAGCAGCTGGGGATGGGCAGCGCGCGACGCTAGCACCGGCCAAATCGAGGGGTCAATCTCCCGGGGGCGGGAACGCCAGGTGCAAACCGTGCGCATGCGCGAGCTCGATCATGGCCTGGTGGATCCGCCCGTTGCTGAGCACGCAGCGGCGGCTGTCGGGGCCCATGGGACGCCAATAGATGTCCGTGGCGCGACCGCCGGCCCGCTCAACGATTAGCGACGCCGCCGCCTGGTCCCACCACTTGACGTTGCCCAGCAGTGCGCCGTCGAAACGTCCCGCCGCGACCCATGCCATCTCCAGGGCGGCGCTGCCGGTGAGCCGAACGCGATGAAAGAAATCGGCCGCCGCCGGCAGCGCCGCGCGAAGTCGCTTGTCGTCCTCCGGCGAGGCGCCGGCTTGCGCCCAGGCGACGGCTGATTCGGCGGGATCGTCGCGATCGGTGACGCGCATCGTTGCGCCGTTGCACTCCGCGGGGCCGTCGGCGGTGGCGGTAAACATTTCATCGCGGACAGGGTCGTAGATGGCGCCGACATCCACGCGGCCATGCGAGGCGTGCGCCACGCTGACGCAAAACTGCGGCTGGCCGCGTGAGTAGTTGTCGGTGCCGTCGAGCGGGTCGATGACCCAGACGTCGGGCTCGAGGGTGTCGTCGTGCGGCACTTCCTCGGAGAGAATCACGTGGTCCGGGAACCGGGCGAGCAGTACCTCGCGAATGGCGCGATCAGCCGCCATATCCGCGTCCGTGACGACCGTTGTCTCTCCCTGATAGGTCTTCCAGCGGACGTCAACCGTGCCGCCCAGCCGCTGCATCAACTCGTCGCCGGCCGCCCGAGCCGCCTGGGTGGCGGCCTCGAGCATGGCGGCAGGGTCGGCAGTCATGATTCCCGGGCGTCGCGCCGACCGAGCGGCATCATGCCGGGAGCGGGGGCTGTGTGCATGGGCGGGTTGCTCTGCCATTGGCCTGGCGGCGGCATCATAGACGGCGGGTCGTCAATGGACCATGGCGTGCGGCGCGTGGTTCGACTAGCTCACCACGAACGGCACTCGAAAAGCCCACCACGAACGGCGCCCTGGGCGATGCCGCGCACGGGGTACGCTAGCGGCCATGCCCCGCACGCATCGAGAGCGCACTCCATGCATCCGCTGACGTTTGCCGATCAAGAGCTCACAGACCTCCGCGACAAGGGTCTCTGGCGGCCCCTGCGCGTCCTGGAGTCCCCGCAGGGTCCGCGGATTCGCATCGGCGGGGACGACCTGCTGAACATGTCGTCGAACGACTATCTCGGGCTGGCCAACGACCCGGAGATGCGCGCCGCCGCCCAGGGCGCGGTCGACCAGTTTGGCGCGGGCGCCGGAGCGGTGCGGACCATCGCCGGGACGATGGATATCCACGAGGCGCTGGAGCGAGAGATCGCCGAGTGGAAGGGCGTGGAAGCGACACTGGTCTTGCAATCGGGCTTCGCCGCCAATCTGGGCGCGGTCGCGTCGCTGGTGGGGCGCGACGACGTGATTCTCAGTGACGAGCTCAACCACGCCAGCATCATCGACGCCTGCCGCCTCAGCCGCGCCACGGTGCGCCGCTTCGCCCATAGCGACGCGGATTCGTTGCGCACCGAGTTGCGGCAATGCGAGAGCTATCCGCGCAAGCTGGTGGTGACCGACGGGGTGTTCAGCATGGACGGCGACATCGCGCCGCTGCCCGATTTTGTCGAAGTTGCCGAGGAGTTTGGCGCGATGGTGATGGTGGACGACGCCCACGGCAGCGGCGTGCTCGGGCGGGGCGGTCGCGGCACGGTGGATCACTTCGGCCTCAAGGGGCGCGTCCACGTGCAGATGGGCACGCTGTCCAAGGCGATCGGGTCGATGGGCGGCTACCTGGCCGGCTCGCAAACGCTGCGCGACTACCTGATCCACCATGCGCGGCCGTTCCTGTTCTCGACCTCGCATCCGCCGGCCGTTGTAGGCGCCACGCGGGCCGCCATTGCGATCTTGTCGCGTGAGCCGCAGCGGGTGGAACGCTCTGGGAGAACGCCCGACATTTCAAGGCCGGGCTGGCGGACCTGGGACTGAACACCGGACGCAGCGAGACGCCGATCACGCCGGTGATCGTAGGCGAGGCGGAGACGGCCCACGCACTGAGTGACAAGCTCCGGAGCCTCGGAATATTCGTCCAGAGCGTCGCGTTTCCCACGGTGGCTCGCGACGCCGCCCGGGTGCGCGTGATGGTGAGCGCCGCCCACAGCCGCGACGATTTGGACGAGGCCATCCGCGCGTTTGCCAAGGCCGCCGACGATCTCGGCCTCAACTGAGGGGCGCGTGCCGGGGACGAATGTCGGAGATCTCAGTGCGCGTCGAGGATCAACCGCCGGTTCGAGGTCGATACTCGACGCCCGCGGAGGCGGAGTAGCCCGGTGCTAGAATCCCGCTCACCTGCGACGGAGGACTTGCTGGCGGTGGCCGATCAGCTCGATGAGCTCCGGCGCGCGGTGGACGCGTCGGATGATGAGTTGGTTCGGCTGCTGAGCGAGCGGGCGGGCGTGGTCCGCCGCATCGGCACCCTCAAGTCCGCGACCTCGAGCCCGTCATATTCGCCAGACCGTGAGCGCGCGATCCTGGACCGCGTCGCGGCGTCCAACCCCGGTCCCCTGAGCGCGGCGCATATCCGAGACATCTTTCGCGAAATCATCTCCGCGTGCCGCAGCCTCGAAGAGCCCGAGCGGGTGGTGTTTCTCGGGCCCGCCTACACCTTCAGCCATGAAGCCGCGCGCGCCCACTTCGGACGCTCCGCGGACTATCTCCCCGCCGAGTCATTTCGTGAGGTCTTTGCTCATGTCGAACGCGGCGACGCGGCCTATGGCCTCGTCCCGGTCGAAAACTCAACCAGCGGCACCATTGGAGAGACCCTGGATCTGTTTTCCGAACACGATGTGGCGATTTGCGGGGAAGTGGTGGTGCCGATTTCGCACAACCTCATCGCCACAGCCATCGAAGACACGTACGAGACGGTCTTTTCGCACGCCCAGGCTCTGCACCAGTGCCGCGACTGGCTGGCGCACCAATTGCCGGCCGCAACACGACACGAGGTGGCCAGCACGTCAGAGGCCGCCCAGCGCGCCAGCGGCCAGCCCGGAACGGCTGCCATCGGCACCGTGGCCGCCGCCGAGGCCTATGGGCTGACGGTGGTGCGGGGGCACATCCAGGACCTTGCGGCCAACCGGACCCGCTTCTACGTGATCGCGCGCCGGCCCGCGAGCCGCACCGGGAATGACCGCACCGCGCTGCTCGTTTCCATCCGCGACCGCGTGGGAGCGCTGCACGACATGCTGGGCATGCTGCGCAGCCACGACGTGAACCTGAACTTCATTCAGTCGCGCCCGTCCCGTATCAAGCCCGGCGACTACCTGTTCTTCCTCGAACTGACCGGGCACCCGGACGACCCGAACGTGGGTCAGGCGCTGGCCGAGCTTGCCCGGACGAGCGTGCTCGCGCGCGTGCTCGGCGCCTGGCCGGTCAGCGCGGCGCCTGACTAGCTCGGTTTCGCCGTCTCGGCGTTGAGCCGCGGGTGCAGGCGGCGCGCCAACTCGCGGCGCGCCAGAAAGATCCGGCGACCGCAGCCGACGCAGCGGAGCCCGACATCACCGCCCACCCGGGTCACGGTCCAGGTGTCCGCGCCGCACGGATGCGCCTTGCGCATGCGCACCGTTTCTCCGACGGTGAACTGGGGAACGCCGGACGGCGTTGCCTCGGTCACGTGGATCGGACGGCGTTGATTCGGTCGCGCAGGTCGTGCACCGCGGCACGAGTCGCGAGCGCGTAGTCGGCATCGGCCGACGCCCAGAGCGCGGAGCGCCCCGCGTTGATGAGCACCCCGGCCGGCGCATCACCAAACCCGGCGCGCACGACGGCTTCCAAGTCTCCGCCCTGGGCGCCGACGCCCGGCGCCAGCAACGGGACGCTTGGCGCCGCGGCACGCATACGCCACGCGTCGTCGGCCCGGGTCGCGCCGACAACCGCTCCCAGGTTGCCCATCGCCGCCCGCGACTGGATTTCGCCGGCGAGGCGCACGAAGAGCGGAGCCGGGTCCCGCGAACCACCTTGAACGGCGTCCGCGTCGGGATTGCTGCTGCGCGCCCACACGAACACGCCGCGCGTCGGATCGACGAGCATCGGCTCGACCGTGTCCCAGCCGCCGTAGACATCGACGGTCACCGCGTCAGCATCGAACACATCGAATGCCGCCCGAGCGTAGTGCTCCATGGTGTCCGAGACGTCGCCGAACTTTGCATCGAGGATCACGATGGCGCGACGATCGATATGTTCAATGATGTCGGTAAGCAACTGGATTCCATCGGTACCCATGGCAAGATAAAAGGCCAGATTAGGCTTGAACGCCGACACAACTTCAACAGATGCGTCAACAACGTTACGGAGAAATCTTCCAGCGCCTTCGACGGTGTGAGGGATGTTCCGCGGCAAACGCTCGCGTAGAACATCCAGACCGAGGCATACCCACGACTGCTTGGCCTCAGCCTCGGCCCACAGCCGTGCCGAGAAATGCGGTGGGTCGGCGGAAATGCTGAGCGCTTCGGACTGATCGGCCGCCGGCTGTGGTCGATGACTCATGCTCGCCGGCAATGGTAGCCTATCGGCCACCAATCACATCGCAGCGGGTGCGCGCCGGTGGACCTTCGCAAGCTATTCCGAAGAGCTCCGGCCCCGAGCGAACTCCCAATCCGCCACACCATCAAGGTGATGCCGCGGGAAACGTTGCGAACGATCGCCGAACGTGAATATGGCGATCAGCACCAGTGGGAGATTATCTTCGAGCGCAATAAGTGGCGATTTGACGGCGAAGATCCTCAGGCGGTTTATCCCGGAATGGATCTCGATATCCCGGAGCCCGCGGCTTAAGGCAACGTCAACTATTGGTGCCGAAGGTCGGGATCGAACCGACACGAGGAGTTACCTCACTGGTTTTTGAGACCAGCGCGTCTACCAATTCCGCCACTTCGGCGCGTGGCAGGAGTGGAGGGACTCGAACCCCCGACCTACGGTTTTGGAGACCGTTGCTCTAGCCAACTGAGCTACACTCCTCTGCCGGGTTCACGGTAGCACAGGATCAGCGCGCGGCGGTCAGATTTCTAGGCGTCGAGGGAGCCGCAAGTATTGCGGATTGCGCCCTTGCTCATCGGCGCGCCTGGTGATGCCAACAGGATGGACCTGCACCCGCATTTCATCGCTGTCTCCGAATTCTTCAGTGAGCAAGTATGACAGAGTTTCTGTACGCCGACTTGGGTTGAATGAACCCTAGATTCCCGCTCCCCGCCTGCGCGGGGACATGCTTCGCGGGAATGACGAATGATCTATACGAAGCTGTATATGTGATCCCTTGACGTCAGTGTCATTGTGTGACTCGCTGAAGATTGACTGAAATCAAATCCGACAACCAGAGAATCCAGGACCGCTATATAGCAACATGCATTGAGGCTTCTTTCATCGGCAGCAATCATTTTCGACACGATCTACTCGCCTTGCGCCCAGCGCTGATATTCGCTCCAAATGTCGTCCGCCCCTCTATCCGGCTTGAAGACGATGCGGCCGTTCCAGCGATACCCCGCGCCAACCTGGCAGTTTTTTATGACGATGCCAAAGTCCCACGCGGGATTGCGCGGTCCACCTCCGGTCGGCTGAATGGCGAAGCGCAGGTGGTCATCCGTGCGCAGCATCAGGGCCAGCACCATGCCCCGCCAGCGGCCGAACATCACCGGCTCGGCGTAGCGCAGCGGCCGGATGTTGTGCAGCAGGCGCCCGGTCGGGTTCGGCTCGCCGGGCAGCAACTGCGCCTCCCGCTCCGAGGCAAAGGCGCGGGCATCGTGCGGCGGCTCGGCCAGCGTCGCCACCCAGTCACTCTCCGCCCCCGGCTGCGCCCGGGCGCGAACGTACGTGGTCTTGACCTCGGGCCGCCGGATGTAGCAGGCCCAAAACAGGCCCACCCAATCCCCGGTGAACGACCCTGGGTGGGGGCGGATCTCGGTTTGCAGGTCGATGTAGTGCGGCGCCACGAGCTTGAAGGTCGTCCGCACGTCGACGCGTTGCGGTGGTTGGACGCGGGTCTCCAAGACGACGGTGGATTCGTCCACGCGCGTGAGGCTGCCGGGCGTAGGCGCGCCGCCCGGTCGCCCATCGACCCAGCGCGGCCGAAACGACGATCCCTCGGCGTCATAGACAAACTCGAAGTTCAGTCCGCTGCCGCCGGCCACGCCGAAGATGTTCTCCGCCGGGCCGTGACGGCTGAAGATCTGCCGGATGCCGTTGTAGCCGGTGTAGCGATCGAAGCGATAGGGGCCGCCTTCGAACGTGCCGTCCTTGATCGCGGCCATGCGAGCGTCGTCCCGAATTGGGGGGTCGGCAGCGTCGGTGTTGTCGACGACCTCAACGAACAGATCGCCGGCGGCGAGAAACTGAGTGCCCATGGGTGCCTCGATGCGCTGGATCGTGGCTGGCATAGCGTCTGATAGGCTTCGCCGTCAACTGGTGGGCCGCGAAATCAATGGCGATGCGCGAGCCGGCGAAGGGGGTTGCGCCGTGGCTGGGAATGAGCACGACCGCATCGCGGACCGATGGCTCGCCAGCGATCCCATCTATCTGACGGATTTGGACCGGTGCGAGCCGGCATCGGCTCTGGTCGACGTGCCCGCCCTGCGGCACTGGCGCAAGCTGGCCTACACCACCGACGACCTGGAAGGCACGATGCTGCTGGCCGGCCCGCAGACCGCGGCGCCGACCGTCACCTATCCGCTCGAAGCGTCGGGCTGGCATGCCATTTCGGTTGGACTCGTGCGATGCCATGCCGGAGGCCACCACGCCCGGTACAGCGAGCTCGAGGTTCGGCTCACCGACGACCAGGTGTCGACGATGCTGACTCTCCCCTCGCTGGCGGATCACTATCCCGACGAGCCCATGCCGGAGCACCGGGAAGTGGCGGAGCTGTTTTGGAAATGCGCGGAGCTGGACGGGCAACAGCTCGAGCTGGGTCAGCCGGCGGCCCGCCTGAAGTCCGGCGACGAGCACGCGTCGTTTGCCTGCGGCGCGGTGCACGTGGCGTATATCAAGCTCGTGCCGCTGACCGACGACGAGGCGGCCGATGTCGAGGCGGATCGGCAGCGAGCCGACACCAAGCGACTGTTCGCGCACAACGACTCCCACGGGCCCCATTGGGTTTGGCGGCTGACGACGGCGGACGAGATTCGCCGCGAGATCGAGCCCTATCGCGACACCGACTTCAGCCGCATGTATTGGGAAGCCGGGGGCGGCGACGAGGTCCGCTACTTCTCGAAGATCGCGCACATCCCGACGATCGAGGAGGTGCAGGACTTCAATCGCCGCGGCGACCGGCTCCATGCCGAGAGCTGGCGCGTGTTCCGCGATGCGGGGATCGACCCGTTTGCCGTCGCGGTGGAGCACACCCACGAGCTTGGCATGGAGTTTCACGCGGCCTGGCGAGTTTCGGGATTCCACTATCCGCCGCCAATCGACCACAACAGTTTCGCCGACACGTTCTACGACCGCCACCCGGAGTGGCGCGGCGAGGACCGCCAGGGCCGGCGTACGCCGATCATGGCTTACACCTACGAGGGTGTGCGCCAGTTCGCGGTTTCCCTGTTTCGCGAAATGACGCAATACCCGATCGACGGCGTGTGTCCGCTCTTCAATAGGCGTCTGCCGCTGGTGGAATACGAGCCGCCGTTGGTGGAAGGATTCACGCGCGAGTTCGGCGCCGATCCGCGCGAGCTGGACGAGCGCGATCCAACCTGGCTGGCCTATCGCTCGCGCGTCCTCACCCAGTTCATGCGCGAGCTGCGGCAGGCGATGGACGACGTAAGCCGCGAGCAGGGGCGGTCGACGCCGATTGCGGTGTCGGCCGTCGTTGAAGGCACCGAGGCCGACAACGCCTTCTTCGGCTGCGATCTGAAGACTTGGGCGCGGGAGGGTCTCGTCGACACACTGATTCCCTACGTCTCCGACTGGGAATCGCGCGGCTCCGTGGCGTTTTGGTCCGACGCACGGGACCTGGATTATTTCCTGGATGCGGTCGACGGCACGTCGTGCCTGCTGGCGCCGAACGTGATGCCGCGCCGGATGAGTCCCGAGGACTTTCGCCGACGGGCCGCCACGATCTACGGCGCGGGCGTCGAGCACTTATTCTTCTGGGACTGCGCGGGCGGCCACGGACGCGCGAACTACCGCCCGATGTGGAACGCGGTGCGGCGCCTGGGCCACGTGGACGAGGTGCTGGCCTGGAGCCGCGACGGCGAGCCGGCGTTGGGCTGGATCTCGTCCGACCTGCGAAGCGTGGGCGGCTGGAGCACGGCGTACGCCGATGCCGGGTAGCGCGAGCATGGATCGCCACACCGACCGCTGGCTTACCGGTTCGCCGGTGTATCTGGCGGACCTCGACCGCTGCCTGCCCGCCGACGCCATGAACCCCGCGCCTGCCTTGCGGCGCTGGCGCACGCTGCCGTTCACGGCGGAGGCCTGCGCCGGGACGATGCTGCTGGCCGGTCCCGAAACCGCGGCGCCCGACGTCACCTATCCCCTCGATGTCGCGGGCTGGCACGCGATTTCGATCGGCGTCTTTGCCGAAATGCGCGGCGAAAGCCGCGCGCTGCGCGCCCGGCTCACGGGCGAGCCGTCGTTCACGTACCTGGCGACGCATCCGGACGAGGGCACGTTTCAGGCCGAGCACCTGCTGGAGCGCTTCTGGAAGATCGCGGATCTCACGGATCGGCAGATCGAGTTGGGACAGATTAGCCCCCGCGTGGGGTCCGGTGACGAGGCGGGTTCGTTCGTCTGCACGCCGGCGAACATCGCGTATATCAAGCTGGTTCCGCTGTCACCGGCCGAGGTGGAAGCGCACCTGGCCGACGAGGCCCGCACCGACCGGCGGCGGCTGTTCGCGCACAACGACGCCCACGGCTATATCTGGAATGGCGGGCCGCTCACGGTCGAAGAGATCCAGCGCGAGGTCGCGCCGTTCGCCGACTCGGACGTGGCACGGATCTACTGGGAGGGCGCCGTCGGCGATCTGACGTTCTATCCGTCGGCCATCGGCCACATGCCGACGGCCGACGGCGTGGAGGACTTCATTCGCGTCGGGGATCACACGCACGCGCGTGCCTGGCGGCACTTTCGCGATGAGGGCATCGATCCGCTGCGCATCGCCGCCGAGACCGCGCGGTCCGTTGGGATCGAGCTGCACGTCTCATACCGCGTCGCCGGCTTTCACTTTGCGGCGCCGATCTACGACTCGTGGAACGCCGGAGGGTTCTACCTGGACCACCCCGAGCTCCGCTGCGTGACACGCGACGGCAATCCGGCGCCGCGGCTGTCGTACGCCTACCCCGAGACGCGGGAGCTGGTGATCTCGCTCTTGCGCGAGATGGCAAGCTATCCGGTCGATGGCGTAGCGCTGCTGTTCAATCGCCGCCCGCCGTTGCTGGAGTACGAGCCGCCGCTGGTGGAGGGATTCCAGGCGCAGTTCGGCTTGGACCCCCGCGCATTGGACGAGCGCGACGAGCGCTGGCTGCGATATCGCGCCGGATTCCTCACCACGTTCATGCGCGAGTTGCGCGCCGGACTGGACGCGACGGACAAGGACTTAGGTCGCAGCAAACCCACCCAAATCTCGGCGGTGGTGCTGAGCAGCGAAGCCGAGAACCTCTACCGCGCCATCGACCTTCGCACGTGGGTCGCGGAAGGCCTGGTGGACACGGTGATTCCCTACAGCTCGGCGCCGAACCTCGACAGCGGGGCCGAAGCCTGGGGCGACCCGGCGTCCATCGAGTTCTTCGCCGAGCTGGTGAACGGCACAGACTGCGTGCTGGCGCCGAACCTGATGCCGCGCTACGTGCCCCCGGCTGAACTGCGACGGCGCGCGCGCGAGCTCTACGACGCCGGCGTGACGCACTTCTTTGCCTGGGATGCCGTGATGCTCGGTGGGCGCGCAGTCTTCAACGACTATTGGGACGCGCTGCGCCGTCTGGGCCATCGTGACGAGATTGCGGCCTGGAGCGAAGCGGGCGAGCCGTCCCTCGCCTCCACCACGATGCGTCTCCTGACGCTCGGCGACTGGGACATGTCCTACGCCACACCGGGCTAGCGCCGCCGTGCGGCAACCCGAACGACGGCGTGTCGCATGACCGACAGTCCAGTGGTGGATGGACCGCGGGCATGCGCCGCCGAGGAGTTCGACGGCGTGGTCGCGCTGCTCAATCGCGTGTTTCGCGCAGGCTCCGACCAGAACACGCAGACCGACTATCCGTTGATCTTCGATCCCGCGCGGCGCGAGAACATGCGGGTGGTGAGCGTCGACGGCGCGGTAGTGGCGCACGTGCCGGTGGCGCCGCGGGGCGTGGTCATCGACGGGGACAGCTTCACGCTGGCGATCATCGGTGGGACGGTGACCCACCCCGACCATCGGCATCGCGGCTACGCCACCGCCTGCCTGCGGGACGGGGTGCGCATCATGGTCGAGCGCGGCTGGCCGGTCTCGGCGCTCTGGACGATTGAACCGACCTTCCCGTTCTACCGGAACTCGGGCTGGGAGGCGGTCGGGTCGCAGGGCTGGATGCACACGCTGGGCGCGGATGACGTCGCGCGACTGCGGCCCAGCCACCACCGGATCGCCGTCTACGAACCTGGAAACTCGGGGCACCTCGGCGCCATCCGCACCATCCACGACCGCGAGCCGCTGCGCATCGCCCGGTCCCCCGACGAATACGCCGTGCTGTTCAGCCTGCCCAAAATGCATACGCTCCTGGCTTTCGACGGCGACGACGTGGCTGCGTACCTCACGGTTGGGCAGGGAACGAACAAGCCGGGGCTGGTCGAGGGCGGGGGCGACCACCGGGCGCTGGAGGCGCTGGTGCGCCACGCCCGCGCCGAGTGGCCCGCCGACCACGACCTGCAAGTCGTGCTGCCGCTGACGCCGTGCGCGCTGGGCGACGTGGTTGAATCCATCAAGCCGGGGCAGCAGCGGCCAGTGGAGCAGGCCAGCGGCATCGGGTTTCAGATGATGCGAGTGAACGACTTTGGTCTGCTGATGCGCCAGATTCGGAACCACCTGGGTCGTCGGTCGGCGGGCATCCGCGGCGAGGTGTGCGTGGTGAGCGAGGACACGAAGGAGGCCGTGTCGCTGCGCGTGCGCGACGGCGAGGTCGAAGTCACGGATGAGCGCCTGCCCGATGCCCTGACGCTGAGCCGCCGGCAGCTCACGCAGCTCGTGTTTGGCGGGCATAGGTCCGTGCCGCCGCTGGAGTTGGGCGGCGAGAGCGCGCACCTTCTGGACGCTCTCTTCCCGATCTACGCACCAATCTGGGAAATTGACCACTCATAGCCCGTCGCCGCAGCAGATGGAGTCCGACGTGAACCGCCCTAACATCCTGCTCATCGTGACCGACCAGCAGCGCGGCGACTGCCTCGGACTCGCGGGCCATCCGGTGCTGCGGACGCCCAACATGGACTATATCGGGGGCGCCGGCACGAACTTCACCCGCGGGTACAGCGAAGTGCCGTCGTGCATCCCGGCGCGCCACGTGCTGATGTCGGGGCAGTCCGCGGACGTGAGCGGGATGGTGGGGTTCTACTACCGAAATGAGAACTCGACGTGGCAGCCGGAGGCGACCCTGCCCGGCGAGTTGCGCCGCGCGGGTTACGAGACGCGTCTGATCGGCAAGCTGCACTTGCAACCTCGGCGGCGGCGCTGGGGGTTCGACGCCATGGAGCTGGCCGACGGCATCGGCGGCGACGACAACGATTACGCGGACTGGCTGCGCGAGCGGGTGCCGGACGATCAGCTCCAGGCTGCACACGGCGTCGGCTCGAATAGCTGGGTGGGCCGGCCGTCGCACCTGCCGGAGCACCTGAGCTACTCGGCGTGGGTGGTCACCCGGGCGCTGGAGTATCTGGAAAAGCGCGACCCGTCGACGCCGTTCTTCCTTAACCTCTCGTTCTTTCCGCCGCATCCGCCGCTCGCGCCGTCGCGCGTCTTCTATGAGCGGTACGCCTCGCTCGATCTCCCGGAGCCGGTCGTCGGGGATTGGGTCGATCCCTTGCCGCCCGGCGCGTCCCTGGGGCTCAATCCCCTCGGCGGCTCGCAGCGCCTGAATCTCGATCCGCTGACCATGCATTACTGCCGGGCGGCGTACTACGGCCTGATCAATGAGATCGACGCGCAGCTCGGCCGGCTGTTCAACGCCATGCGCGGCTCGTTGCTGACCAACACGTTCGTGATGTTCGTGTCCGACCACGGCGAGATGCTTGGCGATCACCACCTGTTTGCCAAGACTGAGCCGTTCGAGGCGTCCGCCCGGATCCCCTTCATGGCGATGCCGCCGCAGCCGGGCCGGGGCAAGGTGAATGCCGAGTTTCCCTCGGGGATTTCCTGCGACGCGCCGGTCGGCTTGCAGGATGTGATGCCCACGCTGCTCGACGCGGCCGGCGTGCCGATTCCCCCGGGCGTGACCGGGCGGAGCCTGCTGCCGTTCATGCGCGGCGAGCGGCCCGAGTGGCGCGACGCCCTTCACGGCGAGCACAGCACCTGGCGCACACCAGACACCGGCACTCACTGGCTGGTGACGGCCACGCATAAGTACATCTGGTACAGCCAGACCGGGGACGAGCTCCTCTTTGATTTGGCGGCCGACCCGAATGAGCTGCGCGACCTTTCCGGCGAGCACGACCTGGAGCCGTGGCGTCGGCGGATGATCGCGGCGCTGGCCCACCGGCCGGAAGGATTCACGGATGGGCAGCGGCTCATTCCGGGCCAGCCGCATCGGTCCTTCGTGCCGGGCAAGGGGCCGGTCGTCGAGTGGCCGGACGTGGGCCGATAGGACGATTCCCACGAGTGCTCGGCCGACGCGCGCTGGGGTGAGCTGTCGCGCGTACCTCCCGATGACCGCTCGGATTGCGCTCATATACCGTGGGCACTGCGCGCCATCGAGCCAATCGGCGTGCACGGAGATCTTGTAGCGCCCTAATGCGACGTGCCAACCGCCAGGCGGCCGTGCGGGTGACGGAATGGATCGGGCGGATCGTGCTCGTGGGAGTGGTCGGGTTGTGGTGGGGCGGTCATGTGGGACCACAACTCTTCAGCCTGGCATTCCCGTCGGTCCTGTCGCCCGATAGTCTGCTGCGCCAGCTGGACCCCGAGCTCGACGAGGGCTTTGCCAACGCCGCGTCGGCGGCCACGCTGCTGATCGTGGCGCTGCTGGCCGCGGCGAATGCCGCCGTTGGCTGGCGGCTGGGGTCCGGCCGAGTCGCCGTGGGCGGATGGTTGCTGCTGGCGGCGTTGGTCGCCGTGATCGCCGTCAGTGAGATGAGCGACACGCACAACGACGCGCAAGCCGACGTGCTGCGAAACGTATTCGGCGTGGAGGGACAACCCGCGGATTGGGCGCGAATCGCGCTCATGAGTCCGCTGCTCGCAGCATTTGCGCTGGCAATGTGGCTCTTCGCCCGCCATGGCTTGGGCGCATCCGCGGCGCGCGTGCCGATTGTCCTGGGCGCCGGAGCCTGGATGCTGTCGGTGGCCTATGACGCCACGCAGCACATTCTGCTCACCGGCCAGGATCACGTGTTGGGCAGCATCATCGAAGAGATGCTGGAGATCAGCGGGGCGTTGCTGATTGGGTTGGGCGCCGCCATGTCTCTCCGCGGGGACTCGCCGCCGACGAGTCCTCGCGCACGGATTGTCCGGTGGAGAGCGCCACTGATCGGATCCTTCGTCGCCGTTGTCGTGCTCGGCGCCCTGGCCGTCGTGTTCACCTACAGAGTCCTGCTCATCGACGTGGGAGCAACACCGGACCTTCACGCGTTGGACTTGCGCCTCTTCGCGCAAGAAACGGTAGCGCAAGAGCTGCGAATGCCGGCTGATCCAATTGGGCGGATTGACTTGCGGCTGGCCCAGCGTGATCCGGGCGGCGGAACGGGCACGGCGGCCGTGCGCATCGCCAGCCCGGAACATCCGGAGCGCACGTTGGCGGTTGGATCAGTGGAGATTCCCTCAGGCGTACGAACGCACTGGCGCAGCATCGATCTCTTGCCACCGCTGACCGAGCCCGAGGGCCGGCGGTTGCGCGTATCGGTGATTGCCGACATCGATGCCGACGCCGAACTCTGGGTTGGCGTAGCCAAGTCGAACTGGTATCCCGACGGGGGGTTCTGGATCAACGGCGAGCCCGCCGCGCCGCACCAGGACCTCGAGTTCGTGGCCTATGGCACCGCCGAACCCACGCGAAGCAAGCTGCGCGCTGTTTGGGAGAGCTTCACCTCAGGCTGGCGCTGGCCCGCGACGCTGGCCCGTATGGTGGTGGGGCTGACGCTGATTGCCTTTTTCCCAGTTGTGCTGGTCACCGCCGCGTGGCGGCGGACAGGCGATTCAGGAAACCGTCGCCACTAGGAGTAGGGATCGCGTCGCTGCGCTTAGGTCAGCCCCGCCCGTCGCAGCGCTCGTGGCACGTCGCCGGCGTGGGCGCGGGCCATGGCGTCGAGCGTGCCCGCCAGCTCCCCGGCCTCGAACGCCGCCGCAGGCTCGGCCATGGGCCGGCCTCGCAGCCACTCCGCCGCGACGACGGCGTCGTTGTAGTCGCCCAAAACATCCTGGAGCGCGGCGAGACGGCGCGCCAGGCGCTTGACCGGCTTGCCCCCATAGCGCTCCACCGCCTCGGCGGCATAGCGCGCGCGCTTGGCCACGATGCGCATACGATGCAGCTCGTCGGGGCCGGTCGCGGCGTCGACCTTGGACGCCACGCGACTCAGGCGTCCCTCAGCCCGTCGCGCGAGGGATCGAAGCTCGCGCGGCGCCATGTCGCGCGCCTCCACACGCACCTCGGGCGAGGCTGACGCGGCGATCACGCGATCGAGCAATTGGTCGGTGCGCTCGCTTTGGAGCATGGCCAGGAGCTCTTCCCGCGCTTCCTGCCGCTCGACCAGCAGTCGCGCAAGGACCGGCTCGGGAGTCGTGCGCGACGGGTCCAGCGTTCGAGCCGCCGCCTCCAGCGTGTCGAGCATCACGTCGGCGTCGCGAATCGGCTGCATGAGCCCGGCCAGCCACCGCAACTCGTCGCCCAGCGCGCGCCGCCACGCCTCGTCCAAGAGCGGTCCAAACGTGCGCATGTTGGAGCGCAAGCGTCGGGTGGCGACGCGGGCCTGGTGCACGGCTTCGGGGTCTTCGTCGAGCACAACCCCCGGCAGGGCGAGCACCAGTCGCCTCGTGGCCTCGGCAAACGCGGCCCGGATCACATCGGCCGCCGTGGCGTGGGCGCCAAGCGGGGGGATGGTCACCTCTGGTGAGGCGGCGGCGTCGGCCTCGATCGCCCGCCGCAGCTTGGGCACGCGAATCGGAACGGTCGCGCCGGCCGCCTGCAAGTTTGTCACCACATCCCGAACGACAGCTTCGGAAGCGTCTGGATGCAGCTCAATCTCGACTTCCCGAAACTGCTTGGCCATCGCGCCACCGGCGTAAGCCGTGACGGCGTCCTCAGAGACTTCGGCGAGGTCTCGCCCCTGCGGGTCGGCCACATTGGTGGATCGGCGCGTCGTTTCCAGGCGAACCAGCGGGATGACCGGACGGGCGCGAGTGAACGGTCGCACGATGGTGATGGCATGGGGAGGCGGGGCGTCGGGCGCGCCGTCCACTCGAACCTCGTCACGCGCGAGGGCGGTGCCGTCGTCGAGCACCGGGAGCTTGACCAGCCATCCCTCGCCGACCCGATAGCGCAAGGTGCAGCCCCAGCGGAGGAGTCGCAGATCGGCGGTGTCGTAGTACCTCGTGACCAGATGGCGCGGTTCGTGCGGGCGGGTCACGTACGCGGCCAGCGCTCGGTCAAGGTTGAGATCGACGAGCGGGTCGATGCCGAGCTTGTGCTCGCGCTCGCGAGTCACGCGCTCGCGAGTCACCGGCACAGCCCAAGTCTGATCCGCACGAAGCCTCTCTGCTCCCCGATCTGCCAGCGCGGGCCGACTATCATATAAGCCCCACGCCGCCCTTCGAGGACCACGCCGTGAGACTCGCCGGACTCGCTGGCCTCTTGCGGGCATGGGCGGCGCGAAGTCTCCGAGGCACGGGGCGTGCAGCCGGCGCCGAAGGGGTTGTCCGGGCGCCGGACGGTGGCTCGGCCGCGCCAACGAGTCGTCTGGTGCCGGTCATGTCGGACGAAGACGGCATGCAGCCCGGACCGTTTCCGGGGCGCCTGTTTGTCGTGGAAGGCATTGACGGCTCCGGCAAGAGCACGCAGCTTGACCTGCTCCATAAGTGGCTGACCAGCCGCGGGGTGCTGGTGGTGTCAAGCGAGTGGAACTCGTCGCCGATCGTCCGCCGCACCACGCGCCGCGGAAAACGGCGCCGCTTGTTTTCGCCCATGACGTTCAGCCTCATCCACTGCGCGGACCTGGCGAACCGGGTCCACGAGCAGATCCTTCCCGCGCTGCAGGCCGGGGCCACGGTGCTTGCCGACCGCTACATCTATACGGCGTTCGCCCGCGACGCCGCCCGCGGCGTCGACCCCGTGTGGCTGCGCCACCTCTACGCCTTCGCTCCGACGCCGACCATGGCGTTTTACTTCGACGTTCCGCTGCCGGAGGCGATTCGGCGAATCGAGGATGGTCGGGCCCAACTGAAGTACTACGAGGCCGGCATGGACCTCGGCCTGAGCAGCGATCTCGACCGGTCGTTCCAAGCGTTTCAGGGCATGATCCAAACCGAGTACGAGCGGATGCTCGATGAGTTTGGGCTGATCTCCATCGATGCCACCGCCCCGCCCACCGAGCAGCAGCACAAAGTCCGCGAGCTTGTGGAGCCCCACGTCGGCGGCGCGCTCAAGATTCAAGACGGCGGCCTGGCGGACGCGCTGACGACATCGGGACTCACGGGGCGTTACCTGGACACGCTCGGAGCCCGACGATGAGCAACCGGCAGGCGCGCGCGTTGCGCTTCTACGGGGAGCCGCCCACCGGATGGCACGATCGCGAGGTCCTGGGTCGCATTGTCGTCTTCGAAGGCCCGGACGGCGCCGGACGATCGACCCATATCCGGCTGATCAAGGAGTGGCTGGAGGACATGGGGCTTCCGGCCGTGGATACCGGACTCACCCGCTCCGATCTGGCCGGGCGCGGCATCGACCGGGCCAAGACGGGGCATCGGTTGGACGCGGTGACGCTCAACCTGTTTTACGCCACCGACTTCTGCGACCGCCTGGAGCGGGTGATCCTGCCGTCGGCCCGCGCCGGAATGGTGGTGCTCGCCGACCGCTACTTTTACTCGCTGATCGCGCGGGCGTGCGTGCGAGGCATGCCGCGCAAGTGGATGGATGGGCTCTACTCGTTCGCCCCGATCCCTGACAAAGTGATTTATCTCGATGTCGATGTGGATCAGCTCCTGCCGCGCGCTCTGCACGCCGGGAACATCGACTACTGGGAGTCGGGGCAGGATTTTCTGAAGGGAACCGATCCGCATTCGACCTACATCGCCTACCAGACGGACATGATCCGGCAACTGCGCGAGCTGGCGGGCGCCCATGACTTCGACGTGGTGGACGCGCGCGGACCAATTACGCAGACCTTCGAATCCATCCGCGGGCGCATCGAGGAAGTGATCGCCGACATCGCCTGAGATTGCGCCGCACGGCGGCGGCTTCTAGTCCCCGAGTTCGACCCCGGTGTCACGCGCGGCGGAAACCCAGTGATGATCCAGCGGCACGGTTTTGCGTTCGCCGGCAACGTCGGCGAGATCGACCGGCACCACCTGTTCGCCGTGCACGCCTATCATGCTGCCGGTGACGCCATCGGCCACATATCGCGCGCAGGCCGTGCCGAGGTGAGTGGCCAATACCCGGTCGAAGGGCGATGGCGTTCCGCCACGCTGCACGTGACCCAAGATCGTCAAGCGCGACTCCAGCCCGGTCAACTCTTCCAACTGGCGAGCCACCTGCTGCGAGTGTGCGCCAAGTGAATCACCGTGCCCATTGCGTCGTCCGCCGGCAGCGTCGCCGTTGCCTCGCTCCTTGCCCGATGCGCCCTCAAGTGGCCGCGCACCCTCCGAAACCGCGACGATGCTGAATCCGCGACCACCCAGGCTGCGGCGGCGGATCGCTTCCGCGATCTTCTCGATGTCGTAGGGAATCTCGGGGATGAGGATCACGTCCGCGCCGGCAGCCAGGCCCGCGCCGAGGGCGAGCCAGCCAGTGTTGTGCCCCATCGTCTCCACGACGATGATTCGATGGTGGCTGTGCGCCGTGCTGTGCAGGCGGTCGATGGCCTCGGTGGCGATCGTCAGCGCCGTGTTAAACCCGATACTCACATCGGTGCCGGCCACGTCGTTGTCGATGGTCTTGGGCAGCGTGACGATCCGCAGCCCTTTGCGCACCAACCTGTAGGCGCTGGCCTGCGTGCCTCCACCGCCCAGGCAGACCAGCGCGTCCAACCGGTGCTTTTCGAAGTTCTCGACCATGATGTCGGTCATGTCCGCCTTGCGGCCGGCTATGGGCATGCGGTGCGGCTTGTCGCGACTCGCCCCGAGCATCGTTCCGCCAAGCGTCAAGATTCCCGAGAGGTTGTCGTTATTGAGCTCGATGAATCGGTTTTCCATGAGCCCGCGGAAGCCATCGCGGAATCCGACGACGCGCATGCCGAATTGCTGAATCGCGGTCTTGCCGACGCCGCGAATGGCCACGTTCAGGCCCGGGCTATCGCCCCCGGCTGTGAGAATCCCGATGTTTCTCAACGAAAGCTGCATTGGCCGCCGTCCTCAGCCGTCGCGGAGGCCTGACTGAATGCTGCCGGCCGCATCCAAGGGCGCGTGAAGCGACCGTCCCTTGCGCTGCACGCTGTGCCCGGAGATGTGGTGACGGACCTGGCCCGGGCGGCGCCCGATCCCTGGCGTTGGCCGGAGACGCGACACATCAATGGCGTGACATCCGCCTGCAAAACCTCGCGGAGCATCTGCTGGCCCTCCCGCAACGCGCCACCGCGCTGGAATGATACGCGCGGCGCGTAGTCGGCGCTGGCATCACCGCACCCACGCCGACCGACGGCGGCCGGCCCGCGGGCCGAGCGAGCCGCACGAAACCTCAGGTGTCGACGAGCCAAGCGCGACCTGAGCGTTTCTTGGTCGTTTCGACCGGATTTGTCCCCTCCACCGCTCGCCATGCCCACGGGTGCTGCTATAAAGCCAACAAGGCCTCAAGGAATACGTCTCATGCACGAAAGTCAACGACAACCCCAGTTTTCCCTTGCGACGAGCATGTGGGGCGAAGTGCCGACAACCACGCTCACCGAAGCGCTCGCGGAAGTGACCGCGGCAAACTTCGAGGCGATCGAGTTCTGGCCGCCGCTGTGTCCCCTGATTTCCGCTGACATGCGGAAAAACGCTCGGTCGGCATTTGAGCTGGCCAAGGTTCGGCCGACCTCGATGCACGCGCCGCTTACCCCGACGGTCAACCTTGCGGCCGTGGATGAGCTCGAGCGGCGCCTCTCCGTGTACGAGGTCGCCGCGTGGCTCGCCCCCTATGCCGACCTTGGCGGCGACGTGGTGGTGATTCACCCGACCGGCGCCGCCTTCAGCGGCGAAGGGGCGATGGCTATCAACGTCGAGGCGGCCACCGACGCGGCCCGCCGGTCAGTCGACGAGCTCTATTCGATCGCCGATCGCCTGGGCCTGCGGATTGCCTGCGAAAACCTCATGGAGCGCGGCACGCCGCGCCCGCTATGCCGCATGGAGCAGCTGCGCGCGTTCGTCGACCCCTACCCGGAAACGGTGGGGATCTGCCTGGACACCGGCCACGCGGCGGTGAACGGCCTGAATCCGGCGTCGGAGGCGCGCACCGCGGGCGAGCGGCTGATTGCGACGCACCTGCAGGACACCGATGCCCTTGACGACCGGCATTGGGTGCCGGGCGCCGGCCACATCGACTGGGACGAACTGGTGTCCACGCTTCGCCAGATCGACTACACGGGTCGATGGACTTTTGAGTTGAGCTCACGCGACAACCCGCCGGCGTCCGTCGCGGGCGCCGCACACCAAGTGGCGTTGGCGTGGAGTGATTGAGCGGCCGCGACCGCGGCCGGTTCCAGCCACTAAGTCGAGCGGCGGTCGCGGGATAGATGAGAAGGGAACGCCTGGGCTGGCGCTCTGGACCAGAAAGATTCCGCGACGGTATAGTCGCCCGACAGGCGCCGGATACCTTGCGGTGGGTTTTTTGTCCCGTCGCCAAGCCGGCCAAATGGGGAGGGCACACGTATGAGCCATCACATTCGCGCGGGCGTCTCGCGTCGGCGCGTCCTCAAGGGCGCGACTGCGGGACTGTTTGGCGCAGCCGGGGCAGCCGTGCTGGCGGCGTGCGGTGAAACGCAGGTCGTCACCAAGGAAGTCATCAAGGAAGTCCCGGTCGAGACGGTCGTGACCAAGGAAGTCGTCAAGGAAGTCCCGGTCGAGACGGTCGTGACCAAGGAAGTCGTCAAGGAAGTTCCCGTCGAGAAGCTGGTGACCACCGAGGTCGTCAAGCAAGTCGAGGTCATCAAGGAAGTCGCCGTCGAGGTCGAGAAGGTCGTGACCAAGGAAATCATCAAGGAGGTCCAAGTCGAGGCCCCGATGGAGATTCCGGAGGGTCCGATCAGCGGCGGCACGCTGCGGCACAGCGCCGGCGGCGGCAACACCCAGGACATCTTCAACCCGCTCAAGCAGGTCAGCAGCTCGCAGGCCTACATCACCGACTACGTGTTCCTGCCGTTGTGGTATGGCGACACCTGGGGCACGGGTGACACGCCGGCCATGACGGGCGAATGGGACGTGGCTGTGGCCAACCGTTGGGACGAGGTCGAGCGAGGCCGCGTCTACAACTTCCACATCAATCCGGACGTCAAGTGGCACGACGGCCTGCCGGTGACGGCGGACGACGTGCTGTTCGGCACCAAGTTGGGCCTGGACAAGAACTACGGCTCGGGCATGCACAAGAAGTCCTGGGGCCGCATCGAGGGCGCCGAGGCCTGGGGCGAGAACCCCACGGACAACGTGGAAGACGTTCCCGGCCTGGCGAAGCTGGACGAGATGACGGTGCAGGTCGCGATCGACCGGCCCGACCCGGCATGGTGGGCGAGCCGCGACTGGCACCTGCCGCCGATGGCCCAGCACCACTACGCGGGTCTGGAGCCGGCGACAGCGCTCGAGACGCGCGCCACGCACCTCTTGGGCAACGGCCCGATGATCTGGAACCGCTACGTCTCGCAGCAGTTCGCCGACATGGCGGGGAACAAGGACTTCGCCTACGGCGCGCCGTACGTCGACGACTACGTCGTGCGCTACGGTGACCGGACCGCGCTGGACGCGGCCATGGAGGCCGGCGAGCAGGACTTCCACCGCGGGAGCAACATCGAGGCCTTCCAGCGCCTCGCGAGCCTGGCGCACCTGCGGCCGTTCCCGCAGCGCTCGCCGTTCGGCGGGCACGTGTTCTTCAACCAGACCGCCGAGGTCTTCGCCGACATGACCCTCGAGCAGCAGTCGCTGATGATCGAGGCCATGGTGCGGGCGGTGGACCGGGACACGGTCAACAACGAGCTCCACGCGGGCACGCTGTTCATCTCGGACTACATCTTTGAGCACGTGGCGCTGATGCAGGACCCGCCGGAGGGCACCTTCCGCGCCCTGCCCTACGACCCGGACGCGGCGCGCGCCCTGGTCGAGGAAGCCCAGTGGGACTCCGAGAAGGTGATCAACTGGATCAAGTGGGGGCCGCCGTCGCCGACGGACCTGGCGCTCAAGAACTACTGGGAGCAGGTGGGCATCCAGGTTGAGTTCTTCTTGGTCGACGGCTCGGCGGTGATCGAGAAGCTCTACCAGGAGCGCGTGCACGACATGGTCATGGCGAACATGGGCGGCGACCAGGCCGTCGTGGACGCATGCCTGCGCGTGTGCAGCGACCGGGTGTACGAGCTCGGTGGCTGGAACCACTCGAACATCAACCGCCCGTGGATCGACGAGGCCTACGCCGACATGCTCGCGGCGGAGAACAACGAGGCGCTGCGCGAGCGGTGGATCGAGTTCGCCACGCGACTCCACTCCAAGGGCAACATGGTGGCCGGACTGTTTTGGCGCGGTTCACTGCGGAACCTGTATCACAGGCGTCTGCAGGGGGCGTTCTACATGCAGTTCTACGCCATGCCGGTGCACTCGCCGATCGAGCGCGTGTGGCTGGACGACTACTGGGAAGAGCGGTAGCGCCTACCGCCATGCCGGCGCTCAACGCGGCGGCATGAGCCCAGATCGAGGAGCCGGCGGTCGAATGACCGCCGGCTCCTCGGCGTTTCGGCGTGTCTCACCGCCGAGCCCACGGCGTGGTTGACGAGATTCGTCCCTGTAAACTACGGTGCCGCAAAGTGCGGGCATACGTTGGGCCAGTGCATGCTGGATATGCGTAATCCGACGAGCAGGCGAAGCCGCACGCCCCGCACGCCATCCGTCCGAATCGTGTCCACGTCGATCCAGTCGGGCGAGCCCACATTTCACGCCTGGCCCGGCCGCCGCTCCTCCAACGCACACAGTTCCGCGGTCAACCGCCGACTGACTGAAGGGAGGAGGTCCAGACGCATACGCGGATAGCCGTTGGGACCGTGGTCGGACACTGACTCTTACGCAGCACCTAACCAGGGGAGGGATTACAGATGCTTGACGTTGGAAAGAAAATGATGACCCGCCGAAACCTGATTCGGGGAGCGAGTGCGGGTCTCTTTGGAGCAGCGGGTGCGGCCGTACTCGCGGCGTGTGGCGAGGCGCAGGTCGTCGAGCGCATCGTCACCCAGGAAGTGATCAGAGAGGTCCCGGTCGAGACCATCGTGACCAAGGAAGTGGTCAAGGAGGTCCCGGTCGAATCCGTGGTGACCAAGGAGGTCGTCAGGGAGGTCCCGGTCGAGAAGGTCGTGACGCAGGTAATCGCTCAGCAGGTCGTCAAGGAAGTTCCGGTCACGATCGAGAAGGTGGTCGAGGTCGAGAAGGTCGTGACGGTTGAGGTCGAGAAGGTCGTCGAGGTCGAGAAGGTCGTCACGGTCGAGGTCGAGAAGGTCATTGAGACCGAAAAGATCGTGGAGCGCCCAACGTCCGTGCAAGCCGGACAGCCGGTATACGGCGGGGACCTTAGGGTCAGCTGGGGCGGCGGGATCGCCGGCGCCAGCTTCAACAGCTACACGCAGATTTCCAGCGACCAGGCCATCGTCAACGTGGAAGTCGGCACTTCGCTGATCCACGGCGCCAGTTGGGGCGACGGCCCGTTCGCGACGCTCGAGACGCGCTTCGGCGACGGCGTCGCCAAGTCCTTCGAAGAGGTGGCGCCGGAAGAGTCCTACATCTTCCACCTCGACGAGCGCTTCACCTTCCATGACGGCAAGCCGGTGACGGCGGACGACTTCATGTACACGTTCCACATCGTCACGCACCCCGACTGGGGCGTGGGATATGGCTCCCGGCAGCTCGAGCAGCTGAAGGGGTTCAAGGCGTGGGCTGAGAACCCGACCGACAACATCGAAGACACCGGCGGGGTGAAAAAGATCGACAACATGACGATCCAGCTCACCACCGACGGCGTGCAGGAGCCCTTCTGGGCGAGCCCGAACCCCATGCAGCCCATGCCCAAGCACATCTATGAGGCGCTGGAACCGGCCTCGGCGTTCGACACGATGGCGCTGCAACCGGTCGGCAATGGGCCGTTCAAGTTCGAGCGCTACGTCGACCAGCAGTTCGCCGAGCTGAGCCGCAACGACGACTATCCCTACGGTGCGCCGTGGGTGGACCGCTACATCGTGCGCTATGGCGACCCGTCTGCGCTCGATGCGGCGACGGAGGCGGGCGAGCTCGACTTCCTGCGCACCAGCAGCGTCGAGGCCTACGCGCGCCTGGCCGGCATGCCACACATGCAGGCGCAGCCCATGCGATCGCCGTTCGCGAGCTTGATCTTCCTCAACCACAACATCTTTGCGGAGAAGTGGCCGGACGTGAACGTCTCGCTGATGACCGAGGCGATGGTGATCGGGGCCGATCGTGTGTCGATTGCCAACAACATCATGGCGGGCACGCTCTTCGTGGACGACTACCACTTCAGCCATATCCGGTTCATGCAGGACGTGCCGATGGACGCCTATCGGGCGCTGCCATACGACCCTGAGGGGGCCAAGGCCCTGCTCGAGGAGTCCGGCTGGAACACGGACGACACGCTCACGTGGCTGGGGTGGTTCGCGCCGCGTCCGCAAGACCTCGCGCTGATGGCGAACTGGCTCGACATGGGCCTGAAGGTCGAGTTCGAAAGGGTCGACCGCGCCGTGGTGGTCGAGCACCTGTGGGAGACCGGCGCCAACGAAATGGTCGTCGCCAACCTGGGCGGCTCGCAGGACGTGGGCGATGCGTTCCGGCGGATCGGATGCGACAACATCTGGCCCAACGGCTACAACTACCACCACACCTGCTTCCCGGAGATCGACGCGCTCTATCAGGCAGCCTTCGACGCGCCGAACAAGGCGGCGCTGAAGGAGGCGTGGATCGAGATCTCCCGCTACCTGCACGGTCGCGGGACGATGATCGCCGGGCAGCTGTGGAAGCACTCGCTGCTGTTCCTCTACCACCGACGCGTGAGCGGACCGTGGTGGATGAACAACTACGCGATTCCAGCACGCAGACCCACCCACCGCGTGTGGCTCGACCCGCGCTGGTCCGGTAGGGACTACGTCGGGTAGGCCCCGGCGAGCGCCCCGGCTGACGGGTCGCTCACCAACGCAAGCGGCGGGGGTGAATCACCCCCGCCGCTTCGCGTCGTGACTGCAGGACGGGCGTAGCCGCCCGCGGTTCCGGGTTAGTCCTCGACGACCGCCTCGAGTCGGCGAATCAGGGTTGCTCCACTCTCCGCGCCGGCGGTCCGTCCGTAAAAGGTCAGATAGCAGATTCCCAGCGGTGCGTGTTCAATCGGAATCCGACGCTGCCGATCGCCGACGCTGAGATCGGCGGCCTGCTCGGCGACGTTCCAGGAAACCGTCACGGGCACCCACGCATCCGACGGCACGAGTTCCGCGTCCAGGCTGACGTCAATGGCCCCGTTTCGTCGGCGATCCCTGGGGTCCCAATAGGTCTCGTCGAGCACCAGATCCACGCCGGCCGAGGACTCGTCGCGCCGCAACTCGAAGCTCAACCTGCCGCGCCCGGCGAAGGGGAAGTTGCGCTCGGCCCCCAGCCGGCCGCTCCCATCGCCCTGCAGGCGCAGCGCGTGCTCCTCGTCGAGCAGCACCGTCTGCACGGCCGTCGCCGCGGTGAACGACCAACCCGCCAGGCCGTTGTCAAAGTCTTCGCGATCGCTGGTCTCGTCCAGACGATCGGGATCGACGTAGACATACTCGCAGTCTGCCCGCTCGCCGCCCGAGTGGTGGCCGAACTGCACCAGGACATCGCCTTCGGGCAGTTCCGCAAACCGCGGATAGCCAACGCGGGCGCCGTCCGGCTCGTGGCCAATCGTCCGCACGATCTCACGATAGCCGCGCCAGGTGGCGCCGTTGTCGTGCGAAACCGCGACGTTGAATACGTGGCGGCACCAGGACTCGGTGGGATAGTCGGCCCACTCTGACAACATGTCGGAGGCAAACGGCGGTCCGATCCCATTCGTCCACACGAACAGCAACCGCCCGTCACGCAGCCGGAGCGCCTCGCCGGGCGAGCTTGACGACTTGAAGCGGCTGGGCTGCGGCGGGGACCAGATTCGTCCGTCGTCGGAGAAGGACTCGTAGAAGCACCCAAGCTGCGTGCGAATCAGCATCCACACGCGCCCGCCGTCGAGCTCGGCCACCACCGGCTCTACGGCCCCTGAGTGGCTGTGCTGTCCGCCCGACTCGACGGGCAGGTGGGTGGAATCGTGTCCCCAGGTGCGTCCGCCGTCGTCTGAGTAGCACGACTTGGAGACGTATTTCCCCACGGCGCGTTCCACGTCGAAGTACTCCAGCGGCAGCACGATGCGGCCGTTTGGCAGGTGCAGGACGTTCATGATGGCTGCAGTGAATTCCTCGCCGTAGTCGAGTCGCACCGGGCCCTCCCACGTGGCGCCGCCATCGCGGGACACGACGTGGTAGACGTCGGTGCGTTGCTCGTGGAGCTTGGGATCCTCGCGATCCTCGGGCCACTTCAGGAACCGCATGCCGAAGAGGTGAATGTCGCCCTCGCGGTCGACGAAGTTGATGCAGCCTTCCCAGCAGCCTAGGCCCATGGGCAGCTCCATGATCACCTCGCGGGGCTCCCACGCAATGGGCCGCCCCCGTCCGTATTTGACGGTGAGGTATTCGGGAATCCACGGGTCGTAAAAGGCGCCGGACTCGAGCGACGAATGCAGCACCTTGCCCCGCGTGGACGCGCTCATGCAGCGTCCGTCCGGCAGGACGCTGATCTGCCCAGGCGTTGGGTGACGCTCGGCGAGGATCATCGGTGAGCCGCCGGTCGGAATCGAGGGTCGGGCCGCGTATTCGGTCCTGCCTTGGTTTCTGTCTTCACCGAATCCCTGCCTTCCCCTGTACGAGGCGATCCCGCAACCGATAGCACCAATATCGTGAGACTCCAGATTCAGCGGCCCAGCCGGTTCCGTCAAGCGACAGCGCTGGTGCCGGTGACGTTGCGGGCGCCTGCCGGATACGACGACCGCGCGCGGGAATGGGCGGAGAATGCGCCACGGGCCGGCTAAACTCACTGGCCATGCACGATTCCGACGCCATCGCCATAGTTCCGGCTCCGGCCGAAATCAGACCTCTCCTCGGACGATTTCGGCTCGGGCCCTCCACGACCATCCACCTGGCGGATGCGAGCTTCGAGCCGGTCGTTGCGCGAGAAGCACGGCGGATTCGCGCGTCGACCGGACTGGAGCTGCCGGTCGTTTCGCACGAGGCGGCCGACATCGTGATCTCATCGGACGCGTCGCTCCCGCCAGAAGGCTACCGGCTCGTCGTGAGCCCTGACGCCGTTCAGATCGACGCCGCCGACGCCGCCGCGTTGTTCTACGCCTTCCAGTCGATCCGGCAGCTGTTGCCGCCTGAGGTGGAGAACGAGCGCGTCAGCCCAGACGTTGACTGGAGCCTGCCCGCCGTGGAAGTCGTGGATTACCCGCGCTTTGCCTACCGCGGGTTGATGCTGGACTCGAGCCGGCATTTCTTCGAGGCCAGGTTTGTGAAGCGCTTCATCGACCTGATGTCACGCTACAAGTTCAACCGCTTCCATTGGCATCTGACGGACGACCACGGATGGCGCATCGAGATCGACGCCTACCCGCGCCTGACGGAAGTGGGTGCGTGGCGACGCGAGACGATGCTCGGCAACAACCTCGAGACCTACGGCGGCGACGGCATTCCGCACGGAGGTTTCTACACGCAGGACGAAATCCGGGAGGTGCTGAACTACGCGGCCGAGCGCTGCGTGACCGTTATTCCCGAGATCGAAATGCCGGGCCATTCCACAGCCGCGCTGACCGCCTATCCCGAATACGGGTGCCATCCCGGACCCTACGAAGTGCCTGTAAGTTGGGGGATCAAGAAAGACATCTACTCGCCTTCAGATGCCACGTTTCGCTTCCTGGAAGATGTGCTCACTGAAGTCATGCGGCTGTTTCCCAGCGAGTACATCCACATCGGCGCGGACGAAGTGCCCAAGGACCAGTGGGAGGCGAGCAGCGTCGCGCAGGAGGTCATCGCGCGCGAGGGGCTAGCCGATGAGAACGAGCTTCAGAGCTGGTTCGTCAGCCGCATCGAGGCCTTCCTCAATGCCAACGGTCGCCGCCTCATCGGCTGGGACGAGATCCTGGAAGGCGGGCTGGCGCCGAACGCGACCGTCATGTCATGGCGCGGCATGAGCGGTGGAGTCGAGGCGGCCAAGCAAGGGCACGACGTCATCATGACGCCCAGGGACTTCGTCTACTTCGACTATTCCCAAGGCGATCCTGCGGACGAGCCCATGGCCGGGCGCTTCGGCCACCCGATCCCGCTGGATGCCGTCTATGGGTTCGAGCCGATTCCGGAGGAGCTGACGGAGCGGGAGGCCCGACACATCCTCGGCGCTCAGGGCAACGTCTGGACGGAGTTCATCAGTACGCCCGACCACGTGGAATACATGACGTATCCGAGAGCTCTGGCCTTATCCGAGGTCGCCTGGTCGCCGAAAGCCAGACGGAGCCTCGATGGGTTTTACCGGCGGCTCAGGTCAAACATCGAGCATCTGGATGCGCTCGGCGTGAACTACCGGGCGCTCGACTAGCGCCAGGTCGCCGGTGGGGGATTGCCCAAAGCCTGCGAACGGCTGCCGGCGATTCAGCCGAATTGGACACGAGGAAGAGCTGTCGGGCAATCGGCTCCTCGGGCAGGACTCGAACCTGCAACCCTGCGGTTAACAGCCGCACGCTCTACCATTGAGCTACCGAGGAATGCGGTGCGGTGGGCGCTCACACGAACGTGGCGCCCGTGAAGGGCGCCAGGATCGCTGTAGGCCGGCGAGGTTTAGGCCTAGGCGGCCTCTTCGGCTTCCCCTCCGCCCATCAACTTCCGAACAGCCCGGAATGCCACCGCGATCACCCCAATGATCGCCGTGAGAATACCGATGCGCTTGATCATCTGAAAGCACCTTCGCCCTGGTCCGCTGCCTTCGACTATAGCAGAGGCTGGCGGCGATTTGACCCTGCCCACCCGCCCAGATTTGACGATTCCATCAGGTGGGATTGGCAGATTTGGGCAGACCGGCAGCGCCGTCCGCGCTAGCCCTTGATCACGCCCACGGGCCGCAGTCGGGCCACATTGCGGGAGATTCCCGCGCCATGGGTGATGGCGGTCACATCGGCCACGTTCTTGTAGGCGTCGGGGGCCTCTTCACTGAGCAAGCGCGGGTTGCGCGCACGAACCCCCACGCCCATGGCGCCCAAACGCTCGACCATGTTGACTCCCCGCAGCCGCCGGCGCGCCGCGGAACGGCTGAGGGCGCGGCCGGCGCCGTGACAGGTGGAGCCGAAGGACTGCTCCATGGCGCCCGCCGTGCCGACGGCCACGAAGGACGCGCGTCCCATGTCGCCCGGAATGAACACGGGTTGCCCAACGTCCTGGTACCTGCGTGGAAGGTCGGGATGTCCGGGTGGGAAGGCGCGCGTGGCGCCCTTGCGGTGCACACAGACGCGACGTAGCTGCCCATCGACGACGTGCTCCTCGATCTTGGCAATGTTGTGCGCCACGTCGTACACCACGTCCATGCCGAGGGAACGCGCCGACCGGCCAACCACGCCCGCGAGCGCCTCGCGCGTCCAGTGGGTGATCGCCTGTCGATTCGCCCAGGCAAAGTTCGCGCCGCATGCCATGGCGGCCAGGTAGTCCTGCCCTTCCGGCGATCGCAAGGGGGCGCACGCCAGCTGGCGATCGGGCAACGCGATCGCGCGACTCGACGGCGCCTGGGCGAATGTCTGCAAGTAGTCCTGGCATATCTGGTGACCGCAGCCACGGGAACCGGTGTGCAGGAAGACCACGATGGTTCCCGGCTGCTCGATCCCAAGGGCCGCCGCGGCGGAGGGATCGAAGACCTCATCGACGGCCTGCAACTCCAGGAAGTGATTCCCCGAGCCCAGGGTGCCGAGCTGGCCGGATCCGCGCTCCTTGGCCCGCGCGGACACCGCCTTGGGATCGGCCCCGGCGAGCGCCCCGCCTTCCTCCGCAACTTCGAGGTCCTCGGGCCAGCCAAGACCCTGGTCGACGGCCCACGCGGCGCCGCGACGCAGCACCCGATCCATGTTCTTGTGCGTCAGTCGAATGCGGCCCTTGGTCCCCATGCCGGCAGGAACGGCGCGGAACAGCGCGTCCAGTGCGTCCTTGAGCCTAGGACGGAGTTCTTCCTCGGTTAGGTTCGTGCGGATGAGCCGCACGCCGCAATTAATGTCAAAGCCGATGCCGCCGGGCGATATGACGCCGTGGCGCACGTCCGTGGCCGCCACGCCACCGACAGGGAATCCGTAGCCCCAATGCACGTCCGGCATGGCCAGGGCGTGCCCCACGATTCCGGGCAGGAACGTGACGTTGGCCAGCTGCTCCAGGGGTTTGTCGGATAAGACCGTCGGAAGCATGGTTTCGGACGAGTAGATGACGCCCGGCACCCGCATCCCGGCCTTGTAGCTGGTTGGAATCTGCCAGCGGAACTGATCGAGTCGCTCGAGCTGGGATGCGTCGGGGCCCGATGCCGGCGGCCCCGCCCCGCGCCCGCGCGAACGCTTCTTGCGGCGCGACGCGCTCACGACGACCTCATGCTAGACATCCACGATCACCCGGATGCGCACGGCGTCCGGTTCACACCGCACGGCCAACTCGTGGTAGCTCACGGCTTTCACGCCCACGCCGAGTACATGACGCGCGTCGTCGAGCGTCTCGCCGCGAGCGGTGGCGGAGAGCCGAAACCCTTCGCAGACTGAAACCTCAAAGCTCGCCGACAACCAGCCGTGGGCGTCCAAGGCATAGAGCAACTCGCTGAGCCAGGCCACCACCAGGGCGTCCGCATCGTCGGCGGCGACCCGAAACGTTCGCGTATCCGGGGCGCGGACCCCGCCGCCGTGCAGCAAGATGGCCTGCAGGCCCAGCCCGGCCTGGGCGAGCGCCTCCCCGAACGACGGCCCCCACGCCTCGAGCCCGATGTCTGCCGTGTGATCGAAGGTGGCATGGCCGCGCGCGCAGCGTGTGTTGGCCGGCATGTGCGCTCCTTTGCTCAAGCATAGGCGAGGCGCCGGGGTCTAAACTGGACGAGGCAGCATGCTGCGGACTCGATAACTGTGCCCGGCACCGACACGTTCCTGTCCGTTGACGAGGCGCGCACGCGCATCCTGGCCGCCGTGAGCCCGCTGGACCCGGTTTCGTTGGGTCTCGCCGAGGTTCACGGGTTGGTTACCGCGGAAGACGTGACCTCCCAGGTCGACGTACCTGGATTCGACAACTCGGCCTTTGACGGCTACGCCCTCCGCGCGGCGGACGTCACCGGAGCGCGAGCGGACGCCGGCAGGTCGCTGCGCGTGGTCGGTGAGGTAGCCGCCGGCCAAGCCGGCGAAGTCCACGTCGAGCCGGGAACCGCGGCGCGGATCATGACCGGGGCTCCCATTCCACCGGGCGCCGACGCCGTGCTTCCGTTCGAGGACACGGACGGCGTGCACTGGGCCCAGAAGTCGGGTGCAGCCAACGGCGAGGTCTGCGTCCTGGAAACCGCCGAGCCGGGCGAGAACGTTCGACGGCGAGGGGGCGATGTCACCAAGGGCGATGTGGTCGCCCCGAAGGGCCAAGTGCTGGACGCCGCCCACATTGGCGTGCTGGCGTCGGTGGATGTCACCGAGGTGCGCGTCCATCCCCGTGCCCGCGTTGCCATCCTGCCGACCGGCGACGAGATCGTGGAGGTCGGCGATCCGATCGCTCCGGGGCAAGTGCGCAATAGCAACGCGTGGGGCCTGACCGCGCTTGCACGGCGCTACGGCGCAATTGCCGAGCGCCTGCCGATCGCCCCCGACACCGAGGCCGGCCTGCGCGCCGCAATTCGGCACGGGCGTGACGCGGACCTCCTGGTCACCATTGGCGGAGTATCGATGGGCGACTACGACCTGGTGCGAAACGTGATTGCCTCCGCCGGTCGCATGAACTTCTGGCAGATCAACATGCGACCCGGCAAGCCGCTGGCCTTTGGAGAAATCGACGGCACGCCGGTGATCGGCCTGCCCGGCAATCCAGTCTCGAGCATGGTCTGCTTCGAACTTTTCGTGCGGCCGGCGCTGCTCAAGCTGATGGGGTACACGCGCCTGGTGAATCCCATGGTTCAACCTCGCGCCCTCGAGCCCATGCGCAGTTCCGGCGGAAAGCGCACCTATGTGCGAGTGACGGTGCGCCGTGACGGCGACGAGCTCGTCTGCGCGCCCGCCGGTGAGCAAGATTCGTTCCGCCTGACCTCCATGACCCAGGGCAACGGTCTGGCGGTGATCGCCGAAGGCGCCGTGATCCAAGCCGGAGATCCGGTGACAGTGATCGCCCTGGACGAGCGAGACATGCTGCTGCTGTCCCAATCGGCCACGCTGATACCATGACACGCCCACGGGCGCGTAGCTCAGCTGGTCAGAGCGCGCGGTTCACATCCGCGAGGTCATAGGTTCGAGTCCTATCGCGCCCACCTCCACGCGTGAGCGACCCTTGCGCATCGCGGCAGCGCCCCAATGTCCAAACATTCGCGGTGATCCAATTGATCACCAGGCCGAGACTTCTCGCGCCCGATCTTCAGCGGACCGTGCCATCGTCGGTAAGTTTGTACTCGTAGGGAAACCCGAGGGCTCTGTGGTAGAGTCGCCTAACGTGGCCGCGACCGACGAGCAGCACCGCGCCAAATCCGGCGCAAGCACCCGCCTTATGAGGTCTCCAACGTGACTGAAACTCTCGCTCGCATCAGTGCGCGAAGACCCTGGGTAACTATCGGGATTTGGGGCGCTCTAGTCCTTGTTGCTGGCATCTTGGTCCAGACACTTCTTGCGAGCGCCACAACCACAGACTTGCGGCTGGCCGATAGATACGAATCGGAACGCGCCGCTGCATTGCTCGAAGAACGATTGCGCGGTCCTAGATCCTTGGCAGAAATTGTCATCGTGCAATCGGATTCTTTGACGGTAGATGATGCCGCATTTCAAGCGAAAGTGGAGCAGGTTCATCAAGATATCGTCGCGCTAGGCAGCGAGATAATTTCTGGTGGCATCGACGGACAGCAGCTAAGCGGACAGCCTTTTTCCCACTACTATCAAGCTGTCGCCTTCAGCGCTCTCATTCCTCCGGAACAGCTCGAGCAGCTGCTCTCAATTCTTGTGTCCGGCAGCCAGCGAACCGTGCTCATGCACTACACGCTGGCCGGCGACTCGGACGAGGCGACCGCGAACGTCGAGGAGCTCATCCACGTCGTGCGGGAAGCCAATGCGGCCGACGATTTCCGCGTGCTCGTTGGAGGCGACGCCAGCGTGGCCTTCGAGAACAACGAGCTGAGCGCGCATGACCTGGAGCAGGGCGAGCGCTTCGGCGTTCCCATCGCGCTGATCATCCTGCTGGTGCTCTTCGGCGCGGTGGCCGCGACCCTGCTGCCGCTGGGCATGGCCATCGTCGCCATCGCCATGGCGCTTGCCGCCGTGGGGGTGATCGGGCAGGCCTTCGAGCTGATCTTTTTCGTCACCATGATCATCACGATGATCGGCCTCGCGGTAGGCATCGACTACTCGTTGCTCATCGTGTCGCGGTTCAGGGAAGAGCTGAGTCGCGGGCTCGGCACATTCGAGGCCGTGGCCAAGGCGGGAGACACGGCGGGGCGCACCGTGTTGTTCAGCGGCACGACCGTGGTGATCGCGCTTATCGGCATGTTCATCGTGCCGGTGTCGTTCTTCCAGTCGCTGGGGCTGGGCGCCATTCTGGTGGTGGTCACCGCGCTCGCCGCCACCCTCACGCTCCTGCCCGCCCTGCTGGCGATCCTGGGTCCTCGGGTCGACTTTCTGACCATTCCCTTCCTGTCCCGATTCTCGTTGCGGAATACCGAGACGACTGGCCGCGGCTTCTGGATCACCATCACGCGCACCGTCACGCGCTTTCCGGTGGTGAGCATTCTCATCGTCGGCGTTCCGATGATCGTGCTCACGTCGTTTTATTTCGGCATCAAGACCGGGCTCAACGATGTCAACACCTTTCCCGAGCGCGCGCAGACTCGAGAGGCGTTCATCGTCTTCGAAGAAGAGTTTTCCTTCGGCGACGTTAGTCCCGCCGGGATTCTGAGCCCCGCGGAGATTGTCATCGACGGAGACATCGGCAGCCCTGAGGTGCAAGCGGGGATCGCGCGCCTCCAACAGTCACTGGCGGAGGACCCCACATTCCCGGTCCCGCCCGCGGAGCCTGAGGTCAATGCCGCCGGCGATCTCGCGCTGCTGACGCTGCCGTTCCCAGGCAAGCCCAACAGCCGCGAAGCCACCGAAAAAATGGCGACGATCCGCGACGTGCACGTGGCCGGGGCCTTCGAAGGGGTGCCCGCGGAGGTCTACGTCGGCGGCGCAACCGCCGAGGCCGCCGACTTCTTCGGCATCGTCGACGTGTTCACGCCGGTCGTCTTTGCCTTCGTGCTTGGCTCCAGCTTCATCATCCTGATGCTGGTCTTCCGGTCGATCGTCATTCCGCTCAAAGCCATCATCATGAATCTGCTCTCGGTGGGCACCGCCTACGGTCTGCTGGTGCTGGTCTTTCAGCGGGGAATCGCCCGAGATCTGTTCGGTTTCCAGGAAGCGGATGTTATCGACGCCTGGATTCCCCTGTTCCTGTTTTCCATCCTCTTCGGGCTCTCGATGGACTACCACGTCTTCCTGCTCAGCCGGATTCGGGAACGCTATGACGAGTCCCAGGACAACCTGCAGGCCGTGGCTTACGGCCTCGAGTCCACGGGGCGCATGATCACCGGCGCCGCCCTCATCATGGTCGCCGTATTCGGCGCATTCGCCGCCGGCGAGACGGTCGTGAATCAGCTGGTCGGTTTCGGGCTTGCCGTGGCCGTGCTGCTCGACGCGACGCTGGTGCGGTCGGTCTTGGTGCCGGCGAGCATGGCGGTGCTGGGAAGGGGAAACTGGTATTTGCCGTCATGGCTAGGGTGGCTTCCGGACTTGCGAGTCGAAGCCGAAGAGGGATGATTCGCCCCAGACTAGCCTTGAGTTAAGGCCAAGGCATACGCACACATGGATATCCCCTCCGACTACCACGCAGGTTATGCGAGGGCTCGAAAGCTTGCGCCAGAGCTAGCCGACAATTACATCGCGCACACATTCATCGGCGACCCGGAAGCCGATGCGATGATGAACGAGCTTGCCCCCCTGGGGCAAGCCAAGCTGGGCAGGTTCATCCAGATCGGAATGGATGGCCGGGACGAGCGCGCGCTGCGTCAGGCGCCGGCCGCGCTGCGGGAGTTTTTTGATTCGTGTGCGATCGTGCCCGATTGGGTCGATTTTGAAGAATTTGCCCCTGGAGTCCGCATGTTTCATCGGAACTCACAGTTGGTCTTGGGGGCAATGGTCGGCGGCACGCTCGTCGAAGGCTTCTCCACCAATATCGCCAAATCGTTCTTCATCACCGGCAGGCTGCGCGATCAGGGCGTCAGAAGACTGCGACAGAACAATCGCCACATGGTCGAAATCTTCTTCCCGGGCGGCCTGGAGCGGGATAGCGACGGCTGGAAACTGTCCGTTCGCATTCGGCTCATTCACGCCATGGTCCGACGGCTCTTGGATGGCTCCGACGATTGGAACGCTGAAGCCTGGGGAATCCCGATCAGCGCCGCCCACGTGGGCTATGCCATCACGGCGTTCTCGGCACGACTCTTGAAGCATCTCAAGAGCCTCGGGGCCAAGTTCGACGACGAGGAGCGGGCCAGCTTCATGCAGGTCTGGCGCTATTCGGGATATCTGATGGGCATACCGGAGTCGATTCTATTTCGCGACGAACATAGCGCTCTGGATCTATTTGAAATCGGCGGCATTTGCGAGCCAGATCCCGATTACGAGTCCGTTGCTCTGGCGCATTCACTGGTCAACTCAGCGCCGCTCATCGCCGGCATCACCGAGTCGGAAGCTCGAGAAAAGCTTGCCCGATACATATTTCAGGTGTCGCGCGCGCTCATCGGCACCGAACTCGCCAACCACCTCAAGTACCCTCGATACCCCACGCCGGGCGTCCTGTGGTGGTTTCGGATGCAGAGTCGATATAACCGCGCCATGACCAAGCTGTTCAAGGGTCGCCTACGCAACGAGAACCAGATGACGGCCCTGCTCGATGTATCGAACTTTGACGAGACCGGCATCACCTACCGCCTGCCCGACCACGTCTACGCGGAGGAGTCCTCCCGGTGGTAGGCCGGAGGATCTAGCGGAGTCTCACGCGTCGTGCCGGGGTCGGAGCACGCTTGGCAAGGCATCCGGGCGGTCGCGGGGAGTCAGGGCTCAGCGAAGGGTCTGACCTTCTCCTCGAGCCACTCGCGCAGCTGGGCGAAGCGGAATGAGTTGGTGGCGAACAACTGCATGATGAAGGCGTAGGCTTCATCGTTGTCGCAATCGATGTAACGGCCATTCTTGCGCAGAAACGTGTCGGTGGCGAAGAAGGCCGTGCGCTTGTTGCCATCCACGAAAGGGTGGTTCATGGCCAGGCTTTCCAACAGCGCGGCGGCCTCGTCGAGAATTCCGTCGTAGTAGCCCAACTGCGGGCGCATGATGGCGGACTCCAAGGCGCCCGCATCACGAAGCCCCAAGGAGCCGCCGAATTCGTCGACAGCAATGTCATGGATCGCCACGACTTCCTCGACGGTCGGGAAGTCGCTGGTCACGACTTGCCCAGCAACTCCCCAAGGCGCCGATTCTTCTCGAGGCTCGCCTGGAAGTGCGCCATGACCTCGGGCCGGACCTGCTGGCTCACCCTGGTCTCGATGTAGTGGCTCATGGCGTCTTCCAACACGGCTTGGAAGTGCCGGCCGTCGTTGCGCGCGATCTGACGCATCGCCGCCAGCAACTCCGGGTCGGCCTGGCTGGAGAACTTCACGCGCGGCGTAATCATCATTCAACCTCCTCACGAGTTGTCTCCAGCATGCGCCGAGACGATCTTCCTGTCAAGATTCGTCTTGACAGAGGTGGGCAGCCTCGAGTCGTTGGCTGCCCCCGGAAGGATGGATTCCCGCCTTCGGAGACCTTTGCGTAATTCGGGTAGGGGCGGGTCTCAGACCCGCCCGACGCCAAGCACTCAGCGCGCCTCCAGATTCGACCGGACTGGATTCCGGCCTTCGCCGGAATGACGGATGGTTTACGCAAAGGTCTCCCTTCGTGGGAATGACGGACCCAAGGTGGGCTACCTTCGACCGGCAGCATGAGCGCGTATCGCGGTTTCCGCTCGCTTAGACTGGCGCATGACCGCCTCGCTTGCTGCCGCCCTCATCAGCGGCGTCGCTGCCGGACTGACTGTCGGGACCTGTGTGGCTTGGGTGGCCTCGCGGCTTTGGCGTGGGCGCAACGCTGCGACTGGGCCCGCCGAGTCCACTGAGGCGCGGCTGGCGCGAGACTTCACCGTGCTGGCGGAGCTGCTGTCGGAACGTCTGGCCAAGATCTGGCTCGCCGACACGCCTGGGGCGCCCGTGGCCGAGGGCGACGCGCACTATCACCACGTCTTGGAGTCCACCACCACGATCGTGCGCCAAGCGGGGGCGTCGCCGAAGGCGGCGACGGCGGTCGGCGCACTTACCGCCAAGCGGGTGCGGCCGGGCCCGATTCGGGGCAGGCGCGACGACGGGTCGCCGGTGGGGCCGCCAGCGTAGACATCCAGCCTACGGAGATCTTGGTGTAGTTCTGCACGGGCAGGTCTCAGTCCGTTCCCGCATCAAAGGACCAGGACGGCTTCAGGATCGACCGAACCGGATTCCGGCCTCCGCCGGAATGACGGACAGGTACCGCGAAGGTCCCCTTACGCCGGAACGGCCGTCGGCGCGAACTCGGGCAGAAAGGACTTGAGGAGTTCGAAGGCGGCGTCGATCTGGGCATCGTCCCGGGCGGTCTTCGGCGGCGCCACCCAGCGCTCCATGACCCCCACGCGGCTCAGCAGTCCCTTGGCGTTGGCGTGCGGAAATCCAGGCAGTGCCTGAAAAAGTTCCAGGAACTCGTTGGTGCGGTTCTGGGCCGCCGCCGCGGCGTCGAGATTGCCTTCCTGCCACGCGTCGTAGATTTCCAGATTCAGCTGCGGCGCCACATTCGGCGTCATGCCGGTGGTGGCGGCCGCACCGGAAATGAGGGCGTGCATGAAGGTCACGTCGCCGCCCACGATCACGCGGAAATCGGGGGCGCCGCGGGTGGCGGCGAGATAGCTCATGACATTCGACACGGAGCCCGAGCTGTCCTTGGTGCCCTGCACCCCGACGTCTCGCAGCCGGGGCAGCGTCGCCGGCTCGGCGGGAACTCCGGTCAGCCGCGGGATGTTGTACAGGAGCACGGGGACGGGGGATTCGCGTACGACGCCGTCGAAGTAGCCGACGAGCTCGTCCTGGGTCATCTCGAAGTAGAACGGCGGATTGACGAGCACGCCGTCGGCGCCCAGGTCACCCGCTTCACGGAGCTGCTCATGGGTCCGTCGCACGTTGGGCTGCCCGCACGCCACGATCACGGGCACGGCGCCGCCAACCTCGTCGACGGCAGCACGGATGACGGTCTCGCGATCGGCATCGTCGATGGAGGCGAACTCCCCGGTCGTGCCAAGCACCACGATCCCGTGGCAGCCGGCGTCGACGACGCGCCGGGTGAGGCGCCGCAGCGCGGCCTCGTCCGCGGAGAAGTCGGCGTTCAGCGGCGTCAGCAGCGCCGGAATCACCCCATGGATGCGGGACTGAAACGTCGTCATCGAGGAGTCCAAGCAGTGGTGCAGGCTGGCGGCGGCTGATTATAGGCGTCGTCTGCGCGCGAGCGCTCCGAGAGTGGCATCATCGCCGCCGCGGGGTGGTGACCAGCAAGGAGTTGAGCCCGATGGAGTACGTGAACATGGGCCGTTCGGGGCTCAAGGTGTCCCGGGTCGCGCTGGGATGCGGATTCCGCGGCATGACGGACCAGGACCTCATGGAACGCATCATCCGGCACGCGATCGACAAGGGCGTCAACTTCATCGACTGCGCCAACACCTACGTCGGCGGAATCGGGGAGCAGGTGCTGGGTCGCGTGCTGCCAGGGCAGCGCGACGAGCTGGTCATTACCACCAAGGTGACATCCATCGTGGGAGAGGGGCCGAATGACATTGGCAGCTCGCGCTACCACATCATGCGCGAGATCGACCGCAGCCTGCGCCGTCTCCAGACCGATCACGTGGATATCTACATCGTCCACTGGCGCGATCAAACCACGCCCCTGGAAGAGACGGTGCGGGCGATGACGGATGTCGTGGCCAGCGGCAAGACCCGCTATTGGGGCGTCTCCAGCTACCAGGCGTGGGAGGCGTGCCAGGCGCTGTGGCTTGCCGACCGGGCGGTCGCGCCCGGGTTCATCACCACGCAGAACCAGTACAGCTTGCTGTGCCGTGACCCTGAGCAAGAGCTATTCCCCTTCTGCCGGGAGTTCGGCATCGGGGTGATGGCCTTTTCGCCGCTGGCCGTGGGCGTGCTCAGCGGTGACTTGCAGCAAGGCCGGCCGGCTCCCGCGGGCACGTTGTGGGAACGGCAACCGCCATACGAGATGGAATCCGTCCTCACCGACCGCGCGCAACGAGTCATCGACGCGTTGCGCGAGATCGCCACCGCCCACGGGCGCCACCCAACCGCCGTTGCCATTCGGTGGGTGATTTCGCGTCCCGAGGTGGCGACGGCCATCGCCGGACCGGACACCACCGAGCAGCTCGACGCGTACCTCGAGGCCGCGGGCTGGGAACTGACGGCCGAAGAGATCGCGCGGCTCGACGAGGCCTCGGACCCCGCGGGCTAGATGTTCGAGCGGGACTGCCCGCCGTCCACGTTGATGCAGGCGCCGGTGACGAGGCTGGCCTGCTCGGAGGCGAGGAACGCCACCACGGCGGCCACCTCCTCGGGTCGGCCGAACCGTTCCATGGGCATGTCGCGCTCGATGAACGCGGCGATGCCCTCGGGATCGCGGCGCTGGCGCCGCTCCCAACCGCCACCCGGAAACAGGATCGAGCCCGGCGCCACGGCGTTGACCGTGATACCGAACGGCGCCAACTCGCGGGCCATCGACGTCGCCAGGCTGTTCATGGCCGATTTGGCGGCGTTGTAGGCGGGAGGGCCGCCGCCTTCGCGCCCGTAGATGGACGTGATGTGCACGATGCGGCCCCAGCCGGCGGCTTTCATAAGCGGCACCGCCGCTCGGCTGGCCCGAACGGCCGCGCTCAGGTTGACGTCGAATGTCGCGGACCACTGGTCGTCGGTACCCGTCACAAAGTCGCTGTCGCCCATCGAGCCTCCGACGTTGTTGACCAGCACACTGATGCCGCCGAGCTCGGCCACGGTGCGCCCGACGGCCTGCGCCGGCGCCGCGGCGTCGCGCATGTCCAGCGAAAGCGGAAGTGCATGAACTCCGAGCGCCGAGATTTCGGCAGCCGTGCCGCGCAAGTCTTCCCCGCCGCGCGCGACGATGGCCACGTCGCAGCCCTCGGCCGCAAGCCCCAGCGCGATTGCCCGGCCGATGCCGCGGCTCCCACCGGTGACGAGTGCAACGCGGTCACGAAGGCCAAGATCCATCAGTGACTCCTGTTTCTCCGCGGCGCTCGGTGAACCACGCACCCGGCGACCGATCGTGCAAGACCGCCGGACGGGCGCCCACCAGGGGCGCCCCTACGGGGCCGGAGTACAACGTCAAGCCTACCGGGCGGCCTCAGCCCACGCGGACCAGCGTCAGCCGCGGCACTTCCGCGGGCGCATTGACTCGCACGGGAATGCCGACCGTACCGACCCCCCGAGTGATGTACACCAGCCGGCCACCGATATGCATCAGGCCGCTGGGCCTCGGGAGCGGCGAGCGCGTGCTGGTCATTGGGGCGGACATGAGCGGCGGCACAATCTGCCCACCGTGGGTATGCCCGCAAACCACGAGGTCGACGCGCGCTTGTCCGAGCCGGGGCACGGCGTCGGGATTGTGCGTCAGCACGAGCGTAAAGGCGTTTTCGTCAACACCTTCAAACGCGCGGGCGGCGGCGTCGCCGCGATGGGTCGCGTCACCGACGCCGACAATGGCCAACTCCGCGTCGCCGATCCGGTGGCGCACGTGCGCGTTGTCGAGCACCGTAACGCCCTGGGCCTGGAACGCCTGCCGGATGAATCCCAGCGGCTGGGTGCGATAGCCGATCCACGACGGGTCGGTTGCAGTGCGGGCAACGAACAGATCGTGGTTGCCCCAGACCAGATAGGCGCCGTGCACGGGCTCGATCGCCGCCAGCGCCTCGGCCACGAACGGCGCGGCGTCAACCCGGTCGCTGAGGTCGCCGCAGGCGAACAGGAAATCCGGGCGGGTGCCGGCGAGCCGGCGCAACGCGTTCAAGCTGGGCGTGCGCCGAGAGCGCACGTGAAGGTCGGACACGACCTGGATCGTGAGCCCGTTGAGCGCCCGCGGCAGCCGCGGGAGCGGCACGGGGATCGGGGCCGCCTCCGCGTCCGACGCTTGGGCAATTGCGCGAGCCACCAGCCCGAGGGCGCTGAGTCCGGCTAGCGCTGCGGTCCGACGGACGGTCAGCACGGCCACTGAGACTGCGAGCGCCTCCCGGGCCGTCGGCAATGGATCGAAGGGCTACAGGCCGTGACGGTTCTCCGACACGACGCTCGCACCGTCGACCACGGCATCGTCCGGCGTCGACTCCACGTGGGCGCTCATCGAACGAAACTTGGCGTACCGCGCAGCGACCAGATCGGCGGGCGCCATGGCTTGAAGCTCATCCAGCGCCTCGACGAGCGCCGCCTTGAGATTCTCCGCCGTGGCGTCGTAGTCGCGGTGGGCGCCGCCGGGCGGTTCGGGAACGATGCGGTCGATGAGATCCGCCGCGTAGAGGACATCCGAGGTCAGCCCAAGGGCCTCGGCGGCGCGCTCCGCAAACTTCGAGTCCCGCCAAATGATCGCGGCCGCGGCCTCCGGCGAGGCCACGGAGTAAATGGCGTGTTCCAGCATCAAGATGCGATCGCCAACGCCCATCGCCAGGGCGCCGCCGCTGCCGCCTTCGCCAACCACTGCGACGACAATGGGCGTCTCCAGTCGCGCCATGACGGCCATGCTCTCGGCGATGGCCCAGGACTGACCGCGCTCCTCATCCTCCAATGCCGGACCGGCCCCCGGCGTGTCGAGCAGGGTGATGACCGGGAGGCCAAACCGCGCGGCCAGCTTGAACAGGCGGATGGCCTTGCGGTAGCCCTCCGGGTGCGCCATGCCGAAGTTGCGCTCGACGTTTTGGCGCGTGTCTCGGCCCTTCTGATGACCGACCACGACGACCCGCCGGCCATGCAGCGAGCCCACGCCGCCAACCACGGCCATGTCGTCGCCGTGGCGCCGATCGCCGTGCAACTCGACGAAGCCGTCAATCATGCGCTCGATGAAGTCGAGCGTGTGGGGCCGGTCGCGATGGCGGGCCAGCTGCACGCGCTGCCAGGGCGTCAGTCGAGAAAACACGTCGGCGGTACGCGCCTCGAGTTCGAGCTGCATCAGCTCGAGCTGCCGCAGGACGTCCGACGCGGAGTCCACGTCGCTGTCCGCTTCGAGCTCGGCGATGCGGCTGCGCAGGTCGTCGAGGTCGCGCTCGAAGTCCAGCACGGCCGGCGCTCGCTAGCCCAGCCGCGTTTGGGCCGCGTCAACAACCTCGGCGCGCCGAGATGCCTGGGCGGGCGCCAACAGCTCGATGAGTCGGCCGATCGTGCGGCGCTGGTCCCGTCGAGGGACGACCGCGTCGATCATGCCGCGCCGAAGCACCCACTCGGCGGTGTGGTCGTCGGCCTGCGCCCGGCGGCTCAGCGTCCCTTGCACGACCCGCGAGCCGGCAAAGCGGATCGTGGCGCCCGGCTCGCCAATGATGATGTCGGCAACTGCCGCGAAGCTGGCCGTCACGCCGGCCAGGGTGGGATCGGCCATCAGCGCGATATAGGGCACCCCGGCATCGGCCAGACGCGCGGCGGCGGCGGTGGTCTTGGCCATCTGCATCAAGGCAAATACACCTTCGTCCTGCCGGGCGCCGCCGGACGAGGTCACCATCACCAGCGGAATCCGCCGTGCTTGCGCAAGCTCGAACAGGCGGGCAATGCGCTCACCGGCGGCCCCGCCCATGCTGCCGGCGATGAAGCCAAACTCCATCACCCCCAGCGCCACCTCGTGGCCCTGGATGTGCCCCACGCCGCACACGACGGCCTCGGAGCGCCCGGTGGACGCTTGGGCTTTGGCCACGCGGTCTGGATAGCGCCCGCTTGGCCGGGAGAAGTTGAGCGGATCGGACGTCAGGACATCCCCCGCCAATTCCTGAAAGGCCTCGCCGTCGTCCAACAGGAGGTCCAGCCGCTGGCCGACCGTCAGGCGATCGTGGTAGTTGCAGCGGGTGCAGACGTGCAGCCCCGCCTCGAACTCCGGGCGGTAGTGCATGGCGCCGCACTTGCGGCACGTGACCCAGAGATCGGCTGGAACGCCACTGCGCCGGCGTCCGGCAAGGAGATCACGCACGGGCATCACACAATCTGCAACGCGGGTCGCGGCAAAGAGTTATGGCCGCCTGCCCCCCGGAGTTAGACCGCGGAGTATATCAACAGGGTGTGGATAGATGGCTTTAAGGCTCGAGCGGGCGATCCGGCGGCGGTCGCGCCGCCACCACCGCCCCCACCCAGGTCGCGCCGCGGCGCCTGAGCGCTCGGGCGGCGGCTTCGAGCGTCGCTCCGGTTGCCGCCACATCGTCGACGAGGAGCAGACGGGCGCCGCTCACGTTGTGGAGACAAGTGAAGGCGCCAATCACGTTTCGCCAGCGGGCTTCGCGCGTCAGCGACATCTGGGGAGCCGTATCACGGTGACGGATCAGATGCTGATCCAGCACGGGCACGGCCAGCCATCGCGTCAATTGAGCCGCGATGAGCGCGCTCTGGTTGAAGCCGCGCTCCCGCTCGCGCGCGGGACCCAGTGGAATTGGAACGAGCGCGTCGATATCCGGCGGGCTGGACAACGCTTCCGCCGCGACCCGTGCCAGCGCCCCGGCGAGGTATCGCTTGTTACGAAACTTCAGGCGCAGAATCGCATCCCGCACGGGCGACTCGTACGGATAGCGCACATACACCTGGTCGATGCGCCGCTTCTGGTGCAGACACGCGGCGCATTGGTCGCCGTGTTCCAGCCTCCGGTTGCATTGGCGGCAGCAGGGACGCGGAAGGGGTTCGAGCTGAGAAATGCAGATGGCGCAAATGCCGTCACCAAGCGCGCCACACCCGGCGCAGACCGGTGGAAAGATGATGTCCGCAAGGCCGCGCCCGAGAGCCCGGGCCGCCTCGCCAATCGGATTCAGGGTCGCGGCGCCTGACCCGCCCCGGAGGCGTCGAGTGCCCGGGTCACCCCTGCGGCGCGGACGCCGGCTCGGCGTCGGCCGGTTGGATCTCGACGACGGCGGGTTCGCCGTCGTCGACGCGCAGCTCGAATTCCTTTCCGGCGGCACTGCCGTCGACGACGTGCTCGGTCAGCGGTTCGTCAACGTAGCGGCTCGCGAGTTGACGCAGGGGGCGCGCGCCCTGGTTCCGGTCGGCAGCCGCACGGACAAAGAAATCGAGGGCCTCGGACGTGACGTGCAGCTCCAGCCCCACCGCGCGCGCGCGGAGGATCGCCGCCGATAGGAGCCGCCGCGCAATCTCGCGCAGCTCGGCTTCGCCAAGATCGTGATAAATCAGCAGCCGGTCGATGCGGTTGAGAAACTCCGCCGGGAGATGTCGCCGCGCGTGCTCACGCATGCGTGCCTCGAACGCCGCGCGCTCGCCGGCCTGCTGCGTCGGACCCGACCCGAAGCCAATCTTCGGCCCGCGCGACTCCTCCACGCCAAGGTTCGACGTCATCACGATGATGGTGTTGCGAAAGTCGACCGTACGCCCGTTCGCGTCGGTGAGAACACCGTCCTCCATGATCTGCAGCATCATGTGCAGCGTCCGAGGATGCGCTTTCTCCACGTCGTCGAACAGCACCACGGAGAAGGGATTGCGTCGCACCGACTCGGTGAGCTCGCCAGCCTGATCGTGCCCCACGTATCCGGGCGGCGATCCGACGAGACGGGACACCGCGTGCCACTCGCCGAACTCGCTCATGTCCACGCGAACGAGCTTGAGCTCGTCGCCGCTCACGAATTCAGCCGCGGCCTTGGCGGTCTCGGTCTTGCCGACGCCGGTGGGGCCAATCATGAGAAACGATCCAATGGGACGGCGCTCGTCACGCATGCCCGCCACCGCGCGGCGCAGCGAGCGGCCGAGCTCGTTTAGCGCCTCGTCCTGTCCCACAACGCGCTTTTGGAGCATCGACTCAATGGCCAGGAAGCGCTCGGCTTCAGCCTCGATGAGGGTGGGCGTGGGGACTCCGCTCCAGCGAGACACGACGCCGGCTATTTCGTGGATACCGATGATCGGAGTATTCGCGCGCGCCTCGGCCTCCCAGGCACGGCGTTCGTCGCGCAGTTCCTCGCGCAGCTGCGCCTCCGCCGCCGCCAACTCGAGAACTTGCTCCGGCTCCCCATCGACGCCCAGGTCGGCGCGTGTGGTCGCCAGGTCGTCCAGGCGCTGCTCGAGTTGCCGCAGGCGCTCGGGGGCGGTGAGGCGGGCCACCTTGGCCTTGGCGGCGGCTTCATCGATCAGGTCGATGGCCTTGTCGGGCAATTGACGTTCGGTCAGGTAGCGCCGCGACATGCTCACGGAAGCCTCCAAGGCTTCGTCGCTGATCTGCACGCCGTGATATTGCTCATAGACGGGTCGCAGGCCCTCCACGATGGCAATCGCCGACTCGTCATCAGGCTCGCCGACGTCGACGGGTTGGAGCCGCCGGGTCAGGCTCTTGTCGTTGGAGATATGGCGGCGGTATTCGCGCCAGGTTGTCGCGCCGATGAGCCGCAGCTCGCCGCGCGCGAGATGGCTCTTGAGCATGTTGGCCGCATCGAGCGAACCGGCGGCTCCGCCGGCGCCCACGACGGTGTGCAACTCATCGATGAAGAGGATGACGTTGGGATCGGCGCGAGCCTCGGCAATCACGCCCTGCACACGTTCCTCGAACTCGCCGCGATACTTGGTGCCCGCAATGGTCGCGGCCAAATCGAGCGCGATGAGGCGGCCCTTGCGCAGGTCGGGCGGCACGTCGCCTTCCCGAATGCGCTGGGCCAGTCCTTCGACGATCGCCGTCTTGCCGACGCCTGCATCGCCCACGAGCACTGGACTGTTCTTGGTGCGTCGCACGAGGATTTCGATCATGCGGTCCATTTCGGACCGTCGACCGACCACCGGGTCGAGGTCACCGCTGGCGGCGGCGCGCGTGACGTCGCGGCCATACTCGGCCAACGGGCTCTTGGCCCGGCGGCGTCCGCGGCGACTGGCTCGCCGTCCGCCGCCACCGACGCGACCGGGGCGATAGGACGCCTCGATACGCCGGCGAATCGAGCGAAAGTCGACGCCGGCCTGGCGCAGGCTCTCGCCAGCCAAGCGGCCGTGGTGGGCGAGCACGCCCAAGAGCAAATGTTCGGTGCCAATGAAGCGCACGCCGGTGCGTTCGGCTTCCAGCGCGGCGGCGCGCAGCGCATTGCGACCGCCCGGTCCCAGCGGTCGTCGGCCGGGGTCCTGGTCCTCCCCGGGACCCAGGGCCTCCACCACCGCCTCGCGCAGCTTGAGCACGTCGACCTGCGCTTCACGCAGGATGCGCGCCGCCGCGGTCTGCGGCGAGGCGAGAATCGCCAGCAGCAGGTGATTCGCGCCCACGGTCGAGTGCCCGAGGTTGGTCGCCTCGAGCTCCGCCTGGGCAAGAATCCGACGGCCCTTGGTCGTCAGGCGCCGCAGGTATTCAACAGGTTCGTATTCGTCTCGGGTTGATTCCACGCCGCTAGCTCGTGAATGGCTGGGAGATGGTCTCAAGCAAGCTGTCGAGACCTTCCCCAATGCTATCGCCCAGGGTCGTCATGACCAGAACCAGCACGACCACGAATGCCACGGCGACCAGCGCGTAGCCGACAACGCTCTGCCCGCTCTGGCCGACGATGGAACCACCATCCGGGCGATCGGTCGGGTCGTTGGAGTCGTCGCGCATGTGAGCCACCGCCTGAGTCCCACAGGGATGCTAGGTAGCGCGCCGTCGGCGTGTCAACGCGAGATGGCCGTGACGGGGGCGCCCAGTGCTTCACACGCGTACCGCCCGCGTCGAAGACTTTCGCAAAATCCGGTAGGGGCGGGTCTCAGACCCGCCCGCCGCCAGGCATCCATCGCGCCCTCAGGTTCGACCGGGCTGGAATCCGGCCTCCGCCGGAATGACGGAGGGGTTACGCCGGGTTTCAGTCGCGGCAGGGCGAATGACCCTCGGGCCGCCGGCAGCGCCGAGCATCCGGCTCTCCAAGCCACGTCTGGCGGACCTCGGACGGTGCACCGCACCTCGTTCGGCGACGTTTGCAGCAACAAAACACAGACAATTTCCGGGCTCGCCGACAAGCCGCCAACTAGCGCTGCTGGCACTCACGCGCGGCGGCGCCGCCAAGCGCCGTCAGTGCCGGTTTTCCGGGCCAATCTGATAGAATTGGTCCCGGGAGCATTCGGCCGGTTCATGGCGTCCAAAGGAGTCCACCAAGCACGCATGGGGCTGACGCACTTCGACAGTGCCGGGGCTCCGCGCATGGTGGATGTCGGCGCAAAACCGGCAACCGTTCGCGTGGCCGTGGCGGCGGCGCGAATCGCGATGCAACCGGAAACGCTGGCCATGATTCGCGCGCAGTTGGACGGCCGAGACTCGCCGCTGCCAAAGGGTGACGTCGTGGGCGTGGCGCGGGTGGCCGGGATCATGGCGGCCAAGCGCACCCCGGATCTCATCCCGCTGTGCCACCCGCTGCCGCTGAGCGGCATTGACCTGGCCATCGATCCCGCGGAGGACCCGCCGGGGCTGGCCATCGAGGCCACGGTGCGCACCACCGCCCGCACCGGGGTGGAGATGGAGGCCTTGACCGCCGTCTCCGTCGCGGCGCTGACCGTCTATGACATGTGCAAAGCCGTCGACCGCGCGATGACCGTGCGCGACGTGCGCCTCATACGAAAGTCCGGTGGCGCGAGCGGCGACTTTCAGGCCGCCGACCAGCCGGAGAGGGAGGACTAAGTGACCGACGACCGCCTCATGCCGATCGAGCTCGCCGAGGAGATGGAAGCCTCGTACATCGACTACGCCATGAGCACCATCATGGCGCGCGCCATTCCCGACGTGCGCGACGGGCTCAAGCCGGTCCAGCGGCGGTTGCTGTATTCGATGGACGAGCTGGGGGCGGCGCCCAATGCCGGGTTCCGCAAAGCGGCGCGCGTGGTGGGCGACACGATGGGGAAATACCACCCGCACGGCGACGGCGCGCTCTACGACACGCTGGTGCGCATGGCGCAGCCGTTTTCGCTGCGCTACCCGCTCGTGGACGGGCAAGGCAACTTCGGCTCGGTGGACGGCGATCCGGCTGCCGCCATGCGGTACACCGAGACCCGGCTGACGGCGGTGTCGGCCCAGATGCTCGACGAAATCGATCGCGACACGGTGGACTTCGTCGAGAACTTCGACGGGACCGCAGAGATGCCGGAAGTCCTGCCGGCCGTCGTGCCCAATCTGCTGCTGAACGGCTCCACGGGCATTGCCGTCGGGATGGCCACGAGCATTCCGCCGCACAACCTGCGCGAAGTGGGACGAGCGATCCAGCACTTGCTGGACGAGCCCGACACGAGCCGCGACGACCTCATGAAGTTCGTGAAGGGGCCGGACTTCCCGACGGCGGCGATCATCGTCGGCGCCGACGACATCCAGGACACCTACCGGCAGGGCCGCGGTCGAGTGGTGGTGCGCGCCCGGGTCACGATCGAGGAGGTCCGCGGCGAGCGCATGGCGCTTGTCGTCACCGAGCTTCCGTACATGGTCAACAAGGCCACGCTGATCGAGCGCATCGCGGGCCTGGTGCGGAACAGCACCATCGAGGGCATCTCGGACATCCGCGACGAGTCCGACCGTCACGGCATGCGGGCAGTGATCGAGTTGAAGCGCGACGCGCGCCCCTCGGCAGTGCTCAACCAGCTCTACAAGCACACGTCGCTGCAATCCACCTTCAGCATCAACATGCTGGCCCTGGTCGACGGGCGGCCCGAGCAGCTGACGCTCAAGCGCATGATCGAGCTGTTCATCGAGCATCGGCGGGAGGTGATCCGCCGGCGGACGGAGTTCGATCTCAAGAAGGCGCGCGTCCGGGAACACCTGCTCGAGGGCTACGTCATCGCCCTTGACAACATCGACGAGGTGATCGAGTGCATTCGCGCGGCCGCCGACACGGAAGCCGCACGAAACGAGCTGATGAAGCGCTTCGGCCTCACGGAGACGCAAGCCAACGCGATTCTCGACATGCAGCTGCGCCGGTTGGTGCGACTGGAACGCCAGCGCATCCTCGACGAGCTCGACGCCGTGCGGGCGGAGATAGCCGACCTGGAGGACATCCTGGCCGACGCCAACCGGGTGCGGGAGATCATTCGCACCGAGACCCGCGACGTGGTGGATCGCTTCGGCGACGAGCGCCGCACCGAGATCCTGGCCGGGGCGAGCGGCGAGTTCTCGGACGCCGACCTGGTGGCCGACGAGGATTGCCTGGTCACGCTGTCGTCCAATGGTTATGTCAAGCGCGTGCAGGCGACCGCCTACCGCCGCCAGGGCCGCGGCGGTCGCGGGATCATCGGATTCCGCAGCAAGGCGGGCGGGATCGTCGAGCACTTCCTGATCACCAACTCGCACGACTACCTGCTGTTCTTTACCAACCGCGGCAAGGTCTACCGGCTGCGGACCTATGAGATTCCACAGCACGGGCGCGACGCGCAGGGCATCAACGTGATCAACCTGCTGCCGATCGAGCAGGGGGAGACGGCCACGGCCGTCTTGGCCATTCCCAATTTCGAGGCGGGCGACTACCTGGTGTTCGGGACGCGCCGCGGTCAGGTCAAACGCAGTGCGCTGACGCAGTTCGTCACCATCCGCAACAACGGCCTGCTGGCCATGAGCGTGGCGCCTGACGACGAGCTGGCCTGGGTGCGCCTGGCGACTGCCGAGGACAGCGCAATGTTCTTCACGCGGCAGGGTCTGTCCATCCGCTTCAACCTCGACAACGTTCGCGCCAGCGGCCGCACCAGCGGCGGCGTGCGCGCCATTAGCTTGGCCGAGGAGGACGAGGTCGTATCGATGGACCTCGTCCATCAAGACGCCTATGTGCTGCTGGTCACTCGCAACGGCTACGGCAAGAAGATGCCGGTGTCGGACTTTCGGCCGCAGGGGCGAGGCGGACAAGGCTTGCGAGCCATCAACCTGAATGAGAAGACCGGTCCAGTAGCGGACGCCCGCACGTTGCTCAGCCCCGACGAAGAGATCGTGCTGGTCTCGTCCGACGGGCAGGTGATTCGCTGCGGACTCAAGGACACTCGCCCGCTGGGACGTTACGCCGCCGGCGTGATCGTGATGCGCATGAAGGACAACGTCGAGCTGCTGCGCGTGGCCCGGCTGGCCGACGGCCGCGACGGGGATTCCGGCTAGCCCGGCGGGTCGCCCCCGCACCGTCCCGCTGGCTACGTCCGCATATTCGCTGAGCCGGGAGGGAACGTTTCGTTTCCGCTGCGCGTAGTGTTTAAGGACTGTGTGAACGCCCACACACGACGGGAAGTCTCCATGCAGCGTTTTCGAGCGGCATTCATCGTTCTGATCGTTTTTGCGCTGATGGCTTGCGGCGAGGACGAAAGCTCGGCTGAATCGCTTGACTTCGACGACCGAGCGATGGCCGAGCCGGCGATGGCCGTGGTTGCCGAGTCAGAGGGGATCGTCGTGAAAGAGGTACCGGTCGAGGTCGAGGTCATCCGCGAGGTACCGGTTGAGGTCGTGGTTGAGAAAATGGTGACGGCAGCGCCGGCGCCGGCGGCAATGCCGGTGGCGGCCGCGCCGCAGTCGCTCGACAGCGCGACGCAGTCGGTCGACGCGGGTGTCGTCGAGCGCCAGATCATCCGGACCGGGACGCTGAGCGTCGTCGTCGCCGAGCTTGCAACCGCGGTGACCCAGGTCGAAGACATCGTGGCGGGGATTTCCGGCGCGTTCGTCGCCGCCTCCAACATTCAGCAGGACGACCCACGGCACGTGAGCACCATCACCGTGCGCGTGCCCGTCGAGACGTTCGACGCCACGCTGGCCGCGCTGCGCAACGTCGGCGCCGAGGTGATCGACGAGGACATTCGCAGCCAGGACGTCACGGCGCAATACACCGATCTGACCGCCCGCTTGCGCAACGCCACCGCGGCCGAGCAGCAGTTGCTGGACATCCTGACGCGGGCGCGAAGCGTGCAGGACACCATCGAGGTGCAGCGCGAGCTGACGCAGGTGCGCGAGCGCATCGAGGTGCTCCAAGGCCAGCTGAACGTGCTGACCAACCAGACCTCGCTGGCGACGATCGTGCTGCGGCTGCATCCGGCGGCGGACTTGATCGTGATGCGCGAGGTCCCAAGCCACTTCCGAATGCATGACTCCACGAGCCTCAGCCTGTCCGTGTGGAACGAGGGCACGGTGGACCTCAAGCAGGTGGAGGTCGTTGACCGGCTGGATCCGGGCATGATCTTCCTGGCCGCGAGCGATGGCGGCGTCTACAGCGCAGCCGCGCACACGGTGTCGTGGACGATCGACCGGCTCGGTCCGGGCGAGGCGCGCTTCCTCGGCAGCGACGTCAGGCTCGAGAGCGAGGCGCTTGAGATGCAGGCGCGCGCCGAGGTCTCGACGTCCAGCCCGGAGGGCGACGGCGCCAACAACCGCGCCGAGGCGACGCTGACGTTCCACGTCGACCTGTCCGTCTTCAAGGACGGTCCCGCCGCCGTGCCGGTCGGGCGGGACGTGGCCTACATCCTCGAGTACCGCAACTCCGGCAACACCGATGCCCGCAACGTGCGCCTCGAGGAACGCCTGTCCGACGGCATGCAGTTCGTGCGCGCGGACGGCGGCGGACGGTTTGACGACGCGCGCAACGCCATCGTGTGGGAGTTTCCGCGGATTGCCCCAGGCTTGACCGACATCGTGACCTACGTGGCGCGGGTGGAGGCCGACTCGGGGCGCCTGCAGACCGACACCTCGATCAGGTCGGACGAGCCGGACCGGGCCGACGTGGACAACACGAGCACCACGTTTTTGACGGTGCTGCCGGAGGACGTGGCCGACCGCGACGTCTGGAACCCCGGTTCAACAGCCCGCGAGAGCGTCGATCGGCTGGGTCGCTTCGCCCAGTGGGCCGCAGACGCCGGACTCACCATCGCCATCATCGGCGGACCGATCCTCGTCGTAGTGGCGATCCTGGTGACCGGCGTGCGTGCGGTGCGAAGGCGTCGGGCGAGCTAGCTCGAGGCGCTGGTGTAGCGGCTGAGGCCGAAGCGCCAGAAGCGCGTGGCCGCCAGCAGGGCGACGACGGCAATGACGGGCGCGACCCATACCAGCCACGATGGGTCGCGCCCGGTCACGGCCTGGGCCGGCACCGTTGTGACGAACGCCACCGGAAATACGAAAGTCAGCAACTGCCGCAGCCAGAACGGGTAGACCTCGATGGGGTAGCGGCCGGTCTGGAAGAACAGGTTGAAGATCATCGTCACGTTGGCCACGCGCACGAACCAGAACACCAGCGTGGTCAACGCCAGCCAGATGGCGTAGACGATGGTCACGCCGCAGGCCAGCAGCGCCACGAACAGGAGCACGCCCCAGCCGGACGCCCGCACGTCCAGGCCGGCCAGCGCCACGCCGAGAACGATGGCCCCGAGCACGATGTCGGAGACGTGCCAGACGGCAAAGCGCCGCGCGCTGGCCAAGAACAGCGCCGGCACGGGCTTCATCAGCACGTAGTCGAACGTACCCTCGCGCACTTCCTCGACGACCCGGTTGAGGCTCGGCGACATGAACATCGCCACGAATCCATTCACGAAAACGAATATCCCCAGCAGCGACAGCGTCTGCCCCAGGGTCCATCCGCCCAAAGTCTCGGTGTGGCTGAAGATCACGGCCACGCCGCCGATGGCCGTGCCGAGATTGAGCACGCTGCGGATCACGTTGCCGAACAGGTCGCCGCGGTAGGCAAACTCCTCCTGCAACGCCGAGCGAAAGTACGCCCCCGCGATGCGGGCGAGGCGCCCGATCACGCGCCCACCGCCCCATAGCGCTTCACACCGGCTCGCCAGAGCGCGACGAAGGCCGCCGCGGCGGCCACGGTCCATCCGGCCTGGATCGCCAGTCCCGTTACGAGTTCCGCGCCTTGCACGCGGCCCAGCACCACCTCGATGGGGAAGCCGACCGTGTAGCGCATCGGCAGCACCACGGCGGCCTGCTGCAGCACGCCGGGAAGCACGGCCACGGGCGCGACCTGGCCACCGAGCAGCAGGGTCAGGCTCATCCAGATGTCCCAGAACGACATCGAGCGCGTGGTCCAGAACGCGAACATGGCGAAGCACGAGCCAATGAGGAACGAGATCGAGGCCGCCAAGACCATGGACGGCAGGAAGAGCGCGATCCCGAGCCAATCCGGCTCGAAGGCGGGGCGGAGAATCAGGGCGAGGCCGATCCAAATGGGAACCAGAAACATCAGGTTCACGGCCTTGTAGGCGATGTTGAGCGCCCCCGCGCGCCAGAACGGATGCAGCGGACGCAGCATGTGCGGCGAGAGCCGGCCGGTCTGGATGCTCGGCGCCATGGTGTAGACCTCGATCGCCAGGGTGAGGTGCGACACGGCCATGAACACCAGGTAATAGAGGACGAAGTCGTCTCGGTCGTAGCCGGCAATGTCGCCGCCGCCGACGACGGTGGACCAAATGACCAGGTAGATGATGGGGTTGACCACTTGCCAGAGGCCGTAGAGGAACATCTCGATGCGGTACTGGAAGAGGTCCGCCAGCTCCGCGCGCAGCAGGGACGCGAAGCCCGCCAGCGTGCGCGAGCGCATCACGATGCGCGCCGGTGAAATACCTGGTCGATGACGTATTCCAGCGGCGGGTCCTCGACGCTCAGATCGGCCACCGGCAGCTCGGCCAGCATCCGGGCCGTCACCGAGGCCGCCTGCGCTTTGTCGGTGCGCACGCTGACTTGCAGGTCGTCGGCCTCGACAACCTCGCCGAAGGCCGCCACATCCCGGCGCTCGACCGGACGCTCCAGGCGCAGGGTGATGGTCTTGTGCGGGGCGTAGCGGTCGATGAGTCCCGTGAGCAGGCCGTCGTAGAGCAGCTTCCCGTGGTCGATCACGACCACGCGCTCGGCCAGCGCATTCACGTCGGCCATGTAGTGGCTGGTGAGCAGGATCGTGGCGCCGGTGGTGGCGTTGTAGCGGGTGACGAAATCGCGGATGCGCTGCTGCATCGTCACGTCGAGCCCGATGGTCGGCTCGTCGAGAAACAAGACCCTCGGACGGTGCAAGAGGCCGGCCGCCAGCTCGGCCTTCATGCGCTCGCCAAGGGAAAGCTGGCGCACGGGCTTGGTGAGGATTTCATCCAGCTCGAGCAGGTCGACGAGCAGTCCGAGCGACTCCTGGTAGTCGGCGTCCCGCAATCCGAACACGGCCTTGTTGACGAGAAACGTGTCCAGGGCCGGCAGGTCCCAGTAGAGCTGCTGCCGCTGCCCCATGATGAGCGTGATTTGCGACAGGAATTCGCGCCGGCGCTCCCATGGCGTGAAGCCCAGCACCGTCGCCTTGCCGTCGGTCGGGTGCAACAGCCCGCTCAACAGCTTCAGCGCCGTGGTCTTCCCCGCGCCGTTGGGCCCAAGGAAGCCGACGATCTCGCCGGGCTGCACGTCGAAGGTGATGTCGTCGACGGCGCGTACGGACCGATGGCGGCGTCGCACGACGCTGCGCAAGGACTCACGCAGACCGCCCTCACGATCGGCGACCTGGTAGTGCTTAACCAGGTTGCTCACTCGAATGTCGGCGGACATGAAAGCTCCTGACGCGGGCGACTTCCGAGCCTAGCGCCTCACGCCTTGCCTGCCGTTCGGCCGAGGCTCCGGTGCGCTAGCGCGCGGGCACCCATTTGTGCAGGTAGCTGTCGGCGCCGACTTCGCCCACGTAGATCGCGCCCTGATCGTCCACCCAGATGCCGTGGGGGCCGCCGATCCGGTCCGGGGGCTCGCGTTCCTGGGCCCACCGGGTAATCACCTGGCCGTCGAAGTCGTACACCGCGATGCCGCGATTGAGCTCGCTGACAAATACCGCCCCGCGGTCCTCGTCGACGTAGAAGTCGCTTGGCAGCGGAATGTCGCCCCATTCGGTGATGTAGACCCCATCGCGATCAAAGACCTGGATGCGGTCGTTCTCGCGGTCGGCCACCAGCACTCGACCGTCCCGCAGCACCCAGATGCCGTGCGGCAGGGCGAATTGACCGGGGCCGTTCCCGGGCTCGCCCCAGGTGAGCTCGTGCCGGCCGGCGGCGTCGAACCGGTGACACTTGGAGTCCCCGTAGCCATCGGACACAAAAATGGAGCCGTCGTCGGTGACGAAGGTGTTCGTGGGCTGGTTGAACAATCCGGCGGACTCGCTGGTCACATATGGATAGCCCAGGCGCCCGTGCAACGTGCCGTCGGTGCCGTAGATCCAGACCACGTGGGCCAGCTGATCGGTCAGCCACAGCCGCTCGTGGCGGTCCATGAAGACGCCGTGGGCATAGCAGAGCTCCGCGTCGCCCCAGTGGCCGATAACCTCGCCTTCGCGGCCGAGCACCGTCATGGGACGCGTGCCGCGATTGAAGCAGTAGACGCGGCCGAAGCGGTCCGTGGCGATGCTGCCAATCCAGCCCAGCGACCAGTCGGGCGGAAGCTTGAGCCAGCCGTCCACGTATTCGTAGGTGAAGTCACCGGATCCAACGCGCATGCCGTTCTCCCAGGGCGGTGGCCACCGTGCGCAGCGTAGCGGGTCGCCCGACCGCGGAACGCCGGCGCGTGTGTGCCCTTCGCCACGGTGCCGCGCCACGCGTGGGCGTAGGGTTGAAGGAGACTGCTGGCCGCCACGGCAGGCGGCTCGGCGATGGAGGTGTGCGGTGAAGAAGAAGGTGGCAGTGCTCGTGCTGGCAATCGCGGCCGCGGCGGCGCTTGTCACGCATCGGCTGCGTCGCGAATCGGCGTCCGAGGTCTCGGCCTAGGCGCCGCGACGACCGCTGGCCCGGGTGGCGCTCGCGCCGCCCGGGTCCGCTGCGCTTCGGCCGCCAATCGCGTATTGCGAGCCGGAGGTCTTATCCTTAGTCGATCGATTCGCACGGCGGGCTGAGACATGTTCCAAACCATTGGGCGCACGTGGGAGCTCATCAAGATGAGCTGGGCGGTCCTGAAGAAGGACCGGGAGCTGGTGCTGTTTCCCGTGATGTCGACCGTGGCCCTGGTGATTCTGGCCGGGCTGATGATGGGCGTCGGGTCCGGCCTTGGCACGGTGGACCGTTTGGCCGGCACCGGGGCCTCCGAAGTGGACATCGCGCTGCTCGCCGTGACCTACTTCCTCCTGGCGTTCGTCGTCATCTATTTCAACTCGGCGCTCATCGGAGCGGCGATGATTCGCCTGGCCGGCGGCGACCCGACGGTCGGCGACGGCCTGCGAATGGCGAACAAGCGTCTGCCGCAAATCCTGGGATGGGCGCTCATCTCGGCGACCGTGGGCCTGATCCTGCAGGTGCTCCGCAGCCAGTCGCGTGACAACATGCTCGGACAGATCGTGCTCTCGCTGATCGGTGGCGTTTGGGCGTATCTGACCTACTTCGTCGTTCCCATCGTGGTCGCGGAAGGGCTGGGACCGATTGCCGCGATCCGAAGCTCGGGCTCGCTGTTCAAGCGCACCTGGGGCGAGCAGGTCACGTCGAACATCGGCTTCGGCATTCTTGGGTTCATCGCCGCGCTGATCGGCGCCCTGCCCGCCATCCTGGTGGCCGCCGTGAGTCTTCCGGTGGGCATCGCGGTGGGCGTGGCAACCGTTGGACTCGCCCTGGCGATCGTGACGGCGCTGGAGGGCATCTTCAAGGCCGCGCTCTACGGGTACGTGGCGGACGGTCGCGTGCCCGAGGACTTCACGCGCGACTCGCTGGCCGGGGCCTACCAGAGCGGCGCCCGACCGTATCGGCCGTTCTAGTCGAAGCCGGTCCTTCGCGGGGGCTGTTATCATTTTGTACCGGGCTTCGCGGTTGGTGCCGTGATCGGTTAGCCGCGTAGTTTGCAGGAGTTGACGGACGTGCCGCAGGGTCCTCGAATCGGGCGACGCCGGCTGCTCGCGCTAGCGGCCGGCAGCGGCGCCATGGCAGCCGGCGGCCTTGTCACGTCGGTGAGCGCCGAAGAGCCGATCGAGCCCCAGCCCCAAACCGTCTACGTCCCCGAAACCGGTCACCACATTGCCGGTCGAATCCTCGACTGGTGGTTGCAATACGGCCGCGAGTCGTCGATCGGCTGGCCGATTACCGAGCCGCTGAAGTTTGGCCGCGAGCGGATCCAGTATTTCGAGCGCGGCGCCCTGCTCACCGATGCCTGGACACGAGATCCGCTCGGAGTCATCCCACTCAACCTGGGAACGGCTTGGGCACTGCAACAAGAGTCGGCAGATCAACCGCATGACTACGGATGGTGGTTTCCACAGACGAAGCGAGGAGTCCATCCTGTCTTCTGGGAGGCATTCCGCGAGGGCGGCGGCGTCTTCGCGTTTGGCTACCCGGTCCTTTGGGGCGCCGAGACCACCAGCGGGTTGCGCCAGGCCTTCAGCCGCTCGATCTGGCGGGACACGTCTCAAGGCCTCGTCCAAGACCCCGTGGGCATTTACGTCGCCGAGTCGCGCGGTCTGAGCACGGCCCCGGTCAGGCAGTCGGTGATCGCGCCGCCCTACGACGCGGCGCACTGGCCGACTCGGACGATCTATCCGTCGGCGCGCCGGGCCGAGGTCGATCTCACGCGGCAGGTCACCACCTTCTTCGCGGACGACCAACCGGTCTACGAAGCGTTGATCTCAACCGGGCTGCCGCCGGACTTCACGCCGCCGGGCGATTTCGAGATTTTCTGGCGGATCGAGCGCGCCCGGTTGATTTCCAACGGCAGCACGCTGAAAACGTACGACGTGCCCAACGTGCTGCACGTCCAATATTTCACGGAAAGCTGGATCGGGTTTCACTACGCCTACTGGCATGACGCGTTCGGCAGCGTGTATAGCGCCGGTTGCGTGAACATGCGGCTGCACGACTCGCAGTGGGCGTGGGACTTCTGTGCGAACGGCACGCCGGTCACCGTGCACCACTAGGCTTCGGCCGCGCGGTCTATTCGGCGAGGACGCCGCTCTCTTCAGGCTGGGGCGCGTAGGGCCGTCGTCCGGCCGGTAGCGGCTCGGGGCGCTCCGCGACAAACCCCGTGGCTTGCGCGGCCGCGGCAACCGAATCAAGGCCGAGGAATTCGATGGTGTCGGCGTAAGGACGCCCGGTCTCCGGGTGCCACCCGTGGTCGCGATAGTAGGCCTGCACCTCTTTCCTGACGGTGTCGCGGCTGAGCCGACGGTCGCGCAGCGGCCCGTGTCGCAACGGCTGGTGCAGGCGGTCCGGGAGGCGGTCGTCGTCCGGCGTCAGCCCCTCCCGCAGATTGAACAGCCGCGCCATGGTGACGCCGCGCTCGAAGGTCGCGTGCAGTTCGTCCGGTGAGACCTCCCAGCCCGTGGCCGCGTTCAGCAGCGTCAAGGTCGTGGCCTCGTCGTACTGCAGGAAGTGGCACAGGCCCACCGTGTTGCGAAGCCCGGACCGCTTGCCGGCGGCGCCGGTGTGATCACCACCGGTCGGGGTGACCGGGTAGTTGCGGCGCATCTCCGGCATCGCGCGCGGATCGTGCATGGCCACCTCGAGCCCCTTGACGTGGACGACTCTCGCCTCGGCATCCGCCCCCAGGGTGCGCGCCGCCCGCAGCGAGCCCTCGGCCAGCAGGTCGCCCACGCCCTCGCGGCGGGCGATCTTGCCGATCACCCGCAGCAGGTCGTCGGCGGATCCGAAGTGCAGCGTTTCGCCTCTGAGCCGGTCCTCGTCCATGAGGCCAAGCTCGACCATCTCCATGGCCCACGCGATCGTCGCGCCGCAGGAGATGCTGTCCATGCCCAGCGCGTTGAGCATTTCATGGCCCTTGCAGACGGCCATGACGTCGACGACGCCGGTGTTGGGTCCGATGGCCGCCATCGTTTCGTACTCGGGACCGCCGTATTTTGGATCGACCTCGAGGTCGGGACGCCTGACCTTGACCCGCTTCTTACAGCGCACCGAGCAGGCATAGCAGCGATCCATCTCGTGCTCGGTGAGCTCTTGGATGGCCAGCGCGTCCACCTGATCGCCGCCCGGCAGCCGGCCGTCGCGGAAGTTGTGCGCCGCGAGGTGACCCTCGAGCTGCTTCGACTTGACCATGGCGCCGGTGCCCCAAGTGTGCAGCCGATGGTGCGGTTCGCCCGGCGCGAGCGTTTCCTGGGCCACCCAGCGCGCCACCCCGGCAATCGCCCGCGGGTCGGCCGCGGTTACCGGCTGGGCGCCGCGGACGGCGATGGCCCTGAGGTTCTTCGATCCCATCACGGCGCCCAGGCCCGTGCGGCCGGCCACCTCGTTGAGATCGTGGACGACGCAGGCGAACCGCACCAGGTTCTCTCCGGCGGGACCGATCTGGGCCACGCGCACCTGCGAATCGCCCAGCTCGGCCCGGATCTTGGACTCCACCGGACCCGTCAGCTCGCCCCACAGATGTCGAGCGTCCCGCAACTCGAATTCGCCGTCGTGGACCCAGAGGTACACCGGATGCGCAGCCCGCCCCTGCACGATGATGGCGTCCCAGCCGGCCCGCTTGAGCTCGGCGCCCCAGTACCCGCCGGCCTCGGACTCACCGAAGAGGCCGGTGAGCGGCGACTTGGCGCCCACGCTGTGCCGGCTGCCCCCAGGAACGGGGACACCGGTGATGGGGCCGAGCGCGAACACGAGGCGATTCTCGGGATCGAACGCGTCAATTCCCGGCGGGATCTCCGAAAGCAGCGTGTGGGCGATGACGTTGCGCCCGCCCATGTGATGGCGCATGAAGTCCGGCTCGGGCCGCTCGACCGATAGGCGACCGGTAGTCAGATCAACGCGCAGGAAGCGCCGGCGCACCGAGCCTGCGGAGGGCGCCATGGCTACACGCCGCCCGACATCGGGACGAGGATGTCGACCAGGTCGCCGGCCGCCAGCGCGGCGTCGCGCTCTGCCAACTCGCCGTTCAGGCCAAGCGTGAGGCGCGGTTCGGCATCGACGCCGTAGCGTTCGAGGAGATCCTGGATCGTGGCTCCCGCCGGCACGTCAACCTCCCGCACCGCGCCGGTACCCGGAAAGTAGCGGGCAAGGTCCGCGTAGGGTCGCACACGCACGCGAAGCGGCGGGGTCATCGTGCACCATCCTCTCCCTCCGGCCCGACGCCGACCGACCAGGCGCTAGGGCACCGACCGCCCGCGCACCGCCGTCTCGATGCGATAGACAGACGTTTGCGCCGTCACGAACAGCGTGTTCCACCCGGACCCGCCCCAGGCCAGATTCGATGGCCGGGCGGGAGTGACGATGACCCCCAGCACGTCGCCGTCGGGCTCGACGACCCAGACTCCGCCCGGACCCGTGCTCCACAGCCGGCCCTCCGCATCGCACTTCATACCGTCCGGATTGTTCGGCGCCGGGTGCGCGTCCATGTCCACGAACTGCCGTGGGTTCGCCAGCGACCCGTCGTGCGCCACGTCGAATGCCCAGATGTCTCGCGGTCCGCCCGAATCGCCGACGTAGAGCACGGATTCGTCGGGCGAAAACGCCAGCCCGTTCGGTCGCACGAAGCGATCGGTCGCCAGCGCGAGCGAGCCGTCCGGCGCAAGCCGGTAGACGGCGTTCACCGGCTGCTCCTTGGCGTCGGGACCCAGCGGATCGATGCCGTAGGGCGGATCGGTGAAGTAGATGTCGCCGTTGCGGCGCACGACCAGGTCGTTCGGGCTGTTGAGCCGCCGTCCCTCGAAGTAGGCGGCGATGGGATCCGGCTGCGCGTTGGCGTCGAACCGCAGCACCGCCCGCGCGGTGTGGGCGCAGGCCATGACATTGCCGTCGCGGTCCAGGGTCAGCCCGTTGGTTGAGCCGCTGCCCGCGCGAAATGTCGTGAGCTCGGGGCCCTCGGGCAGCTCGCGCCAGCGGCAGATTCGGTCGTTCGGGATGTCGCTGAAGAGCAGATGATCGCCGCGCCAGACCGGTCCCTCGGTGAAGCCGAGCCCGCTGGCGATGCGCTCGAACCGCGCCCCGGGCGCCAGCAGCTCATGCAGCCGCCCGCTGCGATCCTCGAGCGCGAGCGCGTGTTCCTCGTCGACGAAACGGTGCGCCATTCCAACCTTCAGGCGGTGCCAGTTGGTGTAAGCCCGATGATGCCCGACGGGAGCACGGCGCGCGACACCGCAAACGGTTGACAGGCTTTCGGCGGCGCTCCTAGCCTCTTGTCGGCGCCTCTCCATCACGGCGGCATGACGTATGACAACCGACCAGATTTCGCACCAATCCTCCGAGGCGTCCCAACTCTTCGAGCCGCCGGCTGACTTCGCCGCGCGCGCGCACATCGGCTCGATGGAGCAATACCGCGAGCTGTATCGCCGCAGCCTCGAAGAGCCGGAGGACTTCTGGCGTGAGATCACGGACGGCTTCGAGTGGATGAAGCCGTGGACGACGCTGTTGGAGTGGGAACCGCCGTTCGCCAAATGGTTCGTGGACGGCACCACCAACATCAGCGTGAACTGCGTGGACCGCCACGTGGCCGCCGGTCGCGGCGAGCGCGTCGCCTTCTACTGGGAAGGCGAGCCGGGCGACACGCGCGTCATCACCTACGCCGACCTGCTGCGTGACGTGCAGCGGTTCGCCAACGCCCTGCGCGCGTTGGGCCTGGAGCGCGGCGACCGCGTGTTGCTCTACATGCCCATGGTCCCGGAGCTGCCGGTGGCCATGCTGGCGTGCGCGCGTTTGGGACTGGTCCACAGCGTCGTGTTTGGCGGGTTCAGCGCGGATGCCATTCGGGACCGCGTGAACGACGCCGGCGCCTCGCTGGTGATCACGGCCGACGGCGGCTGGCGGCGCGGTCGCGTGATCCCGCTGAAAGCCAACGTGGACGCCGCCCTGGCGGACGACTCCTGCCCGTCGGTCGACTCGGTGGTCGTGCTGCGGCGCTGCGAGAACGACATCGACTGGGTCGAGGGGCGCGACGTCTGGTGGGACGACGCCGTCGCCGGGCAGTCCGACGAGTGCCCCGCGGAAGAGCTGCCCGCCGAGCACCCGCTCTACATCCTGTATACGAGCGGCACCACCGGCAAGCCCAAGGGCGTGGTGCACACCACGGCGGGCTACATGGTCTACACGGCCACCACAGCCAAGTTGATCTTTGACCTGCGCGACGACGACATCTACTGGTGCACCGCCGACATCGGCTGGGTCACCGGGCATAGCTATATCGTCTACGGCATCCTCGGCAACGGCGCCACCAGCGTGATTTACGAGGGCGCCCCCAACGCGCCGAAAGAGGACCGGTTTTGGGCCATCGTCGAGAAATACGGGGTCACGGTGCTCTACACGGCCCCGACGGCCATCCGCACCTTCGTGCGCTGGGGCGAGGAGCACCCGGACGCCCACGACCTCACCAGCCTGCGGTTGCTCGGGACCGTGGGCGAGCCGATCAATCCCGACGCGTGGCTGTGGTACCACCGGGTGATCGGCGGCGGGCGCTGCCCGATCGTCGACACGTGGTGGCAGACGGAAACGGGCGGAGTCCTCATCACGCCGCTGCCGGGCGCGATTGCCCAGAAGCCCGGCTCGGCCACGCTGCCGTTCCCCGGCACTGAGCCCCAGATCGTCGACGAGCAGGGTGAAGCGCTGCCCGACGGCACGCGCGGCCTCCTGGTGCTGAATCGCCCCTGGCCCGGCATGCTGCGCGGCATCTACAAGGACGGCTGGGGCGTTCCGGGCCATCCCGGCGAGCACGGCGACGCCGAACGCTTCATCGAGCAGTATTGGGCCAAGTTCCCCGGTCGCTACCTAACCGGCGACGGGGCCGTGCGCGACACCGACGGCTATTTCTGGATCATCGGGCGCGTTGACGACACGCTGAACGTCTCGGGGCACCGGATCGGCACGGCGGAGGTCGAGAGCGCCCTGGTCAGCCACCCCGCGGTGGCCGAATCCGCGGTCGTCGGGACGCCCGATCCCATCACCGGCGAGGCGATCGCCGCCTTCGTCACGCTGCGGGGCGGCATCGACACCTCGGACGAGATGCACGCCGAGCTCACGGCGCACGTGGGGGAGAAGCTGGGACGCTTTGCGCGGCCCAAGCAACTGCGGTTCGCGGATGCCCTGCCCAAGACGCGCAGCGGCAAGATCATGCGGCGGCTGCTGCGCGATATCGCCGCCGGCCGTGAGGTGGTCGGCGACACGACCACGCTCGAAGATCTGACGGTCCTGGCGCAGTTGCGGGGCGACGAGGAATAGCCCCGCTGAAGCAATCCGCCCGACGTAATACCATGGCGCCGGCGCCGCGATTGGAGCGGCGCCGTTCAGCGGAGCAGCGCAGGTCTATGCCGGTCAACGGGTCCCGTCGAACCGCGCGCCTCGGGCGCGCCATTTGCGTGTTTCTGAGCGGCGTTTTCCTCGCCGGCGCCCTGGCGGCCTGCGGCGAGTCGAGCCGTTTCTCCGACCTGGCGCCCACCCCTGAACCGACCCCCGCCGTCGCCCAACTGCTGGCCATGGTCCCGGCGGGACGGACCGCGCCCAACCTGGCCCCGGCGCCGCCCCCGCGCACGCCGGAAGCGGTCATTACCATGGCGGCGCCGACGCCCGTCGTGATCGAGACGCCGACGCCGCCGCCAAGCGGGGAGGGACCGGCCCCGCCGCCACCGACGGCGGCGCCGCCCAGCGACCTTTCCCCCGGGCATCAGCTTTTCATCGCCAACGGCTGCACGGTCTGCCACGCCGAAGACCTGAGCGGCGGCATCGGACCGGCGCTCGCGGGACGGACGGTTGACGATCTGACCGAGGAGCGCATCCGCCAGCAGCTCGGCGAGGGCGGCAACGGCATGCCGCCGTTTCCCGACTTGACGGAAGAGCAAATCGTTCAGCTCATGGAATTCATTCGCAGCTCCTGAGTCCAAAATGACAATGCGCGTCCGCGCGCTCGTCGTAGAATCTGATGAAGGTCCGGTGAGGAGCGCCATGTTGCGCGTCGGAATCGTCGCAGCGATCGCGTTTACGGTGGTCCTGGCGGCGTGCGGCGACACTGCCGCTCCAGCAGCGCCCGCCGCCGAGGCCGCACCGACGGCGACCGAAGCCCCCGCGCCGCCCACGGCAACGGACACTCCCGCTCCGCCGCCCGCGCCAACGCCGCAGCCGACGGCCACGCAGGCGCCACAGCCAGCCGCCACGCCGACCCCGCCGCCGGCCCCAGCAAGGCCAGTTGCCGTCGACTTCTCGCTTCCAAGCGCCCAGGGTCCGCAATACACCCTGAGCTCATTCGCGGGGCAGCAGCCGGTGGTGGTGGTCTTCTACCGCGCTTTCTGGTGAGGGACCTGCCGCACCCAGCTCGTGGAGCTGCAGAAGCACTACCAGGAGTTCGAGTCTCGGGGCGTGGAGATCCTCGCCGTCAGCACCGACTCGCTGGAAGACACCGCCGGCATCGTGGAGCGGGTCGGCATCCAATTCCCGGTGCTCTACAACATCGAGGGCAACGTCCCCCGCGAATACGGCATCTTCAATCTCTACGGCGACGGGCTCGCCACGGGGTCGGCGTTCTTGATTGATCTTGACGGGAACCTGGCCTGGAAGTCGATCTACAGCGGCGTCCACGACCTGATCACGTCAGCCGACATCCTGGCGGCCATCGACGAGCTGTAGCGCAACGGCGGCGCCCGCACGCCGGGGCGATCTGGCGGAAACGCGGATTGGCCGCCTCATCGCATTCATCGGCCGGCCAAAGGCCGCGACGGCAAACCGGGACTACGCCACCGACGTAGAATTCGAGGGAAGAGGCGTCGGGAGAATCCGGGTGCGCGTCGGGATCATCGCGGTCGTCGCGCTGGCGGTCGTCCTGGCCGCGTGCGGCGAAGCCGCCGAGCCCGCGGAGCCCGCCGCCGAGGCGGCGCCCACGGCAACCGCGACTCCGCCGCCGGCGCCAACGGACACTCCCGCTCCGCCGCCACCCGCGCCGACGCCAACCAGCCCGCCGACGCCCACCGCCGCTGCCGCACCGACTCCAGTAGCTGTCGCCGCAGCGCCAACTCCCACGGCTGTTCCCGAGCCGACCTCGACCCCGGCGCCCGAACCCACGTCCACTCCGGCCCCAACGCCCACGCCGGCGCCCGCCCCAACGTTCACGCCACAACCCACGCCCACCACGGCGCCCGCGCCGACACCGACTCCCGCACCCCAGCCCACGCCAACGCCACAGCCGACTCCCACGCGGGCACCAGAGCCCACGCCAACGCCGCAACCGACGCCTACGCCCGCGCCGGAACCCACGCCGACTCCAACCCCCGAGCCGACGGCACTCGACCTTTATGACGACGACGGCAACGGTCGGATCTCATGCGCCGAAGCACGCGCGCACGGGATTGCCCCGGTCAGGAGCGACCATCCGGCGTACGAGTACATGACGGATCGAGACGGCGACGGCGTGGTTTGCGAGACGGCCGCGTCCACGCCGACGCCGGAACCGACCCCGACGCCGGAACCGACGCCCACACCACAGCCAACCCCGACCCCAACGTCCGCACCGGCCAGACCGGCCGCCGTCGACTTTTCGCTGCCAAGCGCTCAGGGCCCGCAATACACCCTGAGCTCATTCCAGGGACAGCAGCCGGTGGTGGTGGTGTTCTACCGCGCCTTCTGGTGAACGGCTTGCCGTACGCAGCTCGTGGAGCTGCAGAACAACTACCAGGAGTTCCAATCGCGCGGCGTGGAGGTCCTGGCTATCAGCACCGACTCGCTGGAAGACACCGCCGGTATCATTGCGCAGATCGGCATCGAATTCCCGGTGCTCTACAACACCGAAGGTGACGTGCCCAGGGCCTACGGCGTCTTCAATCACTTTGGCGACGGTCTCGCCACGGGGTCGGCATTCCTGGTCGATCTGGACGGGAGTTTGGCCTGGAGTCGGATCTACAGCGGCGTCTACGACTTGATCACATCCGCCGACATCCTGGCGGCCATCGACGCGCTGTAGGCGCTTGACGGCGCCCGCTGCACGCCGTGGGCCGCGCGCCTACAATCGCCGCCGGCTTCACCGACGGAAATCCCTATGAATAACCCGCTGCGAGCCGGCGTGGTCGGCCTGACCGGCATCGGGGCCAATCGTCCCGGGCCAGGGCCGGGACCGGGCACCGGCTTCGAGATGCCGCATTCGCACGTCGCCGCCTATCGCCATGTCGCCGGCACCGAGCCGGTGGCGGTGTGCGACATCGTGCCCGAGAAGCTGGACGACTTTCACCGCACCTGGAGCGACGTGCTGCCCGACGTGCGCGGCTACACCGATTACCGCGAGATGCTGGCCCGCGAGGAGCTGGACGTGATCAGCGTGGCGACCCCGGACGACCGGCACGCGCAGATCGTGGTCGACGCGGTGGACGCCGGCGTGCGCGGGATCGTGTGCGAAAAGCCCATCGCCTCGACGCTGGCCGACGCCGACCGCATGATCGCCGCCGTCGAGGCCGCGGGCGTCCCCATGCTGGTGGATCACACGAGGCGCTGGATGTTCCCATGGGTGCAGGTGGCGGAAGTGATTGCGTCCGGCGAAATCGGCGACGTGCAGCGGATCGTGGCCAACCAGGGCGGCCCGCGGGCGATGCTGTTTCGCAACGGCACCCACATGTTCGACACCATTCTCTGGTTCGCCGGCGGCACGCCCACCGCGGTCTACGCGATCGCCGAAGCCGGGTTCGAGGACTACCCTCCGCGCTATGCCAGCGACGGCGGCCACGACCCCGACACCGACCCGGCCATGTCCGTGGTCGTCGAGTTCGACAACGGCGTGCGCGCCTTCTGGAACATGTGCAAGACCATGCCCCAGGTGTTCTCGCTGGAGGTCTTGGGCACTGCCGGGATCGCGCGTGTGGACGACTCGGGCAACGCGAGCGTCGTCGTCAAGAACGGCGGCGACTTTCAGCAGCGCAGCCTTCCCCGACCCCAGTACACCCTGGGCCACATCGCCGGCTGCGTCGAGGAAATGGTGCAGCTGATCCACCACGGCGGGCAGCCCTCGATGGACGGTCGGACATCGCGCCAGGTCGTGGAAGTGCTGCTGGCCGCGCTGCACTCGCAGCACGCCGGCAACGCCCGCATCACGCTGCCGATCACCGACGTGTAGGCGGCCCGCGGCTAAAGCGACTTGATATAGGCCACGATCGCCAATAGCTCTTCGCGCGAGAGCAGCGTGTCGAGGTCGGCCTGCATCAGGCCTGCTTCGTATCCCTCCACGACTTCCGCGTTGGGGTCCACGATCGCGCGCAGCAGGTAGGCGTCGTCGGCGATGACCGTTGAGCCGTCGGCCAGCGTGACCCGGCTGAGGTAGACGCCCTGCCAGGTGGGCCCGATGCCGTCGGTCCCATCGCTGCTGTGGCACGCCTCGCAACCAATGGCGCGGACGAGCGAAGCCCCCAAGGCCGGATCAGGCGCCGCCACGGTGGGCGTGGGCTCCGGTGTGGGCGTGGGCGTTGGTTGCGGCGTAGGGGTTGGCGTTGGCGTTGGCGTCGGTGAGGGAGTCGGCGTGGGTGCCGGTGTTGGAGTCGGCGTCGGTTCCGGCGTGGGCGTGGGAGTCGGTTGCGGAGTCGGCGTGGGAGTGGGAGTGGGCCGCGGGGTCGGGGTCGGTTCCGGAGTTGGCGTGGGCTCCGGCGTGGGTGTCGGCGCGGCGGTCGGGGTGGGCGGCGGTGTCGCGGTGGGTTCCGGTGTCGCCGTTGGTTCCGGCGTGGTCGTCGGCTGGGGTGTGGGCGTAGGCGCCAGCGTCGGCGCGGGCGTCGCCGTGGGCGCTGGCGATGGGGTGGGCTCCGGGGTCTGCGTTGGCGTCGGAGTAGGCTCGGGCGTTGAGGTCGGCGTGGGTTCCGGCACGGGCGTAGGCTCGACCGTGGCAGTCGGCGCGAGCCTCGTCACCGTCGTCGGCGTCGAGGTTGGCGTGGGTGCAGGCGTGGGGGATGCAGCCGGTGGCGTGGCCGCCGCAGGCGGAGCTGAGGCTTCCCCGCATGCCAGGCACAGGAAGCCCACCGCGACGATGACGCCCGCTATTCGGGAGATGCTCGAGGGACCGGTCGACCGGCGCATGGGTCCGCCCCGGCGACCACGGGCGAATCTACGCACGCGTCGGTTCACACAGCTCGCGAGTCACGGGCATTCAGGAAACCGTGCTCGGGGCCATGCGAATGTGTCCTGCAATCTCGTCGCGCGGCGCATACGCGAGAGAGTATCGCGCGAGACTGGTAAATTCTGCCGTTGCTCCCCTTGAGTGCCCGCGGCAGGCAGCAGAGGTCGTCTTGGTCGTGCCGGAACAGTCTCCGCAGCGGAATCTGGCGATTGTCACTCGCAACGTCCTCGCTCAAGCCGTGCAGCTGATGGGGACGGTCGTGTCCTATTCGGCGACGGCGCTCCTGCTTGCGGTCACCCTGTTCGTGGCGATCCTGCCCGCGCGCCTTGTGGATGCGGCCGCCGCCTGGCTGGGACGCCGCGTGTATGCCCGGGGCGGGCGTCGCTCGCGCCAGCTGCGCGCCAACCTGTCGGTGGCCATGGGCCCATCGGCCTCGGCGCAAGACGTAAACGCCGCGGCCGGGGATGTCTATGCCAGTTACGGGCGCTACCTGGTGGAGTACTTCACGATGATCTGGCCCGATTGGTGGCGCCGACACCGCCGGGTCGAGATCGATTCGTCAGAGTTGGCGGCCGCGCTCGATGCAGGCCGGGGCGCCATCATCGTGAGCATGCACGCTGCGAGCTTTGAGATCGCCGCCCGCGAGCTGCGACGGCGACACGCACCCATCTCTTCCGCCGGCGAACGGCTGCGTCCGCACTGGCTGGGGCGCGTGTTCGCGATGATCCGACGACAGGCAAAGATCGAGGTGCACGACGAGCGCGAGGCCGCCCGCCCGCTGCTGCGCGCGCTGCGCCGCAACGAGGCCGTGGGACTGGCCGCGGACCGCGTCATCATCGGCGACGGCGTGCCAGTGCAGCTGTGCGGCGAGACCGCGCTGCTCCCCAAGGGGCCCGCGCTGCTCGCCATCATGAGCGGCGCGCCGCTGATGCCCGCCTTCACCCGCCGCTTGCCCGACGGGCGCGTGCAGGGCTACTTCGGACGCGCCATCCACCTGCGCGACCTGGACCGCTCGAACGACGGCCTGCAGGAAGGCGTGCAACGCATGGCGGATGTGCTGACGGAGATGATCGGCTACGGCTACCGCAGCTGGTACGCCCTGCACCCGGTGTGGCAAGCGGCGCGGGTGCGATAGCGGCCGACTAATCCAGACCAGGGGCCGGACGGGCGGGTTGGAAACCCGCCCCTACCGACACGCAGAAGAGTGCAACACCCTCGGCACAAATGTCCCCAAAATCCGTTCGCTGAACCCTTCGACAAGCTCAGAGCCTGCCCCGTACTCGATACGGGGGCGAACGGATTGGGGCAGAGCCGGTGATCTTATGCCGCGATTCCTACTACGCGTTGCCGGCGCTCTTGAGAAACTCCCGCGCGCCGGCCTCCAGCCAGGGCGTCCAGGGCGGGTGCAGGAAGCGGGCGCCGACGTCGATCCAGTGGGCCGCGTCTGACGTGAAGGCGAGAGTGCCCGCCACCCGACCGGCGGCGACGATCTGGCGAATCGTCTTCTCCGTCAGCTCGCGAATCTCCGGCGCGGTGTTGTCCAGGATCCCCATGCTCTGGCCGAGGTCGGAGGGCGCCACGAAGAACACGTCGATGTGGTCGACCTCGAGCAACTCCGGCAGGTTGCGGACCGCCTGTATGTCCTCCACCAGGATCACGATCAGCGTTTCGTCGTTCGCCTTGTTCAGGTAGTCGTCCACGCCGTAGCCCTGGCGCGAGCCGAACATGCCGCGATGCCCGATGGGCGCGAACTTGGCGGCGTCCACGATTTGCCGCGCCTCGTCGGCGGTGTTGACGTGCGGTACCACGATGCCCTGCGCGCCCTGGTCGAGGGTGCGGTAGATGATGCCGGGCTCCACGCGGTTGACGCGCACGATGGACGTCACGCCCCAGAGATCGCAGGCGCGCGTGAGGTCGGCGATGTCGCCGAAGTCGACTGGGCCGTGCTCGGCCTCGATCCAGAAGCCATCGAATCCCCACGGGCCCATGAGGTCGATCATGTCGGGCGTGTTCACGCCTGCCGGGACGGTGGCGACCCCGCCCTCGGCAAGCTTGCGCTTGATGCGGTTCGGTCGGAGTTCGGCCATGCTGAAGAGTCCTTACGGTTGTCGACGGGCGGACCGGCGACCGTCAGCGTAAGGCATGCCGCCGCAGCATGTTGTCCGCGTGCCGAATATCGTGGACGGCGGGAATTAACGCCAGATATCGACTTGGAACCGTCCAATTCGGCCCTGGGGCGTCCGCAATTGGTCGGAATTCCACCAAGCGCCCACCTTGGGACGGGGGTTTTTTGGCACGTTCGGGCAGTTGCTTCGACTACGAACTAAAATGGCACGCGCGCTTCCGGGACGCTCCCGGGCAAGCCGACGGCTCCGCTAGGTGCGGGTGACGGTGATGAACGTCCCGGACACCTCGCTCATGCGTGGGTTGTTCGGGTCGGTGCGGCCGTAGGCGGCCAGCAGCACGTCGGGAGCGACCGCTTCGATCCAGTCGTAGCTGCCGCAGTCCCAGGGCTGCGGGCCCAGGTGCAGGCAAAAGTGCCCGAACCAGGTATGGCCATCGTCCAGGCTGAACGCCAGCCAGTCACCGGGACGGCCGTAGATCACCGCCAGCACGCCGTTGTCCAGGCGGCAGGCGTTGGGCCAGACGCCGCGGTCGGCGATTGGATCGGCCACGCTCCAGGTGCGCCCGTCATCCGCCGAGCGGCTCAGGTACAGCGGGGAATAGCGGGCGTCGTAGCGCCCCCCGCTGCGCATGAAGCACAGCACTTCGCCATTCGGCAGGGTCAGCAGCGCCGGTTCATCGAAGCCCTCGATCCGCACGTGGTCGCCGGGCATCAGGTCCGACGCCACCGTGGCGCGGTAGTGCCAGCTCCGGCCGCGGTCCGTGGAGCGCACGACGTAGGTGCTGTACTTGCGATGGCCCGCAAACCGCCCGTGCACGCCGGCCAGCAGGCTGCCGTCGCTGAGCGTCACGGTGTTGTGATCGACGTAGGAGTCCACGTGGAAGCCCCAGCGCTCGCTCTCACCTTCGGCGAGCTGCGGAACGCCGGAAATCTCCACCGTCTCCGCGGCAAACGTTTGTCCCCCGTCGGTCGAACGAAAGGCGCGACCCAGGTACACGCCCGATCTATCCGTCGTGCCGAGCCAGGGCTCCTCGGAACCTTCCAGGGCGACCAACTCGCCGTCCGGGAACTGGTAGACGTGCCAGCTCGGCCACGCCGGCGCCGGCTCCCAGGTCTGGCCCGCGTCCGGTGACGCGCGCCAGGTCATGGCGCCGTCCTCCGAGGGGACGTTGCCCGCGATCAGGCGGCCATCGCGAAGATTGAACAGGAATCCGGCCGGACAGAAGCGGTCTTGCTCCGGAATCAGCGTGATGGTGTTCTCGACCTGAATCGTCAGTCCAGGCAGCTCGTAGCGCCCGCGGCACCGCGCTTCGTGGTCGACGGGCATGGTCTTGGCAGCCATCTGGCGCTCGCTTTCCGGTGTTGACGGGACGGACCGGACGCCGATGGTAGCGCCGCTCGGCGTCGTGCCCCGGAGAAGAGGAAGCGCCTAGGCACCTTCCTCGTTGGGTTCCGCAAGGATTGCGGTGACCCGAGGCGTGACGACTTCGATGAGATGGACGAGGGTTGTCGCCAGCGTGTCGGCAAAGGCGGCGTCCAAGGCACTGCCGCGACGTGACACCAATAGCTCGTTCCACTGGCTATCAAGCGTTTGGTCATCGTAAGCCTGCGCATCGGCGAGGCGAGCAACGACATCAATCCCCTCGCCGCCCCGAAATCCGACATAGGCGAGCCATTGATCTAGATCGTGCTCATTCTCTTCGTGCAAGTTTATGTAGTAGAACATCGTCCAGTTGCCCCACGGCCGTCGCGCATACCACAGGTGGTAGTAGCGAAAGTCAGGACCTTGGCCTGCCCACTTGCTGCGCTTTCTCGGCCGTAGCGCGCGAGGAAGGCTTTCAATTGTGGCGTCGCCAACACCTCTGAGAAAGCGCGTCACTTCATCTCGGCTGTTCCTGGCAAAGGTCTGCGCCAGGCGACTGCCGCGTTGCCCCACGGACGGCTGCTCTGTTGAGGGATCACCTATTCCGACGAGGTAGTCGTCGACACCAGGCACGGGGATGATCGTGTTGGCCTGCACATAGAGTGAATCCGCGGCTTCATCCCGATAGGGCGTCAGTTGCACGCAGGTGATCAATTCTTCTCCGGGAGCCTTCTCGTTCAGCCAGAGCGCGGCAGACGTCACCTCCGGAGCGAATCGGTGACTGGCCAGGATAATGCGTTGATCGTTGTTCAAGGCGTTGAAGTCGTCGGCGTTCAGGTGTCGGAGTAGCCGGTCCGTGGCCTCCGACTCCGACAACTCGCCGTAATCGGCGAGCATGCGGACGATGTCTTCCGCGGTGGCGTGGTGGAGGTAGCTGGCGTACTTGATCGCCTGCCAGTGGGCATCCGCACCCGTGTCGTCGCGCTTCAGCTCGATGATGACAAGCTTGCCGTCTGCGTCCACCGCCAGCAGGTCCAGCCGCTCGTCAGTTCGGTCAAAGCCGCTGAATTCCTTGCCGATGACCAGCAAGCCCTCACCCAAAATCCCGGGATTGGCGGCCACCCACTCTTGAATGTCGCGCCGTTCCTGAAACCCCAGGCTCGAGAATTCGACCTCCTCGATTCGCTCGGATTCGCGGTTCTCAGGATTGATTCGGAAGAGCTGTGGTTCGGCGCCCATACCGCCTCCAGGCTGCACTCAAGGAACCGGCCAGGTGGCCGGTCCCATTCATGGTTCGACAAGCTCACCACGAACGGGGAAGGGGAGCTTACCAATGGGCGTGAATGGACTTCCATAAGGTCATACCGACGGCAGTGGGCTAGTTGATCATCTGAGCACCGCACAGTGACCCGGCACCGGCAAGCACTCACGATTTGTCAGTTGACTTGTGGGGTGGATTCCCGCCTTCGCGGGAATGACGGACTCACGGTCGCCCACTGTCGAAGCGAAAGCCACTCAGGCGGCAGTTGCTGGGGAGGCATGGCAGCGGTGACGCGGCCGTCTGAGACGACGGCGCTTACCATGCGGCCAATGAGCCGCTGCGCCCAGGAGTCACTGCGATGACCGAGTCCCAGATCCGCGAGCGAGTGTTGGCCGAGGTGGATGCGCTGGCCGATGACCTGGTCCAGATGACCATCGACACCGTCCGCATTCCGTCGGTGAATCCGACCTATCCGGGCATCGACCAGGAGGCGGCGCGCGGCGGCGAGACCCGCGTGAACGAGTTCTGCCAGCCGCTGATGGAGGCCGCGGGCCTGGAGACCGACCTGTGGGAAGCGGAAGAGGGCCGGGCGAACCTTGCCGGCAGGCTCAGCGGCGCGGGTGGGGGCCGCTCGCTGCTTTTCAACGGCCACGTGGACGTGGTGCCGCCTGGACCGGACGCCAATTGGAGCAAGGCCGGGCCGTGGAGCGGCGAGGTCATCGACGGCAAGATCTGGGGGCGCGGCTCGTGCGACATGAAGGGCGGCAACGCCGCCGCGCTGACGGCGTTGCGCGCGGTATTGCAGGCGGGCCTGCACCCCAAGGGCGACGTGATCCTCGAGTTCGTCGTGGGCGAGGAGATGATGAACACCGAGGCCGGCACCGGCGCGGCCATCGAGCGCGGCTACACCGCGGACGCGGCGATCGTGGCCGAGGCGTCCGGCCCTCCCCACCGCCTGGGCATCATCCCGGCCTCGCCCGGCCTGCTCTACATGGCGCTGACGATCAAAGGCCGGGCGGTGCACGCCTCGATGCGCGACGAGCTGATTCGCGCGGGCGGCGGCGGCGCGGCCATCGGCGTGTCCTCCATTGACAAGGCGCAGCTGATCATGGACGGCCTGCGCCAGCTCGAGGAGGAGTGGGGTCAGACCAAGTCCCACCCGATGTTCAAGCGTCCCGGGCACTTCACGATCTATCCGGGCTTGGTGCAGGGCGGTCCGAACGGGCCGTTCGTGATTTCGGAAGAGAGCCGCGTGGAGTACGCGATCTGGCACCCGCCGCAGGAGCCGGTGGAGGACGTGAGGGCCGAGATCGAGACCCACATCGCGCGCGTGGCGGCCACGGACTCTTGGCTGCGGGACAACCCGCCCAACGTCGAGTGGCTGCTCTGGTGGCCGCCGTTCGACGTGTCGCCCGACGAGCCGATCTGCAAGGCGCTCGAGGCGGCCTACACGGGCGTATTCGGCACCGAAGCGCCCTACTACGGCTTCGCCGCCGTCGACGACGGGGCGTTCCTGAACCGCGCGGGAATCCCGGCCATCACCATCGGGCCGGGGAGCCTGCTGGTGGCGCACGGTCCCGACGAGCACGTGGAGATCGCCGAGTTGATCGACGCGGCCAAGATCTACGCGCTGGCGATCGTCGAGTGGTGCGGCGCCGCATCATAGGATCGGAGGCAGACTCCAGCGGACGGAGGCTCCCCGCATGAGTCGCACCCACTCCTGCGAACCCACGATGACGGATGAGGACGTGGTGCGGTTCTGCCGCAACGGCTACTGGATTCTCGAAGCGGCGGTGCCGGACGAGATCAACCGGCGAGCGCTGGACTATCTGGCGTCGAACACGAGCGGGGAACCCACTGAAATCCTGCACGAGGACTGGTTCGTCGACGGCGTGATTCTCAACCCGGCGGCCGCTGGAGCGGTGCGCTCGCTGCTGGGCGACGGCTTCGCCCTGCCGACGCTGATGGCCAATCACCGGGGCCGGGGACCGGCCAAACCCCAGGATTGGCACCGGGACAGCGGCTCACGCCACGGCCCGGAACTCAACTACCTGCAGGTCTTCTACTACCCCCAGGACGTGCCGCCGGAGATGGGTCCCACGGAGCTGCTGCCGGGCTCGCACTTCCTCTACCAGCGGGAAAAGCACATGGCGCATTACGGTGCGATCAAGGGCGGCGTGCTCACCAGCGGGCCGGCCGGTTCGATCTTCATCACCGCCTACAACATCTGGCACCGTCGGGCGGCTCGCACGGCGCCTGCGGCGGCCGGCGTGCGCCACTTGCTCAAATACAACTACTGGCGGACGGTCGACCCGAGGCGAGACTGGATCGTGAACCCGGAGTTCGACGTCGCGTCGGCGGATTTCGTTGTCGACGGGCTGAGGTTCGCCGACGGGGTCCGAGATTGCGTCGACGCGGCCGAGATGTATTTCTGGCTCTGCGGGAAGATCGACGAGTTTCACTACCTGGGCGGTCAGTCGTGGCCCGCGGACATCCTGCTGACCAAGCCGGCTCCCGGTTCCCACGAACGCGCCAGGTACCGCCAGCGCTTCGGCGTGCCGGGCGACATGACCGATCGACGGGAGAGGTGATCCGAGCGCCGCCGATGAGTTGAGGGGCGGCCGCGGCCAACCTCCAGGTTCGACCGAACTGGATTCCGGCTTCCGCCGGAATGACGGAGGGACTACGCAAGCGTCTCCTACCCTGGGAGCCCTTTGCAGAACCCGGCCAAGCTTGAGGATGACCTGGCGCACCATATCCACCCCCAGATTCAATGAGGGGTGGATTCCCGCCTTCGCGGGAATGACGAAGGATTACGCAAGGGAGTTTATATACGTAAGTGCCCACGGGTCGGTAGCTAGCCCGGTCGACCGTCGCGGACGAGCCGGCAGCTCTGAGGGTCGACATAGCCCGAGCCCGTGCCCTGCAGCCGCACCCCAAAGGCGTTCAGCCACGAGTACTGCATCACGACGTAGTGCGTGCCGTCCGCTACCGGCTCTCTCGTGAACCGCGTCTCCACATGCTGGAAGCTGTCCGGTGAGAGCAAGTCCTGTTTCATCAGCTCCACCAGCCCGCCGTGTGAGCCGTCCCACGGATCGAGGCACCGCTCGGACCAACTGGGCGTCGGCGTCGGCGTGGCGCGTCGCTGCTCCTGGATCTCGCGGACCCGCCCCATATCGGCGTTGAACGAGGCACAGATACCGATGGCCCCGACTGCTGCTGCGATCCCCACGATCCAGAGTGCGACACGCCGCATCCCGTCCTCCTGCTACCAGACAGCCCCAGCGTGAGCCGCTGGGGCGCGTTTCCCAGTACCAGTAGGACAAGCCCCGCAGCCCGCACTGGGGCTGCCGGGAAACGCGCACGCGCCTTGCGACGCCTGCGGTCCTACTGGTGCGCGGAGGGTAGCAGGTCACAAACTTGTCAACCGTTGTCGAACGGCACGGCCACGCCGTACACTCAAGGCCCGGACAGAGAGAGTCCGGCTGGCGAGAGGGACTGCCATGACCCCGGAGACTGCAGCGTTGTCCCGAGAGATTGTTGCCTACGAGTTTATGCGCGACGAACTGGAAGCCGAACACTTCGGCCGGTGGATCGTCGTGCACGACGAAGAAGTGTTTGGCATCTACGATGATCTTCAAGAGGCGGCGGATGCCGCCGTGCGCAACTTTGGACGCGGGCCGTTTTTGCTTCGCCAGATCGGCGAGCCGTCGACGGCACTGCCAGCGTCGGTGATGCAACCGGTCAATGCCGACAGCTAGCTGTGGGTTCGTCGGACAGCCAGACTTGCTGTGGACGCATGGACCTACGCTCCCTGTGCAGATTGGATTCGATGCGACATTTCAGGCGGGTGTAACACCGCGGGCAGACATTTCGGGTCCACAGCTGCCCGCTCTAGTCGACACAGGGGCGTACGAGAGTTCCGTTGACTCAATGCTGGCTGAAGCGTTGAAGCTACCCGTCGTTGGACGACGAGAAGTCGCAGGAAGCGCGGGGCCGCATACCGTCAACCGCCACTTGGCCCAGATTTACGTCCCGACGCTGGACTACACAATCTATGGACTCTTCGACGGCGTTCACCTATTGGCCGGTGGTCAGCGACACGTGGCCCTGATTGGCCGGCTGTTCTTGCGAAGCTTTACGCTGACCTACGATGGCCTCACCGGTGCGGCGACCATCAGCAACGATGCGCACATTCGAACTGGGTCTATAGGACCGTAGTCCCCACCGGCAGCGACGGTCCGAGTTAGTCGGCGTCCGGCTGTTCGGTCGTCGGGGGCTTCGGAGCCGGCTTGAGGTACTCCCACTCACCGGGCTTCCTCGGCGGGCTGGTCATCAGCGCGCGCGCCACCGCCTCCGGGGTGTCGGGAATCGGCTCGGGCATCGGCCTGGGCGGGCGGCCCCGCTTGCGGCGTGGACCAGATGGTGTACTCATCAACTCACTTGCCAATCATTCAGGTTCGATTGTTGGCCGCTGACTTCAGCCGCTCATACTCTGCGTCCCGCTCGGCGTTCTTATGCAGCTGTGCATACTCCTTCTCGAGCTGTCGATCAATGTGCCAGTGCCAGGCGATGCACCCGCTGGCTATCACAGTCCCGCCTGCCCAGATGAGTCCACCAATCAACCAGTTCGTATGCGGCAACACGAAATCCATTAGCCACTACCATTGCTGACCGCCGTGATGACTGCCGTGATCAGCCCGGAGGCCAGAATGGCTCCTGGCGTCACAAACACCAAGCACACGGTTGCCGCACCAAGTGCGACTTGAGCCTTCGTCGGTCGCTGGCGAATCTCAGTCAGCGCAACCGTCGCATCCGCCTGCGCCTTGGAGAGGTCCTCGCGTAGCTTGAGAACCTCTGCGCTTAGATGCTCGGTGGTCGTAATCCCCTCACCTGATGCAGGCGGACGCGACGGGTCTTGGTGGCTCACTCGTGAAAGACCTTCTGACCCTTAATCCAGTCCCACACGCGGGGGTCAAAGAATCCGGCGAATCCGCCATTCAGGCTGATAACGATCCCGCATGTGTCTGCGGTTGCTGCTTGTCCCCCAATGCCGAGTTCATCTCTGATCGCCGGTGCCAACTTTGCACTGCGAATCATCACCGTCGTTTCCGACACGGGAAAATAGTCCCCCGTCGGCTCATACAGATTCTTGGCCCGCCCAAGCACCTCCTCATCAGCGCTGTCCAGCATGACTGCGAACAACTGCGCCATGGCTACCTCCTTCAACCGACACCCTCCCAATGACTCCTAGCTTGCCTCAGGGGTGTCGGCCTTACCTCATGATCACACGGCTGTCAAGGCTGGCTCAACAAACCGCTCGTAGCAAGCCGCGAAAATATATCAGCATCTAGCAAGTGCCGTGGACAAGCCGCCAGAAGCCGGCTAGGCCACTACTGCCGCGCCGGATACGCAGGCCCACCGGCAATCAGATCCCGGTAGCGCAGCCGCTTCCCCAGCATCCCGCGCGCCATCGCCTTCATCTGGTCGATCGTGTCGAGCGAGCGGCGGTTGTGCCGGCCCTCAAACTCCCGCACGTAGCGCGGCAGATGCTTCGGCGACATCTTGTGGTAGGTGCCGTGGTAGCTGCGCTTCAGCAGGCTCCAGAAACTCTCGAGGCCATTCGTATGCGCCTGCCCGTCGACGTACTGGCCGACGGAATGCTTGACGGCCTGGTGGTTCGGCAGACCCCGGTAGGCCGTCGCCTCGTCCGTGTAGATCAGCGCGTCGGCCTCGGTGTGGTCCCGCACGAATTCCTGGAGTGTGGCCAGCTTCGTATCCGGCACCACGGCGGCGCTCACGCGGCCCGTCGCCCGGTCTTTCACGCCGGCGACCGCCACCTTACCGACCGTGCCGCGTCCGGCGTTCAATCGCTTGGAGGCGTGCTTGTTCTTCTCCTTGCCGCCCACAAGCGTCTCATCGGCTTCCACCGGTCCTTCGAACGGTTCGGTCTGCTGATCGCGCCAGGTCTCGCGGATCCGGTGGGCGAGGTGCCACGCGGATTTCTGCGTGATCCCGATGTCCCGGTGCAGCTTCATCGACGCCGTGCCCTTGATGCCGGTCGTCAACAGGAAGGTCGCCAGCGCCCAGACCTGGTAGCCCAGCTTCGAGCTTTCCATCACCGTGCCGGTCCGGGTGCTGAACCGCTTGCGGCAGTCGCGGCAGCGGTACGGCATCGTCTTGTGCGCCGCGTTCGCCTGGACGCGGTCGGAGTCGCAATGGGGGCAGCGTGGGCCATCCGGCCAGCGGGCGTCGGCGAACCATGCCTCAGCCGCCGCGTCGTCGGGGAACCGGCGAAAGAACTCCACCAGGGTGATGCCCTTCCGGTAGTGCTGGCCAGGGGCGCTGCGGGCCATCCGTCGTCCTCAGGGTTTGTATGGATATACGGAAGTATAGTGCCCAATCGTTCGGCTGTCAAGTATCCGCCTCCAGCGTGACAGCACGATCCAGATCAGCACCCGTGATACCCTCAGCGCCCCCTTCGGAACCGGGCAATTGAGCATGGCGAACCAGCGAATTGACCTCGTGGATGAGATCGTGAACATATGGCCTCACATGCTTCAGGAAGGATCTGACCGGTCGCCACGTCTTGTGGTGACCATTGACTGTCGACCATCCGAGGTGGACTTCACCTATGTGACAGGACCGCAGCTCAAGCGGGGGGTTCTGGTTGGCGACGTATCCCCGCTGAGGTCTGAGCCGGTGACGCGAGCACTGGGTCTGACGCTTGACGATGCCGAGACCCTTCACCGCCGACTTCGCGGCTTTCTCCGAGCGTTTCGAGAATGGCCTCGAACCGAACAAGATCAGCCATAGACTTCGCCTCGTCGGCTGTCTTCAGCCTCTCGTCTTCCAATCCCGGCGGGTCGTTGGCTGTCATCGTAAGCCTCCCTTCGAGAGCACCGCCGCTTGGGCACTTTGGTATATAAACTCCTACGCAAGGGTCTACCTGGGGAGTGATGCGAGGTGACCCAGGGGTCCCCGAATGGGCCGGCAGGCGCGAGCTAGGATGGGAGGCGCGAGCGCCACGGCGCGATCGGCGGAGGTCTGCTGATGAAGGACCTGCGGCAGATGGTGCGGCAGTGCATCGACGAGCTGCGCGAAGGGCGGCTGACCGAGGAGCGGCTGCGCGAGCTGGAGGACGCCGTCGGCGCGGAGAAGCCGCGGCGCTGGGATCTGCTTTACCTCCAGGCGGCCAAGACGTCGGAAGTGTCCGACGTGGTCGGCATGCGCATGATCCGCGACGGCGAGGTGGTCTATCCGCTGCCGCCGCCCGAAGACTGGCCCTATAAGACTGTCCTGGAGGCCATCAACGACGGCTGGCGGGTGGTGAAGTTTCCCGAGCTGTCGCTGCTGATGGACGAGGGCCGCACCTATGGACTCTCTTGCGAGTTCATCCTGGAACGGAGGGCGACCGCATGACGCTGACCAAGCGCACCTATTCCTGCGCGCCCACCCTGACCGACGACGACGTGATCTGGTTCTGCCGCAACGGCTACTGGATCCTGGAAGGCGTGGTGCCGGACGAGATCAACCGGCGGGCCATGGTCTACCTGGACGACCATCCCATCTCCGAACCCTCGGAGATCCTGGAAGAAGACTGGTTCGTCGAGAACGTGATCTGCAATCCGGCGGCGGCCGGGGCGGTGCGCTCCCTCCTGGGCGACAACTTCACCCTGCCGGTCCTGATGTCGAATCATCGCGGCACTGCTCCGCGGCATCCGCAGGACTGGCACCGGGACGGCGGCTCGCGCTATGGCCCGGAGGTGAACTACCTCCAGGTCTTCTACTACCCGCAAGACGTGCCGCCGGAAATGGGCCCGACTGAGCTGCTGCCGGGCTCGCACTTTCTCTACCAGCGCGAGAAGCACATGGCGCACTACGACGCCATCAAGGGCAGCGTGCTGACGGCGGCGCCGGCGGGCTCGATCTTCCTCACGTCCTACAACATCTGGCACCGGCGCGGGGCACGAACGGCGCCGACCGGGATTCGCAACCTGCTCAAATACAACTACTGGCGCACGGAGGACCCCAAGCGCGACTGGATCCAGGAGCCGGACTTCAACCTCGAGTTTGCCGACTTCGTGGTGGACACGTTGCGCCACTCGGAGCTGATGCGGGACTGCGTGGACGCCGCCGAGATGTACTTCTGGCTCTGCGGCAAGTCCGACGAGTTTCAATACCTGGGCGGCCAGGGCTGGCCGGGCGACATTCCCGAGAACAAGGCCACGCCCGAGGCGATCGAGCGCACGCGCTACCGCCACCGCTACGGCGTGCCGGGCGACATGACCGATCGAGGGAACAAGCGCGCGGCGCGCATCTGGTGACATGAGCTGGGATATCGAGCGGCACGCGACCGAGCTCGAGCGCGACGGCTACACGATCCTGGAGCGGGTGCTGCCGCAGGACGAAATCGACGCCTCGGTCGCGGCGATCGAGGAGACGCTGGCCTCCGAGGAGACCATCGGGCGCAAATACGGCCTGCAGAGCGCCAACCTGCGGATGGTGTTCAACGCGCAGGCCAAGCACCGGCACTTCCACGGCCTGCCGCTGCGCTACCCGGCCCCGATTGAGGTGGCGCGGCGGGTGCTGGGCGAGGACATGTTTGCCCACGACGTCACGATCCGCGTGCCCATGCCGACCGGGGAGAAGGACCACAAACGCTTCGGCGGCAACCTGCACGCCGACTGGAGCGATTTCACGGTCAAGCCGTTCGTGGGCGGGCGGCACTACCCGCTGGGCATCCAGGCGGCCTGGGCCCTGACGGAATTCTCAACGACGACCGGTGGGCCGGTGGTCTGGCCAGGGTCGCACCTCACCACCGAGATCCCGCCCGAGGACTCGGTGTCGCTTCCGCCCGGATGGAAGATTGCCGAAGCTCCGGCGGGATCGGTGCTGATGTGGGACGCCAGTTTGTGGCACACCGGCGGCACGAATCGCGGCGACGGCCCACGCTACTCGCTGATCCTGTTCTTCCAACGCTGGTGGGTGAAGGGCTTCAACGACGCGTATCGCTACATGCCCCCCGAGATGCGTGCGCAGATGTCGCTGGACGAGCGGAAGCTCTGGGGACAGGAGGCCGGGGTTCCGCCGAACACGCATTTCCGCGGCATGAGCCAGGAGCAGATCGAGGCCCTGACGCCGGAGGAGCAGGCCGTCCTCAACATCGCGGCGTATTAGGACGGGCCGCGGTGGGGACCGGAATTGTCATTCCGAGCGCAGTGAGGAATCTAAGGGCGTTGTGCTTGTTGCCGGCCCCTTAGATTCCTCGCCGAGCCTCGGAATGACGGATAGAGGGCGCAAGTTGTCGCGGGCCACGGCCACCGCGTGGCCGCTGCCGCGGAACTGGAGATTCCTCGCTGAGCCCCCGAATGACCGCGGCGAGTCATTGGACATGTCATTTCGAACGGAGTGAGAAATCTAAGGACGTTGTGCCTGCTTTCCGCCCCTTAGATTCCTCGCCGAGCCTCGGAATGACAAAAATGGGGCGTGGAAGAGGGTCCGCACCGCGCGCGCGTTGACGTTCGTCCAACCGCGCGCATAGCATCGGCCCGCAGCGCCAGCCCAGCGAGGGAGCCGCCATGTCGGTATCCGGGCCGCTCGACGAAACCACCTTTGCCGCGCTGAAGGCCGCCGACAGCCCCACCGTGTCGAACGCCATCGAGGAGCTGGGCGTGCGCGACCACCGGGTCGGGTTCGCCGGGTCGACCGTGCGCTGTATATACCCGGAGCTTAGCGTCACGCTGGGCTATGCCGTCACCGCGCAAATCGACACCACGGGACCCGGCCCGATCGAGGTTGGCCGCGGCATGCGCGAGTTCGCCGAGCTTTTGGCCGCCGCCCCCAAACCCGCGATCGTCGTGGTGCAGGACGTCGGGCCGCACAAGGCGCGCGCGGCGATGTTTGGCGACTACGCCGCCACGCTCTACCGCGCGCTGGGCGCGGTGGCCTTCGTCACCGACGGCGCCATTCGCGACATTGACCAAATGCGCGAGATGCGCTTTCCGTGCTTCGCGGCGGGCACGTCGGTCTCCCACGGCAACCCGCGGCGCATCACCATGGACATTCCGATCGAGATCGACGGCATGGTGGTCGAGCCGGGCGACCTGATCCACGGCGACGTGAACGGTCTGCTCAACGTGCCGCTGGCGGCCGCACCGGACCTGCCGGCGCAGATCGAGCACGTGCGCGTCACGGAGCGGGCGGCCATGGACGCGCTGGTCGGCCCGAATGCGTCGGTGGACGAGGCGCTCTCCAAGATGGGGCACTGAGCGATGGCGTTGAAATACTCGGTAGTGCTGGCGACGCTGGCGAGCAGTCCCGGCGGACAGGTGTGGGAGGACCCGGACACGGTGCTGGGCGCCGTGGCCGACGCGGGCTACGACGGCGTCGACCTGGACGCCGAGCCCGACCGCATCGACAACGCGCTGTTCTACGCCGTGGTCGACAAGGCGCGGAACCTGGGGCTGCGGATTCCCTCGCTGCTCGGGGCGTGGGGCGGCTGGCACGCCGGCGAGGAGCGGGACCTGGCATCGAGCGATGAGTCGAAGCGCAGCTACGCCGTCGACTACGCCAAGCGCTGCCTGGACCTGGGCGCGACGCTGGACGAGCCGCCGGTGTATGAAATCTGCGCCGTGTCGTTCGTGCCCGAGTATCCGGTGACCAGCAAGCCGCTAACGAAGCTGCGAAGCCAGTTCGAGCGGTCGGCGCGCGAGATCGCGGCTCACGCCGAATCCGTGGGTGTGCCGGTGGCCATCGAGTCCGTCAATCGCTTCGAGGGCTACGCCGGGTTCATGAATTCGGTCGTCGAGGCGGTCGCGGTGGTCGAGGCGGTCGGGTCGGACCACCTGGGCATCGTGGCCGACTTCTTCCACCTCAACATCGAGGACGGTCCGGTCACCGAGGCGCTGCGGACCGCGGGCAAGCACCTCATGCACATCCACTTGGCCGACAGCAATCGCCAGATGCCCGGGACTGGCCATCTCGACTTCAGCGACATCGTGCGCGTGCTGGATGCCATCGGCTACGAGGGCTATCTCTCGATCGACTGCGTGCCGGCCAAACCCGATTGGCGCACCGTGCTCACGTCCACGCGCGAATTCATGGGCCAGATCGAGGCCGGCGTGGACCTGCAGCGGCGGCTGGCGAGCGTCGCGTAGTCTGCCTGGCCGCTTGAGGAATTCCATGCCACAGGGACTCCGGGCGGGTCTTTTCCTTGCTCCCTTGATGAGACCTCTGAAGATTCCGGTAGGGGCGGGTCTGCGACCCGCCCGCCGCCGAGCGTCTGGCTCGCCTCCAGGTTTGACCGGACTGGATTCCGGCCTCCGCCGGAATGACGGCAGGATTACGCCAGGGTCTCCGCTAGGGAGACCCCTACCAGCAATCGCTGGCGGACAAGGCCTTATTCCCTCTCCCGGCGGGAGAGGGTTAGGGTGAGGGGCACTCCGTGACTGCCACCCCAACCAACACCCAGGTAGTCCTGGCCCGCCGGCCTGTCGGCGTGCCGCAGGTTGAAGACTTCGAGATCGTCGAGTCGCCGATTCCGCGGCCTGCGGCCGGCGAGGTGTTCGTGCGCACGATCTACGTTTCCGTCGATCCGTACATGCGCGGACGCCTGTGGGAGAAGCCGCTGCGTGGCGAACCAATCGGCCTCGGCCAGGTGATGATCGGCGAGGGCGTGGGCGAGGTGGTCTTCTCCAGCGACCCGCGACTGCGCGAGGGCGAGATCGTGCGCGGCGAGTTCGGCTGGCAGAAATATGCCGTCACCACGCTGGAGGACCTGGAGATCATCGACCGCAACGCCGCGCCGCTCTCGACCGCGCTCGGCATCCTGGGCATGCCCGGCCTGACGGCCTACTACGGCATGCTGGAGGTGGCGCGACCGCGCGCGGGCGACACCGTGGTGGTCACGGGCGCCGCCGGGGCCGTGGGCAGCGCCGCCGGCCAGATCGCCAAGCTGCAGGGCTGCCGCGTGGTGGGCACCTGCGGCAGCGACGCCAAGTGCATGTATCTCGTCAACGAGCTGGGCTTCGACGCGGCGATCAACTACCGCACCCAGCCGCTGGAAGAGGCGCTCGCCAGCGCCTGCCCCGATGGCATCGACGTGATCTTCGAGAACGTGGGCGGCGAGGTGCTCGAGGCCCTGCTGCGACGCATCAACCTCCACGCCCGCATCGCCCTCTGCGGCGCGATCTCGCAATACCACTCCCAAGAGCTTGCGCCGGTGCCGCCGCACTCGCGGACGCTCCACAGCCGCCGCGCGCGCATGGAGGGATTCCTGGTCAACGACTTCGAGGACCGCGATCCCGAGGCCATGGCCGCGCTCACCGAATGGGTCACGACCGGCCAGCTGACCTACCGGGAGAACATCGTGGCCGGGATCGAAAACGCGCCGGCGGCGTTCGTGGGGCTCTTTACCGGAGAGAACACCGGCAAGCAGCTGGTGCGGGTGAGCTCGGAAGAGGTCTCGGTCCGCGAGCCGTAGTGAGCGGGCGGTTCGGGCGGAGCTAGTACCGGTCAACGCGCTCGATCTCGGCGGTTTCACCGCGCGGTGCCGCGAGCAGGCACAATCCGGAGACCAAGGGGCACGAATCTAGGATTCTCTTCCGTGGCAGTCGACTCCACCTTGTCCGAGGGCATTCGAGAGCTCATACAGCGACTTGAGATCAAGCTCGGACAAGCTCGCGCGATTTCCGGCAAACCGCAGGAGTTGGCGGGCTTCTGGAACGCCGGCCCGGTGGAGGTCGCTTACGCGCCAAATCCGATTCCGGAGGGCAGCCTGGGCCGCGTGTGGCGCGATAGGCAAGCCGGCCGCGCAACGGCGCTGCTAGTGATCTGTCCGGGCGAGGCGGACGAACGTCTGGCCGTGGTTGGGCCTAACAGCCAACAGCCAGTAAGGCGGGCGCACGCGCACGCGCTCATCCAGGAGCTGCTGGACGCCGCTTCGCGCAGCCAACTCGAGGCCGCCCGGCGGCTCGATGCGGCGCTCGCCGTTCTGAATCTGTCCGCCGTTCCCGGCGTCGTCGCCCACGGATTGCTTACCACCCACTACCTTACGCGCCGGCTGAGCAGCCATCGGCGAGAGCTGAAAGATGCGTCCGCCGAGACCGAGGGCGTCGGCGCCTGGCGCGCTCTGGTGCAAGCACTCGGGTACAGCCTGCGCACGCGCGAACCGGATTACTACGTGCTGGAGGCGGACGGCCGAGCATTGGCGGCGCTGCGCGCACTGTCCGAACCGGGGCAGTTTGGGCGCGCGGGCCCGGGCGGCCAATTGCCGGAAGCAGCGCTGCTGGCCAATTGCCAGCGGGAAAACACGACCTGGGGTTTCCTGGCAGCTGGGGAGCGGCTGCGCCTGTACGCCTCGGCGCCGGAACGCGGATCGGCCATCGACCGCTGGCTGGAGATTGATGCCAGCCTTGTGCCCGGCGATTGGCGGTGGCTCCTGGGACTGTTCGCTCCGATTTCGCTGAAGCCCGACGGCCTCTTGGATCAGTTCCAGGTCAGGGCCGCCGATCACGGAACCGAGTTGCGCGAGCGCATCGAGCAGCAAATCCGCGAACGCGCCCTACCCGCCATCGCACGCGGGCTGGGCGAATGGATTGAAGCAAACCAAGGCGCTGACCTCTCCGATCCGGCGACCCGCGAAGAGATTCAGGAGGCCAGCCTCACCTTCCTTTTCCGCGTGCTGTTTCTGTTGTACGCGGAGAGCCTGGACTTTCTGCCGGCCTACGCCGCCGCCTACCAGCCGCATTCGGCTACGACCATCGCGCGTGAAGCGCGCGACAACATCGATCGCCGTGGCGGATCGACAACGACATGGGCGCGGCTGCGCACGCTGTTTCACGCCGTCAGTGGCGGCGACGCGGCCTGGGGCGTCTACGCCTACAACGGCGCACTGTTCGCGGCTGAAGACGGGCTGCCGGGCGCCGGGCTCTTGGAGCACGCCGATGTCCGCGACGACCACATGCGGCCCGCGCTGGTCGCCATCGGATTCGACGACGAGGCGGCTGACGCCGACGCGGGCGTGGATTACGGCGGCCTGGACGTGGGTCACCTGGGCGCGATCTACGAGGGCCTGCTGGCGCTCAAGCTCTCGCGCGCTAGCGAGGCGCTGGGCTGGGACAAACGCCGCAAGCGCTACGTGCCGCAAGCTGAGCCGGGAGAGGACGGCATCGCGGCGGGTCAACTCTTCTTCCAGACGGAAGCCGGGGGACGCAAGGGCGGCGGCGTCTACTACACGCCGCAGCTGCTGGTGCGGCACCTGGTGAACCACTCCGTGATCCCGGCATTGGACGAGCATTTGCGGGGAATCGCGAACCTACGCCAGCGTGACCCAGACGCGGCGTCGCGGCGGCTGTTCGAGTTTCGGGTGCTGGACCCGGCCATGGGCAGCGCCCACTTCCTGGCCGACGCGCTGGACCGCATGGCCGACCACTATGCGAGCTTCCTGGCGGAGCATTCCCTTCCCGGCGTTCGCGAGCGGCTGATCGCCCTCCGGCGCGAGGCCGAAGGGGCCGAACGAGCGGAAGACGCCCAACTCCTGCGGCGGCTGATTCTCAAGCGCTGCATCTACGGTGTGGACCTCTCACCCATGGCGGTGGAGATCGGCCGCGTGAGCTTGTGGCTCAAGAGCTTCGTGCCCGGCATGGCGCTGAGCTACCTCGGTCACAACCTGCAAACCGGCGACGCGCTGGTGGGGGCAGCCACGCTCGGAGGCCGACGTGCCGCGGCCCTCCATAGGCGGCCGCAAACCGGCGACGCGTCAGTGCGAGCGGCAGCGCTGGACCCCGTGGCCAGCGTGCTGCCGCTGGTGCTCACCGAACGGGACTCGCCAATTCTCCGTGCGCTCGAAGTAGCGGCGTCCAAGGCCCGAGAGTTGGCGGACATCGAGGACCGCACCCCCGGAGACGTGGCTCGCTCGCAAGAGGTCGAGGCTGAGTTGCGCGAGGCCGCCGCCGGAGTGCGTCGGGTGCTTGATCTTTGGACGGCCGAGCCGTTCGGCGTCGAGGGTGCCCGCCAGGTCCTGGCGCGCAAGTCGGTCGCGAACGTGATCGCGGATGAGGCGTCGGGGAAAGACGCCGAGCTGCTGTCGGCCGCGCAAGCCGAAGCCGCCCGGCGTCATTTCTTCCACTGGCCGGCAGCCTTTCCCGAGGTGTTTCAGCCCGATGGCGAGCGGCCTGGATTCGACGCGGTTGTGGGCAATCCTCCGTGGAATGAAATCACTATCGAGGAATTGGCGTTCTACGCCCTCCACGATCCTGGCCTACGAGCCCTCCAGTCGAACGCCGAACGTGAAGCACGGATTATTCGCCTTGTCCAGCAGTTCCCAGAGTTGCCCAGAGCTTTCGAGCGGCTAAGGGCTCGATTAGAGCAGGAGCGGGCGTTCTTTCGCGCGGAGAACGGATACGTGGCTCAAGGATCGGGCGATACGGATGTCTACAAACTCTTCTGCGAGCGCTACCGGCATCTTGTGCGAGAAGGCGGGCGCGTTGGCGTGGTGCTGCCCCGCTCGGCTCTTCAGACGAAGGGCGCGCGCGGCTTCCGAGATTGGCTGTTTAGTCAAGCGCCACCAGAGCGCGTGGATTTCTTGCTCAATTCAGGGCGCTGGGCATTCGACATGGAACCGCGCTACACCATCGCGCTGCTGGCGGCGGCGCATCGCGCACCCGCGAAGAATGCAACGCTGACCATGACGGGACCGTCAGCCAGCCGACAGGCGTTCGAGAATCGCTCTGAGGTTCGGATTCCGGTGGCGGCGCTCGGCACTGGCCACATGGTGCCGCTGCTGCCGAGCCAAGCCCAGGCCGATGTGCTGGCCAAGACGCGGCTGGGTATTCGAATTGATGAACTACGGATTCCGGGAACGAAGACCGGCGCTGCTTCGTCTCGTCTAATTCCCTATACGGAGTTGCACGAGACGAAGCAGCGCCGGTTCTTTGATCTCCCTCGAGGTGAAGGCGACACCCCCGTCTGGAAGGGGCGCTCATTTGGGCAGTACGACCCACATGGCCGCGATCCGGCAGGAGACTGTTGGTGGGGCGATACTTTCGAATTCGTCCAAACCAAACGCGCGCGTGCGCGCGTTTTCAAAAATCTGTTCTCGCCCAGCGTGCTCGCCGATCCGGCCACGCATCCGGTGCGCCGGGCACGTATTGCCTTTAGCGACGTGACCAACCGTACAAACTCCCGAACCGTGATTGCCTGTTTGATCCCGCCGAAAGTCTTCCTTGTAAACAGCGCGCCATACTTGGTGTCGCCCACAGGAGATGCCCATGCGCAGATGGTCGCGCTTGGGGTACTGAACAGCTTGCCCTTCGACTGGCAAGCCAGGCGCTTCGTTGAGTTACACGTCAGCTTCTTTCTCCTCAACATGCTGTGTTTTCCACCCATCGAGTCGCTGGACCGAGACGCGATAGCGCGGCACGCCGGCCGCCTGTCGTGCGTGGACAAACGCTTCGCCGAGTTCGCGGCCGAGGCGGACGTGGACTGCGGCCCGCTGCTGCCCGAGCAACGCGACGAGCTGCGCGCCGAGATCGATGCGCTGGTGGCCCACGGTTACGGCCTTTCCGCTGACGACCTGGAAGTCGTCTTCGACGACTTCACGCTGGCCGCCGTGCCGACCGCCTATCGCGACCTGGTGCGCGACGCCTATCGGCGGCTCGCGTGACGATGGACTCGCCGTCGGGCGGCCAGCCGGAGTTGATCGACAACCGGGAGCGCTACTCGCACGGCGAGGCGCTGGAATGGCTGGCGGCCCACTACCCCCTGCCGCTGCGCGCGGCCAGCGGCTACGTGCGCCTGGGCGGGTTGCACGCGCTGGCCCAGATGCCGGGGCCGGCGGACCGGCCGGTGCGGCTGCTGCTCGGGGCGATGCCCGATCCAGGTCTGGGTGAGGACTCGCCAATCGACGAAGCGCGGCAGGTGAATCAACTCTTCGAGCGCGCCCTCGAACGTCTGCGACGCGAGCGCGACTTCGACGCCTTCCCACCCAGCCGCCGGCTACAGGCTCTGGCCGCGGTAGACGACTTTCTGCGGGCGCCGCGGGTGGAGGTGCGCCGCTACGCGCCACGATTCCTGCACGGCAAGACCTACATCCTCAGCAGCGACCCCCACCACGAGGCCGCGCCGGGGGCGGCGCTGGTGACGTCGGCCAACCTGACAAGGGGAGGGCTTTCCGGAAACTTGGAATTGGGGCTGGCGCGCTATGACCCGTGGTTGGTACGAGAGGCCGCCAACTGGTTCGACGGGCTTTGGGCGGAGGCCGAGCCGTTCAAGGATGAGCTCCTGGATCTGCTGTTGCCGCCTCCGCAGGCGCAAGACCCGGAGACTATCTTTCTGCGCGCGCTGCTGGAGCTTTACGGCGACGAGTTCGCGGAGGTTGACCCGCCGCCGGTGACCACGCTGGCCGAGTTTCAGCGCGACGGCTACGAGCGCGCCCGCTACATCGTCGATGCCTACGGCGGCGTGATCTATGCCGACGGAGTTGGCACGGGCAAGACGTTCATTGGGGTGGAGTTCGTGCGCGACTACGCGCGCGAGCGCGGCCTCTACACGCTGGTGGTGGCACCGGCGCAGCTGCGCGACACGACCTGGGTACAGGCGCTGCGGGCGGCCAACCTGCCACATGAGGTGGTGTCCTACCAGGAATTGGCCGCCGACGAGCAACTAGCGGATCCCTCCCACAGGCAACGCCAACGGGTGCTGAGCCTCAACAAGGACGCCTATCGGCTGATACTCGTGGACGAGGCGCATGCCTTCCGCAACCGCGACACGACTTGGTATGGCGCGCTTCATCGACTGCTCGGCGGCGAGCCCAAGCACCTGGTGCTACTCACGGCCACGCCGGTCAACAACTCGCTGTGGGACCTGTATCACCAGATCATGCTGTTTGCACGGGCGGAGTCCCGCTTCGCCGGAGCGCCGCTCCGCGTTCGCGACTTGAAGCAGTTTTTCGTCACGGCGGGCGCCAACGAGCCGGAAAGCGCCTCACACGCGAAGCTGTTCCCGCTGCTCGATGCAGTGGCGGTACGGCGCGACCGGCGTTTCTTGCAGGAGCGCTACCAAAACGCGGCCTTTCCGGATGGCACCCCGGTGCGCTTTCCCCAGCCACGCTTGACCGCTCACCGCTACGACCTGGACGCGGCCTATCCCGGCGTATTCACCGAGATCGTGGCGGCGATCGACAAACTCGAGATGGCGCGCTATCGGCCCTCGGCCTACTTGCGCGACCAGGCCGAAGAAAGCGCGCACGAGAACGTGTTGGCCGCGCTGATCCAATCTGGACTGTTGAAGCGCTTCGAGTCGTCGGTGTACGCCGCGCACAAGACCGTCGAGCGGATGGTGGCAGCCCACGAACTGGTACTGCGTGCGCTCACCGAGCACGACCTGGTGCCTGGGCCCGAGCAATTACTCGAGCTGCTTGCCGAAGACTCCGATGGCTGGGACACGGCAGAGCTCGAGGACGCCCTGCTGGAGGCTTGCGGAGACGCCTGGGCGGCCACGGACTTCGAGGACAGCTTCGGCGAGCACCTTGACGCCGACTTGAGCACGCTGCGCCTGCTGCGGGTGCGCCTTTCTGATCTGCTGCAAGTCGAGGATCCCAAGCTGACCGCGCTGGCCCGCGTGCTGCAAGAAACGCCGGCACGCAAGGTGGTGGTCTTTGCGAGCTACGCGGACACCGTGGCGTACCTGGATGAACAGTTGCGCTCGCGGCCCGAGATTGGCAACGGGCGGGCAATGGCCGTGATCCACGGCAGCGCCGAGGACGCCGCAACTCGCACGCACATTCTCGAACGCTTCTGCCCCCGTTCCATGACGGACGACCCGGATTTCAGACCGCGGGATGGCGAGGTCGATCTGCTTCTAAGCACGGACGTGGTGTCCGAAGGTCAGAACCTGCAAGACGCCCAGGCGGTCGTCTCCTACGACATGCCCTGGAACCCGCAGCGTGTGGTGCAACGTAATGGCCGAGTGATTCGCCTCAAGTCGGACTTCGATGAGGTGTTCCTCGCCACGCTGCTGCCCGCCGACGGTGCGCTGGAAGAGGAATTGGAGTTGGAGTCCAAACTGCGCGCCAAGATCGCGGCGGCCAACGCCTCTATTGGAATGGAGTCCGAGGTGCTGGCCGACGCCGGGGCAGAGTCCCGAAACTACGCCGAACTCAAGGCATTCAGCGACCGGCTGGTGGAAGGCGACGCCGACCTGTTGGCCGAAGGCGAGGGCGGTGAGATCGGCTCGTTCGCGGGCGAGGCATACCGCCACCGGCTCCGGCGCGCTCGCGATGAGGGGCGGTTGGAGGAACTGAGGGGACTTCCTTGGGGGATCGGCGCGGCGTTCCGGGCTGCCACCCAGCCTGCCGACGTGAATCTGCCGGGCGTGTTCTTTGCCTGCCGGACACGCGCGGACCGTCGCTACTGGCGATTCGTGGACGCCGACGGCCGCGTACTGACGACAGACTTGCGGATGCTGCAGCTGGCGGACCCGCACGGCGCCATCGGCGAGCCCGAGCCCACGACCATTGACCTGGATGCTGTCTGGCAGGTGGCCGTGAACGACATCTGCACCGAGCACAACGCGCAGCTCGATCCGCAGACCCGCGAGGCGCGCTTGCCCGCCAGCCAGCGCTGGGCGCTCCAGGACATCCTGCGCTCGGCCGAGGCGCCGGGCGGGCGAGAATTCGAGCAAGCGCACGACGCGCTGACGGTTGCGCGCCCGGGAATCGTGCTGCGCGACCTGTCCGCAATCCGCCACCGCCAGCAGGACGGGGAGCTAAGCGTCTCCGAGGCTGCAGAGGAGATTGCTAGTGCGGTTCAGCGGCACGGGCTAAGGCCGATGCAAGTGCCAGACGAACCGGAATCGGAAATCACTCCGGACGACGTGGGCGTGGTCTGTTATCAGATCGTCCTGCCACCGGGCTCTGACGCGTGAGATCCGAGGAGGTATCGGTCGTCTGCGCGGTGTGATCGAGCGGTCTAGGCGAGGCTAGCCAGAGTCCACCCGCGCGGCGAGTTCGTTCCAGGCGGCTTCGACTCGGGCGACGGCGCTGAGGGTGGCGTAGGTGTCGGGCCACATGGCGTCCACGATGGCTTTGGCGCCGGCGTCGTCACCGGCTGCCGCCAGCTGCTCGATCTCGGCGGTGCGCGCGGCGTGGCGGGCGGCGGTCCCGCGGGCGAGCCGGGCCAGCTCCCGCGACACCCGGAAGTGCTCAAGGGCAAGGTCCGCGGTGGAGACGCCGGCGGACGGATCGTGCTCGGCGCGCTCTTCGCTGGTCGAGTGACCGTACTTGGGCGGCAGACGCGACCCGTCCTCGGCGTACATGGTGTGGGTCGGCTCGACGTGCGGCGTGACCGAGAGATACATGATGACCGGCTCGTCGCCGACGACGCGCACCTGGTGCATCTCGTCGCGACCCGCGAAGCACAGCTCACCCGGGCCCAGCACCGCGGATTCGCCCTCGATCTCGAACTCGGCGCGGCCCTGCATGATCAGGAAGACCTCGGCGCCCAGGTCGTGGCTGTGGCGCGTGGCCACGTCGCCCGGCTCGAAGCGCAGAAAGCGCGCGCGGATCTCGGGCGTGATGACGACGTTCTTGATATCGCGGCGATAGTCGAAGACTTGCAGCGGCATGGCTAAGCGGCTCCTTCCAAGTGGAGACCTTTGCAAAATTTTTTGACATCCCGCGCCCCACCTCGGATCACCCTCACCCTAACCCTCTCCCATCAAGGGAGAGGGGACCGGACGGGCTATCCAGACTTCAGGGGCCGGGTCACGCATGGGCCTCCAGGTGCGCCAGCACGATATCGCGTACCAGCGCGACGTGCTCGACGGCCTCGCGGCCCGGCGTGAGCGGCTGATCGCCGCGCCTGATGCACGCCGCGAAGTGCTCCAGCTCCAGCTTGAACGGGTTGGCCTGCCATGAGCGGGTGGTTGTGGCGGGGTGGCCCTCGGCGTCGATCCACTGCACGGTGACGTCGCTCGGCACGCCGCGGCTCCAGCCCGTGGGGAACGAGGCGATCACGCGATCGCGCGAGCCATAGACCGCCAGCGTCTCCTCGAAGCTGAAAAGCTCCGGCAGGTCGATCCAGCTGCACACGGCCCGCGCGCCGCCGGGGTACTCCAGCACGGTGGACAGCGCGACGCCGCCGGCCCAGATGTCGGTGCTGACGACGCGGCGCGGACTGCCGAACATGCCGTGAAGGTTGCCGATGTCGTGGATCATGCTGCCGTTGATGGCCCCGAAGGCGCTGAGCGTGGCGGCGTCGACCCGGTCGCGGCCCAGCGCCTCGGCGACGAGCCGGTCCGACTCTGCGCGCCCGGCCTCGATCACCTCCCGGGGCAGATCGGACGGCACGTGGTAGTCGAACGTCGCCAGGTGCAGCGCGTTGTCGGGGTGCAGGTGGTTGACCTGGATGAAGCGCACGTCGTCGATTGCCGCCACCCGCCGCTGCGCGAACTGGAAGGCCGGGTCATAGCGCTTCATGTAGGCCGCTTGGTAGACGAAGCCGGCGCGGTCGGCCGCATCCGCCATGGCCTCCGCCTCGGCAACCGTGTAGCAAACGGGCTTTTCGACCAGGATGTGCTTGCCGGCCTCGGCCGCCGCGATAGCGGGCGGCGCATGCGAGCCGGTGGTGCAGACGATGACCGCGTCGATGTCCGCCCGCTCGACGAGCTCGTGAAAGTCCACGTGCCGTCGCTCCGGCGGCACGCCGTAGGCGTCGCCGACGTGCGTCAGCAACTCACGCGACAGGTCGCACAGGCCGGCGATCTCGAACTCGTCCTGGAGCTCGACCAGGTGCGGCAAGTGCTGGATCTGGGCAATCCCGCCACAGCCGATGACGCCGATCCGAATTCTGCTCACGGTCCGAAGTGCCTTCGATTTGCGATGCGCACGCCGAGCCTACCGCCTGGTCCCGCCAGCGGAGACCTCTTCCCAAATGATCGACATGCCATCCGCATCCAATCCTCGAATCACCCTCTCGCTGCCCCTCTCCCGGCGAAGACCATTGCAGAATCCAACAGGGCTTGGGAATGACCCGGCCCATCCTGTCCGCCCTCAGATTCAATGAAGGGTGGATTCCCGCCTTCGCGGGAATGACGAAGGGTTACGCAGGGGTCTCCCTTCGCGGGGAAAGGCTGCGCGGGAATGACGGACTCAAGGTTGCCCACTACCCGCTGGACGGCCCTGCCTTACTTATTTTAAGCTCTGCGTAAGGAGGTCCCTCATGCTCGTGAAGATCACGTCCAAGCGCCAGGTCACCTTCCCCAAGCATGTGCTGGACGAATTGGGGGTGGGGCCCGGCGACCGGCTCGAGCTGCGCGAGGGTCCCGATGGCTACATCCTGAAGCCCAGGCGCATCGACTATTCCAAGCTGGGAACGCTGAGGGACAAGATAAAGCCCGGCACTCCGCCGTTCGACATCCGTAAGTTCCGGGACGAAGGATATGATCCGGACAAGTATCGGGATTGACACCTCGATTCTCGTCCGGTTGGTCACCGGCCAGCCTCCCGACCTGTTTACCCTCTGCGTCGAAAGACTCAGCGCCCTCTGCGCGGCGGACGCCGAGATTCTCGCGTCAAATCAGGTGATTGGAGAGGCCTACGTCACCCTTCAACGTCACTATGGAATCTCGAAGGAGGACGCCCGTGACGAGCTTCACACCACCCTCACCAGCGGTCTGGTCGCCCCACTGAGCGGGCGCGTCGTACTGGACGCCCTCGCGGCGACCAGTAACCCCGGCCTGTTCGACCGCCTGATCGCCATCGACTACGAGCGGGCCGGGATGGACACGCTCACCTTGGACAGGCGCATGGCTTCCCTCCGCCACGTGCGCCTCGTCGCAGAGTGAGCGACTGACCGAGCCGCGACATTTCATCCAGGCCCAATGCTCGGATCGCCCTCTCCCTAACCCTCTCCCAGAGGAGACTTTTGCGAAATCCGGCCGGGCTTGGGGATGACCGGTCGCATCCTGTCCGCCCCCAGGTTCAATGAAGGGTGGATTCTCGCCTTCGCGGGAATGACGAAGGGTTACGCAAGGGTCTCCAGAGGGAGACGGGATCGGGCCAAGGACAGTCCTGGCGCAGGCGTCCGGTATTCTCGCCGGGCTCGCCGGATGGCGACATCGGTTGGTGCGAGAGGACGGACGGGGTGTCCCAGGGACTGGCGGCGAACGAGGGCGACATCCTGCTGCTGGTGGGGACGCGGAAGGGTGCGTTTTTCCTCTCCTCTGACAGGTCGCGCAAGGAATGGTCCGTCTCCGGCCCGCATCACGCGGGTTCGGACGTGTTCCACCTGTCCTACGACGCGAGGGACGGGGGCACGGTCTTCGTCGCCATCAACAGCCCGATTTGGGGGGCGGAGATCCAGCGCAGCCGGGACCTGGGCGCCACGTGGGAGGCGGCGACGCGAAACCCGAGCTTTGGGGAGGGACGCAAGGACTCGGTCGAGAAGGTCTGGCACGTGGCGCCGGGCCGGTCGAGTGAGCCGGGCGTGGTCTATGCCGGAGTTTCCCCGGCGGCCCTCTTCAAGAGCGAGGACGGCGGCGACACGTGGGCTGAAGTCGAGTCGCTGACCGACCATCCGACCCACGAACGGTGGGAGCCGGGATTCGGCGGACTATGCCTGCACAGCATGGTGCTGGACCCGGCCAACGACGACCGACAGTGGGTGGCCATTTCGGCCGTCGGCGTGTTCGGCACCACCGACGGCGGCGCGACGTGGTCGACGATGAACGCCGGCGTGCGCGCGGACTTCGCGCCGGATCCGTTCCCCGAGTTCGGGCAGTGTCCGCACAAGCTGCTGGGACATCCGGCCATGCCCGAGCGGCTGTATCAGCAGAACCACTGCGGCGTCTTTCGCAGCGACGACGGCGGGCGGCAATGGATCGACGTGAGCGACGGACTGCCCTCGCGTTTCGGCTTCGTGCTGGGCATCCACGCCGCCGATCCCGACACCATCTTTGTCGTGCCCGAGGACAAGGCACTGGACGGCGAGGTCGGCGGTTTCGTGCGCTATGTGACCGACGCAAAGTTCCGGGTCTACCGCAGCCGCAATGCCGGGGCCGACTGGGAGCCGCTGACCAACGGCCTGCCCCAGCAAGACGCCTATGTGCACCTCATGCGCGAGGGCATGGCGACCGACCCGTTGGACAACTGCGGCATCTACCTCGGCACGACGACCGGACAGATATTCGCGAGCCGCGACGAGGGGGACAGCTGGGAGCTCCTGGTCGACTACCTGCCGCCGATCAACTCGGTGGACTGCGCGGTGGTGGTTTAGCGAACGTCTCCACCACTCCACGCACTGGTGGAGACCTCCGAAATCGCGCGGTGGTCAGACAAGCTCCATCAGGAACGCCAGCCGTTGACTCCCGTCCCGACCTTCCCGCTTCCAGGTGACCTTTGCAGAGTCCAGCCGAGCTTGGGGAAGACCGGGCGCGTCCTGCCCGCGCCCAGGTTCAATGAAGGGTGGATTCCCGCCTTCGCGGGAATGACGAAGGGTCTTCCTTCAGGGGAAAGGGGGCTGATCAGAGGCTTTCTCGCGCGGGAAGCCTCGGCCTAGCCGCCGCTCAGGACCTTGTAGCCGTAGTTGTCCTTGGTGCGTTCGGCGACTGGGAGCACCTCGACTACGACGCGGGATAGGCCCACGACCTCGCCATTGGCGTCGAAGCTGTAGTCGTCGCCGAGGGCGCCGCTCCAGGTGATGCCGTAGAGGCAGTCGCGGAATCCGTCGGCGTCCTGGTCGTCCCCGGTTTGGCTGAGGCACTCGGCGGCGATGTAGACGGTGTCGTAGGCGGAGCCGAGGTGCCAGGGCAGGGTGATGTAGTCATAGCGCTGCCGGAAGTCGGCGAGCACCGACTGCGTCTTGGCGTTGTTGGGGTCGGGCGCGGCGGTGATGGCCTTGACCCCGGTGGCGGCGTCACCCGCGATTTCGAGCGACGTGGTGCCCACGGTAATGGTGTCCCCGTAGATGGGGCCGGCGTAACCGAGCTCCCGCGCTTGCTTGATGATGGTGCCCGCCGCGAACTCGGCCTGCGGCGCGATGTGGAGCGCGTCCGGATTGGCCTCGAATAGCTTCGTCAACTGCGACCGGAAGTCCGTGATGTCGGACCCAAACCGCTCCGCGGCGACGATGGCGCCGCCGTTCTCCTCGAACCGCGCGACGGTCGTCCGCCGGACGCCCTCGGCGTAGTCGGTTTCCTCGGTGATGGTGGCCAGCGTGCGGATGCCGTCGGCCCAGAGCGCGTCGCCGGTGCGGATGCCCACCTCGATGTCGCTGATCTGGGTGCGGAAGATGTAGTCGCCGGCGTCGGCGATGTCGGGGTTGCTGGCCAGCCCGGAGAAGAGGATCACGCCGTCGGCCTCGGCCAGCGGGGCGACGCCGAGCATGGCGCCGCTGCACGACGTCCCGAGAATGATCTTGACGCCGTCGACGTCGGTGAGCTTCTTGTAGGCGTTGATCGCGTCCTGGGCGTTGCACTTCGAGTCCTCGACGACCAGCTCCACCCGGCGCCCGTCGACGCCGCCCGCGGCGTTGATCTCGTCCACGGCCATGACCTTGGCCTGATGGGCCACGGTGCCGTAGGTCTCGCCGGCGCCGGTGAGGGATTCCATGACGCCGATGCGATAGGGGATGACCTCGTCGGCATCCTCGCCGCAGGCCGCAAGTGCTGTCGCCAAGGCGATCTGCAGCAGCCCCAGCGTGACGGCTCGCTTCCAAAACGTGAGTCGCATATACGGATTCCTGAATACTGTCTGGCGCCCGCCGTGTAGTTTAGGCGGCCGGTGCATGAGGGCGCCGCTGGGGTTACACGGGCCGCGATGGGGCGGTGCTACCGTGCCTCGGCCATTTCCGCCGGCCAGCGGCCGCTGGGGCGATCGATCTGCCTCGCCGAAGGTTGAGCCGTGCTCGATTTCGACCGCATTCGATGGATCAGCTTCGACTGCTACGGCACGCTGGTCGATTGGGAGACCGGAATCTTCGAGGCCGTCGCCCCGGTCCTGGCGTGCCACGGCATTCACAAGTCGAGGTCTGAGATCCTGGCGCTCTTCGCCGACGTGGAGCCCCGAGTGCAGTTCGCAAGCTACCTGGAATACCGCCGCGTCTTGCGTCGCGTGATGGTCCTGATCGGCCGCGAACTCGGCTTCCAGCCCACCGAACCCGAGCTAGCCTGCCTGGCCGACACCCTGCCCCGCTGGCCAGTCTTCCCGGATACGGTGGGCGCGCTGCGGGCGCTGCAATCCCGCTTCAAGCTCGCGGTGATCTCCAACGTGGACGACGACCTTTTCGCCGGGACGGCCGCGGCGCTGGGGATCGACTTCGACGCCGTGGTCACGGCGCAGCAGGTCCGCAGTTACAAGCCGAGCCTGCGCAATTTCCACGCCGCCGCTGCGCGCATGGGCGTAGCCGAGGACGCCTGGCTGCATGTCGCCGAGAGCCTCTTCCACGACATCGCGCCGGCAAACCGCCTGGGAATCGCCAGCGTCTGGGTGAACCGCGCGAATCGGGGAGGTGGAACGCGCCGCACCGACGCCGTTCCCGACCTCGTGGTGCCCGATCTGGCGACGCTGGCGCGGATACTGTGCTCACCGTGACGGCCGAACGGCGCCAGCACCGGACCAATCGTTGACCTTGGGAGGGGCTGATTCCGTGACACCAAGCCGGAGCATATTCGTGAACCTGGCGGTGAAGGACGTGGCCAGGTCCGTCGCGTTCTTCACCGAGTTGGGGTTCGAGTTCAATCCCGCGTTCACCAACGATCAGGGAGCGTGCCTGATCATCAGCGAGAACATCTTCGCCATGCTGCTGGCGGAGAGCTTTTTCAGCAGCTTCATTCCGGGACGGCGGATCGCCGACACGTCGGACACGACCGAGGCGTTGCTCGCCGTATTCCTGGCCGAGCGGGACGAGGTCGACGCCATGCTCGACAAGGCCGTGGCGGCGGGTGGAACGGCCTTCCGGGAACGGTCGGAGTTCCAAGGGATGTATGGCGGCGCGTTCCAGGACCTGGACGGGCACATCTGGGAGATCGGCCACATGGGGCAAGCCGCAACGGAGGAGGCTCCTGCGGCTGCTGAGGAGGGGTCATGATGCGGGCATCGCCAAAGGTCAGCCCGTTTCTCTGGTTTGACGGCCGGTCGGTGGAGGCCGCCGAGTTCTACGTCTCGGTGTTTCCGAACTCCCGGATTCTGAGCGTCTCGGTGATTTCGGAAGGCCCCGCCAAGGGCCAGGCGATCGTCGAATTCGAGCTCGACGGGCAGAAGTTCGGCGCGGTGGACGGCGGGCCGATGTACAGCTTCACGCCCGCCGTTTCGTTCGTCGTCGCCTGCGAGTCGCAGGAGGAGATCGACTACTACTGGGACCGGCTGTCGGAAGACGGCGAGCCGGGCCGATGCGGCTGGCTGGAGGACAAGTTCGGCGTGTCGTGGCAGGTGACGCCGTCGATGCTTCCCGACCTGATGGCGGGCAATGCGTCGAAGGTGACGGAAGCCATCCTCGCCATGGACAAGATCGACATCGAAACGCTGCGCCGGGCGTCCGAGAGCGACTGAGGCCGCCAGTGATTGCTGAGCTTGGCACCCACCCGAGCGATGGACGGCTGCTGCTGCACGCGGAAACTCAGGCCGAGTGGCGGGCGTGGCTGGAGCAGAATCACCAACGCGCGGACGGCGTCTGGCTCGTCTCGTGGAAGAAGGCCACGGGTAAGCCGTTCATTCCCTATTCCCACACGGTGGACGAAGCGCTGTGCTTCGGCTGGATTGACTCGCGGCCCAACCGGGTGGACGACGAGCGGGCGATGCGGCTTTTCACGCCACGGAGACCGAAAAGCCTCTGGTCGCGCATCAACAGGGCGAAGGTGGCGCGACTCACGGCGCAGGGCCGGATGGCGCCGGCCGGCATGCAAATGGTCGAGACGGCGAAGGCGAACGGATGGTGGACGGTCGGAGACGAGATCGAAGACCTGGTCATCCCGCCCGACTTGGGTTCGGCCCTGGCCGCCAACGAGACGGCGAGTGACTGCTTCGAGCGTTTCGCCGCCTCGGCGAAGAAGAGCATTCTCTGGTGGATCAAGTCGGCGCGGAAGCCCGAGACCCGGGCCAAGCGCATCGCGCAGACCGTGGAGCTGGCTGCCGAGAACCGCATGGCCAACCACCCCAAGGGCAGGGACCAGGGTCCGAAACGGCGCTCGGGCTAGCGCGTATACGCTGGCGGCACGACAACCGCCCATCGACCCACCCCAGACATGACTACCCGTCGCTCGAGGCCGCTAGACAGATTGGTACGAGCGTTCGTCCTCTTTGCCCTCGTGGCCCTCGCGTTGTCGGCCTGCGGCGAGGACGCATCCGATACGTCCGAGCCGCAGGCGCCGACCGCCGCGACCATCACGGTGGGGGCATCTCCGGCGCCGGCGCATCCCGTGCCCACCGCGACGGCGGCGGCACCGGCGGCGCCGTCCCCGGCCGCGACGGTGGCGGCGATCCTGCCAACAACTGCGCCTTCGCCTGCGGTCACAACAGCCGTGCCGGCTCCTGGCGTTGCGGTCTCCGAAGCGTTTGGCGTCGTGGACGCCGCCAACGCGTTCCTCGACGGGCTCACTGCGGACCAACGGGCGGGGGCTGTGCTCGCCTTCGATTCGCCGCTGCGGCCCAACTGGTCCAACCTGCCGCCGAGCATGACGCGCTTCGAGCACAACGGCGTCCGCATCGGCGACCTGAACGCCCGGCAAACCGAGCTGATGCATGAGTTCCTGCGCGCGGCGCTCAGTCCGGACGGCTACGCCAAGGTCGTCGGCATCGTGGGGGCCGAAGACGCGCTGGCCGCATCGTCGGGGCGTCAATTGAGCGCGGACAACTACTGGCTGGCCTTCTTCGGCGAGCCCTCCGCGGACGATCCCTGGGGCTGGCAGTTCGGCGGTCACCACCTGGCCGTGAACGTCACGGTCGTGGACGGGCGCTCGTATCTGTCACCAACTCTGGTGGCTGTCCAACCGGCGTCCTACGAGGTCGACGGCGTCACGATCGCGCCTCTGGCCGCCGAGGTGCAGTCCGGGCTGGCGCTGATGAACGCGCTGGACGACGCGCAGCAGGCGGCGGCGCGGGTACAGCGGCCCAATGAGCTATGGGCCGGCGCGGGCAAGGACGGCGTGACGCCGCCGCTGGAAGGCGTGCCCGTGGCGGGGTGGAGCGAGGCCCAGCGAGCCCTGCTGCTGGACGCGGTCGCGCAATGGGTCGGCCTGATGCCCGCCGCCAGCGCCGAAGAGCGGTTGGCCGAGATCGCGGCAGACCTTGGCGATACCCATTTCGCCTGGCACGGCGACGTCGACGCCGGCCGGCCCATCTACTACCGCATCCAGGGACCGACGCTCATCATCGAGTTCGCCACGCAAAGCAGGTCCGGCGGCGACCACGCGCACTACCACTCGATCTATCGCGACCCAACGAACGAGTACGGAGCGGCTGCCGCTGCCGGCTGACCACATCGAACGAGCTTCCGACCCTGGCTACCGGCGATGCTGAGACCGTCGACGGGGTCGCATATCCAGCGTCTCCAACTTGGGCTGGCGCGGCGAATCGGCCATAATGACGACCCGTCAACATCGGTTGGATTCGCCTAGCGAGGCAGGCATTCCATGACGACGGTAACTCCCGCCGTGGCGCAGGCGCCGCGGCTGACGACGGACCAGATTGCCCAGTTCAAGCGCGAAGGATTTCTCGTGCTGCCGGGCGTGGTCGATCCCGAGCTGTGCCGGCAGGCGCGCGATCAGATGTGGGACACGATCGCGCAGTACCGGCCCAGCATGAAGCGCGACGATCCCTCCACCTGGACGCCGATCAGCGAGGAGGAAAACGCGAGCTACGTGCGTGAGGAGACCGGCGGCGACCCCTATTTCGGCGGCGGGGGGCACCGGTTCTACATCCGCAACGGGGCCGAGGATTTGCTGCTGGACATTGGCGCCCGCGTGGTGTGGGACGTCGCCGAGCAGCTGTTGGGCGAGGGCGAGGTTGTCTACCCCGCGGGCCTGGACGCCACCGGCCACACCACGGGGCCGTGCTACCTGACCGAGGGCGCGGTGAAGGGCATGGAGTCCCACCTGGGCGACAAGACCAGGGAATGGACCGGTCCGCCGACGAACAGGACCGGACCGCTGCGCCTGCCGAAGACCGGTCCCCACTGGGTGACGGGCCAGGGCACGCGCGGCATGTATTGCACGCTGCCGAACGGATCGCCCCGCGGACCGAACTATCCCTCCGCCCATTCGGGTGAGGGCATGGGCTCGGAGAGCCGCTGGAAGGTGCAGACGGCGGTCTACTTCGACGACCTGCCGCTGGGCGCGGGCGGCTTGCACCTGTGGCCCGGCAGCCACGCCAGGGTGTGGGAGGCCTACCGCGAGCTCAAGCAGAGCGGCTCGGGCGAGGCGTATGACGGCTACAAACATCCCGTGGTGGCCGACATCAAGGCCGACACGGAGCCGGTGGACACCCACGGTCCGGCGGGATCGGTGGTGCTGTGGCACTCGATCATGCTGCACATGGCGGGCGTCAACACCTCGAGCGACATCATCCGCCAGGCGACGCTGTACGCCTTTGCCAAGACGCCGGAGTCCATGCCGGACGAGAGCGTGGAGAACGAGACCCTCGACGACATCTGGAAGGATTGGTCGGACGAGGTGCGGGCGGTGGCGGGCTAGGGGGTCGCTTTCGAGGGGGCCAGGATCCCGGGCTGCGCGCAGCCCGGGCCACCGGAGACCCTCACCCCAGCCCTCTCCCTTCCAGGGAGAGGGAGTCGGGCGGCGTCGGCGTTTGGTCCGATGCGCTGGGGTCGTGCGCTCGAGATTCCTCGCTGCGCTCGGAATGACAGATGGTGGGCGGGTCTGAGACCGCCCCTACCCCGCGTATTTGGCATGCCTCCGGGATCAGCCGGACTGGATTCCGGCCTACGCCGGAATGACAGAGGGGTTGCGCAAGGTTCCCTTCGAGGGAGGGAGTCGGGCGGCGTCGGCGTTTCATCCGATGCGCTGGGGTTGAGCGCTCTAGATTCCTCGCTGCGCTCGGAATCACATTTCGGGGCTGGGACGGCTGGCTCGGTGTCCAGTGCCCTCGCGAAGACCCCCTCCCCAACCCTCCCCCTTCCAGGTGGAGGGGGCAGGAGTTCGGCACGGGCGGGTCTGAGACCCGCCCCTACCCCGAGAACTTCGCGCTAGCCGCCGGCGGCTCGCTGCCGTTCGGCGCGGACTTTGGCGGAGAGCGCGGCGAGGTGGCCGTCGTTGGCGAGGCGCTGTTCCAGGTGGCGCATGCGCTCCGGCGAGGCGGTTTGGAGCATCACGTCGCCGTAGGCGCGCTCCATCTCGTGCCGTGACAGATTGGCAACCGACTTTCGAACGGGCTCCAAGTCGTCGTCGGGTTGCCGCGCCTGCATGTTGATGGTGAACATGCGCCGCCGCGTGCCGCCCCCGAACGACGCGTGCTTGATCTCGTGATTGAATACCAGGACGTCGCCGGGTTGGGTTTCCAGCGCCACGGACGGCACCTCGGTCCCTGACAGGCCCCAGGTCTTCTCGGGCAGCGACGCGCGCTCGTCGAGCGGCGTGCGGTAGTAGTCGACCGCGCCCAACATCCGCCAGAAGCGGCCGCCCTTGTGGTGGCTGCCCGGAATCACCCGCAGGCTGCCGGACGCGGCGTCCAGCGGATCCAGGTAGAACGCGGTCTTGATGGGGAGCTTGGCTCCCCAGCTCGTGTCGGAATGCCAGGGCGTATCGCCGCTGTAGACGTTGCCGTCGCTGGTCATGTAATTGAAATCCTCGCCGCAGATCGAGGACCCGATGCCGACGACCCGCGGGTCGTCGAGCAGCGAGCTCAGATATGGGTGCTGGTCGATGAACGGCACCACCACCGTCAGCCGCTCGTTCAGGTCGTCCGCCGCCCCGTCGAGCCCGCCGCCATTGGCGGTCCACACCTCGCGGAAGGCGTCGTTGAGCGCGTCGACCTCGTCGCGAAAGAGGCCCCGCAACGCCAGGTAGCCGAAGGTCTTGAAGAATCGCAGTTGTTGCTCGGTGAGTTGCATGGCGCTCTCCGATCCGCTCGTGCACCCGGGCCCGCCCCCAAGAATGCTGCCACCTTCGGGGGCGCCGCGCCAGCCGCGGTCGCGCCTGGCTTGGGGCGCGATCCGCCGCTGGCCCGAATAGCCCGCCCAACCGCGGATCGCTATGCTCAAGCGCCCACCGAGTGCCACCCAGACGATCGGCCATGCGCTACATCAGCCGAAATGAGCTATTCGGCTACGGTTTTCTGACCGGTGCGGTGGTGGTGCTGTCGCTGCCGCTGTTTCCGTACCAGTGGCACGTGTTCATGCATGTGGCCGGCGCGGTGGTCTTCCTCGGCAACATTATTGTCACCGGCGTGTGGATGCTGCTGGCGGAGCGGACGCGGAGCATCCCAGTGATCCACTTCTCGGCCAAGGCGGTGATCCGGGCCGATTTCCTGTTCACATTGCCGGGCGTTCTGCTGCTGGTGATCAATGGGATCGTGATGGTGGTTGCCCGGTGGGGCGGGTGGGACGCGTTTCACCAGATCTCGTGGGTCACCGTTGCGCTGGGGTTGTTCATCGCGTCCGGCGTGATCTGGGTGGGCGCCCTGCTCCCCGCCCAACATCGGATGGCGGTGTTTTCGGACCCGTCGGCCTATCCGGAGTCTCTGCCGCCGCGCTTCGTCTCGGCGATCCGTCAGTGGTATTTCTGGGGCGTGCTGGCGATTCTGCTCCCCGTCGTCTCGCTCTACCTGATGGTCCACAAGCCGGCGTTCGGATAAGGCGCTGCGACGGAGATTTCCGGAACCCCGGCGGTCCGACCGGTCGAGGCGCCCGAAACCACGGCAGCTGTGACGCAGCAGGGGTCTCACTGCGAGGTAGCGAGCGGCATTGACTATCGGACCACCGGATGGCTTCGCCTCGGCGTCGGGCCCCCTTGATTCGTCCAGTGACACGCTGGGGTGGATTCCCGCCTTCGCGGGAATCACAAAGGACTACGCAGAGGACTCCCTTCGCGGGAATGACGGACTCGAATTGACCCGATACTCATTTAGAAGCAAGCGTCGTGATATATTGTTTGGCCAATACCGTCGCTTTATTTCTGATTTTCCTTACATGAGAGGAGAACGATTTGACGGAAATCGACGAGGTCTTGGCTAGCAGCGCCAGCTATGCGGCAAGCTTCCGCGCGGGGGATTTGACCGCATCGCCCGGGCGCAGCCTTGCGGTAGTGGCGTGCGCGGACGCGCGCATTGACGTGCACAGAATCCTGGGGCTCAAGGAGGGCGACGCTCACGTCCTCCGAAACGCGGGAGGCGTGATTACCGACGATGTGATTCGGTCGCTGATCATTTCCCAGCGACTGCTCGGCACCCGCGAGGTCATGGTCATCCATCACACCGACTGCGGCATGCTGAAATTCCGCGACGACGACTTCAAGGACGAAATTGAAGCCGAAACGGGGATTCGTCCGGCATTCGCGCTCGAAGCGTTCGCGGATCTCGACCAGAATATGCGGCAATCCATTGCTCGAATCCACGCCAGCCCGTTTATTCCACACAAAGACCAGATTCGGGGGTTCATCTACGATTGCGCCTCTGGAAAGCTCTCGGAGGTCCTGGATTCATAGCCAAATCATGGCAGAAGTGTTTGGTTTCAATCGATGAATCGATCTAAGTCGCAAATCAATTGTTATTCTGCATTCAATCGATGTTTTATTTCATCATCAATGCGAGGATTCCGGTCGCATTGTCCGCAAAGAAGTTTGGTGCTATAGTTCGGGATCGTTAGATTTGGCGGGGCCGGGCGGTCCGCCATGCGGCAGCGAGGGAGAGGCACGTTGCCCGCCGTAGCCCCACCCCGGCAAATGGCATCGCTGCCGTCGAAACCCCCGCGCCGGGCTTCCAGCCTCACAGCAACCCCGGTGGAATTCGCGGGTAGCCACCGACAGGCGGAAGCGGGGGATCGATCGGGAACTCGGTCGTGAGCTACACCCGCCAGGCCCTTCGCGGAGATCTTTTCGGCGGCGTAGCGGCTGCCGTCGTCGGGTTGCCATTTGCGCTGGCCTTTGGCGTGGCGTCGGGACTTGGCCCAATGGCCGGCCTCTACGGGGCGATCGCCGTGGGGTTCTTCGCGGCGGTGTTTGGGGGCACGCGGTCGCAGATTTCGGGGCCCACCGCCCCGGTTGCCATGGCCATGGCGGTGGTCGTCGCCATGCACGCCGACAACATGGCCGAAGCGTTCACCGTGGTCATCATGGCGGGCCTCATCCAGACGCTCCTGGGCGCCATTCGCGTGGGTCGCTTCGTGGCCTACGCGCCGTTTTCCGTGATCTCAGGACTCCTGTCCGGCGTGGGCATCATCATCATCCTGGTGCAGACGCTGCCCTTCGTGGGCGCCCCCGTCGCAATCGGCGGCCCCGTGGAGACGGTGCGTGCGTGGCTGGACGCGCGACACGACGTCAACTACAGCGCGCTGGCGATCGCCGTGGTCACGTTGGCGGTGGTCGTGGCGTGGCCCAAGCGGTTGCGGACCTATCTCCCGCCGACGCTGGTGGCGCTGCTGGCCGGAACGCTGCTCAGCGCGCTGTGGCTCAGCGATACGCCCGTCATCGGCGACGTGCCAACGGGCCTGCCGGAGTTGCAGTTGCCCGACGTGTCCGTCGACGCCCTGGCCGGCGCGGTGTTGCCCGCGCTGATCATCGCCCTGCTGGGAGCGATCGACAGTTTGATGACCTCTCGGGTCGCCGACTCGATGACGCGCACGCGGCACGACCTGAACCGGGAGCTGATCGGCCATGGCATCGGCAACATGGCCGTGGGATTCGTCGGCGGGCTTCCGGGCGCCGGAGTGACGCCCGGCACCGTGGCGAATCTCCGCGCGGGGGGACGCACGCCGGTTTCCGGCGCATTGCGCGCGGCCATCCTGCTGGCGCTGGTCCTGGCCCTGGGGCGATACGTCGAGTTCATCCCCCACGCGGCGCTGGCCGGAATCCTGATCAAGATCGGCTGGGACATCATCGATTGGCAGTTCCTCACTCGCATCCACCGCGTGCAGCCCGAGCACCTGCTGGTCATGGCCGTCACGCTGGGATTGACGCTGGTCCTCGACCTGGTCACCGCCGTGGCCATCGGTCTGATCGCCGCCGCCGTGGCAAGCGCACGCCAATTCGAGCGCCTAGACATGGACAGCGTCGTTTCGACGCCGCTACCGGAGCAGAGCGCTGGGCCCGGTTCGGATGGCTCGGGCGAGGAGACCTCGTTCGCCGAACGCGTGGGCCTGGTGTCGCTGACGGGGAGCTTTTCCGTGATCTCCGCAAGCAAGCTGATCAACACGATCAGCGCCGACATTCGCCAGCACGAGGTCGTGATCCTCGACTTTTCCGACACGGTCTACATGGACGACAGCGCCGCGCTGGTGCTGGAGCGGCTGATCGATGTGGCGATTGCCGAAGACACCACGTGTGTGGTGTTGGGTCTCGGAGGTCGGGCCGCCATCACCCTGCACGCGCTCAACGTGCTGCGGCGCATTCCCGCGGACCGCTTTGTGGCCACCCTGGATGACGCGCAGGCGACGGCAAGGCGTTTGCTGGAGAGCTAACCCAGCGGCAGGAACCACCCCGGCTGTTCGGTCACGTCTGGAGATGCAGTGGGGGCATCACCGATCTGTCGGGCGTCGGCCTACTCGCCGAAGCATCGAGCGGCAACGGGAGCGGTCGACACCGTTCACCACCAGGCTCGCTGCCACACCTCCAGCGGTGACGGCGGCGATGGCGATGCCCAGGTCATACCAGCGCTGGGGCGCGTATTCGAAGGTGATCGCGGAGTCTTCGGCAACCGGCAGGAAATAGCCGTTCCAGAGGCCGTCCGCGAGCAGCGGGGCGAAGGCTTGGCCGTCCACCCAGGCCAGCCAGGTGGGGTCGTAGGCGCGGCGGAGGACGATGAAGGCCCAGCCGCCGGCGCCGCGCGCGGTGGCTTCGATCCGGGTGAGCTCACGCGTCGAGACTTCAAGACGCGGCTGGACCAGCGCGGGCGAGGTCTGATCCGCAATCGGGCGCCATGCGATGGGCGCCAGGGCCAGGGTGCTCACGGCTTCGAGCCCGGGTCCGGCGATGACGCTGACGTCTCCATCCGCCGCGGCCCCGACCCGCATCCACCGCCAGCCGGTCGCCGGAGTCGTGGTGGTGAGCCGCGCGCTGGAGTTGGCGGTCGCAACGTCGATCCAGGTCGAGCGAGGGCTGGTGAAGACACGCAGCCAGACGGCGCGGTCGCGGTGGTCGGGGACGGGAATCCGCAGCGCCGCACGCTCGCCTCCCGGCGTGGCGAACGCCAGCCCCAGGCCGTAGTCCGATGCCCAGTCGTGGAGGTCCTCCCGCCCAAGGCGCTTGAGCCAGGACTGCCGCTCATCCGCGTATGCCCCGCCGCGGGTCCAGCCGTCCTTCGACCCGTGGAAGCCAAACCAGCCGGTGACGGGCATCAGCTCGACGTTTTCGGCGACGCCGAAGATTGCGTCGGTGGTTGCCTGCGCCGGGGAGGGCGAGTCGGGCAGCGACGGACGCACCCGGTGGTTGGCCAGGACGCGCGTGACGCCGGCAGGGGCGGCAACGTCGAGCGTGTCGCTCCAGACCGCGTTGGTGGCTTCGAGCAGCGGCGCGGCGGCGCCAAGTTCGAACGCCATGGCGTTGGGGCCGGACGCCAGAACGGCAGCGTCGGGCAGCGCGGCGAGGGCCGCGGCCAACTCGTCACCTGCCGGCTGATCGCGGATTAGCACCACGTGGCTAAAGCCCCCGCGTTGGACGGCGGCAAGCGCCTCGGCAGGCTCGACGCCGTAGATGTATTCGATCCATCGACCGGGGATGGACGACGGCGGCGCCGGCGAGCGCGTGTCGCCGGTGAGGGATGGGTTCGCCAGGCTCGCCGCCTCCATCAGGCGCAAGGTGCGCGCCGGGTCCCAGGGCGCGGGCCGGTTGTCGGAGGACACGACCAGGATTCGACCCTCCGGCCCGGCGGCCGCGTCCGCCACCCGCAACACGTCGCGATAGTCCGCCGGCAACGGCCGGGGGACGTAGCCGGGTTGATCGGTGCTCCAAAGGAGCGGCACGGCAGGCGCGGCATGGACGCCAAGCGCGAGAACGATATAGCCGACGAGCAGTGCGGGCGCGAGCGCGCTTCGCGTCCACCCGCCGGCCTCAATCCGGCTGAGAAGATCGGCGGTCACGAATCCGGCGCCAAAGGCCTGCGCCATGATGAGCAGTCCGACCACCCGGTCCGGTTCACGAAATACCCACAGGCCGGGAACGGTATTCACGGCTGCCTGATACGTGTCGGCCGTGAGCGTCGAGTTCGACGCGGCCGCGACCAAGGCCGCGGCATACCCCCCAACGGCCAGATAGAGCGCCGGCGGTCCCCAACGGCGTAGGACAACTGCCGCCAGGGGCAGCGCCGCCACCGCCCAGCCGGCGAACTCCCAGGGCAGCCGGCTGGCGCCGGCGGGAACCAAGAGCTCATGCCAGTTGGCGTTGGCGGCTCCCAGGAGCGTGGTCGGCAGGTCCTGGTGATGCGCGAGCACCGTGCGGGTTTGGTCCATGAGGGTGTAGGCCGGATCGGGGCTGCCCCCGAAGAGCTTGACGGCCACATACGGCGCGATCTGATAGGCCAACAGCGGGACGACTGCCGCCGACCACACGAGGCCGTCGGTCAGCGCCCGGCGGCGCTTGACGGGGCACTGCACCATGGTGCCGATGACCCACGCGGCAATCATGAACGTGGTGAAGACCAGGTAGTGGGGCTGCGCCGCGCCCAAGACCGCGAAGACGAGGGCGGATGCAACCGTCCAGCGTCGTTGCGCGGTTCGGGTGCCCTCAAGATAGAGCCCCAACACGAGCGGCGCCGCCGCCCATTGAGCCAGCAGCCAGCTGTGCTCCAGACGCGCGATCGTCCAGGGATTGACCACCAATGCCACCGCCGCGACCATGGCTCCCGTGGCTGCGCAGGTGCGAGGAATCTCAGTGCGCCAGCGGGCGAACAAGGCAAAGGCCGCAAAGGCGCTGACGTATCCGACGCCCGCGATCCACAGCACGATCAGGCGCGCATACGTCGGGCCGTCCAGGCCAAGCGCTTTGGCGACGCCGACGAGCGCGAGCGTGACCGGCAGCCGGCCAGCACCCGCGATGCTCAGCGTCTCGCGCGGCGACCACAGGGGATAGACGCTGTGCTCGATTACGCGATCCAGGAAAAGCGAGGGATAGAGGTCACGCTGCTGCAGGTCGCCGGGGGTCGTGATGACGGCCCAGAAGACGGCCACCACAATCAGCGCGCCGGCGCCGAACGCCAGCGCCCAGGGGCTGGCCAGCCGCCCGGCAAGCCGCCAGAGAGCCGGCAGCGACAAACGGCTGCCACCTGGGCGGCGGGTCACTGCCGATGATGTTGCAGCGATTTGGGGTGGCACGGGGTGTGCTGGCGGCCTTGAGTGTAGTCGCGGCCGTGGCGGCCGCCCTGGCGCTGGGAGGCGCGGAACGCCAGTGGCCGGCGTTCCCAAGCTACGCGTTCAATCTGAACTTCGGGCCCGCCTTTGCCGGCGGCAGCCTGGAGCAGACGTTCGCCGCTCCGGCCACGCCGCTTCTCCGCATCGAGCTGCGCGCGGTCAGTCCCTGGCCCGAGACCGTCATGGTTCGGGTGCGCGATGTCGGCAATCCGGCGGCGGTGGTGCTGGTCGAGTCCTCCGTTGGGATTGCCGCCGACGGCGCGATACGTCTCGACCTTCCGGGGACGGTGGATACGAGCGAACGGTTCCTGCAAGTCCAAGTCGTCAATCCGCCCGAGTCACTCACGCCCTTAGCGCTCCAGGCCAATCACACCGATCCCTATGGCGGCGGACAAGCCGCCATCGGCAGAGACCCCGGCACGGGATCGGTTGACCTGGTGCTACAGACCTGGCGGCGTGTCACGCCAACGGCGCTTGCGCTGGAGGTGCTACGCGCAAACGCGCTAGGCGCCCTCTTCGCGCTGACGTCCCTCGTGGCAGTCGCTGGTCTGGCGCTGGCCTGGGGCTGGCCTCGCATTGCCGACCGATCACGATCGGTGGCGGCGGCAGCCACCTTGCTGGGCTTCGCGGTGGGACTTGGGCTGCTGCGTATCGGCTTTGAAGTTCTTGCGCCCTGGGTGACCTGACGGCGCTAGCCGCCCCACTCGGCGCGGCTGTGCGGTCGCGCCGCCCCCAGGAGGCGTCGCAGCGTCACCGTGCCGTAGACGACGAGCGTGATCCAGCACGCGGGCAGGTGATAGAGCCAGGCGCGATCGCGCCGACGCATCCAGCCAATCGCCGCCTGGACCAGCAAGGGCGCTACGGTCAGCGTGGCGGCGGCGAATAGCATGGCGCCGCGCCACGGCGGGGCGGTCGGCCCCGTCCGCATGCCGGCCGCGCTGAAGTAGAGAAAATCCTGCGCTCGGCGCGTTTGCTTGCGGGCGAACTGTCGGAGGGATTGGGCGTAGTGGTGCGCGATGCCATGGTGGAGTTTGGCGACATGGACGAACGATCCGGAAGTGCCTGTGTGAAGGATGTCGACATCGAAGAGATAGCCGTCGCGCACGGCGGCGGCGGCAACCGACCGCCGGGTGAAGAATCCGTTGGCCCCCACCGTCGGTAGTCGCTCGCGACGGAACCGAACCTTGCGGTAGGTGGGGGTCTCCTCGTAGATCTCGTGATCCACGCCGGTCCACTTGCCCGTGACGAGGCATTCGCGGTCGTAAGTCCCGAGAAAGAGAACGAAGGGATCGTTCATGCCGAGCAGCGCGAAATAGCGATCGAGCGCGGGCATCGTTTCCAGGGCGGTGAACTGGATCGGCTCGGCGCCCGCGATCTGAGGATCGCCCAAAGCGTCGACGACGGTCTCCAGGGTGTCCGGCGACGTCAGCTCGTTGTCCGAGTCGACAAAGCCCACGATTTCGTGGGACGCGCGCGCCAGACCGGCGGCCTTGCCGGCTTCACCCGTGACCAGTGGGTTTTCGACCACCGTGCAGCCCCACGACTCGGCAACGCGCCGCGTCGTATCGGTTGAGCCGCCGTCGGCGACGATGATCTCCAGCCGATCCGCGGGATATCGCTGGGCGCGAATCGACCGGAGCGCAATTTCAAGACTCCGCGCGCAGTTGAGCGTGGGGATGACGATCGAGATTCCGGGGACATCCGCCATGGCCGCAGTATGCCGAAGCTCCCGCTGTGCGAGTCGACCGGCTACCGGAACCACGTCGCGGAATCCGGGCGTGAGGACTCCTAGGCGTCGTTGCCGGACGCACCGCCGGTGCCGAGGTCGAATCCATATTGCTGGACGATCACGTCCACGTTTCGCTCGGAGAATCGGCGCTCAGCCGCGGCGCGTGCCCGCGCGCGGAGCGCGGTCAGACCGGGGCGATCAGCCAGCATGTCCTGCAGTCCGGCCATGAACGCCTCGGCGCACGGCTCAACGAGCCGCCCGATCTCGGGAGTCACGGCTTCTCGCAGACCACCGAGATTGCTCGCGACGATTGGCGTTCCAGTCGCGCTGCCCTCGAGCACCACGATCCCCGCCGCCTCCTCGTACTGCGACGGCACCAGCAGCAGGTCAGCCGCGGCGTACATCGTCGCGATGGTGTCGAGGCGTTCGGCCGGCGGGCCGGCAGGATCCTGCATGAGCGTCAAGTTTGGCGACGCCGTTGAAGCCTCCGCGACTTCGGCTCCCATGTCACCTTCGGCGCCCAGCATCCGGAATTGCACGTTGGGCAGCCGCCGCGCGAGATCGAGAACGATGCCCACACCCTTCTTGCGCAACAGTCGACCAACAAAGAGGCAGGTGGGCGCCGACTCCGGCCACCCGAGCTTGGCGCGAGCTTCGTCCTGGCGGCGCGGCCGAAAAACCTCGAGGTCGACCCAGTGCTGGTGGGCGGTGACGCGTGCCGGATCCAGGCCGATGGCGAGAAGCTCCTGCCGGGACGCCTCGCTCACGGTCAACACCCGATCGGCGCGCCCGAGCAGGGAACGCACGGCTTGCGCCAGCACCCGGCGTTGCCGCAGCTCGTAGATCGCATGCATGCTGACGACGATCGGCTGTCGCGCACCGGTCCAGCGCATGCCCAAGGCGGCCACGGCGGCGGACAGCCCGTGCGCGTGAATGACGTCAAAGCCGTCGCTATGACGTATCCGGTGTCGAATGGCGCCCGCCAGCAGGCCGGGAACCAGGTAGGCGAACACCAGCGGCGCGTAAGGTTCGATGCGCGGATGCCATCCGCGCCCAAACCACGGAATGCGAATGACTTCGCCGTTCGGGAGCGGCTCGCGCGACGGGGCCTTCACCGGAGCGACCAGCGGTTGGTGCGTGAGGAGCGTGACGCGGGTGTTTCGCCGCGCGAGTGCGGCGATGAGCGCGTCGATGTGCGTCTCGACGCCGCCACGATTGGGCGAGGCGAATGGTGACAGCATGAGCACACGCCGACGGTCGCGGGAGTGGGCGTCGCGCGCAGCCGGCGTCATGTGATTGCGGCCGGCCCATGGAGCAGGCCGAAGACGACGGCCGTCGCCATGCCACTTCCCACCGCCACGGCTGCCGAGCCTCCGAAGCGCCGGCGATGCAGCGAGGACTGCGCGGCGCTTCCCATCACCATGCCCACCAGCAGGGCAACGGCGCCTCCGACCCCCAGGTAGAGCGGCGACTCGGTGGCCTGCACTCGCAGTCGTGTGAGCGCGCCTGCGTGCCCGGATACTGAAAAGGCCAGATCGATGTCTATCGGCGACTGGCCGAGCCGGTCGACGAGCTGCCCACCCGCGTACACATCGTTCCCCGTCGCCCCAACATAGAGTTCCGCCGGAGAGTCTTCGAGCGCGACGACCCGAATGGCAAGCGGTCCGGCCGGCAAGTCTACCGAGGCGATCGCGATTGAGATTTCCTGGAGTTCAGCGCCGGGTGGCGCCTCGAAGCGAGCCGAGCGGAGCGGCTGGCCATCCTCGGCGCGCAGGAGGTGAACGTTCGCGTCGGCTGCCGGACCACCTTCACTCCGCGCCCAGATCGTCACGGTGTCTATGGGACCGCCGGCGAAGGCGACCGACTGCGTGATCGAGCCAACGAGCGGTCCGAGCCCAAAGCTCGGCGCCACGGGATTCTTGGCGGTAATCAGCGGCTTCCATCCCAGGCCGACCGCGACCCCGAGCATCAACGCCAGCACCGTCGCGAGGAGCCAGACGGCGACCCTCATGGACGCCGACCACCCGGCCGCGGCCGATGCGGCCACAGCGTCCATGCGCCCCACGCGAAGAGCCCCGCCCACGCTAGGGCGTGGCCCGCCAGGAACGCCTGGTGCAAGCGATATTCAAGGACCAGAGGGCCTGCGGCGCCGGCCGCCGTGCGCACGCGCAGCAGGTCACGCGCCGACGGTTCAACGGTCGCGGCATGGCCCGGCACGTCAGCGGTCCAGAGTGGATCCCAGTGTTCCTGGGTGAAGATGTCGCGCGCATGCTCCCCGGCTGGCGGCAGGTCGATGACAAGGCGATGCATGCCCTCGCGCCTCCACGGTAGCTCAATCGGTCCACGAGGACTTGCCACGTAGACCCACGGATACGCCGGCTCGACCGTGCGAAACAGCTCGTAGTAGTCCGCGGTCAGCACAAGCGCCAGACCGTCGGTCCGGCGCAGAGCCTGGGCAAGCTCCCGACCGCGGAGAGTGGCCGTTGGCACGAGCACCCGGGACACGCCGTGGGCGCGGAGGGTGTCGGTGAGGTCGGGCGGGCCAGCCTCGAGCAGCGACACGAGACGGTCGCCGACCAGCGAGTCTTCCGTCGCGTAGGGCGTGGTGACGGAAAGAATCTCGACCGCGTGGAGGACGCGGTGTTGCTCCGACCATTCGGGAAAGCGCATCGGCCACGCCGCCAACAGCGTGCGCGATGCCCCGGCGGCGTTCTGTCGGTCAATCTCCGCCGGCACTGTGCGCAACGACGCCGGGAACCGCTCCGGAACGAGGCTCAGCGACTGATCGTCCCAGAGCATGCGATGGACTCCGGGCACCATGAACGCCGCCAGCGCGATCCCAAGGACGGCAGTCTGGATCGTTGCAGTCACGGGGAGACGGCGGGGAGCGCATCGAACAAATGTCGCTGGAGCGAGGGCTAGTCCGGGCAGATAGGCCAGGGCCAGCGCGCCGGAGAGCTTGTCCGGTTCTCTGAGCGCCCAGCCGAGCGGGGCATTCGCGGCGACGGTCAGATAGCCCGGACGCAGCGCTTCGTGCCAACTGGCAATTTGAATGAGCGCCGTCACTCCGCCAACGACGGCGGCGTATCCGAGCACTCGGCGTTGCCCGGGCTGTCGCCAGAACACCATGGCCAGCACGGCCGCGGGAATCAGGGCTGCCATGCGCCACCCCGGCAAGGCGGTGGTGTCGGGCTTGAGGCCGGCGCCGAAGAAGGTGTGCCCCGTCAGCGTGAGGGTGTCGATGACGGTCTGGCCGCTCTCGAGCACCGGCTGGACATCGGTTCCTTCGGCGTATCTGGGGCCGGTGGGCGAACCGGCGGCTGCCGTGACCAGGAGCGGGACGAGGATGAAGGCGGCAAATACGGCAAAGCCGCCGAGGAACGTCAAGGCGGCGGCGCCGATCGGGAGGCGGGGGCCGCGACTGGTGACGGCAGCGTAGGCGAACCATCCGAGGCCCACGAGCAGGCCAATCGTCATGAAGTGCGGCGAGGTGGAGACGGCAAAGGCCAGCGCGGCGGCCGCCGCCAGCGCCCGGTGGGCGCGGGAGCGCCCGGTGGGCGCGCGCGTCGCCACCACGACGAGGCCGAGCACGAGCGGGAGGAGCACGGCGCTCACGTGCACCCCCAGCTGCTCCCATCGCGCCAGCGCCCAGGGGTTGAGTGCCCAAAACAGTCCCGCCAGCATCAGACCGAGGCGTATCGCAACCGGATGCGCGACTCGGACTTCCGGCCCCGCCATCAGTCGTGCCCCCAGATATCCGGCGAGAAACCCGAGGAGGTGCCAACTCAGCCAGTGGAACTTGCCCGCCGCCTCCGTGGTCAAATCAAACGCCTGAATGAGCAAGCCCCAGGGAACGTAGGAGTACGTGCGCATGACATTGACGAGCCCGGTGCCGTATGAGGTGTCCCAGGCGCTGGTGAACCGACGGGTCCAGAACTCGTTGGCGAACGGATAGCCGAGATCGCCCTGAATAATCTCGCCCGGCGTCGCGACGACCCGCCAGCCCGCGACCAGCGTGAGCAGCAGCCCGAGCACAATCCAGGCCGAATCACGGGCCAGCAGCCGGGCGATACGAGTGGTCATTGAGACGGCTTCAGCTGGTCAGCGAAGACACGCGCCGGCGGCAGTGAGAGGCTACGTGCGTTGAGTACTATTCCGACCACCAACCCGTCAGGGATCCAGCGCGCTCACCGGCAACAAATGCACCGTCAGGCACCTTACCTTGTGGGTTGGCTGCAGCGATGATCCCGCGTCGGCCGCGCCCAGGGCTCGCGCATGCGCCACGCGGCTGAATCGACTCCGACGCCGACCGCGTGGGAGCGGCTCGCCCACGTTCTGACGAATGTCGGGGACCTCTCCTATCGTCGTCGGATCCAAACCATTGCGGAGTACCTGGACGCCAAGCCCGAGCACCGCATTCTCGACCTGGGGGCCGGCGAGGGCTTCGTGAGCCTGGCCCTGCGTGAGGCCTTTGGGAGCCGCATCGTGGCGCTGGACGCCGCGCCGCCGATTCTGCACCAGGGCGTGGATCGCGACGTCCACGGGTCCCGACACGTTTGGCTGCTTGGCGACGGCGCCCAACTGCCGTTTCGCGACCGGACCTTCGACGGCGTGGTGTGCTCGGAAGTGTTGGAGCACGTGGAGGACGACACCGCCGTGGTGCGTGAGATTGCGCGCGTGCTCAAGCCCGGCGGCGTCGCCACGCTGACCGTGCCCTGCGCAAACTACCCAGCGCTGTGGGACCCGTTGAATTGGGTGCGTGAGCGGCTTGGGCTGGGGCACTTCAGCCCGGACTCGGGCTTCTGGGGCGGACTCTGGGCCATGCATCTGCGGCTCTATGGTCCGGATGAGTTTCGGCGGGTGGTTGCCGGCGACGAGCGCCTGGAAGTGACGCACTTCGAGGGGCTGACGCGATGGTGCCTGCCGTTCAACCACATGCTGCTGTGGACCGGCAAGCAGCTTTACGGGCGATTGCCGGAATCTTCGGCGGCCTACCGTTCGATGGAGAAGTTCGATTACGAACGCACGCCGCACCGCCGATTGAGCCTGAACCCGATCACGTGGGGACTGCGACTGATGCAGGCGATCGATCGCCGCAATGACACGCTGCGGGATCCGTTTGGGCCAAGCACGAATCTGGCCATTCGCGCGGTTAGGAGATCTCCCTAGCCAGCGGGCGGCGAAACAGGGCAGAGATGTCCGCCGGTCTTGCGACGGGGGTCGGCTACGTCTGACGGTCCGCAATCTCCGCGAGTTCGCGCTCGGCAATGTCGGCCCAGTCGAGCGAGCGCACGCGGGCCAGTCCTCGTTCGGCAAGGTCCCGGCGCCCGGTGTCGTCGGCCAGGAGCCCCAAGATCTCGTCGGCAAACGCCGACGCGTCGCCTCTCGGAACGGCGCGGAAGGCCTCGCCCCAGACTTCCTTGAGCTCTGGCAGATCGAAGGCGATCACCGGCATGCCAAGCGCCATCGCTTCGCCGATCGCGATCGCCCAATTCTCTTTGAACGACGGGTGCAGGAATAGCCGCGCGGTGCGAAGGGTGCTGAAGGCCTGGGTGGCATCGAGAATCGGCCCCAAGAATTCAATATTGCCCTCGAGACCGAGCGCACGAACTCGCGCCTGGGCGGCCGGCATGTCAATGCCGCCACCAATGACTGCCAGCCTGGCGGTGGGCGACGCCGCCACGACGAGCTTCCAGGCATCGATGAGCGTGAATATCCCCTTCTCGGCCGAGACGCGCATGAGCGTCGCCGCGTCGAAGCGGCGGGTCTGTGTATCGCGGTCGATTGCCGCGAGCGTGGAGAGATTCACGCCGCAGGGAACGCCAAGAATGCGCCCCCTTGGGAACCCCAAGCCGATGAGCTGCCGCGTCGTGGCGGGCGATACGGCGAGCACGCGGTTGGCCCCCAGCGCCGCCACGAGAAGCGACAGCCGCTCGGAAACCAGGAATGCCAAAGATTGGTACCAGTGATGGCCCTCGCGTTGCCAGAATCTCCATGCCGGGATGTTGTGCGCCACTACCGCCCAGCGCACGCGGCGGCGGTACCAGAGCTTTAGCAGGAACCCAGGCAGGGTGTCGTAGAGCTGCTCGTTCGCGCTGACGATCACGTCTGGCTGAAGGCGGAGGAGTGATCGCGGAAGCCGCGCGCACACCGTGATGGCGCGCAGCATGAACGACCACCGGCTCTCGCCGCCGTGCCAGGCGACAATATGGGGCCGCACCGTGAGGCCACGCCTCTCGAACAAGTCAGTGCTCGCCGCACTACCCATCAGGTGGACCTCATGGCCGGCGCGCGCCCAATGTCTGGCGACTTCGATGATCCGAATGTCCCCGCCGGCCACGCCGACGGCCTCTTGTCCGGCGATGCCGTTCACGATCAGGAGAATGCGGATGGTTTCGGGCCTTGGCTTTCGCTCGAGCTCGTGAAGCTAGCAGAATGGCAGGGCGCGTCGTGGACGCCGACCACGGCGAATAGTGGTCGGCCTACCGATCGGCCTGGGTGCTGGACGGGGCAGCGTTGGTACGATGGCGGAAGGAACACCGCCCGCCGGGATGGCATGAGGTTCTCCGGCCATGGGCGCGTCTATCCAGGCGATGTGCAATTCACCAAATCCCAGGCATCGAGCGCCGCCGCATGCTGCGGGCATGGCCGGCCCGTGGGCCCGTTCGGCGATCGAACCGTGACGGTGAACGCACGCTGACGGCTCGATTCGGCGCAGTGCCGCGACAGTCCAGATTGCCGTCGCGACGCGCACTCGGCATCTCCGGCGGCGCTGCCGCGGGAGTGAGCGCTGGACGCGCGATCGGTCCGATTCTGAAACGCCGCCAATGACCACCAAGCCAATCGTCACACTCGGCATCCACGAGGGGCTGATGGCCGCGGCCGCGCTCGTCGTTGATGGCGAACTCCGCGCCGCATGCGCCGAGGAGCGGCTGACGCGCCACAAGAACCAATCCGGTATCCCCCTGCGTGCGATCGAATCCGTGTTGGCTACGGCGGGGCTTTCCATCGACGACGTCAACGTGATCGCGCCGAGCACCCAGGACGCCATCATCCCGACAATTGGCGACGTGCCGACATCCGGGGCGACGGAGCGGTTTTTCGATGTTTACGGACTTGGCGGACGCTTGCTTGCGTCGATCGAGCGGCGCTGGCCCGCCAGCCGGGCCCTGACGGCGCCATCCGACTTCGCCCGACGGCTCGGCCGACCACTGCTCCAGCGCACCCGAGCCGCCGCCGTCAGCGCGGCAACCGGCGTCGATGCGCAGCGGATGGTGTCCTACGACCACCACTCGTCGCATGTCATGGCGCTGGCGGCAGTAGCCGGTCCCGCGAATCAACTTGTCTTCACGCTGGATGGCGAGGGCGATGGGTTGAGCGGATCGGTCGCGTGGTACCGCGCCGGACAGCCGCCCGAGCGGATCGGCTCCGTCTCGCGCAATGCTTCGCTCGGGCACATCTATGCCGGCGTGACCGGACACCTGCGCATGAGGTCGCACCAGGACGAATTCAAGGTGATGGGCATGGCGCCATATGCCCACGCCAGCGCCCGCGATGCCTGTCACGACCGACTGCGATCCCTGCTCCGGGTGGAGCGAGATTCGTCCGGAACGCCCGACATCAAGTCCTCGCGCGGCACGCGCCTCGCGCCGCGCTTCATCGGCGACTACGTGCGAGATTTCAGGTTCGACGCCCAGTGCGGGGGCGTGCAGGCACTCTGCGAAGACACCATCGTGGAGTGGACGACCGCTTGGGTGGAGCACGTGGGCCTCGACCGCGACGGCGTGGACGTCGGGCTTGGCGGCGGCGTCTTCATGAACGTCAAGGCCAACATGCGAATCGCGCAGCAAGCCTGGGCCAACTCGGTTACTCCGGTCCCGAGCTGCGGCGATGAGTCGTGCGCCGTCGGCGCGGCCTTCCTGGCATACATGGACGTTTGCGCAGCGGCCGGACGCGACGCGCAGATCCAGCCAGTCAACGACCTCTACCTCGGGCCGGCGTGGAGCGACGCCGACATCAAGCGGACCGTCGATCGCGCGAGCTCCGCACACGGCCTCCACGTGGAACACCCGGCGGATATTACGGATCGGACTGCCGCGTTGCTGGCCGACGGCCACGTCGTCGCGCGCTTTTGTGGACGCATGGAGTGGGGCGCCCGCGCCCTGGGGAATCGGTCCATCCTCGCCGATCCCTCGCGGCACGACAGCGTGCGCGAGATCAACAAGCGCATCAAGAGCCGCGACTTCTGGATGCCCTTCGCCGCCACGATTCTCGACGAGGCGGCGTCCGCCTATCTGCAGACGCCGCCCGCCCCGACCTCGCCGCACATGATGCTCGCGTTCGACACCATGCCCGAACGCTGGCACGAGATTGCCGCCGGGACGCATCCCTACGACCGCACCTGCCGGGCCCAGATTCTCGAGCGCCGCGCGAATCCGGAGTATTACCGCCTGATCGAGCGCTTTCGCGATCGCACCGGAATCGCCGCCGTGCTCAACACCAGCCTCAATTTGCATGGCGACCCGATGGTGAACTCACCGGAAGACGCGCTGCGGACACTCCTCGAAAGCGACCTCGCCTTTCTAGCTCTCGAGGACTTCCTGATCAGCAAGCCCATCGTCACCTAGGACCGGGACCATGCAACCGACGACCAGCAAGCCAATCGTCACGCTGGGAATCAATGACGCAGCAGTGGCGGCAGCTGCGCTTGTGGTGGACGGCGAAGTCCGCGCGGCGTGCGCCGAGGAGCGGCTGACGCGCACCAAGAACCAGCTGGGCATCCCTCGGCACGCCATCGCGACCGTGCTGGCGACAGAGGGCCTCACGATCTCCGACGTTGACCAGGTGGCGGTCAGCTCGGTCGGGGGGCTCGTCCCGACGATGCATGGCACCCCGACGTCTCAGTCAACGCAACGATTCTTCAACATCTATGACACGGCCTTGAACATCCTTGGGTCGATCGAGCGACGCTGGCCCGCGAGCCGAGCCTTCACGCTCCCGTCCGACATCGCCGCGCGCTGGTTCGGCCGGCGGATGGTCCAGCGGACGCGCGCCGCCGCATTGCTCGAGGCGAGCGGCGGCGACGCGCGGCGACTGAGGTTCTACGACCATCACACGGCCCATGTGATGGCCCTTGCGCCACTTGCCGCTCCGGGGCCGACGTTGGTGTTCACCCTGGATGGTGAGGGTGACGGCTTGAGTGGAAGCGTCTCGTGGTACCGGCACGGTCAGCCGCCCGAGCGGCTTGGCGCGGTGTCCCGCGATGCCTCGCTGGGGCACGTTTACGCCGCAGTCACCAGCCATCTGCGAATGCGACCGCACGAAGACGAATTCAAGGTCATGGGCATGGCGCCCTATGCGCACGCCGGCACACGCGATGAGCTCTACGACCGCCTGCGGTCCCTCCTATGGGTGGAGCGATCACCCGCCGGCCCGCCCAACATCGTGGCTTCGCGCGGGACACGCGTTGCGCCGTGGTTCATCGGAGACTTCGTGGATGACTTCAGGTTCGATGCCCAATCCGGGGCCGTGCAACGGCTGTGCGAAGAGATCATCCTGCAGTGGACAACCGCCTGGGCGGAGTATCTCGGCCTCGACCGCGACGGCGTGAACATCGGGCTGGGCGGCGGAGTCTTCATGAACGTCAAGGCCAACATGCGCCTGGCCAACGAGTCCTGGGTCAAGTCGGTGACGCCGATACCCGGCTGCGGCGACGAGTCGATGGCCGTCGGCGCGGCTTACCTCGGATACATGGACATCTGCGCCGCGGCCGGGCGCCAGCCGCAGTTTCGGCAAGCCAACCACCTCTACCTTGGGCCGAGCTGGAGCGACGCCGACATCAGGCAGACCGTCGATCGAGCAGCCGGCGAGCACGGGCTGCGCGTGGAGCGACCCAGGGACATTGCCGACCACACCGCAGCCTTGCTGGCCGACGGCCATGTGGTCGCGCGCTTTCGCGGCCGCATGGAGTGGGGGCCTCGCGCCCTCGGCAACCGGTCCATCCTCGCCGATCCCTCGCGGCACGACAGCGTGCGCGAGATCAACAAACGCATCAAGAGCCGCGACTTCTGGATGCCCTTCGCCGCCACGATTCTGGACGAGGCCGCCTCTACCTATTTGCAGTCGCCGCCCGCCCTGACCTCGCCGCACATGATGCTGACCTTTGACACCGTGCCGGACCGCTGGCACGAAATCGCCGCCGGGACGCATCCTTACGACCGCACCTGCCGAGCGCAGATCCTGGAGCGCCGAGCGAATCCGGAGTACTACCGTCTGATCGAGCGCTTTCGCGATCGCACCGGAATCGGCGCCGTGCTCAACACCAGCCTGAACTTGCATGGCGACCCGATGGTGAACTCACCGGACGACGCGCTGCGCACGCTCCTCGACAGCGAGCTTGCCTACCTAACGCTCGAGGACTTCCTCATCAGCAAGCCGACGGCCGCGTAGCCGGGAAGCCACCGGCACCGCCACTGTGGCCAGCAGCGCCCAAGCGCCCGTAAGCACGGCCAGAGCCGTCGCGACATCAATCGCGTCCTGAGTCACCGCCGCCGCGGCCGCACCGCCGAGAGGCACCGGCGCCAAGTACCAGTGGCGCACGGCCGTGACTGCCGCCCGCCAAAGGGCACGCACGACACTCCCAATGCTGGCCATTGCCGCTCGCGGCATGGTGATCAGGATCAGAGCCCCACCGGCCAGCACCAGGAATGGGAAGGCCAGCAACGCAGCAGCGCCGGTCGGCGTGAGCCCTCGCAACACCCCGATTGGCACGCCCGCATCCAGCGGCACACTCAGGTGAACCACCGCCACAAACAGCCAAATCGCCAGCGCGCTCAGACCGATCAGCGCGGTGACTCCGGCTACGAGGCGCCCGTACACGCGCACCAGCAGCACGGTCGCCATGGCGCCGGCCAGCGCCCCGAGCACGGCCACGCCAGCCGCCACGGCCACCGTCCATTCCTCAATCGCGTCCACCACGGATTCCAGATGTCGCACCGGCGGCACTCGCTGAAACATCCGGTGGCCCAACGCCAAAAAGCCCCGCAGCGGCTGCCCCATGATCGTCAGCTGGGTCCGCGCGGTGGCCTCTCCGATGTCGGCGCCCCGCAGCACCACGCCACCTCCCGGCGCCTCCAATACCCGCACCGCCAGGCGGTAGGCCGCCCGTTCCGTCGGCACCGGGAACGTGGCGACGTACTTTCGGATCCCCGGCCCCGTCAACTGGAGCCGGTCGGCCCACAGCAGCTGCCCGTCCTGCTCCAGCCGCACCTCCACCAGTGCCGGCCCCACCACATTCGACGTAGGCTGCGCCTCGAATTCCACGAACAGCTCCGGGCCGGCCTCCGGTCGAAGCTCCTGGCTCAGGCTCCATCCCGGCAGCAATGGCCCAATGCCGAACGGCTCGCCTTGCACACCGCCAACGATTAACGGCCCCGCCGGCCAGCTCAGCGCCGCCACCACACTGAGAATGGCCAACACCGCCCAAACGAACGGGGCAAACGGGCGTCGGCGCGCCATCGTCATCGCCGCCACCACCGGCGCGGCACCGGCGCCCATCCAATCACGATCATGCTGAAGAGAACGACGAGGTTCGTCATCAAGATCCAAAAGTAGCCCGTGTTCGGCGTGAACGTCACGATCACTTCATCGCCGGGGGCCAGGTTCGCGAACCAGCCGTTGAAATGCCCGTCGAGCACCACGTGGCGCTCATCGCTCACTTGCTTCCCGTTGACCTGCAATACCCAGCGTGGGTCGAAGCGCTCGTCCAGCCGCACCAGCCGTTCCCCCGCCTCCCCCGAATACTCTCCCGAGAGCCAGCCGCGTTCGTTACCCGTGAGGGTAAGCGCTCCACCTTCGGCGGTGGTTCGCTGTCCCTCCTGCGCGAGGATCACGGACAGGCCATGCGGCAACGGCGACACCTCCACCCGCAGCAACTCGAACCGGAGACCCGGCAGTCCCTTGCGGATGTGGGCGACATCGAGCGTCGCAACAGATGCCCCGGGATCAAGCGGGACCTCGACCCGCACCTCCCGGCCGACCTGATAGGCCTCTTCGCGCTGAAGCGTGTAGGTGATGTTTGGATACAGCTGTTCGCCGATCAGGTGGACGCCGTCGACTCCGGTGTCAACCCGGCCGACAAAGGCAACGGTTCGGCCGTCGGCGGGCACGGTGGCTTCCACGCGCACCGAGCCTTCGCACACCGCCGACTCACACGGCTGGAAGCCCTCCGCCGTCAGCGGTTGGTGGGTGACGCTGACAACCGGCTCGGGCGGCGGCGAGCCCCGCAGCACCAGCCGGTGCGGACCCGCATCGAGTTTGACCACCCCGGTGAGAATGTCGAAGCCGGCCTCGGTCGTGGCGCGCTCCAGCGGCAGCGGCGCACCGTCGATGGTGAGCGTCGGCTCGAGACCAGGGTGGGCGGCGAGGCGCACCGAATACGTGCCGGAGCGGGCCAGGCGGAAGTCACGTTCGCCGCCGGTGGTCCCAAGGTCCGACAGCACGGTGTAGACCGGCAGCCGGCCAAGCGCCCGCTCCCCCGCCCGCTCGGCAGCTTCGGTTTCCGCCGACGTGAGCAGCCCGAGTTGCGAAATCGCATTGAGGCCAAGACCGTCGGTTCTGATCTCCACGGCGTGCTGGCCCGCGCCGCTCGTCGGCGCCTCCACCCGCGTCCAGCGATAGCCGTATCCCGCCGCCTCCCGCGTTTCAATCCGTGCTATGAACTGACCGTTGAGCGAAACCTCGAGGGCGCTTCCCTCGGGGCTCACGAAGTGGCGGATCCATAGCTCCCTGGTCGCTCCCGACGTGTCCACGGTGACCGTCATCGCCACACCGTCGGCGCGCGTCAGGAGCCCGCGCGTCATGTCCGCGATCTCGGGATCGGCATACCACCAGGCGTTCTTGTAGGGGGCCACCCAGTCCAACGTGGCGTCGGGAAGCTCGGGCCACACCTGATCCGCCGGACTCACCAGCGCGCCCGCCGGCAGATAGTTGGCTGCCAGGTCCAGCGGATCCGCTCCGAGCCAAACCTCGGAGGCGGCGTGCACGGCGCCTCCCGGAGCACCATCAATGCCCGCCACGCCCAGTTGGCCGCTGGCGGTGGTGACCTTGGCCGGGTCGTCGAACATGTGCCAGGCGGTGACGAGCGGGCGCAACGACGGCGATCCGACGAGAATCCGCTCGGGAAGGCCCAGGCGTTGCGACGGGGGCGTCGTGACCTCAAAAAGCTCAACCTGGCCCTCTGATTGGTCATCGAGTCGACGCAGGCCCGGTTGTTGCGCCAGCGCCAGGCGCGGGCGCGGCTGGCGCTCTTGCGCGGCCAGCCACGGCTCACCGGTTGCCTGGATGAAGCCGGCGTGCGCACTCACCCAGTGCGGGTCGAGCATGACGTTTCGAAATCGCCCGAAGGCAAGCAGCCGGTCGACGGGATATCGATTGGGACCGTACAGCCCCTGATTGAGCGCGGCGATATACGGGCCGTTGAGCGTTGAAGACGCCCCGCCCCAAATCGATTGCTTGGGCGGCTGCACTACGGGCGGGGGATTCCCCTGGCTGGAGTTTTGTCCCGTGCGGCTCTCGTAGCTGCTCGGCCAGAACATCGGCAGGTGGACCATGCGGTCGTTGTGGGGGATCGCCCGCAGGTTGTCGACGACCGCAACAGTGTCGGCATCGAACCGATAGGTCCGCAGGTGACCCGCGAGGTCCCCGCTCCAGAACGGGAGCGTGCTGCCGGCGACGACGGCGCCCGCGAAGACGTAGGCGGCGGTCCGTCGCATGGCCGGTGGCCGCGCCACGAGGTGGGCAACCGTTTGCCCCACCAGCAGAGCCAGTAGCAGTCCGGCTCCAGCCGTGAGGTAGCGGATGTTTCGGAAGAGTGCGCCAAACAGCGTGGCGTCCACCCCATCCTGAATGACGGAGAGCGGTTCGTGGAACCCCTTGCCAATCAGCGCCAGCGCCAGGAATCCAAGCAGGCCCACCACCGCCTGCTTTCGGGCCGGTCCGCGCAGCAGGACCGGGGCCACAAGCGCCAGGCCGGTCAGCATGCCGCGAGCGACGAGCCGGACGCCGCTGACCGGAGCCAGAGGACCCACCGGATCTTGCGAGTAGTTGTAGGGCGCGCCGGTCAGCGTCAGCGCCTCGGCGAACGTCGGCGAGGCGCCCTTAATCCACTGCGCGGCGGCTTCGATGCTCCAGGCGGACATGATCTGGTTAGCCGAAGGCACCACGATGAGCTGCCAGGTAATGAAGGCGATGGCCTGATGCAACAGAATCACGCTCAGACCCATCGCCGCCACAATCCCCAAGCCCCGCAGCCGCTGGCCGCGCGAGCCGGAAGCGGTGAAGGCCCGGAAGATCGCATAGAGCCCAACGAGGCCGGTGACGACGAACGCCATGTGGACTGAAGCGGCGGCCAGTCCGATCCAGAGACTGCCGCGAATGAAGCCGCGGCGACTTGGCGCCCGATCGAACACCTCGTGCGCCACTTGCACCGCCTTGGGAAGAAACGCCACGCCCAGAAGCAGGCCGAAGTAGCCGGCGACGAAGGAATCAAGGAAGAACGGCGTCGTCATGTAGACGACTGACGCGGCAAATGCCCCCGGCCGACCCGTGCCCAGACGCTTGGCCGCCTGGTACATGAAGACGCCGCCGACGGCGATAAAGATGATCGAGATTCGCGACGTGAGCCAGCCGTCCACGCCCGGGAGGAGCGTGACGCCTCCCAAGATGAGCATGAGGAATTGGCTCATCGCCCGCTCTTCTTCGGACGAACCGAAGAAGTTCGTCTGCCAGGCCGAGAGTCGGTCGATGGCGAATTCGGTGTTCTGCCAGTCGGTCGGCGGAATGGTCCAGTCGTCGCGCAGCCCGAGGTAGTCGGGGTTGAAGACCACGCCGCGGTGCCAGATGAGCACCAGCAGCAGAATGGCGATATAGGCGGTCGCGTCGGGGTGGCGCGCGATTAGCTGCCTGGCCGAGGCAATGACTCGCCGCACCCCTTGGAGAGACGGTGCGCGAACGCCCGGCCCTGCCGTGGAATCGAGACTAACGCTCACATGTGCTCGGCTTGCGTCGTCGCGGCGTCATGACTTCCGGGAGCGATCCAGCGTCGCATCCGGACCCCACCAAGGTCGGGGCCGGCATGTGGTCCACTGCGGTCTCGCTGCCCCAAGCTCACCTACTCGGGCTTCGCCACGATGTGATATTCGGGCCCATAGGGAGCCGGGGAGGATACGCAGTGGTATCCGAGTGCCCCAAGTCGCGCAGTGGTGACGCCAGCCAACGCATCGGAGTGAGCTTCGATCACCAAGGTCGGTCGGTGCTCGCGCAGGGTAGCCGCCGCTCCCCGAAGGACTTCGAGCTCAAGCCCCTCGACGTCGATCTTGATCAGCGACGGCGGCCGGAACTCATGGCTGAGATTGTCGATCGTCGTGGGAGTCACAGCAGCGTCGTCGACGCTCGACGAGGGTTCCGTGAGCTCGGCGACGGCGGCTTTGCGCACGACCGTGACGTGACCGAATCCATTGAGCGCGGCCTGTCCTTCGGTTTCGGCGGCGTTCGCCAGATCCGGCTCGATCGCGACGACCAGCCCCTCCGGCCCGACGGCGCGAGCGCCCAAGAGGCTGTGAAAGCCGCTGTGGGAACCAACGTCAAAGAACGTGTCCCCGGGCGCGAGACCCTCGACAATCGACTGCTGAACCACCGGTTCGAACGTCCCGAGCCAATACTCCGCCACGCCGTTTCGTTTGGAACGCCGCCATCGCAAGCCCCTGGCGTGGCCCAGGTGGACCAGCGTCTCGCTGCCATCGCGATGGAGCGTGAGGATGCGCAGCGCGACCGACCGCAAGAGTCGGTGGCGCACAATCCAGGTCCGATGGGGCGCGGCCCAGCGGAGAACTTGGGTCAACACAAGCACTCATCGTTGCACATGGTTGCGCGCCTTTGACCCAGCCGAACGACGGGTGGGCCCTCGCCGCCGCATGCTCGCCGCCTGGCCACGGCGCGCCTGCCCAACGCACGCGTTCGACCGGCCACCGAGCGACAGCCGCCGGCGCTGGCCGACGGTCGCCGCACGAGTCCAGAGCGGCTCACGGCCGTTGGCAGCCGCCGCCAGGTCATTCGCGCCCCGCGTCACCGGCGCCACAACCGGCGCGGCGCCGGCGCCCAGCCAACCACAATCATCGCCACCAAGAAGCCCAGGTTCGCCACGAGTATCCAGAAGTAGCCGATGTTTGGCGTGAAGGTGACCGTCACCTCGTCTCCCGCCGCCAGATCCACGAACCAGCCGTTGAAGTGTCCGTCCAGCACCACGTGGCGAGCCGCGCTCACTTGGTCGCCGTTGACGTGTAACACCCAGCGCGGGTCGAAGCGCTCGTCCAGCCGCACCAGCCGCTCGGCCGCCTCACCCGTGTATTCGGCCGCCGCCCAGCCGCGCTCGTCGCCCGTCAGGACCAGGGCGTCACCGGCTGGAGCGGCAAGCTGCCGCTCGTCCGCCAGCACGACCGACAGGCCGTGCGGCAATGACGATACCGACACTTCCAGCAACTCAAATTCCAGACCGGGCAGCTGCTCGTACAAATGCGCGACGTCGAGGGTGGCGGTGCCCGATCCCGGGTCGAGCGGCACCTCGACCCGCACGAGCCGGTTGCGCTGTCCGGCCTCCTCGCGGTGACGTTCGCGCGTGACTTCCGGATAGACCTGGGCGCCGATCGCGTAGGCGTCGTCGGCGCCCGCAGTGACGCGGCCCAGAAAGGAGACCGTGCGCCCGTCGGACGGCACGTTGGCTTCCACGCGTACCGGGCCCCCGCATACGCCGGTCTCGCAGGGTCGATATCCCTCCGCCTCCGGCGTTTGGTGGGTCACGCTGACGACCGGCGCGGGCGGCGGCGGCGCGCGCAGGGCCAGGCGGTGCGCGCCAGGCTCAAGATCCACCAGCCCCTCGAGGATGTCGTAGCCTGCCTCGGTCCTCGCGCGCTCCAGCGGCACCGGGGCGCCGTCGATTGCCAGCGTCGGCTCTAGACCGGGCTGGGAGGCGAGCCGCACCGTGTATGTGCCGGCGCGGGCCAGCTCGAACGTGCGATTGCCGTCAGTGGTTCCCAAGTCCGGCAGGACCGTATAGACCGGAAGCCGGCGAAGCGCTTGCGCCGCCTCCCGCTCGGCCGCCGCGATCTCCGCCGTCGTCAGCAGGCCCAACTGCGATACGGCGTTGAGGCCGGGACCGTCGCTTCGAACCTCCACGACGCGCTCGCCTGGGCCGCGCGTCGGCGCCTCCACCCGTGTCCAGCGATAGCCGTAGCCCGCGGCCTCGCGCGTGACAACTCGGGCCACCGGTCGGCCATCGAGCATGATCTCGAGCGCCCCGCCTTCCGGGCTCACGAAGTGCCGGACCCAGAGCTCACTGGTCGCGCCAGGCGAATCGACGGCGACCGTGAAGGCTGCGCCGTCGGCTCGGGTCAGCAGTCCGCGGGTCATGTCCGCGATCTCGGGATCCGCATACCACCAGGCGTTCTTATAGGGCGCTACCCATTCCCGCGTGGCGTCCGGGACATCCGGCCACACCTGATCCGCCGGACTCACCAGGGCGTCCTCGGGCAGATAGTTGACGGTCAGGTCCAGCGGATCCGCCCCCAGCCAGATCTCCGAGGCGGAGCGAACGGCGCCGCCCACAGCCCCGGTGATTCCTCGCACGCCCACCTCGCCGCCGGTGAGCGTCACGGATCTCGCATCGCTGAACATGTGCCAGGCCGTGACGAGCGGACGCAGCGACGGCGACCCGACGAGAATCCGCTCGGGAATGCCCAATCGCTGCGCCGGGGGCGTCACGACCTCGTACAGCTCAACTTCACCCACGGACAAGTCGTCAAGGTGGCGCAGTCCGGGTTGTTGCGCCAGCGCAAGCCGCGGGCGCGGGCGCTGTTCTTGCGACGCCAGCCACGGCTCGCCGGTTGCCAAGATCAGGCCGGCGGGTGCGCTCACCCAGTGCGGATCAAGCAGAACATTCCGAATCCGGCCAAACGCCAGCAGGCGGTCGATGGGATACCTGCTGGGGCCATAGAGCCCCTGATTGATCGTGGCGAAATAGGGACCGTTGAGCGTCGAGGACGCCGAGCCCGAGATCGAGCGCTTGGGCGGCTGCACGACCGGCGGGGGATTGCCGCGGCCGGAGGAATGGCCCGTGCGGCTCTCGTAGCTGCTGGGCCAAAACATCGGCACGTGCAACATCCGGTCGTCATGGGGCAGCGCGCGCAGGCGGTCCAACACCGCGACCGTATCCGCGTCGATCCTGTACGGGCGAAGGTGACCGCCGAGATCGCCGCTCCAAAACGGAAGCGTGCTCAGCGCCGCCAGGATGCCAACCAGAACGCCGGCCGCGGCCCGTTGCAGCTCCAGTGGCCGTGCGGCCAGGTGGGCCACCGTTTGTCCGACCAGCAGGGCCAGCAGCAGCCCGGCCCCGACGGTGAGATAGCGGACATTCCTGAAGATCGCGCCGATCAAGGTGCTGTCAAGCATCTCCTGAATGACGGGCAGCGGCTCGTTGAAGCCTTTGCCGATCAACACCAGCACGATGAAGCCGAGCAGCGCCAGCACCGCCTGCCGCCGGGCCGGCCCGCGCAGCAGGACCGGGGCCGCAAGCGCCAGGCCGGCGAGCATGCCGCGGGCAACGAGCCCGAAGCCACTGACGTAGGCCAGGGGGCCCTCGGGACTCTGGGAATAGTTGTAGGGGCTGCCGGTCAGGGTCAGGGCCTCGGCGAGCGTCGGCGCCGCACCCTTGATCCATTGGGCGGCAGCTTCGATGCTCCAGGCCGACATGACCTCGTTGGCCGAGGGCACCACGAGGAGTTGCCAAACGATAAAAGCGATCGCCGGATGCAGGAGGACGACGCTGAGACCCATGGCGGCGACGAGCCCGAGGCGCCGCAGGCGCTGCTCGCGCGAGCCCGACGCCGTGAAGGTGCGGAAGAGCGCGTAGGCGCCGACCAGTGCCGTCGTGATGAAGGTCAGATGAATTGAGCTGGCGGCCAACCCGATCCAGAGGCTGCCGCGGACGAAGCCGCGCACGCCCGGCGCCCGATCGAAGGTCTCGTGCGCAACTTGAACCGCCTTCGGCAGCAGCGCGACGCCGATGAGCATGGCGGCATAGCCGGTGATGAACGCGTCGAGAAAGAACGGCGTCGTCATGTAGACGACGGCGGCCACGAAGGACCCCGGTCGACCCATGCCCAGTCGCTTCGCCGCCTGGTACATGAAGACGCCGGCAAGCGCGAGGAAGACGATCGATACGCGCGATGTCAGCCACCCGTCCACCCCCGGAAGCAGCGCAAGCGCTCCCAACGTGAGCTGCAGGTATTGGGTCATCGCCCGCTCTTCCTCGGACTGCCCGAAGTAGTTCGTCTGCCAGGCCGAGAGTCGATCGAGGGCGAAATCGGTGTTTTGCCAGGCGGCCGGCGGCGTGGTCCAGTCGTCGCGCAGCCCCAGATAGCCGGGGTCGAAGATCAGGCCCCGATGCCAGATCACCACCAGCAGCAGGATGGCCACATAGGCGGTCGCGTCGGGGTGGCGGTCGATCAGCCGCCCCAACCACGCGAATGCCCGCTTCAGCGCCCCCGTCGGCAGCGAACGACCACCGTGCTCCGCGGCCGGAGCTGCGCCTACGCGCATGCGGTCTCTACGCGCAGCGCCCCCAGGTCAAGCGGTCGGTCCGAGGCTGCCGAGGGAGCACCGGATTGGCCGGCAAGGGCCACGGGCCGGCTCACAAACGGTCCGTGGCCGCCTCCGCCGGCTGACGCTCCGCGCCGGCGCGGTCGTGTCGGAGCACCCAGCCGGCCCAGCCGAGCAATGCGAGCGCCCCGGCGCCGAGGAAGGCGTCGAGCGTCCACACCACGGCAGTCAGGGATTCGTGACGCAGCCACAGCGTCACGGTGCACGCGATGCACAGCGGGACAAGCACGGTCCATACGCGAAGCGTACCGGCCCCGATGTGGAAGTAGGTGAGCATGGTCAGGAGCGCCAGAAGTGATCCGGCAAGGGTATAGCCCCAGACGAGTTGCGGGACCGGCGCGTAGCGGTCCGCGAAGATGACCTGGAAGACGAATTCGGGCAGGACGACGATGACCAGGGCGGCGCCGCCGCTGATGAGGACCGTGAACGCAGCGGTCACCGCGAAGGTGCGGGTCAATGGCTCGCCGGCGGCTACGTGCCGAATGATGTGCGGGAGCACGACTTGCGCCGCGGGCGCGGACGCGAACAGGACGATGCGTCCGACAAGCGCGGAGGCGGCGTAGAGCGATGCGTTGGCATCGTCGAAGAAGTGGCGCACCACGAGGACGTCGACGTTCATTAGGATCGCCAGCGACAAGCTCAATAGCCCAACCCGCACGTGGGCGGACATTCCACTCGCATCCGGCGGAGTTTCAGCCGGCGATTCCGTCGTCGCCCGCGCGATGTACGGCGCGGCGAGCACCACGACGAGGACTCCGAGCAGACCGGAAACCGCCGAGGCGGCCATGCCGCCCGCCACGCCGAATCCAAGCGCCACCAGGCCAACTCCAATCGAGGCGCGCAACACGCCGTCCACCAGATTCGAGGCCCCGAGCAGGAGGAATGCCCGTAGACCGGTCAGCAGCGCCTTGGTGAACGGCACGACAAAGCCGATGGCAACCGCGGCGCCCAACCAGATGATCGCGGGACGGTTGTCGGTCCCGAGCAAGAGCTCGATGGCGCCGCTCGTTGCCACGACGACGATCCACGCGACCAGGCCAATCAGCGCGCTCCGGATGAGCGACCGGCGCAAGACCTCGAGAGCGGCTGCGCGCCCGCGCCCCACGACGGCAAGGCTGGTGATGCGCGTGCCGATCGGCAGCAGCAATTGCGACGGCACGGAGAGCACGGCAAACACCGCCAGCACGGCAAACAAGTCGGCGTAGTCGCCCGGCGCCAGCAGGCGCGCCATGGCCCACTGAAATCCAAAGGAGGTCAGGCTGGCGAGCAGGTTGAGGCCGCCCAGCACCACGGTGTCGCGGGCAACGACGCGCGGCCCCGAGGATCCCGTCCCAGCGGCGCTGGACGCCGCGGCCGGCCCGTCCGGGGCGGTTCGTCCGTCGGCGGCGCGGGAAGCTGTTGCGGCTTGGCTCGCCTCAGACTGCGATTGACTCAGCGGACTGCCACGCCCGCGTATTCGGAGCGATCGCCTTTCGTGACGAACACCTAGTTGGTCGCGATCGTCGGAGGCCTGGAGTGCGGCGCGCGGGCGGCCGCACGCGAGCCGGGCGACGCCACCAACCAGGGGTCCACGCCGAGCGCATCGCCATCAGCCGAGTCTCCCATGAGGAGCTGAAGCTCGCGCTCGGCGATCACCGACCAATCGAGCTCGCTCACGCGGGCCGAGCCCCGCTCGGCAAGCTCGCGACGGTGGGACTCGTTGTCCAGGAGGGAAACGATGGCGCCGGCAAGGGCCGGGATGTCGCCTTCGGTCACCGCGTGATAGGCGTCGCCCCAGACTTCAAGGAGTTCGGGCAGGTCGTAGGCGACCACCGGCGTGCTAAGGGCCATGGCCTCGCCCATCGCAATCGACCAACTCTCCTCATGCGACGGCAACGTGAACAGCCGGCAAGCAGCGACACACCGGTTCTTTTCGTCAGAACCGATCGCGCCGAGCAGGTCAACGTTGTCCGAAATACCGAGTCGTCGCACTTGCTCCCGCACCAAGTCCTGGTCGGGTCCGTCGCCGATGATCGCGAGCTTGGCGTCCGGCTTCTGTGCGGCGACGAGCGCCCACGCATCGACGAGGTCAAAGACTCCCTTGGCGGCGGCCAAGCGGCCAACCGACACCGCGTCGTATTGCGGTGTTTGCGGGCTCGGGGCAACGCTGCGGAGGTCCCGCAGATTCACGCCGCAGGCAACCGCGGTGACCCGGCCCATGGGAAATCTGCTGCGACGAAGCTGGCGCGCGGTGGCGCGGGCCACGGCGATGGTGCGGTCCGCGAACAGCGCCGCGAGGAGCAGGGAGACGCGTTGGGCGAACAGGAAGGCAAGCGCGTTGTACCAGGGCGGCCCCCGGCGACGCCAAAACCGCCAGCCCGGCATCATGGGCACCGAGACGGCCAGGCGCGCGCGCCGCCAGCGCCAGAGCTTGAGCATGACGCCGGGCAGGACATCGTAGGGCTGATCATGCGACGTCACGATGAGATCGGGGCGGAGGCGCCACAGCGATGGCGGAAGAAAGAGGCATACGGTTATTGAGTGCAACGCCAGCCACCAACGGCTGTGGCCGCCGCGCCAGCGGCTGGTGTGCAGTGTCGGTTCGAGCCCCCATTGCCGGCACGAAGCACCGGCCTGGATGCTCCCCATCAGGTGAATGTCGTGGCCGGCCCGCTGCCACTGCTTGGCGATCTCGATGATCCTGACGCACCCGCCGTCGACTTGCTCGCGAACCAAACCGTTCATGATCAGAAGGATTCGCAACGGCGTGGGCACCACGGCGGCAAGCGCCGGATGCTACCACCGACGCCGTTCCGTTGCCAGAATCCGCCGAGGCAAAGCCAGGGCAATTTCCGCGATTGGCGGAGACACAAGCGCCATCAATCTACGCTGGAGTTGACGACTATTCTACGCAGGTATTCCCGGAAGTGTGGAGTCTCATTTGCTGCTGACTCTGTCGTTTTCGTCGCGCATAAACTGCGGCATCTGAGTCATTCATGAGTTGTAGCTAATTCTCGGTGATTGATGGATTGAATCAGCTTAGTCAGTGCGATATAGCCTGAACATTTGCCTGAGATGAACCTTCACTCTCATGCCAACGACCTCGTGCAGGCGCGGCCACGGTCAAAGGAACGCGACCGGTCCGAGCAGCGGACCCAGCACCGTTGCTGCCGCCGCACCAGCTCCGACGGTTACCGCGGCTATCCGGCCGAAGGGTCTGTTCTCGAGCGACGACCAGGCCACCCGGCCCGCCGCAGCGCCCGCCAGCAGGGCCACGGTCAGCCCAATCGCCAGGTGAAACGGGGCTTCGCTCGCTTGTGTTCGCCAACGGGCGAGCGCGCCCGCGGAACCGGTGGCCGAAAACGCGAGATCGATATCGATCGGTGAATCGCCCAGGCGGTCAGTGAGTTGTCCGTCCGGGTAGACATTGCCGAGCGTCGCCCCGACAAATAGCGCCGCCGCGCTGCCCTCGGACGCCCCGATGCGCAGCCACAGGGTGCCAGGTGATAGATCGATCGGGGCAAACGGGATGCGCGTCGCCTGCAGGTCAGCGCCCACCGGCGCCTCGAATACCGCCGACCGGAGGGGCGGACCATCCGGCGACCGGAGCAGGTGCGCCTCGGCAGCAGCCGGATGCGGGCCGTTGCTGCGCGTCCAGACGGTCATGGTCTCCAACGAGCCGCGTGGCATCTCGATTGTTTGCGTGACCGATCCCACGACGGGGCCGAACTGGAAGTGCGGCTGCCTCGGTTCGGTGGGTGTGGCGAGCGGCAGGCGATCCAGTCCGACCACGGCTGCCAGGAAGAGCGCCGCGACCGTGCCAGCGAGCCAGGCCGCGGTTTTCACGGGCGCCCTCGAAATCGCCGTGGCCGCCGCGGCCACAACGTCCACCCGGCCCACGCGATGAGCCCGGCCCATGTGACGGCGTGACCCGCCACGAGGGCGCGCTGCAAGCCGTATTCCACGACCAAGGGGCCATGGGCGCCCGGCGCCAGCCGCACACTGAGCGACCCCTGCGCGGAACGACTCAGGGAGGTTTCGTGGTCCGGCAGATGAGCGGCCCAAAGAGGATCCCAGTATTCCTGGACGACGATTTCGCGCGGCGTCGGCGGGCCAGGGGGCACATCAATCACGAGCCGGTGCATGCCTTCACGCCGCCACGAAAGCTCGACCGGCCCTCCGGGGTCCACCTCGTACACCCACGGGTACGGAGGATCGACCGTCCGGTAGCTCTGGAAGTGGCCCTCCGAGAATTCGAGCTCCAGCCCGTCGGTCTGATGCAACCGCTCAGCTATCGCGCGGGCGTCGGGCGTTCCGGTGGGAAGCAGCACCCGGGCAACGCTGCGAGAGCGGAGGGCGGCGACAAGCTCCGGAGATTCGCTGATCACGAGGTCTCGCAGACTTTCGCCCATGGCGGTCCATCGATGGACGATGGGCGTCGTGATTGCCGCTATTTCGGGATTGTGAATGACCAGAGGCTGCGACGCCCACTCGGGGTAGCGGCTGTCCGGGATTATTGCCAAGAAGGTGCGCGACGTTTCGGCGGCGTTGCGCCGGTCGATCTCTGCCGGCGCGGTGCGAAACGAGGACGGGAAGCGCACCGGCACATTGAGTGCCGACTCGTCGAGCAGGGTCCAATTGAGCGTGGGCAGCACATAGACCACGAGGCCGACGCCAATCGCGACGGTCTGCATGCTGCCAAAGATCGGGAAGCGGCGAGGCGCGTCGCGCGTGAACACGACGGGGGCGAGGGCAATTCCCGGGAGATACGCGAGCGCCAACGGGCCCGAAAGCTTGCCCGGTTCGGTGACGACCCAACCAAACGGCGAATCGGCCATGAGCTCCAAATAAGTTGGGCGGGTCGCGTCGTGGAAGGTGGCGATTTGAAAGAGCGCCGTGACGCAGCCGAGGACGACCGCATAGCCCAGCACCTGCCGGTGATCCGGCAGGCGCAAAAGCGCCAGCACCAACAGTGCCGCGGGAATCAGGGCTGCGAGGCGCCAGCCTGGCAGCGCACCTGGAACGGATGGCTGCTGGAACGTATCCAGCGACCGTTCTCCGATTAGCGTGAGGGTGTTGGCGACAGATTTGACGGGCCTGGCCACGGGAAGGGATTGGTTGGTCGTCAGGTACACAGGTTCCGTTGCCGAATCGCCAAGACTCGCCACGACGAAGGGCACGAGAACGAATGCAGCGAATACCGCATAGCCGACAACGAACACCGCGGCCGTCGTCAGAATCGGGCGGCGAGGGCCAGGCGTCGTCACCACGGTGTAGGCCAACCACCCGGCGCCCGCGAGCGCGCCAATTGCCATGTAGTGTGGCGAGGCCGAAATGGCGAACGCGAGAATCGCCGCTGCCGCCAACGCTCGCTGCACCCTGGCGCGCAGTGAAGGCGATCGCGTCGCCGATACGAGCAAGCCGAGAAACAGCGGAAGCATGAGCACACTCACCCAGACATGCAATTGCTCCGAACGCACCAGGATCCAAGGGTTGAGAATCCAGAAGAGGCCTGCGAGCAGGAGTCCCGCACGTACCGCGACCGGATGCGCGGTGCGCGTTTTCGGTCCAACGAGCAATCGCGCGCCGAAGTAGCCGGCCAGGAACCCGAGCAAGTGCCAGCTCATCCAGTGGAACTTGCCCGCCACCTCGGTCGAGAGTCCAAAAGTCCAAACGATGATTCCCCAGGGAGCGTCCGCATAGGTGCGCGACGTGGTGATGAGCGTGGTGCCATTCGACGTGTTCCACGCGCTGACGAACTTTTGGAGCCATAGTTCTGCGGCAAACGGATACTCCCGGTCGCCAACAATGAGCTCGCCCGGCGTCGCCACGACGCGCCAGGCCACCGCGAAAGCGATCAGCAGACCAAGCGCGATCCAGACCATGTCGTGGGCCAAGACGCGCTGCGCACGCGCGGTGGAGGACGCGGCCCCAGACGCCCTGACGCGCCGTCCGAGGGGCATGCCGGTCAAGCGCTCCGTCCGTTCAGGCAAGCTGGCGCCCAGCGGTGCGTTTGCGTTGGGTCTACGACAGCCGGAAACCTAGCCACCGCACACGGAGGCCTAGCCTCCGGCGATCGCCGGCGCAGCCTCGGGCGCCGAAGGCTCGAGCAGGCGTGCGTCGATTGGCGCGGTTGACCCGCCGGCGGTGAAGAGCCTGGCGGGAAGCTCGGCGACACCCGTGTCGACCGGTGCGGCGCCGGCGTCGCCGTCCTCCAGCTGCCCCTTCCGAAAGTCGAGCATGTGGCCGACGATGTAGCGCGACCCGCGCACCACGTAGTAGCGGAAGTGGTCGCGACTCTTGCCCGCGTGCAGCAGCTTGCGGGTCACGTAGCGCGGCGTGAGAAAGCTGGTGTAGAGCGACTGCACCAGCCCCATGATCTCCGGCGTGGGAATTGGCGACCGCAGCACGGGCTCTCGCATGTCGTAGCGTTCCCAGTGCTCCGGGCCGTCAAACCGGAGCCAGTCGTGTTCACGCGCCTGTGCGTAGAGCTGAGTGCCCGGGTAGGGAATGACGATGGTGCCCTGCAGGGTATTGATCCAGCCGCGGTCGAAGGTCTCGCGCGTGAAGTCGATGGTCCGCTTGGCCTCTTCGAACGTCTCCCATGGGTAGCCGACCATGCACGTCACGTGGGGTTCCAGCCCGGCCTCGCTGGCCCACTTCACCGACTCCCATTGCTGGCGAACCGTGGTGCCCTTGTTGAGCAGATCGAGGGTGCGCTGATTGGCCGACTCGATGCCGTAGAGAATGAAGCGGAAGTTGCTGTCGCCCAGCATTTCGTATTCAGCCTGCGACAGGGCATCGGCCCGCATGTTGCAGCCCATCATCAAGACCTTGTGCAGACCACGCTCGCGGAACCCGGTGCAGAAGTCGGTGAGCCAGCGTCCCGCGGGGAAGGTGCCGGTGTCGTCGAACACCTCTTCGACGCCGAGATCGACGAGCTGCTCCAGCTCGTCGAGATAGTCGTCAACGGGCCTGACGGACCACGTCGGCAGCATGCTCGTCCAGGAGCAGAAGGTGCACCCGCCGCCGCCGCGCCGCGGCCCGCCGGGCACCCGCCGCCGCCACCAGCAGTCGGCGCTGGTTGAGCCGGTGGCCCAGCCGTAGGTGCCCTTCTTCAGAAAGTTGCCGTTGCGATAGGCGTAGAGCTCCCACTTCGCCAGCTGGCGGTCGATATGCGGACGAACGGCTTCCCGGACCGGCGGATCGGGCTCTTCGCCGGAGTTGACGATCTCGGTCTCGTCATGACGCCAGAACACGCCGCCTCCAAGGTCGTCGCGACCCTCCAGGAAATCGGCAAGATTCAGGATGGCGAAGTCGAACTGGCCGCCCCGGATCACATAGTCGACGGGGCAAAAGAGAAACGGCTCTTCGGGAAACGCGGTGACGTGGTCGCCCACCAGCGCAATAGTCATCTCGGGAAATCGCGACTTGAGATCGGCGATTGCGTGGTAAAGCGGTGGCGCGCTGGGCGTCTTGGTTTCGATCATCATCAGGTCGGGACGCGCCAGCTCGACCTCGCGGCAGTAGGCCTCCCAGTCCCAGCCTTCGGCGATCCCGTCCAGCCACACCGCCTCGTGGCCATGACGCTGCAGCAGCGTAGCCGCCAGCGCGGGCAACACCGGAAAAATGACGGTGGCGTTGTCGCCGACGAACCGGTTCAACGCGCCCACGAGCCCGTTGCCCTCGCTGCGGCCCGTCGAAAAGACCTGGTATTGCCGATTCTGACTGAGGAGCGGGATGCCCTTGGCGCTCTCGAACGGCGGAAAGCTGATGGCAACTCTCACGCGGGTTTATCGTTCCAAAGGTGGTGAAGCGGCAGCATCAATGGACTGGCGACAAGCTTGTTCCGCCGCGCAACACGTCGGCTTTATGATTCTAGAACACCATGGGTGACTCCGAACCCCCGCCCCAAGCGCCGATTGCAGACGGTCACGGACGCCAGGCGCCGCCTGCGTCAGCGTTCGTGGACGTGTCCATCGTCATCGTCGCGGCGCGCCGGACCGCCTATCTCGACGAGGCGCTGGCGGCCATCGCGCGCCTGAAACGTCCGCCTCGGGAGACGATCGTGGTCCTCGACGAGGAGCCAGCGGGCGATCTGGGTTCGGCCCGGTGCATCGTGAGTGGCCCAACCGGTCCGGCGCAAAAGCGAGACATGGGTGCGGCAGCCGCCACTGCAGCGTGGCTGGCGTTCCTCGATGACGACGCGTATCCCGCCCCCGGCTGGCTCGAAGCGTCCGCGCCCCACTTCGAGGATCCGACCGTGTCGGCGGTCGGGGGTCCGGGCATCACCCCGCCCCACGACGGATTTCGCGCGCAGGTATCCGGGTGGACCTACGCGTCATGGATCATGTCCGGCCCCACGCGCTTCCGCTATGTGCCGGGTCGGCGCCGCGCCGTGGACGACTATCCGTCGATGAATCTCATGGTGCGACGCTCGGTGTTCGAGGCCGTTGGCGGGTTCGACAGCGCCTTCTATCCGGGGGAGGACACCAAGCTGTGCCTGGAGATCGTTCGCCGCGGCGGCGGCATCGTGTATGAGCCCGGCGCACTGGTCTTTCACCATCGGCGGCCGGTGATGCGCGCTCACCTGCGGCAGATCGCGCACTACGGGCGGCATCGCGGCTATTTCGCCCGCGTATTTCCGGAAACGTCGCGCCGACTCCAATACTTCATCCCCAGCCTGTGGCTGCTGTGGCTGGTCATCGCCGCGCTGGCGTCTATCTGGGTTGAGCCGATTCGGTGGATGTTGCTTGGCAGTCTCGCCGTATACGCCGCAGCGGTGGTGGCAAGCGCGCTACACGCGACGCGCGGCTCGGGCAGTGCCGGAATCGGAGCGGCAGTTGCTCCCGCGATTGTCGCCAGCCACCTCTGCTATGGCTGGCACTTCTTGGGCGGTTTGCTGCGGCCGAGGCCGCCATCGTCTTAGCCGGTTTTCCATCTGATGGGATAGGGCGAACGATGCGGCGCATCGTAGCCGTCGCCGCCGGGACCTCGAGTCACGCGTCCACACTGGCCCGAGTTTCGGTGAGCACCATATCGACGACGCGGCGCAGGGCCTCTTCGCGCGTGTCCCCCTCCAGCCGCCGGAGGCGATAGAGATCGAGCTGCCGGTCGGCCCCTGATCCCTCGCGAATGATGGTGCGCGCGTGGCGCAGCTCGGCCTCGCAGCCAAGCGCGCGGGCGTCGTCGGCCAGGTCCTCCACGAGCTCGTCGGTTAAATCGCTGATGTCCTTCCGGCCGCCGCCGCGCTCGTCCCCAAAGAAGGCGAGGACGCCGTAGCGCTGGGCCAGCCATCGGTTCTCGGCAATGATCTCGGTCGGCGGCTCCGGGGGCAGCGCCCCGTCCCGGTGCTGGCGGAGCAATCGCCGGACCAGCGATGCGTAGATGGCCACGATGCACATCGCGTCGTCGATGCGCGTGCAGACGTCGCAGATGCGCATCTCGATGGTGGGATGGGCATGGGAGGGGCGAATGTCCCACCACAGCTCGCTGCCGTCGGTGATGAAGTCCATGCGCCGATAGTCGGCCACCAGCCGGTCATACTCGGCACGCGACCACAGGGGGCCGGGCAGGCTGGTCCGCGGCAAGTTGCCCACCAGATTCAGGCGGTAGGACTTGAAGCCGGTGTCGTGGCCTCCGTTGAACGGCGAGTTGGTGGAGAGTGCGTGGATCAGCGGCAGGTAGCGCCGCGCGGCGGTCATCACACGAACCCGCGCATCGGGTCGCCAAATCCCGCGTGGATGTGCATGCCGCCGATCAAGAACCGCCGCACGCTCTCCTGATACGTCGTGGTGAATCGCTCGTAGCGCTCGCGCGGGGTGGTGGCCTGCGCCCTCCATGCCGCGAAGGGATGGGTGGAGGCGGCCATCACCGCCGCTCCATAGGTCTCAGCCGCTTGGGTGACGACGCGGCGGGTCTCCAGCAGGGCGGCGCGAACCTCGGCCACCGTCGCGCACACCCGGGAGATGGCCTCGACCTGCGTGCGCAGCAGTTCCCGCGAAATCTCGTGCGGCCCACTGTGCGCCGCGGCGGTTTCAAAAATGCGAACGTCAGGGTCGGCGAGGAGGTCGCGCGAGGCGGGATCGACGAGAAAGAACTCCTCCTCGATCCCGAGCGTGATCGCCAGGTCGTCTTGGTCCTCGCTGCCCGTCTGGGACTGCATCGCTAGCTCGATCCTTCCATCGTCGGCACTGGCGCCAGCATAGCCAGCGGCTTCAGGACCATCGCTTGACGGCGGCGGTCAGTACGTCGCGGGCATTTGCAGGATCCGGTCGGACGAAGGCCGATCGAAGGAATCCCACCAGCCTCGAGATTTAGTGAAGGGTGGATTCCCGCGTTCGGCGACCATTGCGAAACGCGGTCAAGCTTGAGGATGACCGGGCGAACCTTGTCCGCCCCCAGGCTCGATGACGGGTGGATTCCCGCCTTCGCGGGAATGACGAAAGGGGGCGACGAGGTCACGGCAGGGATCGCCATGCCAGCCTTCACCTCACGGCGAAGCGGAGCCGGAACGGGGTGATCGCCGGACTACTCGGGATTGAACCGGCGCAGGCGGCCCGCCACCATGAGCGTCTCGATAAACATCGTGACGGCGGTGGTCGGTCGGATTGTGCTCGGATACCGGTCGCGCACGATCACGGGCGCCTCGACGATGGTGCGGAACCCGAGTCGAATCGCCAGCGCCAGAGCCTCGATATCGAAGGCGAAGCCCGGCGTGCGCACATGCGGAAACACCCTCTCGACGACCGGCGCGGCGTAGATTTTCAGCCCGACTTGGGTGTCGCGCACGGTGAGGCCGAACAGCAGGTGCGTGAGCTGGCGGTAGCCCCAGCTATAGATGCGACGCGCCAGCGGATATTCGACCACGGACTGGGCGTGCAGCTTCGACCCGACCACGATATCCGCGGCCGACGCGACGTGGAGTCGATAGGCGTCGAGGAGGCACTGCGGGGGAATGTCTCCGCCACCGTCGAGAAAGGCCCGCGCGCGACCGGCTGCCGCCAGCAGTCCGCGGCGCACCGCCTCGCCCTTGCCTGAGTTTCGCTCCTGCACGGCGACGCGCAGCCGCTCATGCTCGACTTTCGCGAGCGCGTCCGACGTGCCGTCCTCGTCGCCGTCGACGACGACCAGCACCTCGTAGTCGCAGCCGAGACCGTCCAGCGCGCGAAGAACTTCGCCGACCTGGTGGCCAATCACGCCGGACTGCCGATAGGTCGGTATGACGACCGAGAGGTCGGGGAGATTCCCGGTTGACGTGTCAACCTGCTCGGACGGTTCGAGGGGCGCGTCGGCCGTCATCACCACTCCTGGCTCGGCCGGGGCATCCAGTTCAGCGCCGGAGAGTGTTCAACCATGTGGCGCGCCCGGAGCCCGAGAGCCGACTCTGATTCGACGGATGATACGCAACGGCCTCCGTGGCGGCGGGGCCTGTTCGTCGACCTCCCGCCCCATTCCCAAGTCCCCGCTACGACTGGTGCTGGCCGTTGGCCGACCGAAACCGCCATAGGACGGTGCCGGCGTTGTGCATGACGAGCCGGTCGTCGTCGATGACGTCGGCCGGCGCCGCTTCAATCTCGCGCGCCACCTGATCCGGGTCCTCGTAGCCCACGTCGAGGGCGCGGCATTCGTCGGGGGACATACCGGTGGCCAGGCGGACGTCGATTCGCGGCGATTCACGCCCGTCGATCATGGGCGCGTCACCCTTGATCAAGACGCCCAGCGTGAGCGCCAGGGGACTGACGCCATGCGGCTGCCATGCCTCGGGATGCGCCAGCAGGTATGGCCACCCGTGGAGTCCCACCTGGCGGATCGCGCGGCCGTGCGCCGCGGAGATTTCGCGCACGCCGGGGGCGTAGAGGATGAGTTCGCCGCCGTCGGCCACCGTGTCGTCTCCGCGAAATACGCCCTTGGCGCCGGTCCAAAGCTCGGGATACATCCACGTGCCGTCGGGCAGGCGCGGCGTGGCCGCCACCGTGCGTGAGACGCGGCGGGTGGTGTAGCGGATGTTGACCTCGGCGCTCAGCGCCGCCGCCGCGCGGGTGACTTCGCGCCATCCGTCCGGCTGCACGAACACGCCGCGCGTGGATCCCGAGGCATCGTCGACGACCAGGGCGATGGTGGTGAGGGGAACCGGCACCTTGCTGGTCATGTCGTCGATCAGCTCGCGCACGGGGTTGTCGAGCACGCCTTGAATGGCCCGCGCGCCTCGCAAGCTGCCGATGGTGTGGAGCAGGTTGATCATCTCCGGTCCCGAGACGCCGGGGAAGATTTGCTTGGCGCCTCCCGCGAATCCCGCGCCCTCGTGCGGCTGCACGCGCGTGATCAGGATCACCCGGTCATAGTCGAGCAGCCGGCGGTTGATCCGCACCGGCATGTCGCGGTTGAAGCCCAACCCCGGTGCAAGCTCCCCGTAGTCGCCGAAACGGGCCTGCTGCTCGGCCAGCGACACGGAACCGATTTCGACCAGGGCGTCCGCCCGCGCCCACTCGTGGTCGAGGATCGGGACCGCGGGATAGGCATCGGCGCCGAATACCCACTGCCGCTTGGCGGCTTCGGGCATCGAGGCGTGGGTGCCCTGCGCGATCATGACGTCTACCGCGGCGGTACGCCCCTGGAGCGCCTGCCAGACGGCCCGAAACGTTTGGCTGACGGGGATCTTGCGGGTGTCGTCGGGCGCCAGGACCAGCACGCGGGACGCATCGAGCGGGAGCTCGGACAGCGCATCGGCGATCACGGCCGCGGCGTCGGGGGCCGCGACGGCGGGCGACGCCTCGGCCTGGAGCACCTGGGATCGGACGTTCATGCGTCTCGGGAGGCCAGCACCTCGGCTTGAGCCACCATGTCGCCCAATATTGCCACCCCACCCGACCAGAAGCCCGGGTCGTTCAGATCGATGCCCATCGGACGGACCAATGCCTCGGGCGAGACCGAGCCGCCGCGGCTCAGCATCTCGGTGTATGCCGGGGCGAAGGCGTCGCCTCGCGCGTCGTAGACCTGGAGCAGCGCCAGGACGAGCAGCTCGCCGAACGCGTAGGCATAGACGTAGAAGGGCGAGTGCACGAAGTGCGGGATGTAGCTCCACCAGGTGCGGTAGTCGTCGGTGAGGGTGACCGCGTCGCCGTGCATGGGCGCGTTGGCCTCGATCCACAGCTCGCTCAGGCGCTCCGCCGGCAGCTCGCCCTCGTCGCGGCGGGCCGCGTGGGCGGATTCCTCGAAGCGGTGCATCACAATCTGCCGGAATACGGTGGCAAAGCTGTCTTCGATCTTGCTCGCCAGCAACGACAGGCGCGCCTGGTCGGAGGGCTGGGCCTCCAGCAGACGGCGAAAGACCAGCATCTCGCCGAACACCGAGGCGGTTTCGGCGGTGGTCAAGGGCGTGTGCGCCTGCAGGTAGCCCACGTCGCGCGACAGGAACTGGTGCGCGGCATGGCCCAGTTCGTGGGCGACGGTCATGACGTCGCGGATGCGGTCGGTGTAGTTGCAGAGCACGTAGGGATGGGTCTTCGTGGTGGACCCGGCGCTGAACGCTCCGCCGCGTTTGCCGAGGCGCAACTCCGCGTCGATCCAGCGCTCCTCGAACGCCCGCGACGCGATGCCGCCAAGCGTTTCCGAGAAGGCGGCGTAGCTATCAACCACGATCTCGCGGCAACGGTCCCACGCGTAGACGGTGTCGTCGGCCTTGATAGGCGCATAGCGGTCGTAGTCGAAGAGCTCGTCCAGGCCGAGCAGGCGCCGCTTGAGGCGGTAGTACCGCTGCACGATGCCGAACCCGGCCTCGCAGGCGGCCACCAGCGCCTCGACGGCGGCCGGCTCAATCTCGTTGGCCAGGTTGCGGGCGGCGATGGGCGACGGATAGTGCCGCAGCCGGTCGTCGATGGCGTGATCCTGCAGGCAGACGTTGAACACGTAGGTGAGTGGATGCTGGTGGGCCGCGAGCGCGGCGGTGAGACCGGCCGCGGCGCTGCGGCGGGTGTCGCGGTTGGGGTTGTACAGCTGGGCCAGGGTTTCGGCTTCGGTCAGGGTGCGCCGCTCACCGTCGATTTCCACCTCGCAGGTGATGCGGCTGGTGATTTCGTCGAACAGGCGCGACCACGAGCGCGATCCGGTGTTGGCCTTCTCGTCCATCACCTGCTCTTCGCCTTCGGCCAGGCGATGCGGCTTGGTGCGGCGCTCGCGCTCGAGGAGATAAGCGAACTCAGCCAATTGCGGGTCCGCCATCAACTCGGCGGCACGATCGTCATCGAGATGCACCCACTCCAAGTCAAAGAAGATGAGGTGCTTCCGAATCTCGGTGCCGCGCGCCTGGGTGCTGTTGAGCAGTCGCCCGGCGGCCGGGTCGTCACTGCGGGCCGCGTGCTGCAGATGCGCGAAGATCACCGGCGCATCCATGAGTTCGTGGATGTCTTCGAGCTCCTGGAGAGCCTCGCGCAGGCCGGACGCGGACAGCTCCCCAAGCCGCCCGCGATAGCGCGTGGCGAAGTCCCGAGCGCGGGTGTCGGCGGCGTCGTGGTCGCGCTCGATGCGTGGATCGTCGAGTCCGGCATAGAGTGCGGACAGATCCCAGACGACGCCGTCGGCGGAACTGGATGGCGCGACGGTGGTCACGGGACCTTCAACCGGTCGTGCGAATTGGCCATAGCTGCTGTCTCCACCGCGAGCTACCCAAGCGGGGCGTCCGGGCTGAGCGCGGCCAGCAGCGCGTCGTGCTCCGCCACGACTCTGGCGACCGCCTCCGCGGCCGCCACCTGCTCTCGCGCATCCTGGTGCCGGAGCTTGATTTCGACGGCGTCGGCCCGAACCGTGCGCCGGCTGACCGTGCAACGAATGGGGATCCCGAGGAGGTCGGCATCGTTGAACTTGACCCCTGCGCTCTCGTCACGGTCGTCCACGAGCACGGTGAGGCCGGCAGCTTCGAGATCGTGGGCCAGTCGCTCGGCGGCCTGCGTCACCTCGTCGGCCTGGCCGAGTTGCACCAGGTGCACGTCGTAGGGCGCCACGCTGGCGGGCCAAATGATCCCGTCCTCGTCGTGGTGCAGCTCCACGACGGCCGCCGCCAGCCGCGTGATGCCAATGCCGTAAGAGCCCATCACGATGGGCTGCGGCGACCCGCCTTCGGACAGGTACATGGCATTGAGTTTGTCGCTGTAGTAGGCGCCAAACTTGAAGGTGTTGCCGATTTCGATGCCCGTGCGGAGTTCGAGGGCGGCGCCGCACTTGGGGCAAGGATCGCCGGCGGCAACGTCGGCGATGTCTTCGACGAGATCGGCGGCGAAGTCGCGTGGGAAGTTCACGTTCATCAGATGCACGCCGGGCATATTGGCCCCGGCGACCAGGTTGGCCGCGGACTCCACCGAGCGGTCCACGACCACCTGGACCTGCTCGAGCCCCACCGGTGAGGCGTAGCCCGGCACGAGGCCGGCGGCGGTCAATTCCTGATCGGCCGCAAGCCGAATGTCGGGCGCGCCCAGCGCCCGTCGGAGCTTGGCCTCGTTGACGTCCAGGTCGCCGCGAATGGCCACAAACGCAATCTGGTCGCCGGTCCAATAGAACACGGCCTTGAGCGTGCGTTGGGTCGGAATGCCCAGATAGCCCGCCACGGCGGCGATGGTCTCCTGGCCGGGGGTCTCAACCTTCTCCATGGGCAGCGGCTCGGCGTCGTCGGGCTCGGGCGGCCGCGTGGTCGCCACCTCCTGATTGGCCCCGTAGTCGCAGGTGGGACACACCACGATCGTGTCCTCGCCCGCGGCGGTCAGGGCGTGAAACTCGTCCGCGTCCGAACCTCCCATCGCGCCCGCGTCCGACTCGACGACCAGGGGCTCTATCCCACAGCGGCGGAACGCGCGCACGTAGGCCGTGACGAACTGCCGGTAGGTCGCATCCAGGCTCTCCGGCGACGGGTCGAAGGTATAGGCGTCCTTCATGGTGAACTCGCGGGTTCGCAGCAGGCCGCCACGGGGGCGCGGCTCGTCGCGGAACTTCGTTTGAAAGTGGTAGACGCTGACGGGGAGCTGGCGGTAAGAGCCCACCAGTCGCGCGGCGAGGTCGAGGGCGATCTCCTCGTGGGTGAGAGCCAGCACCATGTTGCGCTCGGCGCGATCCTTGAACCGCACGAGCTCGGGTCCGAGCGAGGCGAAGCGGCCGGTGCGCTCCCACAACGTGGACGGATGCACCACGGGCATGAGGAGCTCTTGGCAGCCGACGGCGTCCATTTCTTCGCGAACGACCTGCTCGATTCGTCGCAAGGTGCGCCAGCCCAGCGGCAGATAGCTGAATATCCCGGCGCCGAGCGGACGGATGAACGCGCCGCGCACCATGAGCCGGTGCGACGCGATGGTGGCGTCGGCGGGGTCTTCACGCAGGGTGCGACCGAAGAGCGAGGACAAGCGTTGCACGGACGGCCTCACGACGACCTCAAGCAGCCGCTCAGTGTATCGGCCTGCTCAGATCACATAGTCGGGCGGGTCGCGCCGCTCGCCCAGCTGACGGATCGGTTGCCGTCGAACCGGCTCGCCCCGACGCTCCACGTAGCTGGCGCGAGGCCCCACGACGGTGGAGCCGGGGGGCACGTCTTCGGTGACGATGGCCAGCGCACCAATGCGGCTGCCGGCGCCAACGGTGACCGGGCCGAGGATGCTGGCGCCGACGCCGATGGTCACGCCGTCCTCGACGATCGGGTGCCGCCGCTTGCCGCCGACGCCGTCGTCACGCCACCACCCGGTGGCGCCCAGGGTCACCTGGTGGTACAGCATGACGTCGTCGCCCACGCGCGCGGTTTCACCGATCACCACACCCGACCCGTGGTCGATAAAGAAGCGGCGCCCGATTTGGGCGCCCGGGTGAATCTCGATGCCTCCGGTCGCCAGTCGCGCGAACTGACTGACGGCGCGGGGCAGGACGGGCACGCCGCGCCCATAGAGCCAGTGGGCGATCCGATGGAAAAACAGCGCGTGCACGCTGGGATAGAGCAACACCTCCAGCACGTTTCTTGCGGCTGGATCCTTGTCGAGCACGACGCGCATCCACTCCGGCCCGCGGCGTTTCCCGGCCGCGACTTCCGGCGTTTCGGCCCTGCTGCCATTTCCCGGGTCGATCTTCCAACCCTCCAATACGCCAAGAGCGCCCATCCCGAAGGACGGGCGCTCCCGTGATTCCACCTTCCTGCGCTGCGGCCTCGCGGCACGCAACCTCAGCGGGTGCCAAGGCACCCAAGCCCGTTACCGGGGGCCAACCGGCTCGGCCTACCCACGCCATTGCTTCGGCCGAGCGGCTCACGAGGGCAATTCGCCGTCCGACGCGCACCGGCCTCGCACCGCCGCCGGCTCGCTGTCCGCGTGAAGGACGGCTACTGGTCTCGTTCAGCGCCGCACACTTGCTTGTTCCCCGTACTTACGCCGCGAAGGCGCGGATGTCAACCGTGAGGCCGCGAATCCCCGCGAATGGCCTGCGTAGAATGCTCGTTATGCGCCGACACGCATCACCGCCGCCATGACGGCTGGCGGCCCAGAGGGACCGACCCGAGACCCCCGCCCGGCCGCCGACGACGCGGAGCCGCCGAACGTCCCCGGAGCGATTGAACGGCTTGCGGACATGGGGCCCGACGCGCCCGAGGCGTCGGGGTCGGCGGCTGCTTCACGAGACCCCGATCGTCCGCTCACCCTGGCGGAGACCTGGAGCGACTTCGCGGGGTGGCTGCGCCGCACGCGTTGGCGACGGCCCATTGCCGCCGCGGCGCTCCTCATCGCGGGCACCCTGGCGTGGGCGGTGATTTCCGCACTCGTGCCCTGGCCGGAGGGAATCCCCGGAACCGTGCAGCGCGTGCTGGCCATGGACGTTGGCTGGGCGCCGCTGCCAAATCCGGACGATCCGCGCCTCGCCGCCGATCTGAGCCTCGTCACCGCGGCCTGGGTGGGGGCGCCGTTGCTCTTGAGCGCGTTCTGGTTCGCGGCGGCGTATCACCTGGATCGGGAGAGTCGCCGGGCGTTCGGCGTGAGCCGCATTCCCGGCGTGCGGCATTCCACCGGCTACACGGCGATGGCCGTGCTGCTGGTGTTTCCGCTGATGGTGCTCGGCCTCGCCAGCGGCGCCTGGGGCGTGTTCATGCTCGGAACATGGGCCATTGCATTCGGAGCCTGGGGACCCGCCGGATTCCTGGTGGGGCTGCTGGCGATCTTCGGGCTGGTGGTCCGGCTGGCAAATGCGGCGCTCGACCGTCGGGCAGGGGTGTCGTAGCCGGGCGGAGATGCGGTGCGGCGCGCTACCCCTCGATGGCCGGCCCGAGGACCAGGCGATCGCTCTCGGGATCTTCGACGAGCAAGAACTCAACCGTCGTATCGCGCGTCACCATGAGCCGGAGCCGGTCACCGACGCGCTCGCACCCCACGGCCTCCTCGGGCGTGACATCGACGCGACGACATGCATCGGCATATAGGTCACTGAGTGATACCCGACGTCGTGTGGCCAAAAGCTCTCTCCCCCCTGCACGGTGCCTGGACGCGAAACTGGCGCCCACTCGAGATTCTGCCCAACCATACGCGGTGGCGGCGGCCCACTCACAACGTTGAGCGGTGGGACGATGCGCATCGCGGGGCCAAGCTGTTACAGTATCGCGCGGCTCCGGGCGCGTGTAGAATGTCGACAGCGTCTGGTCGACGTCAGATGTGCGCGCCTACCGGGCGTGCGGGGTCGCTGGGCGCGGGGGGGGCGCTGGGATAGCATTCGCTTGCCCATGAATGGGGGCCTCCTTGAGCAGCTTGCGTAGATATCGGCTGTTCCTCACGCTGCTTGTCGGACCGGCGCTTGTCATTGCCATCATCGTGGTCTTGATCATCACCTTGTTCGGCGGCGACGGCGAGACGGATTCCACTGCCGAAACCACCACGCCAACCGTCACCGCGTCGCCAGGAACCGGCGACGGCGTGCCACCCGCCAGGACGTCCCCGGCGACGCTGCAGGTGCTGCCAACCCAGACGCCAGTCATCGTGGATACGCCGACGCCGACGGTGCCGGCCGAGCCGACCGCGACGCCAACGCCAACCGCGACGCCGACGCCCGCTGGCCCCATCGAGCACACGGTCCAGGCCGATGAAACGCTGTCGGGCATTGCCGACGCGTATGGCGTGGCCTTGGACGACATCGTGGCCTTCAACGACTTTGCCAACGCGGAAGTGATCATCTTTGTCGGACAGATCATTGAAATCCCGACCGATCCGAGCCAGCTCGCCGAGCGGCTCGACGCACGACCAGTGGCCGTGACGGGCGTCGTGATTCCGAGCGACGGCCTGAACGTGCGCGACCAGCCCAACACCGCGACCAGCACGGTGCAGTACGTCGCGCGCGCCGGATCGCAGCTCAACCTGACGGGCGTTTTCGAGGACATTGACGGCATCCGCTGGCACGAGGTCGAGGACGGCAACTGGGTGCAGAGCCAATACCTGGAGCTGGGCGCCACGGCGGCCCCCCTCCCGGACGCGCCGGCCACGGACACAGGTACCGGAACGGGCGCAGCGCTGACGGGGGTGGTGATTCCCGACGACGGGCTGAACGTTCGCGATCAACCCAACACCACCACCAGCACCGTGCAGTACGTCGCGGCCGGCGGGCAGCAGCTCAATCTGACGGGCGAGGTTCAGGAGATCAACGGCATCCGGTGGCATGAGGTCGAGGACGGCAACTGGGTGCAGGGCCAGTACCTCGAATTGGGCGGTACGGCTGCTCCAGCGACCGCACCGGCGCCGGCGGAGACCGCCGCCCCGACGCCAACCGCCGACGTAACGGCAGCCGCCACCGAGCCGCCGAGCGATGAGGAGCTCACCGCCGTGGTCGTGCCTGAAGGCGGACTGAACGTGCGCACGGAGCCGCGCGCCGACGGCGAAGTGGCGTACGTCGCGCCGGCGGGATCGCGCCTGCAGATGACCGGCGAGAACACGGTCGTCGACGGCGTGACCTGGTGGGAGCTCGAGGACGGGAACTGGGTCCAAGGCCAGTTCCTCCGCTTCGGCTAGCCCCGCAAGCACCGACCGCACGCAGGGTGTCGCGGTGACTTCGGGCTTCGCCTAGCGTCCCACGCCGGGACGCGCGTCCCAGGCGCCGCGGCTCACCTCGCGCGCAACCATCGATCCATAAACTCCAGGGGCGCCTCGGGCAGAAGCTCGTGGCCTCCGTCGAACTCGTCGCGGGCGAGGCGATCCGCCGCACCTGCCGCCGCGTAGATGTCCGCAAGATGGGCGTGGGCCTGCCGCGACGCCTCGATCGCAAAGCCGCGATCGGACCGACCCGCCTGAATGAGCAGCGGCCGCGGGGCGATGCAGCCGTGGACGTCGGGCACGTCGGCGACGGCATAGATGCCGGGGAGAAACTGGGAACCGCAGAAGTTGCCGGCCTCCAGGGCATAGGAGCGGAATGTGGTGAGATAGCCGCTCACCACCACGGCCGCCGGGCGCTCGTCGAGCGCCGCCAGATACATCGCGCGGGTGCCGCCAAATGAGAGACCGGCAACGCCGATGCGGCTTGCATCCACCTCGGGACGGGCTTCGAGGACATCCAAAGCGCGCTGGTCGTCCCAAAGGGCGAGCGCCATGATGTTGCGCCCGAAGAGGGCCAGCTTGAGAAAGTTGATGTTGCAGCCGTCGCGACCGCCGTAGCGGCGGAATCCCTCGGCACGCTCGCCGAAGCCCGGCGCGTCGGGAGCCAGCACCACGTAGCCGCGCTGTGCGAAGCGCGTGGCATTGGCGTGGTAGATGCCCGGCGTGACGAGGTCGCCCTTGCCCCCGCCGTGGCCGTGCAAGGCGAGGACGGCCGGCGCCGGACGGTCGGCGTCGACGCCGTCGGGCACGAGCAGAAGGGCCGGCACGTCAACATCCGCGGCCGAGCGGAAGACGAGCCGCGTCTGCACGTAGCCGCTGCCGGGCGTGCGCTCGAGCTCCACGGGCTCGGGATCGACCGGGGTTGGCAACGGGCCGCGCAGGGCCGCGATGGCGTCCCGCAAGTTGTGGCGCCATGTCGCGAAGTCAATCCCGGGTCGGAAGGCGTGGCTGGGCCGGTGCATGTCGTCCAGGCGCGCGACCTGGTCGTCAAACGCGAATTCCCAGGCGCGCGGCGCCGGCGCACTCATCGGCGGAGGTGTGTCCGAAGGTAGGCCAGCGCCTGCGGCGCCTGGCGACTGAAGCCGTCGAACCGCTTGCCGTTGTCTTCGATGCTGACGCGGCCGGAGTAGTTGACGGCGGTCAGCGCCCGCAGAAACTCGGGCAGGCCGGCGTCGGTGGACTGCGGCGGGGAGCCGGGTAGCGGCGGGACCGGCACATGGACGTGGCGCAGTCGATCGCGCGACTCGGCGAGGTTGGTCAGGGGCTCATGCTCGCGCGCCATGTGCCACCAGTCGGCCAGCGCCGCCACGCGCGAGATCCCGGATTGGCGGGCCACGACCGCCGCCTCGAGGACGGTGTTGATGTTGTCGCAGACCTCGCGCCAGAGCGGCTCGATCACGATGTCCAGGTCGTAGGGCGCGGCGGCGTCGGCGGCCAACGACAGGAATTCGAGAATCTCGCCAGGTACCCGGTGCCGGTCGTAGCCGGACGGCGTGGAGCGCGCCGGTCCGCTGCCAAAGACCACCACCCGGGTCCCCAACTCGGCCATGCGTCCCATGGCCGTGTCGACATAGGCGCGCAATCCCGGGAGATCGCGCTTGGGCCCGACGACCGGGTGGTGCGCCGGGACGAACACATTGAAAGCCTCGGCCGGCAATCCCGCATCCTGGATGCGCCGGCGGATCGGCGCGTAGACCGTCTCGTCGTCGTCGGGAACCAGGTCCACCACGCGCGGCTCGACGTAGGCGAAGCCCGCATCCCGCGCCGCATCCAGCACGTCGAGCGACGCGCAGCATCCAAGTCGCATGCCACCACCGCCTCACGCCGCCGCGGACGACTCCAGTTCGCAAACGCTAGAGTGCCATGACCCTCAGCACCGCTACCGCCCGGTGTTGCCGCATGGCCTCGAATCCTGCGTCCGGAGCGTCGGAGGACGACGAACAGCTCGCGGTGACCCATCCCGATGGGACGCCGACCGGCGTCGTCAAGTCGCGTGGCGCCATTCACCTGGACGGCGACTGGCACCGCACGCGCACCGTGTGGGCGCTGCTGCCGCCGGCGGGCGACGCGGGCCCGATGCTGGTGCTGCAGCAGCGCGGGCCGTTCAAGGCATCCTGGCCAAACCGTCTCGACGCGAGCTCGGCCGGGCACCTGCGGGTTGGCGATCCCGACCCATGGCGCGAGGCCGAGGAGGAGCTCGGTCGGCGACCGGGCGCGGGCGAGGTGCTGTCGCTGGGCGAGCGCCAGAGCGGGGCACGTCTCCCCAACGGACAGATCGATCTCGAGGTCCAAGAGCTATGGCTCTGGCGCTGTCCCTACGATCTGCTCGAGCTTTGCCCGCCCTATCCGGAAGTGGCGGCGCTGCTGGCGGTGGCCCCGGACGACCTGCGGCGGCTGGCCGGGGGCGAGGCTCGGCGCATTCCGGCGGTGGTTCGGCGACCCGGCGCGTCCCACGTTGAGGCCGGATACGCCGACGCGCACCAGCTGATTCCGGGCGAAGAGCCTTACATCCGGCAGGTGGGCGAGATCACGCTGCGCCTATTGGCGGGCCAGAGTTGGTCGCCGCTGGCCGTGGATCCGGAAGCTGAGTTCGACATCTAACGTCGCCGTAGATCCGCTCCGTCGTCCGCAACGGCGCGTCGTCAGCGGCGCCTGAGGACGAGGAATGCGCCGAAGGCGATGAGGATGATCGGCCACAGCCGCCACGAATCGAACTGCGCCAGGACACCAAGCGAATCCAGCAGCGCGAGCACGCCAATGACCACCAACGCGAGCCCGACGAATGCCGCACCGCCCAGGCGGCCGCTCCGGCCATCCGACTGCCGTTCGGTCGCGTAGGGCCGATACGTTGGCGCGGCGCCGGGAGCCGCCGCCTCGGATGCCTGCTGCGGCGCGGCTTCCTCGCCCGGGGGCTCGTCGCCCGTCGTGGGCGCGTCGTCGGCGGCGGGTTCGTCATCCGCTCCAACGGGGCCAGGCTCGATTCCGGGCGCGGGCCCAGCGCCTGTGGGCACGACGACCACCATGACGAAATAGATGATGATCGCGACCCCGCCGGTGAAGATCGCCAGCAGCACCCAGAGCAGGCGCATGAGCGTGGGATCAACGTCGAAGTAGTCCGCCATACCGCCTGAGAGTCCCGTGAGCAGGCGATCCTGCTCGCTGCGATACAAGCGACGCTGCATGGCGAGGTTCTCCGCGCGCGTATGCTCCGCAAGTCACTCTAAAGCTGGAGACGGCGTTTGTCATCGCGCACCAGCCAGACACCCGCGTCCGACGCCGATCGCAACGAACGACCGGACAGCCGCGGCTTGCGGTTGCAAGTGTTCCTCGCGCGAGCGGGACGCGGGTCGCGGCGAACGATGGAGCAGGCGATTCGCGGCGGGCGGGTGGCTGTCGACGGCGAGACCGTGACGACGCTCGGGGTTCGAGTCGATCCTGAGACGCAGGAGGTTCGGTTGGACGGGAAACGCGTTGCACCGAGTCGACAACCGGGAACCGTCATCGCGCTGCACAAGCCGCCGCGAGTCCTCACCACCACGCACGATCCGCAGGGCCGGCCAACAGTGCTGCACTTATTGCCCAGAGCACTGCGGCGCGAACGGCTCTATCCGGTCGGTCGGCTCGACTTCGCCTCCGAGGGCCTGGTGCTGTTGACCAACGACGGCGACCTGGCGTTTCAGCTCATGCACCCGCGCTTCGGCCACGAGCGCGAATACGTGGTGACGGTCCGCGGACCCGAACCGCCCGACCTTGCCCGGCGGCTCACCGAGGGCGTCGACATCGGCGACCGGCGGCCGGCTCGCGCCCTACGCGCCCGGCGAGTGAGAAACGGCTGGCAGCTGGTGCTGGCCGAAGGCCGCAAGCGGCAAGTGCGGCGGATGTTCGAGGCGGCGGGGATGCGCGTCACCCGGTTGCAGCGCGTGCGCATCGGCTCGGTAACGCTCGGTGACTTGGCGCCCGGCGCGGCGCGGAAGCTCGGAGCCGACGAGATCGCAGCGCTGCGCCAAAGGGCCTAGACAGCCGAGGTTGTCTCCTCGCGGCCCTCGAGCATTGCGAGCGCCGTGTCGTCGTAGAGCCATTCCGCAATTTCGGCCGTTTCGGCTAGCGTGCGCTCGGTGAGACGCGCTTTCATGGTGGCCGTGGGCATCTCATAGCGCTTTTCGAACCCACGGATCCGGCGGCGAAGCTTCCGGACGTATGCAGCACTGTCTTGGATCTCGACACGGTTCGGCGTCGCGGGCCTTTGGGCTGCTATGGCTAGGCGCTCTCCGCGGGGCGCACGTCGGAGCGCCTCCGCTGGACGAGGATTGTGACGCCCAGCACGAGCCAGGCCGGGAGCGAAAGGACGAGCGGGTAGAGCACGATGCCAACCGGGCCGAACAGCCCGCCGATCACCGCGCCGTAGACCGTCGGCGGGGCCAGCACGACGCCGCACACGTAGGCCAAGGCTCGCACCCGCCGATGCAAGAAGGTCACGGCCAGGGTGAGCGGAAGCGCGGCGATCCAGGCAAACACGACCATCAGCGCGATCATTGCGACGGCAATCGGCAGGCCCGCCCCTTCGTCACCCGGCGCAATGGTGGCGAACCGGATGGCCGATATCACCAAGATCGCCAGCGGAAGCCAGAGGGGAAGAATCAGCAGTTGGGATGTGCGTCGGAGCCTTGACCAGCGCATGCATCCACCATCGCGCCACGCCTGTGGAGCATTCTATCGCCGGCCGTGCGCGGCACGACGGAGGGGTTTTTCTCCTCAGCATCGGCCTCGGCGCGGGGCTGCCCTTCAAGGGTTGAGTCCGCACATGCGCTCCGGCATGTAGGCTAGGCCGCCGAGGTGCCCGCCGTGCGTTGGCGGCGGCGAGGGTGTAGGGCGAGGAGTCCGCGTGGAGACGCAGTTCGCGACAGGTCTGGGGCAGATCATCCTGTTCGACCTGATCCTCAGCGGCGACAACGCCGTGGTGATCGGGGTGGTGGCGAGCCGGCTGCGGGGGCGGCAGCGGCGGCTCGCGATCCTGTTCGGCGCGGGCGGCGCGGTGGTGTTGCGGATCGCGTTCGCGTCCATCGCGACGCTGCTGCTGCAGATCCCGATTATCTCCCTGGTCGGCGGGCTCGCGCTGTTCTGGGTGGGCTGGCGCCTGCTCGCTCCCCACGGGGACGACGAGCATCACGAAGCGGCGACGACCTTCTGGCAGGCGCTGCGCCTGATCATCCTGGCGGACGTGGTGATGAGTCTGGACAACGTGCTGACCATCGCCGGCGCGGCCCACGGCGACATTCTGCTGCTGGTCATCGGGCTGGCACTCTCGATCCCGCTGCTGTTCGTGGGCTCGGGCCTGATCGCGTTCGCCACGGAGCGAGTGCCGCTGATCATCTACGCGGGAAGCGCGCTGATCTTCCGCATCGCGGTGGTGCTGATCATCGAGGATCCAGCCCTGCACGACCGGCTGATCGTCGAGGGACGAGAGGCGCTGAACGTCATCATCGAGCACGTCATTCCGTGGCTGGCGGCTTTCGCCGGTCCCGCGCTGTACATCCTGCTGGCGCGGCGGCGGGGACGGCCCGTGCTGCCCTTCTGGGCCCGTTCGTCAGCGGACTCCGATGCCCCGGACGCACCTACGCACGAGGCGTGAGACTATGGACCGGCGCTGCGTGAGGAGGTCCGACTGATGGCTCAACTGCTGCACACCCGCGTCCGCGTCAGCGACCTTGACCGTTCGATTCGCTTCTACGAGGACTTCCTTGGCTTCAAGGTCATCAGCCGGACGGATCGATCGCCTTCCGGCAACCACATCGTGCACCTGGAGCTGCCGGGCAACGAGCACACGATCGAGTTCACCTGGTCCGAGGACTACGAGCTCAACGTTCCCGAAGACCTGATGCACTTCGCCATCGGCGTGCCCGACCTGATCGCGTTTTGCGACGACCTCGAGCGCCGCGGGATCGAGATCTGGCCTGACGGCTGGCGGGAGAAGTTTCCGCTGGGGCGCAAGATGGCTTTCATCGACGATCCGGACGGATACGAGATCGAGCTGCTGGAGCGCGCGGAATGAGCGCGGCGGGGATGACGACGACTGAGCTGGAGGACGAGTTCGGCGACGTGATCGGCAAGGCGCGCCGGGGGCTAGGCCTGGAGCCGGCGGCGGTTGCCCGGCAGGTGGATCTCGACGAGGCCGCGTTGCAACGCCTGGAGGACTGTGAGCGCCAGCCGACGCAGGCCGAGAGCGACCGCCTGGCCGCGGCGCTGGAGCTTCACGCGCCGAGTCTCTGGGACATGGCCACGGAGGCGTGGCGACCGCAGGCGCAGTCGGCCACGCTTGCCGGCGGCCTGCAGGTGCGCATGATTCCACACCCGCCCATGCGCGTGACGATGTACATCATCGGCGACCCGGCAACCGGCGACGCGCTGGTCGTGGACCCGGGCGCGCTGCCGGAGACGGTGCTCACGACCGTGAGCGAAGCCGGCTGGCGCGTGACGGCCTACCTGATCACGCACGGCGACGCCGACCACATCGACGCGCTGGCGGCGGTCTACGCCCGGGCGCCCGCCCCGGTGTGGGTGCACCAGGGCGCACGGTCCCTCGTCCAAGGCGTTGACGGGACGAACCTGAACGTCCTGACCGGCGATGGACCGTTCACCGCGGGCCCCTTTGCCCTCGAAGCGCTGGAAACGCCCGGTCACGCGCCCGGCCACACGTCATACGCGCTGCGCGACGGAGTACTCGTGGGCGACACCGTGTTCGCCGGATCGATCGGCGGCACGCGGACGGGCAACCTCGGGTATGCCGGACAGCTGGCCGCCATCCGTTCCAAGCTGATGACGCGCGACGACGACACGAAGTTTTTTCCCGGACACGGCCCGCCGACGACCGTGGGCGAGGAGAAGCTCCACAACCCGTTCTTGGCCTAAGGGGCCGGCCTATAGGCCAATCTGGGCGGATGCGCGACAATAGGGTGGCAGCCTGCCGCTCCGGCGCGCCTCGCAACGGGAATCGATGTTCGTCTACGACATTTCCACCCGACTCGCGTGCTCGACGCTCTTGTTCCGCGCCCAGTCGCTGGACCGGGCGTTGGACGGCGTGAAAGCGGCCGGCATCGATCACGTCGATCTGTGGGCGGCGCCGACGGTGCTTGCCCACGTGGACCCGGCGGCCGAGAGCGCGGCGGACGTCCAAGCCGGCCTCGAGGCCCGCGGGCTGCGCGCCTCGTCGGTGACGGCCATTGCCACCTCCGGCGACGACATGCTGCAGCGCATCAGCTTTGCCGCGGCGCTGGGCGCGCGCGTGGTGATCGCCACCGCGCCGCCGCGCGACTACGACCGCCGCGAGGCCGCCGACGACGTCCGCGCCTACGGGCGCACGGCGCAGGAAGCGGGCGTCACACTCTGTCTGGCGCACCAGGCGGAGACCTGGATGGACACGGCCGAGGAAGTGGCGTCGTTCCTGGACGACGTGGGGCATCCGCGCGTACAGCTGAGCCTGGATCCGGCGCAGGCCGCGCGCGACGGGCTGACGTTCGAGGCGTTGGCGGACGCCGCCGGCGCCCGCATCGGCCACGTGCACCTCGCCAGCGCGGACCCGGACAACTCGGACGCCCTCGGCGCCATGCTCGATCAGCTCGAAGAGCGCAACTACTACGGCATGTTCACCTTCAGCTGGGACGGCACCGCCGACCTTCCGCCCGAGCAGGTGGAGGCCACCGTGCGCGAAGCCCGGGCGCACGTGCTGGAGGTCTCAAAGGCCGGGTAGCGCCAAGCACCGGCCGCCTACACTTCCCCCGTGCACGTGGGAACCCTGGAGCTCGTGCTGCGCATCCACGGCGCGGACTCCCTGAAGGACCGGCGCCGCGTGGTGCGGGCGCTCACGGCCCGGTTGCGCAACAAATTCAACGCGGCCGTCGCCGACCTGGAACACGACCCGGCGCCGCACTCGGCGCGGGTGGGCGTGGTGTGCGTGGCCAACGACAGTCGCTACGTGGACGGCCAGCTCACCGCCATCGTGAACTTCGTCGAGGCCCTGCACCTGCCGCTGGAAGTGGTGAGCGACGCGCGGGAGATCGTTCGGCTGTAGCCGGACCCTTTGAGCAGCGGTGCGCCCACACGGGCGCTTCGCGAAGCGCCCCTACCAGACCAGTTAGGCGAATCTAGTCATCGGGGCGCCCCATCGGTCACTCCGGGCGCGCACCTTTCTGTCATTCCGAGCGGAGCGAGGAATCTCGAATGCGTGAGCACCGGCCGCGCGGAAACGGGTTCGCGCACGCGCGCCGTCTCGGGCCCGAATCGATTCAGCCGTGCTCCGGCCGGGCGACCGCGCCGACGCTCCGGTACACTGCGCGCCGAATAGCGGCGAAGGGGGTGGAGTTGCAGCGGTGGCCGTAGTTGCTCACCCGGGAAACCGAGGGAGCGTAGGAGGCATGCCGTTGGCAGTCGAAGCCATTCTTGGTCTAGTAGCCTTTCTAGGCCTCTTCCTGATGTGGGCCGTAGTTCCGGCCCAAATCCGAAAGCGATAGCCGAACCGGGCACTTCCCCGTAGAAGCAGGCGCCGCACTGACGCGCGTTGGGCAAAGCTTGCCCAAGCCAGCTCGATGGCACAGAGCCTGGTGGTCGCCCCGCGACTCCACGCCCCCGCCGCATTCAAGGGCCCGGACGACAATTCCCGCGCCGTCTGCGCGTCAGCGCACGGCGGTTACGTGCAGCCGAACGCCTTCGTGTCGCTGAATCTGGTTGATGACCTCGAACAGGTTCCGGGCCTGCGGGTTGCCGGTTGGACCGAACATGCGCATCAGGCTCTTGGACGATTTGCCGGTCAGGCGGCCCAATTCATCGAAACCGACCGTCGCGTTGATGTAGTCGCGCAGCAGAGCCTTGCCAACATCCACCTCACCGTTCAACAGCGCCCCGATGCCTTCGTTCAGCAGCCCTTCCCGAAACTCCGGGTCGCGCCGCGCGCGAGACATGACGATCTCTCTGAAGTCGCGCGTAAGCGGCATTCTCTAGACCTCCTCTCGCCTGCGCTGTAGGTAGTCCGCCCAGCGATGCCGGGCGGCCGCAATATCCGCCGACTGGCGCCGCTTGGTTCCTCCGCCGAGCAGAATGATCACGGTGTCGCCATCGCGGCCGAAGTAGATCCGGTAGCCGGGTCCTGTGTGCATGCGGTACTCCAGCACCCCGCCGCCGAGAGCCTTGATGCCGGACAGATATCCGGCCCCGATGCGCTCAACGACCAGCCGCACTCTGGCCGCCACTCGACCGTCGAGTCGATTGAACCAGTCGGCAAACGGGCTGCGGCCCCTGTGATCGATGTACTCCCGGATCTCGATCACGAGCAATTAGTAACACATATGGCACCATCGGACAAGTGCCTGGTCTTCTGCCGCCTATGCGTCCGAGCGAGGCGAAGCGGTGCCACCAGAAACAGCGCGTCTAAACGCTGCTGGCTTCCGTGTCGGATTCATCTGAGGAATCTGCAGCAGGCTCCACGGCGCCCCAGCGGCGGTCGGCGAGGAGGGCGCCGGCGAGTGCCAGGGCGGCGATGACGGCGCCGGCGGGGGCGGTGAGGAGGACGACGGCGGCGACGATGCCGCTGGTGAGGTCGGCGTAGGCGCCCAGGACGAGGCGGCCGAAGCCGAGCATGCGCCACTGCAGGCGGCGGCGCAGGTGGAGACGCAGGCCGTGAATGCCGGCGGCCGCCACGGCGCCGAGCGCGAGGCCGACGATGATCGCGGCCGGGTGGTCGGGCATGACGGCGGCGCCCGCCAGTCCGCCGGCCACCGGCCTTAGCACCCAGCCGACGCGGTCCATGAGGCCCCCGCTGCCGGGGAACTTGTCGGCGAAGAGGTCGATGGGCAGGAGCAGGAGGGCTATCAGGAACACGGCGCTGGTGCCCACGAATTCGAAGGCGGGGTTGGGGGTGACGAAGTCCGAGCGCCAGGCGAAGAGCGCGGTGAGGGCGACGGTGACGTACGGGTTGAGGCCGGCGGCGACGCCGAGGACGGGCGCTTGGAGGAATTCCACTTAGGGGGTCCTCGTGGTGAGGCGGTCTCGCGTGCCTCCGGTGACGCGGCGCACGTTGACCCTCACCCTAAGCCTCTCCCTTCCAGGGAGAGGGGACCGGGCCGCGACGGCGGAGTCGTTGTGGCGTGGTGCTGGTCATGGGGCGTGGATTCCCGACTCCGCGGGAATGACGAAGGGGCGGGTGTGAGATCCGCCCGACGCCGGGCATCCGGCGCGCCGCCAGATTTGACCGGACTGGATTCCGGCTTCCGCCGGAATGACGGAGGGGGTGGGAAGGACGGGGAGCGCTTCCCAGGCTGCACGCAGCCTGGGCCACCGGACAGCCTGGGACTCCGGGCGGGGGGTGCAGAAGGCGCGGTGCCCGTTGACCCTCACCCTAGCCCTCTCCCTTCCAGGGAGAGGGGACCCGACCGGAGCCGGGATGCCGGAATGACGAAGGGGGTGGGCACGATGTACGACTACGCAACGGTCGCCTCATGCCGGTTCCGTAGGTTTACCTGCTGAATGGGTCAGCCTACCGATTTACCGTCCGCATCGTGCGTGTCGATCGGACGCATTGGCGCGCCTCGAGCGTGTACGGTGGGCGCCGCCGCGGGGCCCCACCTCGACAGGCCGGCTACGCGCTCGGCAACGATAGTGACCGCGAACACGCGGAAGGAGCAGTTGGATGGCGAACAGCGTGGTGCATTGGGAAATCAACGCCAAAGACGGACCGGCGATGCAGAAGTTCTACGGCGACCTTTTCGATTGGGAGGTTACGGCCGACAACCCCATGGGCTACGGCGTGGTGAGCGCGCCGAGCGACGGTCCGGGCATCGGCGGCGGGATCATGGGTATGGGGGACGTTGAGCCGCCCACTCGCGTGACCTTCTACGTGGGCGTGGACGACGTGACCGAATACCTGGAAAAGGCCGCGAGCATGGGCGGCAGCATCATCATGCCCGAGATGGAAGTGATGGAAGACGTGGTCATAGGGATCTTCGCCGACCCCGAGGGCCACGTGATCGGCCTGGTCAAGAACATCCCGATGTAGCCGGCTGCTACTTGGCCGGCAGCGAGCGGGCGAACGACGCGCCCAATTCCAGCCAGCCGGCGAGGTCGGCATCGTCCGCCGTACCTTCGGGCGCGACCAGCATCCAGCCGTTCATGGGCCGCCCGCTCAGGTCGAAGACTCGCGCGTGCGGACGCGCCAGCGCCTCGTCGAACCGATCCGGGCCGGCGCGCACCATCAGCTCATCGCCCGAGACGCCCACGGCCATGTTGCCGTCGAGCATGAAGGCGATGCCGCCGAACATGCGTCGCTCGCTGAGCCCGCTCTCGTCCGCCAGGGCTTCGCGCAGTCGCTGGGCCAGTCCTTCGTCGTAGGCCATGGGTCTTCGTCCTCGTGCTCTTGCTCTTGCGGCGCTGCGCCATTTTGCATCCGACGGACACCGCAGGTGGTGCGATACTTCACCGGTTGAACGCATCGCTTGCCAGGAGATCCCATGGCCACGTTTATCGCTCTGCTCACCCTGCCCAACGAATCCGCCGAGGAAGGCTCCCTCGCCCACAAGCTGGAAGAAGGAGCGCCCGAGACGCGCAAGGTCCTGGAGGCGCACGGCGGGAAGCTGCTTTCCATCTACTTGACCATGGGGCAGTTCGACGGCGTGGCGGTCATGGAGTTCCCGAGCACCGTGGCTTGCGCGCAGGCGATGATGGCGTTCCGGGAGCGCTTCGGCGGCGGCACGCAGACAATGGAGGCCTTCCCAGAGGGTCAGTGGGCGGAGTTGGCGGCGGGGATCTAACGGAGCCGGCCACGCGGTGCTGAGACCAACGTGCTCGGCACCTGCCGGGTGAAGCCAGTCTTCTCTGGCACCCTCACCCATGCGGAGACCTTTGCAAAAGCCAAGCAGTGATTGGGGATGGCCGGGCGCACTCTGTCTGCCTCCAGATTCAATGAAGGGTGGATTCCCGCCTTCGCGGGAATGACGAAGGGTCGCGCCACGGTCTCGTCCGGGCGGACGGGGTCGGAACGCTGCCGACACGCGCCCAGGATGATCTGCGCGGACCGCGGTCCAGTTACACATAGCACGGCGCGCGGGCCTATCATGCGGCCATGCGCGAGGAGCCGGCCGTCAGTGAACAGGACGCGATCGAGCTTCTGACGGACTTGGTGAGCACGCCGAGCGTGTCGCCTGAGATTCCGGGAGGCACCGGCGAGGCGGCCATGGCAGCCAAGGTGGCGGCCTATGCCGAAGCGTGCGGCGCGGACGTGATCTTCCAAGAGGCGCTGCCCGGCCGGTCCAACGTGGTGGGCACGCTGGAAGGCGACGCCGGCGCGCCGGTCCTGATGCTGGAAGCGCACATGGACACGGTGGCCCTGGGCGCCATGACGCGCGGGCATGATCCGTGGCTGGATGATGCGGGCCTGCTGCACGGCCGCGGCGCCTGCGACACAAAGGGCTCGCTGGCGGCCATGATGCTCACGCTGCGCCGCGCCTCCCGTGAATCGGTGCGGCCGTGCACGCTGGTGCTGGCGGCAACGGTTGACGAGGAGGCGGGCAGCAGCGGGGCCGACACGCTGGCCGCCTCGGCGGTGTCCGCGGACGGCGCGATCGTGGGCGAGCCCACGAGCTTGGAGATCGTGCGCGCGCATCGCGGCGGACGCTTCTGGAACATCACCACTGCCGGCAAGTCGGCCCACAGCTCGCGTCCGGACCTGGGCGTCAACGCCATTTACCACATGTCAGACGTGATCCAGGTGCTGCGCGAAGAGTTCACGCGGCGCCTGGCTGGGCGCTGGCATCCGCTGTGCGGGGATTCCACGTTTTCCGCGGGCAGGATTCGCGCGGGCACCTCGTTCAACGTGGTGCCGGACCGCTGCGAGCTGGTCTTCGACCGGCGCTTCCTGCCGGATGAGGCGCTCGAAGACGTGGACGCCGAGCTGGACGAAGTGCTCGACATCGCGCGCCAGAGGTTTCCCGCCTTGCAGGTTGACGCCGTGCCCGAGGTCGTCGCCGGCTCGCTAGACACGCCCGAGGACGCGGGCGTGGTGCAGTCGCTCATGGCGGCGTGCGAGGGAGTGACTGGACGGGCGGTCATTGCGGGAGCGCCCTACGGCTCGGACGCGGCGTCGCTGGCGGCGGTCGGGATTCCAAGCGTGCTGTGCGGGCCGGGCGACATTGCGGTGGCGCACAGCGAGGACGAGTGGGTGCCGGTCGCGGAGGTGGTGCAGGCGTCCGAGGTCTACTACGCCGCCTGGCGCCATTTCGCGGGCGCCCGCGCGAACGGAGCCTCGAGCTAGCGGCCCCTCGCCCGCAGAGTCCTCGGGGCCGGGGCGAGCACGGCCGGTGCTAGTCTGACCCATTCCGCGCCCCGCCCGAGGCGACATGCTCAACGACCCGAGAATCGACCGTCTGGCCGAGATCCTGGTGCATCACTCGACCAAGCTGCAGGCCGGCGAGCTGGTCGCGATCATGGGGCCGGCCGAGGCCAAGCCGCTGATGCTGTCCTGCTATCGCCTCGCGCTGGAGGCGGGCGCCCACCCCCGCATGAGCGTGACCTTCGAAGAGACCGAGGGGCTGTTTCTACGCCATGCCTCCGATGAGCAGCTGAGCCACCTGGACCCGGTGCGCAAGTTCGAGGCCGACACCATCGACGCCGCCATCCGCATCCGGGCCGCCAGCAACACGCGAGCGCTCACCAGCAGCGACACCAGCAAGATCGGCAAGGTCATGACCGCCTCGCGTCCGGTGATGAACCAGATCATCGAAAACGTGCGCTGGGTGCTCTGCGACTACCCCACGAACGCCTTCGCCCAAGAGGCCGAGATGGCGTTGGACGAATACGCCGACTTCCTCTTTGGCGCCACCAACATCGACTGGACGGCGATGGAAGCCGATCTGACCCGCATCAAGGCGCGCTTGGAAGCTGGGAGCGAAATCCGCATCGTCGCGCCGGAAACCGATCTGACGCTGCGCGTGGAGGGGCGGATCTGGGAGCCGGCGGCCGGCACGCACAACATGCCGGACGGGGAAATCTTCACCGCGCCGATCGAGGACGCCACCGAGGGGCACATTCGCTACGAGTTTCCGGCCATCTACCAGGGACGCGAGGTGCAGGGCATCCGGCTCGAATTCGCCGACGGAAAGATCGTGACGTCCACGGCGGACAAGGGCGAGGAGTTTCTCACGGACATTCTCGACACGGACCCCGGCGCGCGGCGGCTGGGTGAAATCGGCATTGGCACCAACTTCGGCATCCAGCGCCACACCAAGAACATCCTGTTCGACGAGAAGATGGGCGGCACCGTGCACCTGGCCATAGGCCGGGCTTACGAGTTCACGGGCGGACGCAATGAGTCGGCCGTGCACTGGGACATGATCAAGGACCTGCGGCAGGACGGCGCGCTGTATCTCGACGGCGAGCTGATCCAGCAGGATGGGCGGTTCTTGATTTAGCGGCCCAGTCGCCGGACAAGGCTCTTGAAGTCTTGCTGCGGGCGATGTCCGGCAGGTTGCGATCGGCTGGGGTCGAGGTTTCCGCCCTTCGGTGTCCTTTGAAAGCCCGGCCAAGCTCAAGGATGACTGGGCGAACCCCATCCGCCTCCAGGTTCAATGAACGGTGGATTCCCGCCTTCGCGGGAATGACGGAAACCGGTGACCCGAGGCGTCCGTTAGCAATCCAGATTATGTAGCTACAAGAGCGAAATTGGCTCGGCGTCCGGGGCGGTTTTCGTCCCAACTGTGATACCATTGAGTGTGCAAGTTGGCAGCGCGAAACTCTTACGAATCGACCAGGTGGACTGGTCTCGCGCCAATCGCCGTCCCTTCTGATTGACCCGCCAACATGCAGGCTGACGCAACCGCCCACAGGACGCGCGGCGCAACGTGCGCGGACAGGCGGCTATCGGTACCGGCTGGCCGTCCGTTCGACCGGCCGTTTGCTTAGACAAAACAGCGCGCGATCCGTGAGGTCACGCGCTCGAAGGAGTAGCGACGCGAATGGCGTATAGCGCCAAGGATATTCAGGTTCTGGAAGGACTGGAGGCGGTCCGGCGGCGTCCCGGGATGTACATCGGCAGCACCGACGCGCGCGGCCTGCACCACCTGGTCTACGAAGTCGTGGACAACAGCATTGACGAGGCGCTGGCCGGACGCGCCAACGAAATCGAGATCACGCTGATGCCGGGCGGACGGGTGCGGGTGCAGGACAACGGCTCCGGCATTCCGGTCGACAAGCATCCGCGGGTCGGTCGCCCCGCCGTCGAGGTCGTGCTGACCAAGCTGCACGCCGGCGGCAAGTTCGACAGCGACGCCTACAAGGTCTCCGGCGGCTTGCACGGCGTCGGCGTCTCCATCGTCAACGCGCTGTCAGAGCATCTGCAGGTCGAGGTCCGCCGCGACAAGCGCGTCTGGACCCAGGAGTACAAGCACGGGCGCCCACTCGCCGATCTCAAGCGCGGCGCCCGCACCGACGAGACCGGTACGACGATCGAGTGGATGCCGGACCCGGAGATCTTCGAGACCCTCGATCTCGACTTCGACACCCTGGTGCAGCGGTTCCGCGAGATGGCCATCCTGGTGGCCAACACGCGCATCGACCTGCGCGACGAGCGCACCGGCGATCGACGGACCTTCTATTTCGAAGGCGGCACGCAATCCTTCGTCAAGCTGCTGGCCCGGCGACGCACGCCACTCCATCCCGATCCGATCTGTATTCGAGACGAGGTCGAGACGACCAAGATCGACATCTCCTTGCAGTACTGCGACACGGTTGCCGAGCAGGTGCTGACCTTTGCCAACACGATCCGCAACATCAGCGGCGGCACCCACCTGACCGGATTCCGCACGGCCCTCACCCGCACGCTGAACGAATACGCCCGCAAGCAGGGCACGCTCAAGGACAACGACGCCAACTTGACCGGCGAGGATGTGCGCGAGGGGCTTACGGCCGTAATCAGCGTCATGATTCCCGAGCCGCAGTTCGAGGGCCAGACCAAGCACCGGCTGGGCAACAGCGAAGTGGCGGGCCACGTGCAGTCGGTGGTCAACGAGCAACTGAGCACCTTCTTGCACGAGCATCCGTCCGATGCTCGCCGCATCATCGAGAAGACCTTGCTGGCGGCGCGTGCCCGCATCGCGGCGCAGAAAGCCCGCGACCTGGTGGTGCGCAAGGGCGCTCTCGACGGCATGGCGCTGCCCGGCAAGCTGGCCGACTGCCAGGAGCGAGACCCGGACCGCTGCGAACTGTTCATCGTGGAAGGCGATTCGGCCGGCGGCAATGCCAAGCAGGGCCGCGACCGGCGGTTCCAGGCCGTGCTGCCGCTGCGCGGGAAGATCCTGAATGTGGAAAAGGCGCGCATCGACCGGGTGCTGTCCAATGAGGCCATCCGAAACCTGATTACGGCCGTCGGCGCGGGCGTCGGCGACGAGGTCGACCTAAGCAAGCTGCGCTATGGGCGCGTGATCGTGATGACCGATGCCGACGTCGATGGATCGCACATCCGCACGCTGCTGCTGACGTTCTTTTTCCGCAACCTGCCGGAACTCATCGACGAGGGGCACCTCTACATCGCCCAGCCGCCGCTGTTCCGGGTCGCCAACAGCCAGCGGGAAATCTACGCCTTCTCGGACGAGGAGCGCGAGCAAGCCCTCAAGCAGATGTCCGGCAAGGTGGCCGTGCAGCGCTATAAGGGCTTGGGCGAGATGAACGCCGATCAGCTGTGGGACACCACCATGAATCCGGAGTCGCGGCACCTGCTCAACGTCGCCGTGTCGGACGCCGAGCACGCCGACGACATGTTCCGGCGCCTGATGGGGTCGGACGTTGCCGAGCGCCGCCACTTCATCTTCAATCACGCCCACGCGGTCAGAAACCTCGACATTTAGGCGGAGGTGGCGCGCTGCATCTCGTGGCTCCCCGGATCGCGCTCGATGCGATGGGCGGCGACTACGCCCCGGCGGAGACCGTGCGCGGCGCCCTGGCGGCCCAACGTGAGGCCGGCGTAACCCCACTCCTGGTCGGCGACGAGGCCGCGCTCCGGGCGCAGCTTGACGCCGAGGGCGTCGAGGCGGCGCCCTGGCAGATCGTGCACGTCCCCGAGGCCGTGGCCATGGAAGAACACGCCGTCGAGGCGGTGCGGTCGCGGCGGCCGACGTCGATTCGAAAATCGGCGGAGATGCTAAAGGCCGACGAGGTCGATGCGGTCGTCACGATGGGGCACACGGGGGCGGCCGTGGCGGCCGGCGTGCTGATCGTGGGGCGCCTGCCCGACGTCGAGCGCCCGGGTCTGGGCGTGTTGCTGCCGGCGCACGATCCGCGCCCGCTCCTGATTGACGTGGGCGCGAACGCCGAGGCGCGCCCCCGGCACCTGGTCCAGTTCGCCGTGATGGGTCGCGTCTACCAGGAGCGCCTGCAAGGCCTGGCGAATCCCCGGGTCGGGCTGCTGAGCATCGGCGAGGAGGAGTCCAAGGGCAACGCGCTGGTGCACGAGGCCGCGGCCATGCTGGCGTCGGGCGGCTTCAACTACGTGGGCCATGTGGACCCGGCCCGCATCTTTCGCGACGAGGCCGACGTGATCGTGTGCGACGGATTCACCGGCAACGTGGTGATCAAGACGGCGGAAGCCACGGCGGAGTACGCCTTTGGCGAGTTGCGGGTCGAGATTTTGCGGCGCCGGCTGGCGAAGCTCGCGGCGCTGGGTCTCCGGCCCGCGTTTCGCGCGCTGCGGCGGCGGATCGACTATGCGGAGATCGGCGCCACGCCGCTGCTGGGACTGAAGGGCCTGCTGCTTATCGGCCACGGCCGATCCAAGGCGCCGGCCGTGACCAACGCGCTGCTGGCGGCCGACCGCGCGGTGCGCGCGCAACTGGTGCCGACCATCGCCTCCGGACTGGAAGCAGCGACCGCCTAGGAATGCTCTGCAAAAGCCCATCGAATTGACTCCGGTTCGTTCGCCCCTTCGGTGAACTCAGGGCAGGCTCTGAGCGAAGTCGAAGGGCCGTTCATGGTTCGACAAGCTCACCACGAACGGCTTGGGGCGCGGTTCAGGGGTTTATTCGGAGATTCCCTAGAGACTCGGGTCGAGCGTCGTCGGGCGGTGTTGCGGCTTGGCGTGATCTGTCGCGTTGCCCACGGCGACCGAACCGTTCGCATGCCACCATGGCAGCGTTTGCCAGCCAAGTTCGCCAAGTCCGGCGGCAGCCGCCGACGTCACGGCGCCCCATGGTCCACGTTCAATGAGCCCCATGACTCGCTCGAATGACCAACACTGCGTGCCGTCATTCCGGCTTTCGCGACGACGTCTGTTGCAGGGCGGCGGCCTGGCACTGGCAGCCGGCGCCGCGCAGGCATGCGATGCGTGGTCGGTGGTGGGCAATGCCGACGACCGCTATCCGGGCGGGTCGCCGTTCGCGATCGAGGCGCTGCGCGCGCGGGACTACCGCGCCGGCGACATCCGCTTGCACCGCACGCTCAACCAGCGACCCCGCTATACGACCTACGCCATGACGTACCGCTCGGACGACCTGCTGCTCACCGGCGTGGCCACGATTCCGAATTCAGCCGGTCCGCACCCCGTCGTGGTGCTCAATCACGGGTTCACGCTTCCCGTTCAGTACCAGAGCGGGGACGGCACGCGCGCCTTGGCCACCGAGCTGTCGCCCAGAGGCTTCATCACGCTGGCCAGCGACTACCGGGGCCTCGGCGGCTCCGAGGACGATTCGAGCATGAACCTGGGCGCGCGACTGGACTTTGCGATCGACGTGCTCAACCTCGTCGCCTCGATCCCCTCGCTGCCGGACGCCCAGCACGAGCGCGTGGGCATGTGGGGCCACAGCCTGGGATGCGATCTGGCCCTGCGCGCCGCCGAGGTGGATTCGCGCGTCCAGCCCGTGGGCATGTGGGCGCCGCTGAGCGCCTGGGCCGAGGACCTGGTCGACTACTACCGGCTGCCGACGCTCTCGTCGTCGGAAGATCTGCGCCACGCCCTATCGCCGGGCAACTTCCTGGAATACCTGGTGGGTCCGGTGACCATCCACCAGGGGGCAGCCGACCTGGCGGTCAAGCCGCGCTGGGCGGAACGGCTGCACGAGGCGCTCGAGGAGGCGGGCGTGGAGAGCGAGCTGACCATTCATCCCGGCGTGGGGCACTACCTCACCCGGAACGCGCGCCGGGCCGTGACCGAAACGGCGGACTTCTTCGAGCGCGAGCTGCTGACGGTCGCCCAGTGACGACGCACCACGGAGACCACGGCGAAACCAGCCTCTTCGACGGCACCCGCGTGGAGAAGGTCGATGCGCGGATCGAGGCGCTGGGGGCGGTGGACGAGCTCAACTCGTGGCTGGGATTCGCCGCGGCGCAGCCGGACGTCGCCGGATTGGGCGACCGGCTGCGGTGGGTCCAGGAGCGGCTGCTGGAAGTCGGCGCGGACCTGGCGAATCCCGGCGGCCGCGCGCGCAGCACCTCGCTGGCGCCCGGATCACTGCAAACGCTTGACGCCTGGCTGGCGGAATACCGCGACGCGCTGCCCCCGCTGCGGCATTTCATTCTGCCCGGCGGGCACCCGCTGGCCGCCGCGCTGCAAGTGGCCCGCTCGGTGTGCCGCCGCGCCGAACGCGGCGTGTGGCGAGTGGTAACCGAACCCGCGCCGGACGGCTCGCCGGTGTTCCTAAACCGGCTGTCGGACGTGCTCTTCGAGATGGCCCGCGCGGCCAACGCCGCCTCAGGCACCGAAGACCCGCAGTGGCGCGGGCGGGGGGACGGCTAGTACGACTGACAGCATTCGACATGGACGAGTCTTCTCCAAGAGGGGCGTGCGAGAACTCCCTGTCGCCCACCACACGCGGCCATGGGGCCAGAGTCGTCGAGGCTCTCTGAGGTCCAACCGCGTCTGATCGCGTCGAGCCTGACTGCTCATTGAGAGCGACACCGCCGGTGTGTACCATCTGCAGTGCGCTAATTGAGATGATATCTCAACAAGGTTTGAGCGAGGGTTTGGCTATGGACACGCCGAGCAAAGTACCCGTCACCATCCTCACCGGCTTCCTCGGCTCCGGTAAGACGACCCTCCTCAATCGAATCTTGACTGAGGAGCACGGCAAGCGCATCGCCGTGGTGGAGAACGAATTCGGGGAGGTTGGCATCGATCAGGCGCTCGTCATCAACGCTGATGAGGAGATCTTCGAGATGTCGAATGGCTGCATTTGCTGCACGGTGCGCGGAGACCTGATTCGGGTACTCGGCAATCTCAATAAGCGCCGCGACAAATTCGACTATGTGTTGGTGGAGACCACAGGGCTGGCCGATCCCGGTCCAGTCGCTCAGACGTTCTTCATGGACGACGAGATTGACTCGGCGTTCTCGCTGGACGGGATTGTCACGCTCGTCGATGCCGCCCACATCGAGCAGCAACTCGGCCGTAGCGATGAAAGCACCGAGCAAATCGCGTTTGCCGACGTTCTCGTGCTCAACAAGACGGACCTCGTCAACGGCGAGGCGCTCGACGGGCTCGAAACTCGGCTCCGAGACATGAACCGAATGGCGCGAGTCGTGCGCAGTGAGCGGGCGAACGTTTCCGTCGACACGGTCCTCAACCTCGGCGCCTTCGATCTGGACCAGGCGCTCGAGCGTCGTCCCACCTTTCTCGAGCCGGAGTATCCGTTCGAGTGGACTGGGGTCTATTCGCTCGACATCGGCCGCTACGAACTCAGCCTCGCCGAGGGACCCGATCCGGAGATGTCGCTCGTGATCGTGTCTGACCAAGGCACGGATGACGCTGCGCTCCGTGAGAGCGCGGAGTGGTGTGTGCGGCGATACGCCGAACCTGCGGAGCTCATTCGCCCTGGGGAAGAGATTCCTGCCGGAACGCATGTGAACCTCCAGCTCGATTCCCCAGGGTGCAAGTCGTTTTTCCTGGAGGTCGACCGGCAGATGCGGGTTGGCCTCTACGCCCAGCACCTCGCGGAGGAGTTCGATCTCAAACTGACGAACGCGGATGGCGCGGCGGTCCCCGCCGAGGTCGAGCGAACCTGGGTCGCACAGCACGAGCACGACGACGAAGTGGGCTCGATCGCCATCGAGATGGACGGCGACATCGATCCCGACAGGCTCAACCTTTGGCTTGGCGAGCTGCTCCGTGAACGCGGGGTCGACATCTTTCGCATGAAGGGCTTCATCAGCCTCGCGGGTGAGTCGCGTCGCTTTGTCTTCCAAGGGGTTCACATGCTCTTTGACGGCCAGCCGGACCGCGAATGGGGGGACGCGCCCCGCCGCAACCAGCTCGTCTTCATCGGCCGCAACCTCGATGGGCAGAGCATGCGCCAGGGATTCGAGGCTTGTCTGATTTGAGTGTCGACGGCCCGAGGGGCGATCTTCGCCCGGGCTGGACCGCGGGGGTCGCTGACTACGCCATCGCCGGGGGCTGGACCATTCGCGGTGAGGCGCTGGTGGTCGGTGATGCCGCGGGTGGCGTTTACGCGTTCGACGGCAGGTCTGGCGCGACCATCTGGGCGCAGCGCGGAGTCCATGAAGGCGGGGTGCTCGCGGTGGCCATTCACCCAAGCAGACCCGCGTTCGCTACGGCTGGCCAGGACGGCCGAGTCCTCGTCTGGAACGCGGCCGAAGGTCAAGTCAGCCAGGCAATCGAGGTCGGAAGCGATTGGGTGGAACACGTGGCGTGGTCGCCGGACGGCCAGCGGTTGGCGGCCTCCTGCTCCAGGCAGGTTCACGCGTACGGCGCGGATGGAGTGAAAACCTGGCAATCGCCTGATCATCCCAGCACCGTCAGCGCGATCGCGTGGTCCAGCGCAGAGGAGCTGGCGACGGCCTGCTACGGCCGGGTGACTTTCTTCGACGCGTCCACCGGGGAGCTTCGCCAGCAGCTGGAATGGATGGGCTCCCTCGTGTCGATGGTAATGAGCCCGGACGGGGAAATCGTGGCCTGCGGCAGCCAGGACAACTCGGTGCACTTCTGGCGTCGCTCCACGGAGCAGGACGCCATGATGTCGGGATACCCGGCCAAGCCGTCGGCCCTGGCTTTCGATGACACCGGCACCCTGTTGGCCACCGGCGGCGGGGAGGAGGTGACGGTTTGGAGCTTCCAGGGGAAGGGGCCCGAAGGCACGCGGCCCAGCATTTTGGAGCTTCATGTTGAACCCGTCACAACGCTTGCCTTCGCTCCCGGCACGAGGCGCCTGGCATCGGGAGACCGAGAGGGCGCCGTGGTTGTGTGGTCGCTGCAGAAGGATGGAAAAGGCGGCCCGATTGGGTCTGCGGAGGTGGCGGGCGAAGTGGCCGCGGTGTACTGGCGGCCCGACGGGCGCGCGCTTGCGGCGCTCGACGCGCGCGGCGGTGTGACGGCCTGGCGGATCGGACGATAGAAGGGCTGCATGGCCCGCGTCCGCGCAGATCCGCGCCACGGTGCGGGAATCTGCTGATCACGTCCCAAAGCAGCGCTACGCGACTGGGCCTGCCTGAACAAGCTGGCGCCTATCGACCTTCGTCCTCGCCGGTCAGCCCCCTGGTCGCCGGATACGCGGGTCCAGCAGATCCCGCAGGCCGTCTCCCAACAGGTTGAACCCCAACACCGCGACAAAAATGGCCGCTCCCGGCAGCAGCAGGAGATGCGGCGCGGTTTGCAGGTGCGGGCGGGCGTCGCTGAGCATGGCGCCCCACTCCGGCGTGGGCGGCTGCGCCCCCAGCCCCAGGAAGCTGAGTCCGGCGATGCCCAGGATGATCCAGCCGACATCCAGGGAGGCGAGCACGACGATCGGGCCGAGAATGTTTGGCGCGATGTGCCGGAGGATGATGCGCAGGTTACCGGCTCCAGCGGCCCTCGCCGCCGTCACGTATCCCATCTGTCGCTCCCCCAGGGTGATGCCGCGAATAATGCGGGCGTGGCCCACCCACCACACGGCGCCGACGGCCAGCAGCAGGTTGAGCAGTCCGGGGCCCAGGGTTCCTGCCACGGCCAGCGCCAAGATCAGCGAAGGAAAGGCCAACAGCAGGTCCACGACCCCCATCAGCGCCGTGTCCGGCCAGCCGCCGTAGTATCCGGACAGCAGGCCCACGGTCACGGCGATGGTCATGCTGAGGACCAGGGTCGCCGCGGCGGCCAGCAGCGTCGTGCGCGCTCCATGGATGATTCGGCTGAAGGTGTCTCGACCCAGATGGTCGGTGCCCAATGGGTGTTCCAGCGACGGCGAGAGCAACCGTTCAGGCAGGTTGATCTCGGTGGGATCAGCCAACGGGATCCAAGGCGCCAACAATCCCGCCAGCACCAGGGACACCACCAGAAACAGCCCCAAGGCGGTTCCCGGCTCCCGCAGCAGCGCAGCCCACTGACCCCGGCGGCGCGGTCCGGTGGTGGCCGGCCGGCGGGGACGTCGTTCCCAAGCGCGTTCGGCAATGCTCGCCATTGGCCGCTACCCATTGCCTCGTTCATAGCGTAGGCGCGGGTTTACGAGGCGCAGGGCAATGTCAGCCGCAAGATTGGCCAGCAGAACCAATACGGCAACGTAGGTGACAAATCCCTGTACCACGGGGTAGTCCCGGGTCAGGGCGGCGCCCACGATCAACTGACCCAAACCCGGCCAGGTGAATATGGTCTCGACGATGACGGCCCCGCCGAGCAAGTGCGCAAGGATCACCCCGGTGGCTCCAACGGCCGGAACCAGCGCGTTGCGCAGCGCGTGCCCCAAGAAAACGGCCTGTTCCGTCAGCCCCTTGGCCCGCGCCGTGCGGATGTAGTCCTGCCCGAGGACATCCAGGACGCTGGCGCGTATCAGCCGCGTGAGTTGAGCCATCGGCGCTAGCGACAGGGCGATGGCCGGAAGCACGACCTGAGCGGCCGATCCGTAGCCCACGGCGGGCAACCAGGACAGCTTCACCGCGAACAGAATGATCAGTCCGAAGGCCAGCGCGTAGGACGCAGCCGCCGAACCCACCAGCGCAACCAGGCGTACGACGGCATCCACGGCGCCTCCCCGTCGCCGGGCGGACAGGATGCCCATGGGCACGGCGAGCAGCAGCGCCAGGCCCAACGCGGCCGCCGTGAGCACGAGCGTTGGGACCGTGCGGCGCGCCAACTGGGCGGCCACGGGCTGTTCCGTCACGTAGGAGCGGCCCATGTCGCCCGCCAACGCCCGGGACATCCAGCGAACGTATTGCACCGGAAGGGGAGCGTCGAGACCTAGTTCGGCGCGCATGGCCGACACGGCGGCCGGGCTGGGCATCTGGCCGGGGTTGCGCTGGTGCAGGACGGTCTCGGCAGCATCGCCAGGAGCCAGATTCAGCAGCGCGAAGCTGACCGCCGAGATTCCCAGGAGCAACAGCGGCAGCGTGGCCAACCGTCGGGCCACGTATGCTCCCATGCCGGAGAGCCTCTGCCCGCACCCGCTATCCCGCTAGGTCGCTCACGCTCTCAGACCGATGCGATGGTCGAAGAAATAGAGATTGGCCGGGTGCGGCTCGAAATCGGTGACTCGCTGGTTGACGCCGTAGACGAGGTAGGGGTGCGCCACCGGCAGGAGCGCGGTTTCGGATGCCACAACCTCCAGCGCCCGGCAGGCTATTTCCTGGCGCTGCTGGGTGTCGGCAACCTCCGATGCGCTGCTGATGATGCTCTCCAGCTCGGCGCTGTGGTAGTGGCCGTAGTTGTTGGCGCCGCTGCCGGACGCGTCGGCGCTGACCCCAACAAACTTGCCGATGTTCTGGATGGGGTCTCCAGCCTCCACCACGTTGTTGTACCACCCGAATAGATCCCAGGCGGGCTCCTTCACCACCGACCATTCGGTGATGAGCACCTCGCCCTTGATGCCCACGTCGGCCAGCATGGCCTGCGCGGCTTCGGCCATGATGGGCAGCTGGAACCGCTCGGGGTAGCCGCCGATGACAATCACCAGCGGTTCGCCGTCTTTGTCCACAAACCCGTCGTCATCGGTGTCGACGTAGCCGGCCTCCGCCAGTAGTTCGCGGGCCTGCGCCGGGTCGTAACCCGGAGCGGTGACGCCGGGGCAGGACACGAGGGCTTCGGGCAACAGGAAATCGGCAAACGACCCGGACCCTGCAGGCGCAACCAGCCCCGCGATGCTTTCTCGATCAATGGCGAGACTCACCGCCCGGCGCACCAGCGGATCCGACAGCGCGGGCCGCTCGAAATTGACCCACCAGATCACCGCCGCGGCGCCTATTCCGGCAGTGCGACTCTCCAATTCGGGGTGGGCGTCTATGGTCTTGGCCCCTTCCGGGGATATGTTGACGGCCACGTCGATGTCGCCGGCCTGCAAGGCCAGTTCCCTGCTGTTGGTGTCTGGAATGGCGATGTGTTCGATGCCGGCCAGCGGCGGAGCACCGCCCCAGTAGTCGTCGTTGGCGACGCTGCTGAGACGTTCCTTCTGGATGTACTCGGTGGGAATGTAGGGACCCGTCAAGGCGCCGGCCTGGAGAAAGTTGCCGTCGCCGGCGGCGTCGGCAGCCGCGGCATCGGTGATGGCCACCGCCGGATTGGTCAACAGGCCCGGCAGCGTGGGTCGAGGTGCCACCGTGGTGATGGTGATGGTCTGTTCGTGATTCACCGCGATGCGATCGATTCCCAGCGCGTTCGCCGACGCTTCCGATAGCCGGATCGTTCGTTCCAGCGACGCCTTCACCGCCTCCGCGTCCATCACCGCGCCGTTGTGGAACCTCACGCCCGACCGCAGGTCTATTCGCCAAGTTATCGGGTCCACGTCGGTGGCTTTCGTCGCCAGCCATGGCACCGGGCTGAAATTGGTGGGAGACAGGCGGAAGAGGTTCTCGGACATCCCCGACTGACTGGCCACCCAACCGCCCTGCACCGGGTCCAGCGGGCTGTCAAGCCAGATGACGCCTGCCTTCAGAATGGGACGTGCAGCCTCGGCGCTGGCCGCCCCCGAAGTCTCTTCGGCCTTGGCGGTCGAAGCTGCCGGCTGCTTGGGTGTTTCGGTCGCTTGAGAAGGCTGGCGCGGAGTCGTGGTCACTGCCGGGGGCGGCGGCGCTGCCGTCGGCGAGGTGGCCGCGGAAGTCACGGGCGCAGATGTGGCAGCCGCTGCCGGGCTGGCGTCGCTCTCTCCGCAGGCCACGGCCAGTGGCAAAGCCAAAGCCGCCACGAGCGTAAGCGCCGTTCGTCGAATCATCTCCTACTCACCCTCCATGCTATTGCGACTTTGTCGCAATAAGGAGCCTGTCACACGGGGAGGGTCTGCGCAAGTCACTGTGGCAAGTGAACCGGTGCGGTCGTGAGGGACGGCCCGCCAGGAACGCCGCGCGCCCCTGATTTTGTCAGCCGACGATCGCCAGCGTGAAGTTCAAGGAGAAGAGTTAGGAAGACCCGGCGCGAAGCGCTCTCGTCCAGCGCGTGGCTGCGCCGACGCCTTGAGCCAGCGGCGCCGCGTGCCGGACATCGCCACGCTTCAGGCGCTCGGCTCCTCTTGGTGCAACGTCACGGCGGCGGATGCGGCCTCCTTCGCGCGCATCACGCCGGTGCCGCCCCATCCCGCGAGTTCAATCACGGAGCGCGCCGATAATCCCAACTGCTCGACCAGCTGGCGGCGCGCCAGCGGTTGCCCGTTCGGAGTGCCGCCGCAGCGCCGAGTATGATCTCGGCCTATAAGCGCAGGAGGCGAGGCTCGACCAGTGTTTACGCAGCCAATTGGCCGGCGGATTCCACCTCCGCTTCGCCGTATCTTTAGCTTTCCGCATCCGGTAAACGAGGTGGCTGCAAGGCTCGTAGCCGGAATGGTAGTCATCCTATCCATTGCTGTACTGGTAACCGGTCAGTGGTGGTTGATGTTTCTGCTTGCGTATGGCTTTCTGGCCAGAGTGGCCACCGGCCCTACGCTGAGCCCAATGGGCCTGCTGGCGACCAGGGTGATCGCGCCGCGAATTGCTCAGCCGCGGCTCGTCCCGGGACCGCCCAAGCGCTTTGCGCAAACGGTGGGGCTGATCTTCTCGGTGACCGCGCTGGTGTTGCACTTCGCCGCCGGATTGTCGGTCGCAGCGGGCGCCGTCTTGGCGGTGCTGACCGTGTTTGCCGCGCTCGAGTCGCTTTTGGGTTTCTGCGCCGGATGCTTTGTGTTCAACTACATGATTCGCTGGGGGTTGGTGCCGAAGTCGGTGTGCGAGGAATGCCTTAAGTTTGACTCGACACGGACATAGGCGTCTTTTCGACCACCGGTTCACGCACTCGGCATCACACGAGCATTGGCGGGGCGCATCACGGTTTGACAGCCTGAATCAATCCGCACTGCCTGCGATGCAGATGGCCCGCCGCGGCCGGCGGGCAGCGCAGACTCTTGGGTACTGCCTTCAGCTCGGCGGCCTGCACTGCATCGGGGTAGGGCATGCGGGATTCGAACCCGCGATCTCCGCCTTGAGAGGGCGGTGTCCTAGGCCGCTAGACGAATGCCCCATGCGGCGTGGCGCCGCCCGCCATGCTACCGGACCGGCAATGCGCGGTGTAGCTGCGTAGAATCGAGGGTCTTGGGTCACGGTGCTTGCTGGGGCCCTCACCCTAACCCTCTCCCAGAGGGAGAGGGGATCGGACCGGAATTCGAAGGAGAGCCACCACGCCTAGCCAGATCAGCGCCGATGTTTGACACGCTGACCGAGAGGCTGGGGGGCGTGTTTCAGCGCCTCGGGCGCCGTGGGCGGCTGTCCGAGAAGGACGTCACAGCCGCCCTGCGCGAGGTGCGCATGGCGCTGCTCGAGGCCGACGTCAACTTCAAGGTGGCGCGGGATCTCGTGGCGGGCATCCGCGAGCGCGCCGTGGGCGCCGAGGTGCTCGAGAGCGTCACGCCGGCGCAGCAAGTCATCAAGATCGTCAACGATCAATTGGTCGAGCTGTTGGGCACCGAGGCCGTGCCGTTGGCGACCGCCTCGTCGCCGCCCACCATCGTGATGCTGGTGGGCTTGCAGGGATCGGGGAAGACCACGACGGCGGCCAAGCTGGCGCTGGGCGCCAAGGGCCGCGGCGGGACGCCGCTGCTGGTGGCCGCCGATACGCAGCGGCCCGCGGCGATCGACCAGCTGGTCACGCTGGCAGGGCAGGTTGACCTGCCGGTCCATGAAGAAGGCACGAGGCCCAAACCGCTGGATATCGCCGTCAACGGCGTGGCGCGCGCCCGGGCCGGGGGCCACAGCCACGTGATTCTCGACACCGCGGGCCGGCTGCAGGTGGACGACGCCCTCATGGACGAGATCGGGCGCATCTCGAAGCGCATCAAGCCCGACGAGACGCTGCTGGTCGCCGACGCCACCACCGGCCAGGAGGCGGTGGCGGTGGCGGAGGCCTTCCATGCCCGCAGCCCGCTCACGGGGCTGATCCTGACGAAGCTCGACGGCGACGCCAGGGGCGGGGCGGCCCTGTCGGTGCGGGCCGTGACCGGGGTGCCGATCAAGTTCGTCGGCACGGGCGAGACCATCGAACCGCTCGAAACGTTCCATCCCGACCGCATGGCCTCGCGAATCCTGGGGATGGGCGACGTGCTGTCGCTAGTCGAGCGGGCCGAGCAGGTCATCGACGAGCGTCAGGCCAAGGAGATGCAGCGCAAGATGCGCGAGGCCTCATTTGGGCTGGACGACTTCCTGGATCAGCTGGAGCAAGTGAAGAAGATGGGGTCGCTGAGCCAGGTGATGAGCATGCTGCCGGGCATGAGCGGCGCGCTGAACGACCCGGAGGTGCGGCAGGCGGTCGAGGGCGAAGGACTGCGCCGGTTCGAGGCGATCATCCTCTCCATGACGCCCCAGGAACGCGCGTCGCCGGACATCATCACGGGGCGCCGGCGGCGGCGCATCGCCGCCGGCAGCGGCACGTCGGTGCAGGACGTGAACCAGCTGCTCAAGCAGTTCAAGCAAGCCCGCCAGATGATGCAGATGATGAGCAGCGGCAAGATGCCGGCCGGACTCAAGGGGCTATTCGGGGGCTAGGCGCCCCAATCCGTTCGGTAGCCCCTTCGACAAGCTCAGGGCGAACGGATTGGGAGAGCGCCCGGCGACATCTTTCAAGCTATCTCTAGCCGAGCGCCGGCGCATCGCCGGCCAGCTCGTGGTCGCGCCAATCGGTCAGGAACATGTGGCCGGGGGCGTGGGTGATCATCAGGGGCGGACGCGAGGCCTGCGCCACCGCCTGGGGCGTGACGCCGCAGGCCCAGAAGACCGGCACTTCGTCATCACGCATCTGGACGGGATCCCCCCAGTCGGGCGCCGCGACATCCGCAATACCCAGCGCCGCTGGATCGCCGGCGTGCACGGGCGCCCCATGGACGCGCGGGTAGCGGGCCGTGATTTCGTGGGCTTCGTCCACCCGATCGGCCGGGATGGGCCGCATGCTCACGACCATGGGACCGGCGAACGGACCGACGGGCGTGCACTCGACGGAGGTGCGGAACATCGGCACGATCACGTCCTGCTCGAGGTGACGCAGCGGGAATCCGGCGTCCTGCAAGGCGTTCTCGAAGGTGAAGCTGCAACCGAGCAGGAATCCCACCATGTCGTCGCGCCAATGCGTCAGCGCATCAGTGGGCTCCCCGCCGCGCGCCTCCCCTTCGACGTAGACGCGGTAGCGCGGGGCGTCGCGGCGGATGTCGGCGCCGGGGGCGAAACGCCTCGGCTCGGCATCGCCAACCGCGGTGCGCTCCAAGAGCGGGCACGGCTGCGGATTGGCGATGCAGAAGGCCTCGAAGTCGTCGGCCAGCGCAGCCGGCAGCATGACGAGGTTTGCCTGGACGTAGCTCGCGGCCAGGCCGGCGGTGGTCGCGGTCCACGAGCCATCGCGGCACGCCGCCCGCACGGCCGCGCCGGTTTCGAGTCGTTCCGCGATTGCCATGCCGGGCGCTCGTGATCCGAATCCCCTCATCCTAGCCTTCTTCCCAAGGAGACCCTTGCAGAATCCAGCCGGGCTTGGGAATGACAGGGCACATCCTGTCCGCCCCCAGGTTCAATGAGGGGTGGATTCCCGCCTTCGCGGGAATGACGAAGGATTACGCAGGGTCTCCCAAGGGAGAAGGGACCGGACCCCGCCTGCTCGGCGGTGATGAAGGTCAACGGGAACAGGCCTGAAACTCCGCCCGATGCCAAGCCTCCAGCGCGCCAAAAGGTTCGTCCGGACTGGATTCCGGCTTCCGCCGGAATGACGGAGGAGTTAGGCGAGGGTCTCGCGACGCAAGACGGGACTGGACGCTCCACGCACGTCGGTGACTGCGGTCGACGAGACTGGGCTACGCCTCGCCTGGGACTCCCCGGCAGCGTTCGACGATGGCGCGGAAACTGGCGAGCATCTGCGCGTTCACTTCGAGAGAGTGTCCGTCGACCATGGCGATGTTCGAGCGGCTCATGCCGTCGACCGCGCCGGCCGCCACGAGGCGCTCGATACACCCCTGCTCGGTTTCGCCGTCCGGCAGGGTGTCGCGCCCGGTCACGATATCCACCATGGCGACGAGGCCGTAGGCGCCCCAGTTGCTGACCTCGGCCAGCAGCAGGTGCGACGCGCGGGTCACGCTGACGCCGGGGATGAGGCCCTTGGCCTGGAGGTAGGGCGCGATGGCGCCCATGCCAATCTCGTTGCCACCGTCACCCACCGCCACGGACAAGGGCGCGCGCATGAGCGGGTCCAGGGCCGCGGCGATGCCGGTGATGTCCTCGCCGCGCATGGTCAATCGACGCCCGGCCGCCGTGGTTCCCGGCCGCTCGATCGCCACCACCAGGTCCGGCGAGTATTCACGGCGCAGCGATTCGCATGCCTCTTCGGCGCCGCGCTCGGTGCACGGCGCCGCGATGACCGGGCCAACATCGGCGAGCAGCGCATCAACGACGGGAACCGTGGTGTCGCAGGCCACCGTGACTACCTCCCACCCCAGCGCCGCTAGCGTTTGGCCCACCGCCATCGCTCCCGGGGGACCGTCGGTTTCGCCGATCCCGCCGACCGGAAACCCCGTGAGGAGCATGGCCTGGGCGGGCGGGCGATCCGCGATGGCCGCCGCCGCACGGGCGTAAGCGTCGCTGGGCAGCAGCCCCCGGCACGCGCCAAGGCCGCGACTGTCCGTGGGGAAAACGGCATCGGCGATTTCGACCGCAACAGCGGCGCGGCGATTCTGGCTAGTCGTCATCCGGATGGAATCTCAATCGTTGGTCCGGGGAGCATACGCGACGCGCGTTGGCCTGCGGCGACACGCCTTCTCAGGTTCCACCAATGACGCCGAACGCGGCGAGGCCGCCGATGAAGAGCACGCTCCCCGAAACCGCCACCAGCGCCTCGGTGCGAGCGATCCCTCGTGGCAGCAGCGCCATGACTCCCATGTTTACCGCCGCATGGATCGGTATGAGGGCGATCACCAGCAGCGGCCAGCGCGCGACGAGCAGCGTGAAGCCAATGTGCGCGGCGCCGGCGAACAGCCGCTCGACGACGCCCCAGGCCGGTGAGATGTCGCGGTCCAAGCCCATCTTGGCGAGCTCTTGCCGAGCCTCCAGCGCCTTGGGGTCGTCACGCCGCAGGAGCGCGAGCCTGACGAATCCGACCTGAATCCCGTAGACGGCCTCGATCGCCGCCCAGCCGGCGCCGATGGCGTAGGCCGTCGCGAAATCCTGAACGGCGATGAGCACGACGCCCAGCCGCACCAGCTCCTCGGTCGGACCAGCGAGCGCGGGCGTCCAGCGGCGCATGACATCCATGCCGGCGCCGAGTCGGCGCAGGCCCAGGACGACCGGCACGCGCAGCGCCAGCGCCAGCACCCATCCCAGCGCCCCGGCCCCGAACCAGCCCCACGGCACCTCATAGCCCAACCCGACCGGGACGAAGACCAACGCGGCGGTTGCCGCAAGCGCACCTACGGCCCCCGCCACTTGCCCGAGTATTCCCCGTAACGGCGTCGGGCTCTTCATGCCGGGGGCTCGCGAGCAGCGTCCTCGCGTGCGGCCAGATTCAATCGGGCCGCCGCGCTACAGATCGAGGTTCACCGGCTCCCACTGGCGCGACTTGGCGCTGCGGTAGGCCGCGTCGATCACCATGTTGGCGATGTAGCCGTCGACAAAGTCTTCGTCGGACGGCTTGCCCTGGCTCAGGGCCTCGACGAAGTGGAACATCTGGCCGTGGTAGCCGTACTGCCAGGCCTCATCGGCTTGGGGGAAGGTCCAGCCGGTGTCGGAGTCGGCCTTTTCCTGCACGTAGCCGATGGAGTTGAGGCTGAAGGCCCGGATCGGCGTGCCGTGGGTGGAGTTGATGTGGATCAGACCGTCGGTGCCGTAGACCTCGGTGCGCACATCCATGCCGCCGTGATTGCTCCAGCCGGCCTCGACCTGGCCCAGGCTGTCGTTCTCGAAGCGGATCAGCGCGATGGCGTTGTCCTCGAACGGCACGTCGTGCTCCAGGGTGTCGGCCCAGCAGAACACTTCCTTCGGCATCACGTCCTTGCCGACGAAGATGCGACAGGCGGCCACGGCGTGAATGCCCATGCCCAGCAGCGGGCCGCCGCCGCTCTTTTCCACGTCCCAGGCGTAGCTGGCGTGCGAGCCGGTGTGCGCCTCGCGCGCGCGGACGATGAGCACTTTGCCGATGGCGCCGTCCTCCACCGCCTGCCGCGCCCGCAAGACGTCCGGCATGAACGCTTCAGTCTCGGCGTAGCCGTGCCACACGCCGTGCTCGCGCACCGCGTCGAGGATGGTCTTGGCCTCGGGGCCGTTGCGACCCAACGGCTTGGTGCAGACCACGGCCTTGCCCGCCTCGGCGGCCGCAATGCAGGCGGGCGCGTGCGCGTCATTCGGCAGGCCGACCGCGACCAGATCGACGTCGTCACGGGCGACGGCCGCCTGCATGTCCGTGGTCCACTCGGGAATGCCCCACTCGGCCGCGAACTTCGCGGCCCGAGCCTCGGTGCGCGAGAAGTTCACCACGACCTCTTGGCCCGGCACATAGCGCAGTGCGCGCATGAAGAAATCACACACGAAGCCGCTGCCGAGCATGGCGATGCGAATCATTTGGACGCTCCCCCTTTGGGAAAACCTTGCACGAGTGGCCAATATCCCGCGCCGAAGCCCCGGATCCCCCTCACCCTAACCCTCTCCCTCAAGTGGCCTTTGCCCAGTTCCGTAGGGGCGGGTCTCAGACCCGCCCGACGCCAAGTATCCGTGGCGATTCCTGGTTCGACCGGACTGGATTCCGGCCCCGTATCGAGTACGGGGCAGGCTCTTCGCCGGAATGACGGAGGGGTGACGCAAAGATCTCAGATTGGCTCTACGAGCCTCCGGCGCCGAAGATCAGCGCCAGCATGCCGAAGTCGACGAGCAATACAAGTAGGGCGATGGGGATGCCGGCGCGCGCATAGTCGCGCGGACGGAAGTTTCCCGGTCCCATCACGAGCAGATTGACCGGATGCGCGTAGGCGGTGATGAAGCCGGTCGAGGCTGCCAGCGCCACACCCATGGCGAACATGCGCGGGTCCGCGCCCACGAGGGCCGCAGCGCTGAGCGCCACGGGCGCCATGAGCACTGCCGTGACGTGGTTGCCCAGGACATGGGTGAACATCGCGGTGAGCAGGAGCATGCTCGCCAGGACGATCCACGGCCCTCCGTCGCCAAGCGACTCGGCCAGCGATTCGCCCACCAGCGATGCCGCGCCGCTCCGACGCATGGCCTCGGCCAAGGTCAGCATGCCGCCGATGACCACGATGGCGCGCCAGTCGACGGCGGCCAGCGTCTCGCGGCCGCGAACGCAGCCGGTGGCGACCATGGCCGCCGCGGCCGCCAGCGCCACGATGGCCACCGGGGCCGCCTGGAGCATGAGCGCGATGACGAAACCGGCCACGATCGCAATCGCCACCGGCGCCTGCCGCGGGCGCAGCGTCAGGCCCACGCGCTCGGTCACAACCACGAAGTCTGGGTCGTCGCGCAGCTCGGCGATTCGCGGCAGCGGTCCCAGCACGAGCAGCGCGTCGCCAACGCGCAGCGGCATGTCGTGGAGGTGCGTGCGCCGGGGCGCCCCATCACGCCAGATTCCCAGCACGCTCAGCCCGTAGCGATCGCGGAAGTTGAGCGAGGGCACCGTCTCACCCACCAGCGTGCTGCGCGGGGCCAGCGACACCTCCGCGAACTCCACGTTCTCCGTTTGCAGCGCGGCGGCGCCCAGGGTCGACGGCCGCGGCTCCGGCAGCGCGAATCGCTCCCTGAGCCGGGCGATGTCGCGGTTGCGGGCGCTCATGACCAGCGCGTCGCGCGCGTGCAACGTCATTTCGGGCGCGGGGGCGATGATGTCCGTCCCACCCTGCCGCTGGATGGCCACGATGGAGATGCCGAAGTCGGTGCGGATGCCGCTTTCGCGCAAGGTCAGGCCCACGAGCGGGCTCGCGGGTGGAACGGCGACCTCGTACAGGCGCTCCTCGAGCCGATAGGGCACGTGGTCGTCGCGGGTCCGCGGCAGCAACGCGTCGCCGGCGGCGCCGGACGCATGCCGGGGCAGCAGGCGGCGCCGCCCGAGCACCAGCGCCAGGACTCCGGCGACCAGGATTGCGGCCCCGAACGGCGTGAAGTCCAGCAGGCCGAACGGCTCGATCCCTTCCTGGGCAACGACGCTGTTCACCAGCAAGTTCGACGGCGTTCCCACCAGGGTGAGCGCGCTGCCGAGCAGGGTCGCGTACGACAAGGGGAGCAACACGCGAGAGATGGGGATCCTGAGCTCGCGCGCGGCGGCTACCGCGGCGGGCAAGAGCACGCCGCCGGCGGCAATGGCGTTCATGAACCCGGACAGCAACGCGGCGGCGAGCACGGTGACGGCGATCAGCCGCGCTTCGCTGTCGCCGGCGAGCCGGCCGATCAGACGGCCCATCAGGTGGGCCACACCCGTATTCGCGAGACCCGCGCTCATCACCATGACCGCGCCGATGGTGACGACCGCGCTGTTGGAGAACCCGCGCAGGGCCGCTTCCAAGTCGATCGCACGGCCGAGGAACAGGGTCAGCAGCACGCCGATGGCCGTCACCTCGAACGGCACTCGACCGCTGGCCAGAAGAACGACCGCCACGCCCACGACCACCAGCACGAATACGATCTCGCCGGTCATCCGAATGCCCCGCGCCGCATCCGGTGGCTAGCCCTCGTCCTCTTCCGGAGGGAGCAGCGTCGCAGCTCCCTCCACGTAGGTCGGGTAGCGCAGCTCGACGCCGAGCTTCGTGCGCACTTTGGCGTTCGACGTTGGGTATGAGCCGGTCACCAGGCCAAACAGGCTGGAGGAGATCGACGCCCTGGTGCGCGTCACGCTGGTGAAGCCTTCGTGCAGCTTCACCAGCCCCTGCACCAGGAATTTGGGCGACGACCGTGGCGGACGCGCCCCTACCTGCGACGCCAGGTAGCCCAGATACTCGCCGGCCGGGGCCGGGTGGTCGTCTACCGCCAGGTACAGCTCGCCGGAGCGTCCTCGGAGCGCAACAGCCTCGAGAATCGCGGCGGCGTCCTCCACGTGAATGCGGCTGGTCGGATGCTTGCCGCCGCCGATGAGCCGCAGATTGCCGCCCCGCAGCGACTCGAGCGTTCCACCCCCCGGGCCGTAGACCGTCCCCGCCCGCACGATGCGCGCCGGAAGGCCCTCCGTTTCGAACTGCTCCCGGAGATATTGCTCCGCTTCAAGATTGAGCCGTCCCAGCACGGTATTTGGCGCCGGTGGCGATTCTTCGGTCAGCGTGTCCCGTGACCCTGCGCCAAACACGGCCATCGTGCTGCCGTAGACGAACGAGGCAATCTCGGTCCCGTGCAGCGCCTCGACGACGTTCATCACGCCGCGGATGGTGCGTCGCTCCATGTCGTCCTGACTGTCCGAGACGCTGCGCATCACGTAGAAGACGTGTTCGCCGTCCCGGCCGAGGTCTTCCAGCTCATCCGGGTCGCCCACGTCGGCGAGCTCGATGGTGACGCCAAGCTCATCAAGCTCGGGCGCCGCGTCTTCGTGCTCGTCGATGCCGCGGAGATCCCAACCCGCGGCCGCCAGCCGGCGCGCCAGGGCGCTGCCGGTGAAGCCGGTGATGCCGATGATGAGCCCGCTGGGCATGCGTTCGCGACCGGGTGGAGAGGGCGTCTACATCGTGACGCCACGCCTCGCGCCCGTGCAAGCCACGCGGAGTCGCTAGGCTAGGGACATGGAATCCTCCGGCGAACGCCTGCGCGTCGGCGTCATCTTCGGCGGACGCTCCGGCGAGCATGAGGTGTCGCTGCGATCGGCGGCGTTTGTGATGGATTCGCTCGACCGCGCCAGGTACGACGTGGTGCCCATTGGCATTGGCAAGCAGGGCGAATGGCTGCTCGACGCCGATCCGATGCGCCAGCTCAGCGCGGAGCCCGCGGCGGACTCCGGCGAATCGCTGCCGGTGACGCTGCCGACGGCGCGTCTCCCCGCCGCGGGAAGGGCGTCGGTTGGGGCGCTCGACCTGGTGTTTCCGGTACTTCACGGCACCTACGGTGAAGACGGCACGGTGCAAGGGTTGCTGGAGCTTGCCGACTTACCCTACGTGGGCTCGGGCGTCACGGGCTCGGCCGTGGCCATGGACAAGGGTGTGGCCAAGGCGATCCTGCGTGACCACGGTCTTTCGGTGGGTCTCTGGCACGTGGTGACCGTATCGGCGTGGCGGGCTGATCCTGCCGCCGTGCGCGCGGAGGTCGAGGCGCGGCTGACCTATCCGCTCTTCACGAAGCCATGCAATTTGGGAAGCAGCGTGGGGGTGTCCAAGGTCCATCACGCCGGTGAGCTCGACGAGGCCATGGCCGCCGCAGCCGAGTACGACCGCCGCATCATCATCGAGCAGGGCGTTCCGAACGCGCGGGAGATCGAGGTGAGCATCCTCGGCAACGATGAGCCGGAGGCGTCGGTGTGCGGGGAAATCGTCCCGGCGACCGAGTTCTACGACTACGCCGCAAAGTACGAGGACGACCGGTCACAGGCCATCGTCCCGGCCGACCTGCCGCCGCGGCTGGCCGATCGCATTCGCGGGGACGCCGTGCGGGCGTTTCGCGCCTTGGATTGCGCCGGCTATGCGCGGGTGGACTTTCTGGTCGACGCCGAGACGCTGGAGCCGGTGATCGGGGAAATCAACACCATCCCCGGCTTCACCGAGATCAGCATGTATCCCAAGCTATGGGAAGCCAGCGGCGTCCCCGCCCGGGAACTGATGGACCGGCTGATCCGGCTGGCGCTCGAGCGCCACCAGGAACGCCGGAGTCTGCGGACGTCCTACACGTAGGAGAGTTCGAAAAGAGAATATCGGGGCGGATCGCAAACCGCCCCCCCCCGTATCAAGTACGGGGTAGGTATTGCTCGTGTGCCGATTGGGTTAGCGGCCGCTGGATTCCCGTCTTTAGAGGCCTCTGCGAATCCCGGCCAAACGCGACGATGACCTGGCAAATCTCTCCGCCTCCAGATTCACTGAAGGGTGGATTCCCTAGATTCACAAACGAAGTGCAACACCTCGCAAAGGTGCTGCCATGGGACGCTGCTATTCACATCTCACCATTAAAGACCGGTGTGAAGTGGCCCGACGCCACGCCGCCGGCGCCTCGAGCCGCCAAATCGCGGCAGCTTTGGATCGCGCGCCATCGACGATTGCTCGGGAGTTGAGGCGCAATGTCTCCCGCTCCCAGGGCTACCAGCCGCGCTACGCCGACCAGCAGGCCCACGCCCGCCGCTGGCGCGGGCCCCGGCTCGACCGCGACCCCACCCTGCGCACCCAGGTCCTCACCCGTCTCCAGCAAGGCTGGTCCCCCGAACAGGTCGCCGGGCGGCTGGCCCGCGAGGCCGGCCAGCCCGTCATCTCCCATGAGTCCATCTATCGCTTCATCGATGCCCAGATCCGCCGCACCAAGGACTACGCCTGGCGCCACTATCTCCCCCGCGGCAAGGCGAAGCGCGGCTGGCGCGGGCGCAAAGGCGGCAGCCCCGCCTCCTTTATCCAGCACCGCCGGCCCCTCGCCGAGCGGCCCGCCAGTGCCGCCGATCGCCAGACCCCCGGCCACTGGGAAGCCGACCTCATGCTCTTCAGCATCTACGGCCAGGCCGTCCTCACCCTCCACGACCGCCACTCCCGCCTGCTCCTCGCCGTCCGCTCGCCCTCCAAGGCCGCCGCCCCCATCGCCCGCGCCCTCACCCGCCTCCTCACGCCCCTGCCGGCCCCCTGGCGCCAGTCCGTCACCTTCGACAACGGCACCGAATTCGCCCGCCATCACCAGCTTCACGCCCACGGCATCGAGACGTTCTTCTGCGACCCCCATGCCCCCTGGCAGAAGGGCGGCATCGAAAACGCCATCGGGCGCCTGCGCCGCTCCCTGCCCCGCAAAACCGACCTCGCGACTCTGGCGCCCGTCCGCTTCATCGAGCTCGTCCAGGCCTACAACAACACGCCGCGCAAATGCCTCGGCTACCAAACCCCAGCCGAGGTCTTCTGGGATCAGCCGTTGCACTTGAAATGTGAATCCACCTTCCCGCCTTCGCGGGAATGACGGAGGGGTTAGGCGGAGGTCTCCGCGTTGGGGGCCGGCGCTAGAGGCCGGTCATCTCGCGGAGCTTGGCCACCGTGAATCCCGGCTGCTGCGCAAACTCCTTGCGCGCGGCCTCGTAGTCGAGAACCTGACGCGACGCTTCGGCGAGCTCGCCCGCTACCTCGTCCGGAATCACCACCACGCCGTTTTCATCGGCGTGCACGAGATCGCCCATCCTGATGGGCGTGCCGTCGATGATCACGGGCTCGCCCGGCTCCAAGCTCACCGACGTGCCGTGTGAGACGGTCACGCCGCGGGCGAAGTATTGGACGCCGATTTCACGCACCTCGGACAGGTCGCGCACGCAGCCATCGGTGACGACGGCCACCCCGCCCAGCGCCTTGAAGATGGTGGCCATGACGTCGCCGAAATGGCAGGACTTGGCCGGGTTGTTTCCGCAATCTTGGATCACGAGGATCGTCGGGCTGGGTGAACGCTCCACCAGCTCCCACAGGTCCATCTGGCCCGAGGGATTGCGCTGGCGACCGTGGGTCGTGCTATCGCCCTTCACGGTCACCGCGTAGCCCACCACGGCCTCGCCGATCTCGGGAAACAGGCAACGCACGTCGCTGCCGATGTATCCCTCGGTCCGGTCCCGGACGTCGAACTCTTCGATCGCGTTGGCGATCGTGGCGGAATCGATCTGGCGCAGCTCTTCGAGCTGTTCGGGCGTCAAGTTGACGGCCAAGGGGCACCTCGTGGCGTCCTTCACACACGCGGGGCAAACCGTAACACGGACATGTCGGATCGCCGGGTGCGGACGGTCGCGAAGGCGTCTAGCCGAGCTCCTGTGATCGGCGGTAGGCCGCGGCCACGGCGGCGAGGAAGGCCTCGCGCAGGTCTCGCTCCTCGAATACGTCGAGCGCGGCGGCCGTGGTCCCACCGGGTGAGGTGACGGCATGCCGCAGGGCCTCCGCGCTCATGTCGCCGGCGTTCCACAACTCGGCCGATCCGATGAGGGTTTCCCGAACGAGCGTGGTGGCAATCTCCCGGTCGAGCCCGACGGAAACGGCGGCGTCGATCCACGCCTCGGCGACCAGGTAGACATAGGCGGGGCCGCTGCCGTGGACCGCCGTCGCGGCATCCAACAGGTCTTCGGCGTGGACCTCGATCTCGGCGCCGAACGATCCCAGGATCTGCCGGGTGCGACGGCGGTCGGCATCGTCAACGCCGCTCCCCGCCATCCAGACCGTCATGCCGCGGCCGATCTGGGCCGGCGTATTGGGCATCGCGCGAACGAGACGCGAGGTACCGAGCGCGGATTCCATGGTTTCGAGGCGCACCCCGGCCATGATCGAGAGCACCAGTGGGGCCGGCGTGAGCGCGGGCCGGAGCACCTCCGCAACTTTCTGAAACGACTGCGGCTTCACGGCAAGCACTAGCGCCTGCGCGCCCATCGCGTCATGCGGCAGTCCCCGGCCGGCGGTGGCGCCGTTTGCCGCGACCACGGCCTCGCGGCGCGCGTCGTCGATTTCGCTCACGACGATCGACGCGGCGGGAACCGCGCCGCTGGCGGCCAGGGCGGACACCACCGCGCCGCCCATCGCCCCGGCGCCGATGACGGTGACGCGCTCGCTCACGGGTCGCGACCTCGAGGAGGAACCAACGTTGGCGATCCTACCTGCTGTTTGGCCGGGCACGGCTCAGCGCCGCACCTCGATGGTTCCCAGATCGGACCGGACTCGGGCGCTGCCGATGAGCTGCGCCGGGTCGGGCTGGGACTCCGGCACGACAATTTCGCCAACATCGTTCACGGCTCGCGCGACGATCTGTGGCAGTCGCGGATGTGGCGCGATGACCATCCCGAACCCCGCATCCAGCAAGGCGGACGCGGGCATGGCTCCGAGCGTCGTTGATCGTCCAAGCACCAGCACGTCCGCGCGCAGATTCGCCGGCAGCGAAGGCTGCGACGCGGTCGGCGGGGCGACGGCGAACGTCGCGTCGCTTGACGTCACCACCACCCAGGAACCGCCTTCAACCGGGATGAGCTCGGTTTTCAGAGCGCCGGTGGTCCGGCTTGCGTCCACGACGACGGGCGCTCGGCCGGCATGGTTCGGCGCTACCAGGTGCGCCCCCAGCGCATGGGTGGGAGGCGCCTGCACCACGGCTACGTCTCGGGCCCCAACGAGGTCGAGGGCCATGTGGGAGAGCTCGCCGCCCGACGAGGCCACGGCCAGGTTGTCGACCTGGAGGTCCCAGCGAGGCAGCGCGCGGTCAAGCAGCAACCGGTCCAGGCGGCTTCCGGCGACGACCACCCGGTCATCGCCTTTTCGGACATAGACCGTGGGGGCGCGGCTCGAGAGGTCGACGGTGGCCAACGTGGCGCCATCGTCGAAGAGGCGAGGCATTCCCGCGACCGCCATCGCCGGTGGCGCGACCAAGGCGACGAGCGCCACCCCGTAGACGGCGCGTCGGGGAAGCGCCACCGACCCGACGCGTGAGCGAACGAGTCGCGGCGGCGGGCGTCCAAGCAGGACCAGCGCCGCGCCAATGCAGAAATATGAGACCAGCGCCTGGGCGAAGTCGAACCCGCTGGTCGCGAGCGAGGCGCCTGGCAACTGCGCGGCGATCCGCCCGGCTTGAATCAAATACTCGAGCGGAAGCCAGGCGGCCCAGCCGACGACATCGGCCGCCGGCCACCCGGCGGACGCCCAGATGGCGACGGGCGCACCCGTGGCCATGATGGCGGCGGGCGCCGCGAGAGCCAGCAGATTGGCCGGCACCGCCATGAGCTGAAAGCGCTCGAACGTGTGGGCGATGATCGGGGTCACCATCAGACTGGCGGCGGTGGTCGTCGCAACCAGCTCGGCGCTCCACCGCGGGAACCGGGCGCGCTCGGTGAGCAGGGCCGAAATGCGGGGCGCGATGACAATCAGCCCAAGCGTTCCCACGAACGACAGCTGAAAGCCAACGTCGCCGAGCGCCTGGGGCTGCACCAACGCCATGCCGGCCCCCGCCATCCCCAAGGCGGTGAGGGTGTCGGCGTCGCGCCCGATGATCCAGGCCAGGAGCACCAGGTCGCCCATGATGGCGGCCCGTATCACGCCCGGCTCGGCGCCGGCCAGCACCGCGTAAAGCGGTAGCAACACCGCCGCCAGGCCGACTCCGTAGCGGCCAAGACCCCAGCCGGCGAGCCGTCGCACCCAGAGCGCGATTAACGTGATGTTGAAGCCGGAGATGGCGACGATGTGAATCAGGCCGGAGGTGAGAAAGTCACTCCGCAGCTCATCGGGCAACCGTTGACGAATGCCCACGAGCATGGCCGAGAGCAGCGAGGCATGGGGCTCGGGCAAGGCCGAGCGAATGCTGGCATCGACGTGGCGCCGCAGGCGCAGAAGCGCCGGAGGATCCGCGGCCGTACCGGTCTCGATGACCCTCATCGTTGCGTCGTCCAGCGTCCCCGCCCAGGTGTCGGCGTGTCCGACGAGGGCGTTCGTCGCCCGCGGGCTTGCGGGACGAAACACTCCGCTGACCGCCACCCGCGCGTTCGGCAGCGCCAATGCCCGCGGAGCGAAGACCTGCACCCGACCCGCGGCTTGTCGCGGCTCCTCATCTTCCCCTCGGGCAACCGCCTCGACTTGGAGCGTTCGTCGCGGGCCCGGCACGTCGTCGACAACGGTTCCGATCACCGTCAGCGCCGCACCGGCATGCGCCTGGAGTAGCGGTGGCTGCGAGGCGACGTGATGTCCGCCGCGCGCCAGGCCAAGGGCCAGCGCGGCGAGGACCGCAGCCGCGAGCAAGGGGCGGCGACCCGTCGCGGCCGCCGCCGCGCCAACGACGGCCAGCCCAATGACCGCCCAGGCCGGCGCCGGACCCCACCAAGCGGCGATTCCGATCCCCAGCAAGATCGCCGCGGCCAGCCAGGCCGTCATGGAGCTGAGGGCGCTTGCGCCGGGAGCCGCTGCACCACGCGCGCGGGAATACCCAGATCGATGAGCGTCCGGGCCTCGGCGATCGAGCCGAACAGGCGGCGGTGGGTGGTGATCCGCTCGGCATACAACGGGCCGATGCCGGGCAATTCATCGGCGAGCTCCTCAGCGGATGCCGCATTGATCCACTGGAGTGTCGCGGCGGAAAGCTCGATCGCAGCGCTCGGTTGCGCGACCTGGGGCGGAGCGGTTTCCGGCAGGGCACTGGGCGTCATGATCGCCAGCGCCACGGCTGCAGGCGCTAGGAGCAGGCCAAGCCAGCGATAGACCCTCAGATGTGACCGGGACTCCGCGTTAACGGCCTGCCCGTCCGCCGGCTGCGCGTGCTCCGACGGGTTCGCCAAGCTAGGTCAGCGTCTCGCCCGGCGGCGACCCGGGAAGCTCGGCGGCCACTTGCCCCATCCGCGACGCGTCGTAGCCGCCCATGGCCTCGACCTGTCGCGCAAACGCCGGATCCCGCAGCACATCCAGCACGGGCCGCAGCACCGGCGATTCGTAGTGCTCGCGCGGGATGACGAGGTCGTAGCGCTCCTGGAGCAGCGGGATGAAGTCGAGCTTCAGCGCCCGGGCGGCGGCCAGCACCCCAAGGCCGGCGTCCGCCCCGCCGGCGGCCACGTCGGCGGCCACCGCGACGTGGGTGTAGAGCTCACGTTCGTAGCCGGCGATGTCCGCGACGGCCAGGCCGCGGCGCTGTAACTCGTAGTCCAGCAGCATTCGAGTTCCCGAGCCTCGCTGCCGGTTCACGAAGACGACGTCGTCGCGCGCCAGGTCGTCGATGGCCTCGATGCCGAGCGGATTGCCCGGAGCGACCATGAGTCCCTGCTGCCGGTGCGCAAACGTGACGAGGACGACATCGCGGCCGGGAAGAATGCGTCGAACGTCCGCAACGTTGTAGGCGCCGGTGGCCGGATCGATCAGGTGGCATCCGGCGGCATGCGCATTATTCCGGCGCAGCGCCACCAGCCCGCTCTGACTACCGACGTTGGTCGACGCCACCGCCGCCGGGGCGAACCGCCGGTGGACCTCGTTGGCCAAGAGATCGAGGGCGGGATCGTGGCTGCCGATGAGCACCGCCGTGTGGTCGACGGCGTCCGGATCGGTGAGCAAATCCACCTCCACTGACGATCCCGCCGCGAGCCCTTCGGACATCCGGGGAATGCGGATGACGCCGTCGGCGCGCACCATCGAGGTGATCATGCCGGCCCCGCGGGCGAGCGGCGCGGCGATGGTGCGCTCCCCGACGCGGCCAATCTTCACGCGCACGAACTCGTCGTCGCCCATGGGCGACACCACGGCCCGCGGGACCACCGCACGCAGCGTTGGCCGACGGCGTCGCCGACGCCCGAGCCTGGCGTCGATGAGCGGCGCCACGAACAGCTCCAGCGCCAGTGCCGCGGACACCGGATACCCGGGAATGCCCACGACGGCGCGCCCGCGGGCGACGCCCAGGACCACCGGGTGGCCCGGTCGGATCGCCACGCCGTGCACCAGCACCTCGCCGTGCTCGGCAATGACTCGCGCCGTGAAATCTTCCGCACCTGCCGACGAGCCGGCGTTGATCACCACGATGTCGGCGCGGTCGAGCGCCTGATCCACTGCATTTCGGAGGCGCTCGAAGTCGTCGGGCAGCGGCGGCAGCCGCTCGGCGTCCGCGCCCCACTCGCGGGCGGTTGCCGCCAGCATGAGCGAGTTCGAGTCCACGATCTGGCCCGGCCCGGCCGCGGCTCCCGGCGGCACCAGCTCCGAGCCGGTGGGGAGAACCGCCACACGCGGGGGCCGACGGACTTCGAGCGACGCATGCCCGGCCGCGGCGGCGGCGGCGACGTCTACCGGACGCAGCGTGTGGCCGGCGGGGAGCACCAGCTCGGTTGCCACGATGTCCTCGCCCAGCGGGCGGACATGCTGCCAAGGCGCGACGGCTGCAAGGATTTCAACGCTGCCGTCGCCGACCTCGTGCAGGTCTTCCAGCATTACCACGGCATCCATGCCTGAAGGCATGGCGTCGCCGGTGTCGATCCACACGGCGTCCCGGCCCACGCGAAGGCGCAGCGGCGACGTGGGCGACGCGCCGAGCGTCGTCGCCGCCGCAACCGCGACGCCATCCATGGCCGCGGCGTGATAGTGGGGATTGGATGTGCGGGCCCAAACCGCCGAGGCCGTAACGCGGCCAACCGCCTCCTCAAGGGGCACCGAAACCGCCGGGCCGGGCGCCAGTGCGCCCGCGCGGCGCAGCGCCTCGTCGAAGCGCGCCCGCGCCTCGTCCAACGGCACGTCCTGCAAATACGGCATGCGGTCGCCGCTCCCGGGTGGAGCGTCGTGGCTCGGTCGCTCGCCCGATCGGGAGGGCGCGGTCATGCCAGCGGGCGAATGTCGACGAACGCGCCGGCCTGGAGGCCGTTGGCGTCGGCCGGAATCCGGACCAGCGCGTCGGCGCGCACGAGCGTGAAGATGAGGTTCGATGCACCGAATATGGGCTCCGCCCACGTTTCGTCGTCACGCTCGGTGAGGCGCGCGGGAATGAAATCCAGGCGGCCCGCCGTGGATGCCACGTTACGCGCCAGTCGAGCACGCAGCGGTGAGGCGGAACTGTCGGCCGGAGCGCCCTGCAGCCGGCGAATCGTGGGCGCGACCAATAGGTCGAACACGACCAGCGCCGAGACCGGATTTCCGGGTAATCCGAATATGGGCCGGCCGTCGGCGAGGCCCACGATCGACGGCTTGCCGGGCTTCAGGGCCAAGCCGTGCGCTAAAACGCCGGGCGATCCCAGCGAATCGATGACGTCCGCCGTGTGATCGCGGGCGCTCACCGAGCTTCCGGCGCTGATGACGACGATGTCGCACTCCCGCAGCGCGTTGCGCGCCGCGGTCGCCAGCGCGGAGCGCGCATCGGGCACGATGCCGTAGGTCCGTGCCACGCCGCCCGCGCGCTCCACCTCGACGGTGAGCGTGGTCGAGTTCACGTCTCGAACTTCGCCCGGTTCGGGCGTCTGGTGGGGCGGCACGACCTCGTCGCCGGTCGCGATGAGCGCCACGATCGGCGCTTGGGCAACTGCGACGTGCGCGACGCCCAGCGCGGCGAGCCCGCCAAGATCCTGCGATCGGAGGCGCGCGCCCTCGGGAATGACCACCGCGCCCTCGGCCACGTCGTCGCCGCGTTGAATCACTGCGTCTCGGGCCGCGACGGGACGCATGACCTCGATCATCCGGTCATCGATCCACTCGGTGTGCTCCACCATCACGACGGCATCGCTGCCCGGAGGCAACATGCCGCCGGTGTGGATCACCATGGCCTCGCCGGGCGCTATGCCCGCGGTCGGGGACGCGCCCATTGGCACCTCGCCGATCACGGCGAGGGCGGCTGGCAACGACTCGGTCGCGCCGAAGGTGTCCGACGCGCGCACGGCGAACCCGTCCATCAAGGATCGGTCGAAGGACGGACTGGCTTCGGGCGCTCGCACCGGGTACGCCGAAACCCTCCCCGCGGCGGCCGCCAACGGCACGGTTTCCACGCGCGGCTCGGGCAAGCCGGCTTCGAGCAGCCGTTCCAACGCCGTTTCGGGCGAAACGACGTCGAATAGCTCAGTTGCCATGCCCGCGGCACTCTTCGGATGACGGCGGCGTGCTTGATTCTGTCGCGCGGGCGGCGCGGCGTCCACGCGGGCCGGCCCGATAGACTTTGACGCCGTTCACCCCTGGCAATGCCGATGTGCGACGCGCCGCAGTCCCGCGACGACCCCCGAGCGGCAACTGCGCTCGATCTCGGTGGCGTCGAGGTCGAGGTGTCCGTGTGGCGCGGCGGTTCCACCTGGCGCGCCGCGGCGCAAGTGGGCCGGCGGGAGGTGATGGTCTTGAACGGCGCGAGCCGCGACGACGCCCTTGCCCGTTTGCGCGAGAGCATGCTGGCCAACGCCGAGGTGACGCGGGCGCTCGGGCTGGCGCCGGTCAGGCGGTGGTCGGCCAACCCCTATTGGAAGGGCCGGTAGGCGCGCCGGCGGTCGATCGAACCATCGGCGGCTGGTTCTGTTTTGCTCGAAGCCACTGCGCTACAATTTGGCGCTAACGAAGCCAATCATCGGCTGACCCGCGCGCCGGGCCCCGCAATTGCCCGCGCGCCTTTCCCACACAGCTCACACAATCAGGAGGCTGCCGAGTATGCCTGGCAATCCCAAAGAGCTCCGATTCAGCGCCGAGGCCCGCGGTGCCCTACTGCAGGGCGTGGACGCGGTCGCCAACGCCGTGCGCGTGACCCTGGGTCCCCGGGGGCGCAATGTGGCGCTGGGCCGCAATTTCGGGGCTCCCGTGGTCACCAACGACGGTGTGACGGTCGCCCGAGACATCGAGCTCGGCAGCAACTTCGCGAACATGGGCACCCAGCTCATCAAGGAAGCGGCGAGCAAGACCAACGACATCGCCGGCGACGGCACGACGACCGCCACGGTCTTGGCGCAGGCCATGATTCACGGCGGCCTGCGGGCGATCGCGGCCGATATGAACCCAATGATCCTCAAGCGCGGGATCCAGAAGGCCCTCAAGGCGGCCGACGACGCGATCAGCGAGCAATCGCGCGAGGTGGACGATCCGCGTCAAATGGAGTGGGTCGCGACGATCTCTTCGGGCGATCCCGAGGTTGGTCGCATGATCGCCGAGTCCCTTGACCGCGCGGGCAAGAACGGCGCGGTTTCGGTGGAAGAAGGCCGCACGAACGCGCTCGAGCTCGAGCTGGTGGACGGCATGCAGCTCGACCGCGGCTATATCTCGCCGTACCTGATCAGCAACACCGACCGCATGTCGGCGGAGCTGGAGGACGCCAGCATCTTCGTGACGGACTGGCAGCTCAAGAGCGCGCAGGACATGCTGCCCGTGCTGGAGCGCATGGTGCAGGGCGGACACCGCAACGTGCTGTTCATTGCCGAGGACGTCGAAGGCGACATGCTGGCGACGCTGATCGTCAACAAGGCCCGCGGCCTCCTCAACTCGATCGCGATCAAGGCACCGGCCTACGGCGACCGGCGGAAGGCGATCCTGGAGGACATCGGGATCCTGGTCAACGCCACGGTGGTGGCGCGCGACCTGGGCGAGGACCTGAAGGACACGCCGCTGTCGGTGCTTGGCAAGGCGCGCCGCGTCATGGTGACCAAGGACGAGACGACCATCGTCGAGGGCGCCGGCTCGACGCGCGACATCAACGCCCGCATCGAGCAGATTCGAGCGGAGATGGACAACACGGATTCGGCCTATGACCGCGAGAAGCTCCAGGAGCGCGCGGCCAAGCTGGCCGGCGGCGTGGCGGTGCTGCGCGTGGGCGCCCCGACCGAGGTGGAGCTCAAGGAGAAGAAGCACCGCGTGGAAGACGCCCTGTCGGCAACCCAAGCCGCGGTGGACGAGGGCATCGTGCCCGGCGCGGGGACGGCCTACGTCCGCGCCATGGCGGCGGTCGACCAGGTGCACAAGGAGCTTTCCGGCGACGAGGCGATCGGCGCCCGGATCGTGCGCGACGCGCTGCCGGTGCCCCTGCGCCAGATTGCCGTCAACGCCGGCGAGACGGGCGACGTGATCGTCCAGCGCGTGGCCGACGCCGAAGGCCCGATGGGCTACAACGGGGCGGATGGTCAAATCGCCGACCTCACCGAGGTTGGCGTGGTCGATCCGACGAAGGTGGTTCGGGCCGCGCTGCAGAACGCCGGCAGCGTGGCGATGATGATCCTCTCGACGGAAACGCTGATCGCGGACCTGCCGCCCAAGAAGAAGGCTTCGCCGATTCCGCCCGCGGGCGACCTCGGCATGATGTAGCCGAAGGGCTGCGTACACGACGCCCGGCGCCTGGTGCGCCGGGCGTTGTGCGTTAAGGCGGGGGCGCGGCGGATGGATTGGGGGCGGGGTCTCTGCTTGCGTGTTTAGACTCTGACTTCTAGGGGAATTTGAGATTGCCGATCCCGTCATTCCGAGCAACGCGAGGAATCTAAGGGGCGGAGAGCAGGCACCACGTCCTTAGATTCCTCACTGCGTTCGGAATGACATGTCAAGTGGCTTCCGGCGGGCATCCGAGCAACCCGAGGAGTCCCGGGGGGCGACGGAATAGCCACTGTCCTCGTTGACACTCACGGGGTTTGACCCCCATCCCAACCTTCCCCCTCGAAGGGGGAAGGCGTCGAGTCGGCGGCGTCGGCTAGGCCAGGAAGTCCTTGAGGCGGCGGGCCAGGCGGGGATGACGGAGCTTGCGGAGGGCTTGCGACTCGATTTGGCGGATGCGCTCGCGCGTCAGGCCGAACTCCTGGCCGACCTGGTCCAGGGTGCGCGGCGTGTCGTCGTCGAGGCCATATCGCAGCCGCAGAATCTTCTGCTCGCGCGGGTCCAGCATCTCCATCACGTTGTCGAGCTGCTCGGTCAGCAACTGCCGCGTGGCGGCCTCCATGGGCTCCACCGCGTCATCGTCTGGGATGAGATGCCCGATTTCCGTGTCGCCGTCCTCGCCGATGGGAGTCTCCAGCGAGATGGGCAAACGGGCCGCCTGCTTGAGCTCGCCAATCTGGTCCTCGGACATCTCCATTTCGCCGGCAATCTCGTCGTCCGTCGGCTCGCGTCCAAGCCGAAGCTGGAGGTCGCGCTGGACGCGATAGGACTTGGTGAGCTTCTCGTGCACGTGGACGGGCAGGCGAATGGTGCGGCTCTGCTCGGCGATGGCGCGCGTGACGGCCTGCCGGATCCACCACGTGGCGTAGGTGCTGAACTTGTAGCCGCGGCGCCAGTCGAACTTCTCGGCCGCGCGCATGAGCCCGGCGTTGCCCTCCTGGATGAGGTCCAGCAACGGGATGCCGTGCCCGGTGTACTTCTTGGCCACGCTCACGACGAGGCGCAGATTGGCCGTGATCAGGTGCTCGCGGGCGCTCTCGTCACCGCGTTCGATTCGCTGCGCAAGGTCCACCTCTTCCTTGGCGGTGAGCAGCAGGATGCGGCCAATCTCGTTGAGGTAGCTGCGCACGGTGTCCTGGCTGGCCGATTCGAGCTCGAACTGCTCTTCGCGCTGACTGCGGGCGGTGGTGATCGGCGCGGGCTCTTCGGTGCGTTCCTCGGGCCGCTCGTCCCGCAGTTCAATTTCTTCCTCGGCGAGCCGATCGCGGAACCACTGCACGATCTCGTCGGGGATCTGCGTGGTGTCCGGCAGCACGCGGTTGATGGCGTCGCGATAGATGAATCCAGGCTCGGCGCCGAGCGCCACCAGCTCGGCCAGCCCGTTTTCGAGCGTTTCTTCGTCGAGGACAAGGGCGACTTCAAGCGTCAACGACAGCCCACCTTTGTGTGCATCAGTGTCTCGATCCCCAACCGTTCGCCAATGGTCCCGGTCCGAGGCCAACGCACGGCGCCAGCACCCGGCAATCGCGGAAGCTGCATCTGCCGATCCGGAGCAGAGGGGTCAGTTTAGACTCGGGCGTTCGCCCGCGAGGTCCGGTCGAGGCGTGGATGCAGCAACTCCATCCAGCGCACGGATACCAATCTCCACGCAATTGTATACGCCCGCGCACGGCGGGCGTAAGCGAGATTCGAGAGTGGGCGACTCTGACATCTGAGCGCCGCATGGCGACTCAGCATCGGCGGTCGGCCTCGATGTGTCGCTTGACTTCCGGGGTGGATTCCCGCCTTCGCGGGAATGACGGACTCAAAGCAGACTACTACCCGAGATTCAGAGAAATCCCCGGCTCGTTGCACGGCGCGGGAGCGCGCTCCTATGCTTGACGGTCGGCAAGCGGTTGCCGACCAATTTCCGAGGCTTCACATCCCGATACCCGTGCGTCGCGCCCTGTTCCCGCTGCTGCTGGTCGCGACATTCCTCCTGGCGGCCTGCGGCGAGGGGTTGGCCTATGTGGTGGCCGAGAATCCGCCGCCCGATTTCCTGACCACACCGGCCACGGACTGCCTCGCGCCGTCATGCGACGTGATCGACGTGACCATGTCGGACTTCAAGATCGTGCCGTCGACCATGACGACGAGCGCCTCGCGGGTTCGCTTCCGCATCACGAACGAGGGCACCTTCACCCACTCGCTGGAGCTTGCTGTGGATCGCGATCCCGTCACGTCGCCGAATATCGGACCGGGGCAGACGGGGTATCTGGACGTCGACGTCCGTCCGGGGACGCATACGCTGACCTGTCCGATCGAGGGACATGCGGTGCGTGGTCAGCGGGCGACGCTCGAGGTGAGCGGCGGGTAGGGCCGAAGACTCGACGTTCGGGCGCCCACCGGGGGCGCCCCACCAGGGGCGGCGGAATCCGCAATGCGGCGGAGCCGCTGAATCCCACGCTGCGCGCAGCGTGGGCCACCGGACCACCTTGAATCGCAGCCGGCGACCCCGATCCGAACCTTCGCGCTCCCGGAGACCCTTGCATGAATGGCCGACATCCCACGACCGAGCCGCGGAACCCCTCACCCTAACCCTCTCCCTCAGGGAGAGGGAACAGGACGTGCCCTCTAGAGCGGTGGGCGGGGTGACGCGGGGTGGGCGTCGGGGCGCTGGTTGAGCCAGCGGATGAACTTGACGCTGAGGATGGTCCAGAGCACGAGGGTCCCGCCGAGCTTCATGATGAGACCGCCGATGCGCTGGTCGACGAGCGCCTCCGCTCCACGGGCGAGCTCGTAGGTCGGATACAGCGGGTCGTTGGCGAAGACGAAGATTGCGCTGAAGAATCCGGACGGGATGGACAGCAGCAGCAGGTAGAGCATCTGCATGGGCGGCACGGCCGCGGGGACGGCGCGCACCCGGCTGAGGACCGGCCACCACATCACGAGGCCTCCAACGATCATGGTGAGGTGCTCGAAGTCGTGGGCGATGCGGTCCTGCAACGCCAGCTCGTAGAGCGGCGGCATGTGCCAGATCCAGAAGGCCGTGGTGCTGAGCCCCAGCGCCACGGGCAGCCGCGTCGCCTGCTGTGCGACGAAGCGCACGACGCGCACGCGGAAGATGGGCGCCAGCAGCCAGTCGGGCAGTCCGATGAGCAGCAGCGGCGTCGCCGCGAAGACCAGCAAGCTGTGCTGCCACATGTGGACGCTGAAATGGGTGGCCGCGAGCGTGTCGAACGGCGGGTGCAGCGTGACGAACAGCGTGACGGCGGCGGTCACGAACGCGGCGATCCGGGGCCAGGCGACCGGTTCCAGGCGGTCCGGGTTGAGGGGACTGACAGCGTAGAGATAGCCGCCGGTGAGCACCAGCAGCCCGAGCGTGATCTCGGGGATCAGATAGAAGGTCATTGCCGAAGTCTACGCAGGGCGGGGCGGGTGGGCGTAGTTGCGTGGGGATTCAGTCGCGGATCACCCTCACGCTAACCCTCTCCCATCAAGGGAGAGGGGACCCGATATGCCTTCTAGGCAATCAGGCCGGTGAGCGTCCAGAAGAGGAACAGAATGATCACGATGGTGGTCGCGATCATGAACGGGAACATGAAGAGCGCGGTGAAGAGGCGGTCGTCCCCCTTCAGGTGCATGTAGTACATGACGACGCCGGCGCCCTTGAGGAACGACAGGACGAGCAGCGACGTCGTCGTCCACACGGTGCCCAGGGCATTGCGAATGGCGTCGATGCTGGGAATCATGATTTCGACGATGGTGACGACGGTCAGAATGACTCCGACCACCACGTAGTGGGCGTAGCCGTGGCGCTCGTCGTGCTCTTCGGCGGCGTGGGCGTCGGGGGGATGCTCGGCTGACATCAGGGCGTCACTCGTCCTAAATCAAGTAGATCAGGGTGAAGATGGCCACCCAGACAAGATCGACGAAGTGCCAGTACAGGCCGACCATCTCGACACCCCAGGTGTCGGCGCCCTGATAGCGGCCGCGATAGGAGTAGTAGACCACGGCGAGCAGCCAGAGAATGCCGATGGCGACGTGCGCGCCGTGAAAGCCGACCAGCATGTAGAAGGACGCGCCGAAGAGATTGGTGGACGGTGTCAGCCCCTCGCGGACGAACGCGGTGAACTCGTACACCTGACCGCCGAGGAAGATGGCGCCGAACGCGACCACCACCATCAGCCAAAAGCGCCCCCAGTTAATGCTGCGATTCCGAAACGCGGCCAGCGCCAGCACCATCGCCAGACTGCTGGTGAGCAGTACGAAGGTGGTGAACGACGTGAGCACGAGGTCGAGCATTCCCTGGCCGGCCTCGAACGTGTGATCGCCGTGGCCGAGCATGACCCCCAAGGTGTTGTGCTTGTTGATCAGCATGACCAGGATCAGGCTGCCGAAGAACATGGTCTCCGAGCCCAGGAAGGCCCACATGGCGACCTTGCGGCTGTCGAGGCCGGTGGAGGTGGGGTGCTCCTCGTGCGCGTGAGCGTCGACGGTCATCCGGGCGGCTCCTCGATCCAGCCGATCAGCGAGATGCCGAAGATCAATGCGCCGAGCAAGACGAACACCTGGTGAAAGATCAGCCCACAGGCCGCGAGGACCATGCCGGCGGCCACCAGGATGGGCCAGTAGGACGGGTTGGGCATGTGGATGTGCGGTTCATCGTCGTCGTGCGCCGTCTCGGCGGCGGGCGGCTCGGCCACGGCTGCTCCGGTGTGGCCGCCGCCGTGCTTCTCCTTCCACACGGGGTAGCGGTCGTCGACCACGGGCACCTCGGCGAAGTTGTACACCGGCGGCGGCGACGACATGGCCCACTCGAGCGTGCCGCCGTCCCACGGGTCCGGACCGGCGTCACGTCCGCTGCGCAGCGAGCGAATGGCGTTGATGGCGAAGATGAGCATCGAGAGCCCAATCGTCCAAGCGCCCACGGTCGACATGAGGTTCCAAAGGTCCCAGCCCATGTCGGCACCGTAGGTGTGGATCCGACGGGGCATGCCATCGATGCCCAGCTGGTGCTGCGGCCCGAAGGCGAGGTTGAAGCCGATCATCATGAGCCAGAAGTGAACTTTGCCCCAGCCCTCGTTGAGCATGCGGCCGGTCATCTTGGGGAACCAGAAGTAGATGCCGGCGAAGAGCCCGAAGATCGTGCCGCCGAACAGCACGTAGTGCAGGTGGGCCACCACGTAGTAGGTGTCCTGCACCTGGGTATCCACCGGGGGCGAGCCGAGGCTGACGCCGGTGAGACCGCCGAGAATGAACATGGCGATGAAGCCGATGGCGAACAGCATGGGCGTGCGCAGGCTGATGGAGCCGCCCCAGAGCGTGGCGATCCAGTTGAAGATCTTGACGCCGGTCGGGACGGCCACCGCCATGGTGGAGATTGCGAAGGCCGTGTCGGCCACCGGACCCAGGCCGACGGTGAACATGTGGTGCGTCCAGACGCCAAAGCCCACCAGCGCGATCGCCGCGCCGGAGTAGGCCACCACCGCGTAGCCGAACAGCGGCTTGCGCGAGAAGGTGGGCAGAACATCCGACACGATGCCCATGGCGGGCAGGATCAGGATGTAGACCTCCGGGTGGCCGAACACCCAGAACAGGTGCTGCCACAAAACCGGGTCGCCGCCGCCTTGGTAGAGGAAGAAGCTGGTCCCGAGGTAGCGGTCGAAGAGCAGCAGCACCAACCCGATGGTGATGACGGGGAAGGCGAAGATGATCAGGAAGCCGGTGATCAGCGTCATCCAGACGAACATGGGCATGCGGTTGAACGTCATGCCGGGCGCCCGCATGTTGATGATCGTGACGATGAAGTTGATGGAGGCCAGGATCGACGAGACGCCGAGGATCTGGAGCCCGAACGCCCAGAAGTCGACCGCGTGCGTGTCGGCGAACTCCATGGCGGTCAGCGGCGCGTAGCCGAACCAACCCATGGCCGGAGCGCCGCCGGCGATGAAGCTGATGTTCAGGAAGATGCCGCCGAACAAATAGACCCAATAGCTCAGCGCGTTCAGCCGCGGAAAGGCCACGTCGCGCGCGCCGATCATGAGCGGCACCAGGAGGTTGAAGAAGGCCGCCGACAGTGGCATCAGCGCCAGGAACACCATGGTCGTGCCGTGCATGGTGAAGAGCTCGGCGAACCGATCGGGATGGACGAGATCGAGTTCGGGCCGCGAAAGCTGCAGCCGTATAAGAAGCGCCTCCAGGCCGCCCAGCGCAAAAAACGCCAGCGAGGTGACGAAATAGAGCACGGCGATGCGCTTGTGGTCGACCGTGGTGATCCAACTCCACGCCGTGCCGGCGTAGGTGTTGGGCCGGACGCTGACCGTGGTGGTGGCCATCAGAAACTGCTCCGCGGAGGCGCCGCCGCGACTCGGCCGCACCGTATCACTTGAGACCCATCAGGTATTCGGTAAGCGCATCGATTTCGTCGTCGGTCAGCTCACGCGGCAAGATCATCAGATTGCCGGGCTTCATGCCCGTGGGATCGCGGAGCCAGTGCTCCAGGTCCGCGCGCGTCATTCCCATCGTGTTGGCCGCAATGTGGGCGCGGCTGCCGACGTGGGTCAGGTCCGGCCCGATGGTGCCGATCTCGGTGACGCCCCGAATCGTGTGGCACAGCGCGCAACCGGCCGGGGTCAGCAGGGCCTCGCCGGCCTGCGCCAGCTCGGTGGTCGGCGGCACGCGTTCGGTGAGCTGATGGGCCGCCCACGCGTCGAACTCCTCAGGCTCTTCCACCACAACCGTGAAGCGCATGAGCGCGTGCGCGGTGCCGCAGAACTCGGCGCACTGGCCCGGGAAGGTGCCGGTCTGCTCCGGGAAGATGCGGAACACGCTGGTGCGGCCCGGGACCATGTCCAGCTTGCCGCGCAGGGCCGGCACCCAGAAGCTGTGCAGCACGTCCTCGCTCTTGATGATGATCGCGGCCGGCCTGCCGACCGGGAGGTGCAGCTCGTTGGCCGTCACGACGCCGAGATCCGGATAGTGGAACTCGAACCACCACTGGTGGCCAATGGCCTCCACTCGAATGGCGTCGTCCTCCGGCTGCTGGGCATTGGCAAAGATCACCGGCACCGTCAGCGCCGCCAGGAGGATGACCAGAATGGTCGGGGCGATGGTCCACCCGATCTCGAGCTTGAGATTGCCGTGCGTCTGCGCCGGCAGGCTGTCGCCGCGTCGCCGGCGATAGCGAAAAACCGCATAGAGCAGGGCGCCCTCGACGACCACGAAGACGGCCAAACCGGCCCAGAAGACGACCAGGAGGAGCCAATGCGAGGCGCGCGCGGCCTCGGTGGTGGGGTGGAGGATGGTCTGCGGCGTCACGCCGCACGCCGTCAACACCAGGGCGGCAAGCAGGAGGACCGCGCCAAGGCTGGCCCGCCGCAAGAGCCGCTGCGCCGCCCCGGTGGCGCTAGGCCTCAGGTGCGTGCCGTGCATCAGGGCGCGCATGAGGCGCACCGGTTGTCCAATGGCAGTTGTGCGTTAGATGAGTAGGCTGGCGGACGCGCCAGATTACCATGAGGCCGCCGGTGATTTGGTGGCGCGACCGACCGACCGCCGCGACGCCGGCAGACCCGGCTGGAACCAGCGGAACCCGAGGTGACGCGGCGTCCGGGAGGGGATCGGCAGCGGCGCCGTTAGTGGACGACTTTGACCACTGAGCGCGGCATGGTGTGACCCAGACTCGGCGGGCGCCCTGGATTCGTCAGATTGACCCTTGAGGATGAGATTCCGCCTTCGGAGACCTCGGCAGAATCTGGTAGGGGCGACGCATGCGTCGCCCCTACGCCAAGCATTCGGTGCGCCGCCAGATTCGACCGGACTGGATTCCGGCCTCCGCCGGAGTGACGGACTCTAGGAATGCTCTGCAAAAGCCCATCGATTCGACCCCGATCCGTTCGCCCTGAGCGAAGTCGAAGGGCCGCTCATGCTTCGACAAGCTCACCACGAACGGCTTGGGGCGCCTCTTAGGGGTCTCTTCAGAGCTTCCCTAGGTGATCGGCCGCCGTAACGCTCCGCTTCTTGACATCGAATTTCGCGCGGTGCTAGCGTGATTCGAGCCGCCCGCATACTTGACGGCGGGCGCCCCCGGCAACGAATCGGGCCCGCGACTTCACCGCGTTCGCAATGGTTCGTTGTGCGTTTTGGACCTCGTAGGTACCCCATGCGCAAGCCATATCGCCGGCCTATGCCACCGTCCCAGGATTCACGCATGCCCCGGATGCGCGCGATCCCGGTTGGCCGCGCGGCGTTGGGGAGGAGCTGATGATGATGGACTCCGGCGGCGGCGGTCGCGGCGGGTCGAGTCGGCGCTCCCGGCGTCCCGGGCGAGGCCGCCGCGGCGGTGGACACGGCCGGCAGCGGTCCTATGAACCGCAGGAAGACCCCGGCATTGAGTGGGCCGAGCTCGAGGCGCGCTCGATGGACGAGCTCCAGGCTCTCGCCACGGAGCTCGGTATTCAGCCCAACGGCGAGGTCGACACGACCAAAGAGCTGCTGATCAATCTCATCGTGCAGGCGCGCAACGAGCGCGAAGGGTCCCTGTTTCTGGAAGGCGTGCTGGAGATCGTGGACGAGGGCTACGGGTTCCTGCGGCGCGATGCGCACTGGATGCCGAGTCCCGAGGACGTCTATGTCTCGCAGTCGCAGATCCGCCGCTTCAGCCTGCGCACGGGCGATCTCGTCAGCGGCCAGGTGCGCCCGGCGCGCCAGAACGACCGCTATCACGGGCTGGTGCGCGTGGTGGCCGTCAACGGCCTCGACCCCGAGCGCGCGCGCAACCGACTGCTGTTCGAGAAGCTGGTGCCCGTCTTTCCCAATGAGCAACTGCGCCTCGAGTACAACAAGTCGGAGCTAACGTCGCGCGTGATCGACATCGTGTCGCCGATCGGACGCGGCCAGCGGGGCCTGGTGCTCTCACCGCCCAAGGCCGGCAAGACTGAGCTGATGAAGCGCATTGCCCGCTCGGTGCTGCACAACTACAGCGATGTGCGGGTGATCGTGGCGCTGATTGGCGAGCGCCCGGAGGAAGTCACCGACTGGGCACGCACGGTCGAGGGCGCCGAGGTGATCAGCTCGACGTTTGACGAGCAGCCGCAGAGCCATACGCGCGTCGCGGAGATGACGTCGGCACGCGCCAAGCGGCAGGTGGAGAGCGGCGAGGACGTGCTGATCCTGCTGGACAGCATCACGCGGCTCACCCGGGCCTACAACCTGGTGCAGCCGTCGAGCGGGCGCACGCTTTCGGGTGGCATCGAGCCGCAAGCCCTCTATCCGCCCAAGGGATTCTTCGGCGCCGCGCGAAAGGTGGACGACGGCGGCAGCCTCACCATCATCGCGTCGTGCCTGATCGAGACGGGCAGCCGGATGGACGAGGTGATCTACGAGGAGTTCAAGGGCACCGGGAACTGGGAGCTGATGCTCGACCGGCGCTTGGCCGAGCGCGGCACGTTCCCGGCCGTGGACGTGTTGCGGTCCGGGACCCGACGCGTGGAGCTGCTGCTGGCCGACGACGAGCTGAAGTACTTCTGGCGGCTGCGCCGGATGCTCAACGCGCTCGACTCGCACGATGCCTCGAATTCCACGGAGCTCATGTTCGATCGCATGCGCCGCACGGACAGCAACGCGGCGTTCTTCAAGTCCCTCAGCGAGCAGGGCGGGTAGATTCGGCCTATGATCTACGCCGCTTCACTTTCCGAAGACTTCGAGCAGTCCTGACATGCCAAGCGTTAGAGTCGTGCTGATCAAAGACGTGCCGAGCCTGGGCCAGATCGGTGACGTGGCCTCGGTGGCGGCCGGCTACGCGCGCAACTATCTGTTGCCGCGTGGCCTGGCGGTGACCGCGACCGCCAAGCGGCTGGCGGACACGCACTTTCACCAGGAATTGGCCGACCGGCGCGAGGCGGCCGCGCGGGCCGAGGCGGAAGGCATCGCCGGCGCGCTGCAGGGCCAGGCCATCACCATCGCGGTGGTCGTGGGCGACCAGGGACGCATGCACGGCCAGATCACGAACCAGGACGTCGCCACGGCGATTCACGAGCAGCTTGGGGTGGAGATCGACCGCCACACGCTGCAGATCGACAGTCCGATCCGGTCGCTGGGCCGCTATCTGCTCCCGATTCGGGTCGCGGCGGGCGTCGAGGCGTCGATCACGCTCGAGGTGATCGAATACGAGGAGCCGGAGGAAGAGCCCGAGGAGTCGGAGGAGGCGGAGGCGCCGGAGGAAGCTGAGCCGGGCGCCGTCGAAGTTGGGGAATACGACTTCTCGCGCTGATACCGCCCTGCATTCTTCATACGCACAGCTTCCTGCTGTAACTGTGGATAGGGCTGTCGTGGGTCCGGCTGCTTACTCGCGGCGTACGTGCGGCCGTTGTCTCTCCGACTGACGCCCCCGCCCTGACCCTCTCCCGTCAAGAGACCCTTGCACGACCAGGCCAAGCTTGCGGACTACCGGGTGAGTCCTATCCGCCCCCAGGTTCAATGAAGGGTGGATTCCCGCCTTCGCGGGAATGACGAAGGATGACGAAAAGGTCCCGTCAAGGGCGAGGGGACCGGACTGGATTCCGGCCTTCGCCGGAATGACGGGCTCGGAGAGGTCCACCACCCTCCCCGCATACAATCGGGCTGTTCGTATTATGTCTGGTATAATGTTCGAACTTTGTTTGGTTGCCAACGTGCTTGGTTATCCACAGGACAACCGAGCGCTCAGCAGTGAAATGTGGGGATGCCGCACATCGTGCTCCGGCCTCACGCCACGCGACACACCGCGCGGTTGCGAGCGCTCTCAATTGCCCCCTTAATGGCACGCCGCCATTGATCTCCGAACGGATGTACTTCCCGCTGTGACGACCGAGATTGAACGACTGCCGCCCCAGGACCTGGATGCCGAGCGCTCGTTGCTGGGTAGCTTGCTGATCGACTCGGATGCCGTCAGCACGGTGAGCGGCAAGATCCAGCCCGAGGACTTTTACCGCGAGCAGCACCGCGCCATTTTCGAGGCCGTCACCAACATTGCCTCGCGCAACGAACGCTCGGACTCGGTGACGGTATCGGACGAGCTGCGCCGGACGGAGAGCCTGGAGCTCGCGGGCGGCCCGCCGTATATCGCCGACTTGATCAACGCGGTGCCCACGGCCTTCCACGTGGAGCACTACGCCTCCATCGTGCGGCGGACGGGCATCCTGCGGCGGATCATCCAGGCGGCGACGCAGATGGCCGGCGCGTCCTATCGCGCGGGCGCCGACCCCGACGACGTGCTGGACCTGGCCGAGAGCCTCATCTTCAGCATCGCCAACGAGATGGGGACTCGAGACTTCGAGTCGCTGCGCGCGGTGATGCACGTGTTCGAAGAGCAGCTGATGTTCCGGCTGCAACATCGAGGCGTGCTGAGCGGCGTGGCGACCGGCATCGGCGAGCTGGATCGGTTGACGGGCGGCCTGCAGCGCTCCGACTTGATCGTCCTGGCGGCGCGGCCCGGCATGGGGAAGACGGCGTTCGCCCTGCAATTGGCGCTGCACGCCGCCATGCACAACGACGTTCCGGTCGGCTTCTTCGCGCTGGAGATGCCGGGACATCAGCTGGCGCAGCGGATCGTGGGCAATCGCGCCCGGGTCGACTCCATGCGGATTCGGGACGGCGAGCTCAGCGACGCGGAAATTGCCAAGGCCGTGGAGGCTATGGCCGAGCTTGCCGAGTACCCAATCTTGATCGACGATTCGCCGTCGCTGACGGTGCTCGAGCTGCGGGGGAAAGCCCGGCGCATGCACCTGGAGCACACCATCGGGCTGCTCATCGTGGACTACTTGCAGCTGATGAGCTCGGCGACCTATCGCGACAACCGGGTGCAAGAGATCACCGAGATCACCCGCTCGCTGAAGTCGCTGGCCCGTGAGCTCAACATTCCGGTCGTGGCCTGCGCCCAGCTCTCGCGCGCCGTCGAGCAGCGACCGAATCCCACGCCCCGGCTCTCGGACCTGCGCGAGAGTGGGTCCATCGAGCAGGACGCTGACGTCGTAGTCTTCCTGCACGAGCCCGAGCGCGACGACGAAGTGATTGGAAAGCCCGTGGACCTGCGCCTGACGATTGCCAAGCAACGCAACGGGCCGGTCGGTGAACTGAACCTACGCTTCATTCGCTCGCACGGTCGATTCGAGGAAGTCGCCGAGCAGTCGCTGTAGGGCCGCCAGAGGAGACCGTCATGGCCGATATGCCCCAGGGCCGAGACTTTCGCGTGCCACCCGTGATCCACGTGGGCGAAGGCGCACTGTCACGGCTGCCGGAGACCCTGAATGATCTGGGCATCCAGCGCGCAGTGCTGGTGACGGATCGCGTGCTCGCCGGGGGACCATGGATGCCCGTCCTGCAGGCATATGCGGCCGAGGCCGAGGTCGAGTTGACCGTCGACGATGCGCTCGGGGCGGAGCCCACGACGGACGACGTGGACCGCGCGCTGGGGCAGATTCGCGCGAGCGGCGCGGATGGCGTGATCGCGTTCGGCGGCGGCAGCGCCATCGATACGGCCAAGTCGGCTGCCGTCCTGGCGGGCAATCCGGGTGGGCTGCCCGACTACGAGGGCTACGAGCGGATTCCTCGCCCGGGGCTGCCGGTGATCGCGATTCCCACCACCGCCGGTACCGGCGCGGAGGTGACCCGCGGCGTGGCGGTCACGGACCCGGTGCGCGACGTGAAGATGCTGCTGATGAGCGCGCAGCTGGTGCCGGCGGCGGCCATCGTCGACCCCGCGCCGACCGTCAGCATGCCGCCGGGGGTGACGGCCTCGACGGGGCTCGACGCGCTGACGCACGCCATCGAGGCGTACGTTTCCCGCAAGAGCTATCCCCTCACCGACGCGCTGGCCATCGACGCCGTCAAGCGCATTGCCGGGTCGCTGGCGCGGGCGTATGAGCACCCGGACGACCTGGAAGCCCGCGACGCGATGGCGCGAGGCTCGCTGCACGCGGGCATGGCGTTTCACAACGCCTCGGTGGCGCTGGTGCACGGGATGTCGCGGCCCATCGGCGCCCTGTTTCACGTCCCGCACGGTCTCTCAAACGCCATGCTGTTGCCCGCGGTGATGGCGTTCAGCATTCCGGGAGCGGTGGCGCGCTATGCCGACATTGGGCGCGCCATGGGCGCGGCCGGCGCCGGCGACACGGACGAAGCGGCGGCCGCGAGCGCCATGCGGATGGTGGAGGAGCTCTGCGCCCGGGTCGAGGTGCCGACGCTGGCCGCATGGGGCGTCGATCGCGAGGCGTTTCGACGCGCTATGCCCAAGATGGCGCGCGACGCGCTGGCGAGCGGCAGTCCGGGAAACAATCCTCGGCTGGCCTCCGAGGCGGAGATCGTGGAGTTGTACGAGCAGGTGATCAGCCTCTAGGACGCACGGTTTTGGTCGGCGGCAGTGGGAGTTCCCGTTGTGGTTCGACAAGCTCACCACGAACGGGTTGGCCAGTTGCCCGTTGACAAGCGCGGATGGATTCCCGCCTTCACGGGAATGACGAAGGGTTACGTGACTTGCCGTCCCGTTGGCGATGCCACGGTTGGGCGGCGAATCCGCCGATATACTCGACTGACGTAGCGGCCGCGAGCGGCCGGACCATTTTTCTGCCATGGCCCTGGGCATTCTGAAACACCTTGTCGGCGACGACGCCGAGCGCACCGCGCGACAGCTTCGACCTCGCGTGGGTGAGATCAACGCGCTCGAACCCGAGACGCAGCGGCTGTCGGATCGGGAGCTGCTGGGCGTCACCGACGAGCTGCGCGCGCGGCTGGCCTCGGGCGAGTCGCTGGACGACCTGTTGCCGGAGGCCTTCGCCGCCGTGCGCGAGGCGGTGCGCCGGCACACGGGCGAGCGGCAGTTCGACGTGCAGCTGATGGGCGGGATGGTGCTGCACGACGGCGATATCGCCGAGATGCGCACGGGCGAGGGCAAGACCTCGGTGGCGACGCTGGCGGCCTATCTCAATGCGCTCGAAGGCCGCGGCGTGCACATCGTGACGGTGAACGACTACCTGGCGGCGCGTGACGCCGGCTGGTACGGCCGAGCCCTCGTCGAGCGGCTGGGTCTGACCGCCGGCGTGATCCAGCACGACCTGCCGCCCGACGACCGGCGCGCGGCCTATGCGGCCGACCTGACCTACGGCACGAACAACGAGTTTGGGTTCGACTACCTGCGCGACAACATGGTGCACGACCTGGAGCACCGGGTGCAGCGCGGGCTCAACTACGCCATCGTGGACGAGGTCGACAATATCCTCATCGACGAGGCTCGAACGCCGCTCATCATCTCGGGAGCCGCCGAGGAATCCACCGATCAGTACTACCAGTTCGCCGGGCTCGTGACGCGGCTGGATGCGGCCACGGACTTCACCGTCGATCTGAAGCTCCGCGCCGTGTCGCTAACGGAAGTGGGCATCTCGAAGATGGAGCGGCTGCTCAAGGTCGACAACCTGTACGACGAAAAGTCCTTCCAACTCGTCCACTACCTGGAGCAGGCGCTGCGCGCGCAGGTGATGTACACGCGCGGCAAGGACTACGTGCTGTTCGCGAACGGCCAGGTCATCGATGGCCGCGATCGCCGGGCCGAAGTGGTGATCGTGGACGAGTTCACGGGCCGCCTGATGCACGGGCGGCGCTTCAGCGACGGCTTGCACCAGGCGATCGAGGCCAAGGAAAACGTGGCCGTGCAGCGCGAGAGCCAGACGATGGCCACGGTGACGTTCCAGAACTACTTCCGCATGTACGACAAGCTCGCGGGCATGACGGGTACCGCGAAGACCGAAGAGCAGGAGTTTCAGACCATCTACGACCTCAACGTGCGGGTCATCCCGACGCATCGCGAGATGATCCGGGACGACGCCCCCGACCTCGTCTACGCCTCGGCCAGGGCCCGCGACCAGGCGGTGATCAACGGCATCGTCGCGTCCTACCGCGAGCGGCGTCCCGTGCTGGTGGGGACGACGTCGATCGAGAAGTCCGAGGAGCTGAGCGGCATGCTGCGGCGTGAGGGCGTGGTGCACAACGTGCTCAACGCCAAGTACCACGCGCAGGAGGCGCAGATCGTGGCTGAGGCGGGCCGCTTGGACGCGGTCACCATCGCCACGAACATGGCGGGCCGCGGCACGGACATCATCCTCGGCGGTCGGCCCGAGGGGCGCTCGGCCGCGCAGTGGCAGGCGGAGCACGACCAGGTCATCGAGCTTGGCGGGCTGCAGGTCCTCGGCACCGAGCGGCACGACGCGCGCCGGATCGACAACCAGCTGCGGGGTCGTTCGGGCCGCCAGGGCGACCCCGGCGCGAGCCAGTTCTTCGTGTCGCTGGAAGACGAGTTGATGCGGCGGTTCGGATCGGATCGCATCCAGGGGCTGATGCAGCGGCTGGGCGTGGAAGAGGACCAGCCGATCGAGAGCGGCATGGTGACCAAGGCGCTCGAATCCGCCCAGACCAAGGTGGAAGCCCACAACTACGAGACGCGCAAGTACGTGATCGAGTTCGACAACGTGGTGAACCGGCAGCGCGGCGTGATCTACCAGCAGCGCGATCGCATCATCAAGGCCGAAGACCTGGTCGAGATGGTGGGCGAGATGCTCGAGCGCGAAGTCGACCACCTGGTGGACGCGCACGACATCTCCCCGCAGACGGAGCCGGAGGAGCTGGACGAGCTGGTGCAGTCATACCTGGCGATCACCGGCGGTCCGGCCCGCGGCCTGCGGGCGGACGATTTCGAAGGCCTGCGCGCGGACGACCTGCGCGAGGCGCTGCAAGCCCGCGCGCAGGAGGATTGGCTCCGCAAGATTAAGGAGCTGCCGGATGACGCGGTGCAGCCGCTGCTGCGCTGGATCATGCTGCAGAACACGGACTATCTGTGGGTGCAGCATCTAACCGCGATCGAGGACGTGCGGCAGGGCATCGGGCTGCGCGCCTACGGGCAGCAGGACCCGCTGGTGGCCTTCAAGCGCGAGGGCTTTCAGATGTTCGAGCAGCTGATGACCACGATGCAGTCCGACATTCTGCGGCGCGTGTTTCGCGCGCAGGTGCAGCAGCAGCTCCCGGCCAGCACCGTCCTTTCGCGGCACCGGGAGCAGGCCGCCGCGGCCGCGGCGGCAGCGCCCGCCGCGACTGCCGGCCGAGCCAACGGCAGCGGGGGCCAGGCGCCGCGGCTGACGCGCCGCGAGCGCCGCCGCCGGGAGCGTGACGAGAAAAAGCGCGCCAAGCGCCAGGCGCGACGGGGTAAGAAAGTCCGGTCGGGCTAGTCCGCCGCGCCATGCCATCCGCTCTCGACTCCGCCGACGTCTTGCAGTCCGCCCGCTCGCTGTGCGACCGGGTGCGCGACTTTCGGGGGCATCTTTGACCTGGCGTCCAACGCCGAGCGCCTGGCCGAGCTAGAGGCGCACATCGCTGAACCCGAATTCTGGGGTGACCAGGTCCGGGCTCGCGACACCATGCGCGAAATCACGCGCCTGAAGTCGCAGATCGAGATCTGGGACGAGCTCGAAACGGCGGCCGCCGACGTGTTGGAGCTCGCAGAGCTGGCGGACGCGGATGACGCCGACATGCTCGCCGAAGTTTCAGCCGAAACATCAGCGCTGACAGGCCGCCTCGATGCACTCGAGACGCAGCTGCTGCTGGGCGGAGAATTCGACGATCACGATGCGTTCCTCACGATCCAGTCCGGTGCGGGCGGCACGGAGAGCCAGGACTGGGCCGAGATGCTGCTGCGCATGTATTCGCGCTGGGCCGAGCGGCGCAAGTGCGACGCGGCGGTGATCGAGATATCGCCCGGCGAGGAAGCCGGCATCAAGAGCGCGACGGTCCAGATCGAGGGCGACTTTGTCTATGGCTATCTGAAGGCCGAACGCGGCGTGCATCGGCTGGTGCGCCAGTCGCCGTTCGACGCGGGCAACCGGCGCCACACCTCGTTTGCCCGCGTGGACGTGATTCCGGTGCTGGAAGCGGCCGGCGACATCGAGATCGACCCGGCCGACCTCCGCGTCGAGACGTTTCGGGCCGGCGGTCACGGCGGGCAATACGTCAACAAAACCGACTCGGCGGTGCGCATCACACACCAGCCGTCGGGCATCGTGGTGAGCTCCCAGAACCAACGGTCGCAGCACCAAAACCGCGAGGTCGCCCTGCAGGTGCTGCGCGCACGGCTGCTGGAACGCGACATCGCCGCCCGCGAGGCTGAGCAAGTGCGGCTGCGCGGCGACCTGAAGGCCGTGGACTTCGGCAGCCAGATCCGCTCGTACGTCCTGCACCCCTACCGCATGGTCAAGGACGTGCGCACCGGCGTTGAGGTGGGCAACGCGCAGGCGGTGCTCGACGGCGATCTCGATGTATTCATCGACTCCTACCTGCGGGCGACGGCGCCTTCAACCGTGGATCGCCAGTCATGAGACGGCGCGTCGTCCGTGGTCCACTCGCCGCGATGCTGGTAGCCCTGGCGCTCGTGGCGACATTGGCCACGTCGGCGGCGGCGGAACTCGATTCAGCGGTACTCACCACGGAAGTGAACTTTGGCTCCGGCATCACATTTCACCTGGAAGCGCCGCATGCGTCCGCGGAGCCTGCCGGCGTCGAGGTGCGCTACGGGCTGCCGGACAGCATCGTGGTCCGGCGGTCGGCGGCGGAATTCGCGGTGGCCGACGGGCTCTTGCGCGCCACGTATGCCTGGGAGCCTCGCGACCCGCTGGTGGTCGGCACCGAGGTCGAGTACCGGTTCGTGATTCGTGGGGCGGATGGGTCGGAGACTCGAACCGCCCCGGCAGCTGTGAGCTATGTCGACGCGACGTTGCCCTGGACGACCGCCAGCGAAGGCCTGGTCGAGATTTGGTACTACGCGGGAGGCGAGGCGATCGAGGCGGACGCGCGGGCCGGCATTCGCACGTCCCTGGAGATCTTGCGCGACAGTTTCGGCGCCGAGTTGGAGCGACCGACGCGGCTGTTCCTGTACGCCGACATCGCAACGATGCGCCGGGACCTGGGCGGTGGGGCGAGCCCGTGGGTCGGCGGCGCCGCGATCGCCGATTTGAACGTCACCGTGCTGTACGCCCCGGTGGTGAACCGCGATTCGCTCGACCTCCAGGCCACGGTTGCGCACGAGATCACGCACATCGTCCTGGAACACCGCACGCACAACGCGTTTGGCGGTCTGCCGGCCTGGCTCCACGAGGGTCTGGCCACAACCGTCGAGGCGGAGATCAAGGAGCGATTCGCCTACGACGACATCATGACGAGGCTCGTTGAGCAGGACAATTTCGTTTCCCTCCGCGGCATCACCGGCAGCTTCCCGGCGGACAGCCGGGCGGCCGTGAACGCGTATGCCCAGAGCAACTCGCTGATGACGTACATCATCGAGACCTGGGGAAGAGCAGGCGTGGCCGCGCTGCTCGAGGCGTATGCGGGCGGCGTCTCCGACGACGAGGCGGTCCAGGCGGCGCTGGGCGTCTCGCTCCAGGAGCTAGATCGCGCCTGGCTGGGAACCCATGGGGTGGTGAGTCCGACATTTGGGTCGCTGGCGCAGCCGGAGGTCGCCGCATTGGCGCCTCCGGACGGCGAAGGGGCGCCGCCCGCCCAACCGGCGCCCAATCCCGTCGTTGCCGCCGCGGCCGCGATTGCCCTGGTCGCGGCGGCGGCAACCGTGCTGCTCGTCCGGCGTGGACGCGTCGCGCGCGGATATGCTCGGCACTAACGTGAGCGGGGACGGCATTCTGCAGCATCTCCGGGCACCAATCCGTGCGCGGCGCGGGCGACGGCCATGATCGTCCTGGAGGACGTGCACAAGGTCTATCCCAACGGCACCCAGGCGCTCAACGGCGTGAGCCTGGAGATTCCCGAGCGTGACTTTGCCTTCCTGGTCGGTCCCAGCGGCGCGGGCAAGACGACCATCATTCGACTCATCAACCGCGACGAGACCGTGACCACCGGCAGCGTGTTCGTGGAAGCCACCGACGTGACCCGCCTGCGGCGCCGCGACGTGCCCCAGCTGCGGCGACGCGTGGGTGTGATCTACCAGGACTACAAGCTATTGCCTTCGCTGACGGTGCGGCAGAACGTGGAGTTCGTGCTGAAGGCCACCAACGAGTTCGATCACCTGTCCGACGGGCTGGTGGAGGAGACGCTGGCAACCGTGGGGCTTACCCGGCGGACCAACCACTACCCACACCAACTCTCGGGCGGCGAGCAGCAACGGACCGCCATTGCGCGCGCGCTGGTGCGGCGGTGCCCGATATTGGTGGCCGACGAGCCGACAGGGAATCTCGATCAGGAGTCCGGCTGGGAAACCATCCAGCTCCTCGTCCAACTCAACGCGCGGGGCACCACGGTGGTGATCGCCACCCACAACCGGACGCTGGTCGACACGATGCGGCGGCGGGTGATTGAAATCGAGCGCGGGCGAGTGGTTCGGGACGAGCCCGAGGGTGGCTACTATGGCTAGGCTGCACGTCGCGCGCTACCTGCTCGGCTCGGCGCTCACGGGCCTCTGGCGCAACCGCACCATGACAGGCGGCGCCATCGTCACGACGGCGATCATGCTCATCACGCTGGCCGGGTTTCTGGCCATCAACGACACCCTGAACCAAATGGTCACGGCGCTGGGGCGCAAGAGCAACCTGATTGCCTATGTGCGCGACGAGGCGCGCCCGACGCAGGTCACGGCGATCATCGACGATCTGCGGACGCGCCCCGGCGTGGGCGAAGTCCAGTTCGTGTCCAAGGAGGACGCGCTGGCGATCTTCGAGTCGCGGTTCGTGGATCAGCGCGACATCCTGGACGTGTTGCAGAGCAACCCGCTGCCGGCCAGCGTGGAGCTGCGCCTCAACGATCCGTCGGTCGTCCCCGAGCTGGCGCAGGAGCTGCAGACAATGACCACGGTCTTCGACGACGTGGTGGTGCCGCTGGACGTGGTCGAAGAGGTGATTGGGATTTCCAACCTGGCCCGGGTGGCCGGCTCGGTGATCATCATCGCCCTGACCGGCGTGACGCTGTTCGTGATTGTCAACACCATTCGAATCGCTGTGTTCGCGCGGCGGCAAGAGATTGAAATAATGAAGCTGGTGGGCGCGACCGACTGGTTCGTGCGCGGTCCGTTCGTGGCCGAGGGCGCGATCATCGGCGGCATCGGGGCCGGCATCGCGGCCATCGCGCTGGTGGTGCTCTACGCCCAGGCCGCGCCGGTCGTCACACGGATTGTTTCGTTCCTGCCGGTGTCGACGGACACCGACTTTGTGCGCAACCTGGCGGTCTTTACGTTGCTGGTGGGGCTGATCGTCGGCAGCCTGGGCAGCTATTTCTCGGTTCGCCGCTACCTGTCGGTGTAAGGCGCGCCTGCGTGATCGTGCTGCAGTCGGTCACCAAGAGCTACGGCGACGTGCGGGCGGTGAACGGCGTGACGCTGGCGATCTCGCGCGGCGAGTTCGCTTTTCTGATGGGCACGAACGGCGCGGGCAAGACCACGCTGCTGCGCCTGATTTCCCGCGAGGAGCAGCCGGATACCGGGGTGGTCCTCGTCGGGGGCGGCAATACCGCCGAGCTCACGGGGCCAAGCCTCACACGGCTGCGGCGGCGCATGGGCGTGGTCTACCAGGACACGCGCTTGCTGCCCAACGCCACGGTGGCCGAGAACGTGGCGCTGCCGCTCCGCGTGCGGGGCATGGGCGGGGCCACGCTGACGTCCGACGTGAAGGCGGTCCTGGAGCGGGTTCGACTGGCCGACAAGGAATCGCGATTCCCCCGGGAGCTTTCGGGCGGCGAGCAGCGGAAGGTGGCGATCGCGCGGGCGGTGGTCGCGAATCCCGAGATTTTGCTCTGCGACGAGCCGACGGAGAGCCTGAGCGCCGAGCGGGCGGCGGAGATCGTGGACCTGCTGCTGGACATCAACGCCGACGGCGTGACCACGGTGGTCGCCACGCACGACACCGGCACGGTGAACCGTCTGCGCCGGCGCGTGATCCACATGGACGACGGCTGCGTGCAATCGGACACCTTGGTTGGCTCCGCGGCGCAGCCACAGCCCACGAACGGTCCAGGCTAGGCCGGCACTGGCATACTGGCTCCCCCCGGGAGCACCAGCGTGGGCTGCGCCACCGACAATGGCGTGGCGCTGCGCTAGGGTTTTGGGGCGACATCGCCAAGGGCTCCTCGCATGAATCGCAACCCGCGGACGGCCATGCTGCTTGCGGCCGCCGTCGTTGCCCTCTGCGTGGTGTTCAGTGCGGGCTTCATCACCGGGATCATCGCCGGGGACCAGGGAAGTCAGCCGCGGGACAAATTCGCCGGCGCCGTTGCCCCCGAACAGCCGGCCGACGTTGACGCCGACCAAGATCCTCGCCCGCTGGCCTTTCCGACCGCGGACGCTCGGCCCGAGACGCCTCCCGAGTTCGACGACGTTGACTTCGCCCTCTTCTGGGAGGCCTGGACCGTCATTCAGGACCACTTCTACGGCGGTCCACTCGACCCGGAGGTTCTGCGGGAGGGCGCGATTCGCGGGCTGGCCGAGGCGACCGAGGATCAACACACCATCTATCAGAACTCCGAGGAAGCCGAGCGCTCGCGTGAGCGAATACGGGGCAGCTTCGTTGGTGTGGGTATCCGCATCGAGCTGCGCGACGAGACGCCGTTCGTGCTCACGCCGCTGCCCGACTCCCCGGCTGAGCGCGCCGGGATTCGCGCCAACGAGTTCGTCGTCGCCGTCGACGGCGTGTCCACGCGAGGGATGTCGCTGGACGAGTTCGGCCGACGCGTGCGCGGTGAGGAAGGAACATCGGTGGTCCTCACGATGCAGCCCGAGGGAAGCGAGGACACACGCGATGTCAGCGTCGAGCGGGCGCGAGTTCTCGTGCCGTCGGTCACGAAGGATCGGTTCGACGAGATCGGCTATGTGCGCATCGCCAACTTCGGCAGCCGCACATCCAGGGAGCTCGGTGAGGCTCTGGACGAGCTCGAGGCGGAAGGCATCAGCGCTCTCGTGCTGGACCTGCGCAACAATCCCGGCGGGCTGCTCGACGCAAGCGTGCGGGTGGCGGCCCAGTTCCTGGCCAGGGGCCAGACCATCCTGATCCAAGAACACCGCCATGAAGGCCGCACCCGTTGGCGGGTGCAGAATGAGGGCGGCGACACCACGACGCCGATCCTGGTGCTCGTGAACGGCGGATCGGCCAGCGCCTCCGAAATCGTGGCCGGCGCGCTCCAAGCGCACGGGCGGGCGCAGCTGATGGGCGAGGAGACCTTCGGAAAAGGCTCGATGCAGGAGCTGCACCAGCTGTCCGATGAGTCCATCATGCGAGTGACGAGCGGCATATGGATCACGCCGAACGACGTGAATCTCAACGACTCGGGGCTTACGCCGGACGTGCCGCACGAATCCTCGGACGGGCCCTACGGCGGCGAGGACGATGAGCTCTTGCAGGAGGCGCTGCGCCGGCTTGACGCCGACCGCCTTTCGGACGTCGACCCAAAGCAGCCGTAAGCACGGCAGGCGGCCTACGTCGGGAGGGCCGGGACACGCCTACGCCGACCCAGAGCCGCCGGTTATCCGCTCGGCGGAACCGCCTGCGCGTCGCCGGGAACGGCCACCGTGAGCCGCACGCTGAACCCGCGCGGGACACGCGCGCCGGCGCCCGGCTCCTGCTCGACGACCCGCTCGTCGGCCACGCCCGCCGTGGGCAGCCGGGTGAGAGCGCCGATAAACAAGCCGCGGTCGAGCAGCTCGCGCTCGGCCGCCGCGGCCGACATGCCGCGCAGCTCGGGCACCTCGATTTCACCCACCCGCACGACGGTCAACTCCACTTCGCTGCCTCGGGCGAGTGACGCGCCGGACGGGGGATGCTGGGACTCCACAACGCCGTTCGGCACGCTGCCGGCTTCCTTGTAGACCACCTCGGCCAGCGCGAGACCGGCAAGCTCGACGGCGCGGCGCGCGTCGTCTTCGGAGCGGCCGGCGAGCGGCGGCACGGTGACGGTTTCTACGCCCCGGCTGAGGTGCAGCACCACGGCCGAGCGCCGATTGATCACGCTGCCGGCGATCGGATCCTGTCGCAGCACGTGATCGGCCGGCACGTCGCGGCTGAACGCCGCGACCTCCAGCACCTGGAAACCGCCGGCGGCGAGTCGGGCGCGCGCCTCCGCCGCGGCGAGACCCACCACGCTGGGAACGGCCGCCTGCGGCCGTCCCAGGCTCACCGTGGCCCGCAGCGGCTCCGCGGTGCTTCGGAGGCTGCCCGCGTCCGGCGTTTGGCGGCTGACCAGACCCTCCGCGACGACTTCGCTGAAGTCTTCGTCGAACACGATGCGGAACTCGGCGGCGGCCGCGGCGGCCTCGGCAGCCGACCGGGTGAGCCCCAGCAGTTCCGGCACGCTCGCTTGCGCGGCGCGGCCCTCGTCGGCCCGCGGAACCAGCAATGCCTCGGGGTTCGCCGCCTCAGGCGCCGGGGCGAGGAGAAGCTGGGCCTCGCCCAGGATCTCGTCCACGCCTTCCACCGGGTTCCCGATGACCGCCAGGATGAGGGAAAACGCCACGGCTCCGGCCGCCGTGACCCCGAGCAGCAGCCAGGCGCGCGGTGAGGCGGTGCGGCTTTCGGGCGCCGACCGGCGGGCGACCGGGACGCGTCGGCGGCCCATGGGGCGCCGCGGGGTGCGCGCCAGCAGGGCGGCCCATCTCCGGCTCGGGCTACGCCCGGTCATGCTCGTTCCTGCGCCGACTAGGTGAGGGACGGCGCCTTCGAGGTGGCTGCCTGGCCGTTTGCGGCCTGGTGGCCGTTCGCGGCGTGGTGACCATTCGCGGACTGCCGACCGTTCACGCCGTTGGCCGCGGCGCCGTTCAGCGACAGCGAGAGCAGGTCCGAAACGCCGTCCTCGTGCATGGTCACCCCGTAGATCGCAGCCGCCGACTCGACCGTGATGGCATTGTGCGTGATCACGAGGAGCTGGCTGCGGTCGCCGAGCTTGTGGAGCTGCCGGCAGAATCGCGCGACGTTGGCATCGTCGAGCGCGGCGTCGACCTCGTCGAGTACGCAGAAGGGGCTTTGCCGCACATGCAGCAGGGCCATGATCAGTGCCGCCGCCACGAGGGCGCGCTCGCCGCCGGAAAGGGCGGCCAGCTCCTGCTTCCGGCGGCCGGGGAGCTTGACGTGGAACTCGACACCGGTGGTCTCGACGTCGTCGGGCGTGGTGAGCGCCATCGTGGCCGAGCCGCCGCCGAAGAGCTCGCGGAAGAGGCGGCTGAAGTGGGCGTTGATTTCGTCGAAGGTTGTGACGAATTGGCTGTGGAGCTCCCGCTGCAGGCGCGCCGTGAGGGCCCGCAGGTTCGCCTCCGCGCCCTCGAGATCGGCGATCTGCGACCGTGCGTCGTCGACACGCGCCTGCTGCTCGCGATACGTCTCGGGCGCCAGCGGGTTCAGCGGGCCCAGCTCCGCGAGGTCCCGCCGCAGGTCAGCGGCCCGCCGCTCGACGCGCCCGAGCGGCTCGTCGAGACGCTTCGGCGTCAGGTCCGCGAGACCCAAATCGTCGCGAGCCGAGCGCCGCAACTCGGTCTGCCGCTCGGCCAGGCGCTCGGTCTCGCGCTGGGCCGCGGTGAGGTCCTCACCCACGCGCCGCTCTTCGTCCGCCCGCTGCGCGGCCTGCAAGTGGAGACGCTGCGCGGTCAGCCGGATGTCGAGCAGTTGACGCTCTGCGGCCCGCGCGGCCTCGCGCGCGGCCTCGGCGGACGCGGCCGCTGCGGCGTGCTCGGCGCCCATGGCATCGCACTCTTGGCGCGTGGCGGTGCGGGCAGCGCCGATTTCCTCGGCGAGCGCGGTCACCTGCTCAAGCTCAGCGGTCACTTCTCGCAGCAATGCCGCGCGCGTGACGCGCCGGGCACGAAGCTCGGCCACGCGCGCCGTGTCGGCCCGATGCTCCGCGGTCGCCGCCGCGTGCTCGCGCTCCAATGCCGCGAGGTCGGCGGGGCCTCGAGCGGCCGAGCCTGACTCCGCCGGCAACGCGTCGAGCGCATGCTCGACATCCGCGCGCTCGTCCGCCAGGCGTTTGAGCTCGGCGTCCAGGGCGGTGAGGCGCGCCGCGGCGTCGGCATGCCGCTCCGCCAGCGTGGTTGCCCGGGCCAAGAGGCGTTCCGTCGCCACTGCGGCCACGGTGAGCGCCTCGCGCGCGACGGCGTGCGCGGCGGTCCGATCGGCGCGGGATTTGCGCGCGGCATCGGCTCGCGCCGTGGCTGCGCGCGCCGCTTCCGCTGTCGCCTCCAGCGCCCGCGCCGACTGGTCGCGATCCCGGCCCGCTTGCGCGATGGCGTCGCCAAGGCTCTCCAGCCGTTCGGCGATGGGATCGGCCGTGGCTTCCGTTGCGCCGATGCGAATCGACCCGTCGGCGTCGATGGCGGCGCCCGCGAGCGCCACGATCATGGGCATTGAACCGTTGGCGGCGTGGTCCGCACGCAGGCGCAACGCCGCATCCAGATCGGCCACGACGACGATCCGCCGCAGGAGACGGCGGAGCCTGTCGTCCCCGACGTTCACATAGGCGTCGAGGCTGCCGAGCACGTTGGGGTCCGCCCGCATGTCGTCCGAGACTTCCGGCGCTCCGGCGGTTTCGAGGAGACGCAGTCGCGCCGGGGCGAGGTCCAGCGCCCGAATGGCCGCAACGGCGGCCGATAGGTCGGAGCGATCGCGAATCATCCAGTCGTTGAGCGCATCGGACAGCGCCGCCTCGAGCAGCGGCTCGTTGCGCGTGAGCGCGTCCGGCAGCAATTCGCGCAGCCGGCCCAGGACGCCGGGCACTCGCTCGAGCAGCGCCGCGTCGGTCGGTCCAGCCGCGCCCCGTGACGCCTGTGCCGTCAGCAGCGCACGGCGCTCGGCTTCGAGGGTATCCAGTCGGCCGGCGCGGTCGGCCAATTGACGCTCGGCGGCTGCAAGGTCGTTGACCCGCGCTTGCTGGGCCGCGTGCGCGGCGCCGGCCTCGGCTTCGGCCGCCCGGTCGTCGTCGGCCGCCTGCTCAACGCGACTCCGCGCGTCCGCTACGTGCTGGGCGCTTGCCGCGGACTCCTGCTCGGCCGTCTGATGCGCCTGCGCCAGGCTGTCCCGCTCGCCCAGGAGGCGGGACCGCTCACTCGTCAACTGCTCGGCACGCTCGCGCACCATCGCGTCGCGGGCCGTGAGTTCCGCCAGCTTGCTTGCCTGCGCCTGGCGGGCGGCGGCGGCGGCTCGCGCATCGGCCAACGACTCGTCGAGGCGTTCCAGTCGCTCGGCGCGACCCTCGACGCGCTGCACAAGCTCCTGGAATGTGCTTTCTTCCTGCGTGGATTCGGCCTCGAGCGCCGCCTGGCGGGCGCCGAGGGCTTGGGCCCGCTCGGGTACGTCGGCGGCGCGCGCCTCCAGATGCACCAGGCGTTCGCGCAACTGGTGCTGCCGGGCCTCGAGCGCGCCGAGGGCGCCGGCGGCTGTGGTTTCGTCCTCACGACACTGGCGCAGCTTGGCGTCATGGCTCTGCGCGTCCAACTCGGCCGCCGACGCTTGTCGCCGCAACTCGGCGGCGGGAGTTGCCGTGAGCGCCGCCATGCGCCGCGCCACGGTTTGCTCGCGCTCCTCGGCTTCGGCGATCTGTCGACCGACGGCGTCGAGCCGGTGCCGGAGCAGCGCGATTCGCGCGGCCTGCAGTTCGGATTCGAGCTCCCGACCATGCTCCGCGATTTCGGCCTGGCGCCGGAGGGTTTCAAGCCCCGGCTCGATTTCAGCCACGAGATCGCGCAGGCGCTCCAGGTTGCGGCGCGTCCCCGCGAGACGCCGCTCGGCCTGGTCACGGCGGGCCTGGAACCGACCAATGCCCGCCACCTCTTCGAGGAAGCTGCGCCGCTCCTCCGGCCGCTGCCGGAGCGTCGCGTCGATCTGCCCCTGGCTCACGATCGAGGCGCCGCCGGCTCCGATCCCGCCCGCGCTCATCAGGTCGACAATGTCGCGGAGACGCACTCGCGCGCCGTTGAGGGTGTATTCGCTCTCCCCGGAGCGAAACAGGCGGCGGCCAATGACGACTTCGGCGTATGGCGTGGGCAGCCAGGCGTCGGCGTTGTCGAATACCAGCAGCACCTCGGCCATCCCGGTGCGTGGGCGCGACGCGGTGCCGCCGAAGATCATTTCCTCGGACCGGCGGACGCGAAGGGTTCGCAGCGTCTGTTCCCCGAGCGCCCAGCGAATGGCGTCGGCGAGGTTGCTTTTGCCGGATCCATTGGGACCGACCACCGCGGTTACCCCGTGCGGCAACTCGACGACGGTGCGCCGCGAGAACGTCTTGAAGCCTTGCAATTCAATGCGTCGCAGGTGCACCGCTCAACCGCTCCCGTTCAACAGGCGCAGCGCCGCGCGCGCCGCGTCCTGCTCGGCCCGCTGCTTGCTCGATCCTTCGCCCTGCGCCAGCTGCTCGTCGTCGACCGTGACGGCCATGCGGAAGCGGCGGTCATGGTCCGGTCCGCTCGCGTCGACGAGCTCGTAGACCGGAGTCGCGGCGCGCTCGACGTGCAGCCGCTCTTGCAATTGGGTCTTGTAGTCCTTCTGCGGGCCGGCGCGGCCGCGCGCGCCCAGCGCGTCGCTGACGAATGGTGTGATGAAGTCCCTTGCCGCTTCCAGACCGGCGTCGAGATATACGGCGCCGACCAGGGCCTCGAACGCGCGACCGAGCACCGAGGATCGCTTGCGGGCGCCGGTCATTTCGGCGCCGCGCCCGAGCATCAGATGCGCTCCCAGGCCAAGCGTCTTGGCGAAGCCGGCCGCGGCGTTCAGATTGACGAGCGAGGCGCGAGCCCGGGTGAGCTCCCCTTCGTCATAGTCGGGATGACGCCTATACAGAAGCTCGGTCGTCACGAGGCCGAGGACGGCGTCGCCGAGGAATTCCAGCCGCTCGTTGGAGTCGGTTGGCGCCAGGTCGGCTTCGTTGATGAGCGAGCGATGCACGAGCGCCTGCCGCAGGAGGGCGGGGTTGGCGAACCGAACGCCCATCTGCGCCTGGAGCGCTGCCGGCGCCTCGTGGGGCGCCGCGTCAGCCGCGGGCGCAGCCATGGGACGACCGGTCGGCGACTGAACGAAGGGTGCGTGGGACGAATGGGCGAGTGGCCGTGCGGGGGGGCCGCGAACTCAGACGATGACCTCCTTGCCCCCCTGCTAGGTCTGCGCCGCCGGAACCGGATAGACCGGCGCACACCACGATCGATAGCGGGCGTTTCCGCCGCGCACGATGTCGAAGTATAAATCCTGGAGCGCGCGCGTTACAGGCCCGATGCCGCCGTCGCCGAGCACGCGCCCATCGACCTCGCGCACGGGCGAGATTTGCGCGCCCGTGCCCACCAGGAACAGCTCGTCGGCGACGTAGAGCTCGGTGCGATCGACGGAGCGCTCAATGGTGTCGATCTGAAGCTCGTCGCGCGCGATTTGGATGATCGTGCGCCGGGTCACGCCTTCGAGGATGTCGTCGCTGACGGAGGGCGTGACCAGGACGCCGTCGCGCACGAGGAACACGTTTTCGCCGGTGCCCTCACTCACGTGGCCGTCTTCGGTGAGCATGATGGCCTCGTCGAACCCCGATTCGACGGCTTCGGTCTTGGCGACCGAGGAGTTGACGTAGAGCCCGCTCACCTTGCCGCGGGCCGGGATCATGTTGTCGTTGATCCGCCGCCACGACGCGACCGTGCAGCGGATCGGCCGCTCGACATCCAAGTACGGACCAAACGGCACGGCGAACATGGTGATCTCGTCCTCGATGAGGGCCGGGCCGTTGGCGGTCGGCTTGACCATGCTCAAGCCGATCTGTTGGGCCGCCTTGTAGACCAACGGGCGCACGTAGACATCCTCTTGGAAATCGCCGGAGCGCACGACCTTGCAAGCGATGTCGACCAACTCATCGTCGGTGTGGGGAATTGCCATGCGCAGGATTTTGGCGGACTGCCGCAGCCGCACGAAGTGCTCGCGGGCGCGGAACAGGTACATCTGCTCGTCATCCTCATTCCAGTAGCCGCGGATGCCCTCGATGACGCCGGTTCCGTAGTTGAGCCCGTGCGTCATGACGCTCACCTTGGCGTCGGCGAAATCGACGAACGAGCCCTGAAAGAAGGCCTGCACGGGCGGATCCTAGACGCGAAGAGCACGCACGGCGGCGTGCAGCGGGCTGCGAGCAAACAGCCGATGGAACCGCGGCGAGCTTAGCACTTAGGGGCGCGCTTACGGCCTTTGGCCGTAGCTTGGGCGGCGCAGGAAGACGAGCTCGCCACGCAGGTCGGTGGTCGCGTGGTAGGCCTGGAAGCCCCACTTCTCATACAAGCGCCGCGCGTAGGCATTGGGACCGTCGACGCCGATGGTGAGCACGTCGGCGCCGCGCGCCTCGGCTTCGCTCGAGGCGGCGCGGGTCAAGGCCTCGGCAATGCCCAGGCGTCGGAATGACGGCGCCACGATGAGCGTATGCAGATAGGCGGCCCGCCTTCCGTCGGCGATGCCGCGATCGAGATGCCGATGCCGGATCCACAACTGGCCCACGAGCGCCCCATTGAATGTCGCCACCAGGCCGGACTGGACGTTCTGGCGCTGCTCGTCGAAGTACCGCCGCAGCACACGCCGTTGGGCGATCCGTCGCTCGGGACCCCACAGCTCGCTCATGGGCTCGAGATCCTCGGACGCGGCGCGCCGGATCTCGATCGGCGTGTCGATGGTCACCCGATGCGATCCGTCGGCCGCGACTTCGATGGTCATGGCGACTGGGGTTCGGGGACGCCGATGGCGCCGTCGCGTTCGAGGCGCTCGAGCTCGGCGGGGTCCACCCCGAGCAGCTCCCGCAGCACGGGACGCGTGTGGTCGCCCAAGGCGGGGGACGGATCGCCGAGGTCGATCTCCACGCCGGTCGCCTTGATGGGGGCGCCCGGCACCGGCAGCCGACCGACGTGCGGTTGGTCCATCTCCACGATCATGTCGCGAGCGCGCAGGTGGGGATCGTTCAAGAGGTCCGACATGCGGTTGACTTTCGCACAGGGGATGCCGGCCTCGAGCAAGATCTCCAGCCAGTGGTCCGTCCCATGCGCCCGCAGCACGTCTTCCATGGCAACGGCCAACTCTTCGGCGCGCTCGGCGCGAAGGGCATTGGTGGTGAATCGCGCGTCGTCCGCCAACGCCGGCGCCCCGAGCGCGGCGCACAGCCGCCGCCAGAGCGCGTCGTTGCCGCAGGCGATCACGACCTGTCCGTCGGCCGTGGCGAAGGTGCTGAAAGGCGCAATGGCCGGGTGCCGGTTGCCGATGGGACCGGGGTCCTCGCCGCTGACCCAGTAGCGCGCCATGGCGTTTTCGACCACGGCCACCACCGCGTCCATCATGGCGAGGTCCACGTGGCAGCCCTCGCCGGTGCGTTCGCGCCGTTGCAGCGCAGCCAGCACCGCGACGGTGGCATAGAGCGCGGGCACGATGTCGCCCAAGGAAGCCCCGACGCGCGTGGGGCCGCCGCCGGCGGGCCCGGTGATCCCCATCAGGCCGCCCATGGCCTGGATGATGACGTCGTAGGCCCCGCGATCACGGTAGGGGCCGACCTGCCCGAAGCCCGAGAGCGAGACGTAGACGATGCCGGCGTTTCGCTCGTGGACCGCGTCGTAGCCGAGCCCGAGCCGTTCGAGCGTGCCGGGTCGGTAGTTTTCGACGAGCACGTCGGCGCGCGCGGCGAGACCGAGCGCCAACTCGACCGCTCGCGGGTGCTTGAGGTTGAGCGCCACGCTTTCCTTGCCGCGGTTGATACTGGCGAAGTAGAGGCTGTGCCCGTCGACGAAGGGCCCCATGCCGCGGGCCTCGTCGCCCTCGGGGCTTTCGACCTTGATCACGCGCGCGCCCAGATCGGCCAGCGTCATGGTGCAGAACGGCCCGGCCAGCACCCGCGTGAAGTCGAGCACCAGGGCGCCGTCGAGGAATCCGGCCATCAGGGATTCGTCCAGACCCGCCGCGGCCGATTCACGACGCGGTTGAGCGCGCGGCGCGGATGCGCTGCAGCAGCCATCCCTGGACGCCGACCATGCGCTGCGCCGAGTAGAGCGCGAACACGGCGAACAGGATGCGCAATCCGAAGGCGGGAATGAACTGGGCAAACTGCGCACCCACGGCGCCGCCCACGATGCCCCCGGCGGCGATGTAGAGGGCCCAGCGAAAGTCGACGTTGCCCTGGCGAAAGTGCTGCGCGGCTCCGGAAATCGCGGTGGGAACGATGACGGCCAGCGAGATGCCCTGAGCGACGTGCTGCTCGATGCCCATCACGATGACCATGGCGGGCACCATGACGATGCCGCCGCCCACACCCATGGTCCCGGCCACCAGGCCGGTGACCGTTCCAGCGATCAGCGCCGCGACGATCAGCTGGAGTCCTTCCATCTGCCCGAACATGGCGGCGCTCTGGGCCGAGAGCAGCAGCCGAATCGCCGTGAGCATCAGTAGCACGGCGAACCCGCGCCGGAGGACGGTGGCATTGAGGTGCTTGGTGAGCCGGGCGCCCACGACCGCGAAGCCGACCGACGTGCCGGCCAGCGAGACCACGATGAGCCAGTCCATCCCGTGCGCAATCCAGTAGGGAATTACCGCGCTGATGGCGATCGGCACAATCATGGCCAGCGAGGTGCCATGCGCCCGGTGCTGGGTCATGGCCAGGATCGCGACCATTAGCGGGACCATGACGATGCCGCCGCCGACGCCCACAAGCCCGCTGATCAGACCGCCGGTGAGGCCGATCGCGATGACAAAGGGGGCGGGCGGGCGTCGTGCAGGCGACGCTGGCGGAGACGACATGGGGTAGGCGGATTATAGGGAGACGGGCAAGCGCCGCCGCGTATACTCGGGCGCCGCCGACGTGTAGATGGGGAGCGCCGTGTCCTCCCCGCCGCAGCTTCCCAACCTCCGCCTGGCTGCGTCCCTCTTCGGACAGCAGCTCGATCCCCTGCGTGAACGCGAGTGGCTGGTCACGAACGGCCTTGGCGGCTATGCCGCCGGCACGGTGGGCGGGCCCGCCACGCGCCGCTATCACGGATTGCTCGTGGCCGCGTCTCCCCCGCCCAACGCCCGTTGGGTGATGGTGGCCGGCGCCCAGGTCCAGGCCACCGTGGGCGACGAGCGCCATTGGCTGAGCACCCACGAGTACCTGGACGGCACGGTCCACCCGGACGGCTACCGCCAGCTGGCCGGATTCGAGCTGGTCGGAAGTCGACCGACCTGGACCTGGACCGTTGCCGGGCAGACGCTGCGGGGCGACCTGTGGATGCCGTATGGCGCCAATCAGACGGTGATTCGCTATCGCAACGACGGCGAGGCGCCGGTCGAGTTGGAATGGCAACCCCTGGTGTCGCTGCGATGGTTTCATCAACTGGTCACCGGAGCGCGTGAGGTCGAACTAGCCCAGGCCACGGACACATGCGTGGTGATGTCGTCAGGTGACGCGCCGCCGCTCGTCGTGGACCACAGCGGCTGGGAATTCGATGAGGCGCCCGACTGGCACTGGAACCTGGCGCGCGCGATCGAGCGGGGGCGCGGCTTCGACGATCACGAAGACGCGTTCACGCCGGGCGTCTTTCACACGACCATCCAGCCGGGAGGCTGCGCTTCGCTGGTGCTGGCCGCCGGCGAGCCGGAGGACCTCGGCGACGTCGAGCGCGAGCCGTCCGCCACGGACCGGCGCGCCGCCGAACTGGTGGACGGGTGCGCAAGCGATCTCGAAGCCCAGCTGCGGCTGGCCGCGGACCAGGTCCTGGTGCGGCGCGGCGGACCGGCGCACGCCGCGCTGCCGAACACGGTGATCGCCGGCTATCCCTGGTTCGGCGATTGGGGGCGCGACACGTTCATCGCGCTTCCGGGTCTGTGCCTGGCGACGGGGCGAACCGACGTGGCGCGAGCCATCTTGGTGGCGTATGCGAGCTTCGTGGACCAGGGCATGGTCCCGAACCGCTGGCCGGATGCCGGAGATGCTCCGGAATACATCTCGGTCGATGCGGCGCTGTGGTTCCTCCACGCCCTCGAGGCCTACGTGGACGCCACGGGCGATACGGAGATCCTGGAAGGCCTGGGCACGGCCGTGCTGGACGTCGTGGACTGGCACGTTCGCGGCACGCGCCACGGGATCCACATGGACCCGGAGGACGGTCTGATCACCCAGGGCGCCGGGGGTCTGCAGCTCACCTGGATGGACGCCAAGGTCGGCGATTGGGTGGTCACGCCGCGGCGGGGGAAGCCCGTGGAGATCAATGCGCTGTGGTGGCGCGGGTTGACCTTCGCCGCGCGCGCGTTCGACATCCTGCAGTGGGACGCGGGCAATACCCGCGAACTCGCGGACCAGGCGGCGGCCTCGTTCGCGCGGCGCTTCTGGAACGCCGAAACCGGCTGCCTCTACGACGTGGTGGATGGGCCGTCGGGTGACGATCCAGCCATCCGGCCCAATCAGGTCATTGCATTGGCGGTGGGCCCCGATTTGCTGCCGGCGGCCCGCGCCGAGTCGGTGCTGGAGGTGGTGGAACGGGACCTGGTCACGCCCGTGGGCCTGCGCAGCCTGTCGCCGGGCGACGCGGCCTATCGGCGCGAGTATGGCGGCGATCCGGTCCAGCGCGACGGCGCCTATCATCAAGGGCCCATCTGGAGCTGGTTGCTTGGCATGTATGTGCGCGCCGCCGTGGCCCTCGGTCGAACGCAGCGCGATCTGGAGTGGATCGAAGGCGGCTTGGAACGGCATCTAGCTGACGGCGCAATCGGCACGGTCAGTGAGATCTTCCAGCCGGAGTCTCCATACGCGCCGGACGGCGCGTTTGCCCAGGCCTGGGGCGTTGGGGAGTGGCTGTGGGTGCTGCAAGAGTTACGGCGCGCCCCCGCGTGAACCCAGTGGACGATCACTGGCCGACCCCGAGCGGCAAGCGCGTCGAGTTGGCCTCGGGCGTCTGCCACTACCGCGAAGCGGGAGACGGTCGCCCAACCATCGTGCTGCTCCACGGCTTGGCCACCGATTCGCGCATCTACGGCCGCCTGCAATTGCTGCTGGCGGAAACGGCGCACACGGTTGCTCCGGACCTCCTTGGCTGGGGCTTCTCAGAACCCAATGAGGGGCTGGCGTTCAGCTTCGAAACGGTCGACCGCACCGTGGCCCAATTCATCGAGGCTCGAGGCCTTGAGGACGTCGTGCTGGTGGGGCACGAGATGTCGGGTCCCGCGGCGATTCGTTGGGCGGCGGCGAATCCCGGGCGGACTCGCGGCCTGGTGCTGCTCAACACCTACTACGGCTGGAACTCGGCTCGCATGCCGCCGGTGCTGAAGGTTCTGCACGCGCCAGTCGTCGGCGGCGTGCTGCAGCTTGCGATCGGCGCCTTGCGGACAAAGCTCTTCGACCCGCTGTACCGCTGGCAAATGGGCCGCGTCTGGGCGGCACGAACTCCCCTGTCCGACGCGTTGACCCGCACGCTCTGCGAGACGATTTCGACGTCCGCGTTCGCACGCCGCGCGCTGCACCGGATCAATGACGAGTTGCCGGCTCAAATCAACGCCAACCAACGGCGCCTGGACATGCTGGCGCAACTGCAGTGCCGCACGCTGATCGTGTGGGGTGGGCGCGATCCGTACCTCGGCCCCCACGTGGCGCGCCAATTCCGCCGGCTGATCCCGAATTCCGAGTTGCACCTCATCCACGACGTGGGGCACTACGTGCAGGCGGAGGCGGCGGAGGATGTGGCGGGCGCCATTGGCGCGTTTGTGGAGCGGTGTGGGGACGAGGGGTAGCGTGAAGGGGCGAGTGTGAGACCCGCCCCTGCATTCCACATCCGGCGCGTCTGCCAGTTTGACCGGACTGGATTCCGGCTTTCGCCGGAATGACGGAGGTGGATGGCTTTCAGGCGTCGTGCCCAAGCGCCTGCCCCTTAGATTCCTCGCTTCGCTCGGAATGACAGATCGGACGAAGGACGGTCGGGGGAATTCCGCCAGCCCCCAGGATTAGTGAGGGGTGGATTCCCGCCTTCGCGGGAATGACGGACTGTAATTGGCCAGCTTTTGGATCGGTCGCTTGATTCGCGTCCGTATACTCGCGAGCGCAGCTCCTGCCGAAGCGACCCGAGATGAGCACCCACCGCATTGCCCTGCTTCCCGGCGACGGCATCGGCGTCGACGTGGTCCGCGAAGGGCAACTGGTTCTAGACACGCTGGCCCAAGCGACCGGCGCCATGCGGTGGGAAATGCAGGAGTTCCCCTGGAGCTGCGACTACTACCTGGAGCACGGCCAATACATGCCGGACGACGCGCTCGACATCCTGGATGGCTTCGACGCGATCCTGTACGGCGCCTGCGGCTTGCCGGACGTGGTGCCGGACGAGATCTCCCAGCACCAGGGGGTGCTGCGGGTTCGGCAAGGGTTCGAACTCTACGTCAACCTACGTCCGGCACGCCTGCTGCCCGGTCTGCCGACGCCGCTGGCGGGGAAGGGGCCGGGCGACTTCGACCTGCTGTGCGTGCGGGAGAACTCGGAAGGGGAATACGCGGGATGCGGCGGGCGCGTTCACCAGGGCTCGTCGTACGAGGTGGCGCTGCAAACGACGGTGTTCACCCGTGAGGGAGTCGAGCGCATCATTCGCTATGCGTTCGACATGACCCAGCGTTTGGGCCGGCGCCACGTGACCAACGTGACGAAGTCCAACGCGCTGCAGTTCGCGCCGGTGTTTTGGGACGAGGTCTTCGAGGAAGTGGCCGCCGAGTATCCCGGCATCACCACCGACCGGAACCTGGTGGACGCGGCGGCGGCGCGGATGGTGAGCAGTCCCGAGACGTATGACGTGCTCGTGGCGTCGAATCTCTTCGGCGACATCTTGTCGGACATCGGCGGCGCGCTGATGGGCAGTTTGGGCGTTCCGGCGAGCGCCAATATCAACCCCGAGGGCGCGCACCCGCCCATGTTCGAGCCGGTGCACGGGTCGGCGCCGGACATTGCGGGCCAGGGCATCGCGTCGCCGATCGCGACGATCTGGGCCGCCTCGATGATGGTGGAACACCTTGGCCATCCGGAGGAAGCCGAGCTGATGATGGGCGCGCTGGGCGACGTGACGGCGTCCGGCGTGTTGACGCCGGATCTCGGCGGCGACGCCACCACCGCGGAGTGCGGCTCGGCAGTGCGAGACGCCCTGCGCGCCCGCGCGGTGTCCGCCGCGGCGTAGCATCAACTCTTGTCCGCGAGCCCAATGACCCCTAGGATGGAATTCCTGCTTCACCGCGAAGCCCGCGCGACGCACTAGGCCAGCTTTATGTTCGGCGTCGGCCTCGAAGAATTCATCGCGATCATCATGGTCGCGCTTATCGTCTTGGGCCCTGAGCGGCTGCCCATCGCCATGCGCCACGTCGGTCGCTGGGTGCGGAAGCTGCGCGATATGTCGCGGGAGTTCCGACGCGAGTTCGCCGAAGAGTTCGCCTTCATCCAGGAGGAGATGAGCGAGCTGCGGAAGGAGGCGGACGCCACCCGCAGCGAGCTGGCGGAGATTCGCCGCGAGCTCGGGCAGACGGTCCAAGAGACCACCGACGAGGTCACGAGCATTAGGGACGATGTCGTGTCGGACGTGCAGGGCGCGGTGGACGCGGTCAGTGGACGGGACTCGGCTTCCACGCCGGCCCTCCCGCCGCCGGCCGTGACCGCCACCAACGGCGCGGCGGCGAACGGGGAGTCCACGAGTCCGCGCATGCCGTCGATCGCCCCAAACCCCGCGGACGCGATGGCGCTGGCCATTTCGGAAACGTTCTCCGCCAACGGAGTCACCGCGTCGGAGAACGGCGCCGTGGAAGCGGCGGAGGCGCCGGAGCCCGCCGCCAGACCCGACGAACCTCCAGCGCGGCTGGAGGCCTTTGCGCCGGACATCGGCGAGCCGGAACGGCCACCGGACCTGCACCCGGCGGCGCCTGTCCTGCCGCCGCCGCGGGAAGCCCTTCCCGAGCCGCCTGCCCCACCCGCCCCGGCCGAGCCGGCGGCGTCGCCGGAGGCCGCGCCGTCGGTCGGCATCGGCAAGGTGCCCGAGCCCGGGCTGCGAAACCAGCTTGGCGGGTTCATGCGCCTGATCATCATGAAGGCGCTGGAAACCGATTCCGCGTTTCGCGAACAGGCGGAAGAGGCGCTGCGCGCGCAGGCGCGCGCCGACGCCGTGGCCGCCGCCGAGGGCGACGAAGACCCCGAGATCCTGGAGCTGGTGGCCGCGTGGGTGCGCCAGCGGCGCCAGCTGGTCGGGAGCGAGCACATCACGGTGCGACAGAAGGCGCCCGAGTCGGCCATTGTCGAGCTGTTCGAGTGTCCCTATGGGCTCAAGACGGGCGACTCGCACCCGGTATGCGATGTGAGCAACGTCTACGACGCAGCCTTTTTCGAGCAGTTCGACATGACGGCGATGTACGCGACACGCATGACGGACGGCGCGGCGCATTGCAAGCTGATGGTGGTCACCAACGAGCGTCTGAAGGCGGTCGAGCAGGGCGAGGCGGAGTCCGAGACGGAGGGCGAGGCCGCCGAAGCCGAAGAATTGGCGCCGCCGGCAAGCTGAGACGACGGCGCGTCGCTAGGGGACAGAGCCCGGGCTGCATCCTTTTCGGGAGCAAGGAAAGGCGCCTGTCGCTTGGGAGATCGCCCGGACGGCCTTAGATTCCTCGCTGGCGCTCGGAATGACTGGTGGAGTTTGGCTTAGTCGACGACCGCGATGGTGGTTATTTCGACCAGCAGGTCTTCGCGCACGAGTCCGGGAATGATCAGCAGGGTGTTGGGCGGGTAGGCGCCGTCGGGATAGGCATCGGCGAAGGCCTCGCGGCGCGCGTCCAGGAAGGGCTGAACGGCGTCGCGTCCGACCACGTAGGTGGTGAACTGCACGACGTTTGCCCAGGACGCGCCAGCGCTCTCGAGCAGCCGCCCGATGTTGCGGAATGTCTCCAGGGTCTGCGCGTGGGCGCCGCCGTCGCCGGTGAGGCTTCCCGCTGCGTCGAGACCAACCTGTCCGGCCAGGTAGAGCGTACGTCCGCCCGCGGCCTGCGCCACGTGGGAATAGGCGCCGATGGGCGGGAGCACGCCGTCTGGATTGTGGACGGATGGGTTGCCGTTGGACATCAGGCGTGCCTCCTCACTCGGCGCGGAGCGGCATGCGCGGGCGACCCAAGAACTCGGTCACAGCTCGACTTCGCGAACCGGCGCCTTGTAGAACAAGTCCTCGATCTGGACGCGAAGCTCGTCGGCGGCGGATTCGAGATCGAACACGATGGACACCGTCTCCTCGCTGCCGGCCAGCAATGATTCGGCGAATATCAGCGGTCGGCCTTCGTAGGCGGGCTTGGGCGTGGTGGATAGCCCGTTCGTCCCCACTTGGTCAAAGCCGTAGCTTGCGCCGCTGGCGTCGATGAGACTCACGCGTTCGGGCGAGTACTGAATAAGCGCCGACGTGGTGTTTTGGAACCTGGCCACCACGACGACGTATACCCCGTTCTTGGGCATGACGTCGCGCCCGAAGTATTGCGGGATGGAGACCACGGTATACACGTCGAGGAGCGTGATTTGGAGATTCGTGTCCGAGGCGGCCGTTTCTCCGACGGCGAGATCGGTGACTTCAACTGTCGGTTCCGGCGTTGCGGAGGCGGCAGTCGCGGTGGGCTGGCCCGGGGTCGCCTCGGCAGCCGCCGCGGACGACGCCGCCTCGGTTATCGCCACGGCCGCTGTTGGCGTCGGAGGCGCGTCCACACTTGTGCCGGCCCTGGCGCGCGCTTCGGCTTGCCGCGCAGCCTCGATGCTGGCGAGCAGCGCCTCTTCACCCGGCGCATACACGATCCGGAGGAGTGCAAGGCCGACGCCAACGACAATCACCGAGGCCACCAGGAACCGCACGCTGCCAGGCATGCGCGCAACGCCGGAGAGTAGAGCCGTCACGACAGAGTCTCTGCCCGAATTTTCACCGGCCATTCGTCCCGTCTACCGCCAGGCGCCGGATGATCACGCGTGACGGTCGCATCCGATGCTAGGCAGGTAAGCGACGGGCGTCAACGCGCCGCCGCGCCGGGACCGTCGGCTGCGTCCGGCACCACGAGTCCTTCCGGGAGGGTGGCGCCGTCAAGATTGGCGCCGGCGAGGTTCGCACCGGCGAGCGCGGCGTCGGTCAGATCGGCGCCGCTGAGGTTGGCGGCCCGGAGATCGGCATCGGTCAAGATGGCGCCACGCAAGCTGGCGCCGGCAAGCAGCGCTCGACCCAGGTCCGCGCGGCCGAGCTTGGCGAAGCTCAAGTCGGCATCGGGCAGGTCGGCGAAGTGCAAGATGGCGTCTGTGAAGTCGGCGTGACGGAGGATTGTCCCGCGAAGCCCAGCGCCATAGAGCTGCGAGCCGGCCAGCGTGGCATGGGAAAGATCGGCACGGTCGAGCGTTGCCGCCAGCAGGTCGGACCCGCGGAGATCGGCGCTGCGCCCAACCGTGGAATGCCCGGAGAGGTTGGATTCGGTGAAGTCGACGAAGCGCAGATTGGCCTCGCGGAGGTCCGCGCCCGTCAGGTCGGTGCGGCTGACCTCGGCGCTGTAGAGGCGGGCGCCGTCGAGCCGCACCTCCGAAAGCGCGGCGTCGCGGATCATGGCCTGGGTCAGGTTTGCGCCGGTGAGGGTGGCGCCGCTGACGTCGGTGCCGAACATCCGCGCCCGCGCCAGCACCGAGTCGGTGAAATCGGCCCCGGGCAACTTGGCGTCGGTGAACGACGCCCGCGTCAGGTTCGCATCGGTGATGACGGCTCCTGGGGCCGTGACGCCCTGCAGTTGGATCGAAGACGCCTCGACTCCTGCCATGTGTACGTCGGTGAGCGTGGCGTCGCGCAGCTCCGCCCACACCATTTGCGCGCCCGCGAGCGACGCGCCCACGAAGCGCGAGCGGTGGGCCGCGACGCCGGTCAGATCGGCTCCGTCCAGCCGCGCCCCGCTCAGGTCGGCATCGTCGAGGATCGCCAGCCGCAGATTCGCCCCCCGAAGGTCCGCGCCGGCGAGACTCGCGCCGGCAAGATCCGCCCGCTGGAGGTGCACGCCGGCAAGCTCGGCGCCGCGCAGATCCACGCCGGGACAGCGGGTAGGTTCCTGGAGCCACGACTCGGCAAATTCCGACTGAATCACGCACCCGTTGACGACCGTGACGTTCTGGCTGAGGACGATGGCGACCACCAGACCGATCAACGCCGCCACGCCAGACGCCGTCAGCGAAATGACGACCGCACGAACCGTGGTTCCCATGAGATTGGCCACTCGCAAGAGCGTTTCGTCGGCGCGCCCCGCTGCAAGTTGCGGAGCGAGTATGCGCCACGTAGCATGACTGTGCTGGCCATCCGGCGCCGCGATGGCAGGCCAGGCATGCGTCAGCCCGTGGGATTGCCGCGATGACGCAATACATCACCCGGCGAGTATTGATATCTATCCCATTGTTATTTGGGATTTCTGTCATCACGTTCCTCATCATTAATATGGCGCCGGGAGACCCCTTGACCGCGCTCCTCAACCCAGAGGATCAGCTCTCAATCTCCGTGCGCGACGTCGAAGAGTTGAGGCGCCGACTTGGTCTCGACCGGCCGGGACCGGTGCGCTACGCGATCTGGCTAAAAGAGGCGTTGACCGGGAATCTAGGGTACTCATATCAGACAAAGCGCCCAGTGATTGAGATGATTATCGAAAAACTCCCGGTGACTATTAGCTTGATGGGAACCGCGCTCGCGCTTGCCGTTTCAGTTGGGGTGGTATTCGGCGTGCTTTCCGCTCTCAGGCAATACTCGATCATCGACTATTCGCTATCCGTCGTCTCATTTTTCATGATTTCAATTCCTCAGTTCTTCTTCGCTCTCTCCGGCATGTTGATCTTCGCGGTGTGGCTGGGCTGGCTGCCCGTCTTCGGCATGTGGACAGCCGGTCGGGATCCCCAGGTGGGGGATGTCATCCGTCACGCGATCCTGCCGATCTCGGCCCTGATGCTGCAGGACATCGCGGTGTACATGCGCTACACGCGAGCGTCGATGCTCGATACGCTTTCCGCCGAGTACGTGCTGACCGCGCGGGCCAAAGGGCTGAGCGAAACGCTCGTCCTGTGGAAGCACGTGTTTCGCAACGCGCTGGTGCCGCTGGTCACGGTCTTGGGGCTTTCGTTGCCCGCGCTTATCGGCGGCGCGCTCATCATCGAAACCATCTTCTCGTGGCCCGGCGTGGGCTCGCTGGCCTACACGTCGCTGCTGCAGCGTGACTATCCGGTGCAGATGGCCGTGTTGCTGATGGGCGCCACGGCGGTCCTCGCCGCCAACCTGCTCACGGACGTGGCCTACGCCTGGGTCGATCCGCGCGTGCGTCACTCGTAAGGCCAAGGCACGTGTCAACGGAGACCTCACCGAACGATCGCCCGCCACCATCCGAGGCGGAGGGCGGCGCGGCTGTCGCGACCGCACCTCGACGCCTGGAGGCGGTCGAGTTCCTCGACCTTCCACCCGAGCTTTCGCCCTGGACCCGGGCGCGGCGGCGGTTCATGTCGCACAAGCTGGCCGTGCTCGGGCTCGCCATTCTCTTCAATATGGTCTTGATCGCGATCTTTGCGGACTTCGTGGCCCCCTACGATCCGACGCGCAACCACCTGCACAAGCTGCTGGCCCCGCCGGACTCGTTGAACTGGCTGGGAACCGACCGGTCCGGTCGCGACACCTTCAGTCGCGTCGTCTACGGGTCCCGCGTCTCGCTCTCCGTGGGCGTCGTGGCGGTGTCGATCTACCTGGCGATTGCGTTTGCCATTGGAGCGACGGCGGGACTGGCGGGCGGTCGCGTCGACAACGTCCTCATGCGATTCACCGATCTCATCATGACGTTTCCATCGTTCATTCTCATCGTCATCATGGCCGGCATTCTCGGTCCGAGCATCATCAACGTGATGGTGATTATCGGGATCTTCGGCTGGCCGGGACTCGCGCGTTTGATTCGCGGTCAGATTCTGGTCCAGCGCGAGCTGGACTACGTCATCGCGTCACAGGCGCTTGGGGGCAGCCTGCGGCACATCATCCGACGCCATGTGCTGCCCAACGTCGTCGGTCCGGTGTCAGTGGCGGTCACGCTGGGGGTCGCCGGGGCGATTCTGGCCGAGGCCGGGCTGAGCTTCTTGGGTCTCGGCATTTCGGAGCCGGCGGCAAGCTGGGGAACCATGATCAGCAACGCCCGTGGGATCGCGTTCATCGACGCCGCGCCGGCCCTGTGGCTGTCCCCGGGGCTCTCGATCGTCCTGGCCGTGCTGGCGATCTATTTCGTTGGCGACGGGCTGCGCGACGCCTTTGATGTGCGGGGCAGCGGGTCGGGGAACTAGCGAGGCGCTTCCTCGACAAGGCAGGTGTCCGGCAGCCCGCGCTGCGAGCAGCGTGGGATCGGCCGACCCCCTCACCCTAACCCTCTCCCACCGTGGGGAGAGGGGACCCGACCGGCTGCGGTTGAAGCTCCCAGGCTGCACGCAGCCTGGGCCACCGGGCACCGGCCACCGGGCACCGTGCGTCAGACCTTAAGCCGCCGGGGCGGCGGGGATTGCTCCCCGCCGCCCCGGTGAATGGGCGTCGAGCCGGCCCGCGGCCGGCTCGATCCATGGACTACCCGCTGAAGTCCGTGCCGTCCCAGCGCGGGTCGATCCACACCTTCTCGACCAATGACCGCACCGGCTGCGTGTAGGTGTGCTGCCAGAGCGGTCCCTGCACGCGGCGGTGATAGATGTTGCGCACCGATCCGTATGACATGGGCCCGACGACCATCGTGCCCCGTCCGTGGATGTAGGCCGCAATCTCGTACCAACGCTCCTGCAAGGTGGCGGTGTCGGTGGCCTCGTTGGCTTTCTCGTACAGCGCGTCCAACTCGGGGTCGCAGATGTTCGAGTGGTTGAAGCCGCCGTCGTCGTAGACCCAGCCGCACTTCACCCGCTGCCAGCCGTCATTGAGCGTGTTGAAGCCGCCCATGTTGGCGATGACCATGTCGTGCGAGCGCTTCTGGTAGAGCTCCTCGACGACCGCCGAGACGTCGATCTTGAAGAACTCGACGTTGAGTCCCACATCCGCCCAGTACTGCTGGAGCGCCACATCGCGCGGCCCGGGGTTGCCCCACTTGATGAACCTGATCGCCTGACTGGTGTCGAAACCAGATTCGGCGATGAGCTCGCGGGCCTCGTCCGGGTTGTAGGTCAACTCGCGGTAGGTGCCCGGCGGCGGGTCGGCGATCAGCCCGACGTGCGCGAAGCAGTAGTTGGTGAGGAACCGCGTCCCGCCGTCGAGGGTCTCGATGACGGTCTCGCGGTCGATGGCGAGAATCATCGCCTCGGTCAGCAACGAGATGTCGGTGTTGGCGAAGATCTCGGCGTCCCAGTTGAGGAACAGGTTGGCGCCGAACGGCGAGCGCTGCGGCAGCCCTTGCAGGTGCGCCAGCTGCCCGAGGCGCTGGAACGACTCCACGCTGCCGGCGCGGATGTAGTCCATCTCGCCGGCCTCGGAGGCCGCGTCGATGGCGTCGCGGTCGCCGTAGCGAATGATCTTGCCGTCAACGTACGGCGCGCCGTAGGCGAAGTCGGAGAAGGACTCCATTTCGAAGAACTGCCCCTCGACGAAGCGCACGGCCTTCATCGGCCCGTTGGCGATCGGCTTGGAGGCGTACTCCGTGCCCTCGAACGCGTCCTCGGGCGCGATGCTCTCGTAGATGTGCTTCGGGTACGGCGGCAGGTGAATGGAGCGGTCCTTGAGCGGTCGCCCCCACCAGCCGGGGTCGGGCCGCCGCAGCGAGACCCGCACGGTCATCTCGTCGATCTTGACCACACCGCCCGCGTCCTCGACGTTGTCGGTGGGGTTTTCCGCCCAGGCCTGCGCACCCTCGATGTCGATGTAGGTGATGTCGCCGAACTTGGCGCCATAGGCCGGGTGGATGGCCATGTGGAAGCCCCAGGTGACGTCGTCGGCGGTGACGGGCACGCCGTCATGCCACTTGACATCGGGGTTGATGTGAAAGTCGTAGACGCGCCCGCCCTCGACCTCATCCCACGAGTTGGCCACCCCGGGGCCCCAGCCTCCGGGCAGCGACGGGGTGCGGCCATCGCCCCACTGATCGCCGTACCAGAGCTGCAGCCAGACCACGTCGTTGACAAAGTGGTGGCTGCTGCTCCACTGGGCGTAGGGGTTCCACGCGTTGGACGCCGGGTTGCCCGTGCCCATGACCAGCGTGCCGCCGCTGACGGGGCCTGTCATCTCCTGCTGCATTGCCGGCGCAGGCGTGACGACGACTTCCTTGACAACCTCCTTGATGACTTCCTGCGTCACGACCCGCTCGACCTCGACCTCTTTGATCACTTCCTTGGTGATCACGGTCTCGACCGGGACTTCCTTGATCACTTCCTTGGTCACGACCTGCGTTTCGCCACACGCCGCTAGGACTGCCGCGCCGGCCGCGCCAAACAATCCGGCAGCCGCGCCTTGCAACACGCGCCGCCGCGACACCGCTGTACGCATTCCACGCTTCATGACGCACCCCCCAAGGGCTTGCCGGACCGACGCCAGGCGCTGCCAAGTGAACAACCAGCGCCTGGGGACCCAGCACTGATACGTGAACATTACACCGCTGGCTATTTCGCGTTCAAATCAAAGCCAGCCGGCTCGGCAGGGCCGTATCAGGACCAGCGGCGCTCCGGCGGGTCGAAGACGAAGCCGTGGAACAGCGCGCGGCGCTCTGGCGGCAGGCCGGCGTAGAAGGCCTTGGAGTAGCTCCAGTGCTCGGGGTTGCCGACCATGAAGCCGTGCTCATAGGCGTAGTAGAGCATGATGCGCGACGCGTCGGGATCGGTGCTGGGTCCGCGCGTGTGCCAGACGGCGTTGTGGAACATGAACGCCGTCCCCGGCGGGCCGCAGACCTGCGTGGCGCCGGGCATGGTGTCGTAGCCCGCCTGCTGCTCGGGCGAAGGCTCGGCGGCGCTGCGATGGGAGCCGGGCACGAGCGTGAGATTGCCCCTCCCCGGTTCGCGCATGTCCGACAGGTAGTAGCCCACCTTGAGCTGCATCAAGGGCGTGGGCCGCCCGAGCACGCGCAGATAGCCGCCGTCGGGGTGCCATTGGGGCGGGCGGTCCGAGGCTCCAACCTCCCAAATGGCGTCCGAGGCGTGGAAGTGCGGATTGCGGATGAGGAAGGCATTGACGTACGGCATGAGCGGCGCGTAGTCGATGAGGTCCAGCAGCGCCGGGTCGTCCTCGAGGATGTGGAAGATGCGCGTATTCGGTCCCTCGACATCGGTCATCCCATTGGTCGGCGTGCCGGCTTCGGCCTGGCGGCGGCGGCGTTCCATGACCCGCTCGAGTCGCTCGGTGAGCAGGGCGACGTGGTCGGGCGTGAGGAACCCCGGCAGCACCAGGTAGCCGCTGGTCCGAAACGCGTAGACCTCGTCGGGAGTCGGGATCGTTGGGCCGTCGGCGGTCACGGTCGGCTCACTCGGTCCTGCGCTGCATGGGAATCGCTCCGCGCTCAGGCGTCGGGCGAATCACTGACCGCCGCTTCGATCGCTTCGAGCTCATCCGGACGCATCGCCCAGCCGACGGTTTCCACGTTTTGCCGCACGTGCTCGGGCCTCGAGGCGCCGGCGATCACCGACGCGATGACCGGCTGGCGCGCGAGCCAACTCATGGCCAACTCGAGCAGGCTATGGCCACTGGCGTCGGCCACGGCGCGCAACCGCTCGGTCTTTGCGACGTTCGCCGGCGTGCGCCAGCGATCAGACTGAGAGCCCTCGGCCAGCCGCGTGTCGGCAGGCGCGGCTTCTCCGGGGCGGTATTTTCCGCTGAGCAGCCCGCTCGCCAGTGGGAAATAGGGCAGCAGGGACAAGCCGAACGCCTCACAGGCGGGTATGACCTCGGCCTCGACGCCTCGGTCGAGCAGGCTGTAGTGGTTCTGGGCCGAGAGAAACGGGGTGACGTTGGCCCGCTCGGCGGCGGCGGCAGCGGCGGCGATCTGCCAGCCGGCGAAGTTGGAATGCCCGAGGTAGCGCACCTTGCCCTGGCGGACGAGCAGATCGAGCGCGGACAGCGTCTCCTCGATGGGCGTGTTCGGGTCGGGCCGGTGCATCTGATAGAGGTCGATGTAGTCGGTGCGCAGCCGGCGCAGGCTGTCTTCGACGGCCTGCATCACGTGGCGACGCGAGCCGCCGACCTGCATGGGACCGTCGCCCATGGGCGAGGCGAACTTGGTGGCGATGACCGCGTCGTCGCGACAACCCTTGAGGGCGGCGCCGAGAAACTTCTCCGAGCGGCCGTTCTGCCCGTAGCTGTTGCTCGTGTCGAACAGCGTGATGCCCACGTCAAGCGCGGCGTGGACCACGGCGCGCGTCTGCTTGCGATCGCAGCGTCCGCCGAACTGATTGCAGCCGACGCCCACGAGCGAGACTTCCAACCCGGATCGTCCGAGCCGCCGGTAGTCCATGGGCGTCTCCAAGCAGCGGCAACTGGCCCGTATGGTCGGCAAGTATAGGAACGCCGCCCACGCGGTCGCCCGGTGCGGGCATCATGGGTACAGCAGCCGGGGCGACGGCCCTGAAGAGCAAGTGAACGTCATGCCTGCGAAGTATCGCGTCGGAATCATCGGAACCGGACGTAGCGGGGGACTGATCGAAGACGAGCTGCCGTTGGGCGACCGCCGCAAACCCTACGGGCACTACTGCGCCTACGAGGCGATCGAGGAGACGGAGGTGGTGGCCGTCGCCAACCGCGGCACGGAGCGGCTGCAGCGCTTCAGCGAGCGTTTCGGCGTGACGAACACCTACCTCGACTACCGGGCGATGATCGACAACGAGCAGCTGGACATCGTGAGCGTGACGACGCCCGCGCTCACCCGCGCCGAGCCGCTGATCTATGCCGCCGAGCACGGCGTGCGCGGCATCTACAGCGAAAAGGGGCTGTGCGCCTCACTGGAGGAGGCCGATCGGATCCACGCCGCGTGCACGGCCAACGGCGTGGCGTTCAACTGGGGGGCGATGCGGCGCCATGACCCGGTCTATTTGGCCATGCGGGACGCCATCGCCGCCGGTGAGATCGGCACGCCGCAATTTGCGATCGTCTACGGCTACACGGACCTCATCAAGCACCACCCGCACACGCTGGATACCGCGTCGCTGCTGCTGGGCGACCCGAAGCCGGTCTGGGTGGAGGGCCGCATGATCGATCCGGGCGATCCCTTTGACCCGACGCCGCGGAAGCCGCCGCCGACCTACGACCCGGAGGGGCATCGCTACGTGGCGGCAGAGGGCATGGAGCTCGGCGACCCGATGGTCGGGTTCTTTCGCGTTGGGTACGAGTCCGGCGCGGAGGGGTATTTCGTTCCTCGCCGGGGCGGCCAGTGGGACATCGAGGTGCATGGCGACGCGGGACGGGCCGCGGTGCTGGACAACGGACTCCTCGCGACCGTGCGCCGCACCGGCCGCGACTACAGCGACGCGCGCGAGCACACGATCCGGGCGATCGGCGAGAGTCCGGTGGTGCTGACAATTCGGAACATCATCCGGGAGCTGGAAACGGGCGAGCGCACGACGGGGAACATCGACGTGACCATGCAGTCGGTGGAAGCGCAGTTCGGCATCGCGCACTCGCACCTCAACGGGGGCGCGCGGGTGACGCTGCCGGTGGCCGACCGGACGCTGTACGTGCCGGGGGGTTAACCGCCCAACTCGTCGACGTTGAGCCGCGTCCAGCGCAGGCGCTCGTAGGTCATCTCCTCGCCACTCTCGTAGATCAGCCCCACGGCGCCGTCGCCCAGGTCGCAGAGGTCGGAGTAGGCGGAGGGTCCGGGATGCACGACGAGGCCGCTCGACCAGGTGCGCCCACCGTCGTCGCTGCGCCGCACGGTGAGCCGCTCGCGGGCTCTACTCGCGGCGTTGGCGAATACCAGCGGCGCGCCGGGCCGGCCCGCGCGCACGGCCGAGGCCTGGCAGTGGGGGTCGATGAGGTCGTGGTGCCAGTCATCCTCGGCGAAGGACTCGCCGCCGTCCACGCTGCGCGCGTAGCGCCGGCGGTAGAGCGGCTGCTCCTCGCGCCGGTCGCAGCGGCGGTTGAGATAGAGACTGCCGTCGTCCAGCTCGACGACGACGCACTCGTTGGTGCCGTCGCCGGTCGTGGCGCCGATGCGCCAGGTCGCGCCGCCGTCGTCACTCAGCAGCAGGTGAGAGCGGCACCAGTCGACGTAGCGCTCGTGCTGCACGCCGACGCCGTGATCGCAGGGGATGACGAATCGTCCGCTCTGCAGTTGGATGCCGTGACAGGGTCCGGTGGCGTACCACGTCCAGCCGGGCCGCTTGACCGCGCTGGTGATCTCGCGGGGTGACGCCCACGTTTTTCCGTCGTCGTCGCTGTGGGTCTGCCAGACGGTGCGCTGGGCTTTGTCCTGCCAGACAAGGTCCTCGGGGCCGTCGTGGGGATTGCGACAGAAGAGCAGCGTGATTCGTCCGGTGTCGCGATCCACCACGGGCGCCGGGTTGCCGGCCACGTCACCGCCGCCCGACACCACGACGCGCATGTCGTCGAAATCGCCGGCGCCTCGCTCGCGCCGGCGGAGGACGGTATCGATGTCGCCGGTGTCGTAGCGATTGTTGCGGCGGCCTTCGGCAAAGGCCAGCACGGTGCCGGCGGTGGAGACCGCAAGGGCCGGAATGCGGAACGTGTGATAGCCGTGCCGTCCGGATACGAATAGGTCTTGGATGTCGTCCATTTCAGCGCCTCTAGTCCAGCACTCGCGCGTATTCGGTCAGGATAGAGCGTGGGGCGCAGGCGGGGGACACGGCGAGCCCGGGCACCGGGATACCTCGGCATCTGGCGGTCGCCGGGCCACCGGGCACCGGCAGGCACCCTCGGTCCGTAGGTGGATCGGCGGCGGTGGTTCCCGCCTGCGGCGACCATTGCAGAACCCAGCCGGGCTTGGGGATGACCGAGCGCATCCCGTCCGCTCGCAGGTTCAATCACGGGTGGATTCCCGCCTTCGCGGGAATGACGGAGGATTACGCAAGGGCCTCCCTCCGCGGGAATGAGGGAGTTGGGCCGATCTACTCCCAACGTGCGCCTTGCCGGACGCGCGACAATGCCCGCGTCACGGGTGACCGGCTCCGGCCCGGCTCAGGAGAAGAACTGTGCTGCTGCTCGAACGACACTCATTCGGCGAATCGATCGACCGGGTGGTGCTGCTGCCCGACGGTCGCTTCATCAGCTGGACGACCGAAGGTCCGGGCTTCTACATCGCGCTCGAACAGGGCATTTTCCACGACCCGTGGGCGCGGCAGGATCTCATCATCCGCTACGGGAGCTTTGCTGACGGCCAGATCGCCTGGGATGCGCCGCAGCGCGTGATGGAGCTTCCCATTGGCTTCGGCTATTGGGGCAGCGGCCCGATCCTGGTGGACCGCGACGGCGCCATCCACCTCTTTGGCATGCGCATGCTCATTTGGCCCGAGGACATCGAGCGTCCCGGGCGCGACGAGCTGCGCTGCGACGTCTATCACGTCGTCTCGCGCGACGGCGGCGCCAGCTGGGACGGCCCGCAGCGCATCGACTACGGCCACCCTTACACGGGCGCGCTGCGCCAGGCGGCCCAAATCGACAGCGGCCGGATTCTGCTGCCGCTGGAGTACTACGACTGGGACCAGACGGAGGGCATGTATTGCTGCAAGACCTGCTATTCGGACGACGGCGGGCGCACCTGGCGCAACGACTCGACCGACCTGCACGTGGCCTCGGGGGGACGGCACAGCCACTCCGGCGCCAACGAGCCCACGGTGGCGCAGTTGGGCGACGGGCGGATCTACAAGATCATCCGCACGCCGGCCCGCTTCCAATACGAGTCGTACTCGGACGATGGCCGGATTTGGTCCGAGCCGAAGCGCAGCCGGTTCAAGGCGCCCAATTCACCGGGGTACCTCCTGCGGCTCAGCGACGGACGCCTGCTCTTTACCTGGAACAACACCCAGGGTCCGCCGCTCGGCGGCGAGCACAAGGAGGTGCATTGCTCGCGGCACGTGGTCAATGTCGCGGTCTCGCACGACGACGGACGCACCTGGCACGGCTACCGGGAGTATGCCCGGCAGGCGCTGCCGGAGCTGCTGAACGATCAGGTCAGCTACCCGCGCATGCTGGAGCTTCCCGACGGCCGCGTGCTGATGATGTTCAACCACATCACGGACGCCTGGATGCACGTGGTCACGGACTACGTGGTGTTGGATCCCGACCGGCTCGACGAGACCGAGGACCGCGACGACTTCGAGCACGGTCTGGACGGGTGGTCGACGAATGGCACCGCGGGCGCATCGGTGGTGGACGCGGACGGCGGGCGCGTGCTGCGGCTGCAACACACCGGCGAGGCGCCGCTGGGCGTCGAGCGCAACTATCCCATCGGCGCCCGCGGGACGGTGTCCTTCGAGGCACGCCGCGACGAGGGCTCGGCCGGGGTCGATGTGGTGCTCGACGAGACCTTCTGGCGGCCGGACGACCGGCGCCCGGATGCGGCGGTTGAGCTCGCGCTGGACGGGGAGGCGCTGCCTGCGGGCGCATGGACGCCCGTCGCCATTCGCTGGGATATCGCGACCGACACGGCGACCGCGACGGTTGGAGGAACCGAGCGCGCCGTGCCTATCCGAGACGGGCGCTTGGGCTTGAGTTACCTCACGCTGCACGGCCGCGCGACCGCGGCCGAAGGCGGCGCAACCGACGTGCGACGGCTGCGGGTCGAGGTGCAGAACGGCTGAGGCGACCGCCGACATCAGGGGCCATCGCCGTCAGGCGATGGCGACATCGACCCACAGGCCCCAGTGGTCGGACGCGAACAGACCGTCCGAGCGATGCCGAGTTCCGAAGCGACCCTGGTCCACGATGCGGAGCGGCGTGGAGTCGCGGCGACGAACCAGGAGGTAGTCGATGCGGATTGGCTGCGCCTCGGGATGGTGCGCCCACGTGCCGTATCCGGACTCCACGGCCCACTGGTTGAACATGGCCGAACTCGTGGGCCAGGTGGGCGGCGCCGTGGCGAGGGAAGGCACCGACTCGAGTCCGGCGGTCTGCATGAGACTGAACAGGAGCGAGCTGTGCGGCTGCAGATTCAAGTCGCCCATCAGCACGAGCAAATCCGAGTCCTCTGACAGCGCGGTCAACGCCTCGCCCAGCCTGGGAACGGCGATTCGCTGGGCGGCCGGCAGCGACGACATCGGCAGGTGCGTGGTCGCCACCGTGGCCCGGAATTCCCCGATCTCCCACCGCGCGGTGAGCAGCCACGGCTCGTGAAAGCCGAGTTCGGGAACGGCGTCGCGGTCCGCGAGCCGCAGCCGCGAAGTGCCGGCGGGTGGGAGGCGCGCCAGCAGGGCCGGGCCCATCCGCGCGGATGCGTCGGTGGTCGGCGCGTCGATCCACTCGACGAGGGGGATGCCGGTGTCGGCGGCGACCTGCTCGGGCGTGGACTGGCCGGCCTCCCACGGCTGACGGGCGGCGCGAGCCTCGTGGAGGACGACGACGTCAGGCTCGAGGTCGGCGAGCTCGGCGGCGACGAGCGGGCGCCGGCGCTCCCACTCCCAAGAGAAGCCCCAGATGTTCCACATGGCGACGCGCAGTCCCACCGGCGGTCGATTTGACGAGGGTCGCCCGCGGCTGGCTGGGAGACGATTTGAGGGTGGATTCCCGCCCCGTATCGAGTACGGGGCAGGCTCTCCGCGGGAATGACGGATCAAGTTTTCCTACCTGGAATACTCGTCGTCCGACGGTATCGTCCAATCGTGCACCAACCGGCGTCCGGCGCGGGCGATTCCGCACGGACCCACCCGCAGTCCCGGGGGCGATGCCACTGACGGCGTGCCGTGCGGCTAGGCCACCACCACCAGGTGTGGGGGCGCCCACATGCGCCAGCCGTTTGAGGTGGGATCGAGGCCGTATATCTGGCGCGGGGTCATCACGGGAGTGTCCGACGCCCAGGGCGCGCGCGAGTTGTGCTGAAAGATCTTGATGCCGCGCCACTCGATCTGCGGATAGGCCGTGGGGCTGGTGATGGCGTTGTATTTGTGCACTTTGGCGTTGGGGCTGCCGAAGCCGTCGGCGTCAAAGACCAACTCGACTTCCGGATAGATCTGGATGTTTCGCTTGCCGGTGACCATCGACCACGAGTCGGTGACGGCGTCAACGAACTGGTGCACGATGAGCACTTTCTTGTGGGAGAGGCCCTCCTCGCGCACATAGGAGGCCAGGAGGGCCTGGACCTGGTTGATGCTGTGGGCAGAGAGGGAACCGGTCGGCTTGCCCGGCGTGTCCTGGTCCGGCTTGGTCGCGAATTCGGGATCGAGCGCCACGTGCACGTTGGGATACGCCAAATAGCCGGCGTCGATCATTCGCCGGATGAAGTAGGTGGGCGAAAGGCGACCAATCTGGCTGTCGAGGATCACGGCCATACCACGATCCGCCGCCGGCTTGATGTACTCCTCGACCAGATCCACGCCCGACGCGTCGAGGAAGATCATGCAGCTGTCGTCCGCGCCCCGGCAGGAGCGAGCCAGGGCGTAGATCAGGTGCGGCGCCACCATGACGGGCGCATCGGCGAATTCCGACATGCCGTGAACCCACGGCTCGACGCTGCGTTCCAACTCATCGAACGACTCGACCGCCCCGAGCATCCCGAGCACCGGGGCCACGCCGAAACTGCGGCCGTAGACCGAAAGCACCGAGTGTCTCTGCAGGACCGACAGCGGTCCGAGCGGCGTGGCCGGCAGCACGTGCGACCACCAGTCGCAGATGCCTGGATCGGGCTCGGCAGCCTCGCAAATGAGGCCGGCAAGTGAATCCGGCGGTTGCGGGGGGCTGATATCGGCAGGGGGCTGACGGCTACCCGCCGCGCCGGAGGGCTCGGCCGGAGCCGATGCAGCGGCCACCCTCCCCACAAGCGTGCCTGCCGCGCCTCCCGACAGCAGCCCCAGTCCGTGCCTGAGGAACGAACGGCGGTCGAACATGCCCTAGGTGCGATGATACCACCAGAATTTGGGTGGGATACAACATATCGGCGGGGCTTAGGGCCAAGCCCTACATCCAGTAGCCGCACGCCGACGGTACGGCCCTGATGACCGCGGGCCTTCCTTTGCGGAGCTAGCTTCGACGACTGTTGGCTAGGCCACCACGACCAAGTGCGGCGGGGCCCAGATGCGCCAGCCGGCCGGCGTTGGGTCGAGGCCGTAGATCTGACGCGGAGTCATCACGGGCGTGTCCGAAAAGCGGGGGGCGTGTGGGTTGTGCTGGAAGATCTTGATGCCGCGCCACTCGAGCTGCGGGTAGGCGGTGGGGTCGGTGATGGCGTTGTACTTGTGCACCTTGGCGTTGGGCGAGCCAAAGCCGTCGGCGTCAAAGACCAGCTCGACTTCGGGATAGATCTCGACGTTCTGCTTGCCCGGCACCATGGACCAGGAGTCCGAGAGGTCGTCGACGAACTGATGCACGATGAGCACCTTCTTGTGTGACAGGCCCTCCTCGCGCACGTACGAGGCCAGAAGCGCCTGGACCTCGTTGATGCTAGTGGCGGAAAGGGTCCCGATCGGATGGCCCGGCATGTCCTGGTCCGGCTGCGTGGCGAATTCGGGATCGAGCGCCACGTGCACGTTGGGATAGGCCAGATAGCCGGCGTCGATCATTCGTCGGATGAAATAGGTGGGCGAGAGCCGGCCGATCTGGCTGTCGAGGATCACGGCCATGTCGCGATCCGCCGCCGGCTTGATGTAGTCCTCAATCAGATCCACGCCCGACCCGTCGAGGAAGATCATGCAGGTGTCATCGTCGCTGTGGCACGGGCGCGCCAGCCCGTAGATCAGGTGCGGGGCCACCTTGACGGGCGCGTCGGCGAGCTCCGACATGGCGCTGACCCAGGGCGCCACACGGCGTTCCAACTCATCGAACGAATTGAGCGCCCCGAGCATCCCGAGAATTGGAGCCACACCGAAACTGCGGCCGTAGACCGTGAGCATCGGCTGTGCCTGCAAGACCGACTGCGGTTCGGATGGCCTGGGCGGTCGCTCCAACCACGGTTCGCACTCGGTTGGAGCAAGGTTGGCGACATCGCAGATGATTTCGATGATCGACCGGCGGCCGGTGTTTCCGGGGTCTGCGTCCGCCGGCGAGGCAACTGGTGCGCCGTGGGCTTCGGTCGGACCCGACGCAGCGGCCAACCCTCCCCCAAGTACTCCTGCCGCGCCTCCCGACAGCAGCCCCAGGCCGCGCCTGAGGAACGAACGACGTCCGTGCATTCCTCAGCCTTCATGCTACCAGAAGTTCGTTTACGTACACAACATTTTGTGAATAGCCTCTCCATCACCCTATATATCGTAGAAAAATACTCATGACAATCGGTATAAATGTCACATCGCGCATGACGACACGCGCAGTGACGCGGTCGCGGACGGGGGTAGCGAGACCGACCGAGCGGAGCGAGCCTCAGGACCGGCCGGGCGTGTCGTCGAGTGCGGCGAGGCTCCGGCGCAGGCGGACCGCGTAGCGAGCACGTTCGTCGTCGTCTGCGCGCCCGCCGCGCGATTTGGTCGCGCGGTCGCCCGTGTGGCGCGGGATCACGTGCGTGTGCAGGTGCCAAACGTCCTGGCCGCCGGCGGGCTCGTTGTTTTGGCGCACGGTCACGCCATCGCATGGATAGCCGGTGCGCATGGCGATGGCGACGCGGCGCGCCACCTGGGCAACGCGGCTCGCCAGGTCATCCGGGAGCGCGTAGAGGTTCTCGTAGTGCGCCAGCGGGATCACGAGCGCGTTGCCGGGAACTTGCGGATTGTCCGGGCTATGGCGTCGCGAGATTTGCACCACGACGTGCGCATCACGCCAGGCGGTGAACTGTGATTCGGCGCCGGCGGCAATGGCGCAGAAGGGGCAGTCGTAGCCGGGTGGGGCGTGTGAAACCGCCAATCGCGGCATGGCCCGGCGCCTAGGCTTGGGCGCTGGCGAGGGACCGCGACCGGCGGCTTGCTTTCGTTTCCAGCACCTCGATCTTGCAGGCGCAGATCTTGTATTCGGGGATCTTGGAAATCGGGTCGAGGGCGTTGATGGTGAGCAGGTTGGCGGCAGCCTCAACGAAGTGCCAGCCCATGTAGACGGTGCCCGGTGGGACGCGGCGGGTGATCCAGGCGCGGGCCTCGAGGCTGCCGCGGCGGCTGCTGACGCGCACCAGCCCGCTCTTGGGGATGCCGAGCCGATCGGCGTCCTCGGGCGACACCTCCACGAGCGGCTCGGGATAGGCGTCGTCGAGCCGCGAGCGGCGGCTGACCGAGCCGGTGTGCCAGTGGTAGAGCACCCGGCCGGTGTTGAAGATGAAGGGATACTCCGCGTCGGGAATCTCGACGTTTTCGGTCCAGTCGACCGTCGTCATGGTGGCTCGGCCGTCGGCGGTCGGGAAGCGGTCGCCGAAGAGCCACAGCGCCCCCGGATCGTTGGCGTCGTAGCACGGCCAGCGGAGACCGCCCTCGCGGTCGAGCCGGGCGTGGCTGAGCCCGGCGTGGCTGGGCGTGAGCCGCGCAATCTCATCGAAGATTTCCGCCGGCGAATTCAGGCCAGGGTCGTAGCCCATCCGCCGTGAGAGGTCCAAGACGATTCCCCAGTCCTGCCGGGCTTCGCCGGGCGGGTCCAGGATGGACCGGACGCGTTGCACGCGCCGGTCGGTGTTGGTGAAGGTGCCGTCCTTCTCGGCCCAGCTCGCGGCGGGCAGCACGACGTCGGCGATCTGCGCTGTCTCGGTCATGAAGATGTCCTGCACGGCCAGGAAATCGATGTGGTTGAAATGCTCGCGAGCGGCGTTGAGGTCGGGGTCCGACATGAGCGGGTTTTCGCCCATGATGAACATGGCCCGCAGGTCGCCGCTGCCCACGGCATCGGCGATTTCCATGGTGGTGAGGCCCTGGGCCGCCGGCAGTTCCACGCCCCAGGCCTTCTCGAAGACGCCGCGAATTCGAGGGTCCTCGACCGAGCGGTAGTCGGTGAGATACATCGGAATGGCGCCCACGTCGCTGGTGCCCTGGACGTTGTTTTGGCCGCGCAGGGGATTGAGGCCGGTCCCGCGCCGGCCCACGTTGCCGGTGGCCAGGGCAAGGTTGATGAGCGTGAGGCAGGCGTCGGTGCCATGCGTCTGCTCGGAAATGCCCACGCCCCAGTAGAACGCCGTTTTTCCGGCTTCGCCGATGATGCGGGCGGCGCGCTCGATGTCCGCCGCGGGAATGCCGGTGAGCGCTTCCTGCCGCTCGGGCGTCCAGTCGCGGACCGACTCGGCGACGGCTTCGAAATCGTTCACGCGCGCGGCGATGAACTTTTCGTCCACCAGTCCGTCGCGGATCACCACGTGCAGCAGGGCGTTGTACATGGGCACGTCGGTGCCCGTGCGGAATTGCAGGTGCACGTCGGCCCAGCGGGTGAGCTCGATGGCACGCGGGTCGGCCACGATGAGCCGGGCGCCCTCACGCACGGCGGCCTTCATCTTGAGGGCCGTGATGGGGTGAGTTTCGGTGGTGTTGGAGCCGGTGACGAAGATCACGTCGTTTTCGGCGATCTCGTCGAGCGAATTGGTGAAGGCGCTGGTGCCCAGGGCGATGTCGAGCGCCGCGACCGACGAGGCATGGCACAGCCGGGTGCAGTTGTCGATGTTGTTGGTTTGCAGGGCCGCCCGGGTGAATTTCTGCAGCAGGTAGTTCTCCTCGTTGGTGCACTTGGAGGATGCGTAGACCGCCACCGAGCCGGGTCCATGCGAGTCGCGGTGGTGCGCCAGTCGCTGCGCGGTGAGATCGAGCGCCTCGTCCCACGTCGCACGCCGCCACCGGCCCTCGCCGCGCGCGCCGACTCGAATGAGGGGATGCGTGAGGCGCTCCTCATGCTGCGCGTAGTCCCAGCCGTAGCGGCCCTTGACGCAGAGCCAGCCCTGATTGACGGGATGATCGTCGGGCGAGTCCACGTGAGTGATGGCGCCATCGCGGACATGGGCCGTGAGCCCACAGCCAACGCCGCAGAAGGAGCAGGTGGTCTCGACGACGCGGTCGTCGTTGAGCCGGCCGCGCCGCTCGGCTTCCCACTGGGCGCGTCCCTTGAGCGCGCCGCTGGGGCACACCTGCACGCAGTTGCCGCAGTAGACGCAGGTGGTGTCCATCATGCCGTCGTACTCGGCGGTGCCCACGCGGACCTCGAAGCCACGCTCGGCCGGCTCGATGGCAAAGGTGAATTGCACCTGGTCGCCGCAGACGTCGACGCAGCGCCAGCACATGACGCACTTGTTGTAGTCGCGGATGTAGTAGGGGTTGTCGACGTAGATGGGAAACGGCTCTCGCTCGGCGGAGGTGCCGACCGCGAGGCCGTATTCGGCGCAGAGGTCTTCCAGCTCCGGCGCTTCGCTCAGGTCGACGCCGCCGAGCAGCAGGCGCAGCGACCCGCGGCGCGACGCGAGCACGTTCTGGCTGCTGGTGAATACGACCTGGCCCGGCTCGGCCTTGGCCCGGCAGGACGGCAACAGCTTGGACGCTTGGCGGTCGGGGGCGCCGGGCTCGGGTTCGGCGTGGGAGCCGTTTGGGCTCAGGGATTGCTCCACCACGCACAGGCGGCAGTTGGCGGAGGCCGCCATGTTGGGATGAAAGCAGAGCGTGGGGACCTCGACGCCGGCCGCGGACGCCGCATCCAGCAGCGTCGCGCCGGCCGGTACCGACACGAGTCGCCCGTCAATCGTGAGGCTGATGTCCTCGACCGGCACTGCCAATTCCCCGCACCCCTGTAACAACAGATTACGCCAGGAAAGGCGACGGTCACCGTTTGCGGGTCGGAGGTCCTTCGGGCGGCTCGCGAAAGAGGAGGCGGAAGATGTATGCCAGCCAGGCGAGGGAGACCAGGATCACCGGCGGTACGAGCACGGCAAGCAGCAGGCCGGTGTCGACAGCCGCCGCGCCGCCGGCGTCGGGCACGGCAGCCGTGGGGCCGGCGCAGGTGGCTCCCATCAGCACGGTGAGCAGCACCGCGGCGAGGGCCGCGGACGCCCGCCGCGAGGTGTGATCCGACATGCTAGGGCTGTGGCGGCCCGGCCAGTCGCGCCAGCAAATCGGCGAGGCTGCGCAGCGGGCCGCGATCGAGCGCCGCGTCGAGCGCGAGCGAGACGATGGACACACCGACGAGCGCCCACCCGAGCGGATAGTTGGCCGTGAACACGAACACCGACCCGGCCAGCGCCACCGTGCCGGTCATGGCGTCGGCGCGATCGAACGCCGCTCGAGGCTCGGGCGCGCGTTGGCGCCGCGCGGGCGCGACGAGCCACCGGTGCAGGGCTCGCGGCAGGCTGAGGCAGCAGTTCACCGACCCGGCGAGCTGTACGAGCACGCCCACGAGGATGATCCACGGCGCGACCGAACTGCTCGCCACGAAAACGCCCAGCGCATACCACGCCGCCAGCACGCCCTGGTGAAAGCGGCGCTCGGCCCGGTCGCCGGTCGAGACGCTACCAGGCGCCTCGGGCGGCCGTCCTTCGGGCGTCATGTCGTCATTCGTTCTGCTCGGCGTCGTCGGTCTCTTCCGCCGGCGCGTGTAGCGTCACGGGCTGTGCCATGAAGTCAACGCTCGCCAGCAGCACACGGCGACCGTCGGGCAGGCGCAGGCGAACCGACCGGGGGCCAACCTCTTCCACAAACCCGCGAAAGCCGCGGATCTCGATCTCGGCGCCCACGCCGATCCGGCGCTCAGCCGAAACGATGACGCCCGAAATCAAGTTGCGCGCGATGTCCTGGGTGCCGAACGCAATGCCTACCGAGAGTCCGCCAATGATCGCCAGCAGCACGTTGAGGTTGAAGCCCACGGACGTGAGCGCGACGTAGATTCCAACCAGCACCACCAGCCAGGTTGTGAGGCGTACGATCCACGCCGAGGCCCGTTCGTCGATGTTGAGCCGCTCGCTCAAGCTTCGCCGCAGGAGCCGCCGCAGCGGCAGCAGCGCGACAATGGTGATCGCGAGGATGATTACGATTTGGATGACGCCGAGCGGCGTCAGGATCTTGCCGTCGATTTCCGTGATCGGCGCGTTGAGCACGTCCAAGGTTTGCTGCCAAATGTCCACGAGCGACTTCCCCCACGCTTGGTGTCCCGGTAACCGCTTCGAATGGTAGCCGCTGCCGGACGCCGAATTGCGCACGGAGGACCACCAGTCCTGGCGGCTTTGGCGTCGGGCGCCCTCTTTGCGGCGAGCTTTCCGCCGCTGTCGTGGACGGCCCTGGGGTTCGTCGCCTGGGTGCCGCTGATGCTCGCCGTCCATGCGCCCGGTCGTTCGAATGCGTCGGCGCGGGTGCTGGCGGGACTCGGCTGCGGCACGCTCTTCGGTCCGCTGGCCCTGAGCATCGATCCGCCGGAGGTGATCACAGGCGCTGCATGGCTCGGAGTGAGCGCGGCCGTGGCCGTGGCATTCGGCCTCGTGGCGGGATTGCTGGCCGTACCGGTGATGACGCCGCGCCTGCATGCGGCGCTGCGAGGATGGGGCATTGTGTGGCTGCCGGCGCTGGTGTGGGCGGGCGTCGAGTACCTGCGGTTGGTGACGACGGCCGGCCACCAGTGGGGCATGACCGCCACCGCGCAGATCGACGTCGCGCCGCTGCGGGCGTTTCTGCCGCTGGCCGGCATGTGGCCGGTCGCGATCATCGCGATGGCCACCAACGGCGCCATAGCGGCGCTGATCCTGGTCGCGCGGGGCCGATGGACCGGATCGCGTCGGGCGCTGGGCTGGACCGTGGGCACGGTGGCCGGGGCCTGGGTGCTTGGCGGAGTCCTGGCGCTGCTGCCGCCGCCCGAATCAACCGGCACGCTGCGGGCGGCCCTGGTGCAGCCGGGCGAGCACGTGCCGGATCATCCGCTCACGCGACCACTGATCGTCCGCCGCCAGTACGCCGAGCTCACCGAGGTCATCACGGCGCTGCATGGGCCGCCGACCGTCGCAGCGCAGGGGGCGCAGCTGGTGGTGTGGCCCGAGGCGTCCGGCTGGGTCGACCCCCTGACGCCGACCGGGCAGGCGCTGGCGCAGCAGGTGGCCGACGTGGCGGCGCGGTCGGGCACGACGATCGTGTGGCCCTATTTCATTCGCATCGACTGGGACCACACGCGCAACGAGGCCGTGCTGGTCTATCCGGATGGCCGGCTCTCGGCGCCCTCGACCAAGGCGCATCCGGTGTGGGTGATCGGCGAGCGCAGCATCACCGAAGGGCTGCACCCGGTCTATGCAGTCGATGGAGTGGCCGTGGGATTGGCCCTGGGGCCGGACGGCAGCTACACCGACGCGCTGGCGCGATTGGCGCGCGACGGCGCCCAGGTGGTGGCGGTGCCGACGCACGACTGGGCGGCCTATGCCGGCACCCAACTAGCGCACCTGCGCGTGCGGGCGGCCGAGCACCGGCTGGCGATCGTCAAAGCCGACTGGCGCTACGGGTCGGCCATCGTTGCACCAGATGGGAGCATCGTCGCTGCGACGCCGCTCACCACCCAGGTGGAGACCATGCTGGCCGCCGACGTGGCGGTGACGACGCCGGGAACGCCGTATAGCGCCAGCGGGGACTGGTTGGGGGTGGTGAGCCTGGTCGTGGCCGTGGGGGCAGTTGCAGCCTCGATGGTGTCGGGGCGCGTCGGCCGCCGACGGTCGTCCTCTCGTTCCCCTTGCTAGGAGACGTTTGCTGAGTCCAGCCGGGCTTGGGGATGACCGGGCGAGTACTTTCCGCCCCGAGGTTCAATGAAGGGTGGATTCCCGCCTTCGCGGGAATGACGGAGGGGACCCCCTCACCCCGGCCCTCTCCCCCAGGAGAGGGAGTCCGAGCTGGAATGACGGAGGGGTTGCGGGCAGGTCTCCTAGCGGCGCGCGGGGATGGCGCCGGCGCCGCCGGAGAACGCGCTGAGCGCGACGGCCGCCAGGATCACCGTGACCACCACCGGGTGCCAGCCGAGCGATTCCAGCGTGGCGGTGTAGACGGCGGCCGCGTGCAGCAGCCCGGCGCTCATCAGATAGACACCCAGGCGATCGGTCAGCCAGCCCTTGGCGAGCAGATAGGCCGTACCCAGGTGGAGGCCGATCCAGAGCCACTGCTGGACGATCGGATAGACCAAGTCGCCGCCCACCGGGAGTTGCTGGATTTCAGGTGAGAGCGAGGCGTTGGCGCCAAACAGGGCGAAGCCGAGGGCGGGGGCCGCGGCGGCCGTGGTGACCGGGCGCGGCTCGCGCGGATAGGCCATGGCGAAGAGCACCAGCAGCAAGAGGACGAGCTTGACCATCTCCTGGACGTAGCCGGCGATCAGGGCTTCGACGACGCCGGTGAGCGGTCGGGCGTCGGCAATTCGGGCGGGGTCGATGTTTTGCGTGATGAGGTCCATGACGGCGGTCGTGGGCTCGCCGCGCACCCACACCTGGGCGACGGCGTAGACGGCGGCCCCGGCGACGAATCCGAACCACGCCGCGGGGCGGTCCGGCATGAGCGGCGGTCCGAGCCGGGACCAGAAGAGGCCGAACGCCACCACGGCGACCACGGCCACGGGGTGGGGCAGGAAGAAGTAGGGCGCGAGCACGGCTTGCTGCTCGGTGAGCCACTCCATGCGGCTAGCTAGCGAAGGCGGGCGGGCGCCCGTTGCTTGGTACCATGGCGGCGATTGGCGGGTGCGGCGGCTGAGGGGTTGTCGTGCCCGCGCGACTGTTTACAACGCAAGCGAACGGGTGCGCCTTTCGCGGGTCGGTGGGTGAGCGGCTAATACCACCGGACTGTAAATCCGGCGCCTTTACGGCTACGTAGGTTCGAATCCTACCCGGCCCACCGCCACCGTGGCGTCGGATACCATGGTGGGCGGCGCGCCCGCAACGCTGGTCCCGTGGTGCAGTGGCCTAGCATATCTCCCTGTCAAGGAGAAGATCGCCGGTTCGAATCCGGTCGGGACCGCCAGACATCCCCGTTGCGGGCCTGCCATGGGCCCATAGCTCAGCGGTCAGAGCAGCCGGCTCATAACCGGCCGGTCCCTGGTTCGAATCCAGGTGGGCCCACCAGCTAGATCTAGTCGAGAGCCATTGGCGTAAACGCCACGATTGGTATCCGGAGTCTTGCCTAGAGTGGGGTAGCTGGATTCACGGCCTCTTGGACGGCAGGCCAATGATGCACGCAGACCACCAGACAATCCTGGTCACCGGGGCGACGGGGTATATCGGCGGGCGGTTGGTGCCGCGGCTGGTTGGGTCGGGTTGGCGGGTGCGGGTGTTGGTTCGCAGCCGGTCGCGCGTGGCCGCCCGTGCGTGGCGGTCGCAGGTCGAGGTGGCGGTGGGCGACGTGCTGGACGCTCAGGCGTTGTCGGAGGCGCTGGCGGGGATCGACACGGCCTATTACCTGGTGCACAGCATGTCGAGCGGCGCGGATTTCCATGAACGGGACATGCAGGCCGCTCGCGCCTTTGGTCGGGCCGCGAAAGCCGCGGGCGTCAACCGGATCATCTACCTGGGGGGTCTGGGAGACCCGGCGTCGGAGCTTTCCGACCACTTGCGATCCCGGCAATCCACGGGCGAAGCGCTGCGGGAGAGCGGCGTGCCGGTCACCGAGTTCCGGGCGGCCGTGATCGTGGGCGCGGGCAGCATTTCCTTCGAGATGATTCGCTACCTGGTCGAGCGGCTGCCGGTGATGATCTGCCCGAAGTGGATCTACTCGCGCATCCAGCCCATCGCCGTCGACGATCTGCTGGAGTACCTGGTATCAGCCCTCGATGCGCCGGATAGCCAAGGCCAGATCGTCGAGATCGGCGGCAAGGACGCGGTCACCTACCGGGGCATGATGCTGGGCTATGCGCAGGCGCGCGGGCTGAAGCGGCTGTTAGTGCCGGTGCCGGTGCTGACGCCCCGATTGTCGGCCTATTGGGTGCATTGGATCACCCCGATTCATGCGGGGATCAGCTCGGCGCTGATCGAAGGCCTGCACAACGACGTCGTGGTGACCAACGATCTGGCCCGAAGGCTCTTTCCGAGGGTGGAGCCGATGGACTATGCCGGGGCGATTGCCCGCGTGATCGACGACCTCGACGCCGGGCGGATCGACACGTCGTGGAGCGACGCCCTGGGCGCGCCGGCGTGGCGCGAGCAACCCGTGGGGCTGGAGTCTCGCCACGGGATGATCATCGAGCGCCGCCGCATGCGGGTGTCGGCACCGGCGCGAGACGTGTACCGGGTGTTCACCGGCATCGGCGGGGCGCGCGGCTGGTATTTCGCCACCTGGGCCTGGCGGCTGCGCGGGGCGTTGGACCGCCTGCTCGGCGGCGTGGGTTTGCGCCGGGGTCGGCGCCATCCCGATCACCTGCGCATTGGCGACGCGCTGGACTTCTGGCGGGTCGAGGACCTGCAACCCGATCGCTCGGTGCGCCTGCGCGCGGAGATGAAGCTGCCGGGCCGGGCCTGGCTCCAGTTCGAGGCGCGTGAAGCCGACGACGGCGCGACGCACCTAGAGCAAACGGCGGCGTTCATTCCCAAGGGCTTGCCCGGCTTGGCGTATTGGTATGGCTTGTATCCCCTGCACGCCTGGATCTTCGGTGGACTGGTCAGGGCGATCGCCCGGCGCGCCGAGCGGAGGTGAATCGCACGAGCCGGTGGGCGCGCGGGGTGCTGGGTGAGTCCCCGGGGTGAATTGGGCGAGACTGCCGTCTCCGGAGACCTCGGCAAGGTCCGGTAGGGGCGGGTCTCAGACCCGCCCGACGCCGAGCATCCGGCGCGCGTCCAGATTCGACCGGACTGGATTCCGGCTTTCGCCGGAATGACGGAGGGATTACGCAACGGTTTGCCTCCGCGTGAATGATGGAGTCGACGCTGGCGCATCCCGTTAGATCCATCGCCGGACCCCGGTTCGTCGTATAGTGCGCCCAGACTTGCCGCGCGGCACGGTTGCGGGGAGGTAGTTCTGGCGGCGGCGACCCAGCAGCATCCACGCTACGAGGCGCACGAGAATCCGCCGCTGCTGGCCTCGCTCGGATACACCCTGCAATTCGGTCTGATCGCGTCCGCCGCCCTGCTGGTCACGCCGGTGATCGTGGCCAAGGCCTCAGGCCAAGACGACGCTTATCTCGGCTGGATGGTCTTCGCCACGCTGGTGGTGGTTGGCCTGGCCACGTTCTTGCAGGTTCGCCGGATCGGGCCCCTCGGGGCCGGCGCCGTGCTGCCGCTGTTCACGGCGGCGTTCTCGATCCCGTTCTGCATCACGGCGCTGAAGGACGGCGGTCCGGCGACGTTGACGTGGTTGATCCTGGCCTCGGCGGCCTTCCAGCTTGTGATTTCCAGGTGGCTGTTCATCCTGCGCCGAATCGTGACGCCGACGATCAGCGGCACGGTGATGATGATTCTCTCGATCACGCTGGCTTCGGTGGTCTTCGGCCTGCTGGACGAGGCCGCGGAAGCCGAGCCCGTGGCGGCGCCGCTGACCGCGCTGGTCACGCTGATCGTGGTGGCCGCGCTGACCCTGCGCGGCTCGCCGGTCTGGCGCCTGTGGGCGCCGATGATCGGCATCGTGGTCGGCTCAATAGCCGCCGCGGCCTTCGGCATCTACGACTTCGATCGGGTGACCGAGGCCGGCTGGGTGGGGCTTCCCAACGAAGGGCCGCAGTTGGGCTTCGACTTTGGGATCCCCTTCTGGACGCTGCTGCCGGCGTTTCTGTTCCTGGGCGTGATCATCTCGATCCAGGTGAACGGCGAATCCATCTCGCTGCAGCGGGTGGCCCGGCGCGAAGACCTGGCCATCGACTTCCGCGAGGTGCAGGGATCGCTGGCCGGCAACGGCGTCTGCAACGTGCTCGCCGGGGTCGCCGGCTCGGTACCCACCATCGTCAGTCCGGGCATCGTGTCGTTCACCCAAGTCACGGGCGTCGCGTCGCGCCGGGTGGGCTACCTGATTGGCGGCCTGTTCATCCTGCTGGCGTTTTTTCCCAAGGTCTCGGGGCTGCTGAGTTCGCTGCCCGGACCCGTGATGGCGGGCTACCTGATCCTGGTGACGGGAACGCTGTTCGTGGACGGCGCGCGGACGGTGATCCAGACCGAGCAAAATCGCCAGCGGTTGACCATTGCCGGCCTCTCGTTCTGGATCGGGGCGGCGTTTCAGTTCGGGCTGTTCAGCCTGCCGGACCTCGGCACGGTGTGGGGCACGCTGCTCAAGAGCGGCGTGACGACCGGGGGGTTCGCCGTGGTGGCGATGATCCTGTTCATGGAACTCACGAGCCATCGCCGGATGCGTTTCGAGTCGAGGCTCAACATCGAAGTGCTTCCCGAGCTCTCGGCGTTCGTGACCAGGTTTGCCGACCGCCGAGGCTGGGACACCGCGATGAAAGACCGCTTGAATGCGGTGGCGGAAGAGACGCTGCTGACGCTGGCGCCGATGAAGCTCAGTCTCGACGACGACGATGATGACGATGACGACGAACGTCGCCTGGTCGTGGTGGCCTCGAGCGAGGGCCCGGTGGCGGACCTGGAGTTCATCGGCGGCGGCAGCGAAGAGAACCTGGAGGACCGCGTGCGCCAGCTCCAGCAGCACGACTCGGAGATCGTGGCCGAGAGCGAGCTCTCGCTACAGCTGCTGCGGCACTACGCCACGTCCGTGAACCACCAGCAGTTTCACGGCACGGACATCATCACCGTGCGCGTGGACCCGCCCGAAGCGGGGTAGGCCCGCGGCCATCCCCTGGCTGAAGCGCGACGCTTGCCGCAACCTCGGCGATCGAACGTGGAACCAGACGAGCGGATCGCCCAATTGGACCGAGCGAATCTCGTCACCGGGAGGCTGGCTGGCAAGTCCAGCGTGGTACCGTTCAAACCCAGCCCCAGCGCCATTCGTGTGGGGTGCGGCGGAGTAGCTCAGAGGTAGAGCAGGGGACTCATAAGCCCTTGGCCGCAGGTTCGATTCCTGCCTCCGCTACCAGCCGGCCGAGGTGGTGAAACTGGCAGACACGCAGTCCTCAGGAGGCTGTGAGCAACCGCTCGTGCGGGTTCGAATCCCGCCCTCGGCACCTCTCCATGCCGCCGCATGCTGCGTGACCCCGACGCCCCCGTCGTCATTCCGGCGGAGCCTGTCGCCGCGCAGGCGGGGAGCCAGAATCCAGGCCGATTGATTCGGATGTCGCGGCGGCGACCCCGACTTTCGCCGAGGTGACGGTGGAAGGCCGCGGTGCGCCGCCCCCGCCAGGGTCCTTCTGCGCACTGCTAGGCCGGTGGCGAGAAGATATAGCGGTACACGGCCCCCTGCCAGAAGTGGTCCGCGACCTCGCCGAGGCGGGTGAGGTAGATCTCGATGTCGAGGGTTTCGCGGTCTTCGAGGATGTTGAAGTTCGAGAGCTGCAGCGCTTCGGGTTCGTTTGGGCCGCGGTCGTCGACGAGCAACAGGCTGTCGCGCCGCACCAACGGGCCATCCTCGTCGATCTCGGCGATGTAGAGGGGGTAGCGCGGGCTGTTGCCGTCGGGCGGCTCCGGGGTGATGTTGGCGAGCCAGTAGAGCTTCCCGTTGCGCTCGGAGCGGATGAACCGATGGATGCTCGACGGGGAATAGAACCGTGAGCCGTCGTCGTAGCGCAGCTCCTGAAACGGCGAGAAGCGGCGGCCGCCGTCGTCGGAGACGCTGAACCACTTTCGCCCCGGGGTCGTGGCGGTGTGGCTGGCGCGGACGACGGTGAGCAGACGGCCATCGCGCAGCACGGCGACCTCCGGCTCCAGGACCCCGCGCGAGGAGCGCTCGGGCCCGAGGAACTCGATGTTCGATGCCTGCCACTCGCTCGACTGGGGCTCGCGACGCATGACGACCAGACCGCCGGCGGCGTGCGCGGCCTCTAGCTCAGCAGGGTGCGCCACCAGGGGCAGATAGGCCGTGCCGTCGGGCGCGATGGTGATGGCCTGGCCGGGATACGCGCGGTTGGTGGCGCAGAAGTCGGAATCAAACGGATTCTCGGGATCGAAGTCGGGGCCTTCTTCGTACCGGAGCAGGGCTTCCGGCTCGGCGTCAGCCCAGGCGAAGACGTGGTCGTTGCATGGGTGCCGATGGGACCCCCAGGCATGGGTATAGGCCGGAAGGCCGGGCCAGATGCGGCGCATCCGCAGCTGGTAGCGCCGGTCGCGGGCGCGGTCGACGTAGATGCCGGGCGGAGCGGTGACGATGCCGCCGCCGTCGAGATCCTGCACGATGCCGGGCAGGGTCTCGCGCTCCGTCCAGGTGCGGCCGTTGTCGGGTGAGGTGCGCTGCTCGAACTCGTGGTACTCGTCCGAGGCGCCGCTGGTTTGAAAGCGCTCGAGCCGCGTGAGGCCGGCGTCGATGTAGCTGACCGAATGCCACTGGGCGATGTCTTCGCCGGCGGCGGGCAGATAGCGTTCGCGGGGCAGCATGGTTGAGGTCCGTCGAGCGGTCGTGCGGAGCGTAGCGAGCGGCTAGGTCACCTCGCCAGCAAGGCGGGCGAAGGCCGCCTTCCAATAGGCGCGCTTGGCCTCGACGTCGTCGCGGTCCGCGAGCTTGGAGTGCTGGACCACGACCTGGCTCTTCGATGGGCCCTTGGCATAGAACGCCACCTCGACGTTGGTGTGACCGTCGATCCAGGTGATGCGCAGTGACTTGCCGGGACGCGCCGTGCGGATGTGGGGCTCATCGTCGCCGAGCCAGCGCCGGCGGGATTCTTCCTCCGCCCAGGCCTCGTAGAGCCTTTCGGCGGCGACCGGCAGCGTCTTACTCACGCTGACCTGGTAGCCGCGGGGGGTCTGGTGCTCCTCACGCAGGCCGCGGATGCGCTCGTAGCCCACGGTGACTTCCTGGCTCCACCAGGGCGGGACGTCGTGGTGGTCACGCAGATAGGCGGCGATGGCCGTGTGGCCGATGGTCATGCCGCCGGCGGCGTCCAGGATGGCGCACCACTCGTCCCAGGTCTTGCCGGTCTTGGCGGCGACGGCCGCGTCGCTGACGGGCGGCTTGGCGATGGCAGGTTCCTCAACGCGGACTGGCGGCGGATTCGACCCTACGGCTGGCCTGGCCGACCGTCAATGGCCCGCGTGGGCGAACAGCGGGGCATTCGCACTCCGTCATTCCGGCGGTGGGAGACCCATGCAAAGTCGGTTGGATGAAGAGTGGTCGGAGAAGGTCCACCAGCCGCCTGGCTCGGTGAATGGTGGATTCCCGCCTTCGCGGGAATGACGGAGGGGTTACACGAGGATCGCCGGAGGCGGGAATTCATACCCCCCTGCTTCGCCAGACTTACCGAGGGATCAGACTGGGGAAGTCAACGCCTTATCCGACGGATCGTGGGACTCTCCCGCCGACCAAATCCCTCGGACTATTCAGCATCCCCTGCAGCTGTGTACTCACGTATCACCTGGAGGAAGTCGTCGGCGAATTCCTCCAGCTTCGCCGGTCCGACGCCTGGGATGTCGGCGAAGCCCGCGTGGTCGCGGGGCATGGCGCGCGCCATTTCCTCGAGCGTCCGGTTGCTGAAGATCACGAATGCCGGCTGGTCCCTGGATTCGGCCAAGCGGAGCCGCAACTCGCGGAGGCGCTCGAACAGCTCCGGGTCGAAGTCGTGGCCGCCGTTGTCCTGGCCGCGCGCCCGCTGCTGGAGCTTCGCCTGCTCCGCCAGGTCCTGCGCGTCGCCAAACGCGCGGATGGCGTTGAGAAAGGCGTCGCCGAATTCCTCGAGCTTCGCCTGGCTGATTCCGCTGATGTGCGCCAGGCCGTCGCGGGTACGCGGGAAGAACGTGGCCATCTCTTGCAGCGCCTGGTCGCCGACGATCATGTAGGGCGGGAGGCCCCGGGACTGCGCCAGCGCGCCGCGAAGGTCTCGCAACTGCTCGAATAGCTCGCGGTTGACGCCGAATGGTTCACCGCCGATCCGGGAGGCGTCGGAAGGAACCGGAGGGTCGTGCAGGCTGGCTCCGGCTTCGGGCGCATCGCGCCTGATGCGGTTGAGCGTCAGTGTCCCGCCCCGGCGTAGAAACTCGTGGCCGGCGGGTGCGACCGAGACGGTCGCGAACTTGTCGGCACTCCGTTGCAGCAGCCCTTCGTCTTCCAGCAGACCCACGATCTCCTTGAGCTCGTCGCGGTCGTATCGGCGGGCGATGCCGTATACCGGCAACTCGTGATGACGCCACTCCAACACCCTCTTGGCGCGCGAGCCACGCAGAATCTTGATGACGTGGGCGGAGCCGAACCGCTCGCCGGTGCGAATGACCGCCGACAGGACCATTTGGGCGATTTCAGTCGCGTCGAACGCTTCACGCTCGGCCAGGCACACGTCGCAGCCGCCGCAGTCCGGCTGATCGTAGGTTTCGCCGAAGTACTGCAGAACGAATGCCCGACGGCAGGTCCGCGCCTCGCCGTAGGCGATCATCTGGTCGAGCTTTTGGTGGGCCCGCTCGCGTTCGGACGGATCCTCGATCTCGTCGATGAAGCGCGTGAACTTGGCCCGGTCGCCGGCGGAGAAGTACAGCACGCACTCGCTCGGCAAGCCATCGCGCCCCGCCCGTCCGGTTTCCTGGTAGTAGCCTTCCAGCGTCTTGGGCAGATCGTAGTGGGCGATGAGCCGCACGTCGGGCTTGTCGATGCCCATGCCAAAGGCGATGGTCGCCACGATGATCCGCGCCTCGTCCCGAATGAACCGCTCCTGCGTGTCCCGCCGGAGGCCCGGATCGAGACCGGCGTGATAGGGGAGCGCCGGCAGGCCCTGCTGCGAGAGCTTCGACGCCAGCCTTTCGGTGCCGTCGCGCGAGAGGCAGTAAACGATCGATGCCCCGTCGGCATGACGGCGCAATTGCTGGACCAGGTGGTCGAAGGGGCGACGCTTGGGGCGGACGATATAGGTCAGATTCTCACGATTGAAGCTCGCGATGAACCACCGTGCCTCCGGGATCATGAGTTGCTCGGCGATGTCGTCGCGGACCTTGGCCGTGGCGGTGGCCGTCAGCGCCATCACGGGAGCTCGAGGAAACATCGCGCGCAGCGATCGAAGGTTGCGGTAGTCCGGCCGGAAGTCGTGACCCCACTCGGAGATGCAGTGCGCCTCGTCGATGGCGACCTGCGCGACGCCCAGCCCTTGTAGGAACTCCTCGAATCCGGGAACCGCCAGGCGCTCCGGTGCGATGTACAACAGCTTGAGCCGCCCCGCCCGCGCCGCGGCATAGATGCCGCTCACCTCATGCGGCGGCACGGAGCTGTTGATGAATGCCGCCGCGATGCCGTTCGTTTGCAGCGCGTCGACCTGGTCCTTCATGAGCGCGATCAGCGGCGAGATGACCAACGTCAGCCCGTCAAGACAGAGCGCCGGCAGCTGATAGCAGAGCGATTTGCCCCCGCCCGTCGGCATCAACACCAGCGAGTCGCGGCCCGCCAATACGTTGCCGATGATCTCGGACTGCATGGGCCGAAAGTCGTCGTATCCAAAGCGAGCTTTGAGAATCTGACGAACGTCGAGTTCGGCGGTTGCTACACCGCGGGTCGTGGACAAGCTAGACGCCGGGCAACGGCTTGCGGTTGTCGAAGCCCTCGTCGGTGCCGTGCCAGTAGGCAATGTCCTCTTCGCCGAGGCGCCAGCAGAGGTAGCAGTCCTCGCCATCGAGCTCCGAGAGGAAGTCGATAAGCCCGGTGGCGGGATCGCGCAGCAGGATGTCGCGGGCGCGCAGCCAGGCCACCAGCGGCTGGACGTCCCAGAGCCCGGCGATGAGCCGCTGATGCGCCAGGCTCACGTCGACGGCGCCGGCGTCGGACTCCTGGACGCGCTCGAAGGCCTGGCGATCCGGGTCAGCCTCCAGCCAGATGCGCCGCAGCTTCGCCAGCACCGGCCGTGCCTCGACGAGCAGCTCGTTGGCCTCGCCTAACGTGTAGCGCCGAAGCTCCGGCTCTTCGGGCTCGTCGCCGTGCAGCGATTCGGGTTCGTCATGCATGGTCAGGCGCAGTATGGCGCAGCGGCCACATGGTGCGCTGCCGTTCGATCTCTTCCGTGGGATGCCAGCGCGACCGGATGTTGCCCGCCAGATAGAGGGACCCTGCCACGAGCACGCGTCCACCCGGAGGACAGATCTCCAGGGCGCGTTCCAAGGCGCGCAGCGGGTCGGGTTCGGCGGCGACCGCCGGATGCCCGGCCCCGCGGCCGGCCTGGGCGGCGACCGCGGCGGGCGTGGGCGGCTTGCCCAATACCTGGGGCTCGGTGGCGATCCAGGTTCGGACCGTGGGCCACAGGGGGGCGAGGACAGCGGCCGGCGACCGATAGCCTACCGTGCCCGCCACGAGGATGCCGGCGTGCGGCAAGCACTCACGCCGCCAAAGCGCCGCCAGGGCGCGGGCCTTGTCGGGATTGTGCGCGCCGTCGAGGATGACGGCTGGACCATCGGGGGACGGCATACGTTCGTAACGCCCGGGCAGGGCGGCGGCGCGCGCGGCCTCATGCGCGGCGCCGTCGATTCGCGTGAATCCCTTCGCCACGAGCGCGTCGAGGGCCGCTTCCGCCAGGTTGTGATTTGTCGCCCGAAAGTCGTTGGGGGCCGTCGGGCCGGGCTCGATGAGGGTTGCCCCGGCACGGTCCACCTCGTCGATCACCACCGCCCGCGCCGGCGCCGGCATTTCGCCGATGACCGTGGGCACTCCCGGTCGCGCGATGCCGGCCTTGTGCCAGGCGATGTCGGCCAGCGACGGTCCCAGGCTCTTCTCGTGGTCCATGCCGACGGTGGTGATCACGTTGAGCAGCGGGTCGCAGACATTCGTCAGATCGAAGCGCCCGCCCGCACCGACCTCCAGGACCAGCGCGTCGACCCGGGCGCGGCGGAAGTATTCGAACGTCAGCGCCACCCAGACCATGCCGTAGGTCGGTGGCTGGCAGGGATCGGCGCGCTCGACGACGGGCCGGACCCACGCCGCCAGATCGGCCAGCTCGCCGGGACGGGCCAGCCGGCCGTCGAGCCAGAACTTCTCCAACGGCGTCTGCAGATAGGGAGTGACGTGCAGGCCGGCCGAATATCCGGCGGCCCGCAGTCCCTCCGCGATCTTGACCGCCACCGAGCCCTTGCCCGAGGTGCCCGCCACCAACACCACGGGCAGGCCGGCCTGCGGGTTGCCCAGCGCATCGAGAAAGCGATGCATGCGCGCCAGGCGTTCGCGGCCTCGCCGGCGTTGGTGGACCGGGGCGCGGGGCTGCGTGGGGCCGGCGGGGCCGCGGATGAGGCCGTTGATGTAGGCGGCGGCGGCACGGCCGGCGGCCAATTCCTCGGTGTCGACGGGCGCGGAGGGCTCGGGTCGCGGGTCAGCCATCGCCTGTTTGCTCCTGCCGCTCGAACATGTGCGCCGCGTCAGCCGGCTATGCGTCGCCGGACTGGTCGCGAGCGACGCTGATCCAAAAGCTGATTAGCAGGTGCTCGGCCTGGGCGCGTCGGTCGGTGGCGTCGCGCAGCGCCTGCATGTCGATGCCATTCGACGTGACGGCGCCGTCGCGCAGCAGGTTGCCGACGGCCATCGAGGCTCGATTCCAACTGGCCGCCAGGCTGCGCAGCTCGCGGGCTTGACGTTCCGTCAGTGCCATCAGGCCTCCTCACGCGCCACGCTAGCACCACGCCCATACCGTCCGGTGCACGGGGCTTCCATCGCCGGCCGCCGCGGGGATGGGTGCTAAACTCACCCGCCATTTTCCAGGTGAACGGACGCGCCCGCGCGCGCCCTTGCTGCATGGCCATTCACCACACTGAGCTCGAGACGCCGCCCGGCCGCGAGCCGTTGCCGGAGTCCGAGCGACCCAAGCTGGAGACGCTGCGGGAACAGCTGCAGCCCCTCAAGGAGCTGCCCGGATCGTCCATCGAGGCGCTCTACGCCGCCCAGGAGCTGTTTTCGTACGTGCCGCCCGAAGCGATCACCTTGATCGCCGAGGAGCTGCGCATCCCCGAGAGCCAGGTATTTGGCGTGGTGACCTTCTACACCATGTTCTCCCTCGAGCCGCAGCCGCCAAACGTGCTGCGGGTGTGCCGCGACTTGAGCTGCCACCTCGCCGGGGCGCCCAAGCTGATCGGCGCGCTGGAAGACGCGTTGGGCGTGCCGCACGGGCACTCGAGCCCCGACGGCCAATTCATCGTGAAAGTGGTCTCGTGCCTCGGCCTGTGCGACAAGCAGCCGGCCCTGCTGGTCAATCTCGATCAGCACGGCCCGGTGATGCCGGACGACGTGCCGAATCTGCTCGACGACATCCGGAACGGCGCGGGCTGATGGAGCTGGTCGTCACGCGCAACTTCGGCAATCCCGAGCCTTGGACGCTGGCCAGCTACCGCGAGGCCGGGGGCTACGAAGCCCTCGAGCGCGTCCTGAAGGAAATGACTCCAGAGGACGTTACGGAGTTGATCAAGGCGTCGGACCTCACCGGCCGCGGCGGCGCCTTCTTCCCGACCGGGCTGAAGTGGGAGTTTGTGCGCAAAGACCCCAAGACGCCCCGCTACGTGGTGGTGAATGCCGACGAGAGCGAGCCGGGGACCTATGTGAACCGCCTATCCCTCGAGCTGGATCCGCACATGACCATCGAGGGCATGATCATCGCCGCGTACGCCGCAAACGCCGAGCGCGGCTATTTCTACATCCGCGGCGAGTACGGCCTGTCGCACGAGCGGGTGAAGGCCGCGCTGCGCGAGGCCTACGATGCTGGATATCTCGGGCAGGGCATTTGCGGCCGGAGCGACTTCAACCTGGAGGTTGAGTTCCGACGCGGCGCCGGCGCCTACATCGTGGGCGAGGAGACGGCGCTGTTCAATTCCCTGGAAGGCAAGCGAGGCAATCCGCGGTTCAAGCCGCCGTTTCCGACAAACTTCGGCGTGTGGGGTCTGCCCACCGCGATCAACAACGTCGAGACGCTGGCCGCGGCGCCCGCCATCGTGATGAAGGGCGCCGAGTGGTTCAAGGGCCTTGGCATCGGCGACGCGGCGGGCACCAAGATGTACTGCCTCTCGGGCAACGTGGTGAACCCCGTCTGCGTGGAACTGCCCCTGGGCGTCACGGCCCGCGAGGTGATCATGGACCACGGCGGCGGCGTGCCCGAGGGGCGGACGCTCAAGGGATTCAAGCCCGGCGGAGCATCGTCCGCGCCCCTCACCCCTGCCGAGCTCGACGCGCCGCTCGAACCCAAGTCGATGGCCGAGCTGGGCACGATCATGGGCACCGGCGGCGTCGTGGTGTTCGACGACACCGCGTGCATGGTCGACGTGGCCTACCGGGACGCACTGTTCTTCGAGGACGAGAGCTGCGGCTTTTGCATCCCCTGCCGCGAGGGCACGCCAAACCTGGTCCAGATCTGCGAGCGCATCCTCCACGGCCAGGGCACGATGGATGATCTGGACCTGCTAGAGGAACTGGGCGCCAGCATGATGGCGTCGTTCTGCGGGCTGGGGCACTTCGCGCACCAGCCGGTGCGCGGCGCGGTCAGCCGCTTCCGCGACGAGTTCGAAGCCTACATTCACGGTCGCCATTGACGAGCGGGAGCCTGACTCCACGCGAACGGCAACGGCCAGGCGGGATGAGCGCTAGGCGTCCGTCGCACGGAACGGACACCGGTCACGAAAGTCGCACCAGGCACAGTGCGGCCCGGGCGTGGCCGTGAAACTGCCGGCCTCGACCCGGTCCGCCGTCGTCGCATAGCGATCCAGCAACGCGGCGCTGTAGTTGGGGTCCGGCTCCACCGAGATGGCGGCGTTGTCAGCCAGGAAGTAGGCATCGAGCCGCTCGACGCGGCGTTCGTGCACCTGCTCCACGCCCAGCGCGTAGGTGTGCAGCTGGGCGCGCAGGCGGTCCGGCAGCCGGTCGGGGCGGCGACCGCTCTTGTAGTCGATGACGGCCGAGCCTGACGGCGTCTCATCCACCCGATCGATCACACCCTCGATGGAATAGCCGGCCGCGGGCTCTGGTCGAAAGCGAAACCGCGACTCGAGCAGCACCGGTTGGCCGAGGTCCGTGTGGTTGGCCGACCAGTAGCCGTCGAGTAACGCTTGCCCATCCCGCCACATGTCGGGGAACCGCTCACGGTCGAGCTGCGGCGCGTCGTTCCAGTAGTCGGCGTGCAGACGGTCAAGGACCTGCTTGTCGACCTGCCGGCGAGCTTGCAGCCGCTCGAAGAGGCGGTGGAGCACCGCGTGCACGATCGCGCCCACGACGATCCGCGGCACGAAGGGCGTGGGCACGCGCTCGACGTAGCGATAGCGATAGGCCGTGGGGCAAAACTCGAAGAGCGACAGCTTGGTAAAGCTGAGCCGGGTCGCGCGCCGCGCGCTCATGCCAGACCGTGGTGGCACAGACCCCGCGCTGGGCGTCGGGCTGCCGCGTGGGGTGCGTCTGCCACGCGTGTTCGCGCCCTGCGTCGCACCCCGCGTGGCTGCGTGTGTGCTGTATCCTGAGCGCCATGCGCCGCCGTCCACGGGCACTTCTCAGCCTGGGCGTCGTAGTCGCGTTCTGTATCGTCGCCGTCGTCGTACTCTTTGCAGAATTCGAGCGTCAAGCCGACGAGTGGAATGACGTTCGCCATGGCTTTTACGCCGGTCCAGTCTCGTTCGTGACGCAGCCGTTTCGAATCCAACATGACTATTTATCCCGTATCGACGTATGGGCCAAAATCGAAGGCGGAAGCACGGGGACCGTGGGCGACGTGCTTGCACGCCTGATTCCCCACGGGGCAGACGCTCCGATCCGCGAAAGCCGCGTTGGAGTCCTCGATCAATCGACGGCCGGCGCCCCCCTCGAGATTCGATTCGCGCCGATTCCCGACAGCGGTGGAACGCTCTACATCCTTGAGCTCACGGTTCTCAGCAGCCCGCCGCCGTTTGTGTTCCTGGGCATCACCGGCTCGGACATGAATCCGGCTGGTCAGGTGTCGATTAATGGCGATGCCTCTCGCGCGCATCTTGACCTCGCCATGCGACCCTATTGGACCGGTCGCGGCGGTCGCGTGCTGGAATATCTCGTCACGGCCGATCCGTGGCGACTCTTCCTCATTGTGGACGCCGTGCTATGGGGCCTTCTCATCGTCTTCTCCGTGGTGGCCGCCTGGAGGGTCCAGGAATCTGGTCACTGGCGAGGCGTCCTCCGGCATGCCGCCGGGCAGAGCGTGCTCATCACGCTTGGCCTCGCCATCGGCGTCTTAGTGCTGTTAATGCTCCTATCTGCGAATCCTCACGCTTAACCTCAATATAGTATCGCATAAGCAGCTCGTAGAGTATCACCACAAGTACAGATCCGAGTATCATCTCCGATCCTTCTTCTATGAGATCGATCCACAAGTTATTAGACGCACCTATGTCATGGGATATAGTGACGATAGCAAAGATACACGCGGCTGCAGACAGCAAGGCCAATGCGGGAATCCTCGTCACTGACCGATAGATTACGTAGCCCGCCATCGCTCCTGGCAGGGCGACGAATGGCGCGACGACGACCTCCCAGCGCACCGTGGTGGCGACAAACTCGAACCATTGGACTTGGCTACCTAGAGAGCCTTTCCAATCGTAGTGCTCCTCCACCGCGATTATCGCTGCGAGGCCCCCGGCACAAAGCCAGCCGGCCAGCCAGAGCCAGCGACGGCCGGCGGCCGGTCGGACCACTTGGGCGAGCGCCAGGGCGGCCACGAGGCTCCAGAGCACGATCGAATAGGTATTGATCGGCGTGGCCTCGATGTTCGATTCCAAGGGAGTCACCCAGACAGTGATCGGCATGCCTCCCCCGGGTCGCATTTCCACGGGCATCTCCCAGGCATTGAGTGGCGGCCAGTCGAGACGTTCGCGGCTCGTCACCGGCAGTACGGCCAGCACGCCATGCACCGCGATCCACGCCGCATAGAGCCGCCCGCGCCGCAACCCGCACGACCTCAGGGTCAGGAGCGGCTCCCACGCCCAACGCCGGAGCGCGCCACGCCCCACCGGCTCCACCCTGGCGCTACCGGCCCAGAATCCAGCGGACGTCCTCGCTCAGCATCTCCTCGTTCCACAAGGGGCTGAACGTGAGATCGAGCTCCATGCCGCTCACGCCGGGCACCGCCTCCACCACCTGCTTCACCTGCTGCAGGATTTGCGGTCCGGCCGGGCATCCGGGCGTCGTCAGGGTCATGGTGACCGATACGTCATGGGCCTCGGACTCGGCTGGGACTAGATCGATTTGGTAGATCAGTCCCAGATCCACGATGTTGATGCCGATCTCCGGGTCGATAACCTCGCGCAAAGCGTCGCGAATCGTCTCTTCCGCCAAGGGTGCGCTCATCGTCGCCTCGTTCGAGATGCCTCTCATGCGCAAGCATCGCAGCCCTCGCCCGCGCGAACAAGACGCCCGCGAGGCGCGCTCCTGCTCCGGGTCAGTTGCATCGAGGATGCGGTCGCGCCAGCGGCCGCCAGGCCGGTCACGCTGGGGGCCTACCGGGCCGCCCCGCCTCGACGGTGGGCAAGGTGCTGCGGCGCCGGGGGCGCTCGCGCCGGCCGCGCGTCCCGCGACCTCCCGTTGTGCGCTACGCGCGCGCCCAGCCAGGGGAGCGCGTGCTCATCACACTTGGCCGCGCCATCGGCGTCTTGCTGCTGTTAATGCTCCTATCCGCAAGCCCTCATGCTTAACCTCAATATAATACCGAACTAGCAGCTCGCATAGTATCACGGCTAGTATAGCTCCGAGGATCATCTCAGACCCTTCTTCTATGAGATCCATCCACAAGTTATACTGAACGACTTCATGAGCTAAGCTGGCAAACGCAAGAATACCTGCGGCCACGGACAGCATGGCCAATGCAGGAAACCTCGTCACCGACCGATAGATCACATAGCCCGCCATGGCTCCTGGCAGGGCGACGAATGGCGCGGCGACAACCTCCCAGCGAACATGGAGGGCAATAAACTCCAACCATTCGACTTGGTAACCGAGAGAGCCTTTCCATTCGTAGTGCTCCTCCGCCGCGATCAGCGCGGCGAGGCCCCCGGCACAAAGCCAGCCAACCAGCCAGAGCCAGCGACGGCCGGCGGCCGGTCGGGCCGCTTGAGCGAGCGCCAGGGCGGCCACGAGGCTCCAGAGCACGATCGAATAGGTATTGAGCGGCGTGCCCTCGTAGTTCGCCTCCAGGGGGATCACCCAGTACGTGATCGGCACGCCCCCTCCAGGCCGCACTTGCACGGGCATTTCCCAGGCATTCAGGGGCGGCCAGTCGAGACGTCCGCGGGTCGTGGCCGGCAGCACCGCCAGCACGCCGTGCACCGCGATCCATGCCGCATAGAGCCACCCGCGCCGCACCCCGCACGACCGTAGGGTCAGGAGCACCTCCCGCGCCCCACGCCGGAGCGCGCCACGCCCCACCGGCTCCACCGTGGCGCTACCGGCCCAGAATCCAGCGGACGTCCTCGCTCAGCATCTCCTCGTTCCACAAGGGGCTGAACGTCAGATCGAGCTCCATGCCGCTCACGCCGGGGACCGCCTCCACCACCTGCTTCACCTGCTGCAGGATTTGCGGTCCGGCCGGGCATCCGGGCGTCGTCAGGGTCATGGTGACCGATACGTCGTGGGCGTCGGACTCGGTGGGAGCTATCTCAATCTCGTAGATCAGTCCCAGGTCCACGATGTTGATCCCAATCTCGGGGTCGATCACCTCGCGCAACGAGTCGCGAATCGTTTCTTCCGCCAAGGGTGCGCTCATCGTCGCCTCGTACGAGATGCCTCTCATGCGCAAGCATCGCAGCCCCTGCGCACCCGAACAAGACGCCCGCTAGGCGCGCTCGTATCCCGGCAGGATCTCCGTGCCCGGATATCCAACCGCGCGGCCCGCGGCGATCTCGGCCGTGTGGTCCCAGCTCACGGCATGCGGCTGGGCCGCCCACGCGCCTCGCGGCGCGTCCCAGGTGATCTCGGTCCAATGGGCCTGGTTGTAGGCGTTGGCTTCGTACATCAAGCCCACGCTGCCTGCCCGCAGCACACGCGTGGGCCCGACCTGCAAGTCCAGCGGGGCGTGGATGTGCCCGACGACCAGCAGCGCCGGCCGCGGCGTGCCCATCAAGCGGTCCAGATCCGTGGGATCGGTGTCGGCCCAGATGAACTCGTCCAAATTGACGCCGTTGGCATGGCTGATGACCAGCAGCGGTGCACCATCGATGCCCAGCTCCAGCCGACGCGGCAGCGCCGCGGCGCGCGCGATGACCGCGTCCGGTAGCGCCTCGATCGTCCAGTCGAAGACCTCGAGGATGCGGTCGCGCCATCGGCCGCCGGCGGGCGCCGGCGGGAACTCGCCGGTCCCGAGATCGCGCTCGGTGTTGCCGCAGAGGCAATAGGCCCCGATGCGCTGCAACTCCCGCCAGGTCTCCAGCGGTCGAGGCCCCCCCAGAATCTGGTCGCCATTGGACACGATCAGATCGAAGGGAGCCCGGGCGTCGATGTCTCGCAGCACCGCGCGCAGCGCGGTCAGGTTGGCGTGGACATCGGAAACGACGGCAATGTGCATGAGGCGCGTTGAGCGGGGACGTGGGGCACGCGACAACGCAGCGGCCAGCCTCCCTCGCCGGCGAATGTACCGCACGGCATTGGTGCGGCAAGGTCGGAAGCCGTCGCCTTACCGTCACTCCGCACACGCGGGAACTCCGCCTTGGCCCGACGGCGGACCCACCCGGTGCGCCACGGTCCGTCCGGGGCGCGGGCATACGCATCGGACTGAGCAGTGCTCCCAGTTGCCCGCCACCAGGGCTTGGGTGATGCTGGGCCGCGTCCACGTGTCGTGGGGATGTCCGCGGGCGCCACGCGGAGCGACTTGCCGCGCAGTCGCCTGCCTGGGAGGCATGGTCCATGACCATCCGCGCCACCGCGATTGGGCTCCTGTTGGCATTCGCGCTCATGGCGGCTGCGTGCGACGCGCCCGCGGACTCGGCGGAAACGGCGGACGCGGCGCCGACGAGAGGCCCGGTGCAACCGACCACGCCCGTCCTCGCGCCGGATCCGACCGCGGCGCCAAATGACTTGCCCGCTCCGACCCCCGACCCAATCCAGATCGCGACGGTCGCGCCGCCACCCTCTCCGACACCCGGCACGACGGCGGCGACCGCGTCCGCTCTGAACCCGGACCGGGAGGTGCTGGTTGCGCTCTACCACGCCACCGACGGACCGAACTGGGCGAACAGCACCAACTGGCTGAGTGACGCGCCCTTGGGTGAGTGGCACGGCGTCACCACGAATCGAACGGGCCGCGTGACGCAGCTGGCGCTCGAAGACAATCAACTGATCGGCGAGCTACCGGTCGCGCTGAGAAGCCTCGAACGTCTGGAATCGCTGCGGCTCTCGGGGAATCAACTCAGCGGGCCGATTCCGCCGGAATTGGGCGATCTCTCCCGGCTGCGACGGCTCGAGATTCGCTCTAACCGGTTGGGTGGAGCGATTCCGCCTGCGCTGGGCCGGCTCGCCAGCCTGGAACTCCTGGATCTGCGCGGGAATCAACTGCGCGGGGCAATCCCGCCCGAGCTGGGCCGGCTCTCAAATCTGATAGGGCTGGTCCTCAGGGACAACCGCCTGGGCGGGACGACCCCACCTGCGCTGGGCCAACTCGCCAGGCTGGAACTCTTGGATCTGCGTGGGAACCTGCTGGACGGGCTGATCCCGCCAGAACTGGGCCGCCTGGGCAACCTGCAAGAGTTGGCCCTCTTCGGCAACCGGTTGAGCGGGCCAATTCCGCCGGCACTGGGTCAACTCACCGGGCTGTACGGGTTGGACCTCGGTTCCAACCGGCTCAGCGGGCCGATCCCGCCCGAACTGGGCCGGCTGGCGAATCTGATTCGCCTCAACCTCAAGGACAACGGGTTCATCGGAACGCTGCCGCCCGAATTGGGCCGGCTTTCACATCTGGTCGGGCTGGACCTCAGCGACAACCAGCTCAGCGGAGCGATCCCTTCCGAGCTTGGCCGCCTGACCGACTTGGACGAGCTGTGGCTGAGCGGCAACCAGCTGGGGGGAGCCATTCCTGCCGAACTCGGTGGCCTCGCCAATCTGACGATGCTGCGCCTCGCGGGTGGCAACCGTTTCACTGGATGCATCCCCGCGGCACTGGCCGAGCTACCGCGCACTGACGTCCAAGAGCTCGGCCTGCCGTTCTGCGCAGTTGCGGATCCGGCGTCGGCCGGGGGACTTCGGGCCGCCATTGCCGCCGACCGCGCGGCGCTGGTCGCGCTCTATCGCGCGACCGATGGACCGAACTGGGTGCACAGCACCAACTGGCTCAGCCAGGCGCTCCTCGGCGAATGGATCGGGGTCATTACGGATGTCAGCGGTCGCGTGACGGCGCTGGCGCTCGCGGAGAATCAGCTCAGCGGGCCGATCCCGGCCGAGCTCGGTCGTCTCTCCAGCCTGCGCGTGCTGGCTCTCGCGGGGAACCGGCTGCACGGGCCGATCCCGTCCGACTTCGGCAGCCTCGCCAATCTGGTGAACCTGCGGCTCGACCGCAACCATCTCAGTGGACCGATTCCGCCTGAGCTCGGCGGGCTTTCCAACTTGCGAACGCTCGAGCTTGCGTATAACCGGTTCACGGGTTGCATTCCCGCAGGGTTGCAAGATGTCGAGGACCACGACCTCGACAGGCTTGGTCTGCCGTTCTGCGAGCGGAACTGAAGCCCGCGCGCCGTGGGGGTGCGGGTCGGCCCGTGCTACCCTGAAGCATCGCGGCGTGCAGCGCCGCGGTTTTGTTGTCCTATGCCAAAACTCAAAACACGAAAAGCCGCCGTTAAGCGGCTGCGCAAGACTGCCAACGGCAAGGTGACGTGCGCCAAGAGCACGGCGCAGACCCTGCGGCGCAAGAAGAGCCGCCGCGCGCGGCGCGCCAAGGGTCACGAGCAGCCCATCACGGGCGGTCAGCTCAAGCAGGCCAAGCGCCTGCTCGCCGGATAGCGCGGACCGTCGATGGCACGAGTGAAGCGCAGCGTCGCCAGCCGCAAGCGCCGCCGCCGCGTCCTCAAGGCGGTGCGGGGTCACAAGGGCGCCCGCAGCCGCCAGTTCAAGGCCGCCCACGAAGACCTGATGCACGCGCGGCAATATGCCTACGCCCACCGGCGCACGCGGCGCCGCGACATGCGGCGCGGCTGGATCCTGCGCATCAACGCGCGCGCTCGCGCCCTGGGCATGACCTACAGCCAGTTCATGCACGGGCTGCGGCGAGCAAACATCGACCTCGACCGCAAGGTGCTGGCGGACCTGGCGCTCAACGAGCCCGAAGCTTTCGAAGACCTGGTGAAGGCGGCGCAAGCCGCCGCCTAGGCGCGGTGGGGCCGTGGCTCCGGCGCCGCTCATTCGCAGTGCCCGCAACCCGGCGGTTGCCCATGTTCGTTCGCTTCAGCGCGGCGGCGCACGCCGCCGCGCCGGCCGCACGGTCGTCGAGGGGCCGAAGCTCGTCTCCGAGGCGTTGCGCGCCGGAGTTGTCGATTCGGTGCTGTGCCTGGCCGATGCATCGGCGGCCGTGACGGCCATCGCCGAAGCTGCCGCGGCGCAAGGCGCTCCGGTGCGCTACTGCACCGAGGGCGTGTTCAGCGCCGCCGCCGATACGGAGACGCCGCAGGGCGTGCTGGCGGTGATCGCCGCGCCGGACCCTCCGCCGATTCCGGGCCCCGCGCTGCTCCTGGTGCTCGACGGCGTGCAAGACCCGGGCAACGTCGGCGCCGTGGTCCGCAGCGCGGCCGCAGCGGGCGCAACGGGCGTGATCTGCACCCCCGGCACGGCGGATGCCTATAGCCCCAAGGCCATGCGGGCGGGCGCGGGCGGACAGTTTCGCGTGCCCATTCGGAAAGCGGCCGAACCGGCGGATTCTGAGTCGCTCGCCGACGAAGTCGAAATATATGCGGCCGCCGCCGATGCCGATCTGGCCTATCACGACATCGACTGGACTCGCCCCTGCGGACTGATCGTGGGCGCGGAATCGGCCGGTATTTCGCCCGCCTGGCGCGCTGTGAGCCGCGCCGCCGTGTGCGTGCCGATGCAGCCCGAAATCGAATCGCTGAACGCGGCCGCCGCGGCCGCCGTTATCCTGTTCGAGGCCGCGCGGCAGCGCGCGGCCGATGCCACGAAAAAGGACCCCGGTGCGCGAGCGGATTGACGAGTTGCTGGCCGCGGCGCGGGCCGAGCTGGCGCAGGCCGGCTCCGACGCGGCGTTGGAAGCCTGGCGCGTGGCGCACCTGGGACGGCGCAGCGCGCTCACCGGCATCCTGCGGTCGATTCGTGATTTGCCACCGGAGGAGCGCCGGGCCGCGGGGCAGGCCGCCAACGCCGCCCGCCAGGCCCTCGAGGAAGCGCTCACCGCCCACCGCGACCGTCTGAGCCGTCGCGCCGATGAATCCGACACGGATGTCACCATGCCCGGATTTCCGGTGCGCCTGGGCCGGTTGCATCCGCTGACGCGCACGTTGCGCGAGATTCGTGCGGTGTTGGCGCCGCTGGGCTTCCGCGCCGTCAGCGGGCCGGAAGTGGAGTGGGACCGCTACAACTTCGAGCTGCTCAACATTCCCGCCGACCACCCGGCGCGGGACATGTGGGACACGTTTCATCTTGAGCAGCAAGCGCGGCCCGGCGATCTGCTGCTGCGAACCCACACTTCGCCGGTGCAGGCGCGGGTGATGGAGCAGGTGCGCCCGCCGGTGCGTGTGATCGTGCCGGGCAAGGTCTATCGCTATGAGAACCGCGACGCTTCGCACGAGTCGGAATTCATGCAGGTCGAGGGACTGGCCATCGACGAACGCATCACCATGGCGGACCTGCGCGGCACGCTGACGCACTTCGTGCGGGCGATGTTCGGTCCGGACCGCGAGCTGCGGATTCGCGCCAGCTATTTTCCCTTCACCGAACCCAGCGCCGAGGCCGAGATGTCCTGCCACGCCTGCGACGGCGGCGGCTGCTCGGTCTGCGGGGGCAGCGGCTGGATCGAGATCCTCGGCGCCGGCATGGTGCACCCCGCAGTGCTGGCGAACGTGGGCTACGACCCCGACGTGTACCAGGGCTTCGCCTTCGGCATGGGCGTGGAGCGCATCGCCATGCTGAAATACGGCGTCACCGACATCCGCAGCTTCTACCGCAACGACCTGCGGTTTCTCAGGCAGTTCCACTAGCTCATGCGAGTGCCCTATGAGTGGCTGTGCGAGCTTTCGGGCGTCGACGCGCCGGTTGACGAGGTCGCGCGGCGGCTGACCGACGCGGGCTTCGAGGTGGCCGAGATTCACCGCGCCGGCGAGCACTGGGACCGGGTGGTGGTGGGCGAGGTCGTGCGCGTCGACCCGCATCCCAACGCCGATCGGCTCAACCTGCCGACGGTGACCACCGGCGCCGACGAGATCCAAGTGGTGTGCGGCGCGTGGAATTTCGCGGCCGGCGACAAGATCGCCTTCGCGCACGAGGGCGCGCGGCTGTGGGACGCCTACTCCGACGAGCCGCGGCTGAAGGAGCTGAAGCCGACCAAGATTCGCGGCGTCGTCTCACGCGGCATGTTGTGCTCCAACCGCGAGCTAGGGCTGAGCGACGACCACGAGGGCATCCTGATCCTCGAGCCCGACGCGCCCGTGGGACGGCCCCTGACCGACGTCCTGGGCGACGAGGTGATCGAATTCGAGCTCAAGGCCAACCGCCCGGACGCCCTCTCGGTGCTGGGCATCGCGCGCGAGGCCGCCGCGCTCTTTGGAACCGAGGTCCGCTCGCCAATTCCCGACGCTCGGGCGGGCGACGGTGAGCCGTGGCCGTCGGTGCACCTGGAGATTGACGATCCGGCGCTCTGCGCCCGCTACTCGGCGGCGTTCGTCCGCGACATCCAGGTGGCCGAGTCGCCGGCCTGGCTGCGCAAGCGGCTGGAGCTGGCGGGCATGCGGCCGATCAACACCATCGTCGACGTGACCAACTACGTGATGCTGGAAACCGGGCAGCCGCTGCACGCCTTCGATTGGGACACGATCCGCGGCGGCATGATCGGCGTCCGCACGGCCCGGCCCGGCGAGCGGCTGGTGACGCTGGACGGCCAGGACCGCGAGCTGACCGGCGAGACGCTATGCATCGTGGACGGCGAAGGGCCGGTGGCGCTGGCGGGCGTGATGGGCGGGCTGGCCACCGAGGTCACCGACGCCACGTCGACGGTGCTGCTGGAATCGGCAACCTTCAACCCCGTGAGCGTTCGCCGCACGGCGCACCGGCTGGCGCTGCGCAGCGAGGCCTCGCGCCGGTTCGAGAAGGACCTGCCGCCGGAGCTCACCGAACCCGCACTGCGACGCTGCGTGCAGCTCATCGAGGCCATCGGCGCGGGACGCGGGGAGTTCCTGTCGGCGGACGCGTATCCGGCGCCCAGCCGGCCCGAACCGGTCTCGCTCGACTTCGACCGCATCGAGCGCCTGATGGGCCTGGCCTACGAGCGCGCCGAGGTGCGGCGCGCGCTCGAGGCGCTGGCCTTCACCGTGACCGAATCCGACGACGTGCTGCACGTGCAGCCGCCCTTCTGGCGCCGCGACGTCACGACGCCCGCCGACGTGGTGGAAGAGGTCGCGCGCCTGCTCGGCTATGGCCGCATCCCGAATACGCTGCCCACCGGCGGCGTGACGGACACGGTGCCGGGCGAGCTTGACCCGCGCAACGACGAGCTGCGGGACGTAATGGTCGGCCTTGGATTCACCGAGTGCGTGACCTATGCGCTGACCAGCGAGTCCCGCCTGGCGCGGCTGGTGTCGCCGGACCTGCTGGATGCCGATCCGGAAACGCCGCTGGGCGACCCCGAAGCCTGGGAAAAGGTTCACCACTCCGCGATGAACGACGCCGGTCGCGCGCTCACCGACCGGCTGCTGCCGCTGCATCGAGCGCCGTTGGCGATCCGCAATCCGCTGTCGTCCGACGAGTCGACCCTTCGGCTCACCGGTCTGTCGACGATGCTGGAAACCCTGCGCGCCAACCGCCGTCACACCGACCGAGATTTGCTGCTCTTCGAGTGCCAGCCGACATTCCTGCCGCGCCCCGACGATCTGCCGGAGGAGCCGCTGCTGCTGACGGCGGTGATCGGCGAGCGCCTGAGCGCCGGGCGCTGGGACGAAACCGCGACCGTCGAGCTTCCCTTCGTTCGCGGCGTTGTCGACGAAATGCTGGCGCGGTCGGGCGTCGACCCGTCCGCGGTCAGCCACGAGGAGGTCCAGCACCCGACGTTCGCGCCGGGACAGGCAGCGGCAGCGACGCAAGCCGGTCGGACGCTGGCCGCTTACGGCGCCATCGAGCCCGAGGTGGCCGCGGCCTATGACCTGGACGAACGCGCCTGGGCGCTGCTGGTGGACGTGGGCGCGCTGCGGACAGCCTCGGCCGGCCCGCCGTCGTTCACGCCCTGGTCGGAATATCCGGCCGCGCTGCGTGACCTGGCAGTCGTCGTCGACGAGGGCACGGCTCAAGCCGAGGTGCTGGAAACGATCCAGCGCGCGGGGCGTCCGCTATTGGCCTCGGTGCGCATGTTCGACGAGTACCGCGGCGAGCAGATTGCCGCCGGCAAGCGCAGCCTGGCCTACGCGCTCAGCTATGCCGCCCCGGACCGGACGCTCACGGACAAGGAAGCCGACAAGGCCCACAACCGCGTCGTCCGAGCCCTGCAGCACCGGCTGGGCGCGGAGCTGCGGGGCTAAGAGCCGGCCCCACGGCGGCGGATCAGGCTGAGCGTCCGGCGCTACAGGTCCTCGAAGGTGACGTTGGCGGCGTGGACCTCGTCGGCGCAGGCGCGGTCGATGGGCACCGGCGTGGGCAGGTTGTTCTTGGCGATGTAGCCCTTGTCGGCGAGCCAGGCCTCGACCTCTTCGCCGCTCACGTCGGCCAGCATGCGGCCGTCCACCACCACGCACGGCGACAGCGGCTGGCCGCTCTTGATCACCATCTCGTGGTAGTTCGTCGGGCTGTTGATGATGTCCTTGTCCTCGTAGCCGAGGTGGTACTTGTCGAGGACGGCGCGGACGCCGGCGCTCCAGCCGCAGACGGGCTTCAGATAGGCGACGATCTCGGGTGTGGATTGGGTGGCCATGGTTTGTCTCCAGGAGTGTCCCGGCGGTCCGGGCATGTCGTCGCCCAATTGTGTCAAATCAGGGCCGCGGTCGGTAATGGCGGGGAATCCGTTCATGGTTCGACAGGCTCACCACGAACGGCGGAGGGTCCTGTCGGCCCAAGCGCCCGGCACCGGAGCCACTGCCGCCGTCGGTCATACTGGCACCTTCGGCAAAGGGGGCTGATCGATGGGCAGGCTAAACCTCGGCGATGCGTTTCCGACGCTGGAAGGCGTGCTGGGCGACGGTACGCCCTTCCGAATCCCCGACGATCTGGGAGACCGGCGCACGGCACTGCTGTTTTACCGCGGCCACTGGTGATCGCACTGTCGCCGGCAGTTGGCCGGCTACAACTGGTTGCTCGACACCCTTGACGCGATCGGCGTGGACGTGGTGGGGCTCTCGGTCGACCCGCGGGAGGACATTGCGGCGCTGACGGAGCGCCTGGGGCTCGAGTTCCCGCTGGTGGGCGAGTTGGCCTATCCCGACGCCCTCGACGCGGTGGGCGCCTACCGGTTCGAGCGCCGCCGCGCCTTCCAGGCCACGGCCTTTGTGCTGGACGCCGACCGCCGTGTCGAGGCGGCCGTCTACTCGGCCACCAACGCCGGCCGCCTTACGCCCGAGGAGCTGATGCGCACCTACGGCTGACCGCGCGTCAGCCCGCGAGGTGCGGGTTCACCGAGCCCCAATCGGGGACGGGCGGGATCAGGCCCATCTCGATCGTCTCGTCGCGCAGGTGCTGCAGGTGCGCGTAGGCCGCGTCGAGCTCCGCCCGCTCGTCCGCGTCGCCTTCGGGCAGCCGCCAGGCGACCCCGCCCGGACCGAGCGTGGTGGGCATGGCCATCATGACGTTGGTATACGGCTCGCCCGTCACGAAGGCGCCGCAGGGCCACTCGAACGGCTCGCCGCCGCAGGCCGCCCGCACCATCATCGCCGTGAGGTGCGCCGGTGACTGGAACGACGAGCGTCCCCGGAGCTTGATGACGCGCGCGCCGCCGCCGAGGACGTGCTCGCGGATCGCCTGCCAGCCCTCGGCGTCCAAGCCCACACCGTTGACCTGCGCGCCGCCGTTCACGATGTCGTTGAGCGGCACGCCGTCGATCTGGATCGCGCCCTTGTAGAGCGCCATTTCCTGGCCGTGTCCGCCGTAGGTGCGGCAGCCGTCCACACGGTGCTGCGGCACACCGAAATGCTGCGCCAGGCGCGTCTGCAATCTCGTGCTGTCCAGCGCCGCCAGCGTGGTGACGCGCTGCGGCGGCAGACCCGAGTGCACCAGCGTTACCAGCCCGGTGACGTCGGCCGGATTGAAGACGATCACCACCAGCTTGGCTTCGGGCGCGTGGCTGTTGATGTCCCGTCCCAACTGCGCCGCGATCTCCGCGTTGCCGCGCAGCAGGTCCTCGCGCGTCATGCCCTCGCGACGCGGCGCGCCGCCGGAGCTGAGCACAAAGGCCGCGCCGTCCAGCGCCTCGCCCGCGTCGGTCGTCCACGTCACCTGGGCGCCGGGAAAGGCGCAGTGGTAGATCTCTTCCGCCGCGCCTTCGAGGCCCGGTCCGTAGGGGTCGTACATGGCGACGGTGTTGGCCGTGCCGGTGGAAATCAGCGCTTGAACGAGATTGGATCCCACGGCGCCGGCCGCGCCCATCACGGCGACCTTGTCGGTGGTGAGGTAGCTCACGTCGCCCCCCGCGCCCACTATGCCCGCACCGCGTCGAGTTGCTCAGCCAGCGCGGCCTGCAAGATGCGGTAGTCGCTCGAGTAGTCGATCATCGTGAACCCTTGGGCGATGAGCTGTCGCGCTCGCTCCACGTTCGGCGCGGGCAAGCCGGCCGGCTTGCCGGCCGCCTGCGCGCCCGCCAGCACTCCGGCGATGGCGGCCGCGTGATCGGCGTTCGTGAACATGTCGGCGCTGGTGAGCCCCATGGACAGCGCCAGGTCGGACGGTCCGATGTAGGCCACGTCCATGCCGTCGACCTCCATGATCGCCTGGGTGTTGGCTACCCCCTCCAGGTCTTCGATCTGGGGGCAGATGATCAGGTTGTCGTTGGCCTGCGCGCTCCAAGCGCGGTCGATGGTGGCGCGCGAGGTGCCGGCCGAGCGGTGCCCGCGGGGCGGATAGCGCACGGCTTCGGCGATGGCCTCGGCCTGCTCGACCGTGCTCACGTGCGGCACCACCAGACCCATGGCGCCGGCGTCCAGGATCTGTCCGAAGCAGGCCGGGTCGTTGGTCCAGGGACGCACCAGCGGCACGCAATCCTGCGACTCGATGGCCCGGAGTCCTTCCGTGATCATCCCCAGATCCCAGGGCGCATGCTCGGCGTCGATCACCAGCCACTCACAGCCGCCCACCGCCATCACCTCGGCGGCCAGGGGTGACGCCAGGTTGAGCCAGGAGCCAATGGACACTTCGCCTCGGCGCAGCGTGGCCAAGACCGGATTAGGAAATCTCACGAACGTCCTCCATTTCGCACGGACTTGCTGACCTGATTGTGACGCATGCGGCGGAAGATCGGGACGGCCGCGGACCAGACGACTGTCCCGCGTTGGCGAATATCGCTCCAGAGCTGTCGCGTTGAGGCGCACTCGGCCTCACCGGCGAGGCCGGCAGCCCTCCAACGCCCGCAAGAGGCGACCCTTGCAAATGCCGTCTAGGCGCGGTGACCCCAGGGAAGACCTAGCCAGCTTCCAGGTTCGACCGGACTGGATTCCGGCCTCCGCCGGAATGACGGCAGGGTCACGCAACGGTCTCCAAGAGTGCCGGGGCCAACTGCCGCGTACTCACGCACGGCAGCGAACGCCCCCGGGTCTTCAGCCCGATAGGCACGCCATCACGGGGTCGTAGTCGGGCAGCTCGGCCACCTCTGGCGCGGTTTCGATGTGTGCGACCTTGCCGTTGCCGTCGACGACCACGATCACGCGGTTGGCGATGTTCATGTCCTCGATGAGCACCCCGTACGCGCTCGCGGTGGCTCCGAGCGGATTGAAGTCGCTCAGCACCGGATAGCTCACGCCCGACTGCTCGGCCCAGGCCTTCAACGTCCAGGTGTTGTCGGTCGAGATCGCGACCGTCACCGTGTCCCCGAGCCCTCCCAGCTTCTCCTCGATGATCGGGAGCTGGTCGCTGCAGACCGGCGAAAACGCCGCCGGCACGAAGTTGATCACCACCGTCGACCCTCGATGGTCGCTCAGCTTGAACGGCTCGGCGTCCCTGGGGGCCGTCGGAAGCTCGAAGTCCGGGGCCTCGTCGCCCACTTTCAACGTTGCCGTCTCAGACATGACACATCTCCCGCGGAAGTAGCTGACGCGATCGTACGGGCCGCCGCCCCGGCCCACAAAACGGTCTGGCTACCGATAGGCCGACGCCTGCATGCCGAACCAGGTGGCGTAGGTTCCGTCGCGGGCCAGCAGCTCCTCGTGCGTGCCGTGCTCGGACACCCTCCCGTCTTCGATCACGTAGATGCGGTCGGCCATCCGCACGGTGGAGAAGCGGTGCGAGATCAGCACCGCCATGTGGTCCGCGGTCAGCTCTCTGAATCGCTGGAAGACCTCGTACTCGGTGCGCGCGTCCAGCGATGCGGTGGGCTCGTCGAGGATGAGCAACTGGGCGTCGCGCATGTAGCCGCGGGCCAGCGCGATCTTCTGCCACTCGCCGCCGGAAAGCTCGGTGCCGTCGCCCCACCAGCGCCCCAGCGTGGTGTCGTAGGTGTCGGGCAGCCCGTCGATGGTCTCGGCCGCGCCGCTGCGTTGCGCCGCCGATTCCACCAGCGACCGCACGTCCTTGAGCGGCAGGTTGCCGTAGCCGATGTTGTCGTTGGCGGTGGCGTGAAACTGCACGAAGTCCTGAAACGTCACCCCGATCTGACTGCGCACGCTGGCGACGTCGTACTCGCGCAGGTCGACGCCGTCCAGCGTCACGCGCCCGCGCGAGGGATCGTAGAGGCGGGTGAGCAGCTTGACGATGGTGGTCTTGCCCGCGCCGTTGGCGCCGACCAGCGCGATGGTCTCGCCGCGGTCGATGGTGAGGTCGATGCCGCGCAGCACCGGCTCCCGCACGCCGGGATAGCTGAAGTGGACGTCGTGGAACGCCATCCCCTCGCGGATCGGTCGCGGCACCGGTCGTCGCCCCGGATCGGGGCGAATCGTCGGCTCGAAGGCCAGAAAGTCAAACAGGTTGGTCAGAAACAGGTTGGCCTCGTACATCGAGTTGACGCCGGAGAAGATTCGCCGCAGCCGCTCCTGGGTCTGCACCAGCGCCTGGTGATAGAGCGTGAGGTCGCCCAGCGTCAGCCGTCCCGCGATGGTGGCCAGCGCCACGAAGATGTACAGCCCGGACGCCGTGCCCGCGGACACGATGCCCAGCGCAAAGGTGATGCTCTCGCGCGACAGCGTGAGCTTGCGATTCTCGCGGTAGAACCGGGCAAAGGTGCGGCGGTATTGGTCCAGCAGATGGCCGCCCAGGTCGAACAGCCGCACCTCCTTGACCGTCTCGTCCGAGGTCATCACATAGCCCAGATACCAGAGCCGGCGGGCGTCGGGCGCGCGCCGCCAGTTCATCCGATAGCGCGCGCGGGCGAACCACATGTCGGCGCCCAGGTAGGGGATGGACGTGACCGCCACCACCAGCAGAATCCACCACGCGAGCGCCGCCAGCAGCGCCGCCACCGAGACCAGCTGGATGAAGCTGCCGGCCAGCGAGAAGACGTTGGTGACCAGCCCGGTCGGGCGCATGTTGGCCTCGCGGCGGGCGCGCTCCAGCATGTCGTAGAAGGTGGAGTCCTCGAAGTAGGCCAGGTCCAGCGTCTCGGCCTTTTCCAGGATCATAATGTTGATCCGGTTCGAGAAGCGGTCGCCCAGCATCGCTTGCAGCGCGTTGCCGCCGTGATCGAGCGCCGTGCCGACCAACGCCAGGGCCAGCTGCACCACCACGAGCAGGACCACGCGGTTGATCGACTCGGCGGACCCGCCGACGGCGATGGCTTCGACAACCGCGTCGATCACCAGCTTCGTGAGCCAAATTGTGGCCGCCGGAATGAGCGCACGAACCGCCGTGACGCCGGCCACGCCCGCGGTGAGCCCCGGACTGGTTTGCCACACCATGGCCATCACGCGCGGCGTATAGGCGAAGGTGGCGCCGAGGGCGCGCGCGAACTCGCGCGGGCTGAAGGAAGCCCGTCCCGACGACCGCCCGTGCGCGAAGTCCATTGAGGGCGATGGGATCCGAGTCTCGACCTAGACTAGAGGCTAGCAGCGCAACCGCGCCGGTAAACCAAGCGGAGACGTGATATCGACCTCAGCAGGCGGGTTTGGCGGGGGACCACGGCTCGTGTGAGACCGGGGTCGTCGGCACGGAAGCTCGAGTTCGCCATACTCGCTGCCTAGTCGAAGGATTTCGGGAAATCCGCTCCGTGGCACAGGCGAATTCCGCGAATAACCACTACGAGGGCATCACGCGCTACGCCACCTGGGCCGCGCGCATGGTGGTGCTGGCGGCGTTCTTCGATCTCTTCATGCAGTTTCCGATCATGGCGCCGCACGCCCGGGATCTCGGCGCGTCGGCCACGTTGGTCGGGGTGATCGTCGCGGCCTACTCGGTAACCAACCTTTTCGGCAACCTGGCGGCCGGGTTCGTCCTCGACCGGTGGGGGCGCCGGCTTCCAGTGCTTCTCGGCCTGGGAATCACGGCGCTGGCCGTCCTGAGCTACGCGGTTGTCCGCTCGCCGGAGCAGCTTCTAGTAGCGCGAGCGATCCACGGCCTTGGGGCGGCTACGCTCACGCCGGGGGCCTTCGCCATCCTGGGAGACCGCGCCGTGACCGAGCGGCGCGCGCGGGCGATGGCGCTTGCCGGCGCCCTGATCGCGATCCCGGCCATGATCGGACCGCCGGCCGCCGGGCTGCTTCGCGACGCGTGGGGCGCCAACGCGGTTTTCCTAGCCGACGGCGCCTTCGTGATCGCCACGCTCATCATCTTTGCGACGACCTCGCGAGGGGCATGGCGCCCACCGGATTCGCGCACGCGCGCAAGCGACGCCGAGCCGCTTCCCGCCCTGTGGCGCAGCCGATTGCTGTGGTCGGCCTATGCCGCGCAATTCGCCATCACCGTCGGCGTCGGCGTACTGGTAACGCACCTGCCCCTCGTGCTGGAGGACCAAGGCGAGACGGCCGCTCGTTCCGGAATAAGCTTCGCGATCTACGCGCTGGTGTCGATGCTGGTGATGGCCAGTCCCATTGGGGGCGCGAGCGATCGCATCGGACGATTCATTCCTCTGATCGTTGGGCTCTTTGGCGTGGCCGCCGGACTGGCCGTGGTCGGAACGTCCGGCGGCTATGCCGGGATTGCCATCGGAATGGCCGTCTTCGGCCTCGGGTACGGGCTCGTATTCCCGGCGGCGGCGGCATTGGTCACGGAAGCCACCGGCCCCAGGCGCCGCGGGCGAGTATTCGGGGTCTTCTATGCGGTGTATTCGCTGGGCGTGGCCGCCGGCGCGGCGGGGAGCGGGCGACTGGCCGGGCAATTCGAGGACATGGCCGGCCTGCCGTTCTTTGCGGCGGCGGTGGTCGTCCTGGCCGCGCTGCCGATCGTCGCGACGCTCAGATATGCGACGAGATCGCGGGGCTGACCCGGCAGTCAGCCCGAGCCCTCGACGACTGTCCCAGCACCCTCGCTCGATGCCGACCCGAGCCTAGGCATACCAGGGCAGCATCGGCTCGACGGCCAGCACCAGGAAAACCAGCGCGAGGTAGACCAGCGAGAACTTGTAGGCGCTCAACGCCTGCTTGGAGCCGGCGCCGTTGCGCAGGGGCCAGGAGGCGCGCAGCCAGTAAACGCCAAGCAGCGTCGCCGCCAGGGCAAACGCCAGCCCGCCGTAGCCGGCGACGAGCGGCAGCCATGCCAGGGCCGTGAGCAGCAGGATGTACAGCATGATCTGCACAGCGGTATCGCGAGGACTGGCAACGGCCCCCAGCATTGGAATCTTGGCCGCCGCGTAGTCATCGCGCAGCACCAGCGACAGCGTCCAGAAGTGCGGCGGCGTCCAGAAGAACACAAAGGCGAACATGTAAAGGCCGACAGCGTCGATGTGGCCCGACACGGCAGCCGCGCCGATCAGCGGCGGAAACGCGCCGGCGGCGCCGCCGATCACGATGTTGTTCCACGAACGGCGCTTGAGGAGGACGGTGTAGACGAGCACATAGACCGCGGCCGCGGCGAGCGTGAGCAGCCCGGCGAGGAGGTTGGTGGTAATGGCGAGGGCGACGACGGCGATCGCCACCAGCACCACGCCGGCAATGACGGCCGCGGTCGGGCCGACCCGGCGCGACGCCACGGCGCGTTCGCGGGTGCGTCGCATCCGGGCGTCGATGTCAGCCTCCAACCCCTGGTTGATGACGTTGGCCCCGGCGGCGGCCACGCCGCCGGCGAGCACGACCGCCAGCAGTACCGCGGGCTCGGGGCTGCCCGAGGCGGCTTTCCACACCCCGGCGGCGGCCGTGAAGACGAGCAGCAGGACGATGCGGGGCTTTGCGAGTGAGAAGAAGTGGCGCGCCAGGTTGGGCATTAGCGGCGCCACGGGTGGAGCGCCAGACCGAAATGAATGACCACAACCCACCAGAGCAGGGTGGCGAGCGCCAAATGGAGCACGCGCAGCTCGGGATAGAGGCCGATGGCGATCGAGGTGACGCCGACGGCGAATTGCGCGGATGAAACGAGGCTCGCGGCCAGGCTCAAGGTGAACGGAAGACCGAGTCCCCCGCGCCGCCAGACCTGCCAGGCGGTAAAGAAAAACGTGAGCAGGAGCGCCGATGCCGCGGCCCGATGCAGCATGTGCAGGGTCAGGTTCTCCGCGCCGACGCTGCCGTCGCAGAGCGGCAGCGTGGGGCAGCCGGCGCTGGAGTTGGTGCCCACGATGGAGCCTCCCACCAGCACCACGAAGGCGGTCGCGACAACCAGCGCCCGCGTGCGACGCACGCCAGGCAGCGCCGCGCGGGTCCAACCCAGCGCGTGCAGCGCGCCGATGGTCAGCAGGGCCAGGGTGAGCAGAGAGAAAGTGAGATGGGCCAGCCGCACCATGCCGTGCAACTCGGTGAGCACGGTGGCGCCGCCCAACCCGGCCTGGGCGACGATGGCCGCCAGCGCCCACAGGAGCAGGCGGTTGGTCAGGGAATCAAGCGTGCGGGCGCGGAAGGCGTACCAGGCGGCCACGGCGGTGGCGAGCATGGTGACGCCGGCGTAGACGCGGTGACCGAACTCAATGGCGGTGGCGCCCTCGAGCTCAGGGACGATCACGCCTTCGCACAGCGGCCAGTCGGGACAGCCCAGCCCGGCCCCGGACACGCGCACCCAGGCGCCGTAGGTGATGAGGCCAATGGTGAGCACCGCGGCGCCCATGGCCCACTGCCCTGCACGGCGCACACAAACGGCGAGCGGATTCTCCGAGGCGTTCAAGGTGTCGCTGCGCTTCTACCGGGCCTGCGATGACACCAGGACCAGCAGCGCGAGCAGCAGTGCCGGAAGCAGCGTCCACGAGATCTCGGCGGGCCGGCCGCCGACGACGCTGCGGGCCGCCGTGGACCGCACGCGCATGCGCAGCGCGGTGACGACGACGGCGGCCTCGACGACGGCCAGGATTCCGACGACGAGCCAAAAGCCAAGGGTGTGCATCAGGGCAAGGGTAGCGAGCCGGCGCCGGTCGTGGCGGCCGACAACCACACGGACCGCGGCGCACGGTACACGCGGGAGCGCCGCCGGTCGAGGGTCGCGTGACAGCCGTTTACCACGATGGCGCGTCTGCTACTTGACGAGGCGGGTTTCGGGATAGAACGCGGCCCACGCGAACCAGAAGTGGTTGGCGTGGACGACCGGCGGAAGCTGGATGCCCTCCAGGGCTCCCGCCACCGCCTCGCCGGCGATCGACCAGGTAGAACTGGTTTCGCGGTCGGTGAAGGCCCCGTCCCCAAGCTCGAATGTCAGGGTGCGGCCGGCGACTTCGCGCCCAAACGCCACTCCCGATCCCACGGCCTTGGCGTCGGCGATGGAGCGGGCGTCGAGCGCGCTGGCCGTGTCGGGCGACCAGAACACGACCACCGGCACGCCGCCGACGACGTCGTTGACCACGCCGACGCTCTGCAGGTGGGTGAAGGCGTAGGCCGCGGCCTCGCCGCCGATTTCAAGGGCCACGACGCGCTCCCCCGACCGCAGCCGGTCGTCCAGGGACCCTCGGAACAGGAACGGGCTGCCGCTAGCCGCGTCGTAGCCGGGGTAGGGATTGCGTCCGTAGTCGCGGCCAAAGCCGGTGTCGCGTCCGAGCACCACCCCATTGGGGAGCGACGCCTTGAATTCCCCGTAGCCGATGAGCTGCGCGGGCAGGGGGTCGAGAAAGTACCCGGCCAGGTCGCCCACGATGGCCTCGCCGGTGAGCTGCTGCCACCAGGTCTCGGTCAGGTCATCCCACATGATCAGGTCGCTGTTGCGCAGGTTGCCCGACACGCCGAAGCGCATGGTGGCTCCGAGCACGCTGCGGTCGAACACCAACGACGAATTGCACAGCGGGCAAAAGGTCACGGCGACGGGTCGTCCGCCGACGACGTCGTTGACGATCTCGTGCCAGGTCAGGATCTGGAGCGGATAGGCGCGCGTTTCGCCGTTAGCGCCGAAGACCACCACGGGCTCGCGGTCGTCGAGCCAGGCGTCCGCCTCGGACGCGGCGACGAACGTGGGCATGTCGATGGGCGGGATGCCGTCGCGCGGAACGCCGCCGGACAGGATTTCCCCGTAGGACACCACGCTGAGATCGAAGTTCGTTTTCCAGCCGCTCCCGCGCCAGAAGTCGATCTGCCCCTGGTGACGCGGGTCGGGCGGGATCAGCCGCGGCTCGCGTCGCGCGACGACGCTCCCCGGCAGGGTTATGGCCCCGTCGGCAAGAACCACGTCCGCCGGCTGAATCGGCGCGGCCGCCGGCGCGGGCGTGGTAGGCGCTGCGGTGGCAGCAGGCGCTTGGGTGGTCGGAGCGGGGGTAGCCGGCGGCGGCGTGCTCGGCGGTGCGGTCGTAGCCCCCGGGGTCGGCGGCGGTGACGGGGCTTCCGTCGTTGCGGCGGCAGGCGTGGTCGCCGGGGCAGCCGGACTTGGGGACGGGGTAGATCCGTCCTCGGCGGTCGACGCCTCCTCGCCGCAGGCGGCCAGCAACGCGCTCGCGCCGCTTCCCAGAGCGAAGAACGCAGCGCCGCGCAGCAACCACCGGCGGGTAAGGCCGGGCGTTCTCTTCATGCGGCGCTCGCGAATCGTGGCGACGACTCTAGGATTCTCTCGACACTACGTCTGCAGTGGGGCGTCGGTTGGGAAGTTACCGGACAAACCGTCAGGCCGGCGCGGACGGGATCAGCTCGACTCCCCGCGCGGCGCCGATGGCCCGCAGCGGCGTCTCGATGGCGAGGTCCAGCGTCATCATGCGGCGCGGGCACGTGGCGCAGGCGCCGGTGAGCTCCAGCCGCACGTAGCCGTCCGGAGTCGCGCCCCAGTAGCGCAATCCGCCGCCGTCGACGGCCATCTGCCCGGCCGCGTGCTGCAGGACCTGGGCAACCGCAGGCGCCGGAGCGCCGCTTACCACCCGCGCGCCTCGGCGGAGTGGAAGACATCGACCCCGCCCCGCAGCGAGCCGTCCCGACCGGCCAGGATCGTCACCGGGCTGGCGAAGGCCGACTGCTCCGGATAGGGCGGCACCTGCACGTCCCAGCCGCGCGCTCGCAGGTCCTCGTGCACCGCGTCGCCCAGGCGGGCGTCGGCGGTGACCCACGGCGTGCTCGCGTCGATGCGCGGCGCGTCGATGGCCTCCTGCGCGCCCATTTGCTGATCCACGACGTGGGAAATGATCTGCGAGACGCAGTTGGTGATGCGGCGTCCGCCGGACGCGCCGACGGCGAGCAGCGGGCGCCCGCCGCGCGTGACGATGGCGGGCGTCATGTTGCTGAGGCCGAACGAGCGCGGCCGCAGGCTGTTCGGGCGCCCCGGCCGCGGGTCGAACCACCACATGCCGTCGTTCCAGCAGATGCCGGTGCCGCGCGGCACGATCTCGGCCCCCCAGGCCCCGCCCAGCGTGTTGGTCAGCGACACGAACATGCCGTCGCCGTCCGCCGTGCACAGATGCGTGGTGGACGAGTCGCCCTTCAGGCGCTCCATCTCGCGGTCGGCCGCCATGTAGGCCCAGGGATCGCCGGGACCGGCCGACACGGGCGCGCGCTTCGGATCGATCGACTCGGCCTGCGCCGCTGCGTGCGATTTGCCGACCAGCTCGGCCCAGGGCGCGTCGACGAAGTCCGGATCGCCCATGTGTTGGAACCGATCGGCCTGCGCCAGCCGCGACGCCCAGATGTAGGCGTGCAGCCGGTCCGCATCGGCTTGGCTTCCGGATCCGTCGTATGCCTGCTCGAATACGTTGAGTGTGCCGGCAGTCGTCGGCCCCGCGCAGCCCGGGCCGGGCGTGATGACGGTGGCATCGCGATAGGCCGTTTCGAGCGGCTCCATCGCCCAGGCGCGGTACTGGGCCAGGTCGTCGCGGCGCAGCGCGCCGCCGTTGGCCACGCAGTCGTCCACGATCGCCTTGGCCAGGTCGCCCCGATAGAGGGCGTCCGGCCCGTCGCGCGCGATGGCGTCCAGGCTGTCGGCCAGGTCGGGCTGCACCAGCAGGGGCTCCTCGCCCACGTCGGCGCGCGGCGGGCCGCCGTCGGCGTAGTAGACGCGCCCCAGCTCCGCGCGGCGCTGCCCGGCAGCCGCGTGCCGGCCCATTTGCAGCAGGTCGAACCACGTCAGCCGCGACCCGCGGCGCGCCAGCTCGACCGCCGGTTCCACCAACTCCCGCCACGGCAGACGGCCGTGCCGCTCGTGGAGCAGGGCCAGCCCCGCGACCGCGCCGGGAATCGACATCGACGACCAGCCGATCAGGTTCGCGTCGTCCACCACCCCCGGCCAGAGAAAGGCGCCGAGGGCGCCCCGGCCGTCCAGTGGATACCGATCGAGCGTGGCCAGGGCCGGCGACTGCATGGGAAAGGCCACCACGTCGGCGCCATCCGGTCCCGCCACCACGCAATACCCACCGCCGCCGATGCCGCTCGACCACGGCTCGGCCACGCCGACGGCGAAGGCCGCCGCCACCGCCGCGTCAACCGCGTTGCCCCCCGCCTGCAGCGTGTCCAGGCCAATGGCGCTGGCCTCGGGGTGCTTGGTGGCGACCAGACCGCGCGACCCTTCCACCTCGGATTTCTGGATCGAGACCTGTGTGCGCGCGGGATCCATCAGGCCACCGCCGTTTCCGAGAACAGCGCGCTCACCGACTCGCCGGTATGGATGCGCCGGATAGCCTCGGCCAGCAGGGGAGCGACCGGCAGCACGCGAATCTTGCCCTGGGGCCGGCCCGGATCGAGCGGGATGCTGTCGGTCACCACCATCCCCTCCAGCGGCGACGCCTCCACGATGTCGTAGGCCTCGCCGGTGAACACCGGGTGCACACAGGCAGCGTATACGGCCCGCGGCTCCTGTTTCAGGATTTCTCGCAAGCCCTCGCGTATGGACTGCCCGGTGACCACCTCGTCCTCCACGTAGAGCACGGTTCGTCCGCGCACGTCGCCCACCAGCCCGCGAACCATGACCTCGGCCGAAATCGGGTCGCGGAACTTGTCCAGCACGGCCAGCGGCGCTCGCAGCCGCCGCGCGCACTCGCTGGCGGTCTTGATGCGTCCGGTATCGCCCACAACCACCAGGTCGTCGAATCCCAGGTCTTCGAAGTATTGGGTGAGCAGCGGCATTCCGCTCAAGTGGTCGCTGGGGATGCTGAAGAATCCCCCGATTTGCTCGGCGTGCAGGTCCAGCGTGAGCACGCGGTTGGCGCCGGCGGTGGCCAGCAGGTCGGCGACGAGGCGCGCCGTGATCGCCACGCGCGGCTGGTCCTTCTTGTCGGACCGCATGTATGGAAAGTAGGGCACGACGGCCGTCACGCGCGCGGCCGAGGCGCGGCGCAGGGCGTCGATGGTGATGAATAGCTCCATCACCGACTGGTTGACCGGCCGGCCCGCCGTTTGGACCACGAAGACGTCGGCTTCGCGCACGTTTTCCAGCACGCGGACAAAGGTGTTGTCGTTGCCGTACTCGAAGGTCTCCATGGCGCCGGGCTCGCAGCCCAACTCGCGGCAGATGCCCTCGGTGAGCACGGGGTGCCCGCGGCAGCCGAAGACCATCAGCCCGTTGTCGTGCATGCTCAAGCGCCTTCCGTCGAGAGCCACCGGTCAGCGGATCGGGTCGTAGCACACGGTGACCGGAATCGGGCTCTGGCGCAGCACGTGCGTCGCCGTGGATCCCAGGTCGCACTCGTGCTGTCCCAGAAAGCGATGCGTGCCGATCACGATCGAAGCCGCGTCGTGGCGCAGCGCCGCCGCGATGATCGCCGTCGAAGCCGCGCGCGCCTGGCACACCTCGGTTTGCACCTTCACGCGTCGATCCCCCACGTGCTCCTGGGCTGCCGCCAAGACTGCTTCAGCCCGAACCAGCGCCTGCTCATCCGAGGTTTCCAGCGGTTGCTGATGACCGACCTCGATCACGTTCAACAGCAGGAGCGGCCGTCGATGCCGTCGCGCCAGCAGCGCGGCCGTGCCGGTGACGATTTCGTCCATATGCCCACCGTTGACGGCCGCCGCTACCGGTCCCTGGCCGTCTTCGTCCACGCTGGCCGGCGCCGCCTATCCGGCGGCCGCCGCCACCGCCTCGTCCTCGGCAGCCGCGCCCAGGGTCGCCGCCCGCACCGCCTGGTCGACTTGTTCCGCCAGGTCCGCGTTCTCGCGCAGGAACGTCTTGGCGTTTTCGCGTCCCATGCCCAGCCGCGTGCCGTCGTAGGAGTAGTGGGCGCCGCTCTTGGTGAGGATTCCCTGCTCCACGCCGAGGTCCAGCAGGTCGCCTTCCCGCGAGATGCCGGTGCCGTACATCATGTCGAACTCCGCCGTGCGGAAGGGCGGCGCGACCTTGTTCTTGACGACACGCACTCGGGTGCGGGCACCCACGCTCTCAGTTCCGACCTTGATCGTCCCGATGCGCCGGATGTCGAGCCGCACCGAGGAGTAGAACTTCAGCGCACGTCCGCCGGGCGTGGTTTCCGGGTTGCCGAACATGACGCCGATCTTCTCGCGCAGCTGGTTGATGAAGATGACGATGGCGCGCGAGCGATTGATGTTCGCCGTGAGCTTGCGCATGGCCTGCGACATCAGGCGGGCCTGCAGGCCCACCTGCATGTCGCCCATGTCGCCCTCGATCTCGGCACGGGGAACGAGCGCCGCCACCGAGTCCACCACGATGATGTCCACGGCGTTGCTGCGCACGAAGACGTCGGTGATCTCGAGCGCCTCTTCGCCCGTGTTCGGCTGCGAGACGATCAGATCGGCGATGTTCACGCCGAGCTGCTCGGCGTACGACGGGTCCAGTGCGTGCTCGACGTCCGTGAACACCGCCGTCCCGCCCGCGCGCTGCGCTTCGGCTACCGCGTGCAGCGCCAGCGTGGTCTTGCCCGAGCTCTCGGGGCCGAAAATCTCCACCACGCGGCCCCGCGGGAGCCCGCCCACGCCCAGGGCAAGGTCGATGCTCAACGAGCCGGTGGAGACGACGGGAATCGGGTCGCGGGCCTGGTCGTCCATGCGCATGACCGCGCCGGCGCCGAACTTGCGCTCAATCTGAGCGATGGCGGAATCGATGGCGCCCGAGCGCTCGTCAGACATGGATTTCCCCCCTGAGCACGAGGCGCTCGCCGCGCCGCGTCATGGTAACCGAGGGGCCGTGCCGAGGCATCCGAACCGGCGCCGGTTGCCGTCCCCGCGGTTGCGGGCTAGCTTGCAGCACGGCTCCGAATCCGAGGCCCTTGCGATGCTTCCGAGGACGATGACCGCCGCCGTGCTCCACGGCCCCGGCGACTTGCGAATCGAGACCCGTCCCGTTCCCGGCGTCGAGCCGACCGACGTGGCGGTGGACGTGGACTTTTGCGGCATCTGCGGCACCGACCTGCACTACTGGGACGGCTGGACCTTCGACGCCTGGCTGCCCAACTACGACCAACCCTGGGTGCCGGGTCACGAGTTCACCGGCACGGTGGCGGCAGTCGGCGGCGCGGTACCGGAGCTTCAAGTGGGCGACCGCGTGGTGGTCGAGCCGCGCACGCCCTGTCAGACCTGCCCGCCCTGCCGCAAGGGCATCACCAATTTCTGCACCAGCATGCGCGGCATGCGCGGCAGCGGAGCCTGGGCCGAGTACACCGTGGTGGACTATCGCAACGTCGTGCGGTTCCCCGACCACCTGGACCCGCAACTGGTGAGCCTCACCGAGCCGCTGGGCTGCGTGCTGCGCGGGTTCGACCGCATCGACATCACCGCCGGCGATTTCGTGTTCGTGGCCGGGGCCGGGCCGATCGGTCTGCTGGCGATGCAGATGGCCAAGCACAGCGGCGCCTCCCGCGTGCTGGTCAGCGAGCCCCACCCCTCGCGCCGCGACCTGGTGGCGGAGCTTGGCGCCGACGTCATCCTGGACCCGACCACCGACGACGTGCCCGCGGCGGTGCGCGACGCCACGCGCGGCCTGGGCGCCGACATCTGCATCGAGGCCGCCGGCGTGAATCCGGCCTTCCAGGCCTGCATCGACAGCGTCCGCGACAGCGGCACGATCCTGGTGCTGAGCCTGGCCAATCCGGAGGCGAAATTCGACCTCAAGCCCTACGACCTGTTCTCGCACGAGCTGCGCATCGTGGGCAGCAACACCCGGCTCAACACATTCCAGCGCGCCCTGGACCTCGTGCCCCTGCTGGACCTGGAGCCCATCGTCACCGAGGTGCTGCCGCTCACCGAGGCTGTAACCGGCGTGCGCCGCGCCAAGGCCGGCGAGGGCGGCAAGATCGTGCTGGATTGCCGCGGAGGCGCGGGCTAGCGCGCAGAGGAGACGAGGATGTCGTTCGAACAACGGCTGACCGAACTCGGCATCGAGCTGCCGGACGCGCCGCGGCCGATGGCTAGCTATGTCCCGGCGGTTCGCAGCGGCGTGCAGCTCTGGATCGCGGGGCAGCCGCCGGGTCCCGATTGGGGCGGCGGGCAGATTGGCCGGGAGTACACGATCGAACAAGGCGCGGCGGCGGCTCGCGCCGCCGGGCTGAACATCCTGGCCCAGGTGCGGCAGGCGGCCGGATCGCTGGACCGGGTGCGGCAGGTCGTCAAGATCGTTGGGTTCGTGAACGTGGCGCCGGGCATGGACCAGGCCCACCGGGTGGTCAACGGCTGCTCGGACCTGATGGTCGAGGTCTTTGGCGACGCGGGCCGCCATGCGCGATCCGCCGTGGGCACGAGCACGCTGCCGGTGAACATTCCGGTGGAGATCGAGGCGGTGTTCGAGTTGGAGGCGTAGCGTTCGGGCGAGCCGCACGGGGAGACGATTCAACAGCTAGATAAGGGCGGTTCGCGAACCGCCCCTACCCGAAGCACTCAGCGCGCCTTCTGGTTCGACCGGACTGGATTCCGGCTCCCCGCCTGCGCGGTGACAGGCTCCGCCGGAATGACGGAGGGGTGGCGAACAAGGTCCCCTTAAGCAGGAACGGCCCGCTCGATGGCGGACCGTTTCTGCGTCTCCGAACATCAGGCCCGCAGCCGGTGGCCGCGGGCGAAGACTCGCGCTAGCTCGCGCGCACCTTCTCTGTTCGGGGACCCTTCGGACTGGCATCGCCCATACAGATCACCCCCTTCGCGTTTCGGGATATTCCGGCCGGCAGCCGGTGCCCGTTATGGGGTGAGTGTACGTCACGGCGCGGTGGATGGTCGCGCGGGGTCGCAGGCGACTCTCAAACCAGTGCGCCGCCTAGCGACCCGGCGCCGACGGGTAACCTCGATCCATAGGCTGACCCGCGGGGTGGATTCCCGCCTTCGGAGACCATTGCAAAACCCAGCCGGGCTTGGGGAAGACCGGTCGCAATCTGTCCGCCCCGAGGATCATTGAAGGGTGGATTCCCGCCTTCGCGGGAATGACGAAGGGTCACGCAAGGGTCTCCATTCGCGGGAATGTCGGGCTAAAGGTCGCCCGCTTTCTGCCAAGTGCGGCCGCGAGCACTTCGTCTTACGACTGCGGCCCCTGTCCGCCAATGCCCCATAGCTCGTGGCTTGGCTCCCGGGCCATGAGCCGCTGGCCGGCCTCGGCCACCGGCATGCCGTCGAAGAGCACGACATTCATCAGCTCGACAATGGGCATCTCCACCTGCAGGCGTTGGGCGAGCCGCAGCGCACCGCGCGCCGCTTCCACGCCCTCGGCCACCATCACCATCTGCGCGGTGATCTCGTCCAGCGGCCGACCTTGCGCCAGCTGGCTTCCGACGAAGTGGTTGCGGGATTTGGCGCTGCCGCAGGTCGCAATCAGGTCGCCTACGCCGGCCAGGCCGCTAAACGTGAGGGGATTCGCCCCGGCGGCAACCCCGAGGCGAGTCATCTCGGCGAGCCCCCGCGTCATCAAGACCGCCTTGCCGTTCTGGCTGGAGCGCAGGCCGTCGGCCATGCCCGCGCCGATGGCGATGACGTTCTTGAGCGATCCGGCCAGCTCGACGCCGATCACGTCGTCGCTGGTGTAGGCGCGGAACCACGGCGCTCGCAATGCCTGTTGCACCGTCCGCGCCACTTCCGGGTCCGCCGATGCCACGACCGTGGCCGCGGGCTCGCGGGCGGCGATTTCACGCGCGAAGTTGGGGCCCGAAACCACCGCGAAGCGATCGGACAGATCACCGCCCACCAACTCGGCCATGGCCTCTGAGACCCGTGCGCCCGTCGGCGGGTCCAAGCCCTTGATTCCACTGACCAGGATGGCCGACGGCGGCAACCATCGCCCCACGCGCTCCAGGTTCTCCGCCAGCCGCCGCATGGGAACGGCCAGCACGACTAGGTCGGCGCCGTCGAGCGCCGCCGCGGCGTCGTGGGTGATGGTGAGCGTGTCGGGCAGCGGAATCCCGGGCAGGAAGCGGGTGTTCTCGCGCCGGCGCGCCATGGCGTCGGCCTCGGCCGCGCCATGGACCCACAGCACGCACGCGCCGCCAACGTCGGCCACCAGCGCCGCCAGCGTGGTGCCCCAGCTCCCGGAACCGATGACGGTGACGCGCGTCGGAGTGACCTCGATGTTGGCTGTTGGCCGCACCAGTGTAGGCGTGGGCGGCCGCCTGGAACGGCGGGCGGGTCTGTTGGGCATCCAAGTCGCGCCGCGTTAGCCTTGCCAGAACCGGACGGAAATCCCAACGACGGCACGCAGGAATCAGCATGGACCAGCCCACGGCGGAAGTGCGCGAGGCGCTGCGCACGATTCACGACCCATTCCTGGGCGCGGCGTTTAGCGAATACAACCTCGCGCGCGACGTACAGGTCACCGATGGCGCCGTCGCGCTCGGCCTGGTGCTGCCGGTGCCGCTTGGACCGGTCCAGCAGTCGCTCGACGCGGCCGTTCGCGAGCGGCTGGCCGGGTTGCCGTGGGTCAGCGGCGTCGACATCGAGTGGACTAGCAACGTCACCGCAAACTCCGGGTTCGGCCAGTCCGGTCAGCCGCTCCAGGGTGTGAAGAACACCGTGGCCGTCGCCAGCGGCAAGGGGGGCGTGGGCAAGTCGACCGTGGCGGTGAACCTGACGGTCGCGCTGCACGCCATGGGCGCCAGGGTAGGGATTCTCGACGCCGACATCTACGGCCCCAACGTGCCGGGCATGCTCGGCGTCGACGGGCGGCCGATCCTCGCCAACGACAAGATTCAGCCGCTCTACGGCTACGGCGTGCCTGTGATGTCGATGGGGTTCCTGGCCGACGAGGGCACTGCCATGATCTGGCGCGGGCCCATGGTGGCGCAGGCCCTGCGGCAGCTCATCGAGGACGTGGACTGGGGCCAGCTGGACTACCTGATCGTGGACCTGCCGCCGGGCACCGGCGATGCCCCGCTGTCGCTGGCGCAGATCCTGCCGCTGGCCGGCGCGGTGATCGTGAGCACCCCGCAGGAAGTCGCGCTACAGGACGTGCGCCGCGGCATCGCCATGTTCGAGAAGCTGCGCGTGCCAAACCTCGGCGTCGTCGAGAACATGTCCTACTTCGTCTGCGGCAACTGCGAGGAGCGGCACGAAATCTTCGACCACGGCGGCGCCGCGCGCGCCGCGGAGACGGCGGGGGTGCCGTTGCTGGGCGAGATTCCGCTGGACCCGAGCATTCGCAGGGGCGGCGACCAGGGCCGCCCGCCCGCCGCGTCGGGGGCCGACGATGTGCTCGGGTCGGCGTACTTCGACGCCGCGCAGCACATGACGGCTCAATTGAGCAAGCTCAACGCCGCCAAGCCGGAGCCGCTGCCGGTTCTCTAGGCCGTTTCCTCTCGTTCCAAGCGCCCCTTCCTGTCATTCCGAGCGCCCCTGCCTGTCACTCCGAGCGCCCCCTTCTGTCATTCCGAGCGCAGCGAGGAATCTAAGGGGCGGGGAGAAGGCACAACCTCCTTAGATTCCTCACGTTCGTTCGGAATGACAGCTGAACAGACCCTTGGCAACTGCGATGACCGGCATGCGTCGATCTGCGTCGGGATGGAACGCGCTACCGCAAGGTCCCGCCGCTGCCGTAACGGCAGCCCATAAGCAACGGGCACGTGGCGCAATCCGGGGTCGAGCGGCAGTGGGCCTTGCCCAGGCGCACGAACAGCCCGTGTGCTTCGGCGAGCTGCCAGGCATCGGGCGGCAGCGCCTCCAGGAGCAGCGCGCGCAGGGCGGCCCGGGGCACCGCCTTTGGAATAATGCCCAACCGCTCCAGCGACCGCTGCGTGTACGTGTCGACCACGAAGCTCGGCTGGCGCGCCGCGTAGAGCAGGATGGCGTCCGCGGTCTCGGGTCCGACGCCCCAGATGCCGAGCAGCTCGCGCCGCAGCGGCTCCATTGGGGCTCGCAGCATGCGGTGCAGGTCGCCGTCGTGCGCCTCCCGCACGTGCGTGGCGAAGGCGTGCAGCTTGGCCGTCTTCTGTCGAAAGGACCCGCTCGGGCGCACCAGTTCCTGGCAACTGAGTTCGTCGAGCTCCAGGATGCCGTCGATCGACAGCGCGCCCGCGGCTCGAAGATTCTCGATGGCCTTGGCGGCGCCGGTCCAGGCCGTGTGCTGCACCAGCAGTGCGCCGGCGATCACCTCGAAAGGGTCGGCGTCGGTCCACCACCGCTGCGGGCCGAAGTGCTCCCCCAGCGCGTCCAGCAACGGCTCCAGCCGGTCGGCCAGCTCCGCCGGCGAGGGCAGGGTCACTCGATGCGAATCACGCTGTGCACGGGGTGGTCGTCGAGCTGCGCTCGGCCGTTCAGAAACGCAAGCTCGACCAGGAACGCGCTGCCGATCACCTCGGCGCCGAGCTCTCGGACCAGTTGCACGGCCGCCGCCGTGGTCCCTCCGGTCGCCACCAGGTCGTCCATCACCACCACGCGATCGCCGGCCTGCAGCGCGTCGCGGTGGATCTCGAGCGTGTCGCTGCCGTATTCCAACTCATAGGTGAGCTGGTGGGTCGCGGCGGGCAGCTTGCCGGGCTTGCGCACCGGCACCACGCCGCAGCCCAGCTGCACGGCCGCGGCCGCCGCAAAGAGGAACCCCCGCGCCTCGACCGCCACCAGTGCGTCGGGCGGCGCGTCACGGTAGGGCGCCACGAGCTGGTCGATGGCTTCGTGCAGCGCGTCCGGATGTCGCAGCAGCGGCGTGATGTCCTTGAACATGATTCCCGGCTTGGGGAAATCCGGGATGTCACGAATGAACCGTTCCAGGTCCATGCGCGTGGCCTCCTTCCCGACCGCCCGCGTAAGGCGTCTCACAAGGGTTCTGCGGCGGCATCATGGCACGCGCCAAGCGGCCTCTCGCATGCGGCGTATACTCTGGCGCCGACGGACCTGCGCTGAGGACTTGCATGCCGGCCTACACCTACGAATGTGAAAAGTGCGGCGACGTGTTCGATATCCGCCGCAGCATGACCGACGAGAGCCCGGTCGTTTGCACGTCCTGTCGCAGCAAGCGCGTCCGCCGCGTCTACCACGCGCTGGCCATGGTTGGGGCGTCGTCGTCCGGCGGCAGCGAGTCGCCGGCCGCGTATGACGCGGGTGCAACTTGCTGCGGCGGTTCCTGCGGCTGCTAGCTCCGTCGCCCTAGACTTTTTACGGTCGGTCGGTCCGCGTTCCTTCGCCGTATTCGGGTCGTCGCCGTGACGTTTTGTGGCGATTCCCACATATGCGGGAACGATATGTGACCGTTGGGCGTAGTCTCTTCAGGACGGTGCCGCGCCGTCTTCCACCGAAGGAGCTGGAGATGTTGAACCGTGCACGAGTCACCCTGGCCATTGCCATCCTGGCGTTGGCGGCAGTCATCGGCAGCGTCGCCGTCGTTGGCGCGGACTCAGACGGGACGTCCTACCTCGAGCCGCCGCGCACGCTCACGGTGAACGGCGACGGCGCGGCGTCCGCGGCTCCCGATATCGTCGATATCCAACTCGGCGTCGAGACGATCGACGAAGACCCGAAGGCCGCCATCGACGACAACACCTCGACCATGCAAGGCGTCATGGAGGCACTGACCGATCTGGAGGTCTCCGAGGACGACATCCAGACCCGCAGCTTCAACATGTGGGTCGAGCAGATCTATGACGAAGACGGCCCGACCGGTGAGTTCCTCTACCACGTGGTCAACCAGATCTCCGTGCGCGTGCGGGACATCGACAACACTGGCGACGTGCTGGGCGCGGCGCTGGCGGCCGGCGCCAACACCGTGCGCGGCATCTCCTTCGGCGTGGAGGACACACAGTCGTTGGAAGAGGCCGCACGCGACGCCGCCGTCGACAACGCGGTCGCCAAGGCCGAGCAGCTGGCCGAGCGGCTGGGCGTCGCGGTCGGCAGCCCCCGGCATATCGCCGAGATCACGGGCGGCTTCCCTGAATCGGTCCGCGTCGAGCGAGCGGTCATGCTGGAGTCCGCCGGCGGGAGCGTGCCCGTGTCGCCGGGCGACTTCACGGTTCGCGTGTCCGTGACCATCACCTTCGACATCGAGTTGCCGTACGAGGACGGCAAGATGGACGGCGGCGACTCCGAGGAGAGCTAGCCGCCGCCCGACCCGAAAAAGCGGTAGACATCCGCCAGCTCGGCGGTGCGCCGCGCGGGCGGCAGCGAGTCCAGCACCAGGGCGCCGTAGCGGCGGGTGGTCAGCCTGCGATCCAGGATGGCCACCACGCCGCGGTCCTGGCTCGAGCGAATCAGGCGTCCCACGCCCTGCTTGAGCAGCAGCGTGGCGCGCGGCAGGGCGAACTCGCCGAACCAGTTCCGGCCCTCGGCCCGCAGACGGTCGGTGCGCGCGGCGATGACCGGATCGTCCGGCACGGCAAACGGCAACCGGGTGATGATGACCAGGCTCAGCGCCTCGCCAGGCACGTCGACGCCTTCCCAGAACGACCGCGTGCCGAAGAGGACGGCATTGCCGGCCGCGCGGAACTGGTCGAGCAGCACCGGCGTGGGCGCCTGGCCCTGGCGCAGCACGGGGAACGCCAGCCGGCCCGAGAGACGGCGCCAGGCGTCGCGCAGCGCCCGGTGACTGGTGAAGAGGCAGAACGCGCCGCCGCCGGAAGCCTGCACCAACGCCTCGATGCGCGCGGCGATGGCGCCGGCGTAGGCGTCCGACGCGCCGCCGCCCGTGGGCGGTTCGGCAACGTCCCGCGGCAGATACAGGAGCGCCTGGCGCCGGTAGTCGAAGGCCGGCTCGGTGACCAACCCCTCCGCGCCGGCCAGCCCGAGGCGATCGGCCGCGTACTCGAACGAGCCGCCGACGGTGAGCGTCGCCGACGTGCCGATCACCTGACGGCGGTCGGCCACCAGTTGCTTGAATGTCGACGCCACGTCGATTGGGGCGGCGGTCGCGACGATGCCGCGTTCGTCGGACCGCTCCGCGTAGTGCACCCAATCCGGGTCGCCGACGCGGAACACGCGGTCGGCGTCCATCGCCAGCTCGCGCAGCCGGCGGCTGAGCCAGGTGCCTTCCTCACCGTCGGCAACCTCGCCGACCGCCTCGGCCAGGTCGGTCGTCAGCTCCGCCAGTCGGATTCCGGCGGGGACCTCCTCCCGGATCGGCGAGCGGCCCGCGCCCAGCATGCGCTCGACCTGGGCGAATGCCGCCGTGGACGCCTCCAGCGCCGCCCGAATGGTCCCGGCGCGCCCGCGACCGACGGCGTCGATCACCCGCCGTGTATTGAGCATGCGCGAGGCGCGGCCGGCGTCGATCTCCGCCGCGAACACGGAGGTTGCCGCGTCCTCAAGGGTGTGCGCCTCGTCGAGCACCGCCGGCGCGCCCTGCGGAAGCGGCATGCCGGTCCCGTCTTCGTCTCCCACAGACCGGAGCTTGGCGTCCACCAGCACGAGATGGTGGTTGGTAATCACGATTTGGGCGTCGGCGGCCTGCGTCCGCGCCTTCTCGGCCCAGCACTCGCGCACGTAGGGACACAGGCGTCCCTCGCAAGTCTCCATACCGCGCGTCAAAGCGGCGCGCAGCACCGGCGTCGCGCCCTCGCCGAGCTCATCCATGTCGCCGCTGGTAGTGCGGTCGGCCCAGGCCCGCACTTCGGGCATGTGCCCCACGATTGCCGCGTCGGGCATCTGGGCCTGGGCATCGAGGGACAGCAGGCAGAGATAGTTGGCGCGGCCCTTCAAACGCGCCACGACGGGCGACACGCCCGTGAGACTGACGGCCAGCGGCAGGTCGTGGAACCAGAGTTGGTCCTGCAGCGCCTTGGTGGCGGTGCTCACGACGGCCTGCGACTTGGCGCGCAGCAGGGGCGCCAGGTAGGCCAGCGATTTGCCGGTGCCGGTTCCGGCCTCGACGAGCGCATGCTTGCCGGCGGCGAGCGCGCCTTCCACAAAGTCGGCCATCTGGAGCTGGCAGGCGCGGGTCTCGTATTCGGGCAGCAATAACGACAGCGCGCCGCCCGCGCCGAACAGCCGTTCGAGCGACCGCCGGCCGTCGGTCGGTCCGTTCACCGAGACCTTGGCAGCACCGGGTCAGGCGCGGGATGCATGTGCGGAACCCGCTGCGTAGTCCTGTTTGGGTGGGGGATGGATTCCCGCATTCGGAGACCTTGGCAAAGTCCGGTCGGAGGAATCCCACCAGCCCCCAGTTTCAGTGAAGGGTGGATTCCCGCCTTCGCGGGAATGACGGAGGGGGCGCGAATGATTGAGGGGCTACGCACGAGTTTCCGTTCGCGGGAACGCTGAGTGGGTGCGCAATGGCCGCCTCACGCCGGCGTGCTACGGGAGGATCCGCGTCGTGGCCGCGCTGCCGGCGACTGAGGCCGCCGCGAAGGCCTCGGCAAAGTCGACGCCTGCCTGGAGGCCGCGGTACGCCGACACCGTTTCGGCCGCCTCGGCGATGTCGATGCCTCGCCGGGTCAGGTACCACTGCGCCAGCGTCTTGAAGTGCGCGATGGCTGTCTGCTTCGCGTCGATCGTGTCGCTCACGTCCACGTAGGTGTCGGGGGTGAAGCCCTCGAGCCATCGCGGCTGGTAGGCGAACACTGCGGGCGGCGCGTCGAGGGGGTCGTGGTCGGTGCGGGCGGTTGGCGCGGCCGCAATGTGCGCGGCGTCGAGCGCCAGGCGCAAGACGTCGCGCAGGTCGTGGTGCGCGTCCACCGACGCCGGCGCGAGCAGGGCCTGTGGCCGAAACGTCCGCAGGACCTCGACCAATTGCATCCGCGTCACGGCGTCGTTGGCGACGCTGAAATCCGAGTGGCCGAACCAGAACAGCTCCGCGCCCAGGGATTTGGCCGCGGCCTCCGATTCGGCGCGATGCGCGTCGGCCAGCTCCCGGGGCGGCACGTCGCTGCCAAGGCTGTTGCCGTTGCCCAGCGTGCAGATCGCCACCGCACCACGCATGGCCGCCACGCGCGCCAGCGTGCCGCCGCAGCACATCTCGGCGTCGCCGGGCGATGCGGCCAGGGCCAGGATGCGCATGACTCTCCCTCGGCGTGAAGTGGTCAGAGTTTAACCCGGCACCTCGGGCGCCTCGGTCCACCGCGTGCGGCAGAATTGACCTGCGCCGCCGCCGTGCGGGTCCCATGCCCGATTCCACCGCCAATTTCTTCGACCAGGCCCGCGTATACGTGCGCGCCGGGCGCGGCGGCGACGGCGCGGCGAGCTTCCGGCGGGAGAAGCACGTGCCGCTCGGCGGACCCGACGGCGGCGATGGCGGCCGCGGGGGCGACGTGCTGATCCGGGCGCGCGAGAACTTGCATGCGCTGACGCACCTGCAATACCAGCATCGCTTCATCGCCGGCAACGGCGCGCCCGGTCAGCGCAGCCTGCGCCAGGGGCGCGACGGCAAGCCCGTCATCATCGACGTCCCGCTCGGCACGGTGGTGTATGACGACGCCGCCTCGCAGGTGCTGCACGATCTGGTGGAGGCCGGCCAGGTCGAGGTGGTCGCCCACGGCGGTTCGGGAGGACGTGGCAACGCGCGCTTCAAGTCGTCGCGGTTTACGGCGCCGGACCTTGCGCTGCGCGGCGCGGACGGGGACGAATGCCACCTGCGCCTGGAGCTGGAGTTGATTGCGGACGTCGGTCTCGTCGGTGCGCCCAATGCGGGCAAATCCTCACTGTTGACGCGCATCAGCGACGCCCGGCCGAAGGTTGCGCCGTACCCCTTCACCACGCTGCAGCCCGTCCTGGGCGTGGTCGCGGCCAGCGACACGCACATGGTCGTCGCCGATCTGCCGGGGCTGATCGAAGGCGCCAGCGAGGGAGCGGGTCTCGGCGCTCAGTTCCTGCGCCACGCCAGGCGATCGCGGGTGCTCATCCACGTCGTGGACGGCTCGGGACTGGAGCGACCGCCGATGGAGGCCCTGGATGCCATCAATCTTGAGCTGGCGAGCCACGGCGCCGGATTGGAGTCGCGGCCGCAGATCGTGGCCTTCAACAAGCTCGACCTTGCCGAGTCTCGCGCCGAATGGAGCGCCTTTGCCGCCGAGTGCCGCGAGCGCGGCTGCGAGCCGGTGGCGGTATCCGCGGCAACCGGCGAGGGTATTCCGATGCTCGTCCAACGTGCGCTGGGCGCGCTGGCCGAGGCGCCCGAGCCGGAGCGTCCACAGCCGACGGTCCCGCCGGTGCTGCGCCCCGAGCCAGTCCATGAGGCCCCGCGGCTGTTTCGTCGCGAGGACGGGGCCTACGTCATCCGCGATCCGACCCTCGAACGGCTGGCGCGGCAACTCAACCTGAACACCCAGGACGCGGTCGACTATTTCCAGCGCCGGCTCGACCGCAGCGGCGTCACCGCGCGCCTCGAAAAGGCCGGCACCGAGCCCGGCGACACGGTGGTGGTTGGCGAGCTTGAGTTCGAATGGGAGGCCGAGGGGCTGTGATAGCATCCCGCCATGGTGATTTGCCTCCGAAACTGTCGCCCATCTCTGGGTGAAATCCGCGTCACTACCTAGCCCCCGCTATGTCGCGGCCAGCGCGCCGCGTCGCGGGGGCCGCGCCCGGCACCGCCGGGCGATTTTGTTTTCTCGGCGGGGTTCGGCCCGCCGCTCACCTGACGAAGGATCTCTCCCATGAACGACACGCTCTCCCGCATGCGGCACTCGGCCGCGCACGTGCTGGCGACAGCCGTGCTCGACGTCTTTCCGGACGCCGAACTCGGCATCGGGCCGCCCACGGACGACGGCTTTTACTACGACTTTCTGCTCCCGCGCGCGCTCACGCCCGAGGACTTGAAGCAGTTCGAAGCGCTGATGCGTAAGCACGTGGCGGCGGACTACCCCTTCGAGTACGCCGAGCATGAGCGCTCGGAGTTGCTCGAGCGCTTTCGCGAGGATGGCCAGTCCTTCAAGGTCGAGCTGATCGACGACCTGGCGGCGGACGAAACGCTCAGCACGTATACGTCCGGGCCGTTCGTCGACCTGTGCCGCGGCCCGCACGTCGAATCAACGGGTCAGATCGGCGCGTACAAGCTGCTGTCCATCGCCGGGGCCTATTGGCGCGGGGACGAGCGGCGGCCGCAGCTGCAGCGCATCTACGGCACGGCCTTCGCCACGCGGGCCGAGCTCAAGGCGCACCTGCAGCGGCTCGAAGAGGCCAAGAAGCGCGACCACCGCCTGCTCTCGCGCCAGCTCGACCTGTTTTCCTTCAACCCGCTGGTCGGCGCGGGCCTGGTGCTGTGGCACCCCAAGGGCGGGGTGATCCGCGAGACGCTGGAAGACTTCTGGCGCGCCGAGCACCGGCGCCGCGGCTACGACCTCGTCTACTCGCCCCACATCGGCCGCAAGGAGCTGTGGGAAACGAGCGGGCACACGCAGTTTTTCGCCGACGGGCTGTTCCCGGAGATGGAGCTGGAAAACCAGACCTTCATCAACAAGCCGATGAACTGCCCCTTCCACGTGCAGATCTTCGCGTCGGGCACGCGCAGCTACCGCGACCTGCCGCTGCGACTGGGTGAGCTCGGGTCGGTCTATCGCTACGAGCGCTCGGGCACGCTGCACGGGGCGCTGCGCGTGCGCGGTATGACGCAGGACGACGCCCACATCTTCTGCCGCCGGGACCAGTTCGTGGACGAGGTCAGCGGCGTCATCGACCTGACCCAGATGATTCTCGGCACGTTCGGGTTTTCGGACTACGCCATCGACGTGAGCGTGCGGGCCGACGACGACCGCGACAAATACGCCGGGGACGACGAGCTGTGGGAGCTGGCCGAGCAGGGACTGGTCGAGGCCTTGAATCGGCATGGCCTCGAGTTTCGCCGCGTCCCGGGCGAGGCGGCCTTCTACGGTCCGAAGATCGACGTGCACCTGGTCGACGCCATCGGGCGCACCTGGCAGCTCACGACGATCCAGGTCGACTTCAATCTGCCGGAGCGGTTCGACATCACCTACGAGGCCGCCGACGGCAGCCGCGAGCGTCCGGTGATGGTCCACCGCGCCATCATGGGGACGATCGAGCGGTTCACGGCCATCCTCATCGAGCACTTCGCCGGAGCGTTTCCGGTCTGGCTGTCGCCGGTGCAGGCCGTGGTGATCCCCATCGCCGACCGGCACGCGGAGTACGGCCAGGGCGTGGTCGAGCAGTTGCAGGCTGCGGGGCTCCGCGCGGAGCTCGACGCGCGGTCCGAGCGCATGAATCGCAAGATCCGCGACGCCCAACTCCAGAAGGTTCCCTACATGCTCGTGGCCGGCGACCGTGACATCGCCGCCGGCCACGTTTCGGTGCGTCTGCGCACCGGCGAGGACCTGAAGGGCATGTCCGTGGACGCCTTCCTGGACGCCGTCCAGCCCGTCGTCGCGTCGCGCGCGCACGACACCCTCGGCTTCGATGCCACGAGCTAGCGGTGCTGACCGCGCGTTCGGAACTGCCCCAGCGTTAGCGAGACCTTTGTCGGGCCTGGCGTTCGGCCAGACTCGGGCACGGGTCGGGGAGGGCAGTCACCGAGGGCGATGAGCCAGCAGCCTGTGAACGTGCTTCGCACGGCTCGCCGCATGGCGTCCTATCTGCGCCCGCACTGGCGAGCACAGGTGGGCGCAGTGCTGGCCTCGCTGGTGACCGTCGGCGCGGAGCTGCCGACGCCGCTGCTCATCAAGGCCCTGGTTGACGATGTCGCAATCGGCGGCGACCTGAGCCTGCTGCCGCCGCTGCTCATCGCCATCGGCGCGCTGGCCATTGCCGGGTCGGCTGGATACGTTGCCGCCAACTACCTCTTCACGAGCGCCGGCGAGCAGGCGGCCAACGTCCTGCGTCGGGCGCTCATGGACCAGGTGCTGCGCCTGCCGCTGGCCTACTTTCGCGGGCACCGCACCGGCGACACGGTGACCCACTTCACCGCCGACTCGGCAGCAATCGCCGAGGCCTACGAGCGCGCCTATGGCCGAGGACTTTCCGCCGCTATCTCGGTGCTCGGGATCATCATTGTCGTGGCGGTGATCGACTGGCGCTTCGGGGTGCTCGCCGCCGCGCTGGTTCCGGTGTACATGCTGCTGCCGCGGCTCCGGCAAGGGCACCATGTGCGCTCGGCGCAGCGCGTCCAAAGCGCCACCGGCGAGCTTGGCGGCCTGGCCACCGAGCTTATCGCCGGCATGCGCGACATCCGCGCGTTCAATCGCCAGGGGTGGTCGCTGGATCGCCTGCGGCGACTGCTCCGTGAGTTGCGCGATGCGCGCGTGTATCAGGGTTTCGTTCGCGGCTGGACCTGGGTGACCACGACCATCTTCTGGATCGCCTACGCCTCGATCTTCTTTGTGCTGGCAGAGCCGATCTTCGGCGGCGAGGTGACGATCGGATTCGCCCTTGCCCTGGCGGGGTATCTCACATGGCTCAACCGAGAGGTGACCCCGATGACGATGGCGTACGTCGACCTTTTGCACGCGGTCGGGGCCGCGCGGCGACTCTTCGGTTTTCTGGACACGCCCGCGGAAGACGACGCCGGCGACGGGAAGCCTCTGGCCGCGACTCGCGGCGATGTTGAGTTTCGCGGCGTCGGCGCGGCCTACATGGCCGATACGCCGGTGCTAACGGATGTGTCGTTTCGGGTTCCGGGCGGCTCGACGACGGCGATCGTGGGACCGAGCGGCGCCGGAAAGTCGACCGTCGTCAACCTGCTGCTGCGGTTCCTCCCGCCAAGCGCCGGTGAAATTCGGCTCGACGGGCAGGACGTGGGCGCCGCCAGTGCGACGGAGACGCGGCGGCACGTCGGCGTCGTGTTCCAGGACCCGGTGCTCTTCCATGGGTCCATCGCCGAGAACATCCGGTTCGGACGCGAGGGCATCGGCCAGCGTGAGGTTGCCCGGGCGGCCGCCACCGCCGCCGCCACCGACTTCATCGAGGCCACGCGCGACGGATTCGACACCCAGGTCGGTGAGCGGGGTCTCCGCCTGTCGGGCGGACAGGCGCAACGCATCGCCATTGCGCGCGCCATCGCGGGCGATCCGCGCGTGTTGGTGCTCGACGAAGCCACGTCCGCCCTAGACGCCGAAGCGGAGCACCTGGTGCTGCGCGGCCTGGATCGCGCGCGCGAGGGCCGCACGACGCTGGTGATCGCCCACCGGCTGTCCACGGTGCACCAGGCGGACCAGGTCGTCGTGCTCGACGCGGGCCGCGTGCTGGATGTCGGACGTCACGACGAGCTCTACGAGCGTTGCGGCCTCTACCGCGAGCTGTGCGACCGGCAGATGCAACCGGTCACCGACGTGCGGGCGAACGATGATTAGCACAGGGCGCAAGCCGTGACCGCCTCGGCGCCGAGCGTGGACGCGCCGCGAGCGTTGTCCGATTGGGCGATCGCCTCGCGCCTGTGGGCGTATCTGCGCGGGTCGCGCCTCGACTACGCGATTGCCGCGGCGGTGACCGCCGGAAACTCCGCCGTGATGATCACGCGCCCCTGGCTGCTGCACGTCCTCATCGATGACGTGTTCGGTAAGCAAGACCGGGGCTTGCTGATTCCCACGCTGCTCGGGATCGCCGGCTGCGGCGTCGGGCTGGGCATCGCCGCCGTTTTCGGGCACTGGGCCCACACGCGGGCGGCGGAGGGCGCGATGTCGCGGATGCGTCAGGACGTCCTGCGACAGGCGCAGCGCATCCCCATCGGCGCGCTGCGGGGGCGGCGGACGGGCGACATCGTGTCGCACCTCACGGCCGACGCGGCCGTGATCTCCACCGTCTATCTGCACGCCGGATCGGTGCTGTTTGCGCAGGCGCTGCGGATGCCCGGGTACCTGGTGATCATGTTCGCCATCGACTGGCGGCTTGGGCTCATCGCCGTGGCGACGCTGCCGATTCACGCGCTCATGGCGACGCGCGTCAGGGGACGCACGCAGGCGGCCGGCGCGCGGGTGCAGGGCTCCATGGGGCGTCTCACGGCGGTGATGACCGAGCTGGTGGGCGGCGCCCGCGACGTGAAGGCCTTCAACCGGCAGGGGTGGGCGGGCGAACGGCTCGATACCGAGACTCGCGGCTTGTGGCGGGCGCGCGTCCGGGTCGCGCTGCTCGAGAGCCTGGGACAGATGTCGCACCTGGCCTACTGGGCGGCGTTGATCGCGATCTGGGCGTTGCTGGCCGACGCGGTCGTGGCCGGAACGGTGGCGGTCGGATTCCTCGTGGCATCGGGCCAGTACCTGCTGCAAGTCGGCGGGCCGGTGCGGAACACGTTGAACGACTTCGTCCAGATCCAGGTCGTGCTCGGCACGGCCCGCCGCGTGTTCGGATTTCTGGACACGCCGAGAGAGCTCGACGATGCGGCCGGCCGTTCGTTGGCGGTGTCGCGCGGCGAACTCCAGGTCGAGAATGTCGAGTTTTCCTACGGCGAGGACGACGTGCTGCACCGGGTAACGTTCGGCGCCTCGCCCGGTGAGCGGGTGGCCCTGGTCGGACCGAGCGGCGCGGGCAAGTCCACGCTCATCAGCCTGCTGCTCAAGTTCTACGAGCCGCGGGCGGGTCGGATTGCCATCGACGGGCAGGACATCGGGCAGGCCAGCGCGACGTCCGTGCGACAGGGCATCGGCGTGGTGTTTCAGGACGCCACGCTGTTCGACGGCTCGGTGTCGCAGAACATTTCGCTCGGACGCGAGACCGTCACCGAGGCCGATGTCCGACGAGCCGCGGTGCTGGCGAACGCCGATGATTTCATCACCGCTCTGGAGCACGGCTACGACACCAACATCGGCGAGCGCGGCGTGCGGCTGTCGGGCGGACAGGTGCAGCGCATCGCCATTGCCCGCGCCATCGTGGGCGACCCGCGGATCTTGGTCCTGGATGAGGCCACGTCGTCGCTCGACGTCGAGTCCGAGTGGCTGGTGCAGCAAGGTCTGGAGCGGGCGTCGGCCGGGCGCACCACGCTCGTGATCGCGCACCGGCTTGCCACGGTGCGGCAAGCCGACCGCATCGTCTTCCTCGACGACGGGCGGGTGCGGGACGCCGGGCGGCACGATGAGCTCTACGAGCGCAATGACCACTACCGGAGGCTGTGCGACCTTCAGCTGCTTCGCGGTGAAGCGTCGGGTGCGGCCTAGGAGCGGGGGCAAGGGCGGCAAGCAGGGTGCTTGCACGGTCGGCTACTGTGCGCCCGGCAGCGTGGGCAAACCCTTGGACCGGCATATGAGAATCCTGGTCGTGAACGACGACGGCATCGAGGACCGCGGCCTGTGGGCGCTGGCGGAAGCGCTGGAGCCGCTCGGCGAGGTGCGCGTGTACTCGCCGGACCGCAACTACAGCGGCGCCGGCATGTCCGTCGCGCTAACGCCTGAGTTTCATCTGCGCCGCGCCGGTCCGCCGGACGGCATCCGCACGAGTGTTCCCGGATTCACGGCGGACGCTTCGCCGGCCAACCTGGCGGCTTTGGGATGCGCCATTGGATTCGATCGCGAGCCGGACGTGATCGTGTCCGGGATAAATCCCGGCTGGAATACGGGCGTGCAGGGCTATGTGAGCTCGGGAACCATGGGCGCGGCGCGCGTGGCGCTCGATCGCGGGTTCACCGGGATCGCCATATCCCACACCCCGCAATCGCCGGAGGACAAGCGGGGCATCGCCGCCGCGTTGGCGCGCTTCGTCGCGGCGGCCCATGCGCACGGCGTGCTGCGACAGCCGCTGCTGGTGAATATCAACACGCCCGAGCTGTTTGCGGCGACGGAGCCGGTATGGCTCACGCGGCCGGCGCCGTTCACGTTGTTCGCGGGGCTGCGCCCCACGGAAGCGCCGATCGTCGACGGCGATCGGATCACCGTCCGCGTGGAATACGGCAAGATCTTCGACGGTCCCGGCGCCGACGACGACGAGACCGCGGCGCTGAAGGCCGGCGCGGTGTCGATCTGCGTCACCGACCCGTTCACGGCGGAGGTCATCAAGGATGACCCGTGGCCCGAGATTGCGCGGGCGTTTTCGCCCGTGGACAGGCCCGCGGCCGACGCGCCTGCCACGTGAGGGGCGGCATATGAGTGCCCCGTGAGCGCGGCGGTGAGACTGTCATTCCGAACGCAGTGAGGAATCTAGGGAGGTTGGTGCGTTTTCCCCGCCCCTTAGATTCCTCGCCTGCGGCTCGGAATGACCGGTGGGGCGGTTCGCAGTGACAGAGACGGTTGCTCGGCATTACGGCCGGGGGTTATGGCGGGGTGGTTTCCCGCTCCCCGCCTTCGCGGGGACAGGCTCCGCGGGAATGACGGAGGGGCTACGTAGTGGCCTCCTTGCGCGGGAATGACGGCTCTGTGGGAATGACGGAGGGGAGGACTCATGAGCTCCAAGCTTGACGAGCTGCGCCAGCGACTGCGTGAGGTCGGCGACTTGCGCGCGGCGGCGGCGGTGCTGCACTGGGACCAGACCACCTATATGCCGCCGAAGGGCGCGGCGTCCCGCGGGCGGCACATCGCCACGCTGGAACGTCTGGCCCATGCGGCGTTCACCGACGCCGCCATCGGCGCGCTGCTCGACGACTTGCAGCCGCATGCGGACCGCTTGCCGCCGGAGCATCCCGACGCCGCGCTGATCCGCGTCACGCGGCGCGACTACGAGCGCGACGTGCGCGTGCCGGCCGACTTCGCCGCCGCGCTCGAGGAGCACGCGGCGGCCTCGTACGCCGCCTGGATCAAGGCGCGGCCCGCCGACGACTTCGCGGCCGTTCGGACGGTGCTCGAGCGCACGCTCGAGCTCAGCCGGCAGCTAGCGAGCTACACGCCCAACGCGGAGCACGTGGCCGATCCCCTGATCGACCGACAGGATCCGGGCATGACCGCCGCCGAGATTTCGGGCCTCTTCGCGGAGCTGCGCGCGCGGTTGGTGCCGCTGCTGCAACGGATTAAGGCAGCGGCGGCAAACGACGATTCCGCCGTGCGCCAGCACTTCCCCATCAGCGCCCAGCGCGATTTCGCCCGCCGCGTGGTCGCGCTGATGGGCTTCGACTTTGACCGCGGTCGCATGGACGACACGGCGCATCCCTTCATGACCACCTTCGCCTCGGACGACGTGCGCATCACCGTGCGGGCCGACGAGCACTTCCTGGGCGAGCACCTCTTCAGCGCCATGCACGAAGCCGGCCACGCGCTCTATGAGCTGGGCGTCGACCCCGCGTTCGAGGGCACGCCGCTTGGCGACGGCGCCTCCAACGGCATGCACGAGAGCCAGTCGCGGCTCTGGGAGAACTTCGTGGGGCGCGGGCTGGATTTCTGGGAGGGGCAGTACGCGCACTTGCAAGCGGCGTTCCCGCGGCAGCTTGGATCGGTTCCGCTGGACGTGTTCTACCCCGCGATCAACTACGTGCAGCCGTCGCTGATTCGCACCGACGCCGACGAGGTCACCTACAACCTGCACGTGATGTTGCGCTTCGACCTGGAGCTGGAGCTGCTCGACGGGCGGCTGGACGTGCGCGAGCTGCCCGAAACCTGGCGCGCGCGCTACGCCCGCGACCTGGGCGTCGAGCCGCCGGACGACCGCGACGGCGTGCTGCAGGACGTGCATTGGTTCCACGGCACCATCGGCGGGGCCTTCCAGGGCTATACGCTTGGGAACCTCATCAGCGCCCAGGTATTCGACGCGGCCCGTCAGGCGCTGCCGGACCTGCCCGACCGCATTCGCCGCGGCGACCTGACGACGCTGCACGACTGGCTGCGGCAGTCCATCTACCGCCACGGCCGCGTGTTCACGGCGGCCGAGCTGGTGCAGCGGGTGACGGGCGCGCCAATCGGCGTGGACGCCCTCATGGACCATTTGTCGCGGAAATACGGCGCGATTTACGGGTTGGCATAGCCGAACTTTGCCCGACTGCTTGGGCGACGTGTGGAATAATTGACTGGTTATATTCACTGGTTGAAACGGAAACTCATGCGTGAAGTTGCGGCCACCGAGGCGAAGGCGCGGCTGGCGGAGTTGCTGCGCAGCGTCGAGCACGGCGAGTCGATCGCGATCACTCGCCATGGACGGCGCGTGGCGCACCTGATACCAGCCGAGGTACAGGAGCGCGCGGCGTTCAAGTCGGCGGTCGACCGCTTCCGGCGGCGTCGCGCCCGTTGGCCGCGCATTGAGATGTCCACCGCGGAAATCCTGGCTGCCCGCCACGAGGGCCACCGTTCGTGACGGCGCTGATCTTGGACGCTTCCGTGGCTTCGGCCTGGGTCTTGGATGACGAGCGTGAGCCGCGCGCGGACGCCGCGCTCGCGCTGCTTGAGGAGCGCGGCGGTCTGGTCCCGCAGCTCTGGCACCTCGAGGTGCGCAACGTGCTGCTGACGGCCGAGCGGAGAGGCCGCATCGCCGCGGATCCAGTGAATGACCGGCTGGCGGAGCTGGCGGAGCTGCCGATCCAGACTGCCGCGGAGCCGGACCTCAATGATGTGCTCGCCCTCGCTCGGGCCCATCGCCTGTCGGTGTACGACGCCGTGTATCTGGCCCTCGCGCGACGACACGATGCGCCGCTGGCCACGCTGGACGCCGCGTTGGCTAGCGCAGCGGAAGCGGCGGATGTGCCGTCGGTCTGACTCAAGGCAATCCGCGCCGGCGCCTGACATCCCGCACTTACCGGACCGCGCAGAAGTGGCCGCAAGGGGGTCGACGCACGACGAGTCTTGACTACCTCGCCGCCCGCGCTCACCATCGGGTACAAGGAGGCCCGCCATGGTCACCACCGCGCTGCCTGAAGCCGACGTCCGCACTGAATCCGAAGCCAAGACGCAACTCAAGCTCATCGACGCCGACGTCCACAACTACGTCAACTCGATCGACGAGCTGCTGCCGTTCCTGGCGACGCGCTGGCATGCCTACATCGAGCAATCGGGATTCGAGGCGCCGGGGGGCAACATTTACCCGCGCCTCTACGAGAATGCGGCGCGCCGCGACTCGTTCCCGCCCAGCGGCTGCCTGCCCGGCGGCGATCCGGACTTCGCCCGCGACCAGCTCCTGGACGGCTGGGGCATCGACGCCGCGATTCTGAATCCGCTGTATGTCGCGTCGTCGCTGCGCAACCTCGATTTCGCCAACGACCTCTCGCGCGCGGTGAATGAGCTGACGGCCGCGCGCTGGCTGGACCACGACCCCCGCTGGCGTGGCTCGATCGTCGTCAACGTCGAGGACCCCGACGCGGCCGCCGCCGAGATCCGCCGCGCCGGTCGGGACCCGCGATTCGTCCAGGTGCTCCTGATCGTCCGCGCCGTTGAGCCCTATGGCCGGCGGCGGTACCGTCCCATCCTCGCCGCGGCCTGCGACATGGGCCTGCCGCTGGGGATTCACTTCGGCGGCAACCCCGGACCCATCACCGCCACCGGCTGGCCGTCGTTCTACATCGAGGACCACACGGGAATGCCGCAGGCTTTCGAGGCCCAGGTGCTCAGCCTGGTGGCCGAGGGCGTATTCGAGAGCTTTCCCGACCTGCGCGTGGCGTTGGTCGAGGGCGGCTTCGCCTGGCTGCCGGCACTGATGTGGCGCTTCGACAAGAACTACAAGGGGCTGCGGGACGAGGTCCCCTGGCTCAAGAAGCTGCCGAGCGAGTACATCCGCGAACACTTCCGGGCCACCACGCAGCCCATGGAGGAGCCGGAGGACCCGCGCCACCTGCTGCAGATCATGGACATGATCGGGCGCGACGATTTCCTCATGTTCGCCACCGACTACCCGCACTGGGACTTCGACGCGCCCGATCGCGCGGTGCCGTCCATCGTTCCGGACGACGTGCGCGAGGGGATCATGTCCGGCAACGCGGCGGCGTTCTATGACTTCGACCGCGCATGACGTGGGGGCGCTCGCCGACTTTGGCGAGCGCCGCGCGCGCCGCGTGCAAGTCGGTCGGCATACCATCGTGGTGGTGCGCTGGGGCGACGAGGTCTACGCCCTGCGCGACACCTGCGCCCACCAGGGCGCGCGCCTGTCGGGCGGCACGCTGGGGCACCACGTGACCGCCGCCACGGCCGGCGCGCCCATCGTGCTCGACCCGGACTCACGCGTGCTCCGCTGTCCCTGGCATGGCTGGCAATACGACCTGTGCACCGGCCGCTCGCTGCACGCGTCCGAGCGCGCCCGCGTGAGGACCTACCCCGCTCGCGTCGCCGATGGCCGCGTCTACGTGGACCTCGGCTAGCACGGACGCCGCGGTGGAGGCGGCCGTCGCCGCGATTCGATCGTCGCGAGCCATGGTGGCGCTGGCGATCGCCGGCGGGGGATCGGGCGTCATCCCGCGCCTGCTGACCCGTCCCGGCGCCTCGCGCACGGTGTTGGAGGCGCAGGTGCCCTATGGTCGCCGCGCGCTGACGGAGTTGCTTGGGGCGGAGCCGGGTTCGCGCTGCTCGGCGGAAAGCTCGCGCGAGCTGGCGCAGGCCATGTATCGGCGGGCGCTGCGGCTGCGTGAGACTTCCCAATTGCCGGTGCTGGGGCTCGGCGCCACCGCCGCCCTGGTCACCGACCGCGAGCGCAAGGGCTCCCATCGCGTTCACGTGGCCGTCGTCGACGGCTTTCAGTCCTGGGAAGCAACGGTTCATCTGCGCAAGAACGCCCGCACGCGCGCGGAGGAGGAGGCGGTTGCCGAGCACGCCATTCTCCGCGCCCTGGCAGAGGCCATGGTCGGCGGAGAGGCGGATGCCGTCGTTGGCTCGGATGAACGCCTGGGCATCGAAACGGTCCCGCTGGCTCATGTCGTCGACGTTATCGCGGGCGGCGAGCAGCCCTGGGCCACGGCCGATGCCGCCGGCCGCGTGCGCGCCGGCGGACCGTTGCCCGGCGCCGTAGTGCCCGGGTCGTTCAATCCGCTGCACGAGGGCCACGCCGCGCTGCTGGAGGCCGCCCGCCGCCGCACGACGGGGCAGGCGGTCTACGAGATCTCCATCACGAACGTCGACAAGCCGGCGCTCACCGCCGCCGAGCTCGACGCGCGGCTCCCGCAGTTTCGCGGTCGAGCGCCGGTGGTGCTCACGCGCGCGCCTACCTTCGTCGAAAAGGCCCGCCTGCTGCCCGGCACGGCGTTTGCGGTGGGCGCGGATACCGCGGCCCGCATCCTGGAGCCCCGCTACTACGGCGGCGCGGAGGCGCTGGCGCAGGCCTTGACGGAGCTGCGTGAGCTGGGCGCGCGCTTTTGCGTGGCCGAGCGGCGCGTGGGCGAACGGCTCTTGCAGCTCGACGACCTGAGGGTGCCGCGGTCCGCCGCCGAAGTGTTCGAGGCCATTCCCGCCGCGGAGGTTGGGGTGGACATTTCGTCGACCGAGCTGCGCGAGCGGGGTGGGGTCTAGCCGCCTCGGTGGTGGCCGTTGAGAAGTTCGAGTCGTCTCAATCTGTCATTCCGAACGCAGTGAGGAATCTAAGGACGCTGAGCCTGTTCCGTGGCCCCTTAGATTTCTCGCTGCGCTCGAAATGACATTAGGGAGCCCCGGAACAGGCGGCACATCTCCGCGGGCATCGACGCTACCTCCGTTCGTCAACCCCTTCGACAAGCTCAGGGCGAACGGAGTGGGGACAAGGTGCACGGCCCTGGCCCCATCGATTTCTCGCCTCGCTCGAAATGACACCGGTGGGTCAAAACGACTTTGGTGGGTTGGGGTCGGTTGCGCGTGAACTCAAGGGTCATACCAAACCGTCCGACATGTCATTTCGAACACAGAGGCAGCCCGCCACCGGGTACCATCGGCCATCCGCGCCTTTGCCGTTGCGACCTGGGGGACCGTGGCCGCCGACAACGTCCGTCCCCCGCCGCCGCCCGAGTACGCCACGTTGCGTCGTCCCGCCCGCACCCGCGATTCCGGTCCGCGCGTCGTCGTGCGACCCGGCACGGCCTCCGATTGGGCGGCGTGCTGGGCCATGGACGTGTCCTACGAGACCGACCACGTGTGGCAACTGCAGGCGAGCGCCCAGTCCGACGTGTCGATGGTCGGCTTCGTGCAGGTGCGACTTCCCCGCACCATCACCCTGCGCGATCCGCTTTGGGGCGGGTCGGCCGATCCGCCGCAGCCGGAGCGGGGATCCCTGATCGTGGCCGAGGCCGGCGGGGGCGTCGATGGCTTCGCGCTTGTCGTGCCTGACGCGCCGCGTGACGTGGACACCCTCTGGATGTTGGCGGTTCGCCAGCGCGCCCGCCGGGGCGGTCTGGGTGCGCGTCTGGCGCGGGCGGCGGTCGAGGCGGCTCGTGCAAGTGGCCGCCGCGCCCTGTGCGCCACTGTGCAAGCCCGCAATTTTCCCGCCATTCGCACGCTCCAGGCAGCGGGATTCGTGCTCACGGGCTACGACGAGCAGTACTACCCCTCGAACGACGTGGGCCTGCGCTTTGCCCACCGCCTGACGGCCAATGGCGCCGGTCGCCGCGCGGGGAATCGGCCGCCAGGGACCCGATAGCACGCCCAGCGCTGTACCTGGCGGGTATTCTGCCCCTTGCCGCCTCCCGTCTGGGTGGTGCGGGCTAGGGTGAGCCACGAATGTCCAGCGGGATAGGACTCGGCCTGCTCGGCGTTGGCAACGTCGGCTCGGCGGTCGCGCGCCACGTTCACGCGCGTGCCGAAATGCTGGAACGGCAGATCGGCCGGCCGATCACCGTGCAGCGCGCGCTCGTGCGCGATCCGACCAAGCCGCGCGACGCCTCGATTCCCGCCGATCGCCTGACCACCGACGCGGCAGCCGTGATCGACGATCCCAATGTCGACGTCATTGTTGAAGTCCTGGGCGGCGTCGAGCCCGCGCAGCAATACCTGCGCCGCGCGCTGGAAGCCGGCAAGCACGTCGTCACCGCCAACAAGGAGGTCATGGCCGCCCATGGGGTCGATCTCTTGCAGCTTGCGGCAGACCGCGGACTCGATCTCTACTTCGAGGCCAGCGTCGGCGGCGGCATCCCGCTCATCGGGCCATTCCGGCAGGACCTGGCGGCGAACGAGATCGAGGAAGTGCACGCCATTCTCAACGGCACCACCAACTACATCCTCTCCCAGATGGCCGAGCACGGACAGAGCTACGGCGACGCTCTGGCCGAGGCCCAGCAGTTGGGCTACGCCGAGCCGGACCCGACCAACGACGTCGAGGGCCACGACACGGCCTTCAAGCTGGCGATTCTGGCCACGCTGGCGTTCCGCGGCCGCGTCGCTCCGGCGGACGTGTTTCGGGAGGGCATCTCGCAGCTCACCAAGGCCGACTTCACCTACGCCGCGGAGCTTGGGTACAGCATCAAGCTGCTGGCCATTGCCAAGCGACGCGGCGAGACGATCGAAGCCCGGGTCCATCCGGCGCTGGTGCAGCGCGACTTTCTGTTGGGGCAGGTCGAGGGCGTCTACAACGCGGTGCGCATTTCAGGCGACCTCGTGGGACGCGCGATGTTCATGGGTCGCGGCGCCGGTCCCGAGCCCACGTCCAGCGCCATCGTCTCCGACCTGATCGACCTTGGTCACAACATGCGACGGGCGGCGCACAACCGGATTCCGGTGCTCCTGGACCGGCCGGTGCGCGTGCTGCCGATGGACGAGGTGACGTCGCGCTACTACCTGCGCGTCTGGGTCAAGGACCGTCCGGGCGTGCTGGCGCGCATCGCGGCCATTTGCGGCGAGCACGCCATCAGCATCGCCTCGGTGTTGCAGAAAGAAGTCGACCAGGATGCGCGCCGCGCCGAGCTGGTGCTGCTCACGCACGACGCCCGCGAGGCCGACTGGCAACCGGCGATCCAGCGCATCACCGCGCTCGACGTGGTGCCAGAGGTCGCCAGCGTGATCCGCATCGAAGACCTGCTCGAATGACGCTGAGCGTCCCCGCGGGCGTCATCGAACGCTACCTCGAGTTTCTGCCCTTCGCGGACGGCGCTCCGGACCTCACCATCGGCGAGGGCGGCACCCCGCTCGTGCGCGCGCCGGTCCTGGAAGACCGAACCGGAATTCGGGAAGTCTGGCTCAAGCTCGAAGGCTGCAACCCCACCGGGTCCTTCAAGGATCGGGGCATGGTGGTGGCGGTGGCGAAGGCGCTGGAGGCCAACGCGCGCGCGCTCATTTGCGCCTCAACCGGAAACACGGCCGCGTCGGCCGCCGCCTATGGAGCGCGCGCCGGCGTGACGACGGTGTGCGTGGTGCCGCACGACTCCACCGCCTCGGGAAAGATGGCGCAGACCCGGATGTTCGGCGCGCGGGTCGTGGCCGTGACCGGCACGTTCGATCATGCGCTGACCATCGTGCGCCGGCTGGCCGAACGCGACGGCGTGGAGCTCGTCAACTCGGTCAACCCGAATCGACTGGAAGGGCAAAAGACCGCGGCGTTCGAGATCGTCGACGCGCTGGGCGACGCGCCGGATGAGCTGTACCTGCCGGTGGGCAATGCCGGAAACATCGCCGCCTATTGGCGCGGGTTCGTTGGGTATCGCGAGGCAGGACGGGCGACGCAGACGCCGGTGTTGCGCGGGTTCCAGGCCGATGGCGCGGCGCCGATGGTGCTCGGGCATCCCATCGACGACCCCGTGACCCAGGCGTCGGCCATCCGCATCGGAAATCCGGCCAACTGGGAAGAGGCGGCGGCGGCGCGCGACGCCTCCGACGGATCGATCGAAGCCGTGCCCGAGTCCGCGATCGCCGAGGCCTATCGAATGCTCGCGCAGGACATGGGCGTGTTCATCGAGCCCGCTTCGGCCGCCGGGGTCGCCGGCTTGCTGCAACGACGGGCGGGCGGCGGCGCCTCACCGGAGCGCGTCGTGTGCGTGCTCACCGGGTCCGGCCTGAAAGACCCGGACACCGCCCTGCGCGAGTCCGACGACCCGATCGCGGCGCCCCCCGACCTCGATGCCGTGACGCGCGTCCTGGGGTGGTCCGGCTAAGTCGAAATCGCCCAGTTCGTGCGCGCCACTCGCGCCGCGGACGGCACTTGCTGGCGCTCGACGCCTCGCTCTACTATCGAGCCGCTCTGGCTGTGCCGCCGACCTGGCTTGGGAGTTCCAAAGGATGGGGCAGGAAGACACCCGCGAACGATCCGATCGAATCCGCCGCGAAGTCCGCGATCTGACCAACAAGGGACTCTCGCCGCAGGAAATCCTGTCGCTGTTCTACATGCGGGGCAAATGGCGCAGCCGCCTCTCCGAGGAAACCGAACCGGACAACGCACCGAGCGAAATCGGTCGCGACTAGCCGGCCAGCAGGTCGTTCCAGCGGGCGGTCACCTGCGTCTGTAGCTCCTCCAGCGAGCCGTTGTTGTCGAGGCGCACGATCGGTCGCCCGGGACGAAGGTGGCGGAACGCCTCGGCCTTCTCCTCGGGAGCGGCCTGCATGGCTAGCCGGGCCCGAACCTCGGCGGCTGAGAGCCGTCCGCTGGCAGCGACGCGCTCGACCAGCACCGCCGGATCGGCCTCGACGATCCAGAGTCCGTCCAGGCGAGGGCCGGACGGTCCCTCGACCACGTTGATGGCTTCGATGAATGTGGCGGGTGAGTCGGTAGCCTCGGCCAGCAGCGCGTCGGTCGCCTTGCCGACGGACGGATACAACAGGTCCTGCAGCAGCGTGAGCTGTGCCCGATCCGCGAACACCGCTCGCGCCACCGCGGCGCGGTCGATGCCGCCATCGGGTCGTTGGGCCGCCGGAAACGCTGCACGCACTTCTCGCATCACTGCCGCATCCGAGCTCAGCAGCGTCCGCACCGTCGCGTCGGAGTCGATCACGCGGGCGCCAAGCGCTCGCAGAATCGCTCCCACTGTCGACTTGCCGGCGCCGATGTTGCCGGTGAGTCCCCAGACCGGATGCGTGGCCACCGGCTAGCCCGGGTCGCGCACGATGGGCCACTTCCGGCGCCGAGCGATCTGGTGGAGGCGATCGTTCGGCCACACCGCCACCGGGTGGCCGACGAGTTGCAGCAGGTCGAGATCGCGCTCGGTGTCGGCGTAGGCGAGGCTGCGCTCGAGGTCGATCGGCCGCTCGGCGTCCCGCCCCATGGCCATGACCCGCCGGACCTTTTCCGCGCCCGTCACCGTGTCGCCGATCACCCGACCCGTGACCCGGCCCGCGGCAACTTCCACCCGGGTTCCAATGACCACGTCGAAGCCCAGCGCCTCGCGGACCGGCTCCAGGAACGGCTCGTAGGTGGCGGACACAAGCGCGGTGCAATAGCCGTCGGCCTTGTGCCGCCGCACCATTTCGGCCACCCGCTCGCGCATGGACGGGCGGAAGATGGTCTCCCACGCATGCTGGACGAGGGCGGCGAGCTCCCGCTCGTCGATGCCTCGCACCGTCGCCCACGCGGCCGGCATCCAGCGCCGCACCATGAAATCGGCGCTCACCAGGCCGACCTTGCTCGCGAGGATGACGGGCAGCTGGCGCACGATCATCCGCGTCTTGCGACGTCTCCACGCGCCGCGTCCGCCCATCCACGATTCGATGGCCTGCCACACCTCGCCTGTGACGAGCGTGCCGTTGAAGTCGAAGATCGCGGCGGCCTGCGGGGCCTGGACCTGGTCTCGCATGGATTCGGCGCTCAGTCCTGAGGTGTCGTCGCGGCAATGTCCCACACGAGCCTGCGGCGGGCATGTGCTCAACATCACCGTGAGCCGCGTCTATAGTTGACCCGAGACATCGGCGATTCGCGGAGCAACCGTTGCGCTCCTTGGTGGGACGGGCTGCCAGGTTCAGCGACCGCTGGATTTCCGCGTTCGGAGACTTTTGCAAAATCCAGCCGGGCTTGGGGATGACCAGGCACATCCTTGCCGCCCCCAGGTTCAATGAGGGGTGGATTCCCGCCGTCGCGGGAATGACGGAGGGCTTCGTCAAAGGCTTTCGCAGGGGGAAATCTCGTCGGTGACCATGACACGAGTTCATACGCCGCCCGCGATTGACCAGGAGACCCTGGCGCGCGCCATGCACCGGGCCGTCGACCTTGCGCGCGCCGTGCGCGGGCGCACCAGCCCCCTGCCGCCGGTGGGCGCGGTGGTCCTGCAAGGCGACCGCGTGGTCGGCGAGGGGGCAACCGCTCCGCCCGGCGGACCGCACGCCGAGGTGAACGCGCTCGCCGCGGCGGGCGAGAGGGCCCGGGGCGGCACGCTGGTCGTGACGCTGGAGCCCTGCAATCACATGGGGCGCACGCCTCCATGCACGCAAGCCATCCAGCGCGCGGGGATCGCCCGCGTGGTGGTCGGCGCGCGAGACCCGAATCCCCACGTAGCGGGAGGCGGCCTCGAGGCGCTGGCCGCCGACGGCGTCGCCACGGAGGTTGGGCTGCTCCACCGCGAGACCGACGCGCTCATCGTGCCATTCGCGACCCTGGCTACGCGCGGCCGTCCGTTCGTCACGGCAAAATGGGCAATGACGCTTGACGGCAAGATCGCCGGCCCGCGCGGCGGCGAGTCGATTACCGGCGCCGAGGCCAGGGCCGAGGCCCACCGCTTGCGAGACTGCGTGGACGCGGTCGTCGTCGGCTCGGCCACCGCGCGCATCGACGATCCGCGGCTCACGGTGCGACCCGAGCCGGCGGACGGACGGCAACCGCTGCGCGTGGTCCTCGACTCGGCGGCTTCGCTCGCGTCCGATGCGCGCATGCTCGGCGAGGCCGGGTCGACCCTGGTGATGACCTCGCGCGAGTCCGCCGCGGACCGCGCGCGACTCGAATGCGCCGGCGCGGAGGTCGTGCGCGTCGCCGGCGGACCGGAGGGCCGGGTCGAGCTGGCGGATGCGCTGGCGACGCTGGGCGCGCGCGGCCTGGCCCACGTGCTGGTGGAAGGCGGATCGCGCCTGCTGGGCGCGCTCGTGGCTGCCGACCTCATCGATGAAGTCGTGGTGTTCATCGCGCCGCGCCTGATGGGTCCCGGCGTGCCCGCGCTGGATCCCTCGCCCGAGGCCGCCGGCTTCCTGCCGTGGACGCTCGACGAGCCGGAGGTCTGTCAGCTTGGGCCAGACATCATGGTGCGGGGCCGTCGGCCCGCAGCCGAGGACGGGTGACCCATGTTCACGGGCATCGTCGAAGCGATGGGCGAAGTGGTCGAGACCACGAAGCGCCGGGGGCTGCAGCGCCTCGTCGTCGCCGCGCCGGTGCTCGCCGACGGCGTGGCCATTGGCGACAGCGTGGCGCTCAACGGTGTGTGTCTCACGGCAGTGCAGATCGAGCATGAACGCATGACGGTCGAGGTCGTGCCGGAAACGCTTCGCCGCACGAACCTGGGCGCTCTTGCCGTTAGCGATGCGGTGAACGTCGAGCGCTCGCTGCCCGCCGACGGCCGCTTCGGCGGGCACATCGTGCAAGGACACGTGGACGCGACCTGCACCATCGTCAGCCGCGAGCCGGACGGCGCCGGCGAGATGGTGACCTTCACGCTGCCGCCCGAGCACGCGGCCCAGGTCGTCCCCAAGGGCTTCGTCGCCCTCGACGGCGTGAGCCTGACCGTGGTCGACGCGTCGGCCGAGGCATTTCGCGTGGCGCTGATTCCGCACACCCGCGGACTGGTGACGCTGGGAGCGGCCGAGGTCGGATATCGCGCTAACCTCGAGGTGGACGTGCTGGCAAAGTACGTGGAGCGCGCCATGTCTGTGATGCCGCGGGAGGCCGCGCTGAGCCGCGCGCAGCTCCAGGCGTCGGGACTGCTGGACGTGGAGACGGAGGAATGAGCGGGACCGAGATCGAGACCGCAATCGGCCACATCGCCGCCGGTGGGATCGTCGCCGTAGTGGACGACGGCCGCGATCCGCCGGACGTGGACCTCGTGGCCGCCGGCTCGACCCTCACCGAGGCGAGTCTGGCCGAGATTCGCGCCCTGACCACCGGCCAACTGCACACGCCCGTGGCGCCGGAGCGGCTCGACGCGCTGGGCATCCCGCTCATGATCGAGGCGGAGGCCAACCCCGTCGCTCGCTCGGCGGCATTCACCGTGACCGTGGATCTTGCCGACCAGGCGCCGCAGCCGGGATCGCTGCCGGGCGTGGTGGGCACCATCCGCGCCCTGGCCGATCCGACGCGCGACGCGGCGGCGTTTCGCAAGCCGGGCCACGTGGCGCCGCTTCGCGGGCGCAGCGGCGGCGTGCTGCGGCGGTTCGGTCACACGGAGGCCGCCATCGATCTGGCGCGCCTGGCCGAATTGCCGCCCGTGGCGGTGCTCACCGCGCTGCACACGTCCGAGGGTCGCGCCGCTCGTCCGGAGGACGCCCTCAGGCTCCTCGAAGGCCGCGACATCCCCTCGATCGCGATTAGCGAGATCGTGCGCTATCGCCGGCTCAACGAACGCGTGGTGATCCGCGGCGCGGAAGCGGCGCTGCCGACGGCCGGCGGCACCTTTCGCGCGATCGCCTTTCGCGACACCACGACGAACGAGGACCACGTGGCCTTGATCAAGGGCGCCGTCGCCGGGGGAAGCCCGCCGCTGGTGCGGGTGCATTCCGAGTGCCTCACCGGCGACGCGTTCGGCTCGCTGCGGTGCGACTGCGGCGACCAGCTAGCCGCCGCCACGCGGCGCATCGAGGCGGAGGGCCGCGGCGTCGTGCTCTACATGCGCCAGGAGGGGCGGGGGATCGGGCTCGCCAACAAGCTGCATGCCTATCAGCTGCAGGACGACGGCCTGGACACCGTGGAAGCCAACCACCATCTCGGTTTCGCCGTGGACCTGCGCGACTACGGCGTCGGCGCCCAGATCCTGCGCGACCTTGGCCTGCGCGAGCTGCGTCTCCTCACCAACAATCCCAAGAAAACCGAGGGGTTTCGCGCCTACGGGCTGCACGTGGTCGAACAGATTCCACTCACCGTCGAGCCGGGGGAGCATAATCAGCGGTACCTGGAAACCAAACGACAGCGAATGGGCCATGGCGTCTGATCAAGACCCGGCGCTGACCGACGGCGAAGTCATCGAGCCGCGACTCGACGGCGCGGGGCTTTCGGTGGGCATCGTCGCCGCTCGATTCAACGAGTTCTTCACCACGCACCTGCTCCGCGCCTGCCAACGTGAGCTGCGGCGGCACGGCGTGGCCGATGAGGACGTGATCGTCGCCTGGGTGCCCGGGGCCATGGAGCTGCCGATCACGGCGCGCGAGCTCATCGCCTCCCGCGACGTCGACGCCGTGGTGTGCCTGGGGTGCATCATTCGCGGCGAGACCACCCACTACGACCACGTGGCCCAGGAATCGGCCCGGGGCATCGCCCGCGCCGCGCTGGATACCGGAACGCCCGTGATCTACGGCGTCGTGACCGCCGAAACGCTGGCGCAGGCCGTGGATCGCAGCGGATCGCGCGCCGGGAATCGCGGCGGCGACGCGGCGCTGGCGGCGATTGAAATGGCGCGCGTGCTGGCCGAAGTTCGCCAGGGTCGTCCGGTAGTTCCCGCCGCCGAGCTATGACCGCGGCGGCCGCCGTGACGTCTTACGCACCGCAGGCGGCGTCGGCGATGACGGCGGCGGCGCGGGGATTCCTGGAATCGCTCGACGCGGCGCAACGGGTGGAGGCCATGTTCCCGTTCGTCGGGGACGAGCGCTTCGTCTGGCACTACACGCCGGTGGCGAGGAACGGCCTGTCGCTCAATGCCATGCAGCCCGATCAGCGGACCGCGGCCCTGGACCTGGTGGCCACGGGGCTGAGCCCGCGCGGCTGGCGTCAAGCCCGGCAGATCATGGCGCTGGAGACCATCCTGGACGAGTGGGAGCGCGTGCAGGGCCTTTCCGTGCGGTGGCTCCGCGATCCGGAGGAATACCATCTCAGCGTATTTGGCCAACCCGGCGACGACCGCTGGGCCTGGCGCGTGTGCGGCCATCATCTCCTGACCCACATCACCGTGGTGGCGGAGGCGCATCTGGCGTGCGTGCCGCTGTTCTTCGGCGCCAATCCGGCCGAGGTGCGCCACGGGCCCGAGAAGGGCCTGCGCATTCTGTCGGCGGAGGAAGACCTGGCGCGCGGGCTTCTCACGCAGCTCACGCCCGACCAGCGCCGCGTCGCCGTGGTCGATCCGCAGGCGCCCGACGACATCCTCACGAAGAACTACCGGGCGATTCAGCCCGGGATGGCGCCCCAAGGTCTTGCCCTGGGCGACATGGCCCAGGCGCCGCGCGACCAGCTCGTGCGCCTCATCCGGCACTACGTCGACCGCTCGGCCGGTGAGATGGCCGCCAACGCCTGGCGCGACATCGAAGGCGCCGGCCTGGACGCCGTCACATTCGCCTGGGCCGGCCCCCAGGAGCCGGGACACGGCCACTACTACGCGGTTGTCGGATCAACGTTCCTGATCGAATACGACAACACCCAGGACGGCGCGAATCACATTCACTCGGTGTGGCGCGACTTCACCAACGACTTCGGCGGCGATGTGCTGGCCGAGCACTACGCCGAGTCCGCCCACCACCAGATCACCCCGACGACCGACTAGCAAAGAGCGTCTCTAATGCAAGGCCAGCATCATATGTATTGTGCGAGCCCTCCCCAATCTGGAGGCTCTATTTGCCCAATAACCTCCTAGCATATTCCCAGCCTCGCTATATGTATAGTAGGGTCGTATTCGAATCTGAATATCTCAGCCAATTGAAAGCTTCTCGCCTCTGGGTTACGCATGCTATGCGCAGCAAGCTTTGCTGATTCATAGTTGCGCCTGAATATTGCACAGGAAACTACGTGCCTCAAGATAAACGTATTCCAATCTAATAGTTTAGCTCTACTAGCCGCCCACACGCTAGCATCGAAACATTCATATGGAAGAACATCCCGTACGGCACGCCACACTGATTCATCGTGCTTAAAATCGTCCGAGATCTCTCCAGCTGCACTTACTCTACCTCGAACATCATAGCATATCGAATCAGGTGTCGGAGTAGCCGTCGGAATAACTGTAGGAGTAGGGGTAGGGGTGACTGTGGGTGTCGCAGTCGCGGTCGGAATAGCCGTAGGTGTCGGAACGGCAGTTGGCGTAAACGTGGGTAAAGGCGTAGGTGTAGGCGTTTGCTCTTCAATCCAACCGATAGGTTGTCCTACCATTCTGATCACCTCCGGAGTACCGACAACGAGACCGATAAGCACTTCAGCTACTAGAACTGCGCCGACGAACCAACGAATCCAGCGATTTGATACTAGAGCCTGTAGAAAGCTCATAGGAGCATTTTGAACGGGACTAGGCCGCACGTCTCCATACCGGCCTCTACGCATAACTGCCACAGTCCCTGACTAGGCATTTACGTTGGGGCCTGTCACACGCCCAGGGCGTAGCCCTCGCGCCGCGGGTCGGCGCCGCCCTCCAGCCACCCGGCCTCGGATCGCGCGACGCCTTGCATGCCTCCCATCGCTTGGTCGAACGCCTCGATCGTCTCCATGCGGTGGCCGCATGCGCGCAGCGCTTCGACCGCCTCCGGCCGTGCACGAGATTCGATCCGCACCAGATCGCCATCGTGCGCGTGCAGGCGCGGCGCCTCGATCGCCGTTTGCACGTCGCGTCCGAAGGCCAGCATGCCGACCAGGACTTGGGCTTGCGCCTGGCAAATCGTGTAGCTGCCCGGCGTGCCGAGGGCCAGCCGCGGCTCGCCCCCTTGCGTAACGATTGTCGGGGCGATGGGCAGGGACAGCGGCCGGCCGCCGGACAAATGGTTGGGGCTGGCCGGGTCGCGATCGCCCCAATCCAGCAGGTTGTTCAGCACGATGCCCGTGCCCGGCACGACCAGACCCGAGCCGAACTTGCCGCCCAGGCTCTGCGTCAGGCAGACCAAGTTTCCGTGCGCGTCGCCGGTTGCCAGCGCCGTGGTGTGCTGCGGCGGCTGGACCTCGCCCCGGTTGCTGGTGCGGCTTGAGCGGGCGGTGGCGGCTTCGGCGCGCATGCGCGCCACGGCGGCGTCGGCGAGCAAGGCCATGAGCTCGTCGCGCGGCGCATTCGTGTGCCGGATTCGGGCCGTTGCGGCCACCCGGATCGCCCTCACCAGCGTGTCCAAGTACGCCGGCTCGTCGTCGGCTTGCAGATCGTCTTCGAGAATTCGCAGCGTGAGCAGCATCTGGATGCCCTCGCTGGTCGGCGGCGGCGTGTGCACCTGGGCGCCCTCGAATGGCGTGGCCAGAGGCTCGGTCCAGCGGGGCTTTACGTCGCGCAGGTCGTCCTCCCCGATCCATCCGCCCTGGGACTGGACGTGTAGCGCCAGCGCCGCACCGAGCGGGCCGTCGTAGAGGGCGCCCGGTCCGTCGGCGGCGATTTGCTCCAGCATTGCCGCCAGGTCGGGCTGCCGCAGCATCGAGCCGGCTGGCGGCACCACGCGGTCGGGCGTGAACACGTCCAGCCACTCGGATTGCGCGGCATGGCGCTCGATGCAGACTTCGAGGAACTCGATGGCGAACGGCGAAAGCGGGTAGCCCTCTCGGGCAAGCTCGATGGCGGGCTGCAGCACTTCGGCGGGCGACTTGCTGCCGTAGCGGCTCAGCAATTCCCACCACCCGGCCAGGTTGCCGGGCGTGCCCGCCGTCTGAGCGGCGTTTGCCAGGTCCTTCCCGCGTCGGGCGTCCGTTTCGAGGCGGCGTGGCGCCGGCGGCACGAAGTCGAGCGCGCGCACGCGCCGTTCATCGGCCACGTAACAGCAGGCTGTGCCCATGCCGGCAAGGCCGGACATGTAGGGTTCCGCCACGCCCAGGGCCGCGGCAGTCGCCACCGCGGCGTCGAAGGCGTTTCCGCCGGCCACGAGCATTCGTGCGCCGGCAAGAGTTGCGAGCGGATGCGCCGACGCCACCATGCCGCGCATCGACCGCACGGCCGGTCTGCCGCCGGAAGGCGTGGGCATGGCTCCGATTTCCATTCGGCAGTCGGTGGCGCCCATTGTTCCGCCGTCCGGCGCGCGGTGTCACGCCGCCCCGCAATCGCCTACCATCGCCCGTGGCCGACGCACCGCTTGAATCGAGCCGCCATGGCGCCGAACGACTCTGTGACAGCCGACGTTTATGCCGATTTGGGGCTGGAGCGCGTGGTAAACGCCCGCGGCAATCAGACGGTGCTCGGCGGGTCGCGGCTCTCCCCGCGCGTGCTGGCGGCCATGGAATCCGCCAATGCGTCGTTCGTAGACCTTGACGCCCTGCTGACGCGCGTGGGCGAGTTGGCGGCGGAGATCCTGGGCTGTGAAGCGGCCTATCCGACCTCCGGCTGCGCGGCGGCCATGGCGCTTGGCACCGCCGCGTGCATGGCCGGCGACGACCAGGAGCTCATCGCCCAGCTTCCCGATACGACCGGCATGCGGAACAAGGTCGTCATCCAGTCACCGCAGCGCAACGAGTACGACCGCATGCCGAGCGTGGCGGGGGCGCAGCTCGTGGTGGTCGAGCCGCGGGACTTCGAGGCTTCGCTCACCGACGACACGGCGGCCGCGTTCTTCGTGGCGTCGTATGACGGCCGCGGCGGCAGCGTGCTCCTGTCCGACGCCATCCCGATGGCGCACGCGCGGGGCATTCCGGTGATCGTGGACGCCGCCGGCAGCGTCAGCCCTCCGCAGATGATGAATGAGGTCGTGAGCACCGGCGCCGACCTTATCGGCTTTGGGGCCAAGTACTTTGGCGCGCCGAATTCCACCGGCCTGCTGTGCGGGCGCGGCGACCTGGTCCGCGCGGCGGCGTTGCAGGGCTTCATCGGCTTCGAGCTGCACGGCGGCAACGCGTTCGGCCGCGGCTTCAAGCTGGACCGAGCCGAGGCCGTCGCCGTGATCGAGGCGCTGCGCGAGTGGCGCAGCGGGGGTTACGAGGCCGTCCGCGACAGCAGCAACGCCCGCGCCCACGCCCTGGTCGGGCAACTCGCCGACATTCCGGGAATGACGGCGCGGGTGGACGCCGACTTTGGGCGGGCCGTGGTCAGCTTCGACTCGGGAAGCGCGCACAGCGCCGAGAGCGTCGCCGCGGCCCTAAGCGAGTGTCACCCGCCGATCTGGGCGCGCGTAGAAGGCGTGGAGCTGGCGTTCCAGACGAACACGCTCAGCGACGACGATCTACTGATCGTCGCGACGAGCCTGCGAGAGATTCTCAAAAGCTAGGCGCGGAAGCCCTGCTTCCGTGCCGGCCGCGGGAGGTCTAGTAGCGACCGCCTCCGCCGCCGCCGTAGCCGCCGCCACCGCCGCCGTAGCCACCGCCACCGCCGCCGTAGCCGCCACCACCGCCGCCGCCGCCGTAGCCACCGCTACGCGGGCGAGACTCGCGCGGGCGCGCCTCGTTGACGGTCAGCGCGCGACCCATCAGGTCGGAGCCGTTGAGGGCCTCGATGGCCTGGCGAGCCATCTCGTCGTCCATCATTTCGACGAAACCAAAACCGCGCGACTTTCCGGTCACGCGGTCCTTGATCACCGTGGCTCGAGTGATCTCGCCGTATCGTGCGAAGAGCTCATGGAGCTCGTCATCGGTCGTCACGAACGGCAAATTGCCGACGAAGATATTCATCAAGTCAAACCTTCCGCGGAACTCATGCGACGCTCGCCTGATCCGCCAACCTTGCCCGCCGCACACTCCGCGGTCGCAGCCAAGAATCCAACGTTGCAGGTTCCACGCGGAACCCGACACTGCGCAAACAGTACCACGGGATGCGGCGTTCGCCGCCAAGAATTTTGGATGAATTTCGCGGTGGGCGGTTGCCGGTCGGCGTGGCGGACGGCTGTTAGCCGCCTCCGCCGCCGCCCGCGCGCACGCCGGCCTCGGTCATGGGCGTGGGGTCCAGCGCCTCCGCCAGCTCGTCGGGTGGGATATCCGTGAGCCTTGCCGCAACCTCCGGCACGCCTTCGCCCGTCGCCACGGCCTCCTTGGCGATCTCGGCGGCGGCCGCATAGCCGATGCGCGGCGCGAGCGCGGTCGCCAGCATGGTGTTCCGCTCCAGCCAGTAGCGCAGCATCCGGTCGTCCACCTCCAACCCGCGGACGGCGCGGGTGTCGAATGCCCGCGTCGCGTTCGTCAGTACCTCGATGGACTGGCAGAGGTTGTAGGCGATGCAGGGCATCATCACGTTCAATTCGAGTTGCCCGGCTTCGGCGGCCCACTGGACGGCCGCGTCGTTGCCGAACACGTGGAAGCAGACCATGTTCAGGCACTCGGCCATGACCGGGTTGACCTTGCCGGGCATTATCGACGATCCCGGCTGCAGCGCGGGCAGCCGCAGCTCGGAGATGCCCGTGCGGGGACCCGAGGCCAGCAGGCGGAAGTCGTTGGCGATGCGGCTCAGGTCGATGGCCAGCGCGCGCAGCGCGCCGGACAGCATGGCGAACCGCGCCATGCTCTGCATCGAGTAGAAGAGATTCTCGGCGCGGCGGACGTCGAGCCCCGTGACCTCGGCGATGACGTCGATGACTTCGACCTGGTATTCGGGCTCGGCGTTCAAGCCGCTGCCGACGGCCGTGCCGCCGATGCTCAATTCCTGAACCTGGGATTCGGCGTCGCGGATGAACGCCGCATCGCGGCGGATGGCCTCCGCATAGGCCCCAAACTCCTGGCCCAGCCGCACCGGCGTGGCGTCCTGCAGGTGGGTGCGGCCCGACTTCACGATCCCGTCCCAGTCGCACGCCTTCTCGTCGAACGCGTCCGCCAGGCCATCCAGTGACACATACAGGTCCTGCAACAGCTTCAGCGCCGCCAGGGCGATGGCCGTGGGAATGATGTCGTTGGTCGACTGGGCCATGTTCACGTGGTCGTTGGGGTGCACCGGCGCGTAGGCGCCGCGCTCGCCGCCCAGGAGCTCATTGGCGCGGTTGGCGAGCAGCTCGTTGGCGTTCATGTTGTGCGAGGTGCCGGCCCCGGCCTGGAAGACGTCGACGACGAACTGGTCCTGGTGCAGCCCGTCCGTCAGCACCTCGTCCGCGGCCTGCACGATCGCGTCCGCCAGCTTGGCGTCGAGCCGGCCGGTGCCGCGGTGGGCAATGGCCGCGGCCTTCTTCACCACCACCGTCGCCCAAATGAACGCCGGGTGCGGGCCGATGCCGCTGATGTCGAAGTTCTCAACCGCACGCTGCGTCTGCACGCCGTAGAGCGCGCCGGCCGGTACCTCCAGATCGCCCAGGGGGTCCGTTTCGGTCCGTGTCGTCATCCGTCGTCCTTCCCGATGTCTCGCTGTGTCGTGGCCGCGGCTGTTCCCAATCCACGCAAACGGTCGATCACTGCATTGCAAGCCTGCACCAGCACACGAAATCTTCCCAGGTCCGTGGGGGAAACGAGCTGAAAGACGGCCTCCCGCTCGCGCGTATAGTCCGCGACCGAAAGACTCGGGCGGCGCTGCACCGCCGGCAAGTGCTCGCCGATTCCCAGTGCCGTCAGGAAATCCCCCTGCGTGCCCAGGCGCGCCGCCGTCGCACCGGCGTGCGCTCCCGCGTCGATGAGTTCGGAGAAGTTTACGTGCGCCGTCAGGTCGGAGGAGCCCGGATCGGCCAACACGTCCTCCGAGGCGCGGTGTTGGCGGTAGGCCAGCAGCGTTCCCCGGCTGAAGCGCGGGCCGTGAATCTCGGCCGCGAGGCCGCCGTAGTCGATGCTCGTCATAGTCCAGCGGCGGGCAATGCGACTGACGTGTGCGTAGATCTCGGCCACGCCCTCGCGCATCTCGATGATTCCGCCGTCGGGAACGCTTTGGCCGTAGCGTCGCGCGTAGGCCTTGGCTTCGACATCCGCCGGAAATGGCTCAAGGGACAGGAGTTCGTCGCTCAGGCCCACGCGCAGCTCGACCCAGTCGCCGCCGTTGCGTTGCAGCAGCCGCACGGGCAGGGCGTCGAATAGCTCGTTGCTGAGAAACGCGGCCGCCGGGCCGGCGTCGATTTCGTCCAACGACGCCACGAACGCGGTCCTAGGCGCTTGCTTCCGGGCCCGCGCCAGTGCCTGGGCGGAGCGCTCGACGCCGACGTAGGCCAGGTGCTCACGCCAAGGGCGCTCCTGGGCGGCCGACGCGATTTGGCGGGCGAGCGTGCCGTTGCCGCAGCCAAGCTCGACTACCCGGAATGGTCGAGGTTCGCCAAGCGCGGTCCACACGTCATCGAGGTGCCGCGCCAGGAGCGTGCCGAAGAGCTGCGGGTGCACGGTGACGCTGGTGAAGAAGTCGCCGGCGCGGGACGGCGAGCGGCTATAGAAGCCGTGGCGCTCGTCGTAGAGGGCCGACGCCATGAAGTCGGCGAACGAAATCGGGCCGTCGGCGGCGATGCGCCGGCGAAGTGACTCGAAAAGAGGGCTGCGGGACGCTACTGCAGGTTCGAGACGACGATGACGAAGGCGATGAGCAGGATCGCCACGGCGGCCCACACGGTCAGCGGCAATCCCAGCAGGGTGGAGGACGGCGTGCTCGGCGCGGACTTGCGCGCGCGAGGCTCCGACGCGGCTCGCTCGCGCTCGGTCTGCTCACGCAATCGGCGTAGGTTTTCGCTGATCTTGGGCGCGAACTTGCCGGATTCGTCCGGGGTGGCCGTCTCAGAGCTCAGGTCGGCTTCGGTCGTCTCGGGTCGAGGCAGCTTCTCGCCGCAGTTGATGCACAGCCAGGCGCCCTCAGTGTTCTGATGGCTGCACTCCGGACACCGCATATGCACCGACCCGCAACGGCTTTCCCCTGCGGCCAATCCTAGCACCCGCCCTTTCCGTGATTGGTGCGAAACGCGCCAATCGCGGCGGGCATCCGGGCGGCGGGCTCCCTCGATTCGCCGGTTGACTTGCGGGGATGGATTCCCGCCATTCGGAGACCCTTGCATAGTCCGGTCGAACGAAGCCTGACCGTGCGAACTCCGTGCGCCCCCAGGTTCAGTGAAGGGTGGATTCCCGCTTCCGCGGGAATGACGAAGGATTAGGCATTGGTCTCCCTTCGCGGGAATGACAAACTCAAGAGGGCTCACCGCGGCAATGCCCGGGATCGTTGGGGCGATCCGGCGCGTTCGTATAATCCCGCTGGCGCCGCCGCGTGCCGGCAACCCATGGCGGCCCAATCTTTCCTCAAGGAGTCCCGCCGCGTGCCGACCTACGAATACGAATGCACCGCGTGCGGCCACAACTTCGACCTGGTGCAGAAGTTCAGCGACGAGCCGGCAACCCAGTGTCCGGAGTGTCAGGGCCGCTTGCGCAAGGTCTTTCACGCGGCCGGCATCATCTTCAAGGGCGAGGGCTGGTACGCCACCGACAGCCGCTCCAGCGACGAAAAGAACAAGTTCAAGGACGACGGAAAGGCGCCCGCCGAGTCAGGCGACGCCGGCAAGGACAAATCGGACAAGCCGGCCAAGGATGGGGCGACCAAAGAGGCCCCTGCGAAGGAGACCGCGGCGGCCAAGTCCGACGCGAAGGCGGAGCCGGCGAAGGGCGCCGCGTCCGATTGAGGCGCGATCCCCATGCGCGTCGTCATCCAACGAGTCTCGCGAGCCCGCGTGTCCGTGGGCGGCCGCGAGGTGGCGGCCATTGGTTCGGGTCTCCTGGCGTTGGTCGGCGCGGCGGAGGGCGACGGTCCCGACGACGTGCGCTATCTCGCGGAGAAGGTCGCCAATCTGCGCATCATGCCGGACGCGGACCGGCGCATGAATCGGTCCGTACTGGACACGGCGGGGGCCGTGCTGGTGGTGTCGCAGTTCACCCTGATTGCCGAAACGCGCAAGGGACGCCGCCCCAGCTTCACCGGCGCGGCCGCGCCGGCAATTGCCGAGCCGTTGGTGAAGGAGTTTGGTGCCGCCCTCGAGGCGCTGGGCGTGCCCGTGAGCCACGGCGAGTTCGGGGCCGCCATGGATGTCGAGCTGGTCAACGAGGGGCCCGTCACCATCATTCTGGATAGCCATGACCGACACATCGCGCGTCGGCGCGCGTAGCCGACGGTCGCGTCCGGGCACGGCCCAGCCGTGAGTATTCGCGTGATTCAGGGCGCCGATGTCGTGCGCCGGGAGCTGATCGCCAGGCACGGTGAGCTGGCCGTCGTCAACGAGGCGGCGCGGCAACGCGCGTCGGCGGTCTTTGGCGAGTCCCTGAGCCCGCGGGCGTTCGTAGCCAAGGTGGTCGAGCGCGTGCGCGCCGACGGCGACGACGCGCTGCGAGCGATCGGCGCCAAGGTGGGTGATCGAATCCCATCGCGGTTTGAGGTCGGCCCGGCGGAGCTGGCAGCAGCGCGCGCCAAGGCTCCGTCCGATCTGGCGGCGGACCTCGCAACCGCCGCCGAACGCATCCGGGCCTTCCACCAGCGCCAGATGCCGAGAGACTTCTTCGACGAGGTAACCGGTGTGGGGCAGCGCTGGACGCCCGTCGAGCGCGCCGGGATTCACATTCCCGGCGCGTCCGGTCCGCTGGCCTCGTCGGTGCTGATGACGGCCATCCCGGCGCGCGTGGCGGGCGTGCGCGAGATCGTGGTTTGCACGCCCGCCGCCGAGTCCGGCATCGACCCCGTCATCGCCCTCGCCGCCCATGTGGCCCAGGTCGATCGGGTGTTCCTGGTTTCCGGCGCGCAGGCGATCGCGGCCATGGCCATTGGAACGGCGTCGGTGCCCCGCTGCGACGCGGTCGTCGCCCCCGGAAACGCCTGGGTGGTGCTGGCGACGCGCGAGGTGTTCGGGCTCACCGGGGTGAGCGTGCTGCCGGGACCGACCGAAACCCTGGTCATCGCCGACGCGAGCGCCGATCCGGCGGATGTGGCGGCGGACCTCATCGCCCAGGCCGAGCACGGCGGCCCGGCCAGCCCCATCGCCCTCACCGACTCTGCCGGGCTTGCCGACGAGATCGTCCAAGAGATCGAGCGCCAACTAGAGCTGCTGCCGCGCCGGGAAGTCGCCGCCGACAGCTTTGCCGCCCGGGGCGGCGTGGGCGTGGTGGCGAATCTGGACGAGGCCGTGACACTGGCGAACGAATACGCGCCCGAGCACCTGTGCCTGCTGGTGGCCGATCCGCAGCGGCTGCTGGAAGGGGTGCGCAACGCCGGCGGCGTGTTCGTCGGCGCCTGCTCGCCCGAGGTGCACGGCGACTACGTGGCCGGTCCGAGTCACGTCATGCCCACCGGGGGCACGGCGCGGTTCGCGTCGCCGTGCGGGGTTTACGCGTTTCTCAAAGCCATGAGCGTGGTGGGGCTCGACGCGGCCGACTCTCAGCGATTGGCGCCGGTGGCCGCCCGCATGGCGCGCGCGGAACGGCTGGAAGGCCACGCGCGGGCCGCCGAGCGCCGGCGGAAACCCGCCGGGCCGTGACTACAATGGCGCGGCAACACGCGCACGAGAGGGTCGCCGGCATTGGCTGACCGCACCGCTTCCGTCCAGCGAACAACGGACGAGACCGACGTCACGGTGACCGTGGACATCGACGGCACCGGCCAGTTCGAGGGATCCACGGGCATCGGGTTCCTGGATCACATGCTCGCCCAGATCGCCAAGCACGGCATGTTCGACCTCGACGTCAACGCCACGGGCGATCTCAACGTCGACGGTCACCACACGGCCGAGGATGTGGGCATCACGCTGGGCAAGGCGTGCAACGACGCCCTGGGCGATCGCGCGGGAATCGCCCGCATGGCCGACGCCACCGTGCCCATGGACGAGGCGCTGGCCAACGTGGCCGTGGACCTGGCCGGGCGCGACCATCTGTCGTTCGACGCGGAGTTCCAGCAGGACGCGATCGGCGACCTCGAGTCCTCGCTCATCGAGCACTTCATTGGGTCGTTCGCCCGCCACCTGGGCGCGGCGGTGCACGTGCGGCTGCTCGCCGGGCGCGACGACCACCACAAGGCCGAAGCCATCTTCAAGGCGCTGGCGCGCGCCCTCGACGCGGCCACCGCGCTGGATCCGCGCCGCGAGGGCCAGGTGCCCAGCACCAAGGGCACCCTCGAAACCTAGCCGCGGCCGGTGAAGAACCGGCTGGATGTCGAGCTGGTCCGTCGCGGACTGGCGCCCACGCGAGCCCAGGCGCGGCAGTACGTCCGTGACGGCTTCGTGCGGGTTGACGGTGAAGGGGCCAGGCGACCGGGGCGCGTCGTGGGGTCCGACGCGGCCATCGACGTGGACCCGGAAGCGTCGCGCTACGTGGGACGCGGCGGGCGCAAGCTGGCCTTCGCCCTGGACCGATTCGGCCTGGACCCGCGCGGGCTCCGCGTGCTCGACGTGGGCGCCGGAACCGGCGGCTTCACCGACGTGCTGCTCCAGCGCGGCGCCGCGCACGTGGTCGCCGTGGACGTCGGGCATGGGCAACTCGCGGAGGCTCTGCGCGAGGACTCGCGGGTAAACGTCAGCGAAGGCACGGACGTCAGGGATCTCGGCGCCATCGAGCCGGCAGTCGATGCGGTCGTCGCCGACCTCGCCTTCATCCGGCTGCGCGACGTGCTCGACTCGCTGGTTCGCGCGGCGCCGGCGGCGCAATGGATGGTCGTGCTGCTCAAGCCGCAGTTCGAGCTGCCGGGCAAGAGCGTGCCCGCGGACGGCGTGGTCAAAAGCCAGGCGCAGCGCGATGCGGTGCTGCAGGACTTTCAGTCTTGGCTGGCCCGCGCCGGCTACGTCGAGGTGGCCGCGTGCCCCAGTCCGGTGCCCGGCGTCGGCGGCAACCGGGAGACCTTCGTGCACCTGGCGCCGCCGTGGCCCGCGCCCCACTAGAATGCGGCAAAGTCGGCGACGGGCCATGCCATGCGCGTTGGATTGCTCTATCAGCCTCATATCGCGGCGTCGATTCGCCACGCCGACCGCGTGCGCGAGCGGCTTGGAGACCTTGGCGTCGATGCGTGGGCGTCGTCGTCGTTCGAAATCGTCGACGAACCGGACGCGATCGAGGGCTCCGATCTCCTCCTGACGTTCGGCGGCGACGGCACGGTGCTGCGCGCCGCGCGCACCGCGGCGCCGTTCGGCGTGCCCTGCGCGGGCGTCAACTACGGACGCATCGGGTTTCTAACCGAATTCAGCGGCGCCGACCTGGATGCCCGCTTGCCCGACCTCGTGGCTGGGCGCTATTGGATCGAGCCCCGCCTGCTCATCGACTGGACCCACACGGGTAGCGGCGGGGCGGAGATGCGCGGCATTGCCGCGGGTGACGTGGTGGTCGGCCGCGGGCGCATCGCGCGGGTCGTCGAGGTCGAGGTTCGCATCGACGACGCCGAGCTGACCACCTACACCGCCGACGGCGTGATCGTGGCGACGCCCACCGGCACCACGGGCTACACCCAGGCCGCCGGCGGCCCCGTGCTGCACCCCGAGGTGCGTGAGCTGGTCGTGACCCCGATTGCGCCATTCCTGACGCCGGCCAACTCGATCGTCGTGGGGCGGGACGTCACCATCGACATCGGCGTGCGCACCACGCACGAGGCCACGCTGTCGATCGACGGCCAAACGCAATACATGCTGGACGCCGGCGATCGCGTGGTGTGCCGCGCATCCAAACACGTGGCCCAGTTCGCGAGGATGCAGTCGCGCAGCTACTTCTACGCCACGCTGGCTGAGAAGCTGCGCTGGCGAGTGCCCCACCAGCTGGCGCGACCCTCGAACGCGGATTCCTAAGTCGCGTGCTGCTCCGGCTGCGCGTGCAGAACCTGGCCCTGATCGACTCTGTCGAGCTGGCGCTGGAGCCGGGTTTCAACGTGCTTACCGGCGAGACGGGCGCCGGCAAGTCGATTCTCATCGACGCGATCGACCTGCTGCTGGGGCGTCGGGCCCGGCCCGACGACGTGCGCGCCGGCGCGCGGGCGGCGTACGTGGACGGCGTGTTTGCGCCGCCGGCGAGCACGGCCCTCGCCGCCACGCTGGAGGCGTACGGCATCGAGCCGGAAGAGTCGCTGGTCGTTTCGCGGGAGGTGATCGTCAACGGCGTGGCGCGCTCGGTGGCGCGCGTCAACGGGCGCGCCGTGCCGGTGCGAGCCCTGGCCGAGCTGGGGCCCCACCTGATCGATATTCACGGGCAGGTGGAGCATCAGTCGCTCTTTCGCCCCGCGCGGCAGCTCGAGTACCTCGACCGCTATGGCGGCCTCACGCGGGAGCGGTCCGAGGTGGCCCAATTGGTGGACCGCTGGCGCGCCCTCGAGGCCGAAGACGCGGAGCTGCGGCGGGACGTTCGCGAGACCGCGCGCCTGATCGACCTGCTGTCATTCCAGGTGAATGAGATCGAAGGGGCGGGCCTGTCGGCTGACGAAGACGAGGCGCTGCGCGTGGAGCGCCAGGTGCTGGCCAACGCGCAGCGCCTGCGCGAGCTGGCCGGCGTCTCCGAGCGCCTGCTGACGGGCGACGACGCCGGGGCGGCGGTGGACCGCCTGGGCGAGGCGATGGCAACCCTGGCCGAGATCGCCGACCTCGATCCGGCGGTCAGGCCCGCGGCGGATCAGATCGCCGAGGCGCAGGCCGTGATCACGGACGCGGCGCAGTCCGTTGCCGCCTACGCCGCGAACATCGAATCCGATCCGGCCCGGTTGGAGGAGATCAACGCGCGGCTCGACCTGCTGGAGACGCTCAAGCGCAAATACGGCGATTCGCTGGCCGACGTGCTCGCCTTTGCCGACGATGCCCGTCGCCAGCTCTCGGAGCTGGGGGCCGCCGACGACCGGCGGCGGGGACTTGCCGCCGAGCAGGCTGCGATCGAATCCGATCTCGCGCGCGCCGCGCAGGACCTGCGCACGCGCCGGCTGGCCGCCGCCAAGCGGCTGACGCGGGTGATTGCCCGCGAGCTGGCGGACCTCAACCTGCCCGACGCCGCCGTGGAGTTTCCGCTGGAGACGCGGGCCGATGCCGCTGGGATTCTGGTGGACGGCGACGAGGAGCCGGTGGCATTCGATCGATCGGGTGTGGACGCGGGTGAGATGCAGCTCAGCGTGAACCGCGGGCAGCCGGTTCGAGCGCTGGCCGCGGTTGCCTCAGGTGGGGAAATGTCGCGCATTCTGCTCGGGCTCAAGTCGGCGCTTGCCGCCGCCGACGAGACGCCGACGCTGATCTTCGACGAGATCGACGTCGGCGTGGGCGGACGCAGCGGCGACGTCGTTGGGCAAAAGCTGGCCCGGCTGGCGCGGGCCCACCAGGTCTTGTGCGTAACTCACCTGCCCTCGGTCGCCGCCTTCGCCGACACCCACTTCGTGGTGGAGAAACACGACGAGGCGGCGGGCACCGTGACCGACGTGCGGCGCCTCGACCCAGACGCCGTGGTCGAGGAAATCGCGGCCATGGGCGGCAGCCGCACCACTGCCGGACGGCGCGTGGCACGCGATCTCCTGGCCGACGCGGAGTCCTGGAAGGACGCCGGCCGCTCCGAGCCATCCGGTGGGTATGCCACGGAGGCCGCGGCGCGCCGATGCTAGGCTCGCAGCTACCTGCCCCGCCGGGGCAGGCCGCGTTTTCCGCGTGCGAAGCAGCGGAGGCCCCTCGCGCGCCGCACGCCCGGCATCGACCGGAGTTCGGATGATCAACGCCAGCGCTCGCCGGGCGGCATGGTCGGGCGTTGCGCTGCCGCGGCCCAGCTTTCGCGGGACGGCCTACGGCCGGAAGGCGCTGGGCCTTCGGCTCTTGCAGCTGGCCCGCCGACGACAGCGCGCCCGCGCGCTGGCCCTGGCGCCGCGCCTGGTCACGGTGGGAATCGCCGGCACGCTCATCATCGCCGTGCCGGCCGCGTGGCTGGGCGGTCCCGATCTCCTGGTCCCAGCCGGCATCGCCCTCGCACTGGCCGGCGTCGTCGTGCTGGCCGGGGTGGCACTCCATGTGCCGGCGCCCCACGAGGTGGCGCTGGCCTACGACAACCGCGCGGGTCTGCACGAGCGCCTCTCGACGGCGATTGCCGAGCTTCGAAACATCGATTCCGACGTGCGCGAATTGCAACACGCCGACGCGCTGGCGGCCGCGGGTCGCCTGAATCCCGGCGGGGCCATGCCGTACGGCGTGTCCAGACGCGATCTATTGACCATGGCGCTGGCGGCCGCCGCGCTTGCGGCGTGGGTGGCCGCCATTTCCCTGACCCCGTTTTGGCGCACGATCAACCCGCCGCTTTCCCTCGATCAAGGCGAGGTCGAGCAGTCCGACGCCGCGGCTCCGGCGCCGGGAGCGCCGGGCGATGCAGCGGCTGCGATCGATCCGACGACGGCCGCGGAGATAGAGCGCATGCAGGCGGCGATCGATGAGTTGCGGGCGCAACTCGATCCCGAAGCCGGCACGGCGGCGCAGGCGCTCCACGAAGCCTCGGAGCATCTGCGCCTGTCGGACGAGGGACGGCGGCTCGGTCGCGAGCTTGGCAATCGCGAATACGCGGCCGCGGCGTCGGAGCTGCGCCGCCTCGCCGCCGAGCTGTCGCAGCTGAGCGCGGCCCAACGGGAGGAGCTGGGCGAGCGATTCGGCGAAGCGGCAGCGGCCGCTGACGCGGATCCTCGGCTGGCGGAACCGATGCAGGAACTGGCGGACGCCCTGGACAGCGGCCGGCTGAGCGACGCGCGCACCAGCTTCGAGGAACTGGCCAGCATGCTCGAAGCCGTCGAGGCATCGGCCGCCGGCAATGCGGCGATGCAGCAGGAGCTGGCGGCCCTCGAGTCCGAACTGGCCGAAATGCTCGCCGACTCCGGGGCAGGCGCCGGACTGCCGGGCGAGTCCGCTCCGGACGAATCCGCGATGCCGGGACAGGGCGGCATGGCCGGCGACGGCAACGCGGCCATGCTGGATCAGCCCACGGGCGCAGGCGGCGGCCTGGGCGGCTCGGCGGCCGAGGGCCAGGAGGTGCCGGCCAACATCGAGGGCCTGGCCGCCAATCAACGGCTGGACGCCGAAGGCCGGCTCGAAACCATATCCATCGACCCGACCGCCGAAGGCCAGGAGACGGTCATGCGTCCCGTGCTCGAGCTGGGCACGGACGTGTCGCGCGAGTTCGAGCCGTCGGCGGGCAGCCGCGGCACGGCGGTGGGGCGTCCCGACATGAGCCGCGCGCTGCCGGCGGACCGCCAGATTCTGCTCGACCGCTACTTCTCGACCCCGTAGGGTGCCAGCATGACGACCATGACAACCGAACGCCGCGCCGAGCACCTTCGAGATCTCGCGCACGGCATCATGTCCGAGGTTTCGCGCGTGATCGTGGGCCAGACCGAGGTCATCCGCGACACGGTGGTGGCCCTCATCGCCGGGCAAAACGTGCTGCTCGAAGGCGTGCCGGGGCTGGGCAAGACGCAGCTGGTGCGGACCCTCAGCCAGGTGCTGGATTTGAGCTTCAGCCGCATCCAATTCACGCCCGACCTGATGCCCGCCGACATCACGGGCACGAACGTCCTGGTCGAGCCCGCCGACGGTCGGCGCGGCTTTCGCTTCGAGCCTGGTCCGGTCTTTGCCCACCTGGTGCTGGCGGATGAGATCAACCGCGCCACGCCCAAGACCCAGTCGGCGCTGCTGGAAGCGATGCAGGAGCGGCAGGTGAGCGTGGGCCGCCAGGTCCACGCGCTCGAACGGCCGTTCTTCGTGATGGCGACCCAGAACCCGATCGAGATGGAGGGCACCTATCCCCTGCCGGAGGCCCAGGTCGACCGGTTCATGTTCAAGCTCGTGGTGGACTATCCCTCGGGCGACGAGCTGGGCGAGATCATCGGCCGCACCACGGGCGCCCAGATCCCGGACGTATCCACGGTCGCCACGGGCGACGACCTGGTCGACATGGGCGAGTTTGCCCGGCGCGTGGCCATCGCGCCGCACGTCGAGTCCTACGTGGTCACGCTGGTCAAGGCCACGCACCCCTCCGATTCCCGCGCGCATGACATGACGCGCCAGTACGTGCGCTACGGCGCCTCGCCCCGCGCGGCCCAGGCGCTGGTGCTGGCCGGAAAGGTCTACGCGCTGCTGGACGGCCGCTACAACGTGAGCTTCGACGACGTGCGGCGCGCGGTGAAACCGGCCATGCGCCATCGAATTCTCTTGAACTTCGAAGCCGAGGCGCAGGGGGTGACCAGCGAAGGCGTGCTGGACCAGATTCTCATGACCACGCGCCCGGACGGCGGCTGAGACACCATGGCCCGGCGGGCCGAACCGGCCTTCGCTCCGGAGGCCGGGCTGCGCGCCCAGCTGGAACGGCTGGCCGTGGTTTCCAACCGGCCCCATGGGCATCTCCACACGGGCGGGCGCCGCAGCCGTAAGTCGGGATCGTCCATCGAATTCGCCGACTACCGCTCCTACACGCCGGGGGACGATTTCCGGCAGATCGACTGGAATGTCTACGCCCGCAGCGACGAGCTGTTCGTCAAGGTCCGCGAATCCGAGGAAACGCTCGTCGTCCACCTGTTCCTGGATGCCAGCGCCTCGATGGCGACGGGCCGGCCGCCGAAGTTCGAAGTCGCCCAGCGCCTGGCGGCGGCGCTCGGTTGGGTGGCGCTCACCAGCCACGACTACCTGGCCGCGACGCTGATCGGCGGCGACGCCACCCAGCACTTCCCGCCCCAACAGGGCCGCGCGGCGGCGAGCCGCCTTTACGACTTTCTCGACGCCCAGTCGCCCACCGGCCCCACCCGCCTGGCGGCGTCGGCGCGCGCCCATGCCGCTCGCGGCGGGCCGCACGGGGTGGCGGTGCTCATATCGGATCTGCTGGCCGACGACGCCACCGAGGCCATCGGCATGTTGGTCGAACGGGGCCACGAGCTTGTGGTGATCCACGTGCTCGACGGACAAGGCGTGCAGACGGACTTTGCCGAAGAGGTCGAGTTGGTTGACGTGGAGACCGGCGTCAACCTGGATCTCTACGGCGACGCGGCGCTCCTGGCAGCCTTTCGGGCCACCGTGGCGGAGTGGACCAGCGAGCTCCAGGCCTTCTGCCACCGGCGGCATGCGCGCTACATCCCCATCGAGTCGGAGTGGCCGGTCGAGGAGGTGCTGCTCCGGCGGTTGCGGGCGCATCGCGTGCTGGCATGACCTGGGCCGCGCCGCTGGCGTTCGGATGGCTGGCGTTCATGGCGCTAGTGGGGCTGTTCTACCTGTTGCGACCCAAACGGCAACGAGTCGCCGTGGCCTCGCTGCTGTTGTGGCGGCGGACGTTGCAGCGTGAGCGCGACGAATCGTGGCTCGACTGGCTGAAGCGGCACCTGCTGCTGATTCTCCAGCTGCTCCTCGTCGCGGCCCTGGCCCTGGCGCTGGCGCGGCCCGAGTGCACCGGCACGCGCACCGTCGGACCACCGGTGGCGGTGGTGGTGGACGCGTCGATGTCCATGCAGATTGCCGACGTGGGCCGTCCCCGGATCGAAGCCGCCAAGGACCAGGCGATCGCGTTCGTTCGCACGTTGCCCGCCGACGTTCGCGTGTCGGTGCTCAGCGCCGAAGGCGCGCCGCGGCCGCTGGTGACGCACAGCGACAACCGATTCGAGGTCGAGGCCGCGATCGACGGGATTCGGCCAACCGCCGCCGAGGGCGCGATTCCGAGCACCCTGGACATTGCGCTGTCCCTCGCGCCGCCGGCCGCCGGCGGCATGGTGGCGCTGTTCAGCGACGGCGCGTTCGAGCTGCCGCCAGGCCGCGCCTATGCCGACGTGACGGCGTTCATCGTGGCGGGGGACGCGGCCAACGTGGCGCTGGAGCAGTTCGCCGTGCGCCGAGAGTTCGCGGAGGCGCGAGGCGTCCAGGGCCTGGTCGTCGTTCGCAACGACGGCACACGCGCGGCCGACGTGGCGGTGCGCATCGAGGCGGCGGGCATCGGCGTTGCCGAACGCCAGCTGACCATCGAGCCCCGCGCCCGCGAAACATTGCTCATCGACGATCTGGGCGCGGCGCCCGGTTACTCCGCCACCGTGGTGCGCGGCGACGACGGCCTGGCGCTGGACAACACCGCGTATGCGGAGTTGAGCGATCCGCGGAACCTGCGGGTCCTCGTTGTCGGTGAGGAAACCGAGCCGATCGTCCGCGCGCTGCAAGCGTCGGCCAGGGTCACGGCGGCCGGCGGAACGCCGGGCGAGTACGACACCGAGCGTCCACACGACGTCTACGTGTTCCAGGGCTGGCTGCCCGAGTCGCTGCCCAACGCCTCGGTGGTGCTGGTGAGTCCGCCGGACATCGAAGCGCTCGGGATGCAGGAACTCCCCGCGCTGGAGTCCGCGCCCCGCGCCGCCCGGGACAGCGTGCTCCTGCGGCACGTGGACCCGATCGCGATCACCCTGCCGCAAGCGCGGCGCTATGGAGCGCCGGCCGAGCTTGCGGTCGACCTGGACGTCGACGGCGGCGCCGTGCTGGCTCACGGCGTCATGGACCGGCGGCGGCTGGTGCTCATCGGACTCGACCTGTTGTCCCCGAACGCAACCATCGCCCCCTGGTATCCCGTGCTGTGGAGCAACGTCCTGCAGTGGGCCGATCCGTTCAACCCGCGCGGGGGCGATGCGCCGCTCACCCCCGATCGTCCCGCGCGGTTGATTCCGCACCCGCTGGCCGATGCGTTCGAAGTGGTGCACCCGAGCGGGACTCGGACCGAGTTCCCGGTCACCGCCCCCGCGGTGCTCGACGCGGGCGAGATTGGCACCTACGTCGTGCGGCAATACCGCGATGGCCAGGTGCTGTCACAGACACGCCTGGCGGTCGAGCCGCCCGAGGGAGAAGTTGGCGCCGGTTTCGCCCAAACAATGACGGGGGCCGCGGCGCCCACGGCCGGCGCAACGGCGGGGGTGCCGGAGACCGTCCAGCTGTGGCCGGTCTTCGCCGCGCTGGCGCTGTTTTTCCTGATCGCGGAGTGGTGGTGGTTCCACCGCGTTCGGGGATTGCGGTAGCGCCATGACGCTGGATCGCATCTGGCTGCTCGCCTTCCTGGCGCTCATCCCGCTCGCCATTTGGATGACGCACGCGAGCCGCGCCCGGCTCTCGCGGCGACGCACGGCCCTCGCCGCGATCCTGCGCTCGGTGGCCATCGCCGCCCTGGTGGTGGCGATGGCCGGACCGGGAGGCGGCAGCGGGCCACCCGTCACGATTTTCGCCGTCGACACCTCCGCCAGCGTGCCGCTGGCCGATCAGGCCCTGGCCATGGGGCAGGTTGAAGATTTCGCGCGGGCCTTCAGCTCCGACACGCCGGTCGGCGTCGTCCAGTTCGCCGGTCGCGCCGCGGTGCTCGCCTCACCCGATCGGCTGGAGGAGGCGCCGCCGCTCACAGCAGCGGTGCCCACCGACGCGACGGACCTGGCGCAGGGCCTCTCGGCGGCCCTGGCCCTGGTGCCGGCGGACCGTGAGGGGAGGATCGTGCTCGTCACCGACGGCAACCCGACGGCGGGCAATCTCGACGCGGCGATCAACGCGGCGGTCGTGAGGGGCGTCAGCGTCTCCCCAATGCCGGTGGCGAGCGAGACCGGCACCGACCTGGCCATCGACGGTCTCGACGTTCCCCACGCGGTGCGCCGGGGCGCGGCGGCCCAGGCGCAAATCACCGTCGTGTCGGGCCGCCTCACCAGCGCGCGCCTGCGGCTGTGGAGCGCGGGCACGCTGCTCAGCGACGCCCAGGTCGAGCTTCGTCCCGGTCGCCAGACCTTCATCACGGACCTCACGGGCCTGCCCGACGGCTTTCACCGCCTGCGGGCAGAGCTGCTGGAGGACGCCGACGTGCGGCGGGCCAACAACGTGGCCGAAGCCGCCACCTGGGTGCAGCCCGCGGGTTCGATTCTGCTAGTCGGCGACGCCGTGGCGCCGGCGGTCCAAGGCGCGCTCGCGGCGTCCGGGCTCGACATCACCTCGGTCCGCCCGGCGGACCTCGAGTCCGCGGCGCTCAGAGAGTTCGACGCCGTTGTGATGGCCGATACCGCCGCGGAGTCGCTGAGTCCGGCCCTGATGGCCTCGCTGCGCGAATACGTGCGCGACGGCTACGGCCTCGTGGTGACCGGCGGCGCCCGGAGCTACGCCGCCGGCGGGTATGAAGGGACGCCGCTGGACGAGGTGCTGCCCGTGTGGTCGAACCCAACCGAGGCCCGACCCGACCCACGCCTGGCCATCGTGCTGCTGATCGACCGGTCGTCGAGCATGTCGCGGGAGACGCCCGACGACAAGGTCAAGATCGACCTGGCGATCGAGGGGGCCGTGGAGGCGGTGGAGGTGCTCGACGAGGGCGACATCATCGGCGTGATCGCCTTCGACGAGAACACGCAGTGGATCGTCCCGCCGCGCGCCATGGAAAGCGGCGCCGATTTCTCGAGCGTGGTCGATGCGATCCAGCGGATTCAGATCGGCAACCTGACCGACATGTTCCTCGCCATGTACACCGCCCGCGAGCGGCTGCAACGGGTCGACGCCTCGGTGAAGCACGTGATCCTGCTCACGGACGGCAAAGCCCACCGCGGCGACTTCGAGGCGATGACTCGCTCGATGCGCCGGCGCGATATCACCATCTCGTCCATCGCCATCGGGGAAGACGCGGACAAGGATTTGCTGACCGAGGTGGCGCGATTGGGCAATGGCCGCTACTACTTCGCGCCCACGGCCAGCGACCTGCCGCGGGTCCTAACGCAAGAGACGCAACTGGCCGGCGAGTTCGCCATCGTCGAGCGGGAGTTTCAACCGCGGCTCCAGACGCCCAGCCCGGTATTCGCCGGCGAGCTTCAGGGACAGGCGCTGCCCAGCCTGACGGGCTACGTGCGCACGCGGGCCAAGCCCACGGCCGAGGTCGTGCTGGCCTCCGACAGCAACGATCCAATCCTGGCGCAGTGGCAGTTCGGCCGCGGTCGCGCGGTGGCCTGGACGTCGGATCTTGGGGGCGACTGGGCCGAGGAATGGTCCCAGTGGCCCATGTTCGCCGCCTATCTGCGCCAGGCGGTGGACTGGGTGATGCCGCCGCCCGACGGGACGCTCGCGGAAGGCCTGTACCCGGTCGTGGAGGCCACCGCCGAGCGCACCACGATCACGATCGACTCGCTCGAGGCGGACGGACGCTTCCGGAACGGGCTGGACACGAGCGTGCGGCTGATCGCCCCCGGGGGTGTGGAGCTGGACTACACGGCCGAGCAATCCGCGCCCGGCCGCTACACCCTCGACACGGCAAGCCCTTCGCCGGGCGTCTACGAGGTCCGGATTGAGCAACGAGACGCGGGGGCGCTGGTGGCGAGCAGCCAGACGTCGCTCGTGGTGCCCGCGCGCGCGGAGTTTCGCAGCATCGAGCCCGACCTGGCGACGCTGCGCCGCATCGCGGCGGCCACGGGCGGCGAAATGGTCGAGACGCCCACGGACCTTGCCCGCACCGCCCTCCGCGCCACGCCCGGCGGTCAGCACCTGGGATGGCCGCTATTTCTCACCGTTGGCCTGCTGTGCGCCGTGGCCGACATCGGCGTTCGGCGGGTTCGGGGCACGCCGCGCGAGGTCTGGGATCAGCTTCGGGAGCGTGTAGAATCGCTGCGTACGGCGCTTGGTTCGCTGCGCCGCCTGCCGCGCTTCCGACAGCGCCCCTAACATCGTCTCAGGCCTGTGAATAACCCCATCGGGCGCCTCGCGCAATCATTCCAGCGGGCGGGGTTTGCCCTGTACCTGGTCGGCGGCCCCGTGCGCGACCGCATCCTCGGGCGCGAGTCGACGGACCTGGATTTCACCACCGACGCGCGCCCGCCGGAGATCAAGGTGTTGCTGCGCCGCGCCGGCGCCGACCATATCTATGCCGTCGGCGAGCGGTTCGGCACCATCGGCGCGATATTCGGCGACATGCCGGTCGAGATCACCACCTACCGGTCGGAAACCTACGAACCCGGCTCGCGCAAGCCGAGCGTGACGTTCGGCCGCTCGCTGGAGGGCGATCTTTCCCGGCGCGACTTCACGGTGAACGCCATCACCCAGGACATCGCCACGGGCCGCATCTTCGACCCGCTGGGCGGGCTGGGCGACATTGCGCGGCGCGTGATTCGGGCCGTGGGCACCCCGGACGACCGGTTCCGCGAAGACCCCCTGCGGGTGCTTCGGGCCGTGCGTTTCGCCGCCCAACTGGACTTCACGATCGACCGCGACACGGCCGCCGCGATGCGCCGCCAGGCCACCGGCCTGGGGACGATCAGCGCCGAGCGGATCGGCGCCGAAATGCACCTCATCATGGCCTCGGACCGCCCCAACCGCGCCATCGTGACGCTGCTGGAGCTCGGGCTGCTCGGCTTTGTGATTCCCGAGCTGATCGCCATGCAGTCCACGGTCCAGGACGAGCGGCACGAGCACAAGGACGTGTTCGCCCACACGATGCGTGTGCTGGCCGGCACGCCGAACCGCCTGGAACTGCGCTGGGGCGCCCTGCTGCACGACGTGGGCAAGCCCGCCACCAAGTCCGTGCGCCGCGGGCGGGTGCACTTCTACGGCCATGCCGAGGTCGGCGCCCGCATGACGCGCGTCATCCTGGAGCGGCTGCGCGCCGACAACCGGCTGACCGACCGCGTCTGCCACATCGTGGCGCTGCACATGCGCGCCAACGGCTACGAAGAGACCTGGACGGACGGCGCGGTGCGGCGCTTCATCCGCGAAGCCGGCGAGGAGCTCGACAACCTGATCTCGCTGTCTCGGGCCGACATCACGAGCTATCGGCCGCGGCGCGTGGAAGTTGGGCTCGCGCGTGTCGCGGAGCTGCGGGCGCGCTGCGACAGCCTGATGGCCGAGCAGGACGTTACCGCCCTGGACAGCCCCCTGGACGGCCACGCCCTCATGGAGCTGTTCCAGCGCCCGCCCGGTCCATGGATCAAGCCCGTGAAGCAGCACTTGCTGAACCTGGTGCTCGACGGTGAGCTGGCTCCGGACGACACCGAAGGAGCGACCGAGATCGCGCGCGAGCTGGTCGAGGCCGAGTCGGGCGTGCCGGCCGCCCCGGCAAAGGCCTAGCACCGTGGCGTCGAGCGCCGACCAATGGGAGCGCCTGCGGGGCTGGCTCCAGCGCAAGATCGCGCAGATGGCGGAAGGGGATTTCGAGCGCCTGCCGCCGCAGTTCAGCGATGACGGCGGCCGTCGGGCCAGCGAGGCCTATGAGACGGTGCTGCTGGCGATGGAGGTCCTCGAAGGCCGGCGCGGCACAGCCGAAAGCCCGCCCGACGACGCGACCTGATCGGGGGCGCGCGCCCTTTCCGGTGGCCCAGGCTGCGTGCGGCCTGGGATAGCTGCGCGCCCACCTCACCGGATGTCGAGTGAGACGCGCTAGCATGAGCCGTCTCGCCTCCGAGCCCAGCGATATGTCAGACGACCCCGACGCCACTGATGTATTGATCATCGGCGCCGGCGCCTCGGGCGCGGCCGTCGCCTGGTCCCTGGCTCGGGCCGGCATCGGGGTCACCTGCCTGGAGCAGGGCGGGTGGCTGGATCGCACCGACTATCCGCACGAGCTGCCGGACTGGGAGATGCATCGGCAGACCGACTTCTCCAACGATCCCAACGTGCGCGGGCGGCCCGAGGACTACCCGCTCAACAACGCCGACACGCCCATCGCGCCGCTCATGTTCAACGCCGTGGGCGGCAGCACCATCCACTGGGCGGGACACTTCCCGCGGTTTCGGCCATCCGACTTCCGCGTACGCACGCTCGACGGGGTCGCCGACGACTGGCCCATCGTCTATGAGGACCTGGAACCCTTCTACGAAGAGAACGACCTCAACGTCGGCGTCGCGGGGCTCAATGGCGATCCGGCCAATCCGCCGCGCGGCCCGCGGCCGCTGCCGCCGGTGGCGCTCGATCCCGCCGCGTATGTTTTCATCGACGGACTCGAACAGCTCGGCTGGCATTGGTGGCCGGCCGACGGCGCGCTGCTCACCGCGCCCTACGGCGACGGCCGCCACGTCTGCAACCGCTGCGGGCCGTGCGACCTGGGGTGCCCCAACGGCGCCATGTCGAGCGCCCATGTCACCTATTGGCCCAAGGCCCTGGACCTTGGCGCGCGCCTGGTGACGCACGCTCGCGTGCGCGAGATCACGGTCGATGCCCGCGGCCGGGCGTCGGGGGCCGTCTACTACGACCGGGACGGCGTGGCGCGGCATCAGGCCGCGCGCGCGGTCGTGATGGCGTGCAACGGCGTCGGCACGCCGCGCCTGCTGCTCAACTCCGCCTCGGCGCTATTCCCAAACGGACTGGCCAATTCCAGCGACTACGTCGGCCGGAACCTGATGTTTCATCCCATCGGCTTCGTCAGCGGTGAGTTCGACGAGGATCTCGTGGGCTATCAGGGCCCGCTCGGCGTGTTGCTCCACTGCCAGGAGTTCTACGAAACCGATCTGTCACGAGGCTTCGTGCGTGGCTGCCAGATGCAACTGCATCACGATTTCGGCCCGCTGACCACGGCTCTCGGGGGATTCACGGCGCACCGCGTGCCCTGGGGCGCGGATCATCATCGGGTGTTGCGCAATCGGCTTGGCCGCACGCTGTCGATTACCGCGATGACCGAGGACCTGCCGGAGCTTCACAACCGGGTCACGCTCGACGAAACCCTCAGCGACAGCCACGGGATCCCGGCGCCGAAGATCAGCTACACGCTGAGCGACAACACGCAGCGGGCGATCGACTTCGTGGTCGCGCGGGCGCGTGAGCTGCTCGAAACCTGCGGCGCGCATGAGGTGCGGGAACTGCCCTGCGTTCCCGAGTCGGGCTGGCACCTGATGGGAACGGCGCGGATGGGGAACGACCCGGAGACTTCGGTCGTGGACCGCTGGGGCCGCGCCCACGACGTGCCGAATCTATTCGTGGTCGACGCCAGCCTGTTCGTGACCGGGGCGCCGGTCAACCCCACCAGCACGATTCAGGCGCTGGCCCTGCGCACGGCAAGCTGGATCGGCGCCAATCACCGCGAGATCGCCGCATGACCGCCGAGCTGCGCTTTCTGACCGGCGAGCAGTTACGGCTGGCCACGGCCGTGCTGGACGTGATCATCCCGCCCGATGGCGAACAGCCCGGGGCCGGAGGAGCCGGAGGCGCCGAGCGCCTGGACGCCATCCTGGCCGAGCGACCCGACGTCAGGCGGCCGGTGCTCGAAGCGTTGCGGGCAATCGACATCGCCGCCGGCCCGCGCGGTTTTCTGGCACATGATCCCGCGACCCGGCCCGACGTGTTGCGAACGGTTGAGACGGCGCAACCCGAGGCCTTCACCGACCTGGTCACGCAGACGTACAACGCCCATTACACGAGTCCCAAGGTGCGCCGTGCATTGGGCTTCACACCGGAGAATCCGCAGCCCGAAGGATTCACGCAAGCGCGACCCTTCGACCCCGCCCTGCTCGACGGTGTGCGCACGCGCAATCGGACCTGGCGCCGCGTTTAGATTCGGCGGCCCATGGCCGCCGGGATTGGCTTACGCCTTCTGCACGCCCAGGTCGCCCGCCCGCATTTCAAACTGAACCTTGAAGCCGGACTGGGCGGCTGCCGACTGAATGCGGCCGCGAATCGTGGGCTGTCGCTTCTTCTCTTGATCCGAGAGGCTGATGACTACCCAATCGCCACGCGAAGTCTTATCCAGCCGTTCGATAATCTCGCGAATCTCAGGGCTGATGCGACGCGAACGCTGCGGTCGCTGCTTCCAGTCGCTGGTTGAAACCACCTCTTTGACCTTCATCCGATTCCTCATTCCTGTCGAACAATCCACATTGGATCGAGTCATCATGGCACACACAAATCGTCCGATGCAAATGTCGGACCAGAGTTGAAGCTATCCGGGATGTAATCGCGGCAATTTGGGGCAGGCTGCCGCCGGTGCCTTTCACGCGATCTCTTTGCGACCTTGTCGTGCGGCAATTGGTGCGCTGCCGGGTGGTCTAATCGTGGGTCCATTCCCACGAGAGCGCGTCTTGACGAAAGACAGGTCCGTCCCTACATACGCGCTTGACGCCATGCGTGGTGCGGACGACGCAGGAGTAACACACGCCAACGGCGCAGCCCATGCGCGCCTCGAGCGACGCGAAGACCGGACGTTGACCGCGCTCTAATCCGAATCTGGCGCCGAGCCGCGACATTGCCTCGAGCATGGGCGTGGGACCACAGACGAACACTTGCTGGGCCCAGTCCCACCAGTCGGGCACCAGGTCCGTGATCACGCCCGCATGACCCTGCGAGCCGTCGTCGGTCGCGGTGAGGTAGGTAGCCGACTCGTGAATCCAGTCCGCGGGAGTGATGCCCGCCGCATCCCGCGCGCCGCACAGGATCGTGGATTCGACGCCGTGGGCCGCGGCGCCGTCTGCCATCACCAGCAGCGGCGCCAGCCCGATTCCGCCGCCGACGAAGAGCGCCCGCTCGGCGTTTGGCTGCCACTCGAACCACGTTCCGAGCGGGCCCAGCAAATCGACGTCCGTTCCCGGATCTTGCCGCACGAGCCAGTCGGTGCCGCGACCCACGACATCGATCAGAAAGGCGATGCGGCCCTGCTCCGGCTCGACGCGACTGAAGCTCAGCGGTCGCCGCAGCATGGGGTCGTAGCTGCCGGGATCGCCGCACAGGGCATGGGCAAACTGTCCGGCGCGGGCGGTCGCCGCAATGCCCGGCGACTCGTAGGTGCACCACCACAGGCGCTCGGTGATCCGCTCGTTGCGGACGACCCGCGCCGTCTCCTGCAGCGCCTTCACGCCGGGATTGGAGCCGCGCCGCGGTATTCGTCGATCGTGCGCACGTCATACGCTCCGCCGGTGGCGCCCAGCGCGTCCAGCAGCGAGCGGACCGTCTCCAGCGTGGTGAGACAGGGGGTGCGCGTCTCCGCGGCGGCCCGACGCATGTAGTGACCGTCCTGCAGCGCCTGGCGGCGGCCCGTCAGCGTGTTGACGACCAGCACGCTGCTGCCTGAGCGAATGAACTGCTCCACGTTTGGGGTGCCGGCCCGCATCTTGGCGACCGTGCGAGCGCGGAGCCCAAGGTCGCGAATGAACCGCGCCGTGCCTTCCGTGGCGACGAGCCCATACCCCAGCTGGTCCAGGCGTCGGATGATGTCGACGGCCCCAGGCTTGTCGCGGTCGGCGATCGAAAGCAGCACGTCGCCCTCGGGCGGCAGCGCGTTGCCCGCCGCGATCATGGCCTTGAGCAAGGCGGGCGGAAACGCGCGATCGACGCCCATCACTTCGCCGGTGCTCTTCATCTCGGGGCCCAGATACGTGTCCACGCCCGAGAGCTTGGCCATGGAGAACACGGGAGCCTTGACCGCCACCAAGGGCGGCACCGGCGCGAGGCCCGGCGCCCAACCAAGCTCGGCCAGCGACGCGCCGAAGAGCGTCTGCATGGCCAGGCGCACCATGGGAATTCCGGTGGCCTTGCTCAAGAACGGCACCGTGCGGCTGGACCGCGGATTGACCTCCAGCACGTAGACGTCGCCGTCGTACTCCACGTACTGCACGTTGACGAGTCCGCGCGCGCCGAGCCCGGCGCAGATGCGCTGCGTGGCTTCCAGAATGGCCGCCTGCGTCGCCTCCGACGCCGTGACCGGCGGGTACACCGCAAAGCTGTCGCCGGAGTGAACGCCGGCCCGCTCGATGTGCTCCATGATGCCGGGGATCAGCGTGTGAACGCCGTCGCAGATCGCGTCGACTTCGAGCTCCCGGCCTTCGAGGTATTTGTCGACGAGCACGGGGCGTTCGGGCGAGGGCTGCGTGACCTCCTGGATATAGCGTTCCAGCTCCAGCCGGTCGTCGACGATCTCCATGGCGCGCCCGCCCAGAACGTAGGACGGCCGCACGAGCACGGGATACCCCAGCTGCTCCGCCACGGTCACCGCGTCCTGCATGCGGGTCACCGTGGCCCCCGGCGGACGCAACAGGCCGAGCCGTTCGAGGAACCGGTCGAACTTTGCCCGATCCTCCGCCTCGTCGATGCTTCCCGGACCGCCGCCCGCGATCTCGTGGCCCAGCGTGTAGAGCGGCTCGGCCAGGTTGATGGCCGTCTGGCCGCCAAACTGCGCGATGGCGGGCGGCATCCCGTTGCTCCGGCCCTCGTTCGCCAGCACGTCGGCCACGCTTTCGACGTCGAGCGCCTCGAAATAGAGCCGCGTGGACGAGTCGAAGTCGGTGCTCACGGTCTCGGGGTTCGAGTTGATCATCACGCTGGCGCGTCCCGCCGCCTGCAGGGCCCACGCCGCGTGGACGGAGCAGTAGTCAAACTCGATGCCCTGCCCGATGCGAATCGGTCCGCTGCCGATCACCACCGCCGGCGAATCGGCCTCGGGCTGGGCCTCGTTTTCGTGCTCGTAGGTGCTCCAGTAGTAGGGCGTGACGGCGTCGAACTCCGCCGCGCACGTGTCGACCATCTTGTAGACGGGAGTGATCCCGTACGACTCGCGCCGCTCCCGCACGCGCTGTGGCAAGTCGTCGGCCAGCGCGGCGATCATCTCGTCCGAGAAGCCCATCCGCTTGGCATCCCACAGCAGATCGGCGGTCAGCGGTTCGTTGAGCAGGCGACGCTCCATGGCGTGGATGCCGGCCATCTTGTCGACGAAGAAGATGTCGATGCGCGACCGCCGGGCGATCTCCGCCGGCTCCGCCCCGCGCCGGAGGGCCGCCATGATGGCCCACAGCCGCTCGTCGTGGGCGTGGTCGATGCGCCACCAGATGGCCTCGTCGTCGTCGGCCCACGCCGGGTCTTCCCAGAGCAACGTGCGTCCGCCGATCTCCAGCCCGCGAACGGCCTTGTTGAGGCAGGCTTCGATGGTCCGCTCGATCGCCATCACCTCACCGGTGGCCTTCATCTGGGTGCCCAGGCGCCGGTCGGCGTGCTCGAACTTGTCGAACGGCCAGCGCGGAATCTTGGTCACGACATAGTCGAGCGCGGGCTCGAACGCGGCGCAGGTCCGCTGCGTGATGGGATTGGGCAGCTCATCGAGCCGCCGGCCCAGGGCGATCTTGGCGGCAATGCGCGCGATGGGGTAGCCGGTGGCCTTGGACGCCAGCGCGGACGACCGGCTCACGCGCGGGTTCACTTCGATCACGGCGTAGTTGAAGGACTTGGTATCGAGCGCGAACTGGACGTTGCACCCACCCTCCACGCGCAGCGCGCGAATGATGCGCAGCGCCGCGGACCGGAGCATCTGGTACTCCTTGTCGCTGAGGGTTTGGCTGGGCGCGAACACGATGGAGTCGCCCGTGTGCACGCCCATCGGGTCGAAGTTCTCCATGTTGCAGACGGTGATGCAGTTGTCGGCGCCGTCGCGCATCACCTCGTATTCGATCTCTTTCCACCCGGCGAGCGAGCGCTCCACGAGGACTTGCCCGATCGGGCTCGCCTGCAGCCCGCCATTGACCACCGCCTCGAACTCGTCCTCATGCCGCGCGAATCCGCCGCCGGTGCCGCCCAGGGTGTAGGCCGGGCGCACCACCAGCGGGAAGCCGCACGAACGCGCGAAGTCCCAGGCTTCGGGCAGCGAGGTCACGGTGCGACTCTCGGGCACGGGCTCGCCGATGCGCTCCATCAGCGCTCGAAATCGCTCCCGGTCCTCCGCGTCCTGGATGCCGTCAAGCGGCGTGCCCAACACCCGCACGCCCCAAGCGTCCAAAATGCCCGCCTCGCCAAGCTCCACGGCCATGTTGAGGCCCGTTTGTCCGCCCATGGACGCCAGCAGCCCCTGCGGGCGTTCCTGCTCGATGACGCGCGCCAGCACGTCGCGCGTGATGGGCTCGATGTACACCCGGTCGGCGATGCCCTCGTCCGTCATGATCGTGGCGGGGTTGGAGTTGACCAGGATCGAGCGCACGCCTTCCTCGCGCAGGGCCTTGCAGGCCTGCGTTCCGGCGTAGTCGAACTCCGCCGCCTGACCAATCACGATCGGCCCCGAGCCGATCACCAGCACGCTCTCGAGGTCAGCCACGCATGCGTCCTCGGGCCGGCAACGTCGTCAAGCCGCGCGCCCGCCCACGCCGTCAATCGCGTCGAGAAATCGGTCGAAGAGGTACTGGTTGTCCTGGGGGCCTGGGCTGGCCTCGGGGTGGTATTGAATGGAGAAGACCGGCAGGCGCTCGTGGCTCAGGCCCTCGACCGAGCCGTCATTCAGATTGACGTGGCTCACGGTGAAGCCGCTGTCGACGGGAATCGAGTCCGCGTCGACCTGAAAGCCGTGGTTTTGCGAAGTGATGTGCACCCGCCCGTCCGTGAGGTCCTGCACCGGGTGGTTGGCGCCGCGATGGCCGAAGGGCAGGCGGCTGGTGGTGGCGCCGATCGCCAGCCCCAGCACCTGGTGCCCCAGGCAAATGCCCATCAGGGGATAACGACCGATCATGGCACGGACGGTTTCGACGGCTCGGTCGGCCTGCACGGGATCGCCCGGTCCGTTGCCCACCACGACGCCGTCCGGCTGCAGGGCGTCGATGTCGCCCGGCGTCGAGCCGTAGGGCAGCACGTGCACCCGCGCGCCGCGGCGGGCGAGCGAGCGCACAATGTTGGTCTTGACGCCAATGTCCAGGAGGGCGATGCGCGGTTCGCGGTCGCGCCGGCGGGGCTCCGGCCAGGGCGCCCAGGGCGCGCTGGTGGCCGTGAACGGCTCGGGGACGGTGACTTCGGCGACGAACGGCTGGTCGTCGTAGGGCGGCAAGTCTTGCGCGCGCTCGACCTCGCTCTCGGCCCAGGCCGCGGCGCCCGGATGCGCTCCCCGCAGCCATCGGAACGTCGTGGCGCCGCGGGCCACGTCGCGGGGCGCGCGAACGAGCCGGCTCGGCGCCGGGCCGGTGCGGCGGATCACGCGCACCAGCGCTCGCGTGTCGATGCCCATGATTCCCGCGATGCCGTGCTCGTCCAGAAACGCGCCCAAGCCGCCGGCCGCGCGCCAGTTGCTGGACGTCGGCGCAAGCTCGCGCACGACGAGCCCGGCGATCCATGGGCGCCGCGACTCGACGTCGTCGGCGTTCACGCCGTAGTTGTTGATCAGCGGGTAGGTCAAGGTCACGATCTGCCCGCGGTACGACGCGTCGGTCGTGATTTCCTGATAGCCCGTCATGCTGGTGTTGAACACCACTTCGCCCTCGGCCGGCTCGCGGCTGCCGAAGCCATAACCGAAGAACACGTCGCCCGTGGCGAGCGCCAGGGCGGCGGCCTCAGCCTGCATGAATCAACTCAGGGGCGGAGGCCGCGCGGTCGTAGACCACCGATCCGCCCACGATCGTCTGCTGCACCACGCCCTGCATGGGCAAGCCCGCCAGCGGCGTGTTGCGCCCCTTCGAGCGGAAGGCGCTCGGATCGATGACGGTCTCCTCCTCGGGGTCGAAAATCACTACGTCGGCGGGGGCGCCGGGCGTGAGCGTTCCGCCGGGCAGTCCGTAGACCCGGGCGGGCGCGCTGGTGAGCATGCGAATGGCGAAGACGAGGTCCAACTGCCCGGCGTGCACGAGGCTCAGCACGCTCTGCAGGGCCGTCTCGAAAACGCTGAAGCCGACGGCCGCATCGGCGTATTCGATGTCCTTCTCGTGCACCGCGTGCGGCGCATGGTCGGTGGCGATGCAGTCGATGGTGCCGTCGCGCAGCGCTTCGAGCAGGCGTTCGTTGTCGACCTGCTCGCGGAGCGGCGGCGCGACCTTGGTATTGCCGTCATACGGCGGCAGGATGGCGCTGACCGGATCGTCCCGGCCGGCCACCAGGTCGCAGGTCAACGTCAGGTGGTGCGGCGTGACCTCCGCGGTCACGTTGGCACCGCGCGCCTTGGCTTGCCGAATCAGGTCCACGGAACCGCCCGAGGTCACGTGCAGGCAGTGGTAGCGCCCGCCGGTCAGCTCCGCGAGCAGCAGGTCGCGCCCGAGCATGATTTCCTCGGCCTGCCGCGGCGTCCCCGGCAGACCGAGCCGTGCGCTCACCACGCCCTCGTGCATCGTGGTGCCGGCGGTCAGGGCCGGGTCCTCGCAGTGGTTGGAGACGGGGACGCCCAGCGGTCGCGCGTATTCCAAGGCGTGCCGCATCAGCGCGGTGTCGGCCAGCGGCCGGCCGTCGTCGGTGAATCCGACCACGCCGGCCTCGGCCAGGTCCACCATCTCGACCAGCTGGCGACCGCTCTGGCCGCAGGTGATCGCCGCCAGCGGCAGCACGCGCACGACCGCGTGTCGCTCGATCTGGTCCTGCAAGCCTTCGATCACGCTCCGCGAGTCGAGCACGGGATCGGTATTGGGCATGGCGCACACCGTGGTGAAGCCGCCGGCCGCCGCGGCGGCGGTGCCGCTGGCGATGTCCTCCTTGTACTCGAATCCCGGCGTGCGCAGGTGCGCGTGCACGTCGACGAATCCGGGGGCGACCACCCGGCCCGCGGCGTCGATGACCCGCGGCGCGCCCAGCGGCAGCTGCGCGCCCACCTCACCGACGCTCGCCAGCCGCCCATCGTCGATGAGGAGGTCGCCGACCCGATCGACCTCGTTCGCGGGATCGATGATCCGGCCCCCGCGAATGACCAGCGGCGTGTTCTCAGCCATCCAGAGCCTCGCTCAGATAGCGGCGCAGGGCCTCCTTGGCCACGTCGAGAATCGGCTCGCCGTGTCCCACCGTCAGCGACGTGAACGGCAGCTCCAGCAGGCCGCGAAGCGCGTGGGGCGGCCGCGCCCGCGGGTGCGCGCCAACCTGGCCCTCGTTGTGCGTCCAATAGCTCGTGGTCCCCAGCGCGTCGCCGACGATGAGCACCCCGCGATTCTCGGGCCAGAGCAGGGCGTGCTCGCCATCGGTGATCGTGCCGAGCGCGATCGCCCGCAGCCCGGCGGGGAGCTCGGAGTCCGCGCCGTAGACGTGGTCGGGCGTAACCGACTCGAGCTCCCCGACGTCTCCCTCGGGCGCCCAGACTTCGGCGCCAAACCGTCCGCGCAGCATGGCCGCCGCCCGCTCGTGAAAGTGGTTGGTGATCAGGATGTGGCTGACGCCGTGGCGCTCGATGGCGCCGATGGCGCGCGGCGCGTAGTCGCTGGGATCGATCAGCACGCAGCCGGACGACTGCTCGATGGCGTAGGACTCCAGCGAATACCGCTGCCATCCGACCGACCAATGGATCAGGCCGGGCAGAATCTCCCGCGGCCCGGATCCCGCATAGCCGCTCATCGTCGCCCCTCGCCGGTCAGCAAGAGGTAGAGCACCGCCATGCGCACCGCCACGCCGTTGGCCACCTGCTCTTCGATGACGGACTGCTCGCTGTAGGCCACGGCCGGCGAGATTTCAATGCCCTGGTTCATGGGTCCTGGATGCATCACCAGCGCGTGGCGCTGGGCACGCTGCAGGCGCGCCGGATTGACCGACCAGCGGCGGGCGTATTCGCGCAGATCCGGCAGCAGGCCCGCCTGCATGCGCTCACGCTGCACGCGCAACGCCATGACCACGTCGGCGCCCTGAATGGCCGCGTCCAGGTCGTGCTCGATGCGCACGTCGCCGGTGCCGTTGGTGAGGGACGCCATGGCGTCCGGCAGCAGGGACGGCGGCCCGCTCAAGACCACCTGCGCTCCCATGCGCGCGAAGGCCCAGATGCCGGATCGAGCCACGCGGCTGTGCAGGATGTCGCCCACGATGACGAGCTTGCGGCCCTCCACGTCGCCCAGCCGACGCCGCACGGTGTAGAGGTCCAGCAGCGCCTGGGTGGGGTGACCGCGGGTGCCGTCTCCGGCGTTGATCACGCCGCAGTCGAGGTGACGCGAGGCCAGCTCGGGCGCGCCCGCCCGCGAGTGGCGCACCACCACGATGTCCGCGCCCAGCGCCTGGATGGTCTGGAAAGTGTCGATGAGCGACTCGCCCTTCTCCACGCTGCTGCCCGAGGCGGCGATGTTCACGACATCCGCGCTCAGGTTCTTGCCCGCCAACTCGAACGAGACGCGGGTGCGCGTGCTGGGCTCGTAGAAGACGTTGGCGATCGTGGTCCCGCGCAGCGTCGGCACGCGCCGGATGGGGCGCTCCAGCACCGCGTGCATGCGCTCGGCGGTGTCCAGGACTTCGGCGAACTCGTCGCGCGTGAAGTCGCTCACGTCCAAGAGGTGCTTACGCTGCAGGAGTGGCCTCCCGCGCCCCGCGCGTCACGCGCTCGATGTGGACGGCGTCTTCACCGTCGAGTTCCCGCAGTCGCACGGTGACCCGCTCGTCGTCCGCGGTGGGGAGGTTCTTGCCGACGAAATCGGCGCGGACCGGCAGCTCGCGATGGCCGCGGTCGACGATGACGGCGAACTGAATCGCGCGCGGCCGGCCAAAGTCGTTCAGCGCGTCCAGCGCCGCGCGCAACGTGCGGCCGGTGTAGAGCACGTCGTCCACCAGGACTACGGTGCGATCGGTCACGTCCACCGGAATGTGGCTGGGACGCACCGGCGGGCCGATGGACCGGCGGTCCAGGTCGTCGCGGTGCATCGTGGGGTCCACGGCGCCGGTCGGCACCTGGAGACCTTCAATCTGCTCAATCAAGACGGCCAGTCGCTCCGCCAGCACGGGTCCGGGCCGTGGAATGCCGACGAGGACGAGCGACGCCGCGCCGCGGTTGCGCTCGATGATTTCGTGGGCAATGCGGGACATCGCGCGACCCATGTCGGCCGCCGACATCACCACGCGGCGCTGCGCCGCTGCCACCTACACCTCCCTATGTCGTTCCCCTCCGGCCCGGGGGCGTCCGCGGCACAAAAAAAGGGCCGCGAGGGCCCTCTGTCCGCGTGCGACACCTACGGCGCCGACGGTCTGCCGCTTTCCGTCTCGCTGGAACGGATTAAAGGGCCCTGAAGTATAGCCGCTCCGGCCCGGCGCCCTTAGGCGGTTTGCGGTTACGTAGTGGGCGACTTATCCACACTTGAGCGCCGAATTTTGGCCCGGCGCCGGCGGGCGCCCGCGATTCGTTGGCTGCCTCGTACGGGTGGATTGCCGCCTTGGGAGACCTTTGCAGGACCCAGCCAAGTCTGACCACGACCCGGCGAATTCAATCTGCCACCAGATTCAATGAATGGTGGATTCCCGCCTTCGCGGGAATGACGAAGGGTTACGCAAATTTCTCCATTCGCGGGAATGACGGCGGGGACCCCTCACCCCGGCCCTCTCCCCAAGGGAGAGGGAGTCGGACGCGGGAATGACGGACTTGGACCGCCTACCAGCCGTGATTCGGTGGCGACCCGTTTAGCCCGCCAGGCTGAACGCCGGGTCGCACGTGGCCACGGCCGTCCGATGCTGGCCGGTGCCGACCATTGCCACGGGAATGCCCGTGATCTCCTCGATGGTGCGGACGTAGCGCTGGGCGTTTGGCGGCAGCGCGTCGTAGTCCTGCACACCCTCGGTGGAGGACATCCAGCCGGGCACGTCTCGGTAGATGGGGCGCGCGCGGCTGAGCGCGTGGGTATCGGGCGCCAGATCGACGCGCCGGCCGTCGATCATGTAGCCCTCGCATACGCGCAGCTGCTCGAACCCGTCCAGCGCGTCGATCTTGGTCAGCGCCAGGGCATCGACCCCGCTCAGCGCGCCCACCGTGCGGATGGGCACGGCGTCGAACCAGCCGCAGCGCCGCGGACGGCCCGTCGAGGCGCCGTATTCCCCGGCGCCGACGTTGCGCAGGCGGTCGCCGGTGCTGTCGGTGAGCTCGGTGGGGAATGGCCCCTCGCCGACCGAGGACGTGAATGCCTTGGCGATGCCCAGCACCTTGTCGAGCGCCTTGGGCGGAATCCCGGCGCCGATGCAGGCGCCCGCGGCCGATGGGCTCGACGACGTGACGTAGGGATAGTGACCCCAATCCAGGTCGCGCATCACGCCCAACTGGCCTTCGAGCACGATGTTGCGGTTCTGGCTCAGCGCCTCGGACACCAGCGGCAGCGAGTCCACGACGTGGGGGCGCAGCGTTTCGCCCCACGCCAGGGCCTCGTCGACCAGGGCGCTGGGATCCAGGGGGTCCAGGCCGTAGGCCTCGGTGAGCAGCCGGTTTTTCGGCTCGAGGATGCTCGGAATCCAGGTCGACAAGTAGTCGGCGTCCAGCAAGTCGCCGACGCGCACCCCTGAGCGAGCCGCCTTGTCGGCGTAGACCGGCCCGATGCCCCGCAGCGTCGTGCCCTGCACCAGCTCGCCGCGTTGCTGCTCCTCGGCGGCGTCGAGCGCGAGGTGATAGGGCATCACCACGTGGGCGCGCTCGGCGATCTTGAACGTGTCGAACGAGATGCCCGTGGCTTCGCCAACCTCCTGCATCTCGTCGATCAGCGCCTGCGGATTCACGACCGTGCCCGGCCCTAGCAGGTTCACCGTGCCGGCGTGGAAGACGCCGGCCGGCAGCAGATGCAGCGCATGGGTGCCAAAGTCGTTGACGATGGTGTGGCCGGCGTTATTGCCGCCCTGGAAGCGGATGACCAGGTCGGCGCGCTCCGCCAGACGGTCGACGATCTTGCCCTTGCCTTCGTCGCCCCATTGCGTGCCGATCACGGCGATGGTGCTCATCGGGAGTCCTCTCGCGGGCGGCGCGTGCGATGCCACGCGCGCCGGGTCCTGCAGTTCATGGTCTCTTCGAGGGGTCGGGCGGCGGCGACCCTCAGCCGGCCACCTCTGGCACCGATTCAGGCACGGGACTCCGCCCCTCGACGTGCCGCACCGCCGCCTCCAGGAATCCCCAGAACAACGGGTGCGGGCGCGTCGGCCGCGAGGCGAACTCCGGATGAAACTGGCACCCGACGAACCACGGATGGTGGTCCAACTCCACGATTTCCACCAGTGCGCCGTCCGGCGATAGGCCGCTGAGGGTCATGCCCTGCGAGCGCAGGATATCGCGGAAGTTGTTGTTGACTTCCATGCGGTGGCGGTGCCGTTCTTCGATGCTGGCGGCGCCGTATACGCGCCGGGCTTGCGTGCCGGCCACCAAGTCGCAGCGCCACGCGCCCAGGCGCATCGAGCCGCCCTTGTTAGCCACGTGATAGTACTCCGGCATCGGGTGGATGGCCGGATGCGGCGTGTCCGGGTTGAACTCAATGCTGGTGCAGTCGTCGGTGCCCAGCACCTGGCGGACAAACTCGATCACGGCCACCTGCATCCCGAGGCAAAGCCCCAGGTAGGGCACCTTCTGGGTGCGCGCATAGTGGGCCGCCATGATCTTGCCTTCGATGCCCCGCGGCCCGAACCCGCCCGGCACGATGATGCCCGCGACTCCGGCCAGCAGGTCATGGGGATCGCGGTCCTCGAGCTCCTCCGAGTCGACCCAGCGAATAACCGGCCGCACCTTCCAGGCGATGCCGGCGTGGCGGACGGCCTCCACGACGCTGAGATAGGCATCGGGCAGCGAGATGTACTTGCCGACGATGGCGATCTCGAGCTCGGGCACGGTGGGATCGAGTAGCGCATCGACCGTGGCGCTCCACTCGTCGAGCTCCGGCGCCAGGTCGTCCAGACCGAAGTGCTCGGTGATAAAGGCTCCCAGCCCGGCCTCTTCGAGCACCAGCGGAACTTCGTAGATCGACGCCACTTCCGGGTTCGAAATCACGGCGCGCGATTCGACGTCGGCGAACAGGGCGATCTTGTCGACGAGCTCGGGCGTGAGACGGTCGTCCGAGCGACAGACCACCACGTCCGGCTGGATGCCGATGCTCCGCAGCTCGCGCACGCTGTGCTGGGTGGGCTTGGTCTTCAACTCCAGCGTCGAACCGAGCCGCGGCACCAGGGTCACGTGCACGAACAGCACGTTGCGCATGCCGACCTCGCGGCGCAACTGTCGCAGCGCCTCCAGAAACGGGATGTTCTCGATGTCGCCCACGGTGCCGCCCACTTCGACGATCACCACGTCGGGGTCGTCCCCGTCGCCGACGGCTCGAATGCGCGATTTGATCTCGTCGGTCACGTGCGGGATCACCTGGATCGTGCCGCCGAGGAAGTCGCCGCGCCGCTCACGGGTGATCACGCGGTCGTAGACCGCGCCGGTCGTCAGGTTGCTGGCTCCGGTGAGGCTCTCGTCCACAAACCGCTCGTAGTGGCCCAGGTCCTGGTCGGTCTCGGCGCCGTCGACCGTGACGAACACCTCCCCGTGCTCGAGGGGGCTCATGGTGCCGGGGTCCACGTTGATGTAGGGGTCGAGCTTCATGATCGACACGCGCAGGCCGCGGCTCTTGACCATGCGCCCGATGCTGGCGGCCGTGACGCCCTTGCCGATGGCGGAGACGACGCCGCCCGTCACGAAGATGTAGCGCCGCTGGGACGGATGCCTCGCCGCCCGCCCGCCGCCCGTCGTTCCGTCGCGCGTCACGATTCCCTAGTTCCTTCGTTCGAGCATGCGCACGTCAATGGGATCGGGAAGCTGGCGGCGGTTGGCGGAGAGGTTGCCGTCGGCCACGGGGTCCGCACCGTGAAGCTCCCGCGCCACCACGCGCCAGGCCGCCTCGGGACTCGCGGCGTCGTCGCCGTAGGGAATCACGATGTTCGGCTCGATGCGAGAAACCGTCTTGATGATCTGGTCGGGCGAGAGAAACCCGTCGCCGCCGCGCACGCCGATCAGCAACACGTGAATCGTGCCCAATTCGTCCAAGAGCGCGTCGACGGGGACGCTCGAGAGCTCGGGGACATGCCCCACCGACACGCCGTCGACGTCGAAGGTAAACAGGGTTGTCCGTCGATCCGTCCGAACTGGCGCGGGAACGCCGTGCACGTACACGCCGGCGACCTCGTATTCGCCAGGCCCATCGGCGACGTACGCCGTGAGCGTGCGATCGGAGCGCCGCTGGGGCACGCTGGTCCCAGGGTCGGCGTCCAGGTCGCTCAACGTCACCACGTCGGCCTTGGGCAACGCGGACCGCTGCCTGATGCCGCTGGTGTGTGGGTCGGTGAGAACGGTAGCGTCACGGCCGCGGAGGCGAAAACAGCCGCCTCCCACCCAGGTGACGTCCATCCCCCTCCAATGGTGCCGGTGTGTCGGGCAACCCCAGAATCGGCGGATTGTAGCATGGGGCGCGATCCAAACCGGGCGTGAGATGCGCCCGCGAGCCGCCTAGCACGCGCATGGAGCACCGCATGGCACGCGCCGCCGCCTTGCTCAATCCTTCGTGGGCGCGGCGCGTGTGGAGCGCTGCTCGGGAGCTCGCGGACTATACGGACCTGTTGCGAAACCTCGTGGTTCGCGACCTCAAAGTGCGCTATCGCGGATCGATTTTCGGCTTCGGGTGGTCGTTGCTCAATCCGCTCCTGATGATGGCCGTGTTCACGCTCGTGTTCCAGGTGTTGGCGCAATACGACGAAATCCATCTCTACCCGTTCTTCCTCATGTCGGCGCTCGTGCCCTGGCTATTCACGGCGCAGGCGTTGACTTCCGCTATGCGCAGCATTACGAGCAACGCGCAGCTCATCAAGAAGGTTTACTTTCCTCGCGAATTGCTGCCGATGAGCGCCGTGCTTGCCAGCTTTGTCAACTTCGTGTTGGCGTTCGTCATATTCTGGATCATTGGTCTATTTTTCGGCGTCGGTACCAGTCGCGCCATGCTGCTGATCCCGCTGATCATGCTGTTGCAGCTTGCGCTTGTCATGGGTCTCAGTTTGATTCTTGCGATGGCCAACGTGTTCTTCCGGGATACGGAGCACCTGGTCGAGGTTGGATTGCTGGCATGGTTCTTCCTCACGCCGATTTTCTATCCCATTTCGTTCGTTCCCAACGTCACGTTTCTCGGGCTCGACGTGCACCGGTGGGTGTTCATGCTCAATCCCATGGCCACGCTGACCACCGACTACCGCTTCGCCATCATGTTCGGGTCCTTCCCGATCCGGCACACCATCGTCACCATTGTCGTGGCGGTGGTGGCGCTCGGCGTGGGCTGGTGGACCTTTCGACGCTACGGCCATCGCTTCGCCGAGGAGCTGTAGCGCGTCATGCCCGACCACTCACCGCCCGCCATCGAGCTGCGCGACGTCCGCAAGCGGTTTGTCATCCGCCACGAGGCGGCCCGCACGTTTCAGGGGATGGCGCTGGCCCTGCTGGGACGGCGGCCGATGGAGCATGAGGAGTTCTGGGCGCTCGACGGCGTGAGCGTCTCAGTGGCGCCCGGCGAGACGCTGGGAATCATCGGGCCGAACGGGTCGGGCAAGAGCACCATCCTGAAGCTGCTCGCCGGAACGATCCAGGCCACGGAGGGCCAGGTCACCGCACGCGGTCGGGTATTCGGGCTGCTCGAGCTGGGGGCCGGCATGCATCCGGACCTCACCGGGCGCGAGAATGTGTTTCTCAACGGATCGTTCCTCGGCCTCAACCGGCGCGCGATTCAAGCGATGTACGACGACATCGTGGCGTTTGCCGAGCTCGAGCAGTTCATCGATACGCCGGTCAAGCACTACTCGTCCGGGATGTTCATGCGGCTGGGGTTCGCCATCGCCATCCACGTGGACCCGGAAATCCTGCTGATCGACGAGGTGCTGGCCGTGGGCGACGCGCACTTCGCGGCCAAGTGCTACGCGGCCCTGGCCCGCGTGAAGCGCCGCCGCCGCACGATGGTGCTGGTCTCGCACGATCCCATCCAGGTGCGGCGGTTTTGCGACCGCGTGGTCTGGCTGGATCGGGGCAAGGTGCGCCAGGCCGGCGATCCCCAGCAGGTCATCCAGGACTACGTGCAGCACATGCAGGGGACCGCAACGCCAGACGACGCGACGGCCGTACGGCGCGACCGGGACAAACCCACCGCCCTGCAGATCCGGGCGGCGGTCCTGCGGGAGAGTGCAACCGGGCCCGAGCAATACACCGTGCTCCCGGGCGACACGGTCACGGTGGCCGCCGAGCTGGAGGCCGAGACGCACCTGACCGACGTGATTGTCGGCTGCGCGCTGCACCGCAGCGACGGGTTGCTGGTCGCCGAGTCGAGCACGGAGACCACCATCGGCCCGCTGGACGTGCCGCCCGGCCGCACCATCGTCACCTGCCGCCTCGGGCCGGTGCCGGTCGGCGTCGGCGCCTACAACATTTCGCTTCGCGCCTGGCCCGAACTCAAGCGCCACCGGCCCTACCATCGGTGGGACAACGCCCTGACGTTCTTCGTGGGCAAGTTCGCCGGCTATCAGCGGGGCGCGGTCGTCGTTCCCGCCCAATGGCGCGCCCGCGTCTCGCGCGATCATCCGCCGCTCGAGCGCGGCGATGCCCCGGTCGCCCAGCCGGACATGATCAGCGAGTCGCCGCGCCAGATCTGGCGCCATCCGCCCGCCGAGCTCCGCCTTGGCGACGGCGACGACGACTGGCTCGGCGAGGGCTGGCATCCGGCCGAGGAGTGGCCGCCCCGCCTCCGCTGGACCACGGATCGCGCGGTGGCATTCATCACCCAATCCGTGGGGCAGGGCACGCTGCGGATGTCGGTGTGCCGGCCCTACCACGACGTCGACGGCGCGAGCGTCCAGATTCGTCTCAACGGACGGCACGTGTCGACGCTTACGGTGCGGCACATGGACTTCGAGGACGTGATCGTGCCGCTGGATCCGGTGACCGAGCCCACGACGTTGCAGCTCGAAATCGTGGTCGAGGAGCCGCTCGTACCCGCGGCGGTGGGCATTGAAGACGACACCCGCGTCCTGGGGCTGGCCGTGCGCACGATCAGCGTGGAATGACCGGCGCCATCGCGGCCGAGGCGCCGCGGCAGCCGGCTCGGACGGTCGGCGGCGCCGGCGCCGATGTGCCGCGCGTCCACGTCGTCGTCCTGACGTACAACCCCGGCGCATTCATCGATCGGTGCCTGAACTCCGTCCTGGACACGGACTATCCGGCCTTCGACGTCACCGTGGTCGACAACGACTCGACCGATGGGTCCGTGCGCAATCTGCGCCGGGACTTTCCGGGGGTCGCGCTGGTGGAGACCGGGGCCAACCTCGGCTTTTCGCGCGGCAACAACCTGGCCATGCGCGAGGCGACCGCCCCATTCATCGCCCTGCTCAACCCCGATACGGAGGTCGATCCGGGCTGGCTGCGGCCGCTGGTCGAGCGGTTGTGCACCGACCCGGTGGCGGGAGGCGCCGCGCCGAAGATCCTGTACCTGCACGACCGCGTGCCCGTGGAGCTGTACGCGCCGACCTTCGTGCCCGGCGGCGGCGACACGCGGGAGCTCGGCGTGCGCCTGTATGCGGACGCGTCCGAAGCCGCCCCGGCCGTCGTCAACCGTGGGGCCTATGGACCCGAGACCGACCACGACGGGGCCACGTTTCGCTGGACGGGCGCCTCGGTGACGCTGGCCGTTCCCGTGGTCGACGGCAAGGCCCGGATCGCGCTGGACGTCGCGGCCGGCCCCGACCGAAACGACGTCGAGCTTGCGGTGACGGTCGGCGGCAAATCGCTTGCCACGCTCCCGGTCGCCGCGGAGCGAACCCGCTTCGAGCGGGACATCCCCGCCGATGCGGTCCGTGAATTCGCCCGTCCGGTCATCGAGAACGCCGGCATCAAGCCCCTCCCCGACGGCTCCATGCGCGATCGCGGCACCTTCGTAACCCACGGCAATGTGTGGCAAGCGTGGGACGGAGCGGACTTCGCCGCGCCCCGCGAGGTGTTTGCCGTGAAGGGCGGGGCGGCGCTCTACCGGCGTTCGATGCTCGAAGCGCTGGACTTCTTCGATCCCGGCATCTTCATGTACTACGAAGACGCGGACCTCGCCTGGCGCGCGCGCCGCCGCGGCTGGCGCTTCTGGTACGAGCCGGCATCGGTCGTCCGCCACGCCCACGCGGCGTCCAGTCGCGAGTGGTCCCCGGCATTCATCCGCAACGTCGAGTTCGGCAAGCTGCGCATGCTGGCGAAGAACGCGCCGTGGCGCTGCGCCGGCCACCACGCGGCGCTGGCGGCGATCCACGGGGAACGCGAGCTTCGCCGCGGGCTGGCCGCAGACGACGCCGAGGCGCTGGCGCGCGGACGCGCCCGGGCCTCGGCGCTGCGCGCGGCACTGCGGGCCATGCCGGCCACGCTGCGGCTGCGGCGCACCGAAGCGCGCCTGGGGCCGTTGGACGCGCGCGAGCTGCACCCCTTCGTCGAGCCCGAGTGAAGGCCGCCGTCTACAACCGCTGGCTGCATCAGCGCGGCGGCGGCGAGCGCCACGCCGCCATGGCGGCCGCCGTATTGGCCCAGCGCTTCGACGACACGCGCCTGGTCACGCATCGCGGCATTGCTCGCGAGGACCTGGAATCCGCCCTGAACCTCGATTTGTCGAACGTCCAGATCGAGGTCATCCCGGCCCTGCCGCCGAACCGCTTCGCCGAGTACACCTCGCAGTTCGACCTCTTCGTGAACGCCTCGTTCATGACCTCGCAGCCGTCGGCGGCGCGCCGCAGCCTGATGCTGGTGCTCTTCCCGTCGCCCATCGAGCGCGGTTGGACCGCGCGCCTGCGACGGCGGGTCGGGGAGATGCTGATCCGGCAGCTGCTCCTCCCGGAGTGGCTGGACGGGTTCTACGACGTCCATCCGCTGGGCCGCGGCTGGTTTAGATACACCACGGATCGCGCCGTGGTGCGCATCCCCTGGCCGCCGGGCCGCACGTCGGCAAACGTCGAAGTCATCGCCGGCAACTTTCGCCGCGACGAACCGCTTCCGGTCCGGTGCTTCGTTGACGGCGAGGTGCTCGCGGAACGCACGTTCGAGCCTCACCCGGGCGAGTTCGAGCGCTGGCCGTTGCGCGTCCATCGCCCGCGTGGGGCGAACGAGCCGCTCGAGCTCACGCTCGAATCGCCGGTGTTCAACCCCGCCGACACCCTGGACGAGGCGGATAACCGCGAGGTGGGCCTGGCCGTCACCGACGTGCGCGTGCGCAGCCCGCGCCGCCTGCTCTACGAGCTGCTGTTCCGCCGCCTCCTGCCTGAAGCGGGCATCCGACTGGAGGGCCTGCCGACCTATGGGTCGCTCGACTTCCTGGAGTCCTACGACCTCATCGCGCCCATTTCCGATTTCAGCCGGCGCTGGATGCGCCACTACTGGGACCGCGACGGTCCGTTGCTCTGCCCGCCGGTTGACACCTCGTGGGCGACGCCCGGGCGCCGCCGTCCCTCTATTCTGGGGGTGGGCCGGTTCTTTCGCGGCACGCACGAGAAGAAGCACCGGGTGATGATCGACCAGTTCATTCGCATGCGGCGCGAGGGCCTTGACGGCTGGACGCTGCACCTGGCCGGACAGCAGAGCGAGCGCGATATCGACCTCGACTACACCCGTGACCTCGAGCGCCGCGCCGCCGGGCATCCCATCGAGTTCCATGTCGACGCGCCGTTCGCCGACCTGCAACGGTTGTACGGTGAAGCGCAGATCTATTGGCACGCCGCCGGCCATGGAGAGCGCGAGTCGCGCCATCCGGTGAGATTCGAGCACTTCGGCATCACGGTGGTGGAGGCCATGGCGAGCGGCGCGGTTCCGGTGGTGCTCGACCGAGGGGGGCTGCCTGAAATCATCACCCACGGCGTGGACGGATTTCGCTGGTCGACGACTCGCGAGCTGCGTGACCACACATGGCGGCTCGTGCATGACGCCGAACTGCGCCGCCGCATGTCCGAGGCCGCGCAGGCCGCGAGCCAGCGATTCAATGTCACCGCCTTCGCTCGCCGTCTGAATGCGCTGGTTGATGAGCTCGGATTTCCCGCGGCGCCCGCCGCGTAGCGAGCGATGCGCGCCACGTCCCGGTTCGGCGCGCGACTGATGCGGCTGCACATGCCGGGTTGGATCGTGCAGCGTCCGGCGCTGGTGCTGTTTCTCCTGGCTCTGACGGTCTATCTGCTCACCGCCGGCGTGAGCCGCAACGGCGTCGGCTACAGCGCCGACGGGACGTTCGCCTTCGAGATGGCCAAGAGCGTGGTGGTCGACCCCGATCAAAAGTATCTGCGGGAGCACGGCGGCAATTTCTCACGCTGGGGCGTGGGCTTGCCGCTTGTCCTGATGCCGGTGGTTGCCGCCGCCGAGCCGTTTGCGCAAATCGCGCCGCAGCGCGATCGGCTCCCCATCCATGACGGCGAGCACGAAATCCTGTTGGTCAACTACGCACCGCTCGGCGGCATGCCGCAGCCCAAGAGCACCGGGGTCCTTGACCTTGGCCTCGATCCGGGGCGCTATGACCGGCTGTCGCTGCTCACCCACGCCGGCCTGAGCGCCGACTTTGCCCAGGGCCTTCAGGTGGCCAGTCTCATCCTCACGGCCAGCGACGGGACCGAGATCGCGCGGCCGATTCGCGTGGGCATCGAGACCGCGGAGTGGGCCTACGACCGCGGCGACGTCCGCGCCCGGATTCAGCACGAGCGCCCCCGGCCCGCCGGACGCCAGATCGGCAACGCGCGGGCGTATTACTACCTGGCGACCTGGGACCTTGCGGATCCCATCCACCTGGAGTCCGCCCGACTGGAGTACCTGCTGCCGGACGGCAACCTCTACGTGGACGGAGTGGCCGCACGGCTGGTCGACGGCACGTGGATTGACGGCCCGGGCATCGGCCGGCGGTGGTCCGAGCGGCAGACGGTCGATTTCTTCCGCCGCATTTGGGTGCCGCTGGTCAACGCGCTGATCACCGCCTTCGGCGCCGTCGTCGTGTTTCGCATCGTGCGGCGGCTGGACTACGGCGCGGACATCGCCCTGGCCATCGGCCTCGTCTATGCGCTCGGCACGATGGCGTGGCCCTACGCGGTCTTCGACTTCGCGGAACCGTTGGTGACCCTGCTGGTGCTCGTGTGCGTCTGGCTGCTCTTGATCTACAACCAGACGCAGCTACGACGGTATCTGTTGCTCGCGGGGACGGTGGCGCTCGCCGCGGCTGTGACCAAATACGTCTCCGTGATCGTGATGCCGCTGCTTGTGGCGGCAATCTTCCTGAACCACAAGCGGGGACGCACCTGGCAGCAGGCGGGGCGGGAAGGATTCATGCCGGCGCTCGCGTTTGCCGCGCCCATCATCGCGGTCGTGCCCGTGGGCCTGGTGGCGGCCGCCTTCCTGTTCGACGTGCGGCTGCTCTACGTGCACGAGCTGTGGGGCGGCATCAGCCGCGGCTGGCTGGGCCTGCCGATCGAGCTTGGGGTGCACGGGTTGATTTCAAGCTGGGGCAAGGGCCTGCTCTGGTACAACCCGGTGCTCCTCGTGGCGATCCCGGCGATTCCCTGGTTTATCCGGCGCCACGGATGGCAGGCGTTCATTTTCGTCGCCATCCCCATCGGCTACCTGCTGCTCTACAGCAAGAAGGAAGTGTGGTACGGCGGCAACGCCTGGGGTCCGCGCTATCTCGTGCCGGTCGTGCCCTTCCTCGTCATCATGGCCGCGCCGGCAATCGAGTGGCTGGTCGGCAAGGGACGTCGCGCGCTGCCGCGGGCGGCCTTTGCCGTCCTGCTCCTGGCCAGCCTGGGCGTGCAGGTGATGGGCGTGAGCAAGGACTTCGGCTCCTACCTCGACCTCTATCAGCAGCAGGTGGTTGGGGAGCTTCCCGAGAACGGGGCGGTGTACGGCGGGGCGGCCTATCAGCCCTGGTCGGCCAAGCAGCCGGAGGGCGATTTCGTGGCGGTGCTCTACGCCCACCAGTTTTCCCCGCTCCTGGCGCATGCCTGGCTGCTGCGCGCCGACGCGACCAACCTCTTGGCGCCGGATCGGACCGATATGCTCGACGACGCGCTGGCGCGCTCACCCTGGTCCCGCTTCGGGGTCGACGTGCGTCCGCCGCATCCCGAAAACGGGCTGGGCCTCGACTTCTGGTCGACCACGCTGATCGAGTACTACCTGGCCTATCCGGTGGTCCTGGCGTTGGTTGCCCTGGTGCTCGTGGCGCTGCAAGTGGTCTCCGTCGGCGCGCTCGCCGCGGCGACCCACCGACTCTGGCCGGACGGGACCCATGCCGTACGCTGGCGGCTCGCCATCGTTGGCGTCTATGGAGCCGTCCTACTCACCTTTGACACGCTCCACTTCATGCTCTAGCGTCGAATCGAGGCTACGTGATGTCCGACTCCTCCAACGCCGACCTGATCCCCGCGGATTTTCTCGCCATTCTGCGCTGCGTGAACGACGCGCACCCGCGCGATGACGGGGTGTTGCGCATTGTCGGCGAGACGCTTGTGTGCACGGTGTGCGGCTACGCCTACAAGGTCGAGGACGGCATCCCCAACATGCTCTGGGACGAAGCGATTCCGCCGTCCGAGTCAACCCCGGCGAGCCCGTGAACTCGGTCACCCAGGCCAAGGACCTCGTCCTCAAGTTCCGCCGCCACAAGGCGGTGGCGCATCCGGGTCTGGCGCGCTTTGCCTACCACTGGATGCGCGGCACCAGCGAGTTGCCCTATGGCCCGCTGAAGATGCACGTCGAGCCCACCAGCTTCTGCAATCTGCGCTGTCCCATGTGCCCGCAGAGCGTCGGGGCCAACTCGACCAACGGGTTCATGGAGATGGACCTGTTCAACAAGATCATCGACGAGGCCCGGCACTTCACCCGCGAGATCAACCTGTTCTTCCGCGGCGAGTCCCTGATGCACCAGGGCATCTACGAGATGATCGAGACCTGCGAGCGCGCCGGGATCGCGGCGCACATCAACACCAACGCCACGCTGTGGCGCGACGACGCGATCGCCAATCTGCTGGAAGCCCGACCCTCCAAGGTGACCATCAGCTTCGACTCCGGCGAGCCCGAGATCTACGAGCAGATGCGCAAGGGCGCCACCTTCGATCGCGTGCTGGAGCGCGTGCTGCGGTTCCTCGAAGCCCGCAAGCAGCTTCCCGGCCCGAAGCCCTACGTCGTCATGCAAGTGATCCAGCTCTGGGAGAAGTCGATGGGCGTCGGCGCGCGTCCGGTGATCCCAGCGCATTTCACGGATCGCTTCGCCGGCTTGCCGATCGACGAGTGGGACACCTTCTGGGCTCACGGATGGGCCGGCACGCTGACCGACTCCGATTTCTACACGGCGCGCCCCCACGGCCCCGTCTACTACCCCTGCAACTGGCTGTGGAAGTCCATGGCGGTCTATTGGGACGGGCGCGTGCCGTCGTGCTGCGCCGACTTCGCGGAAGAGCAGATCATGGGCGACCTCACCACGCAGTCGATCCAGGACGTCTGGAACAGCGACGCCTATCGAGCCATCCGCGAGGCGCACACCGGGGGCCAACTGGCCGACTACCCGCTGTGCGCCGGCTGCGACGCCAAGTGGCAGGAAGACACCCCGCTCTGGCGGGCGTTTGCCGGCGCCCGGTCGGTGGCCACCACCGAGCCGCTGCCGGTGCTGCACAACGGTCGCTCGAACGGCCACGCCGGATAGCGGTTCGCGAGGGCGGGAGACCTTGGGCTCGCCCGGTTGTGACGCCGTACGGTCGGTGCTAGCGTCGCGAGCATGCGCCTAACGCTGGTGTCGAACATCTTTCCGCCCGCCGTCGGCGGCCCGGCCACGCACGTGTATCACCTGGCCGAGTCGCTGCATCAGCGCGGCCACAAGGTGCGCGTAATCGCCGGCACCGACGATCCGGCGGGCGCGGTCAAGGTTCCCTATCCCCTGGTGCGGGTGTCGTGGAGCATGCCGGTGCCGGTCCGCTACCTGCGGGTGATGTGGCACACCTGGCGCGCGGCGTTGCAGTCCGACGTGGTCTACATCAACGGCATCGAGCTTCCCGCCAGCCTCGGGGCGCTGCTGGCGGGCCGCCCGCGCGTGCTCAAGGTCGTGGGCGACTGGGCGTGGGAGTCGGCGATCCGCCGGGGGCTGACGTCGCTGGGCATCGAGCCGTTCCAGACCGCCGCACACGGCCTGAAGACTCGCGTGTTTCGAGCCATCCAACGGTTCTACTGCCGCCTCGCCAGCGTGGTCGTCGTTCCCAGCGCCTACGTGGGTTCCCTGGTCGAGGGGTGGGGCGTCGATGCGCGCAAGACCCAGGTGATCCAGAACGCGCTGACCAGCACGCCGCGTCCCAATGAGGAGCCGGAGGCCGTGCGCCAGGGCCTGGGCCTGCGCGCCCCCGTGGTCTGCAACGTCTCGCGGCTCTACGCCTGGAAGCACGTCGACGCGCTGATTCGCATGGTGCCGCGGTTTGACCACGGCGCCGCCCTGCTCATCGTCGGCGGCGGTCCGGAGCAGTCCCGGCTGGAGCAGCTGGCGCGGGAAGTCGGCGTGACCGACCGGGTGGTCTTCACCGGCGACGTGCCCCACGACCGGGTGGCGACCTACCTGCGGGCGTCCCAGATATGCGTCCTCAACACGCAGTACGAGGGCCTCTCGCACACGCTGGTGGAGGCCCGCCACGTGGGAACGCCGATCGTGACCACCGACGTTGGGGGCAACCGCGAGATCCTGCGCCACGAGCACTCCGCGGTGCTGGTGCCGTTCGGCGATGAGGACGCCTTCGTGCACGCCGTCAACGACCTGCTCGCCGATCCGGCCCACGCCGCGCGGTTGGCCCGCGCGGCGCAGACCGGGCTGGAGCACTTTCGCTGGGACCGGCTGGTGGACCAAACACTCGAAGTGCTGCACGACGCCATCGACCGCCGGCCGGGAGCCGCCCGCGCCGTCGCATGAAACCCAGCCTGCTGATGCTCAGCGGCGATCGCGACGTAGCGGCGGGGCGGCGAGGCCCGTTCTACTACACGCTCGAGGGTCTGTCGCAGGAGTTCGACCGCATCGACGTGCTGACGCCCAACGTCCGCCAGGCCCAACCGCGCACGCTCCATGGCGGCGTGCACGTTCATCCGTCGCCGGGCGGGCGGCTCTGGCACGCGCGCTGGCTGGTCCGCCGGGCGCGCGCTCTGGCCGCCGAGCGGCGCTACCACCTGATCGTGAGCCACGACTACGGCATCTTTTCGAACGGCATCGCCGCCGCGCGCCTCAGCGGGCGGATCGGAGTCCCGTACGTGAGCGAAATCCACCACGTCCCGGCACACCCGCGGCGCGCGCAGTGGTGGGAGTCGGCGGCCAAGCTCGGATATCGGGGCTATGTTGCATTCGCGGCCGGGCGCGCCCGCGCCATCCGCGTGGTCAACCGCGAGCAGGTGCCCGGGTTGCTGCGACGGTGGGGCGTGCCGCCGGAGAAGATCCTGGTGCTGCCATCGGCGCACGTCGATCGAGAGGTGTTTCGTCCAGGCGACGATTCACGGCCGTACGCGCTGGGATTCGTGGGGCGCCTGGTCGCCAACAAGGGCCTGGACTACCTGGTCAAGCTCTTCACGACCGTGGCGGCCGACGCCCCCGAGTCGCGATTCCTGGTCGTGGGCGACGGTCCCCAAGCCAACGCCTTGCAGCGCCGCCTTTCCGCGGCGGGAATTGAGGATCGCGTCGACCGCATTGCCTGGGTTGACGGTCCGGACGACCTGGCGGCGCTCTACCGGCAGATGGAAGCCCTGGCGTGCACCTCGCGCAGCGAGGGCGGACCGCGCGTGTGCCTGGAGGCCATGGCCTGCGGCACGCCGGTGTTCAGCACGCCCGTGGGCCTGATGCCCGAGATCATCGAGCACGGCGTCAACGGCTGGCTCCTGCCCTGGAATGCGAAGGCCGGCGGCGATCTGGTCGCGCAGGTGCGCCGCGCGCACGAAGCCCTGGCCGGCGCCGGTGCGGCGGCTCGGCGGGCAACGGGGCCCTTTACCCGAGAGCGGATCCTCAGCGCCTACGCCCGGGCCTATCGCGACCTGGCGGCGGAGTCGCTGCCGTGAGCGAGACCGGGCGCGGACTGCGGCTGCTGATGATCACGCAGGAACTTTCGACCGACAGCTCCATCCTGGGATTCGCCCATCTGTGGGCGGGCGAGCTGGCCGGGCTCGTTGACCAGGTGCACGTCATTGCCGCCTCCACGGGCGCCGTTGACTTGCCGCCCAACGTCACCGTGCATGGGCTGGGCAAGGAGAGGGGGCGCGGTCGCGCGTCCCGCTGGCCGTTGCTGCTTGGCCGGTGCCTTCAGTTGATCGGCGGCGGTCGCGTGGACGGCGTGCTGGCGCACATGGTCCCGGCCTATGCCGTCGCCGCCGCCCCCTGGTGCATCGCGCGTCGGACCCCGCTCGTGCTCTGGTACGCCAGCCACGGCCTCACGCGAACGCTGCGCGCCGGCGTGAGACTGTCCAGCGCGACCATCACCTCGGCTCCGGAGAGCTACCCGCTGCCATCGCCGAGCGCATTCATCGTGGGCCAGGGCATCGACACGGCCCGGCTCGCGGCCATGCCGATCCGGCCGGAGCCGCCGGCGCGGCCCGTCATCGGCGTCGCCGGACGTATTACGCCGCTCAAGGGGCTGACCACGGTGATCGAGGCCGTGGCGCGGCTCCGCGACGACGGCCTGCCCGTCGAGTTGCGCGTCGCCGGCGAGCCGTTCTATCCCTCGGATCACGCCTACCTGGCCGAGGTTCACGAGCGCGTGCGCGAGGCGGCGCTCACGGAGCACGTCACATTCTTGGGTGGGCTGCCCAGCACGGACATGCCGGAGTTTTACGCCGGCCTCGATGCCTTCGTCGCCTGGCGCAGCGGCACTTCCCTCGACAAGACGGGATTGGAAGCCCTCGCCGCCGGGACGCTGCTTGTCACCAACAACGTCGTCTATCGCGCGGCGCTCGGCGCGTTCGCGGGCGACTTTCTCCTCGAGTCGTCGTCGGAGGCCCTGGCGGATGGCCTGCGACGGGCGCTGGCGCTTCATCCAGGCTTGCGCACGGCCACGATCGAGAATCTCAGGCAGACAGTGATCGAGAACCACGCTGCGAGCGGCCTGGCGGGCCGGCTCGTGCAAGTGTTCACGGCGCTGCGCGAGGGCCGCGAGCCGCCGTTTCCGCGCACAGCGCCCGCCGCGAAGGTGAGCGAGGGTGTCTAGCGAGCCGGCGCGACTCACGGCTCGCGCCCGCTGGGCGCTGGAGCAGGCCTCGGACGCCTTCGAACGGCGCCTGGCGCGCGACGGCTACGCCCGCTGCCCCGAGCACGGCGTGGACCACACCGGCAAGACCGCGCGCGCCATCGTGCTGAATTGCGCCCTGGCCTCCGAGGACGCGGACGATCGCTACCTCGACCGCGCGGTGCGCGTGGCCCGCGCCGTCACCGGCCGGCTCGGCCAGGACGACGCGGCGGGCGGGGCCTGGGTGTTCTTTCCCAGCCGGCCTCACGACATCTCGACGCAACTCGTCGATTGCGGCGAATGCGTGGACGCGCTGGCAACGCTGCTCGACGTAGCCGGCGACCGGCTGCCCGGCATCGACCGCGCGCGCATCGAGGAGGCCGTCCGCCTTTGCGCCGAGACCTACCTGGCGCCGACCGTCAAAGACGCCCCGGTCATCAGCGAGCGACTGTGCGGCGCGCTGGGGCTGGCGAGCGCCGCCGCGGCGCTTGACAAGAACGACTGGACGGACACCGTGCGCGAGACGGTGGCCGGCGCCCTTGGCGAAATGCGCCCCGACGGTTCATTCGCCGCCGCCGGCGACACCGCGGTCACCGACCACGGCCGGATCCTCGCCTTCGCTCGCTGCGCCCTGACACGCATTGGCGACCGCGAGTCCCACGCCGAGACGCTGCAACGGGGCGTGGACTTTCTGATCGATATCTTGCGGCCCGACGGCGTGAAGCCGCTGGCGCTCGACGGCAAGCGCTGGTGCTGGGACGCAGACGCCGAGGCCGGCTCGGCGCCCTACGACGCCTACGCCCTGGCGACGGACGGGCGTCCGGCGTCGATCCGGCTCGCGGGAATCGTCGCGGCGCGCTCGGCCCAGGCCGTGGGCCCCGACGGGCTGGTCGATGCCTGCCCAACCGGCGCGACGGCCATTTCCCGCGTCGCGCATACCGCCGATCTCGCTTGGCTCGCGCGTGCGCACGCGGCCGCGGAGCTTGACGACCTCCCGACGAATCCCCCGCCGCCCAAGCCGGCGCCGCCGATCCACCGTGCCGACGCCGGGGTGGTGCGCCTTCAGACTCGCCGCGCGTGCGCCATCCTGCGTGTCCGCAAGGAGCCGGCAAACGGCCTTGACGGAGCTCGGATTGGCGGTGGCGGCCTGGTCTACGTCGGCGACGCGGAGCGCGGTTGGGCCAATGTCCTGGCGCACGTCTGCGAACCCTGGACTCCCGAGGGCACATGGTTCCTATCTTCCGCAGCCAAGGCGGCGCCGGGCCCGCTCGACGCCGACGCGTGGTTTCGCCTGCGCCTCGCGCGGATGCACTGGCGCGGCGGCCGCCGGCGGCATGCCCTGCGAATGCTCTATCGCTTCCTTGGGCCGCCGGCGTGGGCGGCGGACGGCCAATTCGCCTCGATCCACGCGCTCGACGGCCAGGTCGGCCTCGACGACGACGGCGTGCGGATCGCTTCATACCTGGCGCGCGCGGACGGCCGGCCGCATCCGGCCCTGCAAACCGCGCGCGCCTATCGCTGGAATGGCGACCGCCTACTGGTCGCCGACGCCGTAAACATCGCGCAGCCGATCACGGGACTTGCCTACCGCTACCCAACGGCCACTGAATGGTTCGAGGTCGACGCCCCGACCAGTTGGAGTGTCGAGGACAACCAGGTGCGATTTGGACCGCTCGGCGCCGGCGTCGCGGCGTCGATCCGCTACGAGATCTGAGGTCGATCACCGTGCGTCTGATCTTCCTCGCCAATGCGCGCATTCCCAGCGAAAAGGCCCACCCGCTGCAGATCATGCACATGGCCGAGGCGTTCGCGGCGCAGGGCCTGGAGGTGCTGTTGCTGCATGCCCGCCGCGCCAACATGGACGCCATGCGGCACGTCAAGGACCCCTTTGCCTACTTCGGCGTCGAGCCGGCGTTCGCCCTCATCGGCCTGCCCTGCATCGACCTGATCAAGCGCGTCACGGTCGATTGGCCCGCGTTCAACCGCGGACCCATTCCGCTGCTGGCACACCTGATCCAGCTCGCAACGTTCACGCTCAGCGCGTTGGTGCTGATGCGGCGACTCCGCGGCGATGTGGTCTACAGCCGTGACCTGTTTCCGCTCACGCTGACGACGCTGCGCCGGCGCGCCGGCGTCCGCACCTGCTTCGAGTGCCACACGCTGCCGCGGTCGGCGCCGTCGCAGCGATTGCACCTGTGGGCCGCGCGCCGCGTGGACCGCATCGTGGTCATTTCGTCGGCGCTGCGCCGGTGGTACCTGGAACGCGGGCTTTCGCCCGAGCGCGTGCTCGTGGCGCACGATGCCGCCCCCGCCGCCGCCTTCGACCTGGAGCCGCGGGCCAAGGCGCGCCAGGCGCTCGACCTCGCGCCGGACACGCCGCTCGTCTGCTACGTGGGCCATCTCTACGCCTGGAAGGGCGTGGACACGCTGGTCGCCGCCGCGGCGAAGCTGCCCGAGTCGGTGCAGGTCGCCGTCGTCGGCGGCGTGCCGCCGGACCTCGACCGGATTCGCCAGCTTGCCGGCGGCAGGGGCAACGTGCGCACCACGGGCCATCGCCCACCGGCCGAGGCGCGGCGCTACCTGGCCGCGGCCGACGTGGCGGTGATCCCCTTCAGCGGCGCGACGATCATCGCGCGCGAGCACACCTCGCCGCTGAAGATGTTCGAGTACATGGCGGCCGGCGTTCCCATCGTGGCCAGCGATCTGCCGTCGCTGCGCGAGGTACTGCGCCACGAGCACAACGCGCTGCTCGTGCCTCCCGACGATAATGCGGCGCTGGCCGCCGCCATCGAGCGCCTCTTGAGCGACCATGAGCTCGCCGCACGCCTGGCGCGCACGGCCCGGAACGAGGTAGCGGACTGCACGTGGAATCGACGCGCGGCCGGAATCTTGGAATTCCTCGACCTGCCGCAGCCGGCCTGACGCGCGCCGTCGCTCTGCTGGGGCGAGCGGCCGAGCGCCTGGAGCACACCGGCGCCAACCGGCACCGGCTGCTGGTGGCCATCGGCCTGCTCGCGCCGCTCCTGATCCTGAATCGCGGAATCCTGCTCGCGGGCGAGCCCTGGCTCGACTTCGACGTGCTCCTGAGCTATCAGCCGCGCTATCGCCTGCTGGCGGCGGGTCTCGCCGAGGGCCGCATTCCGCTCTGGACCGACGGCATGCTCGGCGGATTCCCGGTGGCCTTCTCGGAGTTCGGCTGGTTCTATCCGCTGACCTGGGGCCTGCTGCGGGTCTTCGACCCCCTGCGGGCCTACTTCGTCGAGACCTCCCTGGGCCTTGTCCTGGCGGCGGCCTCCGCCTACGGGCTCGGGCGGGTGTGGGGCTTGTCCCGCCGCGGCGCGTTTCTCGCCGCCTTCCTCTACGCCTACAGCCCGTTCGTCTTCGCCACGTCCCGCTTCCTCAACTACGCCGACATCTTTTTCGTGCTGCCCGCCGGACTCATCGCCATCGAACGCATTGCGCAGGGACGGCGGATGTGGGCCGTCGGACTCGCGGTCGTCACCGGCATCACGGGCCTGGCCGGGCATCCGCAGATCGCCCTGCTGTTCGTGTCGGCGTGGCTGGTGTACGCCCTGTTCCGTTTGACCTGGACGTGGCGCGAGGCCGGGCGGGCGCCCGCCCTTGCCCTCGGGGCCTGGTTGCTGACGGGCGTCGTCGTGGGCCTCGCCCTGGGCGCCGTGCGCTTCCTGCCGACCATCCAAGCCACGGAACTCTCCGGCCGCGTGGGCGGCCTCGACTATGCGACCGCGGCGCAAGGCTCGATACCGCCTTGGAGCCTGGTGCTCGGCTACCTCTACCCGTCGTTCGAGATTCCGCGCGTGCTCGACGAAACGCTCAACGCCGAGGAGCTGCTCTATCTCGGGATTCTCACGCCCGTGCTCGCGGTGCTCGCATTGGTGGCCGCGCGCCGGCATCGCGTGGTGCGCTTCCTCGCGGTGCTCGTCGTCGTCGCCTGGGTGCTGGCGATGGGCGCCTACAGCCTGGGATTCCCGCTGCTGCACAAGCTGCCGCTGTTCGGCTTCTTCCGCCAGCCCGCGCGGTTCGGGATCGTGGCGACCTTCGGCCTGGCCTTCCTCGCGGCCTACGGCTTCGAGTTGCTCCCCCGCCCCGATCTGGCCGCCGCGCGGGCCGTCGGCTGGCTGGTGCGCGCGTGGACCTGGCTGGCCGGCCTCATCGCGGTCGGCACCCTGGCCGCCACGATCACGCTCACGGGCTTCGCCTTCCTGATCGTGCCCTACGGTTACGACTACGTGGACCGCGTAATCGTGGGGTCCGAGGACAGGTTTCTCACCGCCGAACGCTACTACCGCACCTTCGACCAGCTCTACGGGCGGCTGGAGCAAGCGTTTAGCCTCGCGGGACCCACGCCCCGACTGCTGTTGGTCACCGCGGTTCTCGGCGCGTCGCTGATTTGGGCCTATCGGCGCGGGATCCTCCAGGGAAGGCATGCGCAAATGGGCGTTGGGGTCGTGCTCGCGGTCGATCTGCTCTTGGCGCCGGGCCACGTCATTCCCACGGTGCCGGCCGAGTGGTACGACCGGCCCTCGCCGCTGCCGGCCGTTTCCGCCGACCAGCGCGACGGCCGGTTCTTTTCCTATCGCGCCCAGGCCCAGAAGTTCGAGCTGTCGACGGCGACCGGCGATCGCCTGTCACGCGATCAGCGCGATTTGCTCGAGTGGGTGTTTCTCACCGCCACTCGCGCCCCGAACCTGGCGCTGGACGGCGGGCCGAGGACGATTGACGGCTACGAGAACCTGATGCCGCGCAGCACGGCGGAGTTCCTGGCGTTTGTCGGCAGCGAACGCGCCATCGTGCCCGGCTTCGCCAGCGACGCCTCGCTCGACGCCGCCGCCCGCCTCGACATCCTGGAGTCTCGTCTGGGCGCTCTTGCCGCGGCAAACGTCCGGTACATCACGTCGGGGGTGCCGCTGCCGATTGAGGGACTGCGTGAAGTGCATGCGGGCACTATCCCGCTGCCCGAATGGGCCGGCGTGGAGCAGCCGTTGTACGTCTATGAGATTCACGAGTGGCGCCCCGAGGCATGGATCGCGCGACGCTGGTCCGTGGTCGACGACGCCGAGTCTCTGCTCCAACAGCTCGCGGAGCGACCCGACCATGCGTTGGTGTCGCGCGAGCCCGGCATCGAGCCCGGTCAAGGGGCCAGCCGTTCCGACGTCATCGGCCCCATCGCCCGCGGACCGGAGCGCATCGACCTCAGCGTCGACCTGGCCGCGCCGGGCTTGCTGGTGCTCAACGAGGCGCCGTATCCCGGCTGGAGCGCCGAGGTGAACGGCCGGCCGGCGGAGATTCTGACCGTCAACCTGGTGGCGCGCGGTCTCGCGCTCCCGGCGGGCGCGCACGAGATCCGCATGCGGTTCGAGCCGCCTGGGTTCGCGGCGGGCGCGATCGCCTCGCTGGTCGCCACCGGCCTGTTGGCGCCGCTGCTGGCGTTGAGCATTTGGAGGCAGCGGCGGTGAAGCTGGCCATCGTGGCCGACGAGCTGGACCCGACCAACGGTTGGGGGCGCTACGCCGGCGAGTTGGCGCGCGGACTGATTGCGGCGGGCGTTGACGTGCGATTGGTCACGCCCGGCGGCACGATGCCCGCCGACCTGCGCGCCCATCCCGACCACGCGCTGATTCCGTCGTTTCGCGACGGCACGCCGCATTTCGCCCGCTTGCTCGCACGGACCATCCGGCCCCTGTGGCGCGCGCTGCGGGGCGTGGACGCCGTCCACTGCATGGTCGAGCCCTATGCCCCGGCCGTGGCCCTCGCCGCCGGCCTTCGCCCGCTGTTCGTGTCGCTCGTCGGTACCTATTCGGTGCCGTCCAGCCGAGTTTGGCTCGAGTCGCGCATGCTGCGCCTGGCCATGCGCCGCGCGCGGCGACTGATCGCCATCAGCCGCTATACGGAGCAGCGAGTGCGGCGGGACACGGGATTCACGCACTCCACGGTCGTGCCGCTGGCCGTGCGGGCGGATGAGTTTGCCGTCCCCGACCCGCCGCCGGCGCGCGAGGCCGGGCTGGTGCTCGCGGTCGGTGAGCCAAAGCCGCGCAAGGGGTTCGACGTGGCCTTGGAGGCCTTCGCCGCGGTGCGCACGCGCCTGCCGCAGTCGCGCTTCGTCATCGTGGGGCCCTACGCCCCCAGTTCGTCGTTCGTCGCACGGCTCCGTGAACGCAGCCGCAGCCTGGGCCTGGAAGACGACGTGATTCTCACGGGAGCCGTGAGCCACGACGAGCTGGTGCGCTGGTATGCCCGCGCCTCGGCGGTCGTCATGCCCTACCGCTCGGTTGGTCGCGACTTCGAGGGATTTGGCCTGGTACTGCTCGAGGCCGGGGCCTGCGGCGCGCCCGTGATCAGCTCGCTGGACTCCCCGGCGGAGGAGATCGTGGCGCACGGCGAGACCGGGCTGCTGGTCGCGGCCGGCGATGTGACGGCGCTGGAGGCGGCGATGCTCCGAGTGCTGACCTCCGCGGACGAGCGCCGGCGCCTCGGGGCCGGCGGCAAAGCCCATGCGGCGACCATGACCTGGGAGCGATCGACGGCCCAGCTCATCGATGTCTACGAGCAGACGCTCAGCCGGCCCATTCGGCAAGGGTCATGACATGACGGCTGAAGCTTCCGAACGCGAATCGCCCTCGACGCTGGGCGAGCGAGCCGTGCGCGGCGTGGTCGCGCTGGGCGTGCGCGAGGGCGGCATGAAGCTCGTGTCGTTCACGGGCGACATCGCGCTGTATCGCCTGCTCACGACGGCCGATTTCGGCGTCGTCGTGCCGATCGCCTTCCTCGCCGGCATCATCAAGCAGTTCACCGACGTCGGGCTGCATCCGAGCGTGATCCAGCGCCGGGACGATCCGGCCCGGTCCGATTTGCGCGCCGTGTTCACCTTGCACCTGGGGCTGGTGACGCTTGCCGCGGCCATCGTCGTTTTCGCCGGCCCGCCCATGCTCACGGGATGGATCGGCGTGGACGCCGATCCGTGGATGATCCGAATCTTCGGCATCTCCATCTGGCTCTCGGCGTTTCGGATGGTGCCGGCGGCGCTGCTCGAGCGTCACCTGCGCTTTGGTCGCCTGGCGGCCGCGGACATCGCCGGCACGGTGTGGTACTTCGGCGCGGGCATCGGGTTCGCCATCGGCGCGTTCGAGGCGTGGAGCCTGATCATCGCCCACGTCGGAGCGAGCATCGTGTCGACGCTGGCGGTGGTCGTGGCGCAGCCCTGGGCGCCGATTCCAACCTGGCGCACCGCGGGGCTGCGGCACTACCTGCGATTCGGCGCCCAGTTCCAGGGCGCCCGCCTGGCCCTGATGGCCAAGGACTCGCTGATTCCGCTCCTATCGCCGCGCACGGTCGGCGTTGACGGCACGGGCCTCTTGAGCTGGGCGGACAAGATCGCGTCGCAGCCGCTTACGCTGACGCAGCTGGTGTCCAGGGTCACGCTGCCCACGTTTGCCCGCATGCAGGACGACATCGAGCGTGTGCGGCGCGGCGCGGAGCTCACGCTCAAGTGGAACGCCATCGTGACGCTTCCGGCCTTCGCGGCGGTGATCGCGTTCGCGCCGGAGATTGCGATCTACATCTACAGCGAGCAGTGGCTCCCGGCGATCCCGGCGCTCTACGCGCTCGCCGCCAGCGCCGTCCTGGTGCCGATCAACGGCTTGCTCACGCCAATCCTTGCCGCTCTGGGCCGGACGCGGGTCATTCTCGTGATCGCCATCGTCTGGGCGGTGGCGGCCTGGGGGCTGGCCATTGGCCTCAGCTCAGCCGGACTGGAGCTGCTCGCCATCCCGATCGCCCTGGCGGCCACCCAGTTCGCGGCGGCGCTCGTGCTGCTGCCGCTGGCGCGGGACGTCTTCGACTTCCGCCTGCTGCGGCACCTCGTACGACCGTTGGCCGCGGCCGTGCTGGCGGGCGCGTTCGGACGCCTGGTCATGCTGCCGCTGCTGACCGATTGGGTGCTGCTGATCCAGGGCGGCATCGTGGTCGTGCTGCTCTACGCGGGTCTCATCTATCTGATGGATCGCGAGACCATCCGACACGAAGTCGGCCTGCTGTTTCGACGTCCTGCGCCCGACCCCGGCGACGGCCCCTGATGCGCGCCGCCCTTAACCTCCGCAACGCCAACCTGATGGTCACCGACGGGCACGGCGAGAGCATGCGCAGCCTCGCGCGCGCCCTGGTGGCAACCGCGGACGCTCACCGGCTCGACCTGCTGATGGATGCGCCGTCACGCTATCCCGGATTCGAGGGGGCGAACGCCAGGGTTCGCGTGCTGCAGCCCTTCAGGTTCGGCAACCGGCTCTTGACCCAAGCGTTCGGCGGCGACCCCTGGTACCGTGCCCGAGTGCCGCTCGCCCGGGCCTGGCGCGCCGCCGACGTGTACCTCCAGAGCGCTCACGAACCTCCGCCCTTTATCAGCGGTCCGCCCCATGTCGCGATGGTTCACGACGTGGCGTTCATGCGGCCCGGGGCCGAGGCCTTCTTCGACGCGCCGACGCGCGACTACCTCGATCGATGGACGGCGAGCAGCATTCATCGCGCCGATCGCGTGCTGGCGGTTTCCGAATGGGTGCGGGACGAGGTCGTGCGGATCTACGGCTATCCGGCCGAACGGGTAGACGTGGCATCCCATGGCGTTGACGGCGATCGCTTTCGGGCAGACGCCGACCCGCAAACCGTCACCGAGACGTTGCACCGTCTCGGCATCCAGGCGCCCTACGTGCTGTTCCTGGGCACGCTGCAGCCGCGCAAGAACCTCGGCACGCTGGCCCGGGCCTATGTCGAGGCACGGCGGCGCGGGCTGGCGCACACGCTCGTCTTGGCGGGCGTCCCCGGCTGGCGCTACGCGGATGTGGCCGCGGACCTCGAACGCGTGGGCGGCGAGGGAATCCAAATCACGGGCGCCGTCGAAGCCCACGACCTGCCGGCGTTGCTGGCCGGGGCCTCGGCGTTCGTCAGCGTCGCCATCGACGAGGGCTTCGGCATGCCGGTGCTGGAGGCCATGGCCTCTGGCGTGCCGGTGGTCGCAACGAACCAGGGCGGACTGGCCAACGCCGCCGGGGATGCCGGAATCGCCGTCGACCCGCACGATCCCGACGCCATTGCCGAGGCGCTGCTGCAAGTCACGAGTGACGACCGGCTGCGCGAGGAACTTCGATCGCGAGGCCTGGCGCGGGCGGCGGAGTTCACCTGGAACCGCACTGCGCGGCGCGCGTGGCAATCGCTGGAGCAAGCATGCGCGTCCTCCTGATCGGGCCCGAATGGGACACAGGTCTATGGGCCGAATACTGCGGCGCGGGGCTGGCGGCCGGAGGCCACGAGGTGGCCTCGCTGCTCTACGGCCGCGACCTGGCGCGTCCGGTGGGTCTCTGGGGCCGGGTGCGGCGCCGGCTCGCCGGGCCGCATCGGTTTCACATCGGACGGGTGCTCGAGGCCATGCGCCGCGACAACCTGCGCGTGCTGGATGCCGCCGTGCGCCACCGCCCCGATCTCACCGTCGTCCTGAAGGGCGAGGTGCTGCTGCCGGAAACGGTCGAGCGCCTGCGGGACCTCACCTCCGGACCCGTGGTGCAGTGGTGTGGGGACGATCCCTCGTGGTTTCCCCACATCATGGCCGCGGCCCATCTCTACGACCGCTTCTTCCTCGCCGAGCCGTCCTACGCCGCCGACCTTGCGCGGCATGGGGTGGGGGCCGAGTTCATGACCCATGCCGCCGATCCCGACACCTGGGGGCCAGCGCCCGGCGAACCCCAAGATCCGCCGGAGTGGGACGTGGTGTTCGTAGGCGACGCGCGGCACAACATGGGACATTTGCCGTCCACGCGCCTGCGCGTGGACCTGGTCGAGGCCGCCGCCCACAGCGGCCTGAGGGTGGCGATTTGGGGCCGGGGGTGGGAGAAACTCGATGCCGACTCCCCGGCGCGGCAACGACACGAAGGGCTGACGCTGTTGCCCGCCGCGGCCGTGGCGCGAGCCTACCGCCGCGCCAAGATCGCGCTCAACGCGCACCATGCCCAAATGCGCGAGGGTGTGAACATGCGCACGTTCGAGATTCCGGCCGCGGGCGCATTTCAGCTCTGCGACGCGAAGGCGCGGCTGGGCGAGTTGCTCGAGATTGGACGCGAAGTCGCCGTCTACGAGGGCGTCGACGACCTGGTCGACGTGCTGCACCGCTACGCGGGCGACGACGCGGCCCGGTCGCGGATCGCCGAGGCCGGCCGCCAACGCGTCCTGCGCGACCACACCTACACCGCGCGCATGGCCCAGCTCGTCGCGCGATCGCATGGCGAACCGGCCGCCTAGCGTGCCCACCGGCTCGCCGACGCCGCTGCCCACGGCTCTCGCGGGACGCTCCGACCGGGAGCTCTTGCGACTGGCGATCGAGGCGCACCTGCATCAGCCGGCGATCGCGCTCTGGCGCGCCACCGAGTTCGCCATGCTGCGCAAGGTGGAGTTCGCCGCGCCGGTTCTCGATCTGGGTTGCGGGGGCGGCGCCGTCGCCGGAGTGGTACTCCACGACCACTGGCCGCGCGACGGCCTCGAATTGCTCGCCAGCGAGGCGCGCGCCGCCCGCGCCCTGGGCGTCTACCGGGGCGTGATTCGCTCGGACGCGACGCGGGCGCCGCTGGCCGCGGGCGCCTATGCCACGGTTTTCAGCCAAAGTGTGCTGGAGCACATTCCGGACGACCGAGCCGCCGTGCGCGAGGCGGCGCGCGCGCTGGCGCCGGGCGGGCGGCTGGTATTCACCGTGCCGTCGCCGGCCTTCGCCGAGCGGATTCGCCGTGGACCCGGCGGCGAGGCCGCCTTGCAAGCGACAAACGACCGGCTGGGCCACTTCCACTACCGCTCGCTCGACGAATGGGCCGCGCTGCTGGACGCCTGCGGCCTCGGCATCGTCGAAACCGGCGAGCATCTGCCCGCTCGAACGCAACACGCCTGGCAGCGCCTGGACGCGCTGATGACGCATCGGCTGGGCCGGCGACGCATCCTGGATATCTTTCGGGCGCTGCACCGCCGCCGGCTCGTCCCGCGCCGCGCGTGGATTGCCGCGTGGACCGCCGTGCTCTGGCACCCCTTCCGTCGGCCGGTGGACGATCCCGGCGGCTACCTGATCGTGGCCCAGGCGCCCTAGCATGCCGGCGCGAGATCGTCCGCGGGTGCTGCATCTCTCCCCGACGTGGTTCGGGGAGATTTCGGTCATCGGCGGAGGCGAGCGCTTTCCCCTCGAGCTCGCGCGCGCCATGCGGGAACGCGTGCCGACCCGGCTAGTCGCCTTCGGTGGGCCGCCCACCACCGCCGATGCCGCCGGGTTCCCCATTGAGGTGGCCCGCACCTGGCGCCACCTGCGGGGCCGCCCGTATGACGCCATCGGTCCGGGCTTCATTCCCGCCCTTTGGTGGGCCGATGTCATTCACTGCCACCAGGCGCGCACCGGGCTGACGGCGCTGGCGACGTTGCTGGCGCGCCCGCTCGGGAAGCGCGTGTTCGTCACGGATCACGGAGGCGGCGGCGTGGGGTGGCTGCGGCGCGCTCGCCTGGGGCAATGGGTCCACGCCCACCTGGCGCAGAGCCGGTTCGTGGTGGACACGCTGCCCTATATGGGCCGTCGCACGGCGATCGTCCACGGCGGGGTCGACCCACAGGTGTTCGCGCCGTCGGAGACCAAGGCACGCGGCGAGGTGGTGTTCGTGGGCCGCCTGCTGCCGCACAAGGGGATCGAGTACGCCATTCGCGCGCTGCCCGACGACGCCCATCTCGCCGTGTACGGTCGGCCCGCCGACCCCGACTACGCCGCGTTCCTGCGGCGCGAAGCCGAGGGCCGCGCCGTTACGTTTCATGAAGACGCCGACGACCGGGAGCTCGTGCAGGCGCTCAGCCGCGCCTGCGTGGCGGTGATGCCCTCGGTGTTCGAGGACTTTCGCGGCCACCGCCAACAGCATCCCGAGCTGCTCGGGCTGGCCGCGCTGGAGGCCATGGCTTGCGGCACGGCCGTGGTTGTCTCGCAGGCGGGCGGTCTGCCCGAGGTCGTCGATCCGTCCTACGGCGCCGTGGCGCCGCCGGGCGATTCCTCGGCGCTCCGAGCGGCGCTGGCGCCGTTCACGTCAAACCCCGACCACGCGGCGATTTGCGGCCAGCGCGCTCGTGAGCGGGCGCTGCGCGACTTCACCTGGAGCGCCGTCGCCGACCGGTGCCTGGCCGCGTACGGTCCGGTTCCCTCTCCCTCTGGGAGAGGGTTAGGGTGAGGGTCCGGCCCGTCCGCTCCTGAGTTTCCCCTATATGTCCGCCACCGCGCCGTCGGCGTACGCGTCGCCCCCAAATTCCAACTCGTGCGGCGGGTTTGCCGCGATGAAGGCCTCATCCAGCTCAATGCCGAGCCCCGGAGCCTCCGGCAACGCGAAATGCCCGTCGGCGAAGGCCAACGGCTCCTGCAAGACGCTCTCGAAGTAGGGCGGCTTGCGCGCATATTCGAGGATCAGGAAGTTCGGCGTCGCCGCCGCCAGCTGGATATTCGCCGCTGTCGCCACCGGGCCGTTGGGGTTGTGCGGCGCCATGGAGATGTAGTGCGTTTCGGCGTGGGCGGCGATGCGGCGCAGCTCAGAGATGCCGCCCGCGTAGCAGATGTCGGGCTGGACCACGTGCACGGCGCGCAATTCGATCAGCTCGCGGAACCCCCAGCGCGTATATAGCCGCTCGCCGGTCGCGCAGGGCACCTCGGGCACCGCGGCCGTCACCTGGGCGTAGGCCGGGACGTTGTCCGGCGGGATCAGCTCCTCCGCGAACAGCAAGTCCTGGTCGCGTACGCCGTGGAGAAAGCGAGTCGCCGCGGCTGGGTGGAGTCGCCCGTGAAAGTCAATCATCAGATCGAGCTCGGGACCCGCCGCGGCTCGAACTGCCGCCACCAACTCCACGGCGGCCTTGGCCAGGGCAAACTCGTTGAAGCCGCCTTCGAGATGCGGCGGCGCGATCTTGAACGCCGTGAAGCCTTGTCGCTGGGCGTCCAGCACCTGGTCGATTTCCGAGCCTCCCAGGTCGGCCCGGGCGTAGGCGCGGACCCGATCGCGCACCGGCCCGCCGAGCATGCGGTACGCGGGCAGCCCGGCGGCCTTGCCGGCGATGTCCCACAGCGCCATGTCGATGCCGCTGATCGCCGCGTTGAGGATCGGCCCGCCGCGGAAGAACGGGTGGCGATACATCTGCTGCCACAGGTGCTCGACGCGGGTGGGGTCCTGCCCGACCAGGAACGTGCCGAACCGCTCCACTACCTCCGCCACGGCCTGGTTCACCTTGAAGAGGCTGCACTCGCCGATGCCGTGGATGCCGCTGTCGGTTTCGATCCGCACGAAGGTCCACACCCGGTTGAGGCGTGCTCCGGGAGCGGCCGGCGCGCCGCAGTGCATGGTCTGAACGTCGGTGATTCGCATGGGTCTGGCTCGCGGAATCCGGCGCCGAAGCCTAGCGCATGGTCGGCGAACTACTCCGATTCGGCCCGCGCCGGAGCGGCCATGAGGGGCATGTCGACCGCGTCTGGTCGGGCCAATCGCAGGAAGAAGTGCCCCACGCCGGCCGATCCCATCATGAAGTCGGGGCTGTAGTTGCCCGGCTCGTCGCCGCGCCAGCGGGCGCCGTCCGGTCCTTCTTCGCGGTAGGCCGCGGCCGCGTCGCCGAATTCCACCGCTCGCTCGAGCCACAGGTCGTCGCCGAGGACTCGCCGCAACTCGAGGAACAGCTCGGCGTTGCCGGCCAGCCCGTGGCACTGGCTGGGGTTCGCTCGGATGTCTCCGGCGGCGTAGGTCGCCTCGGCGGCCCGCAGGGCCAGGTCCTCGAGCTCGTCGTTGCCGAGCGCGGCAAAGGCCCGGGCCGCGAAGAGACCGACGCCCGGCGCCCCGTGGCACCACTGCACACTCGCCGGACGCTCGTCGCCGGGCCAGCGTCGCCATGCCGGCCCGGGTTCCGTCTGTCCGTCGATCCAGCGCGCCGCGCCGACCACCGCCTCCGGCAGTCGCGGGTCGCTGGAATAGCGCGAAAGCTCCGCCAGGAAGCAGGCAATGCCCGCGGTCCCATGCGCGAAGCCAATGCCGTCGAAGCTCCCGGAACGGCGATTCCAACGCCAGTAGCACCCATGGTCATCCGTGCGGGCGCGCTGCAGCAGGTGCTCGCCCGCCGCAACGGCCAGATCCAGCGCGCCGGCGTCACCCGTGACCTGGTGCGCACGCAACAGAAAAGTCCCGGTGCCCGACGCCCCCTCCAGCGGATCCTCTTCCCGATACCCGATGCCGCGAAGCGCCTTGACTCGCGTTCGGGCCAGGTTGAGCCAGCGCTCGCGACCGGTGCATTCGTAGAGGTGCAGGAAGGTCATGCCGTCGCCCGCCACGCCGAAATAGAGGCCTGGATCGCGGTCGGGCGCGGTGAGCGCGCGTCGCGTCCGCGCCTCGATCCACAGCGCTCCGCTCTCGGCCACGTCGCGGAAGCGGGTCTCTCCCGTCGCGGCGAAGAGACTCGCCAGCAGGATGACCGGTCCGGCGGAGCCCGCGAATACGTCGGTGCCGTAGGCGTCCTCGCCGAAGTAGGTGCGCGTGCGCCAGCGCGACCCGGCGACGTCCGGCTCGGCCGCAGCCGAGATCAGCCGCCCAACGTCGATCGCCAGGTCCAAGAACCGCTCGGTGTCCGGCATGTCGGCTCCTGCGAGGTCGCTGCGCTTGCCGCCAAGCCTACTCGGCGCACGCGACAAACCCTGCGGGCGGCGCGTACGCTGCCCAGGTCAGACGTGCAGCAAAGCCCGTCCCATGGCTGAGCCCAACTCCCGGTCAAACGGCTCCCAGCATCCCGGCCTGTCCAACCTGATGGTCGACTTCAATCAGATGCAGGCCTTCATGGAAGACCCGCTGGTCATCGTGGAGGGCTCCGGCGTGCGGCTGACGGACATCGAGGGCCGGTCCTACATCGATGGGATCGCGGGCATTGCCGCGATGCAGTTCGGCCATGGCAACCGACCCATCATCGAGGCCATGCAGGCGCAGCTCGAGCGCGTCGCGCTGACCCTGCCCATCTACGCCACGAACCAGCCCGCGATGGAGCTGGCCGAGCGTCTCATCGACGTCTTCCCGCCGGAGTTCAGCACCGTCAAGTTCGTCAGCGGCGGTTCCGAGGCCAACGAGACCGCGATGAAGATGGCTCGCCAGTACCACAAGCAGACTGGGAATCCGGGCAAGTACAAGGTGATTTCGCGCTACTCCAGCTACCACGGCGCGACCCTCGGCGCCCTGTCCGCCACCGGTGGGGCGGCGCGCAAGGCCAAGTACGAGCCGCTTCCGACCGGATTCCTCAAGGTCCATCCGCCCGATTGCTATCACTGCCCCTTCAAGCTCAGCTATCCCGAGTGCGGCGTGCTGTGCGCGGAGATCGTGGACGACGTGATTCGCGGCGAAGGCCCCGAGACCGTCGCCGCCTTCATCGCGGAGCCGGTCATCATGTCCGCGGAGGCCTTCGTGGTGCCGCCGCCCGAGTACTTCAAGATCCTGCGCGAGATCTGCGACCGGCACAACGTGGTCCTGATCTACGACGAGATCATCACGGGCTTCGGCCGGCTGGGTGAGCTGTTCGGCGCGGATGTCTACGGGGCGTATCCCGACATCATGACGGTGGGCAAGGGCATCAGCGGCGGCTATGCGCCGCTGGCGGCGGCCATCATTCGCGGCAGCATTTCCGAGACGTTCCTGGGCGAGCGGGACGCCGGCGTGCACTTCAACGCCGGCCACACCTACTCCGGCAACCCCGTCGCCTGCGCCGCGGGGCTCGCCGCGCTGCAGCAGATCACCGGCGGCGAGGTCCTGGACAACTGCCGGCGCCAAAGCCAGCGCCTGCGCGGGCACCTGGAAGACATGTCCGAGCGCTATGAAGTCGTCGGACGCGTTGACGGACACGGCCTGCTCCTCGGCGCGGAATTCGTGGCCGACCGGTCCACGCGTACCAGCTTTCCCAGCGATCGTCCGTTTGGTCGGGCCGTCGGGGCCGAAGCGCGCCGCCGCGGCCTGATCGGCCGAGCCGGCGACCACGTGTGGGTGTTCGCGCCGCCGCTCACGTCCACCGACGACGAGATCGACGAGATGGCGGCCATTCTCGACGCCTCGATCGCCGAGACGCTCGAGACCTACGAGTGGCCGGCCTGACGCCACAGGCCTTCGACGACCGGGTGGCCGGGTATGCCGACTCGGCGTGCCACCGTTCCGGGCCGAGCCTGCCGCTGGTGCTCGAATTCGCCAACGTCTCGCCCGAATACTTCGTGCTGGATGTGGCAACCGGCACGGGTTTCACAGCGCATGCGCTGGTGCAGCGCGGCGCATACGTGGACGCCCTGGACGTCTCCCAGCCGATGCTGCGTCATACGCAAGCGACCGCCCCGGGGCCATTGCGCGCGGTGCGCGCCGCCGCCGGCAGCATTCCGGCGCGTGGTCGCAGCTATGACGTGGTCACGTGCCGCCACGCGCTGCATCACTTCGCCGATCCCGCCGACGCCATCGGCGAGATGGCCCGGGTCCTGCGACCGGGCGGACGGCTGGTCATCGCCGATACGCAGAGCCCGGACGATGCGTGGGTGGCTGGCGAGATGCACGACATCGAGACGATCCGCGACCCCTCGCACGTGCGCAATCTGTCGGCTGAGGAGTTCCCGCGCTACCTCCGCGCCGCCGGGCTGGACGTGGCCGCCGATCGTGAGTGCCGTTCGCCCATGGATTTCGACCAGTGGGTGGCCCGCTCCGGCGGCACGCCCACGATGGCCGATGAACTCTGGGCCCGGATGTCAGAGCCGCGGGTCGCCGCGGCCTTCAACGCTCATTCGGATGATGGCGCGCGCCGCTTCGCCTGGCCGGTGCGCGTGATCGCGGCCCGCCGACCGCTCCGGCCCTAGCTCGACCTAGTAGGCCCCGCGCCCGCGCGCCACGACCCAGACGGTGCGGGCGAGGATGGAGATGTCCAGCAGCGGCGAGTAGTTCTGGATGTAGAACAGGTCGTATTCCACGTTTTCGACCAGCGGCAGGTCGCCGCGGCCGTTGACCTGCCACCAGCCGGTGATTCCCGGAAGCACCGAGAGCCGCTGCCGCTGCCAGGATTCGTATTGGTCCACCACCCAGGGCAGCTCGGGCCGCGGACCGACCAGGCTCATCTCGCCGCGCAGCACGTTCCAAAGCTGGGGCAGCTCATCCAGGCTCGCGCGGCGGAGGACGCGGCCCACCCGCGTGACTCGCATGTCGTTGGCCGGCTTGTAGATGTCTTCCAGCCGCTGGCCGCTCTGCCGCGCGGCCTCGATCTGGGCCTCGGCGTTCGCGACCATGGTGCGGAACTTGTACATCGTGAAGAGCCGGCCGTTCTCGCCCACCCGGCGCTGGGCAAAGATGACCGGGCGCCCGGTTTCCAGCCAGACGGCCAGAGCGGAAAACGCCATCACCGGCGCCATCACCACCAGGGTCAGGAGCCCGAGCACCAGGTCGAACACCCGCTTGACCACCCGATCGAAGCCGGTGATCTCCGGCGCGCGCACGCTGATCATCGGAATGCCCCAGGTGTCCTCGGCCATGGTGCGCCCGGGCATGAGGTCGAAGACATCGGGCACCACACGGATGCGCACGTCGGCACGCTCCAGCGCCAGCACCGACTCTCGCAGCCGGCTGTGGGCATGCAGCGGCAGCGCAATGATCACGTCGTCGGGCGCATGTCGTTCCACGAGCGCCGGCAGCTCCTCCACCAGTCCCAGCACCGGACGCCCATTCAGCATCGTGCCTTGCTTTCGCGCATCGTCGTCGGCGAATCCCAGCACCTCGTAGCCCGACCACGGCCGGTCGATGATGAGGCGGGACACGCGGTCGCCGACGGGACCGGCGCCGGCGATCAGCACCAGCCGCCGGGTGGCGGGCGAGAGATGCCGCGTGCGCAGCGCCAGGTTGAGCAGCCAGCGGAAGTTGATCAGGATCGCCAGGTTGAGCACCACGAAGTAGACGAAGAGCAACCGCGACAGGAACTCGACCTTGAGCACGAAGAACGCCGCGAAGAGCGCGGCCGTGGCCAGCAGCACGGCGAACGTGATCGCGCGCGCTTCCAGCACCACGCGCATCACCCGGCGGTGGTCGTAAACCTTGGCGAAGCGCAGGAAGAACGGCCAGGTGACCGCGACGATGACGTACTCGCGCACGCCCAGCCAGTCCAGGTGCTCGCCGGCGCCGAAGCCGAAGGGCAGCGCGTGACGCAGCGCATCCGCCGCCAGCAGCGCCAGCATGGTCAAGAGCACGTCGGCGATCGCGAGGAATCCGCCGACGGCGCGAGTTCGACTTAGCACGTCAGTTTGTCTGCACGAGTTCGCGGTACACGGCTTCGGTGGCGCGGGCCATGCCGTGGCGATCCTGCCGCCGGCGCATGCCGCGCGCCGCCGCCTGCGTGATGGTGCGAGCCAAGGCCGGCTCTGTCAACACGCGCAGCGCCGCGCCGCCGGCCGCGGCGCCATCGCCGGCGTCCACCAGCAAACCCGTGTCCTCGTCGGAAATCAGGTCGCTGGTGCCGATGGCCCGCGCGCCCACGACCGGCACGCCGGCCCACATGGCCTCCATGACGGCGTAGGGCACGCCCTCCCAGCGGGCGAGGTGCAGATAGACGTCCATGGCCGGCAGCAGGGTTCGGGCGTCGGGCAGGAAGCCGGGTCGCAGGGTGGCATGCAAGAGGCCGAGGTCCGCGAGTCGCTGCTCCACCGCCGTCTGCAGCTCGCCGCCGTTGATCCACAGCAAGCGCGTTTCCGGACGCGCCGCGTGAATCACGCGGAACGCCTCGACGATGTCCATCGGGGCCTTTTGGGCGGTGAAGCGCGAGGTCGTGCCCACCACCGGCACGTCGGGGGACAGACCCAGCCGCCGCCGCGCCTCGGGCTTCGACAGCGGCTCGAAGGGCTCGAAGCCGTTGGGCACCAGGCGCACGCGCGACGACCCCAGAAGCTTTGCGGCCTCGCGGTGCTCGCCGTCGGACAGGGCAATCACGCGATCGGTCATCGTGCCCAAGACCTTCTCGAGCCCGCGCGCCATGGCGCGGCCGGCGCCGCCGGCGAAGTTCAGGTAGTAGAAGCCGTGCGGGGTGTGCACGCTGGGGACGCGGCCCCACCGCGCGGCGAGCCGCCCGGTGATTCCGGCCTTGGTGCTGTGGGTGTGGACGACGTCGTAGCCGCCACTGCGGATCAGCCGCGCCAGGCGAACGATGGTGGTGGCGTCGGCCCACGGGTTCAACGCCCGCAGCATCGGGATCTCCCGCACGGTGACGCCCGCCTCGCGCAGGTCGCTTGCAAACGAGGTGTCGCCGTGAGCTTCGGATCGCACCGCCGGACACGCCACCTCCACCGCCACGTCGGCCGGATCGAACGAGGTGGTCAGGTCGAACAGATGCCGCTTCGTGCCGCCGATGGTCGCCTCCATCACCTGGAGGACGCGCAGCGGGCGGTTCGGTGGCGTCAGTGTCGCTCCAGCACCGATTCGCGCAGCCACGCGTACTCGGCCTCGAGGCCCTGGCGCACGGTCGTGGTGGGATTGAAGTCCAACTCGCGCCGGGCCTTGCCGATATCGGCCTGGCTGTGAAGCTGGTCCGCCGGATTGGCGTCGGTGTAGATCAGCTCCGCCGGGCGGCCGACGACGTACTCCATTTCCTGCACGAATTCGTTCACCGAAACCGTCGGACCGCTGCCGATGTTGTAGACCTCGCCGATCGGCAGCACGTCCAGCACCCGGGCCTGCGCCTCCACGGCGTCCATCACGTAGGTCAGCTCGCGCGTTTGCTCGCCGTCGCCGTAGATTGTGATCGGGCGGCCCTCGGCGATGGCCTTCAGGCCGATGTGCGCCAGCATGTCGGGTCGCTGGCGGGGGCCGAAGAGGGTGTAGTACCGCAGGATCACGACCGGCAGTCCGAAGAGCTGGCGGAAACCATTGAGCACGTGCTCGTCCATCAGCTTGGACATGGCGTAGAACGCGCGGGGATTCAGGTCGTGGTCCTCGGGCGTGGGCAGCGTCGGATTGAAGCCGTAGATCGACGACGTGGACGCGAAGCTGAAAAGCTCGACGCCGGACGCCAGGGCCGCCTCGGCCAACCGCTGCGTCGAGAGGCAGTTGTCGCGCATGTAGCGGCCGTAGTTGAAGGCGGTCCATCCCTCGCGCACGCCGGCGCGCGCCGCGAGATGGAAGATGAACTGCGCCCGGTCGGTCAGGGGCCGCAGGTCCAGTTCCATCAGGTGGCCCTCGACGGTTTCGTATTCCGGGTGCGCCAGCAGCCGGCGCTCGTTGTCCCGCTTCTGCCGGATGTCGTAGGAGTCCGTGAACCCGTCCAGGCCGATCACGTGATGCCCCTCGGTGAGCAGGCGCTCGGCGAGGTGGGAGCCGATGAAGCCGCAGGCTCCGGTCACGAGGCTGGTTGGGCGGTTACTGGACATTCAGGGTCTTCACGTCAAGGTGGCGCGCCCCACGCGCGCCTGCCCGAAAGTATATCGGCGTCGACTGCACCGCACGTCAGGCGCGTGCACCGAGCACCTCGTCGTACACGTCGCGTGTGGCGGCCCGCATGCGGTCCAACGCGAACGTCCCGCCGGCCCGTTGTGCGGCCGCCGCACCCATTCGGTGACGCGTGGTCTCGTCGCGGAGCAGGCGGGCCAGCGCTTCGGCGAACTCAAACATGTCGCCCGCCGGGACCAGGATGCCGGTTTCGCCGTCGCTCACCACCTCGGGCACGCCGCCCACGGCCGTCGCCACGACAGGCCGGCCGGCGGCCATCGCTTCCAGCAGCGCGAGGCCAAACCCTTCCCAGTCCGACGCCAGCGCCACGACGTCGCACGCGGCCAGCAGACGGCGCATGTCGCTCCTGACGCCCAGCCAGCGCACCGCGCCGTCGACCTCGATGAGATCGGCGAGCGCGTGGAGGTCGCGCTCGTAGACTTCCGACCCAAGCTGCCGTCCGCCCGCCAGCAGCAGCACGGCGTCCGGTTGCTCGCGGTGCACGCGCTCGAAGGCGCGCAACAGCATGCCGTGGTTCTTCTGCGGGTCGAGTCGCGCCGGGCACAGCACCACCCGGGCGTCCGGCTCGATGCCAAGCTCGGCGCGGGCTCTCTCTCGATCCAATTCCGCGAACGGCGTCGCGTCGATGCCATAGCGCACCACCCGCGACTTCGCCGCCGGCGCGCCGCCCGTGGTCACGGCCCACTCGCGCACGGCGTCCGAGATGCCGATGGTGAGGTCCGGCAAGCGCGCGGTGCGCCGATGGAGCCAGCGCCAGACCGGGTGCTCCAAGCGAGCTTCCAGGTTGTGCTTGGTCGCCACCAGCCCGCGGACTCGCGCGGCGCGAGCGGCCAGCGCCCCGTACATATCGGCGCGCAGCAGGTGCGTGTGCACCACGTCGTAGCGGCCGCGGACGATGGCGGCGGTGAGCTGCGGCAGCCGCGTCCAGCCCCAGGGTCCCGCCATGGGCACGTGGCGCACCTGTCCGCCCAGACGCTCGGCGTCCGCGCGCAGGTCGTGGTCGCGGAAGTAGATCACGTCGTGCCGCACGCCGTCCTCGGGCTGGGCGAGCAGTTGGAGCAAGTGGCCCTGGGCGCCGCCGACGGCGAGCGACGAGATGACATGGACGATCCGGCGTGGGGCCGTCATGCGGCGGCGATCAGCGCCTCGTAGCGGGCCAGCGTGCGGTCCACCTGCCGGTCCAGCGTGAACCACTGCGCCACGCGCTGCCGGCCCGCCTCGCCAAGCTCGCGGGCGAACGCCGGGTCCTCGACGATGAGCGACAGCCGGTCGGCCAGGCCCATGGTGTCGTCGGGATGCACGGCGAATCCGGTCTCGCCGTCGGGGACGATCTCGGGTCCGGCGCCGAGGGTCGACGCAATCACCGGCGTGCCGGCGGCCATGGACTCGATCAGCGTCAGGTTGAACGGGTCCGGGTAGGTCGAGGGCGCGAGCGTGACGTCGGCGGCGTGGTAGGCGTCGCGGAGCGTGTCGGCGTGCAGCCAGCCGGGCAGAACCAGCCGGTCGCCCACGCCGAGCTCCTGCGCCATTTGGCGCAGCTTCGGCGCGTAGCGCGGGTTGTCGCCGGCGATGACCAGCCGCGCCTCGGGGTTGCGAGCCTTCGCCAGGGCGTGCAGCGCGGCTTCGGCGCCCTTTTCGCGGCTCACGCGGGCGGCCAGCAGCGCGAAGGGCGCGTCGTCGAGGCCAAGCTTCGCCCGAAACCGCGAGCCGTCGCCCTGCGCCCACCACTCGGCGTCGACGCCGTTGTGCATCACCTCGGCCCCGCCGTAGCCGTTGGCGCGCAGCGCGGTCTGCAGCGCTTTGCTGATGACGAATATGTGAGCCACGTGCGACGTCATTTGACGGTTGATGGCCGTGTTGCGCGCCGGGTTCCAGCGGAAGCGCTGGCACTTGGCGCAGTTGAACCATCGCTGGCGAAAGTCGACCCGCCCGCCGCTGCAGATGAACTTGATGCAGCAGAACAGCAGGAAGTCGTGCGCGGTGTAGGCCACCGGCGCGCCCGTGTCCGCCGCCGCCTCCAGCGAGGCGAACGACAGGTGCTGGTGCACGTTGTGGGCGTGTACCACGTCGGGCTGAAAGTCTCCCAACGCGCGGCGCACGCCGCCGAGCACCACCGGATTCATCATGGCCACCGTGTTCCGAAATCGCTCCGGATAGCTCGACTGCAAGCGCTGCACCTGCACCGGCCCGTCCGTGGCCTCCGTGGATGCGTCGGGCCAGGTAGTCACCACCAGCACGTCGTGACCGCGCCCCGCAAACGCGCGCGCCAGGCGCTGCGCGACCACGCCCGCCCCGCCCCGGTTCGCAGGGGGATAGGTGTCAGCCAGCAGAGCGATGCGCATGGGCGCCTTCCGAATGCGTGTCCTTGATTTTAGGAAGCCTGCGGCCGCCGTCTGCTACTCGTACGGACGCCCACCCTCGGGCACGTCGCGTCCCTCGTCGAGGTCCAGGCGGTCGAAGTGCCGCGTGATGTCCGTGCGGTGGGCCTGACCGCAGTCCGCCAGGAACTCCCGGAATTCGGTCCACGTCCAGCGATCGTTCTCGTCCTCGGGCGTGGCGGCCCACGACTTTCGGTTGAATTCCTCGATCTCCTCAGGCGTGCGGGATGTCATGTGCTCGGCGATCCAGGCCCACACGTCCTCGTCCGTCGGGCGGTCGCGTAGTGCTTCGATGAAGTCGTCGGGCGAGACGCCGAGGAAGTCGAACAAGCGCTCCGACCGTCCGGTCCGGGCCACGTACTCGCCCAGCGTTCCCGCCAGGTCCGCCCGACCCTTGTCGATGCTGCGCGGCAGAAACACGATGCCGCCGAGCCTTTCGTAGGGGCTGCGCGGCACCTCGCGCGTCAGGTCCATGGCGTCACTCCTTTGGCTGCAACGTCCGCGTGTGGCTGATCGTTGCGCGCACGTCGTCGCGTTCCAAGGGGACCTGGCGATAGCGGCCCGCCAGCCAGTCGCCGAACTGGTCCGCATAGTGCGGGCTGCCCGGCTGCCCCGACGGTCCCGCCGCGTCCAGCGACCACAGGCAGGCCGGCGACTCCGCCACGTCCACGATCAGTCGATAGTTCGCGCCGCCGGTCGATTCGAATTCGGGCGACGACCCCGTGTTGCACACGACGAAGCCGTTGCCGCTCGAGGATTCGCCGCCGCGGTCGAGCAAGCGTCCCAGGTCGCCGCGATCCGTCAGCAGGTGGGGCAGCCACACCTTGTGCAGCCCGCCCCAGCTCCACGCGGACATGTCGTCGCCGAGCCGCTCGGTGAGCAGGTCGAGGGCGCGGACCATGGCCGATCGCGCCGCCGCGTCACGCGCCTCCGCCGAGGCAAACCACCCCGCTTCGTCGTCGCCCAGCAGGCCCAGCGACAGCGTGCCGATGCCTCCCGCAACGAAGGCCGCCGGATCGCCCACGGCCAGCGCCGACGCGTCGGCCGAGAAGCGTTCCGAGGCCACCGCCTCGTCCCATTGCTGATGGAAGGCCTCGAAGATCGCCGCCGGCGCGCTCTCGGCGTCCATGCGGCAGTCCCAGTCGCGCAGCGCCGCGGCGGCCGTCTGCAGCCGCGCGTCGCCGCCGTCCAGGATGCGCGTCAGCGCGTCGACCGCGTTCACCGCCCGCAGCGACAGCGGGTCGTACTGCATCGCGGCCACCTCCTGGCGGGTTTGGGCCTCGCGCGACTCGATCATCTCCCGGATACGCCGCGCGCGGTAGCCGCTGGGCGACGTGTTCGCCAGCGGATAGGGATAGTCGGCGGGCGCCGGCAGGTTATTGGCCGTTGCCACCCAGCCGCGCTCGGGGTCGCGAACGCTGGGCATGCCCTCGAACGGCGTCAACCCCGTCCAGGCGTCGGCGGGGTCCCAGCCGCGGCGGTAGCCGCGCTCCACGCGCGACCGCAGCGGCACCCGGCCCGTCGCGCGGTAGCCGAAGCCGCCGTCCACGTCCGCGAGCACCATGCTCAGCGTCGGCGACACCCAGCCCCGCAGGGCGTCTTCGAGCTCATCGCAGGACCCGGCCAGGTTCCACTCCAGCAGCGCCGTCGGCCAGGCGCAGGGCAGCGCCCCGGCCCAGCGCAGCGAGACTGGTCCAGTGCCTTGCGCGAATCCCGGCAGGATGTCATCCACGATCGGTCCGTTGCGCGAGGACCGGATCGTTTCCTCGCGCACGCCTTCGCCGCGCACGGTGATGGATTCCACCCGTTCCTGCGCCGGTTCCCATTGGCCGTCGTAGAGGAAGGCGCCGGGATGCGCCGGGTCGGTGCGCTCCTGGTAGAGATCGCGCTGCGAGCTGATGTTGTTGGTGATGCCCCAGGCGACCCGCAGGTTGCGGCCGAAGATGATCCCCGGCGCTCCCGCATAGCCTGAGCCGGCCACGTTGTACCGGCCACCGACCAGGTGGACCTGGTACCAGCAGCAGGGCGAGCCGAAGGCGATGTGCGGATCGCTGGCCACCATGCCGCCGCCCGACGCGCTGCGGCTGGGGCCGATCACCCAGTTGTTGCTGCCGGTGCAGTCGTCGACCCCGCCCAGCGCCGGCTCCAGCGGGTCCGCGCCGCTGCCGGCGCTCGCGTACTCCCCGGGATGCAGAATCGTCTCGTCGATGGCCTCGGCGGTCATGAAGGCGCGGTAGAGCGGACCGTCGCCCAGCACACGCCGCGCCACCTCGGGAATGGCAATGACGGGAAACCGCCCGGTGAGATACCAGCGGAACTCACCCAGCAGCGCGATGGAGTCGAGCGGCCGCCAGGGCTCCGGCCGATAGTCGAGCAGGTCGAACTCGATGGGCAGCCGGTCGCGGCACTCGTCGATGAACGCGTTCACGCCCGCCGCGAAGGCGTCGTAGCGCGCGGCCGTCTCGGCGGGCAGGCGGGCCGTTTCCTCCTCCGCGATGCGATGCAGCCCGACCGTGCGCACGAGCAGGTCGTAGTCGAACGCCTCGGGACCCAAAACCTCCGCCAGCCGTCCCACCGCCCGCCGCCGCAGATAGTCCATCTGGAACAGCCGGTCCTGCGCCATGGCGTAGCCGTAGCCCACGAAGAGGTCGGTTTCATCCTCGGCGTAGACGTGCGCGAGTCCGCTCGTGTCGCGCTGGATCTCGACCGCGGCGCCCACCGGACCCGACCGCTGTCCATCGGTCGCCGCCAGCCGGCTCTCGAGCTCCTGGTTCCACCAGGTCTCGAACTGGGCGTCGCTCAACCCGGCGGCGGCGCGGACGGCGTCAATCGGCTCGCCGCGGCCCAACTGGTGCAGGATCCGGCGCGAGTCGATGGCCATGGCTCTACTCCCAGGCGTATCCGTACAGGCGAGATCGGAGCAAATGGAATCGGACCGCGCACTCGTCCAGCGGACACACGTCGCCGCCGGTCCAGCGCGCCGGCGCGGCGGTGGAGTCGCCGCGCCACGGGATGAAATCGTCCTTGCCGAAGCCCTCCACGACGTTGCCGTCCGGGTCCAGCAGCTCCGCGTGCAGCTCGCCCTCAGCCACGGTCGAAGTCGCGGCGTTGAGGATCAGCCGCTTGCCGCCGACGGGCAGCGGGTGCGTCGTCAAGGTGCCCACCACGTCGCCGCCGGGACCTGAGACTGCCGCCCAGTAGCGATTGACGGCCCAACTGGCGCGGCAGATGGCGGAGAAGAACGGCCAGATCGTCGGGCCCTTGGCCGCCGGGTCGCCGTGCAAGCCCTCGGTGCCCGAGAAATACATGTAGTGCCGGCCGTTGTGCTCGACCATGTGGTGCGAGGGCCACAGCATGCCGCCGCCGTAGTCGCCCAGCGCCCCGACCGCGACCGCGGGCAGGCGCACGCGCCGGTCCCAGATGCGCCCGTCCGCGCTGCCGCCCAGCTGCAGCTCGATAGTCTGCGTGCGGTTGAGGTAAATGGCGATCACGCCGATATATCCGCTCCGCACCGGCGTGACGCAGAGCTCCATGATCTGGACGTCATGCGGGTCGTAGATGTCCGGCTGGATGATGGTTTCGAAGGGGCTCCAATCCGAGCCGTCGGGGCTCGTGCGCCGCGCCATGACCCGACGGCCCTCGGCAAAGACGTCGTAGGCCACCAGCCCGCCCGGATGCACCGGCTCACCCAGCTTGTGCGTCGCAAAGTAGGTGCCGTCCGCGTCGCGGAAGACGTAGGTGGTGTCCGCCGTGTGCTTGGGGTTCTCGTACGGGATCACCAGACGGACGCCGGGAACCGCCACTTCCAGGACCGGACCTTCGCTCACCGTCCAGTTGATGCCGTCCGGCGAGAAATAGCGATACATGCCGCGCGCCTGCTTCTCGCCCGGCGGCGGAGGCGGCAGCCCGCGAATGTGTCCCGGTCCGCCGCCGATGGTGTTGCCGGGATCGCGCATCACGAACATCTCGTAGCGGCGGTCGGGCTCGGCGTCCGGGTCGATCATCACCGAGCTGTACATGCTCGGGCCGCCCGACTCGAAGTCCAGCAGGATGTTCGTGCGCGGGTGTCCCGGCTGCGGGCACAGATCCAGCTCGGGACGCGTCCACTCCACGCCGTCTTCCGAGGTTAGGTAGGTCACGCGCCGGTAGTTCTCGAAATATCCCGCCGTCAGCGGCGTCGAGACGTGCCAGGCCTTCCACAGACCGTCGATCGGGTCATGGGCGAACGTGCCGTGGGCGAACACCGAGCCGCTGTCCCAGGGCATGGCCGGCGTCACCAGGGGATTGTTGGGATCCAGCTCGCCCAGCTCCTGGCGCCAGGCCAGCATATGCTGCTCGGCGACGTCGTCGACCAGGATCATCGAGAGACAGTCGGTGCGCCGCTTGACGCTCGTGGGAAACGAGAAGGCCATAGTCGTCCCTGTGCGGGCGCCGCAACGTCTTGGGGCGCGGCGAGCGAGCCTAGCAAAACCCTCGGCGGCGCCCCGTGTTAGGTTTCCGCTACGTGGCCGCCCAGGAGGATCCAGCCCATCGACACGGTGCGGATCGGCATGGTGGGCGCGGGCCGTTTGGCCAACACCGCTCACTATCCCTCGTTGGCGGCGATGCCCGACGTGGAGATCGTCGGCATCGCGGAGCTGAACGCCGAACGCCTGCAAGCGACGGCCGACATGTACGACGTGGCCGGGCGCTATCGCGACTTTCGCGAGCTGGTCGCGCGGGAGAAGCCCGACGCGGTCTACGCGATCATGCCGCCGCAGTACCTGCACAACCTCGTGGTGGACCTGCTGGAGCTGGGCGTCCACGTCTTCGTGGAAAAGCCGCCCGCCCTCACCACCTACCAGACCGAGGCGCTCGCGTGGTACGCCGACCGCCACGACCGGCTGACCATGGTCGGGTTCAACCGGCGCTACATCGAAATGCTGCGCCTGTGCCGGGCGGCGATCACCGAGCGCGGGCCGCTGCACCAGTGCCTGACAGGGTTCCACAAGTTCGAGGGCCGGCCCGACGGCTACGGCTACGGCCGCGGCGCCGGTTCGCACCTCACGACCGACATCGTCCACTCGGTGGACACCATGCGCTGGATGGCCGGCGGCGAGGTGGTGTCGGTCGCCGCCGACAACCGCGCCGTGGACATGCCGTTCGTCAACAACCACAACGCCCTCGTCACCTTCAGCACCGGCTGCACGGCCATCCTCACGGCCTCGCGTCGATCAGGCCGGCGGGACCACTACTTCGAGATGCACGGGCAGGGCGTCTCGGCCTTCTCGGACGACCAATGGCGCGCCACGATCTATCGCGACGGCGCCGCTGAGGGCGAATCGGTCGACGCCGCGGAGGTCGGCGGTGGGTCGGAAGTGATCTATCGCTTCGGCTTCTTCGCCGAGAACCGGCATTTCATCGACTCGATCAAGACCGGCCGCCAGCCCGCCACGTGCTTTGCCGACGCGGTCAAGACCATGGACCTGGTCGACCGCATCATGCAGTCGCAGATCTAGGGGGCCGGTCCACACCCCGGCGGGGGCTTTGCCTAACCGTCAGTCTCGGTCGGGGCAGCCCTTGTGGCGGCCGGGATCGAATCGGACGGGCGCCCACAAGGGACGCCCCTACAAGATTGCGCCACGGTCTCTCACTTGGGAGGGGCTTGGTCTGAGCGACGGTCCGGCTCCTTCTCCCACGGGGAGAGGGATGGGGTGAGGGGATCCGCCCAGGTCTACTGCCCACAAAGGTGTGAGTCACGGCTGAGGGGTCGGAGACCGCGGAGCGAGTCATGGGGACGCCGGGCGCGGGCCTCTCAGCCTGCCCGATTGCTACTCCCCAGCGGCAGCTCTTGCTGGCGCCGGTCATCCTCGAACGGGTCCGGAATGGGCGTCCGATCACGACGGATCGACTCCTCCAGCGCCTTCAGCGCTTCGGAGGCCACGTAGTACCGCCCACGCGCCTGCCCCTGCGCCACCAAAAGGCCCGTATCGCTCAGCGCCTTCAGGTCGCGGCCCGCGACTGCGAGGCTGACCTCGGCGAAGTCGCGATAGGTCGCGTTTCGCACGCGGAAACCCTGCGCGGCGTCCCAAAGCGCGCCGAAGCACCGTTCGGGCAACCGACGGCGGGACAACTCCAGCTCCAGCACCTCTGAACGGCGTTCCCCTTCCGCCGCCCGACGCAGCAGCGTCGACGCCTGGCGGTAGTGCGCGGTCAGCACAAACCGAACCCACGGGCGAGCGTCCCGCTGAGGCTGCCAAGCGCCTCCGCCGACCTCGGCCAGCACGCCGTAGTAGGCGTCCGTATTTCGGCCCAGGTACTCCTCGATGCTGACGAACGCCGGCTCCAGCATCACCTCGCGCGCGAGCACCAGCGCCTGCAGTCCCCGCGCCATTCGCCCATTCCCATCGCGGAACGGGTGGATCATGACGAGGTTGAGGTGCGCCATCGCGCCGCGGATTACTGCTGGTCCGGCTGGATCTTGCTCGCGCAGTTCCGCGACCAGTTCTTCCATGAGCCCGGGAACCTCAATGGCGTCCGGACCCTCGTACACGATGTCGCCCGATCGTTCGTCGCGAACGTGGACCGGCCCGGACCGCCAACGTCCCGGTCGCAGGCCCAGGTCGTACTGCATCATCATGTAGTGCAGGCTCCGGATCAGCGACGCGTCGTACTCGAAGTGCGGATCGTCCGCGAGCTGCAGGACAAACGTCATGGCCTCGCGGTAGCCCTGGATCGCCGCCCACACGTCCTCCGGCGCGTCCAGCGGCTCGCCGCCGCCCACGGCCGCCACGGCGTCGTCCAGCGAGACGTTCAGTCCCTCGATGCTGTTGGAGCCCTGGATCGCCCGCGCGGACGCCACTCGACGCAGCAGACCGGTCCAGCGCCGCTGCTCGGAGACCTGGCCGCGAAGCGCGAGGCGCAGCTCATCCACGCGGGCGCAGATGTCCGCTTCCTGCTCATCGAGCGGCGGCATGTGGAAAAGCATGTCGAATAGTTCTATTCACACCAACGGCTAGTCGTATTATATACAACTACAGATTGTCTTGAATATGTCTTCACGTCGTTTAGTGGAAAACAATACGACATTGCACCGGTCTTCGGGCGCGGGAGTTGGCAAGGCGTCGACCGTGGACGGCGTCTGAATCCGAGCGTCTCCGGATTCACGATTGCTTCCGCGCGATTGCCGGGCCATCTACTCTTGGCGGCGAAGCTTTGGCCCCGTAGCTCAGTTGGATAGAGCGGTGGTTTCCTAAACCACGCGCCCCGGTTCGAGTCCGGGCGGGGCTGCCGGACCGCGTCGGAGGTCGGCGCCCTTCGCCTACCATGAGACGGCTGGGCTTGGCGCTGGGAGGTCGCCCCCATGAGCCGTGTGGTGGCTCGAACCGCCGGATCGGCCGTCCTGGCGCTCGCGGCGGGCCTGATGGTGCTGATGACCGCCTGCGGGGAAGCCGGCGACGGCGCCGATCCCACGGCGGTGCGGGACCCGGAAATCACCGGCGAACCATTGCCGGGCTTTACGCCCACGGCGCCGGACCGAGCGCTCGGGCTCCCCGCTCCCGAGGTGCGCGGCACGGATTTCGACGGCCGCAGCGTCGCCATCGTCAACGACGGGCGGATGAAGGTGGTTCTCTTCCTGGCCCACTGGTGTTCACATTGCCAGGACGAGGTTCCCGAGGTTCAAGCCTGGATCGACGGCGGCGGCAAGCCGGATTCCGTCGACCTCTACGGCGTCGCCACCGCGATCGAGGAGGAGGGATCGAACTACCCGCCGGACGCGTGGCTCGAGCGTGAGGGGTGGACGTCGCCGGTGCTGGTGGACACGAACGACACCGTGCTGCGCGCCTTTGGCCTGACCGCGTTTCCGACCTGGGTGTTCATCAACGCGGACGGCGCGGTGGCCCTCCGGATCGGCGGCGCGATTGGAGCGGAGCAGCTGACGGCGTTGTTCAGGGGGCTGCGGTAGGTCGCGCGATCGGTTCGTTTCCCGGATCGGTGGGGACGGATTGCCGCTTGCGGAGACGCTTGCAAAATCCGGCCAAGCTTGAGGATGACTGGGCGAATCCCATAGGCCCCCAGGTTCAATGAAGGGTGGATTCCCGCCTTCGCGGGAATGACGGACCGGGGAACCGGGGTCCCGGTGGACCGCCGGCGGCGGCGAGACAGGCCTAGTGCCATCCACTACATTGGGCCACGTTGCAGCAGGCCACGGCAACGGCCCGTAGTCGTCGGCAACGGGCGCCGCGGCAGTCGTTCATAGCGGGGAGGATGGCGGTGCCAAGAAATATCGCGTTGCGGATCGTGGCGGCCTACCAAGTGCTCATGGCCGTGGCCGTCGGGGTGCATTTCATCATCACGCCGCTGTATCACCCCGGCGGCGATGAGCCATTCACCGCGTGGCTGGTCTTGAACTGGTTCATGGCCGTGAGCGCGGTGATCGTGCTGATCGGGAGCTACGCGCGGAAACGGCGCATGGACGCCGAAGAGGCGGACGCGCGAACCTCGCTGGAAGTGAACGTCGTCTTCTACGCCGCGCTGGGATTGTTCCTGTGGTTCTTCTGGAACTGGTTCGGTGCGCTCACCGACCAGGGCAACGGCACGCTGTGGGCGTTCATCGACCCGCTGTTCGTGCTGGTGGTCGGACCCGCCGGCCTGCGGATGTGGCGCGCGATCGGGGGGTAGCCGGGCTGGGCGGAGCCGCGCAGTCATCCGAAGTCTCGGAACGACCCTCCTGTCATTCCAAACGAACCCTTTTGTCATTCCGAACGAATGTGAGGAATCTAGGGACGCTGTGCCTTCTCCGATGCCCCTTAGATTCCTCGCTGCGCTCGGAATGACAGAAGTGGGGCGCTCGGCATGACAGAGGTGGGGCGCTCGGCATGACAGAGGTGGGGCGCTCGGCATGACCGACGAGGGGCGCTCGGCATGACGACATCAGGCCCGCGACGTAACCCGAGTCGAAGCGACTGATGCTGCGCTGGGGGATCGTCGGATTCGGCGACATCGCGGCCAAAGCCGTGGCCCCGGCCATTCGCGCGCACGCCGACGGCGAGCTGACGGCGATTTGCCGCCGCGATCCAGATGCCCTGGAGCGGCACCGGCAGGCGTTCGACGTGCCGCGGGCGTTCACCGACTACGCCGAGATGCTGCGGCGGGCGCCGCTGGATGCGGTCTACGTGGCGACGCCGGTGCATCTGCACGCCGCGCAGACGCTGGCGGCCCTGGACCGTGGGCTGCACGTGCTGGTCGAGAAGCCCATGGCCGCCACCGCGGCCGAGGCGGAGGCCATGGTGGAACGCGCCGAGCAACACGGCCTGCGGTTGGGCGTGGCCTACTACCACCAGTTCATCCCGATCAACGCCTTCGTGCGCGAGCTGGTGGCCTCGGGCGAGCTGGGGGAGCTGACGGCGCTGCACGGCAACGCGTCGTCCTCGTACAACCCGCCGCTGGACGACCCGAAGGCCTGGCGGCTGATCCGCGCGGTGGGCGGCGGCGGACCGCTGATGGACCTGGGCAGCCACCGCTTGCAGACCTTCTCGTCGCTGGCGGGTCCGGCGCGGCAGGTGGCGGCCTTCGGCGACCGGCGGCGCGTCGCCGGCGACGTGGAAGACGTGCTGTCGCTGATCGTCAACTACGACTCCGGCGTGCAGGCCACGCTGTCCTCGATCTGGGGCATCGATCCGGCACGGGGGGACTACGAGGTGTGGTGCACCGAGGGCTACGTGAACGTGCCCTATGCACGCGGCGACGAATGCTTCGTGACGCAGCACGGACAGCGGCGGCGCGAGACGCACCCGGCGCCGGAAGTGCACGACCTGCCGCTGATCGAGGATTTCGCCGCCGGCGTCACGCGCCCGGATGACCAGGTGCTGACCGGCGAGGTGGGACTGGAAGTCCAGCGGGTGATCGACGCGGCGTATCGCTCGGCGGCGGATGGCGTGGTGGTCAGGCTCTAGGAAGGGTCCGCGCAATCCCTGGCGATGGCGGCGCCCGAAGCCGTCCGCGGGGACGACTGGCTCTGCCTACGAGGCCCGGATTGACCCCCATCCTGACCTTCCCCCTTCCAGGGGGAAGGGACCGAAAGTGGCTATATCAGAGGTCGATTAGGCGTCCGCCGGCTCCAGCCCTTCGGGCGTGACGCGCAGACGCTGGGCGCGGACGCGGGCGTCGGAGTACTTGCCGTCGTAGACGTAGAGCACCACGTCCGGCTCGACCTCGACCGTGGCGCCGTTGGCGTAGAAGGGCGTGTCGATGCGAGTGGCCTGCCAGCTCATACCGCCGTCCAGGCTCAGCTGCGCGCCGATGCCCGGGTGCCGACCCGCGATGACCATCGCGCCATTCGCGGTGGCGGTCATGGCGTCGGTGCAGGCATACATGGGGAAATGCCCGCGCGTCGCCGGGCTCCAGGTGCGTCCCCCGTCGTGCGACCACATCTCCCACATCCAGGGGGAGGATTCCGGGCGAATCAGCGCCACGATGCGATTCGGCGCCACCTCGCAGGCGGAAGTTTCCGAGGCCGTCTCGCGGGCGTTCATCAGCATGCCGGGACGCGGGTTGGGGCCGTCCACGCGAATCGGCGGCGACCAGCTCCGACCCCCGTCGGTGGACCGCACGCAGTAGCTGAAGGACCCGGGCGCGGGGGCGCCGACGTAGCGCCAGCCGTCGCGGGTCACCCCGCCGTGCATGCTGGGCCCGACGGCCACGCTGTAGCCAAAGCGCAGCAGGGTGCCGTCGCGCAGCGGGACGACTTTCGATAGATACGCATGCTCGATGTCCAGATCGTCGTCGAACGTCACGCGCCCGATGCCCGAAGGCCCGCTCCAGGTGCGGCCGGCGTCCGCGGACTCAACCATCGACAGGTCGAAGGGCGGGTCGTGCTGCATCAGGAACGCGACGACGTGGTCGCCGTCGACCGGGTGCAGCGTGGCCGCGTGCAGCGTGTCGGGCAGCACCTCGGGTTCTGACCAGGTGCGCCCGGCGTCGTGCGAGCGCAGCAGCAGAGTGGTGCGAGTGCCGGTGGTGTGCGCGTCCAAGGCCGCCAGTTTGAGGAGCACCTCGCCCGAGTCCAGTCGCACCAGGCCGCCCACGTACTGATAGGCGCCATGGGTGGTGTCGGGGAGGGGATGCCGCCAGCCCGGACCGGGGGCGACGGACGAGTCCCACGGCGGCGCGTCCGCCGGCTCGCCGCGAATGCGGACGTTGCGGAAGCTGTTGCCCGAGCCCACGCGCGCCCGCGCGTCGCCGAAGAACTCCTTGACCTCGTCCGGGTCCCGACCGTTGTAGGTCTCGAGGCCCACGTAGCCCGGCTCGTCGTAGGTGTCGTCGGTGACGACGGGAAACGCGCGGCCGTCCACCCAGAGGCGAATCTCCGGGCCTTGCACCTCGAGCCTGGCGGTGTGCCACAGCCCAATCTCGCTGGGGATGCCGGGCACGACCTGGGTGTGCAGCACGCGCGCCCAGCCCGAGGCGTCCACCTTGGATATGGCGGCCCAGAAGTGGGCGCCGCGAAATTGCTGCCCCGTGCAGGGAAAGTGCACCAGGTAGTAGTGCCGCGCGTGGCGTCCGCGGAAGACGAAGCCGCTGTCCGAGCCCTGGATTTCCCAGCGGAAGTCGAATTCGGCCTCGAAGTCGCGGTAGGCCGCGGCGGTGGAGATCGCCAGGCTGTCGTCCGCCGGCTGCGGCGGGCTGGTCACGACACCGGGCTCCTCTTCGATCCAGGGCGCGGTGGTGAAGGCCCAGGTCTCGCCAGAGACCGGTGATAGGGACTGCCAGTCGTCGTTCATTTCAGTCTCCTTGAGTTCGCACCCACCGCCGACGCTAAGCCTCCCGCTGTCATTCCGAGCGCAGCGAGGAATCTCAGATGTTCAACCCCGGCCGGCGGATGGATGCTCTAGATTCCTCACATTCGTTCGGAATGACAAGGGGGGTGTGCGGAAGGACAAAGGGGGTGTGCGGAAGGACAAGAGGGGTGTGCGGAAGGACACGGAGGGTGTTTGGATTGGAATGGCAAGGAGCGTGTCTGGAATGACACGACGATCGACGCGGGGCAGGAGTCTCATGCATTGTCTCCGATTTGGACCTCCAGCAACTCCTCGCCCCAGAGCACCGGGCCGTCATAGATCTGGGAGATCTCCTTGATCGCCTGGGTGCGGGCCTGCGGCTCGTCCAGCCAGGGCGGCTGATGGTTCACGAGCAGGCGCTTGACCCCGGCGGCGGCGGCGACCGCGGCGCAGCCGGCGGTGTCGGACTCGGCCAACAGCGATCCTTCCCACTGCCGGCCCGCCAGGGCCACGGCTTCCATCACCAGCAGATCCGCGCCTCGGGCCAGCTCGATCATCTCGTCGCAGGGGCGCGTGTCGCCGCTGAACACGATGACCCCGTCGTCCGTCTCGAACCGGAATCCCAGGCAGGTGAGATAGGGCTGCGCGTGCCGCACCTCCGCCGCCGACACGGACCAGCCGTCACCACTGGCAACGAGGCCCGGCTCGATGTCGTGGGCCTGCATCTCCGGCGGCGGGCGGTCGCCCGCGCCGCCCCGGCTGTGGTAGGCGCCGATGCTCATGGGGTGATTGGTGCGCGCCACCACGTCCAGCCAGAGCACGCCCTCATCCGGACCCATGAGCCGGCGCGCGAACTCCGCGGTCGGCGGCGGGCCGTAGACCTGCAACGGCGTCTCACCCCCGATCGACATGTCGAACCGGGTCATGAGGAAGCAGGGAAAGTCGGCCATGTGGTCCGAGTGCAGGTGGGTGAAGAACACCCGGCTGATATCGGTGGCCCGCAGCCCGGCTTGATAGAGCTTGAGCGTGGCCGCGGGGCCGCAATCCACAAGCAGCGTTTCCTGGCCGACCTGCAGGGCGAAGGCCGTTCCCCACCGGCCCGGCATGGGCGTGGGAACGCCGCAACTGAGGACGATCAGTCGCGCCATGGGGGACTCCCGCCGCAACCCTCGCGGATCGGCGTGCGCTTCACGACCAGCGTCGCGGGCCGTCGCGCGAGGCGCCGTAGGCATCGGCCCGCGCCACGCGGATGACCTGGGTGCCGGCCGGCAGGTCGTGCAGGGCACGGGTATCGCGGCGGCGGAACATCGCGTAGACATCGCCCAGCGGACCGAGAATGAGCAGGGTCGTCAAGAGCGGCACTTGCTCCGTCGCGGACTGCGGCACGACCTGCCAGGCAAAGAGGAGCACCAGCTGCACCGCCTCACGATTGAGCACTGCGATGGGCCCCGGGGGCTGTCCGTCGCGGTCCACCAGGCGCAGGCCCATGCCCAGCTTGCCCAGCGTGTAGCCAAGCGCGGACTGCATGGCCCAGCGATAGACGAACGGCACGGCCAACAGCCAGACCACCAGACCCGTGACATCGGTCTCGGGGGTGGCCTCCGCGGTCGGCGCCACGCCGGCGACGGACACGGCCACGTACACGACGAAGTAGGCGATGGTGAAATCAATCAACCAGGCGCCGACGCGGCGCAGGATGAGCCGCATGTCGCCCCCAAACAGCACCGGGCGGGGCGGCGGCTGGCGCGGCGGCTCGTCGTCGGGCGGGCCGATGTCGCGCGTATCCAGCTCCGGGGGCCTGGGGCTCGCCGGGTCGCTGGCGTTGCCGTCGCCGGTCCGCGTCATCGCACGTCCACAGTCAGAAGCGCCCGGCGAACACCGCCCGACGCAGAGCGAAGGCTCATGCGGGGCAGTATCGCACCGCGCCGACGCGTCGCGTGCCGGTGGCCCACGCTGCGGGCAGCGAGGGATCGGCCGGGTGAGGCTCCCGGGCTGCGCGCAGTCCGGGCCACCGGACCAAGCGACCTTCGCACACCCCCGGAATTGGCGACGCCAAATGTGCTTCGCGCGACAAAGCGACTGCACGCGCCCCATACAATGCGATTACGTCCTGTTGGCTCCACGGAGAGCGCCATGCAATACCAGATCAAGGGCACGATCACACCGCACCTCGAAGTTCAACTCGGACCGGGCGAGACCGTGTTCACCGAGTCCGGCGTCATGGCCTGGATGGACGAGAGCATCGAGATGAACACCGGCGGCTCCGGCGGCCTTGGCGGGATGTTCGGCCGCATGATCTCCGGCGAAGGCCTGTTCGTGACCAAGTTCAGCAGCCCATCGGGCGGCGGCATGGTGGCCTTCACGCCCGAAGCGCCGGGGACCGTCATCCCGATTGAGTTGGGCGCCGGCGAGTCGATCATTGCGCAGAAGGACGCCTTTCTCGTCGCGGAGGAGTCGGTCACCTTCGAGGTCACGTTCAACCGCAAGCTCGGCGCCGGCCTCTTCGGCGGTGAGGGCTTCATCATGCAGAAGTTCACCGGTCCGGGAACCATGTTCGCGGCCATCGGCGGCGAGGTGCAGGAATACGACCTGGCCTCGGGGCAAACGCTCAAGGTCGACACCGGCCACCTGGCCATGTTCGAGCCCAGCGTCACCTACGACATCACGCGGGTGAAGGGCGTGACGAACATGCTCTTCGGGGGCGAGGGGCTGTTTCTCGCCACGGTCACCGGACCCGGCAAGGTCTGGCTGCAGCGCATGCCGCTCTCCAACCTCGCGGGCGCCATCATGCGCTTCCTGCCCAAGCCGGGCTCCGGCGGGGACTAGGCCGCCAGAGGGCGGTCCCGGTGATGCGCATCCGCCGCGTCGAATCCATCCGGCTCGACCAGTACCTGCTGATCGAGATCGAGACCGACAGCGGTCTCACGGGTCTGGGCGAGGCCGGCGCCTGGGGATTCCTGGAGGCTTCGGAAGCCGCCATCGAGAAGTTCGCGCGCTACTTGGTGGGCAAGGACCCGCTGCGGATCGAGCACCACTGGCAATACCTCTATCGCTGGAGCGCCTTTCGCGGCTCGGCGGTCATGGCGGCCATCAGCGCCATCGACATCGCCCTGTGGGACATCGCGGGCAAGCACTTCGACGCGCCCGTCCATCAGCTGCTCGGGGGACAGGTACGCGACCGCGCCCGGGTGTATGCCCACGTCTTCGGCGACACGCGCGAGAAGCTGCTGCGCGGCATCGCCGAGGCCCGCGACGCCGGGTTCACGGCCGTGGGACACCTCACGCCGTTCCTCGACGAGCCGTATGAGCGGCCCTTCTTCCAAACCCACGCGCGCAAGATCGGCGACGCCATCGACGCCGTGCGGCAGTACCGCGAGCTGGTCGGCGACGAGGTGGACCTGTGCATCGAGATCCACCGCCGCATGACGCCGGCGGAGGCGGTGCAGCTGGGGCGCGGCATCGAGCCGTTCCACCCCTTCTTCTTCGAGGACCCGGTGATGCCCGACAACCTGGACGAGATGGCCTACGTGGCGGCCAACACCGCCGTGCCCATCGCCACCGGCGAGCGGCTCACGTCGCTCTGGGAGTTCGACATGCTGCTGCGCCGCAACGCGGCCCGCTATGTGCGGCCGGACGTGTGCGTGGTGGGCGGGATCACGGCCATGAAGAAGATCGCCGCGCTGGCGGAGGCGCAGCACGTGGGCGTGGTGCCGCACAACCCGCTCAGCCCGGTGTGCACGGCGGCGTCATTGCAGGTCGCGGCCTGCATCCCCAACCTGGCGCTGGTGGAATATCCCAGCGGCGAGGACGAGTTCCCCAAGCGGGACATGGTGACGGGCATCGCCGAGCACGACGGGAATGGCTATCTGCTGATCCCGGATCGGCCGGGCATCGGCGTGGAGCTGAAGCCCGACGCGCGCGCCAAGGTGCCCTACGTGCCCCGCGAGGTGCACACGCGGCTGCACGTGGACGGCTCGGTGGTGGACCAGTAGGCCGGTCCTAACGCCGCCGACAGGGGCGTCCGTCTCGCCCGGTGATCTGTAGGGGGCGTTCCTCGTGGGCGCCCGTCCGACCCCCTTGCCCTCGTTGGGGTCCGGTCCCCTCTCCCTGGAAGGGAGAGGGATAGGGTGAGGGTCAGGAGCACCGCCTAGCGGCGGCCTCCGAGGGGCACGTCGCGGCCCTCGTCCAGGTCCAGCCGATCGAACTGCCGGCTGAGGTCGGTGCGGTGACCCTGGCCGATGTCCTCCAGGAACGCGCGGTACCACGCCTCCCGCTCCGGGGTCGCCGGCGTGAGCGTCATCATCATGGCGTTCCATGCGGCGATCTCGTCGTCCGACCGCTCGGTCATGTTGGCCTGGACCCACGCGAGCACATCGGCGTCGGTGGCGTTCGCCGCCACGGCGGCGTGAAAGGCGTCCACGTCGAGGCCGAGGAACTCGAGCATTTCGGTGGAAAACCCGCGCCGCGAGACATATTCGCCCAGGGCGCCGGCCGCTTCGGCGCGCGCCTTGTCGATGGCGCGCGGCAAGAACACGATGCCGCCAAGCGAGGCATAAGGGCTGCGCGGCACGTCACGCGTGAGGTCCATGGGGAAGGTCTCCTAGTTCAATGAGATTCCGGGAGTGTAAGCGGCGTGCCCCAACCCCCTCCGTCATTCCGGCGAAGGCCGGAATCCAGGATCCCTTGTAAACCGGTGCCGGGCCTACCGATCCGTCGCACCGTCGACGATGGCCTGCTGCATGTGGCCAAGGGTCACCGGCGGACCATCGTGGGCGAGCATGCCGTACAGATGTTGGATTGGACGCACGGCGCGGATGCGCACCTCGCCGTCGACGATGAAATAGCGCACGCGGTCGCCGGGGCGCACTCCCAAGGCCTCCCTCACCGTCTTGGGCAAGGTGGTCTGGCCTCTCGCCTTGATGCTCGATTCCGGCATGCGGCGGCGCTGACGCTCAGCGCGCATCAGATTCGTCCCCGCCGGCCAGATACCGCTTTCGAAAGACTTCCATCTCTTTGATCTGACCGTCGTCATCAATGAATCGCCAGAATCTCCAACCGTTGGTCGCAGGACGCTTGCCGCTAAATCCGGCCGCAATCTGCGCTGCGTTGCCAGCCACTGACAACGACCTGAAGCTTCTTCCCTGATAGGTGACCGTACCGTCGGTTTCAAGTCGCGCCGAGAGTTCCTGCCCCAGGTACGTCCTATGCAAATCGATGGGCCGTGGAATCAACCCGGCGATAACGAGGTGCCGAAGTCGGACTAGATGTGCCGGCACCCTGTCTGGCGTCGGGTCCACGGGCTTCGTCTCGGGTTTCGGCTCAGGCTCGGGATCGGGCACGCCGCTGTGCACCAGCGGAAACTCGAAGCGCGCCCGCACCCGACGCAGACTTGCAGCCACATCGTCGTCCGTCAGTTCGGCCGCGCTCTCTCGCAGCATGCGAACGAAGGATTCATCCGGCACGCGGCCGAACAGCCCATTCAGCGCCATTTGCACCTGCCGGTCAACAAAGTGCGCATGCCATTGCGCCTTGAGGCGATCCTTGGGTCCATCAGCGCGAGATAGAAAGTCGAGAATCTGAGCGACGCTCGCATCGTCATCGGTCACCCGAACGGAGTGAAGGAGCTTTTCCGCGACCGGAACCGGCGCATGCGTGTTGTAGATGCGGTATTCATTCCCATCGGTCAGCACCACCCATTCCACGCCCGCCATGGTGGCGTAGCTCACGATCTGACTTGCCCACTTGTGATCGCCCAGGTTTTTGCCCAGTGCCTTGGCCTCCACGAAGAGGCTCGGCTTTCCAGCCTCCATCAGTGCATAGTCAACTCGGCTGTCGGAGCCTTGGAATCCGTATTCCTGCCGAACTTGCTCAAGGTCCCCGACGCGCCAGCCAAGAGCGTTGAGTAGTGGGTTGATCAGGCTGGCTCTGGTTTCCATTTCAGTGATGCCCATTCCCCCATAGCGCTCGATGAGCTCGCGAATGTTCGGCAAGACATCCCGCACAGCGCTCACGATGAACAAGTCTCCATACCGTGATTAGGCCCGTATCTTACTCGCCGTCTGGATTGTCTGGCCCTACCCAAACCGCGACGCGAGCGCCCGATACAGCCCCGGCCACACTCCGTGGAGCCAGATGGGGAGTCGCAGCCAGGCGGGCACCACGACCTCGTCGCGGTTGCGCTCGATGGCGTGCACGATGGCCTGGGCGACGCGCTCCGGGGGGATGGGTCGTGGCCGGCGGCGGCGAAACGGGCTGCCGCGCCGCGCGAAGAACTCCGTATCCACCACGCCGGGCGAGACCGCGGTCACGCGCACGCCGGACTCCTGGATCTCGTAGCGCAGGCCCTCGCTGAAAGTGAGCAGGGCGGCCTTGGTGGCGGCGTAGAGCGCCTCGTCGCGGACGCCCACGTGGCCTGCAATCGAGGCCACGTTCACGATGTGCCCGCGCCGGCGCTCCAGCATGGACGGCAGCAGCGCCCGGGTGAGCCGCGTCGCGCCCAACAGGTTCACCGCCACCAGGTCGTCGATCTTGTCGGGCGGCATGGCGGCGAACGGCCCTTCCCAGCCGATGCCCGCGTTGTTGACCAGGATCTCGACCGGCTCGGATTCGCCCAACGCCGCCGCCAGCCGCTCGATGTCCGCCGGATCCGCCAGATCCGCGGCGACGGCCGTGCCGCCGGTGGCATCGCGGATCGCGGCGAGCGCCTGGAGGTCGCGTCCGGTGGCGATCACGCGCGCGCCCGCCCGCGCCAGGGCAACCGCCGTCGCGCGGCCGATGCCCGCCGTGGCTCCGGTCACCAGGGCCGTCGATCCGCGAATTCTCATGGGCGCCGAAGAATATTCCGCCTGTGGTCGCCAGCGGTCGGAGCGTATCGCGAAGCCGCCCATCGACTCACGGTGAGCCGCTGGCCCCTTCGTGATGCGCTTGTCGAACCGCGACGCAACGGCGAATCCTGCATTTCCGCTCTCGGAAACCTCTTGCCCCACCCCAGGCCAAACTGCCAACTCTCTTCCAGGTTCGGCCGGACTGGATTCCGGCTTTCGCCGGAATGACGGAGGGGCGACGTTGGAGCCGGACTAGCGCGAAGTGGCCACAAACGGCTCCGCGGGCGTTTGCCTCGATGCTTGGCGCGCGGCACGATCGAGCACCCGCCAATCCGTCATCCGGGCCTTCCATGACCACCAGCGCCGCCGCGCCGGCCGAGCTGTTCGAGCGCTACCGAGACGATGTCGACGCCGCCCTGCGCGCGGTGTTCGATGGCTTGGACTCGCCGCTGGCGACGATGGCCCGTTATCAGCTTGGCTGGGTGGACGCGGACGGCAACCCGGTGCAGGCCAATCGCGGCAAGGCGCTGCGTCCGACCCTCTGCTTGCTCACCTGCGAGGCTCTGGGCGGCGACATCCAGGCGGCGCTGCCCGCGGCGGCGGGCGTGGAGCTGTTGCACAACTTTTCGCTGGTGCACGACGACGTGATGGACAACGACCTGCTGCGGCGCCACCGCCCCACTGTGTGGGCGGTGTGGGGCCAGGCCAAGGCCATCGACGCGGGCGACTTCATGCACGTGCTCGCGACGCTCAGCGTCCTGCGGGCGGGCACGCCCGACGACGCCCGCGCCGCGCGCGACGCCGTGGAGGTGCTGACCCTGGGCTGCCGGCGCATGACCGAAGGGCAATACCTGGACATGGCCTACGAGGACGAGGATGCGGTGACGGTCGACGACTATCTCCGCATGATCGACCTCAAGACGGCGGCGTTGATCGGCACGGCCATGGAGCTGGGCGCGGTGTTCGCCGGCAACGATTCGACGGTGCGCGAGGCGGTGCGCGAGGCCGGCAGGGCGTTGGGCGCCGCCTTTCAGATTCGCGACGATTTCCTGGGCATTTGGGGCGACCCCGACGCCACCGGCAAGTCCGTCGAGAGCGACATTCAGAAGCGCAAGAAGACGCTGCCCATCGTGCACGCGATGACCGAGGGCGCCCCGGCCGACCGCGACCGCCTGCGAACCGCGCTCGCCGACCTGGAGGTCCCGCCGGACACCGCGGAGATCGTGGCGCTGCTCGAGCGGTCCGGCTCACGCGACTACGCGGAGTCGCTGGCCGAGAAGTATCACGCCGTGACCCGCGATCTCCTCTCCGACGTGCCGCTCAACGCCTGGGGCGGCGAAGCCCTGGGCGCCCTGGCGGCCTTCACCGCGCGGCGAACGGTCTAGCGCGTCTCCGCCAGCGCGACCATTCCGGTGGCCCGAATGTCATTCCGAGCCGCAGGCGAGGAATCTAAGGGGCTGGGAAAACGCGCAACGTCCTTAGATTTCTCACTGCGTTCGAAATGACATGTCGAGTGCCTCACCGCGGTGCTCGTGAGCCGTCCAGAACCTTGCCACCGGCTCGAAGCCGGCATGACCAACCGTCTAGCGCGTCTCCGCCAGCGCGACCAGCGTGGCCTTGTTCTGCGAGGCCTGCTCGTAGAGGTCCATCAGCGCCGCCGCCAGCGCGTGCGGCTCGTGGTGATGCGGCGCCGCCGGGTCCACCACGTCGGCCAGCACCGCCTGCACGCCCGCGTCCAGCAGCTCGACCTGCGTGGCCGGATCGCAGGTGACCAGCCGGGTGCCGCTGCCCTCGGGCAACTCAACCTGCGTGTTGCTGTTGCCCAGCATGTATTGGAAGAGATCGGGCCCGACGTGCCGCGTGCAGCAGTAGACGTGCTCGGCGGGTCCAAAGTCGTCCGTCTCTCCAAGCTCGGTGGCCACGTTGCACACATAGACCTTGACGGCGCGCGAGGCGCGGATCGCCGTGGTCAGCCGACCCACCAGCAGGTTGGGAATCACGCTGGTGAAGACGCTTCCCGGCCCCAGCACCACCATGTCCGCCGCCAGGATTTCCTGAATGGCCGCCGAATTGGCCGCCACGTGGCGCGGCTCGATAAAGACGCGGGAAATGGGTTGGCCGGATGACCGCAGCTTGGATTCGCCGCGCACGATTCGCCCGTCGGCCAGCTCCCCCACCAGCCGGATGTCGGAGTGGGTGGAGGGGAGGATGCGCCCGCGCACCCGCAGCACGTCGCTGAGCGCGCGCACGCCCTGCTCGAAATTCCCGTCCTTGAGCTCGGTGGTCGCGGCGATGAGCAGGTTGCCCAGGCTGTGCCCCTGGAGGCCGCCGCCGCGGCTGAAGCGATAGTTCATCACCTCGTTCATCAGCGACTCGGAGTCGGCCAGCGCGGCCAGGCACTGGCGCACGTCGCCCGGCGGCGCGAGGCCAAACTCCTCCCGCAGCCGCCCCGAGCTGCCGCCGTCGTCGGCCACCGTCACCACGGCGGTGATGTTGTTGGTGTGCTCCTTGAGCCCTCGCAGAAGGATGCCCAGCCCCGTGCCGCCGCCGATGGCCACGATTCGCGGACCGCGCTGCAGCCGGCGGCTCTGGTAGAGCGTTTCGGCAATGTTGTCGTCGGGGCTCACGACCACCGACAGCACCGTGCGTCCGAGCAGGAACCCGCCGGCGACGACCCCCGCCAGGCCCAACCCGCCGACCACCAGCGAGCGGAAGGGATGCTCGATGAACTGCAGTGTCATGTAGTAGACCACCGAGCCGGCCGGACCCGGCACGTCGATGGTGCGGTAGACGTAGGCCAGGAACATGGCCAGCGCCAGCGCCAGGATGACCGTGCCCGCGAAGATGAGGAGGATGTAGCGCTTGACGCCGATACCGAGGGTTAGCCAACGACGTGAGCGCATGCGCGGACGAGCCTCCAGCCAACGAAGAAGTCCGCCGTCGTCGCGACGCTGGGACTCGGCGGCGCGGAGTACCCGGGTGACCCAGAGATCAATTATACGCAGCGCCTGTGGCGCGGTTATCAAATCCGCGGCGACAGCTGAGCCGGCGATGTGGCGCCGATCGACAGCGACCTGGGGGTAGGCTGCATGGCATGCGCGCGTCCAATTCCGACAACCCGATGAACTCCGCGATCCGGCTGCTGGCCCTGGATCTCGACGGCACCATCGTCAGCGGCGAGCAGGGCGTCACGCCACGGGTGCGGACGGCCATTCGCCGCGCCCAGGCGCAGGGCGTGGCCGTGACCATCGCCACCGGCCGCATGTTTCGCTCGGCCCGGCGGTTCGCCCGCGACCTCGACGTCACCGCGCCGATCATCTGCTACCAGGGGGCGCTGGTGCGCAACCCCGTCACCGGCGAAACCCTGCACTCGAGCGTGCTGCCGGTCCAACCCGGGTTGGACGTGGTGGCGTACGCCAAGACGCGCCGCTGGCACATCAACGCCTACGTGAATGACGAGCTCTACATGGAGGCAGCCACGCCCGAGGGCCGCTTCTACGCCGAGACCTCCGACGTGCCGATCCGGCTGATCCCCGATCTCGCGGCGGCCGTGCACCGCGGCACGACCAAGCTTGTCGTCGTGGCCGACCAGGCCGACGTGCCGGCGATCGTGAGCGACCTCGACGAGCGGTTCCGATCCGTGCTGGACATTACCCGCTCCCATCCGCGATTCGCGGAAGCGATCGGGCAGGACGTGAGCAAAGGCCAGGCGCTGCACTTGCTCGCGCGGGCGCTGGGCATCGCGCCCGAGGCGACCATGGCGATCGGCGACAACCTCAACGACCTCGACCTCGTCACGGCGGCCGGCGTCGGCGTGGCCATGGGCGACGGCGATCCGCGCGTGCGCGCCGCCGCCGATTGGGTCACCGGCACCTACGCAGACGACGGCGCGGCGTTGGCCATCGAACGGTTCGTGCTGGGCGAGGAAGCCGAACCGTGAGCCGCTCCGCGCCACCCGCCGACGCGGCCATCGACCGCTGCGCCTGAGTGGCTGCCAAGGAGGGCCGCGCGCCACTGGATCTAGCGAGTCAGACCCTATCTAGTCGTAGACTATGGCAACCACCCCAGCTTCTTCGGCGGCTGGGATAGAGGCCGCCTACGGGCGGCCTCTGCTACGTTCCGCGTATGGACGCCAACCTCTACGTGGACGGATTCAACCTCTACTATCGGGCGCTCAGACACACGCCCTGGCACCGGCTTGACCTGAAAGCTCTTGCCCACTCCCCGCTTCCTCAGTGTCAACTCCCCATCACGCTCTCGGATTCCTTCGGCACGATCACGCGACCGTCAGCGTGGCAGGGCTCCGGCGAGCGGTGAGTCGACCGCCCCGGAAAGGCGACCGCTGAGCCGCCCCACGCCACCTACCGAGGCGGCCATCGACCGCTGCGCCCGCGTCATCGCCGGCGGCGGTGTGGCGGTGGTCCCCACCGATACGCTCTACGGCCTGGCGGCCGGCATCACCAACGCCGAAGCCGTGGCGCGCGTGGCCGCCATCAAGGGCCGCGCGCTCGGCACCGGCATGCCGGTGCTGCTGGCCGCGTCGGAGCAGGTCGCGGCGGTCGGCTTCGACGCGCCCTACCTCGAAGAGCTTGGCGCCGCCTTTTGGCCGGGTGGCGTGACCCTGGTGATCCCCGCCCGGCCCGCAATCGACCCGCGCATCACCGACGCGCGCCGCACGGTGGCGGTGCGCGTGCCGGGTATGGCGGTTACGCGCGAGATCTGTCGACGCGCCGGCGCTCCGATCACCGGCACCAGCGCCAACCGCCACGGCGACCCGCCGCCCACCACCGCCGCCGATGCCCGCGCCGCGCTTGGCGACACCGTGGACGCGCTGCTGGACGGCGGACCCGTTGGCGGCACCGCCTCCACCATCGTGGATCTCACCGGCGACCGCCCGCGCATCCTCCGCGCCGGCGCCGTCACCTGGGACGACCTGCGCCGCATTGCGCCCACCATCGCGAATACGCCGAGCGGCGCGCCCTGATGGCCACAACGTTTGGCGCTCCGGCGGTCGCCAGGCGCTTCATGCGGGCGCTGCCGACACCCAGTCCGCGCGTCCGGGCCTGGCTGCTGGCAATTTTTCTGGCCGCGAATATCGCGTTGGCGCTCATTCCAGCGGGAGACGCGCAGCGACTCGGATGGCTCGGACAGGCCGCCTGGCTCAGGGAGCTGGACGCCGAAACGGAGGTCTCGCTTGCCAACACGTACTCCGTGGTCGTTTGGGCCGCCATCGCCGCGCTGGGACTCGCGCAACTCGCCCGTCCCAGGCCCGCCGACGCCCGCAGGTGGTTGCGAGTGCTCGGCTGGCTGAGCGTGGCCGTCCTGGCCGCGCTTGTGGCGCTCGAGGAAGGTCTCAGTCAGAAAGACGGGGTCGTCGCGGACATGGCCTGGATTGACGCGGCGACCCTGGGGCGTGGCACGGTGCCACTGGAGCCCCGCTGGCTCGTGGTGGCCGTGCCGCTGTTCGCTCCGCTGCTTGCCGCGGCCGGCTGGGTCTTCCACACGGATCAGCGCGGCCATCCCGCCTTGCGGCTGTGCACGCTGCTCGCGGCGGTCCTCCTGGTGGAAGCCGTAGCCCAAGACGCGTTCAACGTGCTCAATATCTCGATTCCCGCTTGGCATCAGCTGATGGAAGAGTCCGCGCAAATCGTGGGCGCCGCCGCGCTGGCGGTCATCCTCGTGGAGATGTTGGCCAGGCCGAAATCCGCCCACGCGGCACGCGAAATGCGTGCGGGGGAGCGCTGGGTGGCGGTCGCGGTCTGCGCGGCGCTGCTGGCGGCGAGCGCGTTCGCCCTGGTGTCGCACCGACACCTCAAAGACGACGGTTGGGAACTCACCGCTCCACGGTTCTACACCGGCCCAATCACGTTGGTTGAGCAGCCGTTCAGGGTGCATCAGGACTACTTCTCACGCATCGACGTCTGGGCATATGCCGATGGCGGTCCACCCGGCGCAACGGCTCAAGTCTTCGCCCGTCTGACACCCGAGGGCTCGGATCGCCCAATCCGCGAGAGCCGCGCCGAGGTCCATGGCGCCCGTTTCAGCAACGCGACGGCCACCTTCGGATTCGATCCCATCCCCGACAGCCGCGGGAAGGTCTACACGCTGGCCGTAGGCACCCTGCCGGGTCCAGTCCCCTGGGTGTTTCTTGGCATGAACAACGGTGACACGATCGCCGAGGGCACGGCTCTGGTCAGCGGTGCGCCGACGCCCCATGCCGATGACCTGGCGCTGCGCACCGCGTGGACCGGTCGCTCCATTGAGGGGCTGTACCCGCAAGACCCCCGCCACTGGGGGCTGATTGGCAAAGTGATGGGCCATATCTTCGTATGGGTATTTCTGGTCGTGGCCATCTGGTCGGGGCTCTCCGGCCACCGGCCCCAATTCTGGCGCCGCTTCGTATGGCCCTCGGTGGGAATCAGCGCCCTTGTCACTGCCGGCGTCGTCGGCATCGCGCTGGCGCTCGTTACGGTGCTGTCGCCCGCGCTCGTCGTGTGAGCGCGGGGCGATGCACGCTGGGCGCCGCTGGCCGATCCCGACAAACCCGTTCCAGAATCCGTAGCGAGTTCGCGCGGCCCTGACCAGGGAGACCAGCGCGGCGGTGGCCACGGCCACCCTCGCCCTGGTTCGAGTCGCCGGCCACGAATGTGGCCGAGGTTGTGCGGGTCGGCGCCTAGCTGGAGATGGCTGAAGCGCTGGGGGCGGAAAAGCCCGGGCGGTGGCGTGGCATTCCGCGGCGGCGGGAGGTCCGCTGCGGCTGCCGAGGCGACTGATCCGGGCCTTGCGTGTTTGCTTGGCCCCCCTTCCACGGCTTTCGGATAAAGCGGCGGCCGAGTCCGCGCACGATCTCCCGCCACTTCTTTTCCTCATCTGGCGTGACGAAGGTCACGGCCTCGCCGGAGCGGCCCATGCGACCGGTTCGTCCGACCCGGTGGGTGAAGAGCTTGTCGGAGTCCGGCAGGTCATAGTTGATGACCTGCTCGATACCCTGGATGTCCAACCCTCGGGCAGCAACGTTGGTCGCCACGAGCACCGGCGTGGTCCCAGACCGGAAGTCCGCCATCATGCGCTCGCGGGCGCGCTGGCTGAGATTGCCTTGCAGCGCGCCGGCGGGATACCCCAACGCCGCGAGCTGTTTGGCCAGCTTCTTCACACCGTGCTTGGTCCGTCCAAAAACGATGACCGGCGCGTCTTTTCGATCATCGAGCAGAGCCCGGAGCGCGCCCAGCTTGTCGTGCCTCTTGATGGTGTAGATCAGGTGCTCGACGGTGGGCGGCGCATGCACGTTCGCGTCCACTTGAACCGTCACCGGGTGGCGCAGGTGCTTGGCCGCCGTCTTCGCCACCCAGCTTGGCATCGTCGCCGAAAAGAGCACCGTCTGGCGGCTGGCGGGCGTCTGGTTGAGGATGGCCTCAACGTCGCGGGCGAACCCCATGTCCAGCATTTCATCCGCCTCGTCCAAGACCATGACCCGCACGCCGCGCAAATCGAGCGTGCCCTGCCGGAGATGGTCAAGCGTGCGGCCCGGCGTGCCGATGATGATCTGGGCGCCGCGTTTCAATGCCGTGGATTCCGGACGGAACGACCGGCCGCCGTAAAGCAATGTGACGCACAGCCCCTGTGACGAGGCCAAGGAATCAACGACGCCGGCCACCTGGATGGCCAGCTCGCGCGTGGGCACGAGCACCAGGGCCTGGACCCGGCGGACCGACGGGTCGCAGCGTTCGGCAAGGGGCACCGCGAAGGCCAGGGTCTTCCCGGACCCGGTGCGCGCCTGCCCGATCAAGTCATGCCCCGCCAGGAATTGGGGAATGGTCTCTTCCTGAATGGGCGTGGGCGCCGAGATGCCCATGCGCGTGAGGGCGGCTCGGCTGGCCGCACTCAGGGCAATCCCTGGAAACGCTGATGCGGCATCGGGAGCGTCGGCAGCTGAAGGAGTGCTCGTTGCGCGCGGCTCCGATTCACGCGCCCTTGGCGCGGCGGAAGATCCGTTGCGCCGCGCACTGAAGCACGGTGGACAGTAGACCGGCCGGTCCTGCCGTGGTCGGAATGGGACGGTGGTCGACGAGTCGCAGTCAGCGCAGACGGCCGGATGGCCGCCGGAACGGCGGGGACGACGTGACCGGGTCGGTCGAGATTCAAAAGACATACAGACATGAACTCCATGGGCGATGCAGGGTGAAAACGGCGATTCAGCGCGGGGCGAGGAGACAAACGGACAGGAGTTGTACGAGGGGTAATCCGCCGCCGGGTGAATCCCAGGTGCGCCGATTGTGGCGCCTGTATTCACCCTAACAGACCGCCGAGGTGTCATGGGGAGGGTCCCGATTCACGAAACATCGTCGATTGCGCCGGCCGGTGCGCTAGCCGATCCGGAAGACTCCCAACCACGACCCGTGTCGGCTGCGCACGGCCTTGTCCAGCGCGGCCAGCGCCCCGGCGGCCACGGCCACGCCCGCCGCGCCGAGCAGCTGCGACCCAAGTTTGTAGATCTCGGGGCTTTGCACGGCGGCCACCGCGCCGGGTACGCCACCGGCTACGAATGCCGCGCTCACGATGCGCGCGAAACGCCGCAGCACGCCCAGCTTCAGGCTGTAAGCCGTCGTCATCGGTTGTCCCTTCATCCAATTGCCTCCAAACTCTCGCCCCGCGTTCGCCGCGAAGCCCTGTCGAATCCCTGACCCGTTCAAGTCAGTCGTGCCGGCCAGCCGGGTCTTGCCATGCCGCCGAATCCCTGCGTACCGTCCACCCAATCAACCTGGGCGCATCGTCAGGTCGCCTGTCTTGGAACGGACTCGCTGATATGCGCGTGGGCGTTACCGGGGTCGGTCGCATTGGTCGACCGCACGCCGAACGGCTGGCAGCCAATCCCGACGTTTCTGCGGTAGTGCTGCACGACATCGACACGACGCTCGCTTCCGCAATGGCCGCCGATCTGGATATGCAGGCTGTCGCGGATCTTGACGCGCTCCTGTCGTCGGTCGATGCGCTGGTGATCGCCGCCATCACCACCGCCCATGCGGACCTGCTCAGCGCGGCCGTCGAGGCCCGTGTGCCGGTCATGTGCGAAAAGCCCATCTCGCACGACCTCGAGCGCGCCCGCGAAATCGTGAGCCGCGTGCATGCCCTCGACGTTCCCGTGCTCATGGGCTTCCAGCGCCGCTTCGACGCCGGCTATCAGGCCGCGCGCGATCTGGTTGCATCGGGTGACCTGGGAACGCTCTACACCTTCCGCACCGCCGGCCACGATCCCGAACCCGCCAGCGAGTCCTACATCGCCGGCTCCGGCGGCATGTTTCGCGACTTTGCCGTCCATGACTTCGACGCCCTTCGCTTTGTCACCAACCAGGAAATCGCGCGCGTCTACGCCGACGCCACCGTGCGCGCCTTCTCGGTTTACGAGCGCTACGACGACGCCGACACGGCCGTGGCCACGCTCACCCTCTCGGGCGGTGCGCTCGGGTTGGCCGGCTACACCCGGCACAACCCCTTGGGCTATGACGTCCGCATGGAACTGTTTGGCTCGCGCGACAGCGTGGTGGTCGGATGGGACGACCAAGCGCCGCTTCGCTCCCTCGAACCCAACGGCCCGCCGCTTCACCCCAGGCCCCATGCCGCGTTCCACGACCGCTTTGCGGACGCCTACGCCGCCGAGATCGCGGCCTTTCTCGACGTCGCCCGCGGCCGCATGGCGTCTCCCAGCACCGTTGACGACGCACTCGAGGCTCTGCGTGTCGCCGTCGCCTGCAACCTGTCCCTGCGCGAACGCCGACCCGTCGACCTCTCTGAGATTCCCTAGTACCAGCCGCTGAGGACTGGAGGGCCAGGCCCGGGTCCGCGTGGTCCAGCGCTTCCTCACGTTCGTCACGCACTCCCCCGCTCCGGCCCCACGTTCCGCCAGGCCCACAGGCCCGCCGCGCCGAGGACGCCCCACCAGGGCTCCGGGATTGGGAGCTGGGCCGCCATCATCCCCACCGTGCCGCCCACGACCAGCAGAAACCCCGCGGCCGCCGCGCTCGGCTTCGTCACCTCGCGCACCGCGTGCACCACCTGATTCATCCTTGCTTTCCTTCCTTACCCCGCCTCGGGTTCGTGGTAGAACCGCTCGGCGGTCATGACCCGGCGCCAGTCCTCCGGGCGGAAGGCGGCTTCGCCGGCCCGCCGCACCACCTGGATCACCTCGCCGAGGTGTCCCAGCGCCGCGAGCTTTCGGCTGTGATTGGCGTCGCGGTCCCGCCGCAGCGACTCGATCTCCGCCATTCGCGTCATGTCCAAGCCCTTCAGAATCTTGTCGGCGTAGCGGTAGCCCTGCGCACGGAATGCGCCGTCCGACCCGCGGCCGGTGTTGTAGTCCGCCAGCGCCTCGCGGTAGTCGCCATTTCGGTGATCCAGGTGCGCCGCCATCAGCCGCGCCGCGTAGTCCAGCGCCGCGAACGGGTCGAAGGTGCGCCCGCGCATGGCCGGGTGCCAGCGGGGGATGATCTGCGCCAGGCCCTCGGCCCCCGCGCGACTCACGGCCAGCGGGTCCCAGTTGCTCTCCACGGTGATCTGCCGCCGGAACACCTCGGGGGCGTAGCCGGCATCACGCGCGTACGCCTCCGCGTAGAGGCGCAGCGGGTCGACCCGCGAACCGCGAACGCGGAAGGTCGCCGGATCGATGGCGCCGTGGGGCGACGCGTCCAAGTGCAGGTGGTGCCCGGTGCTGTTTCCGGTCGAGTCGCACAGGCCGAGCGTCTGGCCGGCCGCGACGCGCTCCCCGACGCGAACCGTCGGCGGCTCGTCGAAGTGCAGCAGGCGCCACAGCACGCCCGCGTCGTCGCGCAGCGCCACGGCGTTGCCGTAGGGAAACCCGTCCCGCACCGACGGCGCCCGCGTGCTCGGCCGGTCCGTCGTCCAGACCGCCAAGACCGTCCCCGCCGCCGGCGCTTTGACCGGGCGGCGGTAGACCGACTCCCGCTGCAACGCCAGGTCGATCCCGCCGTGGCGATAGCTTCCGCGGTCCAGGCCGAACACCGAGGTCACGCGAACGACGCCGTCGAGCGGCGGCAGATAGGCCATCAGCTCGCCCCGCCCGTCATCGCAGCACCAGGGCCAACACGCCGCCGCCCACGCTCGTCAACGTCAGGCCCACCAGTCCATAGATCACGCTGCGAATGGGTCGAAACTCCGCCCGCGTCACGTAGGTCGCGCGCGCCTCGGCCTTGTGCGTTGCCATGTCCGCCCGCAGCTGCGCCACCTCGCGCAGGATCGACGCCGTGCGCTCGTCGATGCGCGCCAGGAGGCGGCCGTTGGCGTCAGGCGTCGGGCGTGCGCCGCTCGTCACGCCCAGATCCGTCGAAAGTCGGCGTCGGCCTCCGCCATCCGCCCCACGCCGTCCGCCAAGGCCTCATCGCGCCAATGGCCGTCGCCGTTGGCGTCCACGAACCAGGCCAGACCCTCGAGGCGTCGCCCAAACACGGCGCAGGCGTAGGCGAAGGCGTTCGCCAGCAGGCCCGCCGGATAGGCCGCGGCGGACGGCGCATCGGTGCGCGCGTTGTATTCCGCGATGATCACCGGCTTGCGCGCCAGCCCGACGGCGCGCAGGGTGTCGTCCCACGTTTGCAAGACGTTGGATCCCCACCGCCGCCCCAACCGGTCGCGCGGGTCTCGCCACGGCTCGTGCCGTCCGTCGTGCGCGCGGCCATCCGGGCCGGTGCGCGCATAGGCGTGCAGCGCCACGCCCTGGAAGCGCCGCGACCAGGCCGTTCGCGCCGCGTCCCGGCACCGCTCCCAAAGCTCGGCGGTATACGAGGCCCAGGGCGATGGCTCCACCGCGGCCTTGGGCCGTCCGCCGCGAGGGGCGAACGGCCCCGTGGGCGTGACGAAGAAGCGGCAGCGCGATGCGGCGTGGGTTCGCCAAACCTGCAGGGCGTTCCACGGGTCGCTCGGCTCGTTGCCGGCGCCGTTGAACACCCGCGCCATCCAGGCGGGGCTCACGCTGGGATCCTCGGACTCGGAGCGCCGCCAGTTGGGCTCGTTGCCGAAGGTCACGTCGATGCCGCCGAAATCCGGCGCCAGCGCCTCCAGCCCGTGGAGATACGCGTCCAGCTCCGCCCCGGTCCGCGGCTGATCGACGCCGGCTCGGTACTTGACCTTGAGCAGGACCCGATGCCCGGCGTCGCGCAGCAGGCGGCAGCGGCTCGCCATTTCCCGCCAGTGGCGCCGCCGGTCATCCCCGGGATGGGTGTACACGTGCTCCACGAACAGCGTCGGCACGGGATAGCCCGGCGTCCGCGCCGGATTCCAGAAGTGCACACCGAGGAGCGGCGCGATCTGGGCCATCAGGCCCGCGCTCCAATGGCGAGCCAGGCAAAGCCGTTCCACGTTTCGTTCGCGGCGTGGGCGACGTGAGCTTCCGCTGTAAACCCGGTGGTGCTGATATCGATCGCGAACCACCGGGTATGCAGGCTTTGGTCGCCGAACACGGTGACCGCGTCGTCGTTCGGCTCGGCGCCGCTGCCGGTGACCGTTCCCAGCGCCGTCACGAATACGATGGGCGCGCTGGAAAACGCCTGGGCGAACGTTACGTCTTTGGTCTGGCGGTTGGTGAGCTGGGTGGAGACATAGCCCCAGCCCACCTCGGCGCGAAGGCTCGAGACGTTGGCGTCGTTCCGCCCAGCGCCGTCCTGGACGTTGGTCAGCGCGATGCCGCCGACATTGGGCGCCAGCTTTGCGGCCGTCACGGCCGCGTCGGCGAGCTTGTCCGCGGTCACCGCCGCGTCCGCCAGGGCCGCGGTGACCACCGCGCCGGGCGCAACCTTGGGGCTCGTGACGGCCCCGCCGGCGAGCGCGTCGCTGGCCAGGGGCGGTCCCTGGCCTGCCGTCCCGTCGTGTCGGTGCCCGTCGGCGGCATCGAAGGCCGCGTCGACCGCATCCGCGTTGGCATTCACGCCCCCCACGTCATAGCGCTCCGTGGGCAGCGGCTTGGTGAGCTGAAGATTCAGCGTGGTCGTTGGCATCGGTCCTCCTTTAGAGCCGGGAGATCTGGCGGTGCGCATAGGCCGCCAGGTGGTCATGGCGATAGGTGGCGAGCCGCCGATGGCGACCGTGGGCGGCCGTCGGCCGGTACTCGGTCGCCGAGATGTGCATGGCCCACGCGAGCGGGCGTCCCGTCGCGCGGACTTCGGCCTCGCGCACCAGCACCTCCAGCGCCTCGCCGTCCGGCGCCGTCAGCACCACGGGGAGCTCCGAGGCCGCCGCGGCCATGAGCGCCCGCTTGAGGTCGCGCGCCGTCCGACGGTCCCGGCCTCCGTCTCGCAACGAAAGCTGGTCCGCAAGCCGCACGCGGAAGTCAAAGACGCGCCGGAAGCCGGTGCGCGCCGCATAGGCCAGCGAGACGGCCCGGATCACCGGCGTCAGGCGGTCGCTGTATGACGTGAGGCGCAGGCGCAGATCGATCGAGGTCCCGGCCACCGCGGAGCCAAAGTCCACCCGCTGGCCCGAAGCGGTGGCGAACCGACCGAGCGGCGCATAGGCCCCGTGCCCATCCAGCCGGTAGGCGGCGTCGACAAAGGCGTTTGGCCCCAGCCGCGCGCCGTCGATGTTCAGGCCGAGGAACGCGGTGCGCCGGGCGGCGGGGCTGCCGTGGAAGCGCGACAGCCGCAGCTCGCCCGACGCGGCAAAGCGGCACCGCGGGTCGTGCAAGGGATTGGCGGTGTGCCGCGGCAGGATGATCACGCCGATGTCGCCGTCCAGCCCGAGATACAGCCGCGGGTTTGGCCCCGGAATGCCCGAGACCCACATATGGCGGCATTCGCGTCGGCCGAGGTCGGCCAGCGGATGCCAGGCGCCGCGCTCCGCGTCGTAGCACAGCAGATAGGTGACGCCCTGGTCGCTGCGGAGGGCGGCGTACAAGAAAAAGGCGTCGCCCGCGCAGGCGGTGATGCGGCCGCGAACCGGCGAGTCGTTGTCCGTCAGCGTCTCGGGCCCCACCAGCTCGAACGCGCCCGGCGCGAAGCGATAGAGCCCCTCCTTCGATGGCAGCCACAACGCCCCGCGCCACACCGCGCCTCCCCGGCCGTCACTCCGACCGCGCAGTGCCGCCGGACGTGGCCACGACGCCTCGAACGCCGCCTCACCGGATGATCGAACGCGAAACAGCCCTTCGGTCTTGACCGCGTAGGGCGCGTCGCCCAGCGACACAAGCGCTGTCACGGTTTGACCCGGGCCGCCAGCCGGCTCGCCGGACGTCCACGTCGCGGCGCCGCCGCCGTCCACCGAGCGCGAAATCCGGGGAACGCCCACTTCCGACGACGAGCGCAACAGCGCATCGCCGACCACGAGGAACCGGTCGGCCTTGCGGGGCTGGTGCACGGCCATGGCGTGCAGCCGCGTCCTGCCGTCCAGCGTCGCGGTCGCCGACAGGCGCAGCCAGAAGGCTTGGATGCCCTCGATGCGTGAGGGGCGCCACGCGACGGGCTCCGTGAACTCACCCGCGCCGGCGCGCCCCAGCGTGGCGGACTCGACGATCGACCGGTCGACCCAATCACTGACGGGCTCCCACGCAGCGCCCGTCCAGAACTCGGCCCTGAGCGTTGCGGCGCGCCGGTTGATGCGCTCGCGCGGGTCCAGGCGCACGCGGTCGAACGGTGCGTCGGATCCGAGGAGCAGCCAGGCGCCGCCCGCGGCCAAGCCGCTCAGGCGAACCTCGGCCGACTCCGTCTGATCGGTGTAGGTCACGCCGCCGTCAGTGGTCACAAGCACGGCGGTCGGCTTCGCCTGCACGCCCGGATGGGGCGTCCACGCGTCGCCGTCGAACGTCCAATACGGGCGGTCACCGGGGCCGCCGCCGACGGCAACGAACGCGTGAGGCGCCGCCGCCGCGCCCTGGAAGACGGCCGCCGAAGTCGGCGTGACGCCGTCGGCGAACCGGTGCGCCAGCGTCCAGCGGGCGCCGTCGGTCGATTGGTAGACCGCCGATCCGATCAGCGCGTACAGCACGCCGCCCAGCGCGAAGTGGCCGCGCACCGTGCCGGAGGCGCTGGTCGGGGCCACGGCCAGGGCCGGCGGCAGCATGATCTGGTTGGGAAAACGCGCGTCGACGAAGCCGTGGGCGTACTGCCGCCCGCCCTCCGCCGGCGCCGTGCCCGCGCCGTAGCCGCCCGTGAGGTCGCCGCTGGTCCAGGCCGCCTCATGCTCGGAGGGAAACTGGGCGTAGGCCCGGGCCGGCCCCGAGATCGGCGGCGGCAGCGACTCGAGGCGTCGCTCGCGCCAGGCCAAGCCGCCGTCGTCGGCCAGCATCAAGCCCGTCCCGTGCAGCACGCAGTCATAGGGGAAGGGGGATCGCCGCGATTCAGGCATCTACAGCCGCTCCCCGAGTTGCACCCGCCGCACGGACCGGGGCTGGTAGAGCCGGGAAAGTCGCTGAAACTCATGCGCGGCCTCTCGCTGCAGCGAGGCAAAGCGATCCACATCCGCCGCCGCCGCGTCCCGCCGCAGGCGTCGATAGGCGTGAGCCAGCGCCCCCGCCACCACCCAGTCGGCCGGGGCGTCGGTGATGCTCTGGTCGTTGGCCAACGCCTCGTAGGGACGCAGCGCCTCGACCACCAACGCGCCGCCCGGCGCGTGCCCAACCTCCAACCCGAACGGCGACGGGCTTGCGACTGGACGTCGCCTGAGCCGCCACCAATCCACCGCGCGCAGGTGCTCGCCGCGACGCTCCCAAATCTCGACGACCTGCTGGCGTCGAGTGACCCAGGCCGGCAGCGGGAACTGCCGCTGGGCGTCGGCGACCGACGTCACGTCGGCCAACGTTCGGCGCCAGCAGCGCGCCAGTGTGTCGTCAATGGCCTGATGCAGCTCCGCCGGCGAGAGCAGGCGCAGCAGCTCGTAGGCCGCCGTCCCGTCGATGGGCTGCGCGAAGGGCCGATTGACCGTGACCGACCCCGACGCCGGATCGTAGACCGTCACGCGGCGGACCTCGCCCGCATTGGCCCCCGCGGTGATGTGCAGCCATGCGCCGGTCCACGCGTCGTCGGACGCGCCGGCGTCTTGAAGCCGGTCCGGGTCGGCCAGCGCCACGGTGGACCCGCCGCCGGCGACGCCGATCACCGTGCGCATCATCCGCGCGGCCACGGCCTGCCGCAGCGCCGCTCGCGTGACGCTCACGAGCGCCCACCCATCAAGCGTCGCGCCATTGCGGCCGCTGGGCGTCGAGGCGCTCGCTGAAGGCGCTGCCCCGGTCGGCCAAGCGCCGGCGCTGGCGTTCGAGCGCCGCCTCCGCCGCGTCGGCGGCCTCGCTCGCGTCGGGGGTCACCACCACCACCGGCGAATGCGGCGTCGCGCCGCGAAACCGGTGCACCAGCCGCGCCCGTCGCTCACGCGGAATCCAGATGATCGGACCAGACATTCACACGTCCCTTCTTCGCCGGCGCCATGCGGCGCCAGTCGTCATTCCCGTAGGGGCGGCCCTTGTGGCCGCCCGCGATGTGCCCCGCGCCCCTCGCAGGAGGCAGGGGCGGTTCGTGAACCGCCCCTGCACCGGGCCGAACTCGTGGCAGGCGATCTCGGCCGGGGCTCCCGCGACCTAGCTGCTGGGCGCCGCGGCGTCGAAGTACATCTCCACGCCCCAGGCGTCCTGGTACTCGGCGTAGCCGTAGTCGGCCACGACGTTGAGCTCCCACGCGCGCAGCGAAGCGTCGCGCTCGCGCTCCACGGCCCAGTCCTTGAAGATCACTAGGACCAGCGCCTCGCGCGAGAACACGCCGCCCTTGGCGTCGTCTTCGGCATCCACCGACAGGTTCCCGGCCTGAAACAGGTCAACCCCGAAGGCCCGCCCGACCCAGTGGTTCTCGAGCACCGTCTGCGAAATGCCACTGGGCACCGGGTAGGTGCCGACGGGCGTGATGTCGGCCGCCAGGTCATGCGCCTGGTAGGGATGCAGCACGCCGTAGTACGGCATGGGCGCCGGCTCGTCGGCGGCGTGCAGCCGCGATACCGCCGCGCGCAGGTGACCCATCGTGATGGACTCGCCGGCCCCGCCCAACGAGGTGCCGAAGCCGTCGAGCAGCCCCAGCAGGTCCGCGTCGAGCTTCTTGGCCACCGCGTCGCCGAGCACGCGGCCGGCGGCGCGCGCCATGTCCTCGCGCGCGGTGCGCAGCGCCCGGTCCGTGATCACGATCTGCGCGCCAACCTCGGCCGGCGTGATCGCGACCTTGGTGGTCGCCAGCGTCTGCGGGTTGGTCATGTCCACGCCCTCGGTGAGGGCGCCGGCCGTGACCGTGCCGAACTTGGGAATCTCCAATGTGTCGCCAGAGCCGCGACTCACGCGGTAGGTGCGCACCAGCGGCTCCATGACCGTGCGGTGCATCTGGGTCCGGCGCGCTTCGGCGATCACCGTGTCGACGACGTCTCCGATCGAGGCGCCCGTCGTAATCGCCATGGACTCTCCTTTCACGCCCCAAGCGGGCGTCGGGGGAGCGATGAAAGCTCGCCGCGCGGATCCGGGAGACGAACCCTTGGGTGCAGGGCGTCCCGAAGGCGGCGACCGGGGCACCGGGCCGGACTCCTGCCGGTGATGCCGCCGGACCGCCGCCTTCCAGCCGCGCGGAAGCGTGCGGCGCCCGTCGATCGGGACGCCGGAGCGCCGGCGCCGGTCCACACGGGCGTCCATCCGCCTTGCGAGGCGCGTCCGCCGCCTGCGGGCCGGCCCGGCGGCGCCGGGCGCCGACCGAGGCGCACACCCACGGGACCCACTCGCGCGGCTCCGGGTCCGGAGCGCCGGGCGCATCCGCGTGCGTGCTTACACAGAGAACTCTACGTTACTATAGTAACGTATGCAAATGGAGTACGGCAGGGTCGCAGGTAATTCTCGCGCCAATGAGGCGTCGGCAAGCCGTCGCCGGTGCCTCGTCAGACGTAGGGGCAGGTTTGAAACCTGCCCCTACCCGGAAAGTATGTTCGGTGGCCCACGCTGCGTGCAGCGTGGGAGTGCCCCTTCGGGCCGGGACGGGCAGTTCGCAAGCCGGCCTACCTGGACGGCGAGGGCCTAATCGATTGATGCTGTTATACTATCGTTCCGATATCACCTACCGGGAAGCACCATGCGGCAGGTAGCGTTGCGGGGAATCCCTGACGATCTGCACCGTGAGCTGAAGGCGGCGGCAGCGCGCAACCATCGCAGCCTGAACGGCGAGATCCTGGCGCGCCTTACGGCTTCCGTACGCCCCGGTACCGCAGACGTCACGGCACTGCTGGCGCGGATTCGACAGCGGCACGAGACTCTGGGCCCGATCGACCTCAGCGAGGCGACACTGCGGGAGTTGCGAAACGCCGGTCGCCTGTGATCGTGGTCGACACGAACATCATGGTCTACCTGCTCATCGGCGGCCCGAGCGGGCCTGACGCAACGCAGCTCCTGGAGCGGGAACCCCTGTGGGCGGCGCCCGGAATCCTGCTCAGCGAGCTGCGCAACGCGCTGGTGGGCTTCGTGCGACGGGACGCGCTGTCGCCGGAGCATGCTGAGGTGATGTGCGCGGACGCGGTGGAGGTGCTGGGGGATCGTGTGTTCACGGTTCCGAGCAGTGACGTTTTGGACACCGCGTTGGCCTGTGGACTGAGCGCCTATGACGCCGAGTTCGTGGTCTTGGCACGCCAACTAGACGTGCCTCTGGTGACCGCTGACCGAGAGATCCTGCGTTCGGCGGCGGACGTGGCCGTCTCCCTGGTCGACCGGTCGTAGCGATCCCGAGCCGAGCACCAATGCAACCCCAGAACCTGCTCGTCATCATGTCCGACGAGCACAACGCGCGCATGCTCGGCTGCGCCGGGCATCCCGTGGTCCAGACGCCGCATCTCGACGCGCTGGCGGCCCGCGGCACGCGCTTCACCAACGCCTCGTGCAACATCCCCATCTGCGTGCCGTCGCGGGCGAGCTTCCTCACCGGGCGCTATGGCCACGAGATCGGCGCGTGGGACAACGCCATGCCCTACACCGGCGGCGCGGCGCCAAGCTGGGGCCATCGGCTGGGCGCCCACGGCCACCAGGTCACCACCATCGGCAAGCTGCACTACCGCAACACGCGCGACGACATTGGCTTGCCGGACCAGCGCCGGCCCATGCACGTGATGTTCGAGCGCGGCGACGCGTTTGGCTCGATTCGCTGGAACATGCCGCGCGCGCGCCGCCAGCTCGAGAACGTTCACGCCGCCGGGCCGGGCGATTCGGAATACCTGCGCTACGACGCCACCATCGCCGACGAGGCCTGCGCCTGGCTGCGCGAGGAGTCTGGACGGCACACAAATCCCTGGTGCCTCTTCGTCTCCTTCACGTTGCCGCACTTTCCCCTGATCGCGCCGCCGTCCGACTTCGCGCGCTATCCACTGCACGACGTTCCACTGCCGATCCAGTGGCACCCCGACGAGTGGCCGGATCATCCGCACGTGTCGGCGTTCCGCGAGGCGCGGATATTCACGCCCGACGACTTCCCGGGCGAGGAGCCCACGCGCCGCGCCATCGCCGCCTACCTGGGCATGTGCACCTACCTCGACCGGCAGATCGGTCGCGTGCTGGGCGCGCTGGAGGCGTGCGGCCTGACCGACAGCACCCGCGTGATCTACACCAGCGACCACGGCGAGACCCTGGGCGACTACGGGCTCTGGGGCAAGAGCGTGATGTATGACAGCGCGGTGGCCGCGCCGCTGATCCTGGCCGGACCCGACGTGCCAATGGGCGCGGTGCGCGACGTGAGCGTCTCGCTGGTCGACGCCTTTCCGACCATTTGCGAGGGGGTTGGCGTGCCGCTCGAAGCCGCCGATGCCGACCTGCCCGGCATGTCGCTGTGGCCGCTGGCCCGGGGCGAGGGGCCGGCGTCGCGCACGACGTTCGCCGAATACCACGCCAGCGGGTCGGTGTCGGGCGCGTTCATGCTGCGCGACGAGCGGTGGAAGTACGTGCACTATCACGGCTTTCCGCCGCAACTCTTCGACCTGGCGAACGACCCGGAAGAGCGTCACGACCTGGCGGGCGATCCGGCGTACGCAGGCGATCTGCGGCGCTTCGAGGCGCAGCTGCGCACGATCGTCGATCCCGAGGCCGTGGATGCCGAAGCCAAGGCGGCCCAGCGCCGGCTGGTGGAGCGCAGCGGCGGCGAGGCCGCCGTCCGCGCCGCCGGCCCGCAGATCAACTTCACCCGGGCGCCGGAGCAATTCCGGTAGGCGAGAAGCGTGCCGAACCGGGCGCCACGCTCGCACGCCGCCGGCGCCGCACACGAGGTCCAGCACCAGGAGCGCCGGTGTCGGCGGATTCGATGCGACGTGAGGCCGGCCGCTGTAGCCTCAACGGCCCACCACGTTCGCTCGACCACTCAATCCGCGCCCATGCACCCTGACACGATCCGCCCCATCACCTGACGATGGGAATCGCTGTCGGACAAGCGGTGGGTTGGACGGCGCGGCTGCTGCTACTGGGCGCGATCGGCTTCTGGTGGGGTGGCTACGTCGCAACCCACCTGTTCAGCCTCGCATTCCCGGCGGTGCTTCCGCCCTGGGACCCCACCCTGGGCCGTCTGGATGCCGACAACGAAGGCACGATTGCGAACTCGGTGTCGGCTGCCGGCTTGGCGTGCGTCACGGCGCTTGCGCTTGCCGCGGCCGCCGTCAGCTTCCGCCGCTCGACCGGCTGGATTGCGGTCGGCGGATGGGCCGCGCTGACCCTGACGACCGCGGTCCTGACCTTCGAGGAGCTGGCCGAGTTCAAGGACCGCGGACCGATTTCGCTCTTCGATCAGGCCGGACGCACCGGCCTGCCGTGGCCCGTGCTGGTGAGTCCGCTGGTCGCCGTTTTCGTGCTGGCGATGTGGCTCTTCGTCCGCAAGGGTCTGAGCGCGCGGGCGGCCCGCGCTCCGCTGACGCTTGGCATTGCCTGCTGGGTGTTTGCGCTCGTGCAGGAGGCGATCGGGCGCTGGATGCCCACCGGTGGAGCGGTGACGCTGGGGTACGTGCTCGAAGAAACCGCGGAGTTCAGCGGCACCCTGCTGATCGGGCTCAGCGCGGTCGGCGTGCTGCGCCATGGCCGCCCGCCGCCGTATCCCCTCTTCGGCGGTCGCTGGCGTCGGTCGCTTGTCGGGTCGATCGCGGCGCTGGCCATTCTCGGAAGCCTGGCGCTCGCGTTTCTCTTCCGTGCGCCGCTGATCGAGGCGCTGGCCCCCTACACGCGTTCCGGCGCCTTCGAGGTGACCCTCGGCCGCCAGGAAGCCGTGGTCCAGGGATTCCGCATGCCGGCCACGCCCGTGCAGAGCCTCGGGCTCCTGCTCTTCAACTGCGAGTGGGCAGGTCACGGGGGAGCGGTCACGGTGCGCGTCACGCCCCTCGACGCGCCCGACCGCACCCTTGCCGAGGGGTCGATCGAGGTCCCGGTGGGCGACTGTCCGCGCTGGAAAATGATTGAGCTCCAACCGCCGCTCAGCGCCGCTGAGGGCCAGCCGCTGGCCGCGCAAGTCGCGGCCGATGTCGCGCCCGGCGCGGCGCTTGGCGTTGGCCTGACCAATGGCCACCGCTACGAGGACGGTCGGCTCTGGATCAACGGCGAGTTGGCCTGGCCGGATCAAAACCTGGAGTTTGTCGCCTACAGCGCGCCCGAGGCAACGCTCAGCAAGCTGGCCGCGATTTGGCGGCTCCTCACCACCGACGCACGCTGGTGGCTGCTGGTGGCGGACGTGGTCGTCGCGCTGACGGCGATCACGCTGATCCCACTCGTCCTCGTGGAGAGCGTTCGACCAGGGCCGCCTGGTTTCGGGCTGTTCGCGGGACGCCGAAAGGGGCGTCAGCCGCGGGAGTGAATAACCCCTGGCGCGGCCCAAACTCCCCCGTCGTTCAGCCGCTGCGACGGCGCCCGCCGGCGCCGCGGGTCTCGATCGCCCAGGCAAGCCCGAGAACCACCAGCAGTCCCACCGCCAGCACCGCGATCGTCCATGGACCCAGCCGGTGCACCACGAAGAGATCGGGCCCTATCAGTCCGTCGACCCACTGGCGGGCCAGCCGCAGGTGGGCGCCAATCAGTGAGAAGTGGGGATTCCACTCGATCTGCTCCGGGCGCGCCCCGTGGTCCCAGAGATTGCGCCAGCCCGACTGGTAGTCGAACAGCACGCCCAGCACCGACAGGCCGGTCGACCACGCGGCGAGGCCAAGCGTCGCCAGGCGCATGCCCAGCGTCGCCGACGCCGACTGCATCGCCAGACCCACGCCGAGCGCCAGGAACGGCGTGACGGTGGTGAGATATCGAGGTCCCCAGGAGACGCCGCCGAACCAGTCGTCGAATGACCCATAGCCGATGACCGCCAGCACGGTCAGCGCCAGCATGACCAGCCAGACCGGCCGACGCGACGTCGCGCCGAGGATCCCCCACAGCCCCACGGCGGCGACGGGCATGAAGACCAGCAGCCCAAAGCTGGGACTGGCCAGCACGCCGAAGATGCCGATGTAGGCGCGGTCCGTCTGCCAGAGGATCGACGCCGTCCGATAGCCCACATCGAGGAAGTCGCCGCTTCGATAGAGGTTCCAGAGCCCGATGCCCGGGACGGCCACGACGGCCCACACCCCGGCAAACGCCAGCCCGCGGGTCAGACCGACGCGCGACAACCGTCTCTCGCTCAGCAGGCTCAACACACCGACCGCGGGCGCCAGGACCACGAACTCCGGACGCGTCAGCGCGGCAAGTCCTGTGAGGCCGCCGGCAACGGCCCAGACTCCGGCTCCTGAGCGCGAGCCGGTGACCGCGACAAACGCCAACACGCTGAACAGCGCGGCGAGCGGGATGTTGGCGAGCCCCTGGGCATAGACCCAGAGGGGGCTGGCAAACGCCAGCACCAGCGCCGCCGCGGCGGCGGTGCGGGGTCGCAGGCCAAGATTGCGCCCCAGCAGAAACGTTGCGCCCACCAACAGGGCGGCGATGGTCGGCCCATAGAGCAACGCCGCCACCGGCCGCACCGCGCTCGGCTGGGGAAACGTCGACGACGGGGGCGGTGGCCGCGAGTTGGTCCAGCGCGCAAGGAGCTCGGCCGGCGACATCCCCACCCACGACAGCAGGCCGTAGCGACTGGTGGTCCGGTCCATCGACGGGTGCCGCAGCGTCAGCAGCTGCTCGCGAGGAAACGGCTGCTCGCCGGACAAGTCGGGGCTGCCGGATTCGACCAGCGCCCGGGCCGAGGCGTAGTTGGTGATCTCGTCCACGCTGTAGGCATGCGCGCCCGAGGAAAGCGCATAGAACAAGCCCGCCAGCAGCACCAGCACCGCCGCGCGAGCCACGTCAAGTCGCGGCGAGCGCGGCTCCATAGCGCCACCGCGGGGGCTCGCGTCAACGGGCGGCCGATTCAAGCTCCGCCATCGCGCCGCCAGCGTGACCGTGCGCCCGGAGACCAACATGCCGCGCGGAATCGCTCGCGCAAACGGGAGTCGAATCGAATTGTCGCCGCAACCGACGGTGCGACTGAGTATGGCCGCGCCCGGTCCGCGCTCGCCAGCGCGACGCGGAGACGTCCACCGATCCCCTGCGCTCCGGCTCGCGGACCGGTTTCACCCGCGCGCCCGAGCAGCCTCCGCAGATGCCCCGCGATCGACGGCCCCAGTTCGGCAGCCGATCTAATGGAATATCACATTGCCCCAATGGATTATTCCCTTGACAGCCGCGAAACTTCGAATCATCCTTGACCAGAAGGGGCTGATGTCTTGGTGGATGCATGGATCTCTCGCTAACCGCGGATGTCGGCGATATCGACACCGATTCGCTATTCCGGCGCCTCTATGAGGTCCGCACGCTGATTCCCGGCGGCTATGAGCCCTATTTTCGCGAGCGCGCGCGCTATCTGAACACGCTCACCTCGGCGAAGGTGGAGGGCAACCCCCTCGGCTACGGCGAGGCCCGGGTCGTGCTGTCGGGCGAGGCCGAACCGGTCCGACCCGAGGAGCGCGAGTTGACGAACCTGTGGGGCTCGCATGAGCTGATGGCGCAGCTGGCGGCGGACCCGACGGTGGGAATCGACCAGGGGCTGCTGCGCGCCATGAACTCGCTGATCCTGGAGGGCTTGCCGGAGGAGATGTCAGGGCGCCGCGGGCAGTACCGCACGGGACCCAGTCTGATCGAGGATCCGGAGTCGCGCGAGATCCGCTACCGGCCGCCGCCGCCGGCTTGGGTCCCGGACCTGATGGGCCGGCTGGTCGCCCACATCCAGCGCTGGACGGCCGAGGAAAGCTATCCGGCGCCGATCATCGCGGCGCTGGCGCACGCCGGCCTGGTATCAATCCATCCGTTCGAGGAGGGCAACGGCCGCACGGCCCGTCTCCTGGCCGACATGATCCTGCACCAGGCGGGGTGGTCGGCCGAGGGCACACTGGCGCTCAATGTGGTGATCTGGCGCGAACGCGATCGCTACCACCAGGCACTCCGCGACACGCACGGTCTGGACTTCCAGTCGGAGGTCGACGGGACGCCGTTCGCCGCATTCCACACCGACGCTCTGAGCACGGCCGCGACGATGCTTGAACACTTCATCGAGGTTTTCAACGGGCGTCAGGACGCTTGGCGGGACGAGTTCGGCGCGCGTCTGAACGAACGGCAGACGCTGGGCCTGACGTACATCATCGACACGGGCTCCGTGTCCAGTTCCATGTACGCGCGCCTGATCGGTGCGTCCGCCTCCACCGCCTACGCCGACCTGACGCACCTGGTGTCCTGTGGCGCCGCCGTGCGATCGGGCAAGGGACGGAATACGCGCTACGCGGTGCATCCGGACCTCTGGGCCCAGCTGATCGCCGCCGCCGAGCGGTCGGGTTGGGCGGAGGCTCAGAGGAGCAGAGGCCGCCGACGCGACTCAGGCGGAAGCGACGGCTCGGACCGGTAGCCCGACGGCCCTCACTCGGTAGCGTCGGCGTCGGCCTGGCGCCGGGCCTGGGTCTCCTGATAGTTGCGATAGTTCGTCTGCAGTGCTCGGATCAGCTCGAGCACGCGCTCCGGGGTCAGGGCCAGGCGGGCCACCGGATGCACCGGAATCGTGCCGCGTTCCCGCAGCTTGGCGGCTGCGGCCATGACATCCGCGTCGGACCCAATGAGCAGCGGCGGCGACACCGCGCCGACGTTGAGATAGAACTCGTTGGACTGCGCGTCGTGCTGCACGGCAAACCGGTTCACGAAGTGGACCGACAGATCCTCGAAGCCCGACCAGTCGAGCTTGAGCGAGAGCTCGTTCGTCTCACGTGGGTTATTCGCCATCCCAACCCCTCGCCGCGGCGCGCGCTGGCGTCGAATGGTAGCAACGGGCAGCGGCACAACGGTTTCCCCGAGCGCCGGCGCCGCTATCGCACCAGCGCGAAGGGCCGGTACGACCGCGCGGGCCGCGCGACGGGGCCGAAGCGGTCGTAGAGCCAGTAGGCCAGCGCCTTGATGGCGTGGTTGTCGCGGTCGATCGGCAGCTCCGAAATCGGGCGGTCGTCCCGCGCTTCGTGGTAGCGGTAGCTGCCGAACTCCTGCATCAGCGCGCGGCAGGCCGGCGCCAGGGTGAGCCGCGGCTCGCCGCCGGCCGGGTCACGCAGAAACGTGTGGAGCCGGTCGATGCCGTCCTGGATCCGCACCGGGCGGGACCGCAGGCGCAGCCCGGCCAGGGCCTGCCAGATCTCAATCTGGCTGGCGCTGGCGTGGTGCTGACGTCCGGCGACGTCGATCACCCCGCCGCTCACGCGCGGCCACCACCAGCGCCGCCGGCACTCGGCGATGATTTCGGCGGCCACCATGCGGCGGTGGTAGACCTCGTCGATCACCCGCGCCACGCCGGCGGCCTCGGTGACGGCGAGCACGGCATACGCGCCCGCGTAGCCCGGGTCGATGGCCAGCTCAACGGTTTCGACGGCGGCCGGGTCGACCGCGGCCACGTGCCGCGCCGGCTCGAACTCGGGGAATACGAGGGTCGCGGGCGGGCAGGGCACGCCGCCGAACCGCTCCCGAAACACCGCCGCCGGATAGGTGGCTTCGAGCGCCTCGATCTCGGCGTCGGCGCGCCCGCCCGGAAACAGCGCCCGGTTGGACCAGGTGGGGATGGAGAACGACGCCGCGCCGTCGGCGTTCACCACCTGCCAGGCGCTGAAGTGATCGGCGTACCAACCGCGCGAGCCCTCGAAGGTGCCGCTCAGCCAGAGCCATCCCCGGCGCTCCGCCACGCGGCCCCGCAGCCGCAAATAGACCTCATAGGGCAGCTGGGCCGCCTCGCAGCCAAGGATTCCGTCGGGCGCCTCGCCGGCCAGCCGCGCCGGATCGCGCGCCGACTTGGTCACGATCCGCGCCCCGGTGCGCAGCGTCAGCCGGCACTGCTCCGAGTTGGGAAAGCTCAGGCTGTCAACGGCGCCGATGGCCCCGAACGCCTCCGCCAGGTAGCGGAACTCGGGCCGACAGAGCTCGTAGTCCGGGCCCACCAGCCAGTAGAGCCGGCCTTCCAGGCAGCGGCCGAACAGCTCCATGGCGGCGCTGCGGCTCTTGCCGGCGCGCTCGCCGCCGGCGATCAGGCGAATGCGCGCGGGCGAGTCGTGCGCCTGCCGCTGCTCGGGACTCGGCGCGTACCCGACCCGCCGCCACAGCGCCTCACGCGCTGTGCGCGAGGCGGGCGCGAATCTCCTCCAGCAGGTTCACCAGCGCATCCTCGGACGCCTCGGCGGAGCGGTCGAACGCGTACTGCATCACCAATTCGGTGGCCCAGCGCTCGCCCTTGCGCGCCTTCGCGATGACGGCGTCACAGATCTCGTCCGTGTGCTCCTCGGCCAGCGTGCGGAATCGAGCCGGAAAGTCGTGCGGCGACGGCCGCCGTCTCGCCGGCGTCACGATGCAGCCGCCGGAGCCACTCGCTCCACGTTCGCCGTTTCCGCGCCGCCATCGCGACGCCACAGCTCGCGCCTGACCTCCGGATCGTCGAGCATCTCCTCGCGCAGGATCTCCGCCTGCATCTCCGCCGCGTTGGCGATGCCCAGCTTCTCCTGCATGGCCCAGCGCCGCGACGCCAGCTTGGCCGCCACCAGGTTGGCGGCGTAGGTGCCCTGGGCAATCTCATCCGCCGGGGCCAAGGCCTCCAGCTTGGCGCGCACCGCGTAGTAGCCGTTGATGTCGCGGGGCGACAGGCCCAGCCACGCGGCGTCCTCGTCGCCATAGACGTAGACCGTCTCCCGCACCCGGTGCTCGACCAGCCGCCAGGCCAGCTGCACGATGCGCTCGAGCGCCTGCTCGGCGTGTCGCGTGATCTGGTTGAACGACAGCCGCGCCGCGTTGATCAGCTGGTTCAGGTAGTAGCCGCTGGTGTTGCCGTCGGGCGCGATGCCGAAGAGCACCGTGGGCACGCCCGCCTGGTCGATCATCGAGCGCGTGAGGGCGATCAGCTCGTCCAGATCGGGCGGCGTGCCCGACCACTGCAGCAGGCTCAGGTCCTCGCCGGGAAACAGCGGCAGAATCTCGCCCGGCCGAAACTCGATCGGCGGCGGACGGCCGTCATCGCCCAACGCGCCGTCGCCGCCGGCGAAGCCGGTGAGCTTGGGCGTCGGATAGGCGTAGAGGTGCACCGCGTTCTGCTTCATGGTGAGCAGCCGGTCGAGCAGCGGCACCAGGTACTCCACCGACGCCAGCATCGACTCGCCGGCCTTGGCCGGGTCGCGGCTGGGCGATTGGTTGCCATGCGCCATCACGTAGGGCACCGCGCCGTAGGCGTGGCGGCCGCGCCGCACCAGGTGGCCGTCCACCAGGTAGGCGAAGTGCTCGCGGTCCCAATACTCGACCACGCGCACGCTGCCGGCGGCGGCCGCGGGACCCTCGCTCGACGCCGCGCTCCCCGCCGGCGCCAGGCGGCCCGAGCGGCGGTCTTCGACCAGGCCGTAGCGCCGCATCATGAGCCACTTCGGGCGCTCGGCGATCTCCAGGCAGGCCTCGATCCCATCGTCGCCAATGAGCGGATAGAAGGTGAGCACGTCCACGTCGCGCCAGGCCAGCGGGAACGGCGCGGATCGTTTGAAGCGGGTCGAGCGCTCGTTGAAGTCGGCGTCGGTTTCGGGTCCGCCGTCGCCGCGGCGCGGATAGCCCGTCCACCGCTCGGGCATATAGACCAGCTTCATCACGCCGGTGCCGTCCGCCACCAGCGCGTCCACGAACATCCCGAAGATGTCGCGCCCGGCGTCGTTCTTCATGCGCCGCAGGGCGGCGGCCGTCCAACGCTCGCGGCGCGAGGCGTTCGCCCGGCTCTCCGGCGTCTGGTCCGCCGGCGGCACGCTGATTGTCGGGTGGTTGGCGGTCAGGCTGCCCACGACGCGCTTGAGCTGCTCCCGCGCCAGCGGCGTCCGCACCTCGCGCGTGGTGGCCCGGTAGGCCGCCGGAATGTCCACCGGCTCTTCCATGAACCGCAACCGCCGCAGCCGCTCGATGCGGGCGTTGCGCCCGCCGAACTCCGTCAGCAGGTGCTGCTCCAGCTCTTGAACATAGGACTCGGACGGTGGGGGCAACGCGTCGGGGCGAAGCTCGGACAAAGGGGCCTCCCGGTGTCATTGGCGCCGTGCGCGTAGCGCGGGCCGTCGTGCTACAGCCCTAATCCTAGAGCGTTACAATAGTAACTTCCAAGGCCATTTGGTAATCCCGCAGCGTTTCGGCAATGACCGGTCGTGGCTGGGGGTGCTAGCTGCCGAGCGCGTCGCTCACGCCCGTCGCGGGCTGACGAGGTCGGCGAGCCGCAGCCGCCAGATGACGAGCAGGTATTCCGCGATGTCCCGCAGGCCGAGCTTGGTCCGTCCGTGGTCGCGCTCGCGGAAGAAGACCGGCTCCTCGACGACGCATGCGCCGCCGCGGCTCAGCCGGTGCAGCAGCACGACATTGAAGGCGTAGCCGCGCGCGCTGACGCCGCCGACATCCGCCGCCCGCAGCGCCGCCGCGCGGATGGCCCGATAGCCCGCCGTGCAGTCGTGCACGTGCCGCAGGCCGGCCACCCAGCGCGTCAGCTGGTTGCCCCATGCCGATAGCAGCCGGCGGCGCAGGCTCCAGCGATCGTCAATGCCTCCGCCGGCCACGTAGCGGCTCCCAATCACCACGTCGGCGCCGGCGGATAGACGGTCCAGCAGGCGCTGCGCATCGGCGGGATCGTGCGAAGCGTCGGCATCCAGTTGCACCACCACCTCGGCGTCAAGCGCGTCCAGCGCGTGGCGCATGCCCCGCACGTAGGCGTGGCCCAATCCGCGCCGCGCGCCTTCCAGGAGATGGACGCGGGGATCGCTCGCAGCGAACGCCCGCACCAATTGGCCGGTGCCGTCCGGGCTGCGGTCGTCCACGATCAGCACCGCAGTGTCCTCGCCGGGGTACAACGCGGTCAGCCGCTCGAGCAGCGGCGTGATGTTGGCTGCCTCGTTGTAGGTGGGGATGACGAAGCAGACGCGCGAATCGGTTGACGGCGGCATCCGCCGCAGCATGCCACCGGACGCCGCTGGCTGTCATGACCCCTCACGTCTCTCCCGGCTCGAGGTCCCGCCTCGACCATTGGGCACGCGGGCCAATCCCTAGCCCGGATCGGCCTCCCTCCGGCGCAGCCACACGTCCATGGTGCTCGGCCCCCGATTGGCCCAGGCGAAGTAGGGAATCGCGCGGATGGCCACCCGATTCGTGCGCGCGCCGTCCGCCTGGCCATCGCCCGATACCGACTGATAGAGCGCACCGCGCGCGGGCGTCCCCGGCAGCGGGGCGGCCGTCGTGTGCAGCAACGTCATCCCCGGCAGTCGCTCGTCGACGGGCCCGGTGGTGACCGCCGCGTCGTCGGGCAGCGCGAAGGCGTCCTGCTCCAGTCCCGGGCGGTCGTGGGATTCGACGCAATAGACCAGGGGGCCGCGGGCCAGGGCCACCCGGCCCACATTGGCCGTCACGCGCGGATCGCTCACGAGGCGACGCGGCGGCATGGGCAGCCGCAGCGTGACCCGGTCGCCCGACGACCAGACGCGGCGCAGCGCGGCGTAGTCCCCGGCGGGGCTGTCGGGGACCTGGCGGGGATCCCCTTCACCCCAACCCTCTCCCTCGAGGGGAGAGGGAGCCGGACCCGAATCGGTAGGGATTACCTCAACGCTGGCGGCGCCACACCACCCGGGCACGCGCAGCCGCAGCTCCACCGGATCCTCCGGCGCCTGCCGCACGGTAAGCCGAATTTCGCCCGACCATGGATAGTCCGTGTCCACCTCCAGCGCCAGCCGGCCCGCGCCCGGCACGTCGGCGTCCACCCGGCCCGCCACGAACTGGTGCACCCACAGCGCGCGCTCGGACACGCCGTAGAGGTAGCCCGGCAAGCTGGCGAGCAGGCGCGCCAGGTTCGGCGGGCAGCAGGCGCATTCGAACCACTCCACCCGGGCATGCCCCGCCGACGCGCTGAGCGGGTTGGGATAGAAGTAATGCGCGCCGTCAAGGGACAGGCCCGCCAGCATGCCGTTGTAGAGCGTGGTTTCCATCCAGTCGGCGTAGCGCGCCTCGCCCGTGCCGGCGAGCAGACGCCTGTTCCACATCACGCCGGCCACGGCGGCGCACGACTCCGCATAGGAGTTGCGGTTGGGCAGGTCGAAGGCGTCGCCAAACGACTCGCCGGCCCAGTGCGCCCCCAGGCCGCCGGTGACGTAGACCTTCGTCTCGTAGGCGCTGCGCCAGAGCCGCTCCGCCGCCTCCCACAGCGCGGGATCCTCGAGCTCCAATCCGGCGTCGGCCAACCCGCACGCCAGGTAGACCGCCCGCACGGCGTGTCCCGCGATCTCCTGCTGCTCGGCCGCCGGCTCGTGATCTTGGAGATAGCGATATCCGCCCAACCGCGGCGGCTGCTGTCCACGCTGCTTCAGAAAGAATCGCGCCTGCTCGGCGTAGACGCGGCGGCCCGTCTCGCGCGCCAGCTCGACCAGCGCCAGCTCGATCTCGGGATGCCCGTCCGCCGTTTCACGGGCATCCGGACCGAACTCGGCGCAGATGTGATCGGCCAGCCGCACGGCCACGTCCAGCAGGGTCTCGACGCCGGTCGCGCGGTGGTGGGCGATGCCCGCCTGGATCAGGTGTCCGGCGCAGTAGAGCTCGTGCTTGTTGATGAGGTCGGTGTAGCGCTGGTCGGCCCGCTCCAGCGCGAAGTAGGTATGGACGTATCCGTCCGGCTGCTGAGCGGCGGCGATGTCGTCGACCAGCGCGTCCACCTGCGCCCTAAGCCGCCGATCCTCACGCCCCGCCAGCGCCCAGCCGGCGGCCTCGAGCCACTTGTAGACGTCGGACTCGTCGTAGTAGCGCCCGCGAAACGGCGCGTCCACGCGGCCCGAGACGCGCCGGATGTTGTCGAGGCGGCCGGTGGCCTCGCACTGCGCATGCTGCGTGGGCAGCGTGACGTCGTAGAGCCGGTCGAGCCAGCCGCGCCAGAATCCGGGACCAATCCGCACCGCCTCGATCGGCACCGGCTGAACCGTGACTCCGGGCGTGCGGCGGGTGTCTGTCACCAGCGCCGTCATGGATGCCATGCGCCCTGACTCACTCGAAGGCCCAGGAGTGTTTCGGGCAAGACGGTCCCCATGCCCCGCCTAGCTCCGTGTCGTCGCCGCAGGCTCGATTGTCGTATCCGGCGAACAACTAGGCCACCCATGTCCATGCCGACCCCATCAACACCGCTGCCGTCGCGCAGCAGTGGTTACCATCGGATTGGCACCGCCTACGGTGCCAGTTGTTTCCGGAAGGACTCCCATGCCGACGACGCTCATCCGGCCAACCAAGGTCGAAGCTCGAGGCGGGCATCGCCTCTGGCTTCGGTATGCCGACGATACGGCTGGGGAGGTCGATCTGTCCCATCTGGTTGGACGCGGCGTATTCAAGGTTTGGGATACCCCGGGGTGCTTTGAGGCGGTTCGCATCGCTCCGTCCGGGGGGATTGCCTGGGGCGACGACGTCGAACTCTGTCCCGACGCGCTGTACATAAGGCTTACGGGCCAGGCGCTTGCCGACGTGGTTCCAGCCGCCGGTTTCTTATTCGAGCGTGCCTGAGCTCTGCCGCTTCTACGGCATCGTCATCCGCATGTACTTCGACGATCACGGACCACCGCACTTTCACGCCCTATATGGTGGAGACTAAGCCCTAGTGGGTATTGAGACTCTGGCGGTATTGCACGGACGCCTGCCGCCCCGCGCGCACGGCCTTGTGGCCGAATGGGCCGCGCTGCGCCAAGAGGAGTTGCGGGAAGCCTGGGAACGCGCCCGCCGTCTCGAAGCGCCAGGGAAAATCGCCCCGCTTGAATAAGCCGCGCGCGCGGCAGACCTAGCGAAATCTCAGTCACCGGAGGATCCTCATGGCCTGGAAACACCCAAGCGAACTAGACAACACGGAGGAGCTGGAAGAAGGCTGCGACATCGCCCTCGATTTCGAGCGGTTCTTCTCCGCCAGCGGCCAGGGCGTGCTGCCGGTCGTGGCCCAGGATGTCGACTCCCACGACGTGCTGGTGCTGGCGCACGTGAACAAAGCTGCCCTCGACTACACCCTGCGCGAGCGCGTGGCGGCGTTTTGGAGCCTTTCGCGAGACCGCCTGTGGATCAAGGGCGAAACGTCCGGCAACCAACTGGACATGGTCGACGTGCGCGTGAACTGCGAGCAGAACTCGCTGCTGTATCTCGTCCGCCTGCGCAAGGGCGGCGTGTGCCACACCCTGGAGGACGGGGAGGCGCGGCACAGTTGCTACTACCGCCGGATCGAGGGTGACCGGCTGGAGCCGGTGGCGCGCGAGCGCGGGACAAACCTGAACGACTGACGCGCGTTTCGGTGGCCCACGCTGCGTGCAGCGTGGGACTTCCGCGGCTGGAGCTGCTAGCAGGTATCGACGGCGGCATAGACTTGCCCTCAAACCGCTGTCGCAACACCTCGACTCATGCCCACGTCCGACATGCCACCCGAAATCGCCAAATACATCGGCGAAGACCAGTTCGGTCCGGCCTACCAGATCATGCTGGCCGGCGACGCCCATGCCCCGGGATCGGTCGACCGGGTGCTTTGGCAACGCATGGTCCGGCTAGACCCAGCGACCGCCAACTACCTCTATGGGTCCTACACGCCCACCACGCTGCGCTACCGCTCCGGATCTCGTCCCGAGTTGGAGCGGTTCCTTCGCGCGGCGACCGCCGGCGCCAGGGACCCCGAGGCGATTGTCGACGGCATCGCCCGGTGGTGCGCCGACATTGCAGAGGCCGCCGACGAACTGAGCCTCGACGATCTCCGGATGGGCGGCACCGAGGAGGCCATCGTCAAACGCGGCACCGACTGGTGCACCGATTTGTCCCGGGTTGGCTGCGTCCTATGCCAGGTCGCCGGATTGCCGGCCAGGTTGGTGGGCCTCTTCAACACCGCGGCGGCCTACAGCGGCCATGTGATCGTCGAAGTGCTGCGCCAAGGACGCTGGGGCTGCGTCGATGTCGTGAACGGGGTCGTCTACCGCCACGATGGCGGCGCCCCGGCATCGGCGTGGGAGCTCCAGCGCGCCCCGCAGCTGATCGCCGCCCACCGGCGGCTCCACGGAGGCTACGGCTCGCCGGCGCAGTTCCTGGGCGTGGCCATCGTCAACTACTTCGTGTGGGAGGCCGACCGCTACGACTTCACGGTCAGCGGGCTCAACTCCTACACCCGATCGATCCTGGAGCAGTCCATGCGCGGCTGGCCGGACGGCCTCCGCTGGCTGCACGGCGAGGATGAGTTGCCACCGACGAAGCGGACGCCGTAGTCGCAGAGCGCACCGTCCCGCTGAGCCGGCGGGCCTTGACTCCCCAGCCTTATTCGTAGGTGGGACGCCGGGCAACGGCTTGACCAATACTGTGACGAGGAGTGGAGGTTCCGACTTTGGAGAAGCCGTTGCGAAAGCGCCGGAGCCTCGGTTCGCTGACCGCCGCGCTCGACCAGGCAACGACAAAGCAGGCGATGGCTCGAGCTCACTTCGACCTGGCCCTCTTCCACGACAACAACGGGCGGGAAGCCCAGGCAATCCCCCATTACCGAAACGCGCTCGCACTCGGCATCGATCCGGGCTTAGAGGCAGAGGCGTACGCCTGGCTGGCGAGCAGCTTGTTCAAGACCGGCTCTCATACGGAGGCCAGCAGCAGCGCGCATCACGCCCTTTGCCTCACGCAGGACCCGGAACTCAAAGGGTTCCTGGTCCGGCTGCTTCGACGTATCGAGCGCGCTGCAAGCAAGCCATAGTTGGGCGCGTCTACCTGCTGCGGCTGGCGAGCGCCGCCACGCGAATACCGTCTAGCTCCTCAGCCGTGAAAACCCCGGCCCGGAACAGGTTCAAGTATTCGTCCGAGACGCTTTGCCCAAACACCGTCAGATCGTCGGAGTTCACCGTCACCGCGACGCCGTGGTCGTGGAGCCGGCGGATCGGATGGCCCGCGAGGTCTCCCACCACGCCCAGCATCACGTTGCTGGTCGGACAGACATTGAGTCGCACGCTCCTGTCCGCGAGCCACCGCATGACGTCGGCGCTGTCGGCGGCGGCGATGCCGTGCTGCACCTCGTCGAGGTCCAACACCTCGACCGTTCGTCGGACGTCTTCGGCGCTGCCGAACTCGCCCACGTGCGCCTTGAGCAGCATTCCCTGGGCGCGCGCCTGCGCGTAGAGCGGCTGCACATCCTCGGGGGCGCAGGCGTCCTCGGTGCTGTAGAGATCAATCGAGGTAAAGAAGTCGGACGCCACGGCCTCGGCGGCGTGGTCCATGAGTGTGGCGTTGGATGGGTAGCGTCGCGAGATGCCGAGCTCCGGCCGCAGCCGAATGCAGTCCTGGAACTGCTCGACCAATGACCGAATGAAGCGGAGATGGCCGTCGAGGCCGTCCGAGTAGCGGGGCGCCGGCCAGATATCGAAGCTCATCTCGAACACGGACACGCCGTCGTCGACGGCATCGGCCACGGCCACCTCAGCCGCAAGCTCCGCGCCTTCAACGGTGCCGACATGGGGATCGATGGCCAGCCGCAGGTACTCCTGGAACTCCCCCAGGCCGTTCATGCGGCTCGGCGGTCTCAGCAGCGCGTGGCCAAGCCGTCGCTCGAGGCTCTCGATGCGGGCGCTGATGTACCCGTGCGCGTGGAGGTCGGTCTTCGGAAAGCTTCTAACAGCCGCGGCATCGCCGGCGCGCAGCGCCTCCGCGAAGCCTTCGCCGGCGCCCATTCGCCCATAACTCCAGCGATCGGCCGATTCAGACCACCATAGCCCCGTGACTCGAGCCGCCGTGGGTACTGGGTGATTCCTACACCCGACCCACATCGATCGGGCGCCGCGCACGTGCTTCCCGGGCTGCACGCAGCCCGGGCCACCGGACGCCGCCTCTGACGCGAGCTAGCCTGCGCTCTCGGGCCTCTCGCCGATGGCATCCAGCCGGCGCTTGGCCTCGGCGTAGACATCCGGGGCCAGGGGACCGCGCCGCTCCGTCTCCAGGTTTTCCCGCAGGTGGGCCGGGTTCTTGGTGCCCACGATGATCGTGTGCACGTCCGGGTGGCTCAGCGTGTAGCGCAGCATGAAGGCCGTGCGGCTCTCGCCTTCGGCGCGCAGCTCGTCAAGATTGGCCTGCTCGAATTTGTCCCAGGCATCGGCCCGGCCGCCGCCTTCGCCCGGCTCGCCCTTCTGCACGCCCCCGCGGATCACGGTCCCGATCCCGGCTTGAGCCGACGCGCTGATCCACGCCTCGTGCTCGCGGTTGAGCGCCGAATAGGGAATCTGAAAGAGATCGAACGACCCCCACTCAACGAAGGTCGGCAGGTTCGGCACCGAGGTCGACGTCGCGATGTGCCGTACCTTGCCCTGCTCGCGCATGGCGTTCAGCGTGTCCACCACGCCCTCGCGCTCGCACTCCTCGACGGACGCGCCGTGCAGCTGCATCACGTCGACGTAGTCGGTCCGCAGCAACTCCAGGCTCTGCTCCAGCCCGCGCATCAGGTTCTCGCGCGTCCAGACGTGCTGACCGCCGGCGGGTCCCACGCAGCCGCACTTGGTGGCCAGGAAATACTCGTCCCGACGGTCGGCGATGAACCGGCCGATCAGCTCCTCACTCCGCCCGTAGTCGTTGGACGTGTCGATATAGGTGATCCCGGCGTCGAGCACCGCCGCGAGGATGGCCTCCGCCTCGGCATCGCTGGTGGGGCGCCCGCGCGTCCCGCCGCGGATTTCCATCGCGCCGAATCCCAGGCGCGTCACTTCCAGACCCGTTCGTCCCAACGTCGCGGTCGCCAGTTGCTCGGCCATGACTTCTCCAATGGTGTGGTGCGTCGCTCGCCGGACTCGGCTCACGGTACCCCGCACGACCTGACTCCCGCGCACCGCTCACGGCCATCCCTCGTCACCCCGGCGAAAGCCGGGGGCCAGGGTCGTGGCAACGACCAAGACGCGGCACGGCCGCGCTCGGGGGCACTGGATACCGGCCCCATATCAAGTACGGGACAGACTCTCCGCCGGAGTAACGGACGGGGGTGACTACCGCGCCCGCGCCCCCTCGCGCGAGACCGCGATCACGCCGCGGACGGTCTCGATGCGCCGCAGCAGGCGGGCCAGCTGGGCCACGCTGCGCAGCGCCACGGTGAGCCGGAAGGTGGCCTCGTGCCGCCGGTTGGTGCGCACCGACATGGTGGCAATGTTGAGTCCTTCTTCGCGGATGATCCCCGTGATGTCGTGCGTCAGCCCTTCGCGGTCGTGCGCCACCACGCGGATGCTGACCGGCAGGCTTTGCGTGTCGTCCTCGATCCAGCGCACCGGCACCCGCGCGTCGGTCTCGCCCGCCAGCTCGCGGCACGTGCGCCGGTGCACCTCCACCGCGCCGTTCTTGGCCACGCCTTCGATGCGTCGGCCGAGCCTCGGCGTGCAGCAGCTCGCCAGTCGGACGGGAAGGTCGGTATCCGTCTCGACCAGCCGGTCGGCCCACGACACGGGCACCAGGCGCTCGGGCTCGGACACGTTGCGCACGTTGGCGCAGCTGCGGCGGTGGATGCTGACCCCGTGGCCGCGGGTGATGAACCCCACGATGTCGTCGCCGGGCAGCGGATGGCAGCAGGCCGCCACGCGCGTGAGCAGATTGCCCGCGCCCAGCACGTTGACCAGCGGCTGCACCTCGCGCCGCTCGTCCGGTTCCAGCATTTCCGGCAGCTCCGGCTCCGCCACCTCCGGGGTGAGCCGTAGCCGCGTCACGACCTGGTGCACCGTGGTGGCGCCGTAGCCCACGCCGGCCAGCAGGCTCTCGACGTCCAGGTAGCCGAGCGCGGTGGCGATCGCCTTCAGATCGGCGTCCGGCACGTTCGCGACCCCGCCCTGACCCACGCGCCGCAACTCCCGGTCGAGCAACGCGCGGCCCGAGACGACGTTTTCGGCCTTTTCGTGCCGCTTGAACCAGCGGCGAATCTTGTCGCGGGCATGCGCCGTGCGCACTTGCGACAGCCACGCCCGGCTGGGCCCCTTGCTGCTGGTGCTGGTCAGAATCTCCACCACGTCGCCGTTCTCCAGCTCGTGGTCCAGCGGCACGAGGCGGCGGTTGACCTTGGCCCCGATGCAGGAGTGGCCCACGTCGCTGTGGATGCGATAGGCAAAGTCCAGCGGCGTGCTGCCTATGGGAAAGTCCTTGACCTCGCCCTTGGGCGTGAAGACGAACACGGTGTCGCTGAAAAAGTCGGTCTTGACGGCGTCCACGAATGCCCCCGCCGAGTCGCCGTCCTCCTGCCAGCTGAGGATCTGCCGAATCCACGCCAGCTTGTCCAGGAAGGCCTCGGGCCCAAGCGGGCCGCCCTCCTTGTAGCGCCAGTGCGCCGCCACGCCGTACTCCGCGTTTTGGTGCATCTCGCGCGTGCGGATTTGCACCTCGACCGGCTTGCCGTCGGGCCCCAGCACGGCGGTGTGCAGGGACTGGTAGCCGTTTTCCTTGGGCGCCGATATGTAGTCGTCGAACTCGACCGGGATATGGCGCCAGGCCCCGTGCACCACACCCAGCGCGCCATAGCAGTCCTGCTGGGAGTTCACGATCACGCGGATGGCCAGAATGTCGTAGATCGACTCGCGGTCGGCGCCCTTGCGCCGAATCTTCCGCTCGATGCTGTAGATGTGCTTGACCCGGCTCTGGATGTGGGCGTCGATGCCCGCGTCGTCCAGGCCGTGGCGCAACTGCTCCTGCACCTCGGCGATGGCGGCCTCGCGCGCGCGCCGCTCGGCCAGCAGCCAGCGGGCCAGGTCGCGGTAGCGGTCGGGGTCCAGCAGCTTGAGCGCGTAGTCCTCCAGCTGCCAGCGCCATTCCTCGATGCCCAGGCGCCCGGCCAACGGCGCGAAGATCTCCAGCGTCTCCTGCCCATACCTGGCGCGCTTCTCCGCCGAAAACACCCAGGCGGTGCGCACGTTGTGCAGCCGGTCGGCGAGCTTGATCAGCACCACGCGCACGTCGCGCGCCATGGCCAGCAGCACCTTGCGCAGGTTTTGCGCCTGCTGCTCGTCCAGGCTCGCCACGGTGACGCGCTCCAGCTTGGTCACCCCATCGACCAGTTCCGCCACTCCGCTCCCGAACTGCCGCCGGATCACCTCCAGGCTCAGGCTGGTGTCCTCGACCGCGTCGTGCAGCAGACCGGCGGCGACGGTATCGGCATCGAGGTGCAGATCGGCCACCAGCATGGCCACCGCCAGCACGTGCTGGATGTAGGGCTCGCCCGACAGCCGCTTCTGCGGCGCGTGCGCCCGCTCGGCGGCGTCGTAGGCGCGGCGGATGAGCTCGCCGGTCTCGGGCTGATCGTCGGCGGGCGTGTAGGCGGCGACCCGCTCCAGCAGCTCGTCGATGGCCAGCGCGGGCGTGTCCCCACTCACCATCGGCGCCAGGGTGGCCGTCACGGATACCGGCATGCGACGCCTCCGCTAGGCCGCCGTGTGGCGGATGTCGTCGATGAGCATTTGCAGCCGCGTTTCGTCGTTGAACGTCCGCAGGTTCAGACGGAACGCGACGTCGCAGCGCCGGCCCGGCGGAAGCTCGTGGCGCAGATCCGCCTGTCCGAACCAGATGCCCTCCACATCCGCGCCCAGCTCCGCAAAGCGCAGCACGAGATGCGTCGAGCCCACGACCCGCGTTTCGTCGATGGCCACATTTTCCACCACGAAGCGCGGTTCGGCATGCGCCTCGCCGAACGGACCCAGCTGCTGGGTTAACTCATAGGTCTCCCAGGTCACGGTGCGCGGATAGACACGGCAGTCGGCGTCCAACCGCGGCTCCGCCGGCACCTGGACGCCCGCCCGCTCCAGCTCTGCCGCCAATCCGTCGCGCAGCGCATCCACGCGCTCGGGTCGCACGCTGAACCCGGCAGCCTGGGCATGCCCGCCCCAGGCGTCGAGCAAATTCGCCTGCGTTCCGAGGACATCGGCCAGCACCACGCCGTCCGGCGCCCGCGCCGATCCGCGCACGACGCCGTTCACATGCGCCCCCACGAATGCCGGCAGCCCCGTCTGTTCCACCAGGCGGCCCGCCGCCAGCCCGACGACGCCCAGCGGAAACTCGTCACCGATGGCAAATACCAACGGCTGCGCCGGGTCGATCTGCGCCGCGGCCGCGTCGATCACCAGCTGGGTCAAACGCCGGCGCTCGATGTTCAGATTGTCGAGCTCGTGCGCCAGCGATTCGGCCTCCACGGTGTGACCGGCTCGCAGCAGCTGCAGCGCCAGATCGGCGCGCGCCAGGCGGCCGGCGGCATTGAGCCGCGGGGCGTAGCCGAAGGCAATGTCCGCGGCGCCGACGCGTGAGACTGGGCGACGGGCGATCTCGCCCAACGCATGCAGGCCGCGGCGTTGGGTTTGGCGCAGCGCTTCGAGTCCCTCGGCCACGAACGTGCGATTCTCATCCCGCAGCGGCGCCATGTCCGCCACGGTCCCCAGGGCCACGAGATCGAGAAACTCCTCGGGATAGGGCAGCCGCTCCGGCAATTCCTCCGCCAGCGCCTGCACCAGCTTGTAGGCCACGCCCACGCCGGAGAGCCCCGGAAACGGATAGGCGCCGCCCGGCTGATTGGGGTTCAGCACCGCCGCCGCGCCGCTGTCGGCGCCGTCGCCCGGATGGTGGTCCGTGACGATGGTGTCGATCCCGTGCGACCGCGCGCGCGCAATCTCATCGGCGCTGCCGATCCCACAGTCCACCGTCACCATGAGTCCGGGACCCTGCGCGCCGATGGCGTCAACCGCGTCGTGGTTGAGACCGTAGCCCTCGGTCAGCCGCTCCGGGATGTAGGGCGTGGCCGCGGCGCCGAGCATTTCGAAGGTCTCAAGCAGCAGCGCGGTGCCGGTGACGCCGTCGACGTCGTAGTCGCCGTAGACGTAGACGCGCTCGCCCTGCGCCAGCGCCTGCGTCACGCGAGCCACCGCCGCATCCATGCCGTCGAGCAGGTAGGGATCGTGGGGCGGCAGCGGACCGTCCAGGAACTCGCGAATCGCCGCCTCGTCGCCGTAGCCCCGGTTGTGAAGCAGCTGCACCGCCAGCGGCGGCACGTCCTCCAGCCGCGCAAACAGCTCCTTCGGCGCGCGGCGGCGAATGTCCCACGCCGCGCCCGTGAGGCTGCTCATGCCGAAGGGTCCAGGGGCCACACAGACCGTAGGGTACCCGCACGATGCTCCTGCCGACCTGCCAATCCCGCCCGTCGTGCCCCGGGTGCGTCTGGGTGATGTCCGGCAATTGCACCCTCTCAACCTCTAGCGCTTCTCGGTTTGAGTAAACTGGGCGCCGCGAACGCCCCTGGACTCTCGCCTGGACGCTATGGCTGCCGAAGAACAAAGTCGTCATACGAAGCCGACTGTTCTACCTGACACTATCCCGAACGAAGACGAGATAGCGCCGGCTACAGACATTAGCTTTGTTGTTCACCCATCGACTTGGGAGTTTATTCGCGAACGATTGGACGCTGGCGGTCGCATTCTCGATGTGGGGTGTGGCAACGGAACATTCCTGTGGAATGTTGAGAACCGTACGTCTTCGAAAGGATATGGCCTGGATCTTTCGCGCTCCAGAGCAAGGACGGCGGCAGCCACGGTACCTAGCGGACGCATCGTAAACGCCGATGGCGCACGAGCGCCTTTCCCTTCGGGGTCTTTCGATATGATCGCGTGCTTTCAAGTCATCGAGCATATTGTCGATCGCCAAGGTTTCTTGGCTGGATTGTACGAGATGCTCAAGCCTGGAGGCATGCTGGTTATCTCATCCATACGACGCGGAAAGCGTCGCTGGTACTTCCTGCGAAACGAGCAGGGAGAGTTTGTCTTGGATAAAGGACATGTGTACGAGTTTGGTTCGCTCGATGAGTTTAATCGTCTCATTCTTTCTGCACACGATTCCCCACCCTTAGCCATCGTTCGTTCTTTCGAATACCAGGTGCGCTTCTCCGCTCTGGATTTCTTTCTCAGACGGCTGCATCGGGTGTTTCGGACCTCATTTACGCGAGCGTTTCCCGCCAGCCGGATTGGGATGGCGTTGCGGAAAGCTTCCCGCGTGCCAATTCCGGGGTATTTCAGCACGGACGTGGTCGCGGTGCGAAGGGACCCCTGAGCGCGAGCCGCATCGACGCGTTGAGGTCTGCCGCGGGTTCGTAAGCTTCACAAGGCGCTAGTGGGGCATTTTGACTCCGTCATTCCGGCGGAGAGCCTGCCCCGTACTTGATACGGGGCCCGAATCCAGGTCCGCACGTCGCCTGACGAATTGAGAGCACGCGCCAGTGGTGGGGCCTCATGCTGCGGCGCAGAGGCAAAGTGACTCATCACCCGCAAGGCGCCGCTGACTGGGCCGAGCGGACCGGCGCGTCGCTTGCCCTTCGTTGGTGATGGGCTGTGGGACCGTGCGGCGGGAGCTAGGGTATGTCCGACGGCTACGCTGCCTGGCGCTCGCCGATCACCTGATCGAACGTCCGCACCGTCGCCGCCGCGGGCGGCGGCGTGAGCAGCGAAACCGCAACGGCCGCGATGAGCCCCAGCACGAACCCCGGGGTCGCCGGGTGAATGTCCATCACGCCGCCCGGGCCTCCGGAGGACGCCCACCAGATCGAGGACACGAGCGTGCCGGTCACAATCGCCGCGCCCGCGCCCCAGAGGTTGAAGCGGCGCCAGTACAGCGCCAGGATCGTCACCGGCCCGAAGGCGGCGCCCATGCCGCCCCAGGCATAGGTGACCAACTGCAACACCGACTCCTGGGCCACCAGCGCCAGCACCGCGGCCACGATGCCGATCACGACCAGCAGTCCGCGGCCAATCCACACGCGCGCGTAGGCCGCGCGGGAATAGGTGAGCCGTCGGAGCACCGGCACGTCGTCCGCCGCGACCGCCGACGCCAGGAGCAACTGCGAGTCCGCCGTGCTCATGACCGCCGCGATCAACGTGGTCATCAGCAAACCGGTGATGACGGGATGGAAGAACGCCACCGCCACCACCAGGTAGATCCGCTCCGGGTCCGCCACGGCTTCGAGCAGGTCGAGCTCGGTGAGCGCGGGGAGCGCGATGACGCCCAGCACCACCGCCGTGGCGTACATCAGCGCGATCCAGATCGTGCCGATTCGCCGCCCCGCGGGAATGCTCGACTCGCCTTCGATCGCCATGAACCGTTGCAAGATTCGCTGCGAGCCAAAGAAGCCCAGGCCCCAGCCAACGGCCGACAGCAGCATGACCGGCGTGATTGGGTTGTTGTCGGGATCGGTCAGCGGATTCCAGAACCCCGGCGTGTCGGACCCCGCGCGCAGCAACGACTCGCCCGCGACGACGATCAGCGCCAGCGGCACGATCATGAAGCCGACCAGCATCAACACCGACTGAAAGACGTCGGTACGCGAGACGGCCAGGAATCCGCCAATGAACGTGTAGGACGCCACGGCGATCAACGTAATCAGAATGCCGGGGGTGTATTCGACGCCAAATTCAGATTCCAGCAGCTTGGCGCCCGCGACCAATCCTGAGCTTACGTAGAAGATGACAAAGAGAATCGTCAGCAACGCGGCCAGGGTGCGCAGGACTTGCGAGGTGTCGCCGAACCGTTTCTCAAGGAATTCGGGCAGCGTCAGCGCGTCGTCGGCCGCGATGGTGTAGCGGCGCAGCCGCTTCGCCACCACGGTCCAGCAAATCCAACTGCCGGCCACGAGGGCGACCACGGTCCACAGGTGGGTCACTCCGCCGGCAAAGGCCAGCGCCGGCAGCGCCAGGATCGTCCACGCGCTCGTCGTCGAGGAGCTGGCGCTCAGCGCCGTGGTGAAGCTGCTGAGTTTCCGGCCCCCGAGCACATAGTCCGACATCGCTCGCATGCGCCGGGCGCGAAACACGGCGATGCCGATAAGCACCGCAAAATAGGCGATGAAGACCGCAAGTACCCAGGCGTCCAACATCTGTGCCGACTAATCCCCCGGCTTAGGGACCGCCCCCCGCGGGCCGATCAGACTAGCCAACGCCTATCCCGGCGGCAACAGCCCGGACAATGCTTCGCGAACCCCCGGGTGAGACTCCGCCCTCCCCACGTCCCGGCTGCCGCGCCCGCTCCAGACGGCACTCCACTCACGCCGAGCGCCCACGGCAGATGGTCCGCCGAGTCGGCGGCGGGCTATCCTCGCGCTCCCCGGCGCCGGCAATGCGGACATGATCGACTTCAATCGATCCTTCATCACCTGGACCATCGACTGGGCCGAGCCCGACCCCGTCTATGCCTTTCCGGGCGGGTTCGTCGGAGAGCCGGGCGAGGCCACCACCAGCCGCGTTCAGATCGACGCTTGCTTCGAGGTTGTCGATGAGGCGCGGGGCACGGCCGGCACGATCTATCTCACCGCACCCTGCCGCTCCGAGTTCATCATCGCCGACGACAACCTGTTCCAGGTGCCCAACGGCGAGTTCCGCGCCGCGGTCGGCGACGCGTTCACGGTCCCCCTCGCCACCGAGCCCAGCTGGCATGACGAAGGCACGCGGCGGGAGCCCCTCGGCGCACGCTTCGCGAAGGTCGCCATCGACGTGCGCACTTGTGACGCCGTGGCCCTGGCCTCGGACGACGCGGTCGTCGCGGCTTCGCTGGCGGGCGCGCGCCTCAACGCCCGATCCACCTACCGCGACGACGCGCGCGGCGTGACCGTCACGGTCGAATACCCGATCAAGCTCATCAACCTGCACGCCGGCGGCGGACGCTATCAGGTCTGCACCGGCGCGGTGGCGCTACCCGATCTGACGACCTGGGACGGGCATGGCGTCGACCGGGTCTTCGTAGCCCACGCGGCCTTCACCGCCGACGACCACGTCGAGTTCATCCTGCGTCGCGGCATCGACCTGGCCGAGCACGAGCTCGACTGGGCGGCCGCCGTGCGCGGGCGCGATCGGTACGAGCGGCGCGTCCCGGGAGAGCCGATTGATCGGCCGCCACCCCGCGCCGCCGGCTACTTCGAAACCTGGGAGCTGGCGGCGGTGAACACCATCTGGCAGGTCTCCGGCGAGTCGCGCCGATGATCGACTTCGCGCGCTCGCACTTCACGTGGGACCACGTGCCTCACCAGCCAGACCCGGAGTACAAGTATCCGGGCGGCTTCGTGGGCGAGCCGGGCGAGGCTTATCACGTGCGCATCGGCTACGACGCCGTCTGCACGATCAGCGGCAATGACGACGCACCCCCGCTGGAGATCTTCCTGCTGCAGCCCTGCCTGGCCGAATACACCATCGCCGACCGCAACCTGTTCCAGGTCCCCAGCCAGGAGTTCCGCGTGGCGCTGAGCCGCACGCACGGCATCCCCATCGCCAGGCGCCCGTCAACCGAGCGCGAGCCGACCGCCGCCACGCCGCACGCCGGCCGCTACGCCGGCACGCACTTCACGACCCACGAGGTTCCGGACGCGCAGGGCACCCGAGACACGGACGAGGTCATGCGCGCGGTCCTGGCCGGCCGGCGCTTGAATGCCCGCACCACGCACTACGACAACGCCCTGGGGCTCACCATCACGCTGGAATACCCCATTCGCACGATCAACATCGAGCGCGCCAAAGGGCGGTTTCAGGTCGATACCGGGCCGATGGCGCTGCCCGATCTCGCGACGTGGGACGGGGCCACGGTGTCGCGGGTGTTCCTGGCCCACGCGGCCTTCAGCGCCTGGGACCGCGCCGAGTTCATCCTGCGGCGCGAGGTCGAGCCGTTGGCATCCGAGCACTGGTGGTGGGAGGTGCGGGGCCGCGACCGGCGCGCCCGGCGCGACCCGTCCCAGACGCCCACCGAGCCGCCGCTGCCGCGTCGGCCGCCGACGCTCTACAACGAGACGCTGGTCGTGACCGTCCGCAACGAGATCCTCATCGCGCCCGACCGATAAACGCCCCGTTCTCAAGCGTGCGCGGGCAGCCGGTCCGGTCCCCTCTCCCATGGGAGGCCTTTGCGTATCCCGTCGTCATTCCCGCGAAGAGCCTGCCCCGTACTTGATACGGGGCGGGAATCCACCCGTCATCGAATCTGGGGCGGAAAAGACGCGCTCGGTCGTCCCCAAGCCCGGTTGAGTTTGCAAGGGTTTCCATGGGGAGCGGGTTTGAGCCTGCCCCGTACCGCGATAGTGGGTGAGGGGGACGGCCAGTCCCACGCTGCCCGCAGCGCGGGCCACCGGACCGAGCGCGGCGGGCCCTAGAGCGCGGCAGCCCGTTCGGCCCCCGCCGTCAGGCGTGCCGAATCCGCACCCGGCCCAGGTGTGACGACCCCTGGATGAGCAGGTTTACGAAACCCGCGTCCGGCTCCGGTTCGTCGCTTCCACTGACGCCGCGCCTGCGGTTGCCGACCGACCGCATCGGACCAATCCAGTTGCGGGGCACGGGGCTGCCATGTTCCCCGGCCAGGCGCGCCTCGAGCACCAGGCGCGAAAGCGTGGTGTTCACGTTTTGGCCGATACGCCACCAGACCGGCACGACCAAGTCCAGCCGGCCCGCGACGCACGTCACGTCGAGAATCGCCGGCGGCCGCGTGATATCGACGTAGCGCAGATCGACCGTGACGTCGCACAGCCGGCAGGTGATCTCGCCCCGCCGGACATCGCCCCTGGCGCGGAGCGTGCCCCCGGTGTAGCTCAGGTCCACGTGGCTGTCCTTCCACCCCCGCAAGCGCACCGTGCGGCGCGTGCGGATGGCCCCGGCTTGCCACAGGGCGCCGATGGCAACGATCGCGAAGGCCAGCCAAATGCCGAACTGCACGCCGCCGGTGAATTCGCCGAGATGGCTCACCTGCACCAGGACTCCGCCGCCGACCACAAGCCAAGGGAACGGACTGCCAAAACCGAGATCGTTCGCCCAGCTGAGACTAAAGAGGACCAACATCATCGTCAGCAGGTCCCAGACATCGAAGACCCCGATCATGCGCAGGATGATCCAGAGAAAAAGGACCATCCCAAAGGCCGCTCGCATGAAGCGCGGCGAATCCAGGAGCTGGCGCCAAAACGGCCTGGCCATCATGTAGCGCCGGTCGCGCATGTCGTCAGGCATGGGATCGCCCACCGTGCGCGCGGCCAGTTCTGGAGACGTACCGCGCCGAGCACGTCTCAAGGCTGCACTCATCCCGCGAAAATTGCCCGGTGTGGTGCATGCGACGCTCCTCGATTTGGAGCCTAGCAAAGGACCGGAAACAGACGATCGAGGCGGCCAAAGATTCGGGCCCGCGCGTAACTGGCCGCCCCCGCGGAATTCGATGGTCGCCAGGGATTGGCGTGCGGACCGCGCAGAAGCGCCGGAGACGAGAATCGTCATCGATTCCGCGCACATCCACGGTGAAATCGAACGTCACGAGTCTCACCAATGGACTGCTCCCTTGCCATAGGAGAATAGTGCGATAAACACCGTTGGTCAAGGGAGTAATCCATTGATTCAATGTCTTATTCCATTAGACTAGGCCGCCCATTCGCGGGTCGTCGCCCGCAAAACGACCACCAGACCAGTCTTGGCGCCCGGGCGTCACTCCCCGACGCCGCAGAACTCCATCGCCGCCAGGGCGTACAGCCCAGCGGTCCGGTGCAGGCGCTCGACCGACACGCGCTCGTGGTCCGAGTGGGCCGTGGCGTACTCGGGACCGCAGCAGACCACCGGCAGCGACGCGTCGTTGGCGTAGATGTTGGCGTCGGTCACCAGCGCCAGCCCAATCCGCGGCAGCGCGGCGCCGGTGGCGGTAGCGGACGCGGCCTCTAGCGCACGCACCAGCGCGTGGTCGCCGGGCGTCTCGAACGGCTCGTGCGGCGCATCCAGCGAAAACGTCGCCTCCAGTCCCGACCGCTGCTCGATGCGCCGGCAAATGCCCTGAAGCTCCGCCTCGATGTCCGCCGCCGTCAGCCCGTGCCGCCAACGTCGCGTGCCCCGGAGTGTGAGGGGCGTCGGCAGACGGTTCGGATAGTCACCGCCCGCGACCAGGCCAATGTCGACCCGCTGCCGGCCGCAGAGCGGATGCGGCGTCTCGCTTTCGAATCGCGCTTCCCATTCGGCAAACGCCTCCAGCATCGCGCCCGCCCAACGCGCCGGGTTGTCCGCGTAGGGCACGTGCAGCGTGTGCACGATGCCCCGCGCGCTGGTCAGCGTGATGCGGAACATCGCCGCGCCCAGCCCGGCCGTCCAGATGGCGTGCGGTCCCTCGGCGATGATTACCGCCGCCGCCGGGATTTCGCCCGCGCGGATGCGCTCCACCAGCCGCTTCGGCCCTTCCTTCTTGCCCACCGGCGTTTCGTGACCGACGACCCCCGTCAGCCAGAGGTCCGAGCGCAACCGCACCCCGGCGCGCCGCAGCGCCGACGCCGCGTGCACCATCGCCACGAGCCCGCCCTTCATGTCCTCGCTACCGCGGCCCACGACCCAGCCGTCCCGCAGTTCCGGTGGGTCGCTGTCGCCCCGCGGGATCGTGTCCACGTGGCCATTCAACAGCAGCGGACGCCCGGGCTCGGCTCCCGGAAGTCGCGCGTAGACGTTGGGTCGATCGGGAATGAAGCGGTCGACCTCGACCTCGAGCCCGGCCCGCTCGCACAGGGCGGCGAAGTGCTCGCCGCCCGGACCCTCGGCGCCCGTCTCGCTGGGCACCTGGACAAAGTCCAGCGTGTCCCGCGCAATGGCGTCGGCATCGAGCATATCCAGAACCCGTTGCTGCATCACGTGCGCACTCCGCCGGCGCGGGCCGCTCATACTAGACTCTGCGCACAAACCACACCGTCCGGGAACAGGCCATGCTCAAAGCCGCCATGATCGGGGCCGGAGGGCGCGCGACGCGGGCGCACTATCCCGCGCTGGCCGACGCCGACGACGTCAGCCTCGAGGCCGTCTGCGACCTCGACCCGGAGCGGCTGGCGCACGCCGCGGACGCCTACGACATCCCCCGGCGCTACACCGACTACCGCCGCATGCTGGACGAAGTCGACTGCGACGTGGTCTACGCCATCATGCAGCCCTACCAGGTGTGCCAGGTGGCCGTGGACGCGCTGGACGCGGGCAAGCACGTCATGGTCGAGAAGCCGCCCGGCGCCAACTCGACGGAGGCGGCCCGCATCGCCGCGGCCGCCAAGCGCAACGACCGGCTGGTGTGTGTGGCGCTGCAGCGGCGCTGGACGCCGCTGATTCGCGCCGCCAAGCAGCGCATCGAGGCTCACGGTCCCATTCGCTTCGTCCTGGCGGGCATGCACAAGCACCCGTCGCATCAGCCGCCGGAGTCGCTGCGGATCAACGTGATGTACGACCGCGACATTCACATGATCGATTTCATTCGCTGGGTGTGCGGCGGCGAGTGGGACGAGGCGCACGCCCGCGTCGACAACGCCTACACCGAGTGGACGAACGCCACGCAGTCCGTCATCGCCTTCACATCGGGCGCGCTGGCGGTGCACACGGCCGTCGGCCACGCGGGCAGCCGCTTCTATCGAATCGAGCTGCACGGCAACGGCATCAGCGCCTACCTGCGCCCGCCGTCCTACGGCGAGGTCTTCGCCGACGGCGGCGACACCCCCGAGATTCTCGACGCCGCCAGCCTCACCGGCGATCCGCAGGGGCAGCTGGACGACGGAGTGCCGGCGCTGCACCGCGACTTCCGCGATTGCATTCGCGAGGGCCGTGAGCCGCTCACCAGCATCCACGACGTCGTGCACAGCATGCGGCTGCTGGAGCAGGTCGCCCGGCTCGACGCCCACGGGCAGCCGCTGCCGGATGCGACGGGCGCGGGTTAGTCGGCCGTCTCGCCGCCCTCCAGAGCGTGTAAGTAGGGGCCGTAGCGAAACACGCGGTTGCGCCGGCTGTCGGTGATTTCCTCCAGCACCCCTATCCGGACCAGTCGGGCGATCAGGCGATTGGCGGCGGGATAGTTGGTCCCCGTGATCGCCGGCACATCGGCAACGGTGAGGAACGGCCGCCGGTAAAGGTGGTTAAGCACGCGATGGCCGTCGCCGGCAGCCCGACCCAGACGATCCGTCACCAGGGCCCGATGCTCCTCCCGCAGGGTCAAGATACGGCGCACGGTCTCGGCGGCCTCACTGCTGACGGCAGCCACGCCGCGCAGGAAGAAGGCCAGCCAGCCTTCCCAATCGCCGCCATCGCGCACGGACTGCAGCCGGTCGTAGTATTCGCTGCGGTGCTGCCGGAAGAAGTGTGAGAGATAGAGCACCGGTTGTTTGAGAATGCCCCGCTGGCATAGCAGAAACGTGATGAGAAGCCGGCCGACGCGGCCATTCCCATCCAGAAACGGATGAATCGTTTCGAATTGCGCGTGGATCAAGCCAATCTGGATGAGCACCGGCAACTCGCCGGGGCTGTGAACAAACGCTTCCAGCGCGCCTAGGGCGTTCGGCACCTCCCGATGCGGCGGCGGAATGAACATAGCCTCGTTGAGCGTGCACCCGGCGGGGCCGATCCAGTTCTGACCGCGGCGCAACTCGCCGGGCTGGAGCTGAGACCCGCGGACGCCTTCGAGCAGCCGGGCATGGATCTCCCGGACCAAGCGGACGGAAATCGGCAGCGTCCGCAATCGATCCAGCCCGTGATTCATGGCCGTCACGTAGTTGATGACCTCGTCGACGTCGCGTGGTCGATCCGGCGAGCGGATCCGAGCCTCCGCGGCCAGCACGTCTTGCAGGGAGCTTTGCGTGCCCTCGATTTGGCTGGAGAGCACGGCCTCCTTGCGCACGTACATGAATACGAAGAGATCCGAGTCGGGCAACGTCTGAATCGAGCCATCGAGGCGGCCGAGCGCCTGGTCGGCCTGGGAGAGCAAGGCCTGAAGCTCGCCTTCCATTTGCACCGGCGGCCGCGGCGGCAGGGGAGCGGGTAGAAATGCCCGGTAGCCCCGCGGCTGCGCAACATATCTCCCGGCCCGCTGGCTCGCGGCTGCTTCCGCAGCGGCTGAGAGGTCGACTCGGGCGGCGGAGCTTTCCATATGTTCGGAACCGACAACACGGAACGATTAGCGTTTCCATGTTATCACTTCGGGAATATATGGGAGAAGTCTAGCTCCTTATTGTCACTAGCAGTATCTATACAGTCGCACCACCGGCCATAGTGTCACCAGCCGACAGTATGGAACGAGTGCGGGCTCACCAAACTCCTTCCCGCCGACTCCAACTCGGGCACCGTCGCGGGCGGGGCGATATGCTAGCCGCAGGCTTGCGAGCTTCATCAAGCACGCAAAGGAGCGTGGCCGGTGCTGAGATTCGCCGAAGAGATCATGCTGCTCCTGCTCGACGACGAGGGCGGGGACTTCCTGCACGTTTCCGACTGGTCGCTGCGCTGCGCCCTGGCCGGCGCGGTGCTCATGGACTTGGCATTGGAGAACCGCATCGACACCGACCTCAAGCAGCTCGTCCTCGTCGACGCCACGCCCGTCGGGGACGACCTGCTCGACCCGACGCTGGCCAGGATCGCCGCGGCCGACGAGACGCACGACGCCGCCCATTGGGTCCACCAGACCGCGCGCCAATCCGACGAGATTCGCGACCGCGCGCTCGCCCGGCTCACCGAGCACGGCATCCTCGAGCGTCGGGATGAGAGCTTCCTGTGGGTGTTCAAGTCGCGGCGCTATCCGGCCGTGGACGGCAAGGCCGACCGCGAAGTCAAGCTCCGGATCATGGGGGTGCTCTTCAGCGACGAGATCCCCGACCCGCGCGACATCGTCATCGTCTGCCTCGCCGAGGCCTGCGGCATCTTTCAGGCGCTGCTGTCGGCGCGCGAGCTGGCGACCGCGTCGGCGCGCATCGAGCAGGTGCGCAAGCTGGACCTGATCGGCCAGGCCATCTCGCAGGCCGTGTGGGACATCGAGACGTCCCTGGCCATGGCCATGCACCCGCCCATGTAGCAGCCGCCTCCGGACGCTGCGCCGTTGGCGAACCACGGAACAAGCCGAAACCCACGACGTACATGGCCCGATCCGTTCGCCCTGAGCTTGTCGAAGGGTTATCCGAACGGAATCGGGTCGGGCGGACGGCCTAGTCCAGACCCTGTCTAGGGCGTGAAGACGCTCGTCACGGCCCCCGCGCTCGCCGACGAGACCTGCGCGGCGTATTTGGCCATCACGCCGCCGGGATAGCGCGGCGGCGGCGGCGACCAGGCCGCAAAACGCTCCGCGATCTCGTCATCCGACAGCGCCACCTCCAGCCGCCGGCCCACGGGATCTAGGGTGATGCGGTCGCCGTCGCGCACGATCGCGATGGGCCCGCCGTGCGCGGCCTCGGGCGCCACGTGCCCGACCATGCGTCCGTGGGAGGCGCCCGAGAACCGTCCGTCGGTCATCAGGGCCACCGAGCCGCCCAAACCGGCGCCCTGCAGGGCGCCCGTCACCTGCAGCATCTCGCGCATGCCGGGTCCGCCCACCGGCCCCTCATAGCGAATCACCACGAAGTCGCCGGGCGCAATCTGGCCCGCCTCCAACGCCGCGTAGCAGGCGGCCTCGCCGTCGAAGACCCGCGCCGGTCCGCTGAAGGGCGTCTGCTCTTGGCCGGAGACCTTGGCGACGCAGCCGTCGGGCGCCAGATTCCCGCGCAGGATGGCAATCCCGCCGCTGGCCTTCACGGGCGCGTCGATGCTCGTGATCACGTTGCCGGCGGCGTCCGACCGCTGCGCCGCGGCGGCAATCTCCGCCAGTGTCCGGCCGTCCACGTTCCGCGCGTCCGCATGCAGCAGGTCGCGCGACGCCAGTTCGGCGGCGATGACGGCCAGGCCGCCCGCGGCATAAACGTCCGACGCCACAAATCGCCCCGTGGGCTTGAGGTCGGTGATGATCGGCGTGCGCTCGGCGATACGATCAAAATCCTCGAGTTCGAGGTCAACGCCCGCCTCGTGGGCAATGGCCATGAGGTGCAGCACGGCGTTGGTGGAACCGCCGGTGGCCGCCAGCGAGGCGATGGCGTTCTCCATCGACGCGCGGGTGATGACGTCGCGCGGGCGCACGTCGCGCCGCAGCAGGTCGACCGCGAGCTCGCCGGCGGCAACCGCCGCCTGGGCCTTGGCGGCGTGGGTGGCCGGCACCGCGTTGGCGCCCGCCGGGCTGATCCCCAGGAACTCCAGCGCCGTGGCCATGGTGTTGGCCGTGAACTGTCCCCCGCAGGCTCCGGCGCCGGGACAGGCGGCGTCCTCGATGGCCAACAGCTCGGCGTCGTCGATGCGCCCCGCCGCGTGCGTACCCACGCCTTCGAACACGTCCTGGATCGTCACGTCGCGCCCGCGGTGAGTGCCCGGGGCGATGCTGCCCGTATAGAACGCCAGCCCCGGAAGGTTCAGCCGCGCCAGCACCATGGCGCCGGCGGGAATGGTCTTGTCACAGCCAACCAGCACCACCAGCGCGTCGACGCAGTGCCCGCGAGACGCCAGCTCGATGGAGTCGGCGATAACCTCGCGGCTCACCAGCGAGGCGCGCATGCCTTCGGTGCCCATCGCCACGCCGTCGGAGACGGAAATGGTGTTGATCTCCACCGGCGTGCCACCCGCCGCCCGCACCCCGGCCTTGACGTGCTCGGCCATCTCGCGGTGGTTGAAGTTGCACGGCATGGTCTCGATCCACTGGTGCGCCACGCCGATGATGGGTCGCCGCAGGTCCTCGTCGGTGAAGCCAATGGCCTTGAGCATCGAGCGTGCGGGCGCACGCGCCGGGCCCTGGGTCATGGCGGCGCTGTTCGGTCGCGGCAGCGGAGGCATGGCAAGTCCTTCGGAGAGTCAGGAAAAGGGCCGCGGACCAGTGCCCGCGACCGGTGGTGCGCTGAATGGCGCAGTCACAAATGATATACGCAACATCGAGGCCGGGTAGCGAATCACTCCGATTCCGTCATTCCGGCGGAGGCCGAAATCCAGGTCCGATCGAACCGGCAGCGACACTGCAGGTGAGCGGGAATCCACCCCCACGCCCACACTCGGCCGGTGTAGGGGCGCTCCTCGTGGGAACCCGTTGCCCTGCTGAGAGACTCCTTCCCGATCGGGGTTCGGCTCCCTCTCCCACGGGGAGAGGGTCGGGGTGAGGGGATACCGACCATCGCCCCCCGAACCGACCGGCCCGCCCGTCAATCCTGGTGGAACAGCTCCTCCAGCATCTCCAGCGGCACCAGGCCCGAGCTCATGTCCACGTCCAGGATGTCCGTGTGCAGCTCCTGCCAGCGCAACTGGGATTCCGACTTCGCCAGGTATTCCGTCGCCGCGTCCCAGTCGTCGCACTCCAGCAGGCCGATGGCGTGGTGGCCGAAGAGCACGATGGTGTAGTTGCGGATGCCCGCGACGGTATTCTCGGCCAGCAATTCGGGCCACACGTTGGCGTGGGTTTCCCGGTAGGCGTCGATCTTGTCGGGCTTGATCGGCAGGGCAAAGGCGATGCGCGGCATGACGTTCTCCAGTACGCATGCAATGTCCGCTAGCAGGATGCGTTGCCGCCGGTGACCCGTCCACACACCAGCAGTGGGTCGCTGTGGTCAGGGCTAGGCACTTCTCCGATTCGGTGCCATGGTCCGAACCCCTTTTCCCTTGATGAGTCCTTTGCCTAACCCCTCCCGTGGGAATCGGTGAGCCGGTCCTGTTCCCTCTCCCTTGAGGGAGAGGGCTAGGGTGAGGGGGATCCGGGGCTTGGAACTAGGCAGTCGGCCATTCGTGCAAAGATCGCTCGATGGGAAAGGGCCAGAGTCTGCCTCGTACTCGATACGGGGGTGAGGGTGCAAATGCAGGTCGCCTTCGCCGGATGCACGCCGACAGAAGCACCATGACCCAACACCCACACACCTTCAGCGGCAACCGGCTGGACCGCGCCGAGCGCGAGCGCCGCGACCCCGCGTGGATCGAGCGGCGCGAGCGGGACCCCGCCAGCGTCTTCCTGCCGTTACGCCGCCTGGACGTCCTGGTGCGCGAAACCACCGCCACGCGCCTGGACTGGCGTCCGGGCCGCTGGCTGGCCGAGATGCGGGTGGACGGCCCGCGCTATCTGCTGGGGCTATTTGGCGGCGTGGCGCACTTCGCCGTAGACGTCTCGGACCATCCCGACGACCTCGACCAGGACCGCGAGCAGCGCTTTGCCGAGCTGCGCGACGCCGCGGTGCTGCTCCCGGCGTCCGAGGCCGGCATCGCCGCGCAGGCCCGGGCCAACGTGGACTGGCACGCGCGCCATCGATTCTGCGGCGCGTGCGGCCACCCCACCGCGCCGCAGCGCGGCGGTCAATCCCGCAAGTGCGGAAACTGCGGCGCGGAGCACTTCCCGCGCACCGACCCGGTGGTCATCGTCGTCGTCGCCGACGGCGACCGGTGCCTGCTGGGGCAATCCCACGGACGGCTGTCGAGCCAACGCATGTTCTCGGCGCTGGCCGGGTTCATGGACCAGGGCGAGTCCATCGAGGAAGCCGTGCGGCGCGAGGTGGCCGAGGAAGCCGGCGTCCAGGTCGGCGCCGTGCGCTACCACTCGTCGCAGCCCTGGCCGTTTCCCTCGTCGCTCATGATCGGCTGCCACGCCGACGCGCTGACGGTTGACCTACGCCCAGACGACGTCGAGATGCAGGCCGTCCGCTGGTTCGACCGCGCCCAGGTCCTCCGCGCCCTCGCAGGCGCCGACCCCGACCTCCGCGTCCCCGGTGAGTACGCCATCGCCCACCACCTCATCCGCACCTGGGCGGAGGAAGAGGTCTAGCTGGCGCGGGCCCCTCCCCAAGAGTCTACCGGCGGTCGAGCAACTCGTGGGCGACGTCGTGGAATCGACCATCTTCCTGATCTAGAATATGACCATGATTCGGATCAATATTGCCGAGGCGAAGGCGCATCTCTCGCGCTACTTGGGCCGCGTGGAGCGCGGTGAGACGATCCTGCTTTGCCGGCGCAACGTGCCGGTGGCCGAGATACGCCCGTTGCCCAAGCCGCCACGCAAGCTCCGGCCCGTGGGCATCGACCGCGGGATGACAGTCCCACCCAGCTTCTTTGAGCCGCTCCCGCCGGAGCTCATTGCCGCATTTCACGGAGACGCTGACCCGGCGTGAAGCTGCTGCTGGATACCTGCACTTTCTTATGGCTGGCAGCCGACGACGCTCAACTGAGCCAAGCGGCGCGGGCAAGCTGCCGCAACCCCGCGAACGAGGTCTATCTGAGCTCGCTCTCAGCCTGGGAGATTGCCATCAAGCATCGGCTCGGACGCTTGCCGCTGCCGGAGCCGCCAACTCGCTATGTCCCTAGCCGACGCCAATGGCTCCAGGTCGAGCCGCTGCCGTTCGAGGAGGCCGCGGCCTCGCACGACGTGCTATTGCCGGCCCTGCACGCGGACCCCTTCGACCGCGGCCTGGTCTCCCAGGCCATTCTCAATCACATGACCATCGTGACGCCCGACCCGTTCATCGCCCAATACCCGGCGCCCGTCCTCTGGTAGCGCCGAAGTCGCCGCTTCCTACCGGGCATTCCGGCACCCTTCCAGCCGCAGTCAACCCAGGGAGGTCGACCACCGAGCTGCGTCGCCCGGGAGCCGCGCTCCTGGATCACTAGACTTGGCAGCCGCCGGCAGGCGGCGTGACCCGAAAATCGCCGCGTCACGTGTGAACGGTCGGCCGCTCGCGACTGAAAGATTCACCACTGCGATTCGCAACGGTAGAACCGTACCCCGTACTATTGGCACACGGTCCCAGACTCCAACGGCGGAGTGGTCATATGGGCGGCATCCTGCGCGGTCGATTCATCTTCCTGCTTCTGATTCTCGGCGTTGCCGTGGCGGCGTTCGCCTGCGGCGACACCGACGAGCCGCCGCCCGTTGAAACAATCGTCACCGTCACGGTCGAAGTCCCGGTCGAGGTCGAAAAAGTTGTCGAAGTCGAGAAGGTCGTCGAGGTCGAGAAGATCGTGGAAGTCGAGAAAGTGGTCGAGGCCACCCCGACCCCGGCGCCGACCGAGGCCCCGGCTCCAACCGGTCCGGCCATCTACAAGATGGGGCTGTTCGAGGACCCGATCTCGCGCAACGTCTGGAACTACCTCGGCGGGCCTGCCGGGTCGGTCTGGACCGGTTACGTGATCGGCGGCTACGCCACGCAGCTCTATGGCTATTCCCCGCAGCGCTTCGACTGGGTCCCGGTGGCCGCCGACGGATTCCCGACGCCGCTGGCCCAGGAGACCATCGACGGAACCGAGTATTGGACGACCGAAGTTTCGCTCAAGCAGGGTGTGACCTGGAGCGACGGCGAGGAACTGACGGCGGACGACTTCGTCTTCACGGTCAACACCGTCATGGCCATGCAACTCGGCGGCAACTGGGCCCAACTGGTGGACTCCGCGTTCGTCGACCGGGCGGAGGCGCTCGACAGCCATCGGCTGAAGATCTATTTCAAGTCCACCGACGCCGACGGGAATCCGCAGACGCCCGGCCTCAGCGTGTGGCAGTTCGGCCTGGCGTTCATGCCGATTCTCCCGGAGCACTATTGGGCGCCCGTGGTCGAGCAGGCCAAGCAAGCGGGCACCATGCCCCAGCAGATCGAGGCGCTGTTCGCGCACGTGCCCGACGGCGAGCCCACCGCCGGCGGTCTGGCGTTTCGCCAGTGGGAGCCGGGCGCGTTCTTCGAGAACGAGACCGTTCCGAGTCACTTTCAGATGGGCGCCGTCGTCACTGAGTTCGCCAACGGCGCCTACCGGGAAACGAGCGAACGACTCGGCTACACCGAAGTCGCCTACGGCGAGGCCACCGGTGACACGGTGCTAGAGCTCGAGGTCGGTCCGCATTTCGAGACCGAGATCTTCAGCATCTACGGCAACCAGGACTCGGCGATCCTCGCCCTGACCACGGGCGATATCGACTTCCTCTTCAACCCTCTGGGGTTGGAGAAGGGCTTCCTCGACCGCGTCCGCCAGGCGCCCGACCTCGAAGTGGTGACGAACCTCGACAACGGTGTCTTCTACCTGGGATTCAACACCCGCAAGGGCCCCATGGCCTTCAGGGAATTCCGGCAAGCCGTCGCGACCATGATCGACAAGGAATTCGTATCGCAGTCGATCCTCCAGGACGCGGCGATTCCCATGTACGCCATGGTTCCCGAGGGCAACGCCTTCTGGCACAACGACGCGACGTCCAAGATCGGTCAGGGGTTGAGCCTGGGCGAGCGGATCGCGCAGGCGGTCGAGCTGCTGAAGAGCGCCGGCTTCACCTACGAGCAGGAGCCGGAGGTCGGCGAGGACGGCGAGTTCGTTTCCTCACCCGGCCGTGGCCTGCGAATGCCCGACGGCTCGGAGGTCCCACAGCTCGACCTGATCGCCCCCAGCGCCGGCTACGACCCGCTGCGGTCCACCTTCGCCATCTGGATCGAGCGCTGGCTCAACGACCTGGGCATTCCGGTTCGAGCGCAGCTGGTCGGGTTCAACGTTCTCGTCGACCGGCTGTTCAGCGAGACCGTGGCCGAAGACCTCGACATGTGGATCCTGGGCTGGGGCTTCAGCATCTTCCCCAACTACCTGGAGAACATCTTCCACAGCCGCCACGCACCCGAGAACGAGGAGGGCGGCTACAACTGGGGCGGCTACGGCAACCCCGAATACGATGCCCTGGCCTTTGCCCTGCTGTCCGAGACCACCATTGAGGGCGCGCGGGAATTGGTCTACCAGATGCAGGCGCTCCTCGCCGAAGACCTCCCGTACGTAACGCTCTTCACGACGCCGAAGGTGGACGTGTTTCGACCGTCGCGGGTGGAGTACCCCTACACCGAGGTGCTCGGCGGCATGGCGCAGCAACAGGGACTGCAACACGTCGTGCTGATCAAGTAGCCGCTTGACCGCGCAAACGAGGCGGGCTGCATGGGTGTAGTCGCGGCGTCGGCGGCCAATTCGCGTTCGCGCAGGTGATGTAGGTGGCCGGATACCTCCTGCGCCGCACCGTCCAGATCCTGCTCACCCTCTTCATCTTCCTCACCATCGTGTTCTTTCTGGTGAGCGCCCAGCCCGGCGACATCACCCGCCTGTACTCGATGGACCCCAGTCTCCCGCCGGAGACCCGCGCGAGCCTCCAAGAGCTCTTCGGCGTCAACGAGCCACTCTGGAAGCAGTACCTGGTCCATCTCAAGAACACGTTCACCGGCAACTTCGGCGTTTCGTTCAGCCTCTATCCGAGAACCGTTGGCGACGTGATCCTGGAACGCCTGCCGCGCACGCTGGTGCTGTTCGCGACCGCAACCGTGATTTCCTTTTACCTCGGGTTCGCGCTCGGCAAGATCATCGCCTGGCGCCGCGGCGGCTGGGTCGAATACACCTCGACCCTCGGCGGCGTCTCGCTGTACACGGTGTTCACGCCGTGGTTTGGCCTGATGATGATCTGGCTGTTCGCCTTCAAGGCCGGGTGGCTGCCCATCGGCAAGTTCCTGGATCCGGTGGTGTGGCGCGATGCGCCGACCGACTCGAACACGGTCTTCAACCTCATGCTGGCCACCGCCGCCATCCTGACAGTGGTCGTATTTGCGGTGGCTGTGGCGACCAAGAAGAAGCGCCTCGCCAAGGCGCCGCTCATTCACGCGGGAACCATCGCCGCTGCGGCTGCGGCAGTGATCGGCGTGTGGTTCGCGTCGGGCGTCGGCTATCTCGCCGTGGACCTCGTCAAGCACATGATTCTGCCCATCGCCACGCTCTCGCTGATCAGCTTCGCCGGAACCATGCTGCTGACCCGCAACAGCATGCTGGAGGTCATTCGCGAGGACCACGTGATGGTGGCCCGGGCCAAGGGACTGCCCGAAAAGGTCGTGCGTGACAAGCACGTCGCCCGCAACGCCCTGCTGCCGGTGGTGACCAGCTTCGTCTTCAGCCTGGCGTTCGCCATCGACGGCGGGGTCATCATCGAGTCCATCTTCTCCTGGCCCGGCATGGGACAGACGCTCGTGTCGGCCACGGTGAGCGAAGACCTGCCGCTCGCCGTGGGCGCCTTCGTCTTCGTGGGCATCTTCGTGCTCGTGGCGCATCTGGCGGCCGATGTGCTCTACGCCTACCTCGACCCGCGAGTCAGGTACCGATGACTCTCGAAGCCGCGCCCGTCGCCGCCGCGCCGTCGCTGTGGAAGATGCGCCTCACCCTGGCGGGCCGCAGCCTCAAGCAGAACTGGTCGCTATTCCTGGGCACGCGCATCGGCATCCTGGGCCTGGCGATCATCCTCTTCTACCTGCTGCTGGCCGCGGCGCATCCGATCCTGATGCACACCATCTGGGACGAGCGCACCTACGACCCGATCATCGGCTACGCCTTCGACGAGCCCGTCCAACCCGCGCCGCCGAGCCTGAGGCATCCGCTCGGCACCGACCCGCTGGGCCGCGACATCCTCAGCCAACTCATGTTCAGCACGCGATCCGAGTTCCTGCTGGGATTGCTCGCGGCGCTCATGACCGTGTGCATCGGCACGATGGTCGGGGCCATCGCCGCCTACTACGGCGGCTGGGTCGACACGCTGCTGATGCGGCTGGCCGACATCATGATCATGATGCCGGCGATCAGCATCCTCATCGTGCTCAGCGCCCTCTTCGAGGTCGGGCACCTGGAGTTGGCCATACTCATCGGCCTGCTCTCCGGATTCGGCGGCACGGGCGTCGTGCTGAAATCCCAGGCGCTGTCCGTCGTCGTCAAGCCCTACATCGAGGCCGCCAGGGCCGCAGGCGGCGGCACGCTGCACATCCTGCTCGTCCACGTGGTCCCCAACCTGCTGCCGCTCTCCTTCCTCTACATGATGTTCACCGTCACCAGCGCCATCTTCTCGGAAGCCGTGCTGAGCTTTCTGGGCCTGCTGGACGTGCGCATGAGCTGGGGCCTGATGATCCACACCACCGAATCCGCCGGATACCTGCTGCAAGTCGGCGAGTACTGGTGGCTCATATTCCCGGCCAGCTTGTCCATCACCCTCTTGTGCTCGTCGTTTTACCTGCTCGGCCGTTCGCTGGACGAAGTCGTCAACCCACGGCTGCGACGGCTATGAGCGGCCTCCCGCGAATCGGCCGGCGACGCTTCCTCCGGGCGCTTGCCGTCACAGGTGCGAGCGCCGTGCTCGTAGCGTGCGGCGATTCGCAGGACCCGGAGGCTCCGCCGGCCGCCGGGCCGGTCGGGGATGAAGCCGCGAAGCCTCAGCCCTCCGCGTGGTTCAAGGACACGACGCCGTTCATCGTCCACGACGACGGCAAGAGCCTGGAAACCCGCCTGGAAAACATGGACGCGCTGATCACGCCCAACCGTTTCTTCTTCGTGCGCAACAACTCCGTGAGTCTCGAGGTGGACCCGGATACATGGCGGCTCTCGATCGAGGGCGACGCCGTTTCCAACCCCCGGACGTTCACCTACGACGACATCCGCACGCTCCCCAGCCGCACCCTCGTCTGCTACCTGGAATGCGCCGGCAATCACCGCGCCATGTTCGGCTTGGTGCACGGACGGCAGTCCACGGGCACTCAGTGGATGACCGGGGGCGTGAGCAACGGCGAATGGGTGGGCGTCTCCCTGCGCGACGTGCTCACGCAGGCGGGGATCACCGATAACGCGGTCAGCGTGCTCCTCATCGGGCTGGACGCCGAGTCGCCCGAGGAGGGGTTTCGCCGCGTCCTGCCCGTGGCCAAGGCCCTGCACCCGGACACGCTGCTCGCCTACTCGCTCAACGGCGAAGACCTGCCGCGCGACCACGGCTATCCACTCCGCGCGCTGGTGCCGGGCTGGGTCGGCAGCAGCAACGTCAAGTGGCTGGGCCGCATCGTCGTCTCGAAGGAGCATCTCTGGACGCGCAACAACACCACGTCCTACGTGCTCATCGGCGACGACTACGCGCCGGAAGGCCAGGCGCTTGGCAAGGTCGCCACGACCCAGGTCATCAAGAGCGCGCTGGCGCTGCCCTGGCCGGCAAACTTGCCCGCCCAACGGCACCAGATTCACGGCTACGCCCACTCACCCGACGGTCCGATTCGCCGCGTCGAGTGGAGCCTCGATTCCGGCGCCACCTGGCACGAAGCCGCGGTCCTCGAGCCGCAGGTGCAGTACTCGTGGGCGCGCTTCGCCTTCGAGTGGGACGCACCGCCCGGCGAGCACACCGTTATGACCCGCGCCACCGACGCCTCTGGCGCCACCCAGCCGGACCAGATTCCCTTCAACGAGAAGGGCTACCTCTTCAATCAGCCGGTGCCCCATCCGGTCAGCGTCACCTAGCGAAGGATCATGGATACCCACCCGCAGCCGTCGGCCACTGAGCCAACGACAAGCGTCGCCACCCCGCACCCGGTCCTCGCGGTCGAGGACCTCACCATGTACTACGCGACGCGGGCCGGCGACGTGCGCGCCGTGGATGGGATCTCATTTGCCGTCCAGCGCGGGGAGTCCGTCGGGCTGGTGGGCGAGTCCGGCTGCGGCAAGTCGTCCATCGCCATGGCTTTGCTCAAGCTGCTGCCGGAGAACGCCCGCCTCATGCGGGGCAAGATCTTGCTCAACGGCACCGATCTGGCGCCGCTCTCCGACGACGAGATGCGGCCGCACCGCTGGAACCACATCGCCATGGTGTTCCAGGCGGCCATGAACGCGCTCAATCCCGTCTACCGGGTCGGCGACCAGATCATCGAGGCCCTGGACGCCCACATCCGGTCGACTCCTGAGATCTCCATGGAGCGCGTGCGCGAGCTCTTCGACCTGGTGAGCCTCGACCCAAGCTTCATTCCGCGCTATCCGCACGAGTACAGCGGCGGCATGAAGCAACGCGCCGGCATCGCCATGGCCCTGGCCTGCGAGCCGGACCTCTTGATCGCGGACGAGCCGACCACGGCGCTCGACGTCATCGTGCAGGACCGCATTCTCAAGGAGCTGCGGAAGGTCCAAGAGGCTCTGAACATGAGCCTGATCTACATCTCGCACGACATGGCCGTCATCGCCGAAGTCAGCCACGCGGTGGGCGTCATGTATGCCGGCCGGATCGTGGAGTGGGGCGAGACGGTGGATGTCTTCCACCGCCCCATCCATCCCTACACGCAAACCCTGATGTCGGCCTTTCCCAGCGTCACCGGACCCAAGCACAAGCTGGGAATGCTGACCGGCGAGCCGCCGAACCTGCTCACGCCGCCGCCGGGCTGCCGCTTTCACCCGCGGTGTCCCTACGCCACCGACGTCTGCCGCTCCGAAGAGCCGCCCATCGTGCGCTCCGGCGCCCACTGGGCCGCCTGCTGGCACCCCCTCGACGGGGAGGCCGTCTGATGGCCACCGCCGCGCCGGCGTCGGCCGTCGGGACCAAACCCCTGGTCACGGTCGAGGACCTCCAGAAGCGCTTCCCAGTCTCCACCGGCCTCTTCGAGCGCAGCCACAGCTTCGTCCACGCCGTCGACGGCGTCTCATTCGAGCTGGCGCGCGGCGAAAGCTTCGGCCTCGTCGGCGAGTCCGGCTGCGGCAAAACGACCACGGGCCGGTTGCTGGTGCGCCTCGCCGAGCCAAGCGACGGGCGGGTGCTCTTCGACGATAGCGGCGGCGCGCCAACCGACATCACCCACCTGGCCGGCGCGAACCTCAAGGCCTTTCGTCGCCGGGCGCAGATGATCTTTCAGGACCCCTACGAGTCGCTCAACCCGCGCCGCACGATCTTCGACACCGTCGCCGAGCCGCTCAAGGTCCAAAACGCCTGCGGCCCGCACGAGTGCCTGGAACGAGTCTCGCGCATGCTGGAAATGGTGGGACTCACGCCGCCAGAGGCCTACCTGTTCCGCTATCCCCACGAGCTGTCCGGCGGGCAGCGGCAGCGCGCCGCCATCGCCCGAGCGCTGGTCATCGAGCCGATTTTCGTGGTCGCCGACGAACCCACCTCGATGCTGGACGTCTCGATCCGAACCGGCGTCATGCAGCTCATGCAGAGCCTCGCCGACCGCCTGGGCATCAGCTATCTCTACATCACCCACGACCTGGCCGTGGCCCGCTACATGTGCTCCCGCATCGCCGTCATGTATCTCGGAAAAATCGTCGAGATGGGCGACACCGAGGCCGTGCTCCAGCACCCCAGGCACCCCTACACGCAGGCGCTGCTGTCGGCTGTGCCGGTCCCCGACCCCACCGTCACCCGCGCCCCGGTCCGAATCGCCGGCGGCGTCTCGACGCCGGTGGACCCCATCCCCCGCTGCCGCTTCTACGACCGCTGCCCCATCGCCGACGACTTCTGCCGCGACAACGACCACCCACCGCTCGAAGTCAAGGGGTCAGGCCAGCTGGCGGCTTGCTACAAGGCGTAGAGTTCCCTTCCAGCAGTCGTTCGCGATCAGATTGCAAACCCACCACTGTCGTTCCGAGGCTCGGCGAGGAACCTAGATTCCCATCCTCGCGGCCGGGGTTGGATGTCCGAGACTCCCCGCTGCTCTCGGAGCGACCACAATCGGTGGCCCGCGCTGCGTGCAGCGTGGGACCGGTCGCGGGTGAATTTCCCAGGCTGCACGCAGCCTGGGCCACCGGCGGCTTGCCACGAGGCGTAGGCGCGCGCTCCCGCGGTAGCTCGCGAACAGCTTGCCAACCCCCACTGTCATTCCGAGGCTCGGCGAGGAATCTAAGGGGCAGGCAGTCAAGCACGGCCGCGGTCGACGCGTCACGGCGCCGGGGGCAAGCGGTCAGTGCCGCCCTGGGCACATCGGCATTGACAAGGTGTAAACCATGGTTCACAGTCCTTGTCAGCTGGGAATGGCCGGCGAGCGCGACATCGAGCGCGCCAAAAGTCTGGCGCTGGACTGGAAGTGACCCATGGCTGAGACCTTCACTCGGTGGGATGTAGCCGATCACCTCCAGAGCAAGGAGGACGCCCGGCTTTATCTCGAAGCCTGCGCCGAGGAAGATCCAGGCGACGGCAGCCTGATTCGCGCCGCCCTCAACGACATTGCGCGCGCGCAGAACATGAGCCGCCTGGCCCGGGAAATCGGAATGACGCGCGAGGGCCTCTACAAGGCGCTGTCAGAGAGCGGCAATCCGTCCTTCGCCACCGTCATGCGCATTACCCGCGCATTGGGGATGCACCTGCGGATTACCGTCTAGCAGTCCGGTCAGCCGCCGCCTGCGACGTCAACCTCGTTGACTACCACTAGAAGGATGAACACATGCCCATGAAGAACCCGCCGCATCGAAGTCTGTCGGTGCGGTTCGACTGCCGTGAGCCGCTCGAAGACAAAGGCTCAGGCCAGCTGGCGGCTTGGTACAAGGCGGAGTGATTCGCTTCTGACCAATGCGACATCATGGTCTAATTGGCGGAAGGACCGTGTCCGGATACGGGAGGCGTCGGGTGATCAGGCAGATGGGGATGGACGACCTAGACGGGTGTGAGCGAGAGCAGGCGACCTCGGCGCGGCCTCGGGGAGCGCTGGCCCTCGTAAGGGCCTGGGAAGACATCGGCGATTCCGAAATCGACGCGATGGTTGCCGACATCAACGCCGCGCGGGAGCAAGACACCGGACGCGAGGTGGTTTTCGAAGGCTGCTGAACCTCCAAGACGCCGACCTGCGCATCGCCGCCATCGCACTCGAGCGCGGTCTGAGTGTCGTCACCGGAAACCTGCGGCACTTCCAGCGGGTTCCGGCGCTGGCCGAGGAAGACTGGTTGTAGCCGAAACCGTCGGGCGGGATGCCGCGCCCGCGACTCAGCAGTAGGCCTGGTCCCGGCCGGCCACCCGCAGCACCAGCACGCGAAGCGCCTGATCCTGAATGTCACAGATCACACGGCACCGCCCGACCCGATAGCGCCACAAGCCGCCCATCGGCCCGGTCAGAGCCTTGCCGCGTCGCCGGGGATCATCGACGACCGAGACCAACTCGTCCATGTACTCGACAACCCGCCGCGTCATGCGTCGATCGAGCCTTCGGAGGTGCCTCAGCGCCGTGTCGGTGTAGTCAACCGTCCAGGGCAAGGTCCCCCTTCACGTCCGCGACCGAATGCACACGCTCCCGCCCTTTGCGCACGCGCTCGAGCACATCGGCGGCCAGGTAGTAATCCTCGAGGTCATCGATGCCGCCTTCAATCAGCTCGCGCAGATAGAAGGCCTTCGAACGCCCGGTTTGCGCGGCGAGGAAGTGCAGCCGCTCCTCGATCTCGGGACTCAGGCGAATTGACGTCGCCAGAAGAGACACCACTGAATGCAGTGAATACAAGTAGCCATAGTATCGCAGCCGGCAGGACCAACATAAGAGATGTGGAGACCGTCGATGACGCTAGCCGGTTCGCGCACGGCCCCCGGGCGGTGGGGCAACGAAGTCCACGACGAGACTGTGGACGTGGTGTGGCTCTACCGAGAAACCTGAGGCGCGGCGTGTTTCCGCGCTAGCCCGCGGCGAAACCGCCGGCGGAGGAGGTGGGATTCGAACCCACGACCGAGGGGAGCACCCCCGGTAACCGCTTAGCAGGCGGCCGCACTAGACCAACTATGCGACTCCTCCAAGTTCGGACCGGGCCGGATCGGGCGTCGGGCGGAGGGGGTGGGATTCGAACCCACGAGGCGGGCAAGCCGCCTAGTGGTTTTCAAGACCACCTCCTTAAGCCACTCGGACACCCCTCCAGCTTTACCGAAGTATAGCCCGGCCCAATCGGCGCGGACCCGCGCGCCGCCTGGCTATGCTGGCATCGCGCTGATGGCGGCGCACGCGTGGCCACACCGGCGCGAGGTGAGGGGAGAGCGGCGTGTCCGGCAAGGCGTCCGTGCCCTGCGGCTGCGAAGGTTCGCCGGACGAGGCGCTGCGGCGCGGGGCGGCGCTGTTCAATCAGCGCGCCTTCTATGCCCAGCACGAGGTCCTGGAAGACGCCTGGCGGGCCGAAACGGGAACGGTGCGCGATCTCTACCGCGGGATCTTGCAGGTCGGCGTCGGGTGCTACCACCTCTCGCGCGGAAACTATCGCGGCGCCTGCAATCTCCTGCGGTACGGCTTGGCGCGTCTGGAGCGGTTCGAACCGGCGTGCCTTGGGGTGGACGTGTCGGCGCTGCGGAGGGATGCGGCGCGGGCGCTGGCGGCACTCGAAACGCTGGGTCCGGAGCGCCTGGACAAGTTCGACGATCACTTGCTCCCGCGGGTGGCCTTCGTTGCGCCGGAGTCTGCCTAGGGACCGGACGACTCCGCGGCTTTGCCGTCCGCACCGCGTCGATCCACCACGGCGCGTACGATGGCGGACCGTGGGCGTCGCGCCGAGATCAGAAGAGGTTCCAGACCGCCGGCGGCGCTGAGTCGGGAGCCACGAACAAAACGCAGGGGGATCAAATGGCGGGGGCACTGGCCATCACCGGCGCCGGACGCGGCATCGGTCGAGCGATCGCGTTGCGCATGGCCCGCGAGGGCTGGGCCGTCGCGGTGTCCGATATCAACGGCGACAGCGCCGCCGCCGTGGCGTCGGAGATCGAGCAGACCGGCGTGCGCGCGCGCGGCGACGCGCTGGACGTCACCGACCCGGACGCCGTGTCGGCCTGGATAGACGACGTCGACGCCGATCTGGGCGGACTTACCGGCGCGGTGGCGAACGCCGGCATCATCACCATCCGGCCGCTGCTGGAGGTCTCGCCCGAGGAGTGGCGCCGGGTGATGGCGGTCAATCTGGACGGCGCCTTCTTCCTCGGTCAGGCCGCCGGCCGGGTGATGGCGCCGCGCGGGAAGGGCAGCATCGTCATCATCTCCTCTGCCTCGTCCCGCCGCCCATCGCTCTGGCTGGGGGCTTACAGCACCAGCAAGACCGCGCTCCACGGGCTCACGCGCAACCTCGCCCTGGAGCTCAGCGAGCACCAGGTGCGCGTCAACGCCATCAGCCCCGGCCTCGTGGATACCGACATGTGGGAGAAGATCGACCGCGAGCGAGGCGAGCGCCAGGGTCGGGAAGCCGGCGAGGTATTCGCCGAGATGATCAAGATGGTCCCCTTGGGCCGCGCGCAGGTGCCCGAGGACGTGGCCACCATCGCCGCATTCCTGCTGTCGGAGGAAACCGAGTACATCACCGGACAAAACATCAGCTACGACGGCGGCTTCCAGATGCCCTGAGTCCGGCGCGCGCGCGGATCGATGCACGCCGCACCGGGTACCTCCGGTGCCGAGACAGCGGTCCGACCCCCTCTCACTCGATGAGACCCTTGCGCAACCCCTCCGTCATTCCCGCGAAGGCGGGAATCCACCCTTCAATGAACCTCGGGTCAGGAGAAATGCGCCCGGTTATCCCCAAGCCCGGCTGGATTCTGCAGAGGTCTCTCGATGGGAGAGGGCCGGGGTGGGGGAGCAGGTCAGGCGCCTAGAGAACGCCTCCGACGTGCATGTGATTGGAAAAACCTCCTATTGCATGGCTGCGAACTCCACCAGAAGATTGCCCGGAAACAGAAGGTGCCGTTGCTATACTCGGGTCCCAGACGACTTTTCTTCGATTCCGAAGTAATAGAGGTGCGCGCTTGACCACAACCGACGACGCGCCGGCCGCTGCCGCCGTCGCCGAGACCATGCCGCCGGACGAAGTGCCGGCGCTTGAGTCCATGGAAGCCTTGCTGGAAGAGGCAAGCGCGCAGTTGCCGAGCATTGGCCGCGGCGACGTCCTCGAAGGCGTCGTCGTCGGCATCGAGCCCGACGAGATCCTGGTCGACATCGGCCTCAAGGCCGAGGGCTTCGTGCCCGAGCGCGAGCAGTGGGACAACCGGCTCGAGGAGCCCCGCCCGACCTATTCGCTGGGCGAAACGGTGCTCGTCTACGTCGTGCAGCCGGAGGGCGACGGGCGCGCCATGCTCTCCTTCCGGCGCGCCGAGCAGGAGAAGGTCTGGCGCGCCACCGAGGAGCTCTTCGAAAAGGGCGAAATCATCGACGCAACAATTCTTGAGTACAACAAGGGCGGCGTGCTGGTGGACGTGGGGCCGCGCGGATTCGTGCCGCTGTCGCAGCTCACCAGCCTGCGGCGCGGCGCCAGCGACGAGACCGAAGACGAGTTGGCCGCGCGGCTGGCGGAGCTTGTGGGCCGCAAGATCAACGTCAAGATCATCGAGCTTGACCGTCGCCGCAATCGCCTGATCCTCTCCGAGCGCGTCGCCGAGCGCGAGGTCCGCTCGCGCCGCCGCGAGGTGCTGCTGGACGAGCTGCAGGTCGGACAGGTGCGCAAGGGCGTCGTGAGCAACATTTGCAGCTTCGGCGCCTTCGTCGACCTGGGCGGCGCGGACGGCCTGGCCCACATCTCCGAGCTTTCGTGGAGCCGGGTGGAAAGCCCCGAGGAGATCCTGAAGCCGGGCCAGGAGATCGAGGTCTACGTGCTGTCGCTCGACCGCGAGGACAAGAAGATCGCCCTCAGCCTGCGCCGCGCGACCAAGGACCCGTGGCAGTCGCTGGAGACCAAGTACGGCGTCAACGAAATCGTCGAAGGCGAGGTGACCAAGCTGGCGCCGTTCGGAGCCTTCGTGCGGCTCACCGACGGCATCGAAGGGCTGGCCCACGCCTCCGATCTCGGCGACGCGGCGCTGGATTCGATGCGCGAGGGCGACTTCGGCAAGTTCCAGATCCTGAGCATCGACGCCGGCCGGCGGCGGATCCGGTTGTCTCCCTTACCCACCGAGGTCGCCGATAGTGCGACAATGGAGGCGTAGGCCACCGCCCACGGCTGATTCCGGGGCCGCTGCAGGGGATGTCAGGTGAACGACCGCCTGAATAAGTTCACCGAGCGGGCGAAGAAAGTCCTGGTCTTTGCGCAGGACGAAGCGACTCGGTTTAACCACAACTACATCGGCACCGAGCACTTGCTGCTCGGCCTGGTGCGTGAGGGCGAGGGCATCGCCGCCCAGGTGCTCACCAATCTTGGCGTCGAGCTGAACAAGGTGCGCAACGCCGTGGAGTTCATCATCGGCCGCGGCGAGCGCATGGTCGTCGGCGACATCAGCCTCACGCCGCGCGCCAAGCGGGTCATCGAGCTCTCCATCGAGGAAGCGCGGCGGCTCGGGCATAACTACATCGGCACCGAGCATCTGCTGCTCGGCCTGGTGCGCGAGGGCGAGGGCATCGCCGCCGGCGTGCTCGAGAGCCTGGGCGTGAACCTCGAGAAGGTTCGGGCCCAGGTCGTCCAGCTCGTAAGCCAGAGCTCGACCGAGCGCGGACGCGGCGAAGCCAAGAAGAGCGGCTCCAAGACGCCCGTCGCCGATCAGATGGGCATCGACCTCACCGCAGCGGCCCGCGCCGGCAAGCTGGACCCGGTGATCGGGCGCCACGACGAGGTCGAGCGCGTGATCCAGATTCTCAGCCGCCGCACCAAGAACAATCCAGCGCTGATCGGCGACCCCGGCGTGGGCAAGACGGCCATCGTCGAGGGCCTGGCGCAGCGCATCGTCTCGGGCGACGTGCCCGAGTCGCTCCGCGGCCGGCGGCTGCTCACGCTCGACATGGGCGCGCTCGTCGCCGGCACCAAGTATCGCGGCGAGTTCGAAGAGCGGCTCAAGAAGGTCATCGACGAGCTCAAGTCGGCCAGCGACTGCGCCCTGTTCATCGACGAGTTGCACACCGTGGTTGGCGCGGGTGCGGCCGAAGGCGCGGTCGACGCCGCCAACATCCTCAAGCCGTCCCTGGCCCGCGGCGAGCTGCAGGTCATCGGCGCCACCACCCTCGACGAGTACCGCAAATACGTGGAGCGCGACTCGGCGCTCGAACGCCGGTTCCAACCCGTCACCGTGCGCGAGCCGTCGATCGACGAGACCATCGACATCTTGACCGGCGTGCGCCCGCGCTATGAGGAGCACCACCGCGTCCAGATCACCGACGACGCGGTCAAGGCCGCCGCCGAGCTGGCCGGCCGCTACGTCACCGACCGCTTCCTCCCCGACAAGGCCATCGACGTGATGGACGAGGCGGCGGCCAAGGTCAAGATTCGCCACGGCATGCCCCCGCGCGCCGTGCGCGAGCTGGAAGCGAAGCTCGAGCAGATCACCAACGACAAGGCGCGCACCATCAACGAGCAGCGCTTCGAGGATGCGAACGAGTTGCGGCAGCACGAGCAGCAGTTGCGCATCGAGCTGAACGAAGCGCGGCAATCCTGGACTTCCGAGCAGGGCGAAGGGCCGCCGCACGTCGGCGAGGACGAGGTGAGCCAGGTCGTTGCCATGTGGACCGGCATTCCGGTCACCCGCATTCGCCAGGAGGAATCCGAGCGGCTGCTGCACATGGAAGACGTGCTCGCGCGCCGCATCGTCAGCCAGCAAGAGCCGATCCACGCCGTCGCCAGCGCCGTGCGCCGCGCGCGCGCCGGGCTCAAGGACCCGCAACGGCCCATCGGCGCCTTCATGTTCCTTGGCCCAACCGGCGTCGGCAAGACCCTGCTGGCCCGCGCGCTGGCCGAGTTCATGTTCGGCAGCGAGGACGCCCTCATTCGCATCGACATGTCGGAATACATGGAGCGGCACGCGGTTTCGCGCCTCGTGGGCGCGCCGCCCGGCTATGTGGGCTACGAGGAAGGCGGCCAGCTCACCGAGGCCGTCCGCCGCCGGTCCTACGCCGTGATCCTGCTCGACGAGGTTGAGAAGGCGCACCCCGAGGTGTTCAACATCCTGCTGCAGCTCATGGACGACGGGCGCTTGACCGACGCCAAGGGCCGCACGGTCGACTTCCGCAACACCATCATCATCATGACCTCCAACGTCGGCGCGCAGCACATCAAGCGCGGCGCGGCGCTCGGCTTCCACTTCGACGAGGGCGAGCAAGCCGACGAGGCTCGCTACAAGAACATGCGGGCCAAGGTGCTGGGCGAGCTGCGCAAGCTCTTCCGGCCCGAGTTCCTCAACCGCGTCGACGGCACCGTGGTCTTCCACGCGCTTACCCGCACCGATGTCGAGGCCATCGTGGATCTCGAGCTTGGCCGGGTGCGCCTGCAGCTGAGCGAGCACGAGCTGGAGTTGGAGGTCACGTCCGAGGCCAAGTCGCTGCTGGCCGAGAAGGGCTACGACCCGGACTTCGGCGCCCGCCCGCTGCGACGGGTGATCCAGAATCTCATCGAGGACCCTCTCGCCGAGGAGCTGCTGCGCGGCGCCTTCGCCACCGGCTCCAAGGTGATCGTGGACCGTGCCGGCGACGAGCTCGACATCACGACCCGAGCCCCTGTCAGCGCCTAGTCGCGCTCCAGCGCCGCGATGCGTGCGCCCAATCGCTTGCGAATCCGGCTGAAACCCCTGCGCCACCGCTCCGTCATTCCGGCGAAAGCCGGAATCCAGTCCGGTCGAGCTCCAAGGTGCGCCGAATGGTCGGGGTAGAGGCAAGTCTGAGTCCCTCCCGCACCCCCCTCCAGCGGCGATTGGAGAGCAAGTCCAGTTCCCTCTCCCTGGAAGGGAGAGGGTTAGGGTGAGGGTCATCCGGCACCCGCGAGCGGTGAATCGACCAATACCGCAAAGGCCCCCTGATGGCTAAACCCCGCGCCACCTACATCTGCGAGGACTGCGGCGCGCGCCACCAGCAGTGGAGCGGCCAGTGCGGCGCCTGCGGTGCCTGGAACAGCATCATCGAGCACCGCCCGCCCCGCGCGGCGGCGTCTTCGGCCTCGGTCGCCGCCGTGCCGCTGGGCGCCGTCGAGGACGATGCCGCGGCGCGGCGCACCACCGGCATGAGCGAGTTCGACCGCGTGCTGGGCGGCGGCCTGGTAGACGGCGCGCTGATTCTGATCGGCGGCGACCCCGGCATCGGCAAGTCCACTCTCGTGCTGCGCGCCGCCGCCGCGCTGGGGACCGACCGCCGCCCCGTGCTCTACGTCGCGGCGGAGGAGTCGCCTCAGCAGGTCCGCATGCGCGCGCGGCGCATGGGTCTCGAGTCCAGCGCGATTCACGTCTATCCCGACACCGAGGTCGGCGGCGCGCTGGCCGAGGCCGAGCGGCTGCGCACTGGCCTGGTCGTCGTCGACTCCATTCAGACCGTGCGCGTCGAGGGACTGGCCGCGGCCCCCGGCAGCGTCAGCCAGGTGCGCGAGGCGACGGTCCAGATCATGCAGTTCGCCAAGGCGTCCCAAACGCCCGTGATGCTGGTGGGGCACGTCACCAAGGAAGGCACCGTGGCCGGGCCGCGCACCCTGGAGCACATCGTGGACACGGTGCTTTACCTCGAGGGCGACGACTTCCACGCCCAGCGCCTGCTGCGGTCGGTGAAGAATCGCTTCGGCCCGACGTTCGAGGTGGCCGTCTTCGAGATGCGCGGCGACGGCCTGCACGAGGTGCCCAATCCCTCCGCGCTATTCCTGGCCGAGCGCGACGCTCGCGCGCCGGGTTCGGCAGTGGCCGTGCCGCTCGAAGGCACCCGTCCGCTCGTCGTCGAGATTCAGGCGCTGACGGCGCCGACGGCCTACGCCCTGCCCAAGCGTCTCGCCACGGGATTCGACCTCAACCGGCTGCACATGCTGCTGGCGGTGCTGGGCCGACGCGCCGGCGTCCAGCTTGGCCAGCACGACGTCTACGTCAACGTCGTCGGCGGCCTGCGGTTGCGGGAGCCGGCGGTCGACCTTGCGGTGGCGGTGGCCATCGCGTCCAGCGCGCGCGACCAGGCGCCCGGACCCCAAGTGGCGGCAATCGGCGAGCTGGGTCTCTCCGGTGAGCTGCGCTCGGTACCCTCGGCCGCAGTGCGCGTGCGCGAGGCCGAGCGGCTGGGCTTCACCCGCTGCCTGGTGCCGACCGCCAGCGCTCGCAACGGCGCGACCGAAGGGCTTGGGGCCGCGAATCTGGCGGAGGCCCTGGCCCTCGCATTGCCATGACCGCGGGCCTCGTGGACGCCGTGGTGCTCGGCGCCGGCGGCGCGACCCGGATGGGCGGCGAGGACAAGCTTCTGACGCCCCTGGGCAACGCGCCGTTGATCGTCTGGAGCCTGCGCGCGTTCGAGCAAGCGCCTGAAATCCGCCATGTGGTGGTGACCGCCAGCCCGGCCAACCGCGACCGGCTTGCCGACGCCGTTCGCGCGGCGCGCCTGACCAAGGTGGTCCGCGTGATTCTGGGCGGCACGTCCCGCGCCGGGTCGGTCCTGTGCGGACTTGAAGCGCTCGCCGACGGTGGCGCGGCGTTCGCCGCCATTCACGACGGCGCCCGCCCGTTCGTGACCCCCGACATCATCGCGCGCGGCGTCCAGGCGGCGCGCGCGCACGGCGCGGCGGTGGCCGCCGTGCCATCCGTCGACACCGTCAAGCTCGTCACGTCCGCGGGCCGCGTGTCACGCACGCTGCCGCGCGACCAAGTGTGGCTGGCCCAGACCCCGCAATTCGGTCGCCTAGACGACTTGCTCCAGGCCCACCGGCGCAATCGGGACCGCCTGGCCGACTTCACCGACGACGTGGCACTGCTGGAGCACGAGGGCGCGCCGGTGCACGTTTTCGAATCCGACGCGGGCAACGTCAAGATCACCCGGCCCGCCGACTTGCAGGCGGCACGTGTCCGGGTCGCGTCGATGCCCGGCTATCCTGACGCCATGACTGAACCCGGCACTCAGCAGTGATGGCTGACGCCCAGCAAGCCCCGGCACCCGCCCCACGCCGTCGGCGCCGCGACATTCGCGAGCGCATGGAAAGCGCGCGGCTGGCGTCCTGGGAGCTCCTCGAAGACCCCGATATCGCCATCTTCACCATCGAGCGCCCCGACGGCGAGCCGTTCGCCGAGTTCGAGCCCGGCCAGTACACCCAGCTCGCCTTCTGGGACCAGCCGGCGGACGACCCGCGCCCGCGCCAGTTCTCCATCGCGTCGACGCCGTCCGACCGCACGTCGCTTGAGTTCTACGTCATCCTAGTGCGCGACGCGGACGAGGACGGCAGCAACCGGCAAGGCGTCTTCACCGGCGCGCTCTGGCGACACGCGCCGGGCGACGAGGTGCTCTACATGCCGCGCCCCGCCGGACGTTTCGTGCCCTCCCGGACCTCGCAGCACGACCTGGTGTGCGCCGCCACCGGCACGGGCCTCGCGCCGTTCGTCTCGATGGCTCGCGTGTTCTTGCAAGACTTTCAGCGCGACGGCCGCCTGCCGCGGCGTCTCACGGTGCTGCACGGCGTGTCCTACGCCAGCCAGCTTGGCTACCGCGCCGAGCTGGAGGAGCTGGCCTCCCACGCGGGGTTCGAGCTGCTCTACGTCCCTGTCGTCAGCCGGCCTACCCAAGACCCCGGATACGAGGAGCCCATGGGCCGCGGGCGGCTGAACGACGTGTTGCGCATGATCTGCGGCGCCCCCGCCATCGGCCGCGTGGAGCCTTGGCTCCCCGCCGAGGTCCACGACGAGGTTCGCCAGCGCCTCTCGGTCGCCGGCAGCGCGGCCTACCTGTGCGGCAATCCGGGCATGATCAGCGACGTGAAGGAAGTGCTCGCCGCCGAGGGCTTTCCCACCACCGGCCGCGAGTCGCAGGTCATCACGGAGGACTACTGGTAGGCGGCGCGGAGGCGTCAGAGCCCCTGCCCGAGCTGCGCGTGGGCCACGGCTACGACATCCATCGGCTCGCCAGCGGCCGTCCCTTGATGATCGGCGGGGTGCAGGTGCCGTCTGAACAGGGGGCCGTGGGTCACTCCGACGCCGACGTGCTGCTGCATGCCATCGTGGACGCGATCCTGGGCGCGCTGAAGGCTGGCGACATCGGCCGCCACTATCCCGACACCGACCCCGCCTGGCGCGGCGCCGAAAGCTCCCGGTTCGCGCGCGAGACCGCGGCCCGCGCCCGCGACGCCGGCTGGGAACCGGTGAACGTCGACGCCACGGTCCTGCTGGAACGCCCCAAGCTCGCCGAGCACGTACCCGCCATCGAGCAACGCGTGGCTGAGTGCCTCGACGTCGCCGCCGACCGCGTCAACGTCAAGGCTGCAACCAACGAGGGCCTGGACGCCGTGGGCGAGGGCCGCGCGATCGCCTGCCACGCCGTGGTCCTGCTCGCGCGGCGCCATCGGTAGAATTCGCCGCCGCATCTCCCACGGTCAGCCACGGTGACGCTCCACATCTCCGACACGCGCACGGGAGAGAAGCGCCCCTTTACGCCGCTCGACGAGACGGTGCGCATCTACGTCTGCGGTATGACGCCCAAGGCCCCGCCTCACGCCGGCCACGGCTTCATGTTCGTCCACATGGATGTGGTCCGCCGCTACCTGGAGTACCGCGGCTACAAGGTGCGGCACCTGCAGAACTTCACCGATATCGACGACAAGATCATCGACCGCGCGCGGGCCATCGGACAGGACCCGCTGGAGTACGCCGAGGAGCAGACTCAGGCCTACTTTGACGTGCTCGACCGCCTGCGCGTGCGCCATGCCCACGAGTACCCCACGGTCACCGGCTCGATGTCGGAGATCGTGGCGGCGGTGCAACATCTCATCGACCGCGGCGTTGCCTATGCCACGTCGCAGGGCGTCTATTTCTCCGTACCGGACTTCCCGGACTACGGCTGCCTGTCCGGACGCACGGACGAACTGGGCGTGGAGGCCGGCGCGCGCGTGGAGGTAGACCCCGAGAAGCGCGACCCGCGGGACTTCGCGCTGTGGAAGCTCGCGCCGGACGACGAGATTGGCTGGGACAGTCCCTGGGGTCGCGGGCGCCCCGGCTGGCACATCGAGTGCTCCACCATGATCCAGACTGCGTTCGGCAACCAGATCGACATTCACGGCGGCGGCGCCGACCTGATCTTTCCGCATCACGAAAACGAGATCGCGCAGTCCGAAGCCGGCAGCGGGGAGTCACCGTTCGTGCGGCACTGGCTGCACACGGGACTGTTGCAGACCGACGGCGAGAAGATGGCCCACTCCGCCGACAACTACACCACCCTGGCCGACGTGCTGGAGGTCGTGGAGCCGGACGTGCTGCGGCTCTTCTTCCTGTCCGTGCACTACCGCACGGCGATGGGGTTCTCGATGGAGGCCCTGCAGCCGTCCGCGGCCGCCTACGAGCGGCTGCGCGGCATCCTGCGCGCCAGCGGCGGCGATCCCGCCGGCGACGGGGAGACGCTGGCCGCCGCCCAGCGCACGGCCCAGTGCGAGTTCGAGGCCGCCATGGACGACGACTTCAACGCCCCTCGCGCCATCGGCGCGCTGTTCGAGCTTGGACGGTCCATCAACCGCGCCGCACCGAGCGCGACGCCTGCCGCCGTGACCGAAGCCCAGGCCTGTCTCCGAGACCTCTTGGGCATCCTCGGCATCGAGGTATCGGAAGGCGCGGCCGACGCCGCGGACGCCGCGCCGTACATTGAGCTGCTAGTCGAAATACGCGGCATGGCGCGGGAGGCGCGGCAATGGGAGCTCGCCGATCGCATCCGCGACCGTCTGGCGGACCTCGACGTCGTCCTGGAAGACGGCCCCGACGGCACGATCTGGCGGCGCACAACGCCGACCGACCCGTAACCGGAGCCATCTGGGGCCGCCACCCCATCCGCGAAGCGCTCGCTGCCGGTTACCAACTGACCCGCCTAATGGTTGCTCGCGGCGCCGCCGAGTCCACGGCTCCCCTGCGCGAAATGGCAGGCAATGCCGGCGTGCCGGTGGCTTTCGTAGACACAGCCGATCTGGACTTGCTGGCCTTCGGCGGCAACCACCAGGGCGTCATCGCCACCATTGACTCAACCCCGAACGCCGGACTCCGCGACCTGCTGCAACCTCAACCGGGACGCGCCCGCCCGCCGCTGATCCTGGCCGCCGACCAGGTCGAGGACGTGGGCAACTTGGGCTCGCTGGTCCGAACGCTCGAAGCCTGCGGCGGCGCCGGGGTGATCGTGCCGCAGCGGCGCAGCGCGTCGCTCACCGGCGGACTGGCCCGCGCCTCCGCCGGAGCGAGCCTGCGCTCCACCGTGGTCAACGTGACCAACCTCGCGCGGGCGCTCAAATCCCTGCGGTCGGACGGCGTGCGCGTCGTCGGGCTCGACGCCGACGCCGAGACGGCGTTCGACGACCTGGCGTTCGACGCGCCATGCTGCATCGTCGTGGGCAACGAGGCGCGTGGAATGCGGCCGAGCGTGCGGGAAGCGTGCGACGCCATCGTGCGCGTGCCGCTGCGCAGCGGCATCGGCTCGCTCAACGTCGCCGCCGCCGGCGCCATCGTCCTCCACCACATCGCCCGCCAACGAACAGGCTGACCCGTGCACAACCGGCACGCCCGCATCCGACCCGCTCTCCCCTTGAGAGACCTCTGCGCAACCCGTCCGTCATTCCGGCGAAAGCCGGAATCCAGTCCGGTCAAGCCTGGTAGCGCGCCGAATGCCTGGCTTCGGGGAGGTCCGGTCCCCTCTCCCTCTGGGAGAGGGTTAGAGCCTGCCCCGGACTTGATCCGGGGGTGAGGGTCTCCGAAGGCGGCAAACCATGAGCACAGACGTCATCAGCCTCGAAGGCATGATCTTCTTCGCCTACCACGGCGCCCGCGCCGAGGAGCGCACCCTGGGCCAGCGCTTCGTCGTCGACATGGACGTCCACGCCGACCTCCGCGCCGCCGGCCAGTCCGACGCCGTGAGCGACACCGTCAACTACAGCGAGCTCTACGCCGTCGCCCAGGACGTGATGCAGGGGCCGCCGCGCAATCTGCTGGAATCGCTCGGCGAAACCATCGCCGCGCGCGTCCTGGCCGAGTTCCCCCGCGTGACGCGCGTGCGCGTGCGCATCGCCAAACCCAGCGTCGCCATCGCCGGCTCCATCCTCGCCGAAGCCGCCGTCACCATCGAGCGCGCGCGAGGGTAAGCCGAAGCCACGGGCACCCGGCGGTGTCCAGGTCCCGTTTGGCGACGACGCACTTTCGGCCATAGCCGAACCCGCATTTCCAAGTCCGCTGGCTACCTGGGACACAGGTCCATGCGCGGGGTATATTTGCACTCCCTCGAAGTGGTCGTTTTGCGCGAGTGCCTAGCTACCTGCCAGAAACGCGAACCCTCATGCCCAAGCTGTGCCTGTCCATTTGGTGGCGATGGCTGCGCCCGTCGTTCGCGGCGCTGGCCATCGTCGCGGTGGCCGCGCTGGCCGTTTGGCCGTCGGCAGCGGCGCTGTCGTGCGAGGGCATCGCCATCGACGACGGCTGCCTCTTCACCATCACCGGCGGCGATACCGCCGACCCCGACGACGGCTTTGCCGTCACCAACGCCGATGGAGTGCCGCTGTGGGACTTCGTCCGTGAGCGCGACCTGCAGGCCATCGGCCATCCCATCAGCCAGCGCTGGGTCAACGGCCCCTTCACGCTCCAGGCCTTCCAGAAGGTGATCGTGCAGTGGGATCCCGGCCAAGGCCGCATGAACTACTACAACACCCTTGATGTCCTCGCCAACCGCTATCCCGACGTCGAGCTGCCGAATGTGCCGCCCCACCAGGTGCTCGAAGCCGATCGAGGGGCCGACTTCGACACCATCACCCAAAACCACCTCGCGCTGCTGGAGCAGAACGCGGCCATCAAGGCGCGCTTCCTCAGCGAGCCCGACTGGCTGAACCTCTATGGGCTTCCGATCCGCTACGAGGAACGGGAGGTCAACGGTAATCCACAGGGCCTGCAGATGCTGCGCGCCCAGCGCACGGTGTTCGTGATCTGGAACGTGCCCGCTCCGGGAGTCACGGTGGGCCGGGTGAACCTGCAGAACGTCCCCGACAAGGTGAAGCGGCTCAGCAACGTGATCATTCCGGATGCGGCCAAGGCGCCCGTTGCCCAGCACGACGTCGCCGGGCTCCCCCGCTTCACGTTGCCCACGACCTCGCCAGCCCCGGCATCCGCACCTGGGCCGGTTTCGACTCCGGCTTCCGACCGGGAGGTGCTGATCCGGCTCTACCACGCCACCAATGGACCGAACTGGAGAAGCAACGCCAACTGGCTGAGCGACGCCCCTCTCGACGAATGGAGCGGGGTTGCCACAGACGACGACGGCCGGGTCACGCTGCTAGCGCTCAACGCCAACCGGCTGACCGGAGTCTTGCCGCCTGAGCTGGGGCAACTCTCGAACCTGAAGGTGCTGATTGCCCCCATAAACAACCTGAGCGGAACCGTCCCGCCGGAGTTGGGCCAACTGGCAAACCTGGAACTGCTGGATTTCTCGATCAACGACCTTGCGGGAACAATCCCGCCGGCGCTCGGCGATCTCGCCAACCTGAAGTGGCTTGGTCTTGCTGGCAACCAGATAACTGGACCGATCCCGCCCGAGCTTGGTCGCCTCTCCAACCTGCTCGTCCTGAGTCTCGGGGCAAACCGCCTAACCGGTGCGATACCACCCGAGCTGGCCCAACTGTCCAGCCTGGATCGGCTGCAGCTTGCCGGCGGCAACCAGTTCGCCGGCTGCATCCCCGACCGGTTGCAGGATGTCGAAGAAAACGATCTTGCCTTGCTTGGTCTGCCCTTCTGCGGGGCCGGCGACGAGGCAGCGGAGGTCGTGATCGAGGTCGACGTTGTGGATCTTGACACGGCGTCAGCCGCGGAAAGAGCCGAAAGGCGCGCCCTCCGTCCCACGGTAGGCGACACCCGAATTTCATCACGCGGGTTCAACTTGACGCTGGTCTCGGTGAAACGTTTCGAACAGTTGACGCAGGCTCAAGGCTCACCGTTCAGACCCCGGAACGGCTTTTTCCTGGTCGTGACCTTCACGTTCGCCAACACCAACGACAGCGGAAACATCGTCGTCTCCAAGGAGAACATCTATCTATACGGCCTGGACTACAACCGCATTCTTGTGGACTCCGAGGGTGTCAGGGCGCTCAGCGGCATGGCCACGCCGGCATCGGAAGGCCGCCCGCTAATCGAGGTCGAGAGCGTGCCAAGCGGCCAGACGGCCACGTTTGCCGTGGTGTTCGACATCGACCCGGGATTGATTGACCTGGAAATCGACATCGAGGGCGTCAAGTTCGCGGTGCCCAATCCCTAGGTGCACTGACCACAGCGGAGTGAAACGCGGCTGACGGATTCTTGGCTCAGGGGTGACCTGGATCCGAAGAGGGACATGATGCACTCGCAGCGCACCCCTGCCGACGTGACGAATGGCGCCGAAGCCGCCGTCACGATCAAGCGAACGCGGGCGTAAGCCGGATCAAGCAGTCTCCGACACGAAATCGTCCCAGGAGGCCCACGGTAAGGGAACGATTCCACCGGACCGCGCGTAGTATCCAGTAGGAGTGTCAGGCAGCCGAGCCATGCGCCCCCAGGAGGCGGACCCGTAAGAGTCCTTGGTCTGGCGCGGCGCACGTCCATGGTGTCCTTGCTTTCGCTCGCACTCTTGCTCGCGCTCGGGGCAGCCTCGTGCGATGCCCCCGGCGACGCCCCTGCGACCACGGACCCAGCGTCGACGCCAGCGAGCAGCGACCCGGCCCCGACAGCCGCCCCGGAATCTGCCCAACCCAGCGGCGCACTTCCGCCCGCCTCGCCAGCACCGACTCGAAGAGCCGTCACCATCGCCACGCCCACGCCCACCGCGGCGCCCTCAGCCGCCGTCGCGATCGACCGGGCCGCGCTCGTCGCGTTCTACCACGCGACCGGGGGTCCGACTTGGGAGTTCAACGCCAACTGGCTCAGCGACGCGCCACTCAGCCAGTGGCACGGCGTCGTGACCGACTCCAGCGGCCGGGTCATCGAACTGAGGCTCTTCAGCAACGGGGTGCGGGGGGAGCTCCCGCCGGAGGTGGGCAACCTTGCCAAGCTGCGCGTGCTCGAGCTGCGAGCGAATCTGCTTGATGGCGAGATCACCGCCGCACTGAGCAACCTGTTCCTGTTGGAGGAGCTATGGCTCGACAACAACCAGTTGCAGGGTGAAATCCCGCCCGAGTTGGGCAACTTCGACAACCTGCGCGTGCTTCAACTGCAAGGAAACCAGTTGCGTGGCGAAATTCCCGCCGCGCTGGGAAACCTCCTCCAGTTGGAGGAGCTGTGGCTCGACCTCAACCAGTTGCAGGGCGAGATCCCGCCCGAGTTGGGCAACCTTGCCAACCTCCGACAGCTGGCCCTCAGCGCCAATCAACTCAACGGACCGATCCCCCCGGAGTTGGGCAACCTCTCCCAGCTGCAGTCGTTGACGCTTGCGAGCAACCAGTTGCCGGGAACGATCCCGCCCGAACTGGGAAACCTCTCCCAACTGCAAGCGCTGTGGCTCGACCACAACCAGCTGCTCGGCATGTTTCCAGCCACGCTGCTGAGTCTCACCAACCTGCGGGAATTGGACCTCAGCAACAACCGGTTCGGCGGCGCGATTCCAGCCGAGCTGAGCCGCCTCGCCAACCTGGACAGGCTGGATCTAGCACACAACCAGTTCAGCGGAACGATCCCACCCGAGCTCGGCAGCCTTGCCAACCTCTACTGGCTGAGCCTGGCCGGCAATCAGCTCGGCGGCGCCATCCCGTCCGCGCTGGGCGAGCTCGCCAACCTGCGCTCGCTGGATCTCAGCAACAACGACTTCGCCGGCGACTTCCCAACCGCGCTGACCCGACTCGCCAACCTGGACTGGCTGAGCCTGGCCGGCAACCAGTTCAGCGGCTACATCCCACCCGCTGTGGGCGAGCTGGCCCTGCTGCACGCATTGGACCTCTCCAACAACCAGCTTGGCGGTGAGATTCCAGTCGCGCTGTTCCACCTCGCCAATCTGCGGTCACTGCTCCTGGCGGGCAACCGCTTCAGTGGGGCAATCCCGTCCGCGCTGGGCGAGCTCGCCAACCTCCAAACGCTAAGTCTCGGAGACAACGAGCTGAGCGGCGAGATCCCGGCGGCGTTGGGCAGTCTCTCCACGCTGGAATGGCTTGGGCTCTCGAATAACCAGTTGCGCGGGGAGATCCCGCCTGCCTTCGGACGACTCTCCAACCTGAAGTCGCTGTGGGTCGGCGGCAGCAATCAGCTCACCGGCTGCATCCCCGAGGGGTTAAAGGAAGTCGAGAACAATGACCTTGCCGAGCTTGGCCTGCCGTACTGCGAGGCCAGTTGACCCCGCCCGAACCTACGGCGCCGTGCGGCTGCGCCGCTCCTGCTCCCGGCGCTCGTCGAACTCGCGCAGCATCACGTTGCCCAACGACGGCGGCCGGCGGTAGCCCGGAACATCTTTCGCGACGGACCACTCGTGCGCCTCCAGCTGGCGGGTGATGAGCTGGTCGGCCTGTTCGAGATACGCCTCGACCTCGACGTCACCGCGGCGTACGGCTTCGATCGGGGCTCCGGTCAGCACGTGCCACGCCTTCGATCCTGGGTTTGACGGCGTCTGCAAGTCGTGGGCCATGGCGCCGCTCCAGGCGGTGCGGTCCGTGGGCGGCCGATTCGGATCGCGAAAGGCCGGCTCGCGCAGCACCGAGCGGCGAAACGGGACGGCGGCGTCATTGCGCGCCAGCGCCCGTTGAGCCTCGGGCTCCAGGAAAAACTGGGCCAGCCGCCAGGCCGGCTCGAGGTCTTCGCCGGCGCTGTTAACGCCAATGCAGATCTCCAGACCTTCCGTCACCGGGGATCCGTCCGTCCACGCGGGCAGCGGCGCCACGCCCCACGGGATCGTCGGCCGCACCAGCGGCGCAAAGTCGCTGGCGTCGACGTACAGCGCCACCTGCCCGCCGTTGAACGCCGTCCCAAAGCGCTCCTCGATGCCAAGCTCAATCTGCGACTGGCTCCGCCACCGCGCCATGCGTTCCAAGGTGCGCGCGTGCACGGCCGACTGCATCGTGGATCGAGTCTGATCCGGAGCGAAGAACGCGTCCGCCCCGGTAGACCCTGCCGCACCGGCCATCGCGGCTCGCGTCACCCACGGCACGGCGGCGAGGCCATAGCGATCCACTCGATCTTCATCCGCCGCTGTGAGGCGTCGCGCCGCGAACTCGAACTCGGCAATCGACCACGAGTCGTCCCGGCTCGACGGCGGCTCGACCCCGGCCGACGCCAGGTGGGCCTCGTTGTAGAACACGCCGAGGTAGGCCGCGCCAATGCTGAGCGCGGAGATTTCCCCGCCGGGTCCCGTCCGAGCCTCCATCGCAGCCGGCGCAAGATCGTCCAGTTCGACGTCGCGCGCCACAAGCTCGTCCAACGGCGCCAGGTAGCCGCCGGCCGTCAGGTCGAACACGTCGTCCGCCGCCACCCGGACCACGTCCGCATCGATGCCGTCAACCAGCCCGGCGCGCATGCCATCCCCGGCCAGGGCATGGTCCAGCCGCACGTCGAGATCGACCTCGGGCTGTGCCTGCTCGAAGGCCGCCAGCGCCTGGCGCAGCGCGTTCAGCTCGGCGGGCGTCCCCCAACCGGCGAATCGGATCGTCGTGCCGGCAGGAAGCGCCGCCGCTTCGGCCGCGGCGAGCGTCGTGGGCGCGGAAGGCGTCGGGCTCGGGGTTGGCGTATACCGCGGCACGCTGACGAATTCGACCGGCAGCGGAGTCAGCGGCGGCAGTTCCGAATCCGCCGGACCTAGATCGCATCCCGTGATCCCCGCTGCCACGGCAAGCGGCAGGGCGCGCAGGACGGCGCGCCGCGAACGGCGGCCGGCGGCGGCGCGCGGCGGCGGATTGAGCGGGCGCCGAGCGCCCGGCGATGGGGATGGGTTCGCCACGTGCTAGAAGCCTCGGGGCTGGACGACCCGCCAAGGCGAGCCGCTGCACGGGTGCCCGGACGGCCCGACGTGCGCCGGATCTGACGCCCTCGGGCAGGATAGCAGCGGTCCCCGGCAGCCCGGTCTCCGAAACACGCGCCACCTCACGCTGCGCAACGCCCACCGGTCATCCCAGCGCACCGCCGCCCCCGGGCGTGACGCAACAGCACGGCGTCGCTGACGGAACGCCAGCGGTCAGCGGCGCGCACTGCGCTACCCTGCGGCCGCGGCCCATGACCGCCGGACGGCGGCTTCACCAGAGGCGATGACCATGTATCGCGCCGGCATCGTGGGGCTTGGCGTCGGCAAGCGACACGCCGGCGCCTATACCGGTAGCGACGCCACCGCACTCGTGGCCATCGCCGACCTCGACGCCGCACTCCTGGACGAGGTCGGCCGTGCCTTCGACGTGCCGCACCGCTACACCAGCCTCGAGGCCATGCTGGAGCACGAGTCGCTCGACATCGTCAGCGTCGCCACCCCCTGCCAATTCCACCCGCCCATGGTGATCGCCGCCGCCGAGGCCCGCCCCAAGGCCATCATCTGCGAGAAGCCCATGGCGCCCGACATGGGCGGCGTCGAGGCCATGATCGCGGCCTGCGACGAACACGGCGTCAAGCTCATCATCAGCCACATGCGCCGGCAGATTCCCCAGTTCGCCCATGCGCGCCGTCTCATCGCCGAGGGCGCCATCGGCCGGCCCCTCGCCTGCACCGTGAGCGCGCAGGAAGGCGGCCTGCTGAACCAGGGCTCCCACGTCGTCGACCTCGTTCGATTCATGCTCGGCGATCCGGCGGTCGAGTGGGCTGTGGGCCAGGTGCAGCGCGAGACCGACCGCTACGAACGCAGGCTGCCCGTCGAGGACCTCTGCGGGGGCGTCATTGCCTTCGAGGGCGGCACGCGTCTGGTGCTCGACGTGGACATCGGCGTCAACCCCACCATCGGCAACTGGGGCTTCGTGCTCGCGGGCGATGAAGGCGTGCTCCGCATCTCCACCCACTCGGCGCATGGCCGCGAGGCCTTCGACCTGCATCTGACGTCGTGCGCCCACGGCGAGATGGACCTTGCGTCGACGGAGTTCCCGGAGGTCGATCCCTGGGTCACCCAGGTCGACAAGCTGGCCACCTGGCTCGACGGCGGACCCGAGCACGTGCAGTCCATCGCCCGGACCCTGCCATCGCACCAAGCCCTCATGGCCATCTACGAGTCCGCGCGCACCCGCTCACGCGCCACCATTCCGCTCTCGACCCGCCGCTCCCCGCTCGAGGCCATGATCGAGGACGGCCAGTTGCAGGTTCGATACCCAGGCGCCTACGACATCCGCCATGCCGGGGTCTATCCCCCGTTGGAGGCCTGAGCCGTGTCCGCCGCATCTAACCGGGACCGGCCGTTGCGCGCCGCCGTCGTCGGCGCCCGCATCGGACGCACGCACGCCGCAGGCTACGCCGCCAGCGAGCGCGCCGAGCTGGTGGCGATCTGCGACGCCATCGAGTCACGCTGCCACGCGCTGGCCGACGCGCACGACGTGGAGGCCCGCTACACCGACTTCGAGACCATGCTGCGCGAGCAACAGCCCGAAGTACTCAGCATCGCCACCCCGCAGGCCACCCACGCGCCGCTCACGATCCTCGCCGCCAGCCGCTACAAGCCCACCGCCATCCTGTGCGAGAAGGCCATGGCCGGCAATCTGGGCGAGGCGCGCGCCATGCTGGAGACCTGTGACAGGAACGGCGTGAAGCTTGCCATCGGGCACCAGGGCCGCTGGCTGCCGGCCTTCGAGCAGGCGCGGGATGCAGTGGCGGCCGGCGACATCGGCGCCCCCGTCTTCGCCCGCGTGGGCTGCACCGTCGGCGGCATCACCAATCACCTCACCCACGCCCTGGACCGCATGCTCTTCATGCTGGGAGAGCCCGACATCGAATGGGTGCTGGGCAACGTCCAGCGCGAGACGGACCGCTGGGAGCGCGGCTGGCCGAGCGAGGAAATGGCCGTCGCGGTCGTCGGCCTGGCCGGCGGCATGCGCCTGGCGCTGGAAAGCGAGACGCCCGACGCGCCGGGTCTGGAGGCGCACACCCACCTCATCGTGGGTACGGACGGCCTGGTGATCGTCTCCCAGGACGGCCGCGGCGCGGACTACGCGGTGCGCATCGTGGGCCGCGACGGACGCACCCGCGACATCCCCGCCGGCGGCGGCTACTACGACGACGCCCGCCTGCGCGAAACCGACGCCCTGGCGGCCTGGGCCGCGGGTGAGGTCGACGAGCATCGCGGCGACGCCCATCTCGCCATCAAGACCCAGGAAGCCCTCATGGCCATCTACGAGTCGGCCCGCGTCCGCGGCCTCGTGCGCCTCCCCCTCAAGACCATGGCCTCGCCCCTCATCCAGATGATCGAGTCCGGCGAACTGCCCGTGCGCTACCCGGGCCGCTACGACATTCGCCACCGCACGGCGGGGTACCGGAGCTAGCCCGCCGCCGCCAGCGCGCTTCTCGCAGCTCGACCGCGTGCGTCCCGCCGCGGCCTACGCCCGGCGTCGGGCGCGAACGGCCGAGCGCGCCGCCAGGGCGGCCAGCACCACCACCGCAGCCCCCGCCCCGGCCCCGACGACCACGACGACCGGCCCGACGCCCGTCATCTGGCTGCGGGCGCTGAGCGTGCGCGGCTCCATACCGGTCCAGTCGAGGTCCCACACCAGCACGCCGTCCTCGATCCGGTCGGCGTTGTGCTCCGTGACCTCGCCGGGCAGCAAGAGGCGCACTCGGAAGGAGGCCTCGTCGAGCAGCGCGGCCGCCAGGCCGGCGGCGGCTTCTTCGTTCTCGCCCGCCAGCTCCTCGCCCAGCGGCGGTATTTCCATCGTGAACCGCCAGCCGTCTCCCTCGCGCACGAACTCAAAATCCGTGACATCGGTCATGTCGTCCGCGCTGCCCAGCGACTCCGCAGCCAACTCCATGTCGGGAATAGGCACGCGCACGACCTGCCCGACGAATCCGTCCTCGCGGTACTGGTCGACAGTCGCGCCCGGCGGCAGGTCCTCGAGGTTCCCGGTGAGCTCGTCCGGGGATTGCTCGGAAAGCGCGAGCAGGGCTTCGTCGAGCGCCACCACCATTTCCATCGCGCCGGAGCCGTCCTCCTCCACGGTGAACGTCACCTCGAGGCGGATGCAACCCGTGAGGACGAAGGCGCACAGCGCCATCAGCAGTGCGACCGGGAGTAGTCGCCCGAAACGCGGTGCGGTCATGCCGGCGTGTGCCCCATCGCTCGCAGCTCGAACACGTGCGTCCCAACGCGCACGGTCGTTCGCACCTCGCGGTCGGTGACCACGATGCCGGCCGCCGCCACCGCCTCGGCGTCGTCCAGCGCCGTCTCGAAGCCCCGGTAAACCAGCGTCTCGCGTCGATCGGCGGCCCGCTCGAGCACGACTTCGGCTTCAACCCCTCGCGGCACATCAACCTCGAGCGCCTGCCCCTCCGCCGTGCGCCGCCAGCGCACGCCGATGTCGCCGTGAGGCGTCGGGAACGCGCCTTCCACCCGCGGCAGTGAGCCCGGCTGCGGCGCGATGCGGCACGTCTCAAACCCCGGCGCCGTCGGCGTGACCCCCAGCACCCGCGTCGAGAGCACGTAGCCCACCAGGATGCCGCCGGTATGCGCCAGGCTGCGCGTGGACATCGGTCGCACGAGGTTCTCGTCGTGGCGCTGCGCGTAGTCGGAGTCCTCGACGATGCGGTGGCCGCCGGTGAATGGGTCCCACAGCTCCCAGATCATCGGGTTGTCGGTGGACTCCAGCATCGGGCGATACCGCCGCTTGATGAGCTCCAGTCCCTCGTCGATCAGCCCGGCGCCCAGGATCGCGTCGGCCACGTAGCCGAAGAACAGCGGCGTGGCCTGAACCAGGTCGTCGTATTGCTCCACGATCGCGCGCGCCACCGCCTCCACGCGCTCCGGCGGCGCGATGCCGTAGAGGATGGCGTAGGCATTGGAAATATCGCTGTAGACGCCGTCCGGCCCCGTGGCCCGGTCGCTGTCATGGAACAGCCCGCGATCCTCGTCCCAGAACCTCCGACGCAACGTCTCGCGCACGTCGGCGGCGATGCGTCGCCAGCGCTCGGCGTCGCGCGGCACGCCCACCCGATCGGCCAGCCAAGCCGCGTCTTCCAACCCGCCCACGTAGAGCGCGTTGGTGATGAAGCTGGCCCCGCGCAGGTCGTTGGCCGTCCAGTCCAGCGTGTTCTGCAGCGGCAGATTGCGCAGCAGGCCGTCGGCGTCGCGGTGCGGCCCGTACCAGTCAATCTGGTCCGGCACGCTGCGATACAGCTCCTCCAGCACCCAGCGCCGCCCCGTGTGCAGGTAGTGTTCGCGCACGCGCATGCTCCACTGGAACAGGAAATTGGCCACCACGTAGCGCTGCGGATTCTCGGGCGGATAGACCATCTGCAGCATTCCGTCGCCGCGATTGCTCAGCGGCACCAGCCGCATGAAGCGGTCGGTGAGCGTCAGATCGCCGTAGGCCGCGAAGCACATGTGCATCACGTGGCTGCCGTCGCCGGTGTTGAAGATCGCCCGCTCGCGAAAGCCCTCGTGCACCAGCGTGTCCTCGAAGTTGAGGTAGGCCGTGTCTGCGCAGGCGGTCCACAGCGCGCCGAGAAGCGGGTCGTCGCACTCGAACGTGCCGCGCCGCTCGGCCGGATACACGTATTCGTCCACCGAAACCGACTCGATGCGCACCGGGGCGTAGTTGCTGCGCACGCACAGGTGCAAATAGCGGAATTGCTTGTACTCCGCCGGCTCCCACACCTGCCGGCCCTCGCGGGCCAGGTAGCGGTCGCCGTAGGGTGCGCCGGGCGGGATACGGTCGTCGATGATCTGCTGCCCGTAGGTCATGTCGACGATGGCCCCTTCGGACGCCGTCAGCCGCACGCGCGGGAACCCGAAGAGCTGTCGCCCGAAATCCAGCACGATGAACGGCGACCGGATGCCGTGTCCGCGGGCGAACACGCCCTGCAACTCGGTCACGCCGTCCGGTCCCATCAGGGCGTCGGCGTTCTCGATCGCCGCGTGCTCCAGCGGGAAGTGCACCTCCTGCACCAGGCGCTCCGGCAGATCGCGGACGGCGCCGCGACTCTCCTCGATCACCTCGCCCGTGGCCGCCACCCGCGCGGGAAACACCTCGCGCTCATCCAGCAGCGCCGTCTCCCGGGCCTCCAGCAGCACCCAGTCGTAGTCGCGGGTCGGGACTTCCCACGCCGCGTCCCAGTCGCCGTCGTCGAACTCCGGCTGCATCCAGTCGGGCGGGTCGGCGGCGGCGTCAAAGACCTCCGGCGGACCCACCAGCGAGTGGATGACCTTGATCGTCCGATCCCAGGCCTTGGCCGGGCGCACCCGCCAGTCAGCGTCGGTGCCTATCGTCGCGGTCGCGCCGTCCGCGTTCGCGGTCTCCAGCTGCGCCCACAAGCCCGCGCGCTCGCCCACGCCATAGGCGTTGCCGCTCCAACTCGCCCAGCCGTCGCCTTCGCGAGGCGTGGCGTAGTGATAGGCCCGCACGGCGATGGTGTTGGCGCCCGTCCGCAGGTGCGCCGCCACGTCGTGGATGTCATAGCTCTTGCGGCGCGGATCGCTGCGCGCCGGCCCGCGCGCGATGTACTTCCCGTTGACCCAAAGCGCGTAGCGGTCCGACGCGGTGATGCGCAGCCGCGCCGTCGCGGGCGCCTCGGCGAGATCGAACGAGCGCCGCGCATAGAGGAAGAAGTGGAACGGCTTGCGCTCGCCTTCCACCCAGATCCAGCGCCCGGTCCACTGCCGCACCGAGCGCAACTCCGGCGGCGTCGCTGGATGCATCGGTACCTCTCGTCCGCCGCGCTATCGCGAACGAGTATGCGCAGGCGCCAACGGCAAGTCGAGCGTCAGCCCCCGGATTCCGCCGGCTCCGGCGGCAGCACCTCGTAGATCACGCCCCAGCGTGGCTCCACGGTGTAGGCGGCCTCGTATTCCGGCGTCGAGCGCTGGATATACAGGCGCCGACCGCTCGCCAGGATGCCGGCCGCCTGATCGAAGCCCATCGTGTAGTAGTCCGCCGTTCGGATGCGGATGCCGCGGTGACCCTCCCGAAATGCGGCGTAGCGGGCATACCACGACGAGGTCCAGTTAGTCAGATAGATGCTGTCGGGCGCCATCTCGCGCATGATGCCGATGCCGATCATGGCCTGCTCCGCGGCATCTTCACGCAGCTGCACGACGTTGTCGCGCGCCGGTCCCGTGAATTGCTGCTGCACCCGCAGGCCGGCGGCAACCACCACCACCAATCCAGCCACCAGCGCAGCGGTTCGCGCATGCGACGACGCGAAACGCCGCGCCGTCGGTTCAACCCGTCGCAGCAGCCACCCGACGGCCACCGCCAGACACACCGCCAGCAGGACATAGATGACCGCGAAGTACCGCGCGCTGTCAAAGAACGGGTACGAGGCCAAGATGAACCAGATCGTCGTTAGGCCGGTCCAGGCAATCCAGCCGGCCAAGCGCGCGCGCTGGCGGGCCAGCACCGCCCACCCGACTGCCGCCAGCGCCAGCCACCCCCAACCCAGCTCGCGCATCATGTCGTTCGCCAGCAGATGCCAATTGTCCAGGAAGGTCACGAACCCGCCGCCGATGCGGGTATTCGCCGTCTCGGCCTCCCCCATCAGCCTGAGCGGCTGGTCAAAGACCAAACGGAAGAAGTCTTCGACGGTGAGACGCTCGATGTTTCTGGGATACCTCATGGGAACGGGAACGAACAACGCCCGCAAGACGTAGAGCCACGGGAGCAGCCCAACGGCCACGGCGCCCGCAACCGCCGCCAGCGACCGGGGGTGGGCCATGCCCGGAAAGCGCCGGCTGGCGACGTATGCGACCGTGGCCGGCAGCATGAATACGCTGACGCCGTGATTGGTAAACGACAGTCCCGTCACGAATCCCACGGCGGCCAGGCGCATCACCGAGGGCCGATCGTCGTACGCGATCAACGCGCCGATGAGCAGGACCACGATCAGCGTTTGCAGGCTCATCGTCCCCGCCTGTGTCGCCTGCGCCCAGACGCTGTAGCCGGTCGCAAAGACCACCGTGGCCAGCAAGGCGGCCAGCCGCGAGCGAACCAGCACCGCCGTCACCACGAATAGCGTCACGCCCGCGGCGATGGCGAACAGGGCATTGACGATGTTGGCCACGTGGGCCGGCTCGGCAAACCGGGCAATGCGAACCGCGGCATTGATGCTGCCCGTCAGCAGGGGATAACCGGGTGGGTGCGGGATCCCGCCGATGTAGCCGAACGTCTGAAACTGGCCCCAGTCACCCCCGGCCACATGGGTGACGGCACTGAGCCCATAGAACGCGGTCAGCACGCCGCCCAGGACGACCGCGGGAACGAATAAGGGCGTTCGCAGCAGTCGCCGAAACACCGACACCCCCGTCGACGGCCAAGCGCTGGGAGAATGCCACACGGGACGGCGCCGCCCGCTGCCGTCTCAGGACTTCGCCGGCAGCACTTCGTAGACCACGCCCCACCGCGGCTCCACCGTGTAGGCAGCCTCGTATTCCGGCGACGTGCGCTGCAGATAGAGACGCCGACCGCTGGCCAGAATCTCAGCCGCGTCGTCGAACCCCATCCGCCAGTAGTCCGCCGTTTGGATGCGGATGCCGCGGTCGTCCTCGCGAATGGCTGCATATCGCGTATACCAGGACGACGTCCAGTCGGTCATATAGACGCTGCCCGGCGCCATCCGCCGCATGAGGCCGAGGCCGACGTCGGACTGCTTCTCGGCTTCTTCGCGCAGCGCCACGATATGGCTGCGCGCCTCCCCGGCGAGCTGCTGCTGGACCCGCAAGCCGGCGGCGACCACGACCAGAAGGCCGGCGGCAAGCACGGCGGAACGCGCGAATGACGGCGCGAAGCGCTTGACGGTCGGTTCCGCCCATCGCAGCAGCCAACCGACGGCCACCGCCAGACCGATCGCCAGCAGCGCATAGATCACCGCGAAGTACCGCACGCCATCGAACATCGGCATCGACGCCAAGGCGAACCAGGTCGTCGCCAGCCCGGTCCAGGCAACCCAGGCGGCCACGCGCGCCCGTTGTCGCGCCAGCACCACCCACCCGAGCACCGCCAGCGCCAGCCAGCCCCAGCCAAACTCGCGCAGCGCGTGGTCGGCCAGCACGGTCCACTGCTGCAGGAATGCGAACCCGCCGTCGTCGAGCGGCGTGTTAATTGTGCGAACGTCGCTCACACGCTCGAACGGTCGGCCAACGACCATGTGCACGATCTCGTCGACGCCGAGCCGGGCAACGTTGTCGGGGTATCTGGTGGCCACGGGAACGAATAGCCCCCGAATCACGTAGATCCAGGGAAGCAACCCAACCCCGATGGCACCCACTACCGGCGCCAGCGTCCGCGGGCGGGCGATCCCCGGAAAGCGCCGGCTCGCGACGAACGCGGCCGTGGCCGGCAGCATGAAGAGGCTGATGCCATGGTTCGTCAGCGAGAGCCCCGTCGCGAACCCCACCGCGGCCAGCCGAACGACCGATGGACGCTCGTCGTAGGCGACGAGCGCGCCAACCAGCCCGACGACGATCAGCGTTTGCAGGCTCATGGCCCCCGCCTGCGCGGCATGGGCCCACACGCTGTATCCGGTGGTAAACACAACCGTGGCCAGCAAACCGGCCAGCCGCGAGCGCGCGAGCACGGCCGTCACCACGAACAGCGCCACCCCCGCGGCGACGGCGTAGCCGGCATTGACCACATTCGCCACGTGCGCCGGATCGGCAAAGTCCTCGACTCCGGTCAGGCGGTGGGCGAGGCGTCTCACCGGGAGCGCGGCGTGGTTCGCCAGGTGAATGCTGCCGGTCAGCAACGGATAGCCCGGCGGATGCGGGATCCCGCCCAGGTAGCCGAACGTCTGAAACTGGCCCCAGTCGCCCCCGGCCACCCGGGTCGCGGCGCTGAGGCCATAAAACGCCGTCAGCACGCCGCCTAGAAGCACCGACGGAACGGTCAGCGGCGATCGCAGCACGCGGCGAAACACGGGCACTTCGAGCGGTCGGCGAGCGCTCGGAGAATGCCATACGGGGGAGCGCCGTCCGCCCGGGCGTCAGCCGCATGGTGCGGCGCCCGAGTCGCGGCCTGCCGGTGCTAGCATCCGGCCCGATGCCCCGGGTCGTCACCGAGTCGCAACCGATGCCGGGCGCCTGGCTCACGCGCGCCGGCCAGGCGCTCGTCGGCGCCGTGCTGCTGGCCGCTGCGGCGCTCGTCGCCCTGCCGACGGCGCGCGCGGTCGAGGCGCCCGCGCACCTTCGCGTCGAGTCCGTGGTGGCCGATGCCAACTTTCCGGTCGCGCTGGCCTGGACCCCCGACGGCCGCCTTCTCTACACCGAAAAGTCCGGGGCCCTGCGCGTGGTGGCAAACGGACAGCTGCGCGACGAGCCGTTCGCCGTCTTCGAAGTCGACGACCTCTTCGAGCGCGGCCTCCTCGGCCTCGCCGTCGATCCGGATTTCGCCGCCAACGGCTACGTCTACGTCTATTACACGCGCGCCGACACTGCCGGGCATCGCGTGGTGCGCCTGCGCGAGGTCGACGGACGCGGCGTCGAACCCACCATCCTGCTGGACGAGCCCAACCCCACCGGCGCCGCCTTCCACAACGGCGGCAACCTGCACTTCGGCCCGGACGGCTACCTCTACGTCACGCTCGGCGAGAATCACGACTCGGGCCTGGCGCAGCGGCTCGACACGCCCCTGGGCAAGATCCTGCGCATCGACAGGGTCGACGGACGGGCGCCCCCGGACAACCCCTTCTATGACGACGGCGACCCGGCGTCGGGCAACGACGACCGCATCTGGGCGCTGGGACTGCGCAACAGCTTCGACTTCACCTTCCACCCGGACACCGGCGAGATGTTCGCCACGGAAAACGGGCCCCACTGCGACGACGAGGTCAACCGCATCGAGCGCGGCGGCAACCTTGGCTGGCGGCCCGAGTACGTCTGCGACGATCCCCACCTCGGGTATACGGCCCCGCTGTGGCGCTTTAGCGACACCATCGCGCCCACGGGCATCGCCTTCCATCGCGGCAGCCTGTTCATGTGCGCCTGGAACACCGGCGAGCTCATGCGCTTCGAAGCCGCCGACCCCACCCATCGCGAGCTGACCGCGGTCGAATCCTGGGACGGCGTCCCCTGCCAGGTCGACGTCGCGCCCGGTCCCGACGGTGCGCTCTACGTGACCGACGCCGGCTCGATCAGCCGCGTCGCCGCCGCCGCCGACTTTGGCGTGGACGGCGGGCGCTTCTACACCCAGGCCGGCAGCGGGCGGGGCGGGTTCGCCATCGTCGACGACGCCGACGCGGCGTTTTGGACCGCCTACCAAGACTTTGGCGGCGTCGAGGCGCTGGGCTATCCCGCCTCCCGCCGGTTCGAGCTCAACGGGTTCCTCTACCAGGCCACGCAGGCCGGCCTCTTGCAGCGCCATCCCGTGACGGGCGAGGTGCGGCTGGCCAACGTGTTCGACATGCTCAGCGCCGCGGGATTCGACGCCTGGCTCGACGCGTTCCGGCAGATTCCGCTCAGCCGCGAATGGGAGGGGGACCGCGGACTGGCATGGCCCGACATCGTGGCGCGGCACCTGGCGATCCTGGATCCCTACCCGGCGCTCCTGGCGCGCTTCCGCGCCGTGCCGGATTGGATCAATCGCTACGGCCTGCCAATGGGCGTGCACGGGCTGGACTCGGTCGTCGTCGTGCGCGGCCAGCGCGCCGCGTTCCAGCTCTGGAAGGTGGACGTGCCGTGGGCTGCCCCGGGTACCGTCACCATCGTGCTGGCCGGCGACCTGGCCAAGGAAGTCGGGCTGGTGCCCGCCGAAGCGCAAGTTCCGGAACCGGTACCGTTTGGGGGATAATCGAGTGACGGGCACCCGTGGAGGTCGCGATGTCGCGTGAAGCGATCGCCGCCAAGCTCGATCTGGCCCTGGCCGAGCTTCGCGCCGGAACGCTGCAGGAGTCCACGCTCGCCGCCATTCGAGACGAGGTGGCGACTGCCGACGGGGCGCGTCAGGACCTGCTCTACCTGCAAGCCTCAGGCACCGATTTGAATTCCGAGGTGATCGGCATGCGCATCGTCCTGAACGGCGAGGTGTCCGACGGCCCGGACGATCCCGACGACTGGCCCTATCAGACCGTCCTGGAAGCCGTCCGCGACGGCTGGCGCATCATCGACTTTCCCAACCTCGCCCTGCTGCTCGACGAGTCGCGCACCTATGCCTACGGCGCCGAGTTCGTCCTCGAAAAGATTCGGAGCGCCTGATGGACACCTCGCACATCCAGCCGACCTTGACCGACTCCGAAGTCCTCGACTTCTGCAAGAACGGCTATCTCCTGCTCGACGGCGTGGTGCCGGACGAAATCAATCGCCGCGCCGTGGAGTTTCTCGACAACGACACCTACTTCGAGCCCACGGCCATCCTGGCCGAGGACTGGTTCATGGAAAACGTGATCCTCAACCCGGCGGCCGCGGGGGCCATCCGCTGCCTGCTGGGGGCGGGGTTCACCACGCCGGTGCTCATGAGCAACCACCGCGTCCACATGCCCCGCGAGGCGCAGCACTGGCACCGTGACGGCCAATCGCGCTACGGGCCCTCGCTGCACTACCTCCAGGTCTTCTACTACCCCGAGGCCTGCACGCCGGAGATGGGCCCGACCGAAGTGATCCCCGGCTCGCACTACCTGTTCCAGCACGCCAGCTTCATGGGGCACTACGGCGGCATGCGACACAGCGTCAAGACCGCCGCCTCCGCCGGCTCGATCTTTCTCACCGTCTACTCGATCTGGCACCGCCGGTCCGCCTCGACGGCGCAGGGCGTTCGCAATCTCCTGAAGTACAACTACTGGCGCACCGCGCCGCCGGCCCGAGACTGGATCATCGAGCCCGAATTCGACTTCCAGATGGCCGACTACACCTTCCCGATCACCACCCCGAGGCAGCAGTTTCAGGAGTGCCTGGACGCAGCCGAGATGTTCTTCTGGCTCTGCGGCAAAGCGGACGACTACCGCACCATGGGCGGCCAGGGCTGGCCCCTCCCCGGCAACCGCAACGCGCCGTCCGCAGGCTTCCCCGGAGACGCCACCGCCGTCACCTATTGAGGTGAACCGGGCAGACCTAAGCGTCGGTTCGATCCCCTCTTCGTTGACAGGACCGTCGCGCAACCCCTCCGTGATTCCGGCGCCTTCCGTCATTCCCGCGAAGGCGGGAATCCACCCTGCATTGAACACGAATGCAGGCCGGATGCTTCGCGTCGGGCGGGTCTGAGACCCGCCCCTACCGGACTTCGCAATGCTCTCTTGATTGAAGAGGATTTGAGCCTGCCCCGGACTCAATCCGGGGGTACGTGCGATCAGGCTCGGGCCGGCTGCCGCTAGCCCCCGACCAGCCCGTCCGCTTCCAGGTCGCGCACGCTGGCGTCGAAGGCCTCGATCGTCCGGTCGATGTCGTCGTCGGTGTGCGCCGTCGACAGCAGGCCCCCGCTGGTCATGATGTGCACCCCGTGGCTGTGCAGCGCGCGTCGCAGGGCCGCGCCGTCGTCGCCGGACATGCCGCTGCGCGAGGGCGTCCCATTCATGGCCACGTGAAAGTAGGACGACTCGCCGTAGGCGATGGCTCCCAGGTCGTGCCGGTCGAACACGTCTTGAATTCCCCGCCGCAGCCGCTCGGTTTGGGCGTCGATCTGCGCGTGCACGGCGCCGTCCGCGATGTGCCGCAGCACCGCAACGCCGGTGGCCGCCGACAGCGGGTTGCCGTTGAACGTGCCCGGATGCGCCATGCGCTGACCGCGGTCCCAGCGTGGATCGCCGCGCAACTCCAGCCGCTGCAAGATGTCGGCGCGACCACCCACGCACCCGCCCGGCAGCCCGCCGGCCAGGACCTTCGCCATCGTCGTCAGGTCCGGCGTCACGCCGTGCAGCGCCTGATAGCCGCCCGGCGACAGCCGGAATCCCGTGACGACCTCGTCCAGGATGAACACCGTGCCGTGCTCGCGGCACAGACCCGGCAGGGCCTTGACGAACGCCGGGTCGAGGGGCACCGCGCCCCATCCCGCGCCCGTGGGCTCCACGATCAATCCGGCCACGTCGCCCTTGGCCAGCTCTTCCCGCACCCGGTCCAGGTCCGTCGGAATGCCCGTCACCGTGTCCTGCACGGCCTGCGGAATGCCGGCCGACATCGGCACGTCGAGGGGGTCGGACTGCGCCACGTGCGCAAAGTCGTGCCAGCCGTGGAAGTGGTAGTGGAACTTCACGATTCGCTCGCGGCCGGTGTGCGCCCGCGCCAGCCGCATGGCCATAAGCGTGGCCTCGGTACCCGAGCCGGTGAAGCGCACGCGCTCCACGCTGGGCATCAATTCGCAGATCAGCTCGGCCCACGCGGTCTCGATCTCGTGGCTGGCGCCGTAGTGGGTGCCGCGGCTCAGCTGGGCAATGGCGGCCTGGGTGGGGATGGGATGCGCGTGGCCCAGAATCAGCGCGCCGTGCCCCATGGTGTAGTCGATGTACTCGTTGCCGTCGACGTCCCACTTCCGGGAGCCCTCGGCGCGGTCAACCATCACCGGGAACGGCGAGTGCACGCGCACGTCGTGGGTCACGCCGCCGGCGATCACCCGGCGAGCACGGGCGTAGAGCTCCCGCGATCCCGGATTGCCGTCCTCGAACACCTGATCGATGCGGCCGCCCGTCGCCTGCGTCGCCACGACTGCCCCCTCGCTAACCACCGCCACAAACTGCTGTAGGCGTGCCAGCATGGGCGCGCCGCGTGCTGGTGTCAACGTCCGAGTGCGGGCTACGTCAAGTCCGTCATTCCCGCGGAGGCGGGAATCCACCGTTCAACCACTCTCGGTCGATCCGAGCGCAAGGGCGGTCCGCCCGCAGGAACGGATTGCCATGCCACCGCCCGCCGCGTAGCCAACCCATAGACAGCAACCACACGGACATCGCTCGCGGCACGGTCCGGTCGCGCCGTACCCTTGAGCGTCGGGATTCCGGGAGGCCGCGCGAATGCTCTTCGTATTCCTCGGCGCGCGCGAGCCCCGCATACACGATGAGGCGCGCATCGCGCTCGGCCTCAGCGACACCGACGACGACCTCTCGCTCACCCGCCTCGACGGCGCCGAAACGTCGCTCGTGGACATGGCCCAGGCCTGCGGCGCGATCGACATGTTCGGCGGCCGCCGCAAGGTGCTGCTGACCAACGCCCAGGCGCTGGTCACGAGCGACAAGAAGGTCCTGCCCTGGCTGGCCGAGTTTGCCGGCGCCGGCTCCGCCGCGCCGTGCGATCTCGCGGCGCTGGCCTACCTTGACCTGGGGGACCGCCGCAGCCGCTCGCGGGTCAACGCGTTCTCCAAGCTCGAAGACGCCGGCGCGCAGGTACGGCAGGTGCGTCCGTTGGACGAGCGCCGGGCGGCGCAGTTTGCGCGGCGACTGGCGCAGCGCCAGGGTGTCCGTCTCGACGAGGCGGCCGCCGAGCGACTGGTCGAGATCGTCACCCCCGACGCCGGTTTGCTGGCCCGCGAGGTCGACAAGCTCGCCGCCTACGCCGGCTTCACCGGCACGCTGAACGTGGACGACGTCGACGCGGCCTCGGCCACCATCGGCGAGCACCGGCGCTGGGACTACATTAACGCCGTCTCGGCGCAGCAGCCGCGCCGGGCGCTGGGCGTGCTCCACGATCTTCTGGGGCTGCGGGCGCCCAAGCAGATGATCCTGGCCGATATCGGCACCGCCATGCGGCGGCTGGCCACGGCCAAGGCCGTCAACGACGCGGGCGGCGACACCAAGGAAGTGGCGCGCCGCGCGGGCGTGCCGCCGTTTCGGGCACGCGAGTTGCACGCGCAGGCTCGGCGCACCTCGCCCCGGCTATTGGAGCGCATGTACGGCGAGGTGGTGCGCACGGATCGCGCGCTCAAGTCGACCGGCAGCGAGGAAGACGCGCTGCTCGAGATTCTGACGGCCCGGTTGGCGACCCCGCCGGGTCGGCGCTAGGCGGCTTCCTCCGCCGCGCGCTGGCGCTTCACTAGCCGTCCGAGTCGACGCGCCGCCGCGTTCCGCGGAATGATCCCGCGCCGCGCCGCGCTGTCCAGCGCCGCCTGCGCGGCCCGCACGGCCTCCCCGGCCGCCGCGTCGCCCTCGTCGATGGCCGTTCGCGCGCGCCGGACGAGCCGCCGCACGGTCGAGCGCACGCTGGCGTTGCGCGCGCGCTTGAATTGCTCGCGCCGCACGTTCTTCGCGCGCGCGTGCTGACGTTTCAGTTCTTTGGGTGAGGGCATGGCCCAACCTGGCGGGAGAAAAGACGAGGCAGGCTGCGGTCGCCTGCCGCCCTAATATACCAACGGAACCGGCCCTCCGGCCGCGTCGGTTGGGAGAAACACCGTGCAGCCAACCGTCGCACTCATCGGCCGCCCTGACAGCGGCATCGACCAGGTCTTCGACGCCGCAGTCGGATCGCAGGTCGTCGAGTCCCGCGACCGCATGCCGCGGCGCATCGGCGCCCTGGCGCTGCCCGACTGCCAATTGACGCGCCTGGCCGACGTCATGGGGTCCCGGTCCGAGGTTCAGGCCCAGTTCACCCTGTGGCACTTTCCCGGACACGGGCTCGGGCTTGGCGCTGATGTCAACTCCGCCTGGTTGGGCGAGTTGCGCACCGCCGATGTCCTCGGGTTCGTCGTGCACCCGGGAACAGGGGTCGACCTGGAGACCGCCCTGCGCAGCAGCGCCGACGACCTGGCGGCGGAGCTCGCGCTCTGGGATCTCGAAGTCCTCGAAGGAGCAACCGCGCGCGCCCACGAACGCGCCACCAAGGGCCCGCGAGTCGAGCGGCGCGAGGCGCAACACACCTTCGAGCTGCTCAGCCGCGCGCGCGCGCAACTCGCGGACTCCGCCGTACTCGATATTTCGGCGTTCACGCCCGACGACCAGCGAGCGTTGCGGGGGTTTGGGCTGTTTGCCGCCAAGCCCCGTGCGGTGATTGCCAACGTCGCCGACCCCGACGCGCCCGCCGCCGCCCGCGTGACCGCCGGACTCTCCGCCTTCGCCGTCGTCGCCGGAGAAACCGAGGCCGAGATCTGGTCGCTGGAGCCCGACGACGCCCAGGCTTTCCGTGACGATCTGGGCCTCCCCGGCGCCGCCGCCGACCGCGTCGGAGCCGCCGTCATGCAGGCAGCGGGCCTGCACGTCTTCTATACCGCCAACCGTGCCGCCGCCACGGCCTGGCTCTTGCCGGTCGGCGGCACGGCGCTCGAGGCCGCGGCCACCATCCACAGCGACTTCGCCCAGCGCTTCATCGGCGCCGACATCGCGCCGTGCGATCAGGTCATTGCCGCCGGCGGTCTCGCGCCGCTACGCGCCGCCGGCCGTCTCCAGCGCGTCGGGCGCGACCACGTGCTCGCCGACTGCGACGTCCTTCAAATCCACTTCAGCCGCTGACGCCGCCGGCGAATACCCGCGCCCGGTCCCTTCTCCCCTGGTGAGAGAAGGTGAGGATGAGGGGGAATTCGCGGCGGGGGTCACCCTCACCCTATCCCTCTCCCATCGAGGGAGAGGGGATTGACGACGCGTCGGTAATAGTGTGGGAAGCCCAGGCGTTAGTGATCACCGACTCCGTGCGCGCCGGCTGCACGGTTCCCACGATCTCGTGCAGCGATTCCAGGCCGTGATCGCGGGCATAGGCCGCCAGGCCCTCGGTGATGGTCTCCGCCGTGCGCGGCTCGCGGAACGTCGCCGTGCCAACCTGCACCGCCGCCGCCCCGGCCAGCAGGAATTGCAGCGCGTCCTCCGTCGAGGCGATCCCGCCGATCCCCACGATCGGTACGTCCACCACCTGCCGCGCCTCATAGACGAAGCGCAGCGCCACCGGGCGAATCGCCGGTCCCGAGACGCCGCCGCTGCCGGCGCCCAGGAACGCCCGCCGTCGCTCCACGTCGACCACCAGTCCCACGATCGTGTTGATGAGCGAAATCGCATGCGCCCCCGCGTCTTCCACCGCTTGCGCGATGGGCCGGATGTCGCCGACGTTGGGCGACAGCTTCGCGATCACCGGCAGCTCCGTGCCCCCGCGCACCGCCGCCACTGTGGCTGCCGCCGCCTCCGGCGTCGCCGAGAAGTCCAGCCCGCCGGACACGTTGGGGCACGACAGGTTCGCCTCAATGGCGCAGACGTTCGGCAGGCCGTCGAAGGCCCCCGCCAGGGCGGTCCAGCTTGCCGAGTCGTGCGCCGACACGCTCACCACCACCGGGCACGGCAGCTCGCGCCAGATCGGCGCCTTCTCGCGCAGCACGCCCGCGACGCCGGGATTCGGCAGGCCGATGGAGTTGAGCATGCCGGCGGGCGTCTCCACCGTACGCGGCGTCGGGTTGCCCTCGCGGGCCTCCGGCGTGACCGTCTTGGTGACGATGGCGCCGAGCCGGCTCAGGTCCACCAGGTCGCGGTACTCGTCCCCGAATCCAAAGGTGCCCGACGCCGTCAGCACCGGGGAGCGCAACACCAGGCCGTCGCGATGGGACGGCGCGAGATTCACCGTCAGCGCGGGCGCGATCCCAGCCAGGGCCTTCCACACCGAATCAGTCGACCACGCGACGCTAGCACACGCGCCTTGCGAATCAACTCGTTTGCCGGTGGCCCACGCTGCGTGCAGCGTGGGACCGGCCGCGAAAGCGTTGGGTCGTTGCAGGGGCAGCCCTCGTGGCTGCCCGCATGCGGCGGCCGCCATCCGGTAACCCGAATTGCCATGTCGAGTCGCACCACTCCGTCATTCCGAGCCGCCCTCCTCCCGTCATTCCGAGCCGCAGGCGAGGAATCTAAGGCGTGGGGAGAACGCACAACGTCCTTAGATTTCTCACTTCGTTCGAAATGACAGGGATTGTCCAATCACTCCACGCGTGCACCAAACCAACCGACCACGCCACGGAGGCCCCTCGGCTAGACTTGCAGGCCATGGAGCCGTTCTTCCGTCACATCCTCGACCGCACCGGCCGCGGCGAGCGCGTCGTCGCCGCGTTGGTCGTCGGCAGCCGCGGCTCGACCCCGCAGCGCATCGGCGCGCGCATGCTGTTCTTCCAGGACGGATCGAGCTGGGGCACGGTCGGCGGCGGCTGCGTCGAGTCCGACGTGCGGGCCAACGCCCGGCGCACCCTGGCCGACGGCCGGGCGCGCAACGTGGAAATCGACCTCGTCGACGACGTGCGCGGTGAAGGCGACGTGTGCGGCGGCACGCTCGACGTGCTGATCGAGCCATGGGAGGCCTCTGCCGCGGCGGCGGCATGATCACCGACGCGGCAGCGGCGGCGCTCGACGCCATCGCCTCGCGCACGCCCCAGGTCTTTGTCTACGTCGCCGGTGCGCGCCGCGTGCCGGGCGTCGAGCTCGGCCTCAAGCTGCGGTTCGAAACCGAAGACCGCCTCATCGGCTCGCTCGGGTCCGAGGCGCTCGACGGGGCCGTCGCCCGGGACGCGGCTGACGCTCTCCGCACCGGCGAGCCCGTCACGCACACCTACGCGCCCGACGGCAGCGCCTCGTCGCGGCGCGCCGCGGCCTACGTCAAGGTCTTCTTCGACCCCATCGTTCCCACGCCGCGGCTCGTCATCGCCGGCGCCGGGCACATCGCGCAGCCGCTGGCCCTCTGCGCGAATTTGCTGGAGTTCGAGACCTGGGTCGTGGACGATCGCGCCGACTACGCCAACCACGAGCGCTTTCCCACCGCCGACCGCGTCGTGGTGGACCCGATGCACGAGTTCTTCTCCGAGTTGCGCGTCGATCCGGCCACCTACGTCGTGCTCGTCACCCGCGCGCATCGCTACGACGAGGAGTCGCTGCGCCAACTGCTGGACACGCCCGCGCCCTACATCGGCATGATCGGCAGCCGCCGCCGCGTGCACATCGTCCACCAGACGTTGCTGGCGGAGGGGATATCGCCCGATAAGTTTCGGCGCGTCTACGCCCCGATCGGCCTGGACATCGGCAGCCGCACGCCCGCCGAAATCGCCCTGGCCATCATGGCCGAGATCGTGAACCTGCGCCGCGGCGGCCGCGCCTCGCACCTCTCGCTCGAGCTATTCCGCCACGAGGGCGACACCGCCTAGCGCAGTCTCCCTTCCACAGATCGTCGGCACCCCCTGCGTACACTGCCGCCCATGGCGACCGAGCAACGCCCGCGCCTCATCGTTCTCGATGTAGCGTCCCTGCTGCACCGGGCCTATCACGCGGTGCCCAAGCACTTCGCCACCGCCGCCGGCGAGCCCACCAACGCCGTCTTCGGCTTCACCACCACCCTCTTGCGCATCGTCGACCTGCTCGCGCCCACGCACGCCGCCGCGGCCTTCGACCTTCCCGGCAAGACCTTTCGCGACGACATGTTCGAGGACTACAAGGCCGGCCGGCCCGAAACCGACGAGGCCCTCGTGGTGCAGTTTGGCCGCGTGCGCGAGCTGCTCGACGTGTTCGGCATTCCGTCCTACGACCTCGAGAGCTACGAGGCCGACGACGTGCTCGGCACGCTGGCGGTGCAGGCCGAGCGCGCCGGGTTCGACGTGTTCCTGGTCACCGGCGACCGCGACGCCTATCAGCTCGTGACCCCCCACGTACGGGTGCTCAGCAGCAACCCGCGCACCGGCGAACCGGTCATTTACGACGCGGCGGCGATCCGCGAGCGCTGGGGCGTCGCGCCGGACCAGGTCGTGGACTTCAAGGGCCTGGTGGGCGACTCCTCCGACAACATCCCCGGCGTCACCGGCATTGGCGAGAAGACCGCCTCGAAGCTTCTTCAGCAGTTCGCCGACATCGACGAGATCTACGCGCACCTCGACGACGTGGCGCCGGCCGCCCGGCGACGGCTCGAAGACCAGCGCGACCGGGCCGAGCTGTCCCGCGAGCTGGCGCGCATCGTCACCGATTTGCCGGTCGCGTTCGATCCCGATCGCACGCGGCTGTGGCAGGCCGACGCCGAGGCAACGACGGCGCTCATGCTGGAGCTCCAGTTCCGCACCCTGATGGACCGCCTGCCGTTCGGGCTCGCGGCGGCGGACGACGGCGCCCCGGCGACCGCCGAAATCACGCCGCGAATCGTCGACACTCCCGCGGCAGCCGAGGAGCTCGGCGAACGGCTGCTCACCGTCGAGCGGGCGGGCGTGTTTCCGCTGCTGCGCGATTCCCGCGCCGGTCCCGAGCTGTGCGGCCTGGGCATCGCCGGGGACGGCGCCGCGGCCTACGTGCCCTGCGCCCCCAACGACGCGAGCCTGCTCGACCCGCTCCGCGAGTGGCTGGCCTCCGCCGACCACGACAAGGTCGTGTTCGACTCGAAGCTGCTGCGCCGCGGCCTCGCGGGCTGCGGGCTCTCCCTCGGCGGGGTTCAGCTCGACCTGCTGCTGGCGGCCTACCTGGTTGACGCCGACGCCACGCCGCAAACCATCGACGATCTGGCCTTCCGCCGCCTGGGCGAGACGTTGGCGCCGCCGATGGTTGACGCCCCGCCGCCGAACACGCTCGCCACGCTCTCGCCCGAAGAGATCGCGCAGCCTCTGGCCGTGCGCGCCGACGCCTGCCTGCGCCTCGAGCCCGGCTTGGAGCAGGACCTGGACGCCAACGACCTGACGCACATCCTGCAGGACGTCGAAATGCCGCTGGCCGCCGTGCTGGCCGACATCGAGAGCCGGGGCGTCGCCATCGACGTCGACGCGCTGCGGGAGCTTTCGCAGGCCATGCAGGGCGAGATTGAAACCCTGGCCGCGGCCATCCACGCCGACGCCGGCGGACCGTTCAACATCAACTCGCCCAAGCAGCTCGGCCCCGTGCTCTTCGAGAAGCTGGGGCTGCCGGCGGGCCGCCGGACCAAATCGGGCTACTCCACCGCCAGCGGCGTGCTCGAGGACCTCATTGACGCGCACCCGGTGGTCCAGCGGGTGCTCGACTTCCGCGCCGTCTCAAAGCTCAAGTCCACCTACGCCGACGCGCTGGCCAACCTTGTCGTACCCGAGACCGGACGCATCCACACCAGCTTCAACCAGGCGGTGGCCGCCACGGGTCGGCTCTCATCGGCCAACCCGAATCTGCAGAACATCCCCATCCGCACCGAACGCGGACGCGAGATCCGGCGGGCGTTCGTCTCCGGCGCCGACGATCTGGCCCTGCTGGCCATCGACTACTCGCAAATCGAGCTGCGGGTGCTGGCCCACGCGAGCGAGGACGAGGCCATGTGCGCGGCGTTTCAGGAGGGGCAGGACATCCACGCCGCGACCGCCGCGCGTCTCTACGGCGTGGGCATCGCCGACGTGACCTCGGACATGCGGCGCCTGGCCAAGACCACGAACTTCGGCATCGTCTACGGCATCAGCGCCCCGGGGTTGGCGCAGCGCACTGAGATGACCTTCGAAGAAGCGCAGGCGTTCATCGACACCTATTTCGCCACCTATCCCGGCGTCAAGGCCTACATGGACCGCACCATCGCCGAGGCCCACGAGCGCGGCTACGTGCAGACCATGCTCGGCCGGCGCCGCTATCTGCCCGGGCTCAAGGCCCGCGTCTTTCACCAGCGGGCGGCCACCGAGCGCGTCGCCATCAACATGCCCATCCAGGGCGCCGCCGCGGACATCATCAAGATCGCCATGATCCAGCTGGACCAGGAGTTGCAGCGCCACGCCCTCGCGGCCCGCATGCTGTTGCAGGTCCACGACGAGCTGGTGCTCGAGGTGCCGCGGGACGAGCTCGACGCCGTGGTCCCGCTGGCGACGGAGAGCATGATCCAGGCCTATCCCCTGCGCGTGCCCGTGGTCGTCGACGCGCGCGTCGGCGCCAACTGGCGCGACATGGAGGAGCTGTAGCCCAGGGGCCGAGCGGCTTTCGCTGCCGGCGCATCACCACAGCGCGCCGGCCCCCTTACCCTCGATGCGACCCTTGCCTATCCCCTCCGTCATTCCGGCGGAAGCCGGAATCCAGTCCGACCGAACCCCCACCCACGCCGATCCCAGTGCACCGCCCCGTGGCGGCCGAGCAAGTCCGGCCCCCTCTCCCTTGATGGGAGAGGGCTGGGGTGAGGGTGCTCCGGAACCGCCACTCCCACCGGTTGGAGGCCGATGGACGCACACCATGCGCTCCCAACCCCACGAGCCCTCCACCAGCCGTGCGATACTGGGGTGTGGGATTGACGCCTCGCTGCCAGCGGCTGCTCATGGACGACCATGAGTCCCACCAACGGTCACCGCGGCGTTCCCGAGTTGGTATATCCGCACCAGTTCCTTCGTGAAAGTCACGCTCGTCTACGGATTCCTCGGCGCCGGCAAGACCACGTTGCTGCGCCGGTTGATTCCTCGTCTCCAGCCCCTGGGCCGAATCGCCGTGCTCGTCAACGAGTTCGGCCGGGAGGGCATTGATCAGCACGTGCTGCGGTCGGCCGACGTCAGGGTCCGCGAGCTCACCGGCGGCTGCATCTGTTGCGAGGTCCGCGGCGATCTGCTCGCGGCGCTGGTCCAGATCGGCCGCGAGGTGGCGCCCGAGCGGCTGGTCGTCGAGCCCACCGGCCTCGCCGCGCCCTACATGCTGGGCCAGGTGTTCACCCAGGCCGAGGTGCGCGAGATCGCCCAGGTCGACTCGGTGGTCACGGTCGTCGATGCCGCCAGACATGAAGCCGCCCACCAGGCCTTTGGCGATTTCTACGTGGACCAGATGCGCGTGGCCGACGTGTTGGCGATCAACAAGGCCGACATCGCGACGCCGGAGCAGATCGAGACCGCGCGCGATGCCGCCCGCCGGCTCAATCCCGACGCCGCCCTGGCCGTCACCAGCTATGCGGACATCGACCTCGATCTCGTCCTCGCCGCCATCGCCGCGCCCCGCCCCGCCCCCGCCGAGGCCAACGGCGACCACGGCCACGGAGAGCAACCCGAGCTCTCCACGCTCGGGCTCGAGCGCGCCACCCTCCAGCCCGAGTCGCTCGCGCGCGACCACCTCGACCGCTGGCTCGCCACTCTCGCCCGCGGCGATTTCGGCGACGTGGTTCGCGCCAAGGGCATCGTGCGCGTGGACAACGCCACACTGCTCGTCGACGTTGTAATGGGGGGCGTGGAAGTCCGGACGTTCAGGCCGACGCCGGCACGCTTCGAAATCATCGGCCGCAATCTCGATCCTCGATCCATGGAGAAGTTTCTCGCCAATGGCAACACGCACATCCCGAGCCCGTCGCTCACGCAGTAGCAAACCCGCCAATCCAGCGCCCGCCGAGGGCGAGGCCGTCGCGGCCGAGGCGAACGCCGACGAGTCCGCCGACAAGGCCAACGGCAAGTTGCCGTCGCACCTCACGCACCATCGCCGCATCGCCCGCAACCTCAATGGTCTGCTCGAAAACTACGGCGAGTTGCGGCGCCAGGTCGTCCAGATCGAGCGCACCTACAAGCGCGGCGACAAGGATCTCGACGCCCGCATCTTTCAGCTCACCACGCGGCTGGACGCGCTGGAGAAGAGGCTCAACGACTTCGACCAAGAGATGATCGGCGTCACCTTTGAATCGAATCTGAAAATTCGCGGCAACAGCGACGCCATCGAAGCCCTCTGGGACGCGCTGGAGGCGGGCGGCGGGCAGAAGGCCGTCGCCAGGCGGCGGCGCGAGGCCGCGGAGCGAGAAGAGGCGCGTCAGGAAGGCATCGAAAAGCAGCTCCAGGAGATGCTCGACCAGAAACGCCAAACCAAGCCGACGCCCCGACGACGAAAGGTCACGAAAGCCACATGAAACGACTGTCACCCATCCCTGAAGACTTCGCGCCCGACCCCGATTCCGCGGGCAACCCCGAAGACGACCTGCGCTCCCTGATGGATGAGCTCAAGGACGCCGTGTCGGCGCCGCGCGCCGCCGAGCGCGATCTGGCCGCCGCGGCCAAGGCCCTATCACGGGCCGCCGGCGCCCTGCACACATCGAACGGCGCCTCGGACTACGGCCCCAAGCTCCGCCTGGGCGTTTTTTTGGACACCGCCAACCTGACGGATCGGGGCTCGGACGATCCCATTCGCGTGGACTTCGCCAAGCTCCTGGCTCACGTCAGCGACGGCCGCCGCACGGTTCACGCCCGCGCCTATTGCCCCATCTACGCCGACTTCAACGGCCGGCTCGAGCACCAGCGCTCGGTCGCGCCCGTCTGGGACATGGGCTACGACATCGTCACCAAGCCCATCAAGGTGTTTGCCGACGGCACGCGCAAGGCCGACCTCGACCTGGTCCTGGTCGTGGACGTGATCCGCCGCTTGCCGACCATGGACGTCGTGGCGCTCATGTCTGGCGACGGCGACTACGTGCCGATGGTTGAATACCTGCGGGAGCACGGCGTACGCGTCGAGGTGTATTCGTTCGCCGATGCCATTGCCGAAGAGCTGCGCCTGGCCGCCAATGCCTGGCACGACATCAGCGCCCTGACCTCGGTGCACGTGGGCGCCCCGGCCACCAAGCGGAGCCGCAGCCGCGCCGGCGCGGCAGCCGCCAGCGCCTGACCGGTCATGGCACGCCCACCGGCTTCGACATGAGCGGTCGCCGCCGGCGCCGACGCCGGTCGCGCCGAGAATCGCCAGGTGCATGGCGCCGTCCCTGGCGCCGTATGCGCCGCTGGTTCACCGTGGCCCGCATCTGGGCCGTCATCTCGGTGATCGCCGTGATCCTGCTGGTTGCCTCGCTCATCATCACGCCGGGTCTCACCGCTGGGAACTAGCCCACCGTCGCCCCCGGGCGAGGTTTCGCCGCGGCGGAGACGCGGGGCGCGCGCGGCCCGCTCGCGCGGCTGGACCATCCTCCGCATCGGCGGCACCGCCATCACGCTCGACCCAAGCTGGCTCATCATCTTCGTCATCATCGCCTGGATGACCTCGGAGTCCGTGATCCCGGTGCGGCTCTTCGAATCCGCCGCCCAGGCGGGCCTGGCGCCGCCGCCGCCGGGATCACAGGCGAGCTACTGGGCCGGCGGGCTGCTGGCCAGCGTCGTCTTCTTCGGCTCGATCCTGGCCCACGAGGCCGCCCACGCCCTGATGGCCGTGCGCCGCGGTATCGCCGTGCCCCGGATCAGGCTCTTCGTATTCGGCGGCGTGGCCGAAATCTCCCAGGAGCCGCGCGCCGCCGGCCAGGAGTTCGCCATCGCCATCGTCGGCCCGCTCACCAGCGCCGCGATCGGCGGCGTGTTCCTGGCCCTGGCCCAGGTGCTGCCGCCGGCCACCGTGCCGCGCGTGACGGCGCAGTGGCTCGGCGAGATCAACCTCTTTCTGGCCGCCTTCAACCTGCTGCCGGGATTTCCGCTCGACGGCGGACGCGTGCTGCGGGCGATCGTCTGGGGCATCACGCAGAACGTGCACACGGCCACGCGCGTCGCCAGCCTGGCCGGCGCCGGTTTCGGCATCCTCCTGATCATCTTCGGCGTGGTGCAGTTCATCGCCTTCCGCGGCCTTGGCGTGCAGGCGCTGTGGGCCGTCTTTATCGGCTGGTTTCTCTGGTCGGCCGCGCGCTCTGCGCTGCGCGAGGGCGCCCTTCGGCGACGGCTCAGCTCCATGGTGGTGCGCGACGTGACGCGGGCCTTCACCCAAGCACCGTTCCCCCACGACGCGGTCATCGCCGAGGTTGAGTCACGCATCAGCGCCGAGAGCGCTCCTCCGGTCTGGCCCGTGGCCGAAGCCGCCGGCGACGTCTATGCCATGGTCGCCACGCGCGACCTCGCCGCCGTGCCGCCGTTCCTGCGGGAGACGACCCGCGTGGGCGACGTCGCTCGGGAAATCGATCCGTCCGACGTGCTAGAGCCGGACACCCCGCTCGACGGCGTGCTCCAGGACGCCCAGCGTCGCCAGCGCGGCTACTACGTGGTCAACGCCGGCGGCCGGGTCGTTGGCTGGGTCTACGTCGGCGACTTGCTCCGCGCCGGACGACCGCGCGGTTCCAGCCGTCGCCCGGGGTAGGTCGGCAAGGGCTCCACGCTATCCCGCGACTGCCCATTCGGCTCATACTGGTCAAAGCCCGATGAATGACGTGGGGGTGCTTTGATCTCGCAAGCGGCAGCACTGGCGGTTCGATCGGCGGGGCGTCGTGTCGCTTAGCCGCCCGCCCGCGGGCTGGAGCAGGTCTCGCGCCGGGCGGAAGAAGGGAATCGCCGCCCTCCCCGGCTGGAAACTCTTTCGCTTTGGCGGCACGGAAGTCTACATAGACGCGAGCTGGCCGATCTTCTTTGTGGTGAGCGCGGTGATCGCCGCGTCCGCGGTCTTTCCGCAGCGCTGGGCGGGGGCATTTGAAACCGTGCCCAGCGGCTATGCGGACCTGAGCCATTGGGCTGCCGGGCTGCTCGCCGCTGCCCTCATCCTTGGCTCAATTCTGGCGCACGAACTGGCCCATTTCGCAGCGGCCAAACGGCTTGGAATGGCAGTGCCAGCGATCCGACTCTATGTGTTTGGCGACATCGTCGAACCCATGCACGAGCCACGCTCGCCCGGCCACGAGTTCAGGATTGCACTCGCTGGACCCATCGTCAGCGCCGCCTTCGGGGCAGTCGGTGTAGCGCTCGCCCGCGTGTTTCCGGAAGGGTCGATGCTACAGGCGGTCGCGCAGGTGGCGGGTGAATTCAACCTCCTGGTGGCGGTGGTCAGCCTGCTGCCCGGATTCCCACTCGACGGCGGGCGGTTGCTGCGAGCCGCGCTGTGGAAACGCACGAGCAATGTCTACCGGGCCACCCAGGAAGCGAGCGCGCTCGGCGTTGCGCTGAGCGTTGGCAGCGGCCTTTTCGGCTTCTTTGCGTTCATGTCAATCCGTCAGCCCGGCCTGGGCGCCGGCATGCTGCCGCTATTCGGGCTCTGGGCCCTGTTGGTCGCGTGGTTCTTGTGGTCGGCCTCGAGATGGGCGTTTCGGGACTCGACGCACCGGGAACGCCTGCGGACGATCGCGGTGCACCGGGTGACGCGTCCCTTCACCCAGGAGCCCTTCGCCCACGACGCGTCGGTCGAGGAGGTGTGGCAGGTCATCCTCGCCGATAAGGCGCGGCCGCCGTGCTGGGCCGTCGCCGATGCGTCCGGCCACATCACGGCACGGATCACGCGGCGTCAAGTCGCCGAGGTGTCGTCAGACCGCCGGGCCGACGTGTGCGTCGCGGAGATCGCGCGCCAAATCGAATCTACAGAGGTGTTGGATTCGCACGTGATGCTTGACACCGTGCTCGATCAGGTGCGGCGCGAGCATCGTGGCTTCTATGTGGTGCGCGACGAAGATCGCATCGTGGGCTGGGTGTACGCCGACGATCTCGTGCAAGGCAAGCGCCTCGGCAGCGCCGGGTAGCCCATCGGCGGCCGGCGCAGTCCCGTCCACTATCATCTAGGCAGTCCTGACTCGGCATTGGGGGCATGGCGTGGCCGCAGCGAACAAATCCGCCGTCTTGATCGATCTGGCCTCGTTGCAGGCCCTCGCGGCGAACGGCGGCGGGACGATCGATTTCCAGCAGCTGCGCGAACGGCTCACGGGCGACGCCACCCTCGTGCGTGCCACGGCCTACGGCACCGAGCACGAGGGCCAGCCCAGCCCGCACCTGGACCTCGGCGGCCTGTCCCGGTCCGGCTACAAGCTCGTGACCAAGCGGCTGCGACGCCGCGACGACGGCACGCTCTACGCCAGCGTGCACGTCGAGATGACCGTCGACGCGCTGGACCTCACGCCCTACATCGACCGCCTTACGCTGGTAACGACCGACCCGGACTTCGTGCCCCTCATCGAAGCGGTGCAGCGGCGAGGGGTGCGGGTGCAAGTCGTCGCCAGCGGAGTGGGACGCAGCCAGCCGCTGGCCGCCGCGGCCGACGAGACGCTGGAGTTGGACGACCTGCTGTCCGACGTCGTGCGCCGCGAACGCCCGCGCCGGGATCGCCGGCGTCCCACGCCGCCGCGCGCCGCCCCCGGCGAAACGGCGCGGGCGCGGGTGCCCGATCGACCCGATGAGGAACCCCGGCCGCGCCGCGCGGCGCCCCCGCCGCCGCCTCCGCCGCCCGAGCCGCCTCCTCCGCCTCCGCCCACCGCGGCGCCCGAACCCGCCGCGGCAAAGCCGGCAGCGGACCCTCCCAAACGACGAGAACGCCTGGCCGCCCTGCCCGGGGAGCGGCTCAGCGGGCGGGCGGGGCCTCGACCCGACGCCCCGGACTAGTCCCGCGGCGCCGTGCGCGTAGGCATCGCAGCCACCATGTGGGGTGATGCGCCGTTTCGCACCGTCGCCGAGGAAGCCCGCGATGCCGGATATGCCGGGCTCGAAGGCGGCGCGAGCGACCTGGTTGGCGACGCCCCGCTCGCTCGCCGCATCGTCTCGGACGACGGGCTGCCCCTCATCGGCGGGCGCTTCGCGGCCAACTGGTTCGCCCCCGAGTACCACGACCTCGAGCTCGATCAGCTCCGGCGCGTGGCCGAGTTCCTGGCCGACCTCGACGCCTCCTACGTCGTCGCGGCGGCCCACGCGGTGCCCGAACGCTGGGCGGCCGCGGGCCACGGCGATCCCGCCGAGGAGCTGCAGCCGGACCAGTGGGGCCATCTCGCCGAGTGCCTCGCCCGCGCCGCCGACATCTGCGCCCAGGAGTTCGAGCTCCAGGTCGTCTTTCGCAACCAGCTCGGCTCGCACGTGGAGACCAGCGCCGAGCTCGATCGCCTGCTTTCGCTCACCGACCCCACGTCGCTGATGCTCGCCGTCGACGTCGGCTACCTCTTCTACCTCGGCTCCGACCCGCGCGCCTTCATCCGCGACCGCATCGAGCGGGTAGCCTACGTCATCCTCAAGGACGTGGACGCCGATCTCCGCGACCGCCACCTGGCGCTGGGCGGCACCCTGCCCGCCTTCGTCCACCAGGGCGGCTTCCCGGAGCTTGGCGGCGGCCACGTCGACCTGGAAGGCATCCTGGAGATTCTCGGGAACAGCGACTATGACGGATGGCTCGTGGTGGATCAGGACCTCACGCACCGCGATCCCGCCGCCAGCGCCCAGATCAGCCGGGAATGTCTCGTGCACCTGGGGCTCGAGCCCGAATCATGACGCGCGCGCTTGACCGCCGCTCGGTCGTGCGCGGCGCCGCCGGCCTGATGGGCGCCGGCCTGCTGGCGGCATGCGGCGCGGAGCCGGTGCGCCGAACCGCCCCGAGGCCCCTGCCCCTGGCCAATGTCGAGCCCTGGGGCGCCAACGTCTTCCTGGATGAAGAGAACGAAGCCTGGAAACGCCGCCACAGCCTGGAGCTGTTGCGCGACGCCGGCGTCCGCTGGATTTTTCAGCGCATCGGCTGGGACGCGGTCGAGTCGGTTGGCCAGGGACTGTTCGTCAATCCCCAGCGGCGCGAGAGCAGTTGGGACCGGTTCGACGACATAGTCGACCGCGCCTTGGAGCAGGGCATTTCGGTCGTGGCCCGCATCGAGCGCTCGCCGCAGTGGGCGCGGCCCGGTCGCGACAGCCCCACCGCACCGCCCGAGGACCTCGTCGATTTCGAAACCTTTCTGAGCGCCCTCGCCGAGCACTACCAAGACCGCATCCAGCACTACCAGATTTGGCACGAGCCCAACCTCGCCGCCAACTGGGGCGGCGCCGCGCCGGATCCCGCGGGCTATGCCGAGCTGCTGCGCGTGGCCCATGACGCCCTGAAGTCGGCCGACGACCGCCTCGTCGTCGCCGCCGCACAGCTGGCCCCCACGCTGGAAAACAACCCGCGCGCCATCAGCGACCTTGCCTATCTGCGGCAGACCTACGACCACGGCGCCGCGGAGACGCTGGACATCCAGGCGGCGGCGGCCTTTGGCATGCAGTACTCCCCAAACACGCCGGCGGACCCGCGCGTGCTCAACTTCCGCCGCGTCGAGCTGCTCCGCAACCTCATGGTGGAATACGGCCGCAGCGACGCCGCCGTCTGGCTCAGCGCCTACGGCTGGAACGCCGCACCGCCCGACCTCGAGGTCTCGCAACCCGTCTGGCGGCGCGTCGAGGAGGCGCAGCAGGCCGCCTGGACCGTCGACGGCGTGCGCTACGGCCTGAGTGAATGGCCCTGGATCGGGGTCTTCGGCATCTGGTTCTTCCGCCAGTCCTTCGCCGCCCTCGGACCCGACGACGCCTCCTACTACTTCCGCATGGTCGACCCGGACTTCACGCCGCGCCCGGTCTACCGCGCCGTCCAGGAAGCGGCCACCGGCCACACGGACCTCTAAGGAATCTCTGCTTGAACCCCTTCCCCCTTCGAGGGGGAAGGTTGGGATGGGGGTCGACATCTGAAACTTCAGGTGCCGCCAACTGGCGACTCCCTGGCACGCATGAGGCGAGCGGCGTCATGGCCGGCCGGCTTCGACCGCGTCGCGTTGGCCGCCGCCCACCCGGTGAGCGCCTATTCGGCCGCAGCCTTTCGCATCGCCTTCGGGCTCCTCGGCCTATTCGCCGTCGGCCGCGTCGCCGCCCACGGCTGGATCGCCGAGCTCTATATCGAGCCCGAGCGCCACTTCAATTACCTCGGCTTCGAGTGGGTGCAGCCCTGGCCGGCCTGGGGCATGTATCTCCACTTCGCGCTGCTGGGTGTGGCCAGCCTGGGCGTGGCGCTCGGCTACCGCTACCGGCTCAGCATCGCGGCCTTCTTTCTCCTCTTCACCTACGTCGAGCTCATCGACAAGACGACCTATCTGAACCACTACTACTGGGTCAGCCTGGTCAGCTTTCTGATGATCTTCATGCCCCTGCACCGAACGGCCTCGCTTGACGCCCGGCGAAGGCCCGCGTGGCGCCGGGACACGATCCCCGTGTGGGTGCAGTGGACGCTCCGCGCGCAACTGGGCGTCGTGTACCTGTTTTCGGGCATCGCCAAGCTGAATCCCGACTGGCTGCTGCACGCGCAGCCCCTGCGCATCTGGCTCTACAACAACGGCGACCTGTTCCTGGTCGGCCCGCTGCTCAAGGAGGCCTGGGTGGCCTACGCCATGAGTTTGGCCGGGGCCGCATTCGACCTCACAATCGTGGGCTGGCTGCTGTGGCGCCGCAGCCGCCCATTCGCGTACCTCGTGGTCATCGCGTTTCACCTGGCAACGTGGGTGCTCTTTCCCATCGGCATATTCCCCTGGGTCATGATCCTGGGAACGCTCATCTTCTTTTCACCAGACTGGCCCCGCCGGCTGCTGGCCAGGCTGCACCGGCGCCCGGCGCCCAAGGAGGCCTTCACGCTGCGATCCGCCGCGCCCCCCGGCTGGACGGCCCGCGCGGCCGTCCTTGTCCTTGGCCTGTTTGCGCTGGCGCAAGTCATCGTGCCCTTGCGTCACTGGGCCTATCCCGGCGAGGTCCGCTTCAACGAGGAGGGCTACCGCTTTGCCTGGCGCGTCATGCTGACGGAGAAAACCGGCCACGCCCAATTCCGCGTCACCGATCCCCTCACCGGGAAGGCGTGGCTGGCGTATCCCGAGGACTACCTCACGCCTCTCCAGGCCGAGCGCATGGCCTACCAGCCGGACATGATCCTGGAAACGGCGCACTTCATCGCCGCCGACTACAAGCGCCAGGGCCGCGACGTCGAAGTACGCGCCGACGTGTTCGTCACGTTCAACGGCCGCCCCGCCGTGCGCTTCATTGACCCCGACATCGATCTGGCCCGGGTGGCGCCGGGCCTGGCGCCCAAGACCTGGATCCTGCCTGCGCCGGACAGCGCCACGATGCCGCCCCTGTCCTAGCGCATGCTGTCGCCGTCGGTGTCGCTGAAACCGACCGCGACCCCCAGCAGGCTCACCACCTCCGTGTTGAGCGTGCGGCGCAGGTCCATCACCCGGTCATAAACCGCCTGCACCTGTGCCGGCCGATCCACCACGGCGGCGCGCAGCGGACCCTCCACGGCGTCCACCGCCGCCAACGCGTCTTCGAATTGGCTGCGCATGCGCTCGTCCGTCGCGGTCGACAGCGGAGTGACGAGGTGAGAGACCCCGAGCCCGTCGTTGCCGGCGTCTCCGAGGTACACATCGCGCATGCCCAGCACCGTCGCGCGCAAATCGGCCAGGCCATTGCCGCCCGCGCCCCCGGGAATGGCCGCAAGGTCGGGACCGTCGCCCCGCAGCCCCAAGGCCGCCGCCAATTGCAAGTCCGTCAGCGTGCGGATGAGGAAGACCTGCGTCCGCACCACCTCGGCAACCGCCGCGCTCTCGAGCATCGAGCTCGACGACCGTCCGGTGAAAAAGCCCTGGTAGGCGGGTCCGCCGTTCCGCGACACCGTCCACTCATCGACGATGGCGCCGGTTTCGGATGCGATCACCCCGCCGAGCGCGCGTAAGTAGTCACAGCGCGGAGAGGTGGTGTCGGACAGTCGGGACACCGCGTCTGGGTCGAACACGACGTACTCGATCGCCCCAAAGCCCCGCTGCGTCGACGCCAGGGGGTTCCGCACCGCGTCCTGGGTCGACGCGGGATTCTGTGCCAGCATCCGTTCGATTCGCTCGGGATCGATCGGCGACCAGTCGATCAGCCCGCCGGAGCGTCGGTCGGCAACCGGACCAAACGCCATCGCCGCCGACCGCAGCCACGCGCCGCGCGCGTCCCGCCACGCCTGGTGCGCGGATTGCAGCGTGCCGTCCGAGGGCGCCGCGCACAGGGCATCAAGCGCCGACTCCAGGTCGCCCGCCGCCGCGGCCGCCGCCTGGTACGTCGGCACGATCACCTGGTCCGTGAGACTGATCAGAACCTCGGAGTCGTCGGAAGCGCCCTCGCCGCAACCGACCAACAGGCCCAGCAAGGCCACCGCCACGAGTCCGCGCCATCGGTTCATCACTACAGTGACCTCAGAAACTGGAGCAGCGCCTCGCGCTCGTCCCGCGTCAGAACCATGAAGTTATCGCGGGAGGCTTGCCCTTCGCCGCCGTGCCAGAGAATCGCCTCCTCGATGCTTCGCGCCCGCCCGTCATGCAGGAACATGGTGTGGCCGTTGACGACGCTCACCAGCCCGATGCCCCACAGCGGCGGCGTGCGCCATTCGCGTCCGGTGGCCAAGCCGTCGGGCCGCCCGTCCGCCAGCCCCTCGCCCATGTCGTGGAGCAGCAAGTCGGTGAATGGAAAGATGGTCTGGTTGCGCAGGGGCTCGACGGGGTGGTCGTTCCCGGTGACGTGCCTGGGCGTGTGGCACGCGGCGCAGCCGGTCTGGACGAAGAGCTCCGCGCCCTGTCGCACGCGGGGATCGTCGACGCTGCGCATCGCCGGCACCGCCAGGGTCTGCACGTAGAACGCCACCTGGGCGAGCCGTTCGTCCGGAATCTCTGGCGCGCCGCCGTTGGGCGCCGCCGCGCACGCGTCCTGTGCCGCCGGACAGTTTTCCTCCGGGAACAGGGTCGACGTAATCCCAACGTCCCCCAAGAACGCGCCGGCGGCTTGCTGCTCCACCGTGGGCTGGTTGGCCTTCCACCCGAACCGCCCCAGCACATCCTCCCCGCGCCGGATGTCCCGCACCATGTTCGGACGGCCTGAGATCCCGTCGGCGTCGGCGTCGTCGGGGTCTGCTCGCTCCAGGATGCGTTCCGCCGGAATGGCCTCCAGCAAGCCCATGCCGATGACGGCCGAGGCGATGCGCGGCGAAATCATGATCGCCGGATCGTGCGGACCGAAGGCAAGGTCCAGGATGATGTACGTGGGCTTGCGCAGCGTGAACGGCGTGCCGTCCGGGTAGACGCCGCTGATGATCTCGTAGCGAATGCCGATCCGCCCCTCCGGGGCGATGCCGATGACAGCGCGATCCTGCAGTTGGCCGCCGTAGACCGGGTCGTCAACCGGGCCGTCCGGCCCCGCCACGCTGAGCCGCAGCAGCAGTCCGCGCTCGGGATCTTCGTCATGGTCCGGAGGCTTGGCCCGGCCATCGCGGTCGTGGCAGGACGAGCACGACAGTGCATTGAACGTCGGGCCCAGGCCGTCGCGCGCTTCAGTCGACGCCGGGGCTGTGACCCAGTTCTGCGTGAAGAAGCTGTCGCCCACCTCGAAGATGCGCCGCTCCGCGTTGGCCAGGTTGCGCGCGGAGAGTTCGAACGCGTTGCTGCCGGCGCTGAACGCCGTCGTCGCCCCGCCCAACCGCTCGTCGAAAACCAAATCGAGGTCAATGCCCGGTCGGTCGGGTCCGCACGAGGCGAGCAACGCGCCCGTGAACACGACGGCCGCCAGCCGCCCGAAGGCGCGGCGCGCTCCGACCAGTACCATTGGCCCGGGGTCACCGCACCCAGGCCGCACGCGGCGGCGCCGCCCGCGCCGTCCTACCCCGCATGCGACCTGCCGCGAGTGGCGGATGCGGTGACCATGGCTGTGAAGTGCCGTTCCACCCGGCCGGTCGCCAGCATGGCGCCGACGACCAGAAGCCAGACGAAAAAGCCGGTTCCCACAATGGGGTGCATGATCGTCGCGGCATCGATCCAGATGAATTGCATCGCCAGGCCGATCACGGCCGAGACTGGCGCGATGCGCCGGAGCTGCCCACCGACCTTCCACTGATACCGGGCGGCGATGAGCAGAGCCAATCCGGCCGCTACGAAACCGATCTTGCCGGCGATCCAGTGCACGGCATCGAGCGCCTCCGCAGCAGCGCCGCCCGTGGCCGGCGCTGCGGGCGCCCCGACCGCCACGGCGATCGCGCTTGCGCCCGAAACGCCCAAGCCGATCCCGGCGGCGGCGAGGAGATACGGCACCAGCGGGGTGCCCAGACGCTGGCGAATGATCCACGTCCGCAGCAGAAACCAAGCCCCGGCCACGAGCGCAATCCCCGCCACCACGCGTCCGGCGCCGCCCAAGCCATAGGCGCCGCGCTGATCGGCGATGGCCGCCAGCGTCTCGGCCAGGGTGTCGTGGTCCGCGGCCGCCGACACCCGCCCGATCACCGAGACGGCCAGGGCCAGCGCCGCAAACATGAGCAGCCCGCCCGCAGAGCGCGCAGCCGCGGCCGGAGCTGAACCGGCCGCAGCCCTCGTCGGCAAGGGCGCGCGGTCCGCGACCTCAGGCACCGGGCCACACCGTGGCAGCCGCAGTGCCGGGCCGCGGACCACGTCCCGCCATTAGCTCACGCTGATGGTGATGCCGAGCGCCTGCGCCGCGCTGACGATCGTGTCCGTCTGCTCTTCCAGAGCAACGATGGCGTCAAGCACGGCCTTCCGCCCGGCGTCCGCGTCGGACACGCCCTCAAGCAAGTGCTGGTCGAACGGCGCCTCGATCGCCTTCGTCAGGTTCACGCTCCGCTCGATCTGCGCTGCCAGCTGCTCGGCGATCTCCGCGTCCTGGGCCTCGATCAGATCCAGGACCCCGGGGCCGGACACCTGGCCGAAGTTGCCCAGAAATACCATCTGAATGCCCAAGGCGTTCCCGACGATGTCGGCCGTGGTGTTGTCGGAGAAGCAGGAGTGCTCGTCCTCCTGCGACCGCGCCTCGTAGGCTACGGTCATGCGCTCGCCGGCCAACTCGCCGCGGCTCAGTTCACCGATGCCGGTGATGATTCGACGCAGAGCCTCATCCGTGTCGACCGAGGTGAATTCCGCGCGATAGTTGTCACCGCGTCCCGGCGCCCACGCGTCCACCATGTCCTGCAGATGCTGCAGCAGCAGGTCCGACGCCACGGCCAGGTAGGTGGCGCGGCGGTCGGCGTTCGCGGCCGTGGTGAAGTCCTCGACGGACCGTTCACCCGGTCCGGCCACGCTGAGGTCCTGGCCCCACAGCAGAAACTCGATGGCGTGCCAGCCGGTCGACACGTTTTCCTCGCCGCCCTCTTCGTTCAGTGACACCAACAGGTCGGCGTTGATGACCGGGAAGGTCTCGGCGTCGTTGATGATGCCGGCGCTCGGATTGTCGACCACGTAGTCGATGTACGCCTCGTCCAGCGGCCAGGCGTTGATCAGCCCTTCGGGACCGTCCTCTGGGTGGTCGATGGGTCCGTCGTAGAAGCGGAACGCTTCGGTCGGCCCATAGTCGTCACGGGCGATCAGCCACATGCGCTTGGCGGCCTCGAGATGCGCCGGCGTGGGCTCGGCCAGGAACCGGTCAATGGCCCGGTCCATGGCCTCCGCCGAGCTCAGGCTCTGGGCATACAGGTGGTGGACGCCGTTGGCGTAGTTCGCCACGACGTCCTGCTTCAACTCGGTGGTGGGCCCGCTTTCGCCGCAGGCTGCCAGCAGCCCGGCCATAAGACCCGCCACCACGACGAGAACGATTCTTCGCACGGCCCCTCTCCCATCCGCGTCGCGTCCGCCACAGGGGTTAGCGCCGACGCCTAATGTTCTTAGTCTCTACTAAGAGACGGCCGTAGGATAGGCGAACGCCCGGAGTTGTCAAGGCGGCGCCCACAGCCGCAGGCCCCAATCCCCGTCACCTCCGTCCCCGCGGGCGCATTGCCGTGCACACTCCCGCTCGCCGGGCAACCAGACCTCGCTCGCGCGGGGACAATCCACTTCGGCGCCCGACCGCGCGGCTCGCTCTCAACGATTGGCCGGTTCCGCCTTCCGTCGGGCGCGCGCACCACGCCAACGCTGGCATGCTGGGGGCGCCACCCGCACGAGACGACGCTTGCCGCACCGCTGGTCTACCCCGCGCCTAACCCTGCCCGGGCTCGGTCATCAACTCCGCGGCCGCCAGAAATTCAGGATCATGCGGGCTGTCCTTGCCGCCGTCGGCCTCGGGCTGCTCGGCGTGGTGACGGCCGCCCTCCTGGGCTGGGCCATCCTCACCGAGCGCGGCGTGACCTTCGGCCTCGCCGACCTGCCCGAGCTGCGGCACGCGGACGCGCCGGCCATCGGCGCCAACACCTTCCTGCATCGCGAAGCGGACCCGGCAAAGGTCGAGCGCGAGCTGGAGATCCTGGCCCGCGCCGGCATCGGCCTCATCCGGCAGGAGATCCAGTGGGTCGAAATCGAGCCGCACGCCAAGGGTGTCTACATTGACAACCACGGCGAGGACTCCTGGGCCAAGTTCGACCGCATCGTCAGTCTGGCCCAGCGCTTCGACATCGAGGTGCTCGCCCGGCTCGACCGCCCTCCGCCGTGGGCCACGCCCGGCTTCAACCCGCAAGACCACCCGTCAATCCAGATGCCCCCCGCGGACTTCACCGACTTCGCCGACTTTGCCGCCGCGGTCGCGGCGCGCTACCGCGGCAAGGTGACCTACTTCCAAATCTGGAACGAGCCCAACCTATTCGGCGAGTGGGGCGGGCAGCCGCCGGACCCCGCCGCCTACCTCGAGATGCTGCGCGAGGTCGGCTCGGCCGTACGGGCCGCCAATCCTGACGCCGTCATCGTCCTGGCTGGGCTGGCGCCCACGATCGAAACCGGGCCCGACAACCTCAGCGACCTGCTGTTCCTGGAGCGGCTCTATCAGCTGGGCGCCAAGGGGGCGTTCGACGTGGCGTCCAGCATGTCCTACGGCCTGTTCACCGGCCCGCGCGATCCGCGCATCGAGGCGCCGCGGACGAACTTCCCTCGCGCCGTGCTCTGGCGCGAGATCATGGAAGCCCACGGGGACGCCGGCACGCCGATCTGGGCCTCCGAATACGGCTGGATGTCGCTGCCTCCCGGCTGGCAGGGCGATCAGGGCATCTGGGGCAATCATCCGGCGGCGGATCAGGCGGCCTGGACCGTTGACGGCATCCGGCGGGCGCGTGAGCAGTGGCCCTGGCTGCCCACCATCACCATCTGGGCCTCGCGCTGGCCGCACGACACCCACCCGGACGACCCCACGCCGTTCTTCGGGCTGCTCACCAAGGACTTGCAGCCGCGCGACCATCTGCTGGCCCTGGAACAGGCCTACGCCGCTGCCCCAAGCGCCGGAATCGGCCTGCATCAGGAAACGCACGCCGCCTTCAGCTTCAATGGGCCGTGGCCTCGGGTGCCCAGCGATTGGGCGTCGCTCGGATTCCATCGCCAGACCGGGCAGCCCGACGCACGGCTGGAGTTGCGATTCGAGGGCGACTCCGTCGGCCTGCTCACCCGCCGCGGCCCCGACATGGGACAGGTGCGCGTGCGCATCGACGGCCACAGCGCCCTGGCCGACGCCCTGCCGCGCAACGCCGCCGGCGAGGCGATCCTGAACCTCTACGCCCCCGAGGTGGAGCGGCTGGCGCGCATTCCCATCGCCCGCGGGCTGTCCCAAGGCCCGCACGTGCTCGAACTGACGGTGATGGCCGAGCGCGACCCGCGAGCGTCGGGCGGGCTGGTCATCGTCGACGGCGCGCTGGTGGGCAACTCGCGGCCGCTCTGGCCCTACGCCGCCGTCGCCGTCACCTGGGCGCTGGCGCTGGCCGCGCTGGTCTGGGCGATCGGCGGTCGCGCCGGGCGCGCCGCCGCGCGCATGTCACGAATCGAAATCCTGGATCGGCGTCTGCCGCTGGGGCTGCACGTCGGCGAAGTGGCCGCCGTTGCCCTGGCCGTGGTGTTCGCCCTGCTGCCCGACGGCACGCCGGCATCCGCCTGGACCTTGATTCGGCTGGTGCTGGCGGCGGCGCTGGGCGCGCTGGCGCTGGCGCGCCCGCGCCACGTGGCCATTGCCGCCGTCGCCGCAATCCCCTTCGTCGGCGTGATCGCGCGCACCGGCATCTACGACCGTCCGGTCGGCGAGACGCTCATCGTGATTCTGGTCATCGCCTGGGCGGCGCGCGCGCTGGCGCAGCGCCGCTGGCCGCTGCATCGCCGCGAAGACGCGGACGGACCAGAGCAAGCCGCATCATCGCCGCGTCCGACCCCCTCTCCCGTTGAGGGAGAGGGTAGGGGTGAGGGGTTGGCCCCACCGGCATTCCGGCGCCTTTCGTCATTCCTGCGAAGAGCCTGCCCCGTACTTGATGCGGGGCGGGAATCCACCGGTCGCCGCCTCCGACAGCCCGATCACGGCGTGTGGCTCTGGCTCGCGCTCGCCGTCATCGCCGCCGGCGTCGCCACCACGATCACCGCGGACTTCCCGCGCGTCGCCTGGCGCGACCTGCGCACCGTCATCGTCGAGCCGGCGTTGCTGTTTCTGGTCCTGCTCAGCGTGATGCGCGACCGCGCCGACGCGCAGCGGCTCGGCGTGGCGCTGGTGCTCGGGGCCGTAGTGTCGGCAGTTGTGGCGCTGGCGCTCATCCCAACCGGCGCCGTCGTCACCGACGCCGGACCGCCGCGGCTGCGCGGCCTGTTCGGTTCGCCCAACAACCTCGCGCTCATCCTGGAGCGCGCCCTGCCCGTGACGGTTGGACTGGCGCTCGCCTTCGCGTCACGCCCGCGTGTTCGCACCGCCGCCTGGGCAGCCGCGGCGCTGGTGCTGGCGGTGCTGGCGCTCACCTTCAGCCGCGGCGCTTGGATCGGCGCGCTGGCCGGCCTCGCGTTCGCCCTCTACCCCGTCTGGCGCCGCGCGCCGCGCCTTGCCCGCATCGCCGCACCGCTCGTTGGGGTGGGTCTGATCGTGGCGGTCGTCATCACCACCGGCGACCACCTCGCGCGACTCCTGCGCCCCTCCGACGCCGCCACCGCCGCGCGGCCCCTGCTCTGGGACTCCGCCTGGCGCATGATCGCCGACAACCCCGTCCTCGGCGTCGGCCCGGACAACTTCCTCTACCACTACCCGGACTACATCCGACCCGAAGCCTGGGCCGAGCCCAACATCTCGCACGCGCACAACATCGCCCTCGACACCTGGCTCACGCTGGGCATCCCCGGTCTCGTGGTCCTGGTCGGCGTGCTGGCCGCCTACGCCCGCACCTGGCGCGCCGCGCTGCGCCGCAGCGCCGGCGAGAGTCGAGCGCTCGTCTACGGCCTCGGCGGCGCCATGCTGGCGACCCTGGCCCATGGCATCGTGGACAGCAGCCTCTACCTCCCCGAGCTCGCCGCCACCTTCTGGGTCGTCGTCGCGCTCACCGTCATGCACGCCGCGCCCCAACCTGTCATTCCGAGCGCAGCGAGGAATCTAGAGCCCTCAGCAACGACGCCCCGAGAGTCGTAGTCTCAATCGCCCACCCGCGCCTGGCCGCGGTCGTGGCTGCCCGTAGCGCCCGTACGACTGGCTGTTGCTCGCCACGACCGTCGAGCAACGACAAGGAGCGCCAACAATGCCTCGCTTCTCGTCCCCAATCATCCTTGAGGTGCGGCGCGCGGAAGGATCGTGGTCGGTGACGTTCGAGCGAATCGACTAGCCTCGCTGTCCGGCTGACCAGTCGGTCCGGTGCCGGCGTGATCGCCGCCCGCCGCGCCGACCGACGGGAGCATGGGGGCGCCGGGCCGTGGCGCCTACCAACAAATGCACCGCAAGATCCGCAGTGGCACACTGCCGCCCACGTTCGGTCCATCCGCGCAGGCGAGACCCGGGTGAGTCGGTGCTCCTTCGAGCCATGCTTCATGGACCTGACACCAGGGCGATGAGAGTCTTCATCCGCTCGGCGACCGTCGCCGCCATCGCCGCCGCCATGTTTCTCGGCACGGCGAGCGCCGTCGAAGAGGAACGCCGCGGCCTCTTCTATTGCCAGGACGCTCCGGCGTGGCCCAACGGCACCTACTTGGGCCAGCTGCATCCGCGTCGTGTAGACGCCTACGCGCGCTATGCGGAGACGCTTGAACTGGATCCCTGCCAGACGTGGGCTGACAGCCAGCGGCATGACGCCGTACGCGGTTTGCGCGAGCTGGGCCACACGCTGTGGACGCCGGAAGAGGTGCGGGGATACACGCACACCGTCGGCGGCCGCGGAACGCACGTCAGCGACCCATTCGTGTTGCCAGAAGGTAGGTACCGGGTCACGACCAGCCTTACAGGCAATAGCCCGCCTGGTAGAAGTGACCTTTCGTCATCTTTTACATTGAAATTATATCCAAGCAAAGGCCTGGCATTCCATTTACTTCAAGAGGTTGTAATCAGTGGACGCTGGGAGCGAGTGCTATTCGTTGGCGAAGGAGAATTCCGACCACGAGTTATCTCCCCAATCGCCCTTGAGGTTCGGTATGCCCATGGGTCGTGGTCGGTCACGTTTGAGCGAATCGGTTAGCTATGGATCGAATAGTTGTCCAATCGGCCGTCCGCCTCCCAGCCGTCACTCGGAACATGATGGGCATGGCCGGTCCTAGCGACCCACCCGGACGGTCGCGAATCACGAGCTCCATGCGATGAGATCGCTCATGCGCTCAAGCGCCGTCGCCATCATTGCCGCTGGCATTTTCCTGAGTTCGGCCAGCGCGGTCGAAGAGGATTTCCCGGGCGCGTCGTATTGCCGCGGCTATCCGGCCTGGCCAAACGGCCTCTATCTGGGCCAGATGCACCCGTACCACTGGTTCTTCTATCAGCGATTTGCCGAGAGGCGCGGACTCGATCCCTGCGTCACCTGGGCCAACGACCAGCGGACATCAGCCATCCGAGGTCTCCGCCAGCTCGGTTACGCGTTCCTGACGCGGCCAGAGGCGTACGGATTTGCCCATGTCGTCAACGGATATCGAGCACACGACAGTGAGCCGTTTTCGCTACCGGATGGTAGGTATCGCGTCATCACGAGACTCGCGAACAATCACTCGGAGCGCGACAACGCGGCTGGTGGCAATTTTGATGCGAGATTGCGGTCGAGCGAGGGCAACGAGGCCTTCCTGCGGCAGACCGTGGCAATTGATGGCCACTGGGAGCGGGTTATTGAAATTGGCCGCGCCCGTGATCCTGAAGCCACCTTCTACCCATTTAGCGATCCCGTGTTTTCATCCCCAATCTATGTCGAGCTGCGACACGCCACGGGATGGTGGTCGGTGACTTTCGAACGAATCGGCTAGGCCGCGTCCCCCCACCGTCACTCCGAGCCACCCCACGTCATTCCGAGCCACCCCACGTCATTCCGAGCGCAGCGAGGAATCTAGAGCCCTCGTCTCCCAAACTGCAGGAGACTTGAGCTTGGCCGTCTTAGTCGCTCCTCACCCCCGCAACCGCAGCCCTTCGCGGCTTCACGCGCTTCGGCGCATCGTCAAACCCAACGAACTCCACCTCTGCGTAGTCCGCGAAGCGCCGGGCCATCACCGCCAGCGCCTCCGGGTTGTCGTCGATCAGCACGAACCGCCGGCCCAGCTCCAGGGCCGCCTCGCCCACCGTGCCGCTGCCGGCGAAGAAGTCCATCACCGTGCCGCCGGGCGGACATGAAGCCTGGATGATGCGCCGCGCAATGCCCACCGGCTTCTGCGTCGGGTAGCCGGTGCGCTCCTTGCCGTTCGTGGGCACGATGGTGTGCCACCAGGTGTCCGTGGGCAGCTTGCCCCGCGCCGCTTTCTCCGGACCGACCAGGCCCGGCGCCATGTAGGGAATCCGCTCCACTTCGTCCGTGTCGAAGTAGTACCGCTCCGGGTCCTTGGCGTAGACGAGGATGTTGTCGTGCTTCGGGGGCCACTTTTTCTTCGTGCGGCCGCCGTAGTCGTAGGCCCAGATGATCTCGTTGAGAAAGGCCTCGCGCCCAAAGATGCCGTCCAGCAGCACCTTCGCGTAGTGCACCTCGCGGTAGTCGAGATGCAGATACAGCGATCCGGTCGGAGCCAGCACCCGATGCGCCTCCACCAGCCGCGGCTCCAGAAAGCCGAGATAGTCCTCGAAGGCGTCATCGAAGGCCCGCGTCCCGAGCCGCTCCGTGCGGTAGCGCTTGCCCTGGAAGCCCGTGCGGTCGCCGTCCGGATCGCGCACGGTTCGCAGCTGCGTACGCGATTGGGCGCGGCCCGTGTTGAACGGCGGATCGACGTAGATCAGGTCGATACCTCCCGACGGCATGTTCCGCAGGATGGGCAGGTTGTCGCCGAAGTACACGCGGTTCATTGCCAGCCTCGCCGGTCGACGGGGTCCGGTCCCCTGTCCCTCAATGAGCCCATTGCGTAATCCCCCGTCATTCCCGCGGAGAGCCTGCCCCGTACTAGATACGGGGCGGGAATCCACCCTTCAGTCAATCTGGGGGCGGAGAGGATGCACCCGGTCATCCCCAAATCCGGCTGGACTCTGCAAAGGTCTATTGAAGGGCGAGCGTGACGTCTCCAATCGCTGCGCGTCACCAGGCTCCCCTCCGCCCCCACCCTCACTTGCCGATGCAGAACTTGGCGAAGATGGTATCCAACAGGTCCTCCGTCGCCGATTCGCCGGTCACCTCGCCCAGCGCCTGCACCGCGCCGCGCAGGCCGATGGCGATGAAATCCGCGGGCAGCCCGCCGGCCACGGCCTCGCGCGCGCTTGCCAGTTCCTCGCGCGCACGTTCCAGCGCCTGCTTGTGGCGCAGGCTGGCCACGGTTCCGAGGTCGGGATTGGGCGCGCCGTCGCCGATGAGCGTGCGCAACGCCGCGCGCACCCCGGCCACGTCGCCGTTGATCGCGCTCGTGCGACACACCGGCGCGTCGATGAGCCCGGCGGCGTCATCGGTGCCGATCGCGGGCGGCAGGTCGGTCTTGTTGACGACGACGATGGCCTGCTTCCCCGCCGCCGCCACTTGCCGCGCCGCGTCACGGTCGGCATCCACGAGGGCGCGGGACCCGTCCAGCACCAGCGCCGCCACGTCCGCCGCGGTCAGCGCCGCGCCGCTGCGGTCCACGCCGATGCGCTCCACCGGATCGTCCGTCGGTCGCAGCCCTGCCGTGTCGCTGAGCCGCACCGGGATCCCGTCCAGGTTGAAGGACTCCTCCACCACGTCGCGCGTAGTGCCCGGGACCTCCGTCACGATGGCGCGCTCCGTGGCGAGCAGGGCGTTCATCAGCGACGACTTGCCCACGTTCGGGCTGCCGACCAGCACCACGCGGAAGCCGTGTCGCTGCAGCAGGCCGCGATCGGCGCCGGCCAGGATCGCCTCCAGCGTCCCGTCGATCTGCCCGAGCGTGCGCCGAATGTCGTCGCGCGGGACCGCCGGCACGTCCTCTTCGGCAAAGTCGATCTCGGCCTCCAGCCGCGCCATCAGGTCCAGGCAGGCCCGGCGCAACTCCTGCACGGAGCTGGATAGGCGACCGCCGAGCTGATCCGCCGCGGCGGCCAGCGCCTCGGCCGTCGGCGCCGCCACCAGGTCGGCCACGGCCTCCGCCTGCGCCAGGTCCAGGCGACCATTGAGAAACGCCCGCAGGGTGAATTCGCCCGGCTCGGCGGGACGGGCCCCGGCCCGGAGCACGGCGTCGAGCACGCGGGTCGTCACCAGCACCCCGCCGTGGCCTTGGAGCTCGATCACGTCCTCGCCGGTATAGGAGTTCGGCCCCGGCATGAAGAGCAGCAAGCCGTCGTCGATCACCGCGTGCGGCGGAGCCGGATCGACCACGTCCACGCGATGCGCGTAGCGCGGACGCGGACGCTCGATGCCTTCGCGAAACCGCACGACCAGCTCGGCCACCTCGCGGGCCTCGGGTCCGCTGACGCGCACAATACCGATGCCGCCCGGCCCCGGCGCCGTGGCAATGGCGGCAATCGTGTCGGTCAGCGCGCGAGTCATCGCGAGCCGCACCTAACCGTCATTCCGAGCCGTCCCAACCTGTCATTCCGAGCGCAGCGAGGAATCTAAGGGGCGGGAAAAACGCACGGCGTCCTTAGATTCCTCACGTTCGTTCGGAATGACACCTATTGTCCGGCATGACCGGAGGCTTTCACGCTGACCGGCCGTGCCCAGCCCCGCCTCAAGCCGGCGCAGCCGCCAGCCTGGCCTCCGACGGCGCCGCCGCCGCCAACGCGCGGGCGTACTCCCGTTGCAGCATCCGCTTGCTCACGTGGATGCCGATGTGGTCCCAGGGCAGCGGCTCGGCGGGATCGCGGTGGCGATAAATCATCTCGTCCAGGTCCACCCCAGCGTCCGCCACGGCGTCGAACCACGCCTCCGCCTTGAAGTGCTCCATCCAGCCGTCGAAGCGACAGCCGCGGTCCCAGGCGCGGCGAATCACCCGCCCCACGCGTCGGTCGCCCAGCGCCAGCAGCGCCTCGACCTGGCTCTCCTCGGTGTCGTGCCACATCAGGTGAACGTTGCGGTCGCGCACGATCTCGAAGCAGGCCCGCTGCTTGGCGCGGATCGCCTCCGGGCGGTCCTGCGGATGCCATTGGAACGGCGTGAACGGCTTGGGAATGAAGGTCGACACCGTCACGTTCACCTTCGCCTTGGCCCCGTGATGCCGCCGTCCCACAGCCATCACCCGGTTGGCCAGGTGCGCGATCGCCCGCGCGTCGTCCAGCGTCTCGGTGGGCTGTCCGATCATGAAGTACAGCTTGATCGTGCGGAATCCCTGCGCAAACGCCATGTCGCAGGTCTCCAGCAGGTCCTCGTCCGAGATCTCCTTGTTGATGACCTGGCGCATGCGCGGCGTCGCCGCCTCGGGCGCGAAGGTCAAACTGCCGCCCCGCTTGCCGCCGCGCTGCAGCGCCTGTGCCATGTCGACGTTGAAGCTCTCGACGCGAGTGGACGGAATGCTCACCTGCAGGTAGTCGGGCGTCGCGTCCTGCACCTCGCCGATGAGATCCTCCAGGCCGTCGTAGTCCACCGCGTTGAGCGACAGCAGCGAAACGTCGCTCTGCCCCGTCGCCGCCAGGCATTGGTCGATGGCCGCCGCCACGCCCTCTGCCGATCGCCGGCGCACCGGTCGGTAGATGTAGCCCGCCTGGCAGAAGCGGCAGGCGCGCGCGCAGCCGCGGTCGAGCTCGACGGCCACGCGATCGTGCACCACCTCCGTGAGCGGCACGACCGGTTGGGACGGCGCGGGCACGGCGTCCAGATCCACAAACTGCCGCTCGATTTGCGCCGGCGCGTCGGGATGCAGCCGGTCATATTCGACGAATCGCTGGCCGTCGAAGCGCGGCCGGTAGAGCTCCGGCACGTAGATGCCTGGAATCTCCGTGGCGCAATGGACCAGGAACGCGCGGCGCCAGTCCGGGCGCTCGCGGTCGACCTCCGCCAAGGCGTCGAGCAATCGCGGCAGCAGCTCCTCGCCCTCGCCGATCGCGATTAGGTCGAAGAAATCCGCCATCGGCTCGGGATTCATCAGCGCCGAGCCGCCGCCGAGGATCAGCGGGTCGCCCGGACCGCGCTCGCGGCTCTCCAGCGGAACGTCCGCCAGATCCAGCATCTCCAGCACGTTGGTATTCCCGCTCTCGTAGCTGAGCGAGAACCCCAGCATGTCGAAGTCCGCCAGCGGTCGCCGCGTCTCCCAGCCGAACAGCGGCAGGCCCGCCTCGCGCATCAGGTCCGCCATGTCCGGAAAGGGCGTGAACGCGCGGTCGCAGAGGTGCGGCGTACGGTCGTTGACCTGCTCGTACAGCACCCCCATGGCGAGATTCGACATCCCGATTTCGTACGCATCGGGGAAGCACAGCGCGAAGCGCGTCGCGGCCTCGTCCCAGGATTTGCGTCGGGCGTTCAACTCGCCGCCCGTGTATTGCGCGGGCTTGGCGACGCGATCGAGGAGAGGCGCGATGTCGACGACGGGGTTCATATGACGATGGGCAACGGCTGCCGACACCTGGTCCGGCACCTTAGCATGCGCCTTCGGCCGTTGGTCGCTGGATGTTTCGGTAGAACGCGCGCGGGCAGCCACAACGGCTGCCCCTACAGCCGAATTCGTGTAGGGACGCCCGCTCCGGTTCCCTCGCCCTGAAAGGGAGAGGGCTAGGGAGAGGGTCATCCGGGACCACCCGGCGGCGGGAACAGCCGAAACGGGTCGCGGCCGGGCCAAATAGACGTGGGCTCGCATCCTTCGATGCGAGCCCACAGCGCGATACGTGTCCGTGATCACGCCCGGTCGTCTGGCGGGCCCGGCGGCCGGGGCCGCACGCGAACGATCTCGCCAACGCGGGATCTCACGTGTCGGAAACAGGCATCCGGGTCCGGCGTGACCTGCTGCCCCGCGACGACTCGCCCGTCACGCCGCGGGGCGCAACCTGTCAATTTGCCAGCGTCCCATCTCGACGCGAATGTCTCGCATCACGCCACCTTTGGCGGTGCTGGCCCGGCGATCAATCGCTGATCCGCGGACCAGGGACGACCCGAGCAGCGCTGTTAACGCTGCGTATACATCGTATACGAAGCATGTTCCGGGTGCAACACCTGCGATCTGCTGCTCATCGCTTAACTCCGCATCGCGCTACCGGGCAGGCTCTGACCGTCTCCCACCTGGGAGACCGTTGCAAAATCCGGTAGGGGCGGGTCTCAGACCCGCCCGACGCTAGGCGTCCGGCGCGCCTCGAGATTCGACCGAACTGGATTCCGGCCGCCGCCGGAATGACGAGGGCTTACGCAACGGTCGCACCAAGGGAGAAGGCACCGGGCCCTGGTCCCAGCCCCTACGCCGAAACTTCCCCCGCCGCTAAGCCGGCTGCCCGATGGCGTGGAGAAACTCCGCGCGCGTGGCGGGGTTGTCGCGGAAGGCGCCGCGGGTCACGGTCGTCACCATGCGACTGCCGGGCTTGCGGACGCCGCGCATGGTCATGCACAGGTGCTCGGCCTCGACCATCACCGCCACGCCGCCGGTGTCGAGCACGCGCTCGATGGCGTCGGCGATCTGGCAAGCCAACCGCTCCTGCACCTGAAGCCGCCGCGCCAGGTGCTCCACCACGCGCGCCAGCTTGCTGAGGCCGACGATGCGATCGTGGGGCAAATACCCCACCGCAACCGTGCCGAAGAATGGCAGCAGGTGGTGCTCGCAGAGCGAATGGAACTGGATGTCTCGCACCACCACCATCTCGTCGTGCCCATGATCGAAGGTGACCTCGAGATGCTCGTCGGGGTCGGTCTGGTGCCCGTTGAGCAGCTCGTCGTACATCCGCGCGACGCGGGCCGGCGTGTCGAGCAGGCCGTCGCGGTCCGGGTCCTCGCCGACGGCGGTGAGGATCTCGCGCACCGCGGCCTCGATGCGCGCGTGGCGCTCGGCGAGCTGGGTGCCGGTGAGCTGGGACGCGTCGGCGCCGTTGGTGGATGCGGTCATGCGATTGGTCCTGTAGGTGTGGGTGCCGCGGCGCGTAGTCGCGCGATGGCGTCGGACGGATCGTAGGGCCCGCCGAAGCGATCGGCGCGGCCGCCAAGCCCGACGCTGTGAGTATACGCAGGCGCCCGGTCGGATCAGGGAGCTGCCTGTTGAAGCGCAACCGGCGCCTGCGCGCCCGTCATAATCGGGCCGTTCCACCGAAGCCCAGGGATGGCTGCGCCCATGCGCCCTGCGTCCGTCAAGGCCGTGACCTACAGCGCGATGTGGGCCTTCTTCGTGCCGTTGGCGGCCTCGCAGGTGCTGCAGCAGGTGCGGCACCCGCTGCTGGACGCGGGCATCGCGCGTGGTCTCGAGCCGGCGGCGTCGCTGGCCGCCTTTGGCGTGGTCAGCGGCGTGGTGCAGATTCTGGGTGCGGCGGGCATCGCGGTGCAGAGCGCCTACCTGGTGCTCGTGCGCGGGCGCCAGTCCTATCACTTCATGCGCCGCTACACCGCCGTCTACACCCTGGGCATCGTGGGGCTGACGCTGGTGACGGCGCTGCCGGGCAGCGGGCCGTGGTTCTTCGAGCAGCTGATGGGCACGCCCCCGGCGCTGACGCCCCGCGTGGTGCAGATGATGCAGATCGCCGCGCTGGTGCCGGTCTTCAATCTGGCGCGGCTCTTCTACGTGGCGCAGCTGGCCCATCTGCGGCAGACGCGCGTCGTGTGGGTGGCGCCGGCGGTCAGCATCGCCTTGCTGACCGTCCTGGCGCTGGGAGTCATCCCCAACGTGCCGGTGGCGGCGAGCGTGGCGGGCGCGACGGTCTGGCTGGCGATCGCCGCCGTGGAGGCGGTGGTGCTCGGGTGGCTGGCCCATCGCGCCTCGCAACGCGCGCCCTACGGCGACGATCCGGGCGGACAGCCGCCCCTCGACGTACGCCAGGTGACCTGGTTCGTGCTGCCCCTCATCGCCACCCAGTTCTCGCTGGCGGCGGGCCTGCCGCTCACCAACGCCGGACTGCTGCGGCTGGACGATCCGGAGACCTCCGTGGCGGCCCTGCGCGTGGCCATGAGCCTCATCATGGTCAGCATGGCCGCGCTGGCGACGCTGCGGCAGGTAGTCCTGGTGATGGCGCAAGACCCCGGCGATCACACGCGCGTGCGCACCTTCGTGGTCGGCATTTCGGCTGGTCTGACCGCGCTCATGGCGCTCATCGCCTTCACGCCCGTGGGACGGTTTGCGCTGGAGGGCGTGATCGGCGCGCCGCCGCACGTGGCCGAAGGGGCGCTGCCGGCGCTGCAGATCTTCGTCGCGGTGCCCGCCGTGATGGGGCTGCGGCAGTTCTACTCCGGCCTCACCATGCACCAACGCCGCACGTCCCTGGTGGCGGCAGCCGCCCTCGGGCGGCTGGTACTCATGGCCGTCCTGTTGTTCGTCCTCGCGCCCGCCGCCGCGCTTGCCGGCGCCTGGGTGGGAGCCATGGCCCGCACGGTGAGCATGGCCAGCGAGTCGGCGGCGGCCTATGCGATCGGCCGGCGCTACGTCGGCCAAGCGATGCGCTAGCGCTCCTACCGACCATGCTAGGCTCGCGGCCCCAAATTGCTACGACTGTGCGAGGTGTTGGCACACCGGGCACATACGGATCGCGTACCCGGAAGTCTTGCCGACAGGCTGGAGGTTGCAGTGCCACCGTTTACCGTACGTGAAGCGTCAATCCTGCTCATGATTGGACATAGCTACCTCGAATGCGGAGATGCATATACAGCTGCAAGGGCTGCTTGGCGTGTCAATCCCGCCCGTGCCAGTAACAGGCTGGTGATCGCCCATGCTGGACCGGTTCCGATTCCAGGTATTGCTCGCTGGGAAGTGCTGGGAGTCTTTCGGCCGACTGAATGGTTCTCCGCAGAGCCGGAGGACTTCCCCGAATTGCAGCCTCCAACGGTGGACCGGTGGGGATTCGACGGAACTGAAGCGTCATGCGCCGACCTCTATCTGGGACGAGTCGTGCCAATTCGGTACCGCACGTCACGCAATCCCGTTCGTTACGCCGATCCATGCCAGTAGACGCCGACAGCTTCGTGGTGCATGAGAACTTCGGCCCCTGGACCTACACCCGGATCCATCGGTGCTCGTGCTCTCACGCAAAGACTGCTGGGCACTGCACTCAAAACACGCGGTGGCATCCCCTCAAGGGCGGCAAATACGACACCTACGCGGACGCGCACGCAGCGGCAATTGCCTGCCGCCAGCCGGACGGGCCGTATACCTGCCGAGTTTGTTCCCCACATAGGTGAGCCGTATCACCTAGGCAAGTCGCTCTGACAGGAGCCGCCACAACCCGGTCATGACCAAATTGGTGAGGGACCTGCCGACTTCGTGATCCTAGAGGCCTCAGCCGCCACGGTCCTTCCGCAGCGCTTCGATGAGCGCATCGTTTCGAGCGGCGACGTAGCGCTCGAACTCGCCAGGTTCCCAGGTGAACAGCCCCCGGCCCTCGCGCGCCCCCGTGTGACCGGCCGCCACGGCTTTCTCCAGAAATGCGGGCGGCTCGTCGCTGGCGTCGAGGTCCGGCCCCAGGTAGGTGAAGATCTGGCGATAGACGTCCAGCCCCGCCATGTCGGCCTGGCGCATGATGCCGAGCACCGGAATGCGCCGCGCCAGCACGCCCTTGATGAGCACGTCGATCTCCTCGGCGGTGGTGACGCCCTTGTCGATCAGGCTCAGGGCCTCCCGCGCGAGGGCGAACTGCAACCGGTTCATCAGGTAGCCCGGCAGCTCCTTGCGGATGTGCACCGGCCACTTGCCGAGCGATTCGAGCACCTCGCGCAGGCCGTCGATCGTGGCCGCGTCGGTGGCTTCACCGGGAGCGATCTCGACGATCGGGAGCAGGTGCGGCGGGAGCATCCAGTGGGCCAGCGCCACGCGCTCGGGGTGCGCGCAGCCGCTGGCAATTTCAGTGATGCTGATGCTCGACGTATTGCTGGTGAGGATGGCGGATGGCGGGCAGAGCCGGTCGAGCTCCGCGAAGACATCCTGCTTGATCTCCAGGTCCTCGGCCACGGCTTCCGCGCCGAAGTCGGCCCCGGCCGCCGCGTCGGCGAGAGTTTCCGCGGCGCGCAGCCGCCCCACGATCACATCCACGTCAGCGGCGGAAATCACGCCGGCGCGCACCAGGTCCTGCGCGTCCTCCCGCGCCTCGGCAATGGCCGCTTCGGCTCGGCCGGGCGCGGCGTCGTACAGCGACACCTCGAAGCCGCCGCGCGCCAGCTCGAGTGCGATCCCATGACCCATGCGTCCGGCGCCCACCACCACGGCCCGGCGCCCATTGCCCGCGTTTGAATCAGTCGTCACGGTCCCGTCCCCCGCTGCGTTCCACCGGCAATATGAGCATAAGCCCCGCGGGCCGGGGAGATACACTGCCGGCGTTGGCCGCATGACATCCACAGACACCACCGGGACGCCCTCCGCAGCCGGAGCGACGGACGGCCTGCTGGCCCCCATTGCCGCGGCCTTTGCGATTGCCGCTCGTCCCGGAGTGCTCGGTCTGGGATTGGGGGCGGGGGCGGCGATCGGTGCGCTCGGCGGCTGCGCCGTCGCGCTGGCCTACATCCGCTCGCCCGCGGCCATTCCCTTCTTCGTCATCGCCGCCGCCCTCATCGTCGTCGCCTGGTCCATATCGGCGGGCGCCGTGGCAGCGTCGAGCCGGCGGGACGCCACGCTCGCGGCGGGGCTGCGACAAGCCTTCGGGCGAGCCGTCGCGCTCGTGGCGGCGGCCATTCCCGCCGCGCTGGTCGTGGGCGTGCTGCTCGCGGCGCAGTTGGGCGTGTTCGCCCTCACGCAGATGGGCGCGCGCGGGCCCCTGGGCGAGCTTCCGGACCGGCCATTGGCGCTGATCGCGCTGGTCTACACGTTGATCATTGCCATGAACGTGATGGTCATCGTCCCCACCGGCGCCCTGCTGTGGCTCGTGGTGCCGCACGTGATGGCCGGCGCCGGACCCGGCGCCGCGCACGCGCGGGTGCGGGCCGCGTGCTGGACGCGTCCCGGCCTGGTGCTGCGCACCATGGTGGGCGTGATCACCATGGCCAGCGCCGCCGCCGCCGCCCTGCTCGGCATCGCCGTGCTCGGCCTGGTGGTGGCGTCGTTCGCTCAGATTCTCGGCGCGGGCGAGACCTTCCTGCTGCGATTCTCCGAGCCCCTCGTGTCGGACATGTTCATGACGGTCACGGTCGACAACCTGGCGGCGGTGGTCGTGATGGCGACCGGCTTCGGCGCGGCCATCGGCGCGGCCACCGGCCCCAGCAGCATGCTAGGGGTCGCCGGCGGCGCCTATCTCGCGCGGCACGTCGGCGAGGTCGAGCCGGAGGCCGCTCCCGAGGGATAGGCTCCCGGCGCCGAGTCGACCCGTTGGCATTCCGAACAACGTGAGGAGTCTAGAGTCTCTGGCCTCACGGCCGGGGTCGTGGATCTGCGATTCCTCGCTGCGCTCGGAATGACGGATTGGGCGCTCGGAATGACAGAGGGTCTGCTGCGAAGAATGGCCGCCTAGCCGCAGGCGCCGAAGCCGCAGGCCGGGCAGACGAGGCAGAGCCCCTGCGCGCGCAGCGGCGCGGCGCAGTCGGGACAGGTCGGCGCCGGCCGCCGGATGACGGGCGGCGCTGCCGGTGGACGCGGTCGCACATCCCCGATGCGTGGAGGGGAAAGCGTCGCCGCCGGCGGGTCTTTGAGGGGAGCCATGGAGGCAGTATAGCAGCTTGTTCGGTATTTGTCTGGTATGACGCAGAGCGATCGCCACGATCCCAGACGGCGTCAGCCTGCATCAGATGGACGGCGGCGGCGTGTGGAGTGGTGCACATAGGCAGGTTGTCAGCGTGACGATGCTTACACTGCGGTCCAGATGCGTTCGGAGCGGGGCCGATGCGTCGCGCTAAGCGCCAGTCTGTCGTTTGAAGGGCAAGCTAATCGAGATGAATGGACGCCTGGTGCCTAGTCGATCGCGTGGGCGCCGGATGGGGCTGGCGGCCGTCGTCGCGGCGTTCACGGTGCTGCTGGCGCTCACACCCCAAGCCCGCGCGCTGGATTGCGAGGGCGTCGACCTTGACGACGGATGCCTCTTCACGATCACCGGCGGAGACACGCCCGAGACCGATGACGGATTCGCCGTAACCAATACCGACGGCGTGCCGCTCTGGGACTTCGTGCGCGACAAGAGCGCGCAGGCGATCGGCTATCCCATCAGCCAGCGCTGGACCGACGGATCTTTCACCTTGCAGGCCTTCCAGAAGGTGATCCTGCAGTGGGACCCCGGCAAGCAGCGCATGAACTACTACAACACGCTGGACGTGCTGGCGAATCGCCATCCCGACGTCGAGTTGCCCTTCGTGCCGGCCCACCAGGTGCTGGAAGCGGATAGGGGCGCGGACTTCGCCAGCATCACGCGCAACCACCTTGCGCTACTGGAGCAGAACGAGGCGATCAAGGACCGATTTCTGAGCGAGCCCGATTGGCTGAATCTCTATGGCCTCCCGATCAGCTACGAGGAGCGGGAGGTCGATGGCCAGGCGGGCGGGGTGCAGATGCTGCGGGCGCAGCGCACAGTCTTCGTGGTCTGGAACGTCCCGGCCCCCGGCACCACCGTCGGCCGAGTGAATCTACAGAACGTGCCGGACAAAGTGAAGAAGCTCAGCAACGTGATCATTCCCGACGCGGCGAAGGTTCCGGCTTCTCGTGACGGCAGAATCAACGCAGCGATCGAAGAAATCGCATGGGTTCGGGACGGTCTCGGACATGGTGAGGCAGCTCGAGTCGAGCAACTCCGCGAACTCGCCACATTGTCCCCGCCGGCCTTCCGGGCGCTGGTGCGGAACCGCGGAATCCATGCGACATCGGCATATGGCCGGGACCTAGAACCTACATACACGGTTGGGGAAATCATCGGGCACATCGCGTTCATAGCGCGTGGGAGTCCGGGAGCCGCCGAGACAGTCACGACCATGCCGTTTCTCGACACGTTCGACGGGCTCGATATCTTCCCCTTGCGGACGCTGCTGACGATTCTCTGGTTTGCCCCGGATGAGCTGGAACCGACCGTCTGGCATTTGGCGTCGGTCGGGGGGATCACTGACGATCAGCGATTGTTCGTGCCGCTCATCCACCTCAGACAGAGGCATCCAGGGGCAGCCCAAGCGATAGAGGCATTGCATTGGATTCGGGACGGAATAGCTCCACCATCGCTCGACAGTGAGGGCACTCCAGCGGCAATGGACGTCGAGTTTCGCCACGAACCCTGGGTGCTCATCGACATGCTGGAGTGGCAGCTGCGAGGCTACGGCGGCCATCTCGAAACGCTGCTCAGCCGACCGTGGTTTCAGGATGGCCTAGACCAACGTGAATACGGGATTGTGTTCGCAATGATGTCGGAGATTAGCCCCAATGACAGCCAGGCAGCTCTCCGGATTCTGAGGATGCCGTTCTTGGAAACCATCGGACCAGGTGACTCGCAGATATCTGACATTCTCTATGCCGCCGCGTTCGAAAACGTATTGCAGAAGCTGTTGTCGCAGCCGGCGTTGCGAAACGGCATTGTTGATGGCCAGCTAGCGGTCGTGGCGCTGGAATACCTCCGTCTGCGCGACCCAAGCGCCGCAGAAAAGGTAATGGGTCTGCCGTGGATTCGGGACGGCGTGGTCGCAGCGGAGGAATACCGACTTCTGGCGTTGCAGAGGATGGCCTTGGAAGCCCCTCTGGTCTTCGAAGCGGCTATCAGCAAGTCGTGGATAGCGGACGGCATCGACACGCGCGAGGTTTCAATCGTTGATGACCTCACGTACATAGGAAACAAGGATCAGCAGCTGGCCGTGCGCATCTCGGGAATGCCCTTTCTCGAGGATGTGGATGCTCCCGATGTAGCTGCGGTGGGATGGCTGGCGTATTTTAGCGACCAGCACCGCCGAGGCTTCTTGGACGGGGTCCTTGGGCACGCGACGCTTGCCGGCGGAATCCACGACGAGCATGCGTCCTTGGTCTCAGCACTGTTCCAGGGCGCAAATGGACTGTCGACATCGGAGAGTCGCAGGGCGCTCTTGGCCACCCTCTTCAATCCCGAAAAAGCCGTTGCCGAGGAGCGAACCATCACGCTGCCGCATGCCGGCGAGGTGGTCTTGTCGGTGGTTCGCCTAAGGGACACCCCATCGAACCTCATGCACTTGCTGGAGCGCGCGGTGCGAGGCCATGAGGAGTTCATGGGAACGGCGTTCCCCGTGGACTATGTCTCCATGGTAGTCGCGGATATCGGTCGGTCAGGAGCTGGAGCGAGTGGCTCTATCCATATTGATGCTTCGTCGTTTAGTGATTTTGCCGCAGTGATCGCTCACGAGGTGGCGCACATCTATTGGGCGTTTGCTCCGGTATGGCTACAGGAGGGACCTGCGGTGTTTCTGGAATGGATCGCGCTGAATAAGGAACACCTGCCGTTCGACTTCACGCTCGGTGAAGACTCGTGCTCGTCTGCACGCAACCTTTCCGAGCTTGAAAGCAAACCCGTATCTGAAATTGGAACTCACTCGGTTTGCAACTACAGTATGGGATTTGGGATGTTTTATGAGTTGTATCAAGTCTTGGGTGACGCCGAGTTCCGGCGGGGATTTCGAGAGCTGTTTCTGAGGTTGGATGCAGATACGCCGCATTTCGTGAATTCGGCAGAGCGGTTCCGGGCGCTTGATGGAGGTTTTGCCGAGCCGGAGTGCTCGGGTGCAGGCAGGACCCCGTGCTATCTGCGAGCCGCGTTTTTCACCAGCGCCCCCAACCCGGAAGTGGCGGCAAGGGCCTGGCATGTGATCCACCGCTGGTACTACGGCCCATAAGCCCCCGCTCGACAGCCGACCACAGCGCCGGGGCGGAGAGCCCGTGATCGCGGGTCAGGCAATGGCCTCCCCAGGACAGCCGGCAGCCGCGCCTATACTTCGGCGCCCCACCAGCTGAGGATCCGCCCATGTCCGCCCTCGTTTCGCGCCTGGCCGATCTGGTGGCGATCAACAGCGTCAACGCCAGCTTGCCCGGAGGTCCCGGCGAGCAGGCCATGGCGGACTACGTGGCGCAGACCGCGCGCACGATGGGCGCGGAGGTGGAGCTCTACGAGGTCGAGCCGGGCCGTCCCAACCTGCTGGCCCGCGTCGACCGCGGGCGCCCCCGCACACTGATGTTCGAGTGCCACCTGGACACGGTTGGCCTGGCGCCGATGCCGGACGCCCTGAATCCGCGCGTCGAGGGCGGGCGGCTCTACGGACGCGGCTCCGCCGATCCCAAGGGCTCCCTGGCCGCCATGCTCAGCGTCCTCGAAAGCGCCGCCGCCGACCCGGCGTTTCCGGTCAACGTCTGGCTCGCCGGTTCCATGGACGAGGAGATCACCATGCGCGGGTCGCGGGCGCTGGCCGAACGCCGGCCCGCCGTGGACGCGGTGATCGTGGGCGAGCCGACCAACCTGCAGCCCATCGTGGCCCACAAAGGCGTGCTGCGGTGGCGCGTCCGCACCACCGGCGTGGCGGCGCACAGCGCGACGCCGGAACGCGGCCGCAATGCCATCTTCGATATGCAGACCGTGATTGGCGCGCTGCGCGCCGGTATCGAGCCCGGCCTCGCGCGGTCGTCGCATCCGCGCCTGGGCCCGGCGACCTGGAGCGTGGGCGTGATCGCGGGCGGCGAGGCGGTGAACGTGGTGCCGGACGCCTGCCAGATCGACTGCGACCGGCGGCTGCTGCCCGGCGAGGCGCCGGACGTGATTCTGGCGGAGCTGGACCGCGCGCTGGACCAGCTTCGCGAGGCCGACGCCGGCCTCCGCGTCGAACGCGGGGCGCCCTACGTGCACGTGCCGCCGATGGAAACCGGCACCGACGAGCCGGTGGTGCGCGCCACCGTGCAGGCGCTGACCAAGGCCGGTCGCGACCCGACCCTGGCCGCCGTGGCCTATGCCACCGACGCCTCCATGCTGGCGTCCATCGGCGGGCTGCCCGCCGTCGTGCTGGGTCCCGGTGACATTGCCCAGGCGCACACGAACGACGAGTGGATCGAGTTGGCCGAGCTCGAGGCGGCCGTGGGCGTCTATCGCGGAATCTGCGAGGCCTTTGCCGATGTGGCCTGATGGCAGAGGGTCGTTTGGCTCTGAGGGTCGGGATTCAGGTTCGGCTGGACTGGACTCCGTCTTTCGCCGGAGTGAGGGTGGGGTGACGCCAAGGTCTTGCTTCCGCTGGACTGACGGAGCCGAGTTGATCCAGCTACGGCCTGACCAAACGCGCCCGCCATCTACAATGCCGTCCGCTCGGAAGACCCTGACGATGCCATGCCGGTAACGGCTGATGTGTGCGTGCTCGGCGGCGGTCCGGGCGGCTACGTGGCGGCCCTTCGAGCGGCCGCGCTAGGCGCAAGCGTCGCCCTTGTAGAGGCCGAAGAGGTCGGCGGCGTGTGCCTGCTGCGCGGCTGCATTCCGTCCAAGGCCCTCCTCCGCAGCGCCGAGGTCTACCAGCTCGCGCTGCACGCGGGCGCGTTCGGCGTCAACGTGTCGGGCGTCGAGGCCGACTATGCGGCCATGCGCGCGCGCAAGGACCGCATCGTGCGCCAGCTCGTGCGCGGAGTGGGCGGCCTGCTGGACGCCGCCGGAGTCACGGTGGTGCGCGGCTACGGCACGCTGGCGGGCGCCGGCGTCGTCGAGGTGGACATGGGCGATCGCGGCGACCTGGTCATGGCGCCCAAGGTCATCATCGCCAGCGGCTCGTCGTCGGTAATGCCGCCGGTTCCGGGCACGGACCTGCCGGGCGTGATCGACAGCGACGGCGCCTTCGAACTCGAAGAGCCGCCCGCGCAGATCGTCGTGGCCGGAGCCGGCGCCGTGGGCGTCGAGTGGGCCACGTTGTTCGCGCTGCTGGGGAGCGAGGTCACGCTGGTTGAAATGCTGCCCACGGTGGTCCCCAACGAGGACGCCGACGTGAGCGCGGCCCTGCGCAAGATCCTGGTGCAGCAGGGCGTGACCGTGCGCGACGGCACGCGCATTGAGTCCATCGCCGAGCGCGAAGGCGGGCTGCGCGTGAGCCTGGCCAAAGATGATGAGACGTTAGAGGTCGACGCGACCCACGTATTGATGGCCACCGGGCGACGGGCGAATGCACTGAACCTTGGGCTCGATCGCATGGGCGTGACCCACAGCGGCCAGGGAATTCCCGTGGACGGCGCCATGCGCACCAACAGGCCCGATGTCTACGCCATCGGCGACGTGACCGGGCAGCGGCTGCTGGCGCACGTGGCCTCGCACCAGGGCGTGGTCGCGGCGGAGAACGTGATGGGCGGCTCGGCGGTCTACCACGACGACGTGGTGCCGGCCTGCACCTTCACCCATCCCGAGATCGGCAGCGTTGGGCTCACCGAGGCCGACGCGCGCGAGCAGCACGGCGAGGTGATCGTGGGGCGCTTCCCCTTCCAGGCGCTGGGCCGCGCCCGGGCCTACGGCGACACCGACGGCTTCGTGAAGCTGGTGGCCGACGCCGCCAATGGACGGCTGCTGGGAATGCACGTCATCGGCCCGGCGGCCAGCGACATCATTGCCGAGGGCGCGCTGGCGCTGCAGCTCGAAGCCACGCTGGACGACCTGCGCGAGACGATCCACGCGCACCCAACCTTCCCCGAAGCCTCGGCCGAGGCGGCCTGGGCGGCGATCAACCAACCGCTGCACCTGCCGCAACGGCGCGCCCGTGCGCGCTCCTCCTGAGGTGAATTCCCGCCCCGTATCGGGTACGGGGCAGGTTCGTCGCGGGAATGACCGCGGTCATTTCGATGGAATTGTAGGGGCGCCCCTTGTGGGCGGCCGCTCCGCCGCCGACCAGAGCAGCCACAAGGGCTGCCCCTACATCGAAAGACTCGGATGACCAACGCGAAAGGGCCGGCCGTAATCGCAGCCGGCGAGGTCATGGTCGAGCTGGCCGGTCCCAAGCCGCTGGCGCGCGTGGAAACAATCAAGCGCTCGAACTCCGGCGACGTGCTCAACGTGGCCGTCGCGCTGGGCCGGCTGGGTCTCCCCTGCGCGATCCTCACCAAGGTCGGCGACGATCCGTTCGGCGACTACCTGCTCGAGGACTGGGCCGGCCTCGGCGTTGACCAGCGCTACGTCACGCGCGGCGGCGGGCCGACCGGCCTCTATGTCGCCGAGCATGCCGCCGACGCCAGCTATCAGATCTGGTACTGGCGGAAGGGCAGCGCGGCGTCGACCATCGCGCCCGCAGACGTGGACCGGGTGGACCTGGACGGCGTGCGGCTGGTGCACTTGAGCGGCATTTCGCAGGCCATCTCGGCGTCGTCTCGGGCCGCGACGCGGCGCCTGGCGGAGCGCGCCCGGGAGCACGACATCCCGGTCTCGCTGGACATCAACTTCCGCCCGCAGATTTGGTCGGGAGAAGCGGCGGCGGAGGCCATGCACGAGGTGCTGCCGGACGCCGACCTCGTGTTCTGCGGCGCGCCGGACGAGTCACTGGCGGTGGTCGGCCTCCCCGACCCCGAGGACGCGGCGCGGTACTTCCTGGACCGCGGAGCGGAGGTTGTGGCGGTCACGATGGCCGAGAACGGCGCGTTCGCGGCAGATGCCGACGAGTCCGTGCGCTTGCCACACGTGGCGCGGCGCATCAAGGGGCCCCAGGGCGCCGGCGACGCGTTCGTCGGCGGATTCCTGGCGGGGCGACTGGCGGGCGCGGGCCTTGCCACCTGCACGCGCTTCGGGACCCTGGTCGCGGGCCTGAAGGTCGAAAAGCCAGGACCGCTGCACGGCCTGCCCCAGCGCCCCGAGATCGTGGCGCGCGCCGCCGAGCTTGGGTGGGACGACGTGCGGCAAACGCTGGACATACTGAAATCGGACTCTGACCGGAACGCATCGGAGGTGACGGGATGATCGTGGTGACCACGTTGGAGATTTCCGGGCGGGAGATCACCGAGACCCTGGGTATCGTGCAGGGCAACAGCGTGCGAGCGCGCGGTATCGGCCGCGACCTCATGGCCGGGCTCCGCTCAATCAAGGGCGGCGAGGTGCGCGAGTATGCCGAGCTGCTGGCGCAGGCTCGCCACGAGGCGGTGGAGCGCATGGTGGCCCACGCCGAGTCGCTGGGAGCCGACGCCGTCGTGGGCACGCGCTACAACGCCGCCGACGTGATGCAGGGCGTGGCCGAACTGCTGGCCTACGGCACCGCCGTCCGCACCGCCGCCAAGGACTAGTTCGCCGGCAGCTCAGGCTCGGGCGGCCATCCGAGTGCAGGCGCGTCGCCGCTGCGCTCGTAGGCCAGCGCGATGCGCACGGCCGTCCGCTCGCGGTACTTGGGAGCCACGATCTGCATCCCCACCGGCATACCGTCGGACCCGAGGCCGCAGGGCAGGCACACCACCGGCTCGTGCGTGCAGTTGAAGCACCGCGTGAAGCGGCCCATCCAGGTGAAGTCGGTGAGCGCCCGGGCGATCGGCACGGGTGAGCGCGGGAGGGCAGGCACCACGAGAGCGTCCACCTGGCTGGTGGCGCGCCGGTAGTCCGCCAGCGCGTCGTCGCGCATGGCTCGCAGGCGCCCCAGCGTCGCCGCGGTGTCCCGGGGATCCAGGTTCAGGACTTCCAGTCCCGCCGCCAGGCGCTCACGCAGAGGTTCGCCTACCCGGGAAAGGTCACCGCCGGTCGCCGCCGAGATCGAGGCGTGGGCTTCGAGAATCATGATGCCCCAATGGGACTCGATCACTTGCGGCAGCGACGACAGCTCGACCGCCAACAACTCGGCGCCCAGCCGGGCCAGCGCGTCGATGGCCCCTCGCACGATGCGCTCGATCTCGGGGTCGATTTCCTCGAAGAAATAGCTCGACGGCACGCCGAGGCGCAGGCCGTCGAGGCCCGCGTCCGCATCGGGCACGAGGTGCGTCAGGCTGTTGGCCTCGCCGATGCGCGCCTCGTCGTCCGGGTCCACCATGGCGCGCAGCATCAGCGCCGCGTCCAGGGTGGTGCGGGCCATGGGTCCCGGCGTGTCGAAGGTCGGCGACAGCAGCCGCACGCCGCCCAGACTCACGCGGCCGTAGGTGGGCTTGATACCGACCACGCCGCAGGCGGCGGCCGGCATGCGAATAGAGCCGCCCGTGTCCGATCCGAGCGCGGCGAACATCATGCCCGCCGCGACCGCGATGCCGGACCCGCTGCTCGAGCCGCCGCTGACCCGCGACGTATTCCACGGGTTGAGGCCCGGTCCGAACTGGGAGATCGCGCCGGTCGGGTGCAGGGCCATCTCGTCGCAGTTCAGCTTGGCGATGACGACCGCGCCGGCGCGCTTGAGCTGGCGCACGAGCGTGCTGTCCCGCTCGGCGATATGGCCGTCGAAGACGTGGGAGCCGGCAGTGGTCGGCGCGCCCGCCACGTCCGCCAGGTCCTTGATGCCGATCGGGACGCCGTGCAACGGCCCGCGGCGGGTCCCGCCCACGATCTCGCGTTCCGCCCGCCGCGCGGCCTCCAGCGCCTGGTCGCTGAGGATCGTGGTCGTGGCGTTGAGCGCCGGGCCCAGCCGCTCGGTGCGCGCCAGGCAGGCGCGGGTCACCTCGACCGGGCTGACCTCGCCGCTGGCAATGCGCTCGCCGATCTCGCCCAGGGTGAACTGCCACAGCTCCGTGGCGTCAGTCACTCGCGTCGTCCCAACCGAGCCAGTCGACCTCGGGCGCCGTCCGCTCGCGCGTGTCGGGTGGCGCGTTGGGCGACGGATAGCCGAGGTAGATGAACCCGACGATCCGGTCCGTGTCGCCGATGCCAAGCGCCCTCCGGCTGGCGACGTAGTCGCACATGGCGCCGGTGCGCCACTTGGCGGCCAGACCTTCGGCGTGGGCCGCCAGCAGCATGTTCTGAACCGCGCAGCAGCAGGCCGCGTAGTCCTCCAGGTCCATCACCGGGTCGTCGGCGCGCGGATGGCTGACGACGATGACGACGGGCGCACGCGTGAGCTTGGCGCGGGAGCCCTTGATCTCGCCGGCGGCGATCGGATCGCTGGCGTCGAGCTCGTCGCGCAGGCCGTCGCTGATGGCCTCGCCGACCGTCCGGCGCGCGTCCCCGGTGAGCACGTGAAACCGCCAGGGCTCGGTCATGCGATGGTTGGGCGCCCACACGGCCACGTCGATCAGCCGTTGGATGGCGGCCTGCGACGGCACGTCCGCCGTCAGGGCGTTGATGCTGCGGCGATCACGCAGCGCCGTAAGGGTATCCACGAATCCTCGAATGCTTGGGGCTGGCCGTCACGGGGCAATGGTAGCCATTCGCACAGCACGCGGGCGCGTCGGCGGTACTCTGGGGCGGCGATCTTCGGTCTGGCCTGCGTCGAGGCGGCGCGAAATGCGAATCGGCGTCCTCACCGGCGGCGGCGACTGTCCGGGGCTCAACGCCGCCATTCGCGGCGTGGTGCGTCAGGCGGCGCGCCAGGGATGGACCGCACTCGGCTTTCGTGACGGCTGGGCCGGCGTGCTCGCAGGAGAGGCCGAGCCGCTGACGATCGAGGCCACGGACCCCATGCTCGCCGAGGGCGGGACGATGCTCGGCTCGTCGCGCACCAACCCGCTGCGCAATCCGAAGTCGTTCGCCAAGGCCCGCGCCGTGTTCGACGACCTCGAGCTGCACGGGCTGGTGGTCATCGGCGGGGACGACACGCTGTCCGTCGCGGGCACCATGGCCGCCGAGGGCGACGCCGTGGTGGGCATTCCCAAGACGATCGACAACGATGTCCCCGAAACCGACGTGTGCATCGGCTTCGACACCGCCGTCACCACGGTGTCCAACGCCGTGGGGCGGGTGCGGACCACCGCCGTCTCGCATCGCCGGGTGGTCGTGGTAGAGACCATGGGCCGGGACGCCGGCTGGCTGGCGGCGGCGGGCGGCTTGGCCGGCCGGGCCGACTACATCGCGGTGCCGGAGCGGCCCATCGAGCTCGCGACCCTCGTGTCGCACGTGGAAGGCCGCGCCGCCCGCGGCTTGCCGTTCAGCGTGATCGTCGTGGCCGAGGGCGCCGAGATCGTGGACCTGGAAGTCGATCCGGCGGAGGTCCACGCCTCGGACGAGTTTGGCCACGTACAGCTCTCGGCACGCGGCTTGGGCTACGCGGCCGCCGCCGCACTGGAGCACGCCCTGGGGCGCAGCGTTCCCGCGATGGTCCTGGGCTATACGCAGCGCGGCGGACCGCCAACGCCGTTCGACCGCGTCCTCGGCACGCGCTGCGGAGTGGCAGCGGTCGACTACCTGGCGTCCGACGACCACGGCATGCTCACCGCCCTGCAGCGCAACCGCATCGTGCCGGTGCCCCTGGCCGAGGTGGCCGGGCGCACGCGCCGGCTAGACGCGAGCTACCTGGCCTTGCTGGATCTGTTCGACTAGCAGGGGCAGGGGCATCCGGGCGGCCGGCAGGCGTTGACCCCATCCCAACCTTCCCCCCGGAAGGAGATCCTTGCGTAACCCCTCCGTCATTCCGGCGAAGGCCGGAATCCAGTCGGGTCGAACTTGGAAGCGCGCCGGATGCTTGGCGTCGGGCGGGTCTCAGACCCGCCCCTACCGGATTCTGCAAGGGTCTCTGATAGGGGGACGCGGTTTTTCTCCCGCGATTTCGTATCCCGGCGCGGCGCGTGCGAGAATCTCTAACCAATTCGGCTCGGCAGAGCCCATCGTCCGAACGCCCGTGCGTCGCCGGCCAGCCGTCCCAGCCGGCGGATCCGCCGCAGCGGGCGCGGCGCCGAATGCCATGACTGTCGAAACTCCCTCCATCGAGGACACCTACCGCGACCTTCGGTCCAAGCTCGCCGACGTGGTGCCCGAGCCGGAGCTGGCGCTCAAGGCCGAGCTGGCCTACCGCATCAATCGGCTCAAGCGCGAGCGCGGCGCCGTGATCCTGGGCCACAATTACATGGAGCCGGCGCTGTTCCACTCGGTGTGCGACTACACGGGGGACTCGCTCGAGCTCAGCCGCATTGCGGCGACTACCGAGGCGGACCCGATCGTCTTTTGCGGCGTCCGGTTCATGGCCGAGACGGCCAAGATCCTCAACCCCGATCGCACGGTGCTGCTGCCGGCCCAGCGCGCCGGATGCTCGCTGGCGGCGTCCATCACGGCGGCGGACGTGCGCGAGCTGCGCCGCCGCTATCCGGGCACGCCGGTGGTGACCTATGTGAACACCTACGCCGACGTCAAGGCCGAGTCCGACGTCTGCTGCACCTCCAGCAACGCCGCCCAGGTGGTGGAGTCGCTGGACGCGGAGCAGGTGATCTTTCTGCCCGACGAGTACCTGGCGCGCAACGTGGCGGCGTCCACGTCCAAGCAGATCGTGTTTCCGAGCGCGCAGCCGGTGCCCCAGGAGCGCCGCGCGGCGGACGAGTCCAACGGCCTGCGCTACGAGATCGTGGGCTGGCATGGGCGGTGCGAGGTCCACGAGCAGTTCACCGTGCAAGACATCCGCGACGTGCGGGCGCAGTTTCCAGACGTGGTGGTGCTCGCGCACCCGGAGTGCAGCCCGGAGGTCGTAGCCGCGTCCGACTTTTCGGGATCGACCGGGGCGATGTCCCGCTACGTGACCGAGACCGACGCGCCCCGCTATCTGCTGCTGACCGAGTGCAGCATGGGCGACAACATCGCCGCCGAGGCGCACGACAAGGAAATGGTCCGCCTCTGCTCCGTGCGCTGCCCGCACATGAACGAGATCACGCTCGAGGAAGTGCTCGCGTCCCTGCGCGAGAACCGCTACCAGATCGAGGTGGAGCCAAGCGTCCGCGCGCGCGCCCGGCGGGCGATCGAGCGCATGCTGGAGATCACCTGAGGCTCTAGGCGCCTGAGATTGCGGCGGGATTCACCTAGTGAACCCGTCGTGGCAATCCCTAATCGTTGCTGACCGTCACTTCACCGGTGCGGCCGTCGTAATGCAACAGAAAGTGTTGCAGGAACGTACGGCCGAGAAGCGCCTGGTGGGATTGTCTGCCGGCCGCAAGATGAACTCCCGCGAACCGCCCATATATCGTGTACGGCAGGACCGGGACATGAATTTGTGCGACATGCACATTGAACTCGCCAGGCCCGCCCACCCCGCTCATCAGCCTGCGATCAACAATTGGCAGGCCCAACCGGAGAGCGAGGCCAGAGTCGATACAACTCTCAACCGCACCCGTATCAATCAGGGCCCAATAGGTCGAGGGTTCCAGAGACGGCGGCGGTCCACCAGGGCGAAAGGCAGCGTCGAAACCAATCTGGACGCCGAGTGTCGGTCCGGAATCGAGCAGGAAATCTGGACGACTAGGAAACCCGCAACTAGCTGTCGGCGTTGACCGGGTGATAGAGAACCGACGCCGGCAGCGTTAGCGGCGGCTCACCAATCCGGCGAAGCAAGAACGGTCCGCGCCCAAAGTTCCGCACGGCGATATCAGCTGCCTCCTGGAAGTCGTCGTACGTTCCAAATACCTCTTCATTGTGAACAATGACCCACTGGCCGAAGTGATCGGCTTCAAGTACATCGCGCATGCGCTCGTAGGCGGCAATCTCCTCAGACAGCTTCGCCATCAGTTGACCCTCCCCATACACTCCGAGCGACATTCCCGGTCAGCCGGCCACGGGGGCGGGAAGCAATGTCCAGCATACGCAATGGTCGGTTTCCTGAGCGCCACGGATATGCTCGCTCGTCATCCGTCAGATCAGAGTTGGCTAGCCTCTTGTCCTGCGACTGGGCCTGGTAGAAGTCGCCTAGCTCGCCAGGTACTCCCGCAGCGGACGTGCCGCCTGTGAGCGCTGGAGCTTGCGCAGCGCTTCGACCTGCAGCTGGCGGATGCGCTCGCGCGTGAGCCCGAAGTGGGCGCCGATCTCGTCGAGCGTCCAGGGCTCGTTGCCGTCCAGGCCGAATCGCAGCGTCAGAATGGTGCGCTCGCGATCGGGCAGGATGGCGAGGGCGCGGTCGACGTCGTCGCTGAGCGATTCCACGAGCAGGCGCCCGTCCGGCGCCTCGGGCTCGGGATCTTCCACGAAGTCCGACAGCGGCTCCTCGCCGTCTTCACCCACCGGCTGCTCCAGCGACATGGGCGAGCGACCGGCGCGCACGATCTCGACGATGCGATTGGGGTCGAGCTTCAGCACGTCGCCCAGCTCTTCGGCCGTGGGATTGCGCTCCAGCTGCGTGGCCAGGTCCGGCGCGATGCGGCGGATCTTGCGCAGGGTCTCGACGACGTGGACCGGCAGCCGCACCGTGCGTGAGTCGTTGGACAGCGAGCGCGTGATCGCCTGCCGGATCCACCAGGTGGCGTAGGTGCTGAACTTGAAGCCGCGGCGCCAGTCAAAGCGCTCGACGGCCTGCATCAGGCCCAGGTTGCCTTCCTGGATCAGGTCGAGCAGCGGCAGGCCGCCCGTGGCGTAGCGCTTGGCCACGTTGACGACCAGGCGCAGGTTCGCGCGGGTCAGGTGCGCTCGGGCTGCGTCGTCGCCGGCCTCGACGCGCTTGGCCAGCGCCACTTCCTCGGCGGCCGTGAGCAGCGGCACGCGGTTGATCTCGTTGAGATAGAGGCGCAGCGTGTCTTCGATTGACGCGCCCACGCCGGGTTGCGGCACCGGGCTCGGCTCGGACGCCCAACCCCCACCGCCGCCCGACGACGCCTCATCGCCGGCCGTGCTGTCACGCGGCTCGAGCTGAGAGAGAGCGTCTTCCCAAGCGTTCGGGGCGGGAGAGGCCATCACGTCAGTCGCGGGTGCCACCGGGGGTTCCTCGGTTCACGGCAGGTGTCCGCACGAGCGCGGGCACCGGTGATTCAACCAAGGCATTCTACATGTTTTTACAGATTATTCTGCACAAACTGTGCAAATTCCTACCTTCGGATCGCGAATTTCGGTTGTTTGCCCCCTAGCGGCGGTGGTAGCTTCGATTGACGGCATCACACCCCCGGGGCCTGCCATTTGCGCACGTTAAGCCCCCGCGACGAGATCCTGCGGACGCTCAAAGTCGGTGGGGCCATGTTCGCGCCCGACATCGCCGACCGCGTGGGGACCGGCACGTCCGCCGTCCGACCGCATCTGGAGAGCCTGGCGGCCGACGGCCTGGTCACGGCGAACCCCGTCCGCGGACGGCCGGGTCGGCCGCGCTATCGCTATCACCTGACGGCCAAGGGCCACGAGACCTTCGAGCGGACCTACGACGACCTTGCGTCCTGCATGGTCGACGCGGTGCTGGAGTTGGGCGGCGAGTCCCTGCTGAACGCCGTGCTGGAACGCCACGAACGACGGCAATTGGACAAGTACATCCCCCGGGTCCGCGGCCTGCCGTTCGATCTCCGCGTGCACGAGGTGGCCCGCATCCTGGACGAGTGCGGCTATATGGTCGAGCTCGAGACCACGGACGACGGCTACCGTCTGCGCGAGCACAACTGCCCGGTTTCACGCGTGGCCGAGGGCTGCACCGCCGCCTGCGAATCGGAATTGCGCTTCATCCGCAAACTGGTACAGGCCGACGTCGAGCAGTTGGTGGTTTCGCCAAAGGGCGACCAGGCATGCTGCTATGCCATCCGCCGATGAGGACGGCCGCCGCGGCGTAGAGGCTGCCGGGCGCATCTATCTCGACCACGCGGCGACCACGCCGGTCGATCCCGACGTCATGGCCGCCATGCTGCCGTTCCTGACGACTCACGCAGGCAATGCCAGCAGCTTGTACCTGGAGGGCCGCGAGGCTCGCGCCGCGCTCGATGACGCCCGCGAGGCCGTGGCCGACGTGCTGGCGTGCGACACGGCAGAGGTCGTCTTCACCGGCAGCGGCAGCGAGGCCGCCAACCTCGCCATCCGCGGCGTGGCCTGGCGCGCCCACGAGGCGGGACGGCGCCACCTGGTGACCAGCGCCGTCGAGCACCACGCGGTGCTGCACACGGCGCAACAGCTCGAGCGCCGGCATGGATTCGAGGCGACCTATCTGCCAGTGGACGCCGACGGTCGGGTCGATCCCGCCGACGTGCTCGCCGCCGTGCGCGAGGACACGGCGCTGGTATCCGTGATGTACGCGAACAACGAGGTGGGTGCCATTCAGCCCGTGGCCGAGATCGCGGCCGCGCTGGCGGACCATCCAGCGCTGGTTCACACCGACGCCGTGCAGGCCGCCGGCAGCCTGAGCCTGGCCACGCCCGAGTTGGGCGTGGATCTGCTCTCGCTGACGGCGCACAAGGTGTACGGCCCGAAGGGCGTGGGCGCCTTGTATGTGCGGCGCGGGGTGCGCCTGGCGCCGCAGATCGTCGGCGGCTCGCAGGAGCGCAACCGCCGCGCGGGCACCGAAAATGTCGCCGGCGCGGTCGGTCTTGCGGCGGCGCTCACCCGGGCGGACGCCGAGCGCGCGGCGAGCAACGCCGCGAACGCCGCACTGACGGGCACTTTGGTGGAGGGCTTGACAGGGATTTCGCGAGTGCGCCTCACCGGGCCGACGGAGACTCGTCTGCCGAATTCCGCCAGCTTCGTCATCGAGGGCGTGGACAGCGAGGCGCTGCTGCTGCGGCTGGACGCGGCGGGGATCGCGGCCTCCAGCGGCTCGGCTTGCACCTCGGCGTCGCTGGAGCCGTCCCACGTACTGCTGGCCATGGGCATCCCGGCGGACATCGCCCGCAGCAGCCTGCGACTCACGACGGGACGATCGAACACCGACGCCCAGATGCGGCGCGCCGTGGACATCATTGCGGAGACGGTGGGGCAACTGCGGCGCAAAGCCGATGCCGCCGCCGCGGTTTCGATGGCGTAGACTTCCGATGCGACAAGGTGCTGGGAGACGCGCGGGATGATGGATTCGCTGCCGATGGCCGCTGCGGCGCCGGTGCTGGCGATCACCGAGTCGGCGGCCGCGCAGTTCGAGCGCATGCGCGCCAAGCGCAATAAGCCCGAGGCCGTGCTGCGGGTCCGCGTGGTGCCCGATTCAGGCTGCGGTGACTTCCGCTACGCCATGGGGATCGAGCCCGGCCCACGCGACGGCGACATGTCCATCGACGCGCACGGCATCACCGTCATCGTCGACCCCGCCAGCGTCGGTCTGCTGCGCGGCTCCACGCTCGACTACAGCGACGCGCTGATCGACGGCGGATTCAAGCTGCTCAATCCCAACGCCCAGAGCGCCTGCGGCTGCGGCCAGTCGTTCACCACCAGCGGCCGGGCCGTCACCAGCGAGCACAAGCGCGGCGCGCTCTCGCTCTAGGGGCCGCGTTCTCGTCGAATCGGCTGATTCGCGATCGTCTGGAGCCCACGTCTCGCCGTGGCCGGGATGATTTGCCACCGTCCACTTTGACCCAGGGATTTTGCGCGGTACTATCGGACGGTGCACGCCACACGTGCACAGCCAGGTCAATGTTGACCTGGGGCATTCCCGCGAGGAAGGGGGAACGCATGACCCACTACGTTGGTCCACGAGCGACCATCTCTGCCCGCACGGGCGAGCACATCTGCCCGCGTTGCGTCGGCCGTGGATTTCGCCGCTACGACGGAGGCGGGCGTCCGCTTGCGCGCGCGAGCTACGCCGGTGCAGCGTTCTGGCGCTCATGTTCCCAGTGTCACGGCACGGGTCACGTGCCGGAGGGTGTGACGTCGCTCGCGGCGTAGCGCTCGAATCGCGGTGATCCGCGAGCGCTCCGGCTCCCCGGCCGGAGCGCTCGTTTCATTTGCCGGGCTTGGCGCTAGAGCGAGATTCCGCCGTCGATCACCAGCACCTCGCCGGTGGTGAAGGTGGATTGCAGCAGGTGGATCACCGACTCGGCGATGTCCTCGGCGACGGCGGCGCGCTGCAGCGGCGTCTTCTCCACCGCCGCGTCCAGGAACTCGCGCCGATCGTCGACCCAGCGCGTATCGATGATCCCCGGCGCCACGGTGTTGACGCGGACCTCCGGCGCCAGCGCCCGCGCCAGCGACCGGGTCATGGTGTTGAGCGCACCCTTGGACGCGGCGTAGGGAATCGAGCTGCCGGCGCCGGTGATTCCCGCCACCGATGACACGTTGACCACCGCGCCCGCGCCGGCGGCGCGCATGTGCGGCACGCAGGCGCGGGTGGCGTAGAAGGCGCCGAACAGGTTCACGCCCATCACGCGCTGCCAGGCTTCCTCGGTGAGCCCGTCGAGATCCGGGTGGTCCACGAACACGGTGGTCCCGGCGCTGTTCACCAGGTAGTCGACGCGGCCCAGCGCGGCCGCCGCCTGCTCCACCATGGCGACCACGGAGGCGTTCGACGCCACGTCGGCCTGCAGCGCCACAGCTTCCACGCCTTCGGCCTCGCAGTCGCGGGCGGTGGTGGCGGCCTCGTCCGCCGAGCGGGAGTAGTTGACGGCCACGCTCACGCCCAGCCGGGCCAGGCCGAGCGCGGTGGCGCGACCCACTCCCGTCCCGCCGCCGGTGATGACTGCCGCCCGACCTTCGATCGACATACGCCCCTCCAACTGGTGGCCTGTAAAGGCGCTATTGTGGCACCGCTCTCCGTGGCATCGGGATGGCGCCGCCGACATGGAATCGACCCACACCCTCAAGACGGGCGAACGGCTCGACGTGACCACGCTGGGTCCCGGCGAGGGACGCGGCGACACCGCCGCGAACCGCGCGCTGTGGTGGTTCATCGTGCAGCCCTTCGATCCGTGGACGTCGCCCGGTGAGAACGAGCTTGTCGCGCGCGCGCTCCGCGGCGCGACCGACGACTCGCTGCACGACGTCCTGATCGTCGGGCGCATCGACGGCCAGGTCGTGGGCACGGTGTGGCACGGCACCAGCCGCAACACGCGCGAAGTCGGCGGCTACGGCTTCGTGCGCACCGACCCGGCCCATCGCGGCAAGGGCGTGGCGCAGACGCTCACCAGGCTGTCGGTCGAGCGCTTCTGGGCGGACGGCGGCCTGGTCATCTACCTGGGCACCGTGGCGCCGGACGCGGCCCACGTCTACGAGAAACACGGCTACCGCCGCTACAACGGCATCGCCATGCGCGCGCTGCGGCCCGGCAGCGACCCGGAGACCTTTGACGACGAGTACTTCGCGCACGACGGCTCGGCGCCGCTGGCGCGCGACGCGGGATGGGGCGATATCGGCGGCTACCCGGCGCTGATGCTGTCGCCCGAGCCGCGGGACTGGCGCATCCGCGACTTCACCGAGGCCATCTTCTACGACCCGCCTGAGGTGCAGTCGGGGTCCTGCCTGCGGCCATTCGTCAGCTCCATGCTGCGGCGGGAGACGCACCCGGCCAACCGTTTCAAGGTGCTGGTGACGCGCCGCGATCGCCTCGTGGCCGCCGCCGGACTCTTCACGGCGACCGCCGCGCCGCTGGACGGCAGCGGGACCCTGGAGGTGCTGTGCCATCCGGCCTACAGCGGCGAGCTCTCATCGTTCCTGGGCACGGTGCTGGCGGAGGGACGCGAGGCCGGCGTGCGAACCGTGCGCGCCTACGCCTCGGGCGAAAGCCGGACCGCCGCCCTGGCCGCGGTGGGCTTCTCGACCGAATCGACACTGTCGCGCCACCTGCAATGCGGCGACCGCGCCGTCGACGTGACGGTGCTGCGGCGCGACTTGGCCTAGCCGTGGCGGAGATGACCTTTCACAAGGTCGGCGACGAGAAGATCCTGCCGGCGCCCGGCAAAATGGTGACGGTGACGGTGGACTGGTCGGACGTGGTGATTGCCAACGTCGACGGCGAGTACCACGCCATCCAGGGCGTGTGCGAGCACGCGGGCGGGCCGCTGGGCGCGGGCTACCTGGTCGGCTGCCAGCTCACGTGTCCCCTCCACGGCTGGACCTACGACGTGACGGACGGCTGGCTGATACGACCCCCATGGGGCCAGCGCATCCAGACCTACGAGGTGCGCGTGCGCGAGGGCCAGGTCGAAGTGGCGGCGCGGGAAGAGAGCTAAGCGGGCGGGGCCGCCCCAATCTGTCATTCCGAGCCCCCCAATCTGTCATTCCGAGCCGAAGGCGAGGAATCTAAGGGGCCGGAAGAATGCACAACGTCCTTAGATTCCGCACTGCGTTCGGAATGACGCGGATTAGGACCGGAACGACGAACGCTGGCCGTCTACGCGCGCGTCAGGCGAATCCCGACCGATACGCCGTTGAGCGTGTGCTCGGCGTGCACCGAATCGGACGAGGGGTCGCCTTCGTTGACCGAAACGGCCAGCACTTCCCCGGCGATCCACTCTTGGTGCTCAGCGAGTGTCTGATCCACCTCACCGCCACCCGAGATCCAGACACGTATCCGGTCCGAGACCTCGAGTCCCGCATCGCGGCGCAGGCCCTGGGTGGCGTGGACCAGCTCGCGTGCCAGGCCCTCGCGGGCCAGCGCGTCGTCGATGTCCGTGGCGACGGCCACGATCACGCCGTCCTGTTCGGCCACGCCAAAGCCCTCGCGCGGCGTGCGGCGTACGTTGAGGTCGTCGGGGCTCAGCGTCTCGACGGCGCCGTCCAGGTCCACCGAAAGCTCGCCGCGCTCGTCCAACTCGCGCACGGCGTCCGCTGCATCCCGGGCGGCCAGCGCGGCGGCGGCCTGCCTGACGCGCGGGCCAAAGCGCGGACCCAGCCGCCGGTAGTTGGGCTGGACCTGGAACTCCACCAGCTCGTGCTCCGACGCCATGCGCTCCAGCGTCTTGACGTTCAACTCGTCGAGGACATGCGCCTCGAGCGCCTCCACCGCGTCCCAGGCCGCGTCGTCGGGCACCTGGATCAGCGCCGACCGCAGCGGCTGGCGCAGTTTCACGTTGGCGGCGTTGCGCGCGGCCCGCCCGGCGCGCACCACCCGCTGCACTTCGGCCATGGCGGCGTCCAGCTTCGGGTCGCGGCGGTCGTCGCGGGCCTGCGGCCAGTCGGTCAGGTGCACGCTTTCCGGGGCGCTCGGGTCCACGCCACGCACCAGGTTCTGGTAGATGTCCTCGGTCCAGAACGGCATCACCGGCGCCAGCAGGCGCACCAGCGTGGTCAGCACCTCGTACAGCGTCTGGTAGGCGGCTTGCTTGTCGACGTCGTCCTCGGACTTCCAATACCGCCGCCGCCCGCGCCGCACGTACCAGTTCGAGACGTCCTCGATGAACCGCCGCGCGGCGCGCTGGCCGCGGTGCACGTGGAAGGTGTGCAGGGCGTCGGTCATGGTGTCGATCAGCGTTTGCAGCTGCGACAGCACCCAGCGGTCCAGGTCCGGGCGATCGGCCAGCGGTACCTCCGGCTGCGTCGGGTCGAACTCATCGAGCCGGGCGTAGGTGACGAAGAACGCGTAGACGTTCCACAGGGTCAGCATGCGCCGCTTGACCTCGCCCGCCGGGCCGTAGCCGAAGTTGATGTTGTAGAGCGGGTTCTGTCCGGCGTAGAGCCAGCGCATCACGTCCGCGCCCATGCGCTCGGCGGCCTCGCCGAACTCGATGGCGTTGCCCCAGCTCTTGTGCATGGCGCGACCGGTCTCGTCGTTCAGCTTCTCGTAGACGAACACGGACTGATAGGGCGAGCGATTCTCCAGCGTCACGCTCATGAAGAGCATGGAGTAGAACCAGAGCCGGATCTGCTCGCGCATCTCGGTGATGAAGTCGGCGGGATACCAGCGCTGGAACTCCTCGCTGCCCTCCAGGTAGCCCAGCGTCGAGAACGGCACGATGCCGGCGTCGAGCCAGGCGTCGCCGACCGCGTCGATGCGCCGCACCGGCGCCTCGCAGCCCTCGCAGCGGATGACCACCTCGTCGATCCAGGGGCGGTGCAGCTCGCGCAGCTGGTCCAGGCCGGAAACCGCGCGCTCCTCCAACTGGGCCTTGGAGCCGATGACGGTCAGGTGGCCGCAGTCCCCGCAGGGATAGAACGGCAGCGGCAGGCCCCAATAGCGCCGGCGCGAGATGTTCCAGTCGCCCATGTTGCGCAGCCAGTCGGCCATGCGCGCGCCGGCATAGTCGGGGACCCAGTGCACCGTAGCGGCGGCGTCCAGCATGGGCTGGCGCACCTCGTCGGCGCGGATGAACCACTCGTCGTCCACGCGGAAGACCAATTCCTCCTGGCAGCGCCAGCAGTGGGGATAGCGGTGCTCGAAGCGGTGCGCCCGGTAGAGCAGCCCGCGCCCGCGCAGGTCGTCGATGACGTCGTCCGCCACCTGGCGCGCGTCGCGTCCCGTGAGCCGGTCGTAGCCCTCCACGTAGACGCCGTTTTCGTCGATGGGCACGAGCACCGGCAGGCCAAGCTCCTGGCTCAGGCGGAAGTCGTCCTCACCCGCGCCCGGAGCGATATGCACGATCCCGGTGCCCTCGTCGGCGCCCACGTCCTTCCAGGGAATGACCCGGTGCTTGGTGCCGGCGACGGCGGGCAGGTGGTCGAAGGGTCCGTCGTAGGTCCAGCCGAGCATGTCCGCGCCCGTGATGCGGCCGACGACCTCGTGCGCGTCGTTGCCGAGCGCCTCCTGCAGTGTGGCTTCGGCAAGGAAGTAGCGCTTGCCGTCCGCCATCTCGACCTCGACGTAGGTCAGCTCGGGATCGACCGCGGCGGCGACGTTGGCCGCCAGCGTCCAGGGCGTCGTGGTCCAGACCAGCAGCCACGCGTTGTCGCGTCCGTGCAGCGGCAGCCGCACGTACAGCGCGTCGTGGGTGATCTCCTGGTAGGTGTCGATCAGCTCGTGCTGCGAGAGCGCCGTGCCGCAGCGCGCGCACCAGGGCATGGCGCGCTGGGCCACCTCGATCCAGCCGCGCTCGTGACAGCGCCGCAGGAAGCCCCAGATGTGCTCGATGTTGCTGTCGGAGTGGGTGTAGTAGGAGTCGTCCCAGTCCATCCACTGGCCCAGGCGCACCGACTGCGAGGTCTGAATGGCGGAGTAAGTGTCGACGCGCTCGCGGCAGGCGTCGGCGAAGGCCTCAAGCCCAAAGGCCTCGATGTCGCGCTTGGTCTCGAAGCCCAGCTCCTTCTCGACCTCCACCTCCAGCCAGAGCCCCTGGCAGTCGAAGCCGTTCTGGTAGCGCTGGTGATAGCCGCGCATGGCGCGGTAGCGCTGGTAGACGTCCTTGTAGGTGCGGCCCCACGCGTGATGCACGCCCATGGGGTTGTTGGCCGTGATGGGCCCGTCGATGAACGACCAGCGCGGCCCGTCGGCGTTCTTGGCGCGCAGCTTCTCGAACGCCCCCTGCTCCGCCCAGAAGTCCAGGATGCGGCGCTCCATGGACGGAAAGTCCAGCTCGTCCGGCAGCGGCTGGAAGGGGGAAGCGGCGTTGCGAGGCATGCCGTCAGTCCGCCAGGGCGATTTCGAGGCGCCGGTTGATGCGTCCCTTGTTGACCGCGTTGACGATGCGCACCGCCCCAACCTCGGCCGTGTTGGCCACGTGTGTCCCGCCGTCCGCCTGGCGATCCAGGTCCACGATCTCCACGATGCGGATCTGGCGGATGTGCTCCGGGACCAGGTTCACGTGGGTGCGGATCAGGTCCGGCAGCTGGAAGGCCTCCTCGCGGGGCAGCGAGTAGACCTTCACCTCGCGTCCGTCGGCCAGCGACGCGTTGAGCTGGTCCTCGATCTCCTGCTTGATCTCGTTGATGCGGATGCCTTCGAGCGAGAAGTCCATGCGGGCGCGGTTGCCGTCGTCGGCGATGTTGCTCCCCGTGACGTCGGCGTTCCAGCCGGTCCACACGATGCCCGAGAGCGCGTGCAGCGCCGTGTGCAGGCGCATGAAGCGAAAGCGCCGCTCCCAGTCCAGGCTGGCCGTCACCTGGGTACCCGGCTCCGGCGGCTCTCCCTCGACCGCGTGAGCGATGTCGCCGGCGCGACGCTGCACGCGGGTCACCGGCCAGACCTCGGACCCCGCCCGCAGCTCGCCGGTGTCGCCGGGCTGCCCGCCGCCGCGCGGGTAGAAGGCCGTGCGGTCGAGCACCACGCCGTCCGGACCGGACCGCTGCACCACGGCCTCGAAGGTCCGCACGTAGCTGTCGGTGCTGTAGAGATCCTCGGTCGCCATTCTCACTCGCCGTCCTGTCCTGCTCCTTGGCGTGTCGCGCCGCAACAAAAAACCCGTCCCCTCCGGGACGGGTTCATGACCCGCGGTGCCACCCGCGATTGTCCGGCCAACGCCGGACCACTCAACCGCCGCCCACCGTGGTGGACGACCGCGCCTCTAACGGGGCGCTACCCGACCGGGTCTACTTGCTCGCCCGAGCGAGCGTTCGGCCGGCAGCTCGGGAGGGATGCCAACGACGGCGGTCCCGCGCCCGGCTCACACCCACCCGGGCTCGCTCGGCGGTCCGATCGCCGCGACGTGTCTCCGTCAACGCCGATGTTTCTTCAGAAGTGAGTGTCTCTGGCGATTCGAAGTGGGTCAAGGTTTCGGCCGCCCGGCAGTGGGAAGTTTGTTCCGTGCCCTTAGGTTTGTGTTCATACGCGCGGGTCTCGTCGGGCACGGCCTCTGAGGCTTGTGCGCCACGCGAAGGGCCGCGGCTCAGAGTCATACAACGTCTTTAGCCATTCCCGTCGCCTGAGAATCCACGCCATGACGTCTGCGGCGTATTCCGTTCCACTTGTCAGGAACACGACGCCGAGACCTGCCTCAATGAGCGTTTGACGTTCACTTTCTGAATCAAGAATTGCGGAATCGGCTGAAATCGCGATATAGGACTCCTTGGCCGCGAAGCGCATCCATGTGTGATCGTCAACGCTTCTCTCCTCATTCTTGATGAGATCGCGCCAGATGTGCGCTACGCAGGTGGCCCTGCAGACTCCCAGGGACTGGACGGATTCCGGAAGCGCGGTTCCAAGATTCTCATCGAAAAACAGCTTCACGCGGCAATGTCGAAACTCAGCGCCGCCTCGACCGCTGTCTCCGGCACGCGCAAATCTCGCGCGATTTCCTCAATGCTCTGTCCGGCGTTCAGTGATCTGCGCTGGATGATGTCAACCGTCACTCCACGATCAGCAATCGCCGGCCGCCCTGCGGCGTAGCGTGGATCGACCATGATTGGCACGTTCAGACCGCGCGGATACCACCGAATAGCAAATCCGTCGTCCTTAAGGTGCACGAATTCCTGGACTCGCCGTCTTACTAGGCCTGGCAGAGTCCACTGCATGCCGTCAGTGCTCACGGCGAGAGCGGGGGCGTCAGGGTCCTGCTCATCAAAGTGGTGCAGGATCTCACCTCCCACGCTGTCAAGTTCTACATGGGCGAACGGATACTTTAGACCCCACTCACGCTGCATGAAGTCTCTCCCGCGCCGAATTCGCTCAATCTTTATGCGCCTGCCGCGAAACTCTGCCGCGACCACGACCTCGATCAGTTCGACAAACGAGAGACTGAGGGGTGCTTCTGGTTTTGGGTCTTCGGCCTGAAACACCGGCTCGCTTGTACGGTTCGATCCGTATTCACCCACCAGCCACCGGCGCAGCGTCCGAGTGTTGACGCCCGAAATCCTGGCAGCGTCGCCTACGGTGTAGCGCTTGCCGAGACGAACTGGATCGCTAAGCCCGGTCCTGAGACTAGGCTTCTTCACGCTTACTACCAGAGAGCGGTCAGCTACTTGCTTGTCAACGGGCGCTAGCCTCCTGCCGAGTAGTCTGTTGCCGACGCTCGGTACTGAGGCGCTCCACCAGAGTCTCTCCGCTCTTGCGGCCACCAGTCTTCCAGAGTCGACTCTATCACCCTAACTATTCCGCGGGCTGTGTCAATCCTGTCTAGAATCCGTTTCGCCGCCACTGGTCTACCGCGCGAGCTCCTACCGTGAGGCCGCGGGCTAGGACGTAGCGCTGCGGCGCAGAATCCTGATGGAGTCAACGAGGGGGCGCTACCCCCCGCCGCAATCCCGCTCGCAGCCTATAGTTCCAGCACAGGCGTAAGCCACGCGGAAAGCAGACACTCCATGCAGCCATTCGAGCTCTCGGCCGAGCATTTGGCCGCGGTGGAGCGGCGGCGGCGGATCGTGGTGCGCTATGACATCACCGGCGATCCCAAGGACTTCGTGGGCCAGCCGCCTCCGCCGGAGCAGCTGGCCAAGTGGTGGGACGCGCAGCTGAGCCTGCAGGACATGCCGGGCACGCAGATCGACACGATCATCTGGTGGTCGGAGGGCGGCTTGGAGGCCTCGTTCGAGAGCGACGTGCGTCCCGTTGGGGAATGGATCACGAACTGGGTCGCGGCGGGCGTGGAGATTCCGTCGCTGGCCCTGGAGCAGGCGCAGCGCCGCGGCATCGAGTCCTTCTATCAGCTCGCCATGAACGGCTACGACGTGGGCTGGGACGGGACCAAGATCGTGCCCATGCGAATCCCGGTGAAGGCGGCGCATCCCGAGTGGCTGATGTGGCCCTACGGCCCCGTCGAGGGCGGCTACATGAACTACGCCGAGCCGGGCGTGCGGGAATACATCACCGAAATCGTGCGCGAGGTGGCCTGGCGCTTCGACCACGACGGCGTCAACCTCGATTTCGCGCGCCTGGACATCCTGTTTCCGGCGGGACAGCAGTGGGAGCTGCGCGAGCACCTCAACGACCTGATGCGCACGGTTCGCGCCGTGCTGCTGGAGCGGGAGCGGGTGCGCGGACGCCCCTACTTGCTGAGCGTGCAGATCCCGCCCGACGTGGTGAGCTGCCACGCCACCGGCATCGACATCGCGACCTGGGTGCGCGAGAGCCTGGTGGACCTGCTGATCCTCGGCTGCCGCACCTTCGACGTGGACGTGCGCGACTTCCGCCGCCTGACCGCGGGGTATCCGGTGAAGCTGTTTCCGTGCATCGACGCGCACCACTCCAGCGACGGCTATTTCCACCCCTCGCTGGAAGTGCAGCGGGGCGCGGCGTCCAACTGGCTGCACCAGGGCGCCGACGGCGTTTGCACCTTCAACTACCCCGACCGCACGCCGGAATCGGCCCGCCGCGCCGGCACCTACATCGAGCTGATGGACACCGACTACTGGCGCGGCTGCATGCAGGCGCAGCGCGAGTTGGGCGACCCGGAGACGCTGTGCCGCACCGACAAGGTGTTCTTCGCCGAACGTCGCGGCGGAGGGCACTTCATGATCCCGCCGCCCGAGGACTGGAGCACGCCGCGGACGATGTTCCTCAACACCAACCTGCTGGCGCCGCTGCCGGCGCTGCTGCCGAACATCCCCACCGGTACGCCGCAGCCCAAGGAGCAATGGCCCGGGCCGCCCAACCAGTCGAGCGACTACCGCGACGGCAAGGTCGACACCTTCGTGCGCGTGTGGGTGGGCGACGACGTCAACGCGGAGGCCGAAGCCGTGCGGGCCATCACCGTGCGCGCGGTGCTGTCCGACGAGGACGCATCGGACGGCGACCGGCTCGACCCGGCGCTGCTGGCGACGAAGTACCGCGATCTCTACAACCGCCCGCCGCTGACCGACGTGGTCGAGCGCATCGAGCTGCGGGTGAACAACACTCTGCTGCCGCCGCCGACCGTCGAAGACGGCTGGCTGGTCTTCGAGGCCAGGCCGGCATTCCTGGCGCACGGCGAAAACCTGGTGGGCGTGTGGGTCAACCCGCCGGACGCAGTCGCCGAGCGGCTCACGTTGGAGAAGCTGGAGATCCACGTCGGGTATCGGTAGGCGCAAGAATCCCCGGGCTGCACGCAGCCCGGGCCACCGGATGGCTGGGAGATCGGGCGCCTCGGACCCTCACCCTAACCCTCTCCCTGAGGGAGAGGGGACCGGACGGGACCGGATTCGGACCTCGCGTCAGGACGCGAGGAGCCGACGGTCGCGGGCTACTTCGCGTCCGCCCAGGTAGACGGCGATCGGGTCGGCCACGCAGCAGATGTTCTCGCCCACGTCGTCCTCGACCACCAGCACGTCCGCGGCCAGTCCCGGTTTCAGCGCGCCGGTGACGTCGCCCAGTCCGATGGTGCTCGCGGGGGCGTAGGTGGTGATGTTGATCGCCTCCACCGGCGAGAGGTCGAGCGTGACCGCGGCGGCGATGACGGTGAGCGCGAACTCGTCGTGCTTGGTGGTCATCACGCCGGCGTCGCTGGATACGACCAACGGGGTGCCGCTGGCGCGCATGGCGCGGTGGTAGCGACCCCGCTCGTGCAGCTCCTCGCGGTCCGACTCGGACATCTCGTCCAGGTGATCGACCCCGCGCACGTAGTCCCGGCTGCCCGCGCCAACGGTCATGTGCACCGACTGCGTGGCGGGCTGAATGCGGGCCGCGGCCTCCGCGTCGAAGCGAAAGGCCCCATGTTCCCCGGTTTCATCGAGCCACGAGCAGTGCTCCAGGGTGTCCACGCCAGCGTCGATGGCCAGGATGCAGCCGGTCGTGCCCAGCACGTGGGCCGCCACCTGCTTACGCAGCCGGTGCGAGTCGTCCACCAGGGCCTGCAGCTCGGATTCCGAGTACTGCGTCATGCCGGGCGAGGTGCCGGGCGTCATCATGCCGCCGGTGGCCATGACCTTGATGAAGTCCGCCCCGGCCTCGACCATCGTGCGGACCGCCTCGACGACCTCGTCGCGGGAGTCCGCGCGCAGGCCGCACCAGTGCAGGTGACCGGCGGTGGTCGTGATCGGCGCGCCGCAGACCAGCAGGCGCGGGCCGATGACGTGGCCGGCATTGATCGCGTCGCGCACGTCCATGTTGAGGGTGAAGTAGCCGCCGGTGTCGCGCATAGTCGTCACGCCCGTCGCCAGCCCGCGCTGAGCGTTGCCGATGGCGGTGGCGATGCGCTCGGAATCGGTGGCCTCTATGTGGATGCCGCGGGTGGTGGGATGGTCCGGCCCGGCGGTGAATTGCAGGTGCACGTGGGCGTCGATGAGGCCCGGCAGCAGCGTGGCGTCGCCGTAGTCCACGATCTCGGCGTCAACCGGGTCTTTTCGGCCGGGCGCCCCGACGGCGGCGATGGTCCCGTCCCGAATGGTCACCTCGCCGGGCCGGATGGGCTCGGCGCCGGTGCCGTCGATCAGCGTAGCCGCGCGCAGCACGAGGTCAGGCATGGGATCAGTCCCTCCTGGCGGCGCAGTGTAGCGGGCGCAAGGGTCGCGGCTCGTCAGCGCCTCCCTATTCCGACAGCCGGTCGTAGACCTCCGGATTCACCGTCCGCTCGCACCGACCGGTGGCCATGAACTCCCGCAGGTTGCGCACCGCCCGGTCGCCCATGCGGAACATCGACTCGTGGCTGTGCGAGCCGAAGTGCGGCGTCAGAATCGTGCGCGGCGTGTGGAAGAACGGGTGGTCCTCCGGCGGCGGCTCAACGGCGAACACGTCCGACCCAAGGCCGCCCAGGCGCCCGTCGTGCAGCGCCTCGACCACCGCCGCCTCGTCCACCAGCCGCCCGCGGGAGCTGTTGATCAGAAAGGCGCCGGGCTTCATCAGGGCCAGCTCCTCGCGTCCGATGATCTCCATGGTCTCGTCGGTCACCGGCGTGTGCAGCGTCACGAAGTCGGACTGGCGCAGCAGCTCGGGCAGCGACACGAACGCCCCGTCGATCCCCGCCGCTTCGAGCCGCGCCGGATCGGGATTGGCCGTATGGACCAGCACGCGCATGCCGAATCCGTGCTGGCAGATCGTCGCCACGCGGCGTCCGATGTCACCGAACCCGACGATGCCCACCGTCTTGTCCGCCAGGTCGTTGCCCAGCAGCACGATGCGCTTGGCGAAGCCCTCGGTACGCACAGAGGCGTCCGCGTCGAAGATGCGGCGGGCCAGGGTCCACATCATGCCCACGGAGTATTCGGCCACCGTCAGCGACATTTCGCCGGGGCCGTTGAGCACCGCCACCCCGACATCGGTGGCGGCGGCCAGGTCGATGCTGTCCACCCCGGTGCCCACGCGCGAGATGCAGCGCAGCGTGCCGGCGTTGGCCTCCAGCAGCTCGCGCGTCCACGACTCGGTGCCGGCGATCACGGCCACGGCGCCGACGGCCGCCGCCGCCAACTCGCCGCCGTCCGCGAACGGCGCCTGGCGCACCTCGTAGTCGCGTTCGAGCTCGGCCTGCGGGCCCGGGGGCATGGGGAACGTTTGCAGAACTAGTGTCATCTCAGCCTCGCTGGGCCGGTGCTACGGGTGCGAGATTACGATCTTTTGCAGCACGTCGAAGTGCTCCAGGGCGATTCCGGTGCCGCGGACGGTGCACAGCAGGGGCGTCTCCGCCACGTGCACGGCCACGCCGGTCTCGCGCGCCACCAGCTTGTCCAGGTTGCGCAGCAGCGCCGTGCCGCCGGTCATCACCAGCCCCTTGTCGATGATGTCGGCCGCCAGCTCGGGCGGGGTCGCCTCGAGCACGCTGCGAACGCCGCGGATGATCTGGTCGACGGGCTCCGCGATGGCCTCCGTGATTTCGTCCGAGGTGATCGTCACCGTGCGCGGCAGGCCCTGCATCTGGTCGCGCCCGCGCACCTCCATGGTCTCCGCGGGTTCCAGCACGATGGCGCTGCCGATGCGCATCTTGATCGCTTCCGCCGTGCGGTCGCCGGTCATCAGGTTGTATTTGCGCTTGATGTAGGTGCGAATGGCCTCATCCAGGCGATTGCCGCCGACGCGCAGCGACCCCGAGCAGTCGGCCACGATGTCGTTGAGCGAAATCACCGCGATCTCCGTCGTTCCCCCGCCAAGGTTCACCACCATGCTTCCCGAGGCATGGGAGATGGGCACGTTGGCACCGATCGCCGCCGCCAGCGGCTCCGGGATCAGGTGCACGCGCTTGGCCCCCGCCGCGATGCCCGCGTCCATCACCGCGCGTTGCTCCACCGTGGTCACGCCCGTGGGCACCGCCACCATGACCTCGGGCCGAAAGAGGCGATGGCGGCCGGCGGCGCGCTCGATGAAATAGCGCAGCATGGCCGCGGTGACCAGGTAGTCGGCGATCACGCCGTCCTGCAGCGGGCGCATCACGCGCAGGCTCCCGGGCGTGCGCCCCACCATCTCGCGAGCCGCGTGCCCGATGGCTTCGATGCGGCGGTCTTGCACCGACACGGCGACCACCGACGGCTCGTCGATGATCACGCCCTCGCCGACGAGGTAGACCAGCACGTTGGCGGTGCCGAGGTCGACCCCAAGCCGCTGCGAGCTCAGGGAGCGGAACATTTAGCCAACCGTCGCCGTGGCCGCCGGACGCGGGCGGCGTTCAACCGTGATGTCGGCGCCAAGCTCTTGCAGGTCGCCCGGGAGGTCCTGGTAGCCGCGCTGGATGATCTCCGCGTCGTCGAGCACCGTCGTCCCGTCCGCCACCAGCCCCGCCAGTAGCAGCGCCGCGCCGGCGCGGATGTCGGTCCACAGCCGCACCTCGCAGGCCGTGAGCGGCGACGGGCCCCGGATGCGGGCTGTTGGGCCCTCAACCGTCACGTCGGCGCCCATGCGCTGGAGCTGCCCCACATAGCCCAGGTTGCCGTCGTAGACGCGCTCGATGATGGAGCTCTCGCCGTGGGCCTGGGTCATCAGCGTCCCCATGGCCGCCTGCACGTCGGTGGGGAAGCCCGGAAACGGAATGCACTGGATGGCCGTGGCGCTGAGCATGGGGCTGCCCGTGACTCGCACCGAGCGGTTGGTTTCGTGCAGCGTCACCCCCATGGCGGCCAGCTTGACCAGCACCGGCTGCAGGTGATCGGGCCGCACGTTGAGCAACTCCACGTCGCCGGCGCTGATGGCCGCCGCCACCGCCATCGTGCTGCCCACGATCCGGTCCGGGATCGCGCGCGCCACCGTGCCGAAGAGCCGCGACTGACCCTGCACGCCGATCGTGCTCGTGCCCTCGCCGTGGATCTCGGCGCCCATGCTGCGCAGAAAGTGCACCAGCGCGATCACTTCCGGCTCGCGCGACGCGTGCACGATGGTCGTGTAGCCGCTGGCCAGCGTGGCCGCCATCAGCAGGTTTTGCGTGCCGGTGTGGCTCGGGTAGTCCAGGTAGACCTGGCCGCCGACCAGCGGGTCGGCCACCGCCTGGTAGACGCCCCCGCCCAGGGCGATGGAAGCCCCCAGGACCTCGAAGCCTTCGATGTCCACGTTCACCGGGCGCGTGCCGAGCTGGCAACCGCCCGGCGCGTGGCAGTCCACGCGCCCGAAGCGCGAGAGCAGCGGTCCGGTCACCTGGAACGACGCCCGCATGGCGCGCACCAGACGCGGATCGGGACGGGTCGAGTGCACGCCGGCCGCGGTGATGGCGACCGATCGGCGCTCGGTGTCGATCTCCACCTGCGCTCCGAGCCCCCGCAGCAGCTCGGCCATCACCATGATGTCGGTGATGAGCGGGATGTCCTCGATGACGCAGGTTTCTTCCGTCAGCAGGCACGCGGCCATCATGGGCAGCACCGCGTTCTTGGCGCCGGGCACGCGATAGGCGCCCCGCAGCGACCGGCCGCCGGTGATCGCGACCCGCGTGGCGGGCGTGGTCGTGGCGGCGTCGGCCAGGGCTTCGGCCACGGGGCCGGCCTTAGCCGCGCCCTGCCCGTTGCGCGGTGCGGATGCGCGCCAGCGCCCGCAGCAGGGCCAGCCGTGCGCGGATCACCGTTGCGTCGTCGCCGCCCACGCGCGCCTCCTCCAGCTCGCGCAGCGCCTCGGCGCGGGCGCGCTCGGCCCGCTCCACGTCAATCTCGTCGGACCGCTCCGAGCCGTCCGCCAGCACCGTCACCGTGTCCTCCATGACCTGGAGGAATCCACCGAGGATGGTGAGAAAGCGTTCATCGCCGCCGCTGCGATAGCGCAGCGTGCCGGCCTGCAGTTGGGTCACCAGCGGGGCGTGGCGCGGCATCAGCCCGAGCTCGCCGTCGATTCCGGGCGCAACGACCATTTCGATGTCGTCCTCGCGCAGAACTTCCCGCTCCGGCGAGACGACGGTGAGGGTCAACCCAGCCATCTACGCCTCCTCGTCGAGAATATCAGAGCGCCTTGCGCGGACAGGTTGGTCCTGCACCACATCTAACGGCGCCGGGTGGCTTCCCGTTCCTCGGCCTCCGTCAGGTCCCCTCCCCGTTGATGGGAGCATTGCGTAACCCTTCGTCATTCCGGCGGAAGCCGGAATCCAGATCCGCTGAACCTGTCCGCTCGGGCGTAGGGGCGACGCATGCGTCGCCCATTCCTCTTTTCGCAAGGGTCGCTTGATGGGACAGGGTGAGCGTGCATCCCGTTGACCGACGCCGCGCCTAGCCTTCGGCCGCGAGCTGCTCGGCCTTCGCCACGGCCTCGTCGATCGTGCCCACCATGTAGAACGCCTGCTCCGGCAATTCGTCATGCTCGCCCGCGAGAATCTCCTCGAACCCGCGGATCGTCTCCTCCACCGGAACGATCACGCCCGGCTGGCCCGTGAAGGCCTCCGCCACGTTCATCGGCTGCGAGAAGAACCGCTCGATCTTGCGCGCGCGCACCACCGTCAGGCGGTCCTCTTCCGAGAGCTCCTCGATACCCAGGATCGCAATGATGTCCTGCAAGTCCTTGAACCGCTGCAGCACCTGCTGGGCGCCGCGCGCCACGTCGTAGTGGCGCTCGCCCACGATGCGCGGGTCGAGAATCTTCGACGTGCTCGTCAGCGGGTCCACCGCCGGATAGATGCCACGCTCCACGATCGAGCGCTCCAGCCGGATCGTGGCGTCCAGGTGGGCGAACGTCGTCACCGGCGCCGGGTCGGTGTAGTCGTCCGCGGGCACGTAGATCGCCTCGAGCGAGGTGATCGAGCCCGAGGTGGTCGAGGTGATGCGTTCCTGCAGCTCGCCCATCTCGGTGCCCAGCGACGGCTGATAGCCCACCGCCGACGGCATCCGCCCGAGCAGCGCCGATACCTCGGAGCCGGCCTGGGTGAAGCGGAAGATGTTGTCGATGAAGAGCAGCAGGTCGCGCCCTTCCTCGTCGCGGAAGAATTCGGCCAGCGCCAGGCCGGCCAGCCCAACCCGCAGGCGCGCGCCGGGCGACTCGTTCATCTGCCCGAACACCATGCAGGCGTTGCCGATAACGCCGGCCTCGGTCATCTCGCGGATGAGCTGGGTGCCCTCGCGCGTGCGCTCGCCGACGCCGCAGAAGACGGAGTAGCCCCCGTACTGCACGGCGATGTTGTTGATCATCTCCATGATGATCACCGTCTTGCCCACGCCCGCCCCGCCGAACACGCCGGTCTTGCCGCCGCGCGTGAAGGGCGCGATGAGGTCGATGACCTTCAGTCCGGTGGCGAACACCTCCGCCTGCGTCGTCTGCTCGGTCAGCGGCGGCGGCGCCCGGTGAATGGGATACCGCGTCTCGGTGACCACGTCACCCTTGCCGTCGATGGGCTCGCCGGTCACGTCGAAGACCCGCCCCAGCGTGGGCGCGCCGACCGGCACCGAGATCGGGCCACCCAGGTCGGCCACCGGCAGCCCGCGGCTCAGGCCTTCGGTCGGGCGCATGGAGACGCACCGCACCCGACCGTCGCCGACGTGCTGCTCGACTTCCAGCACCACGCGGTCGTCGCGATCCGGAGCCTCGACCTCCAGCGCGTTGTAGAGCGCCGGCAGCTCGCCGGCCGGGAACTCGACGTCAATGACGGCCCCGATGATTTGTGCGATGCGTCCGCTCGCCATTCCCAATCCTTCCCTCACGCGCGCTGCGCCAGCGCGTTGGCGCCGGAGGCGATGTCGATGATCTCGCTGGTGATCTTGGCTTGTCGCAGTTTGTTGTAGGTGAGCCCCAGGGCGTCGATGAGCTCGCTGGCGTTTTCCGTCGCCGCGCGCATCGCCACCATGCGCGCGCTGTGCTCGCTGGCCGTGAGCTCGAGCAGCGTTTCGTAGAGCACCGTCTCGATGAATCGCGGCACCAGCGCCTCGAGCACCGTGGCCGGGTCCGGCTCGAAGATCACGTCGGCGTCGCGAGGGTCGGTGTCCTCCGGCAGCACGACCGGCAGCAGGCGCAGCGACGTCGGCCGCTGGGTCAGCGTGTTCACGAACTCCGGGTACACGATCTGGACTTCATCGAAGTCGCCCGCCAGGTAGCCGTCCATCACGAGCCGCGCGATGGGCGTGATGTCCGCCGCCGTCGGCCGGTCCGAGATGTCGGTGAATGCCGCCAGCATGGGCACCAGCCGCGCCATCGACGTGCGCCCGCGCCGGCCGATCACGATCAGCGACACTTCCGCGCTGGCCCGCGACTCCTCGATATCTTCCATCGCCTGTCGCACGACGTTGGTGTTGAGCGCGCCGCACAGGCCGCGGTTCGTCGTCATCACCACGTAGGCCGAGTGCTCCACGGGTCGCGTCCGCAGCATCGGCGGCAGCAAGTCGTCGCCGGTGGCCGCCACGAGTTGCTGCATCAACCCGAGCACTTCTTGGGCATAGGGCCGCGCGGCGTCCGCCGCGTCTTGCGCGCGGCGCATGCGCGACGCCGCCACGAGCTGCATGGCCCGGGTGATTTGCCGGGTGTTTTCGACGCTGCGAATGCGGCGCCGCAGCTCGAGCGGGTTGGCCATCGGCTAGCTGCCGGCCATGGCGGCGCGGCCCGAGAAGGTGTTGGCCGAGAAGTCGGCGATCGCCGCGTTCAGCGCGGCCTCGTCGTCGTCGCCCAATTCCTTCGACTCTCGAATTCTGCCCAAGAGCTCGGCGTGGCCCGAGCGCAGGAAGTCGAGCAGCTCCTGCTCGAAATCCGCGACCTTGTCGGTCGGCACGGCATCCACCGCGCCGGACGTGCCGGCATGGATGATGCAGACCTGCTCCTCGATCGGCACCGGCACGAACTGCTGCTGCTTCAGCAGCTCCGTCAAGCGCTCCCCGCGTTCGAGCTGGTTGCGCGTGGCGCGGTCCAGGTCGGAGGCGAACTGCGCAAACGCCGCCACCTCGCGGTACTGCGCCAGGCCCAGCCGCAGCTGGCCGGCCACTTGCTTCATGGCGCGGATCTGCGCGTCGCCGCCCACCCGCGACACGGACAGTCCGGCGTTGATGGCCGGCCGGATGCCGCCGTTGAACAGGTCGGCTTCCAGGTATATCTGCCCGTCGGTGATCGAGATGACGTTGGTGGGGATGTAGGTGCTCACGTCCCCTTCCTGCGTCTCGATGATCGGCAGCGCCGTCAGCGACCCGCCGCCCTGGTCGTCGTGCATGCGAGCCGACCGCTCCAACAGCCGTGAGTGCAGGTAGAACACGTCGCCCGGGTAGGCCTCGCGGCCCGGCGGGCGGCGCAGCACCAGCGACACCTGGCGATAGGCCCAGGCGTGCTTGGTGAGGTCGTCGAAGATGACCAGCGCGTCCTGGCCGCGGTCGCGGAAGTATTCGCCCATCGTGCAGGCGGCGAATGGGGCGATGAATTGCTGCGCGGCGGGCTGGCTGGCGGTGGCGGCCACCACGATGGTGTGCTCCAGCGCACCGTATTCCTGCAGCAGGGCCACCACCTGCGCCACGGCGCTTTCCTTCTGGCCGATGGCGCAGTAGATGCAGATCAGGTCGCCGCCGCGCTGGTTGATGATCGTGTCCAGGGCGATGGCGGTCTTGCCGATCTGGCGGTCGCCGATGATGAGCTCGCGCTGGCCGCGGCCAATCGGAATCATGGCGTCGATGGCCTTGATGCCCGTCTGCACCGGCGTGTCCACGTCCGAGCGCAGCGCCACGCCCGGCGCCACCTTTTCGATCACGTCCGTGGCGCTGGTGGTGATCGGCCCCTTGCCGTCAACCGCTTCGCCCAGCGCGTTCACCACGCGCCCCAGCATCTCGGGTCCCACGGGCACCTCGGCCACACGGCCGGTGGTGCGCACCTCGTCGCCTTCCTCGATGGTCAGGTAGTCGCCGAGGATCACCGCGCCCACGGTGTCTTCTTCCAGGTTGAGCGCCATGCCCATCACGCCGCCGGGAAACTCCAGCAACTCGCCCGCCAGGCACTCGGAGATGCCCGTGACCTGCGCGACGCCGTCGGCGACCTCGAGCACGTTGCCCACGTTGGCCTGCTGGGCGCTGGCCTGAAAACCCTCGATCTCTCGCCGTAGGGCGTCTGCGATTTCTTGCGGGCTGATAGACATTCGCGTCCCTCGCGCCTAGCGCAACGCTCGGCCCAGCGATTGCAGCCGGGCGCGCACGCTCAAATCCAAAACATTGTCGCCGCGTCGCACCACGAAGCCGCCCAACAGGGCGGGATCGGTCGTGGTGGTGAGGTGCAGCCGGCGGCCCGGCTGGGCCAGCCGCTGGCGCAACTCTTCCGTCTCGATTTCCTGCAACGGCGCCGCCGTGGTCACGTGCACGCGGTCCATGCGGCGCTCGCGGTCGGCGACGCGCAGGAATCCGCGCTCGATCTCCGGCAGCGCGTCCACGTCCCGGCTCGTCACCAGCACGTGCAGCAGTCCGAGGCCGTTCACGCTCACGGAAGACCGGGCCACGCGATCGACCAGGTCCAGTCGGTCGGCCAGCGGCGTCCCCGGGTTCTCGAGAAACGCCCGCACGGACTCGTCATCCGCAATGGCCCGCAACGTGCGCAGGTCGCTCTCCCAGTCGTCCCAGGAGTCCTCGCGCTGCGCCGCGGCGACCACCACCTGCACGTAGGTGCGGGCGCGGCGTCGGCGCGCGGCTGCGCCCTGTCTCACCGGGCGCTCCCGTCCACGTCCGCCAGGGCTTCCTGCACCAGGCGGCGGTGCTCGGGGTCGTCGATGGAGCGATCCAGCACGCTGGCCGTGGCGCTCAGCACCAACTCCGCCGTCTCGGCGCGAAGCTCCTCGCGGACCTGCGCCCGCGATCGGTCAATCTCCGCCCTGGCGTCACTGCGCAGCCGTTCCGCTTCTTCGCGCGCGCGCTCGACCTCGCGGGTCCGGAGCGCCTCGGCGCTGCGGGCGGCCTCGTCGCGGATGCGCTGGGCCTCGGCCTGCGCGTCGGCGAGCTCGGCCTGAAACTCCGCGCGCTCGCGCTCGACCTGCCCCCGCAGGGACTCCGCCTCCTGCAGGCTCTCGCTGATCCGCTCGCGGCGCCGGCGCAGCATCTGCGTGATCGGTCCGAACAGCAGACGCCGCATCAGATACAAGAAAATCACGAAGCTCACCAGCTGGAAGAGAATGTTCCAGCCGCTGATCCCCAGTGAGTTGATTAACCCGTCCATCAGCGTCGCCTCCGCCTACGCTTGCAGCGGTCGCCGTCCTAGCCGAACGCCAAAAGGATGCCGATGATGAACGCGTAGATGCCGATGGCCTCGGCCAAGCCGAGACCCACGATCATCGTATTGCGGATGTCGCCGGCGGCCTCTGGATTACGACCGATGGCGTTCATGGCCGCCTGCACCCCAAGACCGATTCCCAGGCCCGGCCCAATGGCGCCGATGCCAATTGCCAACCCGGCGCCCAACGGTGCCAGGTTTGCAGCTTGTTCCATGCGTCCAACCCCTCCTCGCGGCGTCTAGTGCGCCTCGTGACCCGACTCAGCCACGGCTTGTCCCGTGAACACCATGCTGAGCATGAAAAAGATTACGGCCTGAACCAGCCCGAACAGTAACTCAAGTACCAGGAACACGACCCCGATCAGCGGGATATGCCCCAGCGCGAATCCCGCCAGGATCGGCCCATTCAGCACCACCTCTCCGGCAAACAGGTTGCCGAAGAGTCGGAACGACAGCGAAATGACCACGAACAGCTCGATCAGGATGAACACCGGCGCCAGCAGCGCGACCTGGGACATCTCCTTGATGTGGCCCACTGGATTGTGCGCCCGGATGCCCGAGCCGTGGATGACGAGAAACGCCAGGATCGCCAGCGCCAGCGTCATGTTGATGTCGGCGGTCGCCGGTCGGAAGATCGGCGCCGCGATTTGGTGCGCCGGGTCGTGCGGGTCCGGGACGCGCAGCCAGATAGTGCCGATGCCCGGGATCAGGCTGAACCAGTTGGCGACCAGGATGAAGATGAAGAACGTGGCCCCGATCGGCAGCAGGCGCTGGGCGTAGGTCTTGCCCACCGTCGACTGCACCAGCTCGTCGAGGAACTCGACCACCGCCTCGGCCGCGTTTTGCAGGCCCTCGGGCACCAGCGCCCCCTCCGGATCCTGGCGGATCCGCCGCGACGCCAGCCAGGCCACCGCCAGCAGCAGGGCCATGGTGATGAACATCATCAGCATGGAGTTGGTGAAGGTGAAGGGCCCAAAGTGGCCCAGGGGCTCGGCCGCTGCGCTGATGTGGGGGGAAACGTCCTCGCCGTTTCCGGCAAACCTGCCGGCCTCGACCGGAGGTGGATGATTAACGGCGGCCATGCGCTAGCGATCCCCGCGCGACAACGCGGTCATGATCCGGTAGAAGACGTAGGCCGAGCCGACGAGACCGAGCATCAATCCCACAAGCAAAAAGAGCGGGCTGAGGTCCAACCGCTCATCGAGCCACCGACCCCCGAGGATGCCGACAATGAACATCGCCCCGACCAGCGAGCCGAACTGGAGTGCCAGCGCCGCCGCGCGCAGCAGGCCCATCGCGACTCAGTCCGATCCGAGGACTTTGTGAAAACATTCACACCCTCGCGAGCCGGGCAAGTCTAGCAGAGGCGTCCTGGCCCAACAACGCGCGCCGCGCCCTCTTGCCCTCGCCGCCACGCCTGCCTAAAGTGCACCCAGCGACCTATCCCCAATCCATCCAAGGACCCCTGCCAATGATCGAGCGGCCGACCTCCTGGCGAGTGTCACGCACCGGGCTCGTGGTGCTGCTCACCCTGGCCACGCTAAGCCTCGTGCTGGGCACCTGGCTCTACTCGATCGTCGGATAGAGCTACGAGCCGGTCGTGTAGGGGCGGCCCTTGTGGCCGCCTTTTTTGCATTCACGCCACCGTCTACGAACGGTCATTCCGAGCGCAGCGAGGAATCTGGAGCTCGCAACCTCCGCTGGAGAGGCCGCCTCGGTCAACCCAAGCCGGGCCCGTGAGGTCGAGCGCCGCGGGAAGCTCCTAAGCCCCGCCCGCGCCGCCTACCCCCCGTCGCCTGCCGCGTCCGCGTCTTCGCCGGCCTCCTCGTGCTCCGCCTCCGGCGGCTCGTCGACCCAGCGCCAAATCTCGCCGCCCAGCGCCATTGCGTATACGCTCTGGTCCTCCGCGAAATGCGGTGACGCGACGACCGTGAGCACCGCCAGGTTGCTCAGGCCCTCGTTAATCGGCTGCCACGACGCGCCGCCCGTCGCGCTGCGGTAGACCCCGGCGCTGGTGGCGGCAAACACCCGCACGTCGTCCGGCACCGGCGCCGGCACCACCGCCAGCACGGCTGAGCGCCGGCTCGCCGGGAAGGTGCCGCTCCAGGTATCCGAAATGCGCTCCGCCGGCTTGAACACCTGGCCCGCCGTAGCGAACATCCACCACTGATCCTCCGGGGTGTAGGAAGCCGGAATCCCCAGCGCGATCCACGGCGACGCGGAGTCATGCTCCACGAACCGCTCGAAGGTCGCCCCGCCGTCCCGGCTCAGGTGCACCGCCGCCGTGCGCTCGCCCAGGGTTCCAATGAACACCGTCTGGTCGTTGGCAAAGTCGGGGCCGGTGGCGATGGCCGCAATGGTCTCGCCGTCGAACTCGTAGTCGATTTGCGTCCACGAATTGCCGTTGTCGGTGCTCTTGTATCCCAGGCCCAGCGGGCCGCCCGCAAACACCGTCCGATCGCGCGCATACGTGGAGGACACGGCAACCGCCCGAATCTCCTCGGTGTCGATGCCTCGGTCCATTTCGCGCCACTCGTCGCCGCCGTCCGTGGTGCGCAGCAGCCCGATGCTGGTCGCGGCAAACGCGATGCGGTCACGCTGGTAGTTCGGCGAAACGGCCAGGCCCGTCACGTCGGCTTCGGCGTAGTCCTCGGTGACCGGCGCCCACGATTCGCCGCCATCGTTCGACCGGAACACTCCCGTCCCGGTTCCGCCGGCGAACATGGTTCCGTCGCGGGCCAGGGCCGGGCTCAGGGCCAGCGTGACCCAATTCTGGCTCGTGATGCCGTTGTTGGTCGCTTCCCAGGTTTCGCCCAGGTCCGTCGACCGATAGAGGCCGGTCTCGTAGGTGCCGGCCCAAATGGTCGTCTCGCCGTCGTCAACCGTCACCGACACGCTCAGCACGGCGCCCACCTCGTCGCCGACCGATTGCAGCGTCCAGGTCTCCCCGGCGTCGGAGCTCACCAGCACGCCGGCGTCGCCCGTCCCCGCCACGACGAGCTGATCCTCGCCGAAGTTCGGGGACATGGCGACGGCGTTGATCGACTGCGACGCCACGTCCTCGACGGCGGCCCAGCGACGCCCGCCGTCCGTCGAGCGCCAGAGGCCATGCTCTTCGGTGCCGATCACCACCACCCGGGCGTCCTTGAACGCGGGCGACAGCGCCACCGCCTGCACCGTGGCGGTGCCGACGGTCGACTTGCCCAGCTGCGTCCAGGTTCGACCGGCGTCGGTGGAGCGGCACAGCCCCCCATCCACGATGCCCGCAAAGACCATCTGGTCGTTGGTGAAGTTTGGCGAGACCGCGACGGCCTGCACCGACAACCCGGTGAGCCCGCTGCTGGACGGATTCCAGCTCCGCCCGCCGTTCGTCGACCGGAACACGCCGTCGGCGTCGCTGCCCAGGAAGGCCATGCGGTCCGTGTCATAGGCCGGGGAAAGGCCGATGGCCACCACGTTGGGCATGGTGCTCCAGAAGGCCAGTTTGTTCCACGTGTCGCCGCGGTCGAACGATTTGAAGGCGCCGCCGCCGACCACGCCCAGGAAAACGGTGCCGTCCTCGCTCACCGCGGGTGAGGCGACCAACGCCTGCACGTAGGGGCTGGTGAGGCTCCGGTTGGAAATCCGCCACGAGTCGCCGCCGTCGTCCGACACGTAGACTCCGGACATCGTCCCGGCGAAGAGCCGCCGCGCGCCCTCGCCCTGGTCGGCGCCGGCGATGGCCGTGATGGTGCCGCCGGCGCGGCCGCCGACGCGCTGCCATTCATTGACGCGCGGCGCGTCGTCGCTTGTCGCTGCCATCTACGTCTGTCTCCTCATTCTCAAGGCCCCGTCCGGCAGGCGTGGGTGCGGACGTTCCAGCATGCGTTGGGAAAGGCGTGTCGCTCGGACGCCGGAGTTGACGCCGACGGTTGCTCCACGAGTCCCGCCAGTCTACGGGCGTCCGCCGCCCGCAACAATCCTACCCGCCTCACGACCCGCCGCCCGGCACGTTCAGCTCCTGCCCGACGAATATGTTGTTGGGGTCGGGGATGTCGTTGGCGGCGATCAGCTCCTCAACCGTCACGCCCAGCGCCACGGCAATGGTGCTCAGCGTTTCGCCGGGCTGCACGATATAGGTCGCCGGGAGCTCGGCCTCGGCGGGCACTTCCGCGTCCGGGGGCAGGAGCAGCACCTGCCCAATCGGCAGATTGTCGGGGTCCGGGATGTCGTTGAGCCCGAGAATCGCGCTCATGCTCACGCCGTAGAAGCCGGCGATGACCGACAGGTACTCCCCGGGCCGGACCGTGTGCGTCTTGGGCGTGGGCGTGGGCGGCGGGGTTGGTGTCGGCGTGGGCGCAATCGTCGGCGTGGGCGTGGGTGAGATCACCACCACCGGCACGGCCGTCGGCACCGGCGTCTCGGGAATCGGCGGCGCGGTGACCATGGACCCGGCGTTTGTCTGCGCGGCGGGCGCCCCGGCGGCGGCGAGCTGGTAGGAGTCTTCCTGCCACGCCAGGATGCGCCAGGCTATGAGCACGGCCGCGGCCAGCAGCGCCACGCGCAAGAGGCGAATCCAATGCCGGTCCAGCGGCGCCAGCGCGTCCGGGCCGGAAACCTTGACCCACTCGACGTCCGGGGGCGGCGCGGGTTCTTGCGACATCAGCTACCAGCCAACCGCGACGTAGAGGTCGTTGACATTCGTGTGCGTGGGCCCGGTCCCAATCAAGTCGCCCGCGGCCGACAAGAACGCGTGCGAGTCGTTGTCGTCCAGGGCTCGGGCGGCGTCGATGCCCGCGGCGCGCGCGCGCGCCACCGTCCCGCCGTCGACCAGGCCGCCGGCGGCGCTCGTCGGGCCGTCGGTCCCATCGGTCGCCAGCGCCATCACCGCCGCGCCCGTCGTGCCCTCCAAGGCGATGGCCGCCGCCAGGGCCATTTCCTGGTTGCGGCCACCCGTGCCCTCGCCGCGCACGGTCACCGTGGTCTCGCCGCCGAACACCACGCATCCCGGCCGGTTCACCGGCCGACCGTGGCGGGCGATGTCTCGGGCCGTCCCCGCCAGTGTCAGCGCGAATTCCCGGGCCTCCCCTTCCACCGCCGACGTGACGTGCAGCGCGTCGAAGCCTTGCGCGCGCGCCGCCTGCACGGCCGCCTGCGCCGCCTGCGCGTTGTCGGCGATGATCACGTTGCGCACGCCCGCGAGCCGCGCGTCGCCGGGCTTGGGACTCTCCATTTCGCGTCCCGCCGCGCCGCGCTGGAGGTGCTCGCGGATCGGCGCGGGCGCGGTTTCGCGCAAGCCGTGGTCGTCCAGCGCGCGCAGCGCGTCGGCATAGGTCGTCGGGTCCGGCACCGTTGGCCCCGAGGCAATCACGTCCAGCGGATTGTCCACGACGTCGCTCAGGATCAGCGCCACCACACGCGCCGGGTGCGCCGCCGCCGCCAGCCGCCCGCCGTGAATCACCGAGAGATGCTTGCGCACCGCGTTGATGGCATTGATCGTCGCGCCGCTGCGCAGCAGCTGGTCGGTGAGGCGCTGCAGCGCCTCCAGCGATACGCCCGGCGCCACCGCGGGCGTCAGGCACGACCCGCCGCCCGAGATGCAGCACAGCAGCACGTCGCGCGGTCCGGCCGCCCGCGCCAATGCCAGCAGCCGACCCGCCTCGCGCTCACCCCGTGCGTCCGGATAGGGGTGGGACGCCTCCACGATCTCGACGGTCGCCGTCGGCGCCCCATGGCCGTCCTTGACGATGACGAGCCCGCCGCCGACGCGGTCGCCCAGTTGCGCTTCGAGGGCCGCGGCCATGCGGGCGCTCGCCTTGCCCGCGCCCAAGATCACGATGCGGTCGATGCCCGCCCACGGCAGGGCTGCGTCGCCGACGTGAAGCGCCTCGGCCTCGGCGCGCACGATTGCCGTCACGGCCGCCGCCGGGTCCACGGCGGCAATCCCCGCGCGCCCGATCTCCAGCAGCTGCGCGCGCAGCTTCGAATCCAGCGTCCGGCCCCCGGGAAATACGCGGTGCGGTCGAGTGTACGCACCGCCGCGCCACGGGGAACTCATGTGCCGGCGGCGGTGCATACTGAGCGGTGGCCCGGGCCACCCGAGCGGGCAACGGAGGCCGACCCATGGGCGATTGTCGGTACTGCGGAGAGCCGGCGGGATTCTTACGCCGCCAGCATGGGGCCTGCGCCAAGAAGAACGCCCGCGCCACGGCGGCCATCCGCGATCTGTGCGTCCAGGCGGCGCTGCGCGGCGACGACCTGGAAACGCTGCCCGCCAGGATTCGCGAGACCGCCGACGATGGCTTCATCGCCATGTCCGACGCCGACCTGTCGAACACGCTGGCCGACGCCTGGGGCGACGCCGTCGAAGCCGCCATGGAAGACCACGTGCTCACCGGCCGGGAACGGCGCGGGTTGACCCGCTATCGCGACCAGTTCAGCCTCAGTCCCAGCCGGCTCGACCGGCGCGGCCACTACGACCTCTTTCGCAAGCTGGCGCTGCTCGCCGTCATCGGCGAGCACGGCGTCATCCCCCGCTACGACCGCCGCGCGGCGCGGGCGGCGTTTGGCCGCGTGCCCTTCAATCTCATTAAGAGCGAAGCCTTGATCTGGCTGTTCGACGACGTCGGGTACCTGCGACAGGTCACGCGCCGGGAATTCCGCGGCCAGTCCATGGGCGTGAGCGTCCGGGTGGCCAAGGGCGTCTACGTTCGTCCGGGCGCATTCCGGGGCCGCCCCATCGAGAAAACCGAAATGGAGCGCACCGACGACGGACTCCTGGGTGTCACCACCAAGCACATCTACTTCAAGGGCGGCGACAAGAGCTTTCGCGTTCGGCTGGAGCGGATCGTCTCGTTCGAGCCTTACACGGACGGGCTGGGCATCATGCGGGACACGGCCCGCGCCGTGCCCGAGGCCTTCACCATGGACGGGATCGACGCCTGGTTTGCCATCAACCTCATCGATGCGGTGCTGGACCTCGAGGACGTCACCCTGCCCAAGCGCGACTCACCGACGCTGGACGACATCGTGGACGCGGGACCCGACGACGACGCGGGCCTCTTCATCGCCGGCGCGGGCGCTTCGGTCTAGGAAATCTCCGATAGACCCCTTCCCCCTTCGAGGGGGAAGGTTGGGATGGGGGTCAAAGATCTGGCGTTCCAGGCGGGGGCCGACGGGCCGCCCGTCACGCCGGCAGCGCGCAGTAGGCCAGTCCGATGAGCCCCGGTCCGACGTGCGCCCCCATCACCGGCGTAAAACCCGTCACAAAGAGATCGTCGGGCCGAATGATGCGCTGCACGTGCGCGGCCAACTCGTGCGCCTCCGCCTCGTCCGAGCCGTGGTGCACCGTGATCCCCACATACCCGGCGCCCTGCGCCTCCTTTGACACGTGGTGCACCAGGCCCCGCACCGCCCGCGCGCGCGACCCGAAGCGCGCCCGCACGCCGATCGTGCTGTCCCCGAAGCGCAACACGAACGTCGATGGCAGCGCGTCGGCCACGCGCGCCACGATTCCGGGCACCCGTCCCCCGCGGGCGAGGTAGGACAGCGAATCGAGCACCGCGACGATTGCACTGTGTGACGCCGCCCGCTCCGCCGTCTCCGCCACCTCGGTCGCCGCCGCGCCCCCGGCCGCCGCGCGCGCGGCCAGCAACGCGGGGAAGCCCGCCGCCATGCCGGCGCCGCCGGCTTCGACGATATGGACGGGCAGCCGGTCGGCGATGCGCCCCGCCGCGAGCTGGGCCGCCTCGGCCATCGTCGAAATCGGTCGCGGCAGACACACGCATACCGCCGCTCGAGCCCAGGACGCCGCGTCCTCCAGCACGCCCTCGTACTCGCCCGGCGCCATGGTGCTCGTCGTGGGCAGCTCGGGGTCCGTGGTCAGGCGCTGCCAGAACTCCGCCTGCGAGATGTCGACGCCGTCGCGCAGCTCCTGCCCGTGCCACACCAAGACCATGGGCGCGACGCCGATGCGCAACCGCTCGACCTCGTCGGGCGGCAGGCACGCACTGGAGTCGGTGACGACCGCGACCGGTCGCCGGAAGTCAGGGCTCGTCACGATCGAGGAGGAAGCGGCGAGCCATCAGCCGGGCCAAGCCCACGTCCTCTTCGGTCCGCACTTTGCGATACCCGACCAGGCGGCCGACAACCACCACGCCCACGACCACCCACGCCGTCACGCCGATGGTCAGCGATTGACCGGTCAGGCTCAGCAGCACGGCCGTGGCAAAGAACCCCACCAGCGCGCCGGGCGCCGAGTCGCGCAGCAGCGCCCGTCCCAGCACCAGCCCGGCAAACGCCAGGCACATCTGCCAGGCCCCCAGCGCCGCCAGCAGCGCGCCGGCCGGACCTATGCCCCGCCCCCCGCGCCAGCGCAGGGTGATGGGCCAGATGTGCCCGCCGACTGCCGCCACGCCCGCGGCGGCGGACACCTCGTAGCTCTCGAATCGTTGCGCGACCGCCACCACCAGCACCGGTTTGAGCGCATCCAGGAAGCCAGCCGCCGCGCCCGGCACCGGACCCAACCGCTCAATGGCGGCGGACCCGCTCACGCCCCCTGCCCCTTCGTCCAGCAAATCGTGGCCGCGCAGGCGGGCAGCCAGATACGCGATCGGAATCGATCCGATCAGGTAGCCCATCAATACGAGCCAGAAAGCGGTCATGGCACCTGCTCACGCCGAGGCGTCGACGCCGCACCGGCAGGCTCGGAGTCTAGCAATGTCCGCACCGCGGCCCCTTGTCGCCGGGCCGGCAGCCAAGCGCGTTCGGTGCTCGCCCAGCCGGTGCTGACCATCGCCGCGCCTCCCTGCCGCCTCTCCCCTCCGCCGGTGTAGGGGCGCCCCTGTGGGCGCCCGCGGCGATATCGCCAGTGGCAGTGAGGGGATTCCCGCTACCCCTCCATATCCGATGATGTCTCCCGCAATCCGTCGCGCCCCACCGTTATGCCGCTCCCCGATCCCACCGACCACGAACCCATCCAGGGACCCCGCCTACACCTGCGCCCCGTCACGCCCGCCGATGCAGCCGCCTTCGACCGGTGGCTCAGCGACCCCGAGGTCGTGGCCTTCTTCGGCCGCCCGCCCGACGACGTCGCCGAGACGCCGAGCGACGAGGCCGCATCCGCCGGCCTGCCCGGCTGGACGTTCGTCATCGAAGACCGGGGCCGCCCGATCGGCGGGATCGAGTACTTCCACGACCGCGCCGGCGCGCCGTGGTCGGCCGGGATCGACATCTTCATCGGCGAGCCCGACGCCCGCGACCGAGGCCTGGGCACCGAGGCCCTCCGGACCCTGCTGCGATACCTGTTCGAGACCAAGGGCCTCAAGCGGGTCACCATCGACCCCGAGCCGTCCAACCACCGCGCCGTCCGCGCCTACGAGAAGGCCGGCTTCCGCGTCGACGGGATCCTCCGCCGCCACATGCGGATCGACGGCCGCTGGGCCGACATCGCCTTCATGAGCATCCTGGACGACGAGTGGCCCGCCGCTACGGCCCGCTGGCAACCGCCCGACGATTCCGCGTGAAACCCTGCCGCCCAGCCTGTTACAACTAGTCTGCCGGCCGTCCCAGGACTCGTTACATGCCGACGCACACCTATAGCTGCCGCCAGATCGTGGGCGGCGTGGCCGAGGGTCCGGCGCTGGTGGCCGATACGCGCATTTCGTTTTGGGGCGGTTTCGACCCCGCGTCGGGCGAGATCGTCGAGGTTGGCAACCCCTTCGAGGGCGTCAACATCGCCGGCAAGGTGCTCGTCTTCCGCTCCACCAAGGGCAGCTCCGGCACCTCGCTCATGCTGCGACTGGCCAAGATGGCCGGCCACGCGCCGCTGGCCTTCATCAACACCGAGCTCGACGAGCTGAGCACGCTGGCCTGCGTCGCGCTCGGCCTGCCGCTGGTCACCGACCTCGACGTGGACCCCTTCGCCGCCATGCAGACCGGCGACATCGTGCGCGTGGACGCCGACCGCGGGGTGATCGAGGTGTCCACCGACCGGCCCGCGGCGCCGCGGCACGAAGCGGTGTCGAACGCCCCGGCCCGCACCACCATCGACCTGACCCCCGACCAGCAGGCCATGCTGGACGGCGCCCGCGGCGACTCGCGCGCCGAGCACCTGCGCCTGCTCGTGGAGTGGGGCGAAGCCGTCGGCGCCGAGCGCCTCATCGAAGTGGACAACGTGCTGCCGGGCGGATTGTTCGTCCCCAACCGCACGCTGGGCGAGCTGCCCTTCGAGCTCATCGAGGGCTACATCAACTACACCAAGGGCTGTCTCATCGACGACGTCGGGGGCGTCACCGCCACGGCGCACGCCAGCTTCATGGACCTGGAGCGCCTGGAGCAGTTCCAGCCGGACCTGCGGCAGGTTCCCGCCCAGCGCGAGCTGCTGGACCTCGGTCGCCAGGCCGGCGTCTCGATGACCTGGACCTGCGCGCCCTATCTGGTGGGCAACGTGCCCCTCAGCGGCCAGGTCTGCGCCTGGACCGAGTCGCACGCCGTGGTGTTTGTGAACTCGTTCCTCGCCGCCCGCACCACGCGCAATGGCAACGAGAGCGCGGCCGCCGCCATGGCCACCGGCTTCGTGCCCGAGTTCGGCGTGCTGCGGTCCGAGGGCCGCGGCGCGGACTTCGTCATCGAGGTCGACGTCGAGCTGACCTCGGACGCCGACTGGGGCTGCCTGGGCTATTTCGCCGGCAAGGTCGGCGGGCTCCGCATTCCGGCGTTCACCGGCCTGCCGTCGCCGCGGATCGAGTCGGCACGCCAGCTATGCGCCGCGCTGGCCACGTCCGGCGGCGCCCCCATGCTGCACGTCGTCGGCGTTACGCCCGAGGCGCCCACGCTGGAGGCCGCGCTCAAGGGCCGCGAGCCCGACGAGACGCTGACCTTCGGCGCGGACGAGCTGGCCGCGGTCTACGACACCCTCACCACGGCCACCGCCGACGAGGTCGACCTGGTCTACTTCGGCTGCCCCCACGCGACCTTGCAGGAGGTGGTGGAGTTGGCCAAGGAGCTGCGCGGCAAGACGGTGCGCGACGGCGTGACGCTGCTGGTGTCCATGTCCTACGCCATCGAGGCGCAGGCGCGCCGCCTCGGCTACGCCGAGGAGATCGAAGCCGCCGGCGGCCGGGTGATGACCGACAGCTGCCCCAGCAACGCCCTCTGGCGCGAGTCGACGCGCATGGCCACCCCGGCCGTCAAGACCGGCTCCTACGCCCCCAACCTGCTGCAGTGCGAGGTGATCCTGGCTCCCATGCCCGAGTGCGTGCGCATCGCCGAAACCGGCCGCCGATCCCGCTCGGCTGCCGCCCTCGTCTAGTTTCAGGCGCCAAGCGTTCGCCGTGACTGCTCGCGCCCCCCGGCGTCGGCCGCCAAACCGCGACGCCCCGGTCGTGTTGTTCGACCTCGACGAGACCCTCATGCCCGAAGAACCCGTGGCCATGCGCTGCATCGTGGACACGGCGCACATTGCCTCCAGCCAATACGACGTCGACGCCGCGGACCTGGCCACCGCCCTGCGCCAAGAGGCTCGCAAGATCTGGCACACCTCTCCGTTCCATGGGTTCTGCAACCGCGTGGGCATCAGCTCGTGGGAGGCGCTGTGGTCCGAGTTTCCCGGCGATGGCCCCGAGCTGGCGTACTTGCGGTCGTGGCGGGGCGCCTACCGGCTCGGCTCGTGGCAAGCGGCGCTGGAACGGTTCGACATTGACGACCAGCGCCTCGCCCAGCAGCTGGCCGACGCCTTCCCGCCTTTGCGCGCGCAGACCCACGAGACGTTTGCGGATGCCGTGCCCTGCCTCGAGCGACTCTCTCGCGAGTGCCGCATCGCCGTCGTCACCAATGGCGTCCGCGACAACCAGTTGCGCAAGCTCGCCGGGGCCGGAATCGACGCCCTGCCGGAACGAATCTTCGTCTCCAGCGACTTTTGCGCCGGCAAGCCGTCGCCGGCGTTCTTCGGCCACGTGTTGCACACGCTCAGCGTGGCGCCATCCGCGTGCGTGTTCGTGGGCGACAGCGTGACGAACGACATTGTCGGCGCCAGCACTTGTGGCATCGCGACCATTTGGGTCAACCGCGACGGGCGAGCCGATCCCCGCACCGCCGTCGCGCGCCAGGAAGTCGGTACGCTGCGCGACGTGGATGTCGGCCTGGTCCGCCGGCTGCTAGGAGATCTCTGACCCCGATACCGTCACTCTTCCGGCCCGGCCCGAGCGCGGTTCCGGCCCCTTCCCCCTGGCAGGGGGAAGGTTGGGACGGGGGTGAGTGCCGGCCTGCGGCAGACCACGCCGAGCGCGCCGCAATTTGCTTGCTGTGGCACAATGGTTACTGCTGTGACTTGGCGCGCTGGCTCGCGCCATATACATTGCCTACCCCTCATGGGAATCGCTGAAGCCGTCCGTCAGCTCCGCGAGCAGCGACGGTTGTCGAAGGCTGAGCTCGCTGCGCGCTGCGGGCTTGCGCCTTCATATCTCTCACGGCTCGAGAGCGGCGACTACAAGAGTCCAACCGTCGCCACGCTGGTAGCTATTGCGGGCGGGCTGGACGTGGATCCGCGCGAGCTCTTGGTGCTGGCGGGCTATGTGCCCGAGGACCTGGCTCGCACGCGACGTCACCTGGCGGAAGAATCGATTGCCCGCGTCGCCGAGTCCGCCATTCGCTCGATCTCGCAAACCGTCAGCGCCTCTCTCAGCCCGGGCGCCATCGACGCCGTCAACGGCACGCTGAATGTGGATTCCGCATTACTTGCCGAACGCCTGCGTGACTATCGGCGCACCCAGGGACTGAACCTGCGCGAGGCGGCCCGCCGCGCCGGCGTGCGCCCCTCCCAGGTGAGCGCCCTGGAAGCCGGCAAGCGCCCCGCCGGCGCCCCCGACGTGGTCGCCGTGCTCCGCGACGGCTACGGCATGAGCGAGCCGCAGGTCGACGACCTCCTATTCGAGGTCAGCCTCAGCCACTATCTCGCCGACGATCTCGTGCTGTCGGCCGAGTCACGCCGCATGACGCTGGAGTTCGTGCGCCTCGCCCGCCTCCGCGACCGCCAAAGCCGCCAAGACCAAGCTCACCGCACGTAGGTAAGCACCGGTCGGTCCTTCGCCCCGACACGGGGGCTTTGCGCAGTTCTCCGTCGTTCCGGCGCACGCCGGAATCCCGGACCCCACCACCTGCGCCCCCGATCGTGGTTCGACAGGCTCACCACGAACGGACCCCGCCCTGTCATTCCGAGCGCGGCGAGGAATCTACGCCGCACGACTCCGCACGCGAATCCCGTGCCTGACACCGCCGTCACTCCGGCGGAGAGCCTGCCCCGTAGTCGATTCGAGGATGCGGGTCGCCAACTACCGTCTCGGATGTGCCGGTCCGGCCGGCCCTACGTCCCGGCGACCGCCGGCACCACCGCGATTGCCGTGGTCGCGTCGCTGGACAGCCCGCCGGCCGCGTCGAAGGTAGTCCACGTGGTTCCGTCGAACACCCCCACCCCGCCGTCGGTCGCCACCCACAGCCGCCCGTCGGCCGTTTCCGCCAGCGCGTTGGCTCCATCGGCGGGCAACGCCGAGTTGCCCGTCGTGTAGGTGGTGACCGCCCCGTCGACGACGCGGCTCACGCCGCTCGCCGTCGCGACCCACACGTCACCGTTCGAGGCGACGAGCAGGTCCCGCACTTCCTCGCTCCCAAGCCCTTCGCTCGCCCCCACCTGCACCCACGTGACGAGATTGGCCGAGTGCACCACGCCCTCGTTGAGCAATCCCAGCCAGAGGCGCCCGCCGCTGTCGACGGCTACCGACGTGATGTTGTCCCGGATCACCTCGGGAATCATCGCGCGGGTGATAAAGCGCGGCCACGTATCCGTCCGCTGGTCGTAGAGGGCCGCGCCCTGGCGAGTGGCGAACCACACCCGCCCGAGGCCTTCATCCACCACGAAGATGTCGCGCACGTCGAGATCCGGAAGCTCCGAGTTGTCCGGCCGCTTCCGATCCCACGCCGTCCCCGCCAGGACGCTCACGCCCTGATCCGGGTGCCCCATATAGAGCACGTTGCTCGCGCGGAGACCGGCAATGGCCTGCACGTCGTTCGACCCCAGGCCCCGGTTGGTGGACTCCAGCGTGTAGACAACCCCCTTGCCGTCCCGGCCGATTCTGCTCGCGCCCGCCGGCGTTCCGACCCAGATCTGACCGTCGCCGTCCACGTGCAGCGCCTGGATTTGGTCGTCCACGAGATTGGAGTCCGCGGCCCTGATGCTGTGCCACGCGCCGTCGTAGACCGCCAGCCCCGCGTCCGTCGTGCCCACCACCACCAGCTCGCTGGTGAGGCTCGGCGTGGTCGCCGCCGGCGTGGCGGCGGGAGTCGTGGTTCCCGGCGTGACGGCCCCGGCGGTGGGCGTTGGCGGCGGGGGCGGCGTCAGGTCGACGACTTCGACCTGGTACTCCGCGCCGTCGGTGAGCGGCGCCGCCGCGTTGAACGCCGCGATTCGCTGCCAGGTGTCATTGGGATAGAGGCGGTTGCGCAAATCGTCGCCCAGCAGCCGCAGCCGAACGCCGGCGCCCGGGTGATGCTCCAGCACCGCCGCCTGGAAGTACTGCCGGATGAATCCGGTCGTAGCCGCGGGGATGTGCAGCGTGCCGGGCCGGTTCGTATCGATCCGCGCCTCAGTCTTGGGAAAGCCAAAGGCGTCCACGCCGCCGTAGGTCCGAAAGAAGTTCAGAAACCCCGTCCACACGCCGCCCACCGAGAAGTTGGAGACCTTGTGCCCCCACGGCCCGTGCTCCTCGCCCGAGTTGTGGTTGATGGTCCCGGGCTCCACGCCCATGTCCACGCTGCCGGCAACTCCGCCGCCGAAGTAGTCCCAGGCGAGCCGCCGTTCCATCACGTAGATGCCGCCGAGATCGGCCCGCGGATGGAAGTCCACCACGCCCCGCTGGTAATACTGCGTCAGCGCGCCGGTTTCTTCCTGGAACACCTCGGAGGTCGGCAGCCCCCACCGCGTCAAACCGCCGCTGGAGTCGTAGAAGGCCGCAAAGTCGGCGGTGAGCCTTTGTCCGGCGATCGTCACCTCGAGCCGGGGGATGTTGTGGCTCAGCGCCGGGTTCGCCGCGTCCGTCTTCCGAACCGAGCTGACCACCCGCACCGAGTCGAACCCCGTCGCCGTCTGCGCCAGCAACCCGACCGGACCCACGACCCCGAGAGCCAGCAAAGCCGCGAGCAGCAGGGTTCCGCCCAGTCGCATCGGGGTGCTCAAGCTCGCCGGTCGCCCCGCGTGAGGCCCCGGCGTCGAATTCGCGACTCGCCTGCCCTGATCCTGAATCGCTTGCCCGCCTGGTGACAGCACCTTCAGTATATGCAGCGCCGCCCGACCGTGCCGCGTGATGAAAGTTTCACGTCAACCATCGGGCCCGACACCTCCCGCCAACGCGTCGTGTCCCCGTGGCCGCGGTTCGACTGGGCTCGTTTCGTCTTGCGGCTACAACCCGGCCGATCGCGCCAATTCGGCGGCGCGGTTGGTCTGCTCCCAGGGAATGTCGTCCAGGTCGTCGCGGCCGAAATGGCCGTAGGCGGCGACCTGGCGGTAGAGCGCGCGGCGCAGGTCGAGGTCGCGGATGATCGCGCCCGGCCGCAGGTCGAAGCAGTCGCGAATGGCCGCCTCGATGCGGTCGTCGGGCACCGTGCCGGTGCCGTAGGTCTCGATGTTGAGCGACAGCGGCTCGGCCTTGCCGATCACGTAGGCCGCCTGCACCTCGAATCGCGTCGCCAGCCCGGCGGCGACCACGTTCTTGGCGATCCAGCGCAGCGCGTAGTTCGCCGAGCGGTCCACCTTCGTCGGGTCCTTGCCCGAAAAGGCGCCGCCGCCGTGGCGCGCCATGCCGCCGTAGGTGTCCACGATGATCTTGCGCCCGGTGAGACCCGCGTCGCCCATCGGTCCGCCGACAACGAATCGCCCGGTGCCGTTGACGATGATGCGGGTATCGGCGTCGAGCAACTCGCCGGGGATCGCCTCGCGGATCACCGATTCCTCGATGGCGCCCGCGATGGCGTCGTTGTCGATGTCGGGATCGTGCTGGGCCGCGACGACCACGCAGTCGACGCGCGCGGGCCGCCCGTGGCGGTATTCCACGGTGACCTGCGACTTGCCGTCGGGCCGCAGCCAGGCCAGCGTGCCGTCCTTGCGGACCCCCGCTAGCTGCCTGGCGGCGCGATGCGCCAGCGCAATCGGCGCCGGCATCAGCTCCGGCGTCTCGTCGCAGGCGAAGCCGTACATCATCCCCTGGTCGCCCGCGCCCAAGGCTTCGACATCGTCGTAGTCGCCGTCGAGGGCCCGCACCTCGAGGGCCTCGTCAACGCCTTGCTTGATATCGGCCGACTGCTCGTTGAGGGCCACCGTCACCCCGCAGGTCTCGCCGTCGAACCCAAACTCGGATGCCGTATAGCCGATCTCGCGCACGGTGTCGCGGACGACGCGGCGCACGTCGACGGGGGCCTTCGACGTGATCTCGCCGAGCACCAGCACCAGGCCGGTCGTCGTGGCCGCCTCGCACGCCACCCGGCTTTCGGGATCGGCGGCCAGGAACGCGTCGAGGACGGCGTCCGACACCTGGTCGCAGAGCTTGTCCGGATGGCCCTCGGTCACCGACTCCGACGTGAACAGCAGGCGCGGCGCCTGCATGAACGTGTTGCTCAAGCTGCTCTCCCCCAGTTACGCGACGCGAGTGTCTGTGGTCTGCTCGTCATGTGCCCGCCCGGTGAGGACTTCCCCCTCCTCCTGTCCTTCTCCCACCAGGGGAGAAGGGATCAGGCCCCAGACGCGCGCTTCGGCCCCCTCTCCCTTGATGGGAGAGGGTTGGGGTGAGGGTGATCCGGCGCATCGTCGCGGCCGCGGGCTGATCGGTTAGGTCCCTTCCTGCCAGCCGGACAGGTAGGCCTCTTGCTCTTCGGTCAGCGTGTCAATGGCCACGCCCATTGCCTCCAGCTTCAGCGCGGCGACCCGCCGGTCAATGTCCCCGGATACGTCGTACACGTCGGGCGCGAGGTCGTCGGCGTTCGACGCCAGGTACTCGATCGCCAGCGCCTGGTTGGCAAAGCTCATGTCCATCACGCTGGCCGGGTGCCCCTCGGCGGCCGCCAGGTTGATGAGCCGCCCCTGGGCCAGCAGGAAGATGCGGCGGCCGTCGGCCAGCCGATACTCGTCGACGAATGGCCGGGCCTCATCGACCTCCACCGCCATGTCTTCCAGCGCCTCGATATTGATCTCGATGTCGAAGTGCCCCGAGTTGGCCAGGATCGCCCCATCGGGCATGACCTCGAAGTGGGGACGGTCGATCACGTGCTTGTCGCCGGTCACGGTCACGAACACGTGTCCCACCGACGCCGCCTCTTGCATCGGCATGACGCGGAAGCCGTCCATCAGCGCCTCCAGCGCGCGCACGGGGTCGACCTCGGTGACGATCACGTGGGCGCCCATGCCGGCCGCGCGGCTGGCCAGCCCGCGCCCGCACCAGCCGTAGCCGCCGACCACGACATTGCGCCCGGCCAGGAGGATGTTGGTGGCGCGCACCAGGCCGTCGATGGTGGACTGCCCCGTGCCGTAGCGGTTGTCGAACATGTGCTTGGTCATGGCCTCGTTCACGGCCACGATGGGGTACTTCAGCACGCCCTGCTCCGCCATGGCCCGCAGGCGAATGACGCCGGTGGTGGTCTCCTCGGTACCGCCCAGCACGTCGCCGATGACGTCCGTGCGGTCCGTGTGCAGGGTCGAGACCAGGTCGGCGCCGTCGTCGATCGTGAGATGCGGGCGCGTGTTCAGCACCGATTCGATGTGGTCGTAGTAGACCTCGGAATCCTCGCCGTTGATGGCGTAGGTGGCGGCGCCGTACTCGTGGACGAGGGCAGCCGCGACGTCATCCTGGGTGCTCAAGGGATTCGAGGCGCACAGCGCCACCTCGGCGCCGCCGGCCTGCAGCGTGCGCATCAGGTTGGCGGTTTCGGTGGTGACATGCTGGCAGGCGCCGACGCGCAGACCGTCCAGGGGCCGCTCGCGCGCGAAGCGGTCGCGAATGCTCGCCAGCACCGGCATGGATTGGTCCGCCCACTGGACGCGGCGGATGCCGAGTCCGGCGAGCCCGGCGTCGGCGATCTCGAACGAGCTATCCGATGCGGCCATGCGATTCTCCTTGTCGCGCGAGTCCAGTCGCCATCCGGCGCCTAGAACGCAACGAGCTCCTTGAACTCGGCGTAACGGGCTTCCACATCCTCGCGCGTAACCGCGGCCAGGCGCTCGACGCCGAACGCCTCAACTGTAAACGACGCCGCGACGCTGCCATAAACGATTGCCCGCCGCAGGTCGGCGTGCTCCTGCCCCCTAGCAGGGGGAGGATTGGCCAGGGGGTCATCAAGCCCGGCCCCCTCTCCCCTTGCGGGAGAGGGTTGGGGTGAGGGGTCGTCCCCACCGCCACCTCCGCGCCCCCCGCCGAAGGCCCCCGCCTCGGCCAAACTGCCGAGCATGGCGCCGGCAAACGCGTCGCCCGCGCCCGTCGGATCCACCACCTCGGGCAGCGGATAGCCGGGCGCGGAGAACCACTCGCCGCCGTGCGCCAGCACCGCGCCGTACTCGCCCAGCTTCACGGCCACGGCTTGCGGGCCGAGCGCCAGGATGGGCCCAACCGCCTTCGGCACTCGGGTCTCGCGGCTGAACATCCGCGCTTCCTGGTCGTTGAGCACCACCAGCGCGCTGCGGCGAAACACCTCGGCCAGCTCGTCCGACTGGCCGCGAATCCAGTGGTCCATCGAGTCGGTGGCCACATACGCCGCCGGGTCGAGCTGCTCCATGACGCTCAGCTGGATTCCGGGCTCGATATTGCCGACGAAGATGTAGTCCGCGTTCGTCGCGGGGATGCGCGGGGTGAACTCGGTGACGACGTTCAGCTCCACAAACTCCGTGTCGCGCGTGTTGAGGTCCTCGTGATAGCGCCCGCCCCAGCGGAACGTCTCGCCCTCCACCACGTCGAGACCGGCCAGGTCGACGCCGTGGCCTTCCAGCAGCTGCCGATGGGCTTCCGGAAAGTCCGTGCCCACCACGCTCACCAGCGCGGTTGGGGCAAAAAGCCGCGCCGCCAGCGCGGCATAGGTCCCCGATCCGCCCAGGACCCGAGTGACCTGTCCCGCCGGCGCCACGATGTCGTCGATGCCGACGGTGCCGACGATAACGACGCTCACGACGGGGCCAATTCCCTTCCCCCTTGAGTGGGAGGGCTGGGGTGAAAGGCGGTCCGGTCCGTCCCCCTCTCCCTTGGGGAGAGGGCTGGGGTGAGGGGATTGGTCCCCACCACACACGCCTGCGGGTCGTTCACAGATACCGCTCCACCAGCAGCGCCACCCGCTCCCGGACCTGGGGGTCGATGGCCTCCGGCGCGGTGATGATGCCCGCGGCGAGCGCCGAGCCGCACTCGCAGTCGCGCGGCTGCCGCACCGCCGCCGGAATTGCCGTGCGCACCGCCCGCAGCGCCAGCTCGGCGTTCGCCATGAGGTTTTGCACCACCATGGCGGCCGTCACCGGCTCCTCGCTCTCGTGCCAGACGTCGTAGTCGGTGACCATGGCCATGACGCCGTAGCAAAGCTCGGCCTCGCGGGCCAGCCGCGCCTCGGGCAGCGCGGTCATGCCGATCACGTCCACGCCCCACGAGCGGTACAGCTCGGACTCGGCGCGGGTGGAGAACTGCGGCCCTTCGATGCAAACGTAGGCGCCGCCCCGATGGACGTTGCCCCCGGCACCCGCCACCGCCTCGGCCAGCACGCTCCGAACGTGCGGGCACAGGGGATCGGCCATCCCCACGTGCACGACCAATCCCGGCTCATCAAAGAACGTGGAGGGCCGCACGCGCGTGCGGTCGATGAGCTGGTCGGGAATCACCACGTCCAGCGGCGGGATGCGCTCGCGCATGCTCCCGACGGCGCTCACGGCCAGCACCCACTCGACGCCCAGCGACTTGAGCGCCCAGATGTTGGCGCGCACGTTGAGCGCGGTGGGCGAAATCCGGTGACCCCGGCCATGGCGCGGCAGGAAAGCCACCTCCACCCCGTCGAGCACGCCCACGACCAGGTTGTCGCTCGGAGCGCCGAACGGCGTGTCGATCTCGACCTCGCGGCGGTCCTCCAGGCCCGGCATCTGATAAAACCCGCTGCCGCCGATGACTCCGACGCGGGCGCGCGCGTCTCCACCGACCACGCCGGCCACTACGCCACCGCCTCGACCGGTTCCCGCCAGGCGCCCAGCGCGGTCGTGTAGGGCGCCCGCGCGATGCCGCGCTCGGTCACGATGGCGCTCACCAGCGCGTTCGGCGTCACGTCGAAGGCCGGATTGGCCACCGGCGCGTCGCCCGGCGCCCAACGCGCTGCCCCGTGCCCGCGCACCTCGCCCGCGCCGCGCTCCTCGATGGGAATCTCGTCTCCCGTCGCGGTCTCGAAGTCAATGGTGGAGATCGGCGCGGCGACGATGAACGGCAGCCCATGCGCGCGCGCCAACTGCGCCATCGTGTAGGTGCCGATCTTGTTGGCCACGTCGCCGTTCGCCGCAATGCGGTCGGCGCCAACGACCACCGCGTCGACCGCCCCGCGCTGCATGAAGTGCCCCGCCATGCTGTCCGTGATGAGGGTGTAGGGGATGCCCCACTGGTCCAGCTCCCAGGTGGTCAAACGGGCGCCCTGCAGCAGGGGCCGGGTCTCGTTGACCCACACCGAGATCCTCCCTTGGTGGTGAGCGGCCTGGATTACCCCCAGAGCCGAACCGAATCCGGCGCCGGTCGCGAGCGGGCCGGTGTTGCAGTGATGCAGCACCTGCGCGCCGGGCGCCAGCAGGCTCGCGCCGTGAGCCGCCAGCTCGAGGTGTCGCCGGTCGTTGTCGGCGGCCAACGCGTCCGCCCGTTCGAGCACCGCCCGTGCGCCCGCGCCCGAGTCGTCGTCGTGCGGTTCCGCCGCCGCGCGGACAATGCGGGCGGCCCAACCTAGATTCACCGCCGTGGGACGGGTCCCGGCGATGTCTTCAACCACCCGATCCAGATGGTCCGCAAACGGGCCGTCAGTCTCGGCGATGTAGCGATGCGCTCCCAGGGCCACCCCGTAGGCCCCCGCCACCCCGAGCGCCGGCGCGCCGCGAATGGCCAGGGTGCGGATGGCCTCCATGACCTGCGGCACCTCGGTGCAGTGCAGCACCTCGATCGCGTCCGGCAAGCGCCGCTGATCCAGGATGCGCACGGCGCCGTCGCGCCATTCGATCACCGGTGGGACAGCCATGAGGCGGGCACCTCGGGCAACGGCCCGCGAGTATAGCCATGGGGCCAATCCGCGCCGCCGCCGATCTCCGGTAGGGGCGGCCCTTGTGGCCGCCCGGCGCGGCGCCCCGAGGGCGTCCCCGCGGGGGCACCGCTATGGGCCGTGCCTAGTCCAACCCGCGCCTTTTCCGTGCGGCTTCGTAGACGTCAAGGCCGATCTCGCCGCGGGCAAAGCGCGCCTCGATGGACTGGAACGCGTCCACCGGCGCGGCCATGGACGGCGCGAGGTCGGGGCTGGGCTCGGTCGCGCGGGCCTCGGCCAGCCGCTGCCGCGCGGCCGCTTGCGACGGGGCGTCCGCCGGACCCTCCACATACTCGTCGCCCTGCGGCGCGTCGGATTCCGGCGGTGCGTCGGCGGGTGGCGCGGCGAGCTTGTCCTTGAGCCAGCGGCCAACCTCGGCCGGGTCGGCGTCGGCCACCCAGGCCGTGATCTCCTCGTCCGAGGCCGCGGCGGCCGTCTGCGAGCGCAGCCGCTCCCGATGGACCTCCCGGTCCTTCTTCGACTGCCAGCGCCGCTCGATCGCGTCGACGCGGGCGGCGACCTCTCGATCGACCGCGGCTTCGAAGTCCTGCGGCGTCTCCTCGACAGGTTCCTGGGCGGCCGGTTCGGTGGCGTGATCGGTCATGGATTCTCCTTTAGGCAACGGCTTGGGCGCGGACGGCGTAGCCCGCGGCCGACAGGGCGGATTCAAGCTGACGCTCCGGGTCGAGCTCGTCGGCAAGGGTGACGGCGTGACCCAGGCGCGCGGCGAACATCAGCGCGTCGGTGGTGCGCGCGGCGTAGGCCTCGTGGAGGCGCGCGACCCAGCGGGACAGCTCCCCAACCAGCGCCGGCGGCGCCCCTCGCAGCAGGGTCTGCCACTCCGCGTCCAGGGCCTGGACATCGACGCCCGACGCCAGTCGACCGGCGCGCTGATAGCCCTCGCTGACCATCAGCGTGAGCAGGTCGTCGCGCGTGGCGACCCGGCAATGGTCCCACTGCGCATCGCCGGTCGGCGCGGGATGCGGGCAGGTGGCGGCGAGACACCCGGCGGACCATTGGCTGCCCGGCGATCCGCAACGCGGGCAGTGCCAGTGGCCTTGCAGCAACAGCCCCCGCGCCAGCGCCTCGTCGTCGAACGCCTGGCTGATGTAGCGGCGGATGCCCGGCGCTACGCGGGCATCGGTCACGGCGCCCATGACCTGGCTCACCCAGGCATGCTCGAAGCGCTCGAACTCGGTGACGCCAACGCCCTCGCGCGTTTGCTCCATGGCCGCACGCAGCGCCCGCGTCGGCACCGCGTAACGGGCCTTGTCGGCGTGTCCTTCCGATTGGGCGGTGATGACGGCCGCGGCGCCGTCGATCTGCACGTCGAGCACGCGATCTCCTTCGCGAGTGAAGCCGGCCCGTCGCCCGTTCCTGTGGACTTGACCACGCCCGGCGCTGTACACGCTTAGAGTACGCCCGCGCTCATGCATTGTCAACCATTCGCGTACAATGTCCCCATGGCAGGCGCAGAGGCTGGGCTGCGGTTTCCCGAGGCATTGCGCCGCGCCCGCTTGGCGCGCGGGATGTCCTACCGGGACCTGGCGGCGCACTGCGGACTGTCCCACTCCTTTCTGAGCCATATCGAGAAGGGCGAGCGCCGCCCGCCGCGCATGGCGCACGTCATGGCCATCGCCACCGCCCTCGACACGGTCACCCCCGCGTTTCTGCTCGCCGCGCTGGCGGACCGCCTGGGCACCGAGGTGGCGCAGCTTGTCACGCATCTGGTCCAGGCCTCGGCCGACGGCGACCCGCTGCCCGGCGCGCTGATGGAGATCGGCAGCGCGGACGCGATCGAGGCGCTGGCCACGGCAGCCTCCCAGCCGGACGGCGAAGCCCGGTTGCGGCGGCTCCTGGCCTTTGCCGATCTACAGTTCGACGCCGACGTGCTGCGCGTGGGCTTCGGCGACGCCGCCAATCCCGTGGTCCTGAGCGTGGTCGGCCCGGCGGATCCAGCCGCGGGATCCGAGTGCTCCGACTAGCCCGGTCGCAACGCTTGGTCCGCCCGACCCGCGGCCTCCCCGCCGCATGACCGCCGACCAGCCTCCCTCGTCATCCCCCTGCTGCGCCCCGCAGCCTTCGACTCGGCCGGCGAGTCCGACCCCCTCTCCCCTAGTGGAAGAGGGCTGGGGTGAGGGGAAATCCGGCGCCCCGCCCCCGGAAAACCCCGTCCGCCTGCCCGGCGGCTCGTTCCTGATGGGCTCCAACGACCCCGCCGGCTTTCCGGAGGACGGCGAAGGCCCCGTCCGCCGGGTGTCGGTGAGCGCCTTTCGCGTCGGCGCCTGCGCCGTGACCAACGCCCAGTTCGCCGCCTTCGTCGACGCGACTCAGCACGTCACCGACGCCGAGCGCTTCGGCTGGTCCTTCGTCTTCCACCTGCTCGTGTCCGAGGACGTCCAGCGGCGGCACCCCCAGCGCCCCGAAGCCACGCCCTGGTGGGTGCCGGTCAGCGGCGCCACCTGGCGGCGCCCCGAAGGCCCCGGAAGCTCGCTCGACGGCCGGCAGACGCACCCCGTGGTGCATGTGTCCTGGCGCGACGCCGCGGCCTTCGCCGCCTGGGCCGGCGCTCGCCTGCCGACGGAGGCCGAGTGGGAATACGCCGCGCGGGGCGGCCTGGAGCAGCGGCGCTATCCCTGGGGCGACGCGCTCACCCCCCGCCGGCAGCACCGCTGCAACATCTGGCAGGGCGAGTTTCCGCGGCGCAACACGCTCGGCGACGGATTCCTCGCCACCGCGCCGGTGGACGCCTACCGACCGAACCGCTACGGCCTGTTCAACACCGCGGGCAACGTGTGGGAGTGGTGCAGCGACTGGTTCCACCCCACGTTTCACGTCCAGGGCCCGCGCGAGAACCCCGCGGGCCCGCCCACCGGCACCGCCCGCGTGTTGCGCGGCGGCTCGTACCTGTGCCACCGCTCCTATTGCAACCGCTATCGCGTCGCCGCGCGCAGCGCCAACACGCCGGACAGCTCGGCAGGGAACGTCGGCTTTCGCTGCGTCTGGCCGTCGTGACGTCAGCCGAGCCGCCGGCCTTGGGCCAGATCGTCATCCTCAACGGCGCCCCGCGGTCCGGCAAATCCAGCATCGCCACCGTGATCCAGGACGCCTTCGACGGACCGTGGCTGAACCTGGGCGTGGACGGCCACATGTCGGGCGTCATGCCGCCACGATATTCGCCGGGGATCGGGCTGCGCCCCGGCGGCGAGCGCCCGGACCTCGAGCCGCTCGTCGTGCGGTTCTACGCCGCGCTCTACGAGTCCATCGCCGCCCACAGCCGCCTGGGATTGAACGTCGTATCGGACTTCGGCCACCACGACGGCTTCGCCGTGCCGCGGGAGATCCTGCCCGACTGCGCCCGGCGACTGCACGGCCTGCCAGTTCTCCTTGTCGGCGTGCGCTGTCCGATCGAGGTCATCCTCGAGCGCCGTCGCGCCACGGGTTGGGGCGAGAGCGGTTCGGACGGATTCTCCGAGTCAGGCGCCGAACGCTGGCAGCGCGAGGTCCACACGCCGGGAATCTACGACCTCGAAGTCGACACGTCCGTGATGAGCCCGCAGGAGTGCGCCCAGGCCATCCGCCGGCGCCTGGACACCGGCCCGCCGCCCACGGCCATGCAGCGGCTCGCCGCCATGTCCTCGGGGCCGCCGTGAGTCCGGCGGGCGATGCGATGCTGGCGCAGAGTTTGGAAATCACGGCAGACCAGGGGGAACGCGGCTATGACAGCTGAGAATAACGGCGTGCTGGCGGGCCAGACGGCGATCGTTACCGGAGGAAATCGCGGCATCGGCAAGGGCATTGCGCGCGCGTTCGCCATGGCCGGCGCCGATGTGCTGGTCACCGCGCGCGACACGGAGCTGCTCGCGGCGACCGTCGCCGAGCTCGAGGCCTACGGCGGCGTGGTGGTGGGCGTCCCGTCGGACGTGCAGGTCGAAGCGGACGTCGACCGGGTCTTCGCCGAGGCCGCCGCTCGCTTCGAGCGGCTGGACGTTCTGGTCAACAACGCGGGGCTTTCGCTGCCGGCGCCGCTGCACGAGCACGAGCTCGACACCTGGCAAACGGTTATTGGGACCAATCTCACGGGAGCGTTCCTCTGCACCCGGGCGGCCATGCGCCTGATGCGCCCGCAGGGTCGCGGACGCATCATCAACATCGCCAGCATCTCGGCGCAGCGTGTGCGCCCCGAGTCCGCCGCCTACAGCGCCAGCAAATTCGGGCTGTGGGGGCTCACGCAGGTCACCTCGCTCGAAGGCCGCGACCACGGCATCTCCGCCTGCTGCATTAACCCGGGCAATACGCGCGTGGAGCGGCGGGAAGAGGTTGACATCGACGAGAACCGCGAGCCGATGATGGGCGTCGAGTCCGTGGCCCAGGTCGCGGTGACCATGGCGTCGCTGCCGCCGCACGTGCAACTGCTGGAGGCCACGGTGCTGCCGCTCCAGCAACCGTTCATCGGCAGGGGCTAACGCCGAATCGCCGTGCCGGAACGGTCCTGCTCCCTCTCCCTAGCAGGGGACGGATGGGGAGGGGGTCCTCCGAGGCTCGGACGCGCGCCATAGGCCAAGGCCGCAAACGCCTCATTCCTCGAGGAAGGCGCCCCGCGGCGGTTTGCTAAATCACCACCGACGTCACGACCAACCCCACGATCAGCACTGCCAGAATGGTCAGGCTCCAGGCCAGGTCGCGGCGGAGAAACGGCAGCCCCGGCAACTCCGTCGTCTCGCCGCGGGGCGGTCGTGCCACCACCTCCACCGGCGCGTCATCCGCTGTTGCGGGGATCACGGTCGCCGGTATACGACGCACGGGGTCCCGCCGCCGTCGGCGTGTCGAGCGTCGTCGCGCGCCCACGCGCCTTACCCGCCCCCTGCCGCCGGAGAAGGCACCCGCTTCATGCTCAGCCACACCGCGCAATGTTTCACGTGAAACATCCTAGGCCACCGTCAGCCGGTCGATGAGCTGCGCCAACTCTTCCTCGCTGTAGTACTCCAGGACGATTCGGCCCCGTCGTTCACCGCCCCGCAACCGCACCCGCGTGCCCAGGTTGCGCTGGATCCGTTCCAGCACGCTGCCGACTTCTCGGTTCCACGCAATCTCCGCTTCCGTCGGGCTCCTGCTCGCCGGCGTCTCCTGCGACCGATCCTCTCCTTCTCCGCCCGCCGCCCATCGCTCCGCTTCCCGGACCGACAGCCCATCGTTCTTGATCGCCGCGAGCAGCCGCCTGCGCGCCGCCACATCGGCCACGCTCAGCAACGCCCGTGCATGACCCTCGCTGATCTCGCCCGCACGCAGCGCATCCAGCGACGCCTCATCGAGATTAAGGAGCCGCAGGGCATTCGCCACCGACGACCGGCTCACGCCCAATGCCTCCGCCACCCCTTCCTGGGTCAGCTCGAACTCCTCCAGCATTACGCGGTAGGCCTGCGAGCGATCCAGCGGATCCAGGTCCGTCCGCTGCAGATTCTCCACCAGCGCCAGCTCCAGCTGCCGGCGGTCGTCCACCGTCACAATCGTCGCCGGCACCTCGCGCAGACCTGCCAACCTCGCCGCCCGCCAGCGGCGCTCGCCTGCTACTAGGTAGTAGCGACCCGGGTGATCGTCGCGCGCGCTGACCATGACTGGCTGCAGCACCCCATGCCGCCGAATCGACGCCGTCAACCCCTCGAGATCGCCGTCGCCGATCCCCTGCCGCGGCTGCCGCGGGTTCGGCTCGATGCTGCTCAGCGGCACCGACCGCCGGGCGCCGAGCGTGTCGGCGAACACGTTTTCGAGCCCGCGCCCAAGCGCCCGTCTAGTCGCCACGCCGCTCCACCTCGACCGCAAACGCCTGATAGGCGGCTGCCGCGGGCCCTCTTGGATCGTGCTCGAAGATCGTTCGGCGGAACCCCGGCGACTCCGCGAGCCGCACGCTCCGGGGAATCACCGCTTCCGCCACCTGATCGCCAAAATGCCCCTGCACCTCGCGCGCCACCTCCCACGCCAGATTATTGCGGCGGTCGAACATTGTCAGGAGATACCGCATCCGCGGGCCCTGGTCACGCATGCGCCGCACGCCTTCCATGGCTTCCATCAGGCTCACCAGTCCCTCCAGCGCCAGGTACTCGCACTGCACCGGAACTATCACCTCGTCGCATGTCAGCAGCGCGAGCAGTGTGGCGCCCTCCAACGACGGGGGGCAGTCGATGATGACGTACGCGTAGGCCTCCATGACGCTGGCCAGGCGGCTCCGCAGGACATTCTGGTCGCCCAGCGCGTACTCCCCCATTGCTCGATCCCCCGGCATGAGCATCAAGCCGCGCCGCCCGGTCGTCACCGTCGCGCTCTCGATCACGGCTCCTTCCACGAGCACGTCGGCAATCGTCGCTGACGCCGGCTCTTCCCGGAGCAGTCGGCTGGTGCTTCCCTGGGCGTCGAAGTCGATCAGCAACACGCGATGTTCCCGCGCGGCAAGCGCCGCCGCTAGATTCACCGCGGTCGTGGTCTTGCCCACCCCGCCCTTCTGGTTGGCAATCGCGTAGATGCTGGCTGTCAATCCACTCACGTCTTCCGCTAGCGGATTCCTGATCTATACCAATTCTCGGAGCCGTAGACGTCGGCTAGGGAACGTCGTGGATTACGCCCGATCACCTGCTGTCGACTCGAAGCGATGCGGCGGCGGCGGCGATGCGGACTGGAGTGGAAGATTTGTGGGCGAGAGTGGATGGTCAAGACTGACCAAGATGGGCCCGAGCGAGCCGGGTGAAGTATCAACATTGAACCGGAGTTATCCACAGAGAGAGCCCGGTTGTCCACACCAGCGGTGGTGAAAGACTGTCCCGTCCGCCCCACCCGAAGCATGGCCCGGCGGGCCCGAAGCGGTGATCTATTGGGCGCGTGGGGAATCTTGTTCTGAAGGGTCCCACCGCCTGAAGCGGCACCGGACGCGCTAGGCGATGTCCGCGAGTTGGGCGCGAATGGTCTCGATGTCGTTCTTGAGACGGTCATCCAGTTGGATGAGCCGCTCGATCTTGCGGCAGCCGTGAAGCGCGGTGGTGTGATCGCGGCCGCCGAGGGTTCGGCCAATCTCCGGCAGCGAAAGGGAGGAGTCGTTGCGCAGCAGATACATCGCCACCTGGCGGGCGTGGGCGGTGGGAGCGTCCCGGCGGGACCCGGAGAGATCCTCGAGCGGCACGGCAAAGTGCGCCGCGGTGCGGTCGAGCACGTGGCGCGCGGCGATCGGGCGCGGGTGCGACGCGGCGCCGAGGCCGTCGAGGGCGCGAGCCGCCGTGTCCGGCGTCAGCGGCAACCCGCTCAACTCGGCATAGATCAGGGTGCGACGCAGGGCGCCTTCCAGCTCACGCATGTTCCGGCGAACGCGGTGCGCCAGGAAGTCCGCCACGTCGGATGGCAGCCGGGCGCCCTCGCTCGCGGCGATGGTCTCCAGGATCGCCCGGCGGAGATCGAGGTCCGGCGCCTGCAGATCGGCGACCAAGCCGGACTCGAAGCGGCTGCGCAAGCGCGCGAAGAGACGGGGAATCTCCGACGGCGGCTGGTCGCTGCTGAGCACGATCTGGCGTCCCCGGGAGTACAGCGCGTTGAACGTGTGGAACACCTCTTCCTGCGAGGTCTCCGTCCGCGACAGGAACTCGACGTCGTCGATCAGCAGCACGTCGACCGAGCGGTAGCGCTCGCGAAAGCGGCGCGCGCGGGCGCCGCGATCCTCGGTGCGGATCGAGTGCAGCAGGTCGTTGGTGAACGTCTCGCAGGGGACGTAAAGGACCCGGGCGTCCGGGTCGCGGGCCGCGATCGCGTGGCCAATGGCATGCAGCAGATGGGTCTTGCCCAGGCCCACGCCGCTGTAGATGAACAGCGGGTTGTAGGCATGGCCGGGCGCCTCGCAGACGCGCAAGGCGGCGGCGTGGGCGAGCCGGTTGGCGGTGCCGACGACAAAGCGCTCGAAGGTCAGCCGCGGGTGCAGGCCGACCGACGGCCGTGGCGCGGACGCCTTGGGCGCGGGGTCGGCAAGTGCGGGCGGCGTGACGGGAGTCGCGGCCGGGCTAACAACAATAGTAACGGCCACGTCACGGCCGGAAGCTTTCGACGCCGCCCGCGTCACAACATCGCGATAGCGACGGTCGACGATCTCCTTGGCGAAGATGGTGGGGACGCCGACGACGAACTCGCCGTCGCTCGCCTCCACCAGGTGGGCGCCCTGAAACCACGCGAGATACTCGGCCTTGGGTACCTCGAGCTGGAGCACGCCGAGCGCGGCTTCCCACGTTCGATTGGGGAGGACTTCGGCCAACGGCGCGACGGCTCCTAGGGCATGACGGGAGGCTATAGGGTAGCCGCAGCCGTGGGGGCTCGCAACAGCCCTCCAAACCTGTTAGCGCCGAAAATTCCCAAAGTCACGACAACAATTCTTTAGGCACGCCGCAGCGGTGACGCCGGGTGATACAAGGGTACGAAGCGCCCTGCGGCCGCGAAGACTTCTGGAAGGGGGCGCGAACCAGTCGGGCGGCCGGGCGAGACCGGAGGCGCGCCGGAGCATCGGTGCTCGCCAACGGTTGTGGCGAGTCTGCCCACGCCGCCGGTGCCGGACTAGTAGAGGATCGGCTACCGCTGATCAGTGCTGCCACCGAAGACACCCTGGCGTTACGGAAGTATGGAACAAGGATGCACAACGATGGGTTGGCGGGGTGAATCGGCCCGAGAAACAGTGGCGCCGCAGATCGCTACCGGGAGCTGGAGGTACCGCCGGTGCCGAACGGCGAGCCCATCGATTCGGCGGCGAGTTTCCCGCCGACGCGCGAGCGACGGCTGCCGATGGGTCCACGCCCCAAGGAAGCGTGACCAGGGCCGACCGCACGCTCGGTTCACCGGCGGCGGGGATTGAAGCCGGAGCGCGGCGATATACTTTGGGGCGTACGCGATCCGCGGCGAGGAAAGGTGGTCGACGATGCGGGTGATCACGGGCTTGCTGGCGGGCATTGGATTTCTGGTGGTGCTGCTGTTCCTGGCGGCCATCGGCCTTTTCGCGTACGACGAGCTGAGACGCCGCGTGGCCGGCGACGATGATGGCGAACCCGAGGCTGCCGCGGAGGCGCCCGGAGGCTGAGAACCGCCTACGCGCCGAGGACGCCGAGCAGCTCGATGCCCAGGGCCCCGGCGAAGGCGAAGCCGATGTTCTTGATCGCGCGCCCCGGCCACGAGGCGGCAATGAACTTGACCACGCCGAACCGGCTGGCGCCCGCGATCATGCCGGCGACGTCGAACACGGGGTTGGGGATCATCGCCAGCACGAAAAGCGTCGCCACCCCGTGCCGGTCCATCCAGCGTTTGATCGCCGCGTAGCCCCGCACGTTCTGCACGAGCCCGCGCCCGCTCCAGCCGATGTAGTAGCCGGATAGCTCACCGATGGTCTGACCGGTCGCCGCGACCAGCCCCACCAGCCACGGATTGAGGACGGCGCCGAACGCGGCCACGCTGACCGCGCCGGGAGCCGGCAGGATGACCGTGGCCGCGGCGACGATGGTGATGACGAAGACCGCCAGGTACCCGAGCCCGGCAAACCGCTCCTGCACCTGCTCGCTGTAGACCACGGCCAGCACCGCGATGGCGAAAACCGCCGTCAATCCCAGGACCTGGGCCGCCCGCCGCAGCCAACGACGGGCGCCGGGCGAGATAGATGTCACGTGGCGCCAGGCCCGGCTGGCCGCCGGTGGGCGTGCGATCGATCGGAAGGGGCGGGTTTCAAACCCGCCCGTGCGCCGCCGCCGCGTCGCGGATCTGTGGGGACACCGGCATCGCCCTCCGTCATTCCCGCGAAGGCGGGAATCCACCCCCCACAAACTTCTGACACCCCAAGTGCGCCCTCGGTCGTCATGGCGAAACCGGATCGAGGTGGTACTCGATCAACGTAGGGCCCGATCGGCCAAGGGCGCGGGCCACCGCCTGCGCCAGCGCGTCGGGGCGGTCCACGGCTTCGGCGTGTGCCCCATAGGCCCGACCCAGGGCCACGAAATCCGGATTCCGTAGCCGCACGTCCACGCTGCGGCCGGCGAAGATGTTTCGAAAGTGCCCGTCGATGGCGCCGTAGGACTCGTCGTTGAACACCACGGCCACCACCGGCACGGACTCGCGCATGGCGGTGTTCAGCTCCTCCGACGTGAACAGGAAGCCGCCGTCCCCGCTCAGCGAAACCACGGGCCGATCGGGGCAGGCGATCTGCGCGCCGATCGCGGCGGGCAGGCTGAACCCGAGCGTGCCGAAGTAGATGGGGAACATATAGGACCGGGGGACGTCGACCGGAAACAGCGTGGCCGCGTGATAGCTGGTGAGCGTCATGTCGTTGACCAGCACCGTCTCGGCGGGCAGCACCTCACGCAGCGCGCCCAGGATGGCCGCGGACCGCGGATCGTCCAGCGCGTCCTGCGGCAGGCGGCGCAACTCGTCCACCTGGGCGTAGGGACCATCGTCGTCCCGCCCCGGATGGTCCGGCAGCGCTTCCAGCAGCTCGCTGAGCGCCGTGGCGGCGTCGGCGTGCAGCGCCACGCTGACGGGGTGCCAGCGACCCAGCGCGTCGGCGTCGCGGTCGATCTGGATCACCGTGTGCGCCAGCGGCATGCGCCCGTCCTCGGTCATGCGCGCGCCGAGGCGGCAACCGACGACAAGAACGAGGTCCCGCGTGCGCAAGAACTCGTAGAGACTCTCGTCGCGCCGGTTCTTGCAGCCGAGGGCCAGCGGATGCGACTCGGGGATCGCGCCCTTGCCGGTCTGCGCCGTCAGGACCGGGGCGTGCAGGCGTTCGGCCAGAGCGGCGGCCTCGGGGCCCGCGTCCATGGCGCCGCTGCCCAGGAACAGCAGGGGCGCGTCGGCGCCGGCCAGCAGCGCCGCGGCGCGGTCAACCGCCTCGGGTGACGGCTCGCGCGGGGTGGTGTGCAGCCGTTCGGGCAGCGCCACCTCGTCGGTGTCCGTGAGCAGATCAAGCGGAATCTCGATGCTCACCGGCCCGGGCCGGTCGTCCGCCATCGCCCGCAGGCCTCGGTGGATGGCGTGCGGAATGTCGGACACCGACTCGACGAGCTGGTGATGGGCCACCAGCGCCCGCAGCAGGCCCGACTGGTCGCGCAGCTCGTGCAGCTCGCCGGTCTCCGCCGGCTCCGACCGCACGCCCAGGGCGGTGGCGATATGCAAGACGGGTGAGGACTCGCCGTAGGCCTCGGCCAGCCCGGTCGAGGCATTGGTGATGCCCGGCCCGGTGATCGTGACCACGCAGGCGGTGCGGCCCGAGGCCCGGGCGTAGCCGTCGGCCATGAAGGCCGCGCCCTGCTCGTGGCGCGTAATCACCAGCCGCAGGTCGGGGGCGTCCAACAGCGCGTCGTACAGCCCGCCGTTGTGCACGCCGGGAATGCCGAAGAGCGTGGTGATCCCGGCCCGTCGCAGCCCGGCGACGACGGCTTGCCCGCCGGTGAGCTGCGGCATGGGGAACGCTCCGGATCTGTGCGGATCGTGCCGCGACGGTCGCCGGAGCAAGCGTAGCGCCTGCCGCGTCGGCACAAGGCCTGGGCCGTGACGCCCGGCCCCCTCTTCCTGGGATGGGAGAGGGTTGGGGTGAGGGTCGCTTCGCGGGCGCGCCACATGATTTGCCGGGCCATGGCCGCGTTCGCACAATGACCCCAACCCCGCCCAGCGGGAACCCTGAGGCTGCGAAAGGAAGACCCATGGCTGACATCACGCGACGCGCGGACGCGGTGTGGACCGGCGATCTTGTCGGAGGCAACGGGGAGTTCTCGGTCGGCAGCGGCGCCATCGCGACCCAGGGCGTCACCTGGGCCGCGCGCACCGAGGAGCCCGAGGGCAAGACCAGCCCCGAGGAGCTGATCGCCGCGGCGCACGCCAGCTGCTACGCCATGGCGCTGTCGCACACGCTCACCGAGGCGGGGAATCCGCCCACGCGGCTCGAGGTCTCGTCCGTGGTCACGTTCGCGCCCAAGCCCGGCGGCGGCATGATGGTGGCTTCCAGCGCCCTGACCGTGCGCGGCACGGTGGACGGCCTCGACGCCGACGGCTTCGCCGACCTGGCCGCTCAGGGCGAGGCGGGCTGCCCAATCTCCAACGCGCTGCGCAACAACATCGAGATCACCCTCGACGCCGCGCTCGCTGGGTGACGGAGTACAGGTGACGAGCCTGGGAATCCACTACCTGTCATTCCGAACGAAGTCTGTCATTCCGAACGAAGTGAGGAATCTAAGGACGTTGTGCGTCCTGCCCGCCCCTTGGATTCCTCGCCTGCGGCTCGGAATGACATTTCGGGGCGGCCGGCGCGAGCGACAATGCCAAGAAGTGGGGTGAGGCCCTGGTGACCACAACCAACTGGCCCGGCGCGGCGGACCTCGAGGCCGCCCTTGAGCGCCTGCTCGACGCCATCGACCAGGGCCGCGGCCCCGAAGTCGCCTCCGCCCTGGCCGAGGTCGACCGCCTCACGGCCAACCTCGACCGCACCGCACCCGCCCGCCTGCGCCACTTCATGGCCCAACGCGCCTACCAGAAAGCCCTCGCCGTCCTACGAGGCGAAGCGACCGAGGGGCACAGGCCCGAGTAGGCAAGGACCACATGATCAAGCTCGGCCTCCGCTACGCCTCGACCTCCCGCGAGCACCTGCAGCTTGTGCGGCAGTTGGGGGTCGAGGGCGGCACGTTGCGCTGGATCCGGTTTCCCGGGGCGGAGGCCACCGGCGGCCACGTGGATCGGGACGGCTTTCGCGCGCTGCTGGACCGCTTCGCCGAGTTTGACCTGGCGCTCGGCGGCATGGAGCTCAGCCGACCGCTGATCCAGGGTGTCCTGCAGGGCGACGCTGAGCGCGCCGCCGGCGAGCTCGAGGCCCTCTGCGAGACCGTCCGCTTGCTGGGGGACCACGGCATCGATCTGCTCACCTGCGGCTTCGCCATCGCCCATGCCGACGAGGCGCAGCACGACTGGCGGGGCTATCGCGACGAGCCGCTGGGCCGCGCGGGCGCCGTGCTGCGAACCTTCGACGCCGACCGGCTGGACGCCGGCGACCTCGTCACGTGGGGCGGTCCCGGCGCCGACGGTCCGCGCGTGCCGGAACAAGAAGTATGGCGCCGCCTCGACCGGTTCATGGACGCCGTACTCCCCGTGGCCCGCGCCGCCGGCGTGCGGCTCGGCTTCCATCCCAACGATCCCCCGCTGCCGGTCTACCGCGGCGTGGCCCAGCCGTTCGCGACACCCGAGGGGCTCGGGGTTCTGCTCGACCGCTACGCGGATCCGGGCGTGGGTCTGCTCTTCTGTCTGGGCACCCTGCAGGAGTCCGGCGGCGACATGACCGGCGCGCTGCGTCGCTTCGGCGCCCAGGGCAAGCTCTTCGCCATCCACTTCCGCAACGTCCGCGGCACCGTGCCGCGTTTCCACGAAGTCTTCCCCGACGAGGGCGATTTCGACGCCGCCGCGCACATGCGCCTGCTGCACCAGGCCGGCTTCGACGGCTACGTGATGCCCGACCACTACCCGGGCGTCCTCGGCGACACCCCCGACAACGACCTCGCCCGCGCCTGGTGCCTGGGCTACCTCCGCGCGCTGATCCAGTCCACCGCCTGATCGATCGGCGTCCGTTCACGGGCCGCAGTTTTGGCCTCTCCTTTCAAGTGAGAGACCGGAGAGGGTCAGACCCCGCCGTCGCGTCGGATCCCCGGAGGACCCCCGCCCCAGCCCTCCCCCCGCTAGGGGGAGGGCTCAGGGCGGTTGCCCCGACCACCGGCATCGCGGCATGCTCGCGGGCGGGGCGCGGCGCACGGGGGCGAGGCCAATGGCGGCGGAATTTCAGGGGCCGGTCGAGCTGTGGGTGGACAGACTGCTGTCGGCCGAAGGGCCGGCCATGGATGCCGAGGGGCGGCTCTACGTGGCCGACAGCCGTGAGCACACGCTGTGGCGGGTGTCGCGCCACGGCGGCTGCGAACCGTTCGTGCGGCTGGCGGCGCCCAACGGGACGGCCGTGCACTGGAACGGCGACTGCTACGTCACCGACCTCTTCGGCTGCCGCATTGCCCGCGTCACGCCGTCGCGGCAGGTGTTCACCGTGGTCGACGAGTTCGAGGGCGGGCCGCTTGGGTCGCCCAACGATCTGACCTTTCATCCCACGGGCGCGCTCTATTTCACCGCGCCCAAGGGCCACTACGCCCAGGACCCGCCGCCCGGCCGCGTCTACCGGCTGGGACCGGGCGGCGACGTGCAACTGGCGGCGGACGTGGCCTGGCCCAACGGCGTGAACGTCAACGCGGACGGCTCGGTGCTCTATATCGCCGATTCCCACACCGGCGAGGCGCTGACGTATGACATTCGCGCGGACGGCACGCTGGCCAACCGCGGCGTGCTGGCCGACCTGCGCGAGGGCCAGGACAACTGGTGGGCGCCGGACGGCATGTGCCTGGACGTTGAGGGCAATCTCTACGTGGCGGTCTACGGCGCCTACCGCGTGCGACGGGTGACGCCCGAGGGCGAGATCGACCTCGACATACCCGTGGGCCATGAGAAGCCCGCCAACTGCTGCTTCGGCGGGCCCGACAACGACGAGCTCTTCATCACCTGCCGCGAAGGCGCCCTCTACCGGGTCAAGATCGGGATTCCGGGCCTGCCGCTATTCGGGCCGTGAGGATGATGGGCGGCGGATAGAACGCCGCCCGCCAGAGTCCATCCGAGACGCCCCCTCTTGGCATTCGGAGACGCCCCTTCCCGTCATTCCGAGCCGCAGGCGAGGAATCTAAGGGGCCGGGCGAACGCACCGCGTCCTTAGAGTCCTCACTTCGTTCGAAATGACATGGGCGCCAAACCCTTTCCCGCGACGAGGAAGAGTCGAGCCCGGGCGGGTTGGAAGGCAGCGGGCGCCCACAAGGGACGCCCCTACACCTGTTGAAGAAAGGCCAGCGAATTCGCCCTTGACAAAACCGTCCGGTCACCATACGATCCACCATCATGACGGTCCGTGAAATAGACGAACGAGCCGTAGCAACGTCTGGAAGCGACGACGCCACCGCTGAGGCGCTCGTCCAGGCCGCGCGGCAGCTCCTGGTGCTCGGGCGGCGCACGGGGCGGATTGCGATGCGCTTTGCCGCCGCCCATGCGGATGAGCTGGACCTCACCATGCCGCAGTACCAGACGCTGCGCGCCTTGCGTCACCGCAGTTGCCGCATGAGCGATCTCGGCGGCCGGCTGATGGTGAGCAAGCAATGGGCCTCGCAGAGCGTGGACTCGTTGGTTCGCGCGGGCCTGGCGACGCGGGCGGAGGACCCGGATGACCGCCGCCACGCGGTGGTGAGCCCCACGCCTCACGGCCTCGAGGCGCTCGAAGCCCACGAGCAGGCCCTCGCCACGTTCCTGGCGGGGGCGCTGGACGGGATGCCCGCCGAGGCGCTCGAGCGCCTTGATGAGGCGTTGATCGAGCTGAACGCGCACATGGCCCGGCGCCGCGACGAAGGCTATTTCCGCTCGCTGCGAGAGGCGGGCAAACGTGAATCCGGAGACAACACATGACCGACGAATCCCGCTCGCCGGAACCCGCTCCCACCGAGGGGAGACGAGGCAGGCGCGGCTCGCGACGCCCCGAGTCCCAGCCGGACCCCGCTGAGGGCAGAGGCGGGCGTCGCCGTGGCCCGGGTGGCAGGGGCCGCCGCGGCCGTGGCGGCGAAGACGGCCCGACCGGCGACCGACGAGGACGCGGAGGTCAACGCGGCGGCGGTCCCATGGGACCGCCCGAGGGGCAACCACCCATGGGCGGACCCGGTGGGATGCGCTCGGAGCCGCGCATGGCGCTGGGGTCGAGCCAGCAGGTCTTGCGACGTCTGGCCGCCTATGCGCTGCCGCACTGGCGCCTGGCGGCGGCAACGCTCGTCGTCACCCTGCTGGCCACCGCGGCGGACCTGGCGATACCAAAGCTGCTGGAACGGGTGATCGACAGTGGGTTGAAGGACGGGTTGATCGCCGCCTTGATCGTGCTGGCGGCGCTGGTCGTGGCGCTGACGGCCGTGAAGGGCACGGCGCAGTTCGGGCGCCAGTTTGCGTCCGAGTGGCTGGGGCAGCGGGTCGTGTTCACCATGCGCAACCAGCTCTATCGACACGTGCAGAGCCTGTCGTTCGGCTATCACGACCGCGCGCGCACCGGCGAGTTGATGTCTCGGACGACGAGCGACGTCGAGCGGGTGCGCCGCTTCGTGTCCATGGGCGCGTTCCAGCTCGTGCAGATTCTGCTGCTGCTCGTGGGCGCCGCCGTGATGCTGCTTGTCACCGATTGGCAGCTGGCGCTCCTCTCATTGCTCACCGTGCCGGTGATGGCGGTGCTTGCGGTGCGGTTTGCCCACCGCATTCGCCCGCTGTTTCAGCTAGTGCAGGAGGCCTGGGCGGACCTGAACGCCACGGTGCAGGAGAACCTGGCCGGCGCACGCGTGGTGCGGGCCTTCGCGCAGGAGGGGATGCAGCGCGCGCGCTTCGAGCCGGTGAACAAGGAGGTCACCGACCGCAACGTCGAGGTCATGCGGTTGTTTGCCATGCGCATGCCGCTCTTCACGGTCGTGCTGGGGCTGGGGCAGGTGGCGGTTCTGTGGTACGGCGGCTGGAAGGTGATCGAGGGCGAGGCGACGATCGGCACGCTGGTGGCGTTCAACACCTACCTGCTCCTACTGATGATGCCGGTGCGCATGCTGGGCATGACCATCAACGGCTTTGCCCGCGCCGTGGCCTCCGGGACGCGCATATTCGAAGTATTGGACGAGCATTCCGAGGTCCAGGAAGCCGCGGACGCCGTGGCGCTGGACGAGGTGCGCGGCGAGCTGCGGTTCGACGCCGTGTCATTCGAATACGAGGGCCAGCAGGTGCTGGACGACCTGTCGTTCGGCGTGCGGCCCGGCGAGGCGCTCGGCATCGTCGGCGGCACCGGCTCGGGCAAGAGCACCATCATCAATCTGTTGCCGCGGTTCTACGACCCGTCGTCGGGCCACGTGCTGGTGGACGACGTGGACGTGCGGCAGGCGCGCCTCGCGTCGCTGCGGGGGCAGATCGGCATCGTGCATCAAGAGCCGTTCGTCTTTGCGACCAGCCTTCGAGAAAACATTGCCTACGGACGACCCGGGGCGACCGACGAGCAGGTCGAGGCCGCGGCCCGCGCGGCGCAGATCCACGACTTCATCTCGGGCCTGCCCCAGGGCTACGCGACATCCGTGGGCGAGCGCGGCGTCACGCTGTCGGGCGGACAGAAGCAACGGATCGCCATCGCCCGGGCGCTGCTGCTCGACCCGCGCATCCTGGTGCTCGACGAGTCGACCTCGAGCGTCGACACCTGGACGGAGCGGGCCATCCAGGAAGCCCTGGCGGAGGCGCAGCGCGGACGCACCACGCTCATCATCAGTCAACGCATTCGCAGCGTGCGCGACGCCGCCGAAATCATCGTGCTGGAGCAGGGGCGCATCGTGCAGCGTGGGCGACATGAGGAATTGATCGAGCAGGAAGGCCTCTACCGCGACATGTGGCTCACCCAAGAGGCCGAGGCCGAGGAGCTGCGCGACGCCCAGGCGGCGCCCGCCGCCCCGACGCAAGGAGGAGCGGGCTAATGGGTATGCAGGGTCGCATGATGCTGGGGGGCATGGGCGACGACACCAAGGCCTATGACCACCGGATCGCGCGACGACTGCTGGCCTACCTGCTGCCGCACCGGCGACGGCTGGCGGTGGTGTTCGTGCTCGTGGTGCTGGCGGCGGGGGCGGCCAACGCCGGCCCGCTGCTGCTGAAGATCGGCATCGACGACGGCATTTGTGGCGGCGTGCAGGCGTGCGACGACCCTGGCCTGGGCAACGGCGGCCTGCTGGCGATCGTCGGGATGGTCTACATCGGATCGCTGGGCCTGATGTGGGCGCTCAACTACTTCCAGGTGCTGCTCACGGCGGCCATCGGCCAGGCGAGCCTGCGGCAGCTGCGCAACGACATGTTCGCCAAGCTGCAGCGGCTGTCGCTCTCCTATTTCAGCCGGCACCCGCTGGGCGCGGTGATGTCCCGCATCACCAACGACGTGGACGTGATCAGCGAGTTCGTGACGCTCGGCGTGACCTCGCTGGTCGGCGACGTGGTCATGCTGGTCATCATCGTCGGAATGATGTTCGGGCTGGATTGGCGGCTGGCGCTGGTCTCCCTGGCGGTCATGCCGCTGATGTGGCTGGCAAGCCGGGTGTTCAGCAAATGGGCGCGGAACGCGTTTCGGCAGGTGCGCTCGACCGTGGGCGATGTCTACGGCAACTTGCAGGAGAGCATCGACGGCGTGCGCACGGCGCAGTCGTTCGTGCGCGAGGACCGCAACGCCGCCGCCTTCGAGCGGACCAACCGGCAGAACGTGGACGCCAGCGTCCGCGCGGGAGCCATCGTCTCGGCGTTCATTCCGGTGGTGGACACGATCTCGGCGCTGGCGACGGCGCTGGTGATCGTGGTAGGCGGCATGTTCGTGATCAATGGCGAGATGGGCGTCGGCACGCTGGTGGCCTTCATCGCGCTGATCGCGCGCTTCTTCACACCCATCCAGCAGCTCACGCGGTTCTACAACCAGCTCCAGTCGACCATGGCGGCGGGCGAGAAGATCTTCGAGCTGATCGACGAGCCGCTGGACGTCGAGGACCGCTCGGACGCGCGGGCGCTGCCGCAGATCCAGGGCCGGGTCGAGTTCGACAACGTGACCTTCGGCTACAACGGCACGAATGTGCTGCACGACATCTCGTTCGACGTCGAGCCCGGGCAGCGCGTGGCCCTGGTGGGGCCGACCGGCGCCGGCAAGACCACGACGGTGAACCTGCTCGCCCGCTTCTACGAGGCGGGCCGCGGCGAGATCCGCATCGACGGCATACGGCTGGACACCGTGACCCAGGACTCCCTGCGTGGCCAGATGGGCATCGTGCCGCAGGACAGCTACCTGTTCTCGGGCACGATCCGCGAGAACATCGCCTTCGCGCGGCCCTACGCCACCGACGAGCAGGTCGTCGAGGCGGCGGAGGCCGTGGGAGCGCATGACTTCATTCAGCGGCTGCCGGAGGGCTACGCCACGGACGTGCGCGAGCGCGGAGCCCGGCTCTCGGTGGGCCAGCGGCAGCTCATCTGCTTCGCCCGGGCGCTGCTGGCGGACCCGCGCCTGCTAATCCTGGACGAGGCCACCTCGAGCGTGGACGCGCACACCGAGCAGATCATCCAACGCGGCCTCGACCGGCTGATGGCGGGGCGCACGTCGTTCGTCATCGCCCACCGGCTGGCCACGGTGCGGGGCGCGGACCTGATCCTGGTGTTCCAGGACGGCCAGATCGTGGAGCGCGGCGGACACGACGAGCTGCTGGAAGCCGGCGGGCTCTACTACCAGCTCTACACCACCGGCTTCCCCGGCGACGAGACACCGGAGCAAACGACGGCCACCGAGGCCATGGTCCTCAACCGCCGGATGTGGATGTAGCGAGCGCAGTGCGTCTGCGCGCGGCTACGGTGGCGGACGCCGCGGCAATGGCCGAAGCCCACGTGTGCGCCTGGCAGACCGCGTTTCGCGGAATCGTCCCGGACGAACGGCTGGACGCGATGCGCGTCGAGCGGAGCGCCGACCGCTTTCGCGGGTATCTGTCGCCGCCGGACTCTGCCGACCAGCGATTCATCCTTGCGGTCTCGGGTGACACGGCGCTCGGATTCGTGGGCTTCGGGACCACGCGCGACGAGGACGTGGACCCCGCCCGCGTGGCCGAGGTGCACGGGCTCTACGTGCACCCCGCGCACTGGCGGCGGGGCGTGGGCCGGCGGTTGCTGCACGCCGCCACCGAGGCCCTGGCCGCCGACGGCTTCGAAAGCGGGACGCTCTGGACGCTGGCGGCCTGCCACCCAACGCGGGCGTTCTACGAGGCGCAGGGATGGTCGACCGACGGGGTCGTCACGCCGTGGGAAGACTGGGACGGCCTGCCGCTCGTGCGCTATCGCATTGATCTGCCGCAAGCCGATCCGGGGCAGGGCACGGCTCCTTAAGGGAGGGGCTAACGACCCGCAGCGATAGCGGCTCGTGACCCCTCCGTCATTCCCGCGGAGGCGGGAATCCACCCTTAACTGAACCTCGGAGCCGGCGGGGCTCCTACGACCATCCGTCGCCCGACCAGATTTTGCATGGGTTTCCGAAGGCCGGAATCCAGCGACGTCAGCCTGTTAGCCCATGCGCAGGGGCGACGCACGCGTCGCCCCTACCACTTTGTTCAAAGGTCCCCTGCTAGGGAGAAGCGGCCGCTATTCCGCCGCCACCGGCGAGCGGAGGTCGAGCTCGACCGTGATGCCGTCGGGATCGCGCAGGTAGAGCGTCCCGGTGCCTTCGAACTCGCCGGCCGTCTGCCACACCGGCGCCTCGCGGTGGAACGACGCCCCCAGCTCCTTCAGCCGCTCGACGGCCGCGTCCCAGTCGTCCACTGACAGGCACAGGTGCGCGTTGCCGGCGTTGTAGGTCTCGAGATCGACGCGGCCCGGCGGCGGCTCGAAATAGCGCAGCAGCTCCAGCTCGACCTCGGTGCCCGGCAGCCGGAACAGCGCAATCTCCAGGCTGCAGTCGGGGTAGCCGATGATGTCGCTGATGTAGGGCTCGTCGTAGCGGCGGCGGAAGTGGGGGCCCTCGCCGAGCAGGGCGCTATAGAACGCGACGGACCGGTCAAGGTCCGCCACGGTGAATCCCACGTGAACGACCTTGGTCACACCCATGCGAGCTGCCTCCTTAGTTTCGGTAGCGCACGTGCGCTTCGAGCTTCTCGATCTGGACGGGCTGGGGACTCGGCGTGCCGCGGGCCAGCCGCACGCCCACGAGGTTTTCCCCCACCGCGAACTGCTGCGGCTGGGCCGGATACACCAGCCAGCCGTCCTCGATGCTGGGCGGTCCGAGCCGCAGGTTGTTGAGCCGGACCTCGACGCGATTGGCGATGGCGCGCGCCGGGGGCTCGTTCATCAGGCTGCGGTCGGGATGGCCGATCTGGGCGATTTCCACTGGGTCCAGCCGTTCGTCGTCAGCGAGCGCGTTGGCGGCCGGATCCGAAAGCAGCAGGCGCACGTCCACGTTGGCCACGTGCTCGGCCTCGCGCCCCAGGTCGTCCGCCACGTACAGCGTCAGCAGGGTGTCGGCGGCGCCGTCCCAGGCCAGCGGGGCGGGCAGCGGCGCGAACATGTTGGAGTTGAAATACATGTTGCGCGGCGTGTACCAGCCTTCCGGGTTGGGGATGACGATGGGGCCGTGGCCGCCGCCGCGCCGCTGCACCACGAAGGTCTTGTCCTTGCGGCGAAAGCCGTCCGGCTCGGCCAGCTCCACGTAGGCCCGATACTGGGCCTCCGCCGCGGGCCAGTTCAGCGCCTTCAGGCCGATGCTTTCGGCCGACTCCAGCGAGCTGTGCTCCCAGTTGAATGTCTGCACGCCGTCCGCGCCCTGGTGGAACCAGTTGGCGAACACGCCGCGAAACACCTCGATCGGCGGCCACATGTAGCCGTCGGACGAGTGGTGGTCGTCGATGGCCGGGTAGAGCTTGATCGGCGTGCCCGCCGTGATGCGGCGAAACGCGGCGATATCCACGTCGAACGAGCGGCAGCCGATGACCATCAGGTCCACGAGCAGCTCGCGCGCCCAGGTCTCGATGTCGATACCGTCGAAGTGGCACCCCATCAGGTTCTCGGGCACGCGCACGGCCAGCAGCAGCGGGCGGCCCCGAGCCTCGGCGACGTCCAGCATCATGCGGCGCACCTTGCGCATGAACGTCGTCAGCCGGTCCCGCAACTCCCACTGCCGCCCCCACGGCAGCACCAGAGGAATGCGGGCAAAGTCGAGCGTGATGCCGTCGTAGTCGTAGTCCTCGGCAAGCTCGCGCAGGATGCCGAGCTTGTAGTCGTGGACCTCGTCCAGGGCGAAGTTCCAATAGCCGTTGGCGTTCCAGGTGGTCATGAGCAGCTCCGGGTGCTGCTCCTTCATGGGGATCGGGCTCACCGGGCCGAGATCGTTGTCCGAGCCGTTGATGCGGTAGAGGTGGAAGTTCTCCAGGCCGCGCTGCCGCGACGCCTCCAGGAAGATCTGCAAGATGTTGACGCCGTCGTCCGCCCACTGGCGGAACCCGGGCGCGTCGATCAGGACCTGGGTGCGGCTGGGAAACGGCGCCTGGTGCCCCTCGTTCCAGTCCCACCACATGCTGTCCAGGCGCACGGCGGGATCGTCGGCCCACTCGAACTTGAACGCGAGCAGGTCGTCGATGTCCTTGATCGGAAAGTTGGCGCCGTCGCCCATGATCACGTCGAAATGAACGACGATCCGCCGCCGCCGCTCGATGGCGGCCAGGTGAGCGTCCGACAGTTCGACCCGCGCATCGCCCGGCGAGGTAAACGGCTCAGCCATGCGGCCCTCCCGCGCGTCGCGAAGCCCCCTCACGGTGCGCCGCCAGCGTCCCGGAGTCAACCGCCTGCGAATGGCCGCGGGCGCAAATGGAGGCGTGAGATTGTTCGTCGTGCGCGAAACGACCGTCCGGGTGCATGCAGGTCTGCGGCGGCGGCCGCTGACTCAAGATCATTCGCTTTCCGGACCCAGGCTCGAGCGCGCATAGAGGGAGTGGTAGAGACCACGCTGCACCAGCAGTTCCTCGTGCGTCCCCTGCTCGACGAGGCGGCCGTCGTCCAAGACCAATATGCGGTCGGCGTTCCGCACCGTCGAGAGGCGGTGGGCGATGACGACCGAGGTGCGTCCGCGTAGAAGGCGGTGGAGGGCCTGCTGGATGTGCAGTTCCGTCGCCGTGTCCACGTTGGCCGTCGCTTCGTCAAGGATCAGGATTCGCGGATCTCGCGCCACGGCCCGGGCAAAGCTGATCAGCTGGCGCTGGCCGACGCTCAGGTTGCCGCCGCGCTCGAACAGGGCGGTGTCATAGCCGTCGGGCAGGCGCGTAATGAACTCGTGCGCCCCGGCGGCCCGCGCGGCGTTGACGATGTCGGCGTCGCTCAAATCGGTCCGGTCGTGCCGGATGTTCTCCCATACCGTGGCCGAAAAGAGAAAGGCTTCCTGCGGCACGATGCCGATCTGCCGCGAAAGGGAGTCGCGCGTGACTTCCCGCAGGTCCCGCCCATCCACGGTTACGCGCCCACTGGTGACGTCGTAGAGCCGCAGCAGCAGCGAAACGAGCGTCGTCTTGCCGGAGCCGGTGGGACCCACGATCGCCACCGTCTCGCCCGGCTCCACCGACACGCTGATGTCACGCAGGACAGGTTGCCCGGGTTCGTACTCGAAGTGGACGTGCTCATACTCGATCCTGCCGGTCACGGGCGGCAGGACGATCGCATCCGGCGCCGGGCGCACTTCGGGCTCGATCTCCAGGAGTTCGACGGCCCGATCAGCCGCCACTAACGACCGGGTGAGCTGGCCGAACTCACCGGTCAGGTCGCGAATGGGCTCGAAGAGCCGCTCGATGTACAGCGCGAAGGCGACGAGCAGGCCGACGGAGAGGGACGTGCCGATCCCCTGGCCCATGACGAGGATGACGAACGCAAGAGCAAGTGCCGCGAGAAGCTCAACCGACGGCCACAGTCCGTAGCGGTAGCGCGCGGACCGCAGCGTGGCGTCCAGGTTGTCCCGGTTCACGCCGCGGAAGCCGCGGGTGTTCTGCTGCTGGCGGTTGAGACTTTGGACGACGCGAATACCCGCCACGTTCTCTTGGACGCTCGAGGTGACGTCGGCGATGGTCTCGCGGGCTCGGCGAAGCGGCCGGTGCGCAATCCGGCGCCAAAACGCCAGACAGGGAATCAGCAAGGCGACGAACGCCAGCGTGATCGCCGCAAGCCGCGCGTCCATCGCCAGCATCGCGGCCGCGATGCCGATCACGCTCACGAAACTCGCCAGCGACAACGTGAGGATCCAGAGTGAATCCGCCAGATCCTCTACGTCGTTCTGGACGCGGGACATGATCTGCCCCACCTGGTTGCGGTCATAGAACGGCATTGACAGGCGCTGCAGATGCGCAACGAGCTTGGTGCGGATATCGAGCACCACCCACTCGCTAATCTTCACCATATTCCGGCTATGGATCAGGCCCGTGGCGAGTCGGGCCGCGGCGACGAGGCCGAAGAGCCCCACGCTGGCGGCGAATCCAAGCAGGTCGTCCCCAGGCGTCGCCAGCAGTTGGTCGATGGCCTGCTTCACCGTCCACGGCAACGCGACGACCGTCCCGCTATAGGCCAGCATGGCGACGACCGCCACCGCCAGCCGCCCGCGATACGGGCGGAAGTGCCCGAACAGCCAGAGCAGCGTCCGCCAATAGCGCGTCTGGCGATCGTGGTCGAGGTCGAGTTGCGCTCTGCCACGGGTTGCCTGGGCGGCCGGTGTCGCCATCAGCCTCGACCCCTGTGGTCACGCATCCGCACTGAACCCGCGCAATTCATCTGCCGGACGTAGCTGCAGATCGTGGATCCGGTGGTAGTAGCCATTCAGTCGCATGAGGTCGTCGTGGGTGCCTTGCTCGACGATCCTGCCCTGGTCGAGCACCAGAATGAGGTCCGCGCGTCGCACCGTGGAGAGCCGGTGGGCGATGACAAGGGCGGTTCGGTCTCGGAGCACCTGCACCATTGCCCGTTGGATCAGCGCCTCGGTCGCGACGTCAACGCTGGACGTGGAGTCGTCAAGAATGAGAAGTGGGGGCGCCAGCAAGAGCGTGCGAGCAATGGCGAGCCGCTGGCGCTGGCCGCCGGACAGGGTTGTGCCGCGCTCGCCCACCCAGGTGTCATAGCCATCCGGCAGGCTCTCGATGAAGCCATGCAGCTGGGCGGCCCGGGCGGCTCGAATCACATCCTCCATCGACGCATCGTCGACGCCGTAGGCGATGTTGTCCCGAATGGTCGCCGAAAAGACGAACACGTCTTGCATGACGATGCCCACGCTGCGCCGCAGCGACTCGAGGGTCACGTCCCGAACATCCACCCCGTCGATGGTGACGCGACCCGCCGACGCATCGTAGAACCGTGGCAGCAGGTGCGCGATGGTGCTCTTGCCTGAGCCCGAGCCGCCGACGATCGCCGCCGTCTGACCGGGCCGCAGCTCAAACGACACGTCGTGTAACGCGGGCACGTCGTCGGTGTAGGCAAACGACACCGAGTCGAACACGACGTGCCCGCTGGCGGACAGCTCCCGAGCATCCTCGGCAACGACAAGCGGATTCCTGGTGTCGAGAACTTCGAATATGCGCTTGCCCGCGGCCATGGCGGTGGAAAAGAGTCGCACCCTCCACTCCAGGCCCGCGATGGACCCGCCCAGCATCACCAGGAACAGCACAAATGCCGCCAGCGTTCCGGCGCTGATAACCCCCTGCTGCACCTGCCATCCGCCAACGAGCAATATCGCCGCTGTCAATGCGGCGTAGAGGAAGGTGAGGACGGCGTCCCTGGTGACGGAGAGACGGTCGGCGAGAATGAAACTGCTGGCGACCGCGCTGGCCCGCTCCCGATACCGCCGCTTCTCGTTGTCTTGGGCGCCCAGAACCTTCACCGTTCGAATCCCCGACAGGCTCTCTTGCAGCGCGGTGTTCATGCGACCGGTTTCCCGGAAGACCTGGGTATAGATCCGAAACAGTCGAAGTGCCAATGAGACTCCATACCCCGAGATCATCAGGGAGCCGACGACGGCGATGAGACCCAACTGCCAGTTCAGGCTGAGCATGACGATGATTGGGAGGAAGAACAGCATGAGGAATGCGATGCCGTGCATGACGCCGGTCGATATGAAACTGTCAACGGCATCGATGTCGACCGTGGCACGTGACATCAGGTCGCCGGTCTTCTGGCGGTCAAAGAACCCGAAGTTGAGCCACTGCAGCTTGTCGACGAAGTCGTTCCGGAGCCGGTACTCGGTCACCCGGCCGACGCGTTCGGCCAGGTAGAGGCCCAGGTACCCCAACACCGCCCGGACCAGGCCAGCCGCGACCATCAGGACCGCGATCAGCGCCAGCGCATCACGACCCTGCGTCAGAAGCGCGTCCACGGCGTCGCCGGCAAGGCGCGGAAGCACCACCCGCGGCACGATCGAGGCAACCATGACGACGGCCGTCACGATGACGAGCGCCCGCTGCGTCAGGGCGTACTTGACGAGACGCATGAGGGTCGGCATGGAGGTTTGGGACCTTCGGTGGCCGGCGAGGATTCTCTGGCCGATCAGAGCTTCGCGGGACCACGCGAGCCACAGGACGCCGTGCCTCAACGTTGCGCGGTCGCAGCCGCGGCGTCAACCGTTGGTGACGCCATCGGATATCCTGGCATCCAGGCGGGAGGCGTGGCTCGCGGAGGGCGCGCCCGGAACCTTCCCGTGCGCCGAGCGGGATCGAACGGCCGGAGGCGACGATGCGAGAGGACTATTTCCACCGCGTCCAGCGAGAGACGGCGACGCGGGTGTGGGTCAACAATCCCACCGAGTTCGATTTGAGCGCGTCGGTCGACGCCGGGGCCGTCTCGGGCACCACCAATCCGACCTACGGCTCCGTGCTGCTCAGGCGCGAGCCCGAGTACGTCGAGCCGATCATCGACGAGGTGGCCGCCGTCGAATCCAACCCCTACAAGGCCGCCGACGAGGTCTACCAGCGCATCACGCGCCGGTTCATGGAGGGCTTCCTGCCGCAGTGGGAGTCCAGCGGCGGGCAGTGGGGCTTCGTCACCATGCAAGACGACCCCCGCCTGGACGAGGACCCCGACCTGATCGTGGACGCCGCCCTGCGGCACCGCGAGGTTGCGCCGAACTACCTCGCCAAGATTCCCGTGATCGAGTCGGGCATGGAGGCCATGCGGCGACTCGTGGGCCTCAACATCCCCATGTGCGCCACCGAGTGCTTCGCCGTGTCGCAGGCCGTGGCCATGTGCGAGGTCTACGAGAAGGCCGCGGACGCCACCGGCAACACGCCGCCGTTCTTCATCACGCACATCACCGGCGTCCTGGACGATGACCTGAGCGAGTGGGTCGCGGAGAACGAGATCGACCTCGCGCCGGAGCTGGTGCGCATGGCCGGTTCGATCGTCGCGCGAAAGCAGTACAAGGTGATCAAGGAGCGCGGCTACCGAACCATCTTCCTCGGCGGCGGCGTACGCGGAACGCACCACTACACTGAGTTCGTGGGCGGTGACGCGCACATCACGATGAACTGGTCGACCTTCGACGAGCTGATCCAGGAGGACGGGCCGGTCGTCGACCGCATCCACTTCGCCGACGACCCCGCCGACATCGCCGAGCTGCGGGCGAAGATTCCGCGCTTCGCCACGGCCTACGACGACGACGGCCTGACCACGGCGGAGTTCACCGAGTACCCGGCGCTGGTGCGGTTCCGCAACTACTTCATCGACGGCTGCGTGCACCTGGACGACGAAATCGCCAAGCGCCACGCCGCCGCGGCGGTTGTATAGGGGACGGCCTGAAAGTCGGCGTAGGGGCGACGCATGCGTCGCCCCTACACGGAGCAGGGCCTGGATTCCGGCGTTCGCCGGAATGACTGAAGGGAATTGGTAGGGGCATGACGTCTGACGAGCACGCGGGCGATCCGTTCGCGGTCGAGGGCCGCTGGTATCGCGGCAACCTGCACACGCACTCCACCAACTCCGATGGGCGGAAGTCTCCCGAGGACGCGGTGAACTGGTACCGCGACAACGGCTACGACTTCATGGCCCTCACCGACCACAACGTGGTCAGCGACACCTCGGCGCTGACTACCGACGACTTCATCACCATTCCCGGCATGGAGATGCACGGCCCCGACCCGTGGATCGGGACCCGGTATCACATCGTCGGCCTCGGCATGCACAGCTTCGACCGGGGCGACGAGACCTTGGGGCCGCAGGAAGCCATTGACCGCGTCAACGCCGACGGAGGCCTGGCGATCCTGGGGCATCCCTACTGGCTCGGGCAGACCGCCGCGGACATGAGCGAGTTGGAAGGCTTCGCGGGGATGGAAGTCTTCAACTCCATTTGCGACCGCAACCGGGCCAAGGGCTTCTCGTCGGTCCATTGGGACGACTACGGCGACACGCTGGGCATCACCTGGGGATTCGCCACCGACGACACCCACTGGATGCTGAATGAGCAAGGCCGCGGCTGGGTGATGGTGCGCACCACCGATTTCAGCCAACGCGGCTTGCTGGAAGCCATGCGCGCGGGGCACTTCTACGCGTCGATGGGCCCGGAGCTCCACGACGTGCAGATCAGCGCCACCCACGTGACGGTGCGCTGCTCTCCCGCGCGGCGCGTGTCCCTTATCGCCGCCCGGGCGGGCGGAGACACCCGTCACGTCGACGGCGGGGAGCTGCTCACCGACGTCACATTCGAGCGGCGCCAGTCGCCGGCGTATCCCGAGCGCTACCTCCGCGTGGAGGTCGAGGACACCGAGGGCCGCATCGCCTGGTCGAACCCGCGCCCGGCCTGAGTCGCGGCGCCCGGAGAGCAGGTCGGGTTCCCTCTCCCTGGAAGGGAGAGGGCTAGGGAGAGGGTCATCCGAGGCTCGGGTCTGGGCTGTCGACTGTTGATGCATGAGTCCCCTACCAGAGGGAAGGGGCCGGAGCCGAGGGCGGGAAGATTCAGTCTGAGGTCTCCTAGGCGGGGAGGTGCCACGTAGGCATGAAGCTCTTTCTCAAGGTCGCGCTGTTCACGGTGGTCGTGCCGGGATCGGTTGCCGTGCTCGTTCCGTTCCTTCTCGGCGGTGACCGAACCGTCGCCGGCGGGGCATGGCTCGGGCTGGCCGTATGCCTCTTCACGCTCGGCATCGCGATCTATCTGCGCGCCGTGTGGGACTTCGCCAGAATCGGCCAGGGAACCCCGGCGCCGATCGATGCCCCAAAGCGGCTGGTGGTCCGCGGGATCTACCGCTACTCGCGCAATCCCCTCTACGTCGCCATCCTGGTCGTCGTCGCCGGGTGGGCCGCCCTCTTCGAAACGGCGGTACCTCTGGCATACGCGGCGGGGCTCTTCGTCCTGTACTCCCTAGTCGTTCGCTTCCACGAAGAGCCCCACCTCGCCCGGGAGTTCGGCGACGAATACACGGCCTACACGCAGCAGGTTGGCCGTTGGCTCCCTCGCCTGCGGCGACGGTAGGCGGGCGCCGGGCGCTCGGGTAGGGGCGGGTTTCAAACCCGCCCGTTCAAGCTAGGTCGTTTCTACGAATCCGCGCTCCGCGCAATGGCAATAAAGTCCGCCGCCTCCAGGCTCGCGCCGCCGACCAGCGCCCCGTCCACGCCGTCCTGGGCCAGCAGCTCGCGCGCGTTGGCCGGAGACACGCTGCCGCCGTAGAGGACCCGCGTGCGCTGCGCCGCCGCGGCGTCCAGCGCGTCGCTCAGCGCCTCGCGCGCCCAGCCGATGGCCTCCGCCGCCTGTTCCGGAGACGCCGTGCGCCCCGTGCCGATGGCCCACACCGGCTCGTAGGCCAGCACCAGCGGTTCGGCGGCTGAAAATTCGACCCCTTCGAGCGCCGCCCGAACTTGCGCGGAGATCAAATCCCGCGCCCTGCCCGCGTCGCGCACCGACTCGGTTTCGCCCACGCACACGATCGGCGTCAGACCGGCGGCCAGGGCGGCCCGCAGCTTGCGGTTCACCATCTCGTCGGTCTCGCCGAAGTCCGCTCGGCGTTCCGAGTGGCCCACGATCACCACCTCCGCCACGCCGGCCAGCATCGGGGCCGAGATCTCGCCCGTAAACGCGCCGGCATCGAGCCAGTGCATGTTCTGCGCGCCCACCCGCACCGACGTACCCACCACGGCGCGCGCCACGTCGGTCACGGCGATCGCGGGCGGGCAGAGCACGAGGTCGACCCCATCGGGCGGCCCGGCGCGGACGATGGCGCGGGCCAGCTCAACGCCCGATTGCGGCGTCGTGTGCATCTTCCAATTGCCGGCCACGAGAGGCCGGCGCTGGACGGGCGACACTACCCGTCGATCCGGTTGGCGCCTTGTTCGGCCACCAGGTTGCACGCCTGCAGGTAGTGCTCGATGGACTCGCCGCAGTCGGCCCAGTAGCCCTCCAGCAGGTCGTGGGTCATCTCGCCGCGCGCCAGGTAGGCGTTGTTCAGGTCCGTGACCTCCAGCTCGCCGCGCGCCGACCGGTCGAGTTGCCGCACCAGGTCGAAGGCGTTCTCGTCGTAGAAGTAGATGCCCGTCACCGCCAGATTCGAGGGTGGGCGCTCCGGTTTTTCGATGAACTGCACGATGCGGTCGCCGTCAAGCTCCGCCACGCCGTAGGCCTGCGGATTCTCGACCTCGGTGAGCAGCACCTTGGCGCCCGCCGGCTGGGCCTCGAACCGTCGCGCGGCCTCGATGATGTTGCCGCCGATGATGTTGTCGCCCAGGATCACGAGCATGCGGTCGCGGCCGACGAACGGCTCGGCCAGCCCGATGGCTTCCGCGATGCCGCCCGCGCCCTCCTGGTAGGTGTAGCCCAGGTGGTCGATGCCGAACTCGCGGCCGTTGCCCAGCAGTTGCAGAAAGTCGCCGGCGCTCGAGCCGCTGGTCACGATCAGGATCTCGGTCACTCCGGCGTTCACCAGCGTCTCGATGGGGTAGTAAATCATCGGCTTGTCGAAGACGGGCAGCAGTTGCTTGTTCGTCACGCGCGTCAGGGGGTCCAGGCGCGATCCCGTGCCGCCGGCGAGAATCACGCCCTTCATGCATCGCGCTCCGCGTCGTCGTCGCCGGCGAGCACCGCGGCGGCGAACTCCTTGGGCTCGAACACCGCAAAATCCTCCGTCCGCTCACCCGTACCGATGAACTTGATCGGCACGCCCAGCGCGCGCGTGACGGCGAACGCCACGCCGCCCTTGGCCGAGCTGTCGAGCTTGGAGACGATCACGCCGGTCACGTCCACCGCGTCGCGAAACGCCTGAGCTTGGCGCAGGCCGTTTTGCCCGGTCAAGGCGTCCAGCACCAGCAGCACCTCGTGCGGCGCGCCGGGCACCTGCCGCTCGGCCACGCGGCGCACTTTGGCCAGCTCGTTCATCAGGTTGAGATTGGTGTGCTGGCGGCCCGCGGTGTCGGCAATGACGTAGTCGACGCCGCGCGCCTTGGCCGCGTCGAGGGCGTCGTAGACCACCGCCCCGGGATCGCTGCCCGGCTGATGCGCGACGACGGGCGCCTCGATTCGCTCGCCCCAGATTCGGAGTTGGTCGATGGCCCCGGCGCGGTAGGTGTCGGCCGCGGCCAGGAGCACCGAATAGCCGTGGCTCTTGAGCAGCGTCGCCAGCTTGGCGATGGATGTCGTCTTGCCCGCGCCGTTCACGCCCACCACCAGCACCACCTGCGGCGGCTCGCCGGCGGCGAACGCTCGCTCGGCGCTGCCCAACTCCGACGTCAGGCGTTCGCTCAGCAGTGCCCGGGCGGCTTCAGGGTTCTTGATGCCCGCGTCCTGCACGGCCTCTTGCAGCCCTTCGACAAGCTCCAGCGACAGCTCAGGACCCAGGTCGGCCTGGATTAGCAGCTCTTCGAGCTCTTCCCAGTCGGCGTCGTCGAGGCCGCCGCGGTCGAACCAGCGCCGCAATCCGCCGCCAAAGCGCCGGCGCGTGGGCGCCGCGCCGGCGTCCACCGGCGCATCCTTGGGTCGCCGCAGCCGTCTCAAGCGCATGGCGAAGTGTCGCGACGCTTGCCCGACCCCGTCGGACGCGGAAGTGGCAGATATGTCATTCCGAACGTAGTGAGGAATCTAGGGACGTTGGCGCATGCTCCGCGCCTCTGAGATTCCTCGCTGCGCTCGGAACGACAGGTTGTGGTCGCGTGGATCGGTGGTTGCGCGGAAGTGATGGAGGGGTGGATTCCCGCCCCGTATCGAGTACGGGGCAGGCTCTTCGCGGGAATGACGAAGGGGGGCGGGAATGACGAGGGACTTGCCAACGGTCTCATCTGCCGAGGTGCGCGAGGGCCGCGCGGCGTGCGACGATGGAATCGCACACCGAAACCTTGAGCCACATCCGGGGGAGCGCAACATGTCGCATGGCGCCCGAGTCTCCATCGAATACTGCAGTCAATGAAACTATCTCCCCAGAGCCGTCCGTGCGACGGAGGAGATTCTGACCGAGTTTGCGAAGGACATCGCGGAGTGGACGCTGATTCCCTCCGGCGGCGGCGTGTTCGAGGTGAAGGTTAACGACGAGCTGGTGTTCTCCAAGCGCGAGTTGAAGCGGCACGCCAAGCCCGGCGAGATCTACCCGCTGGTCAGCGAGGCGCTCGGAGGCTGACGCCCGTCGGCGCGGCGACCGATCCGTCACTCGGTGGCGTAGGCCGTGTCCAGAAACTCGGCGAGGTGCACCACTTCCAGGTCCAGGCCGCGCCGCCGCGCGCCCGTGCGCAGGTGCAGGATGCAGCCCGGATTGCCCGACACGATGGTGCGCGCGCCCGTCGCTTCGATCGCGTCGAGCTTCTCGTCCAGGATCTGCAGCGACACCTCCGTGTCAGTGGCGCTGTAGAGGCCCGCGGCGCCGCAGCAGATCGTCGGGTTGGCCGTCTCCACCAGCGTCACGCCGGGGACTGCGCCGATCAGATCGCGGGGCTGCTGGGAAATGCCCTGGGCGTGCACCAGGTGGCAGGCGTCCTGGTAGATCACCTCGCGCTCGACCGCGGTCGATCCGCCCGGCGCCCCGATCTCGGCCAGGAACTCCGAGAAGTCCCGCACCTTGGCGACAAACGCGCGCGCCCGCTCGCCGTAAGCGGGGTCTCCGGCCAGCAGGTGGCCGTACTCCTTCAGGGTCGAGCCGCAGCCGGCGGAGTTGACGACGATGGCGTCGTAGCCGTCCGCCTCGAAGGCATCGATGTTGCGCCGGGCCAGGTCGCGGGCGGTTTCGCGCGCGCCGCCGTGCACGTGCAGCGCGCCGCAGCACTGCTGGTGCTCGGGAATGTGAACGTCGCAGCCGGCGCGCGCCAGCACCCGCAGCGAGGCCCGGTGGGCCTCGGCGAGCGACAGCGACATGATGCAGCCGGTCAGGAATGCCACTCGATGGCGGCGCTCGCCCTCCGCCGGAACGAAGCGCAGGTCGGCGGCCTGGAGGAACTGCGCGGACATCGGTGGCGACATCGCGTCGAGCCGCGCCATCGGCGGCGCCAGGGCGTGTAGCACCCGGCTGCGGCGCACCAGCCACTGCAAGCCGCTGCGCTGATACAGCCGCAAGCCTTGCCCCAGTAGCCGCAACGCCCGCGGTCGGGTGAACACGTGGCGCAGCACCAGGTCCGCGACGCGCCGCGCCCGCGGCAACAGTCCGGCCTGCACCGTCTGTGCCCGCACGTCCTCGATGATCTCGCCGTACTTGACGCCCGAGGGACAGGCCGTCTCACACGCGCGGCAATCCAGGCAGCGAAAGGTGTGCTTCAGAAAGGTCGGGCTGGTGAGGGACATGTGCCCGTCGGACACCGCCTTGGTGAGCTGAATCCGCCCGCGCGGCGAGTCCATTTCCAGCCGCAGCACGCGGTAGGTGGGGCACTCGTTGAGGCACAGACCGCAATGCACGCAGGTGGCGATGGTGGCGGGATCGGGCGCGTCGTGGGTGCTGAAGCCGGCCCGTGGCGCTGCCACGCTCATGCGGCGTCCGCCAGGAAGCGTCCGGGGTTGAGCGTGCGGTTGGGATCGAACGCGCGCCGCAACTCGCCGGCGAGGGCATGCGCGGCGTTGGACGGATCCGTGCCCCAGACATCCAGGCGGCGCTTGACGCCGGGCGGCGCCGCCTCAACCACGACCGGCGCGTCGAACATCCGCGCGGCGCCGCGTAGATCGGAGACGGCGCGGCAGACCGCCTCGTCGTCGCCGCCCGTCCAGCGCACCCGCCCGACGCCGCTCACCGCGTGCGCCTCCGCGCGCCACTCCAGGCCGTGCTCGGCGGCGATCTCGGCCGCCGTGCCCAGCAGCGACGGAATCTGCGACGAGAGGGCGCTCATGCGGCACACCGCACACGGCTCGCCGGTTGGCGGCGGTTCCGCCACGCGCACCGCGTCGCGCCAGAAATCGCGCTGCGCGTCGCCCTCCAGCACGTGCGGAGCGGCGCCGTTCGAGGCGAGCGTCTCATGGACCATCGCCAGTTGCGCGGCCACTCCGGCTTTCGTCCCCGCGAACCGCACCGCCAGCAGCCAGGGCCGGTCCGGCACGTCGCCCGTGGCGACCAGTCGCCGGTCGATGAGATCGACCCCGGTGGGCGCGACCGGCAGGGCCACGACCGACCCAACGGCGCCCCCCGCGTCGAGCGCCGACGCGTAGCCATAGACCGCCGTTCGTTCGTTGGTCGGCAGCGGCGCCACCTTAAGATTCACTCGGGTAATGAGACCCAGGGTGCCCAGCGCGCCAATGTGACCCTTGTGCAGGTCATAGCCGGTCACGTTCTTGACCACCATGCCGCCGGATTTGGTGATGGCGCCGTCCGGCCCCGCCGTCTCCGCGCCGATCACCAGGTCGCGCAGCGAGCCCGACGCCACCCGGCGGGGCCCCGAGGCGTTGGTGGCCATCAGGCCGCCCAACGTCGCCGATGCCGCGAATGGCGGGTCCAGCGGCAAGTGCTGGCCTTCCTCGCCCAAGCGCGCCTGCAGCGCCGCCAGCGAGATTCCGGCTTGCACGCCAAGCGTCAGGTCCGCCGGCGTGTACGTCACGATCTCATCGAGCGCAGTCATGTCGAGCACCACGTCCACGCGCTCCGGGATGTTGCCCAACGCCATCTGGGCGCCGCCCCCGCGCGGGACGACCGCGGCGCCCACCTCGTCGCACCGAGCCAGCACGGCCGCCGCTTCGTCCGGATGCGCGGGCCGGACGACCAGGGACGGCTCAACCCCGTCCACGGCCAGCGCCGCCAGGTCACCGGTGCGGATGCGGCTGGCGGGCAGGTCCCGCGTTAGCGCGGCCTTGATTTCCACAGCCGATGGGGCGACCGGCGCCTCAGCTTCAAGTGCCATGATTGGCAGTATGGAGCGCGGTCAGGACCGGAACAACCACCACCCCCTCCGTCATTCCGGCGGAGCCTGTCCCCGCGCAGGCGGGGAGCCGGAATCCAGGGACCGCCGCTGCCATGACGCGATGACCACTCCCAACCACCGAGCCGCGGCATGATCGTGGCGCGCACGCGGGCCGAGTTGGCGGCGGCGCGCGACGGGCTCCCCGATCCCGTCGGCGCCGTGTTCACCATGGGCGGATTGCACGACGGCCACACCGCCTTGCTGCGCGCCGCGCGCCGCGAGTGCGCCGCCGTGGTGGGCACGCTCTTCGTGAACCCCATCCAATTCGAGATCGAGCAAGACGCCGCGACCTATCCCGGTGACGAGGCAGCTGATTTGCGTCGATTTGAAGCCGAGGGCGCAGACGTTGTATTTGTCCCGCCGGCCCACGAAATCTACGGGCCGGCGTTCGCCACCCAGGTTTGCGTACCGACCCTCAGCGGCGTGCTCGAAGGCGCCAGCCGGCCGGGCCACTTCGACGGCGTCGCCACCGTGGTCGCCGTGCTGCTCAACCTCACGCGCCCCGAGCGCACCTACCTCGGGCAGAAGGACTGGCAGCAAACGCGCGTGCTGCGGCAGGTCGTGGAGGATCTTGCCCTCGCCGTGGACGTGCGCGTGGTCGGCACCGTACGTGACGACGGGGGCCTGGCCCTGGGCACGCGCAACGTGCGGCTGTCGGTCGAGGGCCGCGAGGCGGCGCGCGTGATTCACCGCGCGTTGGCGGCTGGGGCCGATGCCTGGCGGCGCGGCGAGCGGGGGGCCGACGGCCTGGAGCGCACCATGCGACAGGAGTTGGAGGCCCAATCGGGCGTCACCGTCGACTACGCAGTGGCGTGCGACCCGCGCACGCTCGATAACCTCAGCCCCCAGGCGGGGGCTGTCGCACTGCTCGTGGCCGCGTGGATCGAAGGGGTGCGCCTGATCGACAACCTCGTCCTGGGCGACGGCCTCGTGGATATCGATTCCGCGCCGCTGCTGGCCGACGCCGCGGCTGCGACTGGCGGCGGTCAGCCTCCGCCGTGACGGCCGCGACCGACGCCCCGCTCGCGGCCACGGTCGGCACCGCGGGGCACGTCGATCACGGCAAGTCGACCCTGGTGCACGCGCTCACCGGCATCGACCCGGATCGTCTCGCCGAAGAGAAGGCCCGCGGCATGACCATCGACCTGGGCTTCGCCTGGCTCACCCTGCCCAGCGGGCGCTCGGTGAGCCTGGTGGACGTTCCGGGGCATGAGCGATTCATCCACAACATGCTGGCCGGCGTGGGTGGGATCGACGCCTGTCTCTTCGTGGTCGCCGCCGACGAAGGCGTGATGCCGCAGACGCGCGAGCACCTCGACATCGTGACCCTGCTGGGCATTGAGCGCGGCGTGGTCGCGCTGGCCAAGACGGACCTGGTGGACGAGGAATGGCTCGACCTTGTCGAACAGGAGGTGCGGGAATCCCTGGCGGCCAGCTCGCTGGCCCAAGCGCCCGTCGTCCCTGTCTCGGCGCGTGACGGCCGCGGGCTGGACGCGCTCCTGGACGCGCTGGATGCGCTTCTGGCGCAGCCGCTGTCCCGACCGCAGGTCGGTGGACCGCGACTGCCGGTGGACCGGGCCTTCACCCAGCGGGGTTTCGGCACCGTGGTGACCGGCACCCTGGCCGGCGGGCCGCTGGACGTGGGCGACATGGTCCATCTGTACCCGGGCGGCGCGCGAACCCGCGTGCGCGGCTTGCAGACCCATCGCGCGGCGGAGGACCGCGCCTGGCCGGGACGGCGCGTGGCGGTGAACCTCGGCGGCCTCGCGCCATCCGACGTCCCGCGCGGCACGGTGGTCGCCGCGCCCGGCGCCGTCACCGAGACGCGACGCGTGGACGCCACGCTGCGCCTGCTGCCGTCGGCGCCGCGCGCCTTGAAACCGGGGGAGCGCGTGTCGTGGCACTCGGGCACCGCAGAAGTCGTGGCGGCGGTGCGCTACCTGGAGGCCGACCCCATCCAGCCGGGGAGCTCCGGCTGGGTCCAGTGGCGGCTTGGCGAAGCCGTCGCCATTCGCAAGGGCGACCCCTATGTGATCCGGCGACTCTCGCCGCCGATGACCATTGGTGGCGGCGAGATCGTGCGCGCGGCGGCCCGCCACGTGCCGCGCGGCGACCCCGACGCGCTGGAGGCCCTCGAACGCGCTCGCCGTGCCCCGCCCGCCGAGCTGGTGGCCGCGGCGGTCGAGGCCGGCGGCCCGCTCACGCCGGCCGAAATCGCGCGACGCACCGAGTTGGGCCTCGCCGAAGTGACGGCATTGGTGGACGACATGGAGCGCGCGGGCGCGTTGAGCGTCGCCGGCGGTTACGCGGCGCCGGCCGCCGCCGTCGACGCGCTGCGCCGGCGCATTTCGGCCCTGCTATCGCCAAGCGCCGCCGCCGGCCTGCCGCAGGCGGCGTTGCCCCAGCAGTTGGGAGCCCCCGCGCCCCTCGTCGCGGCGCTGCTCGAAGGCATGGCCGAGGAGGGCAGCCTCGTCCTCAAGGAGGGCCGAGTCCTGCCCCCGGGACAAACGCCCGCGCCGCGCGGCCCCGAGGCCGACCGCCTGCTGGCCGCGCTGGATGAGGGCGGCTTCGCGCCGCCGGACCTGCTCGCGCTGGCGCGCTCCCAGGGCGCCTCGAGCACGCTCCTTGACGCCCTGGCGGTGGCAGGTGAACTCGTCCGCATCACGCCGACGTTCGGCCTCACCCCGGCGGGCTACGCGCGCTGGCGGCAGGCCGTTGGCGAGGCCTTCACGGCAAGCGACCAGATCACGGTGAAGCAACTCCGCGACCAGCTGGGCACCAGCCGCAAATACGTCCTGGCGTTCTTGGAGCACCTCGACGCCCGGGCCGTCACCCGCCGCGTCGGCGAAGCCCGCATCCTCCTGGACCGGAGCTGGCTGCCGGACTAGGACTTTCGACCCCATCCGCCGTCATTGCGCGATATCCCCACTTGCCGAGCCACCCGCTCCCGTCGCTCCGAGCCGTCCCCTCCTGTCATTCCGAGCGCCTTTCCTGTCATTCCGAGCGCAGCGAGGAATCTAAGAAACCTCTGAACAACTGGTGCACCTGAGCGCCAGGGCGCTTGGACGGGGCCGCGATCACAGCCTGGGGCGTCGCGCTGGCTCGATCCGCCGTGTCAACCCGCCGCGGGGGTGTGATCGTCCCCGCGCGGGGCGCAGTGCGCCCGCTTAGACTGGCGCGGCACGTGCCGCCAGCAGCAGATTGGCGAAGCCGAACAACAGACACAGCCGGGTGCGGTTCTTGGCCAACCCCCGGTACCGCACCTGCCCATAGCCGAAGTGGCGCTTCACATACAGGAACGGATGCTCCACCTTGGCCCGGATGGAGGCCTTGCGCTGCTCCGCCTCGGCGGCGGCGCTGCCCGGCGGCAAGCGCCGCCGCTGCCCCCGGCGTAACGCCACCTGCCAATCGATCGCCCGCCCCCGATGCTCGGGACGGCGGGCGACCCCCTCGTACCCCGCATCGCCCCACACGCGCGTCTCGGCGCCGTGCAGGAGTTGCGGCACTTGCGTGATATCCGCCACGTTGGCGGCCGTCGTCGCCACGCTGTGCACCAGTCCCGTCTCGGCGTCCACGCCGATGTGCGCCTTCATGCCGAAGTACCACTGCTGGCCCTTCCTCACCTGATGCATCTCCGGGTCCCGCGCCTGCGCGCGGTTCTTCGTCGACGCCGGTGCGGCAAGGATCGTCGCGTCCACGATTGTCCCTTCGCGCAGCTGCAGGCCCTGGGTCGCCAGGTGCTGCGTGATCTCCGCCAGCAGCCCCGCCCCCAGGTCGTGCTGTTCCAGCAGATGCCGAAAATGGAGGATGGTGGTCTCATCGGGCCGCGGGTCCCGCGCGGTCAGCCCCACAAACCGCTGCACCGCCACGCTGTCGTAGAGCGCGTCTTCCATCGCCGGGTCGCTGAGGTTGTAGAACAGTTGCACGCAGTGAATCCGCAGCAGCAGGGCCAGCGGATACGGCGGTCGCCCACGCTCGCCGGTGGGGTACACCGGCCGAATGCGCGCTTCGAGCCGCGCCCACGGCAGCAGCGCGTCCATGCGCTGGAGAAAGCGCTCGCGCCGCGTCTGGCGCGGCTGTCCGTCATACTCCACGTCGGCAAATGAGCGCTGGGGATGCATCGAAGCCCTCACCGGCAATCGGTCACCCCTGAGCATAGGCCCAACCGACGGGCCGCGACCCGCGACTAAATCAGAGGTTCCCTAAGGGGCGCGGAGAAAGCGCAACGCCTTAGATTCCTCACGTTCGTTCGGAATGACGGACTGTTCCGCCACCACCGCCACCCAGTGACGACGACCCTTGCACTGTCCTGTAGGGGCGGGTCTCAGACCCGCCCGACGCCAAGCATCGGGCGCGCTTCCAGGTCCGTCGCCCCCGGCTCAAACCTCCGGCAGCGCAGCCACGCCCGGAAGCTCGCGGCCTTCGATGAGCTCGAGCGTCGCGCCGCCGCCCGTGCTCAGGTGGGCGAAGTCCTCCGCGCGACCTGACGCCTGAGCCGCCGCCACGGCGTCGCCGCCGGCCACGACCACCTGGGCAGGCGAGTCGGCGAGGAGCCGCGCCAGCCCCAGCGTGCCGGCGGCAAACGGCGCGACCTCATAGACGCCCACCGGACCGTTCCACAGCACCGTTCGCGCGCGGGCGAGCGCCTCGGCATAGGCCGCCAGCGACGCGGGGCCAACGTCGAGAATCATGGCGTCAGCCGGCACCGCATCCAGCCCAACCGTGGTGGGGGCCGCGTTCGCGTCGGCCTCGGTGGCCACCACCGCGTCAACTGGAATCACCAGCCGGCAGCCCGCCGCGGCGGCCGCGGACCGAATGCGGGCAACGGCGCCGGCGGCGCTCTCCGCCCGCGACCGACCGATGTCAACCCCGTCCGCGGCCAGGAAGGTGTTGGCCATGGCCCCGCCCAGGATCAGCAGGTCAGCCGTCGCCGCCAACCGTTCGAGCAGCGCAATCTTGTCGCTGATCTTGGCCCCGCCCACGATGGCCGCAAACGGCCGCGGCGGCCCCTGCACGATCGGGTCCAGCGCTTGCAGCTCAGCCAGCATCAGGTATCCGGCGGCGGCGGGCAGCGCGCGGGCCAGCCCGGTCGTGCTGGCATGCGCCCGGTGCGCCGTGCCGAAGGCGTCGTTGACGTAGCAATCGGCCAGCCGCGCCAGCGCGCACACGTGGTCAGGGTCGTTGGACTCCTCGCCGGGATGGAAGCGCACGTTTTCGAGCAGCAGGACGTCTCCATCCGCGAGCTCGCGCGTCAGCCGCTCGATCTCGGGGCCCACGCTGTCGGGGGCCAGGGGAACCAAGGCGCCGAGCCACTGCCCCAGGCGCTCCGCGACCGGCGCCAGTGACAGCTCGGGACGCGCGGCGCCCCGCGGCCGGCCGAGATGTGAGGCCAGCACCACGCGCGCGCCGCGCGCGCGCAGGTCCCGAATAGTCGGCAGCGACGCCTTGATTCGGGAGTCGTCGCGAATCGCGCTCCCGTCGAGCGGCACGTTGAGGTCGGCGCGGACGAAGACCCGCCGGCCGTTGACGTCGAGGCCCGCCAGGCCGCGCTTCATGCGGCGGACCGTTCGCTGACGGACGCCACCAGGCGGAGGCGGCTAGACGGCGGCCGCCGCGGGTGTCCCGGCGGCGACCAGCGCCGCCGCGTCGGCCACGCGGCAGGCATAGCCCCACTCGTTGTCGTACCACGCGGCGACTTTCACCAGGTCGTCGCCGATCGCCATGGTGCTTTCGGCCTCGACGATCGACGAGTGCGGGTCGCCGCGCAAGTCCACCGAGACCAGCGGCTCGTCGTTGATGGCCATGATTCCCCGCAGCCGGCCCGCGGCCGCCTCGCGCAGCGCGTCGTTGACCTCGGACTCGGTCGCCGCACGCTCCAGGTGCGCCACGAACTCCACGATCGACACCGTGGGCACGGGCACGCGATAGGCCGCGCCGTGCATGCGGCCCTCGAGCTCGGGAATCACCAGCCCGATCGCCTTGGCGGCGCCGGTTGACGTCGGGACGATGCTCAGCGCCGCGGAGCGGGCCTCGCGAATGTCGCCCGCCGGGCCGTCGACCAGCGCCTGGGAGGCGGTGTAGGCGTGCACCGTGGACATCAGGCCCTTCCGCACGCCAAAGGCGCGGTGCAGCGTGTCCAACGGCGGCGCCAGACCGTTCGTGGTGCACGAGGCGTTGCTCACGACGTGATGCGCGGCGGGATCGTAGCGGTCGTGGTTGACCCCCATGACGAGGGTGAGATCGGCCCCCGTGGCCGGCGCCGTAATCAGCACGCGCTCGGCCCCGGCTTCCAGGTGCAGCGCGGCGCGTTCCCGCTCGGTGCCGACGCCCGTAGCCTCGACTACGAGTTGCGCTCCCAGCTCGCCCCACGGCAACTGGTCCCACTCCCGCTGCGAAGTGGTCGGTATGCGACGGCCGTTGACCACCAGGTCCGTGCCATCCACGGCCACCTCGCCGGGAAAGCGCCCATAGTTGCTGTCGTAGCGGAGCAGGTGGGCCAGCGTCTCCAGGTCCACCAGCTCGTTGACGCCCACGACCTCGGCCTGCGGCTGGCGCTCCAGCAGCGCGCGAAATGCCTGCCGGCCGATCCGCCCGAACCCGTTGATGGCAATGCGCACGTCGTGCCCTCCCGCGCGGCGCCTGATCGCGCGTCGAGTATAGGCCCGGCGGTGCGGTCGACGCCCGGGCCGCATCACCCGCCCTGCAGGGAATCCGCCCCGCGTAGAATTGCGCCCCAGGCACCCTTCAGCATCCAGGCCGCGCCGCACGTGCCGGGCGCGGCGGGCGGAGCCGCCATGTCAAGTGTGAACGCCGCACCCGCGCCTCCGATCCCGGACGGTGTGCCGCGGCGCGACGCCGTGATGGCGCGCGCCTCCGGCGAGAATTTCCCCGTCGCCATGCGGCTGCTCCAGCCGGACGTGCGCCGTCACCTGCTCGCCGTCTATGGATTCGCCCGGCTGGTGGATGAGCTCGGCGACGCCGCCGAAGGGGATCGGCTGGCCCTGCTCGACTGGCTCGACGACGAGGTGTCGGCCATCTACGACGGGCGGGCGCCGGCGCATCCGATCATGCGCCGGCTGGTCGCCACCGTGCGCGCGGCGGACATTCCCGACGGGCCGTTCCGCCGCCTCATCCAGGCCAACCGCCAGGACCAGACGGTCCACGCCTATGAGACGTTCGAGGATCTGGTGGGCTACTGCGAGCTGTCGGCCAATCCCGTGGGCCGCATGGTGCTGCACGTGTTCGGCGCGTTCACTCCCGAGCGCGTGTGGCTGTCGGACCATATCTGCACCGGCCTGCAGCTGGTCGAGCATTGGCAGGACATCGCCGAGGACTACGACGCCGGCCGTGTCTACGTGCCGCGCGAGGACCTGGAGCGCTTTGATTGCCGCACCGAGGACTTTGGGCTGCGCGTGACCACGCCCGAGTTTCGCGAGCTCATGGCCTTCGAGGTCGACCGCGCCGAGGCGCTTCTCGACCGCGGCGCCCCGTTGAGCCGGCTGCTCCCCGGCGCCTACGGAATGGCCATCGCGGCGTTCACTGAGGGCGGGCGGGCCGCGCTGCACGCGATTCGCGACGCCGATTACGACGTGCTGGGCCGTGCGCCCCGACCGACGCTACGGCACAAGGCGCGCGCCGCGCGCGCCTTGGCGCGACTCTGGATGAGCTGGTAGCCCGTGGAAGCCGACGCCGCCTACGACGTCTGCGAGCAGATCACCCGCTCGCGCGCCGCGAATTTCTATTGGGGCATTCGTCTGCTCCCGCCGCCCAAACGGCGCGCGCTCAGCGCCGTCTACGCCTTCGCGCGGCAGATAGACGACATCGGCGACGGCGCCCTGCCGCCGCCCGCCAAGGCCGCCGCGCTGGCGGAGGCGCGGCAGCGGCTTGAATCCACGACCAACGGCGCCGCGGACCCGGTGATGACCGCGCTGCGCCACGCGGCCGATCGATTCCCCGTGCCGCTGGAGGCATTCGGCGATCTGATCGACGGCGTGGAGATGGACGTACGCGGCGAAACCTACGAGACATTCGACGAGTTGGTGGTCTACTGCCGCCGCGTCGCGGGCAGCATCGGGCGGCTCTCCCTGGGCGTGTTCGAGTCGCGCGATATGGCCCGTGCGCAGCCGCTGGCCGACGAGTTGGGCGTGGCGCTGCAGCTCACCAACATCCTCCGTGACGTGCGGGAGGACCTGGCGCAGGGCCGCGTCTACCTGCCGCGCGAGGACCTGGCGGCCTTCGCCTGCGAGCTGCGCGCGCCGCTCACGCCGACCCCGGCGTTTGCGGCGCTGATTCGCTTCCAGGCCCAGCGCGCCAGGCGGCAATTCGACCTGGGCTTGCAGCTGCTGCCGTTGCTGGACTGGCGCAGCACGGCCTGCGCCGCCGCCATGGCCGGCATCTACCGGCAGGTGCTGAAACGCATCGAGCAAGATCCGGCCGCCGTGACCCGCGGGCGAGTGTCGCTGTCCACCGGGGCCAAGGTGCGCGTCGCGCTGTGGAGCCTGCTCCGCGGATGAGCCGCCACGTCGTCGTGGTTGGCGGCGGGCTTGCCGGTTGCGCGGCGGCCCTCGCCTGCGCCGACGCCGGGGCGCGCGTGACGCTGCTCGAGGCCCGGCGGCGTCTCGGCGGGGCCACCTACTCCTTTCAGCGCGACGGGCTGTGGTTCGACAACGGCCAGCACGTGCACCTGCGCTGCTGCACGGCCTACCGCGCCTTCATCGACCGCATCGGCGCCTCCGATATGGTCACCATGCAGCGCCGGCTCGCGATCCCGGTCATTCGCCCGGGGCGCGGCGTGGCCTGGATCAAGCGGGCCAATCTGCCGGCTCCGCTGCACCTCGCCCGCAGCCTGGGAACCTACCGGCACCTGTCGCTCGGCGAGCGCCTGCAGCTGGGGCGCGCGTTGATTGGGCTGATGCGCCTCGATCTGCGCGATGCGTCGCTGGACGCCCAGACGTTTGGGCGGTGGCTGCGCGCTCGCGGCCAGTCCGACGGCTCGCTCGAGGCACTGTGGGACCTGATCGTGCTGCCGACCGTGAACCTGCCGTCGGCGGAGGCTTCGCTGAGCCTCGCGGCCATGGTCTTCAAGGTCGGCCTGCTGCGCGACCGGTCGGCGGCGGACATGGGCTACACCACGACCACCCTGGGCCGCGCGCACAGCGACCAGGGATTGCGCGCCCTGCAAGCGGCGGGCGTGGACGTGCAGCTTGGCGTCGCCGTATCCCAGATAGAGATCGAGCCGGAGGGCGAGATTCGCGTGCGGCGGCAGGGCGAAGACCTGACGGCCGACGCCATCGTGCTGGCGGTGCCCCATGCGCAGGCGGCGCGGCTTGTGCCGGCGGCCGCCGATCCGCACGCGGCGCGCTTCGCCGAATTGGGGTCTGTGCCCATCGTGAACCTGCACGTGATCTACGACCGGACGGTCATGCCTCATCCGTTCGCGGCCGGTGTCGGCACGCCCGTGCAGTGGGTGTTCGACCGCACCCAGGCCGCCGGGCTGTCCGACGGCCAGGCGCTGGCGGTCTCGCTCTCGGGCGCCGTCGCCTACGCCCAGGTTCCCACCGACGTGTTGCGCGAGCAGTTCGTCACCGAGCTGGCGCGCGTCTTCCCGCGGGCCCGTGAGGCGAGGGTTCGGGGGTTCTACGTCACGCGCGAGCACCAGGCCACGTTTCGCCAGGCCCCGGGCAGCCTGGCGCGGCGTCCCGGACCCGGCACCGCCCTGCCGAACGTGGTTCTGGCCGGCGCCTGGACCGACACCGGATGGCCCGCGACCATGGAGGGCGCCGTGCGCAGCGGCAACCGCGCGGCGGATCATGCGCTGAAGGCGCTGGGCCTGGCGACGCCGGTCGCGGCGTGACCCGCGCGCTCCGGCGGCGCGGCGACGTGCGTTGCTATATTCGCCAGGCGGCGGACCCCTCAACCACAAGGAGCGGTGTCGTCCCGTGATTCGGCGTGTGCCGGACCCCGCCTCCGGATCCCGCCCCGGTCCCATGGGCGCTGGGGCGTCCAGCGATGCGCGCAAGCGTGCGCGCGTGGCCTTGGAGCGTGCCTCCGCGCAGCTGCTCGAACAGCAAGACGCCCAGGGCGTCTGGCGGGGCGAGCTTGGCACCAACGTGACCATCGAGGCCGAAGACCTGTTTCTGCGCGAATTCCTGGGCATCCTCGAGCCCGAGGTCTTGCGGGCGACGGCGGCCTGGGTCCGGCAGCGGCAGCGGGACGACGGCACCTGGGCCAACTTCGAAGAGGGTCCTGGGGACCTCTCGACGACCGTCGAGGCCTATGTGGCCCTGCGGATGGCGGGCGACGCGCCCGATGCCGAACACATGCAGCGCGCCGCAACCTGGATCGTCGAGCAGGGCGGACTCGAAGCGACGCGCGTCTTCACCCGCATGTGGCTGGCGCTGCATGGCTGGTGGGACTGGGACGAGTTGCCGGCCATTCCACCCGAAATGATCTTCCTGCCCACCTGGGTGCCGCTCAACATCTACGACTTCGGCTGCTGGGCCCGGCAGACCATCGTGGCGCTCAGCATCGTGCGCGCTTATCGCCCGGTCCGGCCCGCCGATTTCACCATCGACGAGCTGCGCAGCGGCACGGCGCCGCGGGTGAGCGCCTCGCTGCGCACGTGGAAGGGCTGGTTCACCTGGATCGACCGCGCGCTGCAACGCTACGAGCGGCGGCCGCTGGGCTGGCTCCGCGCCGCCGCCCTGCACCGTGCCGAGTCCTGGGTCATGCGGCGACAAGAAGCCGACGGCTCCTGGGGCGGCATTCAGCCTCCCTGGGTCTACTCCATCATTGCGTTGCACCTGCGCGGCTACGGCATGACCCAGCCCGTCATCAAGCACGCCCTCGAGGGCATCGAGCGGTTCACGATTTGGGACGGAGGCGTGCGTCGCCTCGAGGCCTGTCAGTCGCCCGTCTGGGACACGGCGCTGGCGCTGGTGGCGCTGGCCGACGCCGGCATACCGCCCGACGCCCCGGCGTTGCGCCGCGCCGGCGAGTGGCTGGTCGGCGAAGAGGTTTCCCAAAAGGGCGATTGGGCCGTGCGCCGCCCCTATCTCCATCCGGGCGGATGGGCCTTCGAGTTTGAGAACCGCAACTACCCGGACGTGGACGACACCGCCGAGGTCATCCTGGCCCTGCGCCGCGTCGACGTGCCGAATGCCAAGGGGGCCATCGACCGCGGCGTCGCCTGGACGCTCGGCATGCAATGCGTGGACGGCGGCTGGGCGGCGTTCGACGCCGACAACACCCGCACGCTGTGCCGGGCGCCGGCGTTCTGCGATTTCGGCGAGGTCATCGACCCGCCCAGCGCCGATGTGACCGCGCACGCGATCGAAATGCTGGCCCTCGAAGGCAAGACCTACAACGCCCGCGTCCAGCGGGGTATCGCCTGGCTCCGGTCCGCGCAGGAGCCCGACGGCTCGTGGTTTGGACGCTGGGGCGCCAACTACATCTACGGCACCGGCGCGGCGGTTCCCGCCCTCGTGGCGGCGGGCGTGTCACCCGACGACCCGTCCATCCGACGCGCCGTGCACTGGCTGGCCGCCCGCCAAAACCCCGACGGCGGCTGGGGCGAGGACCTCAGGTCCTACGACGACCCCGAGGCCTGGTCGGGTCGGGGCGCCAGCACCGCCTCGCAGACGGCCTGGGCGCTGCTCGCGCTCGTGGCCGCCGGCGACGACGGGTCCGTGACGCGCCGCGGCGTCGAATACCTCGTCGACACCCAGCGCGAGGACGGCTCGTGGGACGAACCGCTCTACACCGGCACCGGCTTTCCCGGGGCCTTCTACATCAACTATCACCTCTACCGCTTGATCTTTCCCGTCATGGCCCTGGGCCGCTACGTGAATGGCTGGCACGCCGGGCGGCTTACGCGGTTTGCACTGGACGGAGCCCATGGAACGTCGTAGCTTGCTCGTGCTGGCTCCCGGACACTAGGCGCTCATGGGCGTTCCTCTGCGGCAAACGGTGACCGTTGCCCGATATCTCATGACGCAGCGGCTGCGCGGGCGCGAAAAGTTCCCGCTCATCGTCGAGCTCGAGCCGCTCTATGCGTGCAACCTCGCCTGCGCCGGCTGCGGCAAGATCCAGCATCCGGTCGCGACGTTGCGCAAGCGCATGCCCGTCGAGCAGGCCGTGGCCGCCGTGGAAGAGTGCGGGGCGCCCATGGTGTCCATCGCCGGCGGCGAGCCGCTGGTGCACCCGGAGATTCACAAGATCGCCGACGAGCTTGTGCGGCGGCGCAAGTTCGTGTATCTGTGCACCAACGCCCTGCTGCTCGAGCGCAAGCTCTCGCTCTTCACCCCGTCGCCCTACTTCGCCTTCGCCATCCACATCGACGGATTGCGTGAGCGGCACGACGAGTCCGTCTGTCAGGAAGGCGTGTTCGACAAGGCCGTGGAAGCCATCAAGGCGGCCAAGCACGCCGGATTCCGCGTCACCACCAACACCACCTTTTTCACCCACGACACCCCGGACAACGTGCGCGCGGTGCTGGACTTCCTTAACGACGAGCTCGAAGTGGACCACATGATGATCTCCCCCGGCTACGCCTACGAGAAGGCGCCCGACCAGGAGCACTTCTTGCCGGTGGAGCAGACGCGGCGGCTCTTCCGCGAAGCCTTTCGCGGCGGCGGGCGCAAGCGCTGGCGGCTCAATCACAGCCCGCTCTTCCTCGACTTCCTGGAAGGCAAGGTCGACTACGACTGCACCGCCTGGGGCATTCCCAGCTACTCGATCTTCGGCTGGCAGCGGCCCTGCTACCTCATGGCGGACGGCTACGTCGAGACCTACCAGGAACTGATCGAGACCACGGACTGGGACAGCTATGGTCGCGGGCGCGACGAGCGCTGCGACAACTGCATGGCGCACTGCGGCTACGAGCCCACCGCCGTCGCCGCCACGGGCAGCTCGCTGCGCGAGTCCCTCCGAGCCTTCGCCTCGGCGCTGAACTAGCCCCGCGTTCCGGCGCCGAATCGGGCCTGCCATCGCACCGGGCCCGCCCCGCCCGACCTGTCAATCGGTCGCCCCACTCCAGTCATTCTGAGCGCCCCACTCCTGTCATTCCGGGTGCAGCCCTCCTGTCATTCCGAGCGCAGCCCTCCTGTCATTCCGAGCGCAGCGAGGAATCTAAGGGGCGGGGAAAACGCACAACGTCCCGAGATTCCTTGCGATCGTTCGGACCGACACGGTCCAGTCGCTCTTCCCCTGGCAAGACCTCTGCAAAATCCGGGAGGGGCGGGTCTCAGACCCGCCCGATATCAAGCGTCCGGCCCGCCGCCAATCCCCGGCTGCCGCGGCCCCGCCCCACCCGCCTGCCCCTGCCCCCTTCGAAACACCAGCCACGACACGCTCGTCGAGATCGCCGCCGTGATCAGCGCGCCCAGCAGCGCCCAGCCGAAGCTCTCCACGTAGATCGGCGGAATGATCTGTCCGGCCAGCCAAAACATGAACGCGCCCACCACGAAATGCCCGAATCCGAGCGTCGCGACCATGAAACAGCAGGTGAGCGGCAGCGTGGCCAGGTACATCAGCGGGCGCACATAGACGTTCAGCGCCGCCAGCACTGCCGAAAACGCCGCCGCCGTCGCCCAGTACATCAGCGAGCCGGTCTCCGGTAACCGGACGTAGGGGTCCAGCAGCAGCGCCGTCAGCAGCACGCCCAGATAGGCTCCGCCCCAGTGCACCGCGAATTGGTGCACCGTGCGCTCGAAGTTCCAGCGCACCCGCACGGGCGGTTGGCCGTTTACGACGCCGTCACCGACGGCTCGGCCACTCTGACCAGCACCTTGCCGATATTCGCGCCCGTGAACAGCCGAAGAAAGGCCGCCGGGGCGTTCTCCAGCCCCTCGACGATGTCCTCGCGGTATTTCAGACGTCCCGCGTCGATCCAGCCCACCAGCTCCGCTAAAGCTTCGTCGGTGCGGTCGAAATAGTCGTTGGCGAAGAAGCCCTCCATGCGCGCGCACGCGAGGGCCAGCGGCACCGAATGCCGCGGCGCCACTTCCGGCTCCTCCAGGTTGTATTGCGAAATGAAGCCGCACAGCACGACGCGGGCGTACATGCGCAGGTGCTGGAGTGCCTCATCCAGGATGCGGCCGCCGACGTTGTCGAAGTACACCTCCACGCCGTCGGGACAGGCGCGCTTGAAGGCGATCGACAGGTCGTCGGTCCGGTAGTTGATCGCCGCGTCGAAACCGAGGTCCTGCGTGAGGTGCCGGCACTTGGCCTCGGTGCCGGCAATGCCCACCGCGCGGCAGCCCTTGATGGCGGCGATCTGGCCCACGGCGGAGCCGACGGCTCCGGCGGCGCCCGACACCAGCACCGTCTCGCCGGGACGCGGCCGGCCGACTTCGAGCAGGCCGAAATACGCCGTAAGCCCCGGCATCCCCAGGATGCCGACGCCGGTCTGGATGGGGGCGATCGCCGGATCGATCACGCGCAACTGGTCGGCCGCGACGGCGCCGTAGGCCTGCCACCCGATGCGTCCCACCACGATCTGCCCCACGGCCACGGCGGGAGATGCCGTCGCCGCAACCTCTCCCACCACCTCGGCGGTGACGACTTCGCCGACATTGGTCCGCGTCCCGCGAATGGCCCAACGCATGTAGGGGTCCACCGAGAGCCACAGCGTGCGCACCAGCGCCTCGCCGTCGCCGGGCTCGGGAATGGCCGTCGCTTCAAGGCGAAAGTTCTCGGCTGCGGGCACGCCCTGGGGGCGGCTGGCGAGAACGAAGCGCCGGTTCGTGGGTTCAGTCATGGGCGTCTGCCGGCGGCGCGCGGGTGCCATGGTACCCGCGGTACGCAGGCGGATTGCATAGAATCTGCATGAGCGCTGCACCGGCGCTCAATCGCTTCCAAATAGCATCCAATGGGCTGGTGCGATTGCCGCACCCAGGGAGGACCATTGTGAGCGAATCGCAGCGCGTGGCGAACGTGAGTCCGGCACAGGACCACGGGCGGCTGCTGCTGCGCGATGCGCGGCCGACCGACCGGCTCCCCGCGGGCGCCCTGCTGCGCGAGGCGCTGACCCCGCAGCTTGCCGATGCGGTCTTTGGCTTGGGCGCCGGCGGCGCCTCGCGGTACTTCGAGCGGCTCTTTCAGCATCCGGGCACCCTGTGGAGCTACGACATCACCACGCTGGCCGAGCTCGACGGCGAGGTCGTGGGCTTGGTGTCGCACGCGCCGTGGGCGGTGCTTGCCCAGCGGCGCCGGTCAACCCTGTGGGGCTATTGGCGCGCCTACGGGATTCGCGGGCTGCTGAAGCTGATTCCTCGCATCCGCGCCCTCATGCGCGCCAGCCCCGCCGTGCCGCCGGACCATTGGTTCATTCCCTGTCTGGCCGTGGCGCCCGAGCACCGCGGCAATGGCGTCGCGCACGCCCTGTTGCAGACGGTGTACCGCCATGCCGAGGCGCACGCGCCGGCGTGCAGCCTCTACGTGCCGACGAGCAATGCGACCGCGCGCGAGTTCTACGACCGCGCCGGCTACGTCGAGCGAGAAGGCGCGGACTCGGAAGTGCTCCACCGCTTCGCCGGCGTGAGTGGTCGGGTCCGATTCGAGCGGACGCTCGCCGCCGGCAAATCCGCCTAGCGCCGGCGCCTTGAGGGGCGCCAGGCCATCTTCATGTAGCGGTCGCCCTGCTCGAGCTCGTCCAGCATTTGCGCCAATCGCCGCCGCTTGGTCGGCTCGCGCTTCGCCCGGTCGATCCACCCGAGATAGTCATTGCGCTGATAGGGGGGCCGGAGGCGGTACGCGTCCATCAGCCCGCGTTCCAGCAACGCGCGCTCCACGAACTCCGGCATTGGGTTCAGGGGTCGCTTCAGGGTCGACGGCGACACAGGCGCCTCCCGACAGCGGGCCGACGATGCCAAGGATACGCAGCGCGCCGGTCGGTCTCCCGCGGACCAATCTGCGACCGCGTCGTGGGACGCCCATGCCGATGGAGATGAGGCCTCGACCCCGGTTCCGCGCATCCGCCCCGTCCGGTAACATGGCCGTCCCTCTTGCGACGGTTGACCCAAATGACGATTGCTCGACTCCCCGGCGCCGGGGAGTCTCGGCGGCCGCTCAAGCTCCCTCGGCGGCAGTTGCTCCGGCTTGGCGCGGGGGCCGCGCTCGGCGGCGCGCTGCATGTGGGGCCGGCCCGGCTGGTCGCCCAGGACCGCGCCCCGTGGTGGGTCTTCGTGTCGGAGCACCGCGCCGACCTCGGCTACGTCGTGGAGGATATTCCGCAGGGCCAATTCGCCTCGACCTACACGTCGCTCGGCGGCAGCGCGGTGGCGGGCGCAGGCATCAGCGCGAGATTTCGCGACGGGTCGAGCGATCCGCTCTGCCAGGCGTTCGAGCGTCTGGTGCTGCACGTGTCGCCGGTCACGCGCACCGTCAGGCCGGTGCCGCTGCTCAAGATGGCGAGCGAGGGCGGCTTCGACGATTTCCTCGAGGCCGAGCATGGAATCCCCCCGGCGCGGACCGGTCGTGCGGCTTCGAGCCTCGGGATTAGCGGCGACTTCGCGGACGCCTACCACGCCTTCGGCAACTGGCCGGTCTTGGGCGCCCCGGCGACGCCACCGGTGCGCGTGCAGGGCGTGACGATGCAGCGATTCGACAACGCCGTAATCACGCTGCCGGACGGCGGTGGGCCCGAGAACGCCGAGTTGGCGCCCGTCCCGCTCTATCTGCGCGCGGCCGGGTACTTTCCCGAAATGCCGTTCCTGCCGCGCTCGCTGCCGGTATATCCGATGGAGGCGCCGCCGGTGATTCGCCACGGCGACGCCGCGCAGCCGTATCTCTTCGTCACGATCGACGACTGCTGGGACCCGGCAATGACCAGCCGCGCGCTCGACATTGCGCGCGACGAGCGCATCAAGATCACCTTCTTTCCTGTCGGTACGGTGCTCCGGCAGAACCCGGACCTCTGGCGCCGGGCAATCGTTGAAGGTCACTCAATTGAGAACCACACCTACTCGCATCTGCCGTTGCCTGACCTGAGCGATGGCCGCATTCGCTGGGAGTTGGACGAGGCCGGACGCCAGGTCAATTCCGCATTGGGGTACGCGTACCCCCAGCTGTTCATGCGGCCGCCGCTGGGTGCGGGCATCCCCGACGCGCGGAACCGCCTGGTGCGGATCTCGCAGGCCGCGGGGCTCCACATTGCCATGTGGACGGTGGATTCCAAGGGCTGGCACTACCCTCGGGACGGCGGGTCACGCGCCCAAGACTTCGTGCTGGACAACCTGACCGAGAAACTCCAACCCGGGGCAGTGCTCCTTCTCCACGCCCTCGCCAGCGACATTGCCGCGCTGCCGCGTCTCGCGCGCGAGATCCACAGCGCCGGCCTCCAGAGCGTGAATCTGCGCGATCAACTGCATCTCCCCGGCCAGGAAATCGGAAACGGCGATCCGTTGTCGACGTGCCCGGAGACTCTCCCCGATGCCGCGGAGTGGTGCTAGGCCATCCGGCTCACAGTGGATTGGCCGCGGCGATCGTGCCTCGAAGTCTTTCGGAGTTGACCGTCGCCTGACGCGGAGCATCGACTGAGCCCCCGGTCGGCGATTCGCCGCCTGTTCCAGCCGCGGGAATCGCTCACCGACGACGAGCGGCGGTCGAGCATGCGCGATATGACGCTACAGGCGGTCGCCGCCTCCGGGGCCGACGGTTTGGCCTCCGGCGGCTTCCTGACCGCCTTCGCCCTGATCCTGGGCGCTTCAACCGTCCACATTGGAATCATGACGGCCATCCCGTTCATCGTGCAGCCGGTCCAGCTGCTGGCCGTCATCGCCGTCGAGCGCATGCGCGTGCGCAAGCCAATCGCGGTTGCGGCCTATTTCGCCGCCTACGCCACCTGGATACCCATCGCCCTGATTCCCTTCGCCATCGAGACGCCAAACCCGGGCGCGGTGACGCTGCTCTTGCTCTTCATCGGCGTTCGCGGCCTGGCCAACGCGTTCGTCACCACGAGTTGGAGCGGGTGGATCCGCGATCTCGTCCCCGAGGGTGTCATGGGGAGCTTCTTTGCCACCCGCCTGCGTGCGGCCACGGTCGCCGCGGCGGTCACCGGACTCGCGGCGGCCTTTTTCATCGACTGGTGGAAGGGCGCGGTGCCGGAGGCCGAGGTGATTCGCGGCTATTCCTACGCCATCTTGCTTGGCAGCATCGCCCTCGGCATGGGCGCCGTCGGATTCATGGCGCGCATGCCCGAGCCGCGCATGCTGCTGCCCGAGGGCGGCCGACCCCCGATGGTTCAGACGCTGGCGGCGCCGCTGCGCGACGGGAACTTCAGGCGCCTCATCAACTTCCTCTTCGCCTGGAGCTTCGTGACTCAACTCGCGGTGCCATTCTTCGCCGTCTACATGCTGACGGTCCTCGAGCTGTCACTGTCGCTGGTCGTCGGCCTTGCCGTGCTCAGTCAGCTCACCAATGTGTTGTTCATTCGCGTGTGGGGCGTCTTCGACGATCGGTATGGCGGCAAGGTCATCCTCTCGATCTGCTCGTCCCTCTACCTGCTCGTCATCTTGGGATGGACCTTCACGACGATGCCGGATCAGCATGCGCTGACTCTGCCGCTGCTGGTTCTGCTCCATGCGCTGCTTGGCATCGCCGGAGCGGGGATCAGCATCTCGTCCACCACCATCCGCATGAAAATGGCGCCCCAGGCGCAGGCCACGTCGTTCCTCACGGGCGCCTCCCTCGCGGCCAACCTGGGCGCCGGCATCGGCCCGCTGCTCGGGGGCGCATTTGTCGAGTTCTTCAGCTCGCGGCATTTCGAGATCGGCATCGAATGGGTGGATCCGGCTCGGACCGTCACCTTTCCCGCCGTTTTCCTCACCGGGTACGACTTCCTATTTGCCGTGGCGTTCCTGCTCGGCCTGGTCACGCTCGGGCTGCTCGGCAGAGTTCAGGAGGATGGCGAAGTCGATCGGCGGCAGGTCATGGGCGAACTGGCCTCTCAGACTCGCGAAAACCTGCGCGTCCTCAACGCGGTGCCGGGCTTGGGCCTCGTGGCCAAGCTCCCCGTGGGTGGCCAGCGGTTCCTGCCGCCGATTCCAGGCCTGGACGTCGCCGCCGGCGTCACGGCCTATCAGCTGTCGTCCTCGGTCGGCGCAGCGGTGACGGCGGCGACCCAAGGTGGGGCGGCCGCGCGCCAGGTGCAGGCCAGCGTGGACGGGCTGGTGACGCGCGCGCTTCAAGAAACCGAAGACGCCACGCGGCTCACCACGGCCTTGGCCTTCGGCGGCGCACGGGGCGCCGTCGAGGCGGCGCGCGGAGCCGGTACCGGCGCGGGGCAGCTGATTCACGACTCGATGGCCGGCGTACTGCGCGCGGTGGGCGAGGCGGCAACCGATCCCGTGGAGGCGCTGCGGGGGTCCGTCTATGGCGCGATCCAGGGCGCCGGCGAGGCGGGCGCGTCGGTGACCGACGCGACAACCGAGGCCATCCGAGCGGCACGCGACGCCGCGCCCGACTTGGGCCTCTCCGACGAGCAGGCCGTCACGGCCGCGGCTCGCGCCGCCATGGATGCCGCCGGCAGCTTGACCAGCGAAGCGCGGGCGCAGGTCAACCAGGCCGCCCTCAGCGCCCTGATGCGCGAGGATCGCGAGCCGCCGCGTCCGCCCTCGTAGCGCCGTCAGCCGGTAGCGGCGCGGAATCGCCGCAGGCGGAGCGAGTTCCCCACCACCGACAGCGACTCCAGCGCCATCGCCAACGCGGCCAGCATCGGATCGAGCTGCACGCCCAGCACGGGAAAGAATGCGCCGGCGGCCAGCGGAATGACCAGGATGTTGTAGCCAAACGCCAGCGCCAGGTTCTCCTTGATGGTGCGCACCGTGCGACGGCTCAGCCGAACCGCCGCGAGCACGCCCCGCAGGTCGCTGCGCACCAGGGTGACCTCGCCCGCCGCCATGGCGATATCGGCGCCGGCGCCCATGGCGATGCCCAGGTCGGCCTGGGCCAGCGCCGGGGCGTCGTTGATGCCGTCGCCCGCCATCACCACCCGCGCGCCCTGAGCCTGCAGCTCGCGCACGACCGCCGCCTTTTCGTCGGGCCGCACGCGCGCGCGGACCTCGTCGATCCCAACCGCGCGCGCCACCGCGTCCGCCGTCTCCGGTCGGTCCCCGGTGAGCATCACCACGCGCAGGTCCATGCGCCGCAGCGCGGCCACCGTCTCGGCCGCCTCGGGCCGCACCGTGTCGGCCACCGCCAGCACCCCGGCAAACCGGCCATCGATCGCGGCGTACAGCGGCGTGTGCCCCTGCGCCGCCAGCGCCATGGCTTCGGACTCGTCGGCGCCAAGCCGCACGCCGGCCTGCGCCAGCAACTCCGACGTGCCGACGATCACTGGACGTTCCTCCACGATCGCCTGCACCCCGCTGCCGGTGACTGAGTGAAAGGCCTCCGCTCGCGGGATCGCGACGCCCCGAGCCCTGGCGCCTCGCACGACGGCGCGACCGAGGGGATGCTCCGAGTCGGCCTCGGCGCCCGCCGCCAGCCGGAGCAGCTCGGCCGGCGCGACGCCGTCGTGCGGGAGCACTTCCACCAGCTCGGGCTCGCCGTGGGTCAGCGTGCCGGTCTTGTCCAACAGCACCGTGTCGATCTTGCCGGCGGCTTCGAGCGCCTCGCCGCTGCGGATCAGCACCCCGTGCTCGGCGCCTCGGCCGGTCCCCACCATGATGGCCAGGGGCGTGGCCAGGCCGAGCGCGCAGGGACAGGCGACCACCAGCACGGCCACGAAGCTCACCAGCGCGTGAGCCGCCCTGGGGTCGGGCCCAACCGCCGCCCAGACGGCCAATGTGGCCAGCGCAATCACAATCACGGCGGGCACGAACCGCCCGGCTACGCGATCCGCCAGCCGCTGCAGCGGCGCCTTGGTGGTCTGGGCTTGCTCGACCAGACGAACGATCTGCGCCAACACGGATTCGCGGTCCACCGCCGTCGTGCGGATGCGCAGACGCCCCGTGGTGTTCACCGTCGCCCCGACCACCGGGTCGCCGGCGCCCTTCTCCACCGGCACGCTCTCGCCCGTGATCATCGATTCGTCGACCGCCGATGCTCCGTCCACGACCTCGCCGTCGACCGGGATCTTGGCGCCCGGCGACACGTGGACGATGTCGCCGACCTGCACGCGGTCCAGCGGAGTCTCGACCCGCTCACCGTCGCGCTCGACCAGCGCCGTCGCCGGCCGCAAGCTCATGAGGCGCTTGATCGCGCTCGACGCCTGACCCTTGGCCCGCGCCTCGATCCAGCGTCCGAGCAGCACCAGGCCGATGATGATCATGGCCGTGTCGAAGTGATGCATGGCGGCGCCGTTCGCCAGGAGCGAGGGCCAAATCGTGAGCACCAGGCTGGACCCGTAGGCCGCGCTGGTGCCCACGGCGATCAAGGTGTTCATGTCGGCGCCGCCGCGGCGCAACGCCGTCCATGTCCCCCGATAGAAGCGCCAGCCGAGCACGAACTGCACCGGCGTCGCCAGCGCCAGCTGCACGAACGGATTCGCGAACACTTCGGGCCGCCAGAGGCCGGGGATATAGGTCGCGCCCGCCCAGAGCACCAGCAGCCCCAGGCTCACGGCCCCGGCGGCCTGCCAGCCCAGCACCCGCTGCTCGCGGCGCCGGGCGGCGTCCCATGAGCCGACCTCGCGCTCGGCGGCGCCCGCCGCCGGTGATGCGACCAGCGCATACCCCGCCGCCTCCACCGCGGCGGCGAGGTCGGCGAGTGTCGCCGTGCCTCGAATCGCGCGCACGTGAGCCCGCTCCGACGCCAGGTTGACCGCCGCCTCGAGCACGCCCGGCGCCTCACGCAGCGCATCTTCGACGTTCGAGACGCACGAGGCGCAGCTCATACCGTCGATCCGCGGGTGCATCTCGGTGGTAGGCACGTCGTATCCCGCCGCCTCCACCGCCGCCACGAGCGCCGCGGCGCCCGTGCGGGCCGGATCGAACTCCGCCGCAGCCGTTTCGGTGGCGAGGTTCACCGTCGCCGCCACGACTCCCTCGACGCCCGACAACGCCTCCTCGACGCGTCCCACGCACGAGGCGCAAGACATCCCATCAATCCGGAGCGTCACCTCGGTCGTTGCGCGCGCCGGCGCGGCGGTGGTCATGCCGGGGCCGCCTCCGTCGGCGCGGGCTGCGGGACCGGTCCATCGCCGGCGAGCGCCTCGGCCACGCTCTCGAGGACTTCGCCGGTCGACGCGACACGCCGCAGGTGCCCCGTTCCCTTCATGACCTCGAGCAGCTCGCGGATGACGCGCGCGCGCTCTTCGGGATCGTCGCCGCGGATGGCGGCGGCGACGCAGGTTTGGAGGTGACGCTCGAGAATGGCGGCGTTGACCCGCTCGATGGCGCCCTGAATCGCCAACGTCTGCTTGAGGATGTCCGTGCAGTAGGCCTCGTCCGCAATCATGCGCTCGACGCCGCGCGCGTGCCCCTCGATTGACCGCCAGCGATTGACAAGTCGTCGGGTCGCATCGTCCATGGATTCACACTTTCTACCCCACCCCACCTGGGGTGCATCACAAACCTACGACAGTTGAAGCGTCCGGGGCAACGGGCGCTCCGTTGCGGAGGCCGCCGGACTTTCGGTCATAGGCCGCGTGGCCGTCGGGGCGCGGCCTGCCGACCTCCCAGCGCCGTTGCTGCAGCGCGTCGAGCAAGGCGCGGAAGCGGCAGAAATGTCATTCCGAACGCAGTGAGGAATCTAAGGACGTTCTGCCTTCTCCCCGCCCCTTTGATTCCTCGCGTTGCTCGGAATGACGGACCGGGCTACCGGAATGACGACGGACGGGGCGGCGGCGGCCCGCCCGCCTGACGTCTGACCGTCGCTAAGCGCGTGGCTATCCTTGACGCGGCGCGAGGCGTGCGCCGGGGCACGGAGGGCCGGACCGATCGATCAGGCGCTCTGGCTGCTTGCACTGGTCGCGTTCGCCGTGCTGGGGGTGCCCTGGGCGCGCCTGGCCTTCGGACGGCTGACCACCCGCGGACTCGCGCTCGCCGCCCCCGTCGGCTTCTTCCTGTTTCACTACGTCGCCTGGCTCGGGCTGTTCACCGGCTGGTTCCGCAACGGCCCCACCTACGCCTGGGCCGCGCTCGCGGTCTTCGCGGCCGCGACGGCGGTGCTGGCCTGGGTCATGCGGGCCGACCTGCGCGAGCTTTGGCCGCGGCGGCGTCTCTGGGTCTGGGGCGTGGCGGCGCTCCTCGTCGCCTACGGCGTCGGGGTGGGGATGCGCTGGCTCAACCCCGAGATCGCCGGCACCGAAAAGCCCATGGACCTCGCGCTGCTCAGCGCCACCATGCGCAGCACCGCCTTCCCACCGCTCGACCCGTGGTTCGCGGGCGGGACGATCAACTATTACTACTTGGGCTACTCGATGGGCGGCGCGCTGGCGCACCTGGCCGGCGCCTCGCCCGCCGTCGCCTACAACACCTACCTCGCCACGCTGCTGGCCCTGCTGGTGGTCGGCGTCGGCTCGGCGGCCTACGACCTGGCCGCCATGCTCGGCGCCGGGCCGCGGCGCGCGCTGCGGGCGGCGGTCGGGTCGGTGCTCGTCGGGGTCGTCGCCGGAAACCTGGCGATCACGCGCGCGGTGGTGACCGAGGAGTTTCGCGGCCAGACGGGCTTCTGGCCGGGGATCGGGTGGAACGCCTCGCGCGTCATCGAGCGACAGCCGGTCGACGGCGTGGCCGACAAGACGATCAACGAGTTCCCGGCCTTCTCCTTCATCCTCGGCGACCTCCACCCCCACGTGATGGCGTTGCCCTTCACCGTCGTGGCCGCCGGCCTGGCCCTGCAGGGCATCGCGGTCTGGTGGCGGCCCGATGGCGTCAAGGGCTGGACGTCGTGGGTCGGCTCGCTGCTCGCGGGACTCTTGGTCGGCGGCCTCTACGGGCTGAATGCGTGGGATCTGCCGACCTACCTCGTCCTCGTCATCGGCGCGGCCTTCCTGGCGCACCTGGCGGGGCCGGGGACTCGCGCCTGGGGCCGAATGCTGGCCCACGTCGCATTGCTCGTCGTGGCGGCGGCCGTCGCCTGGCTGCCATACAGCCTGAACGTCACCCTGCTCAGCGAGGGACTGGGGGTGGTGCCCACACGCACGCTGGCGCTGCACTTTCTGCAGGTGTTCGGCCTGCTGGGACTGCTCGCCGTGGGCGGGCTGGGTGCGCTGCTGGCCGATGGCTCGCGGTCGACGCGCGCCTGGCTCGGCGCGAGCCTGGTCGTCGCAGCGCTGGCCGTGCTGGTCACGGGTGGAGAAATCGTGGGAGTCCTGCTCGTCGTGCTGGCCCTTGCGGCGGCGGTGATGGCGCGCCGGCAAACCGCGCTGGGCCCGTTTGCCCTGGGCCTTCTGGTTGCGGCTGCGGTCGGCCTGATGCTGGTGGTCGAACTGGTGCATGTGGACGACTTCTTCGGACCGCCCTATGTCCGCATGAACACCGTGTTCAAGGTGCACTACCAAGCCTGGGCGTTGCTGGCGATTGCCGCGGGTCCGGCGCTGCTGGTCACCTGGCGCAAGCTCTCCGACGCCGGCGGCGCAGGGTGGGCGGTGGTCCGCGCCGGCTATGCCAGCGTGGTCGCGGTGCTGCTGGTGCTGGCGCTCAGCTACTCCGCGGTCGCCCTGCGCGACAAGGCGGCCGACAGCGACGTCAGCGGCACGATTGACGGGCTGGCGCTGGCCGAGAGTCTCTACGCCGACGATCTGGCCGCGGCGCGCTGGCTGGCGCGAAACGCGGGCGACGCGGCCGTCGTTCTGGAAGCGCCGGGTACTCCGTACAGTGAGATGTCACGCATCGCAACGTGGTCGGGCGTGCCGACCGTAATCGGCTGGACGCAGCATGAGCAGCTCTGGCGCGGGAGCATTCCCGAGATCGGCGAGCGCGCCGAGGACGTCGATCGAATCTATGCGGCGGCGGACGCCGCGGAAGCCCTGCAACTCATGCGCCGGTACGGCGTGACGCACGTGGTGTTCGGTCGCATCGAGCGGGCGCGCTACGACGCGGAGGCGGCGTCTCGCCTCCGCGCCTACCTCGAGCCCGTGGCGCAGTTTGGCGGCACCACGATCTTCGCGGGTCCGGCGGCTCCGTGACCGGCGAGCAGACCGTCCAGGTTGGCAGATCGGACGAGATTCGCGCCTGGCTGGCGGGTCCCGCGGGCTTCGGGCTGAGCCGCGGCGAGGTGCTGCTGTACCTCGCGATTCTGGCGCTGGCGGCCGGACTGCGGTTCTACGACCTCGGCGAGCGGACCTTCCACCACGACGAGGCCATCCACGCCAAGGAATCCGTGGAGATGATCCGCGGCAAGCAGTACCGCTACGACCCGGCCTATCACGGACCGCTGCTCTACTTCACCAACACCGTGTTCTTCATGGCGGTGGGCCACGACGACGTGACGGCGCGCGTGATCCCGGCCCTGGTCGGCGTGGCGACGGTGGCGGCGCTTGTCTTGCTGCGTCCCGAGCTTGGCCGTTTCGGCACGCCGCTGGCCATGACGGCCATGACGTTCTCGACGGCGTTCCTCTACTACTCGCGGTTCGTTCGCAACGACATCTACGTCGCGCTGTTCACCCTCGTCCTCGTTGGGGCGCTGGTGCGCTATATGGCCCAGCCGCGTCGCCGCTGGATCTACATCGCCTGGGTCGCGCTGGGGCTCTCATTCGTGACCAAGGAGAACACCTACATCCACGGTGTGCTGCTGGTCGGACTGCTGGCCGCATTCGCCCTCGTGGCGTGGGCCGCGGCGCGCCGTCCGTCGCGGAAGGCTTCGCCGGTGGTGGGCGCGATTCACTCGGCCATGACCCACCTGCGCCGCGACGCCGAGCACCTCGTCTACGGCTTCCTCGTCTTCGTGCTCATTGCGTTCCTCTTCTACACCTCGTTTCTGACCAATCTCACCGGGTTTCGCGACGCCTTCGTCGACTCGGTCGACTATTGGGCCGCGGTGCACGAGTCCGAGCGCGTCAACCAGCCGTGGTTCTACTACCCGATGTTTCTCCTGGTCTACGAGCCGTTCGCGTTGCTGGTGGGCGCGTTCGCGCTTTCCCGCCTGTCCACGGCGCGCACGCCGCTGCCCTGGATCCTGGCCCTGTGGGGCGTCGTCGGCATGGGCATCTATTCGACGCTCGGCGAGAAGGCCCCCTGGCTGGTGCTCCACGTGATGTGGCCCTTCCTGGTGCTGGCGAGCTGGTACGCCGGACGGCGGCTGGAAGCGGGCCAGCCGACCGTGCTGCGCGCCGCCATGGCCGTGATGGTCGTCGGTCTGTTCGCCTGGACCGTGCGCTTCGGCGTGCCGACCACCTACGAACGCGGAGACGTGCCCATAGACTTCGTCATGTATGTGCAGACCGCGCCGGACGCGCTGAAAGGCGTCGCCGCCATCGAGGCCTCCGGCCAGGCCACCGGAGACGCCAACTATGTGCGGGCGGTGGTCGAGAATGAGTTTGCCTGGCCGCTGGCGTGGTACTTGCGGAACTACCCGAACATCGCCTATGAGAAGGAAGTGACGTTGGAGGAGGCGCTGAGTTCCCAAGTCGTGCTGCTGAAGAAAGAAACGTCGGCGCACCTGCGCCTGGATACCCACGGCTATTCCTCCGAGGTTCTGCCGCTGCGGCGTTGGTTCCCCGAGTTCGCCTACCGCGGCTGGACGATCGGGTTTCTGGGCAATTTCCTCAACGATCCCAAGGCCCGCCAGACCTTTTGGGAGTGGCTCGTCCTGCGCGAGCGGACGCCGGTGCCCATCGGCAGCTTCGACTACGTGTTGCACATTCGCGACGACGTGCCGCCCCTCCAGCCCGTCGGCGAGGCGATCAAGTGAAAATCGCCATCGTCGGAGCCGGGATCACCGGGCTCACCCTGGCCTACCTGCTCCGAAAGCGCGGGCACGCGGTGGAGGTGTTCGAGGCCGGCGGCGCGCCCGGCGGGGAGTTGGCGACGGTGGAGGTCGGCGGCGAGCCAATCGAGCGCTTCTATCACCACCTGTTCACCCACGACCGGTTCATGATCGGGCTGTGCGAGGAGCTCGGCATCGCGGATCGGCTGGACTGGCACGAGCCGCTGATGGGCTTCTACGCCGGCGAGCGGGTGCATCCGTTCACCTCGCCGCTCGATCTGCTGCGCTTTGGGCACCTGTCGCTGCCGGCGCGCGTGCGGCTCGGCCTCGGAACCGTCCTCCTGCAGCGCCGCCGCAGCTACGCCGCGTTCGAGGACCGGACGGCAGCCGAGGTGATGCCGCGCTACACCGGGCGCGAAGCCTTCGAGAAGATCTTCCGACCGCTCCTTGAGGCCAAGTTCGACCGCCACTGGGAAGGCGTGTCGATGGCCTGGATGTGGGCCCGCCTGATGTCCCGCGCCCGCACCCGCACGCCCGACAAGCGCCGCGAACGTCTGGGCTACTTTCGCGGCGGGTTCCGCGTCGTGGTGGACGCGCTGGCGCGCACGATCACCGAACGCGGGGCGGCGCTGCATCTGCGCTCGCCGGTCCAGGAGGTCACCATCGGATCGCCCGGGGCGCCCGCGCTGCGGGTCGGCGGCCAGGCCGTGGACGCCGACGCCGTGGTCGCGACCGTGGGCCTGCCGATCATCCGGCGCATCCTGCCCGAGGAGCGCCGCGACTTCACCAACTCCCTGGCGGCCACGAATTACGTGGGCGCCTGCGTGGTGCTGATGGAGATCGAGCGCCAGCTTTCGGAGTACTACTGGACCAACATCGGCGACCGCAGCCTCCCCTTCGCCGGGCTGATCGAGCACACCAACATGGTCGAGCGCGAGCGCTACGGCGGGCAGCGGCTGCTCTACGTGAGCAACTACCTGCCGCCCGAGCATGAGTTCTTCCACATCGACGACGACGCCCTCATCGACCGCTTCGTCGAGCCGATTCAGCGGGTCTTCCCGCGCTTCGCGCGCGAGCAGATTGGGCGCTCCTGGGTCTCGCGCGATCCCGTGGCGCAGCCGGTGATCGCGGCCGGCTACCAGCGTCGCAAGCCGGCCTATCGCTCACCGATTCCCGGCTTCTACATCTGCAACACGTCGCAGATCTACCCCGAGGACCGCGGCACCAACTACAACGTGCGCATCGCCCGCGAGTGCCTGGAGGTGCTCGACGGCGACGCGGCCGAGCTGACGCGCCGCGAGCCTTAGGCGCCGGCAGATGCCAGACGGTGCGCGACTCGCGCTGTCGCAAGACTTCAGCCGCCGGGGCTGCGGCTGAACGCCACCTGTAGGGGCGCCCCTAGTGGGCGCCCTTGGGGCCGCCGGGCCTCTCGTCGGACGTAGGGGCGGGTTTCAAACCCGCCCGTCCTTGCGCAACCCTTCGTCATTCCCGCGAAGGCGGGAATCCACCCTTCCTTGAACCTGGGGGCGGACAGGATGCGCCCGGTAATCCCCAAGTCCGGGTGGATTTTGCAAAGGTCTCTTGATGGGAAAGGGTGCGGGTGACCGGCGCCGTCGACGCAAACAGCCGACGACGGTCAGGCCAAGCCTCCAATCCCTCACCCGTTCTCCAGCAGCCGCAGCCGCCCAGACCCGCCCAACTCCGGCACCGCCGACGAAGCGTCCACCACGGCGCAATACGGAACGTCCTCCCAAAGCCCTACGCCGACCAGCGCCTGCGCGCTTTGCGACTCCGCCAGCGCCGCCTCCGGGTCCGGCCGCGCCTCCGCCACCCGCAGCGCCACGATCGCCGTCTCGTCGAGCTCGACCTCCGGCTGAAGCTCCAGGATGCGCGCCACGATGGCCCCCGCCGTGTAGACGTCGTCGAGGGCCAGCGTTCCCTCCTTGCCCGCGCACACCACGGTCATTGATCCGCCCGCCCCCGCTTCTTGCACAAGTCTTCGCGCAACGGCATCCCGGTTGCGCAGCGCCCCCACCAGTGTCTTTCGGGCCGTCGACCAGCGGCGCAAGGCATTGGTGCCGTTGGTGGTGACGAAGATCGCCCGCCGGCCCGAATAGGCGCCGGCGGCCACTTCCCGCGGCGAGTTGCCGAAGTCGTAGCCCTCGGGCCGAAGTCCGCCCTGCTCGCCACCGAGCAGCACGCCGGATCCAAGGCGCGGCGCCGCCGCCCGGGCTGCCGCATGGTCGGCTGCCAGCCAGACCTCGGGATCGCCGGACCCGGCCAGCTCAACAAGCGTGGTGGAGGCCCGAATCACGTCCACCACCGCGCACACGCCGACCGGATCGGGCGCGATGACCTCCGGCAGCAACGCCACGCGCAGCCGCGCCACGGCGGAGGCGGGGCTCGTCACTTGCCGGAGCGCACGGTGTGCGATCTGGGAGGGCGCATGTCTCCCGAAAGTAGCGGATGGGAGATTGGCGGGTGATTTGGTGCGCGCGTCGTGCCGATCAGCAGGCCGTCGAGCAACTGGTGACCACCCTCGGGGCGTATAGCGCCAGCGTGATGGCTTATGTAGTATTCGCTACGAAACGGCACCTGTGCTTGGCTTGGCCGGAAGCTGGCACACTCCGTCGTGACCACGCCGCCGACATCACAGCCAAACCTGGAGGCAAGCGCCAATGTTGAGTCCCGCTGCCCGAATCCTCGTTCCCTCCGGTTGGCGGCCTCGAATGCGCCGGCGCATGTTTCATGGCGGCCTGTCGCTGCTGGTCATCGGCTGTTTGGCCGTTGCCGCCTTCGCCTGCGGTGAGTCCGAGTCGGAGTCTGCGCCGACCCCGGAGGCCGCGCCCGCCCAGGCGGCCGCAGCCACCGCCGCTCCTGAACCAACCGCAGCCCCCACCCCAACCCCTGCTCCGACGCCAACCCCAACGCCGACTCCCGCCCCTACGCCCACGCCCACGCCGACGCCGCTAACCGAGGCCGACGTCCTCCAGCGCGCGGGGGCGGTGATGAGCGCTGCCAAGACGTTCGACTTCTCGCTGACGCATGAGGTGGGCACCAGCGAGTTCCTGCCCGGGCTGGCGGTCGAGGAGGTGAAGGGCCAACTGGAGATTCCCGACAAGCTGAGCGTGGAGTTTTCCGGCCTCTTTGGCGACATCCCCATCCAGGTCGAACTCATCAAGATCGGTGACCTGCACTACATCACCAACCCGCTCACGGGAGTGTGGGAAGAGGTCCCGGCGGCGAACTCGCCAGTCGGTTTCTTCAGGCCCGAGGAGGGGATTGCCGCGGTGATGACGTCTATCGACGCCACCTTCGACGGCCCCGAGGGCGACGTCTTCAGCCTCTCGGGAACCCTGCCCGCCAGTGCCTTCGCGGCGCTGATCGGCGACACGCTCGAGGACTCCGTCGTCGACGTGAACATCGAGATCGATGCCGACAGCTTCCATCTGACCAAGATCCGGTTCGCCGGACAGGTCAGCCCGCTCGACGACCCAAGCGTCGTGCGAATTGTCGAGCTGTCGCGGTTCGACGAGTCCGTCTCGATCGAGGCCCCCGACACCGGTTCCTAAGGAGCCCGTGGTCCACGGAGCACGGCCCCGAGGGAAGGCCATGAGCGCGGGTCGAGCCGGCGTTGGTCGGCTTTGGCAGCCGGCGAGGCCATAGCGTGTTCCGCGTATCGCCGTACATCGCTCTCATCCCGGTCTGTTTAGGGGTCTTCGTCGCCGCCGACGACCAGACGGTGATGGTGACGGTGCTGCCGGACATCATGTTCGATTTCCGGATTCCGCCCATCGAGCTCGACTACGCCTCGTGGACCATCACCGCCTACCTGCTGGGCTACGTGGCCGCCATGCCCTTGATCGGCAGCATGTCCGACGCTTTCGGCCACCGCCGCATGTTCGCAATCGCCACCGTGTTTTTCATGCTCTGCTCGGTGGTAGCCGCCCTCTCGCCCAGCCTGCCGTTCCTCATCGGCATCAGGGTTTTCCAGGCCGTGGGCGCCGGCGCCATGCTGCCGATCGCAATCGCGGTTGTCGGCGACCTGTTCCCCCGGGGCAGCCGCGGCCTCGCGCTCGGCATCGTGGGCGGCTCGGCGGAGGCGGGGGGCGTCATCGGTCCGCTCTGGGGCGGCCTGGTCGCGCGCTTCCTCGACTGGCCCTGGGTGTTCTGGATGAACCTCCCGCTCGGCGCGCTCGTCCTAATCGCTCTCTTTCTGCTCCTGGGCCCGAGCCCGAGGTTCAAGTCGTCGCTTGACTACGTCGGCGGGTTTTTCATCGCCGTGGCCCTGGCGTCCCTCACGCTTGCGCTTTCGCGCATCGATCGGCTGGACCTGGGAATGCTCGGGCTCCTGGCGCTCACGGCCGTGGCCATGATCGCCTTCATCTACCGCCAGCGGACGGCGGCGGTCACCCTGCTGCCCAACTCGATGTTTCGCAGCCGCACCGTCGTGATGGCCAACGTCGCCCATTTGATGGTCGGCGTGTCGCTGATCATCGGCATGGTCACCATTCCCATCATGACCACCTATCTGATCGGCCACTCGCCGCTCGAAGGCGGACTCCGGCTCATGCGCATGACGGTGGCGATGCCGTTCGGAGCGGTTCTTGGCGGGCTGGCCTGCCAGCGCATCGACTACCGCATCCCGAGCGTGATCGGCCTGATCCTCGTGGCCATCGGCTACGCCTTCATGACCACCTGGGACCTGAGCGTGGCCGATCCCCAGCTCACCATCCACCTTGCGCTCGCCGGCCTCGGCTTCGGCTTCCTCATCGCACCCATAGCCCTGGGCGCCACGGAGCCCGTGGGCCACGGCGACCGCGGCTCCGCGGCCGCCGCGGTCACGTCCATGCGGCTGGTGGGCATGACGCTCGGACTCGCGGCGATCACGGCCTGGGGATCCCAGCGCTTCTCACTGCTCGTGGCCGGCATCCCCATGCCCGTGCCCCAGGAGGGCGAGGCGATCGAGGTCTCTCGGCAACGAGTCGCCGAGTTCCAGGAGACTCTCACCAACATCGGCATGGACGTATTCGTCACGTTCTTCGCGGTCGCAGCCGTCGTCGCCGCCCTGGGCATCCTCCCCGCCATTCTCATGACCTGGAACCGCACCCGCAGCCGCGAGATCGAGGACTCGGAAGCGGGCGACCCGAAGCCGGAGGTCCCGCGCCACCCCCAGACGGCGTGAGCGACGATGCGAGGCACTCCGTCGAGCTGCTGCGAATCGCCATGCGGCCCGTGGGGGAACGTTGGACGGTGACCTACGACCCGCAGCGCGCTCTTGAACTGCTCCGGCTGGGCACACGGCAGCCGCACTCGAAGTTTCGGGAGGGCCAGGAAGAGGCCATCCGCCACGTCGTTGATGGGCGGGGACCTCTGCTACTTGTACAGAAGACAGGCTGGGGCAAGAGCAACGTCTACTTCATCGCGGCGAAGCTGCTGCGCGAGGCGAGACTCGGACCGGCGCTCCTCATCTCGCCGCTGCTGGCGCTGATGCGGAACCAAATCGAGGCGGCCGAGCGCATGGGTATCCGCGCCGCCACGATCAACTCCGACAACAGGGACGAGTGGAATGCTGTCGAGGCGCAGATCCGCAATGACTCGATCGACGTGCTGCTCATATCACCTGAGCGGCTGGCCAACGAGAGCTTCGTCCAGGATGTGCTGGCTCCCATGTCCGACCGGATCGCTCTGCTGGTGATCGACGAGGCGCACTGCATCTCGGATTGGGGTCACGACTTTCGACCGGACTACCGTCGCATTGAACGGATCATCGGAACGCTGCCGCCAAACCTGCGGCTGCTGGGAACGACGGCTACTGCAAATGATCGGGTACTGGGAGACCTTGAGGAAGTGCTGGCCCCGGCGCCCGTCTCGTTTGATGTGGAGATGCCCCCGACGCAGGAGGATTTGTCAGCCATTCAAGAGGATGTGTTCTGGGCAGCGCAAGGCGGATGGCCTTCGCTTACGGTGCACCGAGGCGATCTGGACAGACCGTCGCTCCTGCTTCAGTCGATACGTTTGCCCAATCAGGCCCAACGCTTGGCTTGGCTGGCTGAGCGGCTGTGTGAGGTACGTGGCAGCGGCATTATCTACACCCTTACCGTGCGGGACGCGGAGAGAGTGGCAGCTTGGCTGCAATTACGTGGCTTCGCTGTGGAGGCGTATACCGGACAGACCGGAGATCGCCGGCCGCAGTTGGAGCAAGCGCTGCTCGACAACCGGGTCAAGGCGCTGGCGGCGACCACGGCGCTGGGCATGGGATTCGACAAGCCCGACCTGGCCTTTGTCTTCCACTACCAGGCGCCCGGATCGGTGATTCACTACTACCAGCAGGTGGGCCGCGCCGGCCGGGCGCTGGATGCGGCCCACGGCGTGCTGCTCAGCGGTGAGGAAGACACCGACATCACCGGCTACTTCATTCGCTCCGCGTTTCCGACGCGACACGAGGTAGCGGAGGTGCTGGCGGCTCTTGAGGATGAGCCCGATGGCCTCTCGGTTCAGGAACTCACGCACCGTGCGAACATCAGCCCGGGTCGCATCAGGAGCACGCTCAAACTGCTCTCGCTTGAGTCGCCCGCTCCCATCGCTCTCGATGGCAGGCGGTGGCAACTGGTCGCCACAGAATTGACCGACGCGTTTTGGGAGCGAGTTGAGCGCTTGACGGATCTGCGCTATCGGGAACAGGCGCAGATTCAGGAGTACGTCAATCTGCCTGCGGGACACATGGAGTTTCTGATCGAGGCGCTCGATGGGGAGTCCAGCGCCTTTACGCCGCCGCGGATCGAGCCGCTTTCAAGCACAGTCAACCCCAGACTGGTACGAGAAGCGGTGGCCTTCCTGCGGCGCACGAATCTCCAGATCGAGCCGCGCAAGCGCTGGCCAGCTGGCGGACGGCGCGGCGTGCAACAAAGTCTGGTCATCCCCGAGGACTGTCAAGCCAAACCCGGGCGAGCGCTGTGCCTGTGGGGCGATGCCGGCTGGGGAAAGCTGGTTCGACATGGGAAATACCAGAACCAGCGATTCGCGGAGGAGTTGGTGGATGCCTGCGCGAAGCTGGTCCGCGAGTGGATGCCGGTGCCGGCGCCAACGTGGGTCACCGCCATTCCCTCGCGGCGGCGTCCTACGCTTGTGCCAGACTTCGCCGAGCGGTTGGCCAGAGCATTGAATCTTCCGTTCCATGTCGTGCTTGGGCGCACGCAGGATCATCAGGAACAGAAGGAGATGGAAAACAGCGCCTATCAAGCTCGCAATGTCTGGGAGTCTTTGGCCGTGAGCAGTGCACCACCCGCGGGCCCCGTGCTTCTCGTGGACGACATCGTCGACTCCGGATGGACGATGACCGTGGCGGCGTACAAGCTTCGATCCGACGGAAGTGACGAAGTCTTTCCTATGGCGCTCTCACTGGCGGGCGGCGCGGTGTGATTACCGAGATTTCGGCCAACACGCAGGCCATCCTCTTGCTGACGGCACCCCTAATCGTCGGTCGGCGCACCCCCGCAGCTGAAGTGTTGCAGCCGCGCGAGTACAACAAGCTCGCCCAACTCCTCCACGAGAACAGCCGGGAGCCTGCCGATCTGCTGAGCCCTGAAGCTTCCCAGCTACTGAGCGATGACTGGCTGCGCGCCGAACTCGACTCCGACAGGGTCAGCCGGCTTCTTGCCAGAGGTTTCTTGCTCAGCCAAGCGGTCGAGCATTGGCAGCAACGGGCGATCTGGGTGCTGAGCCGCGCAGACGACCAGTACCCCACACGGTGGAAAGTGCGTTTAGGAGGCCATGCGCCCGCCATCCTCTATGGCTGTGGCGACCCAAACATCTTGGACACCGGCGGTCTGGCCGTCGTCGGCTCACGGCACGTGGACGACAGAGTTCGGGACTACGCATCCGGGATCGGAGAGCTCGCCGCGAGTGCCGAGTGGACGCTGGTATCCGGCGGCGCTCGCGGCATCGATCAGGCATCCATGCGGGGCGCGCTTGAAGCCGGGGGGCGGGTCGTGGGCGTGCTGAGCAACGACCTTCAGCGGGCGGCGTTGCGTCGCGAGAACCGTGAGGTGCTGATGGACGGTCGGCTGGCGCTGATCTCGCCCTACGACCCTGCGGCGGGCTTCAACGTCGGCCATGCCATGGGACGGAACAAGCTGATTTACGCGCTCGCCGACGCGGCGCTGGTGGTGAGTTCCGACTACCAGCGGGGTGGCACCTGGGCAGGCGCAGTCGAGCAACTCGAGAGACTGAAGCGCTCAAGCGCACGTGTGGATCCCGTGGAGCCAAGCCTTAGACCCGCTCCTACCTACGTGCATGAAGACGAGAGTGCAGGACTCCAAGCACTCATTCATGAAGAAGGTGCCCTTCCGTGGCCCGACCCTCGGACGCCAGAGGAATTCTGGCGGGTGTTCGAGGACGGGTCAGATCCGTCGATACCGGGATCCCACGAGTCCCAGGTCTCCATTGAGCGCGCGGGGGAACCGACGGCGCGCGACGGGCTGGTGAAGCAAGCATCCCTTTTCGACAAACCTGATTGAGCGTCTGACGTCCGGCGCGACTCGGCCCGTGCCGTACGCTGGCGGGCCAGGCGAACAGTCGGAGTAAGCGACGGCCATGGCGGCTGGACGGCGGTTGGGGTTGCTGGCGGTGGTGGCTCTGGCCGCGGCCGTGGGCGGCGTGGCGCTGGCCGGGCGCGGGCAGCGGACCACGCTGGTCAACTGGTCGCTCACGCGGCGCATGGCGCTGCGGCTGGCGGACGCCCAGGGCGAGCCGGCGTCGGCGCCCGAGCTCACCGCCGCCTACACCGACCTCGTCGCGCGCAGCTACGCCGCGGTCGGCGACTACACCCAGGCGCCCATGCCGCCCACGATGGACTCCGTGCAGGTGCTGCGGCGCGCGGATTGGATCGGCGTCAACCTGGCAAACTTCCGGCGCATCCTGCGGCCGGTCATCGAGGCCTACGACCACGCCCAGGCCGGCGGCGGCGTGGGCTCGCGGGTGCTGGGCGTCACCACGCAGGCCGGCGTCTCCGCGCAACTGGGAGTGCTCCTGGGGTTCCTCGGCCGTCGGGTCCTGGGTCAATACGACATTCCGTTGCTGGACCCCGAGCCCCGCCCCGCCGCGATCTACTTCGTGGACGTCAACTTGCAAGCCGTGGCGGCCCGCGCGGGCGTTCCCGTGGACGACCTGCGCCTGTGGGTGACGCTGCACGAGGTCACGCACGCTTTTCAATTCAACGCGGGGAACCCGCCCTGGCTGCACGGATACATGTCCGGCCTGCTCCAGGACTACCTGGAAGAAGCCGTGGTGACGCTGGGAGAGCACGGCGAGCTGCGCGCGCGACTGAGCGCGGCGGTTCAAGAGTTCCAGCGCGGCGGGCTGCGCCAATCCGGCTGGCTGCGCCTGGCCTTGTCACCGCGGCAGGTGCGCACCATCGAGCAGATTCAGGCCCTGATGACCGTCGTGGAGGGCTACGGCAATCACGTGATGCACGCCACCGGCGCCCGCCTGATTCCGGGCTACGCCCACCTGGCCCGGCGTATGAAAGCCCGCGAACGCTCGCAGGCCACCTGGGTGCGGCTGCTCACGCGGGCGCTCGGGCTCGACATGAAGCTGGAGCAATACCGCATCGGCGAGGCGTTCGTGGACGAGGTGGTAAACCAGCGCGGCATAGCCTTTGCTAACCGGCTCTGGGAAGGCCCGGAGCACCTGCCAACGCTGGCCGAGACGCAAGACCCCGCCGCCTGGATGGCCCGCGTGGAGACGGCGAGCGACCGGGGGAAGTGGTCGTCACCCTAGCCCCCGCCCTTCCACAGTCGTCAAGGGTCCGGTAGGGGCGGGTCTCAGACCCGCCCGGCGGCGAGCATCAGGGGGCCTTCGGATTCGACCGAACTGGATTCCGGCTTCCGCCGGAATGACGGAGGAATGACGCATGGGTCTCCGCTGTTGGGCGAGAATGAAGTGAGGGGGTTGCCCGCGCGCACCTTTGGCGCGCGGCGTTCCGGCCTGTAGACTTCCCGCACCCGGTCATTCAACCACCCCGGGTCGGCCCATCTGGCAGAATCAGTCACACAGCAGGGGCCGAGGCGCGCCTGGAGGCTTGTGCAATGGCAGTCACGCATTCGACCGACACGCCTGGGCACGTCATTCCCATCAGTGACGAAGAATTCGAGGACTTCGACACGGAGGCCACGGCCTTCCTGCGCGGTCAGCGCGACTCGGACCTGTACACCGGCTTTCGGCTGAAGCAGGGGGTCTACGGGCAGCGCCAGGCCGACGTCCACATGATCCGGGTCAAGCTGCCGTTCGGCGGCGTGTCCGCCGATCAGCTCGACGCCTTCGCCGAAGTGGCCGAGCGGTTCGCCCCGCTCAAGAAGGGCCACATCACCACGCGCGAGAACGTGCAATATCACCACGTGCCCCTGCCGTTGGCGGCCATGGCGATCCGCGTGCTGGGAGACGCCGGGCTGTCGAGCCGCGAGGCCTGCGGCAACACCGTGCGCAACGTGACCGGCGACCCCTGGGGCGGCATCTGCAACGACGAGGTCTACGACGCCACGCCCTACGCCGGGGCTTTCGTGCGCTACTTCGTGCGGCACCCGCTCACCCAACTCCTGCCGCGCAAATTCAAGGTGGCCTTCACCGGCTCCGAGACCGACCGCGTCGTCACCGACATCCACGACCTGGGCTTCATCTCGCAGGTCCGACATGAAGACGGAAAAGAAGTCCGCGGTTTCCGAATGGTCACCGGCGGCGGACTCTCCATCATGGCCAAGCGCGCGTTCGTGCTCTACGACTTCGTGCCGCTGACCGAATACCTGCGCGTCTCCGAGGCCGTGCTGCGCATCTTCGAGCGCTCCGACGATCTGCGGCGCAACCGCGCCAAGGCCCGCATCAAGTTCCTGGTCCATCGCGTGGGCATCGACGCCTTCCGCGAGATGGTCGAGGAAGAACTGAAGGGCGACTGGGCCAAGCGCGACTACCCGCTCGACGATTTGGTGTACCTGGACGACGAAGCCGCCGACGCGCCGGCGCTGAATGGCCACGTGCCGAACGTTGCCGAGGCCGACCGCGACATGTTCGAGCGGTTTATGCGCTCCAACGTGCAGGCGCAGATTCAAGAGGGCTTCGCCGCCATCGAGGTCAAGGTCAACCGCGGCGACCTCTCGCCCGAGCAGTTCCGCGGCCTGGCCACCATCCTGCGCACCTATGGGTCCGGGCGCGCCCGCACCACCCCGTGGCAGAACATCGTGCTGCGCTGGATTCCGCAGAATCGCGTCTACGACGTCTGGCGCGAGCTCTACGCGATGGACCTGGGGAACCCCGGCGCGCTGGAGATCACCGACGTCGTGGCCTGCCCCGGCACCGACAGCTGCAAGCTGGGCATCACCTCATCCATGGGCCTCAATCGCGCCGTGCAGGGCAAGATCGAGGAGATGAACATCCAGGACCCGCTCACGCGCCAGATCCTGGTCAACATGAGCGGCTGCCCCAACTCCTGCGGCATGCACCACGTGGGCAACATCGGCTTCCACGGCGCGGCCATCAAGAGCGGCGACCGGCAGGTGCCGGCCTATCACGTCTTCGTCGGCGGCAACCGGCGCGCCGGCGAGCCCATGAAGCTCGGCACGCTGCTGCGCACGCGGCTCCCGGCCAAGCGCGTCCCGCTGGCCGTCGAGCGCCTGATCCTCGACTACGAAGACAACCGCGAGGAAGACGACGAGCCGTTCAACGAATACGTCGACCGCCTCGGCAAGGTCTATTTCAACGAGTTGCTCAAGGACCTCGCGCTGCCGCCCGAGTTCACCGACGAGAACCGGGAACACTTCGTGGACTGGGACCGCGACCGCCTCTACGTGCTGGAGCGCGGCGAAGGCGAGTGCGCCGTCTAGCTGGTCGCGCCCGTCCGTGCTCGAGTTGACGTGTGAACCGGTGACGCTGATACTTCAAGTTAATACTCCCCGCCGTCCACTGCCTTCGGGCGGTGAACTGGCGGGGTTTTGTTGCTAGCGAAAAATGGCCGACCGCGTCAAGATCTTCATCGACGGGCAGAACGTCTATAACTGCGCTCGCGCCGCATTCTTTCCGCACAGGCGCGACCGCCACTTCACGGACGGACAATTCGATCCGATGGCGCTCGGCCGCCTCCTGGCGTCACGCGATACGCGTGGCTTCGCCCGTGACGTGGAGGAGGTACGCGTCTACACCGGCCGACCAGATTCGGCGAAGGACCCAAGGACCTACGCGGCGCACATGAAGCAGTGCGCACGCTGGACGGCCGACGGCTGCACCGTCATCCACCGACCACTCCGCTACCCGTTCGACCATCCCCGCGTCCCGGCGCAAGAAAAGGGGATCGACGTGCAATTGAGCATCGACGTCGTGGCAGGAGCGATTGACCGCGACTACGACATTGCCGTGGTTTTCTCGACAGACACTGATTTGCGACCGGCGATTGAATTCGTCGCCAACCGGTTCCCGGGGTTGCCGCGCATCGAGTTGGCGGCGTGGAGCAGCCCAACAAGCGTCCGGCGCATTCCGGTGAGCGGGAATCGAGCCGTGTGGTGCCACCATCTAGACCACCTAGACTACGAGGAAGTAGCCGACGCGACGGACTACACAAAGTGAATCGCGAATGGGGCAACCGGCACTCCCAAAGCGTGCGGCGCGTTTTCGCCCATTCTTGATAAACCCGATCAACTTTATATACTTACCTTCCCTGTAAATCCCGCATGGTGACTGATGGCGCTGGCCGCCCAGGCCGTGGCAGACGTCGAGCTGCCAGATTCCCAGCCGACCGCCGATTCGGCTGAGATCGAGGCCGCCGCGCGACGCCTCGAGACGGCGGCGCCCGAGGACGTCCTCCGTTGGACGGTCGAACGCTTCGGTCCCGACGTGGCGGTCTCCTGCTCCTTCGGCGGCCCCAGCGGCATCGTGTTGGTGGACATGCTGGCCCGGCTGGCGCTGCTCGACCAGGTCGACGTGTACGTCGTCGATACAGGGCTGCTGTTCCAAGAAACCCACGCGCTGCGCGCCGAGGTCGAGCGCCGTTACGGCTTCACCGCCACGGTCTTCGCGCCGGCCCTGAGCGTGGACGAGCAAGCCGCGGCCCACGGCGAGGCGCTCTGGACCCGGGACCCGAACGCCTGCTGCGCCATGCGCCGCGTGGCGCCCAATCGAGAGGCGCTCAGCCGGCGGGGCGCCTGGATCGCCGGGCTCCGCCGCGACCAGTCGCCCACCCGCGCGAACACGCCGGTCGTGGCTTGGAACGACCGCCACGATCTCGTCAAAGTCGCGCCGCTGGCGAACTGGACCGAAGCCATGATCTGGAACTACGTCCGCCGCTACGACCTACCCGTCAACGCCCTGCACGCCCAGGGCTACCCCAGCCTCGGCTGCACCCCGTGCACCACCCCGGCCCGCGATGGCGAGGACCTCCGGGCCGGACGCTGGCGCGGCTCCGACAAGACCGAGTGCGGTCTGCACTGGCAAATCTGACGACACGCCCGCCACGACCCATCGTCTGCACGAAAGGACCCATCACCGCATGAATCACGACGGCGTCACCATTTGGTTCACCGGCCTCTCGGGCGCCGGCAAGACCACCCTGGCCGACCTATTGGCGCCTGAGCTGGAAGCCCGCGGACATCGCGTCGAGAAGCTCGACGGCGACGTGATCCGCACCCACCTGAGCAAGGGACTGGGGTTCTCCAAGGAGGACCGCGACACCAACATCCGGCGCATCGGCTGGGTATCGGCCATGGGGACCCGCCTGGGCGGCACCATGATCGTCTCCGCCATCTCGCCCTATCGCGAAGTGCGGCGCGAAGTGCGCGCCATGACCCCCGCCTTCTTCGAAATCTACGTCGAATGCCCGCTCGATGAGCTGGTGCGACGCGATCCCAAGGGGCTCTACAAGAAGGCGCTGGCCGGCGAGATCGACAACTTCACCGGCGTTTCGGACCCCTACGAGGAGCCGGAGCACCCGGAAGTGGTGGTGAACACCGCCGGCGAAACGCCGCAGGCGTCCTTGGAGAAGATTCTGGCCGCGCTAGAGCGCCATGGGCATCTCGCCGATGGCCTTGAGACGGTGGCGCCCGCGGTCGCGGGAGCCGTCCGATGAGCGCCATTGCTGCGCCCCCGACCATACGCCTGGGCGAGCGCCACCTCGGCGACGTCGAAATGCTCCGCGTCGGCGGTTACGCCCCATTGACCGGCTTCATGACGCGCGCCGACTACACGCGCGTGGTCGATGAGATGCGCCTCGCCGACGGCGCCCCGTGGTCCATGCCGATCACGCTCGCGGTCGACGACGAGACGGCAGAGACGGTTTCCGAAGGCGACGCCGTGGCACTGCTCGATCAGTCCGACCGCGTCGTGGGACATCTCGAAGTCCAGGAGAAGTTCGGCTACGACAAACGGCGCGAGGCCCAAGAGGTCTATCGCACTACCGACGAGGCCCACCCCGGCGTCGCGGCGCTGTACGCGCAAGGCGACACCCTGCTGGGCGGTCCGGTGCGCCATGCCGCCGAGGGGCCCACGGGACCGTTCCCCGACTACCGGCTCACGCCTGCCGAGCTAAAGGCCGAGTTCGCCGCGCGCGGCTGGCGCACCGTCGTCGGGTTTCAGACGCGCAATCCGGTCCACCGCGCGCACGAATACATCCAGAAGGCGGCCCTCGAGACCGTGGACGGGCTGCTGCTCCACCCGCTGGTTGGCGAGACTAAGGGCGACGACGTGCCGGCGGACGTGCGCATGCGCTGCTATCACGTGCTGCTGGAGAAGTACTACCCTCGCGATCGCACCATTTTGGCCGTGTTGCCGGCGGCGATGCGCTACGCCGGCCCGCGCGAGGCGATCTTCCACGCGCTCATGCGTCGCAACTACGGCTGCACCCACTTCATCGTGGGCCGCGACCACGCCGGCGTCGGCAACTACTACGGCAGCTACGATGCACAGCACATCTTTGCGGAGTTCGATTCCAACGAGCTTGGCATCACGCCGCTGTTCTTCGAGCACGCGTTCTGGTGCCGCGCGTGCAACGGCATGGCCACCACCAAGACATGTCCCCACGAGCCGTCCACACGCACGTTCCTCAGCGGCACCGCCGTGCGGGACATGCTGCGGGCGAATCAGGCGCTGCCGGTGGAGTTCACCCGCCCCGAGGTGGCGCATGAGCTGGTGGCGGCCTACCGCCGCGACTAGCGAAGCGCCGTGAGTCGCGCGGCGCCCTCGGTGCTGCGCGTGGCCACGCGCGGGACGCCCCTGGCGCGCGCCCAAACCGGCCTGGTTGTCGACGCGCTGCGGCGCGTCCATCCACAGGTCCAGTTCGAGCCGGTCGTGGTGCGCACCACGGGCGACGCCGACACCGCGCGGCCCATCACCGACCTCGGCGAGCGCGGCGTGTTTACCAAGGCGCTGCAGGACGCCCTGCTCGAAGGCCGGGCGGATGTCGCAGTGCACAGCTACAAGGACCTGCCCACCGAGCCGGCGCCCGGGCTCGCAATCGCCGCCGTACCGACGCGCGGGGACCCGCGCGAGGCGCTCGTGGCCGGCCCCGTGCGCTCGCTGAACGACCTCGAGCCCGGCGCGACCCTCGGCACCGGCAGCCCTCGGCGTGGCGCGCAGGCGCTGCGCCGGCGCCCCGACTTGAACATCGTGCCGCTGCGCGGCAGCGTGGGCACGCGCGTGGCCGCTCAGCGGGAGGGACGCATTCACGCCACGATCATGGCCGTGGCCGGGTTGCGGCGCGCCGGGCTGGATGCGGCGATCTCCGCCGTGCTCGAACCGCCGGACTTTCTGCCGGCGCCCGCCCAGGCCGCATTGGCCGTGGAGGCGCGGGCTGACTGCCCGGACGTGCTCGCGCTCGTTACCGCGATCGAAGACGCCGCGGCGCGCGCCGCCACCACGGCCGAACGCGCGTTCCTGCACGACCTTCAGGGCGGCTGCTCGTTGCCGGCGGCGGCTCTTGCCACCGTGAATGTCGACGAATTGGTGCTCGATACCGCCGTCTACGTCGAGGACGGCGGCGCAGTGCGCACCCACCGGCGAGGCCCCGCCGCCGAGGCGGCGGCGCTGGGCCGCGAGGCGGCCGCCGAGACCGTGGCGCGAGGCGTCACGTGACCGCGCAACCCGGCACCGTGCACCTCGTGGGCGCCGGCCCCGGCGATCCCGGGCTCATCACCGTGCGCGGACGGCAGATTCTGCAGAGCGCCGACGTGGTGGTGTACGACCGCCTCGTCGCCCCGGAACTGCTGGAATCCGCCAGGCCCGACGCTAGGCGCGTTTCCGCCGGCAAGGCTCCCGGAGGCCGCGGGCCGTCACAGGCCCGGATCAATGCGCTGATCATCGAGCACGCAAGGGCCGGGCGGTCCGTCTGCCGACTCAAGGGCGGCGATCCGTTCGTGTTCGGACGCGGCGCGGAGGAAATCGCGGAAGTGGCGGCTGCCGGGATCCCCTGGGACGTCGTGCCGGGCGTGACCTCGGCCGTCGCCGCGCCCGCCGCGGCCGGCATTCCGCTGACCCATCGCGACTGGGCCTCCACCGCAACCCTGGTCACGGGACACGAGGGCGAGTCCAAGGACGGCGCACCGGTCGACTGGGCCGCCGTCGCCGCCGCCGGTGGCACCATCGTCATCCTCATGGGCGTCGCCACGTTGCCAACGACGTGCGAGCGGCTCATCGCCGCCGGGCGTCCCGCGTCGGAGCCGGTGGCCGTCATCGAGCGGGCCACCTGGCCCGAGGAGCGAATCACCCTCGGCACGTTGGCCGATATCGCCGAATCCGCCGAGCAGCGCGCCGTGCGCAACCCGGCGGTGGTCGTCGTGGGCCCGGTGGTTCGGGCATTGCGGGGCGGATCGCAATGAGCCGGCAGCCACGTGTCGTGGTGACACGCCCGCAAGACGGCGCCGACGATTTGATCGACCGGCTCGAGGAGTTCGGATTCGAAGTCGTGCACGTCCCCGCCATCGAAATCGGTCCGCCGCGCAGCTATCAGGCGCTCGATCGACTGGTGGCCGACCCTGCGCAGGCCGCCTGGCTGCTCTTCACCAGCCGCAACGCCGTGCGCTACTTCGTGCAGCGCAGCCGTCGGCTGCGGCGACCCCGGGCCGTCCCGAACGGCGTCCGGGTCGCGGTGGTGGGCCCGGCGACGCAGGCTGCGTGCGATCGGGCCGGTATCGACGTGGACCTGGAATCCAGGGGACGCACCGGCCACGATCTGGCCCAGGAGGTCATGGCGCACGCGGAGCCGGGCGCCGCCGTCGTGGTCGTGCAAGCCGAGGACGGGCGGCCCGATGCGACCGAGTTGCTCACGATGGCCGGCTTCCAGGCGCGGTCGGTGGCGGCCTACCGCACCCGCAACGCCAGGGTGCCGCCGACCGTCGCGCAGGCCATCAAGGACGGCGAAGTCGATGCGCTGGCCTTTGCCAGCCCATCGAGCGTGGTGAGTTTCGCCATTGCGCTCGGCGGCCTTGGCAAGGCGCCGGCGACGGTGCGGATCGCAGTCATTGGCCAGACCACGGCGGACGCCTGCCGGCGCGCCGGTCGCGCGCCCGACGCGGTGGCGCGGGAGTCCTCCGCGGCGGCGCTCGCGGACGCCGTCGCCGAAGTCGTGCAGACGGCGGGGGCCGCCTGATGGCTGCTAATGAATCTCGACCCGAAGACTGGGTTCCGCCGGTCGTTCGCCCGCGTCGGCTGCGTGCCACCGCCTCCCTGCGCCGCATGCTGCGCGAGACGCGGCTCTCCGTCGATCAGTTCGTCTATCCGCTGTTCGTGGCTCCCGGCAGCGGCGTCGTCGAACCCATCGACGCCATGCCGGGACAGTTCATCCGCTCGGTCGATCGCGTCGTGGACGAGGCGCGCCGCGTCGCGGACCTGGGAATTCCGGGCGTCTTGCTATTCGGCCGCGCTTCCACCAAGGACGCGCAGGGCAGCGAAGCCTCGTCGTCGGACGGTGCCGTCCAGCGCGCCGTGACCGCCATCAAGATCGCGGCGCCGGAGCTGACGGTGATCACCGACGTATGCCTCTGCGCGTACACCGACCACGGGCATTGCGGCATCGTCGTCAGGGAGCAGATCGATAATGATCGATCCGTGGCGCGCATCGTGGACACGGCGGTGTCGCACGCGGAGGCGGGCGCGGACCTGGTCGCGCCTTCCGACATGATGGACGGCCGCGTTGGAGCCATTCGCGCCGCTCTCAACCGCGCCGGTCATGCCGACGTGGGAATCCTGGCCTACGCGGCCAAGGCCGCCAGCGCCTTCTACGGACCGTTTCGCGAGGCCGCCGACTCCGCGCCGGCGTTCGGCGACCGCCGTACCTATCAGCTCGATCCCGCCAACGCGCGCGAGGCCCTGCGCGAGGTCGAGCTGGACGTGGCCGAAGGCGCCGACATCGTCATGGTGAAGCCGGCGCTGGTGAATCTGGACATCGTGGCGCGCGTGCGCAACCGGGTCACGGTTCCGGTCGCCGCCTACTTCGTGAGCGGCGAATACGCCGCCATCAAGGCCGCTGCCGCCCAGGGCTGGCTCGACGAGCGCGCCGCGGCGCTCGAAGCCCTCACCGCCATCGTCCGGGCCGGCGCCCAGATCGTCGTCACCTACTTCGCGCCGGACGCGGCCCAATGGCTCCGCGACGAGGAGATGCGCGACTGACCGCAAGCGCCTGGCGGGGCATCGCCATGTCGGTGGCCGCGGCCTTGCTCTTCATGTGGAGCGGCGCCGTTACCCGGCTCACGGTCCCCGCGTCGCCGGCCGTGGTGACCTTCGGGCGACTGGCCGTGGCGGTGGCGGTCGTACTCCTTATCACCATGGCGCTGCGCCGCCCGCTGCGGCCAGCCCTCAGCCTGCGCCACGCCGTGCTGGGGGTGACGCTCTATCTGCACTTCTACCTGTTCACCGTGGCCGCGCAGACCTCGACCGTCGCCCACGCACTCTCCATCACCTATACGGCCCCGATATTCGTCGCCACCGGCTCGGCGCTGCTGCTGCGCGAGCCGCCCTCGCGCACCCAGCTGGCCGGCGTCGTCGCCGCCGTGGTGGGAATCGGCATCCTCGCCGGCTTCGACCCGGGCGAGGCCGGCGTCTCGCTGCTCGGCGACTTGGCGGCGCTGGGGTCGGCGGTCACTCTGGCGGTCTACGTCCTGGCGGGACGCTGGCTGCGCCGCGCGAATCCGTTGGAAACCTACGTGTCCGGCGTCTACGGCTGGGCGGCCCTCGCGGCGATTCCCGGCGCCGCGGTCACCCTGGACGTCGTCGCCCTCGAGGATGCGTGGCTGTGGATCGCGCTGCTCGGCATCGGGCCGCTGGCGATTGGACACACGCTCATCAACGCGGCCCTGCGCCGGCTGCCCGCCACCGTGCCCAACGTCATCGCGGCGCAGGAAGTGCCCGCGGGGGTCCTCATCGGCGTCTGGCTGGTGCAGGAAGTGCCCGGGCCGACGACGCTCATCGGCGGCCTCATCGCGCTTGCCGGCGTAATCGCGGTCATCACGGGCACGCCCGCTGCCCGGAGCCGCTCGGCCGCCTCGACGCCCGAGTAATCCCCGCGCCCGCGTCGGAGTGAGGCCATCCCCGGCCCCGGAGCGCCGGTGGATGGAACGAGGCGTTCGTCAGCCACCCGCCGCGAGCACCGGGAGCACGGCGAGGATGACCGCGACGAGACTCGCCAAGATCAGGACGCTGCACCAAGCCGCGGGCCACGCATAGTCGCGCCACAACCGCGACCGACCGAGCGACAACCCGCTCCACGCGGCTGCAACCGGGAAAATCCACAAAAAGCTCGTCGCCGCTCCGTCGGCTAGCTGCAGCCAGTGGTCGAGCACCTCGTCAACAAGAGCGTGTCCCCGCGCCGTCCAGTACGTGCGCAGCGCCAGGTCGTTCCCATAGCCCGTCGCCGCCCCGGCGATCACGACCTCCCCCTCGGGGATCACATCGTCGCGGGTTATTCCCAGGAATACATAGGGCTCCGGCCCGCTCAACACGCCGACGGCCAGGGTGTAGAGCTTGCCACCGCTATCGGGTATCGGCGCGAAATCGAAATCGACCGTCGCGTTGCTGAAGCGCGCCCCGCGGACTTCCGCGCGGCTCTCTCGCACTGGACCTGGCGACGACCCGTCGGCGGGGGTCAAGCGGGCGAAGATGTCCGCGGACGCGGTTTCCGGGTCCTCGCCGCCGTCCACATAGGCCCATACGGTGATGCGGTGCCAATGGTCATGGGTTGCGCGGATCCGCTGCTCGACCAGCGAGATGGGACCCGCGTAGGTCCACGGGACATCGGGGGGGCGACGCGAGTCCTCACGGTTGAATTCCGCCAGCAGCACGAAGGCGCCGGCCGCCAGCAGCGCCGCCGTCACCACCAGCGTGGCCCAGCGGCCGCCGCGACCTCCCATTGACATCACCCGGGACCGGAGATCTGGCTCCGCCCTCGACGCCAACAGCTCGACAAGGACCACGGCCAAGGTGGCGCCCGCCATGAGTTCCGAACCCTCCTCGAGGAAGTGCTTTCCGACAGGGCTCATGTACTGGGGTCCGGCAAAGACGTCGCGGAGAAGTGCGCCCAGCCCGACCGTGACCGCCACTCCGGTGAGCAGCGCCAGCGCCGGATGACGGTGCAGCGTCGGATACGCGCCCCATCCCGCTGTCGCCCCTAGGAGGACGACAAGCGGCGCGACCAGGGGCAGCCACAGGTGCTTTTCCGGCACGTCCGAGAGGATCATCGACTCCTGGAGCGCCTGCTCGTATCCGAGCGTGTCCTTGAGAGAGATGAATTCCTCGGCGGCGACCAGCGCCGCCAGAGCCGCCACACTGAGCCAGCCAAGCGCTCCCAGCCACTTTGGACCTCTGACGGGAGTCGCCGAACGAAACAGCTGCGCCGCTGCCAGGGCGGCAACGGCGCCCCAGAGCAACGCCGAATAGAGATTCGCGGCCGTTCGCTCTTTATTCAGGATCAGCTCTTGGCTCACCGGTGAGTCGCCCCACTCGGCCAGGGCCGAAACCACGGCCAGAATCACGTTCAGGGCCAAGAACACCGCGAGTAGTCGCGCGCGGATCTGCCGGGACCGTGTCGCCGCTGCAACGGCGCGCAGAGCCGCCTTGCCCGGGGCTAGCAGAGCAATCGATCCTTCGCGCGGTGGAGTGGGGACAGCTCCTGGGCCTCACGAGGGAGGCGCCGGCCGGTCAAGCCGGCCCACGGGCGACGCACCTAGGGCGCGAACCTCAGCGTCGCCACCGCGCCGGGTCCGTCGTCGCGCGCCGCGATGGCCACCGAGCCCTCCAGGTTGCGCTCCGAGAGATTGCGCACGATGGACAAGCCCAGACCGAGATCGGAGTCGAGATCGAAGCCCGGCGGCAATCCGCGGCCGTTATCGGCCACCGCCACGATCAGCGTCGGGCCGTCGACCTCCGCCGTCACCTGAATCTGCCCGGACGGACGCCCTTCCAATCCATGCTGGAGGGCGTTCCACAGCAGCTCGTTGACGACCAGGGCGAAGACCGAGGCCTTGTCCGAGGTGATCTGCGCCGCCTCGGCCTCGACCTGGATCTCGACCGACCGTCCGCTAACCGCGAGGTCGGCGCGCATCAGCGTCACCATGGCCTCGATGATCTCGCCCACCGACGCCAGCCCGATCTTCTGGCGGGACAGCAGGTCGTGCACCTGCGCCATCCCCGCAATGCGCCCGGCGCTGAGCTTGAGCAGCTCGGCCGCCTCGTCCGTCTGCGCGCGCCGCGCCTGCATTTCCAGCAGCGACTTGATGGTCTGCATGTTGTTCTTCACGCGATGGTGCAGCTCTTGCAGCAGCAGCGATTGGCTCTCCAGGCTGCTGCGCGCCTCCTCGAACAGCCGCGCGTTTTCCATGGCGATCGCCGCGTGATTGCCGAACGTAAACGCCAGGTCCACCTGCTCCTGGGTGATCTCGCCGGGCTGCAGGCTGTAGAGACTCACCGCCCCGAGCACGTCATCGCCGGTGATGAGCGGCACCGAGAACATGGCGCGGTAGCCCTCCCGGCGCACGAGATCGGGAGACGCCTGCAAAAGGTCGCTGTTCATCGCGTCGGGCACCACCACCGGCGCGCGCGTCTGCACCGCCCGGCCCACTGCGCCCTCGCCCAGCGCCAGCCGGTGCTGCGCGTACTCCCGCCCCAGATTGAACGAGGTGATGATGCGCAACTCGTCGTCCGCCACGCGCCAGATGGCCGCCTTCTCCATCCCCGTCAGCTCGGCGGCCTGGCGGGCGATCTGGGCCAGCACCGACTGAAGCTCCAGGTTGGACGCCAGCGTGCGCGCCAGGTTCTGCACCGACGTGAGCTGCTCGACCTTGCCGTGCAACGCGTCGTCGGTCTCGCCGTGCAGGCGCGCGTTCTCCACCGCGATGGCGATGTGGCCGGCGGTGATTTCGGCGAAGCGAATCTCCTCCCGGGCGAAATCGCGAAACTCGGTGGACGTGACGTTGAGCACGCCGATCAGCCGGTTGACGGTGAACAGCACGATGGGCACGGCCAGAAAGCTGCGCAGCCGCTCTTCGCCCAGGCCGGGCACGTATTTGAAGCGCGGGTCCGACCACACGTCGCGCACCGGCACCGGGCGGCCGATCTTGGCGGCCTCGCCGACGATGCCCTCGCCGATGCTCAGCGTGAGCTGACCCACCGCCTCGGGGTTGAACGAGCGTGTGCCCCGCAGGATCAGGCGGTCGATGGCCGGGTCGTAGAGATAGATCGTGACCTCGGGCGCGTCCAGCACTTCGCCCACCGACTCCACGGTGAGCCGCAGCACCTCTTCCAGCTCGAGTGACGAGTTGATGGCCGCGTTGATGCGGTCCAATCCCTCGATAGTCTCGGTGAGCTGCCGTTCGCGCTTGGTGGGACTCGAGCTGAGGGCCACCACGGAGCTGTGGCCCTGGAGCAGGGCTTCGACGACCAGCGCCTGCAGCTCCTCCAGGCGCTCGGCGGCGTGCAGCCGCTGCGAGGCGTCCAGGCGGGCCAGGTAGTCGGTCGCGGCGTGCCCCAGCCGTCGAATCGCGGTCGCGGCCAGCACCGCCGCCGAGCCTTCGTGACTCGCGGCTTCCGCCCCCGCGGCATTCAGGTGCTGGCGGAATTCCAGCGAGACGCCCAGGTGCAGCGCCAGGCGCGCCAGCTCGTGGGGCGGCGCGGTGACGCGTCCGCCTTCGCGGTCGGCAAGCCACAGGGCCAAGCTTTTGGCGTCAACCATGTCGGCGCCATTATCGACGGGCGGCGGCCTGATGTCCGGTCGGTTGGGCCGCGGGCGCTCGGCTCGTCAGTTGCCGGCGGCGCCGGCCTCGTCGCGCTGGTCTGGCGTGGGAACCATCGTGAAGGGGGACTTGGCCGTCGCGCCTCGCGCCGTCCGACGTCGGGCGCGGCGACCCGGCATCGACGATGGAGCGGCCGACGCGGACCGGCATCCCGTGGCGATCAGTGTGATGCGCACGCCCTGGGACAGACGCGGGTCGATCACCGAGCCGAAGATGATGTTGGCGTCGTCGGCCACCACGTCGGCCACCGCCTGCGCGGCCGTATTCAGTTCCACGAGCGTGACGTCCTCCGAGGCGGTCACGTTCAGCAGCACGCCCCGCGCGTCCTCGATGCTGGTTTCGAGTAGCGGGCTGTGCATGGCCTCGTTGACGGCGGTGAGCGCCCGGTCCTCGCCGGAGGCTTCGCCCACCCCCATCAGCGCGGGGCCGGCGTTGGACATCACCGCGCGCACGTCCGCGAAGTCCACGTTGACGATTCCGGTCGTGAGGATCAGGTCGGTGATGCCCTGCACGCCGCGTTGCAGCATCTCGTCGGCCAGCACGAACGCGTCGCCAATGCCCATGCGCGGATCGGACATCTTCAGCAGCCGGTCGTTGTGGACCACGATCAGCGCGTCCACCTGCTCGCCCAGGGCTTGAATCCCGCCTGCGGCGATCTGGTTCCGCCGCGTGCCCTCGAAGGTGAACGGGCTCGTCACCACGCCCACCGTCAGCGCGCCCTGCTCCGAGGCGATCTCCGCGATGGCCGGCGCGGCGCCCGTGCCCGTGCCGCCGCCCATCCCTGCCGCAATGAACACCATGTCGGCGCCTTCCGTGGCTTCGGCCAGGGCGCCGGCGCTCTCGCTGGCCGCCTTCGCGCCGCGCCGCGGGTCGCCGCCCGCGCCGAGTTGCCCGGTGGTGTGCGTTCCGATCTGCACGATCTCCGAGGCGCGCGAGCCGCGCAGCGCCTGGGCGTCGGTATTCACGGCGACGAACTCCACGCCGTTGAGCCCGGCGTCGACCATGCGGTCCACCGCGTTCACCCCGGCGCCGCCCACGCCAATCACTCGAATCTGCGTGAATCCGGTCGCCCGTCCCGGCAGCGGGGCGTCGCGCGCCAGGATGCGCGGCACCAGCCCCGGCGGCCGGTTGTTGGCCTCCATGCGCGCGGGATCGAAACCGCCGTGATCGCTAGGCGGCACGGGTGAGCACTTCCTCGGCCAGGGCCTCGTAGGCGTCAACCGCCCGCCGCACCCCGCGGCCGCGCGCGCCCGGCGCGAAGATCGACAGCCCGGAACTCGACGCTTCCAGGATCTTGCTGTTGGTTGGGATTCTCGAGGCGAACATCTCCGCCTCCCACTGCTCCTGCAAGTAGCCGGCCACGTGCTTTTCCTCGCGCAGGCGCCGGTCGAACTTGTTGAGCACGATGCCCAGCACGCGCAGGTTCGGATTGACGATGGTCACCTCTTCGATGCTCTCCGTGAGCATCTGCAGGCCGCGGAGGGAGAAGAAGCGCGCCTCCGTGGGAATGATGACCCACTGCGCGGCGACCAGCGCGTTGAGCGTCAGCACGCCCAGCGACGGCGGCGTGTCCACGAGCACGTAGTCGTAGTCGTTGTCGATGCGCATCACGTGCTCGCGCAGGCGCATCTCGCGCCCCAGCTTGGTCTGGAGCTCACTCTCCACCGCCGCCAGCTCCGGCGTGCCCGGCACCAGGTCGATCGCGACGTCCGTGGAGTCCTGCACGCGATAGCGCGGCAGCTCGGCGTCGCGGTGCAGCAGGGAGTCCGCCAGCGACGGCGACACCGCCTTGTCGAGGCCGAACGAGGACGTGAGGTTGCTCTGCGGGTCCGTGTCGATGACCAACACGCGCAACCCGTGGCGGGCCAACGTGACGGCAAGGTTGGCGGTGGTCGTGGTCTTGCCGACGCCGCCCTTCTGATTGGCAACGGCGATGGTGACAGCCATAGGCGTCTCCGAGCGCTGCCGCCCACGGGCCCCCACGGCAGGCAAACGCCCGCAGCGATGGTAGGCGTCGCCCGCAATTGAGTCAACATAATTTTGCCCTGGGCCGTCGGTGACTTCGAGTCCGTCATGCCCCGCGGAGCCTGTCCTCACCAATGGGGATCTCTGCGTCACCGCCTTCGTCATTCCCGCGAAGGGAGACCCTTGCGTACCCCTTCCGTCATTCCCGCGAAGGCGGGAATCCACCCTTCGCTGAACCTGGGAGCGGAATGGGTTCGCCGGGTCATCGTCAAGCATGGTCAGGTCTTGCAAGGGTCTCTTGATGGGAAAGGGTTGGGACGAGGGCGATCCGAGGCTGGGGCGTGGGGTATCGCCGCGCTTTCCCCGCCGTCCAACGGAACGATTGCCCCCCAAGCGGCGTACTTGTCTATGCAATACCCCGCCACGCGCGGGCCATGAGGGCGGCTTATGACCGATGAACAGGCTGTCCTGCGCTGTCAGGACGGCGATCGTGAAGCGTTTCACCACCTCGTGGAACGCTACCAAGACCTGCTCTATCGCACGGCCATGCTGATGACCGGAAGCCGGGCACTGGCCGAGGAGTTGGTCCAAGGAGCCCTGCGCTCGGCATGGCGGGGCATCCACGGCTTCCAGCATGGGTGCCCGGTCAAACCCTGGCTCATGCGCTATCTCGCCCGCGAGGGCGTGTCCCAGCGCCGCCGCCGGCCGGCGGCCGGCGTTGTCCCGTCCGGTCCCGGGCAGCCGGACGACGCCGACGAGGCGCAGCACGAGCGCCAGGAGATGCGTCAGGCCCTGGCCGGTCTCGACGCCGACCAGCGGCACATCCTGGTGCTGCACTACTTCGCCGATCTCACCGTCCCCCAGCTGGCGAAAGCCCTCGACGCTGGCGAGGACACCATCAACACCCGCCTCGGCCGCGCGCTCGGTCACCTGCGCGCGCGACTCGAGGCTCAAGGTGCCCAGGAGGTCGCCAACGATGGCTCCTAACTACTCCACCGACGAATCCCTGGGCGACGCGCTGCGGGAATATTTCGCGGCGGAAGCCCCCGCGCTGCGCGCGCCCACCAACCTTTGGGGCGCCCTCGAGGAGCGTCTCGAAGAGCCCCGGCGCCTGCCGCGAATTCGACGCAGGGTCCTCGAAGCCGCCTCGCGCTACTGGTTCCCCACCTTGGCCACCGGCGGAGCGGTGGCGGCGGGCGCCGTGCTGGCCGTCTGGGCGAGCTCGGCCAACCTGGGAGAACCGCAGGTCGTCGAAAAGATCGTGACTCAGGAAGTCATCAAGGAGGTCCCGGTCGAGACCATCGTTACCAGAGAGGTGATCAAGGAGGTTCCGTTCGAGACCGTGGTGACGAAGGAAGTCATCAAGGAAGTCGCGGTCGAGAAGATCGTCGCGGCGCCGTCGACCGGATCGCGCGCTGCGGCCCAAGCGGCCCCTCCGGTCGCCGCCCGGCCGCCGGCGACAACCTTCCAGGACAACCGGCGCCAACCAGTGGTCGCCACCGCCGACGACGCGGTCTCGACCTTCAGCCTCGACACCGACCGCACGTCGTACCAGCTGGCGCTCAACTGGGCACAGCAGGGCTACGACATCGAGCCGGACTCGGTGCGAGCCGAGGAGTGGATCAACGCCTTCAACTACCAATACGCGCCTCCGGCTGACGCCTGGGGCTTTGCCATCACCAGCGATCTGGTCGCGCATCCGCTGAACGAGCGCCAGCACCTGGTCCGGATTGGCTTCCAGGCGGCGGAGGTGCCGGACGACCGTCCGCTCAACGTGACGCTGGTGCTCGACGCGTCGGGCTCGATGCGCGACGGCAACCGGGTGGACATTGCCCGCGCGGCGGCGGAGACCATTCGCCAGAGCCTGCGCCCGCAGGACCGCGTGGCCGTGGTGCACTTCACCGACGGGGTGATTCACGACCTCACGGTTCGCCATCGCGAGCCGGACGACTCGGCAGTCTGGCGGTCCATTCGCCGCCTCGCGCCGCATGGCAGTACCAACGTCCAGGCGGGGCTCAACCTGGGGGTGCAGCTGGCCAATCAGGCGCGCCTGGAGCGGCCCGACGCCTACAACTACGTCATCCTGATGTCGGACGGCGTGGCCAACGTCGACGCCACCAACCCCTTCGCGATCCTGGAATCGGCCTACGATCGGGACGCGGGCAACCCGCTGCGCCTCATCACCGTGGGCGTGGGCATCAACAACTACAACGACGTGTTGCTCGAGCAGCTGGCCCAGCACGGCAACGGCTGGTACCGCTACCTCGACACCACCGACCAGGCGCAGCGCACCTTCAGCCGGTCGAACTGGCTGGCGCTGTCGACGCCCTTCGCCGACCAGACGCGGGCCCAGGTGACCTGGGACCCGGACGTGGTCAAGTCCTGGCGGATCATCGGCTACGAGAACCGGGTGACGTCGGACGCCAGCTTCGCCGAGGACCGCAAGGAGTTCGCGGAGCTGCCGTCGGGGGCGGCCACCACGGTGTTCTACGAGGTGGAGCTGCAGGACGGCGTGCGCGGTGGCGACGACCTCAAGCTGGGCCGGGTGGAGCTGCGCTGGGTGGTGCCGGACACCGGCCAATCCCGCAGCCAACAGGTCGAGGTGACGGGACGGAGCGACCTGGGCTTCGACAGCCATGAGGCCGACCCGCTGCTGCGGCTGGGCGGCATCGTGGCGCTGGCGGCGGACCGCTACAGCAGCCTGCCGCGGGGCGCCGACGACGGCGCGGTGGGCGTGTCCACCGACCTGTCAATCCTGCAAGAGGAGCTGAGGGCGCTGGCCGGGCCGCTGGGCGGGCTGGATGCCTACCGCGACTTCGGCTTCCTGCTGGACCGGATGGCGGACCGGGCCTACACCCAGGCCCCGCCGTCGTCGCGCTCCGGCTACAGCCGCTAGCCCATTTGGCGCCTGCCGGTCACCCCGACCGGCAGGCGCCGGGGCTGGCGCTCAATTCGGGGCGGGCTCTTCTTCCCGTTGTTCCCAATGAGCCAGTCAGACGCGCTGTGCGCGGACATTGGGCGCCGCACCGGTCCCGGCGGAGCCTGTGGGTACCCCCTCCAAGAAGTTTGCTGCGGTGATGGAACGATTGCGCCCTAGCCGGCGTATTTCTCTATGCAACGCCCCGCGGAGCGCGGGACTGGAGGGCGGATCATGACGAATGCAACGGCTGTTCTGCGCGATCAGGACGGCAATCGTGACGTGATCGACCACCAACTGGACCGAAGCTACGACCAAGGCGCCGGCCCCGTAGAAGGACCCCGGGGTGTCACGCGGCTTCGGCGCAAGGTCTTAGCCGCTGCGGCCCGCTGCCGGGTTGCTGCCGTGGTCACCGGCGCGGCGGTCGCGGTGGCGATCCTCGCGGCAACGGGCTGCGGCGAAGCGGAAGTCGTCGAGAAAACCGTGACAGTGACGGTCACGGAAACCAGAGAGGTGATTAAAGAAGTGCCGGTCGAGATCCTGGTCACGAAGGAAGTCATCAAAGAGGTGCCGGTCGAGAAGATCGTTACCAAAGAAGTGATCAAGGAGGTGCCGGTCGAGACGGTGGTGATGAAGGAAGTTGTCAAGGAGGTCGTGGTCGAGAAGATGGTCACCGCTGAGGCCGCCGAGGCGTCTGCTGCGACGCGTTCGTCCAGGCCGGTCGAGCTCACCGCCGGTGAGGTCGATGACAACCAGCGCTGGACTGAGTACCTGCAATACCGCGACGAATACCGCGGGCCGCGGGTCCACGACGTCGACGTGTCCGAACGCTATACCATCACGGTCCTTGACCCGCTCGGTCGCCCGGTGCCAAACGCCACCGTGTCGGTATCAGCCGGCGAGAAGCCCATCTTCGAGGGCCGCACGTACGCTAATGGGCAGATCCTGTTCTTCCCCCGCGCCTTTCCGGAAACGGCCAACGCCGAGACTTTCCGCCTCCACGTGGAGAAGGACGGCGTCGGTCAGTCGATCGACGCTGAACGGGACCGAGAATTCGATTGGACCGTGCACCTGGACGTGGACCAGTCCTACGGCGACAGCGTCCCGCTCGACCTGCTGTTCCTCCTGGACGCCACGGGCAGCATGGCCGACGAGATCGATCAGATCAAAACCACGCTTCTGTCGATCTCGGAGCGCATCAATGAATTGCCCTCGCGTCCCGATCTGCGCTTCGGGATGGTCACCTACCGCGACCGGGGCGACGACTTCGTCACGCGGGTCTACGACTTCGACGCCAATGTCCCGGCCTTCTTGAGCACCATTCAAGACGTGGTCGCCGACGGCGGCGGCGACACTCCGGAGTCGCTGAACGAAGCGCTCCACGTGGCCGTCCATCGGCCCGACTGGCGGCTTGACGACGCGATCCGGCTGATCATATTGGTCGCCGACGCGCCGCCGCACTTGGATTACGTCGAGGACTACGACTACGCCGAGGAGATGATGGAGGCCAACCGCCGGGGAATGAAGATCTTCACCATCGCCACCAGCGGCCTCGACACCCAGGGGGAGTACATCTTTCGGCAAATGGCCCAGCACACGATGGGCCGGTTCCTCTTCATCCTCTACGGCGGCGAGACCTCCCACTCGGTCTCCGAGTACTCGATCGAGAATCTGGACGACCTCGTCGTGCGGCTGGTCCAAGAGGAGTTGGCCCACCTGCAGCCAAACTGAGCGCTCCACGCGGGCGCCCAACAGGGGCGCCCGCGAGCGCTCGTCCCTGCCGGTTCGCCCTACGGCAGCGGCGAATAGTCCGTCGGCTCGAGGAACCGGTTGTGGATGCGGGCCACGATCTGGCCGTCGGCCTCCGTCTCCGCCCTAAGTTGCAGCCACTCGGGGTCGCTGATGAAGGCGCCCCATTTCCGCTCGCGGTCGGCCATGTCGGCAAATCGCGTCAGGTACACCAGGCGGTCGCTGCGGCCCACGACCTCGTGCCAGAACCCCACCACCTCCACGCCGTGCCGCTCGAAGAAGCCCAGCGTGTGCTCGCGAAAGCGCGCGTCGATGACCGGCATCTTGCCGGGAAGAATCTCGTAGATGCGCAATTCGTACAGCATGGTGGCGTGACCTCGGACGGCGAGCGCGCGGGAGCGTAGCATGGGGGCCGCGGGGACCGGGCGGTTTCGTCGGAGAGGCGCGGGGACATGTACGCCATCGTGATCGGCTGCGGACGCGCCGGCGCCGAGATTGCCGCGCGCATGGCTGCCGCGGGCGACTCGGTCGTTGTCATCGACCGCGACAGCCACGCGTTCCAGCGGCTGCCCGACGACTTCGCCGGCACGACGCTGGTGGGCACCGCCATCGATCTCGACGTCCTGGAGGCCGCCGGTGTGGCCCGCGCCGACGTGCTGGTGGCAACCACTTACGGCGACAATTCCAATCTCACCGCGGTGCAGTTGGCGCGCCTCAAATACGACGTGCCGCGCGTGATCGCCCGCGTCAAGGACCCCGTGCGCGCCCGCGTCTTCGCCGATCGCGGCATCGAGACCATCTGCTCCACGGACATCATCGCCGGCGCGATCATGGACCGGCTGGCCGGCTCCCCGGCGGCTTAGCCGTGTTCATCATCATCGCCGGCGGCGGCAAGGTGGGCGCCGCGCTGGCGCACGATCTGCCGCCCGGCGGGCACGAGATCGTGCTCCTCGAGAAAGACCGCCGCAAGGCGCAGGACTTGGAAGACGATCTTGGCGCCTCCGTCATTCCCCAGGACGCCTCCGAGGGCCGCTGGCTCTCGACGGCGGGCGTGGCGCGGGCCGACCTCGTGATCGCCGTCACCGGCGACGACGAGGACAACCTCATCATCTGTCAGCTCGCCCGCGCGCTCTCCAACGGTCGGGCGCGCACCATCGCGCGACTCAACAACCCCAAGAACCAAGACGCCTTTCGCCTGCTCGAGATCGAGGCCATCGTCAACGCCACCGACCTGGTCATGAGCATGATCGAGCGCGACCTGGGCGCGGCGTCCGTGGTGCACCTCATGCGGCTGCGGTCCGCCGGCCTCGAGCTCGTCGAGCTGACCGTGGCCAGCGAGTCGGCCGCGGCCGGGGCGTCGGTCACCGACCTGCAACTCGAGCAGTTGGGCGCCCGCGTGGCCGTCGTGCTGCGCGGCGACGACGCGCTGTTCACGTTCACCGATCTCGTGCTCAGGTCCGGCGATACGGTGGTGGCGGTCGTGGACATCGCCAACGAGAGCGCCGTCCGCTCCCGCTTCGACGCCGCCCACTTCTAGGGAATCTCTGAAGAAACCCCTAAAGCGTTCCAATCCGTTCGTGGTGAGCTTGTCGAACCATGAACGGCCCTTCGACTTCGCTTAGGGCGAACGGAGCGGGGTCGAACCGAGGGGCTTTCTCAGAGCATTCCTAGACCGTCCCGCCCCCAACCGCCGGGGCGCCGGAACGATCTACGCGGGAGCTTCTTCCTCCGGCGGCGTTTCCTCGGCCTCGCCTTCCTCGCCGGGCTCGATCTCCACCTCGTCGAGGTCGATCTCTTCTTCCTCGACATCTTCGGCCTGCGCCCGCAGCACGTGCACCGAAATCACCGTGTCGGCGGCATCGCCCACCGGCGTGTAGGCGCCGTCCGGCGCGCGCAGGTCGGCCACCACCACTTCGTCTCCAGGAGTTTCCAAGCCGGAGACATCGGCCACCAGCGTTGATGGGATCTCGGTGGGCAGCGCTTCGACCTCGAGCGTGGTAAGCGACTGAATCACCGTCACGCCCATGACCGCCGCGGCCGGCGCCGTCCCGTGCAGCTCGATTCCAACCTCCACCGTCACCGGCTTGGTGAGGTCCACGCGGCGGAACGTCGCGTGCAGCAAGCGGTCGGTGATGATGTCCAACTCGTAGTCGTCGAACAGCACCGCCTCGGTGGAGCCGTCGCATTCGAGGTCGAGAAGCCGGCCGTCGGCCCCATGCCGCACCAGGGTGGCCAGCTCGCGCTCATCCACCTGGACTGCGGTCGACGGCTGATTCGGAGTGACGAGATTGGCCGGAATCACGCCCGACCGCCGCAGGCGCTTGACGGCCCGGCCCCGCACGGTGCGGGAGGACGCCTGGAGGCGTGGACGTTCGGGCACTCGAAGTTCCTCTGGGGTGGGTTCGGCGATGACGCCGCAATTGGGAGACGCGGCGCCGGCGCCTCACGCACCAGCCGCGCGTAGCACGAGTCTAGAAACGTCGTCCCCACGCGTCAACGCCAACCAGCCGGGTCCGCATGCCGGCCAGGCGTTCGACCACACACCAAGGCCGAATGGCGGCCGACCCGACGCTCACCCGGACGACTCGCAAAACGTGCTGAGGGCCGCGAGATAGTCATCGGCCGCAGTCTGCAACTCCGTTGTGAGCCCCGGCGCAACCTCGCTCAACGTGCTGGCATCACCAGTCGTGAGCGCGTCTCGCAGAACGGACACCAAGTTCATGGTCGCCGCGACGAATCGAGCCTGCGTGTCGTGCAACGTCTGCGCTCGTTCAGTAGGAGCCAGGCGGCCAATCAGGTCTTCGGAAACCGCCTGAAGGAAATCCGCCCTCTCCAACCAGTCGTCCGCGGAATCCGTGAATGCCAACTGCAGGGCCTCTTCATCCACGAGCTCTTGAAAGACTTGTCCAAGGGCCTCGAGTCCTGACCAGAGGTCTCGCAAGTAGTCGGCTTCTGCCGGCGTCCCGCACACGATGGCGATACCGATCGGGCTATCCGGCGCATACATGGACGCCGGCGGTTCGAGCACGCGCATTTCCGTCGAGGGGCAGCCGGCCAGCACGCGGTCGATCGCCTGGGCCTCTGCCAGATCAATCGTCAGGTCATAGGCCCGCCGTACTTCCAGCACACGGTTGACGTACCAGCACTCGTTGAGCTCCGGCAGCCACTCGGCCGCGTCATACGCACTCTTCTGAAGACGATTCACGCTTGGGCGCGCCAGCGTCAGGTTGAGAAGATCGCGCCCAAACGCCTGCTTGCGGGCGGCCGATGCCGCACACAGCCCGCTGTCATGTGCCTCCGACCGCGCCACGATGTGCTCGATATCGGTCTCGCGCGTGCTCGCGAACCAGGTGCCCGTGTAGGGGCCATAGATCCCGCCCAACTGCTCGACGATATCGTCCTCGACCGTGGAGGGCGCGCGGTAGTCGTCTGAGTCGTAGGTTGAACAGCGGTCCTCATCCGCCACCGTGAGCCCACGCCATGTCAAACGAGAGTCGTCAATATCGCCCTGAACGCGGATCAGCTCGAGATTCAGCGCTTGCGAGTGATCTTCGAGATAGCTCTCGACCTGCGACAGGCGGGCATCGAGCGAGCCCGAGCCCGCCTGGAAGATGCTGATGACTCCGTTGGTCGCCGTGACCCCGCCCACCGCGCCAACCGCTACCGCTACGACGATGATCGCCGCGATCGCCCCACGTCCCATGGCCCCGCACAGTCAGCAGCCCCAGCGAAGCGCGGGGCACGGTTCCTGTACGACGAGGCCTGCCCAACAGCACACTGGGGCCGCTGGGAACCACGCACGCGCCGAGCGACGCTTGCGGGCCTCGTCGTGGCCGCGAGCGTAGCATGCAAGAATCTTGATGAGTGCCTGCGGTCATGCACGCTAGAACACGTTGGATGGTCGGCCCGCCCGGAGGAGTCCGGGCGGAACGCTCGTGCGCTAGCACGGACGCTGACGGCGGAGGATTTTTGACGCGTTCGGCCGGGTCGCTCAGCGCACCGTGAACGTCACCGAGTCCGACGCCGTCTGGTTGCCGGCCCGGTCCGTCGCGATCGCCCGCAGCGTGTAGGTGCCCGGCTCCGCCGTCCAGCGGAGGCGATATGGGGCGCGTTGCACCTCGCCAATGGCCTCGCCGTTCATCTCGTAGGCCACCGCCGCCAACCCACCCGCGTCCTGCCACACCGCCCGCAACTCGAGCACGCCTGCCGCACGCTCGTCGCCGTTGGCCAGGCCCGCCACCGCCACCGCCGGCGGAGTGTTGTCCACCACGAATCGCCGGAACACCAGGTCCTCGCGTCCATTCGACGCGCGCACCGCCAGGCGCAGCGTGTAGGGACCGTCCGAGAGTTGACTGGTGTCGATCGCCCGCAGCGGCCCTTCCGTCACGGGGCTGCCGCCAACGGTGCCAATGCGTATCCAGCTTCCTGGGGCCGGTCCCGCGCCATAGCGCAGCTCGAAGTCCCTGAATAGCGGTCCGGCCGCCGTCCCCTGGACGTCCAGCACGCTGCGCACGCGCTCCGCCGGCGCCGGGCTGGTGATGGCCGCCTCCCCCGACGCGCCGGCGGACGGCGCCGCCGCCTCGACGAAGGCTTCGGGCGGCAGCCGCAGCGGCGATTCCTCCGTCAGCGTTCGCTGCCACTCCTCGGCTTCGGTCGGCAGCACCACGAACACCTGCTCCTCCACGTCGTCCCGTGGCGTATCCGGCGTGGCGAGCAGCCCCGTCGGCACGTGAATCTCAAACGGCTGGTGCACCATGTCCCGTTGCGCCGGCACCGTGCCGGTGAGGAAGAATTCCTCGCGGGTCTCGGGTGTGAACGGCGATGGCAACAGGCCGGACAGCGCGTCGATCTCCTGCACCACCACCGTCGCCGGCTGCGGCCATGCCAGCGCCGGCTGGCCCTCGAGCGCCGCCGTCATGAACCGCTGCCAAATCGGCGCGGCCCCGCGCACGCCGGTCACCTCGTCCATCGGCGTCCCGTCGGCATTGCCCACCCACACCCCCGTCACCAGCTGGGGCGTGTAGCCAACCGTCAGCGCGTCGCGCGTGTCCTCCGTCGTGCCGGTCTTGGCGGCCGCCGCGCGTCCGGGAAGCTGGAGATTGCGCCGCGTCTCGCCGAATCCGAGCACCCGGGCGTTCTCGTCGCTCAGGATCGACGTCATCAAGAACGCCAGCCCGGGACTGATCACCTGCGTCGCCGCGATCCGGGTCGGCGCCTCCGCCGCATCCGCGAGCACTCGCGCGCTGCAGCCGTCGTCCCCCAGCTGCTCGACCACCCGGCCCTGGGCGTCCAGGATGCAGAGAATGCCCGTGGGCGCGACCGACCGCCCCTCGTTGGCCAAGACGCCGTAGGCGCTCGTCAGCTCGATCAACCGCACCTCGTTGGAGCCCAGCGCCAGCGCCGGGCCGATGCGCGACGGATCCGTCAGCGTCGTGATACCCAGCCGCTCGGCCATGGCCACCGTGGGACTGAGACCGACGTTTGGGTCGATCTGCGTCCGCACCGCCGGGATGTTGAGCGAGCTTGCCAGCGCCGTGCGCAGGCTCACCGGTCCGCTGAACCGCTCGCTGTAGTTCCGCGGCGCGTATGGCTCTTGCCCGGCGATCGGCACGATCGTTGGAATGTCCAGCAGCATGGTTGCCGGGGTATAGCCCCGTTGCAGGGCGCTGGCGTACATGACGGGCTTGAAGGCCGATCCGGGCTGCCGCGGCGCCAGCGTCACGTTCACCTGCCCGTCGATCGTCGCGTCGTTGAAGTCCAGGCTGCCCACCATGGCCAGGACCTCGCCCGTGCCCGGCCGCAGCGCCACCAGCGCCGCGTTCGTCACCGTCTGGTCGGCCAGCGTGGCGACGTGTTCTCGCGCCGCCGTCTCGGCCTGCTGCTGCAGGTCCAGGTCCAGCGTGGTGACGATGCGCCAGCCCTGCCAGCTCACGTCCGGCCCGTAACGGGCTTGCACTTCGTCCAACACGTACTGGAAAAAGTGGGGCGCCCGCACCTCGGCCGCCTGCGGCGGCATGATCGTGATGACCTCGCGGCGCGCCGCTTCCACTCGCGCCGGCGACGCCAGGCCGGATTCCTCAAGCCGGTCCAGCACCCGCAGCTGCTCCCGGCGCGCCGCCGCCGGGTCCACGTGGGGATTGTCCGTGGACGGCGACCGCAATAGCCCCGCCAGCAGCGCAGCCTCCGCCAGCGTCACGTCACGCAGCGGCTTCCCAAAATAGGTGCGGGCGGCCGCGGCCACCCCGTAGCTCAAGCTGCCGAAGTAGTTTTGATTGAGGTAGAGCCCGAGAATCTCGTCCTTCGAGAATTGCTCGCTGAGCTGCCACGCCAGCACGGCTTCCTTGACCTTGCGCTCCACCGTCTCCTCGGGCGTGAGCAGCACGTTCTTGACCAGTTGCTGCGTGATGGTGCTGGCCCCGGAGACGATTTCGCCGCCCGTGAAGTTCTGCCACAGGGCGCGCACGATGGCCCGCAACTCAACCCCCGGGTTCTCGTAGAACGTGGCGTCTTCCGCCGCGATCACCGCCGCCTTCACATCGGCGGGGATCGCCTCCGGCGGCACCAGCGTGCGCCGCCCCTGGCCCAACAGCTCGCCCAACTGCCGGCCGCGCCGGTCGACGATCGTGGTGGTTTGAAAGAGGCCGGAGCCGACGTCCAGGATCTCCTCGATCTCCGGGATGTCGGTCAACAGGGTGCTGGCGGCCGCCGCGGCCGCGCCCACGCCGCTGGCCGCAATCACCGCGAACACCAGCGTGCCGGCCAGGATGGCCGCGGCGGCGGCTCCGGTCAGCAACCACACCCAAGCCGCGACCGGGGCGCGCGAACGCCGCGGCCGCATCAGTGCGCTCCGCGCAAGCCTTGCCCGCGCGTCGCGATTGACCTGGCGGCCGGCGGAGGGCCGCATCCGCGAGCTACGCACCCGCACCAGCCTTCGACTCGGTAGAGCTCAATTCTAAGCGTGCGCTCGCCCTCTGCCCGTTACGTCGATCATCGGGCGCCGGGCCGTAGACTGGCGCCGGGAGAGCAAGGTCATGGTGAGCGACATCCGCATCGGCCTCATCGGATTCGGCGCGTGGACGCGCAGCGCCTACGTCCCGGCGCTGCGGTTGGACGGTCGCGCCACGGTGACGGCGGTGGCGGCGCCCAGCGCCGAAACGCGCGACCGAGCCCTTGCGGAGCTCGGACCCGGGATTGCGGTGTTTGCCTCGGCGCCCGAGCTTCTCGCCGCCGCCGACCTGGACGCCATCACGGTCGCGGTGCCCGACCTGGCGCACGAGCCGGTGCTGGCGGACGCGCTGGCCTCAGGCCTGCCGCTCCTGTTCGAACCGCCCGTGGCCTCCGACCGTCCCGGCGTGGAACGCATGCTGGACGCGCTGCGCGCCGCGCCGCAGCTCGTGCACCCCGATTTGGAGCTTTCCTACCTGCCCGTCGTCGCGCGCCTGCGCGAGGCGCTGGACGCCGGCGCGATCGGTCGGCCGCGAACGGCGAACGTGCGGTTGCAAGCCGGGTGGGGCCATCCACCGCGGCACCAGCTAAGCGTGGTGCACATGCTGGCCGGCTGGTATCTGGACATGCTGGACCGCGCGCTCGGCCGCAGGGCGCGCCGCGTGCTGGTGCTCAACGGCGACGACGAGCCGGGGCTGATGCAAACGCGCGCAGTCGCTCACCTGGACTACGGCGACGTGCAAGGCGCGTTTCAGGTGAACATCGGAGCGGTTGGACCGCTGCGCATCGACCTGGAGGTCAACGGAACCGACGGCGATATCGTCTGCGATCCGCTGGCGGGCGCCTGGCGCCTGCGCACGCGAGAGTTCCCCCACTGGCGCCTGACGCGGCAGCCGGCCCTGGAACCGCCGGCCGGGTGGCCCGGCGTCCACGAGTGCCTGCGCGCCTTCCTCGACGCCGTCGAACAGGGCGCGACGACCACCGGCATGCGCGACGCGATCATCCACCAGCACGAAGTCGGCCTCGCCGCCGACCGGTCGTGCGAAACGGGTTCCTGGGAAGACGTCCGGCCCGCCTAGCCTCGGCCTCCGGTCATACCGAGCGCAGCCCTTCCGTCATACCGAGCGCAGCCCATCTGTCATACCGAGCGCACCCCATCTGTCATTCCGAGCGCAGCGAGGAATCTAAGGGGCCAAACCGGGGCACGCCGCCGCTCGCTGCCGCCGCGCGCCCCCCGCGCGAAAACTCGGCGTAACCCCAACGTCATTCCCGCGAAGGCGGGAATCCACCCTTCATTGAACCTGGGGGCGGGTCTCAGATTCGCCCTTGCCCGGTGGCCCAGGCTGCGGGCAGCCTGGGAGATGCGACCCCGGGCCGGTCCCACGCTGCACGCAGCGCGGGCCACCGAGCCAACAACCTAAGGGGCCCTGGCGGCCCCGCACGACTATCCCCGCGGCGCCGGATCCCCCGCCAGGGCCTCTTCGAGCGCCACCCGCTCGTCGGACGGCAAGTCCAACTCCAGCGCCAACTCTCTGGCCGCCGGCGACATCTTGCGCCACGTCTTCTGCACGATGTCCGCGATCTTCTCGGCCGGATGCTGCGCCCGCAGGTCGGCGAACTGCGTCTCGAGAAAAACGAGACAGAGCCCGTCCTCCAGCGTCTGCACCTCGGGGTCGCGCGTGAGGTTGTGCTTGCGCACGAGCTGCTGGACGCGCGCGATCTCATCGGCGCCGTAGCCGGCATCCTGCAAGACCCGGCCGACCTCGGCGGCGTGCATGGCCTGAAGCGCCGTGCGCCAGCGCAGATAGCCGCGCCGGCCGCTCGGATAGTCGTCGCGAGGGATGGTCCAGCGGCGAATGTGGTGCGCGCGCGCCGCCAGCAGCAGCGCCTCGCCGGCGTCCGGACGCAGGCGTCGCACCCAGGCCGTGAGCATCGCGGCGTGGGTGAGCTCCTTGGGCCGGGACTCGCCGTCGACGATCAGCGTGTGCGGGTCGTCGGCGTTGGCCGCGTCGATGCGCCGGATGGCGTCGCGAAAGCGCTCGGTTTCCACAAGCGAATTCTCGCACGGGCCGACGCGCCGCGGCTCGGGTATCGTGCCGCACGATGAGCGATCGGTCGGCGGATGTCGTGATCTGCGGGGGCGGCGTGCTGGGCGCCGCCCTGGCCTACGAGCTCGCCGGGCGCGGCGTGCGGCCGCTGCTGATCGAATCTCGCGCCATTGCGTCGGGAGCCAGCGGCAAGGCCGCCGGGCTGCTCTCGCCGGCGTCGGACGCACGCGCCGCCGGACCGCTGGGGCCCCTCTGGCGGGCCAGCCTGGCGCGGCATCACGCCCTGGTCCGCGAGCTGGAGTCCCACGGAGCGCCGGGCTACGGGTTCGAGGAAAGCCCCTCGCTGCTCGTCACCGCCGACGCCGCCGAAGCCGAGACGCTCCGGCAGACAGGGCCATCCCAGTGGGTGGAGCCCGACGAGGTCCGAGCCCGCTGCGCCTGGATCGATGGCCCTATAGAAGGTGGCCTGCTGCGCGAAGCGAGCGCCGAGATCGAACCCGCCGCCTTCACCCAAGCGCTGATCCACGCCGCTCGAGCCCGTGGCGCGCGCGTTGAGCACGCCCAGGTGACCGGGCTGAGCTTGAACGGCCGACGCGTTGCCGGGGTGCAGGTGGACGGCGAGGTGACTCACACCGGCGCCGTTGTGCTGGCCATGGGGCCCTGGACCGGCGAGGCTGGCGAATTGATCGGGGTCCGCGTGCCCGTCACTCCGCTCAAGGGCCAAATCCTGCGCCTGCGCCTGCCGCCCGCAGCCGCCGAAACTCGGTTCTCGGATACCGACGGCAACTACATGGCGCGCAAGGCCGACGGCCTGGTCTACGTCGGTACTACTGAAGAATCGGTCGGGTTCGACGAGACCCCGACCGCCGCCGCCCGACGCCAAATCATGCGCCAGGCCGGACGCTTCGTCTCCGCTGTGATGCGGGCCGAGGTCGCGGAGCAGACGGCGTGCCTGCGCCCGCTTTCACCCGACGGATTGCCGATCCTTGGCGCCGCCCCCGGCCTCTCCGGCGCATACATCGCCACCGGCCACGGACGCGCCGGCTTGCTGCTTGGCACTGGCAGCGCCGCAGCCCTGGCCGCCCAGATCACCGGCGAGTCGCCCGCCATCGACCTGACGCCCTTCGACCCCGCCCGCTTCGCCTGACCGACGCCCTCCTACGCTGCCCACAGCGCGGACCACCGGGCAACGCCCCCGCCTTGTAGGGGCGTCCCTTATGGGCGCCCGGATCGCCGCGGCTCGACGCCATGCGCACACGCTCGCCTGGCGGAGGTGCATGGGAGTCGAACCCACCTAGGACGCTGACCAGCGCCCCACAACGGTTTTGAAGACCGCGAGAGCCACCCGGCCCCTTCCACCTCCACCGCCACGCTAGCAGGTGCGCGGGCTTCCGGGTACGAGCTAGTCCACGCCTAGCTTGTGCAACCGCTCGTTGAAATCGCCCCGTATGGCATCCACATACTCGGCGCCGGTGAAGGGGCGGTCGGCCCACAGACCCGCGCTAGCGCGGAGCGCACGCAACCTGTCGTCGGTCGAGAGGGTCCCAAACGTGCGCCGCACGGCGCGCCGGATCAGTTCCGACCGCGAGGCGCCGGTGGTACGCGCGGCGTGATCGAGCAGCGCAAGCTCCTCGTCGCCAAGATAGATGTGGATGCGTCGCACAACTCCACGTATACACCATCTGGCGTGCGCGGGCGTTCCACGTCTCGGCGTAAGTCGGCGCGACGCCATTGCCGGAACATGGTGATGTCTCTTGACTGGCTGTTCGCTATTTGCGAACATACCGCATGCCGCAGGGGCTGCGCATCGAGTGGTCTACGAGAGCCGTGAGGGATATGCGCCGCCTTCCCGCCAGGGATCGCGAGCGCATCATCGGCAAGGTTGAGCAATATGCGAGCCATCCGGACTCGCTGGCCGCACAGGTGACGGCGCTGACGGGCAGTGCGTATCTGCGGTTGAGGGTCGGCAACCATCGGGTGATCTTTCGAACCGATCACGATGAACAGGCGCACATGCTGGTATTGAGAGTCCGGCATCGGAGGGAGGCTTATGGTCCCTGACACAACCGTGACGCTGTCGCAGACGGCGTACGAGGCCCTGATCGCACGGAATGAGGAGCTTGAGGACCGGCTGGCTGCGATGGAAGCCGACGACGGAAGCCGGATTCCCCATGCCGTGGCGCTCGCCATCATGCGCGGCGACCGCCCGTTGGCTGCGTTTCGGAACTATCGCGGTCTCACGTTGCGGGCGCTTGCTGCAGAGACAGGCATCGCCGCCAGCTACCTGTCCGAAATCGAACGCGGACGCAAGCCGGGCTCGGCGGCGGCGCTGGCCCGCATCGCCGCCGCGCTGGACACCACGGTCGACGCCCTGCTGAGCGTCCAAGGGCCAGACTGAGGCCGCGAGGAGCCTAATCGGGTGGGCGCAAGTGTCATCTCGACGCAGGACAACGCCCGTCTACCTCTGCGGTCCTAGCGCTCCTCAATCGCCGCCTCCACCCGCTCGACGACGTCAATCGCGCGCACACCGATCGCCCGACAGATCTCCCGCAATGCGATCACATCGACGCGCAACTCGCCCGACTCATACTTGCTGACGTAGGACTGTGCGCGCCCTAGGCGCGCGGCGACCTGAACCTGAGTCTGACCGGCCTCAATCCGAAGGTCGCGTAACACCAAACCGGCAAGCGCCCGGAGCCGCTGCCTGTCGTGCGCTGACTGGGCGACCATGCTGCATTGCAGCATCGGGGCGCTTGTAAATTATCCCAATTTAGGATATTCTCTGCCCGGTACCTGACACGAACGCGCGGTGTCGCCGCTTGCCATGTCCGTAGACCAGTTGCACGCGGCAGACGGGACGTACCAGCCGCCCAGGACCATGGACTTCCCGCTGGGCGAGGTCCACTGCGGCGATTGCCTGAGCCTCATGAGCCGCCTGCCGCACGGTTCGGTTGACCTGATCGTGACCAGCCCGCCCTACAACCTGAAGACCAGCACTGGGAATGGCATGAAGAACGGACGGGGCGGAAAGTGGCCGCGCGCTCGCCTCATGAACGGCTACGCCGACCACCACGACGCGATGCCACACGATCAATATGTGGCCTGGCAACGCAAGTGCCTGACCGCAATGATGCGCGTGCTCCGCCCGGACGGCGCGATCTTCTACAACCACAAATGGCGCGTCCAAGGCGGACTTCTGCAAGACCGGGCAGACATCGTGGACGGCTTCCCGGTCCGCCAGATCATCATCTGGAGGCGCAAGGGCGGCATCAACTTCAACCCCGGCTACTTTTTGCCCACGTACGAGGTGATCTACCTGATCGCCAAGCCGGACTTTCGGCTGGCGTCCAAGGCCAGCGCCTTCGGCGATGTGTGGGAGATTCCGCAGGAAGGGAATAACCCGCATCCCGCGCCCTTCCCAGTCGAATTGGCCCAGCGTTGCATCGAATCAACTGATGCACGCATCGTGCTCGACCCCTTCATGGGATCCGGCACGACGGCGGTTGCGGCAGAGGCTGCGCGTCGTGACTGGGTCGGCTTCGAAATCTCCGAAGAATATTGCGAGCTCGCGCGTGAGCGGATCGCCACCGTACGACGAGCCATTCGTTGACGATCGCGCTCCCTGGCAGTCCCCCGTCGACCCAGCGGGACCTCTTCGCGCGCGTGCGCGGCGTGATAGCTGCCGGGTGGCTCGACCTCCCGGAAGGCCCTCGATACAACGGGAGTGGCGGCCCCGGGAACTTCCTTGAGGACTTGCTCGGCCTCACAGCGGGAAGCCTAGACATCCCGGACGGGGTGGGCTGGGAGCTGAAGTGGTACTCCGATAGCACCAGCCTCATAACGCTATTTCACAAAGAGGCTGATGGCCCTGAAGCCATCATGCGCTACATGGTGCGTCAGTACGGAAGGCGTGACCGGCTTGGGCGCCTCAGTTTCCGGCACACGATCAGGGGCAAGTCGGACCGATTCCGCGTTGACGACGACAACGGTCAACTCGTCGTGCGCCCACTAACGGGCAATGGCCCGGTGCCCTACTGGACGCATGACGAGCTCCTAAATGCCGCGGGCGCGAAACTGCGGCGACTGCTGACGGTCAAGGGCCAGCGCCTGCGATTCTTGCGCGCTGATGCCTTCGAGACGTTCAACATCGTGGACTTCGTGTACGAGGTGATGCGAGGCGGCATTGCTATTGACTTCGACGCTCGCGAGGCAAAGCCGGGCAGTGCCGGCCTGCGAAACCACGGCACGAAGTTTCGTGTGTCGCCAGATGAAATCTGCCGCCTCTATATGCGGAAAGAGCGCGTCTAAAGGCGAGAGCGTCCCCTTGCAGGGAAGAGGGTTCGGCGGAGGGTCAAATCGAACACGTCTTTGGTTGGACACTCGCAGAGGGCTAGGACGATTACCTTCCCGGCGTTCACACACGGGTGCGGTCGGGCAATGTTCCGTGCAACTGCCTGGCGCTCGCGGTAGCTTGGCAGGTTCCACCGTCTATCCACCCGCCGCTGATATGACGCCCGACCGCCCCAACATTCTCTGGTACTGCACCGACCAGCAGCGCTTCGACACCATTGGCGCGCTGGGGAATCCGCACGTCCGCACGCCGAATCTCGATCGCTTCGTGGCGCAGTCGGTCGCGTTCACGCATGCGTATTGCCAGAGCCCAATCTGCACGCCCAGCCGCGCCAGCTTCCTCACCGGCATGTATCCCAGCCGGATCCACAACGCGCGCAATGGGAATGCGGTTGTTCCGCCGGAAACTGCTGACTACCTGGTCACCCGCGCGCTGGCCGACGCCGGTTACGACGGCGGCCTGGTCGGCAAGCTGCACCTGGCCGGCGCGGCCTCGGCCCAGGAGCCTCGCGCGGACGACGGCTACCGCGTCTTCGAATACAGCCACGCCCCGCGCAACGACTGGCCGCTCGCCCAGCACGACTACGCCCGCTGGCTGCACGACCAGGGCCACGATCCGGCGGAAGTGCTGCGCACCCGGGCCGGCTACGGCGGGCTCATGGCGCCCACGCCCGAGCGGGACAACGTCCCGCCCGAGCTGCACCAAACCACCTGGTGCACGGAGCGCGCCATCGCCTTCATCACCGGCGACCGTGAAGCCGACACGCCCTGGTTCCTCTCCGTCAATCCCTACGACCCCCACCCGCCCTACAACCCGCCCTGGGAGTACTACCGCCGCTACCACCCGTCGGCGCTGCCCGGCCCGCTGTTCCGCCCAAGCGATCTAGAGACCCAGGGCCGCCTCACCCGCGCCGGCGTCGGCTTCCAGAGCGAGTCGCAGCATCCCGACGACTTCCGCGCGCGAGAGGTCCAGGCCGCCTACTACGCCATGATCGAGCTGGTCGACGAGCAATTCGGGCGGCTGCTGGACGCCTTGGAGTCAGCGGGCCAGGCCGAGCGCACGGTGGTGATCGTCACCAGCGACCACGGCGAGTCGGCGGGCGATCACGGCCTGCTCCAGAAGGGTTGCCGCTTCTTCGACGGCCTCACGCGCGTCCCGCTCATCTGGCGCTGGCCGGGCCGCTTCACCGCCGGCTTGCGCAGCGATGCGCTGGTGGAGCTCACGGATATTGCGCCCACCCTGCTGGAGATCGCGGGGCTGCCCGTGCCCGAGGAGACCCAGGGTCGTTCGCTGCTGCCGCTGCTGCAGGGCGCGGCGCCTGCAAATGAACATCGGGCCCACGTGCGCTGCGAGTACCTCGACGCGGTGGACTTTCCCGGCCACACCCGCGCCACCATGTATCGCAACCGCCGCTGGAAGCTGAACGTCTACCACAACCACGGGCTCGGCGAGCTCTACGACATGCAGGCCGATCCGCACGAGTTCGACAACCTGTGGGACAGCCCCGACCACCGCGACGTGCGCGAAGAGCTGCTGCAGGCCAGCTTCAACGCCACCGTCATGGCCCTGGATCCCGGCCCGCGAAGGACTTCGGGCTTCTAGCTAGGGCCGCGGCGCCATGATGACCAGCAGCCGCGCCCGGTCGCCGGTCTCGTTCGCCACCCCGTGGTCGGAACCCGCCGGCGCCCACACGGCGTTTCCGGGGCCGAAGGCCTTCCGCTCGCCGTCCACCTCGAACGTCGGCGCGCCCTCGATCACGTAGTAGACCTTGTCGGACGCGGCGTGGGCGTGCACCCGCTGGTCCTGCCCCGGCTCCAGGCAGTAGACGTCGCAGAACATCCGCTCCGACTCGAACAAGTTGTTCTTGGCCATCTTGGCGGCGGCAAAGTCGCTGTGGCGATCGACGTGGTGAACGTGCATGGCATCTCCCGATCGGCGGAGTCTCGAGTGGCAGCGTAGCGCCGGCGGCGCGCGACCGTCCGCTAGTCCGGCAGCTCCGGTCCGGCGGTCACCAGCGTGTAGGCCTCAGGATCGAGCAGCTGCGCCGCCGCCTGTTGCACGTCGTCCGCCGCCACCGCCTCGACGATATCCGGATAGCGCATGAGGTAGTCGAGCCCCAGGCCGAAGTTTTCGATCGTCAGGAGCATGCCCGCGATGCCGCCGTTGCGCTCCAGCCGCAGCGGCAGCGAGCCGATCATGGCCTGCTTGGTGAGCCGCAGCTCCTCATCGGTCGGCGGCTCGTCCATCAGCCGCCGCGCTTCCGCCAGCCCGCTGCCGACGGCCTTGGGCACGTTCACCGGGTTCACGCCCGCGCGAATCGTCCACGGCATGCGGGCGTGGGCCGCCTCGGCGTGGCTGGTGGCGTGATAGGCCAGCCCCTGCGCGTCGCGCACGTTGGCGCCAATGCGTCCGCCAAGCCCCAGCTGCCCCAGGATGTAGTTGCCCATCATGACCGGGAAATACGCCGGATCGAGCCGTCGCACGCCCGGCCAGCCGAGCGTGAACTCGGTTTGCGTCTTGCCCGCCAGGCTCAGGTCCTCGCGCACGCCGCCGGCCGTGGTCGCGGCCGTGTCGAAGGTCCGAATGGCATCGCGCTGGCGCTCGGCGGCGCCCGTGCCGAGTCCCCGCCAGTCCTCGAAATAGCTCGCCGCAAGGTCGCGCACGGCGTCGGGGGTCACCGCACCCACCACCGCCAGCACGATCGAAGCCGGATCGAACGCCTCCGCGTGGAAGTCTCGAACCGCGGTCGCAGTGAGGGCCCGCATGGTGTCCGCGTAGCCCTCGTCGGGACGGCCGTAGGGGTTGTCGCGGCCGAACAGCAGCTCGCGGAAGCGTCGGTCGGCCAGCGCGCCGGGGTTGTTCTCGACGTGCGCGATGCCGGTGAGCGCCTGGTCGCGCAGGCGCTCGACCTCGTCCTCGGGAAAGGTGGGATTCCGCAGGCCGTCGGCGGCCAATCGCAGCAGCACCTCCAGGTCCTCGGCCAGGGCGCGGCCGCTGAAGCTGCCGTGCTCGATGCCGGCGCCGAAGTTGAGCGAGGCGCCCACGTCGTCGAGCTCGGCGCTGAACTCCATGAAGGACCGCGTGGCCGTGCCGCGGTTGAGGCCGTCGGCGGTCAGTCCCGCAAGGCCGCAATCGTCCTCGGATTCCAGGATGGCCCCCGCCGCATGCTGCGCGGCCACCGCGACGGACGGCGACGACGGGTTGGGGTAGACCAGCAGCACGATGCCGTTGGCCAGGGTGGACCGCGCCACCGTCTCGGGGCCGAGCGCCGGACCGCGCGTCACGCCCGCGCCGGACCCTCGGGAATGAACCAGCCGGTGGTCCGCCGCTCCGGTCGCAGATACGTCTGCGCCGCGCGCTGCACGTCCGGCGGCGTAACTTCCGTGAGGCGGTCGGTGAAGGTCTGCGCCGCGCGCCACGTGTGCGCGATATCCAGGAATCCCAGCCACATCGCCTGCGCCGTCACGCCCTCCAGGCCGATGGCCTGCTTGGCGCGAGCCTGGCGCACCGCCCGGGCGAGCTCGGACTCGTCGGGCGGGGCATCGTGCAGATCTTGGATCACTTCGTCCACCGCCGCGGCGATCGGCTCGCGGTCGCCGTTGGGCTTCAGCACCACGGTGATCCGGTGCAGGGTCGGGTCGATGTTGAACCCGATATCTGTGCCGACCGCGGCAGCCAAGCCGGAGGCTACGAAGCGCCGGTAGAGCCGTGACGTGCGCACGATCCCGCCGCCGCCAAACGGTCCGCTCTTGGGGCCGGTAAGCAGCGCGTCGAGCGCCAGCAGCGCCGGAAAGTCGGGGTGGGCGAACTCCGGGATCCGGTGGCCCACGGTGAGGACCGGGAAGGGACCCGGGTGCCGCACCTCCACCTCGCGCGGGCTCGTTTGCTCGGGCTCTCGCACGTCCAGCGGCGGCGGCAGCGTCCGCGCGGGAATGTGCCCAAACGCCGCTTCCATCCGCTCCAGCACGTCGGCCTCGACCACGTCGCCGGCGATGACCGCCAGCGCGTTGTTGGGCGCGTAGTAGTGCTGGTAGTGCTCGTACAGCTCGTCCCGGGTCATCCGGTTCAGATCGGCCTTGCTGCCGATCACGCCGTGGCCGTAGGGATGGGTGGTGAAGGCGGCGGCCTCGAGGGCTTCGGCGAGCAGGAACATGGGCTCCGCCTCGTGCCCCTCGCGCTCGGAGATGATGACGGTGCGCTCACTCGCCACGTCGTCGGGATCGAAGACGGCATTGGCCATGCGGTCGGACTCGATCCGCAGCGGCAGGTCCACGTGCTGCGACGGCACCGTCTCGAAATAGGCCGTCGTATCCTCCGTGGTGAACCCGTTCCACGTGCCGCCCACGCCGTTGACCAGGCGGCCGATGTCGCCGGGGTTGAGCGTCTCGGTACGCTTGAACAGCATGTGCTCGACCCAGTGGGAGGCCCCGCTCATGCCCGGCGGCTCGTTGCGCGCGCCCACGCGATACCACATGACGAAACTGACCAGGGGAACGGCATGACTCTCGCGCAGCAGGACCTGGAGTCCGTTGGAGAGGGTGTGCTCGGCGACGTCGTCCATGGGGTGCAATTACCGCCGACGGCGGGCCGACGGGATGCTAGCACAGCGGTCGGCGCCCCAGTCCGCGCCGCCCCATGACCCCCGCGGAATTCGAAGAGCACGTGCGCGAAGCCATCGCCGGTATTCCTGAGGGCTTGCGCAATCACCTGGAAAACGTCGAGGTCCTCATCGCCGACTGGCCCACCGAGGACGAGCTGGAGAGCGCTGAAGTGCCGCCGGGCTATACGCTCTTCGGCCTCTACAGCGGCGTGCCGCTCACCGAGCGCACCTCGGGCTATCACATGGTGCTGCCGGACCGCATCACGATCTTTCAGGGCCCGCTGGAAGAGGCCTACAACGATCCCGACGACCTCCGCGAGGAGATCAGATCCACCGTCATCCACGAGTTCGCCCACCACTTCGGCCTCAGCGACGACGATCTTCGCCGGTGGGGGGTTGCCTGAGTGGCCGCCGTGACGCTGCGTTGTCCGGCCTGCGCAACTGAGGCCGCGTGGGACGCCTCCCAGTTGGCGTGCCCGCGCTGCGACGGGCTGCTGGACGCGGCCGTGGACTTGCCGAAGCTGTCCCGCGACATCGAGCCGCTCATCAACGAGGGCGCGCCGGGCGTCTGGCGCTTCGGACCGGCGTTGGCGCTGCCCGGCGACGTGCCCCTCCTATCGCTGGGCGAGGGACGCACGCCGGTGGTGGAGCTTGCGACCTGGGGCGGCAGCTACGGGCTGAGCCAATGCCGCGCGAAGCTGGAGTTCATGGCCCCAACCGGGTCGTTCAAGGACCGCGGCGCGGCCCCGGTAATTGCCTCGCTCGCGGCCCAGGGCGTCACCAAGATCGTGGAGGACTCGTCGGGCAACGCGGGCGCCGCCATGGCCGCCTACGCCGCGCGCGCCGGGCTGGCCGCCGACATCTACGTGCCCGCCGCGGCGCCTTCGGCGAAGCTTGCGCAGATCGCCCAGTACGGCGCCACGGTGATTCCCGTAGAGGGCACGCGCGAGGACGTGGCCGACGCGGCGGCTGCCGCCGCGCAGGCGCCCGGCGCGGCCTACGCCTCGCACAGCCGGCATCCGGCCTTCGTCGAAGGCACGAAGACATTTGTGCTTGAGTTGCTCGAGGACGGCGTGGATGCCCTGCCACAACACCTCGTGTTTCCGGTGGGCAATGGCGGGCTGATCCTCGGCGCGCACAAGGCGCTGACCGAGCTGCGGCAAGCCGGCCTGCAATTCCGGATGCCGCGCCTGCACATCGCCCAGGCGGCGGCCTGCCGGCCGCTGGTGCAGGCCTTCAACACGGGCGCCGCCGCGCCGGTTGCCGTCGAACGCCGGCCGACCATCGCCGGCGGCATCGACGTCGCCGTCCCCGCCCGCGGCGTCGCCGTGCTCCAGGCCGCCCGCGACACCGGCGGCAGCGCCGTGGCGGTGGGTGAAGACGAGATTGCGGCCACCCGTTCCGCCCTGGCTCGCGACGAAGGCCTGTTCGTCGAGGCGACCTCAGCCGCCGCCTTCGCCGCCGCCGCCCAACTGCGCGCACAGGGCGCCGTCGCCGCCGAAGACGCCGTGCTCATCGCCGCCACCGGCAGCGGCCTCAAGGACCCGCCGCAACTGCCGTCCTAAGCCGCCGTGTGCCGGTGCGCCCCGGTTTCGAGCTTCAGCAGCTATTGGCTTCGTGCTTGCGGAACCCACTGTGTCATTCCGAGCGGAGCGAGGAATCTAAGACGTACGATTTCGAGTTCCGGGATGAAGCACGAGCGTCCTCGGATCTGGATCCCACTGGAGGCCGGCGCTCTGGAATGCCAGAGACGGCCCTTTCACGAGTGGCGTATTCCGTCGCCTGGCCGCGTGACTTCTCCGGAGTGGGCCGGACCCGAGTCAGGAAGCGCGCTGCCTCGCCCGCGCCGCGCGCCGCGCCTGCTTGGCCTCCGGACTGTGCACGGCCTCATGCGCCGCAATCAGGTCGTCGGGCGTCACCCGGCCCACGGCCTCGCCGATCACGTCCAGCGCCGCGTCGTCGGCGCGCCGAAAGCGCACGCATGACTTGCCCATGTTCAGATTCTTGCCCGATTCCGCGTAGGCCGCCACGAACCAGTCCGTCAGCTCCGGGCTGGCGTAGAGCCCGTGCAGATAGACCGAGATGTGCCGTTTCTGCGACGCCAGCGCCACCGAGCCCAGCGCCTGGCCGTTGTAGGTGTTGGGAAACCGCTCCAGCGGAATCGCGTAGCCGATCATGCCGTACTGCATGGTCTCCTCGAGCCCGTCGGGCAGGTTGGCCAGGATCACCTCGCGCACCCGCGCCACGTCCGCCTGGCGATCCTCCGGCAGCTCGGACAGGTACTGCTCAACCGTCGTTGCCTTGCTGGAAACCATGCGCGTATTTCCTCCGGGTCGGGCGAGCAATGCCGCGACCATGTGGGCTGGATAGCGTAACGCCCGCGGGTTCGGCAAGAGCCAAGCCGATGGTCGTCGCCCGGCTCGGTACAAAGCTACCCCCACCACTGGGCGTCAGACTGAATGCGATACTGATTCGGTGCCGCTGACCACCTCGGCAGCACCACGCGCCACGTGATCCGGCCCCCAGGACGGAGGACGCCTTGCCTCTAATGAGCGGCGGCGAGGCGCTGGTGGAATCCCTCGTCCGTGAAGGCGTCGACGTCGTCTTTGGCATTCCCGGCATCCACATGTCCGGCATCATGGCCGCCCTGCGGGACGAGTCCCGCATCCGCCTGATCACCACTCGACACGAGCAGGCCTGCGCCCACATGGCCGATGGCTATGCCCGCGTCTCCGGCAAGCCGGGTGTCGTCCTCGTTGTGCCGGGCGCCGGGGTGTACAACGCGGCCAGCGGCCTGGCCACCGCCTACGCCCGCTCCTCGCCCGTCCTCGCCATCGCCGGGCAGATCCCGCGTGGCCAGATCGGCGGAGGCTCGGGCAGCTATCACGAAGTCCTCGACCAGGGCTCCATCGTGGATCCCGTCACCAAGTGGCGGCGACAGGCGCTCACGCCGCGGGAGATTCCCGACGCGGTCGCTGAAGCGTTCCGCCAAATGCGCACCGGCCGTCCCCGCCCCACGCTGATTGAGATCCCCCCCGAGGCCGGCGTCGAGCGCGACGACGTCGTGGTGCGCGACCCGGTGTCGATTCCGCGCCTCGTACCGAGTTCCGACCGGTTGCGCGAAGCCGCCCGCCTCATCGCGGAGTCTCGCCTGCCCCTCATCTACGCCGGCGGCGGCGTGGCGCTGTCGGACGCCGAATCCACCCTTGTGGATCTGGCCGAATCCACCAACATCCCGGTCATCACCTCCGCGGGTGGCAAGGGCGTCATCCCCGACCGCCACCCACTCTCCTACGGCTCGTGCTTTGCCCCGTGGGGCGAGCACGACGAGATGAACGAGCTCTACGAGGTGATGCAGGCCGCCGACGTCGTCATCGGCATCGGCGCTCGTTTCTCACTGGGGAACCCCGCCCGCGAGGATTCCACCCTCATCAATGTCAACGTCGACGATGCCGAAATCGCGAGCGTCCACGCCAACACGCTTCCCCTCCACGGCGACGCCAAGGCCACGATCGAAGCCCTGCTTCCCCTCCTGCGCGAAGCCGGCGCCGGCAACCGGCCCTCGCCCGTCGAAGCCGTGGCCGCCGCCCGGCGCCTCATCGCCTACGCCGACATCCGGCGCCAGGAGCCGCAGTACCCGATCCTCGAAGCCATCCAACGCAGCATTCCCGAGGACGCCCACATCGTCTGGGACGTCACCCAGTTCGGCTACTACGCCCGCACCCACTATCGAGTCAATCACCCCAAGACCTACATCGACAGCGGCTACTCCTTCAACCTCGGGTTCGGTGTCCCCACCGCCCTGGGGGCAAAAGTGGCGCACCCCGACCGCCAGGTCCTCTGCGTCAGCGGCGACGGCGGCTTCCTGTTCAACGCGGTCGAGCTTGCCACCGCGGTGCAATACGGGATCAACGTCATCACCGTCGTCTTCCGCGACGACGCGTATGGCAACGTCGGGCGCGATCTCGATGAGCTGTTTGGCGGCACCTACGAGACGGACTTGCACAATCCCGACCTCGTCGCGTTCACCGAATCCTTCGGCGCCGTTGGACTGCGGGCCAGCGATCCCATGGAGCTCGAGACCCTGCTCCCGCGCGCCCTCGAATGTCAGGCCCCGGTGGTCATCGACGTCCCCATCGGAAACATGCCGCTTCCCCGCGGCAAGTTCATGTCCGTTGCCGTGTCACTCCCCTGGAACCGCCCCCAGGAAGGCCTGATTTCAGGCTAGGCGCCCGGCGCGGGTCTGCCGTCAACCGGGGACCGGCGGGCTAACGCTGAGCGGCGGCAGCCTCTGGGAGCGGCAGCGAGTGGTGATCCTCCTCGGGGTATTGCTGGAATAGCCGCCCCCACGGGCCGCGCAGCGCTTCGGCCACTCGCCGGCGACCGTGGGCGTTCCACCAGTAGAGGTCGTGATAGGCGCGGGACGCCGCGTAGGACCAGGGCGCGATCACCGTGCGCAGCAGCAGCCGCTCCAGGGGCTTCAGCGGGCCCCAGTAGATGAGCTTCTGACCGCGGCTGGCAAACGTCTCCCGCGCGGTGCGAGCCTGCCAGCTCACGGCATCGGGATCGACGCCCACCACCTCGATCTCGCGCGCGTCGGCGGTGCCCAGACCGGCTTCGTGCGCCAGCCGCAGGAACGGGATCTCGAACGGGTCCAGACCCATCAGACGGGCGATGGTGGCGTCCACGGCGACCTGATCGGCGCCGGCCAGCATCAAGCCGCGCTCGTACACGTCCATGCAGCGCGGCCCGGGGCCTTCGCCGATGAATGTGCCGTCCACCACGGCGAAGATGCCCTGGTGGATCTCCTTCTGAATCGTCAGCAGGTCCACCAGCGTCTCGTGGATCGTGGCGTGGCAGAAGTGGCGCTTCTCGAAGAGCAGTCCGCCAAACGCGTTCTTCATCGCGCCGGTGATGGTGGTGAACACGTGCGTCTTCATGGTCGGCAGGTGGATGATGTTGGTGCCGATGAGGCGCTCGGGAATGCGCACGCCTTCGGGATACACATCGTGCAGGGTGAGCATCCGGCCCTGCGGCTCATAGCGCACCCAGCGCTCGTCCTCGTAGAGGTGCACGTTGCGCACGCCGTGCGCCGCCAGCACTGGTCGGTGCTTGTTGACGCGCTCGCCCACGCGGGCGCTGACCACCACCGTGCGGTTGTGCGCGCCGAAGATGGTTTCCACGGGGTAGCCGTCGGCTAGCAGCGTGCGCGTGACGCCGTCGAGCTGCCACGGAGCGGTGGAGCACGCGGGATACCAGTGGTGCCACGAGATGTTGATCTTGAGCGCGGTCTCCACCGCGGGATCGAGGTGTTCCCGGTATCCGGCGCGGCGCATCGCGTCGGCGACGTCGTCGAGAACGGTCTCGGGCTGCGTGCGAACCAGGGCGACGGTGCTCACGATGGGCTTGCTATTCAGTGTGGGGCGCGGCGTTGGGTACACGGTAGCGCAGGAAGACCTCGCCCTGGCAGTGGGTCACGCTCAGCAGTTCCAGCGAAAGGACGTTCTCCGGCGCCAGCGCGCGCTCACCTTCGACCGCCGTGCGCGGCCGCGGCTCGCCGATGACCGACGGCGTCACGGTGATGAAGAACTCGTCCACCAGACCGGCCCGGAGCATGTGCGCGTTGAGAATCGCGCCGCCCTCGCACACCATCCGCCGGACGCCGCGCTCCGCAGTCAGGTAGGTGGCCAGCGCCGGCAGATCGACCGCCGTACCGCCCAGCCGCACGATTTCCGCGACCTCGGCGAGTGCCGCGGAAACGTCCGCCGCCTCATGCGTCACCACGACGGGCCGCAGCGGGTAGCGCCGGCGCCGGAACACTCGGTCCGCGGGATCGATCTGGGCGGAGTTGGTCACGATCACGAACAGCGGGGGTTCCGTGAGGCCACGCTGCCGCCGCAGGCGCTGGAGCTCATCGCTCCACATGTACCGGTCCAGCCCCATGCCCAGCGTCCGCGCGCCGTGCAGCACGGCGTCGAAGTGGATGCGAAATCGGCGAAATGTGCGCTGGTCGGCCTCGCCGCCGATTGGCCAGTAAGCGTCGGTCGGCCCTTTGATGGCGCCGTCCAGCGTCGTCACCATCTGTATCGCCGTGTACGGACGGCGAGCGCCGGCGGGCAGCTCGAGGTCGTCGTAGACCCCGGGCGCCTCCTGCGTTGGCACCTCAGATCTCGGCCGGCGCGCCGTCCGAGTAGCGCAACAGGTCGGGCGGCGCGGCCGGACCCGCGGCCTCCAGCGCCCGGGCCGCCGCCTCGTCGAGCGCGATGCCCAGTCCCGGCGACGTGGGCGGCAGGGCGTAGCCGTCCTTGATTGTCAGATCGCTCTCGAACAGCGCCTCGACCTCCGGCGCGAAGGGCCAGATCACCTCCTGGATCGCCGCGTTGTGCAGCGCGAAATCCAGATGCAGGCTGGCCATGGTGTTGACCGGGCTCTGGGGATTGTGCGGCGCCAGCTTGATCAGGTGCGCGTCGGCGGCCACGCCCATCTTCCACACCTCGGTCAGGCCGCCGGCGTGCGCGATGTCCGGCTGCAGGTAGTCCACCAGCTCCTCGTCGATGACGGGCTGCGCGTCCCAGCGGTGCAGCAGCCGCTCGCCCGTGGCCAGCGGCACCCTCACCGACCGCCGGATGCGCCGCAGCGGCGCCACGGCCTCCGGCCGCGTGGGCTCCTCCAGGAAGTAGGGATCGAACGGCTCCAGCCGCCGCGCCAGGTCGATGAACTCGTCGGGTCGCAGCCGTCCGTGCGTCTCGATGAGCAGGTGAAACGCCTCGCCCACGAAGTCTCGCGCGGCTTCGACGATGCGCTCCGCCCGGCGCAGGGCGGCGGGCACGTCCATCCCGCGCTCCTGCTCGTCGGCAGCAATGAGCGGCAGGAACTTGGCGGCGGTCCACCCGGCGTCGACCAGCGGACCGAAGGCGTCGGGGACCTCCTCGGGCGTGTTGGCATGGCAGTGGGTATAGAGGGCCGCGCGCTCCCGCACCGGCCCGCCCAGCAGCCGGTGGATCGGCAGCCCCAGGTCCTGCCCGGCGATGTCCCACAGGGCCACGTCAATACCGGCCAGCGCGCCCATTTGCACCGCGCCGCTGCGACGGCGGTCACTCAGAAACACTCGATGCCAGAGATATTCGCGCCGCAGCGGGTCCTCGCCGACCACCAGCTCCGCAAAGTCCCGCAACGCCTCGCGCACCGAGCGCTCCCGCCCCATCAGCGTCGCCTCACCCAGACCCGTCAGCCCCGCATCCGTCCGCACCAGCACATACACATAGCTACGCCCCGCCTGCGGAACGATGAGGCTATCGACAGCCGTGATGCGCATGGTCAAGCGGCTACTGACTCGCGGCGCTACCGGGAGGGGCCGCCGGGTTGTAGGTCAGAGCGAAGAGCCTCCCCGACAGCCACTGGCGGAATGACGCGTCGTCGCTGAACTGCTTGAAGAACTCGGTGTGGTCGGCAATCAGGTCGTTCATCGCGCGCTGCAAGGCTCGGTCGTGCTCGATGCGCGCGTTCTGAGCGTCGGAGTTGGCGATGGCGTTCTGATACGCCTGATCGGCGGCAACCTTCGCCGGCAGCTCCTCCGAGATGAGCCGCTCGATCTTGTCCTGGTCGTTCCACTCGATATCCCCGTAGAGGTCGTTGAACTCCCTGATGATGTTGGAGAGCCGGTCCAGCTCCGGTTCCGTCAGGTGCCCGCCGCCTTCGGTCGGTACCGGATCGATTTCCGCGTCTTCGTCGGGCAGCTGAATGTCCCGCACCGCCCGCTTCTCCACCCGGTAGCTGTCCATGTCGATGGCTTCCAGAATCCCCTTCGACAGGTCGTTCTCCTCGGGCGCCGGCAGCTTGGGAACCAGGAACGTCAGGAAGATGGAGAGCTTCTCCCACTCGGCGTAGGTGTAGGGCAGGATCGCCGCCAGGAACCCATAGGCCCGCAGGAATGCCTTCGCCTTGCCCTTGAACTCCACCTGGCCGTCCTCGTCCAGCTCCTCGAGATAGACGGCCACGCAGGCATCCAAAATCGGGTCAAGGCGGTCGCGTTCGGCGCCCTTCAGATAGCGCTCGACCAGCTCGTCGATCTGCCCCTGGCCGTAGACCTGCTGCCCGTCGAGCGCCGCCTTGAGGTCGTGCAGCTTGTCGGCATCGGTCTCCTCCGCGAGCACCGTGGTCCGGTAGTAGTCGGCAAAGGCCGCCTGGATCGTGTCGGCGTCGTTCGTGAAGTCCAGCACGAAGGCGTCGTGCTTCTTGGGGTGCGCCCGGTTCAGCCGCGAGAGCGTCTGCACCGCCTTGACGCTGGACAGAATCTTGTCCACGTACATCGTGTGCAGCAGCGGCTCGTCGTAGCCCGTCTGAAACTTGTCGGCGCAGACCAGGAAGCGATACGGCTCCTCCTGGATGCGCTCGGCGATCAAGTTCGATGAGAAGCCGTTCAGCGACGCCTCGGTGACCGTCGCCCCGTTGTGCTCGCGCTCGCCGGAGAAGGCGACGATGGCTTCGTAGGGGCTGTTACGCGCCGTCAGGTAGGTCCGGATGGCGTGGTAGTAGCTGATGGCGCGCGCGACGCTGCCGGTCACCACCATGGCGCGCGCCTGCCCGCCGATCTTCTGCAAGCCGGCCACCTGCTCGTGAAAGTGGTCCACCATGATCTCGGCCTTGAGGCGGATGGCGTGGTCGTGGTCCTCCACGTAACGCCGCAGCTTCTTCCCGGCCCGCTTGGCGTCGAACTCCGGGTCGCCCTCCACCGTCTTGACCAGCCGGTAGTAGCTGTTCACCGGCGTGTAGTGCGCCAGCACGTCGATGATGAACCCCTCCTGGATCGCCTGCTTCATGGTGTAGGCGTGGAAGGGCGCGTGCCGGGTGTGCTCGCCGTCGGGAACGGGCGTGCCGAAGATCTCCAGCGTCTTGTTCTTGGGCGTCGCGGTGAAGGCGAAGTAGCTGGCGTTGGACAGCAGCTTCTTGCTCTCCATGATCCGGTTGATCTTGTCCTCGGTGGTCTCCTCGTCCTCCTCCGCGCCCGCCTGCCCCAGCGCCATGGACACCGCCGCCGAGGTGCGCCCGCCCTGGCTCGAATGCGCCTCGTCAATGATGATCGCGAAGGTGCGCTCCCGGTGCTCGTTGCCGATCGCGTCCAGGATGTGCGGAAACTTCTGCACCGTGGTGATGACGATGCGCTTGCCCTCCTGGAGCAGGCGCCGCAGACGGTCCGACCGCTCGGCATGGCCCACCACCGAGCCCACCTGCGCGAACTGCCTGATGGTGTCCCGGATCTGCTTGTCCAGCACCTTCCGGTCAGTCACCACGATCACGGAATCGAACAGCGTCCGGCCGTCCGGCTCCAGTCCGATCAGCTGGTGCGCCAGCCAGGCGATGGAGTTGGACTTGCCGCTGCCCGCCGAGTGCTGAATCAAATACTTGTGGCCGACCTCCCGGCTCGACGCGTCGGCCAATAGCTTCCGCACCACGTCCAGCTGGTGGTACCGCGGCCAAATCTGATCCCGCTTCTTGCGCCCGGTCTTCGCGTCCTTCGACGCAACGATCTGGGCGTAGTTCTCGATGATGTCCGTCAGCCCGTCGCGCGTGAGCACCTGCTTCCACAGGTAGTCGGTCTTGAGTCCGTTGGGATTCGGCGGATTGCCCGCGCCGTCGTTCCAGCCGCGGTTGAACGGCAGGAACCATGAGGCCTTGCCCGCGAGCCGCGTGCAGAACTGCACCTCGTGGTCGTCGACGGCGAAGTGCGCCAGGCAGCGGCCGAGCTCGAACAGCTTCTCGCGCGGGCTGCGGTCCCGCTTGTACTGCTCCACCGCGTCGTCCACCGTCTGCTTGGTCAGGCTGTTCTTCAGCTCGAAGGTGGCCACGGGCAGGCCGTTGATGAACAAGCCCACGTCCAGCGAAAGCTGCGTCTCGTCGCGGCTGTAGCGCAGCTGCCGGGTGACGCTGAAACGGTTCTGCCGGTTGAGGTGCCTGGCCCGCTCGTTTCCCGGCGACGGCGTGCCGTAGAGCAGGTCGATATGGTGCGGCCCGCGCTTGATCCCCTTGCGCAGCACGTCGATCGTGCCCCGCTTGCTGACTTCGCCCTGCAGGCGGGCCAGGAAGCGGCGCCGCGTCGGGCCGTCCTCGCCCAGCCGCAGCAATTCCGCGACCTCCGGCTGCGTGGCGTGCAGGAATGTCGCGAGCTGCACCAGGTCCACGCAGTACTCCCGGTCGTAGTCTCGCGGGTCGCCGCAAGTCCACCCCGCGCCGTAGCCCGCCGGCCGCTCGCCCGTCGCGTCCCCCGCCACATCGCAGTCGCGGCCCGTCAGCGCCACGCAAATCAGGCGCTCGAGCCCGCCCTCGCTGGTGTCGGTGGTCATGAGATCGACAAGGTTTCCTGGGGAGAGTCGGTCACCCTCAGGCCATCCGCCTTAGCCCCGTCCACCTCCTCGGGCTCGTCCGGCAACCCCGCCGCCGCCTCGCGCACGTCCAGCTTGCCCGTCACCACGTCCGCGATCAGCCGCGTGCGGTATTCCTCGATCAGTTCGATCTGGCGGTGGGTGCGGGCGATGGCGGCGTCGATTTCGGACGTGGCTTTGTCGAGGTATTCGACGATGGCGGCTTGCTCGACAACTGGAGGGAGCACAACGGCGATTCGCTCCATCGCACTCATTGAAAGGTTGGGCTGAGTACCGTATGACCACGAATCCTGAACCTGCTGTTGCACATAGCTAGATTGCAGGACTGCGTACAGAAGACGAGGAAGCGCCTTCTGCGGATCGACGCGAATGAGTGCCAGTGGAGACCAAACACTGAACTCATCGTCCGTATCAACGATGGCAATTTTCCCAGTTGTAGCTCCCGACTTGCACATAAAGATGTCGTCGCGCTGGGGCCGGCACTTGCGGCAATAGATCTCGTGCTGCTCGAATGAAATCCAGCCTCGACGCCGACTAAAGTCCAAACGCCCTCCCACCATCGACTCGGCCGACATAAAGGAAATGCCGCTGTCGAGAAACTCCGGTGTTTCGTGAGGGCCGTCGGTAATCTTCGTTGAAACCCATCGCTTCAATGGAAGTGTTGCCCAATGCTCCGGCACGTCGCCGAGCCACTCGACGCCGGAGGGCTTGAGCGGGACGCTGGAGTCCAGGCCCCGGGTCACGGCCTGGTTGATGACCGCCTGCTTCTCCTCCTCCAGCAGCCCAATCACCTTCCGCTTCGCCCCCACATACCGCCGAATCCGCCGGTCCGCATGGTCCAGATAGCGGACGATGGCGCGCTGTTCGGCAAGAGGGGGCACTGGCAGCCAAAGGCATTTCAGTTGGCTGCTATAGATGTGCATGATGGTGATGCCCCGACCCATCAAGGACTTCTGAGTTTGGGCGGCAGGGCAGTCCAACGCGTAGCCTGTGAATCTTGCGTCCATCGGGGTCGTTGGCCGAAATATGATCAAGTCCCCACCACAGACGACTTCCGTGTCCATTAGGTTGACTGCGGACTTGCCAATTTCATCTATAGTCTCACCCGACGCGGGAAAGAGAACATCGCCCATGTCGATTGGTGTGTATGCACTGGCCCTCGTGGGCGAAACATAGCTCCGTGTCTGTCGAATGAATCGCGTGTGAGTTGTGTAGAGATCGCCGTACCGAACACACGGTACGCCGTCCGCCACCTCGTCATCCTTCGTACCGCCGGAGCCCTTGAAGAGAACCCCCAGCCTTCCGAGTTGGGCTACCCTCCAATGCGCTGGAACATCACCGAGCCACCGAATCCCCGACGCGACGTATCCGGGATACTCCCGCACCTCCTTGTCTACCTTCGCAATACCCGCTGATGGAGGTCAATCAGTGAGGCCATATACCTGATGATATCTCCGGCACCCCAATAGTGATTGGACATGGCCAATGATACTGCGGTTCGCCGAACTCCAGCTATCCGTGCTTGATCGCCAGACTTGACCCTCTTGGACACACACTCAGGGTCGGCCAGCTCGTCGCCTTCGGCAAGCGCCTTGAGCTGATCCAGAATTCTGGCTGTTCCACGAGGATGTGAGGTACTTACATCCTCTGCAAAGTACAGGTGCGCCTCAACAAAATCAAGACTCTCGCGTTCGACTTCAGTTACTTGATCGGATGAGAAGAACTCATCGGTATAATCAATTATTTCGCTTGCGAGACATTTGTGCTGAACAAAGCTATAGTATAAATCACGATTCGTAAGTTTGATAGGTATAAGAAGTCCAAGGATGATAGGATACATATAGCTTCCCGTGGCTACGTTCTTCGCCACGAGAGCAAGAGACGCAACGCAGTGTTCGATATCACGGAGAGACAATCCGAATCGCGACCAGATTTTCGGAAAGTGATCACGTAAAGCTCGATACTCCTCGGCGTGGACGTTGTTGTTCGCCTCAGAGGCAAGGTCCGAGAAGAAATCTTGTAAGAGAAATTTATCCATCATATGTCTGCAATACGTCGCACCGTCGACTTCCGGGAGTGCAAATTCGATGTCGAAGAATCGGCGGAGATAGGCGTCTGAATCGATTTCTCCATAGATCGAATGAAGTGATCGGGCGAGTTCGGTACGGTTGACTCCGAAGACGAACACCATGTGTTCTATGTCGAAGATGTGCTTGACTTTTTCGAGGAGCTCGATGGCGAACGTGGGTCGGCATCGATCGAGTTCGTCGATGATGAAGACGAGGGGATGGGAAGTCTCGGCGGTCACGGCTGCGGAGAGACGCTCCAAAGCGTCCTTCAGTTGATCCTTGGCGCGTCGCTGTTCGAGATACTTGTCTAGGAGCGAGGACGAATCGAGGTGGCTAAGGTCGACAGTGACGCCGGTCGTGAGTTTCAGTACGGTCAGGGCTGTTTGGCGAAGTACAGGGATGGCGTTTTCGATGGCGACACTGGTAAGGCGATTTAGACGAGGCTTGGTGAGATATTCGTCCAGCTGACCAAGGATCGCCAGCAACGGATCGTCGCAAAAGTCATCCTCCCAGGCGTTGAAATAGATTGCTTGAAATCCCTGGGATTCCAAATCCTGTTGCCAGCGTTGCAAGAGGAACGTCTTCCCGGTGCCCCAATATCCATGGATGCTTATCGTGAATGGATGAGACTGTGTGCGGATTAGATTAGTGAGGGTCTGAGCTAATTCTTGTCGGTCGAGGACATCGTCATTCCAAGGCTCGTCGGGAGAAACGGGTTCGTGAGGGAGCTTGAGATTGACTGACGCCCGATCTGGCGCGGGGGTGTCGTTAGCGTCAGCCACGGACGGGCTCTCCGAGGATCGCGGGCAATAGGTCTTGGGTCGCCGTCTCGACGGCCATGATGTCTGCCCGAATCTCGTCCAACGTCCGTAGCGGCTGGGGCTTGTAGAAGTAGCGGGTGAAGCTGATCTCGTAGCCGGTCTTGACGCTCGCGGGCAGGTACCAGGCGTCGGGCGCGTAGGGCAGCACCTCGCGGCGCAGGAATGCCTCGATGCCGCCCTCCTCGGTGAGGGGGATCTGCTCGGTGTCGCGCAGATCGGTGTCCGGCTCGTACTCCACCACGGCGGGCCTGCCCGCGACGGTGGCCGGGAACAGCCCGCGCAGCGGGTCCGGCTCCATGCCCCGCTTGTGGACCTTCTTGATGATCGGCGGCGCGGTCTCGGAGCGGTCGGCCGTCTCCTTGAGCTCCTTGATCTCCTTGGCCTTGTAGGCCCGCTCGGGATCGATCCCTTCCAGCCGCAGCGGACGCTCGACGGTGACCTTCCAGTAGCCGAAGGCCTCGTTGGGGAAGATCTTCGACTGCTCCGTCTCCTCGAAGTCGAGAAAGGCGTCGCAGATGCGCTGGACGTCCGCTTCCGACAGCGTGCAGTTCTTGGCGCCCAAGTTCTTGCGCAGCGGCTCGAACCACTGGGTGGCGTCGATGAGCTGCACCTTGCCCCGCCGGTGCGGCGGCTTGCGGTTGCTCAGAACCCAGATATACGTCGCGATGCCGGTGTTGTAGAACATGTTCAGCGGCAGGGCGACGATGGCTTCCAGCCAGTCGTTCTCGATGATCCAGCGGCGGATGTTGCTCTCGCCCTGCCCCGCGTCGCCGGTGAAGAGCGAGCTACCGTTGTGCACCTCGGCGATGCGGCTCCCCAGCGGCGTGTCCCGCTTCATCTTGCTGAGCATGTTGGCTAGGAACATCATCTGGCCGTCGCTGGAGCGGGTGATCAGCGAGTGGTCCGGGTCGCCATCGTGCTCCACCAGGAACCGCCGGTCCGTGAGGCCCGACTTGCCGCCCATGCGCTCCAGGTCGATCTTCCACTTCTTGCCGTAGGGCGGATTGGAGAGCATGAAATCGAACTCGTGGCGTGGGAAGGCGTCGGCGGAGAGGGTGGATCCAAACTGAATGTTGTCGGCCTCGACGCCTTCGCCCTTGAGGATCAGGTCGGCCTTGCTGATGGCGTAGGTCTCCGGGGTCACCTCTTGGCCAAAGAGGTGAACCGACACCTCCTTGCCGCGCTCGCGGGCCAGCTGCGCCAGCGTCTCCTCCGCGACCGTCAGCATGCCGCCGGTGCCGCAGGCGCCGTCGTAGACCAGGTAAGTGCCGGATGGGACCTGATCGGCCACCGGCAGAAAGATCAGGCGCGCCATGAGCTGCACCACGTCCCGCGGCGTGAAGTGCTCCCCGGCCTCCTCGTTGATCTCCTCGTTGAAGCGCCGGATCAGCTCCTCGAACACCGTGCCCATGCCGTGGTTGTCCAGGCTCGGCAGACGCACCGAGCCGTCGCCGTTCATCACGGGCCGCGGGCTGAGGTTGATCGAGCTGTCCAGGAACTTCTCGACCAGGAAGCCCAGCAAATCAGCTTCCACCAGCGTGGGAATCTGGAAATGGAACTTGAATTTGTCGAGTACCTCCTGGACGTTGGGCGAAAAGCCGTAGAGGTAGTTTTCGAAATCGGCCTTCAGACGCTGCTGCTGGCCGCGGGAGGTCAGGTCGCGGAGCCGGAACGGCGAGGTGTTGTAGAAGGCCTCGCCGGCGGCCTGGCGCAGGGCGGCCTCCTGGTTGGTGATGCCCGCCGCGTCGAGCGTTTCCTTCATCCGTAGCACGGCGTCCTTGGTTGGCTCCAGGACGGCGTCCAGGCGGCGGATGACGGTCATGGGCAGGATGACGTCGCGGTATTTGTTGCGCGGGAAGTGGTCCCGCAGCACGTCGTCCGCGATGCCCCAGATGAAGCTGCTGATATTGAGCGCGTTCACTGGCGTCAGTGTGCTCCTTGCCGGGCGCCCCGATGCCGTCGGGTGGGAATCGTTGCAGGGAGCATATGTTGCCACGGGCGGTCGCGGGCGAGAACGACGGCCTACCGCTTCTCGGTCAGCCGTCCGGACAGGTACTTGTGGATCACGCTGGACAGCAGCGTCTGATAGGGAATGCCTTCTTCGCGGGCCCGGGCGTGCGCGAGGTTGAAGTCGCGCTCGGTTACGCGCAGGTTCACGCGCTTGGTCTTGTTGAAGGTTTGGCGCGCCGCCTCACGCGCTGCTTGGATTTCGTCCTCGAGGTTAGGAACGGAGCGCAACTCGCCCCGCTCGAATCGATCGAGGATGTCCCGCTCTTCGGCGCTCAGCCTATCGGTCACGATGACCGTCTCCTCCCGTAATCTCGCGTAGCCTTCCGGCTGGGAATGATTGTCTTTAGGAAGCGAGTGCCGTCGGCCTGCATGACGTATGGCACGAGATAGACGTACGCGTCGATGTCCACGACGTAAATCAGCTGCCCCGGGTAGCGATCCTGGTTCCGGTGCTCCAGCACGTCTTTCAATCCACCTTGCTCGATGGCGGCGACCACGATCTCGAATGAGACGCCCCGCTGCTCGATCAGCTGTTGATTCTTCTCCGTGCTCCAATCGAAGCCGGCGCTCATGCGCTAATCATTGCACGATGTGTGCACTTTGGCAACACCACGGCTGGCTCAACCATTGACTCCCGCGCTGCGAAACCAGAGCTCCCTGGGTCGCGCTGACGGATGTTTTCGTTCAATTAGAAAAAATGTTAGCTTACTCAATACTGCCCCGTCTCCAATGCTGAGTACTTCGTGAACGACGCACATCCAGCCCCTCCCAAGGCCCGGTCGGAGCGTCGCCAGCGCGTGCTGGTGCTGGTGGCGGTCGTGGTCGGCACGATGTTCTCCGCGCTCGATCAGCTCATCGTCATCACGGCCATCCCGCGCGTGGTGGCCGACCTGGGCGGCCTGGCGGACTTTGCCTGGGTCTTCACGGCCTACACCCTGGTCTCGACGGTCAGCCTTCCGGTGTGGGGCAAGCTCTCGGACACCCACGGCCGGCGGCGACTCTGGCTGACGGGCCTGGGGCTGTTCATGGCCGGCTCGGCCATCGCCGGCGCGAGCCAGGAGATGATCCAGCTAATCGTGTCGCGCGGCCTGCAAGGTCTGGGAGCCGGTGCCTTGATGGCGCTGGGCCCGGCGCTGATCGGCGACCTCTTTCCGCCCTCCGAGCGGCCCAAGTGGCAGGGCGCCCTGATGGCGCTCTTCGGGGTGGTGGTGATCGCCGGACCCACGGTCGGCGGCTGGATCACCGACACGCTGACCTGGCGCTGGGTCTTCTACGTGAACCTGCCGTTCGGCGGCCTCGCGGTGCTGGCCGCCTGGTTCGGGCTGCCGTCCGTGCGGCGTAGCGGACGACGGACGATCGACATCGCCGGCGCGCTGGCGCTCACAGGGGCCGTGGTGCCGCTGCTGCTCGCGTTTTCTTGGGCGGGCGGGCGCTATCCATGGCTGTCGGCGCCCATCGTCGGGTTGCTGCTGGGCGCCGCCGCCATGCTGGGCGTGCTGGTCGCCCTGGAGCGCCGCGCCCACGACCCCATGATCAACCTGGGGTTTCTGACCAATCGCGTCTACGTGGTTGCCATCCTCACCACGTTCCTGGTCAGCGCCGGGATGATCGGCGCGGTGCTCTACATCCCGCTCTTCGCCCAGGCCGTCATCGGGACCAGCGCCACCGGCTCCGGGGCCGTGCTGGTGCCCATGATGCTCGGCTTCATCGTCAGCGCGATCGCGTCCGGACAGATCGTGTCGCGCACAGGTCGCTACAAGGCGCTGATCCTGGTGCTGTTCGCCGTCGGCATCGTGGGCGGGGTGCTGCTCGCTCGCATGGAGGCGTCCACCACCGAGCTCGAGCTCGTGCGCAACATGATTGTCATGGGTCTGGGCATCGGCGGTCCGTTCTCCGTGCTGGTGGTCGTGGCGCAGAACGCCTTTCCCGACCGAAACCTCGGCGAGGTGACGGCCGGATCGCGCTTTTTCCGGTCCATGGGGTCCACGATCGGCGCGCAGCTCATGGGCTCGCTGCTGAGCCTGTGGTTTGCCGCCAACCTGCGCGAGCGGCTGCCGGACGAGGTGCGCGAGGCGCTGGGCCCGGAGCGCTTGGCCGAGGCCAGCAATCCGGAGGCGCTGTTCGTGCCTGAAGCCACGGCGTCGCTGCGGGAGTCGCTCGGCGCCGCGGCCCCCGCCGTGACCGATCTGCTGATGGAGGCCCTGCGCCTGGGTCTGGCCGATGCGTTGCGCGGGCTGTTCGTGGTCACGGCCGCCCTCATGCTCGTCGGCTTTGCCATCGCGCTCTTCTTGCCGGAGATCCCGTTGCGTACCACGCGCGACGCCGATCTGCCTGTGGAAAAGGCCGACGCCGCCGCGCCAAGCGCCGGCGGCGCGTAGGCACCGACATCAATTCGCCGGCCCATTCCGGCGGGCCTGCCGGTGTTGTAGGGGCGACCCTTGTGGTTGCCCGCCCTGTCACGGCCAACAGCAGGGTCGCCAGGGCGAAGGCCGCGAGCCCGATCGCCGTAGCCGCCGCACAGATCAGCGCGATGCGCGTCCGGGTTCTTTTGAGCGGCTGCGGCGGCCCCGGCTCTTGGCCAACGTTGCGATTCCCACGGCCTGCTCAGCCGGCCTTTCCCGCGAGCTTCGCCCCGGCGGCGGCGAGGGCCCGGTCGAACGTCATGATTTCTCGCACGCCACGGCGCCTACAGGTCGCAAGATGGCAAAGGTCTCTGGCGCTCAGGGCGGGCAGCCGATCATGGAGTTGGCGGGCGAGGATGACGTCCGCCTCTTCCAAGGGCCACACCTCCACGCCGACCTTGTCCATGAGTTCCAGCGCCGAATCCAAGGTGTGCGGGCGATTCATCCGCAGATAGACATGCATCAGCTCTTGGATGACCTCGACCGAGGTGAAGAGCGGCTGACGGTTGCGCAGCGACTCGTCAAAGAACTGCTGGGCGGGAGATCGCAGCGGATGCGGCTTGCCGACCGCATACATAAAGACGCTGGTGTCGACGAAGGTCACACGCTGGGCAAGCCGTCGGTCATCGATTCGTGGAGTGTCTGAAGGTGCTCGGGCCAATCCGGTTCCACGCCGGGGCCTTCACGCGCCGCGCAGGCGTCGAAGAACCGCCGCAGGTCCTCCGACGACGCGAACCGTTCCGTGCGTTGCCGTGCCTCGAGCCGCTCACGCGCGGCGGCCCTGAGCCACGCGCTGAAGGTCAGGCCCTCCCGGCGGGCCTGGCGGACGAAGCGTTCGCGGTCCTCGTCCGGAATGATGAGCTGAACCCTCGCCACGACGACAGCCCTCGTCCCCCCACAATATGTGTATTGACCCTACACATCGGCTAGGCCGACGTCAACGTCCGTCGTGAACTCGTCGGGCGCAGACACTGAGCGCCCCACCCCGGGCTTGCTCGGCCGCTCGTCTACGCCCGCCCTGTCACCGCCACCAGCAGGATCGCCAGGGCGAACGCCGCGACCCCGATCGCCGTCGCCGCGGCCGTCCCGACGATGATGGGCCGCAGCGAGCCGCGAGACTCCGACCCGACGCGCAGCCCCAGGTAGCCGGCCAGCGCCACCACGACCGCAATCGTGGCCGCGCCGGCGGCCCGCTGGTTGTCGATCAGGAAGTAGACCGCCGCCACCACGGCCGCGAAGGCCGCCGCGCAGACCACCGCAACGCGCGCCCGGCGCGCTTGGAACCGCATCGGCGAAGCATAAGCGACCGCCGGCCGGTTGCCGGATGGCCGCGTACGTGCCAACGTTCCACCAGTAGACCTGCCGAGGGACGCTGCCGTGACCGGAGCCGACGCGCTCGTCGCCATCCTCAAAGCCGAAGGTATCCAGCAGGCGTTCTGCTATCCCACGACGCCCATTCTCGAGGCGCTCGCCCGCGGAGGCGTCCGCACGCTGCTCGCGCGCCAGGAGCGCGTCGCCGGCAACATGGCCGACGGCGTGGCGCGCTCCACCAACGGACGCCAGTTGGGCGTCTTCACCGTGCAGCAATCCGCCGGCTCCGAGAACGCCTTCGCGCCGATCGCCCAATCGTTTACCGACGCATCGCCGTTGCTGTTCATTCCGGGCCATCCGGGCCTGCAAAAGGCCGGCATCCCGCCGGCGTTCGACGGCCTGCCGCACTACAGCGCGGTCACCAAGCTGGCGCTGCAGCCGACGTCGGCCGAGCAGATTCCGCAGCGCGCCCGCATGGCCATCGCGGCATTGCGCTCGGGCCGGCCGGGCCCGGTGATGTTCGAGATGCCCACCGATGTCGCCGCCCAGGAGTTCAACGGTCCCATCTCGCACGCGCCGGTGCGCCAGGTCAGGAGCGCTGCCGATCCGGGCGCCGTCGACGAGGCGGCGGAGCGCCTGCTGCGATCCGAGTCGCCGCTCATCTGGGCCGGACAGGGCGTGCTCTACGCCGAAGCTACTGCCGAGTTGCAAGCCGTCGCCGAGCTCCTCGGCGCGCCCGTCATGAGCACCCTGCAGGGCAAGAGCGCCTTCAACGAGCGGCATGAGTTGTCGGCCGGCGTAGGCGCCTACGTCGAGACCGGCATGGTGACCCATTACCTGGAGCACAGCGACACCTTGCTCGGCGTGGGCACGAGTCTCAGCCTCAGCCCGTTCACGCCCAAGATTCCCGACGGCAAGACGATCATTCACGCCACCAACGACCCCGCGGACCTGCACAAGGTCTACCCCGCCGATGTGGCCGTCTGCGCCGATGCCAAGCTGTTCCTGGCCCAGTTGGCCGAGGCCCTGAGGTCCCGGGTCGGCGCTTCGCAGCAGGAGCTGCGGCGGCGCACGGTCGCCAATATCGCCGAGCTGCGCAGCGCCTGGCGGGCGGATTTCGCCGCCGAGTTCAGCGACGAGAGCGACCCTGTCAACGGCTACCGCCTCTTTGGCGAGCTATGGAGCCTGCTGGACCCCGACGCGTCGATGGTCACGCACGAGTCCGGCGCCACCCGCGACATCCAATGCGTGTTTTACGAATCGACCGTGCCGCGCAGCTACCTCGGCTGGGGGCAATCCTCCCAGCTCGGATTTTCGCTGGGCCTGGCCATGGGCGCCAAGCTGGCCAACCCGGACAAGCTCGTCGTGAACGTGATGGGCGACGGCGGCGCCGGCATGACCGGCATGGACTGGGAGACCGCCTCGCGCGAGAACATCCCGATCCTCAGCGTCATCAAGAACGACGCCATCTTCAGCGGCTACGACCGCAACATCCCCACCGCCATCGAGAAGTTCGGCGTGTCCTCGCTGTATGGCGACTACGCCGGAGTGGCCAGGGCCTTGGGCTGCCACGGGGAGAAGGTGGACACGGTGGCCGAGTTGCGGCCGGCGCTCCAGCGCGCCATCCGCGCCACGCAGGAGGGCCAGCCCGCGGTGGTGGACGTGTCCACGGCCGAAACCCGGCGGCTCTCAATCCCGCCGCCCGAGCGCAAGACGACCTAGCGCGCCGGAGTCAGAATCCGGGAACGGCCTCGCCCCGGAGCCGTGCCCGGATCGACGCCACGGCGCCGCGGTACTCAGTTGCCCTCTAGCGCCAGCGTTCGATGATGGCCTTGGCGGTGGCCGCCGCTTCTGAAGTCACGCCCGTCGTGAACGCCTCCGTGACGGCCTCCAGGTAGGGCGCCCGCTGCACCGGAGGGCACGGGGCATCTATGGTCTCCCGTTCCGGAGAACAACTGCCGTGCAGGTTGCCGTACCTCAAATTGACCAGCCGGGCGAAGCCTTTGTGGAACGACTCAGCATCCAGCTCCTGATATAGCCCGACAAATACCCGGGGGCCGAAATAGTAATCGCAGCTCCCATACGTATCACTTGTGGCGTCACTAATGCTTTCGAAAGCGCAAGGCGGACGCTCGCCAGATTGGAAATGTGGCGATCCTGACTCAGGTAGTGAGAACGCCCCGCGATAGCCGAGCCCGTATTCGACAACCGTGGCCACTCCCTCATCGACCAACCGATCGCCGGTCTGCCAATAGTGCGCAATGATATGGGACAGGATCCTTCGTGTGTCGGTGGTTATGCTTCTATTTCTCAAGTATTGATAGTCGATCTCAATACTATGGCCTAGATTATCGCCTCTGCCCAATGCGGCATCGGTCTTCAGGACCACGTAGCCATGTGGAAAAGGGACCTCCACGAACTCAGCGACTTCGTGCAAGACGGATTCCAGGATATCCATGGCACTGGGGTCTATGGTTTGACTGAGATGATGGACGAAGAACAACTTAACAAAACCGGCGGATGGAATATAGACGGTGCGCTTCTTGACGGCGAAGTCCCGGCTCCAGCCGTTGAGCAGGTGAGGGATGTCCCAGGGGGCGGCGAGGAAGTCGCGTAGGGAGGTGCCGAGATATCTGTAGGCAAGCGCCTGTGCGTCGGTAATCCCGCCGGTCGAGAGAAACTCTTGGAGGGCCCTCTGCGTGTGCGAAAGTCCTCCGTAGGTGCCGGCGGGTCTGCCGGGACGTGCGGCAAATGTAATTTCTTTGGGCAGATCTTGAATGATATGGGTTTCGTAGCCCTCGAAGGTGTCCAGGAACGGCATGTCGAGCATCTGGCTGAGGAGCTGATTGACCTCATCCGTCTTGCCGAGGTAGGTGGTGCCTGTATAGCGCGGATAGGTGAGGGTGAAATAGAGGAAATGGTCAACCAACTGCAGCTCATCCCAGGTGACTCCATCCCGCATCCAAGGCTTCTCGAGGAGCTTCTGGAACGCGGCTGGCCAATCGGCTTTGGGTGTATGGAGCAACACTCGCATGATCAGAGGTTCGGTCGCGCTGACGTGCTTGCGGGTCCAGGGGATGTCAGGGATGGCGAGGAGAATGCCCAGCGCGGCTTCGGTCTGAGGACTAGGTGGCTGGTGCACCCAGTCCGTCTGCCGTTCGAACACGAGACGCGAGAAAAGCTCCTGGGAGGCTGAATGGAGCCTGCGGAGCAGCGCAACGGATTCCTGGTCCCCTGCGGTGATGCCGTCCGCGATCCAGGCGATGGACCGGATGGCAGGATCCAGCGTGGGGTCTGGGCGATAGGTCAGGACCTTGGCGGCATCCGGGATGACGACGTTGCTGAGCTTCTTCAGCTTGTCCGGCACGTTTTGGAGGGTCACTCGCCCCACCGTGATGCCGGCCGCCGGCACGTTCCAGACCACGAAGACCGTCCGCTGGGCCCGGAGCATTTGCACGCCCTGCGGGTTGCCCGCCACCTCCAGCTCCGCATAGCGGATCGGCAGCCCGTAGAGATTCAGCCAATCGGGCTCGCTGAGGAACCGTCGCTTGATTGCCGGATTCTGATCCAGGATGGCGAGGTGGTTGCGCGTGATGGTGCCGAAATCGGCGCCGCGGTCCGCCTCCAGCACCTGGTGTGGCGGCACGAAGGGAAGCTCCACCTCCGGGTAGCGGTTCGCAAGCGCGTCGAGGGTGTTGAAATAGTTCATGCGTTGCTTGCCGGAATCCCACTGCAGGATGACCTTCTGAAATGCCTGGAGGGTGAACGGGCCATCGGTCCAGCGCTGGCTGATGGGAAAGCCGATGGCTTGGAGATCCCGGTTGCGGACGAAGTCCCACATCGGCACGCCGCCGACATTGGTGACGACGTAACCGTCGTCCGGATCGGGCGTGTCGCCGCCGGTGATAGTGAAGAGGCAGCCGTCGTCGAGCGCATCGCCCGCGCAATCGAGCGCGCGGACTGGCGCCGCCACGGCGAGCACCACGGCGGCGACGATCAGGCCGAGCGCTAGCTTTCGCACGCTGATACCCAGGTTAGCCGTGCTCCGGCGGGATTCTGATTGTTCTATAGCGAGGCGTTGCGGCGTGTCAATCGGCGACTGCCCTACCGCGGCGCCACCCCCACCACGCCTCGGGACGCTCCAAGCCCCTAGCGGCCGTGGTACCACCGTTGAAACACGCTTCTGGCGATGGCTGCGGCTTCGGGCGACACGCCGGTCGTAAACGCGTCGGTGAATGCCGTCTGAAACGGCGGTCGCTCCGGATATACGCAAGGAACGTCGAGAATTCTATTCTGAGCCCAACAATAGCTATAGAGAGGAATCCAGCCATTCGTATTGGCAATCATCCTGGAAAATCCATTGCGAAACGATGTGGTATCTAATGATCGATACAGATCGAGAAAGAAACTTACGCCAAGATACTCATGACAGCTGGCATCGCCGAGGGCGAACTGATTGCTGACGGTATTGACCGGGCACTGGACGTTGTCACCAGGATCTTGAAAATCACTAAGGCTAGGACTCCAATGTGCGGGGCGGTAACCCAATCCTAACTCAACGACCGCAGCCATTCCCTCAGTCGCCCAATATGGCACTTCGTACCCATTATGATAGGCGATAAAACGCCGGACCAGTTGTCTTCGCGCCTCTCGAATTTCGGACGCGGAGCCAGGGACAATATAGTCGCTGAAGCTCACATAGTGCTCGGGAAATGGCATCTGCGTGAATGCCACGAGTTCATTCAAAACGCTCTCGATGGTGCCCAGCGTATGGGAGATGGCCGCCGGACTGGCGATAATGTCCTGGCGATTGATGAGAACGAGGCGTACGCGGCCGGATAGCGGGAGAAAGATGTCCTTTTCAATAACTGAAGACTCGCTCGCCCTGTGACTAACGGCTGCGGCGAATTCCTCGGGCTCCCCGTGGAAATCTCGAGGTCTAGGGAACAGCGCCTGACGATCCGTGATGCCGCCGGTGGCGGCGAAGCCGCGCAGCATCCGCATGACGAGATCCGGTCCATGAAGCCATTCGCTGGCTCCAGTGCGTGGATTTGTGCGGCTATAGCCGAAAAAGAGATTTTCGGTAATGGTAGTTTCATAGCCTTCGAAGCTGTCCAGATAAGGCATATCGAGCATGATGCTCAGAATGTTATCGAGCTCAGCGAGTTTGCCGTTGTATTGGGGGTTGTTTGCCTCGGCAAGCACGAGGGTTTGCCTGAGCGCGATTTCGGCAAATCTCAGCTCGCCCCAGGTGACGCCGTCGCGAATCCAGGGCTTATGCATCAGCTTGCGGAACGACGCGGGCCATTGGTCTTCGGTTGCGTTGAGCAAGACACTAAGGAGGATTGGCTGGGCGGGGCCGATATGCTTCCGAGTCCAGGGGATTTCGGCGAATGCGCTGATCATGCGGAGGGCGCCTTGGCCTTGGGCGCCTGGTAGGCGCTGGAGCCAGTCCGGCTGCCGCGTGACCAGGAGCCTGGTGAGAAGCTCGTCGGAGGATGAGCCGAGCTTGCGGAGCAGCAGGAGCGTTTCCTGTTCGTGCGGGAGGATGCCGTCGGCAACCCATGGAAGGGCTCGGATGGCGGGGTGCAGGCCGGGATCGGGGGCGCTGACGAGGCCCTTCGCGGTGTCTGGAATGACGACGTTGCTCAGCTGCTTCAGCTTGTCGGGCACGTTTTGGAGATTCACGCGCCCGACGGTGATGCCGGCGGCGGGCACGTTCCAGACCACGAACACCGTGCGTTGGCTCCGCAGCAGTTGCACGCCCGCGGGGTTGCCGTCGACCTCGCGTTCCTCGTAGCGGATCGGCAGCCCGTAGAGGTTGAGCCAGTCGGGCTCGCTGAGGAAGCGTTCCTTGATGGCCTCGTTCTCGTCGAGCAGCGCCAGGTGGTTGCGGATGATGGTGCCGAAGGTCGCCCCCTGGTCCTCCTCCAGGACCTGGTGGGGTGGCACGAAGGGCAACTCGACCCACGGATAGCGGTTCGCCAGCGCGTCGAGCGTGTTGTAGTAGTTCATGCGCTGCTTGACGGGGTCCCACTGGAGGATGACCTTCTGGAAGGCCTGCAGCGTGAACGGCCCCTCGGTCCAGCGCTGGCTGATGGGATAGCCGATCGCCTGCGCCTCCCGGTCGCGGACGAAGTCCCACATGGGCACGCTGTGGGCGTTGGTGACGGCGTAGCCGTCGTCCGGATCGGTTGTGTCTCCCCCGGTGATCGTGAAGAAGCAACCGTCGTCGAGGTCGAACCCCTCGCAATCGAGGGCATAAGCCGGGGAGGCCACGGCGAAGACCACCGCAGCGACGACGAGGCCGACCGCTAGCTTCCGCACCCTGCCCCCGACCACACGCCCGCTTGGGGGGCGAACCGGTTGTTCTATACCGGTACGCTATGGCGTGTCAAGTGGCGGACGCAGGATCCCGACGGCTCTCGGCTCCGCCGTCCGCGTCCAAGACGATTTCGCTCGCCTGCCGTTCGCAGCCACGGACGCTCAAGGCGCGTGGCGACCGCGCATGGTCAAGGCGACGTCAAGGCCGCGGGATCGCCGTAGTACCAGCGTCCGATAACGAACCTGGCGGTCGCCGCCGCTTCTGGACTCGCTCCGGACGTAAACGCCTCGGTGACAAGATCCACATGAGGGGTTCGTTGCGAACGAATGCAAGGAGCATCTAATCCCATATCTTTCTGTCGGATACAGTATGACTGCAAGTTGCCATATGTCATGTTAAAGAGCCTGGCGAAACCACTTCGAAAGGCGGCCTCATCCAGTTGCCGATAGAGATCGAGAAACAAACGGATTCCCAGATACTGTCGGCACTCCAAGAATCCGCTCTCGTCAATCGTGTAGACACTATCATCCGGGCAAGTGAGCAATCCATGTGGGTCTTCTGGAAGGCCTTCCGCGGGCGGCCAATCGGGGCCGCGATAGTTTAGCCCGTATTCATAAAGGGTAGCTGCCCCTTCATCCAGCCAACCCGCGTTGTTTTCCCAATAGTAGTGCGCAAAGAGATGAACCAATGCTCGTTGGATATCGTGTGGTAACGGATACGGTCCGATATACGCTCCGGCGATCAAAGTCTTATAGAACCCGTGACGACCCAGCCGCTCGCGGTCCGGAGATCCAGGTTGGATTTGCACGACGAGATGATCGTTTGGAAACGGAGCGCCCGTGAACTCCACGACGGCGACTAGCATGTGATTAAGGGTTTCCAAGAGGTCGGGGGGTATCGGCTGTTGTCGGTCACGAACAACGATCAGGCGCACGTAGCCCGATTGAAAATGAAAGTAAACTCGCTGCTCGACTCGAACGTTTTGATAGGTGCGATTGAGAGTGTCAATTACTTGGTCCGGCGTGACATCGAGTGGACTTGGTCGATCGATCATAAAGGCAAGGGCTTGTTCATCGGTGATTCCCCCGCTTTGGCTTGCGGAGGCAAGGACTTGCAGCGTGTATTCAGGTCCGCCGGCAGATCGGGGCTTACCGCCCGGGGGACCTGAGGCGCCCGCCGACGAGGGTAATCTCCTCATCAGATACGTCTCGTAACCTTCGAACGTGTCGAGGAATGGCATGTCGAGCATGGTTGAAAAGATCTGATTAACCGTGTCATGTCGTCCGAAATAGTGACCTGGTTGACGAGGCACGACAATCAGGAAATAGAGCACGGAGTCGATCAGTTGGAGCTCATTCCACGTGACTCCGTCACGCAACCACGGTTTGAGGAGGAGCTTTTGAAATGCCGACGGCCAACGGTCTTCCGGAACATGGACCAGGAGTTCGAGGATGCCGGGTTCCCCCGGGATGAGTTCCTTTCGGGTCCATGAAACGTCGGCGATGCCGAGGAGAATGTTCAGAGCGGCTTCTGTTGTGGGCGTCGGCGGACGTCCAAGCCAGGGGGGCCGTGACTCGAGCAGGAGAGTCCGGAAGAGATCCGGAGATGACGAAGAGATCTTTCGGAGCAGGAGCGCGGGTGCCTCTTCGGCTTCGGTGATCCCGTCGGCAACCCAGGGCAGGACGCGGATGGAGGGATCGAGTGCCGGGCCGGGCGCGCGCGCGAGCGCCTTGGCGGCGTCCGGGATGACCACGTTGCTCAGCTGCTTGAGCTTGTCCGGGACGTTCTGCAGGTTGACTCGCCCGACGGTGACGCCGGGAGCCGGCACGTTCCAGACCACGAACACCGTGCGTTGGGTCCGGAGCAGCTGCACGCCCGCGGGGTGAACGTCAACCGCACGTTCCTCATAGCGGATCGGCAGCCCGTAGAGGTTGAGCCAATCAGGCTCGCGGAGGAAGCGCTCCTTGATGGCCTCGTTTTGGTCGAGCAGCGCCAGGTGGTTGCGAATGATGGCGCCGAGGGTTGCCCCCTGGTCCTCCTCGAGCACCTGGTGGGGTGGCACGAACGGCAGCTCGACCCACGGATACCGGTTCGCCAGTGCGTCGAGGGTGTTGTAGTAGTTCATGCGCTGCCGGCCGGGATCCCACTGCAGGATCACCTTCTGAAACGCCTGGAGGGTGAAGGGCCCCTCGGACCAGCGCTGGCTGATGGGATAGCCGATGGCCTGGGCCTCGCGGTCGCGGACGAAATCCCACAGCGGCACGCCGACGGCGTTGGTGACGGCGTAGCCGTCGATGGGGTTGGAGGTAGCCCCGCCGGTGATGGTGAAGAGGCAGCCGTCGTCGAGTTCAGACCCCTCGCACTCGAGCGCGTGGGCCGGCGCCGCTGCGGCGACGACTACCACCACAGCCACCAGCAGGCCGACCGTCAGCTTCCGCACCCTGCCCCCGACCACACGCCCTCACGCAGCGAACCGGTCGTTCTATACCGGTACGCGGCGACGTGTCAATCGGCGGGCGTGGGAACCGTAGGAGGCGGGCGGGCTCCGGTCAGCTAGAAGCCGTCGGCCTCATCGCCGAACCACTTCGTGATCAGCGCGTTCAGCGAGCCGTCGTCTTTCATCTCGCTGATGGCCGAGTCCAGCTTGTCTTTCAACTCGCCATCGTCTTCTCGAAGGCCGATGCCTACGCCGAGGTCGAGGTTCACCTCCGGGCCGACGATGCTCAGCATCCCCTCGTGTTCAGCCAAGCTCTCGCGGGCGAACGCCAGGTCCACCAGCGCCGCATCCGCCTCGCCGCTCAGCACGGCCGCAATGGCGTCGGGCACCAGCTCGAACTCGAGAAGCGACACGCCCGATTGCGACGCAAGGTAATCGGCCTGGACCGTGGCCACCTGCGCGGCCACCGCGCCCTTGGCCGCTTCGTCGCTGGCGCCGGCCACGGCGAGATAAACCGACGTGCTCGGTGGGAGATATGGCTGTGAGAAGTCAATGAGCTCGTCACGCTCCGCCGTGATGCTCATCCCGGCCACGATCGCGTCGTATTGGTCGTCCAGGAGATTGGGAATGATGGTGTCCCACTCGTTGATCACCCAGGTGCACGTGAGATCGGCCCGCCGGCACAGCTCGTCGCCCAGCTCTCGCTCGAACCCGTCAATCTCACCCGCGTCGTTGATGAAGTTGTAGGGCGGATAGGCGCCCTCGGTTCCAATTCGGACGGCTGCGGGAGCCTCGGAGCATGCCAGGGAAAGCGCGAGCAGGACCGCCACGGTGGCGCCCACGAGAATGCCCCTAGCCATGTCTGTCCCTCCGAATGTCGTTGCCAGAGCCCTCAGAGTTTCCCACGAGCGTTTCGCTCCATCCGCCGCCGGACATGGCCGGGAGGATGGTCAGGGTGTCGCCGTCCCTCATGGGCGAGGCCAGGCCGTCGAGCGTGGCGACGTCCCGCTCGTTGAGGAACAGGTTGGTGGCTTCGAGCACGTTGCCGCTGGGCGGCGTGAGCGATTCGCGCAGCGTCGGATAAACGGCGAAGAGCGCTTCCAGCGCCTCCTGCACCGTGCCCGCCGCTACGTCGACGCTGCGCGCGCCCGCCGTGTGGTGTCGCAGCACCTGGGGAATGCGGATGGTGACGGTGGGCATCGAGGGGCAGGGCGAGCGGGGTCGCGGCGAAGCATTTTCCGCGAAGAGTCTCGCCGGTGGCAACGCCGCTCCCCGACTTTCGGCGGTCCAGGCCGGGGACCTACGATGGGGGAGCGGATCTGCCCGGAGAGTATCCCCATGCAACCCAAGGTCATCGATCCCGGCGAGGTCGCCGCGGAGCACGTCTATCCCGACGCCCCGAGCAAGGTCGTCAAGCGAAACCTGGTGACTCACCGGGACGACGCGCCAAATTTCGGCATGCGGCTCTTCGAGGTCGAGGCCGGCGGCGCAACCGATCATCACCAGCACCCCTGGGAGCACGAGGTGTTCATCGTCAGCGGCAACGGCCACCTGCTAACCGACGACGGTCTAAAGCCCTTCGCGCAAGGCCAGGCCGTCTTCGTGCCGCCCATGGCCATGCACCAGTTCCAGAACACGGGCACGGCGCCGCTGCAGTTCATCTGCATGATCCCCAATAGCGGGGACTGTCAATAGCGCGGACGGCCGAGGCGCCCCCGAGGGAATTCGAATCCCTGTCGCCACCTTGAAAGGGTGGTGTCCTAGGCCTCTAGACGACGGGGGCCGTGGTGCGGGCGGGTCACTCTAGCACCGAGGTCGGCGCCGCCAGCCGTACGTCAGTACGGGGCGATGCATACGCCGGTCCGTGTAGGGGCGGGCCTTGTGCCCGCCCGCAACCGGCACAGCCTGAAGTGACCTGTCATTCTGACGAAGCGTCGCTACCCGAAGCATCGCAAATGACCCCGCGCCTCCCCAACGCTCGCGGCGCGCACAAAGCGAGCATCGGCCGCAGGTCGTGCGCAGCGACATCCTTCCCCTTGATGAGACCCTTGCGTAGACCTCCGTCATTCCCGCGAAGGCGGGAATCCACCCGTCAGTGAATCTGGGGGCGGAGAGAATCTGGGCGGTTAGCCTCGCTTGTCTGGGGTTCGCAGAGGCCTCTTGATGGGAGAGGATCGAGGTGAGGGTGACGACTGACGCGAATGGGCGTGTCCGCCATTGGTCACTGCGCTGCGCGCCATGAAAGATCCGCTTTCCAACAACGCACGAGACCCGGCGCTCGAGCTACGCTCGCGGCTCGAAGCCGTCGCCGACTCGGTGCGCGCGGCCGGCGAGGCCAAATACCTGAAGCTCGAACAACGCCGGGTGATCGGCACGTCGATGCCCGGCGCCGAGCGCGTGCTGACCGGCTTCGTTCAAGACTTCGGCCTGCCGTCGGATCTGAGTCTGTTTGAACGTCTCTTCGAGGCGTCGCTGGAAGAAGCCTGGTGCGCAATCTGGATGCTGGCCGCCCAGCCGGCATTCAATGCCGAGACCTGGCGATTGACCGAGGCCTGGAGCAGCGCCCCGGACACCTGGGCGCTGGCCGACCCCATCTCGCTGCTGCTGGTCGCGGGCCATTTCGACGCCGGCATCGTCGACGAGGATGTATTGCGCGCCTGGGCCGCGCGCGAGTCGCCCTTCTGGTACCGGCGCGTCGCGTTGGTGTCCACGGTGTCGCTCAACGATGGCCTCGGCGGTCCCACCCAGCGGCGCCTCCGGCGGATCGGACGCGTGCCGCCCATCGGCGAGTCGCCGCAGCCGCGCCTAACGTTGGACCTGCTGGAAGCCAGCATCCACGACCGCCGGCACTTCATCCGCCTGGGCATCGGCTGGGCGCTGCGACCGTTGTCCGCGGTGGACCCCGACGGCGCCGCGGCGTTCGTCCAGCGTCACCGCGACCGGATCACCAAAGCAATGCTGCGCAAGGCGCGCCTGGACGACGATGGCAGGCGGACCTCGTGATCTCGCTCATCCTCGACACGGACATCGGCGACGACGTGGACGACGCCATTGCGTTGGCCTTCGCCGCGCGGCATCCGCGAATCCGCCTCTGCGCGGTGACCACCGTATTGGGCGACACGCGCTGGCGGGCGGCGCTGGCGCTGCGCCTGCTGGACGAGTTGGGCGTCGGCGATGTTCCCGTGGCCGCGGCCGAGCCGGACGGCGGCATCGAGGGCATCCCCCTTTCCGGCGACGTGGTGCTGCCCCAGGGTCGTGACGATCCCCGCCGCGATCCCCGACCGGCCATCGACCTCTTGGCCGACGTGATCGCCACCGCGCCGGAGCCGGTATGGCTGGCAACCATCGGTCCCGCCACGAATGCCGCCGCCCTGCTGGCTGAGCGCCCCGAGGGACTCGATCGCCTGGCCGGGATCGTCATGATGGGCGGCCGGCACGATCCGACAAACCCGCGCGAGCACAACTTCGGCGCCGATCCCGCCGCCGCGGCCGCCGTGTGCAACAGCGGCCGCCGCGTGCGCGTGGGCGACTACCTCGTCACGTCCCGGGCGCAGCTCCGGCGGGAGAACCTGCCCCGCGTGCGACGCGCGCCAGGCATTGGCGCCTCGCTGGGGCTCATGCTCGAAACCTACCTGGACCGGCGCAACCGCGACTGGACCAGCATGTACGACCCCGCGGCGCTCACGCTGGCGCTCGGCGAGGACTTTCTGCGACTCGGTCTGACCGCCCGGCGCGCCGAGGTTGTGTCGGGCCAGATTCGGTTTCGGGTCGCGAGTGAAGCCACCCAATTGCGCATCGCGGCATCGATCGACGCGGCCGCTTTTCACCGCCAACTGCTCGACGTCATCGGAAGCAACGGGTGAGACCGCCGCGGAACCCCGACCTGGCGCCCGGCAGTGCACAGTTTGGGCTCATCGAATCCGCGCGCAGCGTGCTGGCGGCCGACTCCAGGGTCGCCGCGGCGTGGATTGGTGGAAGCATCGCCGCGGGAACGGGGGACCGCTGGTCGGACGTGGACCTTCGCCTCGCCGTCGCGGAAGCCGATCTGCCCGCGGTCATCGACGCACTTCCGGAGACGCTGCCGGCGATCCATCCGGTGCTGGGATGGCTCAGCCGGCCCGTTCGCGATGGACACCTCGTCGTGGTCACCTTCGAGGGGCCGCTGCGTGCGGATTTGGAGATCACGACGCCGGCAGCCCTGCGCGGCCCGCGGCACGAGGCGGTGGCGCCCCTGTTCGACCCGGACGGGCAGGTTGCGCAGTTTGCGGCCACTCCCTTCGCGCCGCCCCGAATCACGCCCGCGGAGCTGATCCAGCGCGAGGCAGCGCGGGTTCCGGCTGAGTTGGGAAGGCTGCGGCAGGCCATCGAGGAACGCTCCATCCTGTCGGCAACGCAGGCCCAGGCCACGCTGCTCGAGTCCGCCCTGCGCCTGCTTCTGCTGCTGCGCGACCCGCGCGCCGCGGGCCTGGCGGGGCCCAAGCACGCGGCGGACGCACTGACCGCAGCCGACGTCGTGCCGCTCCTGGCTCCCCTGGGCGATTGGAGCGCCGCCTGGCCCGATCCGGCGGCAGATTCCATCGACCCCACCCTCGATGTCCTGCGACCGCTCGCGGCGGAGATTCGGAATCGCCATGGGGCAACCGTTCCTTTGCATCCCGGGCCACCGGATCCGGGGAGCGCCCCGGCTGGTGCGAGCTTCTTCAGCCGCGGTGCGCTCACGGCGGCCGGAGCCGTTGAGGCAGCCCACAACCTGCTGGTGCACGCCATGGTCGGCGCCGGCTACTACAACCGCGGCCTGTGCACCGGGCTGCTCTGGGGCTATGCCATGGCGGCGCAACTTGCCGCCGACCTGGCCCGCGTGCGCCCGGAATCGCCGGAGCTCGCGGCCCGGCTCGCGCCCGCCGACGCGGACGCATTCGAGTCCGCCCTGCGGCCGCTGCGGCTCGGCGGCGTCGAGGCCGTCCGCCTCGTCGCGGCCAACGTGGCGGCGTTGTATTCGCGCTACCTCGAGCGCGCCTGCGACGCGCTGGGCCTGGCCTACCGGCGGCGGCTCGACCGCGAGGTCAACGCCTATCTATTCCGCGAAGGTGTGTTCGCCCACGACGCGACCGTCGCCAACTCCTCGCCCTGAACCCGGCCGCTCATTCCAGCCGCCCGCTCGCGCCGCGTGCTCGCCGCCGCACCCAGCCCAGCGCGACGCACGCCCCCACCGCCGTCGTGCTGGCGAGCACGTTGAACAGGATGTCTCGCGCGTCGAATACGCGGTTGGGCAGAACCGCCTGTATGCCCTCGTCGAGCAGGCCCAACGACCCGGTCGCCAGGACCGCGACCAGGGGCGGCAGCGGAACCCGCCGACCCTGGCGCGCGCGCTCGGCCAGCGCTTCGTAGACGAACACACCGACCACGCCGTATTCCATCAGGTGGGTGCGCTCCTCCTGGCCAGCCATCAGCCGCGCGACCATCAACAGGTATGCCGCCGCGATGCCCAGCGCGACAGCGATCTCCACACCGCCGGGACGCACTTGCAGCCCCTGCGTGACGATGGTCATCCCGACGAGAATTAGGCCGCAGGCCACGGCGGCCGGCAGCCACCCGCGCTCGCGCAGGACCTGGGCCAAAGCCGGCGCCAGGCCCAGGGTGGCGTAGATCGCCACCAGGACGGCCAGCGTCCACAGCCAAAGGCGCCGCTCCCGCCTCGAGGCGAAAAAGTCCATGTCCGGCACTGTAGCGGGAGCGGCCGCTGGTTCTTCCGCCGTCAGGCACAATGAGCGCCGCCGACTCTTATCCGAAGGCTGGCCCGTGAAGATCTCGCAGCGCGTTCAAGACTTGGCCGAATCGGGAACCATTGCCGTCAGCAACAAGGTTGCGGCGATGCGGGCCCAGGGCATCGACGTCGTGAGCCTGGGCGCCGGAGAGCCCGACTTCGACACGCCCGACCACATCAAGGCGGCCGCCGCCGAGGCCCTGGGCGGCGGCGAGACCAAGTACGCCAAGCCGGCCTCAGGCGTGCCCGAGCTCAAGCATGCCGTCGTCGCCAAGCTGAAGCGCGAAAACGGCCTCACCTATTCCACCGACCAGGTCGTCGCCAGCGTCGGCGGCAAGGAGGCGCTCTACCTGGCCTTCGCCACCCTGCTCGACCCGGGCGACGAGGTCATCATCCCCGCGCCCTACTGGGTGTCCTACCCGGAGCAGGTCAAGCTGGCCGGCGGCGTGCCCGTCTTTGTCAACGCGGGCGCGGAGGCCGGATTCCGGATCACCCCCGACCAGCTGCGCGACGCGCTCACGCCGCGCACGCGCGTATTGGTGTTCAACTCGCCCAGCAATCCCACCGGCGCCGCCTATTCGCCCGAGGAAACCGACGCGCTGGCGGCGGTGCTGGCCGACACGGACGTGGTCACCTTCAGCGACGAGATGTACGACCGCTTGCTGTTTGGTGGCCGCGAGTTCAAGAGCTTCGCCGCCACGTCGGCGCACGCCTACGACCACACCATCACGTTCAACGCGGGCTCGAAGTCCTACTCCATGACCGGCTGGCGCATCGGCTACGCCGCCGGCCCGGTCGACGTGATCAAGGGCATGGCCAAGCTCCAGTCGCAAACGACCAGCGGGGCGGCCACCTTCACCATGCACGCGTTGGCCGCCGCCCTGAACGGCGACCAATCCTGCGTGGAGGACATGCGCGTGGAGTTCGAGCGCCGCGGCAAGTTTCTCAGCGACCGCCTGAACGCCTTGGACGGCGTGGTCTGCCCAGAGCCGGGCGGCGCCTTCTACGCCTTTCCCGACGTCTCCGGGACGTTCGAAGCCAAGGGCGTGTCCGGCTCGACCGAGTGGGCCGGTCGCCTGCTGGAAGACGCCCACGTCGGCGTCGTGCCGGGCAGCGACTTCGGCGCCGACGCCTGCGTGCGCCTCAGCTTCGCCACCAGCATGGCGGCGCTGGAGACCGCCCTGGACCGGATCGAAGGCTTCCTGGCTGGCTGAGGTAGTGCGGAAAGGGCGGGGCCCATGGCGGAGATGTCTCTATTCCTCGGACATGACTTCGACCGGGCGCTCAATCCACTTGACGAGCGGCTAAAGCAAGAAACGACCGAGGCAGTACAACGCCTCTGCGCGAATCGGTTCGGCCCGGGCCTCCATGACGAGTTGGTGCACCGGTTGAGTGGTGGCCTCGAAGTCCGCTCGGCTCGGGTCACTCGGGCCTATCGCTTAATCTTTGCCAGGCATGAGTCCCGAATCGTCGTGCTCTGGGTCGACAACCACGACGAGGCCTATAACTGGGCAGACCGCCACCGCAGGGAAATCCCGCGGCGATTCGAGCGAACGAACCTACGCCGCGTTGCGGGAGGACCAGCACCCGTGCCGCGAGTTGCGCCTGAGGATCCCGTACCGGTACCTAATCCCGACTTGCTTGATGAGATGGCGGCACGCGGATTCGAGCAATACTTTGCGGCCCTTGATGACGACCAGCGCTACTTGGTTGAGTACGACGAGCGCAAACGACAGGGGCTCATGTTTGTCACCGCCGGAGCGGGCACGGGCAAGACCTCCATTGCGATCTGGCGGGCACTGCGCCAGGCGACTCAGCAGGAACAGGACTACAGGGGTGTGCTGTATCTCTGCTTCAACCGCGTGCTGATGAAGACCGTCCGCAATACGATCGACACGCTCGCCCCACCGGAGATGGCGAGCCAAATCGAGGTACAAACGTTCCACGGCTGGGCGGATGCATATCTGCAGAAGCGCGTCGATGGCTTTGCGGTGGCCGCAGCCATCGACACGGACGGTCAGTGGCTGAAGCGGGCGATCACCGAGGAGATCCCCCGCTTGTCGCCTGCCGCGCGAGACCAACTCCCCGGATGGTCCGCGCAGGACTTGCACGACGAAATCTCGAATGTGCTCGCCCCAAACCAGTTTGATGATGTTGGGCCGTATTTGAACCTCACACGGCCAGAAAGCGAGGGCCTCATGAGGCTGCGCCAACCCCAGCGCCGGGTGATATGGGAACTGCACCAGCGCATACGCCGTCGCCCTGATGCTAAGGGCACCTGGGATGACCTGATCGCACGAGGTCGCGAAGCTCTCGCGTCCGATGCCGACCCGCCGATCTACCGTGCCGTCATCGTGGACGAGGCGCAGGATTGCAGCCCCGTGATGGCGCGGCTTGCTAGGACTCTCGTCGCCGGTGAGGAGTGGCGGCTGTTGGTTCTTGCCGATCCGGCTCAGCTGGTCTACCGGGGACGCTTTCGCTGGGCAAAGCGCGAATTCAGCCCCCGCGGCAGTCAGGCCCGCGTCATGCTCCGCCCCTACCGTTCGACCCGCCAAATTCATGCGCTGGCCGCCTCACTCTACGCGGACGTGGATGAGATGCGCCGTGAAGTCGGCCAGATGGCCCAAGCTCAACGCGAAGGTCCATTGCCACGGCTCGTCAGACTTACCGCTTACTCAGAGGCTTACGCTTTCGTCGCCAAGCAGATTCGCAAGGAGATTAGGGAAGGGAGCCAGGCCGGGCAGATTGCTGTGCTGACAAAATCAAACTCCCAGCGCAACGCTGTGTTGGGAGCGCTTGACGAGATGGGCATTCCCGCTCTGACCGTGGATCGCAATGCTGCGCCGGACGGCACTAGGGTCTCACTAATGACAGTGCATGCGGCGAAGGGGTTGGACTTCGTTTCCGTCTATCTGCTCGACATTGATGTACGCCGCGCGCCAATCGACCTTCGGCGTGGGCAGCTATACGTTGCCCTCACGCGATCCAGCCGCAACCTGTGCATCGTCCGCCTTCCGACATTCGAACCGTCGCCAACGGTGCTGGACGACCTCAATCCTGATTGCTACGAGTCGGTGGATCCGTAGGACGCTCGACTGAGACGGATCGCATACACGACCATTCGGACTAAGCGTCTGCCGCCTCGACCCCCCGCGCCAGCCCGTCGAGGCCATTCCGATCCAGCCCCAGGCTGTCGGCGGTGTCCAGGATGGCGGTCCACGTGGCCTCCGCCACCGGCAGGCCGGCGGTGCTCAGCTTCGCCCGCGACCGCCGCTCGGTGTCGCCGGGAATCAGCACCTCGTCGAAGCCGGCGGCCGGGCGCGTGTTTCGCATGCGGTCGAACGTGTCGCGAGAGGCCGCGTCGTAGCCGTCGCCCTGGTCGAGGGCATTGGTGTCGACGGCCATGGCAAACGTGCCGATGCGCACGTTGATCTCCGGGTTGATGGCGCCGGTGAGGTTGGCGGCCAGGATCTCCGTCATCAGCGACAGGCCGTAGCCCTTGTGACCCGCCATGTGGAGCAGCACGCCGCCGTCGTAGAGGTCGCCGGGATTCGTAGACGGCTGTCCGTCGCCGTCCAGGATCTGGCCGGACGGCAACTGCGTGCCTTTCGCCAGCGCCACCCGCACCTTGCCCTCCGCGGTGGCCGTGGTGGCGAAGTCCACGATCAGCGGATCGGCGCCGGCTGCGGGTGCGCCAAAGGCCATGGGATTCGTGCTCAGCCGCCCCTCCGCGCCGCCGAACGGCGCCGCCCGCATCGTGCCCGGTCCACCCGCCACCATCAGATAGACCACGCCCAAGTCGGCGCCCAGCTCGGCCCATTCGCCCAGCCGCCCGATGTGGTTGCAATGAACGATGCCGCCAATCGCCACGCGCGAAGTCTTGGCCTTCGCCGCCAGGCGTAGCGTCAGATCCTCCGCCGCCAGGTGACCGAATCCATACTGGGCGTCCAGCAAGACCGTGGTGTCGGACTCGGAAACCACCACCGGGCCCAGTGCGGGGATGAACGCGCCCTGGCGGATCCGGTCGACGTAGTCGGGGATGCGGATCACGCCGTGCGAGGGATGCCCCGACAGGTCGGCGCGCACCAGCCACGTCGCGATCTTGGCGGACGCCTCCGCGGGCGTCCCCGCGGCTTCCAGAATCCGCGCCGTGGCGGCAGTCAGGGGTTCGGCGGAAAACGTCGGCATGCGTTCCTCAGGTCGTTCCAGGCGGCGCCACCGGCACAGCCGATCCGCATCATACGCAGCGGCTTGCAGTTGCGCCGCGACGGTGGCGTGGCCGTGGCCGGCGGCCTCCAAACGGCGAGGCCTTGGCAATCGCGTGCAACGCATCCACAGGTAAACTGGTTGTCCGGTCACAGCGCCTCACTCGATAGGAACGTCCTTTCATGACTCTTGCCCTGCGCCGCGCCCGACTCGGCGCCTTGCTGGTTGCGCTGTTGCTCACCAGCATCGCGATCGCGGCGCCGACCTTCGCCGACTCGCACGCCAACCTTTCCGCCGTCGTGACGCGAAGCGTCTACTTCGAGCCCGACGCCCACCTGGCGCACAACGTCCCCGATTTGCGCCTGACGGTTGGGGACGGCGAGGTCGACTGCAACTTCCTCTCGCACTACGAGTCGACCGGCGGCGACATCCGCTGGGGGTTCGCCACCTCCGAAGTCATCGAAGAAGACGCCGGCAGCCTGACGCAGTACTTCCAACGCGGCGTCGTGGACTGCCACGAGCGTGACGGCATGTGGCGCCTGGAGCGCCGCCTGGTCTGGGACTACGTCGGCGGCGGTATGGGCGACGCGCCCGATCTCGGCGTCGAGCCCGACCTGCTGAGTGATCAGCCCGGCCGCCTGAGCGGGCCATGGGGGCACCGCGTGTCCAATTTCGCAATTGACGGCACGCCCACCGGATTCCTCGACTTCTACTACGAGCTCGGCGGCATGCAGGCGTTTGGCCTGCCCAAGAGCGACGCTCGCATGGACGACACGCCGGGCGCCATGCTCGCCATCGAAGGCGCCGACCCCGGCGTCATCCGGCAGTACTTCCAGGCCGCGGTGTTCGAGCACTGGCCGGACAGCGAGCAGCCGGTGCAGCTGCGTTTCCTCGGCGACGCCGTCCGCGACGTGATCTACCCCTATGCCAGCCACCAGGTGATCGCGAGCTTCCAGGCGGCCGAGCCCCTGAGCGACGGCGACGCCTACGCGCCCGAGAGCGTCTCGGTCGGAGACGCGCTGGTCATGCTCTACGGAGCCACCAACGGCGACCACGACGCCTACGTGGCGCGGCAGCGTGACGCGCTCGTCGCGCTCTACCACGCCGCCAACGGCGACGACTGGAACAAGAACGACCACTGGCTCAGCGATGCACCGCTCGGCGAGTGGTTCGGCGTCACTACCGACATCCACGACCGCATCGTCGATTTGGACCTCTCGCAGAACCAGTTGAGCGGCATGCTCCCGCCCGAGATCGGCCAGCTCGCCGCCCTCGTGCGATTGGATGTTCAGGGCAATCAGTTGCAAGGCGAGATACCGCCCGAGATCGGCGACCTGGACAACGTGACCCATCTCTCCCTGTGGGCCAATCAGTTCAGCGGGTCCATCCCCGCCGAGATGGGCGATATGGCCAGCCTGCAGTGGGCCGCGCTGGGCATCAATGAGTTGACCGGCTCGATCCCTCCCGAATTGGGCAACCTGTCGACGGCCACCCACTTGGACTTCACCCTGAATCAGCTCAGCGGTGAGATCCCAGCCGAGCTGGGCAACCTCACCAGCCTGGTCTGGCTGACCTTCTGGAGCAACCGGTTGACGGGCCCAATTCCACCTGAGTTGGGCAACCTCACCAACCTGGAACAGCTGGACCTGGACACCAACCGCCTCAGCGGCCCGATTCCGCCCGAGCTGGGCAACCTCGTCAACCTCGAAGAGCTGTGGCTGCGTATCAACCACTTGACTGGTGAGATACCGCCTGAGTTGGGCAACCTCACCAGCCTGCAAGTGCTGGGTCTAAGCCAGAACACACTGACCGGTGAGATTCCGCGCGAGTTGGACAACCTCACCAGCCTGCGAAGCGTCTATCTCGCGGGCAATCAGTTCACCGGCTGCGTGCCCGCGGCGTTGGCGGCGATTCCCAGGGGCGACCTGGACGAGGTCGACCTGCCGGCCTGCGAACCCGAAGAGCCGGAGGACATGGAAGACACCGAGGACTCGGGGGGCGCGACGGAGGTTTAGCTCTTGCATCAATCGGGGCGGGTTTCAAAGCCGCCCCTCTCGCCCCGCGTCCGGTCGCCACGGGGTCGTCCGGTCCCCTCTCCCTCTGGGAGAGGGTCAGGGTGAGGGCTTCGTCGCCCAAGCCACTAGCCCACGGGGTGACCTGCCTCGTGGCCGCCCGGTCCGCCTCCGAAATCCGGTGGCCCACGCTTCGCGCAGCGTGGGACTGCCCGCATTCGTCGTGAGCCCGGCCCTCCGGCCGCTACCCCGTCCCGCTCGCCAAGGCGTTGACCTCGTCGGCCGACACCCCCACCTTCTCGGCGCTGTCGAGGTAGAGCTCCCAGGTCGAGTCGGGAATATCCAGCGGCTGCCCGGACAGGGCGCGGCACGAGGCGCGCTCGAAATCGCCCGGCACCTGAACTTCGGTGAATCCCGGCGCGGGGCGCGTGTTGCGCAGGCGCTCCAGGTTGGCGCGGATGCCGCGCCGCACGTCATCGGCGTCGCCGAACGCCGCGGGGTCGATCGCGAGCGCGAAGCCGCCGGCAGGGTTCTCGCCGCCCTCCACCGCGGTGCCCACCAGGTTGGCGCCCAGCAGCGACACCATCAAGCCAACGGCATAGCCCTTGTGGCCGCCAAACGGCACCAACATCCCGCCCTCGTAGAGTTTCGCCGGGTCGTTGGTCGGGCGCCCGTCCTGGTCCAGCAGCCAGCCGTCCGGCACCGGCAGGCCTTTGTCGCGGTAGACCCGCACCTTGCCCTCGGCGGACGCCGTCGTCGCCATGTCGATCAGCATGCCGTCGTCCTCCGCCGCCGGCGCGCCGAAAGTGAACGGCAGCGTGCCCACCTTCGGTTCCGCCCCTCCGAACGGGGCCGCGATGTCGGCCGCTCCCCCGGCCCAACCCATGCAGAGAAATGAGATCACGCCCAACTCGTTCCCAAGCTCGCCCCACTCGCCCAGGCGGCCAATGTGGGTCACGTTGGTCATGCCGCCAATGGCGACCGACGACTCCTTGGCCTTGGCCGCCACCACGCGCGTGAGCAGCTCGGCCGCAAAGTGTCCGAATCCCAGGTTGCCCTCAATGATGACCGTGGTCGCGGTCTCCGACACGATGGTCGGACGCTCGGCGGGCTTCATCTTGCCCTCCAGGATCAGCCCCACGTACTCGGGCACCCGCTGGAATCCGTGCGAGGGATGCCCCGCCAGGTTCGAGTTGGCTAGCCATTGGGCCAGCTGGTCGGCAATGTCATCCGGCGCTCCTGCGGCCGCGAGGACGCGACTGGAGGCCTCGGTGAGTCCCTCGACAGAAAAGCTGGGCATGAATGCGGATCCTCTCGCACCGCCGTGCGTGAGCATGGTACGCGCCCGCCCGGTGATCGGCGCATAATGGCGGGCTTGCCGGCTCAGCGGGACTTGCGGCTATGACATTCGGCCCTTCACCTTCGACCTTTCGGACCACGCCCACGCTCGTCTTCGGACGTGGGGCCATCCGCGAACTGCCGGATCAGCTGCGCCGCGCCGGCGCCGGCCGCGTCTTGATCGTCACTGATCCCGGCATCGCCGCATGTGGCGTGCTCGACCAGGTTGAGGAGCTGCTGCGGGAGGCCGGAATCTCGTTCGGCGTCTATACCGACGTCGTGCCCGAACCCCCCAGCCCGAGCGTGGACGCCTGCGCCGAGGCCCTAAAGGCCGACGGCGCCGACGTAGTTGTGGGTCTCGGCGGCGGCAGCGCCATGGACACCTCGCAAATCGCCGCCTGCCTGGTGACCAACGGCGGCACCACCGAAGACTGGTTGGGCGTCGAGATCCTTGAGAAGCCGGGCATTCCCACCATCAGCGTGCCGACCACCTCAGGCACCGCGTCCGAGCTGACGGGCAACGCGGTCATCGTGCTGGCGGACCAGTCCAACAAGATGTCCGTGGTGAGCCCCTACATCTACCCAAAGGCGGCGATCGTCGACCCGGCGCTTACGGACTCAGTGCCGCCGGACGTCACCGCCGCCACCGGCATGGACGCCTTCTGCCACGCCACCGAGTCGTTCATCTCGGTCAAGGCCACGCCGCACACGCGCCTCTACGCCGCCGAGTCCATGCGGCGCGTCGTGGAGTACCTGCCGCGCGCGGTAGCCGACGGCAGCGACACCGAGGCCCGCGACGAGTTGGCCTACGCCTGCGTCATGGCCGGCTACACCCTGGCCAACGCCGGCACGATCATCGTCCACGCCATGGCGCACGCCATCGGCGCCTGGGCCAAGATCCCGCACGGCGTGGCCAACACTCTCTGCCTGCTGCCGGTGATGGGCTTCTGCGCCGAGCGCGTGCCCACGCTCATGGGTGGTATGGCCGGGCCGCTGGGCGCACCGAACGGCGCCAACGACGCCGACCGCGCCCAGGCGACGCTGGACGCCATGCGGGGGCTGATCGACGCCATCGGACTGTCCACGCGCCTCGGCGAGGCCGGCGTGCAGCGCGACTGGCTGCCCGAGGTGGCCCGCGTCACCCACGGCTCCCGCCGCCTCATGGACCAAAGCCCCGCCCAACCCACCGAGGCCGAGCTCCTGGCCATGCTCGAGGCGGCGTACTAGGAGGGGCCCTGCGTAACCCCTCCGTCATTCCGGCGGAGCCTGTCCCCGCGCAGGCGGGGAGCCGGAATCCAGTCGGGTCGAACCTAGCGCCGCGCCTAAATTGATCCAGGGAGGATCCCAGCGCCTGCGCGCAGGCCGATTTGGCGTGTCCGCCGCGACAACGGGCGCGTCAATGACGCGTGCGTTGTCGCTGGGTGCAAACCTGTTAACCGGACTGTTTTGGCGCGACAATGACCGCGTCATTGTCGCGAGCTCGGGTCCCCGAGGGAGCCGTACTTAGTCCTCACCACCCGCCACGTAGGCCCGGATTTCGTCGCCCGATAGGCCGTCGATGCCCAGGTCGGCCAGGGTGCGCCGGTTGGTGTCCAGCGGCTCCTGCAGGACGGTCAGTCCGAGGGCCACCACGGCGTCGATGATCTGGGTCGGCACGCCCAGCGCGGCGCCCAGCCCGGACCACGCCCGCAGGCCGTAGGGCACGTCCTCCGACAGCCAGCGCGTGTCGAGCTGGCCCAGAGATCCGGCGGCTCGGCGCGGGGACCGAACCCGGCGGCGTGAAAGGCTTCGGCGGCGTCCGGCAGGTCGTGGCCCAGGGCCGCAGCCACCGCGCGGCGCTCCGCGTCCAGCGCCATGATCGCCCGCACCACACCCGGCGTGACGCCCTCGTCGTAGAAGTAGAACTCCCCGCGCGAGCGCTCGACACGCCCGGCGTTGAGCAGCACGCCCGGCGGATGGACCACCGGGTTCATCGCGCTCAAGCCGCAGGCCAGCACGTCGGGAACGGGCGTGATGCCGGGGAACAGCCGGGCCAATCGCTCGTGCACCTGCGCCGTCGCCGAGGACGGAAACACGCCCAGCCCCATGGCGGGCACCACGCCCCAGATCGTGGCGCCGTCGGGCTGGGTCTTGCGGCAGACGTAGGGCGCGGTGTCGGTCTCGGCGATCGGGATGGCGGGCGCGCCGGCCTCACGCAGCAGGCGCGCGACCTCCAGCGCCCCGAGCGTTCCCGGCATGAGCGTGAGCGTGTGGCTCGGGCGGATATGCGGCGCGAGCGCCCGGGCCCACGGCGCATGGCCGTAGGCCGGCACGATCAGCAGCAGGTCGTCCGCGGCCGTCGCGGCAGCGCCCACGTCGTCCGTGACCATGTTGATGCGCGCCGCGCCCGTGTGCGCCACGCCGTGCAGCTCGATCACGCGCGCCTCGCGCACCGGATCGAGGGCCTCGGCGAACTCGGGCAGCTCGCCCAGGGTCACGGAATGCCCGGCCAGCGTCAGGTTGGCCGCCGCGGCAAATCCCGTGTTCCCGGCGCCCAGCACCACCACCGATTCACCCGACGCCATGTGGCCCTCCAGCTTCCCGGCTCTCGTCGTCGACCCGGCACAGTATGACGCCTACCGCCGTGCCACCGCGTTCGATGCGTGCGGTACGGTTGCCGCAAGCTCGTATCCAGGCGGGATCAGTCGCATGCCCGACAAGCCGTTTCGCGTCGCGCTGGCCAACGGGCTTCGCTACGCCTCCGTGCTCGACTTCACGCACCTGCTCGACGCCGTCGGCGCGTCGCTGACGGTCGTCGATGCGCCCACCTCGGATGACGAGGCCGTGGAGCGACTGGCGGGCTACGACGGGATCATCTGGCCCCACGGCCCCTATCGGCTGGCGCCGTTCGACCGGCTCCCCGACCTGCAGGGCGTGATCGCCCCGACCGTGGGCGTGGACCACGTCGACCTGGACGCCGCCACGGCCGCCGGCGTGGTGGTGGGCAATCTCCCGGCCTTCGCCACGGAGCAGACGGCGGACGCGGCCATGTTCCTCATCATCGGCTCGGTGCGGCGGGTGCCCCAGATGTGGGCGCAGTGGCGCCAGGGCAACCGCGCCATCCCGGCCTGGGAGGCCCAAATCAGGCCCATCGGCGACATGCGCGGGGCCACCCTGGCGCTCATCGGCTTCGGTCGCATCGCGCGCGCGGTGGCGGTGCGGGCGCAGAGCTTCGGCATGCGCTGCATCGCCTACGGACCCACCGTGTCGCCCTGGGAGGCCGCCTCCTTCGGCGTCGAGCTGGTCGACCTCGACACGGCCTTCGCGACCGGCGACGCGGTGTCCGTGCACCTGCCGCTGAACGCCGGAACCCATCACTTCGTGAACGCCGACCTGCTGGCGCGCATGAAGCCATCCGCCGTCCTCGTCAACGTGTCGCGCGGGGCGGTCGTCGACGAGGCGGCGCTGCTCGAAGCGCTGCAAACCGGTCGCATCGCCGGCGCCGGCCTGGATGTCTTCGAGCAGGAGCCGGTGACCCCCGACAACCCGCTGGTGGACCTGCCCAACGTGCTCTGGCTGCCCCACGCCGGCGGCTCGTCCGAGGAAGGCATCCGCCGCGTGGGCGAAGGCTCAGCCGAGCAAATGGCCTGGCTGGCCGAAGGCTACTGGCCCCGCCATGTGGCGAATCCGGCTGTTAAACCCCGAGTCCCTCTGCGACGGCGAGGCTATCCGGAGCGCCGCTGACCGAGCGAAACCTCGGTAGTTTCGGGTCCGTTCCCAGGCTGCACGCAGCCTGGGCCACCGGATCTAAGAAATCGGCTCGCGTGGTTGCGGGGGTCGGATTCGAACCGACGACCTCCGGGTTATGAGCCCGACGAGCTACCACTGCTCCACCCCGCTCGTCATTCTAACCGCTGGCGGTCCTCACGGCGCCGCGAAAGGGAGCGAGTCGAGCGCGCAATTCGATGGCGTCATTCCCGCGGAGCCCGTCCCCGCGAAGGGAGACCCTTGCGTAGCCCTTCGTCATTCCCGCGAAGGCGGGAATCTACCCCTCATTGAACCTGGGAGCGGAAGGGATGCGCCAGGTCACCCCCAAGCCCGGGTGGATTTTGCAACGGTCTCCAAAGGCGGGGAGCGGGAATCCAGGCCCGGCTCGCCCTCGGACGATTCGAGCGCGCCGCGCATCCGCGCTTCCTCCGGCAGGTATTGACAACCTGACGCCCGCCCCGTTCGATGCGGGCATGTCCCTGTTCTCCTCGACTCGCGAGCGGCGGCTCTGGGCCTGGACGCTGCTCGTGGTGGCGGCGATCTACGCCACCCTGGGCCTGGCAACGTCGCTGGCCGGATTGCTGCGCGACGCCGGCCTGCTCACCCCCCTCTTCGTCCTCGCCATGCTCTTGATCGCCGCCGCCGTGGTGACGCGCGGGCTCAAGTGGCGGCCCGGCGGCCTGGAGATCGCCGTGGCCCTTGGCGTGGCGGCCGTCTACGGGCTGGTCTTCGTCCGGATGGCGCTGGAAACGGAGCGCAGCCACCTCATCGAGTACGGCGTGGTGGCGCTCCTGATCTACGAAGCGCTCACGGAGCGGGCCAGCCAGGGGCGCCGCGTTCCCGTGCCCGCCCTGCTCGCCTTCCTGGGGGCGGTGGTGATCGGCACAGTCGACGAGGGCATCCAGGCCTGGCTGCCCGTCCGCGTCTTCGACCCACTGGACATCCTCTTCAACGCGCTGGCGGCCTTCATGGCCGTCGCAGGCAGCGTGGCGCTCGCCTGGGCGCGGCGGCGGACGTGGCGATCACGCCGCGTGGATCGGGTCCGGTAGGGGCAGGTTTCAAACCTGCCCGATGCGGCGCGAGCCGGCAAGGGCCAATGCCGTGGTTCGACCGGCTCACCACGACCGGAGATGCCGGCCCGGTGGCCCAGGCTGCGTGCAGCCTGGGAAACGTCAGGGCGGCCCGTCCCGCGCTGCACGCAGCGCGGGCCACCGAAGGCGGGCGCGCCGCCGAACCGGCCGATAAGCCGCATTCTGTCGCGGGCGGTCATCTATCTGGGACCGGCGTTGCCGCCGGCCTCGTGCGGCCCACCTGGGACTTGGCGAGCAGCCTGCAAACGTCCCGGCTTGGCCTTGCTCCCGGCAGAGGTTGGCCGTTTCACGCCTGGCGCGTACTCGTGCTTGTTCCCCGAGGGGGTGTCACAAACGCCGGGCATCGTCACTGTGCCCCTATTCCTGTCCTTCGCCGGACGTACCGACGTTGGACGACGGGCGTTACCCGCTGCCGTGCTCGATGGAGTGCGGACTTTCCTCCCCGACGCGATGGTGGGGCGACCGCCTGGCCGGCCCGGCGGCTCCCGCCGCCGGTGCGTGACGCACCTTAACGACGGGGAAGAGTGAGCGTGAGGTAGGCGGCCAAGGCCTGGGCTCGATAGCGTTGTGGTCCTCAGCGCGACAGCCGGGCGGCCCGAAGGCCGACCGATGCCGGTCGATCCTCAACCTAGGATCGTCGGGCAGGTTGACTGCCCAACATATTCCCTAGAAAGGAGGTGATCCAGCCGCAGCTTCCGCTACGGCTACCTTGTTACGACTTCGCCCCAATCACCGGCCCCACCCTCGGCAGCTGCCTCCCTAAGGTTGGCGCACCGACTTCAGGTGTTGCCGACTTTCATGGCGTGACGGGCGGTGTGTACAAGGCCCGAGAACGTATTCACCGCCGTATGCTGACCGGCGGTTACTAGCAACTCCGGCTTCATGCAGGCGAGTTGCAGCCTGCAATCCGAACTGAGACCGGTTTTCAGGGATTCGCTTCCTGTCGCCAGGTCGCTGCCCGTTGTACCGGCCATTGTAGCGTGTGTGTAGCCCGGGGCATAAGGGCCATGCGGACTTGACGTCATCCCCACCTTCCTCCGCGTTGACCGCGGCAGTCTCGCTAGAGAAATTCAACTAGCGACAAGGGTTGCGCTCGTTGCGGGACTTAACCCAACACCTCACGGCACGAGCTGACGACAGCCATGCAGCACCTGTAACCCAGTCCCGAAGGAAATCCCGATTTCGCGGGAGGTCCAGGCTATGTCAAACCCCGGTAAGGTTCTTCGCGTAGCCTCGAATTGAACCACACGCTCCGCTGCTTGTGCGGGCCCCCGTCAATTCCTTTGAGTTTTAGTCTTGCGACCGTAGTCCCCAGGCGGGACGCTTACCGCGTTAGCTCCGGCGCACAGAGGGGTTGAGCCCTCCACACACCTAGCGTCCATCGTTTACGGCGTGGACTACCAGGGTATCTAATCCTGTTCGCTCCCCACGCTGTCGCTCCTCAGCGTCAGGTCAGACCCAGACCGCCGCCTTCGCCTCTGGTGTTCCGTCCGGGATCTACGCATTCCACCACTCCCCCGGACGTTCCGCGGCCCTCTGCCTGCCTCGAGCTCGGTGGTTTGCTCCGACCCTCCCCGGGTAAGCCGGGGGCTTTCACAGGGCACCTGCCGAGCCGCCTACGAGCGCTCTACGCCCAGTAATTCCGGATAACGCTCGCCTCCTACGTATTACCGCGGCTGCTGGCACGTAGTTAGCCGAGGCTTATTCCTGGGGTACCGTCAGTTGCGTCCCCCAGAAAAGGGGTTTACGACCCGAAGGCCTTCATCCCCCACGCGGCGTTGCTGCGTCAGGCTTTCGCCCATTGCGCAAGATTCCCCCATGCTAAACCCCGTAGGGCTCGGGACCATATCTCAGTCCCCGTGTGGCGGATCATCCTCTCAGACCCGCTACCGATCATCGCCTTGGTGAGCCATTACCCCACCAACTAGCTAATCGGCCGCAGCCCCCTCAGCAGGCGCCATATCGAGTTCCCCCGACACAGCTTTCGTCCACGGGCATCACCCCGCGACCACATGCGGTATTGTCCCCGGTTTCCCGGGGTTATTCCCCACCCGCCGGTAGGTTAGCTACGTGTTACGCACCCGGACGCCACGGTCGTGGCGAAGCCGAAGCTTCACCCGTACCGTTCGACTCACATTGGTAAAGCACGCCGCCAGCGTTCATCCTGAGCCAGGATCAAACTCGCCAAAAAAACCTCATGCTCGACCGCGGCGCGGCCAAGCGGTTGGTCAGTGTGTAAGACCGCCGGGCGCCGAAACGCCCCGCGGCTCCATCGAGCCGTCCTGATCAACACGGACTACTGTCGCGCTGAGATTCAGGCCATGGACGACCCGAATCCTCACGCTCACTCTTCCCCTGTTAAGGTGCCGCGCGTCTGTGGCTCGGACCCGAGAGATGCGCCGCCAAGGCGGGCAATGTCAAAAGGGTCACCGCAGCGCGCACGGAAGCGCTCACATGCGTGAACGTGCCCCAAGGATAGCACGCGGGTGGATCAATTCGGCCGGCGCCGGCCAGTGCTTCCGCATTGCCGCCGCAGTCCGGTCCCCTCTCCCTTGATCAGGCTTGTGCCTAGTCCCCATCGTCATTCCGGCGAAAGCCGGAATCCAGTCCGGTCAATTCCGGGCGCGCCGGATACTTGCGGTAGGGGCGGGTCTCAGACCCGCCCGGTCAGGGTGTCGCAAGAGTCCCTTGATCGGAGAGGGATTGCGCCTGCCCCGCCGCACGATACGCGGGCGAGGGGCAGGCAAGGCGCAAATCGGGCGACCCGTTGGCGAGGCCAACGCGGGGTGATATCCTTCCGCTAGCCATGGACGAGCACATGGCTGGCTCTCATCCAGAGTGGTGGAGGGAACAGGCCCTGCGAAGCCTGGCAACCTGCGCGGCCACGCGCAAGGTGCCAACTCCGGCGGCGAAAGTCGCGAGATGAGAGGTCACGGGAATCGTGACCCCTCGCTGGTCGGAGCAGCGAGGGGTTTCGTGCAAGTGGGATGTTCACGGTGAGCCACAGGCGCATCGTCCGTCGGCGGGTCATGGCGATGGCCGGGCCCGCGCGCGCCGCGGGCCGACCGGCCGCTTCGGCCGCCGTCTGAGTCCATCCCCCGAGGGCTAGCCCCCCGACCCATTGCCAACCGAAGGACGATCTTCCGTGAGCACCATCAATGCGCTCCAGTGCCGCGAATGCGGCCGCGCCTACGAACCGAGAGCGGTTCACGTCTGTGAGTTCTGTTTCGGCCCGCTCGAGGTGCAGTTCGACTACCAGGCGATCCGCGACCGCGTCTCGCGCGAGTCCATCGCCGCCGGCCCCCAAACCCTCTGGCGCTACGCCGACCTGCTGCCCGTCGAGAGCGGCTGGGATCCCACCTGGCCCGTGGGCCTCACCCCCTTGCAGCGCGCCCACAACCTGGGCGAGCGGCTGGGACTGAACCGGCTCTACATCAAGAACGACACCGTCAACCCCAGCTTCTCCTTCAAGGACCGCGTCGTCGCCGTGGCCGTGGCCAAGGCGCGCGAGCTGGGCTTCGAGACCTTCGCCTGCGCCTCCACCGGCAACCTGGCCGGCGCCGTCGCCGCCGCCGGCGCCCGGCACGGCATGGACACCTACGTCTTCCTGCCCGCCGACATCGAGCTCGGCAAGGTGCGCGGCGCGGCGGTCTACGGCGCCCGCATCGTCGCCGTTGACGGCACCTACGACGAGCTCAACCGCCTCTGCAGCGAGATCGCCGACCTCTACGAGTGGGCCTTCTGCAACATCAACGTCCGCCCCTACTACGCCGAGGGCTCCAAGACCCTGGCCTTCGAGACCGTGGAGCAGCTGGGCTGGCAGGCGCCCGACCACATCGTGGCGCCCATCGCCTCCGGCTCGCTCTACACCAAGATCGGCAAGGGGCTGCGGGAGCTCGTGGACGTCGGGCTGCTCGACGAGCAGCACACCCGCATCCACGGCGCCCAGGGCGACGGCTGCGCGCCGGTCGCCGAGGCCTTCGCCCGCGACAGCATGACCTATCGCGCCGTGCGCACGCCCCAGACCATCGCCAAGTCACTCGCCATCGGCAATCCGGCCGACGGTTTCTACGCCCTCAAGCTCGCGAAGGAGTGCGAGGGCGTCATCGACGCCGTCTCCGACGCCGAAATCGTGGACGGCATCCGGCTCCTGGCGGAAACCGAAGGGGTCTTCGCCGAGACCGCCGGCGGCGTCACCGTGGGCGTGCTCAAGCACCTGGTCGAGAATGGCGAGATTGGTCCCGACGACCTCACCGTCGCCCTCATCACGGGCAACGGCCTCAAGACGCAGGAAGCCATCGACAGCCAGACCGCCGACAGCTTTGCCGTCAAGCCCACCGTCACCTCATTCGAGCAAGTCCTCGCCGACCGCGGGGTCTACGTCACGGCCTAGACCACTAGGGCGCACAGAAGGAGCCGCACCGCATGCCAACCGTTCGCATCCCCACGCCGTTGCGCAGTCTCACCGGCGGCGAGAGCCGCGTGGACGTCGCCGCCGACACCGTCGGCGCGCTGGTCCAGCAGCTCGAAGCCGACTACCCGGGCATGGCCGAGCGCCTGCTCGACGCCGACGGCGAGCTGCGGCGCTTCGTCAACATCTACGTCGACGGCGACGACATCCGCTTCAAGGACGGCTTCGACACCGCCCTCGACGGCGTAGGCGAAGTCTCCATCGTCCCGTCCGTCGCCGGAGGCTAGCCGGGCAATCCGGTTCCCTCTCCCACGGGGAGAGGGATAGGGTGAGGGGTGCGCGGTGGCCCACGCTGCACGCGGCGTGGGACCACGACCTCGCGACCCGCCGATCCACTAGATGTAGGGGGCTCCTTGTGGGCGCCCGTTACCTACCGTTCGTGGTGAGCCAGTCGAACCACGCCGTCGGGTCCCCTCTCCGTCAATGGGACCTTTCGCGCCACCCCTCCGTCATTCCGGCGAAAGCCGGAATCCAGTCCGGTCAAGTCCGGCGGCGCGCTGGAATCCTGTCGTAGGGGCGACGCATGCGTCGCCCTTACCGCTCGATTCACGGGTCTCCGAAGGTGGGAGTCTACCGCCCGCCAAACCTCTTGGCTCACGAGCGTGGGCGGTTCGCTGACCGCCCTACCAACCTACGACCCGCCCGCGAACCAAACCTCCACCCAAGTGCTCACGAACAGCGACCCGTCCGCCTCGCTGACGTCCCGGACCTCGATGCGCAGGCGTCCCGGCGCGGTCGTGCCCGTCACCGCAATCGACCGCCCAAACGTGCCCGGCCCATCCAAATCGCCTTCCACCGTGATATAGCTCTCGCCCACCACCGTTCCCGCCGCGTCGTAGATGCGGTAGGTCAGGTTTTTCTCGAACGGCATCTCGCTGATCCGTCCGCGCACCTCGATCTCGGCGCCCACCGTCGCCCCGCTCAGCGGCGCCTCCAGCACCAACTCGCGGGCAGGGCCGCGCGTCTCCTCCATCGGCGGAGCGCCGTACATCGACGGCGTGGCCTCGAGGACCAACGGCACCGTCGTGCGAGCCAGCGCCGAACCATCGTCCGCATCCACGTCCACGATCTCGATGCGACCCGGCCCACTCTCGCCCGCGATGAACTCCACCGGCGCGGCAAACGTCCCCGGAGATCCCTCGAATCCCTCCACCGGCAGCGCGCCCATGCCGATCACCCCGCCGCGAGCGTCGTAGACCAGGTAGCGGAGGCCGTCGCCCGACGGGAACATGGTCGTCGTACCCCGAACCTCGACCCCGCCGGCCACCGTCTCGCCCGCCAGCGGCGACTCGATCACCAGCCCCTGGCGCTCCGCGAGCTCGCCCCCGCGCAGGGCGAAGTCGCGCGTGATTTCCAGTGTCGGGCAACACAGCCCGTCGCTCGAACGATGCGTCACCGTCTTCGCGACGACCTGGCCGCTGGTGATGGACAGGCTCCGCACCGGAACCCGGTCGCCCAGGTAAACCCGCGCCGCCTGCACCGGCTCACCGTCCCGATCGAGCACGGCCACCAGGTACTTGAACGTTCCGCTGCCGCCGCCGGAGGTGAAGAGGACGACGGCCGCATCGGCGATCCCGTCACCGTCCAGGTCGCCGAGCGCGACGGTGTCGCTGACAATGCCTGCGTAGACCCGTTCCGTCGCACCCTCGCCGAATGCCACGTGACCCTCGCCGTCAGTGAACTGAATTGGCATGTCCTCGTCGCCGAGGAGCGGCAGGAGATACTCGGCGTTCCGCAGCTGCTCCAGCGTCAGCCGCTGCGTCGCCATCGGTGAGGACATCGGGGCTTCCCAATCGAATCGCTCGTTGTTCAGCCGCTGCTGCAAACCCTCCGGACCGTTGATCCAGGTGCGCGCACCGTCGGTGAATCCGGTCCAGTTGTCGGCCTTGTGCCAGATCAGCTGGCCGCTCGTCGTGGTTTGCAGGGTCATGCCCGTCTCCGGGCTGTGCCGCTCGTTCTCCAGGCAGTCGCCCACCACGTCCGGAATCAGGTCACGGAGCGTCTTGAACCCCAGCTGAAACGAACAGTCCTGGGCGACAACCGGCTGAAATGAGAACAGCAGGCCGACAAGAGCGACCACCAGCACGAGCCTGGTCTTCATCGATCAGGCCTTCCCGCTCGTCCACGAGCGACGACTCGAGGGGATGCCTAAGGTAGCAGCGCCCGGCTCAGGCCGCTGTCGAACTACCCGACCACCAGGTTGATCAACCGCGCCGTGCGCCGGAGTCGTACTACACTGTGTGACACCAGCATACAGACGGGTCGACCAGTGCGATGAGCCGGCATCTCTCGGTACGCGTGGGCGATGACCTGTTCGAGCAGCTGGAGACCCAGAGCCGGAGAAGCGGGCAGTCACGATCGGCGGTCGCCAAGCAGTTGCTCGATGAGGGGCTGCGCATGGAGCAACATCCCGGGATCGTCTTCCGCTCGGGTCCCGGTGGTCGCCGCCCCGGGTTGATTGGCGGTCCGGACGTGTGGGAGGTGGTAGGCGCGCTTCGCGAAGCGGATGGCGGCGATGGCGACAGCCTCGCAAGCATTGGCGAGCGGACAGGACTGACCGCCGACCAGGTGGGCATTGCCCTGCGCTACTACGCCGACTACACCGACGAAGTCGCCGACTGGATTCGGCGAGTCGAGGAAGAAGCTGAACGAGCCGAGGCCCGCTGGCGACGGGAGCAAGCGCTGCTCGGCAGGTGAAGCTGCTGCCCGACGAGATGTGGCCGCCCGCCATCGCCGAGGCGCTGCGGGACCGCGGCCATGAGGTTGTGGCAGTGGCCGAACGCCGCGACCTTCGAGGCATGCCCGATGCGGCAATCTTCGACGCGGCGCACGCGGAGGGCTGGGTGATCGTGACGGAGAACGTCGTGGACTATCGACCGCTCGCGGCAGCCGCCATGCGTGCCGGCCGCGCCTCGCCGGCGCTCATCTTCACGAGCAACCGAGCCTATCCACGAGCCAATCGGCGGACCGCCGGGCGGCTGGTGGCGGCTCTGGACGCCTTGCTGTCAACGCGCGACGCGGTCGAGAGCGAGCACTGGCTCGACTAGCCAGGGATTAGGCCGGTGCTACGAAGACGTCGGATCGTGGCCGATCATCCGACCACCAGATTGATCAACCGTCCCTCGCGGTAGAAGACCCTGCGCACCTGGCGGCCGTTGACGGAGACGTGGACTCGGCCTAGTCCGAGGACTCGATTTCCGCAGGACTCAGGCCGGACAGGAAGCGCGGAGGGCTGACGATGCTGACATCGCGATGCTCGCCGAGCGGCAGCAAGTGGCGGCGGTCGCCCGTAATCAGGTAGTCGGCGCGGGCTTCCTCGGCGCAGGCCAGGATGTGGTTGTCGGCGTGGTCGCTCTCGACGACCTGCGGAATACGAAGCGGTTCGATGATGGTGGCGGATTCGCGCAGCACGCTGAGCGCCTGGGACAAGCGCTCCTCGGCCCAACCAAACTTGCGCGCCAGCACTCCGGCAACTTCATCCAGAATGAAGGGCGACAGGTACCACTCGAACCGTCCCCGGCGCGCCAGATCGAGCAGCAGACGCTCGTTGCCAGGGAAGTTCAAGCCGGAGACGATGACGTTGGTGTCCAGGACGACCTTCACGTCCGGGACGCGCCCACCTCGGCTCGAAACTCGTCCACCAAGGGCGTCACGTCTTCGGGGCCAATTCCCTGCGCCCTCGCCCGTTGCTCGCCGTATCGCAGCAGCTGGCGCCACTCGCACTCTTCCAAGTAACGCTGCAGCGCTTCGCGCAAGACTTCGCTTCTCGACCGTCCCTGCTGCTTAATCGCCTCGTCCACCCGATCTGCCATCTCGGGTGGCAACGAGAAGGTGATGGTCCTGGTGGTCCGCGGCACAGCCTTGGCCGATTACTGAGTCTTACCGAGATGTTGCGGCACCGGTTGTCGACTGTCAACGGCTTGGCGCCCGGTCCTGACCGTTGGACGCGACCCGTCGATCGGGCAAGCGACCACCCGCCGCTTCAGCCAACCACCAGGTTGATCAGCCGCCCCTCGCGGTAGAACACCTTCCGCACCTGGCGGCCGTTCAGGTGGGCTTGGGCGCGTTCGCTGGCCAGGGCCAGCTCGCGGGCGCCGTCCTCGTCGATGGTGACCGGCGCTTCGATGCGGTCGCGCACCTTGCCGTTCACCTGCACCACCAGGGTGAACGTCTCGTCCGCCGCCAGGTCCGGGTCCCACTCCGGCCACGGTTGCAGGTGAATGCTCTCCGAGTGACCGGTGCGCTCCCACAGCTCCTCGGCCATGAATACCGCGCTCGGGGCCAGCAGCACCAGGAACGTCTCGATCGTCTCGTTCCAGATGGGACGCGCGCGCAGCTCCTCGTCGCCCACCTCGACCAGGAAGTTCGTGAACTCCATCAGCGCCGCGATCATGGTGTTGAACTTGAGCGCGTCGATGTCCTGGCTCACGCGGCGGATCGTCTGGTGCAGGCGGCGGCGCAACTCGACCTCGACGTCGTCGTAGGCGGCGCGCCGGCGCTCGGTGTCGCCCACGGGTTGGTCGAGCACCACGTTCCAGACGCGACTCAGCCACCGCGAGATGCCCACCCGCCCCTGCTCACTCCAGGGCAGCGTGCGGTCGAAGGGCCCGATGAACAGGATGTAGCAGCGCAGCGCGTCGCCGCCCGCAGCGGCGGCGACCTCGTCGGGCGACACGACGTTGCGCCACGACTTCGACATCCTGGTCACACGGAACTCGACCAGGGCCTGGCCGTTGCGCTGCGCGCGCTCGCCGGTCAGCTCGAAGCGGGCCTCCAGCGGGAAGTGGCGGAACGGCTGGGCCGACTCGGGGTGGTCGTAGGCGTCGGCGCCGTCGGCCGCGCCGACGCGCGCGCCGCCCTGGCTGTCGATCCGCAGCGCGGCCTCGCCCACCCAGCCCCCCTGGGCCAGCATGATGCCCTGGTGGCGCAGGGCCTTGAACGGCTCGGTCAGGTCCAGCACCCCGGCGTCTCGCAGGGCCTTGGTCCAGAAGCGGGCGTAGAGCAAGTGCATCACGCTGTGCTCGGCGCCGCCCACGTAGAGGTCCACCGGCATCCAGCGCCGGATCGCGTCGAGATCGAAGGCCTGGTCCTGCTGGTCCGGGCTGCAGAAGCGCAGGAAATACCAGCTCGAGCAGGCGAATCCGCCCAGGGTGTCGGTTTCACGCCGTCCGGGCTTGCCGCAGGCGGGACAGGGGGTGTTGACCCAGTCCTCGGCGGATTCCAGGGGCGCGCGCCCGCCGAGCTGCTGCGGGTCGATCTGATCCAGATGCGGCAGCAGCACCGGCAGCTCGTCCTCCGGCACGGGGACCTCGCCGCAGTGGTCGCAGTGCACGATGGGAATCGGCGTGCCCCAATAGCGCTGGCGCGAGATCAGCCAGTCGCGCAGCTTGTAGTTGACCGCAAAGTCGCCCGTGCCCTGCTCGCGCAGCCACTCCGTGACCGCGCGGATGCCTTCAGCGGAGGGCGTCCCGTCGAACCGGCCCGAGTTGACCATCGGCCCTTCACCCAGGAAGGCCTCGTGCAGCGCCTCCCCCTCCCAATCGGGCGGGGCGATCACGGTGCGGATTTCCAAGCCGTAGGTGGTGGCGAAGTCGAAGTCGCGCTGGTCGTGGGCCGGCACTGCCATGATCGCGCCCGAGCCATAGGACATCAGCACGTAGTCGGCGATCCAAATGGGAATCCGCTCGCCGTTGACCGGGTTGATCGCGTAGCCGCCGGTGAACACGCCCGATTTGTCGTCGTCCAGCGCCACCCGCTCCAGTTCGGCCTTGCGCGCGGCGGCGGCCACGTAAGCCTTCACCTCGTCGGCGTGCTCCGGCGTGGTGACGCGGCCCACCAGCGGATGCTCCGGCGCCAGCACCATGAAGGTGGCCCCAAACAGCGTGTCCGGCCGCGTGGTGAAGACCGGCATCTCGTCGCCGGCCTCGGTGGTGAAGACCACGTCGGCGCCCTCGCTGCGCCCGATCCAATTCACCTGCGCGCTGCAGGTTTCCTCGGGCCAATCCAACCCTTCCAGGTCCTCGATCAGCTGGTCGGCGTAGTCGGTGATCTTGAAGAACCATTGCGTCAGCTCGCGCTGGCTGATGTCGGTGTGACCGCGCCAGTCCGTGCCGTCGGCGTTGACCTCCTCATTCGCCAGCGCGCCGCAGATCGGGCACCACCACTGCAGGCCCGTGGCGCGATAGGCCAGCCCGCGCTCGTAGAGCTTGAGGAACATCCACTGGGTCCAGCGGTAATACTCGGGATGCGTGGAGTTGATCTCCCGCGCCCAGTCGAAGGACGCGCCGGCCAGGTCCAGTTGCCGCTTGTAGTTGCCGCTCCACACACGGGTCAGATCGGCGGGGTGGCGCCCGGTCTCGATGGCCGCGTTCTCGGTGGGCAGCCCGAAGGCGTCCCAGCCCATGGGGTGCAGCACGTCGTAACCCCGCATGCGCATCACGCGCGAAAGCACATCCGTGGGCACGTAGTTGCGCAGGTGACCCACGCTGATGCCGTCCCCCGAGGGATAGGGGAAGAAATCCAGGCAGTAGAACGTGGGGCGGTCCGAGGGCTCGGGCGTGCGGTAGAGGTCCTGCTCGGCCCAGCGCGCGCGCCACTTGGGATCGATTTCGGCGGGAGAAAACTCGACAGTCACGGTCGCCTGCGGCTGATCGACGGGGACTTCATTCTAGGGCAGGCGGAGGGCGACGGTCCGGTAGGGGCAGGTTTCAAACCCGACCGACGACGAGACGAGCGGCTGGCCGAGCACCTTCTCCCGGGCTGCACGCAGTCTGGGCCACCGGGCAGATTCTCTCCGTCATTCCCGCGAAGGCGGGAATCCACCCCTCATTGAACCTGGAGGTGGATGGGGTTCGCCCGGGTCATCCTCGAGCTTGGCCGGGAATTGCAAAGGTCTCCTCGATGGGAGAGGTCGGGCCGAAGGTACCGACCCCTGACCCTAGTCCGCCGCCGCCAGCTCGATCCGAAACGTCGACCCCTCGCCCGGCGTGCTCGTCGCGGTCAATTGGCCGTCCATGGCCTCGATGAGCGCCCGCGCGATCGCCAATCCCAGCCCGCTGCCGCGGGTCTTGCGGCCAGAGGCGTCGGTGCCGCGGTAGAAGCGGTCGAAGATGTGCGGCAGGTCTTCGGCGGGGATGCCCTCGCCCGTATCCGCCACCTCGATCCAGCATGTCCCGGCGTCCTGGGCGCCCGAGCGGACGGCAATCGAGCCGCCCGCCGGCGTGTGGCGCACCGCGTTGTCCAGCAGGTTGGCCAGAACCTGTCGCAACCGCGCCTCGTCGGCCAGCGCCTGTCCCGCTGCAGGCGCTGCATCCAGCGCCACACCTTTGGACTGCGCCTGGCTCCGCATCGCCGAGGCCGCGTCGTCGAGCACGCGGCCGAGGGCAACCTGCTCAATTGAGAGGTCCAGCTTGCCCACGTCCGCCAGGGAGAGGTCGCGGATGTCCTCCACCAGCCGATGCAGCCCCTCGGCGCGGTCCAGCGTCGACTGCAGCGTCTCGTCCGAGCGGTCGTAGACGCCGTCCAGCATGGCCTGGAGATTGCCCTCGATCACGGTCACGGGCGTGCGCAGCTCGTGGGCGATATCGGCAAACAGGTTGCGGCGGGCGGCCTCCTGCGCCTGCAAGCCGGCCGCCATGTCGTCGAAGGCCGCCCCGACCGTGGCCAGCTCGTCGCGGCCGGCCAACCCGCTGCGTGCGCGCAAGTCGCCCGCTGCCACGCCGCGCGCCGCCGCGGTGAGCCGACGCAGCGGCCGGGTGATGCCGGCGGCGATGACGACCCCAACCACCAGCGCCACGCCCACGGCGATGGCCAGGCCGATCAGCAGCGACCGCACCGTCTCGTTGATGAAGGCTCGTTCCAGCACGGCGCGAGCGTCGGAGCCGATGGGCAACGGCCCCGCCGGGCCCAGCGCCTGCGGCATGTGCAACTGTCCGATTTCTCGGCCCGCCACCACGAGAGGCGTCGCCGGCCAGGCGGCGATCGCCACGCGGGATCGAATGCCGCCCGGACCCCAGACCAGCTCGCCCTCGGCGTCCACCACGGCCAGCGGCAACCCGCGCGGCTGGCCGCGGGGAAACACCTCGCGTGCCGCCTTCCGAAGATCGCCCGTGCGCTCGTAGGCCGCCGCGAGCCGGTCGGCCGTATGTTCGGCTTCGTGGTGGCGAACGTCAGACGCGAACCGCTCGAACCGGCTGGCCGTCGTTAGCCCGACGACCAGCGCGGCCGTGCCCACGGCCACCGCCGCCACCGCCACGAAGGCCAGCACCAGCCGCAGCGAGAGCCGCATGGCTATGTGTCGCCGAGCCGGTAGCCAACCCCGGTCACCGTCACCACATAGCGCGGCTCGCCGGGATCGGGCTCCACCTTGCGCCGCAGGTTGCGAATGTGGCTGTCGATCGAGCGCTCCAAGGTGATGCTGTCCGGGCCCGCCACCGCGTCCAGCAGGTCCGCGCGCGACAGCACCCGCCCGTCGGCCCGCGCCAGCGTCGCCAGCAGATCGAATTCGGTGCGCGTCAGGGAGAGCAGCTCCCCTTCGCGCCTGACCTGGCGACGGTCGACGTCGATTTCCAGGGAGCCGACGCGCGTAGACGCGGCGACCGGCTCCGCCTGCGCGCGCCGCAGGATCGTGTGGACGCGGGCCACGAGCTCGCGCGGGTGAAACGGTTTGGTCACGTAGTCGTCGGCGCCCAGCTCCAGGCCCAGCACGCGGTCCGTCACCTCATCCCGCGCCGTCAGCAGCACCACGGGCCGCGGTCCGCGCTCCCGGATCGTGCGCAGCACATCGAGGCCGCCGATTCCCGGAAGCATGAGATCCAGCACCACGATGTCGGGCTGCTGCGTGGCCTCGTGCATCAGGGCGGTCTCGCCGTCCTCCGCCGTGATGACCTCCATGCCCTCGCGGCGCAGATAGGCGCTCACCAGGCGGCGAATGTCGGGGTCGTCGTCCACCACGAGGACGCGCTGGTGTTTCACGGGCAATCTCCCGGAATCGTCACGGCGGCGGGAGCCGGCCGCCGACCGGCTCCCGCACACCGTACGCCTGGGGGAGGCTACAGAGCCAGCCGGCTCGCACTGGCATCCGCCGGTGTCGATTTGGAGGAGTGGCATCCGCCGTGCTTGCCGCCGCGGAAGCCGCGGCCCCAACCATGACCCCGCCCGGGTTCGTCGGCGTTGGTGACGATGGATTCCACGCGATCCGCCAGCCCGTCCTTCATGGTTTGGGCGCGTTCCTCGCTCAGGCGGCCGGCCTCGACCGCCGCGTCGATGGCCGCCGTTGCGCGGGAAACAAGCTCGGCGATGTAGGCGTCCTTTGTCACGCCGTTGGCCTCGGCGATGTCGCCGAGCGACGTGCCCTCGACGCGTTGCTCGCGGATCTCCTCGACCGAGAGGCCCGACAGCTCGCTGAGCACGACAATCGGTGAGGGCTTGCCGTCGAGCTTGATCGCCCATCCGCGGCTCCGGCCGTGCCAGCCGGCCTCACTGGTGACCATGGCCGTCACCTTGTCGGTGAGACCCTCTTTGATCTCCACGGCGCGATCCTCGGAGAGCTTGCCGTCGGCGACCGCGTCATCGATCGCCGTCGTCGCCGCATCCACCACCGCCCCCACGTAGTCGTCCGTCGCGACGTCATTGGCCTCCGCGATGTCGGCCAGCGAGTCGCCGCTTTGGCGCGCGCTGCGGATGTCTTCGACTGAAACGCCCGTCAGGTCGCTCAGGATCTCCACCGGTGAAACCCGCTTACCACCAAATCCCCCGCCCCCATGCGCCAGCACGAGGCCCACGGCCACGACCGACACGATGGCGGCGCCCGCTACGGCGACCGCCAGTTTCCTCCACCGACCCATCCACATCCTCCTTGCCGTCAGGCGAGGGCATTCGCTCACGACAACGACGGTAGGGGCGGCCTGTCAACCGAACCCGCAGACGCAATGCAGAGCGTGTGCAGATTCTGGAGCCGTTCGTGGTGAGCCTGTCGAACCACGCCGGTTCGAGAACTTCAGAGCCTGCCTGAGTTCAACGAAGGAGTGAACGGGCGTGCCGCCTACGTTCCGGCTGCCGAGACCTCGGGGTTCGCCGCGAGCCATTGCCGCCCAAGCCCGCCGCTCTCGCTGAGCACGCGCGATGCGGCCAGGATGGCGGCGCGGCAGGCGTTCGTGTCGGTGAACTCGGACCGGTAGTAGTCCCAAGTGGCCAGGTAGAAGTCGCGGTAGGCATCCGCCAGGTCGCCAAGCCCCAAGTCTCGCAGCGCCGCAGTGACCCTGGTCCGGTTCAAGCTCCACACATGCTCGGTGTCCAGCCCCGAGATATGCAACACCAGCGGGCCGGCGGGCGCCACCCGCCAGACCAGTTGCCGCAGCCCCTCGCGCGCGTAGATCCCAGGCTTGTCGATGAGGTGGAGAGGCATCTGGTCCACCCACGCGGCCTTTTCGATCAGGTCGCCCGCGTCGAAGCGCCTGATGGCCTCCACGTCGCTGTAGTCGGCTTCGGGATAGGCCTCACCATGGAGCACGGTGACAGTGGATCGAGGGGAGTACACGAAGCCTTCGAGATCATCAATGATGGTGTTGAGGACGATGAGTTGGAGCCGGGGCTGGTGGATGGGCCGCGCGATCCGCTCCTTGAAGCAAGCCTCGATTCCCGCTTGCATCGCCAGGGCCTGCGGCACCGAGTCCAGGTGCGGTCGCCACGCGTCGTCGTGGAACCACACGTGGATATCCACGTCGCTGATCTCGGGAACGTAGTCCAGCGGCGACTCCCACGCCTTGACCGACGACCCCTTGAGATACAGGCCGCGAATCTGGTCGGTCGGAATCCGCGCCAACAGCTCGTCGCGCACGCACTCGGCCAGCACGTGCACCTCCGCACGCAGCCGCCGGCGGTCTGGATAGCCGGCGTCCCACTCGGGGAGCCCCTGGCTCACGACGATTCCTCGATCCAAGTCGACCACAGCCGACGAGCCTAGCTCCCCGCTCTGTCCTTGTCGGTGTGGCTACCGTCCGCCGGGCCCAACAGCCGAACGTAGGGGCGGTTCGCGAACCGCCCTTACCTCCCGCGCCCGTTCGCTGGCAACCTTCAGTCGCGGGCGACTGCGGCCGGTTCCTCCGCCGCGTGCAACCCCGCCGCCGTGAGCCCCCATAGCTGACGGCCCCACAGCGCCACGAACACCCCTACGCACAGGCTCAGACTGCCCCCGATCGCCATGGCCACGGGGGTTCCCAGGCGCTCGGCGGTCGCCGACAGCGGCAGCAGGCCCAGCGGCATCAGCCCCCAATTGATCATCCACACCGCCATCACCCGCCCGCGCATATGCGCCGGCACCAGCAGCTGCACGATCGTCTGGCTCAGCGCCATGTGAATCCCCTGAAACATGCCGACGCACGCCAGGACGAGCGCCACGAACGGCAGGAACCGCGTGAAGGACAGAATCACGTACAACGCGCCGTTGATGACGATGGCGGCGATGGCCAGCCGACCGGGACGGCGAACCTCTGGCGCCGCGACCAGGGCCAGCGCGCCGAGCACCGCGCCCGCACCCAGCGCGCTGGTCACCAGGCCCAGGTCTTGCACCCCGGCCTGCAGGTCCTGCTTCACGAATGCCGGCAGCAGCATGGTGAGCGGGTAGCTGAACAACGCCGGAGCTAGGGTGAGCACCATCAGCGAGCGAATGGGCCCGTGACTCAGGACGTAGACGAATCCGGCGCGCAGGATCGCCACCGGCGATCCCTGGGCTCGCGGTCGGTGCTCGTCCGCGTCGATGCGGCGCACGTTGAGGATGCTCCAGACGTAGCCGCCCACCATCGTGAAATAGGCCGCCGCGATCCCGGCCGCGCCGACGATGAGGCCGGCGAGCGCGGGTCCGATCACGCGGGCCAGGTTCATCGTCGTCGCGTTCAGGGCCACGGCATTGCGCACCAGCGTGCGGGGAACCGCCTCGGAGATCAGCGCGTAGCGGGCCGGCACGCTGAGGGCGAACATGGCGCCGGTCAACGTGGCACTGATCGCCAGATGCCATACGGCAATGGCGCCCGTGGCCACGAGCAAACCGATCGTGAAGGCCGTCAGTCCGTTCACGCTCTGGGCCATCATCAGCAGCCGCGGCCGGCTCAGCCGGTCGGCCAGCAGTCCGCCCACCGGCGACAGCACCAGCATGGGCAACGACATGAAGAAGGACAGCAGTCCGAGCGTGAAGGGTGAGTTCGTCAGCTCGACGACCAACCACCCCTGCGCCAGGAACTGCACGAAGTGAGCCGTCATCGCGCCCGCGTTGGCGCGCCAGAGCCGCCCAAAGTTCGGGTGCGCAAAGGACGGAAAAAAGCGCTCGCGAGTGGCTCGCCAGAGGCGTGGCAGCGCCGCCGGCCGCGCGACCGGCGGGTCGGCGGCGTTCTCGCGGGTCATCGCGGGCACCTCCGGGCGCAGCGCGATCACCTGCCAAACCACAGTGACTCGGTGCGGCGCGCTGCCCTCACGATACTCCGACCGCGCCGGCGAACGCATGCAGGCGACAGCTCTTGCCCCTTCGCCACTTGCGGAAGTCTCCGCGTTTCCCCTCCGTCATTCCCGCGGAGGCGGGAATCCACCTTTCATTGAATCTGGGGGCGAACGGGGTTCGTCCGGTCATCCTCAAGACTGGCCGGCTTTCGCAAGGTTCTCCGAGTAGGAGAAGGCTGGCATGAAGGGTGTCCGGCAGATCGAGACCCGGCCGCCCGCCGCGTCCGTGGCATCATGCGCCCGCGTCAATCATGGTGACGGTGGGGACGGCCATGCCCTCAGACCTAGTCCGAATCGGAATCGTGGGCGCCGGCGGGATCGTGCGCCAGCGGCACATGCCCGGACTGCAGGCGATTCCTGGAGTCGAGGTCGTTTCCGTCTGCAACCGGCGCCGCGACTCGGCGGAGGCCTTCGCCGCGGAATACGGCATCCCGCGAGTGGTCGACCACTGGCGCCAGGTCGTTGACGACCCGGAGGTGGATGTCGTCTGGATCGGCACCACCCCCTACATGCACGCGCGCATTTCCATCGCGGCGCTCGACGCCGGCAAGCACGTCTTCTGCCAGGCGCGGATGGCGCGGAACCTGGCCGAGGCGCGCGCCATGGTGGCCGCCGCCGACCGGCATCCGGAGCTGGTCGTGGCCATTTGCCCGCCGCCGTTCGGCATGGTCGGCGAGGCGACGATGCAGCGGCTGCTGCGCCGGGACCGCGTCGTCGGCACGGTCCAGCAGGTGCGACTCACCATGCTGGCCGCCAGCCTGACTGCCGGGGAGCCCGAGTTGCACTGGCGCCAGGACATCGAGCAAAGCGGCAACAACGTGCTCACCGTCGGCATCTACGCCGAGGTCATGCATCGCTGGGTCGGCCGCGCCGTCGAGCTGCAGGCCCGCACCGACCTCTACACCCGCCAGCGCCGCGATCCGGCCACGGGGAGATTCGTGGACGTGCAGATTCCGGATTCTGTCAGCGTCATCGGCCAACTCGCCTCGGGCGCCGACTTCGTCTACCAGTGGTCCGGGGCGGCGCATCTAGGGCCCACCGGCGAGCTGTGGATCTTCGGCGAGGCCGGCACGCTCACCTACGACTTCGGCGCCGACCGCATCCGCCACGCCGCGCTCGACGACACCGAGCTGCGCGACGTGCCCATTCCCGAGCACGAGCGCGGCGGCTGGCAGGTGGAGGCGGACTTCATTCGCGCCGTTCGCGAAGGCGGCGACACCGGCCTGTCGCCCGACTTCACCCGCGGCGAGGACTACATGGAGTTCCTGGAAGCCCTCACCCGCTCGGCCCGCAGCGGCGAGCGCGTCTACCTGCCGCTGGCGTAGGCCTTCTGTTCCGGCTCAGCCGCTAGGTTGCCGAGCGGGCAGCCACAAGGGCTGCCCCTACACCGGACGAAGCCATGTAGGGGCGTCCCTTGTGGGCGCCCGCGGCCCCAAAGGCCCTACGCCGGCACCGCCTCGCGCTGCCGCGCCCCAATCCGTCATTCCCGCGAAGGCGGGAATCCACCCCTCATTGAACCTAGGGGCGGACAGGACGTGCCCAGTGATCCCCAAGCCCGGCTGGATTGTGCAAGGGTCTCCGAAGGCGGGAATCCAGCCATGCAACCGTGAGGCGCGCTCGACATTTGGTGTAGGGGCGGGTCTCACACCCGCCCATTCGGGACTCGGCGATACTTCGCACGAGAGCGACCTCAGGCCGGCTCACTCCGGCGCGTGCAGGTCGTCCAGCAGTTCATCCACGCTGTCGAACCGCTCGAGACCGCCTGCGCGGGCTTCACGCATCGCCACGATCGTGGTTTCGTTGGGAGTGAGAGGCGTGAACGGCAGCGCCTTGTCGTGCGCCACGCGGGTCAGCAGGAGCCGCACCGCGTCGGATACGGTCAGCCCCATAGCGGCCAGCACCGCCGCCGCCTCTTCCTTCACCGCTCCGTCGATACGCGCCTGCACCAGCTTGTTGGCCGGCATCGATGCCCCTCGTTTGTGTGCGCCACCCTACGGTGTGAATGACATTGTAATTCACAATAGCCCAGGCTGCGCGCAGCCTGGGGAAACTCAAACGCGGCTAGTCGGGGCCCCTCTCCCCACAGTGGGAGAGGGTTCGGGTGAGGGGGAGAGCCGGCCCCACGCTGCACGCAGCGCGGGCCACCGGAACACTCTAGACCGGCACTGCCTCGCGCTGCCGCGCCAGGATCGAGCGGATGTCGGCATGCGTCTCGGGCGTCGCCGCGGCGTCCCGCGACGGCAGCCGCGATCCCCCGGCCTGCAGGCCCATCGCCGCCATCCACGGCTTCACGAACACGCCCTCGCCGGCCGTCTGCGCGCCGATCCGGCCAATGATCTCCCCGTAGGGAACCATGAACTCGTCGAAAACGCGCTGCGCCTCCTCGTAGCGGCGCTCCTGCGTCAACTCCCAGACGCGCCACGAGTGCTGCGGCAGGAAGTTCGGCACGTGACTGATCCACGCGCGGCAGCCCAGGATGTGGCCCAACACCACCAGCGGCGAGTTGTCCACCACCGCCGCCAGCGGTAGGAACCGGCGCAGGCCGTCGAGGTGACTGCCCATGTCAGGCGAGCCCCACTTCACCGCAATCGTGTTGGGCAGCTCCACCAGCCGCGCCATCAGGTCCACCGGCACGTCGTATTTCGACCCGCTGTACCAATGGCTGTACGCCGCGAAGCCCACGTTGGTGTGCCGCGCAACCTCCTCATGCCAGGCCACGGCGTCCTCGGGCGTCACCGTGTAGTAGTACGCCGCGCTGATCTGCGCCGCATCCACGCCCAGGTCCTCGCAGAACTGGCACAGTTCGATCACGACGCGGATGTCGGTGCTCTGCACGCCGGCCATCACCGGAACCTGCCCGCCGCTCACGTCCACGATGGTTTGGATCACCTGGCGCCGCTCCTCCGTGCTCAGCACGGTGAAGTCGCCGCCGGACCCCGCGGCCAGGAACACCGTGTTCCCTTGCCTCGCGCCCTGGTCGATCAGCCACTGCACGTTGGACGCCAGGCCGTCGAGATCGACCGCGCCGTCGTCGGCGAAGATCGTCGCGATCGGCACCACCACGCCTTGCAGCCGTTCCTTCGCCTCGTCGATGGTCAGCATGGGCACACCTCCCGTTGCCACGATGACGTCGGATGCCGCCTCACGCCACCGGCCATCCGAAGCCGCGCACGATCTCGCGGAGCTCATCCAGCTCTTGGTCGTTGAGGGGCTTCGACGGCGGCCGCGAGGCCCCCATCGGGCGGCCCATCACCGCCGTCAACCCCTTCTTCACCCGTCCCTGCCCGCCCGACCGCTGGTCCATGCGCTCGGCAAACAGGCGCAGCGGCTCGTTCACGGACTCGAACAGGGTCTCCGCCTCGTCGTATTCCTTCGCTTCCATGAGCTCCCACACGCGCAGGTCGTGCGCCGGATGAATATCCGACGTGAGGTTGATGTATCCGCGCCCGCCGAGCTGGTGACAGCGGATCGGCCCGCCGCCGTTGTCGATCACGCTCACGCGGTCCGTGAAGCGGGCCATCTCGTCGTAGTCGACGTCCGCCGGCGCCGCCCACTTGATGCTCACCACCTGGTCGATGTCCGCGATGGTGTCCAGCGTGTCCACTTCCATCCGACCGCCGGGCAGCCAGTGGGTGTGATAGACCATGATGCCGATGTCGATGGCGTCCGACAGGTCGCTGAAGTAGTCGATCGCGTCGCCCTGGCTCGGCAGATTGAAGACCGGCGGACACACTTGGAGCGCCATGGCCCCCAGGTCCTGCGCGCGCTTCGCGTCCTCGATCGTGCGCTTGGTGTCCTTGTAGTGGAGCCCGCACACGATCGCCGCGCGGTCATCGGCCGCCTGCACCACGGTGCGCAAGAGCGCGGGCCACTCCTCATCGCTCAGCATCGGGCCTTCGCCCATGGCCGCCGCCACCTTGATCACGGCAGCGCCCTTCACAAGGCCCTGCTCCACCCACCACTGGGTGATCGCGTGCATGCAGCCGTGATCGACCTCGAAGTCATCGTCGAACGGCGTGGGGACCGTCGCAATCGGTCCCTGGATCAGTTCGCGAAGTTCGTCACGCGTCATCGGCAGAGCCTCCACCCGCTTGCGGCGCCGCTGTATGTCGCCCGCGCCCGGCGCTTTCATCGCTTATAGCCGGGCCGGGCGTCAGCGTCAATGCGCCGGGTCCTTATCTCCTCGCTGGGACGTCCTCGTCTCCCCTCCGTCATTCCGGCGAAAGCCGGAATCCAGGTCCCACCCGACGCGAACGCGCGCGGGGCGGGCGCCCATAAGGGGCGCCCCTACAGGGGACAAATCGGTGTAGGGGCGGCCTTCGTGGCTGCCCGGCGGAAACCCGGGAAGGGCGCTAGGCCGTCTCGCTGCGCTGCAGCACCTGGCGCCGGGCCGACTGCGGTTCCGGCGGCCCCACGAAGCCCTCGGCCTCCAGCTGCATGGCCAGCTTCTGCGCCTTGCTCCGACCGACCTGGAGCTCGCGGCTCAGCAGATCGGGCGTGATGCTCTCGTGCCGCATCACCAACTCCGTCGCGGACACGTACAGCTCGTCTTCCTCGGAGTCGCCCTCGTCGATAGCGTCCTGCAAATCCTCGGTCGTCAACGTCTGCGGCTCGCCCTGCTCGCGCCAGTGATCGACCACCCCGTTGATCTCCGCGTCGTCGGTGTACACGCCCTGCACGCGGATCGGCTTGCCGCCTTCCGGCGGCGCGAAAAGCATGTCGCCGCGGCCGATCAGCCGCTCGGCCCCGGCCCCGTCCAGGATCGTGCGCGAGTCGGCCTGGCTGCTGACCATGAAGGAGATGCGCGTCGGGAAATTGGCCTTGATCAGGCCCGTCACCACGTCCACCGACGGTCGCTGGGTTGAAACCACCAGGTGGATGCCCGTGGCGCGCGCCAGCTGGGCCAGCCGGGCGAGCAGGCGCTCGACGTCGCCCGGCGCGGTCATCATCAGGTCCGCCAGCTCATCGATCACCGTGACCAGGTACGGCAACGGCTTGCCGTCGGTGGCCTCGGTCGGGTTCGCGTTGTAGGAGGTGATGTTGCGTACCCCCGCCTTGTTGAAGATGCGGTAGCGCCGGGCCATCTCGCGGCTGACCCACGTGAGCACCGGCACCGCGTCGTCGATGTCAGTGACCACCGGCATTCGCAGATGGGGCACGCCGTCGAAGGTCACCAGCTCGACCATCTTGGGGTCGATCAGCACCAGGTGCAGCTCGTCCGGCGTGGTCTGGCAGAGCAAGCCCGTGATCAACGACGTGAGGCACACGGACTTCCCGGCGCCGGTGGACCCCGCAATCAGCAGGTGCGGCATCGCCGTCAGGTCGACCACGCGCACCATGCCGGCCACATCCTTGCCCAACGCCAGCTTGAGGTTGGCGCGTGATCCCACCCACGCCTCGGCCTCCATCACCTCGCGCACGCTGACGACCAATGGCTCGTCGTTGGGCAGCTCGATGCCCAGATAGGGCCGCCCCGGCACCGGCGCCTCGATGCGCAGGCTGCGAGCGGCCAGCTTCAAGGCCAGGTCGTTGGCCAGCGCGGTGATGCGCGCCACTTTGACTCCCGTGCCCGGCCGCACCAGGTACTGGGTCACCACCGGACCCGGAATCGCCTCCGGCACGCTGGCTTCGATGTTGAAGGAGGCCAACGTATCCACGATCACCTGGGCCTTGGACCGGATCTCGGCGTCGGGAACGTCGGTCGCCGGCGGCGTCGGTTGCATCAGGTCCATTGGTGGCAGCGTCCACGGCCCCTCGTCGTCGTCCTCGGCGGCCGGCGCCGTCGCCACGGTCGGCGCGGTGCGGATCAGCGGCCCTTGCTGCCAGTCTTCGGGTTTCGACGAGCCGTTGACCTCTTCGGGTGAGTCGGCCGCCGGTTCCGGCGCTTCGGACGCCCGGCGCGACTTATCCGCGGATTGCGGCCGGAAGATCGGACCAAGGCGGCGTTTGGCTACAGAGGCCGTCGCGGCAAAGATTCGCGCCAGGTACACGGCGCCGTCGATGAGCAACCGCCCCGCAAGCCGCGTCGTCGCCGCGCCGCGCGCCGATGCCAGCAGGGCGTAGCCGACCGCCGCCACGGTGGCAATGGCCAGCAGCGCATAGGCCGGAGCCCCGCCCACGCTTGCCGCGAGCCCGTGGCCGATGAACCGGCCAATCCAGCCGCCGCTATCGGCCGCCAGCGCGCCTTCGGGGGCCGCCAGACCGACCAGCGCGGCCAGTCCCAGCACGAACACCACCGCCGCGGCCACGTGCCCCGGCCCGACGATCGGTCGCCTCCGCACGCCGCTCAGCAGCAGCGCGGGTCCCACCAGGATGCACGCAAGCGCGGCGATCGACGCCGCGCGGCCGAACACTTCGATGTAGGCTGCGCCGCTTGCCGCGACGACAAACCCGTCACGGCTGAACAGACCGATGAAGGCGGTCAGGCCAAGCGCGCTGAGAACGATTCCGACAAGCCCCAGCAGGTCCCAGCGTTCCATGCGGGGGGATTGCGGCGCTGGGGTCGCTGCCCGGCGCGTTTTGGCCACGAGGCACTCCTTGCCGGCGCGGCATGACGCGCACCGGCGCTAGACCTCAGTGACGATCGGCACGCTCGCCGGCCGCCGCCGGGTCTGGTGGAACTAGTGCCTCCCGAGCGAGTTCCGAATCTCAATTGGCGGGCCGACTCCGCACCCTGGCTGGAAAAGCCTCGGACTTCGGCGCGTCGACAACCCTCCACAGATGATATCCGGCGCGCCCAAGGGTTTTCTAGTGGGACTGGGGCGATTCCAAGATGCTCGAGATCTGGGACGTTGTCGAGTCGTCGCTATGCCGCGCCAACCGGGTGACGGCGTTCGTGTGCGCGGATGGGGTGCGATAGTACCTATGCTCGGCCGACGCTCCGTGAATAGAGCACGGGAGCGCTATCAACGCGAGGACGATCGTCAACGCCTTGCGACCCAGACTGGTGATCAGGACCCATCGCTGGTCCCGGCGCGGTGCGGGCCGCGGGCGCGCCGCCGGGTGGCTGGCGTGCGTGGCGATGCTCGCGGCGGCATTGAGCGTCGGTGCGCCCGAAGCCGGCGCCGCCGGGCCGGCCACTCCCATCAACGCCGGCGCCTTCTTCGCGTCGGACCCGGCAGACGAGTCCGCGCTCGGGTTTTCGGTCACCGACGACCGGGGCATGCGCCTCTGGTCGGGGTGGCGGGACCTCGGTGGGGAAGACACCCTGGGGGCGCCGGTCACGCGCCGCTTCCTGCTCGACGGCTGGGTGCGGCAGGTGTTCGAGCGGGGCCTGTTGCGCGCGGATCCCGCGCGGGGCGCGTCAATCGTCAACGTGCTGGACTTCCTGTCCGCGCGCGGGCACGACGCCCGGTTGCTGGAGGACTTTGGCATCCCGGCGTCGGCCGATTGGTCGGCGGACGAGGGGCAGAGCTGGGCGGACATACGGGAGCGGCATCTGGCGCTGCTGAATGGGGCGGAGCCGTGGCGGGTGGCGCTGCGGACCGCATTTCGCACGGCCCGTGAGCCGCTACCGAACAACGACGCCGCGCTTGCGCTGTACGGGTTGCCGCTGGCCCTGGCGCAGACCGAGATGGGCTACGCGTTGCGGACCCAGCGGGCGGCGTGGGTCTACGACCCCGCTACGGACGCCGCGCCGCGGCGGATTCCGGTGCTCGCGATGCTGCGAGCCGCCGAGCTGATCCCGGACCACGCCACCGTGCCGCATCGCGCCGATCAACGGCCGCACCTCCAGCCGCCGCGCCCGGTCAGCGCCGTGCACTTCTTCGACTGGTGGAGACCGGACTATCTGCCGACGGACTACTTCACCCACGGGCTGAGTTGGGAGCGGGTTGGCCTGACGCGCGAGGAGATCGGGTCGTCGGCCTACTACGACGTGAATTTCAGGTTGATCCGCGACCTGGGTGTCGACGGGGTCATGTGGGAGTGGTACGAGAACGTGGGCCTCACGCCGACGCCCGTCGTGCTCGACTCCCTGCGGCGCCACGACTTGAAAATCGGTTTGTTCTACGACTGGGAGGTCGTGCACGCCGGCAGCCAGCCGGTGCTCAGCGAGGTGGCCTACATCGCGGCCGACGAGGCCAGCGTCAGCAAGATCGCCGACGAGGTGATCGCCTTCTATCAGGTCATTCCGCGGGACCTGTGGCTCTACGACGCGGACGGACGACTCCCGGTGATCGTCTACGCCTTCGGCTTTCCGGAAGTGCTCGACGACGTGGACGCGTGGACCTGGTTCTTCACCGAGCTTGCGGGCCGGGTCGAGACCGCGCTGGAGGTCGATGTGATCTTCGATTGGACGGCCGAGTCGCGGGTCCAGGCCCTGGCGTTCGAACGCTGGCCGGACGACTACGCGTCGTTCAATTTCGTGGTCGACGCCCCGCAGTGGCAATTCGGGCATCACGTCGTCACCTGGAACTACATCTTCGACAATCGCGGCGGCGCGCGCGGCGTGCGGCTGCGCGTGATCCGCGACGACAACCGCTACCTCCAGGAGACCGCCTGGCTCGCCGCGCACACGAGTCCCAGCCTGGTATTCATCTACAGCTGGAACGAGTTTTGGGAGGGCTCGCACCTCTTCCCGGACGACACCTACGAGTGGCGGCGCTACGAGCTGGCGCAGGCGCAGCTGGCAAAGCTGGCCGAGACGCGGGCCGACGATCTGCCGCGCGCGGTCATCATTGGAGACGCGGCGGATGCCTACCCACAGGGGACCAACGGCCTCTTCGAGAGCCAGCGCCTGCTGCTGCGGCACCTCTTGCGGCGCTACGTGCCTCAGGCCGAATTCATGACGCCGGCGCAGGTAGCCGAGGACGCATTGGCCGGCTATGACTTGATCGTGAGCCTGACCACCGATCGGACGGTCGATGCAGTGCTGGCCGAGCTTCCCGAATCGGTCCAGATCGTCTACTGGAATGCCACGGATCTGAGCACGGATCTGGCCCAACGCTTCGCGCAGGCGGTGGAGGACGAGCGGCCCCACGGGCAATTCCCGCTCCTCGACGACGACGGCCAGGCGACCGAGGAGACGATCAACCTGGGTGGCGACGTCTGGCTGGCGACGCCCGCGGTCGGGGCTGAAATCGCCTTGGCATTCGAGTTCGAGGGCGCGTCGTATCCGCTCGTGGTGCGGGCGGACAACGACCATTGGATCAACGTCTACGGGCCCACCGAGGCCGCCATGGTCGCGGCCTTCGAAACGGTCTATGGGCGGGAGCTCGAGCTCGCCATCACCTTCGCGCTCGGCCACCGCATCCAGCGGCTGGAGGTCTATCCCGATGGCCGCGTCGTACAGAACACCTTCAGCGCGCCCGCCGTGTTCCTGCACGAACCCCTCGCCATCCCGGACTTCGAGCCGGTTCCTCCGCGGGATGTCCCGGCCGACGCGGCGGTTCCGGCGTGAGGATGCAGTGCCCGGCATCCGCGCCGACACGCGGGGCGCCGGGCAACGCGCGGCCGAGCGTTGCCTAGGAGAATGCTGGTTCTGAGGACCCACTGGGCAAGTGACGGACGCACCGGCGCGCGCTTCGTGTGCCTGCTGGTGCTCCTGGCCGTTCTCATCGCCGTTCCCCGCGCCGCCCAGGCGCAGGACGCGGTCGTACCAGGCGGATTCGGCGCCTTCTTTGCGTCGGACGGGGCGGACGAGGCCGCGCTCGGCTTCTCCGTCACCAACGACCGGGGCATGCGCCTCTGGTCGGGCTGGCGGGACCTCGGCGGGGATGCCACCCTCGGGGCGCCGGTGTCGCGCCGCTTCCTACTCAACGGCTGGGTGCGGCAAGTGTTCGAGCGCGGCCTGTTGCGCGCGGACCCCACGCGGGGCGCATCGATCGTTAACGTGCTGGACTTCCTGTCCGCGCAGGGGCATGACGCCCAATTGCTGAACGACTTTGGGATTCCGCCGCCAGCCGATTGGTCGGCCGACGAGGGACTAACCTGGGACGAGGTCCGGAACCGGCATCTGGCGCTGCTGGAGGGGGCGGAGCCGTGGCGCGTGGCGCTGCGGGCGGCCTATCACACGGCGGCAGAAACCCTTAAGAGCGACGACGCGGCCATCGCGCTGTACGGGTGGCCGATGGCGGTGGCGCAAACGCACGCGGGCTACGCGTTGCGGACCCAACGGGCGGCGTGGGTCTACGATCCCGCCGCGCATGCCGCGCCGCGACGGGTCTCGGTGCTCCAGATGCTGCAGGCCGCGGAGCTGATCCCGGCCCACGCCACCGTGCCCCACCGCGCCGACCAGCGCCCGCACCTGCAACCGCCGCGCCCCGTCAGCGCCGTGCACTTCTTCGACTGGTGGAATCAGAGCTTCCTGCCGACGGAGTACTTCACCCACGAGCTGAGTTGGGAGAGGGTTGGCTTGACGCGGGAGGAGGTGGGATCGGCGGCGTATTACGACGTGAACTTCGAGCTGATCCGCGATCTGGGCGTCGATGGCATCGTCTGGGAGTGGTATCTGACGGGTGCCAACCTCCTGGAGCCGTCGTCCGTCGCGATCGAGTCCCTCCGGCGTCATGACCTGAAGATCGGGCTGTTTTACGACTGGGAAGTGCTGTTCAGCGGCGCTCGGGCCGTGCTGAGTGATCGCGCCTACATCGCGGCCGACGAAGCCAGCGTCAGCAAGATCGCGGACGAGGTCATCGCCTTCTACCGGGGAATTCCGTCGGACCTGTGGCTGTTCGACGCCTACGGACGGCTTCCCGTGGTCGTTTACGCCTACGGCTTCCCCGAAGCGCTCGATGACGTGGACGAGTGGGCCTGGTTCTTCACCGAGGTCGCCAGGCGCGTCGAGCAGGCCCTGGACGTCGACGTGATCTTCGATTGGTCGGCCTCGACACGGGTCCACGCCTTCGCGTTCGAACGCTGGCCGGATGACTACGCGCCATTCAATTTCGTGGTGGACGTGCCCCAGTGGCAATTCGGGCATCACGTGGTGACCTGGAACTACATCTTCGACAACCGCGGCGTCGCCGAGCGCGACGGAACCCTGCGCGTGATCCGCGACGACAACCGCTATCTGCAGGAGACCGCCTGGCTGGCCGCGCACACCAGCCCGGGCCTCGTATTCATCTACAGCTGGAACGAGTTCTGGGAGGGCTCGCACCTCTTCCCGGACGACACCTATGAATGGCAGCGCTACGAGCTGGCGCAGGCGCAGCTGGCAGAGCTGGCCGAAACGCGCGCCGACGATCTGCCGCGCGCGGTCATCGTTGGGGATCCGGCCGACGCGTATCCGGCCGGCTCGAACGACCTGTTCGAGAGCCAGCGCTTGCTGCTGCGGCATTTCCTGCGGCGCTACGTGCCCCAGGCCGATTTCATGACCCCCGATCAGGCCACGGCGGACGCGCTTGCCGGCTATGACCTGGTGGTGAGCCTGACCACCGATCGGACGGTCGATGCCGTGCTGGCCGCGCTGCCCGAATCGGTCCAGATCGTGTACTGGAATGCCACGGACTTAAGCACGGAGTTGGCCCGGCGCTTCGCGCAGGCCGCGGATGAGGAGCGACCCGCGGGCGAATTCCATCTCCTCGACGCCGACGGCGAGGCGACCGACGAGACGATCACCGCGGGCCGCGACGTCTGGCTGGTCACGCCTGCCGACGGAGCGCAGACCGCGTTGGCCTTCGCCGTCGAGGGTGCGTCCTATCCGCTCGTGGTGCGGGCCGGCAACGACCACTGGATCAATGTCTATCGGCCTTCGGAGGCCGCGATGGTCGCGGCCTTCGAGACCGTCTATGGCCGGGAGCTCGAGCTCGCGATCACCTTCGGGCACGGCCATCGGGTCCAGCGGCTCGAAATTTACCCCGACGGCCGCGTCGTCCAGAACACCTTCAGCGCCCCGGCGGTGTACCTGCACGAACCGCTGGCCATTCCGGACTTCGAGCCCGTGCCGCCGGCGGGGATTCCCTAAACACCCTTCCCAATCGGTTGCGCGGGGGCGGTTCCCGGCGCTAGACCTCCGTCACGATCGGCAGGATCACCGGCCGCCGCCGGGTTTTCTGGAAGAGGTGCCGGCCCAGTGAGCTGCGAATCTTGCCTTGCAGGTAGTCGACTTCCGGATCCGGGTGGTCGCCACGGTCGATCGTCTGTCGCACGTGCTCCCGCGCCCGCTCCAGCAGGTCCTCGGACTCCGGCGCATAGACGAACCCGCGCGAGATAATCTCCGGCGTGCCCACGGACTTGCCGGTGTGGTGGTCCACCGCCGCCACGACCACGACCACGCCGTCCTCGGAGAGGTGCCGCCGGTCGCGCAGCACCGTCTCGCCCACGTCGCCCACGCCCAGGCCGTCCACGAACACCATGCCGGCCTCCACATAGTCGGTAATCGCGGCACGGTCGCGCGTCACCTCGATCACCGCGCCGTTCTCCGCCATCAGGATGTCCTTTCGCGACAGCCCCACCGACTCCGCCAGCCGGCCATGCTCCACCAGGTGGCGGTATTCGCCGTGCACCGGCATGAAGAAGCGTGGCCGCAGCGTCGTGAGCACCAGCTTGAGCTCCTCCTGGCTGGCGTGGCCGGAGACGTGCACCGGGCGCAGCTGCTCGTAGTAGACGGTCGCGCCGATGTGCGCCAGCCGGTCGATGGTGTGGTTGACCTTCGCCTCGTTGCCGGGGATGGCGGCGGCCGAGACGATGATCGTGTCGTCGGGCGCGATGTCGATGTTCCGGTGGTCCCGGTTCGCCATGCGCACCAGCGCCGAGCGCGGCTCGCCCTGCGAGCCGGTGCAGACGATGGCGATGTCCTCGGCGCGGAAGTCGTCGAGCTCCTCGGCGGCCACGATCAGTCCGTCGGGCACGCGCACGTAGCCGAGGTCGGCGGCTACCCGGTGCACGCGCTCCATCGACCGCCCGACCAGCGCCACCTTGCGTCCGTAGGCGACGGCCGCGTCGAACACCTGCTGCGCGCGCGAGACGAGCGACGAAAACGTCGCCACGATGATCCGCCCCGGCGCCTCGGCGAAGATCTGGTCGAAGGTCTCCGCCACCACCTGCTCCGACGGCGTATAGCCCGGCCGGTCGGCGTAGGTGCTGTCGGCCATCAGCAGCAGCACGCCGTCGCGCCCGAGACGGCCCAGGGTCTGAACGTCCGGCGGGCGTCCGTCCACCGGCGTGTAGTCCAGCTTGAAGTCGCCCGTGTGCACGATCGTGCCGATCGGCGTGTGCACGGCGATGCCCGTGGCGTCGGGAATGCTGTGACACATGTGAAAGAACTCGCAGCGAAACGGCCCGATCTCGACCACGTCGCCCGCTTCGACCACGTGGAACTCCTGGCCGTCGACCAGTCGGGCCTCGTCCAGCTTGACCTGCACCAGGCCCAGGGTGAGCGCGGTGCCATACAGCGGCAGCGGAAAGTCCCGCAGCGCAAAGGGCAGCGCCCCGATGTGGTCCTCGTGGCCATGGGTCAGCAGCACGGCGCGCAGCTTGTGTTGGATCTGGCGCAGATAGGCGAAGTCGGGAAGGATCAGATCCACGCCCAGGTGCTCGGCGTCCGGAAACGTCAGCCCGCAGTCGATGATGACGGCGTCGTCGCCGAACTCGACGACGGTGCAGTTTTTCCCGATCTCTCCCACGCCGCCGATGGGCACGACGCGGACGGTGTCGGGTCTCAAGTCCTGCTGCAACGCGCCCGCTAGCTTCGCGGCGCCTGGCAATGGGCGCCCTTTCGGTCATTCCGGCGAATGGCAACCCGTGCGTAACCCCTCGTCATTCCCGCGAAGGGGGGAATCCACCTTGCATTGAATCTGGCGGCGGACGGCATACGCACAGCCATCCGTCGTCCGATCGGATTCTGCACGGGTCGCCAAAGGCGGGAATCCAGGCCGGAGCTACCCCGAAACGCCCTAGCGCGCCCCCGCCTCATCCGAACATCGACAGCTGCTGCGTCTCCGGCTCCGCGGGCTCCGCCGCCGGCGCCGGGCCCTCCAGCAGCTTCGGAATCAGCGCAAAGTCGCCGCGCAGCACGTCGCGCAGCCGCAGTTGCCGCAGCGCCGCCGCCGGGTGATAGACCGGCAAAAACGTGCGCCCGTCGCGGCGGCGCGGCACTCCGCGCGCCCGCGAGATCTGCGCGTCGGAGAAGTGCGCCTGCAGCGCGTGTCGGCCCAGCAGCACGATCACCTTGGGATCGATCAGCTCGATTTGCCGATCCAGGTAAGGCCGGCAGGCCTCCGCCTCGTCGGGCGCCGGGTCGCGGTTCTCGGGGGGGCGGCATTTGAGCACGTTGGCGATGAAAACCTCGCGCCGCCGCAGGCCGATGCCCTCGATCAGCTCGTCCAGCAACTGCCCGGCGGCGCCCACGAAGGGCCGCCCCTGCTGGTCTTCGTGATACCCGGGGCCTTCGCCGATGAACATCACCGCCGCGTCGGGCGCGCCCTCGCCGGGGACGGCATTCGTGCGGCCCCGCGCCAGGCGGCAGCGCATGCAGCCCTTCACGGCGTCGGCGAGCTCCGCCAGATCGCTGAAGGTGGGGAGGGCCTCCGCCACCTAGACGGCCACAGGCGTTCGCGTGAGGTAGGCGTCCAGCGCGTAGGCGTCCATCACCGCTCGCAGGGTGGCCTTCATGTCGTCGGGCAGGTCGACCAGGGGCAGTCGCGGAACGCCGACGTCGAAGCCGCCCAACCCGAGCGCGGCCTTCACGGACACCGGATTGGGCCAGCCGGCCGGGAACAGGATCTGCGAGATGGGCAGCAGGTGCAGGTGCCGGGTGCGCGCGCCGTCGAGGTCGCCCGCCACGAACGCGTCGATCATTGCCCGGATCTCGCCGCTCACCACGTGGCTCGCCACGCTCACCACGCCCACGCCGCCCAGCGCCATGATGAGATAGGTGTCCGCGTCGTTGCCGCTGTAGATGGCGAAGTCGTCCGGCGTCGAACGCGCAATGTGCCCAATCTGCTCGAAGTCCGCGCTCGCTTCCTTGATGCCGATGATGTTGTCGATGGCGCTCAGGTCCGCCACCGTCGGCGCCTCGAGGTTGCACGAGGTGCGGCCCGGGACGTTGTAGAGGATGTTGGGCAGCGGCGTGGATGCCGCAATGGCCTCGAAGTGGCGGAACAGACCCGCCTGCGGCGGCTTGTTGTAGTAGGGCGTCACCTGGAGCAGCCCGTCGACGCCCACCTCCGCCGCCGCGCGCGACAGGTGGATGCTCTCGCTGGTGTTGTAGCCGCCCGTGCCCGCAATCACGCGCGCCCGCCCGTCGGCCGCGCTCAGGGCTTCTCGGTAGAGCGACATGCGCTCGGTTTCGGTCAGCACCGGCGACTCGCCGGTGGTGCCGGTGACCACGACGGCGTCGTTGCCCGCGTCGATCAGGCCGTCGACCATGCGACCGAAGGTGTCGTAGTCGACCGACCCGTCGTCGTGAAACGGCGTGACCACCGCAGTGATGAGCCGACCAAAGGTCAGCATGGCATTCCCCCCTGCGAGGCTGGTTCACGCCTCAGGCGCGGTGCGCTCACCACGCCCACGACCCCGCCCGGAATTGTACCCGCGACCACGGCGGCGTTCCGTGGCTAAGGGATCGATCGGCTTGATCTGTCAGTCCCGCGAGCAGATGCCGCGGCGCAACCCTTCCGTCATTCCGGCGAAAGCCGGAATCCAGTCCGGTCGAACCGGGACCCGCGCCTGAGCTACGCCGGCTGCTTCTGCTTCAACCAGTGATTCGCGATCGCCGCTTCGGCAATCTGAATCGAGTTGGTCGCCGCGCCTTTGCGCAGGTTGTCCGACACCACCCAGAAGACCAGGCCGTTCGGGTGCGACATGTCCTGGCGAATCCGGCCCACCCACGTCGTGTCGTTGCCCGCCGCGTCCGACGGCATGGGGTATTGGTCGCCCGCCAGATCGTCGACCACCTGCACGCCCGGCACGTCCTCCAGCATCGCGCGCGCCTCGTCGGCGTCGAACGGCTCGCTGAACTCCGCGTGCACGGCCGCCGCGTGGGCCCGAAACACCGGCACCCGCACGCAGGTGGCCGAAACGGCCAGATCGGGAATGTGCATGATCTTGCGCGACTCCGCCCAGACCTTCCACTCCTCCTTGGAGTAGCCGTCGTCGCGCGGAGAGTCGATGGACGGAATCAGGTTGGAGGCGATCACGTGCGGGAAGACGTCCGGGTCGACCTGGGGCGTCTCGCCGCGGGCCTGCGCGGCCGTCTGTTCGGCCAGCTCTTCCATGGCCCGACCGCCGGCGCCGGAGACTGACTGGTAGGTGTCGGCGATGATGCGCCGCAGCGGGTTCACCGCGTGCAGCGGCGCCAGCACCTGCACGATCGGCGTCGTCGAGCAGTTGGGAATGGCCACGATGCCCTTGTGCCAGGCAATGTCCTCCGCGTTGACCTCGGGCACCACCAGCGGCACGTCGTCGTCATAGCGAAACGCCGAGCTGTCGTCGATGGCCAGCGCCCCGGACTGCGCCACGCGCGGGGCCTCGGCGCGGCTGATGTCGCCCGACGCCGAGATGAGCACGAAGTCGAGCCCCTCGTACACCGCGTCTTCCAGCGCCTCGACCGTGTGAGGCTTGCCGTTGAACTCGATTTGCTTCCCGCGGCTGCGCGGGCTGGCCCAAAGCCGCAGCTCGCGCACCGGAAAGCGGCGCTCCTCCATCACCTGCAAGAACTCGCGGCCCACGGCGCCCGTGGCGCCGATCACTCCCACCGCATATCCGGCTGACATTAGGCTTCTCCCTCGGAGCGTGCGAGCAAGTGCTCCAGGCCGATCACCAGGCCGCTTAACCCGCGCACCTGTCGAACGGCCAGCAAAACGCCGGGCATGAACGATTCCCGGCTCGTCGAGTCGTGGCGGATCGTGAGCGTTTGCCCCTCCCCGCCGAAGATCACTTCTTGATGCGCCACCAGGCCCGGCAGCCGCACGCTGTGCACCCGCACGCCGTCGCGCACGCCCCCGCGCACGCCCTCGAGCGTGAACGCCTCCGTGTCGGCGTCCCGGGCGGGCCGTCCGTCGCGGGCGCGCACGATCAGCTCCGCCGTGCGGGCCGCCGTTCCCGAGGGCGCGTCGCGCTTGCGGTCGTGGTGCAGCTCGATCACCTCGACGCTGTCGAGGTGCGGGGCCGCCATCGCGGCCATCTGCATCATCAGCACGGCCCCGATGGCGAAGTTCGGCGCAATGAACGCTCCCACGCCCGTGGCGTCCGCGCGTTGGCGGATGGCTTCAACCTGTTCGTCCGACATCCCAGTCGTGCCGATCACCGGTGACACGCCCGCGTCTAGCGCCTCCAGCGCATGGTCCGCCGCGGCGTCCGCCACCGAGAAATCCACCACGACCTCGGGCGAGGCCGCCTGCACGGCCGCCCCGAACTCCGTGAAGAACGGGGCGCTCCCGGGTGACGGCACCCGGTTGATGCGGGCGACAAGCTCCAGGTCGTCGGCGCCCTCCACGGCCGCCACGACCGCTTGGCCCATTTGGCCGCTCGAACCAAGCACGGCTACTCGGAGCATGGTTCCGCCCTAGTCGAACCTGCGACCGCCGCGCGGTGGGCGCCCGCGACGACCGCCGCCGCCGCGCCCTCCCGGCCCGTTGCGGCGACCGCCGCCACGGGGACCGTCGCGCCCCGGCCGCGGCGGAGCCGTGGCCAGGGTCTCGGCGGGTGTCAGGTCTTGCAGCACGGCGCGCCGCGACAGGTTGATGCGGCCCAGGTGATCGACCTCCACCACCATCACCATGATGTCGTCGCCTTCGGCCACGACGTCATTGACGGAGCCCACCGGCTCTTCGGCCAGCTCATTGATGGGCACGAGGCCTTCCTTGCCGGGCACGATCTCGACGAACGCGCCGAAGTTCATGATACGCGTCACTTTGCCCAGAACCGTGCGGCCAATCTCGACCTCGCCCGTCAGGTCTTTGATCATCTGGACGGCGCGGTCGGTGCCCTCGCGGGTGGCCCCGCCGACGGTCACCGTGCCGTCTTCCTCGATGTCGATGCTGGCGCCCGTCTCGGCCTCGAGGCGGCGGATCATCTTGCCGCCCGGCCCGATCACCGCGCCGATGCTGTCCGGCGAGATCGAGACCTGCGTGATCTTGGGCGCGAACTCGCCCACGTCGTCGCGCGGTTCGGCAATGCTCACCCGCATCACGTCCAGGATTTGCAGCCGGGCCTCGCGGGCACGCTGCACCGCCGCCTCGATCATCTCGGGCGTCAGGCGCTTGATCTTGATGTCGACCTGGACGGCGGTCACGCCCTCGGCCGTGCCCGCCACCTTGAAGTCCATGTCGCCGAAATGGTCCTCGGCGCCCTGGATGTCGGTGAGGGCCACGAACTTGCCGTCGTCCCCGGCGATCAGGCCGATGGAGATTCCGGCGACCGGGGCCTTGAGCGGCACCCCGGCGTCCATCAGGCTCAGCGTGCTGCCGCAGGTCGACGCCATCGACGTCGAGCCGTTGGACGACAGCACTTCCGACACCACGCGGATCGTGTAGGGAAAGTCCTTGAGGTCCGGCAGCACCGGCGCGATTGCCCTCTCGGCGAGTGCGCCGTGGCCCACCTCGCGGCGCTTCGGCGACCCCAACCGGCCGGTTTCGCCGCTGGCATAGGGCGGCATGTTGTAGTGGTGGATGTAGCGCTTGGGCTGCACCATGGCTTCCAGGTCGCTCAGCCCGATGCGTTGCACGTCCCGCGGGGTACCGAGCGTGGTCACTGCCAGCACCTGGGTCTCGCCGCGCTGGAACAGGCCGGTGCCGTGGATGCGCGGCAGCACACCCACCCGCGCCGAGAGCTTGCGCAGCGAGGATTCATCGCGCCCGTCCGGGCGAATCCCCTCATTGAGGATTAGCGCGCGCACGGCCTCCGCCTCCACGTCGTGCAAGGCATCGTCGAGCCTCGCGGGATCGTGGTCGTCCCCAAGCTCCGCCTCGGCGTCCGCGGTGATCGCCGCGAACAGCGCCTTGCGCTCCGCGCGATCCGTCACCCGCGCCGCGTCCTGAATCCTGGACCCGTAGCGCTCGCGGACCGCGTCGACCAGCTCGTCGGCGGGCTTGATGATGTCCACCTCACGCGCCGGCTTGCCGGCCAGCTCCTTCAGTTGCCGCTGGATGTCGATCAGGCCCTGGATCTGCTCTTGCCCCCAGTTGATCGCGCGCACGACCGTGTCGTCGGGCACGACCTGGGCGCCGGCCTCGAGCATCACCACGCCCTCACGCGTGCCGGCCACGACCAAGTCGAGCGTTGGCTCTCCGCCCTCGGGGTCGGTGGGCGCATTGGCCACGAACTCGTCGCCGTCCAGACCCACCCGCAGGGCGCCCACGGGGCCCTCGAAGGGGAGCCCGGTCAGCATCAACGCGGCCGAGGCGGCCACGATGCCCATCACGTCGGGCTCGTTCTCCCCGTCGTGAGTCAGCAGTGTCAGGACGATCTGCGTGTCATTGCGCATGCCGTCGGGGAAGAGCGGCCGGATGCAGCGGTCGGCCAGCCGACCGGCCAGGATGCCCGACAGCGGCGGACGGCCTTCGCGGCGCAGCACGCTGCCCGGAATGCGGCCGATCGAATAGGCCCGCTCCTCGAACTCGACTTGGAGCGGAAAGAAATCCAGCCCCTGGCGCGGGCTGGACGCGACCACCGTGGCCAGCAGGGTCGTGTCGCCGTAGCGCGCCACGACCGCGCCGTCCGCCTGACCGGCCAACTCGCCGGTCTCCAGGCTGAAGGTTCGCCCTCCCAGCTCGGTTTCAACTCTGTGCATATCGCACGTCTCCCGGGCGGGCCGGCGGAACAAGCGAAGAAAGGAGGGGGCAACCGGAGTTGCCGGCTCGTTTCTTAGCTCGTCCGCGAAATTCGACCCGCCGAACTATGCCGAAGCGAAGTACATGAGGCCCGTCGGTGCAGCTTCGGCGATGAACCGGGGGCCAAGGACCATGAGAAGGGGGTTTCCGACGCGGTGTGCCGTGGGCAACCAGAGCCGCCGACTATTGGCGCACTCGCAAACCAAGGGTGGTGATCACCTCGCGATAGGTTTCGGGCTGTGTGCGCCGCAGGTATTTCAGCAAGCGGCCTCGCCGCCCCACCATGCGCAGCAGCCCATAGCGGGTGTGCTTGTCGCCGCGGTGCTGCTTCAAGTGCTCGGTCAGCTCCTCGATCCGCGCGCTCAGCAGGGCAATCTGCACGGGCGCCGAGCCCGTGTCGTCGCTGTGCAGACGCAGCGCGGCGACCTGCTCGCGTTTGGGCGAAACGAAACCCACGGTGGCTCCAGAAGGATTACGGGCGCTCAACGCTGGCGCTCGTATCGAGGATCGGAGCGGAACTGATCCGCTCATAACTCGTCCGAGTGTACCGCACCGTCAGCGCCCGGTGAGCACCGACGGCGCCAGGCCGCGGCGGCGCAGCCGATAGATCGTGCGGCCCACGTGATCGGCGATGTAGAGGTCACCGTGGGGGCCCACCACCACGTCCGTGGGCCGCGTCAGCGAGCTGACGAACGGCCGCACCTGCGCCGTGTACGTGTCGCCCTGTCGCCGGAGCCGCGCGCGCAGGATGTTGTGCGCGAACGAGCTGCGCCCCCCCGCCGGTCCCCACATGGCGATCAACACGTTCCCATCGAACTCGCCCGCCTGCGGCCCGGTGAAGAAGGTCAAGCCCGCGGCCGCGCCGTGGGCCGCCAGATTCGCCACCGGTCCGCGGGTCCCTGAGTCCGGCGGCGGCGTGCCCCAGAACCGCGCGTGCCCATAGTCCTCGCCTTCGATCACGTGGTTGAGCTCGTCGGGCGGGTCGTCGTTGCGCCGCACCCGGGTGTCGGGACCGTTGTCGGTGCAAAACAGCTCCCCGTCCGGGCTGAACGCCAGGCCAAACGGGTTCCGCAGTCCGGTGGCGAACTTCTCGAGCCCCGTCCCATCCAACCGCGACCGCAAGATCGAGGCCGACAGCGGACGCTCGCGGATCTCGCCCGAATTCGTCGTGCTCCCCAGCGTCATGTACAGCAGTCCGTCCGGCCCGATGGCGATGCCGTTGTTGCGATGGAAGGGCACCTTCGTGTCCAGTTCCAGGCCGGTGACCACGTCCGCCGACTCGTCGGCGGCCCCTGAGCCGGAAGCGTCCCGCAGCCGAACGATCTTCTCCTCGACGGAGACGTAGACGTGATCGTCCACGAACGCCAGGCCCCGTGGATCCTTGACGCCGTCACCCGAGGCAAAGGTGCGGATCGCATCGGCCCGCCCATTGCCGGTTGAGTCGCGCATGGTCACGATATGGTCATTCGAGAATGCGACGAAGAGCCGGCCGTCCGGCGCGAAGCGAAGCACCGCCGGGAAGCCGAAGCGCCGCGTGTTGGCGAATTCTGAAAGCTCGAAGCCCGGCGGGGCGATGGGCGGACCACTCTGAATCAGGCCCGCGGGCCGCTCGGTGCGCTCCAGACGCATGCGCCGTCCCGGTGCGAGTGGGGGTCTGGCGTCGAAGCTCTGCACCAGCGTCCAGGTGTAGTTCGTGTAGGCCGTGTCGCGCGCGACATCGCCCACCAGCGCAAGACTCGCGGCGCCGGGCGTCTGCGGGTGAACCTCCATCACGCCGGCCTCGAAATACTGCCGCACGAAGTCCGCCGCCAACCCCGGAATGATCGGGGCGGGGTCATCCTCGGTTTCCAGGCGCGCGGCCGTCAGCGGTGCGCCGAGGCTCAGCTCGCCGCCGACGGCGTCGTAGAGCTCGAGAAACCCGGTGCGCGTCCCGTCAACCGATTGATCCGACACCACGTGCCCATAGGGCCCCACCGCCCGACCGGCGTGCGGGTTGGTGAGCGCCGACTCGCCGGGGATGTCGGCAATCGCCGCCGCGCCCTCGCCGTCACCCAGCACGGTCCACAGGTCGCGCCACTGGATCACCACGCCATCGCCGGTCAGGCGGCTTTCCAACACGCCTCGCTGGAAGTACTGACACAGCACGCCGTCCTCGACGATCGGTTCGCTGATAGCCAGCCCCGCCCGCCGCAGCCCGCCCGTGCGGAAGTAGTGACCCAGAAAGTCGACCAGGTGATGCCCACCGGCCGCCGTCACCGTGAGCGTCGCGATGTTGTGACCCAGCTCCGGCTCGTACCGCAGGGCAACGACGCGCGCGTCGCCGGTGGGTTCGAGCCCGCGGACGCGCGGCCAGCCCAGCGTGAACCCGGCGGCCGCCAGCGCGCCTGCCGCCAGCAGGCGGCGTCGTGGCAGGCGTCGCGTTGCTGGGCGGGTGGTGGGCGTCACGCGGGGCGATCGAGCCGGGCTCAAAGCGTGGTTATGCTACAAGAGGTTCGCGGCCGCGAGTATCGCGGACGGCACGAAGCAGCAGCACACTTCCCCCATGGCAAGACGCAGGCGCCGCCGCGCATCGGAATCACGGGCTGACGAACTCGCCCGTGGCGGCAGGGCGGCCGATGCTCCGGCAGCCGACGACGCACCCGCCAAAGGCGGCGAAAAGCCCAAGCGGCAACGCCGCGGGCAGCAGTCGGGCTCACAGCCGCGCGCCGGCCTGGGCCGCGGATTCTGGCTCTACTTTGCCTTCATGATGGCCGTGCTCATTCCGCTCAACCTCTTCTGCCTCAGCAACCTGGACCAGGGCCCGGGTGACGTGCAGGACATCCAGGAATCGCCGCTCGTCGACAGCGGCGGGGCGCGCGAGGCCTACGCCACCGATCCGCCGACCTCCGGCGCGCGGGCGCTCCAGCCCGCCGCCTTTGGGTTCCATGCCTCGACCATTGCCGACGAGGTCCAGGTCGCCAACTTGTGCGCGGGCCACGTGATTGTCCACTTCAACCCGTCCGGGGGCGCCGCGCTGGAGGCCGAGATGAACCGCGTGGCGCGCGAGCTGGAAGGCTACGACGTGATCGTGCACCCCGACGCCGGCTTGGGCGACTCCGAAGTCGTGCTCACGGCCCTTTTGGTCATGCAGCGGCTGGACGCCTACGACAAGAGCGAGGTCTACAACTTCGTGCGGGGGTATTCCGGCAGCCGCCCCGCCGCCGAGCTCTGTCCGGGAGGCGGCGGCTAGGGCGACAGCTCCAGCTGCACCGGCCCCAAAAGGCCGGACACCAGCCGCTCCGGCTCGATGTTGCCCTCGTGCCAGTAGCGATGCCAGGGATCGCCCATGCGCGTTTCGTCGCGCCGCCAGCGCATCTCGTTCGCGGCCAGGTTGCTCACGCGGACCCGCACCGTGTTCGATCCGGCGTTCACCGCGCCGGTGAGGTCAAAGCGGTAAGGCGGCCACACGCGCGACCCGAGTGATCGGTTGTTCACGATCACCTCGGCGTGGTGGCGCACGTCCCCAAGATCGAGCACCACCGTGCCCGCCGCCTCGGCCTTGGAGAGCTCGACGCTTTGCTCGTAGACCGCAGAGCCCGAGTACCACCCATAGCCCAGCTCGCCCCACGGCGCCAGGCTGATCGTGGTTGGGCGCATGAACAACGCCAGCGGCGCCAGCACCCCATTGGAAAAGTCCGTCGCGTGGACCTCCACGCTCAGCACGCCGCCGGTCGTGATGTTGTAGACGCCGTTGATATCCGGCGTCCGTTCCCGCACGTCGACATAGACCTTGTGCACGCCCTTGATATAGGGAATGCCGATGCCCACGCAGCCCGTCGGCAGCCGTTGGCGATACATCAGCGTGCGGGGAAACTGCACGGGCTCGCCCAGCAGCACAATGTGGCCCCACGGCTGCACGGGCGGTCCCCCGCGCTCCCACGTCACGGTCGGCACGTCGCGGGCGAAGGCCGTGCCGGTCCACATCTCCGAGCGCGGCGCCTGCACGTCCCACGACGCGTCGGACACCACGACCAGCGACTCCCCGGAGCGCAGATCGATCTGCGCCTCGAACAGCAGCGAGAGCGGCGTGCCGGAGGTGCTGGCGATGTCCGCCACGATCGTGTTCTGGCCCAGCCGCAGGTAGGGCATGATGTTGTAGGTCACCGGGTTGGACCAGTCGTCGGACTCGCCCAGCGCCGTGCCGTTCATGTAGACCGTGGCTTTTTCGACGCCCACGAACGTCGCCCAGGCCTTGATCGGCGGGTCGGTGATCGTCAGCGACTTGGTGAACCGCAGCCGGTCGTGGGCCTCGCTATCCGGCCGAACCACCCAGCCCTCCGGCTGTCGCACGCCGGTGATCCACGAGGCCCGCCAGTTGCCCACGGCGTTGGCGTCGGCCGTGGTGAGCCACAGCTCGCGCCACGTGGAGTCGTCATAGGCCGGGTCCCGCAGCCGTTCGAGACGACCCGCGCCAAGCGCGAAGTCCTGGAATCGCATCACGGGGAGCTCGGTGCGGCGCACCGTGCCCTGGCCGGTGGGCACGCCGGTCTCCAGCGCAAACTGCCACTCGCAGCCCAGATCCCGCGGCTTCACGCGCGGCGCCCGGCGGCTCGACGAGGCGCGGGCGGGCTTGGTGTCGGCGTCGAAGACCACGGCGCGCGCCGCGTGTCCGGGAATGACGAACTCCGCCGTGCGCCGCGTGCGCGCGCCGGTGGTGGTGAGCGACTGGTGCGAACCGGTCTCCGGGTCCCACAGTTCGGCGGCGCCCCGCGCGCGACTCCTCACGGCGACCTTCTGCTCCGCCGGCGTTTCGTTGACGACCACCACCACCTCGCCGCCGTCGAGCCGGCGGGCCGCGAGTGCGACGCCGTCCGTGTCCGAGGCCAGGCTGGTCGCGGTCGTCAGGCGCGCCGTCAGGCGATCCAGCCAGTCCGCCGCGTCCTCCTTGAGCGTGAATATGCGGCCCTTACCCATGCGGCTGCCCCGCTTGGTTGACGCCCCGGCGGGCGTCAGCGGCTTCACCAGGCGCAGCAGTTCCTCGTCGCTCGCGCCGGCCTCCGAGCTGGCGCTCGGAACTTCGCCGCCCCAGATCAGCCGCCCGCCGGCCCTCACAAAGTCGGCCAAACGCGCCGCCACGGCACGCTCCAAGACCGGCATGGGCGGAATGATCAACGCCGTCACCGCCACGCGGCCCTGGCGCAGCGACCCACCGTCAAGCTCGCCGCCAAGGACGAATGCGGTGTCAACGACATTCACGTCGATGCGGCGCGCGTACAGGCCGTCCACCAGCGACTCGAAGGCCGCGCCGATTTCCCGCGCGCGCGCATTGGGCCGGCCGTCGGCCGTGTTCGCCCAAACGCTGGTCAAAGGCGCCAGCACGCCGACGGTCGTGGCTGCGTGACTTTGGCGCACCAACGCGCTGAGACGCGCGGCATACGACGTGACCTCGCCAAACTGGCGCCAATACGGATTCTGGGTGAAGAACGTGTTGGGCCAATCGTCGGCTGCGACCGCGCGGTCCATGCTGTAGTGAAAGCTCTGGATCACCGGCAGGTCGGCGCCGATCACCGCCATGCGGCTCAGTCCCCGCCGCACGTCGTCCAGGGTCACGCTCCACCCGGCGCCGCCGAACGCGCGCACCGCAACCCGCGGGCGCTCCGCCAGCGCCGCGACCGATACCGCGGGCTTGATCTCGGCCGGTTGCACCGTGCGCGGGCGGGCGTTGCGGAAGCCGTGCATGTCACTGCCGGGCAGCGGCACGGCGCGCATCGTGTGAAAGTAGTCGCCCTGGCGCGCCGGATGCGCCGCAATGTGCTCTTCGGTGTGTCCCATCCATGCGTAGCCGCGCGCCTGGCACCACGCCGCCAGCTGCTCGAACCAGCACTCCGCGTAGCGCGCCGCCAGCACCTCGTAGAAGTCGCAGCGCAGCCGGGCAGTCGCCGGACCGGCGCGCACGATCAACTGCGGCAGCAGCGGCGGCAAGGCGTAGCCCTTGCGCGCGGCGAATTGCTCCGGCAGGTCGTCGGTCCATGGAATGGGTCGACTGGCCAGGTGCGGCGAGTCGAACGCGAATCCGGCGATGGCGTCGCCCAATCGCTCGGCGTAGGGCGCGTAGGCGGCTTCGATGAAGCGCGCCACGGTTTCGGGACGCAGGTAGTCGATTCGATCGTCGACCGGAGCCACGGCGAAGCTGAAGATTTGCCATTCGCCGTCCGGGCACTCCCACGTGGGGGCGTCCGGAATTTCGATGAGGCTCTCGGGGTCCAGGCCCTGCGCGGCATCCACCCGGCCCGCCACGCGCACCAGCGGCTCGCCCTCGGGGTAGCGGCCTTCGAGCGACACTTCGGCTGGGCCCGCGACCGAAAGCACGCTCCGGACCAGGGCCTTGCCTTGGTGCTCCGGGCCCGACGCGAGCACCTGAGACGGCGTCTGACCGTCGGCCTCGCCGGGATCGCCCGCCGCCCCGCTCGGCGACCGGTAGTCGTCGCCGATCCACACCGACAACCCGGCCTTGGCGGCGGCTCCCACCGCGTACTCGATGGTGTCCCACCAGCGATCGCCGAGGTATGGCGTGCGCAGCCCGCGGCTGGCGCGAATCACCACGCCGCCCATCCCCTTGTCGGCCAACTGGCGAATCTGGCGCCCAATCCGCGCCTCGTGCAGCTCGCCATTCCAGAGCCATAGCGCCAGGGGCCGGTCGTCCATGGCCGGCGTTTGAAAGCTCGCGCGCAGCTGGTCGAGCGCGTCGCTCATGCGCGACGCTCCGCGCGCTCGCGGTGCGCGCGCGGTGCACGCTTGGTGCGACGGAACACGATCCGGAGGGAAGAGGAGCGAGTCAACGGGCGCGGACCTGCGTCAAGCGTCGCGTTCGGTCGTCGCAGACGGCGACTCCGCCGGCGGTTCGGCGGCACGATGATTGTCGCGGGCTTGCTGCAGCAACTCCTGCCGCACGATCGGCACGTCACGGGGAGCGTTGATGCCAATCTTTACGCGGTCGCCAAGAATTTCCAGCACGGTTACCTCGATGGCGTCGTCCACGACGATCGTCTCGGTGGCTTTACGGGAGAGAACGAGCACCGGCCTCCATGCCTTTCTGCGCCGGCTGCGAGCGGAAGTCGTCGCGCCTGGCCGCGCCCTGGTGAACTGCCACACTGCGTGACAGCCGTCGTTGGGGAGGAATGCACGCGTGGTGCGGCTTGTTCATTTTATCACAAGCGGCCCCGTCGGTGGGCCCTGGGCTGCTCTGCTCTCCTCGTAGGAGACCTTTGCGTAGTCCTTCGTCACTCCCGCGGAGCCTGTCCCCGCGAAGGCGGGGAGCGGGAATCGACCCCTCATTGAACCGGGGGACTGATAGGGTTCGTCCGGTCATCCTCGAGCTTGGCCGGATTTTGCGAAGGCCTCCTCTAGGGGGGTGCGGACCGCGATCATGCTTTACACCGGCAGCCGGGTCTTGAAGATGGCGAACGTCAATTCGCGGAGCGAGGCCTAGGTGGCAAGCGCCCCGAGCCCTGCCGACGGCGACTACACCGCCTGGATGCTTGCGCCCGTCGATCCGCACGCGGTGTACGCGGCGCTCGACGCCGGCTGCGGCAACGGAACGCGGACCGCGGCGCTGCGTCGGCGGCTGGCGCCCCACGCGCTGGTAACCGCCGTTGATCTCGACCGTGACGCCGTACGCGCCGCCGGGTCGTTTACCGGCGTCGATGCCGCCCGGGCCGACATTTCGCGTCTGCCGCACCCCGGTGGATCGTTCGATCTGGTCGTGGCGGGACACGTGCTGTACTTCCCGAGCGATCTCACCGGCTGGCTGCGGGAGATCCGCCGCGTGATGTCGCCGAGTGGCATGCTGCTCGCGGCCACGAACAGCGCCCGGTCCGGTCGTCGCCTCCTGGACCTGCACGCGGACGCCTGCCGCAGCGCCGGCGAGGAGGCCATGGCCGCACGCGCCCTCGCCCCCACCGCGCGCCAGCGCTTCACGCTCGAAAACGGCGCCGACCAGTTGCGCCGGGTCTTCGCCGATGTGTCGGTGCGCTGGCGGGATGACCCGCTGGTGTTCGACTCCGTGGCGCAGGCGCTTGCGGTCTACCGCGCCGGGCTCTTCGCGCGCGGCGCGCCGGCTCGAATGCCGCCTGCCGATCGCGAACGGCTGGCGGACGTCCTCGCGCCCCACATGCGCGCCTGCCTCACCGCCGCGGCGGATGCGCACGGGCGAATCGTCATACCCCGCCGCAGCGGCTGCTTCACCGCGCGCGGCTAGCCGCCGGGTGGGCCCGCGGCGGGCGGCTTACAATTCCGCGCATCCCCGGTTGGCTTGCCGGATCCTCGCGGACGTTGCGCGTCAGGCATCTGGGCGGAGTCCGCGAGGATGGCGACGCCCGGTCAGGCAGGCCGCCGGGCCCGGAGTTCGTGCATGCCCACCGGTCGCGCCGTCACCATCGCCGCTGTTCTGGCGTCCATCGCGCTGCTGCCGGTCATCATCATTCTGGCGCTCGGTCTTTACGGCTCGGCGGTTACCGGCGATTTCCCGCTCGTCGACGAGAGTGGGCCGGCCATGCGTGTCGAGCCGGAAAGCGGGCCGCCGGGCAGCGAGCTGACCATCCGCGGCAGCCGCTGGGAGGAGGGCACCCTGCTGCGGCTGGAGATGGTCGTGCAGGTCGCGCGGCCGCAGATCACCTTTGGCGGGGAAATCGAGACCGTCGAGCAGCCGTTGCCGGGCGTCTACGTGGGCGAGGTCGTGGTCTCCCGCGCCGGGACCTTCACCATCGAGACCCAGCTGCCGACCACCGTGCCGCTGCTGCCGGGCACGCAGATCGAGTTCCTCGGCTCCGCGGCCTATCGCGGCGGCGAGCCGGCTGGCGAGGGCCGCACCACCTTCCTGGTTGAGCCCGCTCCGGGCCAGCTCGACGTTGAGGTGCTGGCCGACGCATCGGGTGCTCCGCTGCCGCGGACCCTCGTTGAGATTCGCGGCCTGCAGGGACAGCTGGTGGCCGCCGGGCATACCGGAACGGACGGCATTGCTCGCTTCGTGGGATTGGCCTCTGACGTGGCCTATCAGGTCACGGCGCGCGCCGCCGGCTACGACACGCTGCGGGCGCCGTTGGTCGAGGCCGGCGTGGAAACGCCGGGCGAGGTGACGTTTGTGCTCCCGGCCGCCGCGCCGGGCTCCGTGTTCGTCGGCGGCGTCCCGAGGCGCGGCGAGGCGGAGTCAGGGAACCTGGCCGTCATCGATCTCCCGTCGCTGGCGCCCGTGCGGGATGCCGAGATACAGGCCGCCGGCGCGGCGTGGTCGCTGGCGGCCGATCCCGCGCGCGGCCGCCTCTACGTCGCCGACGAGCTGGCCACCGAGATTCGCGTGTTCAATGTGCGAACTGGTCGCATCGCCGCGCCGATTCCCCTGGCGTTCAGTCTGCGGGTCGAGGTGCGCGATGAGGACGGCCGGCCCCCCGCCAGCGCCGTGGTCCACTTGCTGTGGAGCGTTCGCGGGAGTGAGGTCCTGGTGCGGGCGCGCGAGACCGACGCGTCGGGCGTCGTGGTGTTCGACGATCTGATCGCCGGCAGCTCCTACGTCGTGAGCGCGATGACGGCGAGCGCCGAAAGCCTCGGTCGCACGGCGGAGGCCGCGGGGCCAATCACGGTCCACCAGTCGCCGAGTCCCGTCACGATCGAACCGCACGAAACCGCCCACGCCACCGTCACCCTCGATTCGGACTTCGCGCAGATGTTCTACGGCGGCGAGCCGCAGCTGCTGGCGGGCAACGATCGGGCTCCGGCCACCAGCCTCGTGGTGGCCGACATGGCCGTCGACCCAGTCTCCGGGCTGCTCTACGTGACCGGGTCCGACCTCGACCGTGGGCACCTCTTCGTCATCGATCCCGACGAGCGGCGCATCGTGCACGACTGGCAGGTGCGGGCCGGCGTCGGCGACGTGGTGCCGCGAGGCGATGGGGAGTCCGTCTACATCGCCAATCGCGCTTTCTCGACCGTGGCCCTGGTGGATGTCGCCACCGGCGAAGAGCGAGAGTCCGTCACCGTGCCGTCGTGGCCGGAGGCCATCACGGTGGACAGGGCCGGCAATGTGTTCGTCGCCAGCCTGCGCGACGGCAGCGTGACCCGGCTCGACGCCGACACCTTGGAGATTTCGGCGGCGCGCGACCTCGAGGAAGGCGTGCATCGGCTGGCGCTGCTGCCGGACGAATCGGCCCTGCTCGTCGCCAACATGTGGGCCGACACCATCACGGCGTTGGACCCAACCGACCTGGGCATAGCGTTTCTGTTGCCCGTGGCGGGAAACCCCCACGCGCTGGCGGTGGACGTCGGCCGCCGCACGCTGGTTGTGGGGACGGGCGACGGCGGCACCGTGAGCATCTTTGATACCGACACCTTCGACCTGGCCCAGCAGGTGGAGCTGGGCATTCGCATCCGGGACATCGCCACCGTGCCCGTTCCGGCATGAGTCCCTGGGGCCTCCTGGGCCACGAGCGGGCCGTGCGGGCGTTTCAGGGCGCCCACCGTGCCGGCCGGCTGGGCCATGCCTACCTCATCACGGGCGTCCCGGGTTGCGGTCGACGCACGTTCGCCGCCCGCATGGCGCAGGCGCTGCGCTGCGCCCAGTCCGAGCGGCCCTGCCTCACATGCCGCCTGTGTCGCGCCGTGGGGCCGGACGCGCCGTTCTGGCAGGCGGCGGTTCGGCGGGACCATCCCGACGAAGTGGACGACCCCCGGCCGCCGCGCGACCGGCGAGACGCCGGCTACGTCCACACCGCCTACCTCGACGTGCACGTGCTGCGCCGGCGCGATGGGTTTCGCGACATCCCAATCCGCGGCGTGCGGGAGCTTGCCGCCGAGACTCACCTCAAACCGGCGCACGGTCCGGCGCGCGTCGCCATCATCGACGCTGCCGAGGAGATGAGCATTCCCGCGGCCAATGCCCTGCTGAAGACGCTCGAGGAGCCGGCGCCGCATGCGGTGATCATCCTGATCGCCCAGCAGTCGAGCGGTGTGCTGCCCACCTTGAGATCCCGCTGCCATCACATCTCGCTGGCGCCCGTGCCGGCGGCCCTGATCGCCGCGCACCTGGTTGGCGAAGGCGGACTCGATGCCGAGACCGCCGAGGCCATCGCCGCCGCGGCGCGTGGACGCGCCGGCTGGGCAATCGGCATGGCGCGCGATGTCAGCCGCTGGCGGGAATTCGATGAGCGGCAGGCCAAGGCGGAAGCGTTCGAGCGCGCGACGCCCTCCGAGCGTTTCATGGCGGTGGATGAACTGCTGGGCCGCGGTCGGCCCCTCGAGCAAGCGGAGCGCGCCTATGGATGGCTGGGGCACATCAGCCGGGCGCAGGCGTCGGAGCTCCGCGCCGCCATGCGCGCCGCCGCAACCGACGCGCCGACCGAGACGCGAGCGGCGCTCCGGTCCGTCGTCGCGCGCATGCTGCGCGCCCGCGCCGCACAGGTCCACATCCAGCACAACGTCACGCCCAAGCTGGTGTTCGAGGACCTCGCGCTCCGACCCGCCGCCGACGGCCCGCCGCGGTGACCGACGGTCCGTCGCCGCCGATTCGCCATGTCATCGGAATCCGCCTGCGCCACAACGGTCCCCTGCTATGGCTCGACCCGGGCAATCTTCAGCCGGAGGCCGGGCAGCGGGTCGTCCTAGCCGCCGAGGACGGCGAGCGCACGGCGCGCGTCGCGGTGGGACGCACGGCAGCTCCCCCGGGAGCCGCAATTTCGGCCCTACGCGTGCTCCGGCCCGCGGAAGCCGCCAATGCACCCGACGACCTCGTTGCCGCGCGCGTGGACGCGGTCGACCCGCCTCCGCGGCATGCGCCGCCGCCCGTCAGCACCCGGCGCATGGCGCGGTTCGTGAACCGGCTCCTCGCCGTGCGCCGACGGCCTGCCAACGCCTCCCCGACCCTGGTCGATCTGGGCCAGGCGTTCCCGGACGACGATGTGGAGGAATCAGCGGGCGGCTAAGCCGCCCACCGCGAGCGCCTACACGTCGTAGTAGAGCATGAACTCGTACGGATGCGGCCGCAGGTTCACCTCGTCCGCTTCGACGGTGCGCTTGTAGTCCAGCCAGGTGTCGATCAGGTCCTGCGTGAACACGCCGCCTTCGCGCAGAAACGCGTTGTCGGCTTCCAGCGCGTCCAGCACCTCGTAAAGCGACCCGGGCACGGACTGCACCTTCGCCGCCTCCTCGGGCTCCAGGTCGTACAGGTCGAGGTCCACCGGGTCCGGCGGCTCGATCTGGTTGCGAATCCCGTCCAGGCCGGCCATCAGCATGGCCGAAAACGCGAGGTACGGGTTCGCGCTCGGGTCCGGCGGACGAAACTCGACGCGCCGCGCGGCCGGGCTCGGTGAGTAGGCCGGGATGCGCACGCACGCGCTGCGGTTGCGCTGGGAGTACACCAGGTTCACCGGCGCCTCGAATCCCGGCACCAGGCGCCGGTAGGAGTTCGTGGTTGGCGCGCAGAAGGCCAGCAGCGCCGGGGCGTGCCGCAGCAGCCCGCCGATGTAGTGACGGGCCGTCTCGCTCAGCAGCGCGTAGCCGTCCGCGTCATAGAACAGGTTGGACCCGCCCTTCCACAGGCTCTGGTGCACGTGCATGCCTGAGCCGTTGTCGCCAAAGATCGGCTTGGGCATGAACGTCACGGTGTAGCCGTGCTGGCGCGCCACGTTCTTGATGATGTACTTGAAGAGCATCATCTGGTCGGCGGTCTTCGTCAGCGGGCCGTAGCGAATGTCGATCTCGGCCTGGCCGGCGGTGGCCACCTCGTGGTGATGCAACTCGACGTCGATGCCCACGTTCATCAGCTCCAGCGTGATCCGCGAGCGCAGATCCTGCAGCTTGTCGTTGGGCGGAACGGGGAAATAGCCCCGCTTGTGCAGCGGGCGGTGCCCCAGGTTCGGCGCGTGCGCGTCGTCCGCGCCCGAATTCCAAATGCCCTCGTCGGAGTCGATGAAGAAGAAGGCCGCGTTGGCGCTTTGGTCGAACCGGACGCTGTTGAGGATGAAGAACTCGGCCTCCGGACCCCAATAGCTCACGTCCGCGATGCCGCTGTCGATGAGGTGCCGCTCGGCCTTTTGCGCCACGTGCCGGGGATCGCGCGAGTACGGCTCGCCCGTCACCGGGTCCTGGATGTTGCCCGTGAGCACCAGCGTGGGCACTTCCAGCGTGGGGTCCACGAACGCCGTCGTGGGGTCGGGCATCACCAGCATGTCGCTTTCATGGATCTGCTGGAATCCCCGCACGCTCGATCCGTCGAATCCCAGGCCCTCGGTGAACACGTCCTCATCCAGCTTGTCCAGCGGAATGGAGAAGTGCTGCCACGTGCCCGGAATATCGGTGAAGCGAACGTCCACGATGCGGCAGTCGGCGTCCCTCGCTTTACGAAGCGCCGCCTGCACCAGGTCTGCTTGTGAGGCGTCTGCCATTTGGACTTGTCCTCCCTGGCCGGGCGCCCCGCGCTCGACCAAACAAAAAGCGCCCAGCAGCGGCAGCGCTGCATGGGCGCGATCCCGTCCGCGGCGCCGGCTTTGGCGCCTTGCGAACACCGTCCTTCGACGGCCACGGATTGTAGGCGGCGGGGCGCCGCTTCTGCAACGGCGCGTCGGCCCTCCGGTCCCTTTGACCAACGGTGGACCGCGACGCACGCTGGGCCACAGGAGGTGGTGCGGATGACAGAAACAGGCAAGGCAACCGTCGGCAACGTCGCACGAGGTGTGTCCGGGCTGGCGACGCTGGGCGTGCTGGTGGCCACCGTCGTTGTTCTGCTGCTCGGCGCCTTCGGCGTCGTCGACATGGAAGGCGTGGTCGTCGAGGGCACGGCGCTCGCCTACGTGGTGGGCGTTGGCACCTTCGCGCTGAGTCCGCTGGTTGCGGTCGGCTTGGTGGCCGTCAGCCTCTTCAACGCCGTCGGCGTCGTTGCCATCGGCGCGGGTTCGGCCAGCGGCATCATCGCCATCAGCGGAGGTGACGCGCAGGGCGTCATCGCCATCAGCGCCGGCGGACGCGCCAACGGCATGCTCATCGGCATCGGCGACGAGGCCCGGGGCGCTCTGGCCATCGCATACTCGGGCCGCACGGCCAAGGCCTTCGGCAACTGGCCCCCCTGGCCGGGCGCCGAGGCCGAGACCGACTAGCGGGGAGCAACGGGCGGGACGGCCCAGGGGAGCATTGCGTCACCCTCCGTCATTCCCGCGAAGGCGGGAATCCACCTTTCGCTGAATCTGGGGCCTGTGGGGATTCCTGCCCGGTGGCCCGCGCTGCGTGCAGCGTGGGTCTGGCCGTGGTTCGATCTCCCGGTCTGGCCGATGGTCCGCGCTGCGTGCAGCCTGGGAGGCGCCGATCAGGGCGGCCACAAGGGCCGCCCCTACGTCGAACCGTCCGTCCGTTTCGGGGCCGCCAGATCGCACCCGCCACCGGCCCGCCACCGGCCGTGCGCTAGGGTTAGCCGGCACGTTCGGCCAAGAGGTGGCGAAGCGGCGTGGAGCGCTGGGCAGGCTGGCTGCGAGGCCATCTCGGAGTGGCCCTGGGCGTCCTCGGCACGTTGGCGGTGCCGGTGGTGGGCATCATCGTGCTGCGGTTCCTCTTCGCCGGCGCGCCGATCGATTTGTCGGCGGTAGCCATTTCGCCCACGGTCAGCGCCCCGGTCGTGCCGCGACCGGCCGTCGCGCCTCCGGAAGGCGCGCTAACCGTGATGCCGCTGGTCACGCCCACGCCTACCCCAACCCCGACGCCGGCCGTGACGCCCACCCCGACGCCCAGCCTCATCCGTCGGGTGAATGCCGAGGACGGCCTCAACGTCCGGGTCCAGCCGTCCGTGCGGGAGGCGGTGGTCCGGGTGCTGCTCTTCCAGACCGAGGTGCGGCTCACCGGTCGTCAGCGAACCTCGGATGGACTCATCTGGGTCGAGCTGGAGCCCGACGGCTGGGTGCAGGCGCGCTATCTCGACCCCTGACGCACCGTTCGCCGAACTGAATCGGTGGGCACGGCGCTTGCATTCCGTGCCTCACTGCGGATGAGGAAAACTGCCCGGACGTAGGGGCGGGTTTCAAACCTGCCCTTTCGACTATTCCACCGTCCCAAGCGCGGCCAGAATCCCCCGCGCCTTGTCGGACGTCTCGTCGAACTCGAGATCCGGGTCCGAGTCCGCCACGATCCCCGCTCCCACGTCCAGGCTGGCCTGTCCGTTCGCCAGCTGCAGCGTCCGAATCGCCACGCTGGCGGTCAGCGCGCCGTCGAACCCGAGCCGAAATACGCTCCCGCAGTAGACCCCGCGGCGCTCCGGTTCCAGCTCGTCGATGATTTCGATGGCCCGCAGCTTCGGCGCGCCGGTCACCGAGCCGCTCGGGGCGCACGCGCGCAGCAGGTCGACCGACGTCTTCCCCGCGGCCAGATCGCCTCGGATCACGGACACCAGCTGCCATACCGTCGGGTGCGGCTCCACCGACCACAGGATCGGCGCCCGCACGCTTCCCGGCGTGCACACGCGCCCGAAGTCGTTGCGCATCACGTCCACGATCATCACGTTCTCCGCGCGGTCCTTGGCGCTGGCCCGCAGCGCACGGGCCCGTCGCGGGTCTTCCGCCGGATCCCGGCTCCGGGAGCGGGTTCCCTTGATGGGGCGCGCCACCGCCTGCCGGCCGTCGCTGCGGATGAAGAGTTCCGGTGAGGCGCTCACGACGTCGACCGGCCCCGCTCGAATGAGCGCACCGAACGGCGCCGGGTGCCGGTCCACGAGCTGTCGATACACGTCGAGGCTCGATGCCCGGCACTGAAACGTCAGTCGCCGCGCCAGGTTGACCTGGTAGCAATCGCCCGCCGCGATGTAGTCCAGCACTCGTCGCACGCGGCCGCCGTAGGCCGCGCGGTCCAGATTCGTGGTGACGCCGGAGGCGCGCACCTCCCGCGGTCTGGCGGGCGGCGTCGTGAGCCGCTCGCGGGCGTCGTCCACGAGCTGCTGCGGATCTCGCCCGCCCTGGCTCGTGGCCGTCACCCATCCCTCGCCGGTGGCTTCGTCCCGCGCGATCACGCGGTCGTAGACGCCGGCCCAGAGATAGCCCGCGGGAGCCGGCGAGGGCAGCACGCGCAACCTCTCCAGGGCGAACGCCGCGTCGTAGGCCAGGTAGCCGATGGCCCCTCCGCTGAACGGCGCCGGCCAGTCCGGGTGACGGTCGTCGGGTCCACGCAGGGCCTCGAGCCCGGCGAAGCCGTCGTCGCCGTCCGCATCCCACCAGATGCATCGCGCCGGGTCGGCCGCCAGATAGGTCCACCGCCCGTTGGCGCCCGGGCCGCCGTCGAGCACGGCCAGGTGGGGCAAATCGGCAAAATTCGACGCGCATTCCCGCAGCGGCGGGACGGCGCCGACGGCCGCCACCCGCCACGTGGAGGTTTCGGGCGCCCTAGCGCGGCGTGTCGTAGCTAGCAATCAGGTCGTAGTAGGGCTTGCGAACCAGGTATTCGCCGGGTCCCAGTCGCTCGGGCCCCGGCGAGGGCACCGCGGTCAGTTGCAGGGCCTCGACGGGCGGCCGGCCGCGTTTGGCCCATGCATCGATCGACGCGGCCAGGCGCGTGTAGGCGCCGTCGCCGCCGTAAACCACCACGCCCGCCGTGCCCCACCCGTCGCTCGACGTCATGATGCTCGCCAGCGACTCGGATTCGCGGTCCAGCAGCGAAATCCCGCGCACCCGGCCGTCGCCGGCTTCGGTCACGAACGCATCGCCGTTCGTCAGCAGTACATAGGCCGCCGCCCCCCAGGCAATGGGCACCTCGTCCCGCACCTGGCGCTCTTGGCGGAAGACCCGCGTCAGCACGCCGGCGGGAAACTCGTCCGGCGATTCCCACACGAACCGCAGCTTGGGCCGCACCGGCAATCGAAAAACCGAGCTCGCGGCCGCGGCGGACCCGCGCAGCGACAGGAAGCTGCACGCGCGCATCGATTCGGCAACCAGGCGCGTCCCGTGCTTGCGGAACGCCGGCGTGAGGAACGACAGCCCCTTCACGTTGACGGGTCCCACCAGCAACCCGCCGTCGACCAGCTGCTCGGTCCAGGAGGGCGAGATGACCGGCGTCGCCGCGCTCAGCTCGATCCGGTCGTACGGGGCCCTTTCCGCGGCGCCATCGAAGCCGTCGCCGGTGTGGACGTTCACGGCCCCGTAGCCGACGCTTCGCAGCGCCTCGCGGGCCCGCCGGGTCAGGTCCTCATCGATGTCCACGGTGGTCACCTGGCCGGTTGGTCCGACCAGCTCCGCCAGCAGCGCGGCGTTGTAACCCGTGCCGGTGCCGATCTCCAGCACGCGCATGCCCTCGCCGACCTGCAGCTGCTCCAGCATCACCACGATCGCGGAAGGCTGGGAAAGGGTGCTCAGCAGCTCATCGTCCGCATACTTCACCGGCACCACCGTGTCCTGGTAGGAATGTTCCAGGCTGGCTTCGGGCACGAACACGTGCCGCGGCACGGCTCGGAGCGCGGCGATGATGCGGGGATCGCGTAACGTGGCCTCATGCGACAGCTTCTGAACCAGCGCCTCGCGAAGGCGCGCACTCTCGCGGGTGTCGTGCGCCGGCGCCGCGGGCTCCTCCGCCATGGCGCCCCCCGCGCCGGTCCGTTGGGCATCGCGCATGGGCTCCCCCTGTCGAATCCTAGCGCTCAGGGAGACTAGCCGTGAATCGGATGTGGGTGGCGTCGGCCCGGTCCTTCGCGCGAAGCGCGAGCGTTGCGCGACGGTCCGTCATTCCCGCGGAGGCGGGAATCCACCCTCCACGCAACCACCGGGCGCAGGGCGTGCTCGCGGGCATCTTCGAACCGACCGGATTCCGCAAAGTGATCCATCACCCGTGAACCTCCCCGCCGGCAAACTCCCTCCCGACCTGCTCCGGCAATTCCTGCGCGGCGTGCCCGCCCCGCCGCCCGACGTGGTCCTCGGCGCGGCCATAGGGGAAGACGCGGCCGTGCTGGACCTCGGCGGCGACGAGCTCCTGGTCGCCGCCTCCGACCCGATCACCTTCGGCAGCGCCCAACTGGCCCGCGATCTGCTCGCGGTCAATGAGAACGACCTCGTCACCACCGGCGCGCGCCCCCGGTGGCTGGTGGCCACGCTGCTGCTGCCGGAAGGCATCGACGCGGAGGGAGCCCGAAAGCTCCTGGACGACCTGGCGCAGGCGGCGCGGGCGCACGACGTGGCGCTGGTCGGCGGGCACACGGAGATCACGGTGGGCTTGGACCGGCCCCTGGCCATCGGCTGCCTGCTTGGCACCGCGCCACGCGACGGCGTGGTGCGAACCTCGAGCGCGCGCGTCGGCGACGCGGTCATCCTCACCGGCGGAATCGCCATCGAAGGCACCGCCATCCTCGCTGAGGAGCACGCGCCGGCGCTCCGAGCGCGTGGTGTGGCGCCGGACGTGATCGCCGCCGCCGCGCAATTGCGGCACGAACCGGGTATCGCGGTGCGCGGGGCGGCCGAAGTGTTGCTCCAAGAGCGTGCGGTCGTACACGCCATGCACGACCCGACGGAAGGCGGCGTGGTCATGGCATTGCACGAGCTGGCGGAGGCCGCGCAGACGGGGCTGTCAATCGACCCTGCCGCCATTCCCATCTACCCCGAGTGCCGGATCATCTGCGACGCCCTGGGCCTCGATCCGCTCGGACTCATCGCATCCGGCGCGCTCCTGGCGGCGGTCGATCCTGCCGCCGCCGATCATGCACTCGCGAGGCTCCAAAACGCGGGCATCGACGCGGCGCGGATCGGGTGGATCGTCGACCGCGACGCCGGAACGACATTTACGGCAGACGACGCCTCGGCTCCTCTGCCCACGTTCGCCCGCGACGAGCTGGCGCGCTATCTCGAATCGATCTAGCGTGCCGCGAGCTACGATCAGCTTCGCCGAGCCCCGGCGCCGCACAGGCGAGGACCGATGACCCGTCGACCCGTCGAGCTGCGCAGCGACACCATGACGCTGCCCACGGCCTCCATGCGCCGGGCCATGGCGGAGGCCGAGGTGGGTGACGACGTGTCCGGCGAGGACCCCACGGTCAACCGGCTCGAGGCATCCGTCGCCGAGCTGTTCGACAAGCCGGCCGCGCTCTTCGTCACCAGCGGCACCCAGGGCAACGCCTGCGCCCTCATCACCCACTGCCGCCCACGCGACGACGTCATCGCCGAAGAACGGGCCCACCTGGTGATGTGGGAGGTCGGCGGCTGGGCCTCGCTCGCGGGCGTCACCATGACCACCGTGCACGCCCCGCGCGGCGTGCTCACCGCCGAGCTCATCGAGTCGGCCGTCAAGCCGCGGGACGTGCATCTGGCCACCACGCGCCTGGTCTGCGTGGAGAACACTCACAACGGCGCGGGGGGCGTGTGCATCACGGCCGAGCACATGGCCGAGATCGGCCGCGCCGCCCGCGCGCACGGCCTGCTGGTCCACGTGGATGGCGCGCGCATCTTCAATGCCGCCGCGGCGCTCGGCACGCCGGTCAGCGACCTTGCCAGGGAAGCCGACAGTGCGCAGTTCTGCCTCTCCAAGGGACTCGGCGCGCCCGTCGGGTCGGTCCTGGTCGGGTCCGAGGCCTTCATCCACGAAGCGCGGCGCGTGCGCAAGATGCTGGGCGGCGGCATGCGGCAGGCGGGCGTGATCGCGGCTGCGGGGCTCGTGGCTCTCGAAGAGACCCCGCCCAAGCTCCCCCAGGACCACGCCAACGCGCGCCTGCTGGCCGAGATTGTGAGCGACGCGCCGGGCCTGACGGTCGAGCTGGACGACCTGGAGACCAACATCGTGTTCTTCGACGTGGACCCGGCCATGGCGACGGCGGTCGAGTTCGCCCAACGCGCCGAGGATCGCGGCGTCCGCCTGATCGGCTTCGAGGGCACCCCGAGCGTACGCGCCGTCACGCATCACCAGGTCAGCGAGGCCGATGTGCGCTACGCGGCCGATGTGATCTGCGACGTGGCGGCCGAGCTGGCGGCCGCGAGCTAGCCCGCCATGCCCTCCCGCGACGTCGCGCAGGTCGAGGCCGAGACCCGCGACTACTACCGCGCCCGCGCCGATGAGTTCGAGGATTGGTATCGACGCCGCGGCAGCTACCGGCACGGACCCGAGGCGGATGCGGCGTGGAATCGCGAGCTTGGCGACATGGAGCGCTTCATCGAGCCGCTCCGGGATTCCACGGTCCTGGAAGTGGCCGCGGGCACCGGCTGGTGGACCCGGCGTCTGGCGCCGCGCAATCGCGTGATCGCCACCGACTACGCGCCCGAGATGATTGCCTGCGCTCAACGCCTTGCCGATCCCTCGGACGCCGTCGAGCGCTGCCGGGCCGACGCCTACCGCCTACCGGTCGCCGAGGGCGCCGTCGATGCCTGCTTCTTCGGCTTCTGGCTCAGCCACGTACCGGTGAGCCGGGCCGTCGAGTTCATGCGCGAGGCCCGGCGCGTGGTGCGGCCGGGCGGTGAGCTCTGGCTGCTCGACTCGGCCCAAAGCCGCACCAGCGGGCATCAAGGGCAGCGAGTCGTGGGGCAGAGGGTCCAGCAGCAACGCCGCAACCTCAAGGACGGCAGCGCCTACGACATCTGGAAGATCTACTGGTCGCCGCTCGACCTGCGGTTTCTCTTCGGCCTGGTCTGCGACCGGGTCGAAGTCGCCACCACGGAGCAGTATTTCGTCATGGCCCGCGGCCGCGTGGCCGGCGGCTCAACCTAAGCACCTCCGGTCCGGCTCCTTCCCCCTGGAAGGGGGAAGGTTGGGATGGGGGTCAGCCCGGTAACCCAGCCCGCGGGCAGCCTGGGAGGCTGAACCGAAGCCGGTCCCACCCTGCACGCAGCACGAGCCACCGTCGCACCTACTCAGCGTCCCGCGCCCCTTTCTGGACATTCGAGCCGCCCCCAATCTGTCATTCCGAGCGAAGCGAGGAATCCAAGGGGCGGGAAAAAGGCACGGCGCCTCAGGCCGTCTGGATGCCGATTCAAGGCCGGAATATCGACCAAAATGGGCGCTCGCGGTGGGCGCCGCACCCGGCCCCCACACCTTGGAGCCGGGAGTTTTTTGGCACGTTCGGTGTTTAACTTCGACTCCGAACGAAACGAGTCGCTCCATGTCCTCGCCGCCAGACCGCAGCCTCAGCAGGTGTTGCACTTCGTTTGTGAATCGAGGGAGTCCAGTCCGGTCGAACCACGAGACACTTGGAGTAGGGGCGGGCCTTAGACCCGCTCTTGCCGCGCAAGCATTCTTTCAAGGAGCCTTGGCCCCGCCGGCCGAGTCGGCCGTCGGAGTCGCGACGAGCGGCGCCGGTCCCTGGCCGCCCCAGGTCGACTGCTCGTCGCCCACCGACATCCCGCACGCGGCCAGCGGGGTCAGCGCCAGCGTGACGGCGAGACACGCGGCGACGAGCCTCGGCATCGAGGCGACCGGCTCCGACCTACCCCGCCGCGGCCTTCTCGATCTCCTCCAGCAGCGCAAAGTCCTTCTCCGTCACCCCGCCGGCATCGTGCGTGACCAGCGTGAAGGTGATCCGGCGATAGTTGATGAACATGTCCGGATGATGGTCGGCGTCCTCGGCCGGACCGGCCACGTCGTTGACCAGCCGCACCACGTCCATGAACCCCGGCAACTCGAACTTCTTCACCAGCGCGCCGTCCTGATACGCCCACCCCGGGTGGTCGAGGAGCCGCTGCGCAATCTCGGCGTCGGCAATCACCGCCATGTGCCTTCTCCCAACAAGACTCGGCTCCCCAGTGTCGCCGCCTTGCGAGGCCCCGCCAAGCCGTGGGGCCAGTTGTGGGTCACGATGGCCGCGTCCGTGCGACATCGTCCGTCATTGCCGCGAAGGAAGACCTATGCAGAATCCAGTCGGTCTTGGAGATGACCGGGCGCATCCTTTCCGCCTCCGGGTTCCATGAAGGGTGGATTCCCGCTCCCCGCCTTCGCGGGGACAGGCTCCGCGGGAATGACGAAGGGTTGCGCGAAGCTCTTCAGAGGCGGGAATCCACCCCCCACCTCGCCGACGAACGAACCGAACGCACCGCAATTGGCGCCTGGGGCGGGCGGGTGCGAGCCTGCTAATGTGCACGCAGCGCACGCACTTGCGAGAGGTTCGCCAGACCATGGCCACAACCGTCAATGGGCGCCCCGATTGGCTGCCGGATGAGTACGAGCACGTGCAGGTGACGCGTGAGGAAGTCTGGCAAGCCCTGGACCGGGACGCGCGGCGACTCTTCGACCTGACGGCGGACGAGTTTCTGCGTATCTATCAGAATCCTCCAGAGAAGTACCACGGCGATACGAGGTTCCGTTCGCTCTGTCACGCCGCTGATCTGATTGCCGAGCCCAGCGAGGCATAGCAGCCAGCGGGCTGCCAGGGACTTTCTGCGCCGAATCCGCGAGGTCTACAAGCTCGTCACTCCCGCGGAGCTTGGTCATGTGTGGCTTTCCGGAAACGTACTTGTCGTCGGTCACCGCGTGTCTCGCAGTTCGCAGCATGGGAGTCCAGCACTGCTCGGCAATGGGATGTACCTGAACGTCCAGATGACCTTGCGGATAAACCGCAAGTCCGCGGAGCCGCCGCAAATGCGTCTTGAAACCACGCGGGCGACATACACCTACCAGGCTGGCGAGGATCTGGACGAACCGAAGACTCTGTTTTCCTACCAGTACGACAGGACCACATCATCGCCCTATCCCCGCTGCCACCTGCACGTCCAAGCGGATCCGGCGCGGTACAGCGGGACTAGACCATTCCCGCGACTCCATCTCCCTACTCGCCGGATCTCCCTTGAGCAAGTCGTCTGGCACTTGATTCAGGAGCATGGCGTTGAGCCCCGTCGCGACGACTGGCACGAGGTGCTGTGGCGACACGAGGGATGGTTCCGCGACATTCAGAAGAACAGAGACTGGCCGTACGACCGGCCGTTCGATTCACCTGGAGCCATTTGACGCACAGCCGCCAACACTCGGGCTCATGGCCTCCAGCCAGTCTGTGGCGAATTAGGTGAACTGACGGCAGAGGTAGGAGACACGGCTGACGCGACGCAGGCCGGCCAGTAAACGGTGAGACCGGAACTGGGCGGCGCAGAATCTATACTCTGGATTCCGTGAACGCACTCGCCTTTGCTTGCCGTGCGTCGCTGGACCGGACGCTCGCATGAGGGTGCTCATCACGGGCGCGGCCGGCATGTACGGCATCACCCTCACGCGCCGTCTCCTGGCCGACGATCCGCACGCCGAGGTGATCGGCGTGGACGACTTCTCGCGCCAATACCCCGGACCGGACCCGCTCACCGTCGAGGCGGCGCGCTGTGATCGGCTGACGGTCGTGACGGGTGACTTCGCGGACCTATCCACCGAGCGCCTGGAGGACCTGGCGCCCGACGCGGTGGTGCACTACGCGGCCCGGATCTCGGTCCCCGAGTCCATGGACGATCCCGCCGGCTACTTCGCCGCCAACGAGCAGGGGACCTTTCGCTTCGCTCACGCCATTGCCGGCATGCGGCGGCCGCCGCTGCTGGTCTATGCCTCGTCGCCCGAGGTTTACGGTGCGCCGGTGCGCGTGCCGATGGACGAGTGGCACCCGCTCCAGCCGCGGTCGGTCTACGCCGCCAGCAAGGTGGCCGGTGAGATGCACTGCCTGGCGATCCACCGCTGGTGGGGACATCCGGTCGTCGTGATCCGCAACTTCAACACCTTCGGCCCCCATCAGAACCTCGTCGGCTATCCGGCCGTCATTCCGGCGTTCATCGTGCGCGCGCTGCGCGGTGAGCCGCTGCGGGTGGAGGGCGGGGGAACCCAGACCCGCGACTTCATGTACATCGACGACGCGGTCGACGCGTATGCGCGTGTGCTCGCCGCCGGTCCGCGCCTGGCGGGCTCGGTCTTCAACATTGGCACCGGACAGGAAACCTCGATTCGCGATCTCGCCGAGCTCATCGTGCGTGCGACCGGCTCGACGAGCGCCGTGGAGGTCATGCCGGGTCGCCGCAGCGACCTGCCGGCGCTGTGCGCCGACACCGGCCGCATCGAGCGCGAGCTGGGCTGGCGCGCCGAGACGCCGCTGGCCAGCGGTATCGCGCGCATGGCGGACTGGCTGCGGGAGGTCGACGCCTGAGCGCGCTCGTCACCGGCGGCGCCGGCTTCATCGGGCGGCACGTGGTGGCCGAGTTGCTGCGGCGGGGTGAGCCGGTGCGCGTGCTCGACAACCTGTCGCGCAGCCGCGCAGCGAGCCTCGACGCCTTCGAAGGCGATCCGGCCTATCTCGGACTGATCCAGGCCGACGTCACCGACGCCGACGCCGCAAATGGCGCGGTGGCGGACGTGGACTCGGTCTATCACCTGGCCGCCGACGTCGCGGTCGGCGCCAGCGTGCGCGACCCGACCGCCGCCATGCGCGCCAACGTGCTGGGCACGCTGGTCGTGGCCGAGGCCGCGCGCCGCCGGGACCTGCGCCTCGTCCTGGTGAGCACCTGTCACGTCTACGCGGCGGCCATCGAGCCGCTCGCGGAAGACGCTGCGGCGATCCCCGTGTCGCCCTACGCCGCCTCCAAGCTCGCCGCCGAAGTCATCCTGCAGAGCTACGCGCGGACCTATGGCCTGCGTTTGACTACGGTGCGCCCGTTCAACGTCTACGGCCCCTGGCAGCGCGACGACGCGGAGGGCGGCGTGGTCGCGCGGTTCCTGAGCGGCGATCTGGCCGGCGCGACGCTCGAGGTGCACGGCGACGGGGCGCAGACCCGCGACTTCGTCTACGTGGACGACTGCGCGCGCGGCATCGTCGACGCGGCGGCGGAGTCCGCGGTCGGCCTCACGCTGAATCTAGCTTCGGGCGCCGAAACTTCGATCGCCCAGCTTGCGCGCCTCATTGCGGGCGATCCCTCGCGCCTCCGCCACGTGCCGCACCCGCATCCCGAGGCCGAGGTCGCCCGCTACATCGGTGACGCGGCGTTGGCCCGCCAGGCGGTTGGCTGGACGCCGCGCGTGTATCTGGCGGACGGGCTGGCGCGGACGCGCGCATGGTTCGCCGGCCGTGCCTGAAGTGCGGCCGAGTCCGGCCCTATGATGGAATAGGCGGTCTCGCCTCCCCGGATAACGCTCGATCGCGCCACGCGTTACGACGCTGGCAGGACCGCCGCCCTGGACGTGGATATCGCATCGCCCGAAGAGCATCTCGAAGCACTCATCGAGGCCTCCATGCGTCTCGACCGCGAGGCGTTTGGTGAGCTGTATCGCCTCTTTGCGCCCAAGATCCAGCGCTTCATTGCCTATCAGACCCATGACCGCGTCCTGGCCGAGGACCTCACCAACCAGACCTTCATCCGGGCCATGGACGCGATCGCGCGCTACGAGCACCGCTCGACCGGCGAGTTCACGGCCTGGCTCTACCGCATCGCGAAGAACGTGGTGGTCGACCACTGGCGCGCGGCGCGCGACACGGTGCCCCTCGAAGAGGGCCTGCTGGCCAACCCGTCCGACACGTTGGACTCGCAGTTCGACGCCATCTCGCGGCGGGAAGAGCTGCGCAAAGCGATGCGGCATCTCACCGACGATCAACGCGAAGTCATCACCTATCGCTTCGCCCTTGGATTGAGCCACGCCGAAATCGGCGGACTGATGGGCCGTAACGAGCCCGCCGTGCGCGCGTTGCAATTTCGGGCGATAGCCACGCTGCGCAACGTTTTGCAAGGGGACTCGGCATGAGCCAGGAACTCCAGGCTGCTTTCGAAGAGAGCCTGGACCGCGTGCAGCGTGGCGAGGCGTCCCTCGACCAGGTGCTCCGCGACTACCCCGAAATGGCCGCGGACCTGCGCGAGCTCTTGGTGGTCGCGTTGGACCTCCAAGCCATGACGCCGCCGCCGATGACGCCGGCCGAGATGGCCCGTGGACTCGCCCTCATCGATGAAGAGCTTCAACGGCGCGCCGCCGCACCGCCCCGGCCCATCACCTCGCTCTGGGATCGACTGATCCCGCGTCTACCGCCCCTGGCGCCGGTGCGCCTGGCCGGCGTGGTGGCCGCAGTCGCGGTGGCACTCGTGGCCTATGGCGGGGTCACGCTCGCCGCCGTCAACAGCGGTCCGGGCAGCGCGCTCTATGGCTATCGCCTATCTCTCGAGGAGCTGCGCGTCGCCTTCGTCGATGACAATGAGCGCGCAATCATCTATCTGGAGCACGCCGAGGCGCGGCTGCGCGAAATCGAGCTGTCGGCGCCCGTCGGCGACCGGACGGCCGTCCAGCACGCCATCGATGCCTATCGGGACTCGCTGCGCAAGGGCGTGAGCGCGTTGAGCATTGCCAGCGCGGCTGCCGGGCCCGCCGACCGGGAGGACGCCGCGGCGGTCGTCGCGGACTTCCGGAGCCGGCTGCAGGATCATCAATCGCGGCTCCAGGGTCTGACCGAAGCCTCGGCGCCCGACGTCCGCGAGCCGATCGCCGTGGCCAGCCAGTCGGCGGACGAGGGGCTCCTGGACGCACGCCGGGGACCGAACCTGGCGCTGCTGCCCACCGCGACTCCGGGAGTGGTGGCCGAATCTGCCGAGCCGCCGACGCCGTCCCCGGCACCGGCGACGACGGCCGCTCCGTCTCCGCCGCCCGCAACGGCCGCCCCCTCGCCGTCGCCGGCGCCAACCGCGCCGACCCAGGCGGCGCCTACGCCCACGCCAGCCGCGGAAACGCCGACACCGTCGCCCGCGCCGACCGAAACGCCGCCGTCGTCGGATCAGGTCGCCGTGGCCGAGCAGCAGACGGTGCTGGTTGGGCGACTCGACGCGCAAGATGACGCCCGGCTCTTGGTTTCGGGCATCGCGGTGCGCCTCCCAGGAGCCGACGAGCCGGCCGCGCAGGTTGACCTGGCCATCGCCATTGGCGACTGGGTTCAGGTCGTGGCCGTCCTCGACAGTGACGGCCAGTTGCGATTGGTGAACCTGGGTCACGCTCCGACGCCGGAGCCCACCGAGACGCCAGATCCAACCGCGTCCCCGACGCCCGAGGCCACCGCCACGCCGGAGCCCACGGAAACTCCGGCCCCGGCGGAGTCACCGACGCCGGAAGCCACGCCGACGCCAGAGCCGACCGCGTCCCCCACGCCGGAGGCCACTGCCACGCCGGAGCCGACGGAAACCCCGGCGCCCACCGAGTCACCGACGCCGGAAGCTACGCCGTCGCCGGAGTCGACCGAAACCCCGACCCCCACCGAGTCGCCGACCCCGGAGACCACCCCGACGCCGGAGACCACGCCGACGCCCGAGCCGACGGAAACCCCGGCCCCGACGGAGTCACCGACCCCGGAGGCCTCACCTTCGCCCGAGCCGACGGAGTCACCGACCCCTGAGGCCACACCTTCGCCGGAGCCCACCGAAACTCCAGCTGCCAACGAGACGCCGACGCCGGAGCCGACGGCGACGCCCGAACCAACGGAGTCCCCGACACCCGAGGCCACACCAGAGCCCACGGAAACTCCGACTCCGGAAGTCACACCCACGCCTGAGACAACGGAGACGCCGGCGCCGGAAACCACCCCCACGCCCGAGCCAACCGTCTCCGCCGAGGCGACCCCGGACGACGGCGAATCAGAGGTCGCGGTGGATCGCCTGCCAACGCTCCGCGGCATCGTCCAGAGCGTTGAGGGGAATGTCCTTCGAGTCGGCGGGGTGGAGTTCCGATTTCCGGACGACCCGGCGGATCTGGTGCCGGACAGCGTCGAGCCGGGCGCGGTCGTGCGGGTCGCCTACCGTGTCGACGCGACCAATCCCGAAGTGCCGTTGCTGCTGGTGGTGATGGTCGAACTCATCGCGCCGGCGACCCAGGACGCCGCCGAGGCGGGCAGCGGCTCCCTGCCTCCGCCCGTAGGCTAGCGGTCCACCCGCCCCGGCCGTGGTTTCGAGTCCGGAGGCTCGCCGGCTGGCGTCGGCGGCATCTTGCCAATCTTTGCCAAACACCATAGCGTTGCCTTGTGAGCACGATGAACATCTCGCTTCCCCAGGCCCTCAAGTCCTTCGTGGACCGGCAGGTCAGGTCGCGCGGCTACAGCTCGTCGAGCGAATACGTCCGCGAATTGATCCGCAAAGACCACGATCTCCAGCGCCTGCACGACCTGCTACTCGAAGGCGCGGCGTCGCCGCCGGCGGTCACCGCCGATTCGGGCTGCTTCGGCCGGCTGCGCGATCGTGTGCGCGACGCCGGCGAGGGGTGACCAACAAGCCCGTTGTCCTTCGTGAGCGGGCGCGACGCGATGTCGACGAGGCCATCGAGCATTACCTGGCCGAGGCGCGCTCCGAAGTCGCGCTGGCCTTCATCGATGCGCTGGAGGAAGCCTTTCGCCGCATGGGAGAACACCCGGCAGCCGGTTCGCCGCGCTACGCGCTCGAGCTGAATGTCCCCGGCTTGCGCTCGCGGGTCGTGGGGGGATTTCCCAATCTCGTCTTCTACGTTGAGCGAGAGGCGGACATCGATGTGTGGCGGGTCCTGCACGCGGCGCGGGACACTCCGGCGTGGCTGCGGGAGCCGCTCGAGGGCTGATCACGGGCGGCGCAGCCGCCCTAGCCGATCCACCCCAGGGCGCCCACCGCCACGGCAATCAAGAAGCCCAATCCCAAGCCGAGCACGCCGACGCCCGCGATGCGCACGGTCGTTCGCCATCCCACCTCGCGCTCGATGCGGGCCATGCGCGTGCTCATGGCCTCGAAGTGCGCCTCGTACTCCGCCAGGCGCGTTTGAAGCTGCGAGAGGGCCATTGCGTTGAGCCGCGGCAACTCGGCGGCCTCCCGGTCACCGGCGGTCCCCGGCTCGGTCCCGGACGCCATGCGCTGGGGCAGCTGCTCGATGACGTTGGCCAGCACCCGCTGCGTAATCTGCTGCAGCACGGCGCGGGTCAGAAAGGATGCGGCCATGAGGCCTCCTTCGCGTGAGGCCGAATTCTAGCCGCTGCGGTCGACCTATCCCCGCGGGCCGGTCAAGAGACGCTCAGGCACCGGCGTCACGCGATAGATCGTGACGTCGCCGTCGGCATAGATCGGCGTCACGCCCAGGTCGCCCATGGCGTCGAATTTGGTCAAGGCGGGACCGTCGTGATGCGCGCGCTCCAGCGGGCCAACGTAGATCAAGTCCACGCCATACCGATCCAGCAGCGCGCGGGCGCGGAACCGGTTGTGCGTGTCGAACAGCTCCTGCACGTCGTCGATCCGCGCGTCCACGGCGTGCACATAGCCCCAGTGCTGCTGCCGCGCATGCCAGTCCCAGCCGACGACGGTGGGAAGGCCGGTGTAGACGGACGCGCGCCCGCCCCAGCGATAGATCGTGGTGGGGGCCTCCACGACGGTCGGCGCGCCCGTCACGTTGTTCCGCAGCCACGTCACCGCGCGGGCGTCGGGCGTCAGGCTCACGGGCTTGCCCTCGTCCTGGATCTGGCCGCCGTCCATGAAGGCTTCCCCGTCCAGCGTGGCGGGCAGCGGCTGGATGCGGAGGTTCAGCTTGTGCGGGGTCGCCGCCGCCGGGTAGATCAAGGCCACCGCCAGGAGGCCGGCGAGCACGACGGCCCATCCCGCGCGCAGCGGCAGGGTCAAGGGCGATCGTCCCGCCCAGAGCGCCTGCGCAACCTGCGGCAGCGCGATCGCCGCTCCAAGCCCGGCCAGCACCCAGGCTTGCAGGTGAGACTTGAAGACCGTGTTGAGCCGGCCGATGTCGTCCCGCACGGCCACCACTTCCGGAATCGCCGTCAGCAGCGCCGCCGCGCCGAACAGCGCCAGCGGGACGAGGACGTGCGGTCGGTCGCGCACGCGCCAGGCCGCCAGTCCCACCATTCCCACGAGACCTGCGAGCAACAGGCGGGCGGACCATGGTTCCGCCCCCCAGGCCAGCGCGGCCGCCAGCGCCCCGACCGCCAGCAGGGCCGGCACGGCGGCGGCTGCGGTAGGAAGGCTGCGATCACGCCCGCCCAGACGACCGACCAACGCCGGCATGACCGTTCGCGCCGCCAGGGTGAGGACGACGGCGGTCGGCAGCCCAAAGATGAGCAGCCACTGAATCGCCGACGTGGTCTGCGGGGTGGGAATCACGCCGCCGTAGAACTCGACGTAGTGCTGATGAAACGGCAGGAACAGCAGCTGGCTCGCGGCCACGAGTCCCGCGGCGGCCCCGGCCGTCAGCACGATGACGGTTCGCCCGCCCAATCCGCCCCCGCGCCAGAGTCCGTAGGCCAGCGTGGCCAGCGTCACGACTAGATAGGTGGGAAAGTCCCACGGGTTGGTGACTCGGTGCAGCCCCAGCACGAGCGCCTGGAACGCCAGAACGGCGACCCATGAGGACCAGTGAACCGTCCCGCCCGTCCGCCGGCGCTCGCCCAGCGCCACCAGGGCCAGCGCCCCCAAGAGCGCCGCCGCCGTCGCCGCCAGGTTCATCAGATGCGGGTGAAGGTCGCCGTAGGTAAACGTGAACCACGGAAACTCGTTGACGGTGTCCGGAATGACCCGCGTGGGCGCCCAGAGGTCGTAGTCGGCCGCCAGATCGCCGCCGATGGTGGCCGGAATCTGCGCCAGAACGCTCCACCCGGAGGTCGGGTCGGAGGCGTGGTTGCCCGCGACTTCCACGAGCTGCACCGCCGACTGCAAGTTGCCCGCCACGACCACCAACAGCGCCGCCGCGGCGCCTACGGCCACGGCCCGCCAACCCGGTCGCCGCAGCAAGGTCCACACGCCGTGACCCACGGCAAACACTCCGGCAACCATGGCGGCCGCGTAACCGGCCAACGCCAGGTTGTAGGCCGTGCCCGGCGGTACGCCCAGGACCCTGCTCAGCGCGGCCGTCGGCACGTGGCCGAAGTAGTAGTAGTTCAGGTGCCCCCCGGCGTACCACGGGTCGTGCGGTGGGAACGTCGGCGTCCTGATGATGGCGTTGAGATGGGCGTAGTCCATGGGTTTCTCGCCGCCAAATACGGGGTGCCATAGATCGGGATTCGCCGCGCGCAGCGCCAGGAACCCGGCCCACGCGACGAGGAACGAGACCTCGACAATGAGCGCGGTGCGCAGACGCGGAAGCAGCGCCGACCACGACCTTGCGCCGCGAGACCACACCGCGGCGGCCACCAGCGCCAGCACGCCGGCGCCGCCGACGATGCTGGGCGTGTCGAAGCGCGCCAGCCCCACGCTGGCCAGCCACCAGGCGGGCAGCACCGCCAGCGCCGGCGCCAGCACGCGCGCGGCGGCATAGCCGGCATCGGGCAGCATCCCAAGCGCCCGCGCCAGCAGCGGCCAGAGCGCCAGCGTGAGTGCCAGGCCCGTGCCGTACCAGGCCAGCACCGCGGCCCAGCCCTCGAGCGGACGTTCGCGATAGACGCCGGGCCATCCGGCGTCGCGCTGCACGGCGGCGGCGTCCTCCGGAGTAAAGAGGATTGGGGCCGATTGCGAGTCCTTGGGCAGCACCGGAACGGCCCCGCGCACGTCGACCTCCGCCAGGCTCGACTCCACCCGCGCGGCGACGTCGGGCGCGTCGCGGAGGAACACCGAGACGCGCGGGTGGTCGTAGACCGTGAACGCCTCTTCGGCGCTCGCATCGTCGATCGTCCATGGACCGAGCGACGGGCGCGACTCGAACTGCGCGGCCAGCCGGAACCCCAGCGTCCCGTCCCAGAGGGCGTCGTAGTAGCGGCCCGCCAGCGGATATCGCTGCGGCATGCGGGGAATCGTGGCCGCCCCGCGGTCGCTGGAGAGCACCACCACGTCGGCGGCGCCGAGCGCTCGAATCAGGTGGCCCCGCTTGTCGACGTTCTCTCGGTCGAAGACGCGCAGCTGGCTGAAGGCGTAGCGGTCGTGCGGCAGCCCGGGGAGCCCCAGCGGGAGCTGATCGTCCCAGTGCTCGGTGAGCACGTGGGCGCCGGCGGGCACGGTGGCGTGGATCCAGGCGGACGCTTCCACGCGCGGATGCTCGCGCGCGTAGACCTGAATGAAGGCGGCCGCCCACGCGGCGGTGCCGGCAACCATGAGACCTCCGCCGACCACGATGGCGGCAGACGCGAGCCTGGCCGGAATGCCAGGGATGCGGTGGCGCCGGCGCCACAGCTCGGCCAGCACCCACGCGGCCACCAGCGCGAGCACGGGGTAGATCGGGTGGAAGTAGCGCATGGTCTTGAGCACCAGGGCCCCGCCGTAGCCGAACGTCAGCGCGGCCCAAGCCAGCGGCAGGGCCAGCGGGTGACGGTGGCCGCGCCACAGCACCACCGCGGACGCGCCGATGCCGATGAGGGCGGCGACGCCGAACGCCGGTCCCACGCCCCAGCGCACGATTTGCTCCAACGGATACAGATAGGGAGCGGTGCCGGCCCATTGGATGCCCGGCGGCCAGTCGTAGGTTCCTGTCTGAATCGCGTGCTGCTGGTCCACGGCGCTGAGGAACGGCTCGCCCAGCCGCCAGTCCAGCGGGGACGCGGACGCAAAGGCGTAGGGCTGGGCGACCCGGAACGCGACCGCCGCCGCGACGGCAACCAGGACGCCTCTGCCGATCCAGGACGCCGCCGCGGCCGGACCCGACCGCAGATGCCGGCCGCGCCAGCCCCGCACCGCCCACCATGCCGCCACCAGGACCAGCAGCAGCCCGGCGCTCAGCTTGCTCGCCAGGGCCAGCCCGATGGCCAGCCCGAGCACGCTTAGATCCACCCAGCGCGGCTTGTCGGCCGCGCGCACCAGCAGCCACAGCGCGGCGGTGCTGAAGAAGGTCGCAAACGTATCGACCGTGAAGAAGTGCGAAAGCTGGATGGCGTGCACCGCCAGCGCCACCAGCAAGGCCGCCAGCAGCCCCGGCCAGGCGCCCAGGAGGCGGCGACCCAGCAAATAGGTCAGCACCACGGTGCCGGTGTCGACGATGGCCGACGCCGCGCGGCCCACCAGGTAGGCCTGGTCGTAGCCCTGCATGCCCAGCAGCCGGCTCAGCCAGTCGACCAGGAAGACGGGCAGCGTGCCGTAGACGAAAAAGCCGATCCCTTGATTGAACGGGCTGTAGGGCGACGCGGCGGGGTTGAAATACATCGCCAGGTCGGTCGGCGGTTGGATCTGGGTGAGCACAATGCTCAGGAAGCGCTCGTCGGGGTGCAGGTGGTGACCCTGATCCCAGTCCAGGCCAAACAGCCGCAGGCCGAGCGCCAGGCCGGTCACCGCCGCCAGCGCGAGCCACTGCAGCGCGCGCGTGCGGGTCATCCGGTCCGATCCAGGCGCAGGGACACTTCCCCGGTCGTGATCACGCGACGGGTCCCATCGTCCAGCGCCAGATGCAGGCTGCCGTCGGCCGGCAGCGCCTCGACACGGCCGTAGACGTGGCCGTCCGGCCCGCTCACGAACACCCGTTCGCCCAGGACGACTGACAGCTCATTCCAGGGTTGCTGCAGCGCCCGGCGCGAGGTCGCGTCGGCCAGCACGGCGCCCACGATTGCCGCCGCCAGCTCGACCAGCAGTGCCGACAGGTCCAGCGCGACGCCGCGGATCTCCGCCAGGCACGCCGTTGGCGTGTCGTCCGCCACTCCCGGAGAGCTGTTGACGTTGAGCCCCACACCTACGAGCGACCACGGTCCCTGGGCCTCGGCCAGCACGCCGCCCACTTTGCGTCCGCCGTGCACCAGGTCGTTGGGCCACTTGATGCCGAGCGCGATGCCTGCGTGGGCCTCGATTGCGCGCGCCGCCCCAAGGGCCGCGGCCATGGTCGGCCAGGCCGCCGGCGCGTCGGGCGGCGCCTGGATGGCCAGCGTGAACGCTAAGCCGCCCGGCGCGAGCACCCAGCGGCGGCCGCGGCGACCGCGGCCGCTGGACTGCCGTTGGGTGACGACCAGCACCGGGCCTTCGGCCCCTCGACGCACGGCCTCCCGCGCCACGTCCTGCGTGGAGTCCACCACCTCGTGGCACCGCACGTCGATGTCGTGGCCGCGCCGCCGGAACTCGGCGGAAACGTGCGCCGCGTTCAGTCCGGACCGGTCTCCTGGCTCGCGTGAGGGATGGAACACACGTGATGGCGGCACTGGTGGACTTTCTGTCATGGGCGTTACCGAGTATGCTCCGTCGCGATTTGTAGAATCCTTGAAGCCGACAAAGAGTTGGGGGGGAACGCCGGTGGCATTTAGCGTAGTCAGCCAGAAGTCGGGCAAGACCTACTACCTGCACTCGCGGGACGTGACCTTGCGGGGTGGGCGGCAGCAAACGATCTATTTCTTCGCGCAGACGGAGAAGGACGGCGTGTTGGACGAGCTGCCAGCGGGCTACGAAGTCTCGGAGAATCCGCGCACCGGCCTGCCGCTGCTCAAGAAGGCGTCCTAGCCGCACCGAGCTCACGGAGACGCCGCCGCAGGGCGTTCGGAGGCACGACGAGCCGAGCCGCCACGTCGTCAAGGCGTCCGCGCGCGTGCAGCGCGTAGCGCTGGACGAGGACGTCCGGCAAGAGCAGTTCCATGGCGAACTGGTCGGCTTCCCACTCCGTTCGGCGGCTGGCGGACCGACGATGAGGAATGCCGGCTTTTCCCTGGTGCAGGGTCAGGTGGCCGAGTTCGTGCGCCGCGCTGACGTTCTTCCAGGGAGCCGGGACGTGCGCGCCCAGGAGCAACAGCGGCAACCGCGCGCGCCGCGGCACCAGCGCGGCCTCGAGTCCGGCGGGCAGCGGCAGCGTGATCGGCCGCACCAGTTGGCGCTGGGCGGCGTAGCCCGCCACGTCCACGATTGGGGCCCAGCCCGATCCGCCGGGCATGAATCGCAGCCGGGCGGCCATCTGGCTGATTCGCCGGCGGGAAACGCCTTGTGTATGCATGCGACTACCGTACAAAACACGAACATTCTCGTCTACCGGGCCGGATTGTGGGGCGCGCGGCCGCAGGTCGGTGCCCCGTCGTTTCTGACCCACCGATGTCATTTGAGCACCGCTACCTGTCACTCCGAGCGCAGCGAGGAATCTCGGATGTTCAACCGCGGCCGGGCGGACGGATGCTCTAGATTCCTCACATCCGTTCGGAATGACAGGGAAGTCGTTCGGAATGGCAGGGAGGTCGTTCGGAATGACAGGGAGGTCGTTCGGAATGACAGGGAAGTCGTTCGGAATGACACGGCGGAGGCGGCGGGTACGAATGCTTTCCGTCAGGACTCCCATTGCAGCGTCGGTCTATGACCCTGGCCGACCGCGCCCGCGCCGTCGTCGGCGCCGCCAATGTCGTCGACGACCCCGATGCCCTGTGGACCTATGCCTACGACGCCACGATGGGCTATCGCGGAGAGCCGGCCGTGGTGGCCTTTCCCAGGCGCGAGACGGAGGTTCAGCAGCTCGTTCGTGCGGCGGCTGCCGCCGATGTTCCTTGCCTGGCGCGGGGCGGCGCCACCAGCCTCGCCGCTTCCGCCGTGCCCCCGCCGCAATCCCTGGTCATCGACACCAATCGCATGCAGGACATCGAACGATTCGATGCGAGCGGTCGCGTGGCGGTGGTCCAGCCCGGCGTGGTCACCCACGCCTTTCGCGATTTCGTGGCGGCGCGCGGCCTGTGCTATCCACCCGACCCATCGTCGGAGGCCGGGTCCACGCTGGGCGGCAACGTGGCCACCAACGCCGGGGGCGCCAGCGCGTTCAAATACGGCGTCACGCGCGATTTCGTCACGCGCCTGCGAGCCGTCACGGCTTTCGGTGAGGTGATCGAGGCCTCCCGCCCGGCCGATGGCCCGGTGGTCGACGCGCTGGTCGGCTCGGAAGGCACGCTCGGCATCGTCACCCAGATCGAGGTGCGCCTCATCGAGCCGCCGGCGGCGCGGACGGTGCGCGCGGCGGCCTTCGAGTCGCCCACGGACGCGCTGGCGGTCGTGCCGCGATTGCTGGAGACCGGCCTCGTGCCGGCCAAGCTCGAGTTTCTGGACGCCCAGACGATTCAGGCCATCGAGCGGGCGCGACCCCGCGGACTGCCGGCGGACGCCGGCGCCGTGCTGCTAGTTGAGCTGGACGGCGAGCCCGAGGCGGTGCGGACGGAGGAGCAACTGCTCCTCGAGGTCCTGGCCCGGCAGGGCGCGGGGGTGGAAGTGGTCGGTGCCGCCACCGCCACGCGCTGGTGGGCGGCGCGGCGCGGACTCACGGCCTCGCTGAGCCGCATCCGACCCGCCAAGATCGGCGAGGACATCTGCGTGCCCCGCCGCGCGTTGGCGGAGACCTACGCCCGCATCCGCGGCGAAGCCGACCGCCGCGGCGTCCCCGTTGCCATCTTTGGCCACGCCGCCGACGGCACGCTTCATCCCAACATGCTGTACGACCCGGAAAACCCTGCCGAGCGCGAGGCGGCGGCCGCCATGCTCGGGGTCATCGCCGACGTGGGGCTGGCCGCCGGCGGCGTGCTGTCGGGCGAGCATGGGCTGGGCCGGGTCAAGCGTGGGTTCATTTCGCAGGCCATGACTCCGGCGACGCTCGACGCCATGCGCGGGCTCAAGCGGGCATTCGATCCGGATCAGCGCCTCAATCCCGGCGCCATGTGGCCGGTGGAGTAGACGTCGGTCACCGCGCACCTTCTGTCAGTCCGAGCCGCACATTCCCGTCATTCCGAGCCGCCCCATCCGGTCATTCCGGGCCGCCCCTTCCTGTCATTCCGAGCCGCAGGCGAGGAATCTAAGGGGCGGGGAGACGGCAAAACCTCCTTAGATTCCTCACATTCGTTCGGAATGACATTTCAGTTGTCAATCCCGCGGAGGGAGACCAGGGCAAAATCCGGTCGGCCGAAGGATGGCCGTGGGAATCCCACCTGCACCCAGCTTCAATGAAGGGTGGATTCCCGCCTGCGCGGGAATGACGGAGGGGTTACGCGGAAGGGGGCGGACCCCGAAGGGCCCGCCCCTTTCCCGTTGACGGACGATTCGCGACTAGGTCGCCGGGTTCGGCGCCGGTTCCGCCTCGGGCTCGGCGTCGTCGTGCGTATACGTCGACTCGCCGTGCTCCGGCAGGTCCAGCCCGCTCAGCTCCTCCTCGCGTGAGGCGCGCAGGCCGACCGTCCGCTTGAGGACGTTGAACAGCAGCAGACCGGTCGTCAGCGCCCACGCGACGGCCACGACGGCCGCGATGAGCTGGGCCACGAACTGCGAGCCGTTGCCCGCAATGAACCCGCTCACGTCGCCGTAGGTGCCGTCGGCGAAGATGCCCACGGCCAGCAGGCCCCACACGCCGGCGGTGCCGTGCACCGACGAGGCGCCCACCGGGTCGTCGATCTTCAGCCGATGCTCGACCACGTGGACGCTCACCAGCATCAGCACCGCCGCGACGGCGCCGATAATCACCGCGGCCCAGGGCGCCACGAAGGCGCAGGGCGCCGTGATGCCCACCAGCCCGGCCAGGGCGCCGTTGCTGGTGCTGGCCGCGCTGATGCGGCCCGTGCGGACCAGGCCGAGGTAGGCGGCCGTGACGGCGCCGGTGGCGCCCGCCAGGAAGGTGTTGGTGATGATGACCGCGATGCGCAGGTCATTCCCCGCCACCGTGCTCCCGCCGTTGAAGCCAAACCAGCCGAAGAACAGCACGAACATGCCGATCACCACAAAGACCATGTTGTGGCCCGGAATGCTCCGCACTTCGCCGTTGGGCCCGTATTTGCCCAGCCGCGCGCCCACGGTGGCCGCGCCGGCCAGGGCCAGGACTCCACCGATCGTGTGGACCACGCCGGAACCTGCGAAGTCCACGGCGGCGGCGCCGACCCAGGATTCGAGCTGCTCGCCGCCGAGCCAGCCGCCACCCCACATCCAGTGACCGTAGATGGGGTAGATCAGCGCCGTGACCAGGAAGCCATAGGCCAGGTAGGCCGTCACCTTGGTGCGTTCGGCCACCGCGCCGGCCACGATCGTGGCCGTGGTGGCGGCGAAGACCATCTGGAAGAACCAGAAGCTGGTCGTCTGCACGTCATAGGCGTCACGCACCAGGAAGAACCCGGAAAAGCCGATGAAGGCGTTGCCTTCCGCCATTCCCGGCAGACCCGAGCCGCCGAACATGAAGGCGTAGCCGAAGGCCCAGAACGACAGGCCGGCGGCGGCGAAGTCCAGGATGTTCTTCGTCAGGTAGTTGACGGTGTTCTTCGCGCGGATGAGGCCGGCGCCGAGCAACGCGAACCCGGCCTGCATGAAGAACACCAACGCGCCGGAAGTCAGCGTCCAGACGAAGTTGACGCCCGCGTCGGGGTCGGCCGCGAGGGTGGCGTCCCCGGCGGGATCGCCGGCGGCCAGGACGACGCCGCGAACAATGAGAAACGCCGCCAGCGCCATGGCCAGGGCGGCGAGAATTCGGAAGGTCGCGACCCAGCGGGGCTGACCGCGCGACCAGAGCAATGTCATAGGGCAAACGCTCCTGTGAAAGTAAACGACGCTTCCGACCCAGCGCCGATGCTCGGGTCACAGGCCATTGCCGCGCCAACGATGGGGGAGCGCCAGCCGCGGCTGCTCATGGAGGCTCCCACAGGATCGCGGGGGAATCGTCGTCGGCCCCGCGGCATCGTCACATGGTCAAGCCCCCCCCGACCGGCCAAGTATCGGCCGGCGTCGATTTCGGGGCATAGCATAACCACTTGGCGGACGGCGTGCGGCACCCGCCCGGTCGCGGCTAGCCGGCGAGGTTTTCGCCTCCGTCGACGCCGATGACGTTGCCCGAAATCCAGCTCGTTTCACGCAGCGCCAGAGCCGCGATGGCCTGCGCGATGTCGTCGGTTCGGGTCAGCCGCCCGCCGGGATTGGCCCGCTGCGCGTTGGCCACCAGCTCCTCGTGTCCCGGGATCTTGCGCAGCGCGGGAGTGTCCGTCACGCCGGCGCGCAGCGCATTCACCGTCACCTGCCGCGGGGCCAGCTCCACGGCCAGCCGGCGCACGTGGGCCTCGAGCACGGCCTTGGCCGCGCCAACTGCTCCGTATCCCGGCCAAATGCGGTCGGAGCCGGCGCTGGTCATCGCCAGAATGCGGGAGCCGTCGCCCAGCAAGTCCCGCGCCACCAGGTCCTGGGTCCAATACACCAGCGAGTTCGCCATCACGTCCAGCGTCATTTCCAGCTGCCGCGCCGACATGCCCGGTTCGTCGCCCTCGCCGATGAATGGGCGCAGCGTGCCGAAGGCCAGCGAGTGCAGCACCACGCGCACCGGCGGCTGATGCGCCGCCAGCTCGGGCGCGACTTCGTCCAGCACCCGCGCGCGCGCATCGGCGTCGGCGGCGTTCACGTTGAAGAACCTGGCCTGGCCGCCGGCGGCCTCGATGTCGTCGCGCACGGCATCGGCCAGATGCTGCGTGTTGCGGCGGTCGAGATGCACGCCCACCACGTTCATGCCGCAGCGCGCCAGGTGACGCGCCGTGGCGGCGCCGAATCCGCTGGACGCTCCCAGGATGAGAGCCCAACCCTCCAGCCGCAGGGCTTCGGTGGCCATGTGCGCTCCGCGAATCTCGCTGTGCTGCCCGCCGCATCGTAGCGCGGTTGACGCGACGCCGGTCTGGCCGCAGATTCAATGGCTATGGATCGCCCTGTGCGCGTCGCTGTGGTGGGCGAGGGCCCCGTGGCGCGGCGCTACGCCGCCGCCGTCGCCACCGTCGCGGACGCAGAGCTTGTTGAGCTCTCGAACGCCCAAGCGCTCGTCATTGCTGAAGTCGCGGACCTGACCGAACCAGCCTCGACCGGCCTTCCCTTGCTCATCGATCCCGGCGCGCTCGTGTCTTTCGGCGCCACCCCGGAGTCGCGGGCGGCGCTGCGCGCGTTGCCCATGCCGGCGCTTGCCGCGTTGCCGTGGCGAAGCGCTCCCGTCGTGCGGCTGGCGCGACGGCTGCTCGCCACGCCCAAGTTCGTACACGCGCACGTCACGATTCCGGGAGTCGACGCTCTGCCCGCGGCGGCCTTCCACACGCTCGATATCCTGACGCACCTGATGGGTCGATCGCCGAGTCGCGTGTACGCCGAATCCGGGCCTGGCACGTCAACCGCTCCCGGCGCGCCATCGACCGTCGCCGGCACGCTGGAATTTGGTCCGAATGGCAGCGCCGCATTCGCGGTCAGCCGACTGGATGGGCCTGGCGAGGGGCTGGCCGCCGTCGTGCAGCTCACCGACGGCCGGCGAACGGTGACGCTGACGGAGGGCTTTACGACGGCCACGCTTGCCGGCTTCAACGACGCCGAGATCGACGCGGCGGCCACGGCTCCTGAATTCCGGGTGACGGGGCGTTCGCAGGTGGTGACGGCGGATTGGCGTCCGGCCGACGTCGTTGGGGATGCGGTGCGCGACCTGGTGGGGACGGTCCGCACCGGCCAGGCGCCCATGGAAGCGCCCAACCTCTCCGGCGCTCTGCGCACCGCGGCGCTCGTGCGCGCCGCGCTCGCCACGGCAGGCGGCGGCAGACCGCGCCAGCTGATCGTGCGGTAGCGGACCCGTGCGCATCGGACTCCTCGGCGGCACCTTCGATCCCGTGCACTGCGGGCATCTGGCCGTGGCGCGGCAGGTCAAAGACGCCTGGGCGCTCGATCGCGTCTGGCTCATTCCCGCCGCCCGTTCCCCGTTTCGCGGCGCGCCGCATGCGGCCGCCGACCACCGCCTGGCCATGTGCCGCCTGGCGGTGCGCGATCGCTCGTGGCTGGAGGTTCGGGACCTGGAACTGTCTCGGCCTGAGCCGTCCTACACCATCGACACGCTGCGCGCGCTCACCAAGGCCCATCCGGACGCAGAGTTCACGCTCATCGTCGGCACGGACGCCCTGGAGGCCATGGCGGCATGGCGCGACACGGATGCCATCTTCGCCATCAGCGAGGTGGTCGCGGTGGCTCGGACCGGCTACGCCGCGGAGCTGCCCGACGATCTGCTCCGCGACCATCCCCTGGCCGCGGCCCGGGTTCGCATCCTCCACGACGCGGCCAGCGATGTCGCGGCGTCGGACGTGCGGCGGCGCATCGCGGCTGGAGACTCGCTCGAAGGTCTGGTGCCCCACCCGGTGGTTGACTACATCCGACGACATGGCCTCTACGCGAATGGGGACGCCGCGGAGGGTCGGATATAATCGCGGCACCTCATGATGCCTGAGCACAGCGCACGCTGATCCCGCTCGAGCGCGCGCGCCGTGTGGTCGAGTTGTTGGCGGAAAGGGGCGCCGCGGATGTTGCCCTCTTGGACCTGCGCGGGCTCACGATCATTGCCGACTACTTCGTCGTGTGCACCGCCGGCAGCACCGTCCAGATGCGCGCCATCCGCGACGCCCTCGACCGCGAACCCGTTCCCCCGTCCGCACCACATCCGCAATTCGAGGGCGAAGTGACGGACGGGTGGCTGTTGGCCGACTTTGGGGGCGTGGTGGTTCACATCTTCGCCCCCGAGGCGCGGGCGTACTATCGGCTGGACGAGCTCTGGAGCGACGCCCCCGTCGTGGCTCGCTTGCAGTAGGCGCGGGAGGGCGCATGTCGCGAGGATTCGGCACCGGACTCGGCATGGGGCTGGTGGTGGGCGGCGCCCTGGGCGTGACCGCGTCCGTCCTGGCGTTCGCCGCCCGCCATCAATCGGTGCGCCGCGCGCTGGCGCGCTGGCTCCTGCGCCGCGAGCCCAAGGTCGAGTTCGAGATCCTGCAGCAGTAGCGCCGGTCGTTAGCCGCCGGCCAGCGCGACGACCGTGACGCCGGCACCGCCCGCGGTTGGCGCCGCGTCGGAAAGGTCCACCACGCTTGGATGGTCGCCCACGTGGCTGCGGATAGCTCGGCGCAACGTCCCGGTGCCGACCCCATGGACCACCCGCAGGGCGGACGCGCCCTGCAGCACGGCGGCGTCCAAGGCCAGGTCCACCTGTTCCAAGGCGTCGACCACGCGCTCGCCGCGCACATGGACCTCGGCTGGGACCGCCGAACCGCGTCGACGCGCCCGCGGCCGGGGTTGCGGCTGCGGTGCGAGCACCTCTTGCACGTGCGCCCGCGGCACGCGCGCGCGCACGTTGCCCGCGCCGATCACTGCCTCGGCGTCGTCCACCGCCACCACGACTGCCTCGCGGCTGTAGCCCTCCACGCGCACCCGGTCCCCTTCCCGAATCTCGAGCAGCGGCGCCGCGCGCGGCAGCTCGGCGGGCGGACTGGACGCATCGAGCTTTGCTTCGAGATTTCGCATGCGCCGGCGCGCGACATCGGCCGAGGCGCCGGGCGCCTGCCGCGCCGCCTGCTCGGCTTGACGCAGGGCGGCGCGGGTTTGCCGCAACAGCGCGCGAGCCTCGCGCCGGGCGTCGCCCACCACGCGCTCACGCTCGGCGTCGACGCCCGCCAACCGCTCGTCGAGGTCGTGCTGCGCCGCGGCCAGGCGTTCGGCCTCGCCGGCTACGCCAGCTCGGGCCTCGGACAGCTCGCGTCGATCGCGTTGCAGCGCCCCGATCAACCCCTCCACGTCGCGGAACTCCGCCGCGAGCTTGGCCCGCGCCGCCTCGACGATCTCGGCATCGAGGCCCAACCCGGTGGCGATGTCGAAGGCGTTGCTGCGACCGGGTACGTCCATCAGCAAGCGATAGGTCGGACGCAGGGTGGCGGCGTCGAAGTCCACGCTGGCGTTGCGTGCCCGCGGGTGCCGGTGCGCGAAGAGCTTTAGCTCGGGATGATGCGTGGTCACCACCGCCACGGCCCCGGCGTCGAGCAGCCGTTCGAGGATGGCCTGGCCCAGCGCCGCGCCCTCGGTGGGGTCGGTGCCGGCGCCAAGCTCGTCGGTCAGCACCAGTGCGCGCGGTCCCGCCGCCCGCACCATCGCCACCAGGTTGCGCATGTGCGAGGCGAAGGTGCTCAGGCTTTGCTCGATGCTCTGCTCGTCACCGATGTCCGCCAGCACGGGGTCGTAGACCGCCAGCCGGGCGCCGGCCGCGGGCACGTGCAGGCCGCAGGCCGCCATCAGGTGCAGCAGCCCCACCGTCTTCAGCGCCACGGTCTTGCCGCCGGTGTTTGGGCCGGTGATCACGATTGCCTGCGATCCGCCGGCTGGAATCTCGATGTCGATGGGCACGACGTCGCCCTCCAGCAGGGGATGCCGCGCTTCCTTGAGCTGGAACCCCGCGTCCGGCGCGATGCTTGGCTCCACGGCCTCGTGCGCATCCGCGTAGCGGGCCAGCGCCAGCAGGCCGTCGAGCACGCCCAGGCCGTCGACCCCCGCCACGACGTCGTGCCGCAGCGTGCCGACCTCGGCGCTCAGTGCCCGGAGAATCCGGTCGATCTCGTGGCGCTCGGCCGCCTCGAGCTCCCGCACGCGGTTGTTGGCCGGCACGGCCGCCAGCGGCTCCATGTACACCGTGGCCCCGCTGGCCGAGGTGTCGTGCACGATGCCCGAAAAACTCCCCTGGTGCTCCTGCTTGACCGGCACCACCTGCCGCCCGGCGCGCTCGGTGATCAGCGCCTCCTGCAGCACGCCGCGCGCGGCGGGCGACCGGAGCTGCTGCTGCATGATCGTGTGCACCGCCGCCGTGGCCTGACGCAGCTGGCGGCGCAGCGATTGCAGTTCGGGGGAAGCGGTGTCGGCGACCCGGCCCTGCTCGTCGAAGGTCGCGTCGATGCGCGAGCCGAGGTCCGGGTGGTCCGCCAGCGGCGCGACGATGCGCCAGAGCGCCGGCGCGTCCGCGCGGTGGGTCTCCACGGTGCGGCGGGTCAGGCGCACCGCGCGAAGCTGTGCCGCCACGGCCTGCAAGTCCGTGGGGCTGAGTCGCGAGCCGCGCGCCGCGGCGTCGGCCGCCGCGCGGACGTCCTGCGCGCCGCCGACGCCGAATCCCGGCGCCTCGCCCAGCAGCCAGCGCGCCTGGGCGGTGGCCGTCAGCCGGGCGCGCGCCTCGGCATGATCGGTGGTCGGTCGGAGCGCGCAGACATGCGCGCGACCCGGCTCGAAGCCGGCATACGCGCTGGCCTGCGCCAGGATTTCGGGCAATTCAAGACGGTCGGCGGACAGATCGGACGCAAGCATGGGCGCGAGCGGCTGGCCGCGCGCGAGCGCGGCGGCCGGTAAGGCGGACGGGCTTAGATCAGGGTAGCGCCTGCGTTAGTCCTGCAGCCGAAACGGCGGGTACTCGTCGACGATGGAGAGAAACCACGCATTGGTGCGCGTGGTCCACCGCAAGACGCCGACCTGGAAGTCGAACAGTCCTCTGGGGTACCAGCCGGTGACGATGATGGCGACGTACCCCACCAGCGTGGCGAGCAATGCCACGATTCCCAGGAAGTACAGCACGATGACGTGCGGGAGGAGCAAGAACCCCTTGATCAGGAAGGTCAGCCCGCAGAAGGCGAGCAAGCGCGAGCTGCGCTCCGGGTATTCGGCGGTGACGTTGACCGGATAGGGGGATGAACTGTCCATGCGTCAGCCCTCGCTGCGTTGCGGTGCCCGCTCACAAGGCACGATGCAGCCAGTGTAAAAGGGAGTGCGCCACCGGACTTGCGGCGGGGCTCTCCTGGGCGCGGTCGGGCCCCGCCCCCTCTCCCCTGGTGTGACCCTTGCGCAACCCTTCGTCACTCCCGCGAAGGCGGGAATCCACCCCTCATTGAACCTGGGGGCGGAGAGGATGCGCCCGGTTATCCCCAAGCCCGGCTCGATTTTGCAAAGGTCTCCGAAGGCGGGGAGCGGGAATCCAGCGATCGATCAGCCTGTTGGCCGGTGCGTAGGGGCGACGCATGCGTCGCCCCTACCTCGCTGTTCGAAGATCCCCTGGAGGGAGAGGGTTGGGGTGAGGGGGATTCGGCACGGCGGCCGGTCGCGGCGACCTTCTCCGATCACCCCGCAGCCTAGTTCAGGCGCGAATTCTGCCGGGCGTTCAGGAGATCGTCGAGATCGCGCAGCAGCCGCTGCATCAGCTTGGCCTCGCGGGCCAACAGTTCCTCGACGCTCGGCGATTCGAGCAGGTTCTGGCGGGTGCTGGCCGTGGCCGGCAGGGCGGACGCGGTGAAATAGGCGAAGCGCTCCGGATCGCGCGGCAACTCCTCGTGGGTGCCGAACGCGCCCTGCAGCTCCAGCGTGAGGCGCAGCGCCTTTCGGTAGTCCTCGCGCACGCTTGCCGCCAGCGATGCCATCTGGTGCGGATCCGTCACCGGCATCGCGTCCAGGGTCACCGACGCCGTCAGGTGCGGCTCGCGCTGCTCCAGGGCGTCGATGCGAAAGCGCTCCTCGCCCACCGCTTCGATGTTCATGCGGCCATCGGGCAGCGTCTCATGCTGCGTGATGCGCGCGGTGGTCCCCACCGGATGCGGCTCGGCCGGCTCGCCAACCTCCTCGCCGGAGCGGATCAGCGCCACGCCAAACGGACGCTCCTCGTCGATGCAGGCGCGAATCATCACCCGGTAGCGCGGCTCGAAGATGTGCAGCGGCAGCCGCATGTGCGGAAACAGCACCGTGTGAAGCGGAAACAGGTCCAGCTGCATGCCCGAGTCTAATGGCTGGACCCCTCGACTCCCGGGGCGGCGCCTCGGCCTACCGCAAGTCCGGACGGCGCCGAGACTGCGCATCGCGGCGGCGCCATGTAGAGTCGCCTGCGAATACGTCGCCGCCGGCCTGATCGAGGGACTCGCCGCCCATGTCCGACGCGCCGCCCATCGTCACCGAGGCGCTGTCGAAGTCCTATGGCAGCGTGCGGGCGCTGACCGATCTGTCGCTCACCGTGGAGCGCGGCGAGATCTTTGGATTCCTGGGGCCCAACGGCGCCGGCAAGACCACCACGGCGCGGCTGCTGCTGGGCTTGATGCGGCCCACCAGCGGCTCGGCGCGCATCTTCGGCACCGACGTGCATGCGGACGGTCCCGAGGCCCGGCGCTCCGTGAGCTATCAGCCCAGCGCCGACGCGATGTACGAGTCCTCGCGCGTGGCGTCGTATCTGCGAGCCTTCGCGCGCATGGGCGGCGTGCCGGTGCACCGCACCGACGAGCTGATCGAGCGGCTGGACCTCGACACGTCGCGCCGCATCAAGGCCCTGTCCACCGGCAACCGGCAGAAGGTGGCCATCGTCCGCGCCCTCCAGGCGGACGTGCCGCTCTATCTCCTCGACGAGCCCACGCGCGGCCTCGATCCGCTGGTGCAGCAGGAGTTTGGTCGGATCCTGGCCGAATACCGCGACGAGGGCCGCACCATCTTCCTCTCCACCCACATCCTGTCCGAAGCCGAGCACCTGTGTGACCGCGTGGGTCTCCTGCGCGAGGGGCGGCTCGTGGCCGTGGAGCGCGTGGACGTGCTCACCGAAAGCCGGGTGCGACGCTTCCACGCCCGCTTCGCGGGACCGACGCCCACCGACGACGATCTCGAGGGCGCAACGGTGGTGTCACGCATCGATGGTGCGATCAGCTTCGAAGTCACCGGGTCCGTGGACCGGGTGATCAAGACGCTCGCGCGCTTCGAAGTGACCGACCTCACCGTTGACGAGCCCAGTCTCGAAGATGCGTTCCTGCGCTACTACGACCAGCAGGCCCAGCCGTGACGCTCAACCTGCTGCTCCACACCTTGCGGCATCGGCGCCTGGCGATTTTCTGGTTCACCGTGGGGTTGTTCATTCTCGCGCTCCTGGTCATGGCGCTCTGGCCGTCGTCGCGCGACCTGGACCTCGACGCGTTCCTCGAAACCATGCCCGAAGCGGCCCGCGCCGCCTTCCTGGGCCGGGGCTTCGACAGTCCCGCCATCGAGCAAAGCGCCTTCCTTCAATACCTCGGCTCGCAGCTCACCACCTGGTTGCCGATTCTCGCCGCCTACTTCGGCATGTGGGCCGGCGGCGGCACGATTGCCCGGGCCTACGGCCGCCACACCCTGGACGTCTTGCTGGCGCAGCCGATCACGCGCGAGCGGTTTCTGCTCACGCGGCTGTCGGCGGTGGCCATCGGCGCGCTGATCATCGTCGCCGGCTCGATGGTCGGCCTGCTGCTCGGCGTGGCCGCCTGGGCCGGCGACACGCCGATTGCCGCCGGCGACATCGTCCTGGTGCACGTGCAGCTGCTGCTCTTCGGCTTGGCGGCCGCGGCGATTTCCGCGGTCGTGGCCACGGTGCTGCTCGAGCCGGGCCGCACCTACGGCGTCAGCGCGCTCGTCGTCGTGGCGATGTATGTGATTTACCTGGTTGCCGAGGTGGTCGAACCGCTGGAGTGGCTGGGCTACGTGTCGCTGTTTCGCTACTGGCGGCCCCTCGAGCAATTCGCCACCGGAGAGTTCGCCTGGACGGAGGCGGTGGTGCTGGCGGCAACCGCCGTCGTGGCTACCGGCCTGGCGGTCGTACTATTTCGACGCCGGGACATCGTGACGTAGGACGTCGACTTGCCGCGATCCAAAGGCTCGAAGACTCTCACCATCGGCGAACCCGCGCCCGACTTCCATGTCCACGTCGCCGGAACCGGCAAGCGCACCGACTTGCAGGACTTTGCCGACCGCTGGCTCTACCTGGTCTTTCTGCGGCATGTCTGGTGACTGAGCTGCCATGGCTATATGGCGCGGCTCGAGGTCGAGCTGGACGAGTGGACGAAACGGGGAGTGGCCGTCGCCTTCGTCTTTGCGCAGGGCCTCAAGGTTGTCGACGCCTTCGCCGAGCGTGAAGGGCTTCCGTTCCCGGTGCTGGTCGACCCCGAGCGGCGGATGGTCCGCGACTACGGCGTGTACGTCCGCATCAACTTCGAGTCGTGGAATATGGCGCGGCCCTCCGTGGTCCTGATCGATCCCACGGGCATCGTGCGTGAGGTGTTCGTGGGGCGGCACTCGCTCGAGTGGCCGGAGAGCAAGGATCTTTGGGCGCTGGTGGAGCGTCACGAGGCCGACGGCCAGGAAGAGTCTGAATAGGGCTGTGGGCTTTGCCCCAACCCGTTCGCCCTGAGCCAGTCGAAGGGGTTGGCGAACGGATGGGGGCCGATATTTGCCAGGGGTCTTGGTCTGTTGAGAAGTCCTTGACCGCCATCCGCGAGATCTGAACCGCGCGGAAGAGGCCCCGCGGATGCGGCGGATGCAGCGACGCCGGCGGTTCGCGTCGCTCTGGCAGGCGGCGATGGCAGGGGATTACGCCCAGCCTGCCGGAGCGACCACGCAGCCACCGCGCGCGGGACCCCCTCACACGGTACGCGAGGATACCATACAAAAGCCGAACAGAGGGGGGATGGAAATGGCGGACTCAACTTCACCCACTCCCAAAACGTCACCGCTCCGCATCCGTCATTCCCGCGAAGGCGGGAATCCACCAGTCCGTAGACTCCGCGCATGAAGACCCCGTGCGTCTACATGCTCGCCAGCAAGCCCTTCGGGACGCTTTACATCGGGGTGACCTCCAACCTAGTCCAGCGCGTCTGGCAGCACAAACAGTCATTGGTCGACGGCTTCACCAAGCAATACGGAATTCGGCGGCTCGTGTGGTACGAGGCGCACGACACCATGGAGAGCGCCATTGGCCGGGAGAAGGCGCTCAAGAGGTGGGATCGCGCGTGGAAGATTCGATTGATTGAGGAAGGCAATCCGGACTGGGTGGATCTGTACAGCGAGATCGTGTGAAGTGGATTGCCGATCCCCGCCGGCGGAGACGTTTGCACAACGAGGCCAAGCTTGACGAAGACCGGGTGAATCCTTCCCGCCACCAGGTTCAGTGAAGGGTGGATTCCCGCCTTCGCGGGAATGACGAATTCTGGCTCGGCTGGCTTCTGCGGGATGCCGAGTGGAGTTCTGCCTCCCGTGCCTTTGCCACCTACCTCTCCCAGGGCTCCTGCAGAAAGTCCCGATCGATGACCCCGAAGTCCTCGGTGAAGTCCGACTCGGCGTAGAACGCCCCCGTGAACTCGCGCGGCTCGAGCGCCGTCACGTCGAACACCGGCGACGGGCGGAACTCCACGACTCCGTCGCCCGCGCGGCTCACGTGGACCACCGTGCCCGCGGACTGGCGACCGCCGGACACCAGTTGCAGCACGTCGAGGCCGTCGCCGTCGGCGCGGGGGATCACCTTGAGTCGCCACATCGGCGTCAGGTCCGGCAGATCGGCGGGCTCGCACGGCAGGTAAGCCGTCGAGCGCACGGCGGCAATGTCTACCCCGCCGACCGAGGCGGTGGTGGCCATCACCCGCTCCGCCTGCTCCACGCGCATGTCGGCCCAGACCTTGGGGGTGCCCCAGATCTCGCGGCCCGCCGGAATGCTCCCGCGCGAGTTCACGTACTGCACCACGACGTAATAGCCCGACTGTCCGTCAAATTGGCAGCCCGCCGCGACGACGATGGCCTGAAACGCGCCGTAGTGGCTCGACCACGGCGCATCCACGCCGATGGCGGCGCAGTCGCCGTCGGGCGCCGGCGTCAGGCATTCGGGCAGCAGATCGGCCACGCGGCCCGGGTCCGCGCGGAACAGCACCGTCTGCGCGCGCATCCCGCGGTATCGCGCGGGTGGGCGCGGAAAGTAGGGCGAGGACACGGGCATCCCGTCAATCCGGCTCAGGGGAATGGGCATGCACCGTCTCCCGTCAAATGCGCTGCGTCGCATTGTGGACAGCGCCTCATCCAGCGGCAACCATCGCTCGCCTGCGGGAATCTGTACCATCGGTGGGCCGGATGGCAGCTTCGTCCGGTTGTGGCGCACGGCCCCGTGGGCCGACCAGGCGCCCGCCACCAAACTCAGGAGGCCGTTTCGTGTCGGATTCAGGCGACGACCCTCGAGCGGAATCCCTGGCCGCGCTAGGGATCAAGAATCACGGACAGGTCTTCTGGGATCTCCCCACGAGCCAGCTCTACGAACATGCCGTACGCGCGGGTGAAGGCCAGGTTGCGCATCTGGGTCCCTTGGTGGTGCGCACCGTTCCGCACACCGGGCGGTCGCCCAATGACAAGCTCGTGGTGCGCGACGCCGAGCGCGCGGACGCCGTGTGGTGGGGCAATCACAACAAGCCGCTCGAGCCCGAGCGCTTCGACGGGCTCTTCGGGCGTCTCCGCGCCTACATGCAGGGCCGCAACCTCTACGTCCAGAACTGCTTCGCCGGCGCCGATCCCCGCTATCGGCTCTCGGTGCGAGTGATCAACGAGCTGGCCTGGCACAACCTCTTTGCGCGCAACCTCTTCATCGTGCCCACGGCCGACGAGCTTGCCGACCACGAGCCGGAGTTCACCGTCATCGACATGCCGGGCTTTCAGGCAAACCCGGACGAGGATGGCACCAACTCCGGCACGTTCATCGTGGTCAACTTCGCCGCGCGGCTCATCATCATCGGCGGCACGGCCTACGGCGGGGAGATGAAGAAATCCATCTTCACCATCCTCAACTACCTGCTGCCGCAGCGCGGCGTGCTGTCGATGCACTGCTCGGCCAACGTTGGCGCGGAAGGCGACGTGGCGCTGTTCTTCGGCCTCTCCGGCACCGGAAAGACCACGCTTTCGACCGATCCGGAGCGTCCGTTGATCGGCGACGACGAGCATGGCTGGAGCGACACGGGGATCTTCAACTTCGAGGGCGGCTGCTACGCCAAGACCATCCGCCTGTCCGCCGAGAACGAACCGGAGATCTACCAGACCACGCGGCGCTTCGGCACGGTGCTGGAGAACCTTCCCCTGGATGCCGAGTCGCGCCGGCTCGACCTCGACTCGGACGAGATCACCGAGAACACCCGCGGGGCCTATCCCATCTCGCACCTGCAGAACGTGGTGCCCGGCGGCATGGCCGGTCATCCCAACAACATCGTGCTGCTGGCGGCCGACGCCTTTGGCGTCCTGCCGCCCATTTCCCGGCTGACCACCGAGCAGGCGATGTATCACTTCCTGCTGGGCTACACCGCGCGCGTGGCCGGCACCGAGCGCGGCGTCACCGACCCGCAGGCCACGTTCAGCGCCTGCTTCGGCGCGCCGTTCCTGCCGCTGCCGCCGCCGACCTACGCGGCGATGCTGGGCGAGCGGCTCGAACAGCACCAGCCGCGCGTGTGGCTGGTCAACACCGGCTGGCTGGGCGGCCCCGCCGGCGAGAGCGACCGGGTGCAGCTGCCGCACACGCGGGCCATGATCCGCGCCGCGCTCAGCGGGGCGCTTGACGGCGTGCCGGACACGGTCGAGCCGGTGTTCGGGCTGCGCGTGCCCACGACGTGCCCCGACGTCCCCGGCGACCTGCTGGATTCCCGCGGGCAGTGGGCCGACCCCGCCCGCTACGACGCGCAAGCCGTGCGGCTGGCGCGGCGCATGCGCGAGGCCTTCCAGCCGTTCGCGTCGACCGTGTCGGCTGAGGTGCTGGCGGCGGAACCTCCGGCCGGCGCCTAGCGCGGCGCTGCCGGGGAGCTGAGGCCGCTTAGGGGATCGCCAGGCCGACGATCGCGGTTGTCACGGCGGTCATGACGAAGAACGCGATGACGCTGACGACCATCGTCCCGGCGGCCTGGCCATCGGTTAGTCGCATGGACTCGCGGATCGCGACGAAGCCGGTCGCCAATACCCAAAACAGCACGCCGACCTGAATGATGAGTCCAAGGACGGGGATGAACAGCGTCACGCCGAGGACGCTTGGCGTCTGCGCGAATCCGATGGCCCGCGCGACCTCCAGGAACTGCACGTCCTGACTGTCTTGGGCGATCATTCGCGTGCCGACGTACCAGGCGACGACCGACCACGCCAGCCAGGCAATGATGGCCAGGATTGGGCCGATGATGAGCAGCAGAATGCCCAAGGACGACCCGCCGTCAGCTTCGGCCGTGACGCCAAGCCAGGTGAGGTCCGGCGGTCCGATCTGATCGCTGATGAACGCCGCCAGGGCCGTGATGACGACGACCGCCACCGCCTGGCGCGTCGCCGTGACGTCCGCCGCGACCTCCGCGTAGAGACCCCGGTGGAGCTTTGCCGCGCGGACCATCCGATTGGCGAGCAGACGCAGCGTCGCGTCGTCCATTGGCCTACGCCGCCGTGCGGCCGCCGCCGGTCGAGGTCAGCCGCAGTCGCTGTAACCGCATGAGATGCACTTGAGGCATCCCTCCGCCGACACCAGGTGGCTGCTGCCGCAGGAGGGGCAGGCGCCGGCGAACGACATGCCCGCGGCCGCCGACATCGTCGGCTGCGCCTCGGCGTGTCCCATGGCCGCCGAGCCTGCCGGCGAGGCCGGCACGGCGGCGGCAACCGGCACGTGCTCCGACCGGTCGCCTTCCAGCGTCACGCTCGGCGGGGCATAGGTGCCTTCGCCCTGCAGGTCGACCATGGGCACGTAGCCCTCGGGCTGCGAGCTCATGCGCAGCGCGACGACTTGCGCGATCGCGTCGCCGCACGAGAGAACGCGGGTGGGCCCGAATCCGGTCGGCCGGTGGCACGTGATGCCGCGCAGGTGGCTGTGGACGACGTCCACGGGCGCGCCCGAGCGCAGCGCCAGCGAGACGAGCCGTCCAATGGCCTCCGTTTGCGCCGCCGCGCACCCGCCGGCCTTGCCCAACGTGGCGAATAGCTCGAACGGGGACCCGCGCTCGTCGTCGTTCACGGTGACGAACAGCGGTCCGCACCCGGTGCGGATGCGCGTGGTGGTGCCGCGAATCTGGTCCGGCCGTTCCCGTTCCTGCGCCGCAACCATCGGTAGCGGCTCGGGAGCGGCGGCCGGCGGAGCCGGCGCTGGCGCCGGCGCTGGTGCAGGCGCGGGATGCCCGTTGGACACCTCGGCCGGCGCGACGGCGTGGCCGTTGGTGGCCGGCTCGACCGCTGCCGGGGCCTCCTCGGCCGGAGCGTCGTCCCGCCGGGTCTTATCGCCCGAGTCGCTCGTGGTCAGCACCTGCAGGTCACGGCTGCCGTCGCGATAGACCGTCACGCCCTTGCATCCCAGCGTGTAGGCGAGGCGATAGCCGCGCTCCACGTCTTCCCGCGTCGCCTCATAGGGGAAGTTGATGGTCTTGGACACGGCGTTCTCGGTGTGGCGCTGGAACGCCGCCTGCACCCGGATGTGCCAATCCGGCGTCACGTCGTGCGCCGTCACGAAGAGGCGGCGGGCCTCCTCGGGAACCGTCTCCAACGCCTGCCGCGCCGAGTCCGGCGTGTGCTCGGTGATGCGCAAGCTGCCGTGGTTGTCGGTGATGGCGTCCAGCAGCGCGTCGCTGTAGAACCTGTGCGCGCGGGCGTACTGCTCGAACTGCGGGTTGACGTAGCGCAGCGAGGTGGCCGCGTTGTCGTCGCCGTCGCGCATCACGTTCTTCCAGAAGATCAGCGCGAAGAGCGGCTCGATGCCGCTGGAGCAGTCCGCGATCATGCTGATCGTGCCCGTCGGCGCGATGGTCGTGACGGTGGCGTTGCGCCGCGGGGCGTGCCCCTGCGAGTCCCAGAGCGAGCCCTCGAAGTTCGGGAACGCGCCGCGCGCCTCGGCCAGCGCCTCGGAGGCGCGCCGGCCTTCGTCGTTGATGCACTGCATCACCCGCTCGCCCAGCTCCTCCGCCTCGGGGCTGTCGTAGGCGATGCCCAGGGTGAACAGAATGTCCGCCCAGCCCATGATTCCCAGGCCCACGCGGCGGTTGCCGTGCTTGACGATGGCGTCGATGTCCTCGATCGGGAAGTTCGAGGCCTCCACCATGTCGTCCAGGAAGCGAATGGACAGCCGCACGTCGCGGCGCAGCGCGCTCCAGTCGATCGCGGCGCCGTCGGCGGTCAGGTGCTTGGTGAGATTCAGACTGCCGAGCACGCACGCCTCGTAGGGCAGCAGCGGCTGCTCGCCGCAGGGATTCGTGGTGTCCTGCCGCGCGACCGACGGCGTGGGATTGGTGCGCTCCAGCCGGTCCAGGAAGATCATGCCGGGCTCGCCGTTCAGCCAGGCGCCGTCCACCAGCTTGTGCCAGATGTCGGGCGCGCTGGCGCGGGCGGGCGTCTCGGTGGCCGGGTCCACGTGCGTCGCGCCCGTGCGCGGATTCACCAGGTCGTAGTCCCCGCCGGTTTCCACCGCCGCCATGAAGGCGTCGGTCACGCCAACCGAGATGTTGAAGTTCGCAATCCGCCCGTCGCTGGTCTTGCAGCGAATGAAGTCTTCGATGTCGGGGTGATCGACGTTGAGGATGCCCATGTTGGCGCCCCGGCGCGTGCCCCCCTGCTTAATCTCGCCGCAGGAGTAGTCGATCATGGACATGAAGCTCACCGGTCCGCTGGCCACGCCGCCCGAGCTGCGGACGAAGTCGCCGCGCGGCCGGATGCGCGAGAAGTTGAAGCCCGTGCCGCCGCCCGTCTGGTGAATGATGGCGGCGTTCATGTCCGTGGTCTTGATGCTGCGCAGGTCGTCGTCGATCGGCAGCACGAAGCACGCCGCAAGCTGGGCGTAGCCGCCGGGCTTGCCCGCGTTCATCAGGCAGGGGCTGTTGGGCACGAATCGCAGCCCGCGCAGCAGCCCGTACATGTCGTCGAAGAGCTCGCGATGGCCGGCGTCGTCCACCCAGTCCCGCTCACGCTCGACGTCGATCACACCGCGCGTCACGCGCTCGAAAAACTGGTCGACGTCTTCAATGGGATGGTCCACGCGGTCCTTGAGGAAATAGCGCTTCTTCAGCACGGCAAGAGCGTTGTCGGACAAGGCCGGCCAGGCCGCGACGCTCGGCGGCGTGGTCGGAGCGGTAGCCCTTGTCTCTAGCATCCTTTCCCTCTCCCCCATACGACCGGAAACTCTGCTCCGGCGGAAGCGACGCTGGCTTCCCTGTATTTCATTGTGGACAACAAAGGCGCTGCGGAGGCAGCGCCCCTACCGAATGACGAACTACGCCCGGTGCGGGCGTCGCGGCATGGAAATCCGGTACGTCGTGCCGCTTGCCGCCGAGGGCGCCTCGATCAACGAGCCGTCCTCTTCGACCCCGTGATCCAGTTGGGCGCGGACGTGCGCCAGTCCCTCGCGGACGAGGAAGTCGCGCGCGCCCCACGCGCTCATCGACTCTTCGGGGAACGCGACCGTCATCGAGAAATCCTGCTCATCCCGCCGCAGCCCGAAGAGCACGAGGTCATAGGCCCCGGCTTCCGGAATGAACTCGGCGTAATCGATGAAGAAGGATCGCCCGTCACGAGTCTTATGCATCTCCCCGATGATCTGAATCATGGTTGCCCCGACGTCCCGGCCGCATGCCCGAGACGAATACCTACGCCTTTCACTACGCCTACGGCGCGGCTGCCCCCCGCGCCGGCCGCAAGATGCGACTCGGTAGGGCGTATGCTACAGCCTTCGGCCAATAGTGCACAACATCTAGGTGCGCTGGCGCATCACGACCTATATATGGTGCGTCCACGCTGTGGACATGGCGCTGTCACCAGCAACTGGAATCTTTCGGTCGAGCAAAGTCTGGCTCGCTTGTATCCGACTTGAAGCGACGCCCGCCCGCGCGACTAGGCGCGAAACAGCCCGTCCATGGCCGTCCACCGACTATCCACAGGCCGGAGGATTTATTCGTCGCCGGCGCTGGCGTCCACGATCTCCGCGAGCTGGTCGTCGCGTCCCACCACCACGAGCACGTCGTCGTCCTGCACCCGGTCGGTCAGCTCCGGCATCACCACCAGTTCGTTGCCGCGCTTGATCGCCAACACGGCAGCGTTGTAGCGCCCGCGCAGGTCCATGCTGGCCAGGGTGCGGCCGGCGAATTTCGCGACTGGGATCTGGGCGATGCCCAGGTGCGGCAGCAGCTCGAAATAGTCCATCGCGCGCGGGGCCTCGACGGACTGGGCCAGGCGCACGGCCATCTCCTGCTCGGGGAAGATCACGCGGTCCGCCCCAACCCGCTCCAGGATGGTGCGGTGCACGTCGCTCGACGCCTTGGCGAACACCATCGGCACCTTGAGGTTCTTGAGATGCGTGGTGATCAGCACGCTGGCCTCGACCTCCGCCATGGCCACGATCGCCAGCTGCACGTCGGGCGCCCCGATCTCGCGGAGCACGTCCTCGTCGGTGGCGTCGCCGGTCACCGCCGCCTCGATGTCTGGGGCGATGTCTTGCACCTCCCCCTGGTCCTGGTCGATCGCGATCACATCATGGCCCAAGCGCGTGAGGTTGATGGCCAGGTTGCGGCCGAACCGCCCGAGCCCGGCTACGAGAATGTGCATGCGGATACCGCTCGCGGGTGGCTAGCCAACTTTGATCGTTTCTTCCGGGAACCGGATCAGCTCGGGCCGCTCGCGCGTCACCAGCGCCTGCGCCAGGGTCAGCGCGCCCAGCCGGCCGACGAACATGGCGATCACGAGCACCGTCTTCGAGACGACCGAGAGGTCGGGCGTGATTCCGGTGGAGTATCCCACTACCGCAAAGGCCGAGATCGACTCGAAGAGGAGGTTGCCCAGCGGGTGGCCCGACTCGCGCTCGGCCACGCTCATCACCAGCGTGGCGAGGAACACGGCCATCGCCGACAGCAGCACCACGGTGAGCGCCCGCGTCACCGAGACCGTGGCGATGGTGCGACCGAACGCCGTGGGCGAGCGGTGTCCTCGAATGTGGGAGACGGCGGCCACGGCCAGCACGCCCACCGTGTTGAGCGTGACGCCGCCGGCCACCGACGCCGAGGCCCCGCCGATGAACATCAGCAGCATGATGGCGGTCCACGCGTCCAGTCCCAGCGCGCCCAGGTCGACCGTCGACAGGCCCGCGGTGCGATTGATGGTGTGAAAGGCGGCCGTGACCGTCCGCCCGCCCAGGTCGTCGTCCGCGATCGCGCCGCCGAAGGTCGGCGTGAGAATCCACAAGACCACGAATCCGACCAGGGACACGACGAGCATGGTGGTCAGCACCAGCTTGCTCTCCAGCGAGAGGCGGCGCCACGAGCGCCGGCGCAGCCCGTCGAAAATCACCGTGAATCCCACGCCGCCGAGGACGCTGAGGACGCCAAACGTGGCCAGGATGTTGGTGGCGTCCACCAGGCGGCCCATGCTGGCGGTGCCGGGCTCCACGTTGAACCCGGCATTGGTAAAGGCCGAGATCGCGTGGAAGGCCGACCACCACAGGGGATTCTCGATGGCCGTGTCGCCGGTCGCGTACCAGAGCACGAATCCGAACCCGACGGCCTCGGCGAACAGCGTCAACGCGGCGACGCGCCAGATTAGCCCCAGCAGTCCGCCGGGCTGGTCGAGGCCCAACGGCTGACCGAACAGCAGATGCTCGCGCGACGAGGTGCGCCGCCCGGCCAGCGTCAGGATCACCACCGCGCCGGTCACGAATCCGAGCGCGCCGACCTGGATCAGCGCCAGGATCACGCCCTCGCCGAAGGCGGTCCAATGGTCCGCGGTGGACACGACGGTCAAACCCGTCACACATACGGCCGAGGTGGCGGTGAAGAGCGCCGTGATGAGGTCGGTGCCGCCGCTCTCGCTGGCGAAGGGCAGCATCAGCAAGATGGTGCCGACGGTGATCAGGCCCGCAAAGCCCGCGGCCAGGGTCACGCCCGGCCGCGCGGTGCCGGGCGCGCGGGCGCGCTTGCCGGCTTGCAGGCGTTGCGTCGCCCGGCGGCGCAGCGTGACCACGCGGTCCGACAGCCCCAGGGGCTCGGGGATGCCCGGCGCACCGCGACGGCTAACGCTCATCCCACCCCCAAATTCCGACGCCGCGGTGCGGCCGTCACGGTCCGCATGATGTCTCGCGCCGGACCATGATGCGCCGTTTGACGCGCGGCGCAACCCGTGTACCAGGGAGCGACGCGGTGCGGTCGCTACGGCTGCGGCGCGAACGGCGCTGGGACGGCGCGCGGTCTACTCGAAGGCGAAGTTGGCCCGCACCACGGCGCGGATGGTCACCTGTCCCGGAGGCGTCGGCGCGGCTAGCTTCGCCTGCGCCGGATCTTCCTTCTTGGTAATGGCCGGGAATACATCGACCTGTTCTTGAATGTTGATCAAGCCCGCCACCCGGCCCTGCAGCGCCTCGGCGATGGCCCGGGCCTTGGTGGCGGCGGCGATGGTTGCCAGGCGCAGCGCGTCCTCGGTGTGCGCCCCCTCGTCGGTCAGGGTGTAGGTCAGCGAGTGCAAGGCGTCGGCGCCGGCCGCGAATCCCGCGTCCACCACGTCCGCCGCGCGATCGAGCTTTGCGACGCGAATCCTGATCGTCGTTCTGGCGGTGTAGCCGGCCGGGGCGCCTGCCCGCTCCTTGGTCTGATTGTTAGGCGTCAGGCCGACAACGCCGACCTGAACGTCATGGTCGTTGAGGCCGAGGTCGTCGAGGTCTCGGATGGCCTCCACCACGGCGCCGGCGGCCTCTTGCGCATCGGCCCCCGCCGCCGCGGCCGAGGCCGCATTGGCCTCGACGCTGAAGACGACGATGGCCAGATCCGGCGTGCGCTCCAACTCCCCCACGCCGACGACGTGCACACCCTGCGGCTGCTCTGGCGGCAAGAATTGCGGCAGGCCGCCAACGTCAACGGTGGCCGAGACTTCTTCTTCCTCGGGGATCGCCCCCGCCTGGAACTGCTGCAGCGCCAGGAATCCCAGGATCACGAGCGCCGCCACCAGCGCGACGATGAGGCCGATCTGGTAGATCCACGGAAGCCGCCGGAACAGCGCAAACACGGGCTAGGCCTGTCGATTCAGGGGCGGAGGCGGCCGGCGCCGCGCGGGGAGCATAGAAAGGCGCGGCGCGCGGGGGCAACTCAAGACGTTGCCCCCGCGCCGCCGAACGTCCGCCTTAGCCGCCGAAGCGGCGAGCGGCCTCGTCCCAGTTCACGACGTTCCAAAACGCCGCGATGTAGTCCGGCCGCTTGTTCTGGTAGTTGAGGTAGTAGGCGTGCTCCCACACGTCCAGCCCCAGGATCGGCGTCCCGGAGCCGTCCATCAGCGGGCTGTCCTGGTTGGGCGTGCTGGTGACGGCCAGCGAGCCGTCGGCCTGCTTGACCAGCCAGGCCCAGCCGGAGCCGAAACGGGTGGTCGCGGCCTGGGCAAACTCCTCCTTGAACGCGTCCAGGCTCCCGAAGGCGCTGTCGATGGCCGCGGCCAGGGCGCCGCTGGGCGCACCGCCGTCCGCGCTTAGCACGGTCCAGAAGAGGCTGTGATTGGCGTGCCCGCCCGCGTTGTTGCGCACGGCGGTGCGGATGCCTTCCGGCACCGCGCTCAGGTTGGAAATCAGGTCCTCCGCGCTCATCGCGGCCAGGTCCGGGTGGTCGGCCAGCGCGTTGTTCGCGTTCATGATGTAGGTCGCGTGGTGTCGATCGTGATGGATCTCCATCGTCCGCGCGTCGATATGCGGCTCCAGCGCGTCGAAGGCATACGGCAGCGGCGGCAGTTCATAGGCCATGCGGGTCTCCTCGCCAGGCGGGCACGTGGACCCAAAGCGGGTCGAATGCGGTGCGAATCGTGACCAATCGTAGCCTGCCGAACCAGATGCACGAAAACTTGCGCGGCGTCCGTATACTTGCCGCGGTGCCGTGCACACGCCCCGGTCCAGACTCCAGCCCTCGAGCGGCTCCGGTCGAGCGGGGAAGTGTCGGAACTGGTAGACGAGCGTGATTTAGGATCACGTGGAGATTTCTCCGTGAGAGTTCGAGTCTCTCCTTCCCCACCTGAGCACCCCGCCGCCCGTCGCGGGGCGCGTTGGAGCGTGTGAGCACCCATGCAGGCCACCGCCAGCAAGCTCGAAGGCAGTCGCGTCCGGCTCGACGTCGAGGTCGGCCCCGAGGACCTCCAGCGCGAATACGCGCGCGCCATTCGCCGCGTCTCGGGTCGGGTGAGCATTCCCGGCTTCCGCCGCGGCAAGGCCCCGCGCCCGATCGTGGAGAGCTACGTCGGGGCCGAGGCGGTCATGCGCGAGATGGTCGAGCATGTGGTTCCGCGGGCCTACACCGACGCCGTGGAGCAGACGGGCGTCGAGCCGCTCGATCAGCCCGAGCTCGATTTGCCCGACGTGCCCTCCCTGGACGCGCCGCTCGTGTTCTCCGCCGAGGTCGCCGTCGCGCCCGACGTCGAGTTGGGCGACGTGGCCGCCCTCGAGGTCGAGGCCGAAACGCCCGAGGTGTCCGACGAGGACGTGGAGACCCAGGTGGCGGAGTTGCGAGAGATGCGCACCACCTGGGACCCCGTCGAGCGGCCGGCCCAGCTCGAGGACGTGGTCGGCGTGGAGCTTTCCATCGCTGCCCCAGGAGTCCCCGAAAGCGAACCCCAGGTCTACTCCGTGCGGCTGGGCCAAAACGGCTTTCCGGCCGAGTTCGACCAGGAGCTCACCGGCACGTCGGCGGGCGACGAGTTCGCCTTCGAAAGCGAGATTCCGATTGACGATCCCAACCCGGACCTGCGCGGACAGCGCGTGACGTTCAGCGGCGCCGTGCAGAGCGTCAGCGAGGCGCGCCTGCCGGACCTGGACGACGCCTTCGCCCAAACGATGTCGGGGCTCGACACCATGGACGCGTTGCGCGGCGACATCCGCGAGCGACTGTTGGAGCAACGCCGCCTCACGGCCCAGGGCAAGCTCGAGGACGATGTGCTCGACGCGCTCGTCGACGCGTCCACCTTCGAGGTGCCGGCCGTGCTCGTGGAGCAGGAGCACGGGGCGCTCCTGGAACGGGAAACGCAGGCCATGGTGTCGCGCGGCGTCGCGGTCGATACCTACCTTGGCTCGATCGGCCAGACCCGGTCTGAGTGGGAGGAAAACTGGCGCCAGCAGGCCGTGCTGCGCGTGAATCGCGGCATCGTGCTGGAGCACTACGCCGACGCCGAGGAGATTCAGGCGGACGACGACGAAGTCGCCGAAGAAACCGATCGCGTGGCGGCCAGCTACCCGGAGGCCCGACGCGACACGGTGCGCCGCTCGCTGGCCCGCGATGACGGCCGGGCGCGTATCGAATCCGCCATTCGAAATCGCAAGGCGTTAGCTAAGCTTGTGGAGGCGGTGACCGGCCAGGCCGGGCCCGCGCACGACCATCAGTCGGCGCATGAGCCGGACCCCGACGTTGCAGCGGTGGCGGACGCCGCGGCGGCGGAAGCCGAACCGGGCGAAGCCGCCGAATCGGAATCCACGACACCCTAGCCAACGGCAACAGAAAGAGTTACCGGAATGGGTTTTCTCGTCCCCTACGTCATCGAGACCACCGACCGCGGCGAGCGCGGCATGGACATCTACTCGCGCCTGCTCCGCGACCGGATCATCTTCCTCGGGACGCCGATCGACGATGCGGTGGCGAACACGATCATCGCCCAGTTGCTGTTGCTGACCAGCGAGGATTCCGAGGCCGACATCTACATGTACATCAACTCGCCGGGCGGCAGCGTGGCGGCCGGCCTCGCCATCTACGACACCATGCAGCACGTGCCGAACCAGGTATCCACCTACTGCATCGGCCTTGCCGCCAGCATGGGGTGCGTGATCCTGGCGGGCGGCGCCAGGGGCAAGCGCTACGCGCTGCCGAACAGCACCATGCTGCTCCACCAGCCCGCGCAGGGCATCGAGGGTTTCGTGCAAGCCACCGACCTGGAAATCCGCACGCGCGAGATCATCAAGGTGCGCGAACGGCTGGAGAACATTCTGGTCGAGTCGACCGGCCAGCCCAAGGAACGCATCCACCAGGACACCGACCGCGACTACTACCTGACGGCGCCCGAGGCCGTTGAGTACGGGATCATCGACGACATCATGGCGCCGCGCGAAGCCGCCGCCGCGCTATCCGCCGACGGTGCCGAATAGCGCAGCGCCGAGGCGCGCCCCTCGGCCGCACGGGAACCTCTAATGGCCCGCGGCCGCACGCCCCGCACCAGCTATAGCTGCTCCTTCTGCGGCAAGACCCAGGAGCAGGTGCGCCGCCTCATCACCGGGTCCGCCGGCGTCTACATCTGCAACGAGTGCGTGGACTTTTGCACCAGCATCATCAACGACGAGCAGGCGCGCACCCCCGGCCCGCGACCGCTCGCGGGCGGAATTCCCACGCCCGAGCGCATCTTCGAGCAGCTGAGCGAATACGTCATCGGGCAGGACCGCGCCAAGAAGATCGTGTCGGTCGCCGTCTACAACCACTACAAGCGCGTGGCGGCCGGCCCGATGGCGGACGACGTGGAGCTGCAGAAGACCAACGTCCTGCTGGTTGGGCCCACGGGCGTCGGCAAGACCGAGATCGCGCGCACCCTGGCCCGCCTCCTCAACGTGCCCTTCTGCATTACCGACGCCACCGCGCTCACCGAGGCGGGCTACGTGGGCGAGGACGTGGAGAACATCCTCCTGCGGCTGATTCAGACCGCCGACTACGACATTGCGCGCGCGCAGACGGGCATCATCTACGTGGACGAGATCGACAAGGTCGCGCGCAAGGCAGACAACCCGTCGATCACGCGCGATGTCTCCGGCGAGGGCGTGCAGCAGGCTCTGCTCAAGATCATCGAAGGCGCGGTGGTCAACGTGCCGCCGCAGGGCGGGCGCAAGCACCCCCACCAGGACTTCATTCAAATCGACACCCGCGACATCCTGTTCATTTGCGGCGGCGCCTTCGAAGGCCTGGACCGCATCATCAGCCGCCGGCTGGGCCGCGGACCGCGGATCGGCTACGCGGACGGCGAAAACGCCGGCGAAACCGAGAACGTGGTGCACGAGGTGATCGCGGACGACCTGCTCAAATACGGGCTGATCCCGGAGTTCGTCGGCAGACTCCCCGTGGCCGCGGCGCTCGACGCGCTCGACAAGGAAGACCTGGTGCGGATCCTCACCGAGCCCAAGACCTCGCTGGTGCGGCAATACCAGAAGCTGTTCTCGATGGACAAGGTCGAGCTGCAATTCACCGACCCGGCGCTGGAGGCCATCGCCGAGCGCGCGTTGGAGAGCAAGACGGGCGCCCGCGGCCTCCGCACCACGCTGGAGGAGCTGCTGCTGGACACGATGTTCAGCCTGCCGTCGGAGCGCAACGTGCGCACCGTCGTCGTAACGCCCGAGGCGGTCAACGACGACGCCGAGCTGATCCGCGTGACGCAGGCGCCCGAACCTGCCCGCGCCGCCGAGGAAACGGCCTAGCGGCAGCGCCCGACGGCCGGACGATCGCCCCCAAATGTCATTCCGAGCGCAGCGAGGAATCTAAGCGGCCGGCGGGAATCTCAGGGCCCCTCGACTCCGAGGATTGAATTCACGACGTGCCCGGTGGCCCAGGCTGCGTGCAGCCTGGGAATACGCCCCGCGCGTTTGGGATTCCCCATGTAGGGGCGACGCATGCGTCGCCCCTGCGGCACTCTCTGCCGCCGGTTCGGCACAATCGGCGCAACAGCCGCTTCCCCGACCGGAGACCAGCATGCGTCGTTCCACCCGCCTGCGCCGGCGACTCGACCGCGACGAGATCATCGTGCTGCCGGGCGCCTACGACGCCCTCTCGGCCACCCTGATCGAGCAGGCCGGGTTTGAGCAGTTCTTCACCACCGGGTTTGGTCTGGCCGCGAGCACCCTCGGCGTGCCCGATATCGGGCTGCTGACGCAGACGGAGATCATCGAGCGCGCCCGGCGCATCGCCAGCGTCGTGGACATCCCGCTGGTGGCCGACATGGATACCGGCTACGGCAATCCGCTCAACGTCATCCGCACCGTGACCGAGTGCGTGCAGGGCGACATCGCCGGCGTGATCCTGGAAGACCAGGAGTGGCCCAAGCGCTGCGGGCACCTGGAAGGCAAGCGGGTCATTCCGCGCGAGGACCACGTGCAGAAGCTGCGCGCCGCCGTGCACGCCCGCGGCGATGACGATCTGGTCATCATCGCGCGCACCGACGCCCGGGCGGTCAACGACATGGACGACGCCATCGACCGCGGCCGCGCCTACCGCGCCGCCGGCGCCGACGTGGTGTTCATCGAGGCGCCGCGCTCGCGCGACGAGCTGCGCGCCATTCGCGACGCGTTCCCGCCCGAGGTGCCGCTCTTCGCCAACATGATCGAGGACGGCGCGACGCCGTTCCTGTCGGCACCCGAGCTGAAGGATCTCGGCTTTCGCATGGTGGTCTACCCGCTCTCCGGCCTGTTCGCCAGCGCCGCCGTGATGCGCGGCGTCTTCGACGCGCTGCACGCCACCGGCACCACGACCGGCGCGGGGCCGATGACGGGTCTCGAGGAGTTCAAGACGCTCATCGGGCTCGATAGATTCAACGCGCTCGAAGCCGAGTTCGCCTCGAACGGAGATTCGGGCTAAGCGTCGCCCAAGGCCGCGATCAGGTCGTCCGTGAGGGCGGTGTAGAACCAGCGTTCGAGGTCGAGAATGACGGCACGCGTCAGGCTCAGGCTGCCAATCGTCGCCCGCGTCTCGATAGCGCTGGTGGCGTCGCGCAGCAGGATCGGCGCATAGCCGCGGTCGCGCATGGCGTGCAGGCCATAGTCGCGGAAACGGATGCAGATGTTGGTGGCGAAGCCCGCGTAGATCAGGTGCACCAGGCCGCGCGCCTTGCACGCCGCGTGCAGCTCCGCGCCGGTCGCCACCACCACGTCTCCCGGCGTCGGCGGGATCGACGGGTCGATGCCGTGAATGGGGAACCAGTCGGGAATGGGCCCGTCGTAGTTCTCGGGAAGCTCGCCGGGGCGCTTGCGCAGCGAGCCATAGCGACCCGTCGTGTCGCGGTACTCCTGGGGCGGCCAATCGTCGACGTCCGGCGCCGGCGGCGCGGTCTCGCGGATGTCGTGCCGCAAGTCTTCGAAGTCGGGCGCGACCCGCGGCGACGGGGCATAGATCACCGTCGCGCCGGCGGCGCGCGCCGCGTCCAGCATGGGACGAATGCGGGTGCGGCAGATTTCGCCCGTGCGTTCCAGGTGCGACGGCATCGGATGCCCCGCCCACGTGTCCACGAGCACGATGGCGACTTCCGCGACGTCCAGGTCGACGGTCGCGGCGGCATGCGTGATGTTGGCCTCGAAGTTGTCGTCGGGGCCAGCGCTCTCCATCACGTGATAGCGCACGGGAAGCTGCATGGGCCCGTCCCTCCGACCCGACCTCCGTCAGATGCTCCGCAGCATACGCCCAATCGCGGATCGCCTCGCGACCTGCGCGTGCCCGGCGCAGTGACGGAGGGCGTGGACGCCGGGCAATGGCGTTGCGACCCGCCGCCGCGGTCGGGGAGGCCGCCCGCCCATTACCATGCCCCCAGTCTCGTGCTCCACTGGCACCTTGGCGGGAGATCCGAAAATGAGCGCCCGGAATCCACACGGCACAGAGCGACGCGGGATATTCCGTAGCGGCCGGCTGATCTTCGCCCTGGTCGCGCTGCTGCTCCTTGCGCTGGCTGCCTGCGACGGCCAGTCGGTCGACGAGGCGGACCTCGGTGTCACCGTGGTCGCCGCGATGGCCGGGCCGGACGGCGTCTCCATGGGAACCGTCGCGCTGACGCAGGGGCCGAACGGCATGTTGGTCTCAGCCGACCTGACCGGCTTGACCGAGGGCTGGCACGGCTTCCACATCCACGAGACCGGCAGTTGCGCGCCAGACTTCTCGGCGGCGGGCGGCCACCTGAATCCCGACGACAAGGGGCACGGATTTCTCCACGGCCCCAACCATCCTGGTGACATGCCCAACATCTATGCGGGGGCCGACGGAACCGCGCGCGCCAACGTCTTCAACACCCAAGCGTCGCTGAAGTCCATCTTGGACGACGACGGTTCGGCCATCATCGTGCACGCCAAGCCGGACAGCTATGGCGAAGACCCAGGCGCCGGCGACCGCGTCGCCTGCGGCGTTATCGACCGCAGCTAGTACCCTGAGTCCGGCCTTCGCCGGGAGTCCTGGCGGCTGTCGGCGTGCACCCGGCGGCGCGGCGTTCGTTTTATGTTCGGCGTGATACCGTAACGCGTGATGCAGGTTCGTTTCGTCCACTTCGCCGACGTGCACTTGGGCTTCCGGCAATACGGCCTGGCCGAGCGCGCTGCCGACTTCGCGAGCGCCTTCGGCGACGCCATCACCTACTGTCGTCAGGTGCGGCCGGACTTCGTGATCCTGGCCGGCGACCTGTTCGACTCCAAGTCCATCGATCCGCGCACCTATGCCGACGCCGACGCCGGACTGGCCCTGCTGGCGCACGACGGCATCCCCGTGGTCGCCGTGGAGGGCAATCACGAGCGCTGGTTCCGCCGCGGCGAGCGGTCGTGGCTCTGGCAGCTCAGCCGCAGCAATCGGCTTCGCTTGCTGCAACAGATCGACCCCGAGCGCGAAGGGCTGGAGTGGCGGCCCTGGACCGCCGCGCGCGGCCACGGCGCATATACCGACATTGGGCCGGTGCGCATTTTCGGCGTGGAGTACTTGGGCGCACGACTGGCTGCTCATCTGCCGGATGTGATCGACGCAGCGCAGGCGGCGCCCGCGGACGGCGTGCGGTTTCGCATCGGCGTGCTGCACACGGGCGTGGACGAAGAGTCGCCCGGGGGACAGGGAGGCGCGAGCGCCGCCGACGTGCTGCAGCTGCGCGGCGTCGCCGACTACCTGGCCCTGGGGCACATCCACTACCGCTACGAGTTTCCTCCAGATGATCCGTGGATCTTCAATCCCGGCGCCTTTGATGCCCACAACGTCACGGAGCGCGTCGCGGGTGAGCGCGGGCTATACGACGTCACGGTGGAACTCGGAGATCAGCCGCGAATCGGAGTTCAATTCCGGAGCGACGTAGTCGAGCGCCGGCCGTTCGTGCGTCTCGCCATCGACGTCACCGGCGCCGAGAGCTTTGCGGCGCTGCGGGAGAAGGTCGCCGATGCACTCGACCCGCCGTCAGCGGTCTCGGGACCTCGTCCGATGGTCGAAATCGTGCTGCGCGGCGAGCTGGGGTTTGAGCGGGCCGCGCTGGATCAGCCGGCTCTGCTCAAGCCGATCCAAGAACGCTACGAGCCGCTGCATGCGCGGGTGACACTGGACTTGGATCGGATCGTGGGCGCTGGCGTGCGCGCCGGCAGCGGATCCAGAGAGCAGATCGAGCGCGATGTCGTGCGCGACTTGCTTGCCCAGGAGCCGGCTCTGGCCGCCGAATCCGAGTCGCTGGCCGAGCGCACGCTCGAGCTCAAGCGCTCGGTCCTCGAAGGCCAAGATCAAGAATCTATGGTGTGGATCGTCGAAAGCACGTTGCCGGCACCATGCTGATTGACCGCGTCCGGCTCACTGAATTCAAGAGCTTCGCTTGGGCCGACATCGAAATGTCGCCAGGCCTCACCGCCATCGTGGGCGACAACGGCGCGGGCAAGACAACGATTTTGCAGGCTATTGGCCTAGCGGTGTTCGATTTCCGGCCGCGTCCCATTGCGAGCGCAATGCGCCACGGCGCGCTGGACAGTTCGGTTGCCGTCGAGTTCACCTCGGGGCTGGACGGCCGGCGCTACTGCGTGACGCGTAAGCTGCACCGCACCCGCGCCCGCGGTACTGGGGCGCTGTCGCCCCAGGCGTCGATGGACTCGGAAGTCGTCGATGTCGAGCAAGGCAGCGTCTTCGCGGAAAAAGCCGACGACGTCGAGGCCTTCCTGGCGCAGCACCTGGGCGTGGCGGGATTCACCGGACCCGACGAGGTGTTCGATCGCGTCGTCGGCGTGCCGCAGGGCCGGCTCACCGCGGACTTCCTGGATACCCCGAGCCTGCGCCGCGAGCGCTTCGACCCCATCCTGCGCGTCGACGAGTTCAAGCGCGCGGTGGATGACCTTCGTCCGCTGCTGAACCACTTCGACAAGCAGCGCGTGGCGCACGAATCGACGGCCAAGGAGCTTGCGCGCCGGTTGGAAGCCCAGCCCGCCGCTGAAGCCGCGCTGACTGAAGCCCGGCGCGAGGCCCAAGAGATCGCGCAGGACCGCATCGCGGCTGAAGCCAGGCTGGGTCAGGCAGAGGCCGCCGCGCAGCGACATGACGCGGATGCGGAAGCGGCCAAGGCCGCCCTCACGGCGGCCAAGCTCGTCGACTCGCAACTGCTGACGCTTCAGCAGGCCGCGCGCGACGCCGAGAGCCAGGTGGCCGAGGCACGGCGCGCGGTGGACGAAGTCGACGCGTCCCGCGCCGACCATGAGGCATATGCCGCGGCGCAGGACGAGCTCAAGAAGCTGGGAGACGTGGGCGGCGAGCGCGATGTCCTGCGTGAGCAGCTCTCGTCGCTGCAGGCGGACGAAACCCACGCCACCGTTGCCAGGGACCAGGCCCAGCAATTGCTGGCGGAGGCCAAGGCGGCCGCAGAGGGGCTCGGGAAGCTTGCCGACGCGGCGGCCGCGGAGACAGAAGCCGCGGCGACCGTACAAGCGTTGAACGGCCGCCTCGCGGTGGCCGGCGCGACGGCGGAGAGCGCCGACCGCGCGCAGGCGCAGGCTACGGAAGCGCGGCGGGAATTCGAGGAGGGGATCAAGCGCTTGGCCGCAGACGGCAAGACAGCGGAAGCGCAGGTCCGGCGACTCGAAGCCGAGTGGGAAGAGGCGTCCGGGTTGCAGCCGCTCGTCGATCAGCTCGCCACGAGGCATGAGGCCTTGCAGGAGGTGCGAGCCCAACGCGCCAGCGTGACGGCGGTCATGGCGGCCGACGACGAGGCGGCGGCGCTGCTGGGGCAAACGCAAGTCTGTCCCTTCTTCGACGCCGAATGCCGCAACCTGGCAGAGGTTCCGGACGTCGCGCTGGTATTCGAGCAGCGCGCCTCGAGCCACCAGCGCCACCTCGAGCAGCTGTCGAACGGTGAGGCCGCCGCGCAGACGGCGTTGCGCGAAGCGGAGGACGCCCAGCGGCGCATGGGCGATTTGCCGGCGCGCCACGATGCCCTGGAAGCCGCAAAGCGCGAGCACCTCGCGGCGCAGGCGGTGCTGGAGGCCCTGGGCCCGGTGTCGACGGCGGCCCACGGGGAGGACGCGAAGGCGCTCGCCGCGGCCACCGACGCAGCCGAGGCCGAGTTGCCGACCGAGGCGCGGCCCGATTACCTGATCGGCGCCGCCCGGCGCTTGGTCGGCGCGCTCGAGTCGCTGGCGGAAACGCGGCAAGCCGCCGACGAAATGGCGCGGCTGACCGGCCGACTGGCGGGGGCGGAGCAAGCCCTCCAGCCCCATGTCGGCGCTCAGGGCAGGCTGGCGCAGGCCCAGGCGCTGGCCGGCGAGCAGGACGCTCGAGCGCAGGCCGCGCGGCAAGCGGACGCCGAGGCCCAGCAAGCCGCTGCCGCGAGGGCCGCCGCCGCCGGCGCCCTGCGCGACCTCGAGCCGCGCCTCGCGGAGGTCCAGGCTGCCCAGCGGAAGCTGGACGAGTCTCGCGCCGGCCACGAACGCTATCTCCAGCACGAGCGCCTAGCGGGCGAGACCGAGCGGCGCGCCAAGCGACTCCGGCAAGTCCAGGCGCAGGTCCGCGACGCTGTGACCAGCGCGGCGGACGCCTGGGGCGTGGCGGCCAGGCTGGGCGCCGTGGCCGATCCCGCGGCGCGAGAAGCGGCGCGCGAAGCTCACAAGGCGGCCATCGAATACGTGGCGGACCTCAAGCGCCAATCCAAGACTCTCGCCGATCGGATAGCGGAGCGCCAAGAGATACTGGATGAACTCGGTGAGGTCGCGCGCCGCCTGGATGCCGAAAACCGTGCGGTCGCCCGAGCCAAGGCCCTGCGCGAACGCACGGAGCTTATGCGCGGCGTGCTGCGGACTGCCGGCCCTTTGGTCACCGAGGCGTTGCTGGCCGACGTGAGCGAGGCGGCGGACGAGATCTTCGGCGAGGTGCTCGGCGATCGCGCCGGACGCCTTCGCTGGACCCCCGACTACGACATCGTCCTCGAACGCGGCGGGCACACTCGCAGCTTCACCCAGCTCTCCGGGGGTGAGCAGATGACCGCCGCGCTGGCGGTGCGGCTGGCGCTGCTGCGCGAACTGCTCCACATTGACGTCGCCTTTTTCGACGAGCCGACGCAGAATCTCGACGACACCCGCCGCACCAACCTCGCCGAGCAGATCCTCCGCGTGCGCGGCTTCAAGCAGCTCGTGGTCATCACGCACGACGACAGCTTCGAGCGGATGCTCGACCACGTGATTCACGTGCGCAAGGTCAACGGCGAAAGCCGGGTCGACGTCGCATGACGCTGTCGCGAACCAGGGTGATCGAGGCGCTGGAGAGCCGGCGCGACGACTTCCTCACGCTCGACCAGGCGTTCGCGCACGAGCTTGGCGGTCTGCGCCATGGCGCAGGAGTCGTGCGCGGCCTCAAGGCCCAGGCGCTCCGCGATGCGCTCGGGGGCGTTGACGAGGCCGAGGGCGCCTATCCCACCCACGAATGGGACACGACGCCGGACGGCTCGTGGTGGCGGCCATTCACCGCCAACGCCGGCGACACCCATGAATCCTGGCGCGCCTGGGCCATGCGCACGCTCACGGGCGTCACCACCTGCGCCGTGGACGGGAGCCAGATCTACCCATCCTCAGAGTGGTCGATCGACGTGGGCGCCGTGCAGATCGGTCGCTTTGTCAACGGTCACGCCAAGGACGCCTACTCCAAGGACCTGCACTTCGAGGCCATCCCGGCCACGGACCTCTATGGCGCCGACAACCAGGAGAGCCATCCGCGCGAGCTTGTGGACCTGCGGCGGTTCGAGGCCGAGTGCGCGGCCCTGACCGAGTGGATCGAAGACTCGGGTGCGGGGTCGGAGCGGGTGGCGATATTCGACGGCAGTCTGATCGCCTCGTTCGTCAGAAACCCCGACCTGCGCCGGCGATACGTGGCGGCGGTGGTGCGCTTGCTGGAAGCCTCCGAAACGCATGCGGTGCCGGTGGTGGGCTATATCGACGCCAGCCGCGCGCGGGACCTGGGCGTCATGGTGGCGGCGGCGCGCAACATCGAGCCGCCGCGCCGCGTCACCGACGGCGTCTGGCTGCCGCAGGCCCCGTGGGGCGCCCGCACGCCGGCGTTCATCAGCGCGCGCGGCACGGGGCTGGAAGGCTACGGCGAGCACGAGCGCTCGGTCGCTTTTCTCTATCTGCGCGCCTCGTCCCGCCGCCGCCCGGCGCGGCTCGAATTCCCCCGCTGGGTGGTCGAGGCCGGCCGCACCGAATGGATGGCGGACGTCGTGCGCGCCGAGATCGTCGCCCAGGCCGACGGCTACCCCTACGCCGCCGAGACGGCCGACGCGCTGGCGGTGCTGACCCAGGCCGACCGCGACCGGTTCCACGCGCTGTTCCAGGAGTTCGCCGACCGTAACGGCCTGGACGCCTATCTGTCCGGGAAATCGGCGAGCAAGCGGCGGCGCCGATGAGGCTGGCGAGGATCGTGAAATCCAACTCGCACGTGGAGTACGTGGCGCAGGTCGATCGCCCCGGCGAGGTCGATGTCGCGCCAGAGCCCGGCGACTACGCCTTCGGCACCTTCGTGGCCGTTCCGCGGTCCGCCGGCGACTCGGCCGTCGGCGTCGTGTTCGACGCCACGCTGGTCAACCCCGAGTTCGGCGCGCTCGGGCCCCGGTTGACCAGCAGCGCCGAGCTGCAGACGCTCGCTCCCGACCAGTTGCCGGAAACCGCGACCCTGATCGGCGTGCTGCTCCTCGGCTCACGCTCCGCCGCCGGCGAGGTGACGCAGGGCGTGGTGGCCCATGCCCTCAGCGTCGGGGACGCGGTTCACCGGTTGAACGATGCCGAGTTCGAGGCTTTCCATGGCTCCAACGACGGGCTGCGGGCGGCCTATCTGCCGCTGCTGCTCGCCCACGGACACCCGCTGACCTTGGAGCTGGCGCTGGCGATCACCCAGCGCCTGGTCGAAGCGTTTCCCGCCCACGCGGGCGCGGTGGCCGTGCTGCGGGATTCCATCGCGTGGCGCACCCGCATCGAGGCGGCCGGATGAGCGGCGCCGTGCCCGTCGGCACCACCAAGGGACCTGGCGAGTCCCCGCATACCTACACCCTGGTCGCCCCGGACGCCGACGACCAGCTCAAGATCGGCGAGTTCGTGGCGTACGACGCACGAGTCGATGGAGAGCTGCGCTCCGTGCTCGGACGCATCGACACGCGCCGCCCGCTCAAGCTCTATCCCGACGCCTTCATGGCCGACCCGCACGTGCCGCCCAGCCGGGTGGCCGAGCTCATCGGGTTCGATCACGCGACGCCGGAGCTGTACGAGTTCGACGTCGCCGTTCTGGGCTACTTCGACGACGCGCTGGGCTTTGTGAATCCGCGGGTGGCGCCCCGCGCCGGGCGGCCCGTCTATCTGGTGCCGGACGACGACCTGGCGCAGGCGCTTTCCCGGCGTCCGCATGGACAGCCCGGCGCGGCGCACGTCGGCAGCTTGCTCACGCGCGCCAGGGATCGCGTGCCCGTCACGCTTGACGTCAACGAGTTCGCCAGCACGCACCTGGCCATCATCGCGGGCACCGGCGCCGGCAAGAGCTACCTTGCGGGCGTGATAGTCGAGGAGCTGATGCAGCCGTCGGTGGGCGCGGCGGTGGTGATCGTCGACCCCCACGGGGAGTACGGCACGCTCGAGGAACTCGCCAACCACCCCGGCTTTCGCGGTGACAACTACCGCGCACGGACGCTGGTGGTGCGCCCCGAGCAGATCAAGATCCGGCGCGATCTCCTGCATCCGAGCGATATCTATCAGCTTGTCGGCTCGACCCACGGCCTGTCCGGACCGCAGCGCGAGGTCCTCCGGCTGGCGCTGCAAGCGGTTGGCGGCGGCCGCGGCCGCCGTTGGACCTATCGGCAGCTGACGGAAGCCGTTGAGGATGTTGACCTCAGCCGGAGTCCGCGCGCCGGGGACGAAGGCGCCGACTACGCACTCGTCAAGCGCGCCTTGATGTGGCGCCTCAACGCCACCCTGGGCCGCCAGGACGGCATCTTCGACGACTACGAACACACGTCGCTGCAGGAGCTGATTCGACCCGGGCAGTGCACCGTGGTGCAACTCAACGAAGTGCCGCGCGAGGAGCAGCAGATCATCGCCGCCACGCTGCTGCGGCGCTCGTTCGACGGTCGCGTGGGCACCGCCAAGGGGCGCATCGGCGCGGACAACGAGCAGCATCTGCCGGCGCCGGTGTTCACCCTGATCGAGGAAGCCCACCATTTCGCGCCGGCCGGCGAGGAGGTGCCCACCACCAACCTGCTCAAGCAGATTTTGGCCGAGGGCCGCAAGTTCGGGTTTGCCGTGGGACTGATCTCGCAGCGTCCCGGCAAGCTCGACCAGGACGTGCTGAGCCAGTGCATGACCCAATGCATCCTGCGGGTGGTGAATCCGGTCGATCAGCAGGCCATTGCCGGCGCGGTCGAGAGCGCCGGACGCGAGCTGCTGGCCGAGCTGCCAGCGCTCAGCAAGGGACAGGCAATCGTGGCTGGCGCGGCGGTCAACACGACGGTGCTGTGTCGCGTGCGTCCGCGGCTGACGCCCCACGGCGGCGAGTCGCCCGATGTGGTGGACGCGTGGCGGCGGGCGCGGTCACAATTGCCGCCCGTCGATCGCTCGCTCGAGGCGGCTGACCCGGAGTCCGCGCGCACGCCCGAGGAACGGTTGTTCGGCTCGATACAGTGAGCGCGGCCGCGCCGCGTCTTGAGGCAATGTCTTGATGTCCACCGCTGTCGCGTTTCTGGCCACTGCGAGCCAGACGCGCCCTGCCTTGGCGTGACGCTGATGCCCACGCTGACCCTCGTCATCCCGGCGTACAACGAGGCGCGGCGTCTGGGCGGCACTCTCGATGCCATGGCGGCTTACCTGTCGCGGGCCGAGATCGACGCCAACGTCATTGTGGTGGACGACGGCAGCACCGACGCCACCGCCGACGTCGCCTTGAGCCACGCGGTGTCAGACCGCCCCGTGGATGTCATCACCCTTCCGGGGCAGCGGGGTAAGGGCGCGGCCGTCCGCGCCGGGATGCTGGCCGCGGACGCGGACGTCATCGGATTCGTGGACGCGGACCTATCGACCCCGCTCGACGAGATGCGCCGGGCGCTGGAAGCTTTCGACGGCGGGTACGACCTGGTCATTGGTTCGCGCGCGATGCCTCCCAGCCGCACGCTCCGCGCCCAGTCCGCGGCCCGGCGGGTCGGCGCCCGGATGTTCCGCGCCATCACGCCAACGCTCGCCGGGCTGCGCGGATTCCCCGATAGTCAGTGCGGATTCAAGTTCTTTCGTCGGGAAGCGGCCAGGGATCTGTTCGGTAGCACGGTGATCGAGCGCTGGGTGTTTGATGTCGAGGTGCTGCGGCTCGCCGTGCACCGTGGATATCGCGTGGGACAGATCCCCGTCGCCTGGCGGGACCATCCCGGATCGCGCCTGCGGCCCACGCTCGTGGCCTTCGGTGTCCTGCGGGATCTGGTGCGCATTCGGATCCGGTTTGCCCTCGGCAGGTATGGAGCGGCCGGACGCGCCGCCTAGAATGTCCCCGTCGCGGCGGCCGCGCGTAGACTAGGCGGCGTCACCCCAAACAGCGTGCGTCCCGGAGACCGTGCACGCGCGCAACCGCAGGAGATCGCCCGTGGTGTGGCGGATGTCGAGAGAGCGGGGCGTCGCCCGTGACCCATCAATTCGAATCGCGGTCCGGCCGGTTGGCGCCGGCCAGGCGCCCTCGCCCAGGGTGAGTCGGCGCCAGGCGCGCGCATGCTGATCGAGATGTCCGTTCGCCGGGTTGGGGCCTTGAATGGGTGAAGGGTTCGATGCCTTCCGCGAGGCCCTGTCGGCCTTCCTGGGAGTCAGCCAGTACCTGGGCCTGGCCCTCTATGTGGGCATCGAAGAGGTCGGCATTCCCTTTCCGGTGCCGGCCGACACCCTGCTGGTGCTCATGGGCTATCAGATATCCCGCGGCGAGGCGCACCCGCTGCTCGTGCTGGTGGTCACCGTCGGATCGGCCACCCTGGGAGCATCCATTCAGTACTGGCTGGGACGATACTTCGGCACTCGGTTGATCAACCGGCTGCGGGGCATCTTTCGCCTCAGCCACGAACGCCAGGAGCGCATTGAGGTCTGGCTCCGCCGTTACCAGTTCTGGGCGGTGATCTTGCTTCGCCTGGTTCCGGGATTCCGCGTCATTCTGACGCTGGTGTGCGGCGTGTCGCGCGTTGACTTTCGGCTGTTCGTGCCGTCGGTGGCCATCTCCGCCACGATCTGGGCCTGCATATTCGTGGGCCTCGGATGGGCGCTCGGCGACGAGTACGAGCTTCTGGTCGAAGCCATCGAAGAAAACGTGAGCATCGGGATCAGCATTGCCGTAGTTGCCGGCGCGGTGCTCCTGGCCATCGGGCTCTTCCGACTCCGGCGGCGCATCTTCCGCCGCCGCGAATCTGCTCGCTAGGACTTCTCCCGCGCCGCCGGATGCATGCGATCCGCGGCCCGCTTCACGAGGCTGATCCACGACGACGTGCCCTGGCCGCGCCAGTCCAAGTCATCCTGCAGCTTCATCAGCCGGTCGACGCGCCCCAGGCGCTCCGCCCGCTCGTAGATTCGCAGCCACACGCAGGGCATCGACGGATCGGTTTCGCACATGCCGTGCATGTCGGTCCCGCCGCATGGACCGTCGCGCAGTCCCTTCGGGCAAGCCATCGGACAGATGAAGGCCGTGTCCTGCAGGATGCAGTGCCCGCACATCTGGCAGCCGAACAGCGGCCGCTTGACCGCGCGCTCGACGAGCGTCAGCGCCTCCATGGGAGCCTGGCGCACGGCGCGCTTGATGACCGTTGATGTGATTGACATGGTTCCGTCAGGGCGAAGTGGGCAACTCCTGATTATAGAGATCGGCGCTGAGCCCCACCCGTCGTCACTGCCCGCGCAACTAGGGGGATGGGCGGGGCGTGGGGGGCGTGATCTGGCGCTCGGGGATTCTGAGCGGCCGGCCCACGAAGAGCTGCGACGGGTCGGCGATCTCGTTGATATCGGCCAGGTCTTCAACGGTCACCCCAAGCTCCTGCGCAATGGCGAACAGCGTGTCGCCGGCCTTCACGACGTAGACCTCGTCGTCGGATCCCGTTGGCGCCGCGGGCGTCACCCGCTCGTCCGGCTGGGGTAGCTCGAGCTTCTGGCCCGCGAAGATGTTGTTGGGATCCAGAATGCCGTTCTTCGCCGCCAGGTCCTCGATCGTGACGTTGAAGCGCTCGGCGATCAGCGCCAGCGTGTCGCCGCTTTGCACGGTGTAAGTCTGCGGCAGCGGCGTGGGCGTGGGAGTTGGGACACGGGTGGGCGTGGGCGTCGGCGACGGAATCGGCGGCACCGTTACCCCGGGGGAAGTTTCGTCTGACGAGGACCCGTCGCCCGACCCCGGGAAGCTGTCGGAAGCTTGCGTGACCAGGACTACGGCCACGACCGCGAGAATGGCGAGGCCGAGCGCTCCGAAGATCAACTCACGGCGTGCATCGGTCACGCGCGCCACTCTCCCGGCTGGCGGCTCAGCCCCATTGCCGATCCGCAGCGGGATGTCGGCGCGGAGTCTCGTTCGCGGCGTCGCCGAGTATAGCGGCGCACGCCTCCGCGCTTGCGGCCGGCGCTATCATCGGCGGCATGCAAGCCTTGATCCTCGCCGCCGGCTGGGCCACACGCATGGGAGATCTCGCCCGCGCCACGCCCAAGCACCTGCTGCCCATCGGCGCGCGCTGCAGCTTGGATTTCGTGGTCGAGCGACTGGCCGCCATCGACGACATGCAGCAGATCCACGTCATTACCCACGATGTCTTTTTCCCCCAGTTCGTTGACTGGGCCGCGGCGCACGAGCTGGCCCCGCGCCTGACGCTGCACAACGATCAGACCACCAGCGAAGCGACCAAGCTGGGCTCGATCGGCGACATCAAGTACTTCCTGGACACCGCGCACCCCGACGACGATCTCATCATCGTGCTCGGCGACAACGTGTTCGACTTCGACCTGCGGCCGCTGGCGGCGCGAGGGGTCAGCGACATCGTGGTTGGGCTGTACGACGTCGAGTCGTTGGAATTGGCGACGCGCTACGGCATCGTCGAGCTGGACGACGATAGTCGGATCGTCTCGTTTGTCGAAAAGCCGGCGGCGCCGCGTTCGACGCTGGCCGCAACCGGCATCTACGGCTTCCCGCGCGCCAACCTGGCCGACTTCGACGCCTACCTCGCCGACGGCGGCAGCACCGACAAGTTCGGGTCGGTCATGGAGTGGCTCTACACCCGGCGCCGGGTGCTCGGCCAGGTGTTCCACGGGCGCTGGTTCGACATCGGCAGCCCCGACGAGTACGAGCGCGTCAATCGCGAGTTTGGCGGCGACCCGGCCTGAGCAGCCCCGGTGCCGGGGGTGGGAGTCGAACCCACACGACCGAAGTCCCGGGATTTTAAGTCCCGTGCGTCTGCCATTCCGCCACCCCGGCACGGATGCCCTACAGAGTACGGCCACGCCTCCGACTCCGTGTAGGGGCGGCCCTTGAATCCTGTGACAGCAGCGCACGAAGGCCGTTCGTGGTGAGCCCTTCGGCAAGCTCAGGGCAGGCTCTGTCGAACCATGAACGGCCCATCGACAGGCCAATGGCAAACAACGTCACGCGCCGCGACCACGTCGAGGCAATCCGCCTGGAGGCCCGGAGTCTTCGCCCGGCGTAGGGCCGGTCCTCGGGGTCGCCAGTCCGTCATTCCCGCGCAGGCGGGAATCCACCCCACCGACATCTCCGCGCATGGAGACATTGGCGCCGCCCGCGCCGCGTGTAGGGGCGGCCCTTGTGGCCGCCCGTCCGCTCCCTACGCCGCGTGCTCCCAGCTGGCGATGAACTCGTCGACGGTGATCCCGGCGTGCATCCGCTCCAGGGAATAGGGAATCGGCCCCGACTGGTAGCCGGGCACGTAGTCCTCGCCGCCCGGCGCCAGCAGATGGTCCTCGAGCGCGCCGAATCGATGCCAAATCGTGTCCGCCTCGGGTTTGGTGAACCGCTCCGCGAATGGCGGCCCCCAGTTGAGCGAGATCCCGTGACTGTATTCAGCCCGGCGGCGGAACTCGGCCGGCAGGCCGGCGTAGTCCGGCCGCTTGAGGTTGTGGATGTGCATGGCGGCCTTGCAGAGCCAGATCGTCAGCTGCAGCTTGGTGGCGGCGCCCGCGCCGGGCCGCAGCGCCTCCAGCGCGTCCGCATAGGCGTCCCCGTCGCCGTCCAGCACCGCCCGCAGCGCGCGCTCGGTGTCGTCCTTCAGCCTGGCCGTGCGCGCGGCCCACAGCTCGAACCACCCGCGCGCCTCCGCCGAGAGATGCTGCGTGAAGTCCAGGTCCTCCCAGTGCGGATAGATGGTGTGTCCGCCGTGCAGGGTGCGGCGCTTGGGCTCGCTCATGTAGCGGCTGCCCCAATGGATCAGGTAGTTGACATAGACCAGCACATCGCCCGCGCGCAGCTCGACCTGCTCGCCGCCGGGAACCGGCACGCGGGCGTTCTCCAACAGGCTGCGATTCTCGGCCTCGGTATTGATCCGCGTGTGGCTGCCGGGAACGATCCAGAACACGCTGTCGTCATACAGCGGAATGTTCCACTGCATGTAGTTGGGCCCGTCTTCCACCAGGCTGTCCTGCATCGACTGCATCGGTCCCATGTCGATGGGGTGAATGTCGCGATGCCACGGCGCCGGACCGTAGTCGAAGGTGGGGTTGCACATCATCTGCATCGCGCTGATCCCGGCGTGCTCGTCGTCGAGCAACTCCGCGGCCAGACCGCGAATCGGCTCCGAGACCCAAATCTCGACCGCCTCGGCCGTATCCGCGTCGATGAACGTCTCGGTGTTGCTCAGCCGCGGTTGCATCGCGCTGTCCCAGATGCCGCCCGGCGGATCGTCGGGCCCCCGCTCGCGACGCCAAACCGCCCGCTGCCGATCGAGCAGCGTCTCGAAGGTCACGCGCAGCGACGCCAGCTGGTCCGCTGGGATCACGTCGCGCTTGACCAGATATCCATCGCGCATCAGCTGCGCGCGATTGCTCGACGACATCGACCTCACCCCCGCCAGCGCCAAGAACAGCCCCATCGTGGCACCCGTGCACGCATTCCGTCACTCCGAGCGCCCTCGTCGTCACGCCGAGCGCCTTTGTCGTCATTCGAGCGCCCCCTCTTTGTCATTCCGAGCGCCAGCGAGGAATCCCAGACGTTCGATCTCGGCCGCGCACCGGAAGGTCCGCGTAGGGGCGGGCCTTGTGCCCGCCCAATGTCCGGCGCAACCGTCTCGCCCGGGAAACTCCTGCTAGTCCCTCTCGTGGAGCCTGGAGCGCAGGTCCGGCCCCCTCTCCCTTGAAGGGAGAGGGCTGGGGTGAGGGGATCCGTGGCTCGGGCGTGGAATATCGAGAACTTGTGCGAAGGACTCTGCCGCCGGCCGCCTCAATCCCGAATCAGCCGCACCTCAATATCCACGTCAAGCTCCGCCCACGCCCGATCCGCCGTCACCGCCGGCAGGCCGCGGCCCGCGGCCAATTCCAGACAGGCCCGGTCGCCCAGCGATAGGCCTCGGTGGCGAGTCGCGCGGCGGGTGGCGGCGGTGGCAAGGGCCTGCTCCTCGTCGAAAGGGACGATGTCCACGTACAGGTGAGCGATGGAGCGTCGGACTTCGGTGAGCGACAGGCCAAGATCGACGAGCCGGGCGGCAGTCTCGGCGACATTCACCGCCGAGGCCAGCGCATCGCCGCGATAGCCGTCCACAATCTCTCCACCGGGCTCATCGCGCACGAACGCCACCATCGCCGACGCATCCAGCACGGCACGGCTCACATGGACTCCTCGGCGGCGGCCTCACGGCGGCGCTCTTTGATCAACTCGTCCACCAGGCTCACACCCTCGGGCACGTAGCGGGCAATCATCTCGCGAATGCGACGGGTTTCGGTCGCGTCGCTGACTATGTGAAGGTCCTCGCCCTCCAACCGCATGATCACAGCGTCGCCTTCCTCGACTCCGAGGGAGGCGCGGAATGCCGCCGGAATCACCACCCGCCCGGCGGGACCGATCGTGGCTCGCACTTGCTCAGGCGCCGAATCCGCGGCTGTTGCGGCTTCGTCCGGCAAGGGTCGGCTCAACTGGGTTTCCATATAGCCTGACCGCACCAGCACGCCGCGGACGTGCTGGTAACGGATGCCGAGGCTTCGGGCGATCTCGGACCGGCTGTAGCCCGCGCGAAACAGCGCGCGGATCTTGTCGGACTTGGTCGTCAGGCCGACAACGACCTGCTCCGCGGGCTGCCGATCGTAGTCGTAGGTGTGCGTTGCCATCAGCGAAGCTCCAGAATATGAGTGGCAACAGTTAATCTGTCATATGAACTGGTCTCTGTCAAATGAACAGTTTGATGATATTGCGCGATTGTCGCGGAGTCCAGCATCGGGCAACACGAATTAGCGCCGACGGCTGTCCACCATGCCTGCTGTCCCGGCACTCGGATAGCCTGGATCAATATGCACTCTCAGACCCCACCACTGCCGGCTAGCCTGCGTGACCACTACGAGTGGCTGCTGGCGCGGGCAGGAGCGCCGCCCGCGCACCTGCTCGACATCGGCGCGGGTCAGGGGCGACTGCTCGGCGTGGCCCGACAGGCTGGGTGCGAACGGGTCGTCGGGATCGATCCCAAGCCTCCGAGCCGGCGCCCCGACCATCCAATCGCGCGCGCCGTGGGGGATGGAATGAGACTCCCAATCGGCGACAACGCCTTCGATTTCGTGGTCGAAACCGAGACCCTGGAGTGGGTCCGCGACCCCGTGTCTCTGCTCCGCGAGGCCGCGCGCGTCTGCACGCCCGACGGCGTGGTCGTCTCCGACGACACCGATTGGGACACCCTGGTCTTCGCCGCCGGCGACGCGGTGCTGGGGCGCCGCATCCTGCGCGCCTTCTGCGACTCGGGACCCAACGGCTGGATCGGCCGCGCCTCGCCGTCCCTGATGCGCCGGGTCGGCCTGCGCGACGTTCAGGTTCACGTCCGCGTGATCGTGGAGCACGAGCTTACGCCCGACACCCTCGGCTTCTGGCAAGTCCAGGTCATCGACGAGTGGCTGCGAGCCAAAGCCCTCGCAACCGCCCAAGAGCTCGACGATTGGCGCGCCGATCTGCAACTCGCCGCCGACCGGGGTGACTTCCTCTTCAGCCTCAACCGCTATGTCTGCGTCGGCCGGCCACAGATCGAGGAGTGAACGGCGAGCCTCCAGCCTGGGCGCGACACCGGACCGATTCAGCCGCCGTCAGGCCGCGCGGCTTTGGGGATTCCCGAGCGCCCGGTGCTCGCGGACCTTGGCGGCTAGGGTTTCGACCCGCCGCAGCAATTCGTCCGGCTCGCCGCTGAGGTCCAGGACCACGACCTCCACCCGCTTGTCGGCGTTCGTGATGTCGTAGGTTATCTCCTCGTGCTCACCGGCGGCATAGATGAGCAGCGCGCTGGGCAATCCAGCGGACACGGCGTAGGCCAAGACTTGATAAAGGTCGGTGTTGGGTGCGCCGCTCGACGTGGTGCGTTTGTACTTCACGTCGCCGACGAACGTGCAGCGGCTGTTCTCCCACCACGAAACGTCTGGCTCCAACCTCACGCGCTCCTCCCGGTCGAGGCACAGCCTGCGATCCTGCGCTCCTTGGGGGAATACGCCCGCCGTCAGTCCCAGCGCCTCGCGCAGGGCTACGACCACGAAGTCCTCGAAAACCGTGTTCATGTCGATGAGAAACGACGCCGCGCGCACTTTGCCCTCGGCCAACTCGAAAGTCGTCGCCTCGAGGATCAGCCGGGCCAGAGCCAGCGCGGGCTGGTAGTGCGCATTCAGCGGGTTGAGCGGCGGATCGGGGAGGGAGTCCGAGGCCCGGTACTCGACATCCGAGACGTTGACGAACACAGCCCGCATGGCGCCGAGCAACTGGCGGGACTCACGCGAGCGCAGCGGCAGCCGCGCCAGGTGGCGCACCGCCGCCTTGAGCAGCTGATTGGCCGGAATATCAGGGGTGAACTCGTCGTAGCTCACTTCGATCGGCACCGCCAGGCCAAAGCGCCGACGCAGCTGGTCGTCGATGCGGATGCGCCCGCGCACGACGTGGAGCGATTCCTCGCGGGTCTCGTAGCCGTGCAGGAGTCCGCGGTGGGTGGCCCGATGCACCCGGTCGTGGAACAGGCGGACCATGGCCTCCACCAGATCGGCAATCCCGACGTCGACGCGCGTGGGGAGCAGGTGCAACTGTCCGAGCGCGTAGGAGATGAGGAAAATCACCTGCTGGACGGAAACCTTGGGCGCGATCTCGATGGTGAGGTCCGGCAGGCCGACCACACCCACCATCGATCCCGGCGTCAGGTCGAAGGCGGTCCGCTCACCTGGCGTGGGCCGTACGTCGATTGAGGGCGACGGGTCCATGCCTTGCAGCGCGTCGAGTTGCTCGCGCGTTAGCCGGACGCGTTCCCTTCGCTTGTACTCGGTGAGAATAAGGCGCTCCATCGGCTCCATCGTCCCATCCGTCATTCCCGCGAAGGCGGGAATCTAGGCGTCGCCCGGCTCAGGCGCCGCATCGGCTTGGCCGTTGGCAGTGGCCGCTTCTTCCTCGGCGCCCGTCGACCGTTTGACTGCGGCGCGGAGCTTGTTGAGCTCGAACTCCCCAATGCGATCGGTTTGCCCGAAGAGCTGTTCCTCGACGTACGGCAGGACCGAGTGCTTCCAGATCCGCCTCACCCACTCCTCGTCGAGATTCTTGTTCATGAAGTAGCTGGGACCGACGGCCATGTCCCGCTTGTCCAGGTCCTTGAGAATCTGGTTTGCCGCATCCACTACGTCGGCGACCCAGAGCATCGTGGGCTTTTCTTCCAAGAGCCAGCGGCGAAGGAGGCCCTCGACCGGCGGCTCGTCGGGAAAGAACGGCACAAAGTAGAAGCGCCGGCGCAGCGCTGCGTCCACCAGCGCAATCGAGCGGTCGGCCGTGTTCATCGTGGCGATGATCCAGAGGTTCTCGGGCAGCGTGAACGGCTGATCGGCGTATTGGAGCTGAATCTCGCGGTCGCGGTACTCCAGCAGGAAATACAACTCGCCGAAGACCTTGGCGAGATTGCCGCGATTAATCTCGTCGATCACCAACACGTGCTTCGCGTTCGGCTCGCTTCGCGCGCGGTCGGCGATCCGCTTCAGGGGTCCGTCTTTGAGCTCGAAGCCGGGCCGGTCGTCGACAAGGGCCGGGCGAAATCCTTCGATGAAGTCCTCATAGGCGTAGGACGGGTGGAACTGCACCAGATCTAGTGAGCCGTGCTCACCGGCGAAATACTCCGCGAGCTCTTGCGCCACGTAGGTCTTGCCGGTGCCCGGTGGGCCGTAGAAGACCACCTGGCGCTTGTCCTCGAGCAACCGCTCGATTTCTTCGAGGTGGCTGACGTGCCACCGAAGCTTGTCGGCGACATTTTGGAGAGTTCGGGCCGGCACCGGGACTTCAGGAGGTTCGGGTAGCGGAGGCTCTTCGCCGTTCTTGCCCTCTCGATAGTTCAGGAAGGCTGCGAGCTCATCCTCGTGCAGGACCTTCTCGCACCAACCTGAGCTAGCGACTGCCCAGAGCGCGCCTTGCGCGTCCAGGCGATCCCTCAGTGTCAGGCCGCGAGTCGACGCCTCACGGATCAGGGTGTCGAGGAAGTCCAAAGCGTGATGGAAAGTCGAAGCCTCATCGGCGCCGACATCCGGCGGCGGATACCCAGTGAGCTCGTAGCCTCTAGTGAACCCTCTCACTCGATATGGGGGATATCGGCCTGGATCAATGGCCATTGCCAAGAATGATGCCTGGTTTGTCTTCGCACCCGGTGTGCTAGCGACACTCGTCGGAACGCGAGGTAGAAAGCTGCGAATCGCCTGTTCGACGGAGGTCTCTTCGCCCCACAGTTCGAGCAGCGCGGTACGAGCGTCTGCCCTGTATTCGTCGCACCACTTGAGAAAACGGTCATGCACTTGCCAGGACGTCAGGTTGTTGGGCTTCCCGAACGCGCGTCGCAGCGTGCCCACCCAATCTTCCGAATCGCCCTCGACCGCTGTACGCGCCTCCCGAAGATTGTCTGCAACCTCGAGCTTGTAGTTGCGCTCTTCGTCATCGAAGTCAGGATGCTCGACAAAGCGGCTCGCCCAGTGGATGAAGTCGTCCCAGGCCTTCTTTCTGCGCTCCTCGTCCCACTGAGGCCGCAGATTGCCATCGTAGAAATCGAGGTTCTTCCCGTAGGTGTCGGTCAGCCGCTCCCGGATTGCGAGTAAATCGCGGTCCACGTCGTCGGGTTCCGCGTCCAGACGAGCGGCAAATGCCTTCACGATCAAGTGTTTGTGCCTCAAGGCGACACTGCGCTCGAACTTGTCTGGATGCACGAGGTGCTGTAAGGCTGAGCTCTGCATATCAGTCCCGTTCGCATCGCTCGTTGCCTGCTTGAACCGCCAAGGATCATCGAGGATCGCGTCGCGCTCGTCTCTGGTCCGTTGCTTGAGATGCACGGCGATGAGCGCAATCGTTCGCAGATGCAGATGTCGCTGCGTGCCGAATCCGACGCTAGGATCGCAGACGCCGCTGTCGAGAGGGTCATCGACGCTCGGCGAAAGCGCGGGTTGACGCCTCGCCCAACTCATGACCTCCGTGATTTGTTGCCGTTTACTTTCACCGCCGTGCCAAGCGTCGATCAAGAAATGCATGTAGAGCAGTTCGGCGGCGAGCTGGATGGTGTCGGGTGACGCTTGGATGAGGCAATCCTCGAAGCGGCCCATGAACGTGCCTTGGCCAACGGTCTCGGCGTCGACCCGCTGAAGGAAATCATCCAGCGTCTCCAGCGTCCAAATCTTCTGGCCGGGGGTGAAGAGGGAGCCGTCTTGGCGCAGGGCGCGGTCTACCCACTGTTGCGCGGCCTGGTAGATTCCGGCCTCTTCGGCTTGCTTTAGTCTTGCCATTGGTTTCCTGTCTGGCTAGTCGGTGGTTGGACCTAGAGCCCAACTGCCGAACACCCTCACCCGTCGAGGGAGAGGGTGTTGGATGCAGCCTCCGGCGGCGTGAAGTCGTCGAGGGTGAACACGCTGGCTGGGGGGACGCCGATCTCATTCATGGCGGCTTCGTAGCCGGCCAGGCGGTCGACCAGGGTGATTGCCAGGACGACTTCGAGGTCCAGGCCGGCTTCGCGCAGGCAGCGCGTGGTGTAGACCAGCGACCCGCCGGTGGTCGCGGCGTCGTCGACGATGACTACCCGCATGCCCCGCTCCAGCGGGCCTTCGATGACGCGCTCGGTGCCGTGGTCCTTGCGCTCGCTGCGGACGAACAGCCCCGCCAGCGGCTGGTCGGTGCCGGCGCTCAGGAGCATGGCCGCGGTCACGATCGGGTCCGCGCCGACGGTAGGTCCTGCCACGGCGTTGGCCTCGGGCGCCCGCTCCCGGATCAGCTCCAGCATCGCGTTTCCGGCCAGGTGCGCACCGACCGGGTCCAGTACGACCTGCTTGCCGTCGAAGAAATACGAGCTGGTTTGGCCGGACGAGAGCTTGAACGTGCCGGTGATGAATGAGCGTTCCTGCAGCATCCGGCGCAGGCGCTCGCGATCGGAGTCGGTCATCGGTTTCACCTCCCCGGCGCGGGTTAGGGGCGGGCGCCCAGAAGGGGCGCCCCTACACGGACAGGCCGCAGATTCCCCTTGGGGGCGCAAATCGCGCCATTATGCGTCAATGGCTCTTCAGCACGACCCTTAGGAACGAGGAGCGAGCGCCATGGCTTCCCTCAAGGCGGCGGTGATCGGGGCCGGCAATCACGGCGCCGGTCACCTTCGGATGATTGCCGACGAACCCGAGATGCGACTGGTCGGCGTGGCGGATCTCGACGAGCAGCGGCTGGACGCGGCCGCGGACTATGAACCCGAGGTCTCCGTCACCGACTACCGCGAGATGCTCGACCGCGCGCGTCCCGACGTGGTCTACGTGGTCACCCTGCCCGGGCAGCTGTTGCCCATCGTGCGCGAGTGCCTGGAGCGCGGCATTCACACGTCGGTCGAGAAGTCGCCCGGCAACACCAGCGCCGACACCTCGGCCATGATCGAGGCCGAGGCCGCCAGCACCGCCATGGCCATCGTCTCCTTCAACCGGCGCTACTACCCACAGATCCTCGCCGTGAAGCGACTCACCCTCGCCCGCGGCGGGCCCGTGCACGCCGCCGCGACCTACAACAAGAACCCGAGCGATCGCGTGGTCGAGAACATGCGCCACGGCCTGATGCCGCCGGCGTTGGTCTGCGACTCGATCCACCACGTCGACCTGCTGCGCTGGCTGGCGGGGGACACGATGGAGACGACCGGCGTCGTCACCCACGTCCACGCCGAGACCTACCGGTCCAGCCCCGCCCGCGAGCGGCACAACGCCGTGATCACCTTCGCCAACGGCGCGCGCGCCGTGCTGATGTCGCACTTCGGCGTGGGCACCCGCATCCAGCGGGCCGAGCTGCACGCCGAGGACTTCTCGGCCTACATGGACCTGACCCGCATGAGCCCGCCCGAAGAGGCGCACCGTCCCGACACCTTCGAGCTTTTTGCCGACGGCGATCCCTATGAGGCGCCGCTGGACCTCGCGCCCGAGGGCGGTCCGCACTTCAACGAGACGCGCCACTTCGCCGACTGCATCCTCAACGGCCGCCGCCCCTGGAGCACGCTGGAAGACGCCCTGGTGACGATGCGGCTCTGCGAGGCCATCTACGCCGGCCACAAAGGCCCGTTCGACGGGGCCGTCCCATCCTCTCTCCCCTGATGAGACCGTTGCGTAACCCTTCCGTCATTCCGGCGAAGAGCCTGCCCCGTACTCGATACGGGGCAGGAATCCAGTTCGGTCTGATCTGGAGGCGCGCCGAATTTCGGGCGTCGGGCGGGTCTCAGACCCGCCCCTACCGGATTCTGCAGGGGTCTCACAAGGGAGAAGGCGCCGGGCCGGTCTGCCGGCCCTCCAGCACACCCTCACATGGCCTCTGAGATCCGGCGATTCGGAGATACGGAGTGAGACACCGATGAACCCTTCATGGCTCACCTTGCCCGAGCACTTCACCCCCACGCGCGTCACCACCTACCAGGCCCTGCCGCCCGACACTCCCGTCACGTTGGCCCAGCTCGACGGCCCCGGCTGCATCCGCCGCATCTGGGCCGCCTCCGTGCGTCAGCCGACGCCCGCGCACCAGCGTCAGATTGTGCTGCGCATGTTCTGGGACGGCTCGGACGCGCCCGCCGTCGAGGCGCCGCTCGGCGACTTCTTCGGCCAGCTCCACGGCTTGCCGCCCTACTCGCTCGACTCGCGCTACCTCACCATGCAGGCCCACGCCGGGTACACGGCCACGTTTCCCATGCCCTTTCGGGAGGGGGCGCGCATCGAGGCCGTGGCGGGCGCGGACATCGGCGACGACGGGATCTTGCTGCAGACCGATTGGCACGCCTACCCGCCGGAATCCTTCGTGCAGCCGCTGCGCTTCCACGCGCAGTTCCGGCGCGAAAACCCGTGCGAGGCCTTCGGACGCAACTACCTCGTGCTGGATGCGGTCGGCCGCGGTCGTTTCCTGGGCTTCAACTACGGCGTGGCCGTGCGCGACGACCGGGCGCGCTGGTCGCACGCGGGTGCCGAGAACATCTACGTCACAAACCCCGCCGACGCGCCGGAGGGACCGTTCGCGCACTTGCGCGGCGCGGGCGGCGAGGACGCGTTTGGGGCCTCCAACGGCGGCGTGCTGCACCGGCCCTCCACGCATCTCGACCAGGGCGTGCCCTACTACGCGCAGGAGGACCTCGGTCCCGCCCTCGCCCGACACACGCTGGCGGCCTACCGCTTCTTCGAGGCGGACGCCATCCCGTTCGGCCAGGCGCTCCAGATTCGCTTCGGCTCGATGGCCAACGACATTTGCAGCACGGCGTACTGGTACCAGGAACCGCCGCACCGGCCGTTCGTTCGCATGCCGGACGGGGACCAACTCCTGCTTGGCACGGAGCTGCCATACGACGCCACGGGCGCCCCGGAACCCAAACCGCGCTGGCGGCTGCTCGGGCCGTTCCATCCGGATCACGAAGCCGCGCTCGACGCAGCGGCTGACCGCGCCGATGCCGCCGAGCGCTTTGCCGAGATGGGCTACCCGCCCGAATCGCCGTGGCGCCGCGGCGACCGGCACGTCGCCCGCTGGGCGCCGGCCGCCGATATCAACGGCTTCGTGGACTTCTCGCTGACCTTCCGCCCCATTGGTCCCGAGAACTCGCTCACCTATCCGGCGCTTGGACTGGCGCAAACCTGGCTGCACTCCGACGCGGACGCCGCCGTCACGCTGCAGGCCGGATGGGTGAACGACCTGCGTCTGCGCATCGGCAACGGTCCCTGGGCGTCGTTGGGCCGCCACGCCTACTTCCGCAATCGCGAGCATCGGCTGGCGCTGCGGGCCGGCTGGAATCGGCTCCAGGTGAAGCTCGACAACCCCGACGATGGGCTGGCCGCGCAAGCGTGGGGATCGTGGGTCTTCGCGCTGCGCGCGATCGACGGCCGCGGGCGAGAGCTCGCGCTGCATCCGGAGCGGGGCGGCTAGCAGGATCCGATCTGGATTCCGGCCTTCGCCGGAATGACGGATAGGGGCGGTTCGCGAACCGCCCCTACTTCGCTCAGCCGGGGGCGATCGTGGTCATGTCCCAGCCGCCCAGGGTGCGGAGGGGAATGGTGGGGTTCGCCAGGCTTGGCTCGCCCCCTTGCCGCCAGGCTTCGATCTCGTCCCGGTGACCCAGCCGGCGCAGCGCGTTCCACGTCTCCTGGTGGTTGGCGCGGAACCACGAGCCCGCGCAGTCCCACACGAACAGATTCTCGGCCCCGGCGCCGTAGAGCATCGAGGCCATGCGGCGATAGTCCTCCGCGCTCAGGTCGCGCGGCATCAGGTTCGGCGCCATCAGGCAGGGCGTCCCGCGCACCGCCTCCACGAACGGCTGAATCTGCTCGCCCGAAATCCAGGTGTCCTCGGCCACCGGCAGGGCCAGCGGCGCGGGGCTGTAGGGAATCAGCGTGTCGATCAAGCCCTCGCGCGCCCAGGTGGCCACGTCCAGGCCGAAGAAGTCGTTGTCGGTCTGGGTGCCCAGCACGCACACGGAAATGTCGATCCGCTTGCCCTGCCGCGCGGCGCTGGCGGCGTCCATCTCGGCTCGCACCCGCCGCATGAACGCCGTGAGCACGGCGGCGCGGTGGGCCAGCCAGCGGGGATCGCGCTCGTCCAGGTCGTGCGGGTCCTCGCCGAACTCGCGTGTGAAGCTCTCCACCAGCGGCGCCTCGTAGTCCAGGTACGGCGGTCGCCGATTGAACAGCAGCGCGACGCCGTCGACCGGATAGGCCGCCATCTCGCGCAGCACGGCCAGGCAAAACTCCTGGGTTTCCTGAAATGCATAGGACAGTCGCGGCAGGACTCGTCCCTGCCGGTCGATGCAGTGCAGCTCCGGGTGCCGCTCGAAATACCCGCCTTTGAAGAACCCCTCCATCGTGGTCGGCGGATAGGTCCACGCCGCCAGCCGGTAGCTGGCGTGGAACTCCATCCCCAAGTCGTGCGTGTGCCGCAGCGCCACGTCCACCGGATCGATGCCCTTGCGCCGGAACTCGCGAAAGCTCTCCACCAGCAGGCGCTCGCCCAGCCGGCTGTAGCCTTGCAGGTCGAGATCGGCCGGATTGCGCCCCACAACGGTGTCGTAGTAGAGCTTGTCGCCGCCGCCGACCTCCCAGTAGATGCGCCCGAAGTCCGTCTCGCGGTAGGGCTCCACCTCGCGCCGGATCTCCTCGGCGGTCGTCGTGCGATAGGTGTAGGGATAGAACGCGTCGTTGTGTCCAAACAGCCGGCGCGTGGAGGCGTCGCGCAGGTCCCGCTCGTGCGCCGCCGCCTCGGCGTCGGAGAGCGGCACGAGCTTGACGTAGGCGACCTTGGTCGACTCGCCCTGGATCGTCCCCGGGCCGTCGCCCGCCGCCAGGCGCCGGGTGATCTGCTCGAACACCAGGTCTTGCCCGTCGAGCTTGGCCACGCGCCAGAACAGCTCCTCGAACCGGAGCCGGCGCGTGTGCCCGTCCAGCCCGCGCGGCGGCTCCCAGCGCAGCATCGAATAGGTGTCGTCACCGCTCAGCTTCACCAGCACCTGCTCCAGCCAGCCCTGGTCCTCGGTGGTCGGGTGAAACCCCACGCTGATGGCGTGCCAGCCGCGCCGCTCGAGCGGATAGCTGACCGCAGGCGCCTGCGACTCGAATCCCGCCCACAGCAGCACGCCGCGCAGATGGTCGGTCTCGTACGGCAGCGTTTGCCAGGTGCCTGGACGCAGCTCGGACGCCAGCGCCGAGGCCGGCGTGACGCGGTCCAGATCGGTCAGATAGATGGGATCCGCCGCATAGCCTCGGTCGGCCAGAAGATCACGCGCTGCTGCAGCCATTGCTCCCGCTCCCCGCTGAAGTCCCTGTAGGGGCAGCCCGTGTGGCTGCCCGTGCGAATCCCCCTAGCCGCCGTCCGTCGGCGCGCCCGGCCCCTCGTAGAACCCACGCCGCCAATAGACCAGCGGCTGCGCTTCCTGCATCGACCCGTCCACCACCTCGCCCACCAGGATCGCGTGGTCCCCGACCACCGTGGTGCTGATGCGGCGGCAGATCACCACCGCCAGCACGTCGCGGAGGACGGGCAGCCGGTCGTCCCACAGCGTCCACGACACGCGGTTGAACTTATCGCTGGCGCTGGAGGCAAACAGCGTGGCCACGTCGGCCTGCTCCGACTGCAGCAGATGCGCGGCAAAGTGGCTTCCGGTGGTGAGCGCGGCATAGCTGTTGCAGGTCTCGTCCACGCAGACGATCACCGAGGGCGGATGGGCGGAGTACGACGCGATCGAGGTGACCGTGAGCCCGCGCGGCGACCCGTCGGCGGTCGCGCCCGTCACCACCGCGACGCCGGACGCCAGGGCCGCCATCGAGGCTTTGAACAGCGCTTCGACATCCGCGGCGGGCATTGGCGGCACGGTCATCGCAGGGCCCTCGTGTCCGTCGGGTGGCGCGCCGGTGCCACGATACTACTGCGCGGCGGGCGTGCGATTGTGTATGGTTGAGAAAGCTAGAGGCGCCCAGCGCACCACGTAGGGCGCGGGCCGCAGATAACGATCGGCCCACCGCGGGCGCCAGTTGCAGCAGAAGGGCCCCCGCTATCGAGAGTTTTACCGCGCTGCGCGTCCGACCCGATCTCGTCGACGCGCTGGCGGCCGACGAGATCACCAGTCCCACCCCTATCCAAGCCGCCTGCATTCCGCACCTGCTCGAAGGCCGCGACGTCGTCGGGCAAGCCCGAACCGGCTCCGGCAAGACTCTGGCCTACGCCATCCCGCTCGTTGAAGGACTCGACCTCGATCTTCCGCGCGTCCAGGCCCTGGTGCTGGCGCCGACCCGCGAGCTCGCGGAGCAGATCGGCACCGTCATCGATCCCTTGCTCGGTCCGAGCGCCCCGCCCTCGGTGCGCATCGTCGGCGGGCTCAGCTACACCCCGCAGCGCCGTGCGCTCGCGCAGGGCGCGCAGGTCGTGGTGGGCACGCCGGGACGCGTGCTGGATCTGATCGAAAGCCGCGATCTGAACGTCGACGACCTGCGCATGCTCGTCATCGACGAGGCCGACCGCATGTTCGACATCGGCATGGCGCCCCAGGTCGAGTCGATCCTGCGCCATTCGCCGAGCTCCCGGCAGACGGCGCTGTTCTCGGCCACCGTGCCGGGCTGGGTGGCGCGGCTCACCCTGCGCCACCTGCGCGACCCCGAGCACGTGGCGCTGGACACCCGGCCCGAGGACCTCCCCGAAATCGACCACGAGATCTGGGTCGTGCCCGAGATGGAAAAGGCCACGGCCGTCGAAGGCATCCTGCAGCAGTCGCCCGGCGTGCCGACCATCGTGTTCGGCCGGACCCGCCGTGGAGTCGACCGCCTGCGCGACCGTTTGCGCCGCCGCGGCCTGCGGGTGGACGCCATCCAGGGCGGTATGCCCCAGCCCTCGCGGCAACGCGTGATGGATCGGTTCCGCCGGGAAGAGATCGATGTGCTGATCGCCACCGACGTCGCCGCCCGCGGCCTGGACATCATGGGGCTGGCCCAGGTGATCAACTACGACATTCCCGATCACCCCGACATGTTCACCCACCGCACCGGGCGCACCGGCCGCATGGGACGCGCGGGGCGCTCCGTCACCCTGGTCAGCGGCGCCGGCCTCGACCGGCTGGCCTCGATTGAATACTCGCTCGAGCGCCGCATCCCGCGTCGCTACTGGGACGAAATCAAGACCGAGTTTCTGCCGGCCGACGACGATCCCGCCGAAGCACCCGCTGCCGCCAATGGCCAACGCGTGATGCCCGGCGAGCGCCTGAGCGGCGGCAAGGCGAAAGCCAACGGCGCGAACGGCCGCGCCCCCCGGTCCAACCGACGCCGACGCCGTCCGCGCAAGGCGGGGGCTGAGGCGTCCGGCAGCCACTAGCCGTCGCGGGGGCCAGGGGCGGCGAGCGCATGGCGCCCCGCAGGCCGCTGGTCATCGCGCATCGCGGGGACACGGCGACGGGTCCCGAGAACACGTTGTCGGCCTTCGCCGCCGCGATCGACGCCGGGGCGGGCGGCATCGAGCTTGACGTCCACCCGAGCCGCGACGGAGCGCCGGTGGTCCATCACGACTACTACCTCGACCGCACCACCAACGGCGCGGGACTGGTCAGCGACCACACCCTGGCGGAGCTGCGGACGCTGGATGCCGGCGCGTGGTTCGACGGGAAGTTCGCCGGCGAGGGCGTCCCCACGCTCGAGGAGGTGCTGAGCCTCGCCGCCGGACGCGTGCGCCTCGAAATCGAGCTCAAGGGGACCACGCTGGCGTTCCTGGAGCGGGTGCTCGACGCCATCCGCGCCGCCGACGCCGTTGCCTCGGTGGAATTGACGACCGGCCACCGGCCCCTCCTGTGGCACATGCATCGCCGCGAGCCGCGCATTCCCACCGGCATGTTCTTCGTCGAGCCGTGGCCGGACTGGATGGGACCGGAATTGGGCCACCGGCAGGTCATTGAACTGATGACCCTTGCCGGCGCTCGCGTCGCGCATCTGCCCATAGGCATGATCGACGCGGAGTTTGTCGGACGGCTGCACGGCGCGGGCCTGCAGGTGCACGGCGCCAATGTGAACGACGCCGAGGCCATTGAACGCGCCATCCAGTGCGGCGTCGACCAGTTCACCACCTCGCGTCTCGACCTGGCGCTGCGAATGGTGAAAGGCGCCGACGCCTAGCGACTGGCGGCACATGGTGTCGGAGATACACACTACGTCCAATGGAATCTGCCCGCGGCAGCCGAACGTAGGGCGGTACGAAGGAGGCTGACATGACTCGACGACGAGTGCTGATCGGCGGCGGACTAGTCGGAATCATCGTGGTGGCGGCGCTTGCCTGGTGGCTTGGCTCGCCGCTCTTTCGCGACACCGTGGTGGACGAGGCGTTCCCATTCGAGCTGCCGGAATCCGCCGCCATGGAGACCATGACCGAGGAAGAAAAGCAGGAGATGGTCGCCGACTTCGAGGCTGCCATGCCCACCCTGATGGAGATCGAGGCTCTCGCCGAAGCGGACCGCATGGTGGTCCAGGAGCGGGTGATGGAGGCGGCCGCCGCCATGCCCGACACCGTGATGGACGAGCCGATGCCCGCCATGCCCGAGCCGACGGCCACGCCGCAGCCGCAGGCCACGCCTACGCCGGAGGCCACGCCGCAGCCGGAAGCCGCGCCGCAGCCTGAGCTATTGCGCGAGGGCCAGTTCCGCGGCGCCGACGACTTCCACCGCGGCTCCGGAACCGCCACCATCTTCCGCACGCCCGACGACAAGCTGGTGCTGCGCCTGACGGACTTCATGGTCACCAACGGTCCGGCGCTGAGCGTGCTGTTGTCCTCGTCGCCCGCGCCGGCATCCAGTCAGCAGCTGGGCGACTACATCGACGTGGGCGCGCTGAAGGGCAACATCGGCAACCAGAACTACGAGATCCCGGCCGGCACCGACCTTTCGGCGTTCAACAGCGTCGTCATCTACTGCGTGCCGTTCCACGTCGTGTTCGCGACCGCCACCCTCCCCGCGTAACGTGCGCCGCCGGCGCGCCGGTCGCCTGGTGACGCGCCTCGCGCGTGAGCCTGTGCTGATCGGCGCCCTGGCGGGAGCCGCGGCGGCGCTGGCGTTCCTGGTTCCGGCGACGCCCATGGGCGGGTTCGACGGACTGCTGGGATCGCCGGTCGACGACGCGTTGCTGGCCGTGCACGTGGTCATTGGGGCCGCGACGGGGGCGCTTTATGCGCGCGTGATTCCGCTGCGCCGGCGGGGCGAGCACGCCTCGCGCATCACGCTGGCCCTGATGACGGGGCTGATCCTCTGGGTGGTCGGTCCGCTCACCATCGGTCCGGCGCTCGACGGCGACGCCCCCACCTGGTCGGTCGAGGCTGCGTCGCGGCACTTTCCCAGCCTCATCGCGCATCTGATGTTCGGCGGGGGACTTGGCGTGCTGCTGGCGTTGGCGGCTCGTGCAGGGGTCGGCCACGGCGCCGAAGCTCTCGCCGCCTCCCGAGCGTCCGACCAGCCCGTCCGCGTCGTGATCGTGGGCGGCGGGTTTGCCGGCCTGGGGGCCGCGCAGCGTTTCGAAGAGCTGCACCGCAGAGACGTGCCGCTCGACGTGACCCTGGTGAGCCGCAGCAACTTTCTGCTCTTTACCCCGATGCTCGCGGAGGTCGCGTCGAGCGGCCTGGACGCCCAGGCCATCTCCGCCCCGATCCGCGTCGCCTGCCCGCACACGCGCTTTCGCCACGCCGACGTCCAGGCGGTCGACGCCGGCTCGAAGTGCATCACCGCGATCCCCATCGGCTCCGATCGGACGGAGCGGATCGCCTACGACCATCTGATCGTGGCGGTCGGGTCCGTGCCGGCGTTCTACGGGCTCCCGGGGCTGGCCGAGCACGCCTTCACGCTCAAGACCCTCGAAGACGCGGCGCGCCTGCGCAACCACGTGATCGCGGCGCTGGAGACGGCGGAGCAGCAGGCCGACGCGCCCGCGCGGCAAGCGCTGCTGACATTTGTCGTGGCGGGAGGCGGATTCGCGGGTACGGAGGCCATCGCGGAGCTATTCGACCTCGTGCGCAGCGTGCGGCGCTACTACCCCGGCATCGGGCGCGACGAGCCGCGGTTCGTGCTGGTGCACTCCAGCGACCGCATCATCCCCGAGCTCAGCCGTGAGCTGGGCGACTACGCCCGCGAGAAGCTGGAGCGCCGCGGCATCGAGTTCGTGCTCGGCCAGCGCGTGGCCGCCGCCGATGCCGCAAGCGTGACCCTCGACGACGACTCCCGGATTTCCACGCGCACGCTGGTCTGGACGGCCGGCAACCAGCCCAGTCCACTGCTGCGCGGGATGCCCTGCGAGCACAACCGGCGCGGACAGCTCGTCGTCGAGCCCACGCTGCAGGTCCCGGGCCTCGACGGCGTGTGGGCCCTGGGCGACGGCGCGCAGGTGCCCGACGTGAACCGGCCCGGCGCCTTCCACCCGCCCACCGCGCAGCACGCGATCCGCCAGGGCAAGGCCGTGGCCGACAACGTGGTGGCCGTCGCGCGCGGACACGCGCCCAAGCCGTTCAGCTACCGCGCCGTCGGCTCGCTGGTCGCGCTCGGATCGCGCACCGCCGCCGCCGAAGTGGCCGGCCGCAAGTTCTCCGGCTTCGTCGCCTGGGTCATGTGGCGCACGATCTACTTCACCAAGCTGCCGGGCATGGACCGCAAGGTGCGGGTGGCGCTGGACTGGGCCATCGATCTGCTGTTCCCGCGCGACATAGTGCTGCTGCCGGGACCCTTGGAGGCTGCCGAGCCAAGCTCCCGCCCGGAATCCAAGCCGGTCGCGCCCGGAGAATCCGCCCGATGATCCGCTCCGAGCGCCTTGCGGCGTGGCTGGTGACCGGCGCGGTGGCCGGGCTTGTGGGCGGCGTGGTGCTGGCTCTCGCCATGCTCGAGCTCGGGATGATGGCGTCGATGGCGCTGATCGTCACCGCCCGCGAGTCGCTGGGCGTCGGGCTGGTGGTGCACTTCGCCCTCTCCGCCGTCTTCGGCATCCTGTTCGCGGCCCTCGTGCGCAACCAGGCGCGCCGCAACGACGCCCTGGTGTTCTGGGGCCTCGCCTACGGCGCTGTCGTGTGGTTCCTCGACCCCCTCACGCTCTACCCGCTCACGTCCGGCCAGCCGGTCACCTGGTCGCTGGCCGCCGCGCAGTCGTCGTTCGACCTGCTGCTCGGCTTCCTGCTCTTTGGCGCGACGACGGGCCTGGCGTTGTTGGTCCTCAGCCGGCCGGTTGTGCGCCGGCCCTCGCTGACCGGCCTGGGACTCGGGGCTGCGGCGGGACTCGCGGCGGGCGCCATCGCGGCCGGTCTGCTGAACGACCAGGGCCAGACGCCCACGTTCGCCGCGCTGCCGGCCGAAACGGCCGGGCTGCCGTCCTGGCTGGCCGCGCTGATCATCGGCGCGGTCGCCGGCGCGGGATTCGCGGCGCTGGCCCAGCGCCCCAGCGACAGCGCCGGGGCCGGACTGGTGCGCGGCGCGATGTATGGATTCCTGCTCTGGGTCGTGGTGCGGCTCACGATCCTGCCGCTCATCCTGGAGGGTGGCCTCCCCTGGTCGGCGGGCGCCGCCGCGGAAGCCTACCCCGCGCTGCTCGCCTATCTGGTCTTCGGCGGCTTTCTCGGTGTGGGCTACCAGTGGCTGCGCGGGATCTGGCGCGTCCTTTTCGACGAAGTCGACAGCAGCGACGACGAGGAAGGCGTCGGGACGCGCGGCCTGCGCGCCCTCGGCCGCGGCATTGCCGCCGGCGTGGTCGGCGGGCTGCTCTTTACGTACGTCATGGTGCAGGTCGGGGCGCTGCGCGGCGTGGCCGGCCTCATGGGCGGCGATTCCGACATTGCCGGCCTCGTGATCCATCTGGTCATTGCCATGCTCTTCGGCGCGGCCTACGGCCTGCTCTTCCGCCGCCAGAGCTACGACGCGGGCTCAGCCGTCGGCTGGGGCGTCTCCTACGGCTTCTTCCTCTGGATTCTCGGCCCGCAGATCCTCATGCCCATGCTGCTCGGCGCCACGCCCGCGTGGTCGGCGGCCGGCGCCGCCTCATTGACCGCGAGCCTGGTCGGGCACCTGGCCTACGGCGCGGGGCTCGGGCTGACCTATCACTGGTTCGAGACGCGTCACAACCCCTGGTGGATTGCCCGCCGCCAGGCCGACGAAGCCCGCCTGCAACGCCGCCGCGAAGCGCTGCAAGGCGCCGCCCCGGCCCTCTGGGCGCTCGTCCTCGTCGTGGGCCTGACCCTGCCCGTGATCCTCGGGGCACCGGCGTAGTCTGAGCGCTCCACCTGGTTTGTTGACGCCCCCCGTGAGCGGCGCTCCAAGGTCCGTTCGTGGTGAGCCTGTCGTCCGTTCGTGGTGAGCCTGTCGAACCACGCCCTTCGACTTCGCTCAGGGCGAACGGATCTGTCCGTCATTCCGGCGAAAGCCGGAATCCAGGTCCGATCTGGCACCAGCCCGCCCTACACCGGCGCCCTCGCCGGCCGGTAGGGGCCGGTTTCAAACCGGCCCGTCCGATCTACCCGCCCGGCTCCCCACTCGGAATCCGGTCATACCGCCGGATGTGCATACCTGTCGACCGTTTCATCCCGAAGCGCTCGTAGTAGGGCTGCACCTCCACATCGCACAGCGTGTCCACCATGTACAGGCCCTCGGTTTGGTCCAGCAGCCGCCGCATCAGCTCCGAACCGATGCCACGGCCCTGGTACTCCGGCAGCACTTCCAGCAGCGAGATGTAGGCGCTCAGCACCCCATCGCTGATGGCGGTGACGAACCCGACCACCCGGTCGGACTCCTCGTCAATCGCCACCACGACGTGCGCGCTCCGGTGCAGGATTTCGAGATGCGCCTCCGGCGTCGGCTTCCGCAGCCAATCGACGAAGAAGCCCGCCGTCAGCTGACTCGCGTCCAGCCCCTTGGCGGTGTCGCGGTACTCGATCCCGTTCGACCCGTCAGGGCACGCCATACGCATACCTCCCTCGCGGCGAGTGCGGGTAGTCCTGCTCGATCAGCATTTTCAGCCGCCGGACGCGCGGATCGCGCCGCGTGCCGTCATGGGCCGGATCGCGCGCCAGGTTTCGCTGCCCGTCGGGGACTCGCGGCTGATTGCTGGGCGGCCGGGTCTTTTCGTCATTCCCACAAGGGGAAATCTGTGCGAAACCCTGCGCCCATTCCCGAATCCCCCTCATCCTAGCCTTCTCCCACCAGGGGAGAAGGGACCGGACGCGTGCCGCCGGGAGCACCGTCCACTCCTTGTCCATGAGGAGACGCTTACAGAATCCAGCCGCGCGTGGGGGTAACCGGGCGAATCCTAGCCGCCACCAGATGCAATGACGGGTGGATTCCCGCCTTCGCGGGAATGACGGAGGACTACGCAGAGGTCTCCACAGGGAGAGGGTTGGGGAGAGGGTGACCACCGCCGGCCGCACCGCGTTTCGGGCACGGCGGCCAAAACTCCGTGGCATCCGCCTATCATCAGTCCCATAGCGGCCCCGCACGGAAGGCCAGCGCCATGCGCATCACCGACGTCCGCACGATTCCGGTCTTCGCCGAGCACCGGAACATCAACTACCTGATCACCAAGGTCGAGACCGACCGCGGGATCTACGGCCTCGGTGAGTCCGCCATCACCGGCAAGGAGCGCGCGGTTGCGGGAGTCATCGAGCACTTCACTCCGCTGTTGATCGGCGAGGACCCCCGCCGCATCGACCACCTGTGGCAGCGCATGTTCCGCGGCAGCTTTTTCAAGGCCGGTCCGATCCTGGGCGCGGCGATCTCGGCCATCGACATCGCCCTTTGGGACATCAAGGGCAAGGTGCTGGGCGTTCCGGTGTGGGAGCTGCTGGGCGGCAAGTGCCGCGACGGCGTGGTCGCCTACCCGCACGTCACCGGTAAGACCCTGGAGGCGCTGCTGGCCGACGCCGACCGTGCGCTGGCGCAGAGCTATCGCTTCGTGCGTTACGGGATGCCGGGCGTTGAGCCGCAGGGCGGGGTGCTGGAACCGCGGCGCGCCGTGCCGATCGCCATCGAGACCGCTAAGGCCATGCGCCAGCACGTCGGCCCGGACATCGAGATCTGCATCGACTTCCATACCCGGCTCGACCCGAACGAGGCCGTGCGGCTGTGCAAGGGCCTGGAGCCGCTGGACATCTTCTTCGCCGAGGACCCGGTGCGCTCGGAGCGGCCCGAGGCCTATGCCTACGTGCGCCGCCACACGCATGTGCCGATTGCGGGCGGCGAGGAGCTGGCCTCCAAGTGGGAGTTCCAGCCGCTCATCGAGGGCGACCTGATCGACTACGTGCGGACCGACCTTTGCATCGTCGGCGGGTTCACCGAGGCGCGGAAGATTGCCGGTTGGGCCGAGTCGCATCATCAATACCTCGCGCCGCACAGCCCCATGGGACCGATCTCGCTGGCGGCGTGCGTGCACCTGGATATCGCCAGCCCGCTGGTCGGCGTGCAGGAGCTGCCCGAGGTGCCCGGCGCGCTGGCGGATGTGTTCCCGCAGCAGATGACGTTCGAGGACGGCCATCTGATCGCGCCGACCGCGCCCGGCATCGGCGTGGACATCGACGAGGAAGCCGCGGCCAACCACCCGTTCCAGATGCGACCGGTCCACGAGCTCCGCCGCCACGACGGCTCGGTGACGAATTGGTAGCGCGACCGGGAATGTAGGGGCGCCCTGCGTCTCGACCACGGCCCGACTCCCTCTCCCACGGGGAGAGGCTTGGGGTGAGGGGTTCCGCGGTTACTCGAAAGGGCCTCCGGTGGCCCGCGCTGCGTGCAGCGTGGGATCGGCCGCGGGCGAATCTCCCATGCTGCGCGCAGCATGGGCCACGGGGCACCGGACCGTCGTTCCGGCGAACGCCCGAATCCAGGCCCTGTGTGAAACCGAGGTCCGGGCAGCCACGAGGGCTGCCCCTACACGGCCCCCGGACCCAGGGCACCGTGCGTCCGCTGCTCAGGCCGGGTCGCCGTCGCCCTCGCGTGCCTTCCGCTGCTTCGCGCGCTCGATCTGGCTGTGCACGTGGAGCACGCGCTGGGCGGCGGTGAGCTGAGTGGCGATGGCGAGAAACCACATGGCCCCGCTCAGCACGCCGAACGGCGTGAGCAGCGCGATGCCCAGCACGATCAGCCGCTCCGGCCGCTGGAAGAAGCCGACCTTGCATTCCACGCCCAGACCTTCGGCGCGGGCGCGCGTGTAGCTGATCAGCATGGAGCCGACCAGCGTCAGCAGGGCCAGCACCGTTTCCGCCCGCGCGCCGACGTCCACGAAATACCAGGTGAGCCCGGTGAAGATCACGCCCTCGCCCCAGCGGTCCAGGCTGGAGTCCAGGAATGCCCCGAAGTCCGACCGCCGGTTGCTGACGCGGGCCACGGCGCCGTCGAACATGTCGAAGCCGGCGCTGAACAGCAGCATCACGCCGCCGGCGACCTGCCAGCCCAGCGCGATCACCACGGCCGTCGGAAACGACAGCACGAGACCGGTGATGGTCAGCACGTTGGGGTCGATGCCGGTGCGCGCCAGCGGCGCCACCACTCGCTCGGCCAGCCGGCGAGATCGGGCCTGCATGCGCTGGTTGATCATCGGCGCGCCGCCGCCTTGGCCGCGCTGGGCGTGAAGGCCCAGTAGCGTCCGCCGATTTCGCGTTCGTTGAGCAACTCTTCGTAATAGTCCACCACGCGGGCCGCAATCTTGGGCCAGGCGAACGCCTGGGCGCGCTGCTCGCCGAAGGCGGACATTTGGGCGCGCTTGGTCTCGTTGCGCATCAGGCGCAGCAGCGTACGCGCCAGGGCCGCGTCATCCTTGGGCGGCACCAGCAGCGCGCCCTCGCCGTCCAGCAGCAGGGCGCGGTAGCCCGGAATGTCGCTGGCCACCACCGGCAGGCCGGCGGCCATGGCCTCCAGCAGCACCACCCCCTGGCTCTCCCCGCCGAGCGCCGGCGAGCAGAACACGTGCGAGCTCTTGAGGTAGCGCTGCTTGTCCTCCTGGCTCACGTAGCCGGTGAACACGACGTTGCGCAGGCCAAGCTGGTCGACTTGTCGCTGATAGATGCGCCGCTGGCGCGGCCGGTACGCCCCCACCAGCACCAGCCGGGTGCGGGGCTGCATCTGTTGGACCAGCTGCATCGCGCGCAGCAGCACCGAGAGCCCCTTGCGTTTGTCGAAGCGCCCCACGAACAGGATGTTGAAGCAGCCGTCGGCAAGCTGGGGCAGCGGCTCGACATCCTGACCGTAGAAGTCGACGTCGATGCCGTTGGGAATGATGCGGTACTCGCCGCGGTAGGAGCGATACACCAGGTCCCGCGCCGCCTGCGACACGGCGATCTTGCCGTCCAGCTTGCGTTGCAGCCGCCGGATGAGCGGCCGCGTGGTGTGATAGACGATGGCCGACTTGCGCGCCGCGTGGAACGTGCCGACGTTCAGCGCCTGCGAGTAGCGCAGCACCGTGAGCGGCAAGGCCGGCACCAGCGGCTCCTGCAGGTGGACGACGTCGAACTGGCGCTCGTCCAGGAAGCGGCGCACCCGCGGCAGCAGCGCCGGCGACAGCGTGAGCCGCGCCGTCGACTGGTTCACCGGCAGCGGCACGATGCGGCGCCCGACCCGGTAGAAGTTGGGGTTCTGCACCTCGGGCGTCTCCGCCGACGACGGCGCCATGATCGCCACCTCGTGCCCCAGCGCCCGGAACTCGCGGTCCAGCGCCATCACGTGCTCCGTCACCCCGCCCGGGTACGGGAAGTCGTAGGGCGAAACCTGAAGAATGCGCACTAGTCGGCGGCCTCCCACATGGACCGGAACATATACCACTGCTCCGGCGCCTTGCGGATCAGCGCCTCCAGGTCCCACATCACCTGCTGCATGCCCCGCTGCACGGCCTCGTTCCGCGGCATGCCGCGGTCCCAGAAGATCGGCGGCATCGCGTGTGCGGTGTAGGTGCCGTCGCCGTTGCGCGTCATGCCGCCCACCAGCAGCGGACTGTCGGCGCGCTGCGCCAGGGCGGCGGACCCCGGCGGTACCCACGCCTCGCGTCCGAAGAACTCCACCTGAACGCCTCGTCCCGGGGTGGGCCGGTCGGCCAGCAGGGCGACATACTCACCCCGGCGCAGCGCCCGCAAGATCTCCCGCGCGGCGTTCCCGAGTTGAATGCTCTGGAGGTCGAGCTTGGCGCGCACGTGGTCCAGCATGCCGGTCACGGCGCGGCTGCGCATGGTCTCCGCCACCACGTGCGTCGGATGGTCCAGCGAGACCAGCCCGCCGCACCACTCCCAGTTCCCGAAATGGGCCGTGATCATGATGCCGCCCTTGCGCTGCTCGTGGAGCGCCTTGAAGTGCTCAAAGCCCTCGATGCGCACCGTTCGCCGGATCAAGTCCGCTTTCGACAGCCGGAAGCCGCGCAGGAAGTCGATCACGTGCTCCACGAACGCCACCACCGACCGCCGGGCGAGGTTATGCACCCGCGGGTCGGACGGCGGCAGGTCCAGCACCACCGACATGTTGGCGATCGTGTTGCGGCGCACCCGCGGTACGAGCAGGAAGATCAGCGTGCCCAGTACGCGCGCGACCGCCGTCGAGATCGGTCGCGGCACCCAGCCGACCAGATGCGAGCCGAGCTCGAACAGGGCGATCATCTACGCGGGATCGGCCGCCGATCCGGCCGCCGCCACCGTGGCCGACGCAATGAACTCCTCCATCATGTCGTGGGCTTCGGCATCGGTGTACTGAATCGGCGGCGACTTCATGAGGTACGCCGACGGGCCTTCCAGCGCCCCGGACACCCCACGCGTCATGGCGATCTTGCAGCAACGAACCGCGTCGATCACGATGCCCGCCGAGTTGGGCGAGTCCCAGACCTCGAGCTTCAGCTCCAGGTTGAGCGGCTGGCCGCCGAAGGACTCACCCTCCAGGCGGATGAAGGCCCACTTGCGGTCGCCGAGCCATTGGACATAGTCGCTCGGGCCGATGTGGACGTTGCCCGGCCCGATGTCGTACTCCAGCTGACTCGTCACGGCGTTGGTCTTGGACACCTTCTTCGATTCCAGCCGCTCGCGCTCCAGCATGTTCTTGAAGTCGGAGTTGCCGCCCACGTTCAGCTGATAGGTGCGCTCGAGGTTGACGCCGCGGTCCCGGAACAGCCGGGTCAGGACCCGGTGCACGATCGTGGCCCCGACCTGCGACTTGATGTCGTCGCCGATGATGGGCACCTGCGCCCGCTCGAAGCGTTGCTGCCAGTAGTCCTCGCGCGCGATGAACACCGGCATGCAGTTCACCATGGCGCAGCCCGCCTGCAGCACCTGCTCCACGTACCACTTGGTGGCTTCCTCGCTGCCCACCGGCAGGTAGTTGATCACCACGTCGGTGTGGGTGTCCTGCAGCAGCTCGACGATGTCGTCGGTGGAGCCGTCGGCCTTGACGACCGTGTCCGCCATGTAGCGGCCAATGCCGTCGTGGGTCATGCCGCGCGCCACCGGCACGTCCTGGTGCGAGACGTCGGAAAACTTCACGGTGTTGTTCGGCTCCGCGAAGATCGCCTCGCTCAGGTCGGTCCCGACCTTGTTGCGGTCAACGTCGATGGCCGCCGAAAACTCGATGTCGCCAACGTGATACGGGCCGAGCACGGTGTGCATGAGCCCGGGGATGAACTCATCGGCCGGCGCGTCGCGATAGTGCGCGACCCCCTGCACCAGCGACGAGGCGCAGTTTCCGACGCCAATGATTCCGACGCGAACCGTGGACATGGTTCCTCCCTTACGAACGTGCGGCGCCCGAATCCGGGCGATCCGAGGTGTGTGCCTGTTGCACGGTGACCAAATGCTCCAAATAGGTCGTCAGCTCTTGATGCAGGGCCTCCAGTTGCTCGGCGACCAGCGAGTACTTCACCAGGCGCCCCTCACGCCGCGCGCGCACCAGGCCGGCCTGGCGCAGGCGGCGCACGTGCCACGACACCAGCGGAGGGCTGTGGCCCACGACTTCGGACAGCTCGGCCACCCCCTGGTCGGGGTTTTCGGACAGCCGCTGCAGGATCCGCAGGCGGGTGCCCGACCCGAGCGCCCGGGCATACGAGCGCATGCCCAGGATGTCCCAGTCGTCCGGCGGAGTCGTTGGAGGCAAATACATAAAGAAAAGTTTTTCTTTCGGTAGACTCTAGCGCGGCGACGACCGGGCTGTCAATGCGTGCCGGAAGGCGGACGCGGCCGCCGTTGGCGAGTCATTCCGCTGCTCCTCCGGCATTCCGCGCTGCCCCTCCGACACTCCGCGCTCCCTTCCTGTCATTCCGAGCGAAGCGAGGAATCTCAGACGTTCGACCACGGCCGCGGAGATGACGCGTCGCCCCATCCGTCGTTCCCGCGGAGGCAGACCCTTGCATAGTCCAGCCGGGCTCGGGGAAAACCGGGCCCCTCCGGTCCGTCCCCAGGTTCAATGACGGGTGGATTCCCGCCTTCGCGGGAATGACGAAGGGTGAAATGAAGGTCTCTGGAGGTGGAAATTCAGCGGCCGTTGAATCTGTTCACCCACGACCATGAGCGATTCGCAAGGCGCGCTGCCATCCGTTCCGACACCTTCCCCCTTTCAGGGGGAAGGCTGGGATGGGGGTCAAGACCCCGCCGGGCAGCTGGGCGCTCCGCCCCTATTTCGCGTACTCGACCGCGCGCGTTTCCCGGATGGCCGTGATCTTGATCTGTCCGGGATACTCCAGGTCTTCCTGGACGCGGTCGGCGATCTCCCGCGTCAGGCGGTGGACGCCCAACTCGTCAATCGAGCTGGGCTGCACCATCACCCGCAGTTCGCGCCCGGCCTGGATGGCATAGCAGGACTTCACGCCGTCGAACGAGCGGGCGATCTCCTCCAGCTTCTCCAGGCGTTGCAGATAGCGTGTCACCGTCTCGCGGCGCGCCCCCGGCCGTGAGCCGGAGATTGCGTCCGCCGCGGCCACGGCGAAGGCCTCGAAGCTGCGCAACTCGACCTCGAAGTGGTGGGCCTCGGCGGCGTGCGCCACGTCTTCACGCACGCCGTGGCGGCGCAACAGCTCGCCGCCGATCAGCGCGTGCGGGCCGTCCACCTCGTGGTCGATGCCCTTGCCGATGTCGTGCACGAACCCGGCCGTCCGCGCCAGCTCGACGTCGCCGCCAACCTCGCTGGTCATGGTCGCCGCGAGCAGCGCCACCTCGACAGAGTGGCTCAGCACGTTTTGGCCGTAGCTGTGGCGGAAGCGCAAGCGTCCCATGTAGCGCAGGATCTCGGGCGGCAGCCCGGTGATCTTGGCGTCGAACGCGGCCCGCTCGCCTTCCTGGGCGATGATTTCCGTGACCTCGGATTGGGCCTTGGCCACGGCTTCCTCGATGCGCGCCGGGTGGATGCGGCCGTCCTCGGTGAGCCGCCGCAACGCCACGCGCGCCACCTCGCGCCGCACCGGGTCGAAGGCGGAGAGCACCACGGTTTCGGGCGTGTCGTCGATGATCACGTCGACCCCGGTGGCCGCTTCCAGGGCGCGAATGTTGCGGCCCTCGCGTCCGATGATCCGGCCCTTCATGTCGTCGTTCTTGAGATCCACGACCGAGGTCGTCACTTCGGTGGTGTGGGACGCGGCGACGCGCTGCAGGGCCAGGCCCACGAGCCAGCGGGCGCGGGCTTCCGCCCGCTCCTTGGCGTCGGCCTCGACCTGGCGCACCATTTGCTCGGCGTCGGCGGACACCTCCTGCTCGATGCTGCGCACCAGCTCCTCGCGGGCCTCGTCCCGCGTCAGGCTGGCGGCGCGTTCCAGCGCCGCCAGGTGCTCCTGGCGCGCTTCTTCCTGGGCCTGCGCGTCGGCCTCGAGTTGGCGGCGCGCGGCATCATGCTCGGCCTCGCGGGCCAGCGACGCGCGCTCGCGTTCCTCAAGCGCTCCGGTGCGCGCCTCCAGTCGCTCGTCCCGCTGCTGTGCGCGCTGCTCTTGGCGCTGCATTTCGCGGCGACGGTCGGCCAGTTCGCGCTCGCCCGCTTCCCAGGCTTGGCGCGCATTTCGCGTTGTCGTCTCGATCAGGGCTCGTTGCTGGGCTTCGGCGGCCTTCAGCTCCTCCTCGACCCGCTGCGCCAGGGCGCGCATGCGCGATCCGGATAGCCAAACTTGATAGAAGTAGCCCGCCACGAGCCCCAGGGCGAGCATCGCCACGCCGGCGATGATCGCTATCAGCGGGGCAGCCATGGCTAGCCTCCGATAGGTTGATGGTGGGGAATGGCGTCAAAGGGTTCATGTCTGCAGGTGCTCCGCAGCCTCTCGCGGAGCTACAAGATGCTAACGGGCAATCGACTTATGCGCCACCGTGCGCCGGGGCGCCGGCGGCTCCCACCTATACTGGCCACGGCAAGGCGTGGGCGGGCGGCAGACCGGGGGTGCCAAATGACTGCGACCAACGGCGCGGAGACGATGACCGGCCGCGAACGCTACGTAAACGCGCTGCTCGGCAAGCCCACCGACGTGATCGCCGTGGGCAGTCCCACCTCCCTGGCCACCTACGAGCAGATGCGCCTGCTCGGCATCGAGTGGCCCGAGGCCCATTACTCCGCCGAAGCCGTGGCGCTGCTCGCCGAACGCAGCTACACCGATCTCGGCTTCGACACCATCGCCCCCTATTTCTGCATCATCATGGGCGCGGCCGCCCTCGGCGCAACGATCGACTGGGGCTCGGACCCCTGGGAGTTCGACAAATCCAGCGGCAAGATCATCACCGGCCCCCGCATGCCGGCGGTGAAGCCGCCGCCCCCTTGGGTCACCCCCGACGACATCGTGATTCCCGATGACTTCCTGGAGCGCCGCGAGTCGCGCGCCATCATCGACGCGATCAAGATCCTCCGCGCCGACCATCCGGATGCCGGCATCGTCGGCAAGGTCATGGGCCCGTGGACGCTGGCCTATCACATGTTCGGGCCGCAGGAATTTCTCATCAACGTGATTCTCGACCCGGACTACGTGCACCAGGTGCTCGACAGGCTGCGCCACGTGTCGGTCATGTTCGCCAACGCGCAGCTCGAGGCCGGCGCCGACGTGATCACGCTGGCCGACCACTCCACCGGCGACCTGGTGCGCGCCGAGACCTACCGCGACTTTCTGCTGCCGGTGCACCAGAAGATCACCCCCTTGATCGAGGGGCCGGTGATTCTCCACTGCTGCGGCAAGACCATCGACCGCATGCCCTACATCACCGAAGCCGGGTTCGAGGCCTTCCACTTCGCCACCGAAAACAATCCCCACGAGGCCAAGAAGACCGTCGGCGACTACAAGCTGGTGGGCAACGCGAGCAATTTCATCACCCTGCTGTCAGGCCGTCCCGAAGACGTGGCGGTGGAGATCGACGACCTGCTGGCCGCCGGGGTCGACATCATCGCGCCCGAGTGCGCCGTGCCGCCCCAGGTGTCCGACGCCAACTTGCGCGCGGTCGTCCAGGCCGCTCGGGGCCAGTTCGAGCCCGACCCCGCCGTAACCGACGCGGAGAACCTGGCCGACGGCTACCGCGCGCAGGTCGCCGCGCAGAGTGGCGCGCTGCCGAGCTAGGCGCACGCCCGGCGGCGCTGCCGCCGGGCTCGCTCGCGGTCTCGGACGCTGACTCGTGGCCGGCGACCGCGACGATTCGCAAGACCACGTCGAGCGCTGGCGAGGACTGCGCGGCATTCCGGTCGAGGCGGCCTTCTTGCACGCCTATCGCAGCGCCGGGGCGGCCCGCGAGCTTGGCTATCCCCTGACCCCGGGAGTGTTTCTCGGCGACACGCTGTTTCAATATTTCACCCACGGCCGCCTGGAAGCGCCCGGACGCTCGACGCCATGGCCCGTCGGCGTGCCGCGGCGCACGAACTTGGGCGAACACCTGGCCCGCGCGCTGGCCGGTGCGGACGCCGCGCCCGAGTCGGTGGGCGTCTTCGAGGCCGCGCTGCAGACGCCCGAGCTCCGCGACCGCGCGGGCGCCAGCGTGGGCGCGCCGATCACCTGGCGCGGCGCGCCGACCCAGCTGTTTCAGCGCGAGGTCGTGAGACTTATGCCGGTGTCGCCCGGAACCCGGCGACCGGTGCGCGGCAATCTTGGCGAGCTGTACGTCGGACTCACCGTTGACGAGCGCGCCCGCGGCGAAGGGGAACCGTCGCCCATCGACCGACCGGTGGTTTCAACGCCCGAACCGGTGGTCGCGCCCGTGCTCACCTATCACCACACGCGCGGCGCGGACGCCTTCCGCGAACACCTCACCGCCCTGCTCGACGAGGGCCTGGAGCCGGTCGCCTTCGACCAGTTGATCGCGGCCATCGAGGGATGGGCCACGCTGCCGCCGCGCGCGTTCGCCCTCACCTTCGACGACGGCTGGTTGGGCCAGTATCACGACGCGCTGCCGGTCCTCCTCGAGCTTCGCGTCCCCGCCACGTTCTTCGTCCTGCCGGGATTCGACCGCCATGGGCAGGGCCACATGACTATCGACCAGATTCGCGACGTGCGCGCCGCCGGCATGACCGTGGGCTCGCACACGCTGAACCACGCCAGGTTGCCGTCCCTGATCAGGCAAAACCTGGGCGCGGCGCAGGCGGAGGTGGTGCTGTCGCGGGCCGATCTCGAGCGGGACGTCGACGGCGTCGACTACTTCGCCTATCCGAATGGACTGTATGACGACGACGTGATCCAGCTCGTGCGCGACTCCGGCTACCGCGCAGCGGTCACTACCGTGTCCGGCATGGCGCATTCGCTGAACCGCCGCTTCGAGCTGCGCCGCGTGGCCGCGGATACGTGGGGGACGTTGGCGGCGACGCGCCGCGCCATCCGCCAGGCGGCCGCCAACGACGGAGTCGAGTCGCCGATCTGATTTGCGTGAAGGGTGGACAATCGCGCAACCGGTTCTCCACGGCGCAGCTTGCCGCTCCCCCGACTCATGCATGTCGTCACGCTGAATTTGCTCAACTTTCGCAACTACGCCCGGCTTGATCTCGAGTTGCCGGTCGGCCCGCTCGTGGTGCAAGGGGGCAACGCCCAGGGCAAGAGCAATTTGCTGGACGCGGTGCACATCCTGGCGACCGGCCGCAGTATGCGCGGCGGGCCCGAAGCCGCCTGGATCAACGTGGACGCGCCCGACGAGGCGCATTTCGCACGAATCCGGGCGCAGGTCCAGGCGGCGTCCGGGGAGGAGGACCTGGAGCTCGTGGTCGCTCGGACGAGCGCCGGGGGAGGCGTGCGACGCCGGGTGCGCATCGGCGGCGCCGCGCGGCGCCTGGCCGATCTGCCGGGCCGCCTGCAAGCCGTCAGCTTTGCGCCGGCGGACTTGACGCTGCTCACCGGGCCGCCGCGCGAGCGGCGGCGGTGGCTGGATATGGCGCTGGCGCAGCTCGACCGCGACTACGTGGCGGCGCTGGCGGACTACGACGTCGTGCTCACGCGGCGGAACGCGCTCCTGCGCCGCATTCGCGCCGGGCAGGGCCGGCCATCGGAGTTGGACTTCTGGGACGCGCGTCTCGCCCCGCTTGCGGTGCGGGTCGTCCAGCGGCGGCAAGGCTTCGTGCAAGCCATGCAACCGCTGCTCGCGGCGGAGTATGCGCAGATTACCGACGATTCAACCCTGGCCGTCAGCTACGCCGCCACGGCGACGGCCGCCGATCCCGCGGAGCATGTGGAGGCCCTGCGCCGGGCGCGGACGGGCGACGTCGAGCGAGGGGTGACCAGCCTGGGACCGCATCGCGACGACCTCGCGCTCCACCTCGGCGCGCACCCGCTGGCCAGCTTCGGCTCGCGCGGCCAGCTACGCTTGGCCGGGGTGGCACTCAAGTTGGCCCAATTCGAGCTTGCCCAGCGCCGGACCGGTGAACAGCCGGTGCTGCTGCTCGACGACGTGGCGGCCGAGCTGGACCCGCACCACCGGCGCCTGCTGCTGGAACGCCTCACACCCTCGGCCCAGACCATCGTCACCACCGCCGATCCGGCCGGGCTGGACGCGCCGCTGCTCGACCGCGCGACGCAACTGGTCGTCGAACGCGGTTGCATTCGAGCCCCGCATGCCCCGGCGTAGATCGGGCCAGGCCCGACCCCTAGCCGATCTGCTGGCCGAGCTCGGCGAGCGCTCCGATATGCGCTACGGCCGCCGCCGACTCGACACTACCCAAGCGATCGAAGGCGCCCTGCAGGCCGTCCTGGGCGACGACGCGGCCGCCCGCTGCCAGCCGGCCGGGTACGTGGGGACGACCGCGATTCTGGCCTGCCGATCGAACGCGTCCGCCCAGATCGTGGCGATGTACCTGCCCCAGATCATGGACGACATGCGCCGCCGCGTGGCCCACGCCGACGTGCAGGAGTTGCGGTTGACCGTGGCGCCCGAGTACTGGGCCGCGGTCTAGTGAAGCTCTGAATGAACCCCGAAGCGCGCCACAAGCCGTTCGTGGTGAGCCTGTCGAACCATGAACGGCCCTTCGACAAGCTCAGGGCGAACGGACCGGGATCGAATCGATGGGCCTCTAAAGAGCATTCCTGGGCCATCGACCGCCGCCAAGTATCCTAAGGCGCGCGCCCGCCCGTGCGGGCGAATGGGGACTGGCTTGCATGCACAACATCGCACTGATTCCGGGTGACGGCACTGGGCCGGAGGTCACCGCCGAGGCACTGAAGGTGCTGGAGGCCGCCGCCCAGGTTGGCGGCTTCACCTACGACACCACCACCCTCGACTTCGGCGGCGAGCGCTATCTGCGTACCGGCGAAACGTTGCCTGACGGCGCCATCGACGACCTGCGGCAGTTCGACGCCATCTTTCTTGGCGCCATCGGTCACCCCGAGGTGCTGCCCGGCATTCTCGAGAAGAACATCCTGCTGCGGATTCGATTCGAGCTCGACCAATACATCAACCTGCGGCCGGTGAAGCTCTACCCCAACGTGGAGACGCCGCTCGCGGGCAAGGGCCCCGAGGACATCGACTTCATCATCGTGCGCGAGAACACCGAAGGGATTTACACCGGCATGGGCGGCGTGCAGTACGCCGGCACGCCCAACGAGGTTTCCACGCAGATTCACTGCACCACCTATCACGGCGCGTCGCGCTGCGTGCGCTACGCCTTTGAGCTCACCCGCGCCCGCGCGCGAACCAACCAGCTGCACCTGGTGGCGAAAACCAACGTGCTGACCTACGTGCACGGCACGTGGTGGCGCGCCTTCAACGAGATCGGCGACGCCGACTTCCCCGAAATCACGCGCGACTACGCGCACGTGGACGCCGCCACGATGTGGATGGTCAAGAACCCCGAGTGGTTCGACGTCGTCGTCACCGAGAACCTGTTTGGCGACATCATCACGGACCTGGGCGCGATGATTCAGGGCGGCATGGGCATTGCCGCCGGCGGCAACGTGAATCCCGAGGGCGTCTCGATGTTCGAGCCCATCGGCGGCTCCGCGCCCAAGTACACCGGACAGGGCGTCATCAACCCGCTGGCGGCGATCAACGCGATGCAGATGCTGCTGACCGACATCGGCGAGCATGCGGCCGCTCAGCGCGTCGAGTCCGCCGTCGTCAAGGCGCTGGAGAGCGGCCGCTTCGAATCCATGAGCGCCGGCCGCATGGGTATGTCCACTTCGGAAGCCGGGGATTTCGTCGCGAGTCTCGTCTAGCCGGTTCAACGTCCGCCGCACGGCCGCGCCTCGCGGCGATTTCGGGCGCGGCCGCGGACCGAGCCGGGTCCGGGGCATCGAACGTTCCGGGATGCGAAGGCGGGCCGCCGCACGGATGGCCGGTGATATACTGCGGCGCCTTCGGCAGCGGGCGCATTCACCCGCTCAACCATCCGAGGACGCCCTCATCGCTTCGTCCAACGGCTCGCTAGCCGGCCTCAGTCAGGAACGCCTGCTGTGGATGTACCGCACCATGCGCCGCATCCGCCGCTTCGAGGAAGCCGCCGAGGTCGCCTACCGCGCGGCCAAGATGCGCGGCGCGCTGCACTTCTACATCGGTGAGGAAGCCACGGCCACCGGCGTCTGCGCCGCGCTGAACGAGGGCGACTTCATCACCAGCACCCACCGTGGCCACGGGCACTGCATCGCCAAGGGCGCGCGCCTGGACAAGATGATGGCCGAGCTTTACGGCCGCACCACCGGCTACTGCGGCGGCAAGGGCGGCTCGATGCACATCGCCGACGTCGCCAGCGGCAACCTGGGCGCCAACGGCATCGTCGGCGCGGGCGTGCCCATCGCCGTGGGCGCCGCGCTGGGATCCAAGCTGCGCAACGACGGCAAGGTCACGGTCTGCTTCTTTGGCGACGCCGCCGGACCCACCGGCGCCTTCCACGAAGGCGTGAACATGGGTTCGGTGCTCAACGTGCCGGTGGTCTTCGTGTGCGAGAACAACCAGTACGGCATGGCGACCCACACCGAGTACGCCAACGCGGCGCCGGTCGGCGACCGCGGCCCGGCCTACGGCATGCCGAGCGAGCGCATCGACGGCAACGACGTGTTTCAGGTCTACGAGCGAGCCAAGGTCGCCATCGACCGTGCCCGCGACGGCGAAGGCCCGACGCTGATCGAGGCCATCACCTACCGCCAGAAGGGCCACACGATCCACGACTCGAAGGGCTACCGCGACGAGGAAGAGATCGCCAAGTGGATCGCCCAGGATCCCATCGAGCGCTTCAAGCGGGCGGTCCTCGAGGCCAAGGCCCTGACGGAAGACGAAATGCAAGCAATCGACGCCGAAGTCGAGGAAGCCATCACGCAGGCCGAGGAGTTCGCCGAGGCCAGCCCCTGGCCCACGCTGGACGCCATCGAGCAGGACGTGTACGTCTAGCCATGGCCGTCGCAAGCGCACCCGGCGCCCCGGCCGAAGCCGCCACGCGCCAGATCTTCATGAGCCAGGCGCTGCACGAAGCCCTGGACGAAGAGATGGCTCGCGACCCCAACGTCTTCGTCATGGGCGAGGAAGTCGGCATCTGGGGCGGGGCCTACAACGTCACCGCCGGCCTGCTGGAAAAGTGGGGCGAGGCGCGCATCATCGACACGCCCATCTCCGAGGCGGCCATCGGCGGGGCGGCGGTTGGCGCCGCCGTCACCGGCTGCCGGCCCGTGGCCGAGTTCATGTACTCGGACTTCATGGGCATCGCCATGGACCAGATCGTCAACCAGGCTGCCAAGAACCGCTATATGTTCGGCGGCGCCGCCAAGCTGCCCATCACCTACCGCGCGCCGTTTGGCGCCGGCACCGGCAACGCGGCGCAGCACACCCAGAGCCTCGAAGCCTGGTTCGCCCATGTGCCCGGCCTCAAGGTGGTCACCTGCTCGTCGCCCCACGACGCCAAGGGCCTGTTGAAGTCGTCCATCCGCGAGGACAACGTGGTCATATTCTTCGAGCACAAGGCCATCTACTCCATGCGCGGCCCAGTGCCCGAGGATGAATACACCATTCCGCTGGGCATGGCCGACGTGAAGCGCGAGGGCAGCGACGTCAGCGTCGTGACCTACGCCCGCCAGGTGCACTACGCGCTGGAAGCGGCCGAGCAGCTGGCCGGCGAAGGCATCGACGTGGAAGTCGTCGACGTCCGCACGCTCTATCCGCTCGACGTGGACACCATCCTGGCCTCCGTCCACAAGACGAATCACGCCGTCGTGGTCTACGAGGCGGCGCGCTTCGGCGGCTTTGGCGCCGAGATCGCGTCCCAGATCCAGGAGCATGGCTTCGACGACCTGGACGCGCCCGTGCTGCGCGTGGCCGGGTCGCATTCCCCGATTCCGTTCTCGGAGCCGCTCGAGAAGGGCGCCATCCCCGACCCGGAGCGGATCGCCGCGGCCATTCGGGAGTCGCTGCAAGGCTCCCGCTAGCCCCAGCCTCAACGAAAGGACCCATCCGTGGCCACCCCGGTCCTCATGCCCCTGATGGGCATGACGATGGAAGAAGGCATCGTCAGCAGTTGGCTCGTGGAGGACGGGGCCACGGTGACCAAGGGTCAGCCGATCCTCGAGTTCGAGACCGACAAGATCAACGCCACCGTCGAGGCGCCGGAGGACGGCGTGCTCGGCGGAATCGCCGCGCAGCCCGGCGACGCCGTGCCCGTGCAAGGCACCCTGGCCTACATCCTGGAACCCGGCGAGGAGCCGCCCGCGCCCGAGGCGGCACCGCCAGCCGCCGCGCCTGAGCCGGCGCCGGCGCCCGCTCCAGCCCCCGCGCCCGCCGCGCCGCCTCCCGCTCCGGCGGCGCCACCGCCCGCCCCGGCCCCCGCGCCGGCGCCCGTTCCGGCACCTGCACCAGCGGTTGCAGCGGCTCCCGCGGCCGCCGACGGACGCGTCAAGTCGTCACCCCTGGCGCGGCGCATTGCTCGTGAGCTGGGCGTGGCGCTGGCCGGCCTCGCGGGCAGCGGACCCGGCGGACGCGTCATCGAACGCGACGTGCGCGAGGCCGCGGCTGCCGCGCCGGTCGCCGCCCCGGCCGTCGCCGTGGCGCCCGCCATTGCCCCGGCGGCGCCCATGCCCGCCGTGGCCGCCGCGACCGGCGAACCCGCCGCCGGATCGACCATCCCGGTCACCGGCGTGCGCAAGGTCATCGCCGAGCGCATGCTGCAGAGCCTCCAGCAGACCGCGCAGGTCACCCTGGTCACCGAGGCCGACGGCCGCCGCTTCCACGAGCTGCGCACCGAGCTGGCCGCGCGCCACGAGCCGACGCTCGGCTTCAAGATCAGCTACAACGACCTGCTCATCCGGGTCTGCGCCCACGCGCTGCGCGAGCACACCCGCGCCAACGCCAGCCTGGTAGGCGACGCCATCCAGCTGCACGACTCGGTGAACGTGGGTCTCGCCATCGAGGCGGGCGGCGACCTGGTGGTGGCCAACGTCAAGCAGGCCGACCGCAAATCGCTGGTCGAGATCGCCTCCGACGTGCGCGGCGTGGTCGATCGTGCCCGAGCCAACCAGCTCGCGCTGGACGACATCACCGGCGGCACGTTCACGATCAGCAACCTGGGGCTCTACGGCATCGACGCCTTCACCCCGGTGCTCAACCCGCCCGAGTCCGCCATCCTGGGCGTCGGCGCGCTGCGCGAGAAGGCCGTGGCCCGCGACGGCGAGGTCGTCGCCCAGCTCTCGGTCACCCTCAGCCTCACCTTCGACCACCGAGTCATAGACGGCGCCCCCGCCGCCCGCTTCCTCGCCCGCATCCGGGAGCTCATCGAGCAGCCGTACCTGCTGCTGTAGCTTCTCTCGTCCGTCTGGCGGTGTCGGCACACCTCGCACCTCTGTGGTTAGTTCGCCTAGCCCGAAATAGACGACGCGCCGCGAGCTCGCGGTAGTCCACCAGACCTCAATCGGATCTCCGCGCGGTCGGACTGGCAATAATGCTAGCTATTGGCTAGTATCGCTGGCATAGGGAGGCAAGTCGAGATCGGAAAGTGAGGAGCCATGCGTCGCAGGAGTCACGGATTTCTTGAAGAGGCTGTGAAAGAGATCGCGATGCGTCCGGGGCAGTCGGCAACCGATATTGCGAAGCGATTGCTTGCTGACGGGAGGGCCAACAGCATGGCCAAGAACCCAGTCGGGTCATTGCTAGCTACGCTTCACAAGTACCATGCCGAGAAACCTGTGCAACGCAGGTGGGAGAACGGGGAGTATCGGTACTACCCCGAGTCGGAGCCCGACGAAATCGAACCTCATCCGCCACAGCCGGAGGACACATCAGGCACATCTGACGCTCTTCTCCAGGAGCTACCGAGAGATTGCTTGGAGTACGTGAACACATTGGCCGTGCTACCGCAGTTCAGCACCAGCCTTGATGCGATCGTCTGGTTGCTCCGAAAGGGGATGCAATCAGCACGCGTAAGTTGAGGCGATCGGGACTCCGTGGTGAACAGTCGTCGTTCGCCAAGGAACGTAAACGCTATTCAGGAGCTCATCGAGCAGATGTGCACGGCGTGAGCCTGGCTGCCGCCTGCGGGGTCGACGTAGGGGCGGTTCGCGAACCGCCCCTACCCCAAGTGGACGGGAACCTGTAGTGAGGTATCTCTTCCGGGCACTTGCGTCAGCCGTAGCGTTCTCGGCCCTCGCGCACTAGGTCGACGACCTCGTCGGTGGTGAGGTCGAGGTCAATGCCGGCCACGTCGAGCGGCGACCGCGCGGCCGGTTCCGGCTGAACGACGTACGCGCGACCGTCCTTGCGACGAATGCCGACGGCGCCGTCGCGCTGCGCGGCTTCCAGCAAGGACGCCAGGTTCTGGCGGGCCTCGGAATAGGTGTAAACCTTCATGTGTTGTTCACCTCCAGAATTCTCACGCCGATTCGAGACGCCGCGGCGGCGAGTTGCTTGTCCAGTGTGAGCAGCGGAGCACGCAGGTTCAAGGCGCACGCGACCATGTAGGCGTCGTAGGCATACAGCCCCAGGCGCTCCGACAGCTCCAGCGACTGGCCGAGCTCAATATCGACGAAGCGAAGCAGCATCTGCTGGTAGCTTTCGACCGCCTGCCGCGCTTGGTCCAGGGTGATCCGCCGCCGTCGAAACATCGCGGAAAAGGCGTTGCCCACTTCCCAATGCAAGGATGCGGGAGCAACCAGACCAGTGTCAGCGGTATACCGGATCATGGCCGGCCGCTCGGGCGCCCGGACGATCACGGCGATCACGGCTGAGGTGTCGATAACCACGTCCATAGGCAATTGTACATTTGTACATCTGCGGATCACAACCTGAGGGAACGCAATCTTCGGAACGACGAACTGGCGCGCACCCTGGCATCATGCGCCAATTCGGCTGAAGGACTTGCGCCATGGACCTGGTTGAATCGCACGTCCACGTCTGGACCGTCCGCGATCCGCGGTTTCCGAAGCACCCGGACTCCGACTTCGACACGGCGCAGGAGGCGTCGCCGGACGACCTGTTCGCGGCGCAGGACGAGGTTGGCGGGGTGGCCTGGACGGTGCTGATTCAGCCGCGCCTTTATCTTTGGGACAACGCCTACCTGGCCCAGGCCGCCGAGGCGCATCCGGATCGCTTCGTCGTCGCCGGGCGCGTGAATCCGATGGACGGCGAAGCGCCCCGGCAGCTGCGGGAGCTCATGCAGCGGCCCGGCTACCGGGGCATTCGCCTGGCGGCCACCGAGGACCCCGCCACGCGCTGGCTCGACGACCGCTCGCAGGACCCGCTGTGGGAGGCGGCCGCCGAGACCCGCGCCACCATCGGGCTGCTCATCCAGTGGCGTCAGCTTCCCCAGGCGGCGGTCATGGCGACCCGGCATCCCGGCGTCACCGTCGTCATCGATCACCTGGGGTTTCCGGACTACGACGATCCCAACTCGCTGGGGAACCTCCTGGACCTCGCCCGGCTCCCAAATGTCTACGTCAAGCTCTCGGGCTATCCCCACAACACCGGCGACGCCTATCCCTACCTGCGGGCCCGGCCGTTCATCCAGCGTACGCTCGACGCCTTTGGGGCCTCGCGCGTGATGTGGGGTAGCGACTGGCCGGTCTGTCTGGCCCACGCGACGTATGGCCAGGCGTTGACGTCCGCCTGGGAGCTGCCCTGGCTGGCCGACGGCGACCGCGAATGGATTTTCAGCCGCACCGCGCGCGCCGCGTGGCGCATCCCGGACCGGAGTTAAAGAAATCCGGGTGCAAGGCCGGGCGGAGGCCTTGCACCCGGATGAAGTCCGGGAAGGCGCCTACGCGGGCTGGAGGTGACCCTCCAGCTGCGCCCGCAGGCGACTTTCCGGCAGGACGCCCACGACTCGATCGACTTCCTGGCCGTTCCGGAAGATGATCAGCGTCGGGATGCCGCGAACGCCGTGGTCGTTCGGCGCGTCGGGGCTCGCGTCTACGTCCACCTTCACGAACTTCAAGCGTCCGGCGAACTCGCCGGCCAGCTTTTCAAACGTCGGCGCGAGCATACGACACGGCGCGCACCATTCAGCCCAGAAGTCGACGATCACGAGGCCGTCCGCCTCGAGGACTTCCTGTTGGAAGTCGGCGTCGGTTGCGTGGGTCAAATTGCCGGTCGTGTCGGCCACCGTTGCTCGCTCTCAGGGGGGAGTTGATGTCTCCAAGCACCCCAACCTTAGGCCGGGCCGGCGGCTGCGTCGGTCGGAATCGTCACAAAAGCCGACGGCATTCACGCGACTTCACAGCAGGCAGCGGCGCCGGATCGCCGGCCGGCATTCGGCTGGACGGCGCCGGGCTACTCGATCTTGATCTGCTCGGCGGCGGAGGCCTTGCGCTCCGACGGATCGAGCGTCTGGATGCCGGCGTCCAGCACTTCGCGCAGGCTCAGCAGCACCTCGCGGACGGCGCCGCGCATGTGGCCGCTCGCCTTGCCCAGCCCGACCTGCGGTCGGTCGATTTCGATCGTGATGCGAAGGGGCGCATTGTGCCGCTGGGCCCCGTTCGTCGCACCTTCAGTCATGGTCGCGTGCCCCTTCGTTTGCGTGCGTCCCGTCTCGCAGTATATGACTCGCCCGCGGTTCGGCGGCTTCGCTTGGATGAATGGGACTACGCCTGCGTCGCCGGCATTGCGCTGGCCACCGGCTCGCCGCAGTAGGCGCAAAAGCGCGAGTCGGCGCGAATGATGCGGGCGCAGGTCTCGCAGACCGCCTCCAGCGGCAGGCGCTCGCCGCAGTTCACGCAAAACCGGGCGTCCCAGGGATTGGACGCGCCGCACGTGCCACAGCCGCGGTCCACGGTCCCGCTCGCCGCCGGCGAGGCGCCCGCTCCGCGCGGGGCGGACTGGGCGCGGGCCCGGCGCAGCATCGCCACTTCCAGGCCAAGAATCTCCGCCACCGCGTCCAGGTCGTTGTCGGGCACGTGCAGGATCTTGCCCGTCTCGACGTCGCTCACCCACGGGCGGTCGCGGTCGATGCGGCTGGCCAGCTCAGCCTGCGTCAGGCGCTTGCGCTTGCGGGCGCTGAAGAGCATCGCGCCCAGGGCGCCACGATCGATATCGCGAAACGCTCGCTTTTGCAGCTTGCGCCGCACCACGCACCTCGCAGAAGTCCCGCCGTTCGCGGGGGCGGAATGCTAGCACGCCGCACATCCACCGTCTATGGGATTTGGGAACAAAATCGCCGTCGTCCTTCTGCGGCATCCCACATTGACCGATATTGTTGCTACAACCGGTCGTCTCCGTGCGTCACGTATCGGGCCGCCGCCAGCGCCCCCAGGACCATCAGCGCACCGATCAGCAGGAACACGCGGTCCAGCCCCAGCCACTCGCCCAGCACGCCCGCGCTCACGGGGCCGAGGAACATGCCCAGCGCGTAGACGCCCTGAAACACGCCCATCGCCGTGGCGCGTTCGGCGGGAGCCGCGCGCTCGATGCTGTGCGCCATCAGCGCCGGGAACACCAGCCCGCGGCCGAACCCCCCGATCCCCTGCACCAGGGTGAGCACCGCCAGGTTCGGCAGAACCGGGATCAGAAGACTGGAAATCGCCGTCAGCAGAAACCCGAGCACGGCGGCGAGGCGGCCATTCAGCCGCGCGCCGGCCACCACCAGGACCAGCGCGCCGAGGCCATTGGCCGTGACGGCCACGGTCCCGAGCAGCCCGAGGTCGAAGTTGCTCGCGCCGAGCGAGTCCGCCCACAGCGGCACGAAGGCAAACGTGAGCCCAAACTGCGCGTATTGCAGCAGGGCGGCAAGCGTCGCCGCCACGAGGGTGCTGCGTCGCGTGCCCGCGCGTGCCAGCGTCTGCACCTGCGGCGGTCGTTCCTGCGGCGCTCGGGCGTGGTCCGGCAGCGGCAGCAGTACGACGACCCCGGCCAATCCGAGCCCGACGGCGACCCAAAACGTCGTGGCAACCGTGCTGGCCTCGGCCACCGCGCCGCCGACCAGCATGATCACCACCTGGCTGGCCGCGCTCAGACCCACGGCTATGCCGGTCGCCCGCGCCACCGTCCGGCTGGGAAAGAACTCGGCCAGGTGCACCGATGCGATCACGAAGGTCGACGCGCCCAGGCCGGTGACCGCCCGCCCGACGACCAGCAGCCAGGCCATGGGCGATACGGCCAGCGCCGCCGCCCCCGCCGCGTTGGCCAGCATGCCGCCAATCAGAAACGGCTTGCGGCGCGCCACGCGGTCCGACCACACGCCAATCGGAATGCGCAAGAGGAGCTGCGTCAGGCCGTAGGCGCCGACGATCAGCCCGACCATCCCCAGCGAGGCCCCCAGGTCCTGCGCATACGTCGGCAGCACGGGCACGTAGACGTAGAGCGACATCCAAAACAGCACGTGGGCGGCTACGGCGAGGGCGCGGTGCGTGCGAGCCGGCGCGCGCATCACTCGGTGGGCGCCGCGCGCGCGGCTATTCCGACGGAATGGTGAGCTGCTGGCCGATCTGCAGGCTGTCGGGATCTACCAGCCGGTTGGCTTCCACGAGTTCGTCCACCGTCAAGCCAAACCGCCCCGCGATGCCGGACAGCGTGTCGCCGGCCTGCACCGTGTAGACGAACGGCGTGGGGGTCGGCGTGGGCCGCGCCACCGGTGTCGCCGTCGGGGTCGGATTCGGCGTCGGGGTCGCGATCACGTTTTCGAAGGCCCGGTTCACGTCGTCGATGATCGGCGTCGGGCTCACCACCGGCGACTGCGTCGGCACGGGCTCGGCCGTGCTGGGGTCTTCCGGCCGCAGCAGCAGAAACCACAGCAGGAACACCAGAAACGCCACCACCAGCATGCCGACGAACAGCTCGCTGCCGCGTCCGACCGTTCGGTCCGAGTCCTGCATGCGGCGCCCGGCCTAGCGAGCCGCCCCGTGGGGCGGGTTTGGGCGCGTGGCGGTCAGCCGCGGCCGTCGCCGCATCGCCGCCTACGCGCCGCTGGCCACGGAGGCCATGGTCTCGTGGGCCGACGCACGCGGCGAGCGGCCCATGGCGTAGTAGGCGAACCCAAGCTGGGCCATGCGTGCGGGGTCGTGCATGTTGCGGCCGTCCACCAGCACATTGCCGCGCATCGCCGCCCGCATCGCGGCCCAGTCGAGCTCCCGGAATTCGTTCCACTCCGTGGTGATCAGCACCGCGTCGGCGCCCTGCGCCGCCTCGAGCGGCGACGCCGTCAGCGTCATCCGGTCGCCGAGCTCCTCCTGCGCCCGGGGTCCGGCGACCGGGTCGTAGGCGCGCACCTCGGCCCCTTCGCCCGTCAGCAGGTGGATGATGTCCACCGCGGGGGCGTCGCGCACGTCGTCGGTGTTCGGCTTGAAGGACAGGCCGAGCACGGCCACCGTGCGGCCGCGCAGATCTTCCAGCCCATCGCGCAGCTTGCGCACCGCCGAATGCCGGGCGTCCCGATTGATCTCCATCACCGCGCGCAGGAGCTGCGGGTGGCAGCCGTGTACGAGGGCCATGTGCTCGAGCGCGCGCACGTCCTTCGGGAAGCAGCTTCCGCCCCAGCCGATGCCGGCGTTCAGATAGCCGCGGCCAACGCGACGATCGAGCTCCATGCCGTGTCCGACGACCTCGACGTCGGCGCCCAGGGCCTCGCAGATGGCGCCCATTTCATTGATGAACGAGATGCGCGTGGCCAGGAAGGCGTTCGAGGCGTATTTGATCATCTCGGCGGTGCGCAGGTCCGTGATGATGATGGGGCAGTCGAACGTGCGGTAGAGCTCGGCCACGCGCCGCGCGGCGGCTTCGTCGCTCGAGCCGATCACGACCCGATCCGGTTTGAGAAAGTCTTGGATCGCCGACCCCTCGCGCTGGAATTCCGGGTTCGATACCACCGGAAAGTCGTCGGCCCCGTGCTCGCGCAGGATGCGGGAGATCAGGTCCCCCGTGCCCAGGGGCACGGTGCTCTTGGTGACGATTGTCGCGCCAGCCGTCATGCGGGGCGCGAGAGACGACACGGCTGCGTCGACGCCCGCCAGGCTGGCTTCGCCGGCCGCGCCGGTCGGCGTGTCGACGGCGATGAAGATGAACTCGCGGCCGGGAATCGCCTCGTCGTAGTCGGTGGAGAACCGCAGCCGGCCCGCGCGCACGCCGCGATCGATCAGCGTTTCCAGGCCCGGCTCGTAGATCGGCACGTGTCCCGCGCGCAGCGACTCGATCTTCGCCTCGTCGATGTCGAGGCAGGTCACCTCGTGGCCGAGGTCCGCGAAACACGCGCCAACGGTCAGCCCCACATAGCCGGTGCCCACGACGGATAGCGTGCTCAGGGGTCATGCTCCTCACGCCGGCCGGCGCCGGCACATCCACTCGCGCGTCCCCAAGTTTAGTAGGCCCGCGGCGACTTGGACCGGAGTCGATCCGGATCGGGGTCATGGTGGTGCGATACGCTCGCGGCCTGCCGGGAGCAACTGACCTCGGGACCGGTGTCGAGCAGACCGCAAGAGCATGACTACCTGGAGACGCTGGCGTGCAGCGTGTGCGACCGCGAACACGATCCGCGTCGGATCCACACGGTCTGCCGGGAATGCGGGCACTCGCTGCTCGCGCGCTACGACCTGCGCCGGGTTTCGCGCGCCATCACGCAGGATGAGGTAACCCGCCGGTCGCGTGGCATCTGGCGCTTTCGCGAGCTCCTGCCGCCGCTGGCTGCGGGTGGAGGACCGGACCTGGGGGCGGGCGACACGCCCCTGCTGCCGTTGCGGCGGCTTGGCGAGCGGCTCGGCATGCCCAATCTCTGGCTCAAAGACGAAGGGGCCAATCCGACCGGAACCTTCAAGGCCCGCGGCGCCGCCGTCGGCGTCGCCGCCGCCGCGGCCCTGGGCGTGCGCGAGCTGGCCATTCCCACGGCGGGCAACGCGGGCAGCGCCTGGGCGGCCTACAGCGCCGCTGCCGGCTTGCCGATCCACGTGGTGATGCCGGTTGACACGCCACCGCCCATCAAGGCGGAGTGCGTTGCCTACGGCGCCGACGTCACCGAGGTCGACGGCCTCATCAGCGACGCCGCGCGGATCGTCAACGAGCGCGCCGCGCGCCATGGCTGGTTCGACGCCTCCACCATGCGTGAGCCCTACCGCGTCGAGGGCAAGAAGACCATGGGCCTCGAGATCGCCGAAGCGTTCGACTGGAAGCCGCCGGACGCCGTGCTCTACCCGACGGGTGGCGGCGTGGGACTCATCGGCATCTGGAAGGCCATGCGCGAGCTCGATGAGATGGGCTGGCTCGAGGGTCCGCCGCCGCGATTGATCGCCGTGCAGGCCGCCGGATGCGCCTCCATCGTGGACGCGTGGGAGGCGGACGCGGCCACGGCCGAGCGCGTGGCCGATGCGCACACGGTCGCGCCCGGGCTGCGGGTGCCGCTGCCCTTCGCGCATGCCCTGGTGCTGCGGGCCATCCGCGAGACCGGTGGAACGGCGGTCGCGGTGAGCGACGACGAGCTGATGGCGGCCATGTCGGAGCTGGCCGAGAGCGAAGGCGTGTTTGCCTGCCCCGAGGGCGCCGCGATGCTGCCGGCGCTGCGGCGGCTGCTCGATCGCGGCGACCTGGCGCGCGACGCGACCGTGGTGCTGCTCAACACCGGAAACGCCTTGAAATACACGGACCTCATGCACGCGCCCGGCGGGTCGGCCGCATGACCGGCGGCGATCGCCCGACGGTGATGGTGACCGAGTCGATCGACCCGGCGGGAATCGAATACTTGCGTCGGTTCGCCCGGGTCATCACGCCCGCCGCCCCCAACGAGCGGGCCATCATGCGCAAGTCAAGGCGTGCGGACGCCTTGCTGGTGCGGGTCGCGCCGATCACGGCGCGGGTCATCGATGCGGCGCCGCGCCTGCGCCATATCCAGAAGCATGGGGTGGGCGTGGACGCGATCGACGTGGATCACGCGACGGCGCGCGGCATTCCGGTCAGCTTCACGCCCGAGGCCAACGCCACGGCGGTGGCCGAACACGCGGTGACGGCGGCGCTGGCGGCGTTCAAGCGGCTGGCGGTCCAGGACGCCATCGTGAGCGCGGGCAAGTGGCGGCCGGCGATGATCCTCCCGGTGCACGAGCTGGACGGACGCACGGCGGGCGTCGTGGGGGGCGGGCGAATCGGGCGCAAGGTGATTCACGCGCTGGTCCAAGGTTTCGGCATGCGGGGACTGATCTTCGATCCTTACCTCACGCCGGCGGACGTCGCGGACGAGGCGATCGAGTTGACGGCTACGCTGCCCGAGTTGCTGCGGCAGGCCGACCTGGTGTCGCTGCACGTGCCGCTGACGCCGGCCACGCGGCACCTGATCGACGCCGAGGCGCTGGCCGCGATGCGGCCGACCGCCGTGCTGGTCAACACCTGTCGCGGGCCGGTGGTCGACGAGGGCGCATTGGCCGAGGCGCTCTGGGACGAACGCATCGCCGGGGCGGCCATCGACGTCTTCGCCGACGAGCCGCCGCTTTCGAGTCCCTTGCTCGACGCGCCCAACGTCTTGCTGACGCCCCACTTTGCCGGACTCACGGTGGAGTCGAACCGGCGAATGGCGCTGCACGCGGCGGCGGAGATTCAGCGCGTCCTCGCGGGCGAGCCGCCGCGCTGGTGCATCAATCCCGCGGCGCTGGAGGCGTCGGGCTAGGGCAGAATCGACCCGGCAGCCGGAGGAGGTCCGCGATGGCGACCGCACGCCGCATCGACCGCCTGCGGTCCGTGGCGGCGGCCCGCCAGGCCGGCCTGACGGTCGTGCTCGAGGACATTCACGACCCGCACAACGCGGAGGCCGTGTTTCGCAGTTGCGACGCATTCGGCGTACAGCAGATCCACCTCGTATTCGAGCACGAGGCGCCCTTCAAGCCGCGCCGCGTCGGCAAGGCCTCGTCCGCCTCGGCCAACAAGTGGCTGAGCTTCACGGTGCACCGCTCGACCGCCGAGTGCCTGAGCGCGCTGCGGGCGTCGGGTCACGTGCTGGCGGCGGCTGCGCCGCCGCCGCGGGGGAGCGACCTCGCGGCAACCGACCTCACGGCGCCGCGGCTGGCGCTGATGTTCGGCAACGAGCATCGCGGGCTATCGGAGGAGGCGCTGGCCGCTGCCGATCGGGTCATGAGCATCGCCACGGTGGGCATGGTGCGCAGCCTCAACCTTTCCGTGGCCGCGGCCATCTGTCTCCACGAGGCCACGCGCCAGCGCGCCGCGACGGGCGACGACTACCGGCTGTCCGCCGAGGAGCGGACCCGGCTTGTGGCCGAATGGCTCGACCGCGCCTAAGCAGGGTCCGAATGACGCCATCGGATTCACTCCAGTCCGTTCGTGGTGAGCCCTTCGGCAGGCTCAGGACAGGCTCTGTCGAACCATGAACGGCCCTTCGACTTCGCTCAGGGCGAACGGGGCGGAGTCGAATCGCAGGGCTTTCTCGGGGCATTCCTAGCACGCTGAGTGGAGCGCGGCGCACGCCCGGTCTATGCTCAATGCGCGTGACGTGTTCCATGTCGGCGCCGCGCGCCACGAGCAGGAGGCAACGCTCATGACCGGGGATGTCTTCTATCAGGAGGTCAAGCCGGCGCGCTCCCCCCGGGGCTCCATCGTTCCGCCGGGGTGCCACGTCGAGACGGTGGATGGCCGCCAGGAGCTCCGCATTCCGGCGGACGTGACGCATGTCGAGACGCCAATCGTCTTTCCCGGATTCACCGTCGTCGTCGAGGGCGACGAGCTGAGCATCGACGGACCGACGATCGTGGATGCGGCGCTCGCCGCCGAGGGTCTCGAAGCTCCCAACACGACGCTGACTACGCCCAAGGAGGTCGAGGTCATCGGTCTCTTGCGCGTCAAGTCGGTGCGCGCGCGCATCGTTCGCGGCGCCCGCATCGAATCCCAGGACATCGACGCCGGCGTGTCCACGCGGGCCGCGGAGGCCATCGTCGCCCGCAACGTGACCGTGCGCGACGGCGCCATTCGCGCGCCGCAACTCGTCGCCTCCAACGTCAGCGGCGAGAACGCCGCCGAGTCGCACGTCGCCTGGGAGGACGCCCTGGCGCAAGGCCTCGTGCCGGAGTGGTTGCGCGGCGGCTGACCCCGGCGATGGAGGCGGATGCCGCGTCCGATGCCGACGGCTACACCCTGTTCGCCTCGGTCTACGACCAGTGGCAGCAGACCTACGGGGCCGAGTACGCGCAGCTCGTCGCGCCGCGGGTGGACGAGCGACTGGCGCAGCTGTTGGGTGGGCCGCCCCGCGACCTGATCGACATCGCCTGCGGCACCGGCACGCACGCGCTGCTGCAGGCGTCGCGGGGCGTCGCCGTCACCGGCCTCGACCTGTCGGAAGCCATGCTCGCCGTCGCGCGGGCCAAGGCCGAGGCTGCCGCGTGTCCCTTGACGCTCGTCCACGCCGACATGCGCTCGTTCGATTTGCCCAAGCCCGTCGACGCCGTGACGTGCCTTTACGCCTCGCTCAACCACTTGGCCGACTCGGCTGACCTTACGCGCACATTCGAGCGCGTCGCCGCGCACCTGCGTCCCGGCGGCGCGTTCGTGTTCGACCTCAATACGCGGGACGGATTCGAGGCGCTGTGGCGTCAGCCGGGAACGGACCGTGGACCTGGGCTCACCATCGACCGGCGCTACGCCTGGGACGACGAGGAACCGTGGGTCGCCATGCACCTGACCATCGAGCGCCGATCCGGCGAAACCGTCGAGCGCGGCCGTTCGGTTCTGCGGGCGCGGTGGTTCGAGGACGGGGAGGTGCGGACGGCGTTGACGCAAGCGGGTCTGGCGCTTGCGCACTGCACGCCGTTCAACCCCTTCCCGGAGGTCGACCGTCCGGGCATCAAGCAGCTCTGGTCGGCCACGCGCCCCGGCGGCGACGGTTAGAGCGGACCGAGCCGCGCGTAGCTGGTGGGGTCGTCCACGCCGGCGTCGATGAACCCGCGGCGGCGTTCGCCGCACTTGCCGCACACGCCGCAGTGACCGCCGTCCACCGGATCGGCGCATGACAGCGCGTGCTGCACCGGCAAGTGGGCGCCGGCGCGGATTACGTCCGCTTTGTGCATGCCGGCCAGCGGCGTGAGGATGTGCACCGGCGCGTCCAGCGCCAGGCCCGCCGACTGCTCCAGGCTGCGAAAGAACTCGGGCCGGGCGTCCGGAAACGGGTTGCTGGCGAGACTGCCGATGGCGACGTGGGCGATCCCGTGGATCGCGCCATAGGTTGCCGCCGTGCTCAGCAGCAGCAGGTTGCGGCCCGGCAGATACCACTCCTCGTCCGGCCGGCTGGCGTCGGGCACGTCCTCGCCGCCGGTGCTCCAGTGCCGGCCGTAGAGTGAGCGCGCGCCCAGATCGAGCTCGACGAGCGGCTGCACCGACGCGTTGCCCAGGGCCTCGAAGTATCGCTCCAGGGCGTCCCGCTCGGCCTCTTCCCACTTGAGCCCGGCCCGCACGAAGAGCGGCGCCACCCGGTCGAACTCGTCGGTGAGCAGGCCCGCCATGATCGCGCTGTCGAGTCCGCTCACGAGTGCGGCGACGGTGCGCGGCTGCGGCATTCGGTGTGCTCCCGGCGTGTGCGGGAACGACCACCGCCCCGCGCGGAACCCATGCTAGGTTAGAGGCGACCGCATTGCCTCTTCGCGCGACCACGGCGGTTGCGCACCAACGAGTCGCCCATGGATCTTCAAGGCGCCACAGTCGTCGTCACCGGCGGCGCGATCCGCGTGGGACGCCACGTCGCCGGGCGCCTGGCCGAGCGCGGCGCCAACATCGTGGTGAACTACCGCACCTCGGCCCGCGAAGCCGAGGCGGCCGTCGCGGAGTTTCAGGGCCGTGGCGTGGGCAGCCTGGCCGTCCAGGCGGACGTTTCGACCCGTGCCGGCGTGCAGGCGATCCTCGACGCGGCGGTGGCTGAGTTCGGGTCGGTCGAGGTGCTCATCAACAACGCGTCCATCTACGACCCGACGCCCTTCGCCGAGCTGGACGAGGCGGATTTCGATCGAAACATCGCCGTCAACCTCAAGGGGCCCTACCTGGGGTGCTGGCTGTTCGGCCGGCACATGCAGGCGCAGGGGCGGGGCAAGATTCTCAACGTCGCCGACTGGGCGGTGGAGCGTCCCTACGTGAACTACGCGCCCTATTTCGTCGCCAAGGGCGGCGTCGTGGCGCTCACCCGCGTCATGGCCAAGGAGCTCGCGCCCGCCGTCCAGGTGAACGCCGTGGCTCCGGGGCCTATCCTGATGCCGGCAGACTTCGACGAGGAGACGATTCGCGCGGTGGAGCAAGCCACGCCCCTGGGACGCATCGGCCACCCCGAGGACATCGCCCAGACGATTCTCTATCTCGTCGAGGGCACCGACTTCGTGACGGGCGCCGTGGTCCCGGTCGATGGTGGCCGCACCGTCTCGTGAGCTAACGGAGGCCTGTCATGTACGAAATCGTCAAGCACATCGACTTCTGCTTCGGCCACCGCTTGCTGGACTACGAGGGCAAGTGCAACCAACCCCACGGTCACAACGGTCGCGCCGAGATTCGCCTTCGGGCGGATTCGCTGGACGACCTGGGGATGGTCGCCGACTTTCGTGACGTGCGGCGCACCGTCGAATCGTGGATCAACGCCAATCTCGACCATCGCATGATCCTGCAGCGCGGCGACCCGTTGATCGAGGCGATCGAGGGCCTCGGCCAGCGCGCCTACGTGATGGACGAAAACCCCACCACCGAAAACATGGCCCGCATGCTGTTCCAGCAGGTGCGACAGCTTGGCTTGCCGGTGGTCGGTGTGACCTTGTGGGAGACGCCGGACTCCTACGCCACTTATGCGCCCGAGCCGGCGCGCGCGGCGCGGCCAAACGGCGCGACACGCGCTTCGGTGACCTCCACCTAGCTCCCTGAGGCGCATGGCCGCGCGGGCGCGTGTCCGGGCCCATCGGCCGGTCCGGCAGTGGTTGGGCGGAACGCGCGACGCCTTCACCGGCTGGCGCGCGGCTCTCTGCCTGCCGGGTCTGCTGGCCCTCCTGGCGCTGGGCGGCTGCGAGACGACGCCCGACGACGTGGCTCCGACCGCCGCGCCGTCGCCCGCCGCGATCGCGTCGACGCCTGCGGCCACACCGACCCCTGCCCCAGCGCCCGAGCCCACGCCGCCGGCCGTCGATACCCCGACGCCGCGACCCCTGGCGGACTTTGGCGACGCGCCGGACGGCGTCTCCGCCGGCTATCCCAATCCGCGGGTGATCGGGCGCTTTCCCACCCGGCTGTCGTCGCTCACGGCCGAAGGCCCGGGCGCCCATGTCCGCCGACCCGGGCTCGACCGGCTCGGCTCCAGCGTGACGACCGAGTCCGACGCCGACGACCCGGCCGACCCCGACGGCGTGCCCAACCTGGTCAACCAGGACGCCGGTGACGACGGCGTCCTGGGCCTCTCGGTGAGCCTCGCGCCGCCGCGGGCGCTGGCGCAACTCACTGTCGCGGTCACCCTGGGCCCTGCCGCGCCTTCCGGTCCGCGCCGCATCAATGTCTTGATTGACATCAATCGCGACGGCCGCTGGACGAGCCCGGAGGAATGGGTGCTGCAGGACTGGGAAGTGGAGCTCGAGCCGGGGGCGTCCGAAACCTTCGTCAGTCCGGGCTTCTCGATGCTGGACGGCCAGGTGTTGCCCGAAGGGGCGTGGATGCGCGTGGTGCTCACTCGCGAAAGCCTCGCCGGAGAGCCGTGGGACGGCAGCGGGAGCTGGGAGTTCGGCGAGGTCGAGGACTATCAGCTGGCGCTGCCGGAAATTGCGCGCCCGGACGGCTCCCGTCCGGCACTCGCGGTCGTGGAGTGTCCCGGCCAGCTCGAGTGGATCGAGGCGGTGGTCGTGCGGGAGGCCGCCTGCGCGGTTACCAATATCGGCGAGGAAGGCGACTTCACGGCGCGCGTGGTGCGCAGCTCGGGTTCGGTCTCGCTCGTTCCCGACACGGTGGCCGGCGAGACCCTGCACGCCGGCGCCACGCGGACCGCCGCGTTCGTGCTCGTGCGCACCGATGCGGAAACCCTCTGGCGGGTGCGCCCCATCACGGTGTCGCTGGCCGGACAGGTCGATTCAGGCGTCGTGGTGCTCGGTATTACGCCTCACCGCACCGCCCTAAGCATCCGCCCGGCCGATCCAGCCGTGCGCACGTTCGATCGCGACGCGCAGGAGGACTACTTCGATATCACCAACTTATCGCCGACCGAAGGATTTGGCTTCGCCGACATTCAGCGCGTCGCCCTGGGCACGGCGGCCATCGACAGCGTCGGGCTCGACGTTTTGCGCCGGTCGTATTTCACCGTGGGCGGATTGAGCGGAGCAGTGGCAGGCGACTATGTGGCCGCCATCATCGACATGGTCGACCCGATTCCGCTGGCCGATTCCGCGCTTGGATGGCGCGTGTCGCTGGCGCTGGAAGCCAATGACGACCCGGCGGACAACTGGCGGCCGCGCGTGCGGGACTTCGACCTCTATCAGGGCACCGATCAGTGGTATGAGCTCATCTACCTGCCGACCCTCGATCCCGTGTGGCGCATCCAGCGCCGGGTCGCGCTGGCGCCCTCGCAGGCGCTTCCATCGAACGCCATCGCCTTCATCGACGGACGGCGCGTGTTGCTGCTGATCCCGGAGTCCGAGCTGGAGCGCACGCCAGCCGACGTGCGCTTCCGCGTGATGACCTTCGTGCACGAGCCCGACGATCCGAGCGGCACGGTCGAGCCCTCCATGGCCGACGTCTTCCCGCCGCTCGACCAGCCGCTGCAGACCTTCGGCCCGCGCACCGATCCGCTCGGGTAGACCGCTCTCGTTCCCGTCCGCCGGCCGTCTCGTGGTTCGAAGTGCTCACCCGCCGCGCGTGGCGTAAGGTTCGCTGGCAGCGCTCCAGGGGAGGCACGCCGCTGATCCCTCGCCCCATCGGCCGGCGTCGCGTGCTGGCGTTGGGCGCCGCGTCCGCGCTGCTCCCCGTGCTCGCGGGGTCCGCGACAACCATGCCGGCGGCCGCGGACACCACAACCACCGCGCCGGAGCACGACTTTCCCATCGAAAACGGCCGTCACTACCCGCAAGCCAGCGACGAGGCCGGGCGCGGCTATGAGATCCGCAACGTCGGCGATGTCACCTGGTGGGATAGCTACCGCGGCCTGGGCGGTCTGCCGGTGCTGGGTCCGCCGCGCAGCGCGACATTCACGGCCAATGGGTTCGAATACCAGGCCTTGCGCTACGGCCTGCTGCAATGGAAGGCGGCCGAAGGTCGGGTCGTGCTGGCCAATGCGCTGGAGATCATGGACCGCGAGGGCCACACCGATTGGCTCTACCACGCCCGTCAGGTGCCCCGTCCCATCGAGGACGACGGCTCGACGTCGTTCCAGCACGCCGTTGAGATTCGCACCGGCTGGCTCACCGACGACGCGATCCGCGGAGTGTTCGAGTCCAACCCGGATCCCATCGGTCGCCTGGTCTGGACCGCCGACCACTCGCGCGATCGGTGGGGGCTGCCGATGTCCCGCCCCGAGCGCCTGGGTCCGTTCGTGGCGCAGCGATTCCAGCGCGGCGTCCTGCAGCACTGGATTGACGAAGTGGAGGGACTCCCGGCGCCCGGCAGCGTGACGACGGTGCTGCTGGACGAGGTGCTGCGAGAGGTTGGCGTGATGCCGAAGGCGGCGCTGGCGTCAGTCGACTCGGCGGCGGCGCTGACCCAGGCGGCTGGAAACACCGTCGGCGACCAACTGGAAACCGCCATCAACGCCCGCCTGGCCGGCGAGCCGGGCAACTGGGCGGTCTACGCAGCCCCCTCCGGCTCGGACGCCGAGGTCGCCATCAATGCCGACGCCGCGGTGCGGGCGGCGAGCCTGTGGAAGCTCCCCCTGCTCGTCGAGGCCTACCGGCAGCGCGCGGTCATTGGTCTTGACTTCGACACCATGCTCGAGATGAATGAGAGCGTGCTCGATCGCCTCGAACCGCCGGTCACGCTCGCGCTTGGCCAGCGCCTCACGATCGAACGCGCGCTGGAGCGGACCATGACCTTCAGCGACAACGCGGCGGCGGTCTTGCTTGCCGACCACATCGGCTATCCCAACATGCAATGGACGCTGGGACAGCTCGGCCTCACGGCCACCGACGTGTTCACCACGCAGCCGGTGACGACCGCGCGCGAGGCGGCCATGCTGCTGGAGGTTGCGCTCGGCATGCGACCCGCGCACTGGTCGCGGACGCTGGATGACGTCCAGGGCATGCGTACCCTGCTGCTCGGCGAGACGCGCAACAACCGCATCCCCGCCCGGCTGCCCGCGGGAACAGCCGTGGCCCACAAGACCGGCGACCTCGCCGGCATCTCCAACGACGTCGGGGTCGTCTACGCCTCGACCGGACCCATCACCATGGCGATCCTGGCGCACGACGTTCCGGGGCATGGGCGCGCCGAGGCGACGGCGGCCGAGATTGCGGCCATGGTCGTGGGCAGCTACGACCCCCAACTTGTGCAAGGTTCCTCACCGGCAGGCTGAAACCGCGGTCGCTCCCGCAGGCTTGTGTGCGCGATCCCACGCACCGCCGGCTGACTTGAGCAGTACCATCGGGTAACAGATACGCGTTGCTCATGGAGCGGACCATGTTCGACCGGCTCTTTGGCTCCCGCGCCGCCGTGGCGCCGGACACGCCCGACGTCAGCCCGCGCCCGCCCGAGTTGCGCGAGCCGCGGCTTCCGCCCGGCCAGACCCTCACCGCCAAGTGGCCGGTGTTGCACTACCAGGAGCCGGCCGCCTACGACATGACTCGCTGGGACTTCCGCGTGACCGGGCTGGTGGAGGAGGAGGCGCGCTGGAGCTGGGACGAGTTCACCTCCCTGCCGCGCACCGAGATCACCTCGGACATCCACTGCGTCACCCACTGGAGCCGCTACGACAACCTCTGGGAAGGCGTGCACGTGCGCGAGGTGCTCAAGCGCATCAAGCCGCTGCCCGGCGCGGACTACGTGATGATCCACGCCGACCCCGGCTACACCACCAACGTCACCCTGGCCGAGCTCGACCAGGACGACGTGCTGTTCGCCATCAACCACGACGGCGGCCCGCTGCCGCAGCAGCATGGCGGCCCCCTGCGCCTGGTGCTCCCGAGCCTGTACTTCTGGAAGAGCGCCAAGTGGGTGCGCGGCCTGGAGTTCATGGACCACGAGGAGGCAGGCTTCTGGGAGAAGGGCGGCTATCACGTTCGCGGTGACCCCTGGCTCAATGAGCGTTTCGGCGGCCGCGTGCGCATGACCATGCAGGAGGCTCGGTCCAAAGCCCTCCGCGAAGGCCGCCGGGTCGTCGAATAGGCGGGGGCGTTCGTCGCGCTCGCGAAGCCGCCGTACGCTTATGGCGCTGATCTCAAGGATGCTCTGATGTCCCTCGACCGGACCTACGCCGACCTCGCGCTCGACCGCTCCGTCTCGGATGTCGACCCGTTGGTGGCCGACCTCATCGAGCGGGAGCACGCCCGCCAGCGCGACAAGCTCATCCTGATCCCGTCCGAGAGCCTCACGCCCAAGCCGGTGCGGGACGCGCTGGCGTCGCCCTTCACCAGCATCTACGCCGAGGGCTACGCGGCGGCCGCAATGATCCGCGACCAGGAGGCGGCGCTGGCGGACATCGACCGGCAGCTCGCCCGCACCCGGCGCTTCGGCGATCGCCGCTACTACCAGGGCAACGAGTTCAGCAACCTGGTGGAAGCGCTGGCCCAGCGCCGCTGCGCGGACCTCTTCGCCAACGACCGCGTGCCGGCGGACCGGCTGTGGGTCAACGTGCAGCCGCTCTCGGGCGCGGCGGCCAACAACGCCGTCGAGGAAGCCCTGCTCGACCCCGAAGACACCATCATGGGGCTGGCCCTGGCCCACGGCGGGCACCTGAGCCACGGCGCGTCCGTCAACCGCTCGGGACGACGGTTCAAATCGATCAGCTACCGCATCCCGGGGCCCGACGCGCAGCTCGACTACGACGACATCGCCGCGCGCACCAAGGCCGCCCGCCCCCGGCTGATCATCGCCGGCTACACCTCGTACCCGTGGGCGCCCGATTGGGAGCGCTTCCGCGCCATTGCCGACGACGTGGGCGCCCTGCTGATGGCCGACATCTCGCATCCGGCCGGGCTGGTCGTCGCGGGCGCCTATCCCTCGCCCGTGGGCATCGCCGATGTCGTCACGTTCACCACGCACAAGACGCTGTTCGGCCCGCGCGGCGCGGTGATCCTGTCGCACCGGCGCGACCTGATGCGCGCCATCGATCGGTCCGTGTTTCCCGGCGAGCAGGGCGGCCCGCACCTCAACAAGATCGCGGCCATGGCGGTGATGTTCAAGATGGCGGCCACGGAGGCCTTCCACCGCACCCAGCACCAGATCATCGCCAACGCCAGGGCGCTCGTGGACGCCCTGGAAGCCGAGGGTATGGGCGTGGCCTACGGCGGCACCGATACCCATCTCTTCGTCGTGAATCTGCGTCGGGTCGGAGCCCAAGGCGACCTGCGCGGCGAGCCGGCGGTGCGCATGCTGGAATCCCTCGGCATAGTGGCCAACCGCAACTCGGTGCCCGGCGACCGCGGCTTCGCCGCGCCCACGGGCATTCGCATGGGCACGCCCTGGCTGACCCAGCGCGGCTACGGTCCGGACGACATGAAGACGCTGGCCGGCATCCTGGCGCGTGCGTTTCGCGCCATGCACGGCGTGACCTACAGCGGGCGCCGGACCCCGCGTTATCGCGGGCGGATGGCGTACGACGCCATGCAATCGTTGCGCACCGAGGTGCTCGATTTCGCACGCCGCGGGCACGCCGAGGGGGCGCCGCCCAGTGATCCGCCGGCCAGCACGTCGGGCATGCTGCTCGTTCGCGGCGCCCGCACGCTGGCGTTCCTGGACGAGGTCGCCAACCGGCGGGTGCGCGATCTCGAGCCCGGGCAGACGCGTCACGTCGCTTTGGCAGGTCCTCCGGGCAGCGATGCAGTCAATGCCATCGTGGCCCGACCCGCCGAGGCAGCCGAAACCTCCGCCCTGATCGCCGTCGATTCCGACCACGCCGATGCGCTGGCCGACTGGCTCCAGGCGGCGTCCGACGGCTACGTGATCGTCGATCCCGACGAGCCGAGCCGGAAGCTGAGCGGTCCGGTCACGGTGACCGCGGTTGACGGCAATGCACCGGCAATAGCCGACGCTGCGGCGAACCTTGGCGAGACTGGCCCGCCGCCAGGCGCGCCTCCCGACGACGCGTCCCGTCCCTGGTTCGTGGGCCGGCGCCCGGTCGCCGCCACCAGCGACGGCCCCCAACCCTTCGAGTGGCGCGAGCCCGAGTCCGAGGAGCTGCACCACACGCCCCTGCATGCGTTCCACGCCGAGCACGCGAAGAAGCTGATCCCCTTCGCCGGCTGGGACATGCCCGTCTGGTACACCAGCATCGCGGACGAGCACCAGGCCGTGCGCAAGTCGGCCGGGCTGTTCGACGTGGGGCACATGGGCGTCTTCGCCGTCTCAGGGCCGAATGCCGCCGAGTTCCTGGACCTCGTCGTTACCGGCAGCGCGGGCCGCCTTCGCGTGGGACGCGCGGCGTACACCTACCTGCTCGACGCCAACGGCGACTGCCTGGACGACCTCATCATCTACCGCCTGGCCCGCGACCGGTTCATGGCGGTGGTGAACGCGGCCAACGCGCCAAAGGACTGGGCCTGGCTGACCGGCGTCAACGACGGCGTCCACCAGGTAGTCGCGGGGGACGGCGCGGCGCGATTGCCCGTGCGCGCCGAGCTGCTGGACCTCAAGAGCCCGGCCGCGGGTGACGCCGCGCGGCTCGACCTGGCGTTCCAGGGACCGAAATCGCGTCAAGTCCTCCAGCGAATCGTCGCCACGGACGACGAGCGGCGCGCGCTGGACGCCATGCGCATGAACCACGTCCGCGCCTTCACGCTCGCCGGGACCGACGTCGAGATTTCGCACACCGGCTACACGGGCGAGGCGACCGGCTTCGAGATCTTCGTCCACCCGGACGCCGCCCGCGCCGTGTGGGACGCGATCCTGGAGGCGGGCGCGGACGACGGCGTCGTGCCGGTCGGGCTCGGAGCCCGCGACTCCACGCGCACCGAGGCCGGGTTCCCGCTCTACGGACACGAGCTCGCCGGGCCGCTGGACCTCACGCCGGGCGACGCGGGATTCGGCCGCTTCGTCAAGGCCTACAAGCCGTTCTTCGTCGGGCGCGATCCCTACGTGCGGCGCGAGGCCGAGCGCAAGTCGTCCATCGTGCGCTTCTCGATTGCCGACGAGCGCACACCCATGGCGCGGCAGGGCGATCCGGTCACGGACCCGCGCGGCGCCTGGATCGGCACGGTCACCAGCGCCACGCGCACGTCCAGCGGTCGTCAGATCGGCATGGCTCACGTCGGCACCCGGCACACGCGACGACGCACCGAGCTGCGCATATTCGCCGGCGTATCCGCGCGGCGCGCCAGCCGGCCCCAATCGCCCGCCGATCTAGGCCCCGGCGGTCGCTATGCCCTCCCAGCCGCCGCCACCGTCATCACGCGGTTTCGGGGGTAGTCCTACCTTCGCTGCGGCTTGTTGGCTGACGTGAGCATTCGGTCCGCGCACTTCGGACAGAATTGCCCGTCCGTTCGCCCTGAGCTTGTCGAAGGGCGTGGTTCGACAGGCTCACCACGAACGGCTGAAAGGCACTTTGTTTCCGTCATTCCGGCGAAGGCTGGAATCCAGTCCGGTCGAAACTGGCGTCGCGCTGGACACCTACCGTAGGGGCGGGCCTCAGACTCGCCCGTTCCCAAGCATCCGGGGTCTTGTCGTGAGGCGGTCGCTCCTAGCCAGGTCCCCGCTCGACCAACAGCGAATAGACCCTCGGCAGCCCGGTAAGCGTGCATTCCCAGCTGCGCCCGCCGTCGTCCGAGCAATAGAGCGCCCCGTCGGGACCCGCGAAGGCTGCGGAGGGGCCGTCGGCTACGAGAGTGTGGGTGTCGATGTTGCCGTCGAAGTGGTCGGGCAGCCCGTCGCGGCAGCGTTCGAACGGCTCGTCGCCGTCGAGCGAACGCCGATAGACGGCCGCATCTTGTCCGCCGGGTCCGCGCGCGACCGAGAGCAGGATCGTGGAACCGCTGAGAGCAACCGCCCGGGCGTAGGTCGCATGTAGCCCGCGGACGTCCAGCTCCCACGAGTCGCCCCGGTCACGCGAAACGGCCAGCCCGCGCGCCGTGGCGGCCAGCAGCAGGCCGTCGTGGCCCGTGGGCGCGATGACCTGGTGCGCGTCGGCGCGGATGTCCAAGGCCGTCGCCTGCCACGTCTCGCCGTCGTCGTCGGAACGCAGCACCCCGCCCACGTGCACGTTGGCATAGAGCGCGCCTCCGTCGTCCATGGCCAACGACCGAGTCGCCGGCGGTCCGCCCCAGGGCGTGAACCAGTGCTCGCGACCTTCGGCCTGGTCGAAACCGGCCACCGGCGCGAGCGTCTCGTTGCCGAGTCGCGACTTGCCGCCGAATCGTCGGAGATACGCGCCGTCCGTGCCGACCAGAACACCTGCGCGTGTGGGCAGGACGCACGTCAGCGCGGGATCTCCCAGCGCCCCCGCGGCAGTCGCCGGGGTCAGCCGTCGGCCCTGTACCCGCCAGACCTCGCGCCCGTCGACAACCATCCACGCGTCGTCGGGACGACCGACCAGCGCGCGGATGGCCCGTCCGCCCAGACCCAGCGTTGCGCCCTCACCGTCTCGCAGGCCCTCGCGAGTCCCAATGAGCAGCCTCATCGCCGGCGCCCCTGGATCAGCCGCCATTTGCTGCCTTGTAGCAGTAGGGATGGTGCGGCACTGAAATCAGGCCGGTGGCTTCCAGGAAGCCGCGCGCCACGCCGGGCCCCATGAAGGCGAAGGTCTTTCGCAGCACCTTGATCTTGTCCTCGGCGTCGTCGGGAAGCTGCTGCAGAAACGACGCCAGGTTGCCGTGCTCGGCCTGGAGCTCCAGCACCGTGCGGGCGTTGGCGATGGCCGCGTCGATTTTCTTCGCGCTGCGCACCACTTTCGGGTCGTTCATCAGTCGCGTCACCTCGGTGGGTCCATAGGAAGCGACGGCGTCGATGTCAAACTCGTCGTACGCCCGGCGCAGGCTCTCGCGCTTGTTCCAGATCAGCGTCCAGCTCAGTCCGGCGTGAAAGATCTCCAGCATCATGCGCTCGAAGTACTCCCGGTCGTCAGCCGGGGTCTCGCCCCAGAAGTCATCGTGGTAGATGGTCAGGTCGGGATTGCGCTGGGCCCATTCGCAGCGCATCGTTTGCCCCGCCGCGCGGCGCAGCCCCGCGTCGGCCATGTCCTCGGGGGTGGCGGACTTGCGCAGCTTGACGCGCCGCGGCGGCACTACCTCGTCCGGCTGGCGTCGGGATGCCATATCGCCTCCTTGGCGGGCGTGTGCTTCAGCTTCGAGGGTAGCGGCCCGTGCCGATGCCCGGCCACCCAAGGAGCCTCGGAACAAGTACTCGTCCCTTGGCGAATTCTGCCCCAATCCGTTCTCCCTGAGCTTGTCGAAGGGCGCCTCCTGAGCGCGGCAAAGGGTCGTGGTTCGACAGGCTCGCCACGAACGGAGGCGGTTCTCGCAGGCGTGCGGCAGACGGCAAGGTCGCGGGCGTCAAGGCTTGGACGACACAGTAATGCGGTGATACCGCTTGCGTCCGGCCCGCAGCAGCAGGCCGTCGTCGGGAACTTGCGAGCGGTCCACGACGGCTTCGGGGTCCGACGCGCGCGTTTCCCCGACGTAAGCCCCGCCCTGCGCGATCAGCCGCCGCGCCGCTGCCCGCGACGGCGCGAGGCCGGTGCGCACGAGCAGGTCGACGATCGGGATGCCCGCCTCCAGATCGGCGGCGGCCACCAGGGTTGTCGGCACGGCCTCCGCGTCACCTGCCGCGTCGGCAAACAGCGACCGGGCCGTTTCGCGCGCGGCGTCGGCGGCCTCGCGTCCGTGCACGGTCGCCGTCACGTTGTGCGCCAGCGCCTGCTTGGCCCGCCGAAAGTCCGGTCCGCGCAGGTCGCGCAGCGCGGCAACCGTCGACATCGGCAGCGTCGTCAGCATGCCCAGCGCCTGCGGCACCAGCGCGTCGCCCAGGTTGATCCAGAATTGGTAGAAGTCAAACGGCGGCGTGCGGTCGGCGTCCAGCCACACCGCGCCCGCCGCGGTCTTGCCCATCTTCTCGCCTTCCGCCGTGGTCAGCAGCGGGGCCACCAGCCCGAAGGCCTGCGTGCGCTCCACGCGGCGAATGAGGTCGACCCCGGCCAGGATGTTGGACCACTGGTCGCTGCCGGCGATCTGCAGGGTGCAGCCGTATTCCCGGTAGAGATGCAGGAAGTCGTAGGCCTGCAGCAGGCGGTAGTTCAGCTCGATGAAGTTCAGGTTCTCGCCGGCGTCCAGGCGGTTGCGGTAGGTATCGGTCGCCAGCATTTCGTTCACGCTGAAGTGGCGGCCGATGTCCCGCAGAAACTCCAGGTATCCCAGCTCCGCCAGCCAGTCGGCGTTGTTGAGCACCAGGGCATCGCCCTCGCTGAGATCGACGAACCGCTCCAGCTGCGTGCGAATCGCGGCCACGTTGGCCGCCACGTCCTCGTGCGTCAGCAGCGCCCGGGTGTCCAGCCGGTCCGACGGGTCGCCGATCATCCCCGTGCCGCCGCCCGCAATCAGGATGGGCCGGTGGCCCGCCTGTTCCAGATGGTGCGCCATCATCAGCGTCACCAGGTGGCCTGCCGTCAGGCTGGTCGCGGTGGGATCGAACCCCACGTAGAACGTCAGCGGCCGGTCGAGGGCGCGGCGCAGCGCGTCGGCGTCGCTGGCGGCCGAGATCAGGCCGCGCGCGTCAAGAACGTCAAAGGCATTGGCAGACATGGGTGAAACTCGTTGAGGAAGGCGCCTGGCGTTGGCGCCGGCATGCGTCGCGTGGCGTGCCACCGTCGTGGTCACGCGAAGCCGGCGGCGTTGCGCTAGGCGTCCACCGCCGGCCGCCTATATGCCCGCCGCATCGACGGCTCCTCGGCGCTCCGGCAAATCCTTGACGATGCTAGGCGGCGGCCGCGCGCACCGTCAATGGTGCTGGGCGCACTGCTCGGCCCACCCATCCTCGACCAACGCGCGGATGGTTTCGCTCCCCGCTTGCACCGCCTGCAGCCGGGCATTCTGCGCGCGTTCCAGGGCCGATTGCGGGTTTTCCGCGCCGGCGGGTCCCATCAAGGCGCTCCAGGCGTTCGCCTCCGCGGTCACGGCGCGGATCTCCGCCTCGAGACAGGCAGCGTCTGACGGGACGTACCGCTCATCGTGATAGTCCGCCAGATGCTGCAACTCGTGCGCGAGCACCGCCGCCACGGCTTCGAGTCGCTCGTCCTGGAGGTCGCGGTTGACGGCGATGCGCGACGGCGAATTGAACGTCGCGTAGACGTCAATCGGGAGTGTCCGATAGCGGATCGGGGCGGACACCTCCGCGGCGGCCTCGAGGCCCGGCGTAGCCGACGGCACCCCTTCCAACAGGCGCAGCGCCTCGGCGAGCGCGTCGTCGATGACGTTGTAGTTCCGCTGCGTCGTCCAGGCGAGCACGGCGTCCACGTAGACCTCCGCCCCGTCGCGCAGATCCAGCATGCGCGTGTCGTCATGCGCATGGGGCGTGGTGACCGCCGAATCCCCGAGGACCAGGTCCTTGTAGTGGTCGCCGCTGTTGACCATCACCACCGTGCCAACCGGCTCGCCCCCATCGACCGCTTCCACCCAGTGCTGCAGCGCGGTCCGCTGGAAGCGCTGGACCACGAACGGACCGAACGTCTCCGGATAGGACATGGGCAAACCGTGGAGCTCGATGGCGGCATCCACGCTGTCGGGCTCGATGGGATTGGCCAGAAACGCCTGCGTGATCGCCGAATCGGTCATCCAGCCCATCCGCACGGCCCGCGCGTCGGCCAGCGTCGTCGACTCGTCGGGCTCGGTGCGGGGAATCGAGCGCGCATAGAGCGCGTCGTCGTATCCGGCCTCGCGCAGGATCTCGTAGACATTGGCCAGCTGGACCTTGTCCTCGTCCGGCGACCATTGCATCAGGGCGCGCTGGGTGAGCTGGTAGATGAACCCGCCCGGACCGATCCACGGGCGCGACGTCGGATATCCCATCACCTCGAGCCCGCCATAGCGCGCGAAGGCGTCGAAGAATCGCGGCCCGTCGGCAAAGTTACGCACGCCGAATCCGGTGCTGTCGGCACCGAGTCCCGGATAGAACCGTCCCGAGGACACGGCAATCGCCACGGGCGAGTCGCGTTTAGCCGCATCGAGGTCGGGCTCTCGGGCGGCGGCGCCCGATGCCGACACCGCGGCGATCAGCCCCATGCCGAGCGCGACGGCCCGAACCCGCCGCAGCCAGCGGCGCCCCGCCGACATTGTCAGTTTCCGCGGCACGTCCTGAGTCATCTGGAGCCCTGCGGCGCCTCCCGCGTACTGTAGATTGCCAGAATGACCTCGGATGTGACGCGACCAAAGCTCACGCGGTATTCGCCCGGCGCCGGCTGAGCCTGCAAGCTCAGCCCGACCGAGTTGGCGCACGTGATGCGCCGCATGCCGCAAATGGCGCACGTCGACCTGCTGGTGGACGCCGCCACGATGGACGACGCCGCCGTCTATCGGGTGCGCGACGACCTTGCCATCGTGGCGACCATCGACGTGTTCACCCCGATCGTCGACGACCCCTACGACTTCGGCGCCATCGCGGCGGCCAACGCGCTCAGCGACATCTATGCGATGGCTGCCACGCCGCTGCTGGCGCTCAACCTTGCCGGGTTTCCGCGCGACACGCTGTCACTCGACGTGCTCGCGGAGATCCAGCGCGGCGGCGCCGACACGGTGCTCGAGGCGGGCGCCGTGGTCGCCGGTGGGCACTCCGTGGACGATCCCGTGCCCAAGTTCGGCATGGCGGTGATCGGCACGGCGCATCCGGATGCGCTCATTACCAACGCGGGGGCGCGTCCGGGCGATCTGCTGGTGCTCACCAAGCCCATCGGGACCGGCGTCATCAGCACCGCGCTCAAGCATGACGCCGCGCCACCGGAGTCATTGGACGCCGCCGTGGCCAGCATGCGGACGCTCAATCGAGCGGCGGCCGACACCGCCGCGGCGTTCGGCGCCCACGCCATGACGGATGTCACGGGCTACGGGCTGTTGGGGCATCTGCGCGAAATGATGCACGCCAGCGGCTGTTCGGCCACGGTGTTTGCCGACCACGTGCCCGTCTTCCCCGGGGTGCGCGAGCTCATTGCCGCGGACGAGGTGCCGGGCGGCACCGAGCGCAACCTGGCCGCGCTGGACGACCAGGTGACGTGGGTCGCCGAGCTTCCTGCCGCCGAGCAGTTGCTGCTCGCCGACGCCCAGACGAGCGGCGGGCTGCTCATCGCCATTCCACCGGAGGATGAGCAAGCCTTTCGCGAGGCGCTGATCGGGGCGGGCGTGGTGACCGCGGCCACCGTCGGACGGGTGGTCGCCGCACGCGCAGCGCCGCTGCACGTCACGCTTTCGCACCTGGAGCCCGACCTTGTCACCCGCTAGCGACGCCCGCGTCATCCTCTATACCGGCAAGGGCGGCGTGGGCAAGACCAGCGTCGCCGCCGCGACCGCCCTGCGCTGCGCGGAGCGCGGGGCGCGAACCATCGTCCTCAGCACCGACGCCGCGCATAGCCTCGGCGACTCCCTGGACCAGCCGCTCGGCCCCGAGCCCATCAAGGTGGCCGAGCGACTGTGGGCGCAGGAATGCGACATCTACTACAACCTCGAAACCTATTGGGGCACGGTCCAGTCCTGGTTCGAGGCGCTGCTGACGTGGCGGGGCGTCAACGACCTCCTGGCCGAAGAGATCGCCGTGCTCCCGGGCATGGAAGAGCTGGCCAATCTGCTCTGGATCACCCGTCACGTCGACTCGGGTGACTTCGACGTGGTGATCGTGGACTGCGCGCCCACCGGCGAGACGCTGCGTCTCCTGGCGTTTCCCGAGGTCGGGCGCTGGTGGATGGACAAGCTGCTGCCGATCAATCGCCAGCTCGCGCGCATGGTTCGCCCGATGGCGCGGCGGGTCACCGATCTGCCGCTGCCCGAGGATTCCGTCTTCGTCGCCATGGGCGAGCTGGTCGAACAGTTAGAGAAACTGCGGGAGCTGCTAACGCGTCCCGGCCAGTCGACGGTCAGGATCGTGGTGAATCCGGAAAAGATGGTCATCCGCGAGGCCCAGCGAAGCTTCACCTACCTGACGCTGTACGACCACATCACCGACGCGCTGGTGGTGAACCGCCTCGTCCCCGCGGATGCCACGGGCGACTTCGCCGCCAGTTGGCGCCGCATGCAGCAGCGCTACATGGGAGAAATCCATTCCATGTTCGATCCCGTGCCCGTCTTGCAGATCCCGCAGTTTCCGGAGGAAGTCGTCGGACTCGACCGGCTGCGGGCGATGGGGGAGCAGATGCACGGCGATGACGATCCGGCGGCCGTCCTGGTGCGCGAGCGTCCGTATCACATCGCCCAGATCGACGGCGAGTTCGAGTTTCAGATCCCGGCCCCCTTCATCGACCGCCGCGACGCGGCGCTGATCCGACGGGGGGACGAGCTCGTCGTGCGCATGGGTGCGGCGCGGCGCAACATCGTGCTGCCACGGGCCCTGGCCCGCATGGAGCATCAGCGGGCGCGGCTGGAAGAGGGCCAGTTGCGGATCAGGTTCGTGCCGCGCTCCGCCGCGGAGTTGGCGTCAGACGACGCCTCGCTGCCGAAAACGAGCTAAGCGCCCAGGCGGGGGAGCGCCTGGGCGCTTGAGGTTTCCCGTTCGGCCGCCGGCCGAACGGGCGCGGGCTACGTGCCCGAGGGGTAGTAGCCCAGAAGCTGCTGAAGCTTCGAGAGGCTCAGAATGGAGATCAGCCGTTTGCGCCCTTGCGCCGGCGCCAGGGCGCCCGCCCGCCGCAGCGTGCTGATGGCCAGGCTCACGCTCTCCCGCACCGTGCCGAGACGCTGGGCCAACTCCTCGTGCGTCACTTCCAGGTCCGTGGTGCCCTCGCGTTCGGCCATTTGCAGCAGGGCCAGCGCCACCGAATCGGCCACGCTGGCCAAGGCGGTGTGGCTCGCCCGCGTCTCGACCGCGGCCAGGCGCCGAATCTGCGATCGGACGAGCTCGACGCTGAAGCTTGGGTACTTGCGCAGCAGACGCTGGAAGGAGGCCCCTTCAAGCCAGGCCACGTGCGCCGGCGCATCGGCCTCGATGAAGGTGCGCTCGTAGGTCTCGCTGGGGAAGAGATTCTCGAACCAATCCCCCTGCCGCAGCGAGGCCGCGGCGAGCTGCTTGCCCTTCGGGCTCAAACGCCAGACGGTGATTGCCCCGTCGCACACGATGCCGACCCGCGGACGGTCCACGGCCGGATCCATCACCAGGTCGCCGGCACGATATGTCGCCGGGTGCGCGCCTTCGGCGCGCAGATTAGCCATGAGCTTGGCGCCCACGGTCCGGTCTCCGTCAGTGTTCGACGTCATTGTCGACCACTCCTCCGTTTAGCACGGGCGACGTCCGCCGCGTCAGTTGGAGCATAGGCCGACAACCGGACCGAATCATGAAAATCTGGTGAGGACGTGTTGCGGGCTCCGGCGAGGCCCGCGAATCAGATGTGATACCTCACGTTCGCGCGGTCGTCCGCCGGGCCGGCGTGACCATCCGCGGGCAGCCGCACCTCGAAGACCGCGCCGCCAAGCTCGCTGCGCCCCGCCTCCACGCTGCCGCCGTGCGCTTCGGCCACACGCTTGACGATGGTCAGGCCCAGCCCGGTGCCGCCCGTTGCGCGCGACCGCGAGGGGTCCACCCGATAGAACCGGTCGAAGATGTGGGGCACGTGCTCGGGGTCGATTCCGCGGCCGTCGTCCGCCACCACCAGCCGCGCCATGCCGTTGTGCCGTCGCACGTCGACTTCGATCCGGCCCGCCGGTTCCGTCGCCGCAATGGCGTTTTGCACCAGGTTGCGCACCACGCGTTCGAGCCTGTCCACGTCCCCCGAGATCAGCACCTCGCCGTCCCCCCGCACCCATAGCTCGCGGCTCCCCGCCAGCGGTTCGAGGTCGTGAACGGCTCGCTCGGCCAGCGCGCGCACCTCCACCGGCTCGAACCGCATTTCCGTCGCGGCGTCCAGCTCAGCGATGGCCAACAGGTCGTCCACGATCCGCTGCATGCGGGTGGCTTCGCGAAGGATCGCCTCCGCGGCCTCATCGTCGGCGCCGGATGCCGCGCCGCGGCACAGGATCTCGGCATTGCCGCGTATCACCGTCAGCGGCGTCTTCAGCTCGTGCGAGGCGTCGGCCAGAAAGCGGTGCTGCGAGGTCACCAGCTGCTCGATCGAGTCGAGCATCCGATTGAACGTCCGGCCCAGCGTCTTGATCTCGTCCCCGCCCTTCCCAACCTCGATCCGGCGGCTGAGATCCCCGACCTGGTAAATCGCTTCCGCGGTGCGCGTTAAGGCTTTGACCGGGTTCATGGACTTGCGCGTGAGGTACAAGCCGCTCACCAGGGCCACGGCAACCACGCCGGCCATCCCGCCGAGCAGATAGCCATGGAACGGCAGAATGGCGCCCTCGGCGACGTCGACCGAGCTTGCGACCTGCAGCACCCCCTCGATCCGGCCCTGCCATACGATCGGAGCAATCAGGACGCGCATGCGGGTGCCGTCCTGCAAGCGGACGTCCTCGAACCGCTCTTCTCCCGTGCGCAGCGCCTCGTAGACCCCCGGAGTCACTGGGAGCTGCCGCCCGCCCAGATTCGCCGACGTCATTTCGGGTATGCCGGAAGGGTTGACGAATTGGTGGTAGATGTCGGGCTGCGCCAGCTTGGTCGCAATCGAGTCCGGCAGGAGACTCAGCGTCGCCTGCACGCCCGCGACCGGCTGGCCGGCCTCACCGAGTTCCAGCACGTGGCCCGCGCGGCCTTGCAGCGCCACGTCCACTTCGCTTCGCACCCGCGCCGCAAGGAGAAAGTGCAGCAGCAGCCCAAAGCCCAGAACCGTGGCCACCACAAAGCCCACGTACCACAGCGCCAGCTTGAGCCGAATGCTCACGACGTCGCCTTTCGCAGCACGTAGCCAACGCCGCGCACCGTGTGTATCAAGCGCGGGTGGTCATCCGTTTCGAGCTTGCGTCTGAGGTAGCCGACGTACACGTCCACCACGTTGGACACGGCTCGCGGTTCGTAACCCCACATCCGGTCGAGCAACTCCGACCGGGTGAGCACGCGGCCTGGCTGCTCCATCAACGCGCGCAAGAGCTCGAACTCGGTCTGCGTCAGGCTCAGGGGCTCGCCCATCGCGGTGACCTGCCGCGCCCCGAGGTCCATCTGCACGCCGTCGAAGGACAGCACCCGGCGCTCGGCCGGCCCGTGCCGGCGCAGCAGCGCCCGCACGCGGGCCACCAGCTCGCCAAAGGCGAAGGGCTTCGGCAGGTAGTCGTCGGCCCCGGCGTCCAGGCCGCGGATGCGGTCCGCCACGCGATCCCGCGCCGTCAGGAACAGGACCGGAACGTCGTTCTTCGCCCGCACCTGGTGGAGCACGTCGAATCCGTCGAGTCCCGGCATCATCACGTCCAGGATCACCACGTCGGCCGCCCCGGCGTTGATGGCCTCGAGCGCCTGCGTGCCATCCGAGGCCACGCGCACATCGAACCCCTCGATGCCCAGGCCGCGTCGCAGCATGTCCAGGATCGCCGGATCGTCATCAACCGCCAGGACCCGAGGAGTGGGCTCAACGTTGGTGCGCGCCACCTGCCGCCAACCTATCGCGACGGAGACACGGCAGGGCCGGCGCGCCGCCCGACGTCACCGTGCCTCGGCCCTGGCGCCATGCCACTCTGCATCTGACTGCCTTGTTTCAGTGTAGTGATCCGGGCCTCATCCGCGCACGAGGTCCGTTTCCACCACGCGCCGCAGGATGCTCACCGCGTCGAGCAGCTCGGCCGTGTCATCGATTCTCGCGATCTGAATCACCATCCCGGCGACGCCGTCGCGGACGGCGACGGCCAGGCGGGCCTCGTAGATGTCGCCACCGCTGGCCACGCGCGTGCGAGCGGCGCCCGAGGCAGTGCCGATTCCGGGCGGTGGCAACGGCTCGAGCTCGGTGACGTCCGCTACCCGCGCCGCTGCCTGGAGTCCTTGCACCAGGCCGAGCGCCAGGCTTTCGAGAAAGGCATCCGGTCGCTCGATGATGCCCGCGACCACTTGCACGTCCACGGGCTCGACGGCGCTCCCCACCAGCACAAGCGCGAGGAGGAACGGATCGCCGCGGCGCACGACCAAGGGGGCGAGAAACTGGTTGGCCAAGCCCACCGCATCGGCCGTGATTTCGCCGGCGCCGGGCTGGAACACCGTCAATGCGGGGTCGTCCGGCAAGTCGCCCGGACCCGGGAGCAGCGCCAGCAGCTCGGCATCGGTGGGCGGCACCGGACCCGTGGGCGTCGGCGGAACGGTCGGCGACGTTGTCGGCGCCGGTGACGGCTCGACCGCCGGCGAAGCCACCGGTGTCGTCGGCGGCACCGGTGCCGGAGTCGGTGTGGCGGTTACGGACGGCGTGGGGGTCGGCGTGGCGGTGGCAAACGGAATTGGCGTCCAGGTGGGGGTCGGGTCCGGCGTGACCGTGGCCGGAGGGCGGGCCGTCGTGGCCGGCACGCCCGGCAGATCACAGGCTCCGAGCATCGCGCCAAGGATCGCGATGACCGCCACGGCTCGAAGCGAGATGCGCGGAACCGGTGCTGAGCGGTCGTGTGGCGTGGCTGACGGCCCTTTCATGGCAGGCCCGCGATTCTAGTGGCGTTGGCGGAAACCGTGCGCCTATCCGGCGAGCGGCACCCGCCGACCGTCCTGCATGATCAGTCGGCCGTCGACGTGAACGGTCGGACGCGCGATCACGCCGTCCTGATGAAACGGCACGTCAACGGTGCCGCCGATGTGAAGGCTCGCACCCAACGCCACGTGCGCCGTGCCGGCCACTTTCTCGGCTTCCAGGACGTTTCCGCTGAGCCGCGCATTGGGATTCGTGCCGATCCCAAGCTCGGCGAGGTTGCGCGCCCCGTCGCCCACTTCGGCGAACACCGCCTCGAGCTGGGCGGCGCCGGACCCGTCCACCGCCGCGGCCAAACCGTCCCGCACGGTGATGCGCATCGGCGGGTCCGGGAGCACGTCCTCGATCATCGAGGCCGCGTCGATCACCACGGTTCCGGTCGCGGTGCCCTCCACTGGCGCGATGAAGGCCTCGCCCGCCGGCAAGTTCCCCATGTCGCCCGGCGTCGTGAAGTGTCCGGTGTCGGCTAGGCCGTCCCGCCCCACGGCGCTGAATGTCAGGTCGCAGCCGCCGGGTGAGGTGAGCGTGACCTCCGCGCCGGCGCTCAAGATGGCCGCGAGCTCTTCCGACTCGCGCGCGATGGCCGAGTAGTCCGCCGCCAGCGTCCGCATGGCCATCTCGTAGGTGATGGACGGCATGCTCGCCACCCGGGCGCCGGCGTCGGTCGCCGCCGTGCGCGCGCGCGTGTGCGTGAGCGACTTCGACGTGGGCAGCACGCAAACCGTGGCGGCGCGCATGGCCTCGGCGACGTCCGGCGGCGGCTCGCTGCCGTGGCGCTCGGCCACCGGCATCACCAGCAGCGTCACGTCGCGCGCGTGCCGCAGCGCGCCGGCATGGAATAGCTCGCCGATGGCCCGCTTCGGGGGATCGCTCACAATCACTACGCGGTCGTCGGCAGCCACCGCCAAGCACTGGCGCATCACGTTGTCGACCATCGCCGATTCGTCGGCCGTCAACCTCCGCGGTGGACTCGTGTCCGGTCCCACCGACTCGACATGGTCCATTTCACGTCCCTGAAACAGCGGTCGCGCGAATGATATCCCCGGCTCGCCGCGACATGGGGCCGAATCCGTCAAGGGCCTGCCGTCCCCCGCGCCGTCGCGGTGGGTGTGTCGACCCCTGCGCCGGGCCGGCGCTACTCCGTCCGGACCGCCTAGCCCGGCGCGAGAACAGCAGCCGCAAGGCGAACCAGGATGGTGGTGTGCCCGATGATCAACACCACTGAATCCTCCGAACGCTCGGCGTGGGCCGCACGTCCGTCTCCGAGCCATTGGGCCGTCGTGCCGTAGTCGCTCGAAAGGCCGGGGCCAAGGCCCTCTGCCAGGAAGAGAGCGACCAGGGCCGTCCAGAATTCGTCCAGGTCCTCGTCCGAGTCCCAGCGAAACTTCATCGTCAGCAGCCCGTGGCCCTGCTCGTTCCGATAGAGCGCGTAGGCGTCGCCGCCCCAGCCCGCAGCCGCATTCGCGGCGACTGTGGGAATGTTCCCGCCCGAGAGGAACACGCTGAGCATGAACTCACCAAAGACATCGCGCCGTACCTCACTCCAGCCCGGCGGCAGCTGGTCGATCATCGATGGCAGGTCGACGTCCAGCGGCGCTTCTCCCGCCGCGTATTTAGCCGGATGCAATATCTGCTCGGTTGACGCCGGCAATCGGGCATAGGCGGCGTCCACCGCACCCCAACCGCCGTCCAGCAATGCCGTCACGAAGGCGTGGCCCGACAGATAGGGAAAAAACAGCACGGCCTGCAGCGCCGGCGGCGACCGGGAGAGCGCATTGTCCGGCGGCGGCGCGTACGATCCCAACTCGGCGAGCTGCTCGCGGCTCAGTTGCCGCAGGGCGTACTGCACCTCGGCTACCGTCGCGTCGCCTTCGACAAGCGCCAGAAGGGCGGCCAAGGCATCTTGATTGCCTTCGACGCTCTCCTCCAGCGCATCCAGGTCGAACGCGCGGTCTTGGAGCGCATGCACGTATTCGTGCGCCAGCGTCACGATGACCATCGGGGCCGCCGCATCGTGGTCCCCGATGATGACGATCTCCTCGGTCTCCGAGTCGTAGAAGCCCGCCACTTGCTCGGTATAGAGCGCCAGTTGCAGCTCGTAGAGATTCTCGTCGGGGCGAATCAGACCGAGCAGCTCCCACTCCAGCTGATCGGCCGCCGCCTCATCCGCCGGATACTCCTCCTCAAACTCGGCGGGCAGCCACTCCGCAAACTCCTCGGGCGTCATGAGCGACGCCGGAACATCCCACGGCTCGAGGCCACGCCAAGCCGCAATCCTCGGGCCCATGTCTGCCAGCAGCGCCGCGAGCTCCGGCGCGACCGCGGGCTCCGCCTGCGGGCTGACCGTGGGGGTGGGCGTCGGGATTGGTGTCGGCGTTGGCCTGGGCGTTGGCGTTGGCGAAGGTGTCGGCGTGGCGGCTACCGGTTCAGCCGCGACGGTGGGTGAAGCCTCCGCGCGAACGCTGGTCGGGACGGCCGTTGCAGGCGCCGGCTGTGCTTCTGTCGGAGCCGGGGACGGCGTCCCGACAATCGCCGCCACCGCCGCGGGCGCTTCGACCTCGGGTCTCGCGTCGTCGGACGGGTCGCATGCCCACGAAAGCGTCAGCACGAGCGCCAGCGCCGCCGTCCACGCCAGGCGTCGACGCGGTGGCCGCAACTTCAGCAGCGTCTCGCGCGCTCTTGCGCACAGCGCGCGGGGCTCAGCGTGATCCATGCGTCCTATCGCCGACCGCTTGCGGGAGATCGGAAACGAGCCATGCGATGGCAAGCGCCTAGACACAACGTCAACGAGCGTATCTCCCCGGCTCGCGGCGCGGTGTGCCGGCTCCTACACTCGCCTCCACTTGGGCGAATGACCTTTCGGAGCCGCCGCCGTGTCACCGGACCACCTGGCCTACGCGCGCGCCGTTGACATCGCGCGCTGGATTCGCGGCGGCGAGTTGACCTCGCGCGAGGCGGTGACGGCCAGCCTGGACCGGATCGAGCGCATGGACGCGCGCCTGCACGCGTTTGTGGACCTTGCGCCGGAGCGGGCGCTGGCCGCGGCCGCCGAGGCCGACGCCGCCGCGGACCGGGGCGATTCGCTGGGACCGCTGCACGGCGTGCCGGTGGCCGTCAAAGTGCAGATGCAGGTGCGGGGGATGGCGTTCCACCGAGGCTCGCGACTGTTTGGGGATGACGTCGGCGAGCGCGACGCTCCCGCCGTCGAGCGACTCAAACGGGCCGGCGCCATCGTGGTGGGCATGACCGCGATGCCGGAGTTCGGGCACCTGGCCTTCGCCCACAACCCCATGGGTCCGACCACACGCAATCCCTGGAGCCACTCGCATACCTGCGGTGGGTCGAGCAGCGGTTCCGCCGTGGCGCTCGCCGCCGGCTACGTGCCGCTGGTGCTCGGCTCCGACGGCGGGGGGTCCATTCGCATTCCCGCCAGCTGTTGCGGCGTGTTCGGCCACAAGCCCTCCTTGGGCCGCGTGCCCTATGTGCCCATCGTCGGCGGCCGCGACGCGGTCTCCCACCTGGGGCCCATGGCGCGCTCCGCGGTGGACATGGCCCTCGGGCTGGCGATCATTGCCGGGCCGCACGAGGACGACTTGATCACCCTGCCGCCCGACGAGGCCGACTACCGTGAGGCGGCGGTCGCCGGCGTCGACGGCGCCCGGGTGGCGTGGGCGCCGCAGCTGGGCGCCGATGTGGTCGACGCCGAAGTGGTGGACATCTGCGCGGCCGCGCTCGATGCCTTCCGCGCGGCTGGATGCGAGCTTGCCACCGTTCCTCCGATGCTCAGCGACGCGACCCGCGAGTGGGCCACCCTCTTCACCACGCTCCTCGCCGCCCAGGTGGGGCACCGGATGGACGAGGTGCGGGCGGTCAGCGAGACCAGCCTGCTCGCGGCGGCTGAAGCCGGGCTGGCGGTGTCCGGCATGGAAATGATGGCGGCCGGGTCGGCGCGGCGTCGACTCTGGGACGAGATGGCCGACCTCTTCGCGCAGCACGACGTGTTGGTGACGCCCACGCTCCTGATGCCACCGCTCCCGATCGACGAACCGGAGGGCAGGCCCGCCGACCCCAACGTCTGGGCCCAGCGCTGGTTCCGCCACGTCTACCCCTTCAACATGACCGGCCAGCCGGCGGCCACCGTGCCCGCCGGGGTCACGCGCGACGGTCTCCCCATCGGACTGCAGATCGTCGGCGCCCGCCACGCCGACGCCGACGTGCTGCGCTTCGCGGCGGCATTTGACGCCCACTGGCCCGCGGCGCGCCTGCAGCCGCCGGACCGGGAGGCGTAACGCGCCATCGGCTACCATGACTCGGAAAAATGACGTAGCCGGGCTGGCCCCGCCTTCCGTGTGCTTCGCATTGGCGGGTGGCGGCGCGCCGGGCGCGCTCGGCTCATGAAGGACAGGCGATGACCAGTCGCTCCGGTGGCCTCGAAGGGGTCGTGGCCGGCACCTCGGCGATCAGCTCGATCGACGGTCTGGCCGGCAAGCTCACCTATCGCGGGATCGATATATTCGATCTGGCGAGTGACGCCACGTTTGAAGAAGTGGCGCATCTGCTCTGGCACGACGAGCTGCCGACGCAGAGCCAGCTCGACGGGCTGCTCAACGAGCTGTCCGCGGCCTACGCGTTGCCGCCGCCGGTCGTCGACGCCCTGCGCCTCGTCCCGCAGTCAACGCCGCCGATGGACGCCTTGCGCAGCGGCGTCTCCATGTTGGGCGCGTTTGACCCCGACCTCGGCGACAATTCCCTCGAGGCCAACGCTCGCAAATCGGTGCGCCTGCTGGCGCAGGTGTCCGCCGTCGTCGCCACCTTCGCCCGGCTTGCGGCCGGCAATGAGCCGATCACCTCGGCCGAAGGCCCGGTCGCCGACGCGTTCCTCCAGATGTACACCGGCGAGCGGCCCGACGAAACCGCGGCCCGCGCCCTCGACGTGCTTCTGGTCTTGCAGGCCGATCACGAGCTCAACGCCAGCACCTTCGCGGGGCGTGTGATCGCCGCCACCCTCTCCGACATGCACTCGGCCGTCACCGGCGCCATCGGCGCGCTGCGCGGTCCGCTTCACGGCGGCGCCAACCAGGGCGTGATGGAAATGCTGATCGAAATCGGCTCGCCCGACGCAGCCGAGGACTGGATACGCGAACGCCTGGCCCGGCGCGAGCTCATCATGGGCTTCGGTCACCGCGTCTACAAGACCGCCGACCCGCGCGCCACGATTCTTCGCGGCATGTCCCGCGAGCTCAGCCGCACCTCCGGACATCCCGAGTGGTTCGAGATTTCCCAGGTGATCGAGCGCGTGATGATGGACGAGAAGGGGATCGACTCCAACGTGGACTTCTTCTCCGCCACCGTCTACGCCGCGCTCGGGCTGCCGGTGAACCTGTTCACGCCGATCTTCGCCATGAGCCGTACCAGCGGATGGACCGCCCACGTGCTGGAGCAGCTAGGCGACAACCGGCTGATCCGACCCCGCGCCGAGTACATCGGGCACACGGACCGGGCCTACACCCCCATGGCGGAGCGCAGCTAGCCGCCGGCGCCGGCACAGCCCCTATTCTCGTTCGCGGTCCGGCCCCCATGGAGCCACTCACCAGCAGGCGTAGGGGCGTGTTTCAAACCCGCCCGTCGAATGTTGCAGACCCGTCGGATCGTCCGGGCGAAATCACCGGACCGGGAAGGGTCGGAGGCCCCGGCGGTGCTACACTTCAGCCCCGCGGCATGTCTTGTCGCCGCGCTCTTCCCCTCCGATGAAACGCACGTACCAGCCCAAGGTTCGCAAACGCAAGCGTGAGCACGGTTTTCGTGCCCGCATGTCTAGCCGGTCCGGGCGCGCGATTCTTCGCCGCCGGCGGCGTAAGGGTCGCAAGCGGCTCACGGTCTAGGCTCCTGGCGCTCGGGATGGACTGCGGCTCCGTCGCTGCGGGCATGCCGTGAGCAGCCGCCATCGGCTGCGAAGCGCCGCCGACATCTCGCGCGTGCGGCGCCGCGGAACGCGCGTGGCCTCGCCCTATTTCGTGCTGTTTGTGGCGCCGGGCGGCTCCGAGACGACCCGCTTGGCCATCACGGCGCCGCGCCGGCTTGGTACCGCGGTGGCCCGAAACCGCATGCGTCGCCGCTTGCGGGCGGCGTTTCGGCCGCATTTGGCCACACCGCAACCGGTCGTCGACATGGTGGCGCAGGCGCGCCGCCCGGTGGCCGACGCGCCGTGGGGCTGCCTCACCGGGGCGGTGGCCAAATCCCTGGCGCAGGCACGCGCCGCACAAGTCCCGAGCCTGGCGTGAAACGCCCGGTGCTCGCCTTGATCCGCGGCTACCAGCGGTGGCTCTCCGGGGGGCTTGGCGCGCACTGCATCTACGAGCCGACCTGTTCCGAATTCGCCGCCGTCGCCGTGGAGCGCCACGGCGTGGCTCGCGGGCTCTGGCTCGCCCTGCGACGCATCGCTCGCTGCCATCCCTTCGCCGCCGGCGGCTTCGACCCGGTGCCCTAGCCGCGGGTCTGAACCATGGAACTCTTTTCCAGCATCGGCGAAACCTGGCAGACGTGGGCTGTCAACCCACTCAGCGAGGTCCTCAACATCATCCGCGACGGCGTCGGCAGCTATGCCATCGCGATCATCCTGTTCACGATCGCGATTCGCACGCTCATGATCCCGCTCACCCTCAAGCAGATCCGTTCCCAGCGACGCATGCAGATCCTGCAGCCGGAGATGGCGGAGATCCGCCGCAAGTTCAGAAACGATCGCCAGGCGCAATCGCAGGCCACCATGAAGCTCTACAAGGAGCACGGCGTCAGTCCGCTCTCGGGCTGTCTCCCGATCTTCGTGCAGCTGCCGATCCTGCTGGCGCTCTACGGCGGCATTCTCACGCTGAGCGGCCAGGGGCTTCTCAATGAGCAATTCCTCTGGTTCAACCTGGCGCGCGAGGACTCCACGATCCCGGTCCTCGGCGAATCCAGCCCGACGGCTCCCACCGACGTGCGCCTGGCGACGACGTTTCCGATCACGCCGCTGGAGTCGCAGCTCGCGGCGGAGTTTGCCGGCCAAAACGCCAATTTCCGCTTCACCATCGATACCGTCGACCCCGACGAGTCGGCGGCCGCGGTCAGCGGCGGACGCGCGACCGCGGCGTTCGTCGAAGAGCGACAGGCGCTCGCCGACTATCCGCCGGGCACTTCGGAAGCCCGGCTCGTGCAGGCGGCCGCGTTCGTGGTCGAGCGCGATCGCCCGCTCACGCGGCTCACGAAGGCCGAAGCCGCCGGGGTCCTGCGAGGCGACATCACCGATTGGTCGCAGCTCGGCTTGCCCGCCGGCCCGATCAATATCTTTGGGCTCGGGAACGATATCGGCACCCGGAACCTGCTCTCGGAGATGCTCCTCGACGGCGAGCCCATACCGCCGCGGATCATTCAGCTGCACGCGACGGTCGAGGACTACATCGCGGAGATCATCGCCGACCCTGGATCGCTGGGCATCTCCGGGCCGGTCGTGCATGACAACGTGCGCATGGTCAACGTCGAGGCCGAAGGCGCCGACCGCGCCTTCTCCGCGAACGTTGCGGCCCTGCGCGACGAAAACTACTTCCTGGCCCGCGATGCCTACGTCTACTGGTCGCCGGGTGATTCCGACGGCGAGCAGTACGTGCAGAAGTGGTGGGACAGCCGGCAGGGGCAGACCGCCGCCGGCAACGCCGGGTTCACGCGCATTCCCATCCAGCAAGACGTATTCGGCCAGGGCGGCTTCTATATCTCGCTGCTGGCGCTGCTCGCCGGAGCCTTCCAGTTCGTGCAGGCGCGGATGATGGCCTCTCGAACGGCCGAGGGCCAGCAGGCGACGGTGAATCGCGTCATGCAGTTCATGCCCATCATCGTGGTCATCTTCGCCTGGTCGTTTCAGGCGGGCCTGGTGCTCTATTGGGTGATTTCCAGCATCATTGCCATCGTGCAGCAATACTTCACCACCGGAACCGGCGCGCTGATTCCGGCGCACTGGCCCATCGCGCGCGACATGACGGCCCGCCCAAACGCCCCGACCCCGGCCAAGGCCGTGGAAGACACAGCAACCACCGAAGCCGCGAGCCGCAGCCCTGGTGAGGGCGTGGCGACGACCCCGCGGCGGCGACGACGCCGAAGGAGGCGCAGTGGCTGATCATCCAACCGACTCTTCCGACGCTCCCGAGAGCGTCGAGGCCGCCGGCGCTTCCGTCGAGGACGCGCTGCGCCAGGCCCTGCGGCAGCTCAATGCCACCATCGACGATGTCGACGTGGAGATTCTGTCCAGCGGCGGCTCGCGCCTCCTGCGGCGCGACGCCGAAGCCCGCGTGCGCGTGGTGCGCCGCGAGCGACCATTTTCCGCCACCATCGACGAGACGGAGCATGAGCCCCCGTCCGAGCCCGAGTCGTCGGCCGAGCCCGAGCCGGAGCCGCCGGCACGCGCCGCCGAGCCGATCGAGGCCCCGGCCGATCCGCCTCCGGCCGAGCCGCCGGCGCCCGATCCTGTCGAAGAGCCCGTTGCGGAGCAGCCCGCGCCCCGCCCACGCGCCTCTCGCTCGCTGGTCGAAAGCGGCGAAGAGCTGCAGGACATCGTCGAGGATCTACTCGTCGGCATGCTCGATCGCATGGGGTTCATCGCCGAGATCGAGCTCGTCGATGAGGACCCGCTCGCCTACAACGTCGTCGGCGATGACGATTTCTCCAAGCTGATCGGTAGGCATGGATCCACGCTGCGGTCGTTTGGCTACCTGATCAACCTCATGGCCGGACGGCAGCTGGGCCAGCCGTGCCGGGTGCTCATCGACGTCAACAGCTATCGGGCACGCCGCGCGGACCACCTGCGCGAGCTCGCCGAGACCCTGGCCGACCAGGTCGACGAGACTCAAGAGCCCGTCACGCTGGAATCCATGCCCGCCAACGAGCGCCGGCTGATTCACGTGGCCCTGGCCGACGACGAAAACGTCCGCACCTACAGCATCGGCGAAGGCGACGAGCGCCGGGTCGTGATCAGCCCGAAGGGCTAATCGCCCGCCTATCCGGTTCTTTCCCCTGGCAGGCGGCCTCTGGGTAACCCCTCCGTCATTCCGGCGGAGGCCGGAATCCAGTCCGGTCAATTGCTAAGGCACGCTGGATCGTTCGGGTAGGGGCGGGTCTCAGACCCGCCCGGCGAGGGTTAAGTGAACGGCGCTCGGTAGGGGAAAGCTAGGATGTCGGTCAGATCGTGACGCCCTCTCTGGGGCCGATCGGCCACTGCGCGGAATTGCCACGGATGCCGCCATCGCGAGCAGTTTCTCCGACCGTCTCTAGCGTGGCTGCACCGCGTCTCGACCCGGCCTACCTCACGGTCGGACACGTCACTCGCGACCTCCACCCATCGGGCTGGGAGTTCGGCGGCACGGTGTACTACAGCAGCCTCGCGGCGCAACGCCTCCGGATGCGCGTCACGGCGCTCACGCGGGCCGCCGCGGCGGATGCGCACGCGCTGGCCGCGGCATTCCCCGAGGTGCGGTGGATCGCTTGCGCCACGTCAGCGACGACCGCGATGCGCAACGCCTATGGACCGCAAGGCCGAAGCCAGCACGCCCCGGCGGTCGCCGCACCCTTCGACGTGGCCGACCTGGACGGGCTGCCGCAGGAGTGTTCAATCGTGCACCTGGCGCCCGTGGTCGCGGAGATCGGCCCCGAACTGCTCGGCCACCTGCCGCGCGCCGATCTCACCGGCCTCACGGCTCAGGGGTTGCTGCGCCGCGTGGGCCCGGACGGCGCCGTGCACGGTCGAGACTGGCCCGACGCCCGGGACTTCCTGGATTGCATCGACGTGCTCGTCCTGAGCAGCGAAGACATTGCGTCCGACCCAGCGTCCGGTATCGAGCATCTGCAGCGGGCCGCGATCGGCGTACTCACCCGCGGGCCGCTGTCGGTGCAGGTGTTCGCCGAGGGCGGCATTTCGGAGATACCCGTCCGCCAGGTGCCTGACGCCAGTCCAACCGGCGCCGGCGACGTGTTTGCGACCGCGCTGTTCGTGAGCCTCCAGGGCACGGGCAAACTTGGCGAGGCCGTGGAGACCGCCGCCGCGCTCGCCACCCGCTGGGTCGAGCGACGGTGGGACGCGTTTCCTCCGACCCCCGGCCCACGATGAATTTCGACGTCCTCACGCTGGCGGCGGTGCGGCACGAGATCGAGGACCGGGCCGTCGGCGGACGCATTCAGCGCGTCGTGTCGCCCGAGCCCAACCAGGTCGGGCTCGAGATCTATGCCAAGCGCGCCGCCAGTCACCTCCTGATCCAGGCCGGCCCCGTGAATTCGCGAGTGCATTTCGTCCGCGGCCGCCTCCATGCCGGCAAGGCCCCGGCGAGTCCGCTGCTCCTGCTGCTGCGCAAGTGGGTGCGCGGCGGGCGACTGGTCGCGGCGACGCAACTCCCGCTGGAGCGCGTGCTGGAATTGCTGGTGCGCGTGCGCCCGGACGCCGACGGGCCGGTGATCGAGCACCGCCTGATCGTGGAGATCATCGGCCGTCAGGCCAACGTCATCCTGGTGGACGACCAGGGGCTCATCCGCGATGCGCTGCGGCGCACCTCGGGCGACGGCGCGCGACGCCGCATCATGCCGCGAGCCCCATATCAGCCACCCGCCCGCCTGTCGCTGACGGCCCCAAGCGTTGCCTCGCCTGCCGACATCGCCGGGCGAACCGCTGCCGGCGTGCCGGCCTGGCGCGCGCTGCTGCAGTCCGTCGCCGGCGTGAGCCCCACGCTCGCTCGCGAGGCGCTGGCGCGCGTAGACATCGATCCCAGCACGCCAAGCCTCGACGTTTCCGCCTGGCCGGCGGTGCTCGGGGCGCTGCGCGAAATCGCAACGGCGGTCGATGCCGGCGCGACGCAACCCTGTCTGGTGCCGATCGACGGCGGCTGGCAGGCCTTCGCCGCCTACCCGCTCGCCCACCTGGGACGCCGCTGCCAGCCGGCAGGCTCGATGAGCGAAGCGCTGGAGGCCTTCTACGAGGCCGACGATCCGGGGGCGTCCGTCGACACAGTGAAGTCGCGCGTGCTGGAACCTCTCGATGCGGCCATTGCACGAGTCGAGCGTCGGATCGCTTCGCTGCGCGCGGCGGCACCGACCGGCGCCGACATCAGCGCCGCGCGAGCCGCCGGTTCGGCCCTGCTCGAGCACGCGCACCTGATTCCGCCCGGCGCCACGCACTTCGACGCGCACGGACAGCGGCTCGAGCTCGATCCCGCCAAATCGGTCGGCGCCAACGCCCAGACCTACTTCGCGCGCTATCGGGATTTGAAGCGCGCCGCGCGGCTGGTTCCGCGGCGGATCCGACGGACGGAGTTGGAGTTGGCGTTCTTGCGGCAAGCCGCGGACGATCTTCGACGATCGGATTCACCGGCCGTCTCGCGCCAGATCGAAGCCCTCCTGGCCGAGTCCGGCCACTTGCGCCGGCCGCGTCGCAAGCGAAGAGCCGAACCGGCGACACCGATTGAACGACGCATTCGCGGACATCGCGTGCTCGCCGGCCGCACCGCGTCCGAGAACCACCGCCTGACGTTCAAGGAGTCCGCCCCCGGCGATTTGTGGTTTCACGCCCGCAACATGCCCGGAGCGCACGTCCTGCTGCGCGATCCGGGCGACGACCCGGCGCCCGAGTTGATTTACGCGGTGGCCCGTCTGGCCGCGCACCTCAGCGCCGGACATGCGGCGACCGCTGTCGACGTGGACGTCACCCGCCGCCGTCACGTGCGCGCGATTCGCGGGGCCGGACCGGGTCAGGTCACCTACCGCCACCACCGCACGCTCCGCGTCGCCCCGCTCGCGGACGGCGACTGACTGCCCCCCTTCCGTCATTCCCGCGGAGGCTGTCCCCGCGCAGGCGGGGAGCGGGAATCCAGGCTCGGTGGCCCGCGCTGCGTGCAGCGTGGGACCGGACACCCGTCGCGCGCTTGATTCCCTGCTTGTCACTCCGAGCGCAGCGAGGAGTCTAGAGCTCGAGTCTCCAGCCGACAGGTCGAAGGTCTTAGATTCCTCACATTCGTTCGGAATGACAGAGAAGCTTCCGTCAACCCGGACGAGGCATCCGCCCCTAGCCCCGCCGCCGCTGGCACCGGGGGCAAATGTGCGTGCCCCGCTGCCCGATCACCAGCCGCTCGATGGCCCGGCCGCAGCGCGGGCACGGCTCCCCGGTGCGCTGAAAGACGTTCAGCCGCTCCTGGTACCGGCCGCGCTCGCCGCGGCTGCCAACGTGCGTGAGAAAGCTCGTGCCGTCGTGCTCGATGCCCGCCCGCAGCGTGGTCACGATCGCTTGCGCCAGGTTGTTCAGGCGGCGGCGGCTCAGCGACCCCGCTGGCGTGTCCGGGTGGATGCGCGCCAGCCACAGCGCCTCGTCTGCATAGATATTCCCCACGCCGGCCACGATTCGCTGATCCAGCAACGTCGGCTTGATCGCCCGACGACGATGGCGCACTGCGGCCTGCAACGTGCGACCGTCGAATCCCGGCTCCAGCGGTTCGGGCCCCAGGTCCGCCAACAACGCCTCGATTCCCGGCGGCGGCAGCAGCCAGGCCCTGCCGAAGCGGCGCATGTCCACGAAATGCAGCGCCGGCCCTTCGTCGAAGGCCACCACCAGGCGCGTATGCCCCACCGGATCGTCCGCCGCCCGCAGGAAGATGCGGCCGCTCATCATCAAATGCAGCACCAGCACGCCGTCGTCCAGGCGCAGCAGCAGGTACTTCCCGCGGCGGTCGACACGCTGCACGGCCTGCCCGCACAGGCCGCGACCGAACCCCTCGACCGACGGTGCGTGGACTAGGCTTGCGTCGCGAACCTCGGCCCGCACCACGCGGCGACCCACAATGGCGGCGGCAAGATCACGTCGAATCGTCTCGACTTCGGGCAGCTCGGGCATGACGGGCCCAACCGATTCCAATGACCGCTGAGGATACGCATCGCGCCTCGCCGCCGTCGGATCCTGAGACGCCGTCCGAAGCCCAAGCGCCCGCCGACGACACGCCCCGACCCCCCAGCCGGCGGATGCTGTGGCTGCAAATCGGGCTGCTCGTCGTCGCCATGGGCGGCAGCATCGCCGCCATCCCGTTCGCGGGCGAAATCCGCGCGGTCGGGTTGGCCGGATTCCTGCTGCTGTTCATCCTGTCGGTCCAGTCCGGCGCGCTGTTCATGCTTCCGGGATTCGGCTTCGCCAGCATCGGCGCCTTCACCATCGTGTTCGGCGACCCATGGCTGCCGGCGCTGGTGGGCACCACGGGACAGGTCATCGGCGAAATGGTGTCGTATCTCCTGGGAGCCACCGGGTCGCCCTGGATCAGGCGTCAACAGGCCTACCAGCGGGTCGAGGATTGGATCAAGCGCTGGGGGCTGCTGGTGGTGTTCGTCATCGCCGCCGTCCCGAATCCGGTGTTCGACATCGCCGGCGCGGTGGCCGGGGCCGCCGGCCTCGGTTGGAAGCGCTTCTTCGTCGCCTCGTGGGCCGGACGCTTCATCAAGAACCTCGTCATCGCCTTCGTCGCCCTCGGCGGCGCGGCCCTCTTCGAGCGGTGGCTGAGCTAGGCGGTCTCTGAATCAGCCCCTTGTCCGGTGGCCCGATGATGTTGACGCGAAGAACTGCGCGCCGCACAATCTGCTCCGTATAGAGATTTCCGTACAAGGATGTGTGGCGATGGCCCGCCTGGATGTACGGCTCGACGCGGAGCAACGGCGGCGGCTGGAGGAGCTTGCGGAAGCGAGGGAGGCGCCAATCTCCTACGTGGTGCGCCGGCTGATCGACGACGCCTACGAAGAAGTCCTGCGAGAGCGTCGGCGGCAAGCCGTCGAGCGATTAATCAAGCTGGAGGTCGAGGACCCGCCGGACCAGGCGACCCTCTCGCGTGATCTGGAGGCGGCACATGATCCCGGCGGTCTTCATTGACGCCAACATTCCGATCTATGCCGCTGGTCGAGAGCATCCGTGCAAGGCGCCGTGCGGCCGGGTGCTCATGCTCGCCGCCGAGCACCCGCAGTCGTTTGTCACGGATGCTGAGGTCCTGCGGGAGCTTGTCCATCGCTACGTAGCCTCCGGGCGGTGGACGCTGGGTCGCGAGGTGCTCTTCAGCTTTGCCGAGGTCATGCACGACTGCATCGAACCCGTCTATGCAGGCGACATCCTTCAAGCGGCGGAATTGGCCGACCGGAATCCGGGCACTAGCTCCCGCGACCTCTTGCACGCCGCCGTCATGCAGCGCGTGGGCGCCACGCAGATCGTGTCGGCAGACGGCGACTTTGACCGCCTTCCAAACATCACCCGACTGGATCCGCTGCATGTGGACGAGTGGGGAGATTCCTTGCGTCTCCCCGCGGGTTGGTAGCCGAATTCCCTCCGTTGCTCCAATCCAGGCCGGATAATATGGGGCTTGACGGTTTGAGTTCCGATCCGCAACGGAGCGTGACGTCATGGCCAACTACCAGAACCTGAAGAGCCGTATCGACCAGGGTGAGGTGATCCTCCTGGACGGGGCCATCGGAACCGAGCTGCAGTCCATGGGCGTGCCCATGGACCCCGCCGCGTGGTGCGGCCCCGGCAACTACACGCACGCGGCGACCGTGCGACAGATGCACGAGCGCTACATCCGGGCGGGGGCCGACATCATCACCACCAATACCTTCAACAACCTGCGCCCGGCGCTGGAGGCTTCCGGCTACAGCGAGTTGGTCAGGGAAGTCAACGTGCGCGCCGTGGACGCGGCTCTCGAAGCAATCGATCGGGCCGCTGGCGACCGGCCCGTGTACATCGCCGGCTCGATCTCGTGCCGCATCCCCATCCGCGACCGCAGGACCGGGACGCTGTTGGGCGGCACAGGCTACGGCTATGGCGCCAGCCTTTCGGCGGAAGAATTGAGGGCTCACGCCACAGAGCAGGCGAACATCCTGGCGGAGTCCGGCGTGGATTTCTTTCTGATTGAGAATCTGTGGGCCGACAACGAGTCCAGGGCGATTGCCGCGGAAGCGGCAAAGGACACGGGCCTGCCCGTGTGGGTGGCCTTTACGGCCTCCGTGTCATCTGACGATCAGGCGGTCCGCATGAGTTTCGGCGAGGACCGTGCCTACAGCACCGGCCTAGGATCGCCCATGTGGACGTCGACTTGGCGGACGGTCGACGACGACATGAGCCTGGCCCAAGGCATCGACCAGATCGCGGCGCTCGGTCCCGACGTCCTGGGCGTGTTTCACAGCCGGATTGATGAAACCGCGGCGGCCCTTCAGGTCATGCTCGACCAGTGGTCCGGGCCCGTCGTGGTCTATCCCGACGCCGGCCGGGAAGACTATCTGGAGACTTGGCAGGACAGCAGCGTCGCCAACGAGCAGACGGTGGCGGAGTTGACGCGCGAGACGCTCACCTGGGTCGAAATGGGCGCCCAGATCATCGGCACCTGCTGCGGTTTCGGCGCCAACTACACCAAGGCGCTGCGGGCCGCCCTGCCGGACCGGATCCCATCGCCGCGAAACGGCGCGTAAGCCACCGACATCCACGCACATTGGATTTAGGAAACCACTGATTCGATTCCTTCCCCCTGGAAGGGGGAAGGCTAGGATGGGGGTCAGCGGCTGGCGTTCCCGCTGGGGCCGTTAGGCCGTGCATCGGGGATGGCCGTCGACGGCGCTATTGCCCGGAGTTGTTCAGACCCTCTCTAGAAGAGACCTCCGAATCGACGGGAGGGACTTCCGCTGGAATCGAAACCGCTGGTGGTTGTCGGGGCGGGAGCGGCGGGTACGGCCGCCGCCATCGAGGCGGCCCGAGCCGGCGTGCGGGTCTTGCTCGTCGACGAGAACCCCATTGGCGCTTCCATGATGGCGCTGGACGTCCCCCAGTTCTTCGGCCAACGGGCCATGGACCCGCTCCCCGCCAGGGACGTGATGCTGGAGCGAGTGGCCGCGGCCAACCACGCGCTGGCGGAAGCCGAGGAAGCCGGCGTCGAGGTTCAGCTTGGAACCTGCGTCTGGGGCGCCTTTCGCAATTCCGATACCAGCAGGGTGCTCGACGGCCCGCAGCTCGGGCTGGCCGACGACGAGCGGTCGTGGATGGTCAAGTACGACCGGCTCATCGTGGCCGCCGGCGCCCGGGACCTGGCGCTGGCCTTTCCCGGGTCGGGGATGGCGGGCGTCATGGGCGCCAACGGCGCGCACGCGCTGATGAGTCGCTACCAGGCGTTGACCTCGCGGCGCATGGTGGTCCTCGGATCCGGCGACCTGGGCCTCAACACCGCCGGGATGGCGCAGGACTGCGGTGTCGAGGTAGCCGCTGTCGTAGACGTTTCCCCCTCCGTGCGCGGCGACGAGGCCCTCGTGTCGCGGTTGCGGGCCACGGGCGTCGAGCTCTACACGTCCCACACCGTCAAGGAAGCCACCGGCAGCGCCGGCGAGGTCGAGTCCGTCGTGCTGGTCGAGATCGACGATGACTGCGAGCCTGTGGCCGGCACGGAAAAGGTCATTTCCGCCGACACCGTCTGCCTCGCCATCGGCCTGGTACCGAACGTGGAGCTCCTCGGTCTCCTGGGGTGCGATTTCACCTTTGCGTCCGAGCGCGGCGGGTGGGCGCCGGTCCACGACGACTGGATGCGCACCAGCGTCGACTCGGTGTTCGTCGCGGGGGATGCCGCCGGCTTCCACGACGGAATGGTCCTGGACGCCGAGATTGCGCGAAACCAGGGCCGCCTGGCCGGAATCGCCGCCGCCGAGTCGCTCGGCGCCATTGACGAGGGCGAAGCGCTGGCCCGAAGCAATGACCTCCTGCCGTCGGCGCTCGACGCAACGCCCAACGACGTGCAATCGGGCTGGCAGCGATGGCATCGATCCCTCGTCAACGCCGGTGGGCTGGATGTCGTCGCGTGCCCGTGCGAGGAGGTCACGCGTGCCGAGATCATCGGCTTGCAGCCGCCGCGCTATCTCGAATGGGGATCGGAGCAGTCGAGCCGCCGCGGCCTGCGAACCCAAGCCAGCAGCAACCCGGTCAACACCGACCAGGTCAGGCGCCTGACACGGGCCGGCATGGGCCACTGCCAGGGCCGCCTCTGCCGTGAGCAGGTGTCGTTGCTGCTTGCCGCGGAGTCCGGCGCCGACATCGCCGACATCCCCGTCATGTCCTACCGGCCGCCGGTGCGGCCGCTCCCCCTGCGAGTCATGTGGCCCCAAGACGAGCCGGAGCAGGTGCGCAGCGAGTGGCCCAAGTGGTTCAGCCCGACGCATCGGGTGCTGGGATAGGAGGCGCATGGATAGCGCGGACGTCGTCGTCATCGGGGCTGGCGTTTCGGGCCTCAGCTCGGCCTATCGCCTGGTCAAGGCGGGCCGGGACGTCGTCGTCGTCGACAAGGGGATCGTCGGGGCGAGGCCTCGGGGCGAAACGGCGGCATGGTCAGCGAGCGGGTCGACGAGCCGGCGCTGATTCCGCTGGCCGTGGAAGCCACCAGGACCTGGGAAACGCTGGCCGATGAGCTGGGCTATCCCACCGAGTTCGTCCAGCAGGGCCGGCTCCAGGTGGCCGTGACGGAGGAGGAGATGGGCGCCCTCCACGCCGAACGGGACAACGCGCTACGCCACGGCCTGCACGCGGAAATGGTCGAGCCCTCGGAGATCCGGAACCTGATTCCCGGCATCACCGAAAGGACGCTCGGCGGGCTGTTCTTCGCCAAGGGCGGTCACGCCAACACCCAGCTGGCGGTCCAGGCGTTCGCCTGGGCGTTTCAGGACCTGGGTGGACGGCTCTATCAGAGCACCGCCGTCACGGGCTTCCAGGTCGTTGGCGACCGGGTGACGACTGTGGAGACGACCGCGGGCCCAATCGCCGCCGACATGGTCGTCGCCGCCGCCGGGCCCCAGACCGGGCTGATGGCGGGGCTGGTGGGCGTGCACATCCCCGTGGCCCCGGCACGGGTGGAAATCCTGGCCACCGCCCCCATCGAGCCGCTCACCAGCATCGCCCTGGTGGGCAACGGCCTCTACGGACACCAGGCCGTGCGGGGAAATCTGATATTCGGCGGCGGCGCCCACGAGTGGGCCGACGTGGACCTCACCACCACGCCCGGCAAGCCCAACACGCCGCTCATCAGGAGCATCGCCAGGAGGCTCGCGGAGCTGCTGCCGGAAGTGGCCGACGTGCCGGTCATTCGCAGTTGGGCCGGGGTGGTGGAACAGGCCCCGGACTACATGCCGATCATCGACATCCTGGACTACCCCAGCAACTACGTGGTCGTCACGGCCTCGGCCCACGGCTTCGGCATCTCCCCAGCCACCGGCAAGGTCGTCAGCGACCTGGTGCTCTACGGCGAAACAAATATCGACATCGGCGGCCTAGGACTGGGACGCTTCGCCAACATCACCCCCAACTGGCGCCACCAGCGCGGCTGGATTCCGGCTTCGAACCGGTCGTGACCGCTGCGACTGCCACAACGACGCGGAACACCGGGGGTGAGGGTGGTGGTCCTGCGTGGACGGTAAACGGAACCATCTTTAGGATTTGGCTGTGGCAATATGGGCTCTCGAATCCCGGTCCCTATTTTGGGGAAATCATTCCCACTTTTTCTTAGTATTCAGGTGCTGCACTGTGAACTCTTCGCCGGGCCAGAGCGCATGGCAATGCGACCTAATCGCGGGGACGTAGTGCCTTTTGCATGGTAGTCACTTCGTTCTGTTGCAATCGCGGGGTAAACCTCAAAACCCGCGGCGGCATCGCTTGTCGGTCCAGCAAGTCCTAGGATCCTCGCAGACATCCCCGGGCCCGTCACAGATGATGTGGCGTGGTCTTTGGTGTTCCGTATGACCACACATTTCGCAGCCCGGACAGTCAGGCGGACAGCCGTAGTGATGGCAGGGACATTCAAAAAACCTCTCTTGGGCATCAAAGGAAGAAAAGCCGTCTTCCCTCGCCCTAGTATCTCGCCGCCGGTACGCCTCATCTATCCTATTTAGGCGCTCGAGGCTCCCGTTTGACTTGCGGGAGTTACAGGAGCGACACAACAACGCTAGGTTGTCCAGGGAGTTGCCCTTGTCGGGGTCTATGTGGTCTACCGTCGCATTCCGACCCTCCACGACGCTGCCACACCATTCACACTTACCGCCGACGCGTTCCAGCAGCGCAGGTTTCTGCTTCCGCGCCTCAAGTCGTCGTTTATTCGCCGCGTCCTCCTCGTCTCGCCACTCTCGCCAAAGTGGGTGTTCGCGCGGAACGCAGTTCACGTAGCGGAACGTCGAGTAGTCAAGTATCCGATGGGCAGAGGCGTAGTCGTTGCTCTCGTAACCCCCCATGCCGTGCTCAGCCAGATAAGCCAGCCCGGCCTCACGCCCAACTGACATGTCTAAGCGGCGGGCTTTGACGATGATAGCCACCTTCTGTTTGTCTTGAAGTCGTGCCACCCTTTCCTCCTACCCCGCGAATGCAGCAGACCCCAGTACTTCCCTAGAGTGGCCACTCACTCCGGCGCTATTTCCTCTGTTCCCATTCTTCATCCGTTCCTGGCGGAACATAAGAAGGCTGTCCTGGCGGCATGGTTCCCAGTCAATCTCATAGCGGTGGACCCAGTCGGACTCGAACAGACGACCTCCTCGATGCCACTGAGGCGCCTCAACTAGCGATCGGGCGCGTCCGGGCATATCACCATGTGGGAGCCGTCGGCGTTGGTATGTACCGCGTGGGACGCGCCTGCCAGGTCGAAGACCAGCTTGTAGCCCGGAGTGATGACTTGGGCGTAGGCGTAGCCCTCCTTCGGGCATCCCAGGCTGGCGTCCGACCAGTCCGTGGCCTCGGCGCTGATGAGCGTGTAGTCACCCTCGCCCACCTCTTCGGCCAGGAGCCGACGCGCCGCGGCCTCGATCTCGCTTGGTGATTCTCCAGTTGGGGTTTCGTCGGCAGCCGGTGTGCCCGAATCCGGAGAGGGAGCGGCTGCGTCCGGCACGGTGGGCGATGCGACCGGTTCCGACTCCTTCATGTCATCCGCGCCGTGACAAGCCGCCGCGACCATGAGCGCAGCCGCCGTCGCAAGCAGCAGCAACAGCCGGACGGTCGTCAGTCTCAGGAGTCTCACTAGGCCCACTCGGAGGCCGAGGCGGCGGATTGAAGCTCGCGGCGCACCGTTCCAGGCAACACCGCCAGCATGCATCTCAAAGGAAAGGCCCTTGATTTCATCCAGTGTGGTGGACCCAGTCGGACTCGAACCGACGACCTCCTCAATGCCATTGAGGCGCTCTTCCAACTGAGCTATGGGCCCCGGGGCCGACATTATGCCCCGCGGCTGCCGGGCGCGTCGGACGTTTAGCTATCGGGTGGCGAATTCCTCTCCCACGAAGGGAGAACCCTACGTAACCCTCCGTCATTCCCGCGAAGGCGGGAATCCACCTTCACTGAACCTGGCGCGCGCGACGGATGCTTGGCGTCGGGCGGGTCTCAGACCCGCCCCTACCGGATTCTGCGAAGGCCTCCCCGTGGGCGAGTCCGGCTCCCTCTCCCACGGGGAGAGGGTCGGGGTGAGGGGATGCTTCCGCCTCATGCACACCGAAGAAATCAGACTGCCCCACTACCGCAACCCGAACGCGTCCAGGGCAGCCTCGTAGGCCGCGCGGGTGTTCAGGTTGAGCAGCACGTGGGGAGAGTCCGTGGGCGCGTCCCGCAGGCGCTCGGCGTGGCGGCGGACTACGGCGCGAGGGCCTTCGGTGGCGTCGTCCACGGCGGCCAGCTCGTCGCGCAGGTCGCCGGGGAAAATGACCGGATGCCCGTGCCGGCCCTGAAATAGCGGCCGCACGATGTCGCCCGGCGCGTCGCGCCACGCAGCCACCAGGTCGGCCAGGGCCTCCGGATGCAGCGGCTGGTCGACGCTGACGAGCAGGATGCCTTCGCAGTCTTCGGGCAATGCTTGGGCGGCGCGGGCGACCGACGTGGCTCGCCCGACGGCGTAGTCGGGGTTGTGCAACGTACGCGCACGCAGTCCGTCCACCGCCGCCCGCACGTCCTCGGCGCGATGGCCGGTGACGACGACTACCTCAGCGACCTCATCGAGAGCCGCGAGCGTCGTCACCTGGTGCGCCACCAGCGTGACGTCGCCCCATTGGATCAGCGGCTTCGGCGAGCCGAAGCGCTCGGAGCGCCCGGCGGCCAGCACCACCGCGCAGAGCTTGGGGAGACCCTTGCGTAATCCCTCCTGTGGAGCCTGGAGCGCAGGTCCGGCCCCCTCTCCCCTGGAGGGAGAGGGTTGGGGTGAGGGGGATCCGAGGCTCGGGCGTGGGGTGTCAACCACTTATGCAAGGGTCTCCTGGGCGCGGGCGGAGTGCCTATGGGTGGGAGTCTGGGGCGACGCCGCGGCGCAGGTTGTTCACCTCCGCGCACGAGACCGCGGTGGGGAAGATCTTGCCCGGATTGAAGAGGTTGCGGGGATTGAAAACGTGCCGCAGGCACTGCATGCGCTCGAGGTCGGCGTCGCTGTACACGAGCCCCATGTTGCGGTGCTTCTCCATCCCGATGCCGTGCTCGCCGCTCAGCATGCCGCCCGCGTCGGCGCACACCTTCAGCACGGAGGTGCCGCACTCGATCACGCGGTCCAGGGCGCCGTTCTCGCGGTCGTCGAACAGCAGCAGGGGGTGCAGATTGCCGTCGCCGGCGTGAAACACGTTGGCGATGGTGATGTTGAAGAAATCGCTCACACCCGCGATCTGCGCCAGCACGTCGGTGATGGTCGTCCGCGGGATCACGCCGTCCTGCACGTAGTAGTTGGGTGAGATTCGCCCCATCGCCCCGAAGGCGCTCTTGCGCCCCAGCCAGAGCAGCGCGCGCTCGCGCGCGTCGGCGGCCACGCGGACCTCGTCCGCCCCGTGCTCGGCGAACACGCGGCGGATTGCCGCTTCCTGGGGCTCCAGCTCGGCGGCCACGCCTTCCAGCTCGATCAGCAGCACGGCGGCCTTGTCGATGGGCAGGTTGGCCGCCGGCACGTACTGGGCGATGGCCTCCAGGGAGATCTGGTCCATCATCTCCATCGCCGCGGGCACGATGCCCGCGGCGATGATCCCGGAGACCGCGGCGCTCGACTGGGCGACCTCGGCGAAGGACGCCAGCATGGTGCGCACCTGGTCCGGCGTGCGGACCAGCCGAACGACGGCTTTCGTGGCGATGCCCAGCGTGCCCTCGCTGCCGCAGAAGAGCCCCGCCAGGTCGTAGCCGGGATGATCCAGGGACCCGCCGCCGGCGGTGACGATCCGCCCGTCGAGGGTGACGAACTCGACCCCGAGCACGTGGTTGGTGGTCACGCCGTGGAGCAGGGTGTGGGGACCGCCGGCGTTGGTGGCAATGTTGCCGCCGATGGTGCAGGCCGCCTGGCTCGACGGGTCCGGGGCGTAGTGGAATCCGTAGCTCGAGGTGTGCGCGCTGAGGTCGGCGTTCACCACGCCGGCTTCCACCACCGCGCGCATGTTGCGGTAGTCCACCTCGAGGATGCGGTTCATGCGCGAGGTGCTGACCACGATGCCGCCGCACGCGGCGATCGCGCCGCCGCTGAGCCCGGTGCCCGCGCCGCGGCCGATGATGGGCACGCCGAGCTCGTGGGCGATACGCACCACCGCCTGGACCTCGGCGGCGTCCTGCGGGAACACGACCGCGTCGGGCAGTGCGTGCTCCACTGAGCCGTCGTAGGCGTAGATGGCCACCTCGTCGGGATCGGACATGACCCAGTCATCACCGATGGCGCGGCGCAGGGCGCCGGCAAGGGCAATCCGGCCTACGCTAAAGGTCGAGGTCGCGGTGGCCATGGTGCCTCTACGCTACGACCACCGGGCCGCACTCGCAACGCTGGCGCGCACGCTGGTGACGGGCGCGGGGACGTGGAGCCGATACTCTGGCGCGGACGAGATACCGGCTGGGGATGCGCTGCACGCGATGGCGACGGTCATTCACGACAACGTGCTCGGTCCGATCGAGCTCGAGGCGCCCTTGCTGGCGCTGGTGGACCATCCGGCGGTGCAGCGCCTCCGGCGGTTGGAGCAGCTGGGCACGGCCTCGCTGGTATTCCCGGGCGCGCGGCATACGCGCCTGGCGCATTCGATCGGGGCGCAGGAGATCATGCGCCGGGTGTGGCGGCGGCTGGAGGCCACGGAGCCGCCGCCGGGCGTCGACCTCGCCGCCGAGGGGCGACTGCTTCGCGCGGCGGCCCTGTTGCACGACCTGGGGCACTACCCGCTGTCGCACGTCGTCGAGCCGATCGCGGCGTGGCTGCATGAGCCCACCACCGACGGCCTCGATTTCGGATTAGACCCCTGCTGCGAATCCGACTGGCTGCAGCTTGCGGCGACAGCCGCCTCACATCCGGCCCCCATGACCGACATGCACCACGAGCGCCTGGCCGCCGAGATCATCAGGCGCGATGCCGCGCTGCAGCGCGGCATCGACGCCTACGTGGGCCGGCCCGATGCCGCCGCCGAGGTGCGGGCGCTCCTGCAAGGCCGTAACGGTCCGCGTTTCCGCCGCCAGCTCGTCGCGTCGCACTTCGACGTCGACCGTCTGGACTATCTGCTGCGCGACGCGCACAACGCCGGCGTGCGCTATGGCGGGGTCGAGCTCGACCATTTGATTCGCCGCATGCAGTTGGGGCCTGACGGTGCGGGGAACCACGTGGTCTACGTCGAGACGCGGGGCCAGCCGGCGCTCGAGCACTACCTGCTGGCCCGCCGCTTCATGTACAGCCAGGTGATCTTCCACAAGACCGTCACGGCGTTTTCGGTGCTCGTCGCCGCGTTTTGGGTATCGCTGGCCGTTCGTGACCGATCGCCGTTCACCTCCCTGGAGGGCCTCCACCAGGCGCTCGACGACGGCACGTTCCGGAGCTTCGACGATCACTGGCTCTGGAATGAAGCCGCGCGCCGCGCCGACCCGGCCGGCCGCGGCATGACCGCGCGCATTGCCGCGGCCCTCATCGATCGGCAGCCCCCGCTGCTGGCCTGGGAGCAGCGCGCTCGCGGGAAGCAGTCCGACCTACTGGAGGAGTTCAATGCGACCAGGCGCGCGATTGCCCGCGACGCCGGCGTGGATGCTGCGGACATCTTTCTCACCGACCAGGTCGTCACCGGCGCATCGAGTGATAACGGCGGCCTCGGCGCGGGAGAACCGCCGCTGGTGGGCGACCCGGGCGGGAAGCTGCGACCGATCAACGAGGCGCCGGGCTCGGCGCTACAGGGTGCCGGCGCTCAGCCCGAGCGCTTCGCGCGGCTCTACGTCCTGCGATCGGGCGACGCCGACACGGATGCCATGCGCCGAACTCGAGTGCGCGAGGCCTTTCTGGCGCGGACTGACACGGACGAACCGTCGTTGGTGCGCTAGCGGTGATGCCCGCGAGCCTTGACTCGCAATGTGCACATGAGAGAGAGCCGATTCCGTTCGTGGTGAGCCCTTCGGCAGGCTCAGGGCGAACGAATAGGGGTGAGGTCTCCCGCCGCTTTAGACCTTTGCTAGGAGTCGCAGCACTCGCAGCCGAGCTGCTCGATCGCGTCCAGGAGCGCGTCGCGGTGGTCGAAGGCGATGTCGTCGGGCAGCGCGCTGATCGGAAACCAGCGCGCGTCGGCGGCGTCGTCGCCGGCAGTGACCGGAGGCGGCGCGTCCAACCGGGCGCCGAACACGATTCCGATGATGCGTCCGCGCGGATCGCGGTCCGGGTGGCCGTAGGCGCCGATGTGCACCAGCGAGTCCAGCGCAATGCCGGTCTCTTCGCGCAGCTCGCGGCGCGCGGCGTCCGGCAGGTCCTCGTGCGGCTCCACGAACCCGCCCGGAATGGCCCACCCCGGCGGCGGGGAGCCCCGTCGCACCAGGAGCACGCGATCGCCGTCCTCGAACGGCGCGATGATCACCGCGTCGGCGCCGACGGGATAGCGGGGCGGAGGCGGCACGGCGCTACTCGGCGGACTCGGAAGCCGGCTGGCTTCGCCGCGTGACCACGCGCAGCACGACGATTCCGACGATCAGCACCACGACGAAGGCCAGGGCCAGCACATCGAAGTATTCATCGATCGCTGCCTCGATGGGATCGCCGAAGAGGGTGATCAGCCCACCCACGAGGAAGAACCGGCCGGCGCGTCCGATCAGCGACGCCAGCAGAAACCGCTTGAAGTCCAGCCGGAACGCACCAGCCCCAATGGCAAAGACCTTGTAGGGAATGGGCGTAAACGCCGCAATGGACACCGCCCAGACGTCGCGCCGCTGGAACTGGCGCTCGACGTAGAGAATGCGGTCCTGCGCGAACAGCCGGTTCAGGATCGGCCGCCCGCCCCGGAGCCCGATCCAATAGCCCAGCATGGCGCCGGTGAGCGAGCCGACGGTGGCGATGGCAGCGAATCCGAACGTGAACGGCAGATTGCCCACCATCAGCGCGATCATCAGGCCGTCGGGCGGAATGGGGAAGAAGCTCGACTCCCAGAACGCCAGCACCAAGAGCGCCAGCGCGCCCCAGGGCGTGTCGGCCCAGTCCAGCACCCAGTGGCCGAGGTCGGATATCAGCTGCATGGGCGTGCGGGATGGCGGAGACAGGGCATGGTGCGGTCCTCAGGACGTGGTGGTGAAGTGCGTCGCCACGGCAAACGGTTCGCCGTTGCGCTGGCCGGTGACGCGCACATGATAGAGGGTGTTCGGGGCCAGCGGGTCGTTCGGGATGAGGGCCAGGGCGCGCCGCCACTCGCTGATTGAGCGAGTGATCTCGACCGGTGCGCCGCCGTCCGGTGTCACGGTCGCGTCGCCCCACGCGACGCGGTCGCCGAGGCCGAAGATGAGGGTGATGGGCGGTCCAACCGGTCGGGGAACGCCCGGCGCGGGGTCGGGCCACTCGGCGCCGTCCCAGGTGTGGGGCACGTTGACGGCGGCGTTGCGCGGCATCACCGACGGCAGCGGCACGTCGGCGGTGTGGCGCGGCGACAGCCCCACGTTGAACACGGCGGCGCGCGTGCCCTCGGCGGAGGCCCAGCCGTAGCCGACGTGCACCGCCGACGGGTGCACGAACATGTAGCGGTGGAAGACGGTGATTAGCGCCCATTCCAGCGTCCGCGCGGGCGGCAGAAAGCCGAACGTCTCGTCCACCCAACCCAAGGGATATCCGGCCGCGTCCGCGCGATCGCCGATGGTGCGTCCGGTGAATCCGGGCTTTCCGGCCACTTCCGTGTGCAGGCCGCCGGAGTTGGGGTCGTTGCGGTTGATCACGTAGTAATCGGCGTGGGCCTGCGCCGCCTGCATCAGCGCCGGGTGCGCCGTCAGCGGCGGCAACCCCAGGTCGGCGCGCACCTCGTTCATGCGGTCCACGACCGCGTCGCCGCTGACGCTGACCGGCGCGGCGGGTGAGGCCGTTGGGGTAGGTGAGGCGGTTGGAGTAGGTATGGCCGTCGGGGTGGGTCCGGCCGTTGGTTCAGCTGTGGCCGTTGGGGCGGGTTCGGCGCCCTCGCGGCGCGGCTGCAAGACCGATTCCGGGAAAAGACCAAGTTGCTTGGCCAGATCGCCGCCGTTGGCGATGGTCACCTCCCCCGCGCGCGCCCAGGGAGTGTCGATGTGCCACAGCTGGATCACGGCCCGCTGCGCGCGGATGGCGCTCATGCCGTCGTAGTGCACGATTTCGGATGTCGGCAGGCCAAACCAGCGCAGCGGGTCGTCGGGTCCGAAGTACGCGTCGCGAATCGGCGGGCTGGCATCCATGAAGCCCCAGCGGCGGCCGATGACCTCGTTCCAGGACAGCCCCCGCTCCTCGGGAAAGGTCTGGTGCCGCGGCACCAGCAGCCGAGCCAATTCGTCGTCGAGGCCTGCGCGATTGAGCTCGTCGAAGATGTTGATGAACATCACCTGCGAGGTGGCGGGATGCCACTGGAACACCAGCTTCTGCATCACCTGGACGGTGAAGCCGAGCCACTCGAAGCGCTGGCTCACGGGAAAGCCCACGACGTGCGGACCGCCCAGCTCCTGGAATCGGGTCCAGAAGGGAATGCCGTCGGCATCGCTCACGAGATAGCCGGCGCCGGGCGGGGCGTCGCCCGCGGCCTGCGTGTAGACATGACCGCCGGGCACCGCGTAGTCCGCATCTTGCCCAAGCGCCGGGCTGGCCGTGGCCCAGACCACGAGGCCCAGGATCACGGCCCCGAGCCGCCACCAGCGCGCAACTCTCGCCCGGACCATGCCGCGATGGTAACGGCTGGTGCGTCAACGAGGGGTGTACAGGGCGGTGGGTTGACCGTGGGCGGGCGAGTTTTTGGCATGTTCGGCGTTTAACTTCGACTCCGAAGCTTCGTTCTATTTCGCTGGGGCTGCGGGCGCTTGGGCCGGCCGTGCCGCGGGCGGCCACAAGGGCCGCCCCTACAGCGGAGGGGTCGCCGGACCAGTGGCCGAATCGTGGGGGCGGTTCGCGAACTGCCGTTTTGGGCTAGTCGCCGACGGCGCTCTCGATGACGTCCACCGTATGGCTGCCGTCGGGCGCGACGTCGATGGCGACCACGTCGATTCGCCAGTCCATCGCATCGACGGACTGGGCATAGCGGCGGCCCAGGGCCACGAGCCGGCGGGCCTTGGCGGTCGAGATGGCGTCCCGTGCCTCGCCGAAGGCGCCCGTGCGGCGCGTCTTGACCTCGACGAGGACCACGGCGCCTCCGTGTCGCGCCACCAGGTCCACCTCACCGCGGCCGACGCGCCGGTTGCGCTCGAGCACCTCATACCCGCGTCGCCGCAGCTCGCGCGCGGCCAGGTCTTCGCCCCACCGGCCCAGCGCGGCCCGATCCTCGACGGGCGCCCGGCGGGCCGGCGAGAGGCGGCGCAGTTTGGCGACCAGCCGGGCGGCCCAGACCTTCACGGGTGCGAGGCGTTGGCTATGCGGCCGGGGCGACGCGCCGGCATTCGGCGACCGGGCGAAAGCTGGCGCGGTGCAGCGGCGACGGCCCTTCGGCGGCCAGCGCTTCGCGGTGCGCCGGCGTCCCGTAGCCCTTGTGCCGACCGAAGCCGTAGGCCGGATGTTGGATGCAGAGGCGCCGCATCAACTCGTCGCGGGCGACCTTGGCGCACACCGAGGCGGCGGCGACGGCCAGGCAGGTGGCGTCGGCGCGAACGATGGCGTCTTGCGTGTTCGCGTAGCGGCAATCGGCGGGAAGGGGAAAGGCGTCCACGATAACGTGGTCGGGCGCCACCGGCAGCGCATCCAGCGCCCGCAGCATGGCCAGGCGCGAGGCCGCGGCGATGCCGATGTGGTCGATCAGGCTCGGTGAGACATAGGCCACGCGGGCGGCGATGGCGGTGGCGTGCACGCGGGCGCTCCAGCGGCGGCGTTCGGCGGCGCTGAGCTGCTTGGAGTCGGTCAGGCCCCACAGCAGCCGGCGGTCGGCGTAGGCGGCTGGCGGCAGGATCACCGCGGCCGCCGTCACCGGCCCGGCCCAGGCCCCGCGTCCGGCCTCGTCGACCCCGGCGATACGCCGGACGCCGCGCTGCAAGAGCGCACGCTCGTGAGGGAGGTCGTGAATCCGAGGCTGGGAGGAGGCGGGAACCACTCACCCCCTCGGACGTTGCTAGGCGCGCCGCTCCTTGACCCGAGCGGCCCGACCGACGCGGTCGCGCAGATAGTACAGCCTGGCACGGCGCACTTTGCCGCGGCGCGTCACTTCGATGTCGCGCACGATCGGCGAGTGCAGCAGGAACGTGCGCTCGACGCCGAGGCCGTGCGTCACGCGTCGCACGGTGAAGTTTTCATTCACTCCACCGCCGCGGCGGCGAATCACCGTGCCCTCGAAGACCTGCACGCGCTCGTTGTCGCCTTCGCGCACCGTCACGTGGACGCGGACCGTATCCCCGACCTGGAATTCGGGAATCTCGTCCCGCAGTTGGGCGCGTTCGAACTCGTCGATGAGGCTTGCCATGCGATTGCTGCTTGCCGGGGCGCCATCTGCCCACCGGGGAGATGGCACGGGAATCCGCTGCGCCCATGCTGGGCGCGGGACGCCACGTTACCACAAGGCGGGCGTGTGGCGGTGACATTGACGGCGCCGGACCCCCTCACCCCAACCCTCTCCCAGTGGGAGAGGGAGCCGGACCGGATCGTCACCCTGGCGGAGGCCGGGGTTCAGGGCCGCCGGGCGGATCCCCTCACCCCGACCCTCTCCCCGTAGGAGAGGGAGCCGGACCGCCGCTCACCGCAGCCCCCTGCCCGGAAAGAGACCGTTGCGCAATCCTGTAGGGGCGCCCCTAATGGGACTCGACCGGTAGCCCGGCGTCATCCGGTGGCCCGCGCTGCGTGCAGCGTGGGCCAGCTATGCGCGGTCTCCCAGGCTGCACGCAGCCTGGGCCACCGGGCCAAGTCCGTCATTCCCGCGGAGGCGGGAATCCACCGTTCATTGAACCTGGGGGTGAACAGGATGCGCCCGGTGATCCCCAAGCCCGGCTGGATTCTGCAAGGGTCTCCTCCAGGGAGAGGGAGCCGGACCCTGGGCGGAGAAGACGAGGTGCCGGGGCGATTCATCCGCGGCGAATCCCACGCTGCGCGCAGCGTGGGCCACCGGGCACGTTACAAATAACACCTAAAACGGCGGCATCGTTCCTATACTGAATCATCCATGGCGCTGTGAGCCCACCTGCTCCATGACCCGTCGCCAGATGCTCATCACCGCTGCCGCCGGTGGCATTGGCGCCGCCGCTGCCGCCGCCTCAGGCTGGACCGCGTTCGTGGCCGTGCGGGAGGCGAAGCTCGCGGGCCAGTTTCGCCCGGGTGCGGTCGTTGACGGGGAGGATCTGGCCGGCCTGACGTTCGACGAGGCCGTGGCGCGCGCGCGGGCACGGTGGGCGCCGTACATCGAGAGTCCCATCGTCCTGCGGCTTGGCGGGCGGACCTGGACGCCGGCCGCCCATGAGATCGGCATTTCGGTGGACTTCATGACGCCCCTTCGCGAAGCCTACGCCTGGCGTCGCGAGGCGGCGCTGACCGACCAGGTCCTGGGCCGCGCGGCCGGCGGGCCGGACGCCTATGACGGGCACACGGTCGTCAACTTTGACCCGACGGTTTTCCAAGCGTATTTGGAGCGCATCGCCGTCTCGGTGCACCTCGACCCGGTCGACAGCGTGCTGCGGATCGAGGAGCAGGCCGGCCGGCGCCGCCTGGTCGTCGACCCGTCGCGCGAGGGCCGACAGCTCGCCCCCGCCGGCTATGCGGACAGCGTGGCCGCCAACCTGCGGCCGCCGACGCGATTGGTCGTCGACCTGGCGTCCGAGGCCATCGCGCCCGCCGTGGTTGAGGATCAGCTCGAACCTATTGCCGCCGATGCCGCTGGCTTGCTCGACGGCAACATCGGGATCAACACGCCGTGGGCGAGCTGGAAGGTCGCTCGGGACTCGCTGATTTCCGCTGTCGCGATTGACGGCCCCGCCGATGATCCGGAGATCAAGATCTCGCTGGACTATGCGTCCTTCGAGCGCCTTGCGCGGCAGGTTGCGGATCGTCTCCGCGTCGCTCCGGCTGACCCGCGCATCCGGATGAGCGCATCGGGTGAAATCCTCCTGCTCGACGAAGGCCGCGCCGGCCGGCACGTCGACGTGGAGAGTCTCTGGACGCGCGTGCAGACCGCCTTCGCCAGCGGCGAATCGGCGGTGCAGGCGCCGATCGTCGTCGTCAAGCCCGACGTCAGCCGGCTCACGGCCAAGGAGCTCCAGTTCGACAACGTCATCGCCGTCGGCGAGTCGATCTTCTGGGGCTCCGAGGAAAACCGGATCCACAACATCGACCATGGATCCCGGCTCATCGACGGCGCCATCATCGCGCCCGGCGAGTCCTTCTCACTCAACGAAACGGTCGGGCCGATCACGATTGATAACGGCTTCGTGGAGGGACTGGTCATCGCGCCCACGCGCACCGAGCCCGGCGTCGGCGGCGGCATCTGCCAGGTTTCCACCACGCTCTTCCGGGCGCTGTTCTGGTCCGGGCTGCCCATCGACGAGCGTTGGCAGCATGTCTATCGCGTGGGGTACTACGAGCTGGGCGAGAACAGCCCGCCCGGATTCGACGCCGCAATCTGGCAACCGCGGCAGGACCTGCGGGCGACGAACGACACCCCCCACTACCTCTTGATTCGACGCGAGTTCGACCCGGTGAATCTGATCCTGCGCTTCAAGATATTCGGCGCGCCCATCGGGCGGAAGGTCACGCTCGACTCGTCACGCGGGGAGATTGCCGAGCCGCCGCCGCCGGTGGTCGTGGCGAACCCCGAGCTGGAACCAGGCGAAGTCAAGCAAACGGATTCCGCCCGCGAGGGCATGAAGACCGTGATCTACCGCCACGTGGCGCTCGGCGACCAGGTGCTATTCAAGGACCAGTTCGCGTCGCTGTTCCGAGCCTGGCCCGAGCGGTGGGAGGTCGGGCCGAACGAGGACGGCACCCTGGACACGAGCCAGATTCCCGAGTACGTGCCGCCCGGAGGGGAGACGCCGGACGACGACGAGGCGCCGGCCGGCAATGGGGGGTCGTCCGCCCAGTCGTAGCCGCCATGTAGCATAATGGCGGCCGAGGGCAGCCTTGCGGCTGCTCGCTTTTTCTCACCCTTACGTTTGGAGCACCGTCGAATGTTGCGAATCCGCCTGGCGCGGCTTGGTCGGAGAAACCGCCCGCACTATCGGGTGGTCGTGGCCGAACGCCGCTCGGGTCGTGACGGCCGCCGCGTCGACGAGCTTGGTCACTACGATCCCCTCACCGAGCCGTCCACCGTGGTGCTGGACGTTCCGCGCACCGAGGAGTGGATCCGCAAGGGCGCCCAGCCCACCGAGCGCGTGCGCAAGCTGCTGGAGATCGCGCGCGAGGCCGCGGCCGCCGCGCCCGCCGGCAACGGCGAGTAGCCCGGACCCGTGGACGAGCTGATCGAATTCATCGGTCGAAACCTGGCCACGGTGCCCGACGAGGTGCGCGTGGAGCGCTTTCGCCGCCACCACCTGCACGTTTACAAGCTGTTCGTCGACCCGCAGGACATGGGGCGGGTGATCGGGCGGCAGGGCCGGGTGGCCATCGCGATCCGGGCCGTCATGCAGGCGGCGCCCATCAGCCAGGGACGGCGGCTGGCGCTCGACATCCAGGAAGCCAGCTAGGCGCCATCGTCGCCGACGCCGCGATGCCCGCCGCAGGCGCGTCGCGGCGCTAGGGGATTCCGGCGTACGCTTGACCGACCGCCGCTAGGAATACTCTGAAGAAGCCCATCGAGTCGACCTCGACCCGTTCGCCCCTTCGATGAACTCAGGGCAGGCTCTGAGCGAAGTCGAAGGGCCGTTCATGGTTCGACAAGCTCACCACGAACGGATTGGGGCACGGTACAGGGGACTATTCGGAGATTCCCTAGGTCAGAAAGCCGGAGGGAGTTCGTGCGCTTCGATGTCGTCACCATCTTTCCCGGCATGCTGGAGCCTGTGCTTCAGGCAAGCCTGCTGGGCAAGGCGCGCGCCCGCGGGCTGATCGACGTCCACGTCCACGACCTGCGGCGATGGGCGGACCCGCCCCACCGACAGGTGGACGACTATTCCTACGGCGGCGGGCCGGGAATGCTCATGAAGCCGGAGCCGATCGTGCGCGCCGTCGAAGAGCTGCGAACCGCGGACTCGTGGACGGTGCTGCTCTCGCCACAGGCTCCGCCCCTCACCCAGCCGGCCGTGAAGCGCCTGGCCGAGCGGGGACACCTGATCCTCGTCTGCGGGCGCTACGAGGGCGTCGACGACCGGGTGCGCGACCTGGTCATCGATGAAGAAGTCAGCATCGGCGACTACGTCGTCGCCGGCGGCGAGGCGCCGGCCCTGGTGCTCATCGAGGCAACTTCGCGGCTGATTCCGGGCGTCGTCGGATGCGAAGACTCGGTGCGGGACGAGTCGCATGCCGCGGGCTTGCTGGAGCATCCGCAGTACACCCGCCCGGAGGAGTTCCGCGGTCGGCGCGTGCCGGCCACGCTGCTCAGCGGCGACCACGGGCGCGTGGCGGATTGGCGGCGGGCGCAGGCGCTGCGACGCACGCTCGACCGTCGGCCCGATTTGCTGTCCGAACGCGACCTCACCGACGCACAGCGGCGACAACTGGCCGACTTCGAATTGGACCGGCCCGACGATGCCGGTGAGGCGCACCCGTGAGCGACGTCGCGATCCTGCACGACCTCGAGGCGCGGCTGGCGCTCACGGCCGGGGTCGACATCGTCGCCAACACCGTCAAGTGCACCATGGGCCCGCGCGGGCGCAACGTGGCCTACCGGGGAGAGCTCGGCCCCCCGAAGATCACGCACGACGGGGTATCCGTCGCGCGGGACATCCAGCTTCGCAACGGGTTTCTGCAAACCGGCGCCGCCATCGTCACGGAGGCCTGCCGGCTCACCAACACCGCCGCAGGCGACGGCACGACCACCGCCGCCGTGCTCACGCAGGCCCTCACGCACGAAGCGCAGCGGCTGGTGGCCGCGGGCGCGGACCCGATGCGCCTGCGGCGCGGGCTGGCGGCCGCTGTCCTGCAAGTCGACCAGGCCGTGCGCGAGCAGGCCAGCCCGATCACCACCAGGCGCGAGACGGCCTGGGTGGCCGGGCTGGCGGCGCACGATGCCGACCTGGGGGAGATCATTGCCGGCATCTTCGACCGGTATGGGTTGAGCTCGGCGGTGACCGTCGAGCTTGGCCAAGGTCTCAACACCGAGGCGCGCACCGTCGAGGGAATGCGGTTGGAGCGCGGGCTGGCCTCGCGCCAGCTGGCCACGGTGGGCGCCGGCACGCGCGCCGAGCTCGAAGACTGCGACGTGCTCGTCACCGACCGCGAGCTCGGGGGCGTGGGGCCGATGCTCCCGTTTCTCGACGCCTATGTCGCCGGCGGCGGAAAGCGCCTGCTCGTCGTGGCGAAATCCATCGGCGGCGAGACTCTCGCCACGCTTGTCGAGAACCACCGTCTCGGCCGAATGTCCGTGATCGCGGTGCGCGCGCCGGTATTCGGCGAACGTCAGCGCGCCATGCTTGAAGACCTGGCGATCTTCACCGGGGCCACGCTGGTGGCGCACGAGTCGGGTGACCCATGGGGATCGGTGCCCGTGAGCGTCCTGGGACGCGCCGCCCGAGTGCGCAGCGATACCAGCGAGACACTGGTCATGGGCGGCGCGGGCGAGCCGCAGGCCGTCGCCGATCGCGCGGAGCTGCTGTGGCTCTACCGCGACCGCGCGAAGAACCAGTTCGACCGCGAGAAGCTGGAAGAGCGCATTCGGAATCTCTCCGGAGCGGTTTCGGAGATTCACGTCGCCGCGGCGACGGATGCCGAGCGCCAGGAAGCGCGGCAGCGCGTCGAGGACGCCGTGGCCGCAACCCGCGCGGCCCTGGAGGAGGGCATCGTGGCCGGCGGCGGGGCCGCGCTGGCGCGCGCCGCGCGGGACCTCGCCGCGCCGCCCGACGCGCACGCCGACGAGGCCGACGGCTGGCGCGTGGTGCGGCGCGCGCTTTCGGCTCCGGTGGCGACGATCGCCCGCAACGCCGGATTCGAGGGCGCCGTCGTGGCCGATGCCGTGGCGGCGGCCGATTCGCCGCGCGCCTTCGACGTCACCACCGGCGAATACGTCGACCCGCTGGCGGCCGGCATCGTGGACCCGGTCGCCGTCGTCCGCGCGGCCTTGCGCTATGCGGCCAGCGCGGCGGTGATGATCGTCACCTCGAACGCGGTCGTGGCCGACGCGGCGTCCTATGGTCCCTGGGTGCGCGGGCTGCGGCGTCGGATCGCTCGCGACGCTGGCATCTTGCTGGGCGGCTGAGGCGGCCTAGTCGAACGACAGGCGGTCGATTACTCCGCGGCGGATCTTGAATCCATGCTCGGCGGTCGGGAAGTCGCCCTGCGTCACCTCGTCGTGGTACTGCGTCAACGCCTCGCGGGCGGCGCCGGCCAGGTCGGCATAGCGCCGCGCGTGGCGCGGGAGCGTTCGGCTGGTCAGCCCCAGCAGATCGTGCAGCACCTGAATCTGGCCGTCGCAGTTCGGTCCGGCGCCGATGCCGATCGTCGGAATCTCAAGTTTTTCCGTCACGACGGCGGCCAGACGCGCTGGAATGGCCTCCAGGACCACCGCGAACGCGCCCGCGGCCTCCTGGGCTCGCGCGCCGTCCACCACGCGCTGTGCTCCCGCCAGGTTGACCCCCTGCGCCAGGTAGCCGCCGGTCGCGAGCACGGACTGCGGTGTGAGGCCCACGTGCGCCATGACCGGGATGCCGCGGGCCGTCAACCCTTCGGTGATGCCGGCGACTTCGGCTCCGCCTTCCAGCTTCACGGCCGTCGCGCCGCCGTCGCGCACCAGCCGCGCGGCGTTGTGCAGGGCGTCGTCGAGCGTGGCGTAGGACATGAACGGCAGGTCGCCGATGACCAGGGTGGCGGAGACGGCGCGGGTGACCGCGGCGGTGTGGTGGACGATGTCATCGACGGTCACGTGCAACTCGCGCGCGTGCCCCAACACGTTGGGTCCCAGGCTGTCGCCGATGAGAATCCCGTCGACCCCGGCCTCTTCGGCGAGGCGGGCAAATGGGGCGTCGTACGCCGTAACGCACACAAGCGGAGCCCCGCCCTTGCGGGCTCGGAAACCGCTGGCGGTTAGCGGCGCCTCACTCGAATCTGCCTCGTGCGCCATGAGGTGATGGTACGCCCTTGGCAGGACCGCGGTCGCTAGTAGGCGTACCGCTCCTCACGCGACCAATCCACCGGCGCGAAGCTCGGCGTGGTCGGCATGCGGGTCAGCAGCTCGGGGTCGAGGTCCGACTCGTCGTAGAGGCCGCGGATCTGATTGGAGGGCAGGTTGAACTCGCGGGTCATTTCCTCGTAGAACGACTCGATGGCCTTGTAGCGGTGGAACCATTCAACCGGGTCGTCGAACGAGTCGCAGTGGTCGGCGAAGTAGAGCACGATGTCTCGCACGCTGACCTCGATGGGACTCGTTCGTCGGGGCAGGCAGGTGCGGAAGTCGTCAATCCATCCGATCTGGCGCCGGACATCGCGAGCGGGCAGGCGCCGACGCCGGCTGAGCTGCTCCGTATACCATGCGAGGGCGGTCCGAAAACTGGTGCACTCCGCTGCCATCGATTGCCTCCCCCTGACAACTTGTGCCCGCGGACCTCGTCCTGGCCGACTGCCCACATAAAGACAATCGCCCATCCAAAATGGATGGGCGACGGCGGTGCCTTATTCGAAGCGGTCGGAATGACGGACCACGAGCGAGCCTCCCCAAGCCCGAAAATGCAGCAACGTTACGGCCGGGGCCGTAAGCTGCTTCAACTGTAAGCCTTACTACGCCAATGTCAATAGTTCACCTTCGCGAAAGGCGAGAAGTTTCTCGTTCGCGAGTCGGGCATCGATGGTGGCGACCTATTTTGAAGCATCAAAATACGGCAAACTGTTCGACCGGTGTCCGCCGTGCATGCAGCCCGTCTCTATCGTTTCAGATAGGCGCCGCGCGACTTGTCATAAGCGTTTGTCGTGACAGGCCGAATTCAGGGATGCCGCCGGGCGATGGCCTTTGTCCGGCCGGACATGCCTCATGACCGACCGGCCACGACCGCTGCCGATCGACAGCCCGCGCATGCTCGCCGGTCGGCGCGTCGTCGTCATGGGGTTGGGGCTGCACGGCGGCGGGCTTGGCGTCGCCCGGTTCCTGCGGCGCCATGGTGCGTCGCTGGTGGTGACGGACCTGCGCGACGCGTCCCAACTGGCGCCGAGCCTGGAGCAGCTCGGAACGCAAGGCGTGCGCTACGTCCTCGGACGTCATGATCTCCAGGACTTTCGGGACGCCGAGATCGTGGTCCGAAACCCCGCGGTCCCGCTGGATGCACCGGCGCTGGGCGTGGCGCGAGCGGCCGGCGCGCGCATCGAAATGGAACTCACCATGTTCTTGCGCTGGTGTCCCGCGTCGCAGGTGGTGGCCGTGACCGGCACCCGCGGCAAGACGACCACCGCCGCCGCCGTGCACGCCATGCTGCACGCCGCCGGATGGCCCACGCGGCTCGCGGGGAACATGGGCGTCTCGGCGCTGACCCAGCTCGACGAGATTCAACCCGACGAGGTGGTGGTGCTCGAGATGTCGAGCTGGCAAACGGAGGGCCTGGCGGGAGCCGGCGTGCACGCGTCGGGCGCCATCGTCACCAATCTGCTGCCCGACCACCTCAATCGCTATGACTCGATGGAGGCCTATGCCGCCGCCAAGGCCGAGCTGCTCCGCGCCCAGCAGCCGGGCGATTGGGCCGTGCTGCCCGCCGGTCCGGGGTGGGGCGATTGGTTCGCGCACCGCGCGCGGGGCCGCGTCGTCCGGGTGCCCGCCGGGGCCGAGCCGGCGGGCTGGAGCGACGCCGTGCTGCGCGGTGCGCACAACCGCGCGAACCTGGCGGCGGCGGCGCTGGCCGCCCGGGAGCTCGGCGTGCCGGAGTCGGCGGTGCGCCGAGCCGTCGCCGGCTTCACCGGCGTGGCGCACCGTCAGGACTTTCTTGGGACGATCGGCTCGATCCGCGTGTACAACGACACCACCGCCACCATTCCGGACGCGACCCTGGCGGCCCTCGACACGATTCCGGGGCCCTGGGTGCTCATCGCCGGTGGATCGGACAAGCGGCTCGACTTCAGCGCGCTGGCGCGGCGCCTGGAGAGCGACGCCGGCCTACGCGGCGTGGTGCTGCTTCCGGGCGCCGGCACCGATCGCTTGATTCCACAGTTGGGATCGCTGGCGCCGGTGGCGGTTGACGACATGGACGCCGCCGTAGCGGCCGCGCTCGAAATGGCCGAGCCCGGCGACGCGCTGCTGCTCTCGCCGGCGTGCGCCTCGTTTGGCCTATTCGCGCACGAATTCGACCGCGGGGCGCAGTTCATCGCGGCGGTCGAGGCGCGGGGACTAGCCCGTCCGCCCCGTGGCGATCTCTAGGTCTGGTACTGGCGCGTCAGTCTTTCAGCCGGAGGCCACCGAAAATCGCCGTTCCCCGCAGATTGATCGCGATCGCGTCTGATCCCGTGGCGGGACGCTGATCCTCGACGCCGCCAAACAGCGCCAGCACGTCGTTCTGCGCCGCCGCATCCGGCGGCAGGCGGATCTCGATGCCGCCAAAGAGGCACGAGATGTCGATGGTCGCCGGCGGGTTGTCGATGCGCGCCTCGCGTAGGTCGAGCTCCACGCTGCCGAAGATTGACGTGGCTTGCAGCTGCCCGAGCGGTCCGTTCACCCGGTCCTGCACCCCGTGGAACACGGCGACGTAGTTCGCGTTGCCGTCGGGAGCGGTGCGGCCTCGCGACGAGCGCCAGAAGATCAGCAGCAGACCGACGAGGATGACGAGCACCGGCCAAACGGCCGACCTGACGCCGTCCGGCAGTTCGTCCAAGATCGAGAGCTGCACGGCCACGCCCACGGCGACAAGCAGCAGGGGGCCGACGGGCTGGCGAAAGCCGGTGCGCGCCAGCGCCCAGAGTCCGATTACAACAATGACCGAGGGAAAGAACCGCCAGGGGCTGCCGCCAATGTCGAGGTTGTCGAGCAGCAGGGCCAGCCCAACCGCGATGATGACCAACCCGATCAGGACTTGCCCCGAATTGCGTCGCACGGCGCCACCTCCACGCGGGCTGCCGCGCGTGACGGCAGCGCCGTCAGTATGGGCCATCTGCCGTGCGCCGTGCACACCGGGGAGCCCCGCGCATAATGGCCCCAGCGCCGCCTCGGGCGCACCGAACGACGGAGCGCGCAGCTGACGATCCTGGTCATTGCCGACGTGCATGGCAACCTCACCGCGCTCGACGCCGTGCTCCGTGCCGCCGGCAGCGTCGACGAGGTCTGGTGCCTGGGCGATCTGGTTGGCTATGGGCCGTCCCCGAACGAGGTCGTCGAGCGCCTGCGAGAGCTGCCCCTGCGGTCGCTGGTCGGGAATCACGATTGGGGATCCATCGGCAAGGCCGATTTGGTCCGGTTCAACGCCGATGCCCGCACGGCCTGCGAGTGGACCGGCGGCGTGCTCACGCCGGTCAACCGGCAATATCTGGCCGACCTCGAGCCGGCCGGAATGTTCGGCGACGTCGCGGTCGCCCACGGCAGCCCCCAAGATCCGGTGTGGGAGTACATCACCAACGCGCGCATCGCGATTGCGAATTTCGGCTATTTCGCCAGCGACATCTGCCTGGTTGGGCACACGCACGTCCCTCTGGTATTCCGCTGGCGCAGCGGGGCCACCGGCAGCGAGGCCTTCACCACCGAGGTCCCGACGCCCGGGCAGCGCATTGTGGTCGACGACGATCGACTGATCGTCAACCCCGGCAGCGTGGGTCAGCCGCGGGACGGCGATCCGCGTGCGGCCTTCGCCCTGTTCGATCCCGAGGCCCGCACCCTGCAGGTCGAGCGCGCGACCTATGACGTCGCCCAGGTCCAGCGCCGCATGACGGACCTCGGCCTGCCGGAGCGGCTCTCCATTCGCCTGCAATATGGGTGGTAGCCGGCACGGCGCGAACGCTTGGCGCTATAATCGTCCATGCATCAGCAGCGCTTGGTTTGCGTGCGGTTGTCAACGCATCGAGCCGCTGAGCCTTGGGCGCCCGGTCACGTCCGGGCGCTTTTTCATTGGAGTGGGGCGGCGTAAGGAGGTTTCGCGTGCAGTCGAGTCTGATCAGCAAGGTCCAGAAGGCCCAGAAGTACGCCCAGGAGCCGCATCGCATCCACTTCGAGGCGTTGACGGTGCGGTTCGATGGCGACAACAACGATCATGTGATCAGGCTGGCCGACGGTGCGTGGAGTTGTGACTGCGAGTTCTTCATGGTTTGGCAGACGTGCAGCCACACCATGGCGCTCGAGAAGTTGCTTGAAGGCATGGTCCCGGTCGGAAGCGCCTCGGCCGCCGGCTAGCCCCGCGCCCAGCCCGCCTGCGGGCGAGGTTCGCGCACGGTCCGGCTCGGACTAGCATGGCGCGCAAACGCCGGCGGCGGCAGGCGGCGCCGCCCCCGACCAGCCGGAATCGCACCCTCGCCGTGAACCGGCGCGCCCGCTACGACTACGTGGTGCTGGCCACGTTCGATGCCGGCCTGGAACTCCGCGGCACCGAAATCAAGAGCCTGCGCACCGGATCGGTTTCGCTGCGCGAGGGCTATGTCGCCGTCCAGGACGGCGAGGCCTTCCTGCGCGACGTGCACATCGCGCGCTACAAGCCGGCCGCCGACGCCAATCACGATCCCGACCGCCCGCGCAAGTTGCTGCTCCACCGGGCCGAAATCGACGAACTGGCGCGCCACACCAACCAGGCCGGGCAGACTGCCGTGCCGCTGCGGCTGTACCTGGAGAAGGGGTGGGCCAAGGTCGAGGTCGGCCTGGTGCGGGGCCGGCGCGACTATGACAAGCGGGAGAAGATTCGCGCCCGCGACGATGCGCGTGAGATCGCGCGGCGCATGCGCTAGCATTGAATCGCTGGGGATGCCGGGTTTCGACAGAAGTCCGAGGTCCGCTGCTGCAGGTCGAGCATGCCGTCACGCTCGAAAAAAAGGCGGCAAACCAAGTAACTGGCGAGCAAGAAGCGCTCCCACTCGCGGCCTAAGCGCCGTGACGTCTGCCCGGCTCGTGCCTAGCGGGCCGGACCAGGCGCCAACACCCTAGGCTGCGCCGGCAGAGGCGTCCGCATATGCCGGCTAAGACACGCGGACTGGTCGGGTTGCTCGCGGCCGAACGGCGGGCAAGTCGGCGAGAACCATAGCGATCGGCTAAGCCTGTAGACGCGGCGGGGTGACGGCCTCTGGACGGGGCGTTCGACTCGCCCCCATCTCCACCATGGCGGGGCGGCGGCTGCCTACAATCGCGGCGTGAGCCGCCCTGCCCTTCCGGACAAGCACTTCACCGCCACCGGATTCCTGGTGCGTGACGGCAAGGTGCTGCTGGTCAACCACCGCAAGCTCAAACGGTGGCTCCCTGTCGGCGGCCACATCGAGGCCGGCGAAGATCCCACGCAGGCACTGCGCCGCGAGGTGCGCGAAGAGGCCGGCCTCGACATTGTGATCGTGGGCGACACCCTGCCCGTGGACGACGATGACGTGCGGGGCCTGCCGCGACCCGAGACGATCCTGTTGGAGACCATCGAACCCGGGCACTTTCACATCGACCTCATCTATTTCGGGCACGCCGTGGGTGGAGAGCCTCGGTTGGCCGCGGCGGAGCACAGCGAGCAGCGCTGGTTCTCGTCCCAAGACCTTGGGGCCAGCCATATCAGCGAGGACGTGCGCATCCTCGGACGCCGCGCCATCGAGGCGCTGGCCGCCGAAGCTTCGCCGTGACCCGGCGGTTCGACCACGCGTTCCAGGCGCCGGTGCCGCATCCCAACGGGCTGCAGGCCACCGCCGAGGGCCTGTGGATCGCCGATCAGGACCAGGGTCGGGCGTTCCTGGTCGCGCCCGACGACGGCACGGTCATCCGGTCGTTTGCCACGGGCGCTGGAAAATCGAGCGGGGTGACCTTCGGCCACGGCGCGCTGTGGATGTGCTCCAACGGCCTGCCGAAAACGCGCCCGCCGACGGCCGTGGACACGGCGCACACGCGGATCGTCAAGACCGATCCCCATACGGGCGCCATGCTGGCCCAGTTCCGCGCGCCCGGCGACAGCGACGTGCACGGCCTGGAGTGGACCGCGGAGGGCCTGTGGCTCACGACGCTGGATCAGCGCGCCCTGACGCTGGTTGACGCCGAATCGCTGGCGCCGCGCCGCGTGATTCCCGTGCCCATGGACCGCGCCCACGGGCTGGGCTGGGACGGGATCGCGCTCTGGTGCGCCTTCACCTCCGATCGAACGGTGCTGCGGCTCAGCGCGCGGGATGGCGCCGTGCTCGAACGCCTGGATCTCGATGGCGAGTCGTTCGAGCCGCACGGGCTCACGATGCGCGGGGGCCGGTTGTGGATCTGCGACGCGGTTACTGGCGCCGTTTGGCGCCAGCGCGAGCCCGCTGCGGCCTTGTCGGCCGCCGAGGCGTCGGACCGGTGATCGGTACGGCGTGGATGTACCAATAGCGCGAGCGAATCCCCGCGGCATCGCTATCCATCAGACCGATGAGCTCGCGCAGGTTGAAGGTGTTGCGCATGACTTGCGACACCTCGGCGCCGGTGAGACTGCGAAACGGGGAGTCGTGGGTTCTGAAGTCCGCCAGCGTGCCCATCACCGCCACGCCGGTGGATTGCAGCGTGCGCTGAAACTCCCGCAGCGCGCGCCGGATGTCTTCGTTGCCATCGACGCCGAGCACCTGCAGCAGCCCGAAGCTGAAGACGGCGTCCAGCGCATCCGTGGCGATCGGCGTCCGATCGGCGTCGGCCCGCACATACCAGATGTTGGGATGCCGCGGCGCCTGCGCCAGCGCCTGGGCGTCGCGATCCATGGCAATCACCTGAGCGCCGGCGGCTAGCTGGACGGTGGCGCGACCGTCGCCGCAGCCTGCATCCAGAATGAGCCGCGCCGAGCGGAGTACCGCCATCCCGCGGGCGAGCACCGACACTTGAGATCCCGAGTCAGCGGCGCGCGAGCCAGGCATCGTGCCCGTACCGTACCTTGACGAGCTCGTCGCTGCGATGGCGCTCGGCGAGCGTGAGCGCGCCCGGCTGAGGCGCAATGCGGAGCCGCTCGGCAATGCCCTGCGTGAGGATCTGCACCAGTTCGCCAATCGTCGTCGGCTGCGGCAAGACGTCGCGCAGACCCGGCGGTCGGGCGTTGGGCGCGGACGTGCGGGTGAGCGGGTGAAGGTCCAGGTCGTGAGACATCACCAGGCTGCCGTGCTGCAGCACACCGCCGTGCACTCGGCCCTGGGCGCTGGCGACCATCTTGTGTTCGGCCACCCACAGCTCGTGCCCGCTCGGTGACCAAAAGCAGAGGCCTGGCAGCGTCTCCCCGGCCGCATGCGCGGGAGCGCCGGCCTCGGGCGACAGCCCCAAGGCTTCCAGTCCGGCGGCAAGCCCTTGGGTGAGCGCCGCATAGGATGCCCGCACCCCGCCTCGCACCAGTCGATGCCGTCGGGGAACCGCGATGGCATAGGTCAGCTCGTCGCTGTGCAGCAGGGCCGCACCGCCGGTGATCCGGCGCACGACATCGATGCCGCGTTGCCGCGCCAGCGAGCGGTCCACGAGGTGCAGCGGCTGGTGATAGCCGAGGGAGAGCGCGCGCGGCCGCCAGCTGTAGAAGCGCAGGGTGGGCGGAGCGTCGCCGCGTTGCACGGCCTCGGCGATGGCCTGGTCGACCGCCATGTTCCGCGCGCCGGCCGCCGGCGGGTCAACGAGCAGCCGCCATGTCTCCATGCGCGCCGGACCCTTTCGTCACGGATTGCGCCGTCTAGAATGACAGCGCAGCCCCCGTAGCTCAGTGGATAGAGCGCCGGCCTCCGGAGCCGGGCGCGCGCGTTCGAATCGCGCCGGGGGTACCCACAGCCTAGCCCGGTGGGGCCGGGCCGTCGGCGGCGTCGGCCGGAGGATTGGCCGTCGACCGGCGCTCGCGCAGGCTGTCGGCCACCAGCACGATCAGCCCCGCGCCGATGGCCAGGTCTGCGAAGTTCAAAAAGCCGACGAACGGCGCAATGTTGAGATAGTCGAACACCGCGCCGATGCGCAGGCGGTCTATCACGTTGCCGAACGCGCCGCCGATCAGCAGCGCAAAGGCGGCAACCAGCCACCACCGCTGCGGCGGGCGCGCGGCGACGTAGGCGGCGAAGCCCACGCCGATCGCCACGGTGATGATCAGGATCGGCGCGGGATGGTCGCTGAACAGCCCGAAGTTGACGCCGGGATTGTTCACCCGCCGCAGGGTGAACACCGGCCCGACCGTGGCCCCGCCGGGCGGGAGCACCGCGTCCACGAAGAGCTTGATGGCCTGATCCACGCCGGTCACGACCAGGCCCAGCCCGAATGTCATCAGGCGTGCACGCCTCGCGCGGGCGCGACTAGCCATTCGGTCCCTCCGTTGCGTCGCCGCACGGCGATTCGAGGCCGAGTACCGTCCTGCGCTGGACATCGACCATGGGTGGCGCCGCTGGTCTCTCGTGCGGGTGCGCCTGGCGACCCAGGGATCCGGCGGCAACCGATGCCAGCGCGGCCGCCCTAGCCTTCGTGAATCTCGATGGACGTGATGGTGATGGTCTCTTGCGGCCGGGATCGTTCGCCGGTGCCGGCGACTCCAACGGGAACCGCCTCGATCTTGGCCAGCGTGTCTTCGCCTTCCACCATTTGCCCAAACAGCGAGTAGTCCGGCGAAAGGCGACCCAGGGCCGTGAGATCGTCAAAGACGATGAAGAACTGCGAGCCGTTCGAGTTTGGCCGACCCGTGTTGGCCATCGCGAGGCTCCCGCGGACATAGGGGCGCTGAGGCGGCTCGACGGCAAAGGTGTAGCCGGGCCCGCCGGTGCCGAGGCCGGTGGGATCGCCGCTCTGGGCCATGAACCGTGGAATCAGCCGGTGGAACACCACGCCGTCGTAGTACCGGTTGCGCGCCAGGACCACGAAGTTATTCACGGCCAGCGGGGCTTCCGCCGGCAGCAATTCAAAGGTCATCTGGCCGAGATTGGTCGTCACCACGGCCGTGTATGACTCCTCGGAATCGATCTGCATCTCCGGATAGGCGTCGTACGTCAAAACGCGCTCCTGGGTTTCGGGCGTCGGCTCAGGGTCGCCCGCCGGTGGCGCCTCGGCCTCGCCGCAGGCAACGGCGACGAGCACCCCGAGCGCCAGCAGGCTGCGGACGATGCTCCTCACCGGCCCTCCGCTGGTTCCAATTCACTCCGGCGATTCTAGCCGTTTGCGAGGGCTGCCCGGACCTCGCGTGCCGTTGATTCCCAGGTGTCGGGTCTCGCGGCCTCGCCATGTCCATGTGGTAGCTTGGCGGCTGTGTAAACTGTTGCACAAGAACGTTACCAAGGTGTCCTCGCGTTTACTGAAACGGTGAGGGTGCGGACGTACGGGTGAGAAACGACCTGATGCATTTCCACCGTCGGTCTGATCGTGGGCCAGCGCGCCGCTTGGCTCTTTCGAACCCACGCACAAAGGAGATTGGCATGCGGAAGCCAAGGTGGTGGCGCAGGAGCCTTATTGTTCTGGCAATCGCGGTCGGCGCTTTCATGGCGCTGCCGGTAGCGCACGCGCAGCAAATCTTTGTGCCTGGCACCGTGGTGGCGCTCGAGGGCACGCCGCATCTGTGGATTGCCGACGACCAGGGCGTCCTGCACTGGGGCGGCGACACCCGCGCCTTGTCCGGCAGGCATATCAACTGGAACGCCCGCACCGAGGTCAGCTTGGCGGGGCTGCGCGCACTGCCCAAGGGCGATCCGTGGCTTTCGGCCGGTTTGTTGAAACAGGGCGATCCGATCTATCTGGTCAAGTGGGAGACCGAATGGCCGCAGCCGCGCCTGTTCCACATCCAGTCCATCGCCGACGTGGAAATTTTCGGCATCAATGAGACCAACTACGGCAACTTCGTCCTCGACGTTGCCACGTGGGAGGCGCGGTACGGCATTTCCGTGGCCAGCCTCCAGCGAGCCGTATTGCCGGCGGCGGTGCCTTCCGTGGGCACGGCGCCCTCAACGCCCGGAACGCCCTCGACGCCGGGGACGTCCACCATCCCCTACCAGAACTTCCGCGGCTTCGACGTCGGAGCTGGAACCCTCATCCTGCCCCAGGGCAGGGTCACGCTCAGGCTTCAGTTCGGCGGCTGGGGCGACGGCCCGGCGACGGTGAGCTGGGGGATCCAGGGCGGTGCTATGACCTCCTTGCTCAATAACGTTCGAGTGCCCTACTACAGCGAAATCGACCTCAACGTGCCGCAGGCCGGAACCTACGCCTTCCAGGTGAGCGCCCCCCGTGACTGGCGAGTCTGGGTTGGCCTCGAGCCCGGACTCCCATCCGTGCCGCTGCCGATCGACGGATGTCGGACCACGGTCCAGTGGCACGAGGACGCCCCGGGCGTCCACCGGGCCAGCTTCGACTGTAGCGGTACCAAGTTGGACGGTACGTCATATGCCAAAACCAACACCAAGGAGAATTTCTGGGCGGTCTGGTACCGCAGCGGGAGGTTCTTTGCCGTAACGACGACGGGAGTCAGATACGAGGCTGCGGGGGAGACAGTTCCTTATCAAGTCGTCAGCGGTTACAACGGCGGCGCCGGCGATCTGACCTTGCCTGCAGGCGAAGTCGGCATCACGATCGAGTACGGCAACTGGTCCCAGGCTCCGATCTCGTTGACCGTTCAATCGCCCGGCGGCGGGCAAACCCGCCTCCTCGATGGCGCAAGCGTTGGATATCGGACGAATCTGAAATTCAACGTTGCGCAGGCTGGGATTCACAATGTTCACGTCGACGCCCAGGGCGCCTGGCGGCTCTGGGTCGGCGTCGAAGTGCAGACGCTCGTCGGCGAGCTCAAGGAAGTCGATCTTCCGGTGGACGACTGCAGCACGAGGAGCGAATGGAAGCTGGATGGAGGCGTCTACCGGGCGGCGTTCGACTGTCCGTCGTTCATATTGCGCGGCGCGCAGTATCCGGGCCTGGGCAGAGGCGGCGGCTTCTGGGTGGTCTGGACGAACGGGAACCTGGTGCACGACGTCACCTTCCACAAGCCTTAGCGAGCCGGTAACGGCCGGCGAATGAGGGGATCAGCCCTCGCCGGCCCCGCGCCCACGGGCGCGGGGCCGGGCGGGCGGCTATCCGTCGAGGGACCAGCGCTCCTCGCGCATCACGCCGCGCTGGTACGCCAGGTACTCGTCCCGCGTCATGAGCGGCTCGAAGTCGTCCACAATGCGCCGCGCGGCGCCCGCGCCGTCGCCCAGCAGATCGACGGCCATCCAGGCCAACGCCTTGGCTGGCTCCACGTAGGCCATTTGCGAATCGACAATGTCCCAATCGGTGGCGTGGTTGGTGCCGGTGGCGCCCGCCATGCTGGGATGCAAGGCCGGCATGATGTGCGACACGTCGCCCATGTCCGTCGATCCGGTGCGGTGGCCCAGCCGTTTGATTCCGTCATCGCCGTGGACGTCTCGCTGGTTGGCGAGAAACAGCTCGGCCATGGCGCCGTTGTTCACCAGCGGCAGATAGCCGGGCAAACTGCGGATCTCGACCTCGGCGCCTAGGGCCATCGCCCCCGCTCTGAGGGCGCGGTCGACCGTGGCCGAGGCCGCGTCGATGACGTCGGTCGTCTTGCCGCGAACATAGGTTTCCAGCCGAACGTCGGCGGGAATGACGTTCACCAGGTCGCCGCCGTGCGTGATGATCGGGTGCACGCGCACCGCGTGCTCGTCGCGAAACGTCTCGCGCAACGCGTTGATGCCGGCCATGCCAAGTTGGGCGGCGTAGAGCGCGTTCACGCCCCGTTCCGGCGCGGCGCCGGCGTGCGACGCCACTCCGACATAGCGAATCTGCTTGACCACGCAGCCGTTGTTCGAGGCCGTCACGGCGGCCATGCCGTTTTGGTCGGGCTGGGCGTGGGTGTGAATCATCATGGCGAGATCGATGTCGTCGAACTCGCCGCGGGCGATCAGTTCGGGCTTGCCGCCCAGGAACTCGAGCTCACCCGTGAGCTGGAGCCCATACCGGTACTCGACTTCGACATACTCCTCCGCCGGCACGGCCATGAGCACGATCGTGCCGCTCAACTCATGCTGAACTCGCGGGTCGCTCAACGCCGCGGCGGCGCCCATGAGCCCCGCAATCTGCGCGTTGTGCCCGCAGGCATGGGCGGCGTGTGTGGCCGGGTCTTCTCGCGGGTGTCCCGGCACGGTCAGCGCGTCCAGCTCGCCGATGAGCGCCAGCGTGGGACCCGGACGCCCGGTCTCGATCCGCGCGGAGACGCCGGTGATCGCCAGGCCCGTGCGGTGCTCCAGCTCCAGTTCGGCGAATGTCTGCGCCACGAGCGCCGCGGTCTCAAACTCTTTGAAGCCCAACTCGGGCCGTCCCATGATGGTTTCGCCGATCGCGATGATCTCGTCCTGTCGGTCGTCGATCGCGTCCGCCACGCGTTGCTTCAGGTCTGCGATGGTGGTCATGGCGCCTCCGGGGCCTGGCTGGTGGGCTGAGCAGCGGGCCGAATCAGTGTGCCAGCCGAGAATCCTCCGCGCTGGCCGCGGCCGTGCGCGGCGGATCGTCGACGGGCACGAAGCCATGCGCCACGCGAGCCATGAGCACGCTGCCCACCGCGGCCAGACCCAGCGCCGCGGCGAACGCCGCCACCGGTCCGCCGGCCACCAGAACGGCGGCGCCAACGAGCGGACCGACAATCCCCAGGATGCCGAGAATGACCCAGAAGCTGGTCGCGAACGCATCCACGTCCTCGGGTCGCGCCAGCGATGCCAGGGACGTCTGCCAACCCACGTCCCCGGCCGCGAAGTTCAGCCCTATGGCCGCGTATGCCGGCACCAGCAGCCACAGATTGTCCGCCTGGATGGCCAGGATGAAGAGCGCCGCGACCGCCAGCTTGAGCAGATTGGACATCCAGACCACGAAGGGCCCGGAGCGCCGGTCGCTCACGGCGCCCCAGAGGAGATACCCCGCCGCCCAGGTGACGCTCTGGATCAGCGCCAGCACGCCGACGATGGTGAAGGAGGCGTCAAACGTGTCCACCAGCACCACCGCGATGGTTGGCTGGATGAGCAAGTCGCCGAACAAGGCCACGTTGGAGGACGCGGTGTAGCTGCGAAACCGTCGGTTTGCCAGGGTCTGCCGAAACATGCGCCACGGGGGTGGGCGAACCGTCGGGGCGCGGGGCCGGGCACGGATTCGAAGCAGCGCCAGGGCCCCAAGGGCGCCCGCCACGGCGCCGCCGGCGAACACGGGGCCGTAGCCCACGGCATCCATCAATCCCCCGGCGAGCGGCGACACCAGCAACACCACCACCGCCATGGCGGCCTGCGCCGCGCCGATGAGCCTGCCCCGCACGCGCCGGGGAAACGCCGACTGCGTCACGCCCACGTAGATCGGGACGCCCATCATGGCGATGATCGACCACACCAGGAGCATGACCAGAAACGGCCCGGCCTCGTCGATAAAGAGCGCGGCGACCAGCACCAGCCGTCCGACGGTCCAGAGCGCGGCTACGGCTCGTTGCGGCTGGACGGCTCGGAGGAGGTAGGGACCGGCGATGGCCACGATCCCGCCGATGAATTGCACCGCGACGGTCAGCGCCACGGTGACTTCGTCGCCGCCGATCCGCCGGACGACGACCGCCATGTAGCTCCCGACGCTGCCGACGAAGACTCCCGCCAAGAGCCAGTGAATGAGGGTGGCGCGGAAGTTGCGCCGCACGTCCGGGGCCAGCCCCGCGTTCAACTCGGCGATGCCCGGCAGGCGCAGCGGCGCGCGCCCAACCCTGGCGGCAACACGACCCAAGGGCGCCGACGGCGCGCGACGTGCTTTCACCCGGCCCCGCACGAGGCATCGCCCGCACGATGCGAGCGATGGCATCGTACTCGCTCGCGAGAATCCCGAGCGGCTACGTGGCGGCTATGGGCGGCTCACCCACCGACGCGCCAGTTGAACTCCTCCGTGCGGGTCCCATCCGAAAAGACGAGTCGAAATCTCCACACGTGGTCGAGCAGCACCCCGCCAATGGCTTCCACGACTTTCTCGAACTCCCGACTCACATCCGCCGGCGTGGCGTCGCCCGCCTCGAACGCAATCATCGTCATCCCGTCCGGCGCTACGCTGGGCACGTCCACCTCGACTTCGAGCACGCCGGTGCGAACCGCGAATTGTCGGATGCGCCACGACCAGAAATGCTGCTTGATCGCCACAATGAAGGGCATCGCCGCGGTGTCATACCGTTCCGGGTCCCACGCAATGGGCGTGCCGTTGTATGCGGCGGGACAATCCTCGACGTTCCAAGGGGGACCGGGCTCCATGGTGGTCATGAGGGGGCGGTGACCTGGGTGACACGCGACATGCGGATCGTACGTTAGTGGCGGGTGAATCACGGCCTCCCGATCCGCGGCCCATCTTCCCGCGTGACGCGCCTCCGGCGCCGGCGCAAGGCTGGGGACTGGCCGAGCTGCACGCCCACACGTCCGCGAGCGACGGTGTGCCGTCCCCGGGCGCCCTGGTCCGGCGGGCCGACGAGCTTGGCTTGGACGTGCTGGCGGTCACCGACCACGACACGATCGACGGCGCGCTGCGAGCACGCGACATCGCGGCCGCCACCGACGCGCGGGTCGAGATCATCGTGGGGATGGAGGTCACCACCCGGCGGCAGGATCACGTGGTGGGGCTGTTTCTGGAACGCCCGGTCCCGATCTTCCGCCCGCTGGTCGAAACGGTGGAGGCCATCCAGGCGCAGGGCGGATTGGCCATCGTGGCGCATCCGTTCTTGGGCGTGCCCACGTCCATTTCCGCCAAGCGGCTCCTGCGCGCGCTGGATGGCGTCCGATTCGACGGAATCGAGACCGAGAACCAGTACTTTCGGGAAGGCGCCCGCGCCGAAGCGCGCCGGTTTCAGGAGATGCACGCCGAGCGGGTGGGTGCGGCCCTTGGCGCCACCGACGCCCATTTTGGCGATCTCGGCCGCGCCCTGACCTTGTTTCCCGGCCACACGGCGGCCGAGCTTCGCGCCGCGATCGGCGTGCGCGCCACGGTGCCCGCACGCGGCGGCCTGGAGCACCGGCGCCCGGCGTTGGTCGACCACGCGCGCAACCAGTTTCGAAGTCTGGTCAAACTGCCGGTCATGCGCGCCCGCACGCTATGGCGCCAGCGCCGCGGAACGGGACCTTAGCCACACCGCCGCCCCGGCGGCTGGCGGCACGCGTCCGGCGTACCTGGCGCGCCTTGGCCGCGGACGGCGCGGTGTATGCGCGCGAGATGCGCCGCTTCTCACGCAACGCGCGCCTGCTGCTGCTGAGCACCCTGCTTGGGGCGTTCAGCGCCGGCGTCTTCCGCGTGGCCTACAACCTCTATGTGCTGGAGCTGGGCTTCACCGCCGCGGATGCCGGACGTCTGGTCACCAGCGCCAGCCTGGCCGCCGGGCTGGCGGCGATTCCGGCCGGACTGCTGGCGCTTCGCGTGGGCGCGAAGCCGGTGATCCTCGGCGGCGCGGTGCTCCTTGGCGTCGGGACGGTGCTGCAGGTGACGCCGTTCGGCTATGGCTACCTGGTGGCCGGCGCGGCTCTCGGAGGCTTGGGCGGCGCGCTCTGGAACGTCGTCATCGCCCCGCTGTACGCGGGCAGCGCCGACGACGACGGTCGGAGCTACCTGTTCACCGTGGCGGCGATCGTGTTCCTCGGCATGAGCTTTGCCGGAAACGCCGTCGGCGGGTGGGCGCCGCGCGCCCTGGCGGACGCGACGGGATGGCCGGTGTGGTTGGGGTTCTTCGCCGTGCTCAGCGCGGCGGCGCTCTACGGCGGGCTGGGGTTCTTTCCGCTGTTGGCGCTGCGCGCGCCCGCGGCCCGGATCGATCGATCGGCGTTCGGCGCCCTGCGCGGCCAGGTCTCCACCATCGCGCGCCTGCTCGTCGTGCACGTGGTCATCGCCGTTGGGGCCGGCCTCACCATTCCGTTCCTCAACGTCTACTTCACCCGACAGCTGGGTCTAACGGAGGCGCAGTTCGGCCTGCTTGCCGGGGCCGGTCTCATGACGCGGCTGGGTGCGTCGGTATTCGGCCCCATCGCGGCGCGGCATCTGGGCAAGGTCGCGGCCATTGTGGTTGCCCAGTCGGCCTCGATTCCGCTGCTGCTGGCCATGGGCCTGCTGCCGTGGCCCCTGGGAAGCTCCCTCGCGTTTCTTGCCCGCGGCGCCCTCATGAACATGACGGCCCCGGTGCGCGGCGCCCTCTACATGGAGCGGGTCACCGAGGCCGCGCGTCCCGCCACCAACGCTTGCCTGCTGCTGGCGTGGAACCTGGCCTGGGCCGGCGCGGCCGCCATCGGCGGCGTGCTGGCCGAGCAGCGGGCGCTGGCGGTTGCCGTCATGGTCACCGCCGCCTGCTACGCGCTGGCCAACGGGTTGATGTGGCTGCTCTGGCGCCGTCGAGCCGGCGCGACGTAGTCCGGCGCGGGCCGCCGGCCCGTGCCGCGATGCCGGCGGGCTAGCCGGCGGCTCCCTCCGCGGGCCGCTGCTTGGGCGCGGGTGTGGGCTCTGCCGGAGGGTCCGGGGGAGATGCCGGCGCTGCCGGCGCCGGCGACGGACCTGGCGGCGCGGGTTGCGGATCGCTCTGCGTCGCCGGCGTACGTCCCTGGTATTCGTCGACGTAGCGCTCGAAGGCCTCTGCATCGAGAGTCTCGACCTCGATCAGAGTCTCCGACAGCTTCTCAAGCAGGTTTCGATTGCGCGCCAGCATGTCCTGCGCCCGGTGATGCGCGTCGTCGATCAACTGGGAAACCTCGCGGTCGATGGTTTCGGCAATCGCCTCGCTGTAGTTGCGCTGCTCCGCGATGTCCCGGCCCAGGAACACCAACTCCTCCCGGCGACCAAACGCCCGGGGACCGAGCTTGGTGCTCATGCCGTACTGCGTGACCATGCGGCGCGCGATCTCAGTGGCCATTTGGATGTCGTTGCTGGGCCCGGTGGTCATCTCGCCGAACACCAGCACTTCGGCGGCGTGGCCGCCCATGGCCACCGCCAGCTGGTCCTCGAACTCCGACTTGGTCAACAGGTGGCGATCCTGCGAGGGCAGGAACCGGGTATAGCCCCCCATCTGGCCGCGGGGCAGGATCGTGACCTTGTAGACGGGGTCGGCGCGCCGCAATAGGTGGGCCACCAGCGCGTGACCGATCTCATGGAAGGCCGTGACGCGCTTCTCGTGGTCGCTCATCACCCGGCTCTTGCGCTGGGGACCGGCGATCACTCGGTCGATGGCCTCCTCGAGCTCGAACATGCCGACCGTCGTGCGGTTGCGGCGCGCGGCCAGAATGGCCGCCTCGTTGAGCAGATTCTTCAGGTCGGCGCCCGAAAAGCCGGGCGTCTGCCGGGCGATAGTGCCCAGGTCCACGTCCTCCTCGATAGGCTTCTCGCGCGCATGCACGCGCAAGATCGCCTCGCGCCCGCGAATGTCCGGCAGATCCAGCACCACGCGGCGATCGAATCGTCCGGGCCGCAGAAGGGCCGGGTCCAGCACGTCCGGGCGGTTCGTCGCGGCCAGCACGATCACGGTCTGATCTGTGTCAAAGCCGTCCATCTCGACGAGAATCTGGTTCAGCGTCTGCTCGCGCTCGTCGTGGCTCCCGCCCAAGCCGGCGCCGCGCTGCCGGCCCACGGCGTCGATCTCGTCCACGAACACCAGGCTCGGTGAGTTCTGCTTGGCCTTCTCGAACAGGTCGCGCACGCGCGAGGCGCCCACGCCCACGAACATCTCCACGAACTCGGAGCCGCTGATGTTGAAGAACGGCACCCCGGCCTCCCCGGCGACGGCTTTCGACAAGTGCGTCTTGCCGGTGCCCGGCGGGCCTACCAGCAGCACCCCGCGCGGGATCTCCGCGCCGATCTTGGTGAATTTCTCGGGGTACTTGAGGAACTCGACCACCTCGGCCAGCTCCTGCTTCGCCTCGTCCACGCCCTGCACGTCCTTGAAGGTCACGCGCGGTCGGTTGCCCGTCACCATGCGGGGGCGGCTCTTGCCGAAGCTCAGCGCCTGCGAATTCGAGCCCTGGGCTTGCCGCATCATGAACACCAGCAACCCGACGAAAATCAGCAGCGGCAAGATCGAGGTCAGGATGCTGATGATGGTTGGGGCGGGACTGGGCGTCTCGTATTGGACGGCGACCTGCTGGCCGTTGACGTTGAGCCCCCGGTTGGCGAGCGCCTGGTCGATGTCAAAGCGTTCGTTCACCACGGCGCTGATGGTGACGTTGCCGTCGAATGCGGCCACGACGCGCGTGTCGCTCACCATGACCCGGGGCAGCGAGCCGCTGTCGGAGGCGGCTTCGACCCGGCTCAGCAGCTCGCTGATCGGCACGACCTGCTGATTCGGCTGCCCGGGATTGAACATGACGAACAGCACAACCAGAATCGCCACGGCCAGCACGAGATACATGAACCCGTTGCGCACGAGTCGGTTATTCATGAATCGAGAATCTTTCGTGCGGAAATGCGACGGGCCGCGATGAAGTCGCGAGTTGTCGGCGGAACGGCCAGTATATCAAGGGAGGGCCTCACGGCACTGGGCCCGGCGCGGTGACCACGTTCGAGTCTCGCGCAGTCCAGGGCTGCCATCCGTAGGATTCACGCCCGTGCTTCCGGCGGGCGGATCGCATCCCAGCGCGCGTGCAGCGCCACGACCATGCGTGCGTCCGGAGGCGGCGCAAAGCCGTGGTCCCGCCATACGCCTGGCACACAGACGGCCGAGCCGTCGACGTCGAGCACCGGAAAGCCCGGTGCGATGTCGGCGGCCACCCCGCGGCTGCGGAGTAGCCGTGCGAGGTCGCGCGTGTCCTCGCCGCGAGCCGGGCGCACGCGCTCATGCGGCGCCGGGGCGCGTAGCGTCAGCGTGCGGCCCTGCAAACGCTCGTGGTCGAGCGCGCATCCGTCCACCGCCGCGCCGCGACCCCGAGGCGGGCCGCCCTCGATCAACTCGGCGATGACCGACCCGCCGGGCACTCGCGCCTCGCCCGGCACGTTCAGCGACACCGGCGGTCGCCAGGTCGCGTCGCGCACCCGCTCCGGGTACAGCACCACCGCCCCGTCGCGGACAAAGGCGTGCGTGTCGGCCGTCAGATCGACCCAACGCCCATGGGTGTCCTCGCGCAGCGCACGGGCCACGGCGCCGAGCGGCGCCGCTCCAAGCTGTCGGCGGCCGCCCAAGGCGCGGACGGCGGCGACCAACGTCGCGGGAAACAAACCCTCCGGCACCGCCGCGCGCTCCGGATGCAGCGGCATGCGCCGGCCGTCGGCGGACTGCACGTAGAGCGGAAGCCCGTCGATCTCGCCCGCGAGAACCTCGGCGCTGCGGGCGATGGCGTTCACCGCCCCGGGATAGATGTCGTCCAGCAGCGGCAGGACTTCATGCCGGATGCGATTGCGCCGGAACCGCGGCGTCTCGTTCAGCGGGTCGCGGTCGACGACGAGTTGCCGGGTCTTCACGTAAGCGCCGATGTCGTCGCGCGAAACCGTGAGCAGCGGCCGCAGAATCTCGCCATCGTCCGCCCGCATTCCCGCAAGCCCGCGCAGCCCGGATCCGCGAGCCAGGTTCATGATCACGGTCTCGGCCTGGTCGTTGCGGGTGTGGCCGGTGGCGATGCGCGCGGCCCCCACGCGCCGCGCAACGTCCCGGAGGAACGTCCACCGGGCGCGGCGGGCGGCGTCTTCGGACGGCACGCTCCCCGTCTCGCCAACCGGATAGTCGCGGGGCGTGCCGGCGGTCACCGCCAGTCCCGCGTCGCGCGCGTGGCGGACGACGCCTTCCGCCACCCGCGCGGCTTCGGTGCGCAGTCCGTGGTTCAGGTGCGCCACGTGCACGGCCGGACCGCCCCGGCGCCGGGCGGCGACCAAGCAGTCGAGCAGAGTCATGGAATCCGGTCCGCCCGAGACGGCGGCGACGATCAGGTCGTCGGGACCCAAGCCGGCGTTTGCCAAGGCCGCGAAGACCCGATCCTGCACCTGCCGAACCTGACGGCGAGTTGACGGCGCAGTGTCTTGGGAATCGCTATTCGCCGGTGCTGCCGAATCCTCCACGGCTCTCCGCACCCTCCGGTTCGCCTTCCACCCACTCCGCCGTGTCCACCCGAACCAGTATGGCCTGCGCGATGCGCGTCCCGCGTTCCACTTCGATCGGCTTGTCGGTGGGGTTCCAGAATTGGACGTGAATCTCGTCGTCGGGCCCGCAATAGTCGCGGTCGATGATGCCGACGCCGTGAGCCGCGACCAGGCCGGTGCGCCGAGGGGTGCTGCTGCGGGCGGCAACCAGGACCATGAACCCCGGGGGTGCGGCGATGATGACGTTCGCGGGCACAAGGCCGATCGCGCCGGGCTCGATGCGCGTGGTCTCGCGCGTGATCAGGTCGAAGCCGACGGAACCTTCCGTGGCGTAGCGCGGCAGCGGAAGCGTCGGATCGACCCGCGCAATGGGCACGCGCATAGTCGGTGAGTCTAGCGGGGCTGCCCGGCTCAGTCGCCGCCGAACAGGAGCGCCATCCAACCGCCGAGATACCCGAACTCTATGGGCTCGGGCTCCGGCGGCGGCACCGTCGGAATCGGCAGCGGCGCCGGTCGGGGGCGGTCTTCCACCTGGCCCAGCAGCACGACGGCCTGGTCCCCGGGGTTCACCAGCCCGAGCTCGCGCTTGGCCATCTCCCGCAACGCCGGCAGCGAGCGGGCATATTGCAACTGCTCGTCGAGGCGTTGATTCTCGAGCTCGGCGGCGCTGATCCGCTGGTGCAACTCGTCGACGCGCTGCTGCGCTACCTGCTGGGTGGATGAACCGCTGGCCTCCTGGATGATCACCACCAGGACGGCGATCAACGCCAGCATCGCCAGCGACCGGAGCAGGAATTGCGTCCGCGACGCCACTTAGCGCCGCCGGTCCAGCGCGGCGCACGGCCCGGCCGGCGACGTTCGTCCGTGGGTTGATCGGCCATGGACGCACGGGGACCGCCCCCTCACCCCAACCCTCTCCCGCCAGGGGAGAGGGGGCCGGACGCGCGTCCAGGTGCATCGCTTGCGCACGGGCTACTCGACCGTCACGGACTTGGCGAGATTGCGCGGCTGGTCGATGTCCGCCCCCAGCCATACGGCCACGTGATAGGCCAGCAACTGGAGCGGGATCGCGGTGACGATCGGCGCCACCGCCTCCGCCGTCCTGGGGACGTACACCACCTCGTCGGCCGTCGCGCCCGCCTGCTCGTCGCCCTCCGTGGCAATCAGGATCACCGGGGCGCCGCGCGCCCGCACCTGCTCGACGGCGTTGAGCGTCTTGTCCCGCAGGGGGCCCGCAGTGGCCACGGCGACGACCGGCACGTCGGCGGCGGCAAGGGCGATGGGGCCGTGCTTGAGCTCGCCGGCGGCGTAGCCCTCGGCGTGGATGTATGAGATTTCCTTGAGCTTCAGCGCGCCTTCCAGCGCCAGCGGGAATGCCTGACCGCGCCCGATGTAGAGGAAGTCGCGGTAGCGGTGGAAGCGTCGGGCCAGGGCCTCGATTTGGGGCTCGCAGGTCAGCGCGCGCTCGACGTGCTCCGGCACGTGCGCCAACGCGGCGAGATGGTGCCGCAGTTCCTCCCGGCTGAGCACACCGCGGGCGACGCCGAGCTGGCACGCCAGCAAATGCAGCGACGCCAATTGGGAGGTGAAAGTCTTGGTCGCGGCCACGCTGACTTCAGGACCCGCGTGCATGTACATGACTGCGTCCGCCTGGCGCGTCGCCTCGCTGCCCACCACGTTGACGATGCCCACCACCGTGGCGCCGCCCCGCTTCGCGCGCCCAATGGCGGCCAGCACGTCTGCGGTTTCCCCGGACTGCGTGATCGCGACGACCAGGGTGCGCGGACTCAGCGGGCTCGCGCGATAGGCAAACTCCGAGGCGATCTCACAGGTGGCCGGCAGGCCGGCAAAGTCCTCGATGTAGTCCCGCCCAATCAAACCGGCGTGCCAGGCCGTGCCGCTGCCAACCAGCACCACGCGCTCGATTTCGGCGGCGGGCATGGGCAGACGGAAGGACGGAAATCTCAACTCGATCGGATCGAGCGTGATGCGTGGGCGAATCACCGACGCCAGGGTGGTCGGCTGCTCGTGGATCTCCTTGGCGAGGAAGTGCTTGTGGCCGGCCTTGGCGATCGAGAGCGGGTCCCAGGGGATGTCGATCATGGACCGCGTGCGCGGCCGCAGCCGAAGGTCGGTGATCTGCGCCGCACGGTTGGCGTGCACCACCGCCATCTCGTCGGCCTCGAGAACTTGGACTCTGTGCGTGTGGCGAATCACCGCCACCAGGTCCGAGGCGATACACGAGGCTTCCCCGTTGCGGCCCACGACGAGGCCTCCGGCCGCGCCCCGGCGCGCCGCGACGAGCACGTCCGGCACGTCGGGCGACAGCGCCACGATGGCGTGCGCTCCTTCGAGCTGCTGCACGGCGGCGCCGACGGCGCTGGCCAGGTCGGCGCCCGCATCCAGCTCGAGTCCGATCAGGTGGGCGATGACCTCGGTGTCGGTTTCCGAGGTGAACGCGTGGCCGGATGCCAGCAGCCCGTCGCGGAGATCGGCAAAGTTATCGGTGATGCCATTGTGGACGATGACCACGCGTCCCGATCCGTCGCGGTGCGGATGCGCGTTCGCGTCCGTCGCCGCGCCGTGGGTGGCCCAGCGGGTGTGGCCGATGCCCATGGTCCCCTCGACGGGCTGGGCCTCGACCAGGGCCTCGAGGTCATGCAGGCGCCCCGCCCGCCGACGCACGCTGACGCCGTCCGGACCCAGCACGGCAAGTCCGGCCGAGTCGTATCCGCGGTACTCGAGGGCGCGCAGGCCGGTGAGGATGTGGCCGGAGGCGGGCTCGTGGCCGAGATACCCGACGATGCCGCACATCCGCTTGCTCCAAGGAAGACGCGCCTGGCGGCGCGGTTATGTCAACTATACCGCCCTACGGGTCACTTGGACAACGTTGGCGGACACGCAAGGCGTGACGATCCTGCGATCGGAGACTTCTGGCCGGGCGACGCATGCGTCGCCCCTACGACGGACCCGGCGCCGGACGGGCGGGTCGGAGACCCGCCCCTACCGTGGTCGGGATGGCTGTGTGGCCGGTAGGGGCCGGTTTCAAACCGGCCCGCACGTCGAACCCGCGCACATCGCCGGCGGTCGTCGGCAACCGGAGCGGTCTACGGCCAGGCGACGCGGCCCGTGCCGTAGCAGCGCGGGCAGCGGTGAGGTCGCCCGCTGGGCAGCGGGCCGGTATGCCCGGCCTCCAGACCCCCTCCGTCGCAAGCGGCGCAGCGCCGCGAGAGCACGCGGCGCCACGCGGCCCACCACAGGCGCATGAACCAACCGCCGCCCTTGTAGCCCGGCGCGGAGTCGTTCACTCGGCGGGACGGCCCCGGCGCAAGCCCCGACCCGGCGTTGCGCCCGTGTGCCGGCCGTCGTCGATCACGGACGTGCCGTTCACGATCACGTGGTCGATGCCGGTCGGCAGGCGCCGCGGCTGTTCGAAGGTGGCGTTGTCGATCACGGTGTCCGCGTCGAACACCACCACGTCGGCCGCCATGCCGGGGGCGAGGATTCCGCGGTCCACCAGCCCAAAGCGCGCCGCCGGCATGCCCGTCATGCGCCGCACCATGGCCTCCAGCGGAACGACCCCCAGCTCACGCACCCAGCGGCCCAGGAAGCGCGGATAGGTGCCGTAGGTGCGTGGGTGCGGGGCGTCGCCCAGCAGGATGGCGTCGCTGCCCACCATGTGGCTCGGATGGCGCATGATCTGCGCAAAGTCGTCGTCCGTCTGGTCGTTGAAGAACACCGACGCGGCGCGCCCGCGCTCCTCCCGCACGAGATCGACGAGGAACGCATGCGGCTCCCGGTCCCGCTCGTCGGCCACCTCGCCGAGCATGCGGCCCTCCAGGTGGCGGTTAGGACCGGCCGGCATGCTCGACAGCAGCGCGCGGTCGACTTCGAGCGCGTTGTCGCCGGCGCGGTTGGCCATCTCCGTCGCGATCCGCGCCCGAGTATCGGCGTCCTCCAGGCGGCGCAGCATTTCCTGCGGCCCGCCCTCGAGCGCCCAATCGGGGAACGAAAAGTGCAGCAGCGAGCTGCCGGCGGGGTAGGCATAGGTGTCGAACGACAGCGACACGCCGGCGCGGATGCCGCGGTCCGCCTCGTCCAGGTTCTCCCACCAGCGCTGACCGCTGCTGATGTAGTGCGAAATGTGGACGGGGCACCCGGCCCGCCGACCGATGACCATGGTCTCCCGGATGGCGTCGCGCATGCCGAGGATGTAGCGCATGTGGGGCACGTAGGGCGCGCCGAATTCGGCGGCCACCGCGCTCAGGGCCACGAGCTCATCGGTGTCGGCAAAGGCGCACGGTTTGTAGTCGAGGCCGGTCGAGAGCGCGATGGCCCCGTCCTGGAACGCCTCGTGGGTGATCTGCTGCATCGCGCGCAGCTCTTCGGGTGTGGCTTGCCGGTCTTCCCATCCGACCAGGGCCGCCCGCACGCAGCCATGCGGCACGTGATGCGCCGCGTTGCAGGCCGCCGCGCCCTCGAACGTGTCCAGCCAGCCGGCGACGGTGGACCAGTCGCGGCTGATCGGGGGATCGCCGTTGAGGGCGGCGAAGTAATCGCGGAAGGACGGCTGCAACTCATCGGCCAGTGGCGCGTATCCGATCCCGTCGAGCCCCAGCAGGTCGGTCGTCACGCCCTGGCGCACCTTGGGCTCGTGCGCCGGCTCGGCCAGCAGCATCAGGTCCGAGTGCGTGTGCACGTCGATGAATCCCGGGCAGACCACGCGGCCGCCGGCGTCGATCTCCCGCGCGCCTCGATCCGGGACCAGCCCTACGCCCGTGATGCGCGTCCCGTCGATGGCCACGCTTCCGCGGTAGCCGGGAGCGCCCGTGCCGTCGACGATGCTCGCGTCACGAATCACCAGGTCATGCACGGGCATCTCCGGATGCGGCTGGCGGCGCGGTCTCGAAACCGGCCCGCAGGGATGGCGAATCGTAGCGCGCCCCGTCGCCGCGCTCGTAAGCCGTCAGGCGGCGGTCGATCTCTTCCGCGGCCAGCGCCGCGAACCGCTCCGCCACGTCGTCGCCGAACAGCCTCCGTCCGGTCGCCACGCGCTCCGCGGCAATGCGCTCGGCCTCGGCCGGATCGTCCGGTCGTCCGTCGGCGCGATCGAACACGCGCACGATTTCCGCCGAACTCGTGGCCAGCGCCAGCGAGTGCGCCCAGCGCGTCAACCTCGACAGTGGCTCCGTCGCGACGATCAGGTCGATCCCACCCGGATCGAACGGACGCACCGCGGCCGCCGCGCGCGCCAGCGCCCCTGTCGGGTCGCTCCAGCCGCGCTCCAGGGCGTAGGTGAGTCCCACCGTAGCGGCCCGATCCGCGCGCCGTGCATGCTCCCCGCAGAGAAGGACGAAGACCTCGTCCACCGCAAGATGCGCCAGAAAGCCCGCCACGTAGGCGGCTTGCGCGTCGGATACGGCATCAGGTCGCGCCAGCGCGGGCCGGGCGGCGAAGAGCTCCGCCGTCGCGCGTCCCCAGGTGGACGGCTCGCGAAACTCGAAGAAATGGGTAGCCGCGCGGCCCGTCGCGGAGCGCTCGCGCGCGTCGGGCGCCACCGCCCCGACGCAGAAGTGGCTGAAGTGCGCGTCGATCACTCGCCGCAGAGGTCCGCTCGCGCGGTCCGCCGCCTCGACGGCAAGCTGCAAGTGCGCGCGCGACAGGGCCATCAGGCAAGCCAATCCCACCCGCGTGCGCCACAATGGCGACAGACGGGTGCAGGAGGAACGCTGTGGCAATCACGATAGGGCATACCGGAGTCGTCGTGCGCGATCTGCCGCTCATGGAGCGGTTCTACGGCGAGATCTTGGGACTCCAGGAGACGCGCCGCGTCCTCCGCGAGGGACCGTTCATCGACGGCATCACGGGATTGACCGGCGTTGTCCTGCAGGCCGTGATCCTGGGGACGCCGGAGCATCCCAACGGCGTCGAGCTGATCAAGTATCCGAATCACCCCTCGGCCATCGTGCCCAAGGGACCCAACGGCCACGGCATGAATCACATCCACTTCATCGTCGACGACCTGGACCCGATCCTCGCCGCGCTCGAGGGCCTGGGCCTGGACTACTGGGGATCGCCGCAGGACTGGCCGGACACGTGGAAGCGCGTGGTCTACGCCAAGGACCCCGAGGGCAACGTCATCGAGTTCACCGAGCGGCTGTAGGGCTGAGCCCCGCTTCCGTAGGAGACCGTTGCATAGAGAGGTAGGGGCGACGCATGCGTCGCCCCTACGGTCTGTTCACAGGTCTCCGCGGCGAGCAGGGCCGCACCGGCCCTGTCCCGAGCGCGCTATTCGGCGGTCAATTCCTCCGCGTAGGCAAAGATCAGCGGCGTTCCGCCGGTGTGCATGAAGGCCACGGCGTCCTGCTCGCTTAGCGCGCCGCTGCGCACGTCGTCCAGCAGCGCGGCGAAGGCCTTCGCCGTGTAGACCGGCTCCAGGAACACGCCCTCGGTGCGCGCGAGCAGCTTGATGGCCTCGATGCCGTCGGGCGTGGCCCCCGCATATCTCGGCCCCATGTACGCGTCGGTGTTCGAGATTTCGGCGGGATTGAGCGTCAAGTCCAGTCCCAGAAACTCCGCCGTCATGTTCGCCATCCGGGCCTGCTCGGGCGCGCGGCCGCCGGGCACGCGCAGCGGGGTGAATCCCCGGATCTGCAGGTCCAGTCCCAGCGCGCGCACGCCAAGCTCCAGTCCCGCCTGCGTGCCCCCGCCGGACGCGACGTAGACGTGGCTGAGGGAGACGCCGCGCTCGGTCGCCTGCTCCACGGTTTCGATCAGACACTCGACATAACCAACAGCGGTGAGCGGACCGTAGCCGACGATGTAGGGACGGCGGCCTTGAGCGCGAAGCTCCCGCTCGACCCGGTCCATCTCGTCCTCGACGCCGAACATCTCGTCGCTGTCCACCTGCCGCACGTCGGCGCCCAGGAGCTCGGTGAGCAGGCGGTTGCCCTGTCGGTCGTCGCCGTGGATGCCGCGGTTCAGCACCAGCACCACGTCCAGCCCGGCCTTGCGCGCCGCCGCCGCGCACTGGCGCGCATGATTGGACTGGCGCACGCCGCCGCCCCACATGATCAGGTCGCACCCCTGCTGCAGGGCGTCGGCCACCTCGAACTCGAACTTGCGGTTCTTGTTGCCGCCCAGGGCGCTGTGCGTCAGGTCGTCGCGCTTGATGAAGACGCGCGGCCCGCCAATGGCCCTGCGGAGATTCGTCAGTTCTTCGAATGGCGTCGGCAAATCGGTGAGGTGAAAGCGCGGCAGGGCCGCAATCCGCCGTCGCAGATCGGCCACCGACACCGGCACCGGGTCGCGCGTGGTCATGCGTGGAGTCCCGTGTTCACGGACGCCCCAAGTATGCGCGGCATGCATCCCGGGCGCCTGAAGCGATGCAGTATGCTACGCGCACCCGCCGGGCGGGTTGCGCCGCGGGCGCGTAGCTCAGCTGGTTAGAGCGCCACGTTGACATCGTGGAGGTCAGAGGTTCGAGTCCCCTCGCGCCCACCACCTTTGACAGATCCAAGAGCCCGAAAATGTCGGCTATGAAGGCACTATTTCGCGCCGGCCTCGCGAAGTTCGCGGGCACATAGCGGAGGCGTGCAGATATGGCCAATGCCTCACGAGTTGGAAAAGTCCAGACGGTCCTCGGCTTGATATGCGGCGACGAGCTGGGCATTACCTTGCCGCACGAACACCTGCTCGTCGATCTGTCCTGCGCCTTTGCGCTGCCCGCCGCGGCGAGCCAGCGGGGGCGGGCCTACGAGCTGGTCGGCATCGAGAATCTGGGCTGGTTGCGCTATCACTCCTTCGAGAATCTGGACAACCTGCGCCTGCTGGACGAGCGCGAAGCGATAGACGAAGCCCTGCTCTTCAAAGTGGCGGGCGGCAAAAGCATCGTCGAATGCACCATCAACGGCGTCGGCCGTGACCCGGAAGGCCTGGCGCGGATCGCCCGCACCACGGGGCTCAACATCATCATGGGATCCGGCTATTACACCGCCCCGAGTCATCCCCCCGAGCTTGCCGCGAAGAGCGAGGATGAGGTCTTCGCGGAGATCGTCCGGGACATCGAAATCGGCGTCGGCGACAGCGGCGTCAAGGCCGGCATCGTCGGCGAGATCGGCTGCTCCTGGCCGCTGGAGGACAACGAGCGCAAGGTGCTGCGCGCCGCCGCCCGGGCGCAGCAGCACACCGGCGCATGCCTCAGCATTCATCCGGGCCGCAACCGCGCCGCACCCTTCGAAATCGTGGAAATCATCTCCGCCGCCGGCGCCGATCTGAGCCGCGTCATCATGTGCCACATCGACGTCCGCCTGCGCACTCCCGAGGAGCGCCTGCGACTGGCGCGGACCGGGTGCTATCTCGAATACGACGTCTTCGGGTGGGAGGGCCACTTCCCCTCCTACTGGACCGCCGACGATTACATGGACATCCCCAACGACACCCAGCGCATCTACGAGATTCTGGCGCTGATTGAGGCGGGCCACCTCGAGCAGATCCTGGTCTCACAGGACATTTGCCGCAAGTCGACGCGGGTTCGCTACGGCGGCTGGGGCTTTCCCCACATCTTGAATTATGTGGTGCCGATGATGCGGCAACGAGGCTTCGACCAAGAGCAGATCGACACCATCCTGATCGAGAATCCGAAGCGCATTCTCGGCTTTGCTTGAAGGCGGGATGAGCGCTTTCGCCCGGTCCTAAATCCCGGCGCCATCGCGACGTATCCGGCGGGCGGCGCCCAGGGCGTTTAGCCGAAAGCGGGCATGATGTCCCAATCGGCGAGGGAGGCAACGCGGCATGCGCGCAGGTAGGCACGTCGGCTTAGGCATCGCACTCGGAGTCGGTGCGGGTGTAGGCATCGGCGCGGCACTGGGCAACGTCGGCGTCGGCGTGGCGATCGGAGTTGCCCTGGGCGTAGCCCTCGGCGCCGCTTGGGGCCGACGCCGTCACGAAGGCTAGTGTGCGCCCCCGCTGGTCTGATGGCCTTCGATCTTCGGTTATCGTTGGTCGAGGTCGGCCATCTCCGATGGGGTTTTCCCAGCCCTGAATGCCTCGACGACGGCGTCGGGGAGCCGACGTGCGAGGAAGCCATGAACCGGCATCGCGGCGGTAGCGGCGCCTGAGGGACGAGAATGACGCGAGCAGACACGCCTCCCGATTCTCTTGCGGAACCCATCGCCATCGTGGGCATGGCGTGCCGGTTTCCGGGCGCGACTGATCTGGATGCCTTCTGGCAGCTACTCGTCGATGGCGGAAACGCGGTAACCGAGGGGGTGCCCGGTTCGGGCGTCGGACGCGTGGGCGAGATCATTCGCGATCCCGAATTCGATAACCCGGCCTGCCGCTTCGGCGCCTTTGTCGACGATATCGATCAGTTCGACGCCTCGTTCTTCCGCATTTCGCCGGTCGAGGCGGAGCTGCTGGACCCGCAGCAGCGCATGATGCTCGAGACGACGTGGCAGGCCCTCGAGGACGCGGCCATCGACCCGGCGCGGCTGATCGGCAGTCGCTCCGGCGTCTACACCGGCATCAGCAACGACGAGTACCGCATGCTGGTCGTGGACTCCAGCCGGCCCACCGAGGCTGCCGGAAGCCTCTACGCCCTCAGCGGCACCAACCTCAACGGCACCAGCGGGCGGGTCTCCTTTTTCCTGGGTCTGATGGGGCCGGCCAAGGCGGTGGACGCCGCCTGCGCATCCGCCATGGTGGCGGTGCACGACGCCGTGCAGGACCTGCAGTTCGGCAAGGCGGACCTGGCCATCGCCGGTGGCGTGCAGGCGATCCTGAACGGTCGCATCTACGAGCTGCGCGCCGACGCGATGATGTTGTCCCCCGACGGCCAGTGCAAGACCTTCGACGCCTCGGCCAACGGCTATGTGCGAGGCGAAGGCTGCGGCGTCGTCGTGCTCAAGCGCCTGAGCGACGCCGAGGCCGACGGGGATCGCATCTGGGCGGTGATCAGAGGTTCGGCGGTCAATCACGGCGGCGCCAGCGTCGGGCTAACCGTCCCGCACACGCCCGCGCTGGAACAGGTGATGGCAACGGCGCTGGCCGAAGCGGGCGTCCAGCCGTCGGATGTCGACTACGTGGAGGCGCACGGCACCGGCACCGCCGTGGGCGATCCGATCGAGCTCGATGCGGTGGCCGCCGTCTACGGCCAAGGACGAAACGCCGACCGACCGCTGCTGATGGGTTCGGTGAAGACCAACCTGGGGCACCTGGAGTCCGCTGCCGGAGTCGCCGGGCTGATCAAGGCCGCCCTGGTCGTGAAGCGAGGCGTGATCCCGAAGCACTTGCATTTCGAGAATCCACACCCGAGTTTCGATTGGGATCGCCAGCCGCTGCAGGTGACGGCGACAATGGCGGAGTGGCCGCGTGACCGACGGCGGCCGCGGCTGGCCGGGGTGAACTCCTTCGGGATATCCGGCACCAACGCCCACCTGGTCGTTGGCGAATACGCCGGCTCGAACGGCGCGCCCGGCGAGACAGACTCGCCGACGGGCTCCGCGCGGGATGTCGGGGCTTCGTTGCCGGACTCACTGGCGACGCTGCCGCTTCCGAACGAAGATCTCGTTCCGCGCCGAACCCGATTGTTGCCCCTGTCGGGCAAGTCGGAGGACGCGCTCAGGGATGTCGCCAAGCGATATCTGTCGTGGATTGACGAAAGCGCCGACGACGCGGCCTTGGCGGATGCGGCATGGACGGCGGGCGTCGGACGGAGCCACTTTGACTACCGGGCAGTCGCCGTGTTCCACGACGCCAAATCGTTGCGAGACCGGCTCGCCGCGTTGTCCGGTTCGGACACGCCGGCGGAGCCGAATTCGCCGTCCACCGTGGCGTTTGTCTACACCGGACAGGGCAGCCAGTGGGTCGGCATGGGACGGGCGCTCTACGAGTCCGAGCCGGTGGCGCGCGCCGTGCTCGACCGCTGCGAAGCCGTGTTCCGCGAGGCGCGGGGCGCCTCGCTGCTGGATGTGATGTTCGGTCGAAACGGAGCCGGCGGAGATCTCGGCGACACGGCGTGGGAGCAGCCGGCCCTCTACGCGCTGGAGTGCGCCCTGACTGCGCTGTGGGCAAGCGTGGGTGTGCGGCCCAGCGTGGTGCTGGGGCACAGCGTCGGGGAGATCGCGGCGGCGCAGGCGGCCGGCATCTTCAGCCTCGAGGACGGCATGCGCTTTGCCGCGGCGCGGGGCGCCCTCTTGTCCGATGTCAAGCCCGGCGCCATGGCCGCGATCTTCGCCCCGGCGGCGCGGGTGGCGGCGGAAGTCGAGGCGCTGAACGCGGCGTCCAACGGCGTCGAGCTGAGCATCGCGGCGGACAACGGCGCCCACATGGTGGTCAGCGGTCCGGCCGCGGGCATTGAGTCCGTCCTGGAGCGCGCGGAGTCCGAGGGCATCCGGGCACGACGGCTGAATACGACCCGCGCTTTCCACAGCGCCCTGGTCGAGCCTGCGCTGGATGGCCTGGAAGCGTCCCTGGACGGTGTGGCGATTGGGACTCCCACGCTCGCGGTCATCAGCAACCTCACCGGCCGCGCGGTGGAGCCCGGCATGGCGCTGGACGCCGCCTACTGGCGGCGTCACGCCCGACAGCCGGTGGCATTCGCCGGCGGTGTGCGGGCCATGGCGGATCTCGGGGTTGACCTGGTGCTCGAGATCGGCCCGCACGCCGTGTTGGGACCCATGACCACGCTGGCCTGGCCGGAAGACGCCGCCGACGCGCCGGTCGCGCTTGCCAGCCTCAGGCGGCCACCCCGGAACGGCGCCTCCGCGGAGCCCGAGACCAGCTTCGTCGACGCCGTCGCGGAAGCCTACGAAGCCGGACTGGATCTCTCCTTCGAGGGGCTCTTCGCCGGCGAGTCCCGCTGCCGGGTCTCGCTGCCGAGCTATCCGTTCCAGCGCGAGCGCTACTGGCTCGAAGCATCCAAACAACGGCGAACCGGCGCCGGTCACCCATTGCTCGGCGTCCGCCACGAATCCGCTCGCGGCGAGATCACCTTTGAGACGGAAGTCTTCCCGTCCGACCCGGCCTGGCTGCAGGACCACAAGGTCTTCGACCGCCTGGTGGCGCCGGGCGCGCTCTATGGCGCCATGGCGGCCGCGGCGTGTGTGGCCGAGGGCGGCGGCTCGATCGTCGTCGACGACATGCAGCTGCACAGCCCCTTGGTCTTCTCGGAAAAGGAGTCCGCCGACGACTCGGATGCCGCGGGCCGAATGGTCCAGGTCGTGCTCGACGCCGCCGAGCCGGCGTCGCCGCGCCCCGTACAGATCTTCAGCAAGGGGTCCGAGCAGGAGTGGACCACCCACGTCGAATGCCGCGCGGCGCCGGACGCTCCGTTGCCGGAAGCGGGTGAGCGGATCGATCTGGAGGCGCTCAAGTCCCGCCTTTCGCCGGCCGATGTGCCGGCGTACTACAGCGCCAGGAGCGCGACCGGGGTCGACCTCGGTCCGTTGTTCCGCACGCTGGGAACGGCGTGGTCCGGACCGGGTGAGGCCTTGGCCGAGGTGCGCTTGCCGGAGGCTGCGGGCCGGAACCAGCTCGACGTGCATCCGCTTGTGCTGGATGGCTGCTTCCAGGTCGTGGGCGTCGCGCGGAACGTGACCGGCGCGCCGGACGAAGCAACCTATCTGCCGTTCGGCTGGGAGCGATTCTGGCTCAGAGGACGGCTGCCGGATCGCGTGCATTGCCACGTCCGCATGAGCGAGACCGCGCAGGAGGCGGAAGCGGAATCGGGAGAGCCTCCGGAGGTCCTGAGCGGCGAGCTGCGCCTCTACGACCCCAGCGGCGTTCTCATCGGCGAATTGAGTGGGTACACGATCAAGCGAGCCACGCGGGCGGCGCTGCTCGCGGCGGTCGAAGGGGTCGACGACCTGCTGTACGAGATCGCGTGGCGAGAGCGCGTGCTTCCACCCGGAATCGAGGCCGCCGACTTCTTCCCCAGCCCGGCGGAAGTTGCGGCGGATTCACAGGTGTTCCCCGGCTATCTGACGGACGCCGGCGTCGATCCCGACGGCCGGAACGCCCTGCTTGCCGACCTGGAGCGGTGGTCGCGGTCCCGCGCGCTCGCGACCCTGGAAGAGCTGGGGTGGGAGCGAGCCAAGGGCGAGGTCGTCGACCCCGAGGATCTGCGGCAGCGGCTCGACGTCCTGCCGGAGCACCAGCGCGTCTTCCGCCGCATGTTCGAAATGCTCGCCAACTCCGGCGTGGTGGAGGAGACCGAGGCCGGCTTCGAGGTGGTCGTGGGGCCGGACGACCCCTTGCCGGACCACATGCCGCGCGACGTCGACGAGTTCGCCGACCGGATGGCGGGGATGTATCCCGACGGTCAGATCGAGATCGGGCTCTTCCGGCGGTCGGGCCTTGCCCTGGCCGACGTGCTGCGCGGCAACGAGGACCCGCTGACGCTGCTGTTCAGCAGCGGCGAACCGACGGCGGCGGACCTGTACCTCAAGGCGCCCGTGGCGCGCGCCGCGAACCAGATGCTGTCCGAGGCCGTCCAAGCGTTGGTCGCCACACTGCCCCAAGACCGGCGCCTCCGGGTGATCGAGGTCGGAGCGGGAACGGGATCGGCCACGGCGTCCGTGCTGCCGGAGCTTCCGGAAGGGCGATTCGACTACATCTACACCGACATCTCGGCGGGCTTCTTCGCCGAGGCCGAGTCGCGGTTCGGCAGCGACGGCATCGACTACCGCCCGCTCGACATCGAGCGGGACCCGATTGCCCAGGGATTCGACGCGCACGGCTACGACGTGCTCATCGCCTCCAACGTGCTGCACGCCACGCGCTTCCTGGAAGAGACGCTGGCGCACTGCGCCGACCTGCTCGCGCCGTCGGGTCACCTGGTGGCGCTCGAAAACCTTCGCGGCCTGGGATGGATGGACCTCACATTCGGGCAGCTGGACGGCTGGTGGCGCTTCGCCGACGCGTACCGTCCCCACCACGCCCTGGCGGAACCGTCGGTCTGGCGGCGCGCTCTCGGTGACGTGGGCTTCGCGGGAGTCGAGGTCTTGGGCGTCGACGACTCATTCACGTTCGAGATGCTGGACAAGGGTGTGATCGTGGCCCAGGGCCCCGCGCAGGTGGCGGAGTCCCCGGGTCTGTGGGTCCTGACGTCGGACGGCGGCGGAGTCGCGGAGGAGCTCGCCGCGTCGCTGGCGGCGCGGAACCAGACGGTCGTTCTTGCGGGCCGAGATGCGGCGGAGAACGGCGCCTCGGCAGCCGGCGGCTCCATGATCGTCAAGACCGACGTGGACCCCGCCAGTCGCGAGTCGTGGCAATCCCTGCTCGAAGGTCTTCCTGGAGACGTGCCGTTCAACGGCGTCGTGCATCTCGCGGGACTCGACGGCCACGGCCGGCAGGCAACGACTGCGGAGATTGCCGAGGATGTGACCCACGCGGGGGCGAGCGCGCTGGCGATGGTGCAAGGCCTGGGCGACTCCGACGTCGTGCCCGATCGCGGCGTGTGGTTCATCACGCGCGGGGCGCAGGTGCTCGAGCGTGAGCAGCGTGGACAGCTTGCCGGCGCGGTCCTTTGGGGCCTCGGCAAGGTCGTGACGCTGGAAGCGGCCCAGATGCAGCCGCGAATGCTCGATCTGGACCCCGGCGCCGCCGTGCCGCTGGCCGATCTCGTCAATGAGCTGCTGTATCCCGACCCGGAGAACCACATCGCCTACCGCTCGGGGAGTCGCCGTGTGGCGCGGCTGGTACGGCCCGGTGCCGCCGGCGAGCGGCTGGAGTTGCCGGAGGACCCGGATTGGGTGCTGGCCCCGGACCGGAGCGGCATTTTCGACAGTCCCGAGATCAAGCCGCTTCCCCCGCGTTCCCTCGAGCCACGCGAAGTTCGGGTGTCGGTCGAAGCCACCGGGCTCAACTTCTGGGACGTGTTCCGTTCGCTCGGGTTCATCGAAGAGGGCGATCTGGGCCGGGAGATGTGCGGGCACATCCTCGACGTAGGTTCCGAGGTGTCGACCGTCTCCGTCGGCGACCGCGTGGTTGGATTGGGGTTCGGCGCGTTCGCGGCGGAGATGATCACGCGCGAGGAATTGGTGGCGCCGGCCCCGGCGGGAATGTCCGCGTCGGCCCTGGCGACCATCCCGAGCGCCTACGTTTCGGCCGCGCTGTCCTACCACTACTCGGGCCTGGAAGCCGGCGACCGCGTGCTGATTCACGCCGGCGCGGGCGGCGTGGGGCTGGCAGCAATCCAGCTGGCCCAGGCTGCCGGCGCGGAGGTCTTCGCCACCGCCAGCGCTCCCAAGCAGGCCCACCTCCGGTCAGTCGGTGTCAAGCACTTGTTCGACAGCCGGCAGACGGCGTTTGGCAAAGAAATCCTCGAAGCCACCGGCGGCGAGGGCGTCGACGTGGTGCTCAACAGCCTCACCAGCGAGGGGTTTATCGACGCCAGCCTGTCCTGCCTCGCGCAGGGCGGACGGTTCGTCGAGCTGGCCCGGCGGGAAATCCTGAGCCATGAGGAGATGGCGGCGCTTCGCCCGGACGTTTCCTACGACATCCTGGAGCTGGACGTACTGAAGAAAACCGACCCCGCGTGGGTTGGCGAGGTGCTCCGCGAGGTGATGGCGCGGCTGTCGGCGGGAGAGCTGACGCCGATCATCCACAGCCGGTGGCCGCTCGCCGAGGCGGGCGCCGCCTTGAGCTTCATGCGATCGGCCCGGCACATCGGCAAGATCGTCCTCACGCCGCCGCCGCTGATGCGGGGCCAACTGCGGCAGGACCGCTCCTACCTGGTGACCGGCGGCCTGGGCGGCATCGGCTGCGCCGTGGCCGAGTGGCTGGCGGGGCACGGCGCCGGCGCCATCGTGCTGAACGGCCGGAGAAACCCCGACCCCGAGGCGCAGGCGGCCATTGACGCCCTGCGCCGGCGTGGGATCAGGGTCGAGGTCGAGCTCGCGGACGTGACCGACACCGCGGCCATCGACGCCATGCTGGCGCGCATCGATGCGGACTTACCTCCGCTCGGAGGCGTCATCCACAGCGTGGGCGTGCTGTCGGACGCCGCGCTGACCAATCAGACCTGGGCGAGCTTCGAGCGAGTCCTGCGGCCGAAGATCGTGGGCGCCTGGCACCTGCATCGCGCGACCTTGGACCGCGATCTGGACCTCTTCATCCTCTTCTCCAGCCGGGTCGGCGTGATGGGGAATCCGGGCCAGGCCAACCATGCCGCGGCCAACGCCTTCTTGGATCAGCTGGCGGGACACCGTCGCGCGCTCGGTCTCGCGGGACAGTCCATTGCCTGGGGCGCGTGGTCGGAGATTGGCGAAGCCGCCGAGCAACGCGAACGGATCGAGCAACGGCGGGCCGCCCTGGGCGGGCGCTGGTTTACCCCGCAGCAAGGCATCCAGGCCCTGGATCGGCTGGTGCGGCAGGACACCACGACCTCCGTGGTGATGTCGATGGACTGGTCGGTCTTCGAAGAGGCCGTCCAGGACCGCCCGCCGCTACTGGAAGACATGCTCACCTCGACTGCCGACGACGAAGCCGACGCCGCGGCCTCGTCGGACGACCTGCTGACCCAACTGCGAAGCGCGCCGGCGGCCGATCCCGAGCAAGTGCTGGTCTCCTTCCTGCAGCAGGAGTTGCAGGCGGTGCTGCGGTTGACCAGCACGCCGTCGCCGACGGTTGGGTTCTTCGACCTGGGCATGGACTCGCTGATGGCCGTGGAGCTGCGAAACCGGTTGAACCGGGCGTTCGCGGACGAATATGTGGCGTCGAATACGCTGGTGTTCGACTATCCGGACGTCGCCAGCCTCGCGCGTCATCTGGTCGGTGAGCTCGGCCAGGTCGGCGGCGCCGCGCCGTCGCCGGAGCCGGAGGCCCCGGCGCTCATTCCCCAGTCGCGGCAAGAGGACGACGGCATCGCCATCGTCGGCATGGGATGCCGCTTCCCCGGCGCGGACGACCCGCTCGCCTTCTGGCGGCAGCTGGAGGCGGGTGTTGATCCCGTGACCGAGGCGCGCGACGCGGACGGTTCCTGGACCGGGTTGTTTGGCGACCCGGCAGCTGAAGACCCCGTGTTTCGCCGTGGCGCGTTTATCGAAGGCATTGAGCTATTCGACTCCCGCTTCTTCCGCATCTCGCCGATCGAGGCGCGCGGCATGGACCCGCGCCAGCGGCTGCTGCTGGAGACGACGTGGCACGCGCTCGAGGATGCGGGCATCGACCCGGAGGGACTGCGAGGCAGCAGCACGGGGGTCTACGTCGGACTCGGCGGCAACGAGTATCGCGACGTCATCGCGGCCAGTGGCCAGCCCGACAGCTTCGTCGGCACCGCCGGGAGCATGGCCGTCGGACGTTTGGCCTTCGTATTCGGCCTGGAAGGGCCGGCGATTCCGCTCGACGCCGTCTGCGCCTCGTCGCTGGTGGCGGTGCACCAGGCCATGGCCGGTCTCCAGCGTGGCGAGGTGGATATGGCGCTGGTCGGCGGCGTGAGCATTCCCCTGTCCCGCGGGATTACAAGATTCCTGAACGATCTCGGCATGTTGTCCACCAGCGGACGCTCCCGCACCTTCGATGCCGAAGCGGACGGCTTCGTGCGCAGCGACGGTTGCGGCATGGTCGTGCTCAAGCGCTTGCCGGACGCCGAAGCGGCCGGCGACCGGATTTGGGGCGTCATTCGCGGTGCGGCGGTCAACCAGAACGGGGCGAGCGCGGGCCTCACCGTGCCGAACGGTCCGGCCCAGGAGCGGCTGCTTCAGGACGCCCTCTCGCGGGCCGGCGTGGAGCCCGCGGACGTGGACTATCTGGAAACGCACGGCGCCGGCTCGGCCTTGGGCGATCCGATCGAGGTCGGCGCCGCGGCGGCGGTCTATGGCCGCGGCCGCGATCCAGACCGCCCCCTGGTGCTCGGCTCCGTCAAGGCCAACATCGGCCATACCGAATGGGCGGCGGGGATCGCCAGTTTGATCAAGACCGTGCTGGCCCTGCAGCAGGGCGTGATTCCCCGGCAGCTGCACTTCAGTTCCCCAAGCACCCAGATCGAGTGGGACCGGCTGCCCGTCCGCGTGGCGGCAAGCGACACCCCCTGGCCGCCTGTCTCGGACCGGCCGCCGCTGGCGTCTGTCAGCGCATTCGGCATGTCGGGCTCCAACGCCAACGTGGTCCTGGCGGGCTACGACGCGACGCAAGGCTCGTCGGTTACGTCCGACGACGTCCGCGTTCCGACCGGTGCCGCGCGCACGATACCCGCGTCTTTGCCCGAGTCGCTGGCCGACGTGCCGCTGTCGGCTGACGAGATCGGCGAACGCCCGGCGCGGTTGCTGCCGCTATCGGCACGGTCCGACCAGGCGCTGCGAGACCTGGCGGAACGCTACCTGGCATGGCTCGGGGAGCACGGCGGGCCTTCCGCGAGCAACGGCGCCGTCGCAAACTTCGACCTCGCGGACATGGCGTGGACGGCGAGCGTGGGACGCGGTCATCTGAACTACCGCGCCGGCGTGGCGTTCCACGACGCCGCTTCACTGGCCAAGCGATTGCGGACCATTGCCCAATCGCCGTTCGAGCCGCAGCCGGAGACGGCGCGGCGGGTGGCCTTTGCCTACACCGGCCAGGGCAGCCAGTGGACCGGGATGGGCCAGACCCTGTACGAAACCGAGCCGGTGGTACGGGCCGTCCTGGATCGCTGTGAGGCGGTCGTCCGAGACGAGCGCGGCGCGTCGCTGCTCGACGTGATGTTCGGGCGGGGCGATTCCGCGGGTGATTTGAACGACGCCTCCTGGGCGCATCCGGCGATCTATGCCCTGGAGTGCGCGCTCACCGCCCTGTGGGAGAGCCTGGGCATTCGGCCCGGCGTGGTGGTGGGGCACGGGATTGGAGAGATCGCGGCGGCCCAGGCGGCGGGGGTGTTCAGCCTGGAAGACGGCCTGCGATTTGCCGTGGCGCGCGGCGCGCTCATGTCGGCGCTGCCGGGACCCGGATTGGCCCTCGAAGGCAGCCTGAAGGCCGCGCTCGAGAATGTTGCGGTCGCCAGCCCGTCGTCACCCCTGGTCAGCAGCGTGACCGGTCGGGTGCTTGAGACAGACGAAGCGCTCGACGCGGCCTACTGGCACCGCCAGGCGCGCGAGCCGGTGGCCTTCGGCCGCTGCGTCGAGACGTTGGCAGCCCTGAGCGTGGACGTGGTCGTGGAGATCGGGCCCCAAGCGGCGCTGGGGCCGCAGGTCCATCCCGCCTGGCCCGATGCCGACACCACCCCGGCGCCGGTCGTGATCAGCAGCATGCGGCAGCCGGACGCCGATGGCGCGGCCTCCGAGTCTGAAGGCAGCTTCGTCGAAGCGGTCGCCGGCGCCTACGACATCGGACTCGCGATCGACTTTGCCGGGCTCTTCGCGGGCGAGACGCGCCGCCGGATTCCGCTGCCAAGCTATCCCTTCCAGCGCCGGCATCACTGGGCCTAGGCGTCGCAGCGACTCGCAGCTCCGAGCGCAAACAGACGGCTGGAGGCGAGTCGCCTTCAGGCCGTCATTCCCGCGGAGGCGGGAATCCACTCCTGCGGCTATTGCCGACCAGCGACGTGGCAACCCTTGCAACGGTTGTCGCGTGACCGTCCGCCAAATTGATCGCCTCCCGCTCGCTCATTACACTGGCAGCCTCTTTGCCCAACTGGTGTTTCCAGGACAGGATTGCTCGCATGGCGTCGACTGCAGAACGCATCCAGAAGCTCGTTGCCGAGAACCTCGAAGTGGACGGTCAGCCCGTGTCCGTTCCGGACGACTTGAACGCCAACCTCTCGGATGCCGGGGTTCCTTCCATGGACTTCGTGGCGTTCGCCAAGGTCCTCGTCGCGGAGTTCGACGTCCCGCTGACACCCGATGACTGCGCGGGCTTCAGCACCCTGAAGGACCTGGCCGCGTACATCGACTCGCAAGCCGCCTAGCGTCACGCTCCCGCGAGGGGGCCATACTGTCGCCCATGGGGAGCCGACGCGAAACGCCAGCCTAGTCCATGGGGGTTTCGTGCGTTGGGGATTGGTGGCGCCCGTTCAAGCTGGTGGGCGAGGCGACGGTCATTCACGTCGACCTGACGCCGGATGCGGCCCGAGAGGCCGAGGCGATCGGATGGCTGGATGAGTCCGAGCACAGCCGGTGGCGACGCTTCCAGTTCGCCGGTCCGCGGCGCCGCTTTGGCTTATGCCGCGCGGCCCTGCGCGCCATTCTCTGTCGCCGGCTCGGCTGCGAGAATGGGCAGCTGGCGTTTGAGACGTCCCGGCACGGCAAGCCGTTTGCCACGGTGGACGGCGTGCCGGTTCCCGAAAGCTTCAACGTGAGCCACAGCGGCGACCATGGGTTGATCGCGTTCGCGCCGGCCGGCCGGCTGGGGGTAGACATCGAGGAGCGCGTCGCCCACCGCAACCTCGACCTCCTGGCGGAGACCGTGCTTGACGAGCAGGAGCAGGCGCTGCTCGCCCGTACGCGCGGCGATGCGCGGACGCACCTGTTCTTCAAGCTCTGGACGATGAAGGAAGCTCTGGTCAAGGCCCACGGGATGGGCATGGCATTGGAACCGTCTCGCTTCCAAATCCCGGCGGCCATGCTCGGAGGCACGACCCAATCGACGTTTCAATCGCCGGAGATGCCGGGCGTTCGCTGGCGGCTGGATGACCTTGGCAACGAGCAATTCGCCGCCGCGGTCGCCCATGAACTTCGCGCGGCGCCCGGACCCGGCCGCGGCAACGGCAGCGCGCTGGGAATCGCGGCGAACGCATGACGACCGACGGACCCGTGTGGCAGGTGCCCGAGCCGCTTTCGCTTCACGAAGTTCGCGTGGACGACGACACCGTGGTCACGCTGCGTCGTCATGGAAATCCGGCAGGCCCGCGGCTTGTCCTGAGCCACGGCAACGGTCTGGCCATCGACCTCTACTATCCGTTTTGGTCGCTCCTGGCCGACGACTTCGACCTGATCGTCTACGACCTGCGGAATCATGGCTGGAACGCCGTCACTTCCCTCGCCGACCACAACGTGCCGACGCTGGTTCTCGATCACGACCGAATCATGCAGGCGATCGATCGGCACTTCGGGAGCAAGCCGAAAGTCGGCATCTTTCATTCGTTTTCGGCGCTGACGACCCTGCTGTCGCCGACCACGGGCGGTGAATTCGACGCGTTGGTGCTGTTCGATCCGCCGATTTGCAAGCCCGGCAGGAGCTATGAGGACTTTGACGCCGCGGCCATGCGAACGGCCGCCGCGGCCCGTCGCCGCACCGAGCGGTTTCAAAGCACGGAGCAACTGGCGGATCTGCTGAGCTTCATTCCGACCTACTACCGCAGCGTCCCCGGCGTGTTCGATCTGGTGGCGCGCGCCACGCTGCGAAAGTCCGCCGACGGCGAGGGGTTCGAGCTGCGCTGCCCGCCCGAATACGAGGCGCAGATCATCGACTACGCCAGCGCGTTCGCCGTGTTGGTGGACTTCGAGGCGCTGCAGTGCCCCGTCAAGGTCGTCGGCGCCGATCCAACCTTGCCGTATTCATATCTTCCGACCTTCGACTTGAGCCACGTGCTCACGGTCGACTACGACTTCCTGCCCGAGACGACGCACTTCCTTCAGCTGGAACAGCCGCAGGCCTGCGCCGAGGTGGTGCGCGGCTTTCTGTCGGAACTCGACGGCGGCTGACAGCCGGCATCGGTCGCATCGACCGGCGTCAGGGCGATCCGTCGACCCGCACGGTCACGATGTCGATGCCGTGGTATTTCTGGTGCCGGACCGAGGACGCGTAGTGGCGGAGCAGGCGAAACGAGATATCCCATTCAGCCGGTGACTCGTCGTGGTCGGAGAGATAGGCCAGGCGATCGGCCAGGTTTTCCTCGTCAACCGCCGCCACAAACTCGAGTTCGACGGCCCGACCCTCGGGACTTGCCGTAACGACCAGGCGCGGCGATTTGCCCTCATCCTCGCCGTCGGCCGGCCGCAGCAAGCTCGAAAGCGTCTCCTCGCCGGCGGAGCGCAACCGCTCGGTTGATGCGGCATTCCACCGCATGGCCGCGGCGGTCTCCTGGAGATAGGCGTCGAGTCGCGGCAGATCGGCCATGTCGATTCGACCCTCGAAGCGGCGGCGCTTGGGCTTGGTGACCTCGAGGAATAGCGTGAGGCCAATCGCGGTGGCGGCGCCGACGGTGATGCCGTTGCCAAGCAGTGAGCTCCAAGGGCTGGGGACCACGCCTTCGAACACGTTGTGCTGCTCGAAGCCCACGCCCAACGCAAACGCCAGGCTCACCACCAGGGTCGTCGGCGCGTCCAGCCCGCCGCGCGCGACCGTCCGCACGCCTTCGACGAAGAGCATGCCAACGGCCGGCAACAGGAAAGCGCCCATCACCGGGTTGGGAATGGTGAGCATCAGGCCCGTCAGCTTGGGCAAGAGGGCGAGTACCACGAGGCCGATCCCCATCACATAGGCGACGCGGCGCGCCGCGACCCCGGTGAAGTTGATCAGCGAAACCGTCGACGCCGAGAACGCGCTCGTGGGCGGCGTGCCGGCCACCCCCGCCAGGAGCGTGCCCAACGCGCTCGCGTAAATCGTCCCCTGAATCAGACGAAAGTCGGTCGCCCGCGGCCGCCGCCAGGCGACCTGCTGCACGACCACGCCGTCGCCGACGGCCTTGATCGCTTGGACGACGGTCACCACCAGGAACATGGGCAACAGCGCCCAGAAGCCCGCCGTCGGCGTGAGGTCCAGTCCCGGGAGCCCGACCTCGGGAAGCCCAAACCACGGGGCGTCGACCACGCGCCCAACGTCATAGAGGCCAAGCAGCACCGCGGCGATGCAACCGGCCCCGATTCCCGCCAGCGGCGACCAGATCCGCCATTGCCGCGGCGCGCGCAGGGCGAGGATCGCGGTGGCGATCACCGTGACGGCGGCGACGGCCGGTCCCCCGGATGCCGGGGCGCCGTCCGGAACTTCGAGGAGCCGATCCCAAGCGATTGGGAGCAGGGTGACCGCGATGAGCATCAGCACCGTGCCGGATACGGCGGGGGTAATGACGCGTCGCAACTGCGGCAGCCAGGCCGCCACCGCGAAGTAGAACACCGACGAAAGCACGAGGAGGCTCGCCAGCGTGGACGGCCCGCCCTCCGCCAACGCCAACACCGAGACCGCGATGTAGTTCGGGGTGACCCCCATGATCATCACGTGCCCCAGGCCCACGCGCCCGACGCGCGCGGCTTGGAGGATGGTGACGATGCCGCCGACGACCAGGGCCGCAACCAGGGTCCACGTCAGCTGGCGCTCGTCCTGGCCGGCCGCCACTCCACTGATGGCGGCAACAATCACGAGCGGCCCCAGCGCCAGCAGGACGCCCTGAATGCCGACGCCAACGGCCACCAACGGCGGACACCGCTCGTCGGGTTCGTAGCGGATGCGTTCGTCGGCGCTGGATGACGCCAAAACGAATCTGCCCTCCTCAGCCTCTCGTACGGCGGACGCCGGGCGCCGGCATCGGATCAGGAATGGTCATAGGGCGAATTCTCGATCGCGAGCGCCCCAAGTATGCGCCGCACGCGCTACGTGTGCCGCCGGCCGATCGATGGAGGACGCTCCGCCGTTGACACCATGGAAGCGACGGGTTTGAGTTCCCGAGGGTCTGCCAATCTGAACCCTCGCAGGGTCCGGCGCCTGCCCGTTACGCTCGGCCAATGACAGCGCTCGGCGCCACGACCATCGACCGGTTCGAATCCTCACGTGATTTCGACCAGGTCGCGGCGCTGTGGCGCGAGGTATTCGGCTACGACAGCCCGCACAACGCGCCCGAGCTGGTCATCAAGAAGAAGCTCGAGCAATGCGATGGACTGTTCTTCGTCGCGCGGCTCGGCCGCTCGGTGGTGGGCACCGTGATTGCCGGATACGACGGCCATCGTGGCTGGATCTACTCCCTCGCCGTGCTGCCGGACCAACGGGGGCAAAGCATCGGCTCCCGACTGCTGCGCCACGCCGAGGCGCGCCTGGCCGAGCTCGGATGCATCAAGGTCAACCTGCAGATCGTGGAAGGAAACGAGGCTGCGGTCGGTTTCTACGAACGCCACGGATACGACATCGAGCCGCGAATCAGCATGGGTAAGCGCCTGGCGAGCGGGTAGCGACGGGACGGCTCAGCCGAGGTCGGTGCGGGCCACGACTGCCAGGTCGGTGGTTGGCGGCTTTGGCAGTTGAGCACCTCACGGCGACCCGGCATCGGCGGGCGGCCTAGATTCCTTGGTTGCTCTGGCGGGGTGGATTCCCGCTCCCCGCCTACGCGGGGACAGGCTCCGCGGGAATGACGAAGTCAACGTAGGCCGCTACCGCCAAATCGCTCTGCTGGTGCGGAAGTCACTAACTAACTAAAATAGCATCGTCGGTCATTCGCCCGACACTTCCCCCAGACGGCAGGCCCGACATGGCAATCGACCGCGACCAGAGATATCGGGCGATGGCGATCCGGGGCAAGTACCAGCGGCTGTATCGGCATCTGCGCGGGCTGCAGGGCCAGGAGTGGCGGACCTCCTTCGGCGAGATCGAGGCGATTATCGGCTTCGAGCTGCCCGCATCCGCGCGTCTCCACCGGCCGTGGTGGGCCAATCAGCGCCGCGGCAACGGCCACAGTCAGGCGCTGGCCTGGAGCGTGGCCGGCTGGGAGACGGCCGAGGTGGATATCGACGCCGAGGAACTGCTGTTCCGTCGAACGCACGCCAAGCCCGCACCCAGGCTTTCGCTCGACGACGCGTGGCCCGTCCACCCCACCGCGGTCTGGCCGGAGGGCCTGAGTCTCAGGCGAGAGGACCTCTACGAGGAGCGTCTCTAACCCCGCCATGTTCATCGACACGAACGTGCTGGTGATGTCCCGTATCCCCGGCGCGCCGGACCACGACGCGGCGCGGGAAAGCCTGAAACGCGTCTTTCAATCCCCCGAACCGCTGAGGATCAGTCGTCAGGTGATTCGCGAATACCTGTCGGTGGTCACCCGGCCCCAGACCTGGCCCGTGGGCCTCACGCGCGAGGAAGCTCTCGATGACGTGAACCGGCTGATCCGCAGCTTCGAGATCCTCGAGGACGGCCCCGCGGTGACCAAGCTCTTGGTGGCGCTATGCCGAGAGGTTCCCGCCGGGGGTCGGCAGATTCACGACGCCAACGTTGTCGCCACCATGTTGGCCCACGGGGAACGCCGGCTGCTGACATTCAACACTGGCGACTTTGAGCGTTACGGTGACCGCATTGAGCTGCTGGGCCGTTAGCCGCCCGGGCGTCCGCGGTGCACCCGCCGCGTGGCGCTACGGTAGGTATTTCGACAACCAGGGCGATCCGGAGGCGACTTGACGGCCACCACCCCCCTGCTGGAAGTCCGCGACGTGGTGAAGGACTTCGGCGGCGTGCGCGCCGTCGACCACTGCTCGTTCGACGTGACGCCCGGCACGATCACCGGCCTCATCGGACCCAACGGCGCGGGCAAGACGACGCTGTTCAATCTCATATCCGGGGCGCTGCCGCTCACGAGCGGCCGGATTCTCTGCAACGGTCACGACATCGGCGGCCTGCGGCCCCATCAAACCTTCGCCCTCGGCATCATGCGGACGTTTCAGATTCCCCGAGAATTCCAGCGGTTGACGGTGCTCGAGAACCTGGCGGTGGTGCCGGCGAATCAGCGCGGCGAGCGCCTGTGGGCTGCCTGGCTCGCCCCCTGGACCGTGGCGCGCCAGGAGCGCCGCATCGAGGCCAAGGCGCTGGAGGTGCTGGAGTTCGTCCATCTCGCGCACCTGGCCGACGAATACGCCGGCAACCTCTCCACCGGCCAAAAGAAGCTGCTGGAGCTCGCGCGGACCCTGATGGCCGACCCGCAACTCGTCTTGCTCGACGAGCCGGGCGCCGGCGTCAACCGCACCCTGCTCAACTCGCTGGCGGACAACATCCGGCGGGCCAGCGCCGAGCGCGGCGTCACCTTCCTGCTCATCGAGCACGACATGGACCTCGTCTCGCGCCTGTGCGACCCGGTCATCGTCATGGCCGACGGTGCGGTCATCGCCCAGGGATCGCCGCGGCAGGTCCAGCGCGATCCGCAGGTGCTGGAGGCCTATCTCGGAGGCATGGTCCGTGGCGCTGCTTGAGGCCCGCGACATCGTCGCCGGCTACGGGGAAACCGAAATCCTGCACGGCGTCTCGTTGGTCGTGAACGCGGGCGAAATCGTGACCATCATCGGCCCCAACGGCTGCGGCAAGTCCACGTTGATGAAAGCCGTGGTCGGCCTGGTGCCGGTGCGCAGGGGCGCCGTGACGTTTCGCGGCGTGGACGTCACCGACCACGCCCCCGAGCGGGTCGTGCGGGCGGGACTCTGCTACGTTCCGCAGTCCGCCAACGTCTTTCCGTCCCTCAGCATTCGCGAGAACCTGGAGATGGGCGCCTTCATCCGCGGCGATGATGGGCAGGCGCGCATCGACGAGATGTTTGGCCTGTTCCCCGATCTGGCGCGGCGGCCGAAGGCGAGAGCGGGCAGCCTGTCGGGCGGCCAGCGCCAGATGCTGGCCCTTGCCCGCGCCCTCATGCTTGACCCTCAGCTCCTGCTGCTCGACGAGCCGTCAGCCGGGCTGTCGCCGGCGATCATGGGCATGGTGTTCGAGCGCATCCGCGAAATCAACGCGACCGGCGTGGCGTTGCTCCTGGTCGAGCAGCAAGCCCGCGAGGCGTTGCAGCACTCGGACCGGGGGTACGTGCTCTCCGGCGGCGAAAACCGCCTGGAGGACCGTGGGCCGGCGCTCCTGGAAAATCCCGAAGTGGCCCGCCTGTATCTGGGTGGGTGAGAGCAGGCGCGATGGATAACCCCTCCGTCATTCCGGCGAAAGCCGGAATCCAGTTCGGTCGAGTCTGGAGTCACGCCGGATGTTTGGCGTCGGGCGGGTCTGAGACCCGCCCCTACGAGAAGCCGCGAAGGTCGCTCAAGGGAGAGCGAGTCGGACGTCGAATGGCGGCGCACGGATGACCGCCCTGCGCACCGCCGTCCTGAGACTTCGCACGGTTTGGATGCCGGGATACTCCGTGGCCGTCGCCATTGCGGCCATGCTCGTCGTTGGATTCCTGCCCTTCGTCAAGATGGGGCTGGTGGTCAACGGCTTCGTGCTGGGCGCCATCATCGCCACCGGCGCCATTGGTCTGACGCTGATCTACGGCAACCTGGGTTTCGCCAACATCGCCCACGGCGACTACATGGCCATGGGCGCCTACGTGGCATTCGCCATCATGACCGGTTTGCTGCCCCTGGTGGGAATCGAAGGGCAGGGATTCGGGCCATTCAGCTTCGGCTACCCGCTGCTCATTGCGCTGCCGGTGGCGGCCGCCGTCGTCGCCGTCGGCGCCATCGTGCTGGACGTCGGAATCTATCGCCGGCTGAGAAACCGCAGAGTCAATGCCGTGGTCATCGCCATGACGTCGTTGGGACTGGCGATCGCCCTGCGCGGGCTCATTCAGATCATCTGGACGAGCGAGAAGCACCAATTCCCTCGTGAGTTTCGGCAGGTCTACCACCTGCCGATGGACGTTCGCATTCCACCGGACAGCATTTTCATCGGGGGTCTCGCCGTCGTCCTCGTCATCGGGGTCTACGTGCTGCTCACTCGCACCAAGATTGGCAAGGCCATGCGCGCCACGGCCGACAATCCCGACCTGGCTCGTGTGAGCGGGATTCCGACGGAGCGCGTCATCTGGGCGACCTGGGCCATTGGCGGAGGACTGGCGGCGATTGCCGGAGTCCTGTTGGCGGTGTTTCAGGCGCAGCTGCTCCCCAGCATGGGCTGGGAGTTCCTGATTCCGCTGTTCGCCGCCGTGATCCTGGGCGGCATCGGCAATCCCTACGGAGCTTTGGTCGGCGCGCTGGTCATTGGCGTCAGCATGGAAGTCTCGACCCAGTGGATCACGCCCAGCTACAAGCATGCCGTCGCCTTCATCATCATGATCGTGCTGCTGCTGGCCAGACCGCGGGGTCTCCTGGGAGGGTCCACCTGAAAGGGAGCCATGAGCCATCGATAACGTCATTGGGGTAGTCGACTACACGGTCGGGTTCGTCGTCATGGCGGGCATCTATGCGGTGTTCGCCCTGGGCTTGAACGTGCATTGGGGCTTCACCGGGCTCTTCAACATCGGCATCGCCGGGTTCTTCGCCCTCGGCGCCTATACGGCTGCGCTCCTGACCTCACCGGCGGCGGACCCGTTGCTGTTCGAGGAGTTCGTGTTTGGCGGCAACTGGGCGCAACTCGGATTCCTCGACCTCGGGATCGACCTGTGGTTCGTGCTGGCGTTAGCGGCGGCTGGTGCGGTGTGCGGCGTCATCGCGCTCGTGATCGGCTACGTCTCGCTGCGCCTGAACGACGACTACCTGGCCATCGCCACGCTGGGCATCGCCGAGAGCGTGCGGCTCTTCTTTCTCAACGAGAAATGGGTCGCCAACGGCTCGAAGGGCCTGTACCAGATTCCCCAGTTCCTGGAGGGCTGGCTGCCGTCCGACAAATACAACTACCTCTACATGGTCGTCGTCCTCGTCGTTCTGGCCGCGCTATTCGTCATGGTGCAGCGCGTCATGAAGTCGCCATGGGGCCGGGTGCTGCGAGCCATCCGCGAGGACGAGGTCGCCGCGGCGGCCAGCGGCAAGAACGTCTTCAGGTTCAAGTTGCAGGCGTTTGTGTTGGGCGCCGTCATCATGGGCGTCGGCGGAGCGCTGTTCGCGCACCACATCCGCTTCGTGTCGCCGCTGACGTTCGATCCGCTGCTGGGCACCTTCATCATCTGGGCCATGCTGATGGTGGGCGGATCCGGCAACAACCTGGGCGCCATCCTGGGCGCGTTCGTGGTGTGGGGGCTCTGGGTCGGGGCGCGGTTCCTGCCGGGCGAACTGGCCGATCCGAACTTCCGCTTTTTCATGGTCGGCGTGCTGATCGTCGCCGTGATCCTGCTGCGCCCGGGAGGAATCCTGGGCGAGCTGCGGCGCGTGACACGGCGCAGGGGGGAACGCTCGGCCGTCCGTCTCGACGACGGCTGACGACGCACCGGGGGCGGGGTCGTATTGACGCTGGCCGATGACCGAAATGTCATTCCGAACGAAGTGAGGAATCTAAGGACGGTGGTGCATGCTCCGCGCCCCTTAGATTCCTCGCCTGCGGCTCGGAATGACAGGTAGGGGGCGGCTCGGAATGACAGGTCGGGCGCGGCTCGGATGACAGCTAGGGCTGGCTAGAAGCGAGCAGGGGGCGGCTCGTCGAGCCGCCCCCTATGGCATGGGCCGCGTGTCGCTTTCTCGCTACGGCGTCTCGAAGCGGCCGGTCGACTTAATCTCCCCGCCGGTGATCTGCCAGATCTCGATGGGGCCGAACACGTCGCCGTTTTCGTCGAAGTCCACCGCGCCGGAGGCGCCTTCGTAGTTGACATCGCCGCCCTCGGCGATCACGGCGAGCGCCCGCCGGATGCCCGCCACGCCGGGGCCGACCACCTCGCCCGGGGGATTCGCGATCGAGCGCAGCGCGTCCCGAATCGCCACCGAGTCCGTGGTCGTTCCCGCCTTGGCCGCCGCCAGCGCGATCACGGCCACCGCGTCGTAGGTTTCCGCCAGGTAGGGCTCCACCGGAAGCTCCACGGCGTAGGCGTCGGTGTAGGCGCTGGCGAACGCGGCGAGCTGCGGGCTGTCCACCGACCCCGGCGCCGTGCCCAAGGTGCCCTCGAGCCGGTCCCAGCCGATGGCTTCGTTCATCTCCGCCGACTTGGTGCCGTCCACGAAGAGGAACTTGTCGGCGTAGCCGCCTTCCAGCGACTCGCGGACGTAGATCTGCGCCTGGCCGGGATAGCTGATGGCGATGAGCGCATCAACGCCGCCGGCGGTGGCGCGCTCCAACTCGGAGGCAAAGGTGGGCTGCTCGTCCTCGTGCGGCACGGCGTCGACGATGGTTCCCCCGAGGTCGGTGAACGTCGCGTCGAACCGCTCGGCCAGGCCCTCGCCGTAGGGGTTGTTGATGTACATGACCCCGACGTTCTTGAATCCCTGCTCCCAGGCCAGGCGCCCCAGGACCACGCCCTGCGCCGCGTCGGAGGGGGCGGTGCGGAAGAGGAAGTCGTTGTCGTCGAGCACCGTGATGCTGGGCGCCGTGGAGGCGCCGGAGATCTGCACGCGTTGATTCGGCACGGTGACCGACGTGGCGACCGGGATCGTCACTCCGCTGGCCAGGGCGCCGACGATGGCCACGGCGTTCTCGATTTCCACGAGCGCCCGCGCGGCCTCGACGCCTTGCACCGGATTCACGCCGGTGTCGCGGCTGATGATGATCAGTGACCCGCCGCCGACGCCGCCCGCGCGGTTGACGTGATCAGCCGCCAAGGCGGCGGCGTTGCGATGGACGGGACCGAAGAAGGAGAGGGACCCCGTGAAGGCATTGAGCTGCCCCACGATCAGCGGCGGCAGCATCGCCGCTTCCTGGACCACCACCTTCTCGACGGGAACTTCCTTGATGACTTCCTGCGTCACGACGGTCTGAACCGGGACTTCCTTGATGACCTCGCGCGTGACCACGGTCTCGACCGGAACTTCCTTGATCACCTCTTGCGTGATGGTTTCCGTCTCGCCGCAGGCCGCCAGCACGGCTCCGCCGGCCACGCCGAGCAGGCCGCCGCCTGCCACCCGCAGCAGGTTACGGCGAGTCATCGTGCGTTTCTTGGATTCCGACATGCCCATCTGCTTGTCCACCCTGTGTTTTGCCGCTCCTCATCGCGCGGCTCATGCGAATAGCATAGGCAATCACACATGGTGCACAAACGTTTGTCACTGCCACACACGTGTTGACCAGCTACCGCGGCAGATGGCGGTTCGGAGTCGTCGCCGTGACCTGCGCGGCGCTTCTGGCGGCGGCATGCGGCGCCAACGACCCGGACCCGCCGGTGCTAACCGTCACGGCCCGGGCGGTGCGTCCGGCGCCGGTTGGCACAGCGCCGCCCGAGCCGGTGCCAACGGTGACCGCGTCCACGACGACGGCCGTCGACCGCCCGGTAGTCCCGACCTCAACCGTCACTCCCGAGTCGCCGCCGACGCCAACCAGCCTCCCGCTGCCGGCCGGCCGGGAGGCGCGGGTCGTGCGCGTGATCGACGGCGACACCCTCGTCGTTTCGTTTGATGGGGCCGAGCACACCGTGCGGCTGCTCGGCATCGACGCGCCCGAACTTGGAGACCCCGGCGGACAGGCCGCGCTGGCCGAGCGGGCGACAGACGCACTTGCGACGCTCGTGGGCGACGGCGCGGTCAGCCTCATCATGGGTGGCGAGTCGCGCGACGAGGGTGGGCGGTTACTGCGGCACGTGGCGCACGACGGTCTCATTTTCTCGGTCGAGCTGGCGCGCCAGGGCTGGGTGCGCGCCCATGAATACGCGCCCGATACGCTGCTCTTTGGCGCGATCGCCGATGCCCAGCGCGAGGCCCGCGCAGCGGCCCGCGGGCTCTGGGCGCCGCCGGTGCCCGGACTCGCCATGGCGGTGGACAAGGTGGCCGAGACCGTGGTGATCGCCAACGGCGGCGCCGCACCGGTCGATCTGTCCGGGTGGCGCGTGGCGAGCCTGCGCGGACCGCAGTCGGTTGAGTTGCCGGCCGGCACGGTCCTTCAGCCGGGGACGAGCCTCACGATCGCCTCCGGCAGCAGCCATGGCGACGTGGCGTTCGGCCAGCGGCACGTGTGGCACAACGAGCTTCCCGACTCCGCCGAGTTGCGGCGCCCCGACGGACGGACGGCGCTCTACTGGGACGATCCGGCGGCGTCGGACTAGGCGGGTTCGGCCCTAGCCGCGGCTGCCCGCCGCCACGGCCTGCCGGGCCCGGCGCTCCCGGGCGGCGGCGCGCTTGGCCGCGCGCTCGGCGTCAACCTGGGCCTCCGTGCTCGTGTCGACCTGGGGCGGATACGGCACGACCTGCCAGAAGTCCGGCAGCACCTCGTCCCACCGGTCCAACAGCGACTGCCCCAGCTGGCTCTCGGTGGCGGCCACGTGGCGCGTGACGACGTCCCGCAGCAGCTCCGCGCTCTCCGCGTCCGTCACCCGGCCGACCGTCACCAACTCGTGGTTCACGTGCGAGGGGAATGTGCCGGCGGGGTCGTAGGCGAACGCGCGTCCGGCGGACATCCCGGCGGCGAAGTTTCGACCCACCGGACCCAGGACCACGACCACGCCGCTGGTCATGTACTCGCAGCCGTGGTCGCCGATGCCTTCGGCCACCGCGGTGGCGCCGCTGTTGCGCACGGCGAATCGCTCACCCGCGCGACCGGCCAGGTACAGCTCGCCCGACGTCGCGCCGTAGAGACAGGTGTTGCCGGCGATGACGTTCGCCGCGGCCGCAAAGCGCGACTTGGGCGGCGGCTGAACGGATACCACGGCCCCGCCGAGCCCCTTCCCCACGTAGTCGTTGGCCTCGCCGACCAGTCGCAGCCGCAATCCGCGAATACCGAACGCGCCGAAGCTCTGGCCGGCGCTCCCGGTGAACTCGAGGTGAATCGTGCCCGGCGGGAGGCCGTGATGGGAAACGCGGTGCGCAATCTCCCCGCTCAGGCGCGTGCCGACGGCGCGGCGGTCGTTCGTCAGGTGGTACTGCCGACTCACGGGTTGGCCGTCGTCGAGCGCGGGCCGCGCGGCTTCGAGCATGTCGATGTCCAGCGAGGGTCTTCCTGGGCGGTCGTTGCGAGCGACCTGCTGGATGCGCGGCGAGCGTCGGGTCTCGTCGGCCGGAGCCAAAATGCTCCCGAGATGGATGTCGGCCGCTCGATCGTGGAGCTTGTCCGGATCCGGTTCCAGCAGCTCCACCCGGCCCACGACGTCCTCGAGGCGACGGGCCCCGAGCTGCGCCAGGATCGCGCGCACGCCGCGGGCGAGATGAAGGAAATACCGCTCGACGTAGACCGGCTCGCCGGTGAAGCGCGCCCGCAGGTCTTCCCGCTGCGTGGCCACGCCCACCGGACAGGTGTTGAGGTGGCACTGGCGCGCCATGATGCAGCCAACCGCGATGGCCGCCATCGTCCCGAAGCCGAACTCCTCCGCGCCCAGCAGGGCGGCGATCACGATGTCGCGCGCCGACTTCAGGCCGCCGTCCGTCCGCACGCGAATGCGATCGCGCAGGTCGTTGCGCACCAGCACGCGCTGGGTCTCGCTGAGCCCGATCTCCCACGGCACACCGGCATTCTTGATGGAGCTCAGCGGCGAGGCTCCGGTGCCGCCGTCGTGCCCGCTGATGAGCACGTAGTCCGCATAGGCTTTGGCCACGCCCGCCGCGATGGTTCCCACCCCGGATTCGGCGACCAGCTTCACGCCGATCGCCGCACGGGGGTTGACCTCCTTGAGGTCGTAGATGAGCTGCGATAGGTCCTCGATGCTGTAGATGTCGTGGTGCGGCGGCGGCGAGATCAGCGGGATGCCGGGGACCGTGAAGCGCAGCCCGGCGATGTACTCCGAGACCTTCGTCGCGGGAATCTGGCCGCCTTCGCCGGGCTTGGAGCCCTGCGCCATCTTGATTTCCAGTTGCTCGGCCATCGCCAGGTATTGCGGCGTGACCCCGAATCTCGCCGACGCGACCTGCTTGATGCGGCTGTCCGGCCACTCGCCGGAGGCGTCCGGGGCGTACCACGTGGCGTCCTCGCCGCCTTCGCCGGTGTTGCTCCGGGCGCCGATGCGGTTCATGCCCTTGCTGATGGTGCTGTGGGCCTCCGGGCTCAGCGCGCCGATCGACATGGCCGTGGTGCAAAACCGCGGCAGCAGCGATTCGACCGACTCCACCTCGTCCAGCGGAATGGGAGGACCGGCGGGCCGAAACCGCAGCAGGTCGCGAATCGCGTACGGCTCCCGATCGTCAACGGCGCGGTCGAATGCCTCGAAATCCGCCGGATCGTCCGTCTGCACCGCCCGCTGCAGCGCCTTGACCAGCGTGGGGTTGGCCGCGTGGAACTCGCCGTTCCGTCGATAGCGGACCCAGCCGGTGTCGGGCAGCCGCTGTGAGGTCTGGCTGAACGCCGCGTCGTGCCTGGCCAGCACGTCTTCCGCGAGCTGCACGGCGCCGACGCCGCCAATGGTGGACGGCGTGCCCGGCAGACAACGCTCGACCAAATCCGGCGCAAGTCCGACGGCCTCGAAGATCTGCGCGCCGCGATAGCTGCTGAGCGTGGAGATGCCCATCTTCGACATCACCTTGCGGATGCCCGCTTCGGCCGTGAGCACGAAGTTGTCCGCGCCGGACTGAACGCCGTCGCCATTCGTGGCGGTGATCGCCTCGGCGCTTTGCAGGGCCAGCCACGGGCACACCGCGCTGGCGCCGTAGCCCAGCAGCGCGCAGAAGTGGTGCACGTCCCACACTTGCCCGCTCGAGACGATGATGTCGGCGCGCATGCGGCGACCGGCCGCGATCAAGGCGTGATGAACCGCGCCGACGGCCAGCAGGATCGGAATCGGCGCGCGCTCGTCGTCGACGGCCTCGTCGGTCAGGATCAGCAGATGCGCCCCGCGGTCCACGGCGCCCACGGCTTCGCGGCAGACGGCGTCGATCGCGTCGTCCAGCGCGTAGGGGCCCTCGAGCGCCGGAAACGTGACATCCACGCGCGCCGCGCGGAAGGCCGGATCGGTGAGCGACTCGATGGCCGCAAGGTCGGTCGGTCGGATCACGGGGGAGCGCAGGTGGACCAGGTGCGCCGCCTCCGGCACCTCGCTCAGCAGACTGGCGCGCGGCCCCATGCGGATGTCCAGCGACATGACCAGGGACTCGCGCAGCGGGTCGATGGGCGGATTCGTCACCTGTGCGAAGCGCTGCTTGACGTAGCCGAACACGCTCGGACCCGTCCCCGAAAGCACCGCCAGTGGCGCGTCGTTGCCCATTGAGAACACCGGGTCCAGGCCCTCGCGCGCCATCGGATCGAGGATGTGGGTCAGGTCTTCGCGCGTGAAGCCGTAGGCATGCTGGTATTGCGTGAGCGCGCCGTTGGCCAGGGCTGTCGCCGCGCCGTCGCCGTTCGCCGCGTCCGGCGCGGCCGTGATCGACGCAAGGTCGACCAGGTGCTCGGCCAGCCAGTCCCCGTAGGGCGCTCGAGTCGCGATGCCCTGCTTGGCTTCGTCGTTGTGCAGCAGCTCTCCGCGTTCCGTGTCGACGGCGATGATCTCCCCCGGTCCGAGCCGGCCCTTCGCCACCACGCGCTCCGCGTCGATGTCCAGCACGCCAACTTCCGACGCCACGCAAATCGTGCCGTCGTCCGTGATCACGTACCGCGACGGCCGGAGGCCGTTCCGGTCCAGGGCCGCGCAGACCCAGCGACCGTCGCTGAAGGCGAGTGCCGCGGGTCCGTCCCAGGGCTCGGTGAGACACCGGTGGTAGTCGTAGAAGTCCCGCAGCGTGCGGGGCATTTCCTCCATGTGCTCCCACGCCTCGGGGACCAGCATCATGGCGGCATGGACGATGGACCGACCGCCGGCGACCAGGAACTCCAAGGTGTGGTCCAGGCTGTAGGAGTCGGACCCCCGGTCGTCGGTCACGGGCAGCAGCGTGGGCAGGTCGTGCCCCCACCGCTCGCTGGTCAGCGCCGCCTCCCGAGCCGCCATCCAGTTGCGGTTGCCATCCAGGGTGTTGATTTCGCCGTTGTGCGCCAGCATGCGAAACGGCTGGGCCAGCTGCCAGGTCGGATGGGTGTTGGTGCTGTAGCGCTGGTGGAATACCGCCAGCGCCGATGTGAATCGCGGATCGCTGAGATCCGGGTAGAAGTGCCCCAGCTCGGCGCCGACGACCAGTCCCTTGTAGACGATCGTCCGCGACGACATCGACACCACGTAGTTGGACTCGATCGACTCCCGCGCGGCGCGACCCGAGAGCTCGCGCCGGGCCAGATAGAGCCGGCGCTCGAACTCGTCGGCGGATGGAATTGCCGGGCCTCGCACGAGCAGGGCCTGCTGAATGTCGGGCCGGTCGGTGTAGGCCCCGGCGCCGAGCACGGAGGTATCGACCGGCACCTGGCGCCAGCCGACGACCCGTATTCCGCGGTCGCCGCAGATCTCTTCCGCCAGCGTGCGGAAGCGCCGGGCGCCGCGCGGGTTGCGGTTGTCCAGGAACACCATCGCCACCGCGATGTCGGCGGGATCGGCGGCGCGCTCGCCGAAGCTCCGGATCTGCGCGGCGAAGAATTCTTGCGGGAGTTGCGTGAGCACGCCGGCGCCGTCACCCGTCTTGCGATCCGCGGCAATCGCGCCGCGGTGCCCCAGGCGGGAAACGGCCTGCACCGCCTGCTGCACGGTGCGATGCGACCGACGGCCCTGGATGTCCGCGATGAAACCAACGCCGCAGGCATCGTGCTCGGCCCATGGGCCGGGCGGCCGCGGGGTGCGGTCGCCAGTGGTGAGAGGTCCGGTCGGGTGCATGACGGTGGCGGAACGGTCAGCTAGCGCGGAGGCACGGGCCTAGCAGGAGCGCGGCTCGATGCATATACAGCGATCCCTCCTGCTGACGTATCGGTGTCACGGTGCAGCCCCAACCAATGCTCGCCGCCGTTACGGCGCACTCGTCGGGCAGCCCTGCGGCTGCGTGGCGAAAAGGCGCACGATGCCCGCCACTTGGGCGCCATCGTACCGCAGAGGCGGCGGAATGGATGCCATCGCCAAGGCCGATTGCCCCTGTAGTAGCATCGCCGGCGGCGTACGTCTCGGGTCAGCCTGTGTTTCGCACCCTCCTGATCATCGCCATCATCACGACCGTGCCGCTGCTGATTTACGGCGGCCTGCGACGGCGGCTCGCCTACACCGTCTCCGTCACCGTCACCGTCTATCTCATCCTGATCGGCGTGCGATATCTCCACGGGTTCGTATTCTTTCGCGAGGAGCTGTCCAACGTAATCGGCGTCGTCGCGGTGATGGCCCTTATCGGAGTTGCCGGCTACGCCGCCGTGCGCTATTACAGCGACCGCGCGGTGGCGAAAAAGCTGGAGGAGCGGCGGCAGCGGCCCGAGGCGCATCGCACGCTCGTCGACAACGTCCGTCGGAGGCTCAACTTGTGAACGTCCGCAAACGCATACCCGTCGCCAAGGCAAGGAGAACAACGTGGCGCTGAGCATCAACGAGACGCCGGTGCACTGGGACGACGTCGCCCCGCCGGAACGCCTGCCGCCGTGGATGGAAGTCGTGTGGATCGCCGTGCCGCGCTACCCGAGGCGGTTGTGGTTCCTTTCGAAGACCGGCTCGAGCTGGCAGCAGCGGCAGCGCGAGGAGATCGTGCGCAAAGGACGGGCGATCCTGCTCGCCGAGCGTGACGCCACGGCCGACGTGGTCGTCGCCGACGGCTAGCAACCCGGGTGGACCTCCAGCTGACGGGGCTCGCCGCCGCCGTCACCGGCGGCAGCGAGGGCATCGGCCGGGCCATTGCGGCCGCGCTGTCGGCCGAGGGCTGCGACGTCGCCATCGGGGCGCGCCGCCCTGAACCGCTGCAGCGCGCCGCCGAGGAGATTCGGGCCGCCACCGGAGGCCGCGTCGAGCCGCTGCCGCTGGACGTGACCGATGCCCGACAGCCGCACGACTTCGTGGAAACCGCGGCCCGACGGTTTGGACGCCTGGACATCCTGGTCAACAACGCCGGCACCTCCGCCGCCTCGCCGTTCGAGGACGTCGACGACGCGGCCTGGGAGGCCGACTTGCAGCTCAAGGTCTACGGCGCCATCCGCTGCACGCGCGCGGCCATCCCGCATCTCCGCGCCGCCGGCGGCGGCGCCATCGTCAATCTCACCACCGTCGGCGGCAAGCAGCCCGCCGCCGCGTCGGTGCCGACCTCGGTCAGTCGCGCCGCGGGCATCGGGCTCACCAAGGCGCTCTCCAAGGACCTCGCCGCCGATCGCATTCGCGTCAACACCGTCATGCTGGGCTCGATTCGGAGCATGCAATGGGAGCGCCGCTGGCGCAGCGGATCGACGAACGTCTCGCTCGAGGACTACTACGCCAGCATGGGGTCCGACATCCCGCTCGGACGGATCGGTCGCGCCGAAGAGGTCGCCGACCTGGTGGCGTTCCTCGTCTCGCCGCGCGCCGCCTACATCACCGGCACCGCGGTCGCCATCGACGGCGGCACGGGCAACGTGATCTAGGAAATCGCGGTTCCCTGTTCCTTCCCGGTGGAAGGAGGCCCGCGCATAACCCCTCCGTCATTCCGGCGAAAGCCGGAATCCAGTCCGGTCGAATCCGGGGCGAACTGAAGCTTCGGTAGGGGCGGGTCTCAGACCCGCCCGTTCGGGTTTTGCCAGCGTCTCCTGGCGGGGCACGTTCTTCCGACTCGTCAGAATCCGGCCTCCACGTCCACCACGTTCTCCAGCGGCTCGCCCGCCTTATAGCGGCGCAGGTTGCTCGCGAAGAACTCGCGGATCCGGACCACGCGCACGGGCGACGCCCCGCCGTTGTGGGGCGTGATCATCACGTTGGAGAAGCTCCAGATCGGGTGATCGGGCGGCGGCGGCTCCTGGTCGAGCACGTCGAGCCCCGCGCCGCGCAGCCGGCCGCCGCGCAGCGCCTCGACGAGCGCCGGCGTGTCCACCACCGCGCCGCGCGAAATGTTGACCAGATAGGCGTCGTCGGGCAAAAGGTCGAAGACGCTCTTGTCGATCAGACGCTGGGTCTCGGCCGTGCTGGGGCAGCAGATCGCCAGGATGTCGGTGTCGGGCAGCATGTCGGGCATCTCGCTCACCGGCCGCACCTCGCGAATGTAGGCGTCCGGCTCCTGCGGGTAGATGTCGACGGCGCGCACCTCGACCTCGAGGCCGTCCAGCCGGCGGGCCAGGGCGCGTCCGATGCCGCCCGCGCCGACGACGAGCGCCCGCTTGCCGGTGAGCTCGTCCACCTCGATCGACGGATCCCAGCGATGCTCCCGCTGGGCCAGCACCGCCGGCCCGATGCCGCGCGAAAGGCCCGTGAGCAGGGCGATGCCGGTCTCGGCCACGTGGCTGCCCAGCACAACCTTCACGTTGGTCAACACGAGGTCGCGATCGAGGAGGCCGGGGGATTTCAGGTAGGTCTCCACCCCGGCCGAAAATACCTGGACCCAGCGCACGTTCGGCGCCGCGTCGAGGACGCCTGGACCCAGCGGCCGTGCGGCGCCGATCACCTCCGCGTCGCGCAGGGCGGGGAGCGAGGCGTCGAGCTCGGCGGCCCAGGCGAAGTCGTCGTCCGGAAACTCGGCACGCAAGGGATCCCAGTCGGCGCTTGTGCCCATCGGGTAGTCGATCACAACGTTCAAGGCGTCCTCGGTTTCTCCGGCGCTGCGGCGCACGCCCGCCAGTGTAGGCGGCCGCCGCCGGGGCCACTGCTAGACTTCGCCGCGTTCCACCCCGAGGGCGCCCCGCTGGCTTCCGACCCCGTGCACCGCGATTCGCGCCGCCTTCCCTCGGGTGTGTCCGAGCTGTCCGCCGAGTCGGTGCGTTGGACCTGCGATCCCGACGTGCTGGGCTTCGAGTCCACCGCCGAGCTCGAGCGGCCGGACGCGTTGATCGGCCAGGAGCGCGCCGAGCGATCGCTGGAGTTCGGCGTGGACATTCGCAGCCCCGGATTCAACATCTTCGCCATGGGGCTTCCGGGGACCGGGCGCACGTCCATGATCTTCGAGCGGCTGCGCGCCGTGGCGGACAGCCGCCCCACCCCGCCCGACTGGTGCTACGTCCACAACTTCGACGAGCCGCACCGCCCCCGCGCCCTGCGCCTGCCGCCGGGCGCCGCGCCCGAGTTCCGCCGGCATATGGCCGATCTGGTCGAGGCGCTTCAGATCGAGATGGCGCGGGCCTTCGCCACCGACGAATACGAGGCGCAGCGGCGCGGCATTGCGCAGCTTGAACAAGCGGAGCGGCAGGCGGCGCTGCAGGACCTGAACCGTCGCGCCCAGGCGGCCGGCCTGGCCATTGTCCAGACGCCGGTGGGTCTCAGCGTGGCCGCGGTGCGCGACGGGCAGCCGCTGACGCCGGAGGCGCTGCGGCAACTGCCGGAGTCCGAGCGCAGCGCCATTCAGCAAGCCCGGCAGGTCGTGGACGGCGCCCTGGCGGACACCATGCGGGCGCTCCGCCGGCGACAACGCCAGGCGCGCGACCAACTGCACGCGCTGAATGTCGACGTCGCGCGCAGCGTCGTCCGGCCGCTGCTCGAAGATCTGCGCGAGGCCTACCGGAGCCACGATGAGGTCTCGGCCCATTTGCTCGCGGTCGAACGGCACGCGACCGAGAACTTCGAAGTCTTCCGCGAGAGCGAGGACGGCGACGCGACGCCGGACCGCACGGCGCGCCGCCCGGCCGACCCCCTGCTTCCCTACCAGGTCAACGTGCTCGTGACCCATGCCACCGACAGCGGGGCGCCGCTGGTCCGCGAGGGACACCCCACCTACCCCAATCTCTTCGGCCAGATCGAGCAGCGCCAGACCATGGGCGCCGTCACCACCGACTTCACCATGATCAAGCCCGGCGCGCTCCACGCGGCGAACGGCGGGTTCCTGGTCGTGCAGGCCGAAGACGTGCTCCCCAATGTCGCGGCATATGACGGGCTCAAGCGGGCCCTGCGCGATCAGGTGATCCGCATCGAGACCGCGGCGGAGGGCGTTGGGTTGGCTCCTCCGGCGCGTCTCGATCCCGAACCCGTTCCGCTGGACGTCAAAGTCGCGCTGGTGGGCGCGCCGTGGGTCTACTACCTGCTCCACGACGTAGATCCCGACTTCGGCGACCTGTTCAAAGTTCGCGCCGAATTCGACACCGAGATCGAGCTCAACGACGCCAACATGAACCGCTATGCCCGGTTCATCGCCGCCCGGTGTCACGACGAGGATTTGCCGCACTTCGACCGCACGGCGGTTGCGCGCGTGGTCGAGGAAGGCGTGCGTTTGGCGCAGGATCGCCGCCGCCTGTCCACCCGGTTCGGCGACCTCAGCGACATCATCCGGGAAGCCGGGCACTGGGCGCGCCGGGCGGGGGCCGACGTGGTGGGCGAGGAGCACGTCTGGTCGTCGATCGACGAGCGCATCCGCCGCAGCAACCTGACCGAGGAGAAGATCCGCGACCGGATCGCCGACGGCACGGTGATGGTGGAGATCGAGGGCGCGGCGGTCGGGCAGGTCAATGGACTGTCCGTCGTCGGCCTGGGCGGCCACGAGTTCGGCCAGGTGCACCGGATTTCGGCGCGCACGTACCCGGGACGCGACGGCGTGCTCAGCATCGATCGCGAGGCCAAGCTCACCGGGCCCATCCACGACAAGGGCGCCATGATCCTGTCCGGGTTCGTGAGCGGCGCGTTCGGGATCGAGGGTCCGCTCAGCCTCAGCGCCACCCTGGTCTTCGAGCAGTCCTACGGCGGCATCGAGGGCGACAGCGCGTCCTCCGCCGAGCTCTACGCGCTGCTCTCAAGCCTCAGCGGCCTGCCGTTGCGGCAGGACGTGGCCGTAACCGGCTCGGTGAATCAACACGGCCAGGTCCAGGCTGTCGGCGGAGTCACGCAGAAGGTCGAGGGGTTCTTCGATCTGTGCCGCCAACGCGGGCTCACCGGCGCGCAGGGCGTGCTGCTGCCGGCGGCGAACGCCAGACATCTCACGCTTCGCTGGGACGTGGCCAAGGCTATCGACGCGGGGGAGTTCCACGTCTACACCACCGACACGATCGGCGGCGGCATCGAGCTGCTGACGGGCGTGCCCGCCGGGTCCGCCGCCGCGAGCATGCGCTATCACCCCGACTCGGTCTTCGGCATGGTGCAGGCGCGCTTGGCCTTGTTTGGCCGCCGCTGGCACGACGGCCCCGCCCGCTAGGGAAGGTTCCGTCATCCAAATGATCGCTAGGTGGGGTTTCCTACTTCGGCCGCCAGCCCCAGGGGTATACTTGCAGTTCATCGCCAGGCGGCATGGTGCGCGCCGCGAGCGACGCGCCAGAGGCCACGCTCGGGGGGAGACGCCGGCATGGGCATGACCATCGATTCTGATATTCGGCGACGCGCCGCCGCCCGGCGGAGCCCGCTGACCTTCGTGCGCGAGAACTGGCGCGCGATCACGCTCTACCTGGTGATCACGGGTGCGTTGCTGCTCGGGCTGACCCAGGCCACCGAGATCACGGTCGGGATCCTGCAGTTCATCGCGCAGCTGCTCTTCGCGATGATGTTCCTGATCGTCCAGTTCGGCGCCTTGTTCTACATCCTGGGGCGAGGCCGGACCTATTGGGTGCAGCCGGGCGAAACCGGCGTGTGGTTCTCGGACTACCGCGGGAACGATCAGATCCTGGAAGTCGCGCGGCGCGTGGTGACGCTGCTGCGCGGCGTGCGCGAGTTCAAGCGCATGGGCGGTGAGACCATCCGCGGGCTGCTGCTCGAGGGACCGCCCGGAACCGGCAAGAGCTATCTGGCGCAGGTCATGGCCAGCGAGGCCGGGTTGCCGTTCGGCTACCTCTCCGCCCCGAGCCTGCAGGCCATGTTCATCGGCATCGGCCCGCTGCGCGTCCGCATGCTCTACGGCAAGGCGCGCAAGCTGGCCCGGCGCCATGGCGGCTGCATTGTCTTCATCGACGAGATCGACGCCATTGGCACCTCCCGCACCAGCCAGACGGGCGGCGGCATGGGCATGGGCATGGGCATGGGCGGCATGTTCGGCGGCGGCGGGCTGGGGCTGCTCAACGAGTTGCTGCTGCAGATGGACCCGCCCAACTTCGACAGCGGCATGTTCTCGCGGCTGCTGCGCACGCTTGGCCTCAAGAAAGGCCGCGCGCTGCCGCCGCCGGTGCTCACCGTCGGCGCCACGAACATCGCCTCCGTGCTCGACCAGGCGCTGCTGCGGCCCGGCCGCTTCGACCGCAAGATCCACGTCGACAAGCCGGACTTCGAAGGCCGCAAGGACATCATCGAGTACTACCTGGCGAAGGTGCGACACGAGGAAATGCCCATCGACCGCATGGGCAACGACACCATCGACTACACCCCGGTCGCGATCAAATACGTCCTCAACGAGGCCGTGATCCACGCCCACTTCGACGGCCGCGACGCCATCTCCTACGCCGACTTCTCACGCGCGCGTGAGAACCACGAATGGGGCCTGCGCGAGCCGATTCGCGGGCTCACGCAGGAAGACCGCCGCCGCCTCGCCTACCACGAGGCCGGCCACGCGATCGCCCAGGTCAAGCTCAAGCACTGGGAGCGCTTGACCAAGGTCACGATCATCCGGCACGGCAGCGCCCTCGGTTTGGCCGCCTACAAGCCGGTCGAGGAGAAGCGTGTGCTGGTGCGCGAGGAGCTGCTCGCCAGCATCCAGGTGTCGCTGGCCAGCCGCGCGGCGGAGGAGCTGTTCATCGGCTCGCCGACCGTCGGCGTCACGTCCGACTTCGCCCACGCCACGCACATGGCCTTCCACATGCTGAGCGTGTGGGGCATGGACGGCAGCTTCTACTCGACCTTGCCATTCGGGCCGGCCGTGTCCGCCACGGCGCCCGACATGAAGCGCAAGATTGACCAGATCCTGGACCAGGAATACCGCAAGGTGAAGTCCCTGCTCACGCAGTATTCCGGCGCCATGCACGACCTGGCGCAATTGCTCATCGACCAGGATGAGGTCGACGGCCAGGACGTCGAGGACATGGTCACGCGCTACGACGAGATGATCGCCGCCGGCAACGAGCCCAAGGCGCTGCCCGAGCCGCCCGTGCTGGTGACGGCCGGCGTCTCCGCGCCCGAGCCCTACGTCTTCGGCAGCGACGACGCCTCGAATGGCGCGAGCGGTCCGAACGGCTCCACCTCGGACAACGGAGCGCCAAGCGAGGAGCGCGGGTCCGACTAGGTCGCGTCTCGACCCGGGCGAAGGGGGCGGGGCGTCCGTCTTGTCGCTCCGAGCCACCCCCCGTCACTCCGAGGGGCCTCACCTGTCATTCTGAGCCACCCCCCTGTCATTCCGAGCGCAGCGAGGAATCTAATGGGCCGCAAGAACGCACCACGCCCTTAGATCCCTCACTCCGTTCGGGATGACATGGCCGGTGGGCCCGGCTTCGCCGCCGGTGGCCAAGGCTGCGTGCAGCCTGGGAAGCCGCTCGCTCCGCGCCCGACCGAGCCTCTAGCCTCTCGCGCGACGCCCCCACCGCAGCCGGCCGTTCGGCGGGCCGTTCCATCGCGGCGCGTGCTCACGCAGGAACTCCACCATGTCCCCCAGCTCGGCAATCGCCCCTTCGATCAGGGCCTCGCCGGCCTCGCGCGTGCCGCGGGTCGCGTCGCCCAGCGCCCCGTTGCGGGTTAGCGCGCCTTCGGGATTCGGCCATTCCAGGTCGAAGTCGGCCAGCTTCATGCGGAAGGCGTAGAAGCGCTCGTCCATCTCGGCGCGGACCAGGGCGCCCTCGCGCACGAGCGTCGGGTCCAGGTAGTAGGCGTACGACGTCTCGAACTCGTCCGCGTGTCCGGTCGGCAAGTCGCCGCGGATCGAAGCCTGCGCCTCCTCGGGGTCGAGCATGCCGTGAGAAACCGCGCCCACGAAGTCCACGTCCAGCCGCATGCCAAAGTCCTGGATGGCGGCGCCGGCCAGCGCTTTGTTGCCGCCGTGGCCGTTCACCAGCAGAAACCGACGCAAGCCGTGGTGGACCAGGCTGTTGATCACGTCCTCCAGCAGGTCCAGGAACGTCTCCGGCCGCAGCGTCATGCTGCCGGGAAAGTTCATGTGGTGATCGGAGATGCCCCACGGAATCGCCGGCGTCGACAGCAGGCGCGGGCGCAGCCGCTCGGCGGCCAGCTCGCAGAACGCCTGCGCGATCAAGTGATCCTGCCCCAGACCCAGGTTCGGCCCGTGCTGCTCGGTGGATCCGATCGGGATGAGCACCAGCTCGACGTCATTCAACACCGACGCAAGCTCCGACCACGACTGCTGGGCCAGGACCATGGGCGGCTGCGACGCGCCGGTCATGCGCTGCCCGTCCCATCGCGCCACCGCAGCAGCCGTCCCTGGGCGATCAGGTCCTCCGGCGCCTCCAGCAACTGCTCGATCAATTCGTCGGCGCGACGCTCGATCGCCTCGATCATCTCGCGACCGTCCTCCACCGTCGCCAGGCGGGCGTCGCCGACGGCGCCGTTGGCGGTGAAGTCGGAGAAATCGGTGTTCATGCGGATGCCGCGACGCCAAAAGCGATTGCGCGGCGAGCGCAAGCCGCCGCGCAGGGCCGCGGCTTCCAGCGCTCCGGTCTTCACCCGGTCCGGCCGCACCGCCAGCAGCTCCGCCGTTTCCAACTCGTCGGCGTGGCCTCCGGTGCCCGACTGCATGATGCGCTTGGCGAGCGCCTCGTCTTCCAGGTCATAGAGCGAGACTCCGGCCATGAAGCGCACCGGAAGCCGCGCGGGCAAGGTTTGCAGCGCCAGGATCAGGGCGGACTCGTTGCCGGTGTGCCAGTTGGTGAAGAGGAACGAATCGAACCCGTGATGCAGCAGCGACGACACGTTGTCCTCGATCACGTGCAGATAGGTCTGCGGTCGCAGCGTGACGGTGCCCGGAAAGCCCATGTGATAGGCCGACATGCCGTAGGGAATGGTCGGCGCGACGAGAATCTGGGGGTGAAAGCGCTCCGCCAGGCGCAGCGTCAGGTCCTCCGCGATGACCAGATCGGTGTCGAGCGAGGTGTTCGGTCCGTGCTGCTCGATGGACCCCAGCGGGATCGCGACCAGCCGCACGCCGTCGCGCGCCGCCTCGACCTCGGGCCAGGTCATGTGGGTCAGTCGCAGGGGTCGTGGAAGGTCAGCCATGCAGCGAGGGTGGCGGCGAGCGACGGCTATCATAACCTTGGCCCGACAGGTGAGCCGTGGGTCACGCTGCTCGAGCGCAGGCGCATTTACTACGCTCCCCTGCCCTTCGCTTCGCGCTTCCATGCCGGGATACGGTCGAATCTCCTCTTCTTAGATCGGAGATCGGTCCGGTTCCCTCTCCCTCTGGGAGAGGGTTAGGGTGAGGGCGACTGCAAGCAATGTGACCCACGCGAAACAGGTAGGCCGAGACGTTGATTCTGGCTGTCGACATTGGCAACACCGACGTCACGTGCGGCGTCATCGACGACGCCACGGTCCGAGCGCGCTGGGCGCTGCACAGCGATCTCAATCGCACTGAGCACGAGTTCGCCGACCTGCTGCGAGCGATGCTGGCCTACGTCGATGCCGGCCCGATCGTTCACGCGGTCGTCGGCTCCGTGGTTCCGGCCCTGACGCCGCGCATCAGCGAGGCCCTCGCCGCGGTCATTACGACGCCGCCCCTCGTCGTGCGCGCCGAGGCGGTGCCGGGAATCCGGTTGCGCGTCGATGAGCCGGCGCAGGTGGGCGTCGACCGCGTGGCCAACGCCATCGCCGCGCGCGCGGAGGTCGGGGGGCCGGTCATCGTCGCCGATCTCGGCAGCGTGACCACCTTCGACGTCGTCGACGCCCGGGGCGACCTGCGCGGCGTCGTCATCGCGCCCGGCATCCGAGCGCTCGGCGAGGCGCTCACGGCCTCGGGGGCACAATTGCCGAAGATTGACATCGAACGGCCCGAGGGGCTCGTGGGTCGCAACACGGTCGATGCGATGCGCGCCGGCGTCTATTGGGGCTACGTGGAGCTCGCGCGCGGCGTGATCGGTCGGCTCACCGCCGAGCCCGGCGGCCCCTGGAAGGTCGTCGCCACCGGCGGTCTGGCGGCCCGGCTCGCCGCGGACGTGGGGGGATTCGAGCGGGTGGACGCCGACCTCACGCTGAAGGGCCTGGCTCGTATTCACCGAGCGATGACGGGCGAATGAGCGTGCTGGCGGGCGCGCGGGTCGTCCTCGGCGTCACCGGCAGCATCGCCGCCTACAAGGCGGCGGAGCTGGCCAGCGCGCTCACGCAGGCCGGTGCGCACGTGGACGTGGCGCTCTCGCGAAGCGCCGAGCAATTCGTCGCCCCGATGACCTTCGAGGCGCTCACCCAGCGCCAGGTCGTCACGGCGGACACGCCAATGACGCCCGAGCATCGCATCGCCCACGTCGAGTTGGGCCGCGCGGCCGACGTCGTCGTCATCGCCCCGGCCACCGCGACCACCATCGCGCGTCTGGCGCTCGGTCTGGCCGAAGACGCCGTCACGGAGATCGCGCTGGTCAGCGCCGCTCCGGTGGTGGTCGCGCCCGCCATGGAACCCGGCATGCTGGCGCATCCGGCCACGCAAGCCAACCTCGACGCCCTGCAAGGCCGCGGCGTGCACGTCATTCCGCCGGACGAGGGGCGGCTCGCGTCGGGAGCGACCGGACAGGGCCGGTTGCCGCCTACGGAAACCCTCGTCGATGCCGTGCGGCTCGTGCTGGGGCGGTCCGGGCCGCTGGCGGGCCGCTCGATCGTGGTCTCCGCCGGGGGGACCCGCGAGTTCATGGACCCTGTGCGCTACATCGGAAACCGCGCCACGGGCCGCCAGGGCGTGGCGCTGGCCCGCGCCGCGCTCGAACGCGGTGCCGACGTGCGGCTCGTGATTGGCGCGGCAACCGTGGATCCGCCCTATGGCGTCACGACTCAAGAGGTGGAGTCTGCCGACGCCATGTTGGAGGCCCTGCAAGCCGCGACCCACGACTGCGACGCCCTCATCATGAACGCGGCGGTCGGCGACTTTCGTCCGGCCGAGCAGTCCGCGGGCAAGATCAAGCGACGCGCCGGCGTGCCCACGGTGGGCCTGGTGGAAAACCCGAGTCTGCTGGCAGCGCTCCGCGGCGATTTCGTGCGGGTGGCCTTTGCCGCGGAGACCGACGACCACGAAGCCAACGCCCGGGCCAAGCTTCACGAACTAGAGCTCGACGCGGTGGTGGTCAACGACGTGGCGGGTGAGGATCGCGGCTTCGCCGCGTCGACCAACGAGGTCACCATGCTCACCCGCGACGGCGGGCGCCGCGAGGTCTCGCTGCGGAGCAAGGCGGCGGTGGCCGACGCCGTGCTCGATCTGGTGCAGGAGCTGATCGACGCGAAATAGCCGCTAGGAAAACTTGCGCACGGACCGCCCGCGCCCCCTGAGGTTGCGGAGTTTTGCCGGCACATCCCCGTGATAGCCTGCGGCATGAGCGATCGTCGCCCCGTCCGGGCCGAATCGGAACTCGACCAACCCCGGCTCATCGGCGGCGACGACGTCAATCAGCCCGGCAGCCCCCGCCAGCGCGCGGCATCGTCGCCGCTCCCATCCGCGCCGGCTCCCGGCCCTTCGGGCGCCATGTGGATGCTGGTGGCCCTGGTCATGGGCGCGGCGATCGGCGCCGTGGCCGGCACCGTGGCGGCGTTCGTGATCTTCGGCTAGCCGCCTCGCGCCGACTTTCCGGCTAGGACTCTGCCTCCGTCGCTCCGCCGGCCAGTCCGGACAGTTCCCCCCACGTCACCGGCACTTGCACCCCCACCGGCTCGCCGCGGTTGTTGACGTCGGGCACCGGCGCCAGCACGTAGCCGTGGGCAATGCCGAAATCCAGGATCCGCCGCGTCAGCACCACGTCCTGCGCGCAGTAGTCGATCACCCGCTGCCGATCGTCCGGGCGCCCCGTCCGCCACAGCCGCACCGCCTCCGTGCCGTCTTCCAGGGTCTTCTCCTGGCCGAACATCGTCCGCGCGATGTTTTGCAGACTCAGCCCGCGGCGGCGGCCGGTGACGCTCTGAATGGCCGCCAGGAGGTCCAGGCTGCGTTCGCGCAGCGTGTCAACGGGTCCGTACGCCGTCATCACTTCGCAATCGAATCGCAGCGAGTTGAAGCCGACCACGTGGGGGAATCCCTCGAGGTATTCGATGAGCGCGCCGGCCTCGGGTTCTTCCCAGGACTTCTGCATGCCCTGGTCGTCGATGGTCACCGCCACCGCCAGACCGAAATCCCGGATGCGTCTCCAACCGCCCGGGACCTCGTAGCTCAGCCGCAGCGTCTCGACGTCCCACACAACGTAGCGCCGGTCGCCGGGGGGTGGGTCGGGCAGCGCAGGCATCCGCGCATTATGCGGGATCGCGCGGCGGCCCCACGCGCGCCCCACTCCAGTCACTCCGCCCCACTTCCCGTCATTCCGAGCCGCAGGCGAGGAATCTAAGGGGCCGGCAAAGGGCAGTCGCGCCGGCAAATCCTGACCGGCCCTGGAGAAAGACAGGGAGTGCGCAGCCGAACACGCGCCCCAAATCCTTCGGCCAAAAGTCTTGCCCAGCCCCGAACCGCCTGATACGTTGGAGCCGAACCTGCTGGGCGACGGCTGGGCCGTGGCGCGGCAGGAGCCGAAAAGCCAACGGCGTTGACGGGGAAGAGTAGGTACTCCTCCAACCCTGAGCGAGCTGGAGATGGTGCGAGCCAGCGGGTTGTGGGCACCGAAGGTCGCCCCTGAGCCGGTCGGTCGATCCACGGGGAGGCCGGCCCGGTCGCCCACCGTTAGCGGGGCGCCGAGTGGCCCGGCGTATGCCGGGCAATCGGGGTGGTACCGCGGGTTGAGCCCGTCCCCTGGGGACGGGCTTTTGTACGTGCTGAGGGCAGGATGAACGATCACGTGACGGCAGGTCCGAGCCACGATGGCCGAGCCACTCGCGCCGGCGAGCCGCTTGGTTGGGCGCTGCCTGTCGCGGTAGGCGGCGCGAACCGGCGGTAACGCGCCGGTTCGCGGCTCCCCCTCGATCCCGCAACTCTTCGACCCTGACAGGAGCACCCCCCTATGACCGCCTCTGAATCCAACGGCTCGACCAACGGCGCCGTGCCCGCCCGCTCGGGCGGCCAGGTGATCTGCGAAGCCATCCTGGCCGAGGACATCGACGTGATCTTCGGCATGCCCGGCGGCGCCTCGCTGCCGTTCTACGACTCGCTCTACCACTACCAGGACCGCATCCGCCACGTGCTGGCGCGGCATGAACAGGGAGCCGGCTTCGCGGCCAACGGCTATGCGCGGGCCACCGGCAAGGTCGGCGTGGCCACGAGCACCTCGGGCCCCGGGGCGACGAACCTCGTCACCAGCATGGCCAACGACCACATGGACTCGGTGCCCGTGGTCTACATCACGGGCCAGGTCGCGCGTCCGGCCATCGGCTCCGACGCCTTTCAGGAAACCGACATTACCGGGATCAGCATTCCCATCACCAAGCACAACTACCTGGTGATGCATGCCGACGAGTTGCCCCGCGTCATGGCCGAGGCCTTCTACCTGGCCAAGTCCGGCCGCCCCGGTCCCGTCGTGGTGGACGTGCCCAAGGACGTGTTCTTGGAGGAAACCACCGTCCCGGCGCCCGACCGGGTGAACCTGCGCGGCTACCGTCCGGTCCGCGCCGGCAACCTCAAGATGGTGCGCCGCGCGGCTGAGGTCATCAACGCCTCCGAACGGCCCATGATCATGGCCGGCCACGGCGTGGATATCTCCGGCGCGGCGCCCGAGCTGTTCGAGCTGGCGACGGGCGGCAACGTCCCGGTGGTCACCACGCTGCACGGCGTCGGCGGGTTTCCCGAGACCCACCCGCTCTCCTTCGGCATGCTCGGCATGCACGGGCTGGCCTATGCCAACTTCGCCATGGGCGAGACCGACTGCATCATTGGGTTGGGCGTGCGCTTCGACGACCGGGCCGTGGGCAAGGTCGACGAGTTCGGCCCCAACGCCAAGGTCGTGCACATCGACGTCGATCCGGCGGAGATCGGCAAGGTGCTCGACACCGAGGTGCCGATCGTGGGCGATCTCAAGCTCACCCTCCAGGCCTTGAATCCGCTCATCGAGCATCGCGAGCGGCGCCCGTGGATCGAGCAGCTCAACGAGTGGCGCGAGAACCACCCGTCGCTCGACATTCCCGACAGCCCCGACACGGTGTTGCCGCAGGAAGTCGTGCGGTCGATCTACGACGCCTCGGGCGGCGACGCGCGCGTCATCGCCGACGTCGGCCAGAACCAGATGTGGGCCTCGCAGCACTTCTGGTATGAGAAGCCGCGCCGCTTCTTCAGCGCCGGGGGCCTTGGCCCGATGGGCTACGCGCTGCCCGCGGCCATGGGCGTGCAGATGGGCGCGCCCGGCGAGCCCGTCTGGTGCGTCACCGGCGACGGCGGGCTGCTCATCAACATCCAGGAGTTCAACACGCTGGCCGCGGAGAAGATCCCGGTCAAGGTCGCCATTCTCAACAACGCCCACCTGGGCATGATTCGGCAGTGGCAGCAGTTCTTCTACGAGGGCCGCTACATGGGCGCGTTCCTCGACAATCCCGACTTCGCCAAGGTGGCCGAGGCCTTTGGCCTGCGCGGCGTCTCGGTGAGCTCGCGCGATGAGCTGCACGAAGCCATCGCCGACGCCCACGCCTACGACGGCCCGGTCGTGCTCGACGTGCACGTCGACCGCGTCGAGAACGTCTATCCCATGATCGTGCCGGGCACGGGCGTCCGCAGCGTGATCGAGGACCCGCGATGAACGGGACCAGCCGCAGCCACACGCTCGTGGCCATGGTGGCCGACCATCCGGGTGTCCTCACCCGCGTGGCCAGCATGTTTCGGCGACGCGGATTCAACATCGCCAGCCTGGCCGTCGGCAATTGCGAGGAGCCGGGCTATTCCCGCATGACCATCGAGGTCCGGGGCACGGACGACGAGGTCAAGCAGTTCGAGAAGCAGCTCTACAAGCTGGTGGAGGTCATCACGGTCCGCGATCTCACCGACGTCTCGGCCGTGCAGACGGAGACGGCGCTGGTGCGGGTGCGCGTGTCGCCGGAGGACCGCCCCGGCCTGGCCGACATTGCCAGCATCTTCCACGGCGAGATCGTGGACGTGGGCCGAGACAGCATGATTGTCCAGATCACGGGAGTTTCCGAGACAATCGACCGATTCCTGGACGTAATCGCCGAATACGGCATCGACGAGTTGACGCGCACCGGCATCGTCGCCATGGCGCGCGGGACCAAGACCTCGCGGAATGGGAGCGCACGTGGATAGCAAAGTCCTCTACGAGACCGACATCACCTCCGACGAGCTGGAGGGCAAGAAGGTCGCCGTGCTCGGCTACGGCAGCCAGGGTCACGCGCACGCGCTGAATCTGCGCGATTCCGGCGTCGACGTCGTGGTGGGCCTGCGGCCCGGCAGCTCCTCGCGCGAGCGCGCCGAGGACGCCGACCTGGTCGTGCTCGACACCGACGAGGCCGTCGCCGTCTCCGACGCCACCATGATCGCGCTGCCCGATCAGACCCAGGCCGAGGCGTTCGACACCCAGATCCGGCCCAATCTCAAGGCCGGTCAGGCGCTCATGTTCGCCCACGGGTTTAACATTCACTACGGCCAGATCATCCCGCCGCCGGAGATCGACGTGGTCATGGTGGCGCCCAAGGGCCCCGGTCACATCGTGCGCGACATGTTCGAGCAGGAAGTCGGCGTGCCCGCGCTGATCGCCGTGGCGCAGGACGCCAGCGGCCGCGCGCGGGACGTGGCCCTGTCCTATGCCAAGGCGCTGGGCGCGGCGAAGGCCGGCCTCATCGAGACGACCTTCAAGGACGAGACGGAGACCGACCTCTTCGGCGAGCAGAGCGTGCTGTGCGGCGGCACCACCGCGCTCATCAAGGCGGCCTTCGACACCCTGGTCGAGGCCGGCTACGACCCGCGGCTGGCCTACTTCGAGTGCCTGCACGAGCTCAAGCTGATCGTGGACCTCATCTACCAGGGCGGCCTCACCTACATGCGGCACTCGGTCAGCGACACCGCCGAGTACGGCGACCTGGTCTCGGGCCCTCGCGTGGTCAACGAGAATTCGCGACAGGTCATGCGCCAGCTGCTCACCGAGATTCAGGACGGCACCTTCGCTCGAAACTGGATTCTGGAGAACCAGGCAGGCCGGCCGGCGTACAACGCCTTGCGAAACGCCGACCTAAATCATGAACTCGAGCGTGTCGGCAGCGATTTGCGCAGTATGATGGACTGGCTGCCAAAGACTCGCGAGTGAGACTTCGCATCGACATGGCGACCCTCGTCACCGCCAACCTGGCCCTAGAACTTGCGCTTCCGGGCCCCTCTCCGCTGCGAGAGGGGAGCTAGGGAGCGTAGACGCGGTCGTCTCACGACCGCCCACAAACTGACCGAGGGTTTGACCGATGCGACACATCCGAATATTTGACACGACGCTGCGCGACGGCGAGCAAGCCGCCGGCGGCGCGCTGACCATCGACGAAAAGCTGGAGATTGGCCGGCAGCTCGCGCGACTGAACGTCGACGTCATCGAGGCCGGCTTTCCCCACACCTCGCCCGGCGACTTCAAGGCCGTCAATCTGCTGGCGCAGGAGCTGCGCGACGTCGAAATCGCCGCCCTGAGCGGATTCAAGCGTGAGCAGATCGACAGCACCTGGCGGGCGCTCGAGCCGGCCGCCAACCCGCTGCTGCACATCGTGATCTCGACCTCCGACATTCACATCCAGCACCAGCTGCGCGCGCGGCGCGAGCACGTCCTCGATCTGACGCAGGACGCCGTGGCCTACGCGCGCCAGTTCACCTCGCACATCGAGTTCTCGGCCATGGACGCCACGCGTTCGGATCTCGACTTTGTCTGCCGCATCTTCGCGGCGGCCATCGAAGCCGGCGCCACGGTCGTCAACTTCCCCGACACGGTCGGCTACGCGCAGCCCGAAGAGTTCGGCCGCATGGTGGCATACGTCACCGAGAACACGCCGGGGATCGACGATGTGGTGCTCTCGGTGCACTGTCACGACGATCTGGGCCAATCGGTCGCCAACTCGCTGGCGGCGGTGCGGGCCGGCGCCCGGCAAGTCGAGTGCACCATCAACGGCGTCGGCGAGCGCGCGGGCAATTCAGCCCTGGAAGAGATCGCCATGGCGCTGCGCACGCGGCGCGACTTCTTCCAGGCGGACACGCGGCTCGAAACGAAAGAGCTGGCCCGAACCAGCCGGCTCGTGTCCAACTACATGGGCATGCTGGTGCCGCCCAACAAGGCCATCATCGGCGGCAATGCCTTCGCGCACGCCTCCGGCCTGCACCAGGACGGCATGCTCAAGGAGCGCACGACATTCGAGATCATGCATCCCGCCGACGTGGGCGTGAGCGACAGCAGCATCGTCCTGGGCAAGACCTCGGGCCGGCACGCGGTGCGCGACCGCCTGGAAAACATGGGCTACTCGCTGGAGGAGGATGAGTTCATGGAGGTGTTCCGCGCCTTCAAGGACATCGCCGACCGCAAGAAGCAGGTCACCGACCGCGATCTCGAGGCCATCGCGCAGCAACGGCAGCGCCAGGCGTTCCACCAGGCGTTCGTGCTGCAGCACGTGCAGGTCAGCGCCGGAACCGGCTCCATGCCCACGGCCACCGTGCGCCTGCTGTCGGACGACGGCACCGAGTTCTCGGACGCGGCCATCGGCGACGGCCCGGTCCACGCCATCTACCAGGCCATCAACCGCATCGTCGGCGTGCCCAACCGTCTCATTGAGTTCTCCGTCAACGCCGTCACCAGCGGCATCGACGCCATCGGCGAGGTGACGATTCGCATCGAAGCCGACGCCAAGGTCTTCAACGGCCACGGCGCCGACACGGACATCCTGGTCGCGAGCGCGCAGGCCTACATCAATGCGCTCAACCGGATGCTGGCCGGTCTGGGCAAGGACTGGTCGGCCACTCCCGAGGCGCAGGCCATCGTGCACGCGCCGCCGAGCGAAGGCTAGGTCGCGCGATGGCCAACACCTTGCTCGACACCGTATGGGACCTGCACACGGTGCGGCGTCTCCCCAACGGCGAAACGCAGCTCTTCATCGGCCTGCACCTGGTGCACGAGGTCACCAGCCCGCAGGCGTTCCAGATGCTGGCCGAGCGCGGCCTGCGCGTGCGCTATCCCGAGCGGACGTTCGCCACGGTGGATCACATCATCCCCACCGACGCGCAGCAGCGGCCCTACGCCGACGGCATGGCCGAGCAGATGTTCGCCGCCATCGAAGAGAACGTGCGGGTCAACGACTTGCCGTTCTTCGACCGGTCGACCGGTCGTCAGGGCATCGTGCACGTCATTGGGCCGGAGCTTGGTCTCACCCAGCCGGGCATGACCATCGCCTGCGGCGACAGCCACACCAGCACGCACGGCGCGTTCGGCGCGGTGGCGTTCGGCGTCGGCACCTCGCAGGTGCGCGACGTGCTGGCCACCCAGTGCATGTCGGTGGCTAAGCCCAAGCTGCGCCGCATCGAGGTCAACGGCCGGCTCAGCGAGGGGGTCTTCGCCAAGGACGTGATCCTGCACATCATCGGCAGCCTCGGCGTGCAGGGCGGTGTGGGCTATGCCTATGAGTACGGCGGCGCGGTGCTCGACGCCATGTCCATGGACGAGCGCATGACGATCTGCAACATGTCCATCGAGGGCGGCGCAAGGGTGGGCTACGTCAACCCCGACGCCACCACCGAGGCCTACATCGAGGGCCGCGAGTTCGCGCCGTCCGGCGACGAGTTCCGGCGCGCGGCCGCGTGGTGGCGCTCGCTCGCCTCGGGACCCGACGCCACCTACGACGATGTCGTGACCATGGACGGCGCCGACATTCCGCCGATGGTCACCTGGGGCATCAACCCGGGCCAGGTCACCGGCGTCGACGACGTGGTGCCGTCCCTCGAGTCGCTCGATGGACCGGGCCGCGCCGCCGCCGAAGAGGCGTTGGAGCACATGTCCCTCGAGCCCGGACGCTCCATAGCCGGCATTCCCATCGACGTGGCGTTCGTCGGGTCGTGCACCAACGCCCGGCTCAGCGACCTGCACGAGGCCGCGCGCGTGGCCCGGGGCGGGCGTGTCGCCGACGGCGTCAAGGCCCTGGTCGTGCCCGGCTCTCAGCGTATTCGCGCCGAGGCCGAGGCCGCCGGCCTGCACGAGATCTTCCAGGAGGCGGGATTCGAGTGGCGCGAAGCCGGCTGCTCCATGTGCCTGGCCATGAACCCGGACAAGCTGCAGGGCGACCAGGTCTGCGCCTCGTCCAGCAACCGAAATTTCAAGGGCCGCCAGGGCAGCCCCACCGGCCGCACGCTGCTCATGAGTCCGGCGATGGTCGCCGCGGCGGCGCTGGCCGGCGAGGTCGCCGACGTGCGGCGGATGGTGGCGTCATGAGCGACGGGGCCGTGATCGCCCGCATCGTCGGCCGCGGCGTGCCGGTGCGGGGCAACGACATCGACACCGACCGGATCATCCCGGCCCGCTATCTGCGGGAGATCACGTTCGAGGGACTCGGCCCGCACGCGTTCGAGGACGACCGCCGCGCCCTCAATGGCGCGCACCCGCTGGACGACCCGCGCTTCGCCGGCGCCAGCGTGCTGGTGGTGAATCGAAATTTTGGCTGTGGGTCCAGCCGCGAGCACGCGCCGCAAGCGTTGCTCCGCGGCGGCATCAAGGCAATCGTCGGCGAGAGCTTCGCCGAAATCTTCTTCGGCAACTGCGTGACGATCGGTCTGCCCTGCGTGACGATGGCTCCCGAGCACGTCGAGTCGCTGCAAGCGCTGCTGGACGAAGCGCCGGACGCCGAGCTCACCATCGACGTCGAGGCGCAGCGGGTCGTGACGGACCAGGGCGCCTACCCGGCCACCGTCCCCGCCAGCGCCCGCGCCAGCTTCCTGACGGGCCGGTGGGACGCCCTTGGCCAACTCCTCGAAAACACCGACGAGGTGCGAGCGACGAGCACCCGCCTGCCGTATCTCACCGGCTTCGGCGGCGGTCCGGTCCCCTCTCCCTTGAAGGGAGAGGGTTAGGGTGAGGGTCAGAAAGAGCGACGCATCCACGCCGCAAAGTGACCGAATTCCCAGTGAGACGCCTTACAATGCCCTCGGCGGCAACGCCCGCCTCATTGACCGAGACAGGCTCCAGTCCATGACTGCCCGACGCAAGGAATCTCCGCGACCCGTGAAGTCCACGTTCACGGGCGCGGTCGACATTGCCGCGGCAGTCCGCGTGGCGGCTCGCTAGCCGAACCGCCGGCCGGTGGGCCCCGGCCCACGCCTGATCGGGTTCTCAACCCTCCACACCTGCCGAGGAACTTCCGCATGCAACTCTCGCTCTACGACACCACGCTGCGCGACGGCGCGCAGACCGAGGGCATCTCGTTTTCCGCCGAGGACAAGCTCCGCATCGCCGAACGCCTCGATGCGTACGGCGTGCACTACATCGAAGGCGGTTTCCCGGGATCGAACCCCAAGGACCGCGAGTTCTTCACCCGCGCCGCCGAGCGAAGCTGGCAGCACGCGCGCATCACCGCGTTTGGCGCCACGCGCTACAAGGGCATCCGGGCCGAGGCCGATGAGAACCTGCAAGCCTTGCTGGCCTGTGAGACGCCAACCGTGACTATCGTGGCCAAGTTCTCGCGCTTTCAGGCCGAGAATGTGCTCGAGACATCGCCCGACGAGAACCTGGCGATGATTCGCGACTCGGTGGCCTTCCTCAAGGACGCCGGCCGCGAGGTCATCGTGGACGCCGAGCACTACTTCGACGGCCTCAACCATGATCGCGCCTACGTGGAACAGTGCGTGCGCGCCGCGGCCGACGCCGACTGGCTGGTGCTCTGCGACACCAACGGCGGATCCCTGCCGTCCGGAATCAGGGACGGCGTGTTGGCGGCGGCGGCCTGGACGGTGCTGCCGTTGGGTATTCACACCCACGACGATTTGGACCTGGCCGAGGCCAACGCCCTGGCCGGCGTCGAGTCCGGCGCCCGGCAAGTGCAGGGCACGGCCAACGGACTCGGCGAGCGCTGCGGCAACGCCAACCTGCTCACGCTGATCCCGACGCTGCAGCTCAAGCTGGGCCACGACTGCGTCGCCCCCGCGCAGCTGCAACAGACCGCCGCGTTGGCGCGCTATATCGCCGAGATCGCCAACGTGACGCTCGATCCGCAGACGCCGTTCGCGGGCCACAGCGCCTTTGCGCACAAGGCGGGCTATCACGGCAGCGGCATGCGCAAGCACAGCGACGCCTATCAGCACATCGACCCGCTGCTGGTCGGCAACGACTCCCGCATCCTCATTTCGGAGCTGGCCGGGCGCAGCTCGGTCGTGGCCCGCGCCGACGCGTTGGGGCTGGGCTCCGACACCGACGCCGCGCAGGTCGTCGACGAGTTGAAGGCCCTCGAAGAGCGCGGCTTCCAGTTCGAGGGCGCCGAGGCATCCTTCGAGCTATTGCTGCGGCGACTGTCCGGGGACTACGAGCCGCCGTTTGCGTTCGTGGACTTCCTCGTCCTGGCGGAGACTCGCGGCGGGCGCGACATGCTCTCCGAGGCCATGGTGAAGATCCGCGTCGGCGAGGAGATGTTCCACACCGCCGCCGAGGGCAACGGCCCCGTCAGCGCGCTCGACCGCGCCGCCCGCAAGGCGCTGGAGCGGTTCTTCCCCGAACTGGGGGCGATGCACCTGGCCGACTACAAGGTCCGCATTCTCAACTCCAGCGCCGCCACGGACGCGGCGGTGCGCGTGCTCATCCAATCGTCCGACGGCGACGGCGAGTGGGGCACCGTGGGCAGCTCGGCCAACATCATCGAGGCGTCGTGGCTGGCGTTGAAGGACAGCTACGAGTACGCGCTGCTTCGCGCGCGTGGCAATAAATCCACGGCAGCCCAACCCTCGTAGCAGTCCACGAACCCCCTTTCAGCCCGCGGCCCGCCGCCGCACCGTCGCCTATGCCGCTGCTCCACGATCGAAACCGCGCGACCGAGGTGTCAACGAATGGTCACGCGCGAGCCGGGCGCATGGCCAATTCCGGGGTGGCAGCCGCGTGACCGGCGACGCCATCGCCGCCGAACTTCCCGGCCTCGCCGGCCTGAGCGCGGGCGCGCCCGCGCTTAGGATTCCCTCGTTGCGACGACTCGCTATAAGTCCGGTCGACCGGCGTGGCACTCTAGCGCCAGCGCGCATGACTAGCGAACGCTCGGAACCGGCCGAACGCCCCGACGCGATCCTCGGGCGTCGCTTGGTGCGCAACGAACCGGACGCGCTGGGCGGGGTCTACGACCTGCTGAGCCCGACGGTCTGGTCGATGGCGCGGCGCGCCTTTCCGCAGGCCGTCGCCGAGGACGTGGTCCAAGACGTGTTCATGCAGGTCTGGACGCGCCGCCACCAGTTCGATGAGTCGCGCGGCTCGCTCGCCGCTTGGGTGCTGCGCATCGCGCGCAACCGCATCACCGACACCATTCGGGCCGCCAGCGCCCGTCCCCAGCTCTATCCCTACGAGGTCGATCTCGACGCTCGGCAGCCGGCCGACGGCGAGCCCGCCCCGTGGGAGCACGCCTGGCTCGCCGAGCGGCGGCAGAAGCTACGCCAGGCGATCCGGGGACTCAGCCAGACCGAGCAGGACGTGCTCTGGCTGGCGTATTTCGGCTACACCCAATCGGAAATATCGAAGCGCCTGGACGTGCCGCTGGGCACGGTCAAGACGCGCACGCGCGCCGGCTTGCGCAAATTGCGCGAACGCCTGGGCGACCAGGACCTGCTCGGCTAGCCCTCATGGCCTCACCAGACATCCACGACCTCATCAGCGGCTACGCGCTGGATGACCTCAACGAGGCCGAGGCCCGCGAGCTGGAGGCCGTCCTGGCGCGCGATCCCGCGCTGCGCCGCGAGGCCGAGGCCGTGCGCCAGGCGCTCGAGACGCTAGCGCTCGACGCGGGCGCCCAGGCTCCTCCACCTGGACTGCGTGGCCGAGTGGTGGCGGTCGCCGAGCCTCCACGACAGCGGTGGCGAATGCCGTCATGGCCCATGCTGGGATTCGCGGGCATGTCAACGGTCGGCGCGGCGGCCGTCGCGGCCGTCATCGTTCTCACGCTCAGAGTCGGCGACCTGCAGCAGACGGTTGACGACATGCAGGGCGAGCTGTCGGCCCAGAGCGCCGCGCTCGTCGGTATCCATGCGGAGCAACCCCACATCGTCACGCTCAACGGCATGCCGGGGGCCGACGACGCCTGGGCGCAACTGATCTTCGACGACGCGGGCTCGGAGGTCATGCTCGTGGTGGACGGCCTTCACGCCCCGCGCGACCAGCACGTCTATCACTTCTGGATGGTTGATGAGAGCGGCGATCGCGTCAGCGGCGCCAACTTCAGCACCGATCACTCGGGCAGCGCGGTGGTGCTGGTGGTGAGCGACTACCCGGTGCACGTCTTCCACGCGTTCGAGGTCACCGAGGAACCGATGCACGAAACCCCGAGCAGCCCCACCGGACCCGCCATGCTCCACGGGACGATGCCGCAGTAGCAGCCGGACCCGCGCCGGCTCAGGCCTGGGTGACCAGCTGCGCCGCCACCTGCGTGATGTCCCGCAAGGCGTCGTGGGGCATGAACTCGTCGGTGGTGTGCACGTCGATGTAGCCGACCCCCAGGCAGACCGAGGTGATGCCGTTGAGGTTGAACTCGTGGGCGTCGCTGCCGCCGCCGGTGCTGACGTGCCGCGGCGTCAGGCCCGACGCGATGATGGCGCGATCGGCCAGCGCAACGGCCGGCTCGCTCTCGGCCAATTGGTAGGCCACGTAGAAGCGGTGCTCCTCGAAATCGAACGAGCCGCCCAGGTCGGCCGCCGCGTCGGCGACCGCCGTTCGCATCGCGTCAATCTGCCCGGCCAGCCGCTCCTCGCTGAGGCTGCGGGCCTCGGCCTCGATCCGCGCCGTGGGCGCGACGATGTTCGACTGCTGCCCGCCCTCGATGCGTCCGATGTTGGCCGTGGTCTCGTCGTCGATGCGCCCCAGCGGCATCCGGTCCACCGCCCGCGCCAGCAGGCTGATGGCGCTGAGTCCCAATTCCGGCTCGATTCCCGCGTGCGCCGCCCGCCCGTGCAGCGTGGCGGTGCAACGAATCTGACCCGGCGCGCGCATAACGACGGTGCCAACCGGACCGCCGGCATCGAACACGAATGCGGTGCGAGCGTCGATCCACGCCGGGTCGAACGCCTTCGACCCGAGGTGGCCCAACTCCTCGCCCACGGTGATCACGAACTCGATCGGCGCGTGATCCAATCCGGCTTCGTCAACCGCGCGCACCGCCTCGATGATCGCGGCCAGGCCGGCCTTGTCGTCGGCTCCCAGCACGCTCGATCCATCGGAGCGCACCCCGTCGGCGTCCACCACGGGCCGCATGCCCGGCGTCGGCTGCACGGTGTCCATGTGCGCGTTGAGCATGATCAGGCCGTCGCCGCGCCCACGGCCCGGCCAGCGCCCGATCAGGTTGCCCGCGGCGTCGTTGCGAAACCGGATCCCCAGCGGCTCCAGCGCGGGTCGAATGATCGCCGCCACGCGCTCCTCGTCGCCGTAGTAGCTGTCCACTGAGAGCATCTCGACGAAGTTGTCGAGCAGGCGGTCCCAGTTGATCGTTACGGGTCCCGGACTCTCAGGCATAGATTTTCTCCGGCGCGCGGCAACCGGACCGTCGGCCCCGGAACCTTGGGTCAGATGCAAATCTGGCCATGGTCCGCACCCCAATCCGTTCGCCCTGAGCTTGTCGAAGGGCGTGGTTCGACAAGCTCACCACGAACGGCGTGTTTCTACAGCATGGGCAATTCATGGGTGAGGCTCGCCGGCGCCGCAGCTACTACCCATGGACGATGGCCTGCGCCGCGATCTGCGCCATTTGCCGCAGCGCCTCGTGCGGCGCGAACTCCTCCACCGTGTGCGCCCCGGTGCAGCCCATGCCCAGCATGACCGACCAGATGCCCTTCGCGTTGAACTCGTGCGCGTCGCTGCCGCCGACCGTGAACACGGACGACGGTTCGAGTCCGGCCGCCCGGATCGCCCGGTTGGCCCACAGGACAACTGGGTTCTGCTGGTTGAAGCCAAACGCGTCGATGCGCATGGTTTCCTCATACTCCACCGAGCCGCCGAACTCGTTGGCCGCCTCCTCCATAACCTCTCGCATATGGGCGACCTGCTGTTCGAGGGCCCTCGGCCTCAGGCTGCGCGCTTGGCCGACCAGCGTCACTTCCGGCGGCACGATGTTCATCGCTTGCCCGCCGTTGATCGTGCCGATGTTGGCCACGGTGTAGCGCGTGATGCGTCCCAGCTTCATGCGATCGATGGCCCGCGCCGCCATGGCGATGGCGCTGATGCCGTTCTCGGGCTCGACGCCGGCGTGCGCCGCGCGACCACGGAACGCCGCGGTGAATCCCACCGCCGACGGACCTTCCGTCACCACCGTGCCGACCGGCCCGTCACCGTCGAACACCAGCCCCCGGCGCGATTCAATGGCTTCCGGGTCGAACGCGCGTGAGCCGATGTGGCCCACGTCCTCGCCGACCGTGAAGACCAGCTCGATCGGCCCGTGCGGCAGGCCCGCGTCCGCCACCGCCTGCACGCCCTCCACGATGGCCGCCACGCCGGCCTTGTCGTCGGCGCCGAGCACGCTCGAGCCGTCCGACGCGACCCCCTCGTCCGTCACCACCGGTTCCATGCCCGGCGTGGGCCACACGGTGTCCATGTGCGCGTTGAGCATCAGAGGCTCGGCGTCGCTGTCCTGGGCCTCCCAGCGGGCAATGAGATTGCCGTGGGCGTCGACCTCCGTCGTGAGGCCCGCCGCATGGAGCATCGGTTCCAGGACCTCCACGATTCGGTCCTCATCGCCGTGATAGCTGTCGATGCGCACCAGGCGCAGGAACGTCTCCAGCAGGCGGTCGTGATCGATGGGGACGAGCTCGGGCATGAGCCGTGGTTCTCCGTGTGACCAAACAGCGCATTTTGGCTGATTTGGTCGATGGTGGCAGCTTTCGGCACAGGTGACCTGCCGCGGGGCGTGCTAAACATGCGCCATGCCCGCGCTTGAGATCAATGGTCTGCGCAAGTCGTTCGCGGACGTGACCGCCGTTCGCGACGTGTCGCTCACCGTCAATCCGGGCGAAATCCTCGGTCTGCTCGGCCCCAACGGCGCCGGCAAGACCACCACCATCCGCGCCGTCATGGGCATCGTGGCGCCCGACGCCGGGGATGTCCGCATTCATGGCCAGGAACCCACCATCGAGCTCAGACGCCGCATCGGGTATCTCCCGGAGGAACGCGGACTCCATCGCGGCGTGCGCACGGTGGACGCGGTGGAATACCTCGGCCGGCTCAAGGGGCTCGGCCGCGCCCAGGCCCGCTACCGCGCCGAGTCCTGGCTCGGACGGCTGGACCTCGACGAGGCGACCTCCCGCAAGACCGACGAGCTCAGCCGCGGCATGGCGCAGAAGGCGCAGATCGCGGCCACGCTGCTCACCGACCCGGACATCCTGATCCTGGACGAGCCGACGCAGAACCTCGATCCGATCAACGTCAAGCTCCTGCTCGACATCATTCGCGAACGCCGCGACACCGGCGCGGCCATCGTCATCAGCACTCACGTCATGAGCCAGGTCGAAGACCTGGCCGACCGCATCTACCTCATCGCCGACGGCCGCGGCGTCGTCGAAGGCCGCGTGGCCGACGTCCGCCGCGCCTACGCCCCCAACGCCGTTCGGTTCGTATCGCCCGATCGCGTCGCGGACCTCCCCGGCGTGGCCGAGCTTCGGGTCGAGGACGGCAGCTACCACGCCGTGCTCGATGAGGGCGTCGCGCCCGAAGCCGTCCTGCGCGAGCTGGTGCAGCGCGACGTTCGCATCGACCGCTTCGAGCGCGCGCTGGCCTCGCTCGATGATGTGTTCATCCAGGCCGTGCGCGAGGCGGGCCACGATGCGTAACGCGGCCGTGGTGGCGGCCTGGGAGCTGCGGCGCACGGTGGGCCGCAAGGGCTTTCTCATCAGCACGGCCACCGTGCCCGTGCTGCTGCTGATCGCGGTGCTGGTGTTCGTCATCTTTGGCGACCGCATCGGCGCGGCGGCGGCCGAGGCGACGGCGTCCGATCCCGTCGACGGCTATGGCCTCATCGACGACGCCGGCGTGTTGGAAGGACGGGATCTGCCGCCGGGATTCACGCGCCTCGCCGACGAGCCGGCGGCGCGGGAGGCGCTCTCGCGGGGAGACGTTGAAGGCTATTTCGTCATCGGCGCGGACTACATGGCGTCCGGGGACGTGCGCTACGTGGCCGAGGACTTCGGCACGTTTGGCGAACGCGAGGGGGATGCCCGCCGCGCCATCCGGACCGTGCTGCTCGAGGCGCTGCTCGAGGCGCACGTGGCGCCGGGGATCGCGCCCCGCATCCAGCAACCCGTCGCGCTGCGCGCCGCGAGCATGGATGGCTCACCGCCGCAAGGATTTGGCGCCGGCATGATTTTCAACTCCGTCGTGCCCTACGTGGCGGCCATTCTGTTCATGATTGTCGTCTTCACCAGCGCCGGATATCTGCTGGAAGGCGTGAGCGAGGAGAAGGAAACCCGCGTCATCGAGGTGGTGCTGTCGTCCGTGACCCCCGACCAGTTGCTGCTCGGCAAGGTGGCCGGCCAGGCCATCGCCGGCCTCACCCAGCTGCTGGCGTGGGTGCTGCCCGCGCTCGTGCTGGTTCCCGTGCTGCTCGCCCAGTTCGACGACCTCGGCGACCTGACCTTCAACCTCGCGGTGCTCCCGCTGGCCCTGGCCTACCTGCTGCTCGGCTACCTGCTGTTCGCGGCCTTCTACGCCACGGTGGGGTCGATGACCACCACCTTCAAGGAGAGCCAGCAACTCGCCGCGTACCTCATCCTGCCGTCCATCGTCCCCTTCATGCTGAGCGCGTTCATCCAGGGCGATCCCGACGGCACGCTGGCCGTGGTGCTCAGCTGGATTCCCATCACCGCGCCCGTCGGCGGGCTCTTGCGCGTGGCTGCCGGATCCCAGGACACGCTGTCACTGGCAATCAGCGTGGGCATCCTGGCCGCCTGCGTCCCGTTCGCCCTCTGGATCAGCACGCGGGTCTTCCGCATCGGCCTCTTGATCTACGGCCGGCGCCTGCGCCTGGGCGACATCCTCCGCGCCGTGCGCGGCTGATTTGGATTCGACCGGACCCGGCTCCCTTTCCCTGGAAGGGAGAGGGCCGGGGTGAGGGTCATCCCACCAAGTCCACGCGGCCGAACATGCGCTCCCTCCGTCATTCCGGCGGAGACTGACCCCGCGAAGGCGGGGAGCCGGAATCCAGTGTCGGCGGGGCGTCCGCTCTGTCATTTCGAGCGGAGCGAGAAATCTAAGGGGCGAGGAGAAGGCGCAGCGCCCTTAGATTCCTCACTGCGTTCGGAATGACACTTCTGCCGCTTCCATCGCTCCCGCCCCTTCGTCATTCCGGCGGAAGCCGGAATCCAGGTCGGTCAAGTCTCACGCAGGGGCAACGAGCCTGGACCCCGGCCTTCGCCGGGGTGACGAGGCTGACCCCTCCGTCATTCCCGCGAAGGCGGGAATCCACCCCTCACTGAACCTGGGGGCCGGTGGGACTCCGGCGACCACCCGTCGTCCGAACAGACCCTGCAGAGGTCTCTGGATGGGTAAGGGTGAGAATGACTCTTCCTCCTTGCCCACCGAATCATCGCGTCAACCTTCTAAAGCCGCGTACCGCCCATCCTGATCGGCCGTTAGCACCCCGCTAACCCGAGGGTGCTCAACCAGTCGCCGAAGCAACGCCTCGACCTCCCGCGGCTCCACGGCGTCCACGCCCGCGAGCACGGGCCACACGCGGGCCTTCGACGGCGCCCGCTTCAGACCGCCCGATTCGTCCAGCAACACATTGGGCACGTGGTCAATGCCGATCACGCCGTCTTCCGAAATCCCCAGCAGAGCCGCTACAAGCTCCGGCCGGTGTACGTGCTCGGAATCGACCCGCCGCCCCACGGCCCGCAGGTTCACCACCGGCAGCACCACGCTGGCGGTCGCGGGCATGGCCGGCTCGTGCTCCGCCGGCGCCTTGACCAGCCGCCCCCGCGCCCCGTCGGCCTCCACGATCACGCCGTCGGCCCCCGCCGCGTCCCGCAGGTCCTCGATGCGGTCCGCCGGCACGCCCTGCCAGCGATCGGGTCCCGCCGATCCGGTCACCACCGTCACCTCGCGCCGTTCGTCCAGCAGGCCGCGAAGCTCGGTCGCCCAGCGCTCGGGCGGAACCTCCACCACGCCGGGACTCCGCGCCATCGTCGGTCGATAGATGATCGTCGACTTGGTGGTCAGCACCCGTCGCCCCGCCGCGGCCAGCGCGCGGCTGAGCGCGAACATGGTCGAAGTCTTGCCACCAGCGCCCACGATGGCGACGATGTCCCCAGGCGCCGCTATGCTCACCAGGTCCACCGGCCTGAGATCCCGGCGAGACATCAGGCGCGTCGAACCGGGGCGGCCATTGGCGGTATGGTTCGCCGACCGGTCTCGGCGAAGGAGTGATCGATGGGCACCGCTTCACCCCCCGCGCAGCGTTTCAGCGCGGACGATCTCCGCGCGTTCACCGCCGCCATCTTCCGCACCGCGGGCGTCGCGGACAAGGACGCTCGGGTCGTGGCGCACGGGCTGGTGGACTCGAACCTGCGCGGCGTCGACACCCACGGCATCACCCGCATTCCCATCTACCTGGAGCGCCTCAACGCGGGCCTGGTCAACGCGCAAGCCCGGCCCCGGATCGTCACCGAGTCGCCCACCACCGTCGCTGTCGACGGCGACAACGGGCTCGGCCACGTGGTGTGCGACTTCGCCATCGACGCCACCATCGAGCGCGCCAAGGCCAACGGCGCCTGCTGGACCGGCATCCGCGAGTCCAATCACAACGGCTCCCAGGGCTACTGGGCGCTGCGCGGCGCGCGCGCCGGGCTGATGACCTGGGCCTTCACCAACGGCGAGGCCATCGTCGCCCCCTGGGGCGGCAGCGAGAAGTTCGTCTCCACCAACCCCATCTGCATCGCCATGCCCACCGACCCGCCCGACGAGCTGGTGCTCGACATGGCCACCACGCAGGTCGCCGCCGGCCACATCTTCCTGGCCCAGAGCCGCGGCGAGCCGATCCCCGAGGGCTGGGCGCTCGACGCCGACGGCAACGACACCACCGACCCGGCGGCCTTCCTCGACGGCGGCTCGCTGCTGCCGCTGGGCGGATACAAGGGCGCCGGGCTCTCGCTGCTCATCGACGTCATGGCCGGCATCCTGTCCGGGGCCGCGTCCACGGTCGATGTCGGCAGCATGTACTGGCAGCACAAGGACCGTCCCCAGCGCGTCGGACACTGCTTCCTGGCCGTCGATGTGTCGCGCATGATGCCGCTGGAGGAGTTCAAATCGCGCGTGGCAAGCACTTTGGCCGCCATGCGCGGGGTGGCTCGACGGCCGGGCTTCGACCAGGTCTTCGCCCCCGGCGACATCGAGACCGCCAACGCCGCCGACCGCGAAGCCAACGGCTGCCCGCTCACGGACGACATCATCGCCACCCTCTCCGAAACCGGAGCCGCCGTCGGCGTGGAGTTTCCATCGCCCCTAAGCCCGTAGCCGTAGGCCGCACCCTGGGCCGCGTACACTGAAAGCGCTACCGAGCATCGAGACACGCCACTGATGCCGACCGCCATCGTCACCGGAATCACCGGTCAAGACGGCTCCTACATGGCCGAGTTTCTCCTCGAGCGCGGCTACCACGTCGTGGGGATCGTGCGCCGCACGAGCACCGAGAACAACGGCCGCATCGCGCACATCCAGGACGACATCACGCTCGAACCCGGCGACCTGCACGACCAGTACTCGCTGATCGAGATTCTCAAGAAGCACCGCCCCGACGAGGTCTACAACCTGGCGGCGCAGTCGTTCGTGCAGACCTCGTGGTATCAGCCGGTGCTCACCGGCGAGGTCACCGCCCTCGGCGCCACGCGCATGCTGGAGGCCGTGCGCGCGGTCGACCCCGGCATCCGCTTTTACCAGGCGTCCAGCAGCGAGATGTTCGGCGCCGTGCAGGAATGGCCACAGAGCGAGTCCACGCCCTTCTACCCGCGCAGTCCCTACGGCGTCGCCAAGCTCTACGCCCACTGGATCACCATCAACTACCGCGAGAGCTTCAACATGTATGCCTGCTCGGGCATCTGCTTCAACCACGAGTCGCCGCGCCGCGGGCTCGAGTTCGTCACTCGCAAGATCAGCTACAACGCCGCCCGCGTCCGCCACGGCATCATCGAAAAGGTGCCGTTCGGCAATCTGACCACCACGCGCGACTGGGGCTATGCCCCCGACTACGTGCGGGCCATGTGGCTGATGCTGCAGCAGCCCGAGCCGGACGACTACGTGCTGGCGACGGGCGAGACGCACTCCGGCGAGGAGTTTGTCGAGCTGGCTTTCTCGCATCTCGGCCTCGACGCCCGCGATCACATCTACACCAGCGAAGACCTCTTTCGGCCCGCGGAGGTCGACCGCCTGATCGGCGACCCGACCAAGGCCCGCGAGAAGCTGGGCTGGGAGCCGAGCGTCACCTTCAGGGAGCTCGTGACGATCATGGTCGACGCCGACATGGAGCTGGTCGAGAGCGAGCTGGCGCACGCTGAGATCATGGCGTCGCGGCACGGAGCGTGAGCCCGGCCGAAGTCTCGTGGGACGGCGCCCGGGTGCTGGTCACCGGGGCTCGCGGCTTCATCGGCCGGCATCTGGTTCTGGGCCTGGAGGCGGCCGGCGCTGAGGTCATCGCCGCCGACCGCGGCGGGGACGCCGACGTCAAGCTGGACCTGCGCGACCGCGACACCGTCCGCGCGGCGATTGAATCCACCCGTCCGGAGATCGTGATCAACCTCGCCGCCATTGCCGATCCGCGGCAGGCCGAGGCCGATCCACTCGCCGCCTACGACGTCAACGTCTTGGGGCAGCTGCGGGTCATCCTGGCTCTGCGCGAGCTTGCGCCGAAGGCTCGCCTGATCGTCGTCGGCTCGGCGCTCCAATACGGACGAGACGGCCACGACCGCCCCGTCCGCGAAAACGATCCGCAGCGACCCGAAGGGGTGTATGGCACGACCAAGGCGGCGGCGGACTTGCAGGCCGTCCAGCATCACCGCTCGGACGGACTGGACATCGTCCGGGTGCGCCTCTTCAACGTCATCGGTCCCGGCCGGCCCGAGGAGTACTTCCCGGCCCCGCAAATCCGACAGGCCGTCGAGATCCTGGATCGCGGCGCCCCGCCGGTCATCCGCACCCTGAGCCTGCGCGACACCCTGGATTTCGTTGACGTGCGCGACGCCGCCGACGCCATGCAGGCCGTTGCGGCGCGCGGCCGGGCGGGCGCCGCCTACAACGTCGCCTCCGGGCAGGCCACGCCCCTGCGCGCGGTGGTCGACCGGCTCATCGAGATTGCCGGGATTCAAGCCGAGATTCACGAGGGTGGGTCGAGTGCGGCGAAGGGCCGCGTCGTGGTCGGCGACACGTCCCTGATTGCTCGCGATACCGGCTGGCGCGTCAGCCGGACGCTGGACGACTCGCTGCGAGACGGCCTAAGCGAGACTCGCCAACGCCTCGCCGCTTCCGTGCCGATCGTCGCGTGAGCCGCGCCGTCCCCAGGCAGCCATGACCGGCGAAACCATCCGCTTCGGCACCGACGGCTGGCGCGCGGGCATCGCCGATGAGTACACCTTTGCCAACGTGCGCCGCGTGGCCCAGGGCTTCGCCCACTTCGTGCGCCGCGAGTGGTCCTGGCAGAACGGCATCGTCGTCGGCTACGACCGCCGCTTCGGCTCGCCCGAGTTCGCCCGCACCACGGCCGACGTTCTGGGCGCCAATGGCATCCCGGCGTTCCTGGTCGACCGGCCCTGCCCCACCCCTGTCGCGGCGTTCAGCATCGCCGGCGTGGGCGCGGCGGGCGCCGTGATGATCACCGCCAGCCACAATCCGCCCAGCGACAACGGCTTCAAGATCCGCACCGCCAGCGGCGCCGCCCTGCCGCCCGCGAGCTTGGAGAAGGTCGAGGCCGCCGTCGCCCGCGTGACGCCGGAGCAGATCCGACAGCTTGGCCCGGCCCAGTCCAGCGAGGTCAAGACCTTCGACCCGGGCTCCGCCTATCTCAGGCACGTGCCAAACCTGCTCGACCTCCCCGGCCTGCGGCAGCGAGACCGCCGCGTGGTCGTGGACGCGATGTACGGCTCGGGCGCCGGCTGGCTGCCGCGATTGCTCCAGGGCGGCAAGCTCCAGGTCACTGAGATTCACTCCGAGTGGAACCCGGCGTTTCCGGGTCTGGCGCGACCCGAGCCGATCCCGCCCCAAACGGACGCTCTTGGGGATGCCGTTCGCGAGGCGCAAGCCGAGGTGGGTCTGGCGGTCGACGGCGACGCCGACCGCCTGGGCGTGGTCGACGAGCATGGTGACTTCGTCGACCAGCTCCGCACCATCGCCCTGCTGGCCTACTACATGCTGGAGCACCGCGACGACCGCCGGCCCCTCGTGAAGACGCTCACCACGTCCGCGATGCTGGAGCGGCTCGGGCGGCTCTACGACGTGCCGGTGCACGAAACCGGCGTCGGCATGAAGTACGTCGCGCCGACCATGCGCGACACGAACGCGGTGATGGGCGGCGAAGAGAGCGGCGGCTATGTCTTCGGCCTGCACATGCCCGAGCGCGACGGCATCGTTGCCGGCCTGTTTTTCCTCGACCTCATGATCTGCGAGGACAAGACCCCGTCGCAGCTCGTCCAGATGCTCTTCGAGAAGCTCGGGCGCGAGTACCACTACCGTCGCCTGGACCTACGCTTTCCGGCCGAAGAGCGAGCGGCGATCATGTCCCGCATGGAGGCCTGGGCGCCCGAGCGCATCGACGGCACGCCCGTGGCCCGGCGCGGAGACTTCGACGGATTCAAGTTCTACCTCGCCGACGAAAGCTGGCTGCTGGTGCGCTTCTCGGGCACCGAGCCGCTGCTGCGCATCTATTGCGAGACGACGTCCGCCGATCGCGTCGATCGTTTGCTCGACATTGGGCGGTCCGCCGCAGGCGTCCCATGAGCGTGCCGTCCGACGACGTCACCATCGTGGACAAGCCCTGGGGGCGCGAGATCATCTACGCCAGCTGCGAGCACTACCTGGGCAAGGTGATCGAGATCAGCGAGGGCCACCGGCTCAGTCTCCAAGCGCACGTGGAGAAGGACGAGACGATCTACGTGCTCGACGGCCGCCTGGCCCTGACCGTGGGTGATTCGCCGGAAGCGGTGCAGACCCGCGACATGGAACCCGGCCAGGCCTTCCGCGTGCGAGCCGGCACCGTGCATCGGTTCGCCGCCCCCTACGGCGCTGTGCGGGTGCTCGAAGTGTCAACGCCGCACCCGGACGACGTGGTGCGCTTTTCCGACGACTACGGCCGCTCGCCCGACTAGGGAGTCATCCCGCCTCCGTTCGCGGTGAGCCCTTCGGCAGGCTCAGGGCAGGCTCTGTCGAACCACGACCGCCTCGGCCGACTCAGTCGACGCCCTTCGACTTCGCTCAGGGCGAACGGACGGTGATCGTCGTGCAACTCCCCGTTCGTGGTGAGCTTGTCGAACCACGCCGCCGAGGCGCTCGCTACGCAGGCGCCGGCGCCCGCCGGGTGAGCAAGGCGGCCTCTCCCACGAGGTAGACGAAGGCCACGGCGTCCGCTACCAGGACCACGGTCACCACCTGGCGCGCGCTGTCGTGCGCCAGGCCAAATGCAACGAGCGTCCCCGCCACCAGTACCGCCAAGGGCGCCCACACCCGCAGGTTGGACGCGCCAATGTGAAGGCTCGCCGTCATCGTGGCAATGGCCAGCATCGCCGCGGCGGCGACGTAGAGCGGGAGCAGCGTCGTGTCGAGCGTGTATTCGTCCCGAAACGCCACGCTGTAGACGAACTCGGGCCGCAGCAACACGACCACCGCCACGATCGACCCGGCGAACACCATCAGCCCCACGCTGATCAGGTAGGCCCGCACGTAGTCCTCGCCGCGCGTGGCGGCCTGGACCACGAAGGGCAGCAGGACCAGCCCGATCGTGATCCCGCTCCAGTAGACCATCCGGCCGATGACCGCGAGCACGGCGTAGTCGGCGGCCACGTCCGGGGGATGGAACACGCGCATCGCCAGCCCGTCCAGGTGCAGCATGGCGACCATGATGGTGACGATCAGGCCGACGCGAATGTGCACCCACGGCGGCTCGCCTGACTTCGCCGCGTCGGCCGGCTCGGAATCGCCGCGCAGCAGACGTCGCAGCGCGACCACACCCATGCCTATGGAGGCGAGTGCGCCTCCGGGACCTGCCAACAGCGCGCCGGTCGATCCGCCGCCGGCCAGCACGCCGACGGCCCCTACGCCCAGCCGGCCAAACCCATGCATTGCCACAACGGCGCCGTGCGCCACGAAGTCCCTCGCCCCTTGCGTGATGCCGCGGAACAGCGGCTCCACCAGCCCCAAGCCGGCGCCAACCGCGGCCACCAGCATCGGCCACGGGCTGGTCAGTTGCAGCGCGCGCACCAGCAGCGGCGTGAGCGCGGCGAGAATCGCGGTGAGCAGGATCGCCGCAATGGTCAGCCGCCGGCCGGCGGTCCACGCCGCCAGGCGCAGATCCGCCAGCCGCTCCAGCGCAAAGAGCCGCGCGCTGCTCCGCGCGATGACGGTCTGGATGACCAGGGTGGACGCCCCCAGCACCGAAAGAACCCCGAGAACGACGAACGTCTCGCCGTAGACCGTTTTTTCGAGGGTGCGTGACAGGAAGACCTGAAACCCGGCGGCGGCCAGCCCACCCGCGGTGACGAAGGGTATGAGCGTCAGGTTGTCGCGCAGGATCTCGATGGTCGCGCGCGACATGCGCCGGGTGACGCCGCCACGCGTGCTCAAGGGGCCGCGTCCATTCGCCGCGACGCCGGTTCAGTCGGCATGAGGGGCAATGTGACGAGAGCCGGCGCTAGTCCTTGTAGTCGTCGCGCGCCGGATTCCAGATCTCGATCACGAAGCTCGGCTCCAGGGCCCGCGCCCCGTGCGGCACGTCGCCCGGAATCACCCACGACGTGTTGGCCCCGACCACCGTCGTGTCGTCGCCCACGTCAAGCTCCAGGCTGCCGCTGATGCAGTAGCCGATCTGCTCGTAGACGTGATCGTGCCGCGGCACGGTGCCGCCGGCCTCCATGTGAATCTCGGCCAGCAGCATGCGGTCGCCCCACACCATCGTGCGGCGCTGTATGCCGTCGCCCATGTCGATGATCGGACGGTCGTCTCGGTGGTTGATGCTCATCGTGGTTGCTCCTTGGGCTCGGATGGGTTGCGGGCGGTCTCAGTGCCCGCTCGATGTCGATGGCCGCCATTGTGTCGCAGATGCGCGCCGATCACGACCCACGGCCGATCGGCCACCTGCGCTCGGGCTAGTCCCAGAGGTCCGTGCTGAGGTACTTGAGCCCCGAGTCGTTGATAATCGTGGCCACGGTTCCGCCCTGGAACTCGCCTTGCAGCAATTCCATGGCCGCCGAGACGTTCGCTCCCGACGAGAAGCCGGCGAAAATTCCTTCCTCACGCGCCAGGCGACGCGTCATCTCCGTCGCCGCCTCGTCGTCGATGGTCAGAAAGCCGTCCACCGCCTCCGACGGAATGTTCGCCAGCTCCGCGCGCGAGTAGCCCGCGCCCTGGATGCGGTGGTCCGCGTTCACGATCGGCTTCCCGGCCAGCACCGCGGCGCCGATGGGCTCGACCACGAAGCACTTGACGCCTGGAATCGCTTGCTTGAGCGCCGCCGACGTGCCGCCCACGGTTCCGCCCGATCCGGCCATGTCGCAGAACGCGTCGATGGCCCCGCCGGTCTGCGCCACCAGCTCCGGACCGGTCGTGTCCCGGTGCGCCCGGTAGTTGCTCTGCAAGCGGAACTGGTCCGGCCGGAACGCGCCGCGCTCGCGCACGATGCGCTGGGCTTCCGCCTCAACTAAGTCCAGGTCCGCCCCCGAGACCTTGCCCGGCGTCGATTCGGGCAGCTGGTCAACCAGCACCACCTCGGCGCCCAGCGCCCGCATCATGCGCGCCCGCTCCTCGGAGTTCCCGCGCGACATCACCGCCACGAATTGATAGCCCTTGATCGCGCAGACGATGGAGAATCCCGTGCCGGCGTTGCCGCTGGTCAGCTCCACCACGGGCTGACCGGGCCGCAGCTCGCCGCTGGCCTCGGCGTCCTCGATCATCCGCAGCGCCACGCGGTCCTTCTTCGAGAATCCGGGCTGCAAGTAGTCCAGCTTGACCACCAGGCGCCCTTGCAGCCCCCGCGTCAGACGCGACAGCTCCACGACCGGCGTGTTGCCGATTGCCCCCAGCACGGAGTCGAGGGTGCCGTCGGTGCGTGTGCTGCTCATCGCAAACCTCCGGCCATTGGAAACCTCTGATTGAGTTGCCTTGCTCGCAAGGGAGACCGTTTCGAAATCCGGTAGGGGCGGGTCTCAGACCCGCTCGACACCAAGCAACCGGCGAGCCTGCCGGCTCGACCGAACTGGATTCCGGCCTCCGCCGGAATGACGGAGGGGCTATGCAAGGGTCTGTAGGGGAGAGAGGGTGAGGGTGATCCGGACCACCGAGCCTATCCGACCCACGGCGCATCCACGCCGTACTGCGCCGCGACCCCGGCCAGGGGATCGAGCACGCCCACCGGGAATGGAATGCCCGCCGCGACGCGCTCGTCGTAGAGGTCCCACTCGATCTGGCCCGGCATGCTCACCCGATCCACGCCTGCCGCCGGCTCGAGGCCGTTCACCGCGTCGGTTTGCGCGTCCATGGCGGTGGTGAAATCCGCCAGCGGCATGACCGCCGAAATGTCCATGGCCATGAAGAACAACCCGCCGTCCAGCGGGCCGCCGAGCACTAGCGGCTCCTTTTGCAGCGCCGACCCGCCGCCGGTCAGCGCCCCAATCATCACGTCGTGCACCACGGCCAGCGCATATCCCTTGGGACCCGCCGCCGGCGCCACGAAGGCCACCTTGGCCGGATCGCGGGTGGGCCGGCCCTCGGCATCGGCTGCGACGCCCTCAGGGGCTTGGAAACCGCCCTCGCCCAGCGCCGCGATCTTGCCCAGCGCCACGGCACCCGTTGCCATGTCCAGCACCGTGGGACGGTGGCGCCTGCCGGGAAAGGCCCAGGCCAGCGGGTTGTTGCCGGCGGCCCCGCCGCGGCCCCCGGTCGCCAGGAGCACGGGTCCGCGCAGGTTGCTGGCGCAATAGCCCATGCAGCCAGCCTCCGCCGCCATGATGACCCAATAGCCCGCCGCCCCAAAGTGGCCGGTGTTGTCGACCACCGTCATTCCCACGCCAAACTCGTGCGCCAACTCGATCGCCCGCGCCATCGCGATCTCGGACGCGACCTGGCCCATCCCGTTGTCGCCGTCGAACGTGGCGTGGCCGGGACCGCTGCTGACTTCTCGCACCATCGGCCTGGGATTGAGCGACTTGTTCGCCAGCGTCTTCAGATAGAGGGGCAGCATCCGCACGCCGTGCGAGTGCACCCCGCGCAGGTCCGCGTGCACCAGCGTCCGGGCCGTCAAGGCGGCGCCCGCTGCGTCCACCCCCACGGCTTCCAGCAGCTTGCCCGCGAACGCCTCGAGCTCACCGCGCGCGACCCGCGGGCCGCTGGTGTCGTAGGTGGTGTGTGTCGCGGCGCTCATGGGATCAGCTCCAGGCCGGGGCGACGCCCAGGCCGCGCGCGGTGACGGCCAGGTCGTCGAGCAGGCCGTCCGGATACTCGATGCCGTCAACCACCGACCGCTCGCGCTTTCGCCACTCCGGCTCGCCGGGGGCCATCACTCCGTCGGATCCCTCCGCCGGCGGGATGGCGTGGAGCCGGTCGATTGCATCGTCGACGTCCGCTTTGAACTCCGACACGGGCCGGAACGCGGCAATGTTGATTGCGCCGAACACCTGCCCCACCGGGTGCGGATCGTCGGGCTTCCGGTTCACTCGGGCCACCGCGCCCGCCAGGATGCCCGCCAGCGTCTCGGTCACGATGCCCATTCCGTAGCCCTTGGGTCCCGCGAATGGAATCAGATTGACCAAAGCGGCCGGGTCGGTGGTCGGATTGCCGTCGGCGTCCACGCCCCAGTCGTCGGGAATCGGCGTACCGGCCGCCCGCGCTACCCGCACTTTGCCCATCGCGGCCGCGCCCACGGCCATGTCGGCCACCAGCGTCGGGTGCCTGGCTGCCGGCAAGGCCCAGGAGATTGGGCCGTTGGTCAGGGCCACCTCGCGGCTGCCGTAGGCCAGCACGCCGGCCACGCCGCCGCCGTTGCTCGAGCAGAACCCGATGCAGTCGTGCTCCGCCGCCCGCAGCGCCCAGTGCGCCGCCGGCCCGAAGTGCGTGCCGTTCTTCACGAACACGAACGCCGCGGCGCCCGCCAGGGCAAGCTCGACCGCGCGGTCGACGCCGCGGGCGGCGGAAACCGGGCCGATGGCCCCGTCGGCGTCCAGGACGGCCACAGCAGGTCCCGAAACGACTTCCCGGATTTCCGCGCCGGGGCGCATGCGGCCTTCGCGAATCCAGTCGGTGTAGAGCGTCAGCCGCATCACGCCGTGGGAAAACAAGCCGCGCAGGTCGGCTTCCACCAGCATGTCGGCGACGCTCTCCGCTTCCGCCGCCGAGCATCCGGCGGCGGCCATCACATCGGCCGCGAACGTCCGCATGGCCTGGTGGTCCATGCGAGGGTTGTGGGTCATTGTGGTTCCGTCATTCCTTCGTCCGGCTCGCTCTCCCCCTGAGGAGACCCTTGCATAACCCCTTCGTCATTCCCGCGAAGGCGGGAATCCACCCTCCACTGAACCTGGGGGCGGACGGGATTCGCAGGCTCAGTCTTTGCCTGCCCGGATTACTCAAAGGTCTCCTTGTGGGAAAGTGTTGGGGTGAGGGGTTGCTCCGCCACCACCTCGCCCAAAATCTCCACGCCTCGCTCGATAGCCTGCGGCTCAGTGTGACTGAATGCCAGCCGAATGGCATGGCGCGTGTCCCCGTCCACTCGGAACTCCGCGCCGCTGCGCACGCGCACGCCGCGCTCGGCGCATTCACGCACGATCGCCGCCACGTCGCGCGACGGGGCGAACGTGATCCACACGAAGAACCCACCCTCGGGCGTCCGCCACGCCGCCCGATCCTCGAGATGGCGGTCGAGCGCCTCCATGATCAAGTCCCGCTTGTCGCGATAGAACGTCTGCACCCGCGCGATCTGCGACTCCATGTGGTCTTGCATGAACCGCGCCGCGATGGCCGAGGCGAACGGGCTGGTGCCGCTGTCCGGCTTCAGCCGCAGCACCCGGTCGATCAGCGGCGCCGAGCTGGCCATCCACCCCAGGCGAATGCCGGCCCCGAGGATTTTTGAGAACGTGCCGGTGCGCACCACCAGGCCGCTGCCGCCGTCCAGCTCCAAGAGCGATGGCACCCGCTCGCCCTCATAGCGCAGCTCGTAGTAGGCGTCGTCCTCCAGGATCGGCACGCCCTCCGCGCGGCAGACGTCGAGCAGCTCGCGGCGGCGGGCCACGTTGACCGTCATGCCCGTCGGGTTTTGGAACGTCGGCATGGTGTAGAAAACGAACGGCCGGTCGAGCACCCGAGCATGCCGGGCGACGGCTTCCGGCTGCGGTCCGTCGTCGTCGAACGGAATGTGGTCGACGCGACCGGTCAGCCGGCGCGCCGGAATGGCGCCGTACGACACTTCATCCATGGCCAACGGCCCATCAAGTTCGGTGAACGTCCGCAGCACCAGGTCGATCGCCTGGCTCGAGCCGCTGGTAATGGCGATCTGGTCGCGGTCGAGGTCCAGCCCCTCGTAGTGCCGCAGCTTGGCCCGCACCACGTCGATCAGCTCCGCCGCGCCTTCGGTGTGCGTATACAGCAGGGCCTTGGGATTGCCGGGCAGCGCGGCGCGCGCCGCTTCGGCCAGCTCTTCCAGCGGCAGCACGTCAACCGCCGGCTGACCCACGGTCAGATCCGCCACACGGGGGCCACCCGAACGACTAGGCGTGACCATCGCGCTACCGCGCCCACGCCGACGTCCGGCGGCGCTCAGCGACGGCTCGAAGTCAAATAGTTCCGGCAGCGGGGATCGCCTCAAGTGGGGCACGGCGCGCGGCGTCATCGTGGCACATGGGCGGTTTCGTCACCCCGGCGAAGGCCGGGGTCCAGAGTCGTTGCACCGGTACCAGATTTGACGGGACTGTATTCCGCCGGAGTGACGGAGGGGCGCGAGCGACGGAAACGACAGGAGCGTCATTCCGAACGCAGTGAGGAATCGAAGGGCGTACCGCTGTCTTCCCGCCCCTTAGACTTCTCGCTCCGCTCGAAATGACAGGGTGGACGCCGCGCGGGTGGAGTCGTGACGGCGCGTGGCGGTGACGGAGGGGTGGATTCCCGCCCCGTATCAAGTACGGGGCAGGCTCTTCGCGGGAATGACGGAGGGGATCCCTCACCCCGGTCCTCTCCCCATGGGAGAGGGAGTCCGGCGCCGGAGTGACGGACGGATTGGGACTTAGTCCAGGCTGCCTTAGAACGGCACCCGCGATGCGGCGGCGCGCGGCGTTCGCGGGATCGGCACTGAGCGTTTCTCGCAGACGATGGCGTCGGTGGTGAGCACCATTTGGCCCACGCTGACCGCGGCTTGCAGCGAGGAGAGCTTCGTGGCCAGCGGATCGAGGAGGCCGCCGGCGTAGGCGTCGACGTAGTCGCGCCGCAGGGCGTCCCAGGTGCCCCAGGGCTCCATCCGCCGCACGCCATCCAGGACCACGGACGGCCGCTCGCCGGCGTTTCGGGCGATCCGCCGAATCGGCGCTTCCAGGGCGTCGTGCAGGGTGCGCGCGCCGGTGGCGGCGTCTCCGGTGAGCGCTTTGGCCTCGCGGGCCACCGCGTCCTGCGCCCGCAGATAGGCCGCGCCGCCGCCGGGCACCACCCCGGACTCCCGGGCGCGGCGCACGGCGGCCACGGCATCGTCGGCCTTGTCTTTGCGCGCGCGGCGCTCCTGCTCAGTGATGCCGCCGACCAGCATCATGCCCACCGCTTCGCCCAGGCGCGCGACGCGGCGTTCGAGCCGCCGGCGGTCCACGTCCGTGTACGCCTGCGCGACCTGCGCCCGGATTTGCCGTTGGCGGTCGCGAATCTCGGGCTCGCGGCCCTCGCCTTCCAGGATCACCGTGGTCGTTCGATTCACGACGGCCCGACGACAGCGGCCCAGCCAATCCAGCGGCACGTCGTTCCACGACGCGCCCAGGCCTTCCGATACCACCGTGGCGCCGGTCAGCGCCGCCAGGTCTTCCAGCATTTCGAGCATCTCCGTGCCGAACGAGGGGGCCTTGACGGCGATGACGTTGAGCCGTCCCTGGGCGCGGTTTTGCAGCAGCAGGTGCAGCGCGCGGTCCCGCACGTTCCGGGCGACCACCAGGATCGTCGCCGGTCCGCTGGCGCGCACCTGGTCGAGCACCGGCACCAGGTCGCGCTCATGGTCCAGGTCGCGATCCGTCAGGAGCACGTACGGCTGCTCCAGCGTCACCTGGATGCGATTCGCCCCTTCGTTGAAGAGTGGCGAGAGCCAGCCGCGGTCGATCTGCATGCCGTCGATGTACCGGGCCTCGAGGCGCTTGGTGCCGCGGTGATAGTCGGCCAGGATCAGTCCGTCCGGACCGACCGCCGTGGCCATGTCCGCGATCAGGCGTCCCATGGGCGGGTCTTCCGACGACACCGTCGCCACGTGCTGCAGCTGCTCGGTCGATTCCGCCGGACGGGCGAGGTCCCGCAGGGCCGCCGCCGCCGCCTCGAACCCGCGCTCCAGCCCCTCGCGCAGGCGCATGCCGTTGGCGCCGGCCGCGATGTTGTAGAGCCCCCGGTGCACGATGGCCTGGGCGAGTACCACCGCGGTCGTGGTGCCGTCGCCGCCGGCGTCGTCGGCGGTCTGTGCCGCGCGCCGCATGAGCTGCAGGCCGAGATCCAGGACCGGATCGCGCACCTCTTCCAGCTCGTTCGCGATGGTGGCCCCGTCGTTGGTCAGCCGTGGGGCGCTCATGCTGCGGGCGTAGGCCACGTTGCGCCCGCCGGGCCCGAGCGTGGCCCCGATCAGATTGGCGGCAAGGTCTACGCCCGCTCGCAATGCCTCGCGAGCGGGCGCGCCAAAGCGAACGAGCTTCGGCCGCGCGGCGCTAGGGGAAGCGACCGCTGCGGCCTCCGCGGAACCGCGGGCTAGCTGAGGACCGCCAGCAGGTCGCGCTCCGCAATGATGAGAAGGTCTGAGTCATCGATTCGAACTTCGGTGCCCGAGTACTTGGCGAACAGCACCCGGTCGCCTTCCTTCACGTCCACTTCGATCACAGTGCCGTCGTCGGTCGTCCGACCACGGCCGACCGCCAGCACCTCGCCCTCCATGGGCTTCTCTTTGGCGGTGTCCGGCAGCACCAGCCCGCTCTTGGTCGTTTCCTCACGGCTCACGGTTCGGATGAGGATGCGGTCACCCATCGGGCGGACCTTCGTCGCCACTTCAGACATTCAGATCTCCTCCGTACAACACGCTGACTTTCCGGGACGGCGTCGCGCGATCGCGCGTACTTGGTTGGATGGTCGCCGAACCGGGCAAGTGCCAATTCTAGCCAAGACCCGTGGTTGGCTCAATGGGTAAGCGCGGAATCCGTGATCCCGCCGCCCAAACCGGCGCTACGTCTCGTCGAGATAGCGGCTGGCGGCCGTGAACGCCCGCGCCAGCTCGAGCGCTTCGTCGCGTTCCATGTGGATGACGATGCCGCGGTCGAACAGCTCCACGGTGATCGTCTGGTGGGTCGTCTCCTCGGAGATCGCGACCGTATCGCTCTGGTAGATCTCTTGGAAGATGTGCTCGTGGGGCTCGTCAGCCACGGGGCCAACCTCTCGTCGGGTGCGCGCGCCGCGCCGCTCGCAGTCTACCCCTTGGCCTTTGGACCCATCGGGGGGCGTTCAGGCGGCGGGCGGGATCCGGACGGGTGCAGGCTTCGTAGTTGTTGGCAGACGGCGGCGCCGGTCGTCGCTGTGAATTCGAGGTCCCGAGCATGCCCGTCACCAGTGACGACGACCTGCGCGGAATCATCGAGCGCAGCGGTCGCATCGCCGTGGTCGGGCTCTCGAGCAATCCCGCGCGGCCCAGCAATGGCGTGGCCCTGTTTCTCAAGGCCAGAGGCTTCGACATCGTGCCCGTCAATCCCAATGAAACCGCCGTGCTCGGGGTGGACTCGGTCGCGGACCTTGGTCAGATCGACGGCCCGGTGGACATGGTGAACGTGTTCCGGCGGCCCGAATACTGCGCGGACATTGCCCGGGCGGCGGTCGAGATCGGGGCCGGCGTGCTCTGGCTGCAGCAGGGCATTCGCAATGACGAAGCGATGGCGATTGCCGAGGCGGGCGGCTTGAAGGTCGTGCAGGACCGCTGCCTGCGCGTCGAAGTCCAGCGGCTGCTGCGCCGGCGCTGAGTCCGGCGGCTCAGGCCGCCCGGACGTAGGGGATCGTTTCCGGTCCTCGCGGCAGCACGCACACCCGGCCCTCGCGGCCGGCCAGCTTGTCCACCCGCTCGGCGATGTCGGGGCACGGCTCGCAGAACGCTTCGCGCACCGCCGCATCGTCCAGGCCGCCGGCGTGCAGGTGCACCGTGGCCCGGTCCAGGACGCGCGCGAAGATCTGGTTCTGCCACTGGTCCACTTCGTGATGTCCCGGCGTCACGATGCTCGCCAGCATCGCCCCCGGCGAATCGTGATCCCGCAGCATGTGCACGAACGCCCCGTGGCCGGCGCCCTCCCGGCACTCCGCCGCGCACACCACGTGGCCGCCGTCGCGCACGACCTGGGCGCCGGCGTCCATGCCCTTTACCGCCTGATACAGGTTGAGGTCGAGCGGAAAGCCGCTATTCGTGGTCACCACCACGTCGTAGGGCTCATCCACGCCGCGCATCACCTCGCGGGCCAGCGCCCGGCACCCGGCGTCGTGCGCCGGTTCCAACGCCCCCGCGTAGATGCCGGTGATTTGACGCGCCGGATTGACCGTCACGTTGAGCGCGAATTCGCATCCGGCCAGGCGCGCCGCCTCCCGCTGCTCGCGGTGGATGGGGTTGCCGGCGAGCTGACCCCAGCGCGCCATTGGGTCGCCGATGAGCGTGGCGTCGTGGTTGCTCATGATGCTTTTGGCGGCGGCCACGCCCGGCAGCACCAGCTTGGCGCCGCCGCTGAACCCGGCGAAGAAGTGCGGCTCGATCAGCCCTGCCGTAATACGCACGTCCGCGTCCAGGTAGGCGCGATTGATCGCCACCGGGCGTCCCGACGACGTGCGCCCGATTTGGCGGCAGGTGTCCGCATCTTCCGCGTCGTGATTGTGGACCGCATAGGCCGACGCGATGTCGCCCCCGAGCATGCCGTCGATCTCCGCGGGTGTGCACGGCCGGTGCAGGCCGGTGGCGATCAGCAGTGTGATCCGGTCCGGCGGCACGTGCGCCAGCTCGTGCAACAGCGCCCGGACCATGGCGCGGTTGGGCGCGGGGCGGGTGACGTCGCACATGACGATCACGACCCGATCGCCCGGCGCCGCAATCTCGCGCAGCGGACGGGACTCGATCGGGTGGCGGAGCGCCGTACGCAGCGACTCGCGCGGGTCTTCCAACGGCTCGCCGCCCGCGGGCTCGATCACGTCGACCGGGCGTCCAAAGTCCACCGGCAAGCCGGTGGTCCCATAAGCCAGCGTTACGCGCACAGCCGATCCTCCGCCGAATGTCGGGAGATTGTATGCACCGCTTGCCCGCCGCCCGCCCGTGGTTGTGTTAACATAATGTCCCCGTGGGGGATAGCCCGCGGCGGGGCGATCGCGGGCCCTCGGACCACCGCCTCGAGATGCCCCCTCATTTTGCTGAAAGCGGTGTGATGGACGCCACGATCGAGGAATTTGTCGAACACCTGCGCATCGAGCGTGGGCTGTCGGCAAACACCCTCTCCGCCTATCGCAGCGATCTGAACCAGTTTCGCGAGTACATGGATCGCGCGGAACGCGGCTCCTGGAGCGTCCCTCCGGCGTTCGTGCGCCAGTTCATGAATGAGCTGATTCAGCGCGAATACGAACCCTCGTCGCAGGCGCGCAAGCTGGCGGCGCTGAAATCTCTCTACCGCTACCTACTGAGTTCGGGCGTGGTCAGCAGTGATCCCACGGCGGGACTCGACGGGGCGCGGGTCAAGAAGCGCTTGCCGCAGACGCTCAGCCGGGCTCAGGTTGAGCGACTCCTGCAAGAAGCGGCCCGCGGCCGCGAGCCGGACAATCTGCGCGACCGCGCCATGCTCGAAGCGCTTTACGCCACCGGCATGCGCGTCTCCGAGCTCGCCGCGCTCGACCTTGCCGACGTGGACTCAGCCGAGGAGACGATCACCCTGGCGCGCCACGGCGCCGGCGAACGCCGCGTGCCGCTTCCCGGCCGCGCCCTGGCTGCCGTCGAGGACTACCTCGCGGCCGGCCGCGCCAGACTCAAGCCCAGCGCCGACGAACCGGCGCTTTTTCTCAATCACCGCGGCGCCCGGCTTACGCGCCAGGGCTTCTGGCTGATCGTCAAGACGTATGCCCGCCGTGCTGGAATCAAGGCCCACATCACGCCCCACACGTTGCGGCATTCGTTTGCCGAGCATCGACTGCGGGCGGACGGCAACGTGCGGCAGGTCCAGCGGATGCTCGGGCACGCCAGCCTGGCCACGACCCAGATCTACGCCGAGTTGGCGGCCACTCAGCCCAAGGACCATGAGGCCGCGGCGGACGCCGGCTAGCCTCGGTCCTCGTCCGCGGTTTTGGTGGGAAATCCCGCGAGCGATGACGCTCGCAGCCGCTAGACTTGGATGAAGGTCCGCGCCATCGGGTCCCGCATGTTGGAACGCCAGTCCCTTCGTGCAGCGGGTGATCCCGCATGAAAGCGGTGGTCATGGCCGGCGGCGAAGGCTCCCGCCTTCGCCCGCTCACCCTCGAGCGGCCCAAGCCCATGATCACCCTGGGCCACGCCCCGGCTATCGAGCACATCCTGCGCCTGCTCAAGCACCACGGCATCACCGACATCGTCATCTCGCTCCACTACCTCGGGTCGGTCATCGAGGACTACTTCGGCTCCGGGGAGGAGCTCGGCGTCAACATCACCTACACGCACGAGGACCGTCCGCTCGGGACCGCCGGCAGCGTCGCGCTTGCGCGCGACGTGCTGGACGAGCCGTTCCTGGTGATCTCGGGCGACGCGCTGACCGACGTCGATCTGTCCGCCTTCGCGAGCTTCTTCACCGAGCGGTCCGCGCAGGCCGCCTTGCTGCTCTATCGGGTGGAAAATCCCCTCGAGTACGGCGTGGTCATCACCGACGACGACGGCCGGGTGCGGCAGTTCCAGGAGAAGCCCTCGTGGGGCGAGGTGCTCAGCGACACCGTCAATACGGGCATCTACGCGCTGCATCCGTCGGCGCTCGACGACATTCCGCCCGGGCGTGAGGTGGACTTCAGCCTCGATGTGTTCCCGGCCATGCTCCGGCGCGGCGAGGCCGTCTACGGCTACGTGGCCGACGGGTATTGGACCGACGTCGGCATGCTGGACGCCTACCGCCAGGCCAATGCCGACCTGGTGAGCGGCCGAGTGCGGGTTCCAGGCGCGCCCGGCTATAGCGCGACGCGCCCCACCATCGACCCCACGGCCCGCGTTGATCCCACGGCCCGGATCGAGGGCGCGGTTTACGTTGGCCGGGAGGCCGAGGTTCGCGCGGGCGCCCTGGTGCGCGGTCCGGCGATGGTCGGCGACCGCACGCTGGTGGACGAGCGGGCCGAGGTGCACGAATCCACCGTGCTCAGCAACGCCTACATCGGCGTCGGCGCCAATCTCGATCGCTGCGTCATTGGGCGGCACTGCCGTCTCGGGCGAGCGGCCGCCGTCGGGCAGGCCGCGGTGGTCGGCGACGGGACCACGCTCGGGGCCGAAGTGAACGTGCGCGCCGGCATCAGCGTCTGGCCGCGAAAGTTCGTGGAAGACCGCGTCGTGATCGACCGAAACCTGGTCCACGGCAGCCGGGCGCGTCGCACCATCTTCGTGCACGGCGGCGTGGCCGGATTGGCCAATGTCGAGTTGACCCCGGAGTTCGCCGCGCGGCTCGGGTCGGCCTGGGGCTCGGCGCTGGCCCCCGGATCGACCGTGGCCGCCAACCGCGACGAGACTCGTCCCGCGCGAATGTTCAAGCGGGCGCTCATGTCCGGCCTGGCGTCGGTCGGCGTGCGAACCGTCGACATCGGCGCCATGCCGTTCCCCGTGGCGCGCTTCGCCACCCAGCAGTTCGACGCCGCCGGCTGCATCCACATCCGGCGCTCGCCCTATGACCCGGACGCCATTGACGTGCGCTTTCTGGACGAGCGCGGCATAGACATTCGCCCGAGCGACGAGCGCAAGATCGAAACCACCTTCAGCCGTGAGGACTTTCGCCGCGTCGGCGCCGCCGAGATCGCCGAGATCACCTTGGCCGATCCCGTGAGCGACTACGGGGATGCGTTGCTGAGCGAGATTCCGCAACCGCTCGAACGGACGCTGGGACTGGTCGTGGACTACATGGGCGGTGCCTGCGGCGAAGTGCTGCCGACGCTGCTCGCGCGGCTCGGGGTTCGCGAGACGGCCATCGACGCCTCATCGAGCAGCGCGTCGCTGCTCACGCCCGCCGATATGGAGGCTCGGCGCGCCCGGCTGGGACGCATCGTGCCGGCGGTCGGGGCGGCGTTCGGAGCGCTCATCGATGCGGATGGCAATCGCGTCTGGATCACCGACGAGCGCGGCCGGGCGCTGGACGCGCTCGAGGCGGCCGGTCTCGTGGTGGCGGTGCTGGGCGAGGCGGGGCTTGCAGGCACCGTTGCGCTCCCCGTCACGGTGCCGGACAGCGTGTTCAACCACGCCGCGGACCTGGGGTTTGCGCCCCACCGCACGCCCACGAACGCCGCCGCCATGATGCGCGCGGCGATGCAACGCGACGCCGTGCTGACGATTAACGGGCGTGATGCCTTCGGCTTCCCATCGCTGCACGCCGGCCCCGACCCCATGGCCACGGTCATTCGCCTCGTGGCCGGGCTGGCCGGCGCCGAGCGGCCGGTCAGCGCCTATGTGGCGGCGCTGCCGGCATTCACCGTCGCGCGTCGCGAGGTTCGCGTGGATTGGGAACGCCGCGGGGCCGTCATGCGGCGCCTCAACAGCCACAGCCGGCGCCGCGACGAGGGACCGCTGGACGGCGTGGTCATCGGCGCTCCCGGCGAGCGCGCGGTCGTCGTTCCGGATGTCGACGAACCGGCATTTCGCATTCTGGCTGAAGCCGGCACGCAGGCCCTGGCGGAGACGCTGGCCGACGAGATCGGCTCGTTCGTCGCACGCGCGGCGCGCAACGGCGCGGACGCCCGCCCGGCATGACCAGCGCCGCCACGACGGCGACCGGCTTGCGCCGGGTGGGTGAGCAGGCGCTGGTGATCACCTGGGCCGACGGCGCCGAGTCGACCTTGCCCTTGCGTGAAATCCGCCTGGCCTGTGGCTGCGCGGTGTGCGTCAACGAGGTCACGGGCGCCCCGCAGCTCGATCCGGACACAGTCCCGGCCGACATTGGCGCGGTGCGCATCGCGCCCGTCGGCCACTACGCCCTCACCTTCACGTGGACGGACGGCCACGCCACGGGCATTTATCCCTGGGAGAACCTGCGCGCCCTGGCCGACGGCTTCGGCGTGACGCAGGAGGGCGACGCCTAGTCGGCCGGCGGCGCGTGCCGGGCGGCTTTCGCAATCGCGTCCGGCAACATCCGCGCCAGCTCCGGACTCCTCGTGGCGAGGGCCTGTCGCGTTGCCTGCAACGCCAACCGCCGCCGCGCGGAGCTCCCGGCCGGCCCCAAGCTGGCCGCCGTTGCGCCCGGGTCGCGCGTCACGGCCGCCGCCAGCGGGATCGCCAGAGCAGCCGCGGCCGCCGGATCGGCGCAGAGATCGGCCAGTTGAACGATGCGACCGGCGCAGGCGGGTCTCCCTCGTGCCAGCGGCGTGAGCGCGTGCGGGCCGACCATTCGAAGGGATGGGCTCGGTGACGCGAGCAACGCCGCTGCCAGAGCCAGGGTGGTTTCGCTGGAATCAGGCCTCTCGCCCAGGGCCTCGGCGATGGCGTGTCCGAGGTGTGTCGCCGCTTGGGGGCTGATCGCTCCGGTTCCGCGGCTCTGAATCTCGGGTGCACACGCCGCTCGACCAATTTCGTCCAGGGCCTCGCGTGCACAGCCTTTCGCCCAGGCGGCGGCCGCCACCCGGCCGCACTCGCGGAGCGCCTGCAGCGCGTCCCGATCGATCCGCACCAGGATCCGGCGACCGACTAGACCAGCGCCGCGTACTCGCCGGCCATCGCGTCCAGCCCCACGTGCGGCACGTGGGATCCCTGGCCGGCCATTCCAAACGCTTCCATGCGCGCCAGGCACACTTGTTTCATCGCGTCGCGTGCCGGGCCCAGGTACTTGCGCGGATCGAACTCGCTCGGGTCCTCGTGAAACACCTGGCGAATGGCGCCCGTGATGGCCATGCGGTTGTCGGTGTCCACGTTGATCTTGCGCACTCCGTGGCGAATGCCCTCCTGAATCTCGGCAATCGGCACGCCATAGGTCTGCCGCATCTCGCCGCCGTTGGCATTGATCACGTCCTGCAAATGCTGTGGCACCGACGAGCTGCCGTGCATCACGAGGTGGGTGTTCGGCAGACGGCGGTGGATTTCGCGAATCCGGTCCATCACCAGCACGCCGGCGTCTGGCTTGCGACTGAACTTGTAGGCCCCGTGACTCGTTCCGATGGCCACGGCCAGCGCGTCCACGCCCGTTGCAGCCACGAAATCCTCGGCCTGTTCGGGATCGGTCAGCAGCTGCTCCCGATCGATTGGCCCCTCCGCACCGTGACCATCTTCCTGGTCGCCCATGCCGGTCTCCAGGCTTCCCAGCACGCCCAGCTCGCCCTCGACGGTCACGCCCCTGGCGTGGGCCAGCGTCACGACCTCGCGCGTCACGGCCACGTTGTACTCGTACGACGCCGGCGTCTTCCCGTCCGCCTCCAGCGACCCATCCATCATCACGCTGGTGAACCCGTGCTCGATCGCGCTGGCGCAGGTCGCGGGGCTGTTGCCGTGGTCCTGGTGCATGGCAATCGGGACCTGCGGATACAGCTCCGCGGCGGCCAGCATCAGGTGCCGCAGGTAGAGGTCGTTGGTGTACTCGCGGGCCCCGCGGCTGGCCTGGATGATCACCGGCGCGTCCGCCTCGTCGGCCGCCTCCATGATGGCCTGGATCTGCTCCATGAAGTTCACATTGAAGGCCGCGATCCCGTAGTCGTTGGCGGCCGCGTGATCGAGCAGCACGCGCATCGGCAGCAGCGCCATTGGACCGTCTCCTCTCTCACCCGTCGCAACGACCCACCGGCCGGCTGCCGGCTGCGACGTTCGACCAAGAATACGCCGCGCTTGTCATGGCTTGGGGGAGTCCGCGGCCCCGAGTGCGGTAGCATGCCCCGCACCGCTCCCGGAAAGAGTTGCCGTGGCCCAGTCGAGGAACAAGCGACCCGTGCTCCTTGGTCCCAGCGGCCAGCCGCTGCCGGCCGCGCCCTCTCCGCCGCCTGAGCCGGCGCCCGCCGCGGAGCCGCCGACCCCCGCGGAGGCCGAGTCGCCTCCGGACGCCGAGGCCCAAGCGGCTGAGGCTCCGCCGGAGACCACCGAACCGCAGAAGGACACCGAAGCTCGCACCCAATCAGGGCCGCCGTATCAGGTGCAGGTGGCGCTCGACGTCGATCCGCGGCACGTGCCGGCCACACTGGTCGTGTTGCTCCCCTTCGATCCCACCGAGGCTTACCGCACCCGCGTCGAGGCGGCGCGCGACCAGTTCTTCAAGTCGCGTGACACGCTCATCGCCTCCGCCGAGGCCAGCATTCGGGCGCAGGGCGTGAACGTGAGCGATCCGCGCCGCGCCGCGGCCAGCATGATCGAGCGCCAGTTCATGGCCCAGGTTTGGGACTCCGCGTTTGGCGCCGTGTCCGCCGCGCAGGTGGGGTTGGTCTTCGCCGCCGCGCTGTCCGGCGGCGAGCAGGCCATCGGCACCATGCTGGTGTCGCCGTTCGACGGCGGGCGCATGTGGATCACCTCCCGCGCCACCCTGTTGGGCGACCGGTTTGGCGCCTGGGCCATGCCAGTGCAAAAGCGCGACCCAATGCCCGCCACCGTGATCCTCAACCGGGATGCCCTCGCGCCGTTGCGGATGAACTTCGCCCGCATCCGGGTCTAGACCCAGCCCGCCAGTTGACGCCGGAATCGAACGTGGGGCAAACTGACTCACTAGTCGGTTTTGGTGATCGGCCGTTGCAACTTCGCCTCCCCGGGGCCCGTCGCGGTACAAAGCGAGACGCCACGCGGCGTGCGCTGCTCGAGTCCGCCCTCAACGTCTTTGGCGAAAAGGGCTATCACCACGCCGCGGTCGACGAAATCGTCACCCGCGCCGGACGTTCCAAAGGCACGGCCTACTTCCACTTCCCGAGCAAAGAGGCCATCTTCCGCGCGTTGGTCCGGGAGTTGGCGTCCTATCTGGTCGAGCGCGTCGAGCGGGAGCTTGTCGACGAGCCCACCGCCATCCACCGGCTCGACGCCGCGCTGCTGTCGGTCATCGACATCTTTACCAAGCACCGCACGCTGGCGCGCGTCACGTTGGTCGAGGTGGCGGGCGCGGGGCGCGCCTTCAGCGACGATTTGCTGTTCGTCCGGCAGCAGTTCGCCGCCTTGATTCGCCGCCACCTGGACGCCGCCGTCGCCGAGGGCACCCTCGAACCCTGCGACACCGATCTCATCGCCACCGCCTGGTTCGGGGCCATCAGCGAAATCGTCGTCCGCTGGCTGCACGATCCCGACCATGGGCCGTTGCATATGACCTACCCGGCGCTGCGGCATTTGCTGCTGCAGAGCGTGGGCATCGACATCAACCAGCTTCCGGCGGACAGGACTCCGGCCCATGCCTGAGACGGTGACCGCTCCCGACATGCGCTTCCGCGACGCCGCGCTGGAGCCCATCTGGGACAGCGTCCGCGACGGACGTCGCCTCAGCGCGGCCGACGGACTCCGTTGCCTCCAGACGCCGGACATCGTCGGCCTGGGACGAATGGCCGATTGGGCCGCCCGCCGCCGCTCCGACGACCGCGTGTACTTCACGCTCAACGTCCACATCAATCCGACCAACATCTGCGTGCTGTCGTGTAAGTTCTGCGACTTCGCCGCCAAGCGCGGCGACAACCACGCCTACGAGTATTCGATCCCCGAAATCCTGGGCCAGATTCCGCCCGACGTGCACGAGGTGCATATCGTCGGCGGCCACCACCCCGACATCCCGTTCGAGTGGTACGAGGACCTGTTGCGCGCGATCAAGGACGAGCGACCTGCCGTCCAGATCAAGGCGTTCACGGCGGCCGAGGTCGACTATTTCCACAAGCGATTCAAGCTCTCGGACGCGGAGGTCCTGCAACGCATGATGGCCGCCGGCGTCAGCTCCATGCCCGGCGGCGGGGCGGAGGTCTTTTCCGAGCGGGTGCGCCGCGAGCTCTTCCGCGGCAAGGCGGGGGCCGACCGCTGGATCGAAATCCACCACCTGGCCCACCGCATGGGCCTGAATTCCAACGCCACGATGCTCTACGGCCACATCGAGACGCACGAGGAGCGCATCCACCACTTCATCCGGCTGCGCGAGGCCCAGGACGTCACCGGTGGATTCCTCTGCTTTATTCCCTTGGAGTATCAGCTCGGCACCACGAATCTCGTGCCGCGCCACGCCAGCGCCATCGACGATCTGCGCATGATCGCCACCGCCCGGCTGATGCTCGACAACTTCCCGCACATCAAGGCCTACTGGGTGATGACGGGCGAAGAGACCGCCTCGATCGGTCTGAACTTTGGCGCCGACGACCTGGACGGCACCATCGGCACCGAGCGCATCGCGCACGCCGCGCTGGCCGACAGCCCGGTCGGCGTCGCCCGCACGCGGCTGGTGGGGCTCATTCGCTCGGCCGGCAAGGTGCCGGTGGAACGCAACGCCACCTACACCGTCATGCGCACCCATGCTGCCTAGCCTCGGGCGCATCCCCTATCTGAACACCGAGCCGTTCTTCGGCGACGATCCCGTCCGGGCCGAAGCTCGTACGGCGACGCCCCGGGCCATGATCGATTTGGTGCGCGGCGGTCAGGTCGACGTGGCGCCGCTGCCGATCGTCGCCGCGTTCGACCATCCGGACCTGTTCGTGCCGGTGGGCGACATGGGCATCGCCACCCAGGCCGACGCCAAGTCCGTGCTCCTCTTCTCCGAGGCGCCGCCATCCGACCTGGGCGGCCGGACCATCGGCGTCATCGACGACACGGCCACGTCGGCCCGGCTGCTGAGCGTGCTCTTGCAGCGCTACTACGCCGTCGGCGGCTATCGGCTGGCGCCGTTGGACGCCCCGGCCGACGCCGTCTTGCTCATCGGCGACCGCGCGCTGCTGCAAGCGCCGCAAGAATCCCGTTATCCCCACGTCACCGACCTTGCGGCGGCATGGCACGAGTGGACTGGTTTGCCTTTCGTGTTTGCCGCGTGGATGCGACGGGCGGGCGTGGCGCCCGCGAGCGCCGCGGCGGCGGTGGACTACCTGGATCGCCAGCTCACCATCAACCTCGAAGACCTGGGGGCGCTGGCCGCGCGGCGACCCGACTGCGGGCTCGACGCGGCCGCGGTTCGCCGCTATCTCGAGACGTTCGAGTACCGCTTTGGACCGCGCGCCTGGTCGGCCGTCGACCGCTTTCGAGAGCTGGATGCCCAGGTCAGCGTCCAGCACGATGCCGCATGATTCGCACGATTGAAGCCAAGGTGCGCGAGGGCCGGCGGCTCTCGACTGCCGACGCGGCCTACCTGCTCGGCGACGCGCCGCTGATGGACCTGGGGGCGCTGGCCAACGAGGTCAGGTTCCAGCGTCATCCCGAATCCGTCGTCACCTACGTGGTCGACACCAACCTCAACTACACCAACCTCTGCGACGCCTACTGCTCCTTCTGCGCCTTCTATCGGCCGCACACCAGCACCGCGCCCGATGCCTACACGCATACCGTCGACGAGATGCTGGAGCGGATGGCGGCGGCGGTGGAGATGGGCTGCACCACCGTGCTCATGCAGGGCGGCCTGAACCCCGAGCTGCCCTTCGACTACTACACCGACATGGTGCGCGCCACGCGCGCGCGGTTCCCCGGGCTCACGCCGCACTTCTGGTCGGCGCCCGAGGTCTACGAGATGGCCAAGGTCTCGGGATTGAGCTACGACGAGGTCATGGCTGCGCTATTCGCGGCCGGCCAGCGTACGTTTCCCGGCGGTGGCGCGGAGGTGCTCACCAATCGCGTCCGCGACGCCATCAGCCCGCTCAAGATGGACGCCGATGAGTGGATCGCGGTCCATCGCGCCGCGCACCACGCCGGGGTGCGCAGCACCGCCACGATGATGTACGGGCACGTGGAAACCGACGACGACCTCGTGGAGCACCTCGCGCGCGTGCGGGACCTGCAGGACGAGACGGGCGGGTTCACGGCCTTCATTCCCTGGAGCTTCGCCCCTGGCGGGACCCCGCTCGGACGCAAGCTCGAGGGCAAGCGGGCGTCGGCCAATCGCTATCTGCGCATCCTGGCGGCGTCACGGCTGTTCCTCGACAACGTGGACCACGTGGACGCGTCGTGGTTCAGCGAGGGCAAGAAGGTGGGGCAGGTGGCGCTGCACTTCGGCGCGGATGACTTTGGCGGCACGCTGTTCGAGGAAAACGTGATGCAAGAAGCCGGGCACTACGCGCGCACGAGCATCGCCGAAACGCAGACCATGATCCGCGAGGCCGGATTCGTGCCCGCGCAGCGCAACACGTTCTACGAGATTCTGCGCAGGTTCGACGAGTCGCCCGCCGGGGTCTGAGCGCCGGCCATTCATGACGCGGGTGACCGTGGGCCACAGCCCCGACGCCGACGACGCGTTTATGTTCTACGCGCTGGCCCACGGCAAGGTGACGGTGGAAGGCTTGCCATCCGGTGGCTATTCCGAAGTCCACGCCGACATCCAGGCATTGAATCGGCGCGCCTTTGCCGGCGACCTCGACATGTCCCAGGTGTCGGCGGGCGCCTACCCGTTTGTGGCCGACAGGTACCGCATCACGGCCTGCGGCTCGTCCATGGGGCTCAACTATGGACCCATTGTCGTCGCCCCAAGCGCGGAAGCCGACATCCGTGGCGCGCGGGTGGCCATCCCCGGCGAGCACACCACCGCCTACCTTCTCGGGCGGATCTTCCTGCCCCCGTTCCAGCCGGTCGAAATGGCCTTTGCCGACGTGCTGCCCGCCGTTCGGGACGGCTCGGTGACGGCGGGAGTCGTGATCCACGAGGGCCAGCTCAACTACGCCGACTACGGATTGACCAAGCAGCTCGATCTCGGCGAACGCTGGTTCGCCTCGACCGGCCTCCCCTTGCCGCTGGGCCTCAACGTGGTGCGGCGCGAACTCGGCGAGGCCCGACAGCGCGCGCTCGCGTCCGCCCTGAGCGCCTCCATCGCCTGGGCCGATGCGCATCCCGAGCCGGCGCTGGCCTACGCCCGCAGCTTTGCTCCCGAGGTCGGCGCGGACCTGACTGCCGAATTCACCCGGATGTACGTCAACGATCTGACCCGCGACATGGGAATGCGGGGCGCCGCCGGTCTCGAAGCCCTCTACCGCCGCGCGACGGACGCCGGCCTGCTGGACAACGTGCCGCCCCTGGATATTCTCCCGGCCTAAGGCGCTCGCTACACTCACGCACGACGACACGGCTCCCGAGAGTCTGACCATGAGCGACGTCCGGCCCTTCTTCGACGCCACTGACATTGCCGGCGACGCCGACGCGGCCCGCAGCCGATTCGACCGCGACGGCTATCTATTCGTGCGCGGCCTGCTGCCGCCGCCCGTGGTCGAGGACCTCCGCCGCCAGTTCCTCGCCGTGCTGCGCGATGCCGAATGGATCGCCGCCGACTCTCCGGCGGACGACCAGATCGCCGAGCTGAGTGCCTTCGCCGTCGAGCCCGAGCCGGCCTACCAGAAGGTCTACAACCAGCTCTACAGGCTGCCCGCGTTTCACGCCCTGCAGCACCGCGCCGAGCTGCTGGACCTCATCGGAGCGGTGCTCGACGCTCCCGTGATTCCGCAGCCGCGCGTCATCGCCCGGGTGCTGTTCCCGGATCGCACGGCCCACACCACGCCGGCCCACCAGGACTTCGTGCCCGTGCAGGGCGCCGCCGACACCATCACGGCCTGGATTCCGCTCACCGACCTGTCACCGGAAATGGGCGGGCTCCAGATCGCGGCCGGCACCCACCGAAAGGGCGTGTTCGACTTCGTGCCGGCGCTGGGCGCAGGCGGCACGGAAATCACCGATCCGCTGCACGGCGCCTGGGTGGGTGGCACCTTCGATCAGGGCGATGTGCTGTTCTTTCACAGCATGACGGTCCATCGTGGGGCGCCGGCCACGGGCACTCGGCTGCGGCTGTCGGTCGACCTGCGGTTTCAGCGGATGGCGGATCCCATCGCGCCGGGCAGCCTCAGACCGCATGACCCCGACGTCACCTGGGAGCAGATCTACGAGGGGTGGGCGCCGGGGCAGCACCAGTACTTCTGGCGCGACTGGGACCTCGACGTGGCAGAGTTCGACACGCAATACAACGAGAAGCGGGACTCCATGGCGTTCGAGCTGGCCGCCAAGGGCGACGCGGAGGCCCGAGCCACGCTGCTGCGCATCGTCGCCCGTGACCCCGACCCCGCCAAGAAGCTGAGGGCCGAGGAGGCGCTCGCCGCGCTCGACGCCGACACCGCGTAGCGCGTGCGACGGCGTTGGAGCCGTCGCTCGCTACACTCAGACACGACGAAATGACTCCGAGGGTCTGATCATGAGCGACGTTCGGCCCTTCTTCGACGCCACCGCTATCGCCGGCGACGCCGCCGATTTGCGTCGTCGCTTCGACCGCGACGGCTACCTCTTCGTGCGCGGCCTGCTGCCGCCGCCCGTGGTGGAAGACCTGCGCGGTCAATTCCTTCCCGTGCTGCGTGATTCCGGCTGGATCGCGGCCGCCTCCCCGGCGACCGACCAGATCGCCGACCCCGGCGCATTCGCCGTTGAGCCCGAGCCGGAATACCAGAAGGTCTACAACCGGCTCTACAGCGTGCCCGCGTTTCACGCCCTGCAGCACCGATCGGAGCTCATGGACCTGATGGAGCGTGTCCTGGACGCCCCCGTCATGCCGCAACCGCGCCTCATCGCCCGCGTGATTTTCCCCGAGCGGACGGCCTATACCACGCCGGCCCACCAGGACTTCGTGCCCATTCAAGGCGCCGCCGACACCATCACCGCCTGGATTCCCCTCACCGACTTGACGTTGGAGATGGGCGGGCTCGAGATCGCCGCCGGATCGCACCGGCAGGGCGTCTTTGACTTTGTCCCGGCGCTCGGCGCCAGCGGCACGGAGATTTCGGACCCGCTGCATGGGACGTGGGTGGGCGGCACCTTCAACCAAGGCGACGTGCTGTTCTTCCACAGCATGACCGTCCATCGCGGGGCGCCGGCTACAGGCAAGCGTTTGCGCCTGTCGGTGGATATGCGCTTCCAGCGCATCGCCGATCCGATCTTGCCCGGCAGCTTGAATCCACACGACCCCGATGTCTCCTGGGAGCAGATTTACGAGGGCTGGGCGCCGGGCCAGCACCAGTACTACTGGCGCGACTGGGACCTCAACCTGGGGGAGTTCGACCCGCAGTACAACGAAAAGCGCGATGCCATGGCGTTCGAGGTGGCCGCCAAGGGCGGCATCGAGGCTCGCGCCACCCTACAGCGTATCGTCGCCCGCGATCCCGACCCCGCCAAGAAGCAGAAGGCCGCCGAGGCGCTCGCCGCCCTCGAAGCCGAAACGTCCTAACGCGCGGGCGGAACCACGCGCCTCAATTGCCGATCCGGGGTCCGCTCTCGTCGGCTGCCGGCGGCTCGGCTAAGCGCGCACCCGCCGCGGCTCGCTGCTGAACCCGTCCCGCATCGGCCGCTGTCCACCTACGAGGCCGCGCCAGAGCCAGGCCCGATGGGGTGTGCCGCCGTCGTCCCGCTCCACCTCGATCCGAACGCCGCGGCCCCACATGGCATCGCTTCCGTGCAGCCGGGTGACCGTCGCCTCGAGCGAAAGGCGCAAACTGCCGACGGCGTCGTCGGAATCAACCGGGACGGCATGGCGACGGTTCGGATGCGCATATAGCGCGCGTACCATGGCTTCCATGGCGGCATCGTCTAGCGCGGGCATGGCGGTGTCCTGTGCGGAGCAGCGGCGACGATCGTAGCAACCTGGGCCAACGTCGCTGGCGGCGTACCGTCCGACGCGACCGAAATCACGCCCGTAGCACGCTCCGATCCATCGCCGAGCCAAAACTGACGTACGATTCTGGAGCGTTCTGCATTTCCCGAAGCAGCCACGCCATGCCGCCTGACGAATACGTTCGCATCCCTGAAGCAGACCTTCGCCGATTTGATCAATCCCTGCTGGAGGGCCTCGGATTGAGTGCCGACCATGCCGGCATCCTGGCCGACAATCTCATTGCCGCCGACATGCGCGGCGTTCGCACCCACGGCCACGTGATGGTGCCCAAGTACTGCACGGAGATCCGGCGGGGGTCGACCAACGTCGCGGCTCAGCCCCACATCGTGAGCGAAACGCCCGCGACGGTGCACGTGGACGGTGACCGCGCGCCGGGCGCGGTTGCGGGTCACTTCACCATGCAGGCCGTTATTCGCAAGGCCCGGTCGAGTGGCGCTGCCACCGGATTCACCAAGCGGAGCAACCACTTCGGCGCGGCCGCCCACTTCGCCATGATGGCTCTCCCGCACGGAATGATTGGGTTCGCCGCCACGAACGCGGGGCCCACCATGTTCCCCTTCGGCGGACGGAAGCGCATGGTTGGCAACAACCCCATCGCCTTCGCCATTCCCGCGGCTCGGGAGCGCCCCGTCGTGCTGGACATGGCCATGTCCGTCTCGGCCAACTCGCGCGTGGCGATTGCCGAACGCCTGGGGCAGACGGTGCCCGACGGCTGGATCTTGGACCGCCGCGGCCAGCCGAGCAGGGATCCCGCCGATCTTGCCGAGGGATCCGGCGTCTCCATCGGCGGACCCAAGGGCATCGGTCTGGCGCAGGTGGTCGATCTCCTGGCAGGCGTCCTAGCCGGCGCGAGCTTCGGGCCCAAGGTGGGCCGACCGCAGCCCGATGGGAGCCACGGCGACACCGGCCACTGGTTTCACGCCATCGACATCGCGGCCTTCATGCCGCCCGACGCGTTCACGGCCCTCGTCGATCAGCAAATCGCGCTGTTCCACGACTGCGCCCGCGTGGAAGGCACGTCGCGCATCTATGTGCCCGGCGAGATCGAGTGGGAGCGATTCGATGAATCGCGCGAACTGGGTGTGCCGCTGCTGCCGTTTGTGGTCGACGACCTGAACGCGGAAGCCGGGCAAACCGACGCGTCCGAGCGGCTCTAGCCGCGGGCGTTGTCTCCGTTGGGGGCCGAGATCGCCGGCTCGTAGGCCTCCACGAACTCGATCACCTCGCGGGTCACCCGAGCCGGCGTTGAGGCCCCGGCGGTGATTCCCACGCGCTTCGTATCCACGAACCACTGCAGGTCGATTTCCGCAACCGTGTCCACCAGGTACGCGGGCTTGCCCTTGATGTCGCGCACCACCTCGACCAGGCGCCGCGAGTTGGAGCTGCGCGAGCTTCCCACCACCAGCACCAGGTCGCACTCGTCGGCCGCGGCAACGGCCGCTTCCTGGCGGTCCTGGGTCGCCAGGCAGATGTCGTTGTGCACCTCGGCGTCGGGGTATTTGTCCAAAATGCTGGAGATGATGTCCTCGGTGTCCCACACGCTCAGCGTGGTTTGCGTCGTCACGGCGATGTGCTCCGCGCCGAGATCGAGCTTGGCCACGTCGTCCGTCGACGAGACCAGGTGCACGTGGTCGGGCGCTTCGCCGATCGCGCCTTCCGGCTCGGGGTGGCCCGGCTTGCCCACGTAGATGATCTCGTAACCCTTGTCGACCAGGTCGATGATCAGGTCATGCGTCACATAGACGTCGGAGCAGGTGGCGTCGATCACGGTCAGCCCGCGGTCCATGGCCCGGGACTTCACCGCCGGCGACACGCCGTGCGCCGTGAGGATCACCGTGCCGCTCTCGATCTTCTCCAGCCCCGCGAATCGATCGTCAAGATCGATGAGCTTCACGTTGTACTGGGCCAGCTCCTGCACCACGTGGGCGTTGTGCACCAGGTAGCCCAGCATGTACACGGGGCCCTCGTGCGTTTGGCCGGCCTCCTGCGCCAGGCGGATGGCGTCCACGACGCCATGGCAGAAGCCCCGCGGCGTTATTCGCAGAACGTCCATCGCAGCCCCCGACTTCGCATCTGCCCTATCCTACCGGCCCGGCGCTATCCGGCCAGTTGCGCCGCGAGGCCGGCGGCATCCGTGACCGGCAATTCGCAGGCGAAGTTGCGGCACACATAGGCCGTCGCCGCCCCATTGACCGTCGGCCGACCGGCCAGCAGCGGCACCGCGGTCGACTCGGTAGGCGCCGCCGCCGCGACCACCTGGCGCGGTCGATAGACGGCGAACGCGGCGTCGATCAACCCGCGCGTGCCGGGGTCGGCGAGGTCGCCCACGATCGCGACCTCGTGGGCGCCCGCGAGCGTGAAATCGGCCGCGCACAGCCACTGTCCGAACCCGGTGGCGTGCTCGCCGGCGAATCGCCCGACCAGCGGCAGCGCCTGCGCCACCGCGTCGGCGTACCGTGCGTCGCCCGTCAACGCGGCGAGCTGCGCCAACACCGTCGCCGCCATGGCGTTGCCCGACGGCGTGGCGTTGTCCTGTACGTCCTTCGGTCGGGTGATCAGCGTTTCATGGTCCTCGCTGGTGTCGAAAAAGCCCCCCGCGGGATCGCCGAAGTGCGCCAGCATGGCGTCGGCCAACTCGCACGCCGCCTCGAACCACCGGGGATCGAACGTCGTCTGGTACAGCTCCACCAGACCGGATGCGAGGCACGCGTAGTCCTCCAGGTAGCCGTTCAGCTTGGCCTGCCCGTTGCGCCAGGTGCGCCACAAGCGTCCGTTGGGACGGCGCAGCTCGCGCAGCGCAAACTCGCCGGCGCGCACCGCCATTTCGCGATAGTCGTTGCGATCCAGCGCTCGCGCCGCATCGGCCACGGTCGCCAGCATCATGCCGTTCCACGCGGTCAGCACCTTGTCGTCCAGGCCGGGACGGATGCGGCCTTCGCGCCGCACAAGGAGCGCTGCCCGCCCCGACGCCAGGCGCGCCTCGACCTCCTCGACCGCCAGACCGTGCATCGACGCCAGCACGTCGGCTTCGCGCACCCGCCGCAGGATGGTCTTGCCCTCCCAGTTGCCGCCTCGCGTCACGTCGTAGGCGTCGCGGAAGAGAGGCGCGTCGTCCCCCAACAGCGCATCCACCTCGTCAACGGACCAGACGAAGAACTTGCCTTCCTCGCCTTCCGAGTCGGCGTCCTGCGTGCTGAAGAACCCGCCGTCCGGGTGTGTCATCTCGCGCGCCACGTAATCGAGCGTCGATTCGACCACCTCGCGGTACTCGTGATTGCCTGTGATCTGCCAGGCGTGGAGGTACACTCGTGCCAGCTGCGCGTTGTCGTAGAGCATCTTTTCGAAATGCGGCGCCAGCCACTCGGCGTCAACGCTGTAGCGGTGGAAGCCGCCGCCCAACTGGTCGTAGATGCCGCCGTGCGCCATCTTCGTCAGGGAACGCTCCGCCACCTCCAACAGCAGCCCTTCGCCCGTGGCCGCGTGCCGTCGCAGCATGAACTCGAGCGCCATGGGCTGCGGGAACTTGGGCGCCGCGCCCCAGCCGCCGTGCTGCCGATCGTGGCTGGCCGCCAGCACGCGGCTTGCCTGGCCGAGCGTGTGCTCCGTGAGCTCGCTGGCCGACGCGCCCACCTGCACGCGCTGCAGCGCCTCCGCGAGCTGCTGCGCGCCGTTGTCCAGGTCGTCGCGCCGGATCACCCAGGCTTCCCATACCTGCTGCAGCAGTTGGAGGAACGACGGCATGCCGTAGCGCGGCTCGGGCGGAAAGTAAGTGCCGCCGTGGAACGGCCGCCCGTCGGGCATCAGGAACACGGTCATCGGCCATCCCCCGTGCCCCGTGATCGCCGTAACCGCGCTCATGTAAATCTGATCCAGGTCGGGCCGCTCCTCGCGATCCACCTTGATCGACACGAAATGCTCGTTCAGATAGGCGGCCGTGTCGTCGTCCTCGAACGACTCGTGCTCCATCACGTGGCACCAGTGGCAGGCCGCGTAGCCGATGCTCAGGAAGATCGGCCGGTTCTCGTCGCGCGCCTTGGCCAGCGCCTCTTCGCCCCAGGGAAACCAATCCACCGGGTTGTGCTGATGCTGCAAGAGGTAGGGGCTGGACTCGGCGGCAAGGCGATTCGGCACGCGGGAACCCATCGGTGAGCCGCGCGGCGGTCCGGGCGGCCCCCGATTCTCACCCGGCGGCCGGCCTGCCGCCAACGGCGGACTCGTACCATGCCAGTCCAACAGGCGGATCGAAGGAGTCACTGCAATGACGCTCAGCGGCAAACGTGCCCTGGTAACTGGAGGCAGCCGCGGCGTCGGCGCCGCCACGGTCGAAATGCTGGCCGAGCGCGGCGTCTCCGTCGCCGTGAACTACGTGCGGTCGAAGGACCGCGCCGATGCGGTCGCGGAAAATGCCCGCGCCCACGGCGTAACCGCCGTACCGATTGCGGCGGACGTCGGCTCGCCGGACGCGGCGCGAACGCTCATCGCCGACGCGGTCGATGCCCTAGGCGGCCTCGACATCCTGGTCAACAACGCGGCGGTCACGCGCTTCAGCGACATCCTGGACCTCGACAGCGTGGAGGATGAAGCCTGGGACGTCATCTTCGCCACGAACGTCCAGGGGCTGTTCAACGTCACCCGCGCCGCGGCGCCGCACCTGCGCGCCGGCGGCTCGGGTGTGGTCGTGAACGTGGGGTCCGTCGCCGGCATCGGCGACTCCGGCAGCTCGATCCCCTACTGCGCCTCCAAGGCGGCGGTGCACAGCCTCACCCGCACCCTCGCGCGGGCGCTGGCCCCCGACGTGCGGGTCAACTGCGTCGCGCCCGGGTTCATCAACACCGAGTGGCACTACGACCATCCCGACCCGACGTACGCCGACACCAACCGAGAGCGAGCCCGCACCGGCACCTATCTCCAGCGCGTCTGCGAGCCAGAGGACGTGGCCGACGCGATCATGGGCTTCGTGGTCCACAACCGCCTCGCCACCGGCCAGGTGCTCATGGTCCACGGCGGCAAGCCCGTGTAGGCATTTCGTTCCGGTGGCCCAGGCTGCGGGCAGCCTGGGGATTGGACTCCGGCCGATCCGGTCCCCTCTCCCACGGGGAGAGGGATAGGGTGAGGGGACGGCCGGGCGTATCCTGTCCGCCCCCAGGATCAATGAAGGGTGGATTCCCGCCTTCGCGGGAATGACGAAGGGCTACGCAAGGGTCTCCGCGGGGAGAGGTCCAGGGTGAGGGGACGGCCGGTCCCACGCTGCACGCAGCGCGGGCCACCGGACCTCGCGTCGCCGTCCGCAATGTAAGTCTCCTCACAAAGCGCCGGCGCGCTCCGTCGCGGCGTCGCGGAACTCACACAGGCGCCGTCTGTGCGCGCCACACACTGGCTGGACCTAGCATGCGGCTCTGTATGCCGCTCTCCGCGACTCGAGAAGCGTGGTGCGTACGTCCGGGAGCGCCGCCTCTTGTTTCGCACGTGCCATGCGCGGCGTAGGCGCAGACGGGACCTAGTTGAAACCCAGCCTGGTCAAGCGCGGCCCGGGGGCGGATCGATGAGGCGGTTCGCTCGGCGTATTCGGCGCATTCGCATTGACACGCCGCCTCTTCCGGAGCTCTCGCTGGGAGGACTTGCCGCCCATTGCGCCCGCCATCCGTGGCGCACCGTCGGCATCTGGGCGGCCATGCTGGCGGCCGCGAGCGCTCTGGTGGCGACGCAGCTGGGCGGCTCGCTCACGACCGACCAACGGATCTCGAACAACCCCGACTACGTGCGCGGCGATCGGATCATCGCCGAGCGGTTCGACCGTCCGGGCGGCGTCACCGAGCTTGTGATCGTGCAGGCGGAGTCGAGCACGGTGGACGAGCCGTCCTTCCGCACCGTGGTCGAGCGGCTGCAAGCCGATCTCACCGCGCTCGGTCCGGCAACGGTCCAGGGGGTGTTCAGCTACTACCAGTCCGGCGATCCCTCGCTGGTCTCGCAGGACCGGCAATCGCTGCTGCTGCCGGTGCTCATGAGCGGCGATCTCGAGGATGCGATCGTCAACGTCCATCAGGTCCACGAGGTGATCGACGCCACCGAAGCCGAAGGCTTCACCACGCATGTGACCGGTCGCGCCACCGGCGGCCAGGACTTCCGCGAGATCGCCGAGCGCGACCTGCAGAAGGGCGAGCTGGTGGCGCTGCCAATCGCCTTTCTGATCCTCGTGCTGGTCTTTGGCGCTCTTGCCGCGGCGCTGCTCCCGATCGTCCTTGCCGGCGTGGCGATCGTCATCGCCCTGGGCGTGACCGCACTGATCGGCCAGGTGTTCGACCTCTCGTTCTTCGTGGTCAACATGGTCACGATGATGGGTCTGGCGGTCGGCATCGACTATTCGCTGTTCGTCGTCTCTCGCTACCGCGAGGAGCGCCGCGCGGGCCGCGACACCGTCGACGCGATCAGGACCATGGGGGCGACGGCGAGCCGCGCGGTACTGATCAGCGGCCTGGTCGTCATCGTGGCCCTACTCGGGCTGCTGGTCATTCCCGTCAACGTCTTCCAGGGACTGGCGGCCGGCGCGATCCTCGTGGTCGCTGCGGCGGTCTTCGCGGCGCTCACGCTGCTTCCGGCGATTCTCAGCCTCATGGGCGATCGCGTCGATGCCCTCCGCCTGCCGTTCCTCGGACGCCTCGCCGCCGCGGCCAACCGCCGGCGAGGCCGACCCCTGTGGGACCGCCTGGCGTACGCCGTCATGCGCCGGCCGATCGTCAGCCTGGTCATCGTCGGTGGCCTGCTCGCCGCGGCCGCGGTGCCCAATATTGGGATCAACACCGGCTCCTCCAGTCTCTCGAGCCTGCCGCCGGGAACTCGAACGCACGATGGACTTGCCGTGCTGCAGGATGAGTTTCTCGGCGGGCTGGTCTCACCGGCCCAGATCGTCGTCGACGGCGACACGTCGGCTGCCGAAGTGCAGGCGGCGATCGCTCGACTGCAGACGGCGCTCGCCGACGATCCGGAATTCGGTCCCTCGCGCCTCGAGATCAGCCGCGACGGGACGGCCGCGCTCATCACCGTGCCGCTGGTCGCCGAACCGACCAGCAGCGCCGGCGCCGACGCCGTTCGCCGTCTGCGGGACGAAGTCATTCCGCGGGCGTTGGCCGAAGTCGAGGCCAGCGCCTTCGTCACCGGGGTCACGGCGCAAAACGTGGCCTACTTCGACGTGGCCAGGCAATACACCCCGGTGGTTTTCGGCATCGTCCTCAGCATCAGCTTCCTCCTGCTGCTGGTGGTCTTCCGCTCGCTGATCGTGCCGGCCAAGGCGATCCTCATGAATCTGCTGGCGGTCGGGGCTGCCTACGGCCTCATCGTGCTCGTCTCCCAGATGGGCTTCGCCGCCGATTTGCTGGGCTTTCAGAAGGTCGTGGCCATCGAAGCCTGGGTCCCGATTCTGCTCTTCGCCGTGCTGTTTGGGCTCTCCATGGACTACCACGTGTTCCTGCTCAGCCGCATTCGCGAGCGCTTCGAGCGCACCGGCGACAACGCCGAGTCCGTGGCGTTCGGCCTGCGGCGGACGGGCGCGCTCATCACCGGCGCCGCCCTGATCATGGTCGCGGTGTTCGGCGGATTTGCCTCCGGCGACCTCGTCGTGTTTCAGCAGATTGGATTCGGGCTGGCGGTTGCCGTCGCCATCGACGCCACGCTCATCCGCTCCATCCTGGTGCCGGCTTCGATGAAGCTGCTGGGTTCGCGCAACTGGTGGCTGCCGCGACCCCTGCGCTGGTTGCCGCAAGTCCGACTGGAAGGCGCGGTCGTGGCCCCGCCCAAGCCGACGGTCGCCCTCCGCAAGCGCCGCACGCGCTAGCTCCGAACTCAACGCGCATCTCGGCCGCGTCTCGCCGTCGGTCTCCTATTGCATCCCGCGTCCCGTCCCGTCACCATGCTTGTCAGAGGAGGCCTGCATGCGCATCGACCGCCTGGACGTCTACTACGTCCGAATGCCGCTCATCTACCCCTGGCGCACCGCCTACGGCGAGGACCACGACATCGACTCCGTGCTCGTGAAGGCCACAAGCGGCGACCACGAGGCCTGGGCCGAGGCCACCCCGTTCTTCGCCCCGCACTACGTGAACGAGTGCGCCGGTGGCGTCTTCTACCTGGTGGCCGAGGTTTTCGGCCCGCACGTGGTGGGACGCGAGTACGACACGGCGCGGGACCTCCACGACCGGCTCGCCTTCGCCAAGGGCAACGGTTTCGCCAAGGCGGCGGTCGAGCTGTGCTGGTGGACGCTGGAGTCCAAGATCACGGGCACGCCCGTCCACCGCCTGCTCGGCGGCGAGACGCGTCCCGTCATTGCCGGCGCCGACTTCGGCGTGCAGGATTCCATCGACATGCTCCTGGGCAACATGCAGCAGGCCGTGGACGCCGGCTTCCCCCGCACCAAGCTCAAGGTGCGGCCGGGCTGGGATGTCGACATGCTGCGCGCCGTGCGCTCGACGTTCCCGAACCACCTCATCCACATCGACTGCAACTCCGGCTACACCCTCGATGACCTCGACACCTTCGAGGCCATCGACGACCTGGGCCTGGCCTTCATCGAGCAGCCGCTGGGCTGGAACGACATCATCGACCACGCCGAGCTGGCGCGAGCCATCGAGACGCCCATCTGCCTGGATGAATCCGCCCGCGACCTCGAAATGGTGGAGCAGGCCATCCGCATCGGCGCCTGCCACTACGTCAACATCAAGCCCGGCCGCGCGGGTGGGTTCACCAATTCGGTCGCGATGCACGATGTCTGCCGCGACGCCGGCATTCCCGTATGGATCGGCGGGATGCTCGAGAGCTCCGTGGGCGCGGCGCTGTGCGTGGAGCTGGCGACGCTGCCCAACTTCACCTATCCCGGCGACCTGTTCCCGTCGTCCAAGTTCTACCGCCAGGACCTGGCGGAGCCGGCCTTGGAGCTGGAGCCCGACCTGACCTTCGCGCCGGCGACCGAGGGCCTCCCCGAACCCAATCCGGAGCGACTGGAACGCATGTCCACCCGCCACGCGACCGTCACGCCCCGTTAGCTAGAGATCGCCGCCTTAGCCTTTGTCATTCCGAACGCAGTGAGGAATCTAAGGACGCTGCGCCGTCTTCCTGCCCCTTAGATTTCTCGCTCCGCTCGAAATGACATTGGTGGCCCGCGATGCGTGCAGCGTGGGACTGCGTGTCAGGGTAGGGGCGGGTCTCAGACCCGCCCGCACCGAACTACGCCAAGGCCCCACCTACGCCGACGCCGCGGCCCGCTGCTCGCGCACCCGGTGCGTCTCGCGCACCAGCAGCAAGAAGATCAGCCCGCTGGCGAACCCCGCCGCCGCCAGGTAGAACGGCGCCGCGTCCGGACCGGCGGCATCCGCCACGACGCCCACGATCAGCGGCCCGCCCGTCATGCCCGTGTTCCCCATGAACTGCCAGACGCCCAGGAACGGCCCGGGCGTCTCGCGGGGCGCAAGGTCCGAGCCGAGGGTCAGCATGGCGCCGGATCCCCATCCGTTCGCCACGCCGGCGAAGAGCCCCACCACAATCAGCCCCACGAAGTCCTGCGCCAGCGGCAGCACGGCCATGGACGCTCCGAGCATGAACATGGACGGCACGTTGGTGAACTTGCGCCCAAACCGGTCCATCACGTAGCCGGCAACCGGAAACAGCGTCATGTCGATGGCTGCCGAGGCGCTCACCACCACGCCAATCTCGGCCGCGTCCAGTCCAAGGACGAACGCGCCGTAGATCGGAATGATCACCTGTCGTCCCGCGCGGACGGCCGATGCCAGCACGTGCCCGGTGCCGGCGGTGGCGAGGTCGCGCCAGTGCCCCCGCAGCACCGCCCACAGGCTCGACGGCGCCACGTGCCGCGCGGGCACGCTGCCCAGCGGCCGCTCGACGCGCTGCCGCATCAGCAGCATCGGCAGCACGCCGACGGCGGCAAAGAGTCCCGCCACAAGGAAGCACGCCTCGTAGCTCACCAGCTCGGCCAATGCGCCGCCGATGGCGGGGCTGGGAAACAGGCTGATGCGCATGATCCCGCCGAACAGCGACATCGCCCGCCCTCGATGGTGCTGCGGCACGGCGGCCACCAGGTGCGACATGCGCGAGATCGTCCAGGTCGCCATGCCGATGCCCGCCAGCGCGCGGAAGACCACCACCAGCGCGTAGTCGCGCGTGAAGCCCATCGCCAGCGTCGCCGCCGCCACCGCCAGCAATCCCACGATCGCCGAGCGATGCTCACTCCAACGCGCTTGCAGCAAGCCGGCCGGCACGTTCCACAGCAGCGTGCCCAGCCCGGTCACCGCCACCGCCAGCGTCACCAGCGTGTAGTTCACGCCCAGCTCCGCCGCGAACAGCGGCAGGGTCGGCGTCAGCATCCCGACGCCGAAGAACATCAGGAACGCCGGCAGGTACACGCCGGCGATCAGCGGGCGCAGGGTTTGGAGCACGTCGGGGATGCGCACGGGCCGGAATATAAGGCACGCGCGTCCCTGCCCAGCCGCGCCGCGTCATATGCTGGCGTTTTCCCGCCGCAAAGGAGTCACTCATGAAAGCCATTCGCGTCCACACGCCCGGCGGCATCGAGGCGCTCAGCTACGAAGACATCCCCGACCCGTCGCCCGCGCCCAACGAGGTCCTGGTGCGAACCGAAGCCGCCGGGGTGAACTACATCGACACCTACCAGCGCACCGGCCGCTACCCGGTCGAGCCGCCGTTCACGCTGGGGATGGAAGGCGCCGGCGTGGTGGTCGAGGTCGGATCGGAGGTGACCACGCTCGAGGCGGGCGATCGCGTCGCGCACGGCACCGAAATCGGTTCATATGCCGAGCTGCAGGCCGTCGCGGCCGATCGGTTGGTGCGCGTGCCGGAAGCGCTGGACACGCGCACCGCCGCCGCCGTGATGCTCCAGGGCTGCACGGCGCACTACCTCACCACGTCCAGCTTTCCGCTGCGCGCCGGACACACCGCGCTGGTGCATGCCGGCGCCGGCGGGGCCGGTCGGCTGATCATTCAGATGGCCAAGAAAGCCGGCGCGGAGGTCATCACCACGGTCGGCACGCCCGCCAAGGCGGAAGTCGCGCGCACCGTGGGCGCGGATCACGTCATCAACTACACGAAAGAAGACTTCCTCCCCAAGGTCCGCGAGCTCACCGATGGGGCCGGCGTGGACGTCGTCTATGACGGCGTGGGGCAGGCGACGTTCGATCGCGGGCTCGATTGCCTCAAGCCGCGCGGCTACATGGTGCTCTTCGGCGCCGCGAGCGGCCCCGTGCCGCCCATGGACCCGCAGGTCCTCAATCAGAAGGGCTCGCTATTCCTGACGCGTCCGAGCCTGGGGCACTTCCTCATCACGCCCGAAGAGTTCGCATGGCGCACGTCGTCCGTGCTCGGCTGGGTCGCGGACGGCTCGCTCGAGCTGAAGATCCACGGCGAATACGCCCTGGCCGACGCCGCGCAAGCCCACACCGACCTCGAAGGCCGCGCCACAAGCGGGAAGCTGCTGCTGATTCCCTAGCTAGGACCAGTCACCCAGGCCGGGCTCGCGGCCGAAGGCTTCCAGTTCCGCCTGCGCGCCCTGCAGCACGTACAGCACGTCCGCGCCGATAGTCACGAAGCGCGCGCCGTGGTCGATCCAGCGCTTCGCGGAGTCTGGCGGACCGGCGGAGATGCCCGGAATCTTGCCCTGGTTGCGGCAGGCCTCGAACACACCGACGACGCAATCCGTGTGCTCGGTGCTTCCCTGGGCGTGCCCGATCGACGCGGCCAGGTCGGCCGGTCCGACCCACGTGCCGTCGACGCCGTCCACCGCCATGATCTCGTCCGCCGCCTCGGCGGCCTGCTTGGACTCGATCTGCACCATGATGAGCAGCTCGTCGTTGATGCGGCTCATGTAGTCCGGCCACTGCGCAATTGCCCCCGCCGCGCCGAGCGACCGCCCGCCCGCGGGCGGATATTTGCAGGCGTGCACCACCTGCTCCGCCTCCTCCGGCGAATCCACCATCGGCACGACGATCCCGGTGCAGCCCTCGTCGAGCAGATGTCCGATGGCCGTGTACTCGCTGCTGAGCACCCGGGGAATGGGCACCGCGCCGCCGGCCCTCGCCGCCATGAACGCCGCGGACGTGGACTCCCGACCCCAGGTGCCGTGCTGATTGTCGATCAAGATCCAATCGAATCCCTGCCGCGCGAGCAGCTCCACGATGTTCGGGCTGCCGAGCGCGACACCGACTCCCAGGGCCACCTCGTCGCGGCGCAGCTTGGCCTTGACGGGATTGGTCAATGAATCGATGCGTGCCATTTCTTGCTACTCCCGCAAGCTCGCCAGGGCGTTGAACTCCGCCGCTGCGCTGGTTCCCACGTAGATCTTGTCGCCGCCGGCGCTGACGAAGGTGCAGCCGGCCGCCACCCACTTCTCCACCTGCTCCACGCTGCCCGCGGCAATGCCCGCGGCCTTCCCATGGCGCTTGCAGGCCGCGATCATCTCGTTCACGGACGCGTCGTGCTCGGGCGTGTTGCGCGCGTGGCCCAACGAGTTGGCCAGGTCGGCCGGCCCGAGCCAGCAGGCGTCGATCCCTTCCACCGACATGATCGCGTCGGCGTTTTCGATGGCCTCGCGCGACTCGAGCTGGATCGCCACCAGGATCTCGTCATTGGCCCGCTCGCGATAGATGGGGCCGTACACGCTGGCACCGCTCACGCCGTCCGAGCGGCTGCCGATGGGCGGATAGCGGCAGGCCTGGACCACGCGTTCGGCCTCTTCGCGGTTCTCGACCATCGGCACGATCACGCCCAGCGCGCCCTCGTCGAGCAGACGGCCGATGGCGTAGTAATCGTTCTCCGGCGCGCGCACCATGGGCGTCGACCCGCCGGCCCGCACGCCCATCATGGCCAGGGACGAGGACTGCCGGTCCCACATGCCGTGCTGGTTGTCGACCATGACCCAGTCGAACCCCGCGCGCGCCAGCACTTCGGCGAGAAACGGCGCGCCGAAGCCGCAGCTCACGCCCAGCGCCACCTTGCCGCTCTGGAGTCGCTGTTTCGCGCGATTGGTCAGCATCGGGACATTCCTTCAGGCACGCACGTTCCGCGGCGCGACGCTACGCGCCCTGCCGCTATCAGTCAACAGACGGTCGCTTGATTCCCAGCCCGATGCCGTCGCCCACCTGCACGATGGTCGAGTCGAGCCGCGCGTCGGCCAGGAAGGCCTCGTTGAAGGCGCGGATGATCGGCGTCGACTCGCGATGGAAGTCGCTGTCCTCCGGTTCGTGCGCCGCCTGGCCCAGCCACAGGAGGTTGTCGAGCGCCACCACGCCGCCGGGCCGCAGGCGCTCGACGACCGCATCGAGGTATTGCGGATACGAGCCCTTGTCGGCGTCGATGTAGCCGAAGTCGAACGGGCCGTCGATCCCGGCCAGCGTCTCGAGCGCCGGACCGGTGACCAGCGTCACGCGGTCGCCCACGCCGGCGCGGTCGGCATTGACCCGCGCCCGCGCGTGCATTTCCTCGTCGATGTCCAGCGTGACCAGCTCGCCGCCTTCCGCCAGGGCGGATGCGATGGCAATGGCCGAGTAGCCGATGTTGGTGCCGATCTCCAGCGCGCGCCGCGCGCCCATGGCGCGCACGACCAGCGACAGCAGGCGCGTGCTCGGCCGTTCCGTGATCGGCAGGCCGTCGCGATCGGCCTCGGCCTCCATGCCCAGCAGCACGGGACCGATGTCCGGGTGGATGCGCTCCAGGTAGGCGCTGTCGCGAATGTGCCGCTCGCCGGAGTGGCGGTACTCATGCGCCATGCGGACGCTCCCGGTGGCTCAGTCCCACGGGTCCCGGCCGTCCGACTTACCCGGCCAGCGCGTGATCACGACCTTCGGGTCGGTGTAAAACCGCACCAGCTCGGTGGACTGGGCGTGGATGTCGCCGAAGAACGACTGCTTGCGTCCCCCGAACGGATAGAAGGCCATCGGGGCGGCCACGCCCACGTTGATGCCGACGTTGCCGACGTTGACCTGTCGCGTGAACTCCCGCGCCGCGCCGCCGCTGTTGGTGTAGAGCGTGGCCGCGTTGCCGAACGGGCTGGCTTCCACCATGTCGATGGCGTCCTGCAGCGTCTCGGCGTGCATCAGGCTCACCACGGGTCCAAAGATCTCGTCGCGCACGACCGGCATGTCGGGGGTCACCTCGTGCAGCACCGTCGCGCCCACCCAATAGCCGCCCGGCAGTCCCTCGACCGTGGCGCCGCGCCCGTCCAGCAGCATTTCAGCGCCGTCGTTGATCGCTTGATCGATGTACGTGAACGCGCGGTCGCGGGACTCGGCGGAAATCACCGGGCCCATGCCGGTGTCCGGATCGAGCCCATCGCCCAGACGAATCGACGAGGTTGCCTCGACCAGACGCTCCGTCAGCTCCTCGCGCACGTCGCCGACCGTCACCACCACCGATCCAGCCAAGCATCTTTGGCCGGCGCAGCCATAGGTCGAACCGCAGATATTGGGAATCGCGGCGTCCAGGTCGGCGTCCGGCAGCACCACCAGGTGATTCTTGGCTCCGCCCTGGCACTGCGCCCGCTTGCCGTGGCTGGTGGCGGTCTCGTAGACGGCTCGGGCCACCGGTGTCGAGCCGACGAACGACACCCCGGCCACGTCGGGATGGGCGCTCAGCGCCTGCGCCTGCTCGCCTTCCCCGTGCACCAGATTCATCACGCCGGGCGGGAAGCCCGCTTCCGCCGTCAGCTCGGTGAGCAGCGTCTGGCTCAGGGGAGTCTTCGGCGACGGCTTGGTTACAAAGGTGTTGCCGCAGGCCACCGCCAGCGGACCGAACCAGAAGGGAACCATGGCCGGAAAGTTGAACGGCCCAATCTGCGCAAAGACGCCCAGCGGCTCGCGGATCGAGTGCTCGTCGATGGCTGCCGAGATGTCGCTGGAAAACGAGCCTTGCTGCAGCGTGGGAATGCCCGCGGCCACCTCGACGTTTTCGACGGCCCGCAAGACCTCGCCGCGGGCCTCTTCCAGCGTCTTGCCGTTTTCGATGGTCACGGTGCGAGAAATCTCCTCGAATCGATCCCGCATCAGCGAATGCAGCCGGAACAGCACCCGTCCGCGATCGACGGCCGGGGTGTCGCGCCAGGCTGGAAAGGCCGCCTTCGCCGTCTCGACGGCTGCGTCGATCTCGGCCTCGGTCGACAGCGGCACGCTGGCGATCACCTCGCCCGTCGCCGGATTGTCGGCGTCGAGGCGATCGGTGCTGGCCGACTCCACCCACTCGCCGTTGATCCAGTTGCTCAGCCGCCTGACCTCAGCGCCCATGCCGACCCAACCTCCGACCACCCGTGACGTTCATTCGCGGTGCTGTTCGTGCGATTCCCAATCCACGTATCGAACGGTACGACATCCGGCGTCCGACCCACGCCATCGCTCCACCGCGGAGAGTCTTGTAGGGGCGTCCTTCGTGGGCGCCCTAGCGCCTCGGCCGGTGGCCCGCGCTGCGTGCAGCGTGGGACTGGCCCGGGTTGAGCCCCCAGGCTGCGCGCAGCCTGGGCCACCGAACAGGCCTGCCCCTACACGAAACGATCGACGCGCACACTGTGCACCGCCGCAGGCCGTACACTCAGCCCAGCGCAGGACCGCGCCGAAAACCCATGACGTCCGAAGCCGTGCTCTCCAGCCGGGAGCCTTCCGCCGCCGTCGGGCGTGCCGTGGCGGACCTCGAGACCCCGGCGCTCGTGATCGACCTCGCCGTGCTCGACGCCAACATCGCGCGCATGGTGGCCACCGCGCGCAACGCGGGCTCGCGGCTGCGTCCGCACGTCAAGACCCACCGCATGGCGACGGTCGCGGCGCGCCTGCGTGAGGCCGGCGCGGAGGGCATTTGCTGCGCCAAGGTCGGCGAGGCCGAGGCCTTTGCCGACGCCGGTTTCGACGACATCTTCATCGCCAACCAGGTCGTCGGAGCGTCCCGCCTCATTCGCCTCGTGGAGCTTGCCGCGCGCACCCGCCTCGCCGTTGGCGTCGATCACCCGGAGCACGTCGGAGCGCTTGGCACAGCGTTTGCGGCGGCCGACGCTACGATCGACATCGCAATCGAAGTCGATACCGGCCAGTGTCGCACCGGCGTTGCGACTGCCGAGGCTGCCGTCGAACTCGCGCGGCAGACGCTCGACACCGATGGCCTCAACCTGCGCGGCATCTACACGCATGAAGGGCATGACTATCAGGCCGCGGACCCGGACGGCGTCCACGTCGCCGCGGAGGAATCGCAGCACCTGATGACGACTGTCGCCCAGGCGATCCAGGACGCAACCGGCGCACCGTGTGAGGTGAGCATGGGCTCCTCGCCGTCGTTCCTGCTGGAGTCGTTCCACGCGCCGATCGACGAGCTGCGCCCGGGCACCGCCGTCTTCAACGACGCGTCGCACGCGCATCTGTTGGGGCACGCCGAGTGGTGCGCGGCAACCGTGCTGGCGACCGTGGTGAATTTGCCCGCGCCCGATCGCATCGTCACCGATGCCGGCGCCAAGGCGCTCACTTCCGACCGACGGGGTCCCGGCGTGCTGGAGAACTCTGGCCACGGCATGGTGGTCGGCCATCCCGAAGCCGTTATCACCAGCGTCTCCGATGAGCACGGCGTGATCGCCGCGGATGCGAGCGCCTTTGCCATCGGTCAGACGTTGCGCGTCATCCCCAACCACATCTGTCCCTGCGTGAACCTCTACGACCATGCCTTCGCCGCGCGGGGCGGTATCGTTGAGGCCGTTTGGCACGTCACCGCGCGCGGCCGCAGCCAGTAGCGGCCCGCGGTCGCCACGGCGGAGGGACGCATGGGTCGACTCGACGGTCAGGTCGCGCTGGTCACGGGAGCCGGAGGCGCCATCGGGACCGCCGCCGCGCTCGGGCTGGTGCGCGCCGGCGCTCGCGTGGCGCTCACGAGCCGCACGTCCGACCGTCTCGCCCGAGCCGCGGAAGTTGTTGCGGACGCGAGCGGCGCCGAGGTCCCGACCTATGTCGCCGACTTCATGGACCCGTCCCAGGTTGACGCGCTCGCGGGCTGGGCCACGGAGGCGCTGGGCGGCGTGGACGTGCTGGTCAACAACGCCGGCGCCAACTCTCCGCACCGCAGCTCGGCGACGGCGGACGCCGCGCTCGACGCGCTCTTCCGCATCAACGTCACCGCCGGGGCGATCCTCTGCCGCGGGCTGATACCCGGCATGATCGAGCGCGGCGGCGGCACGATCGTGAGCGTGGCGTCGTTCGCCGTCTACAGCCCCGGACCGCTGGGCGGCGCGGCCTATGCGGCGTCCAAGGCGGCCCTGCTGAATTACATGGGCAGCGTGAACGCCGAGTTCCGCAACCGGGGCATCCGCGCCTGCACCGTATTGCCCGGCGAGGTGGACACGCCGCTGCTCGCGCAGCGTCCGCGGCCCCCGACGGCCGAGGACCGCGCCACCATGATCGGGGCCGACGACGTCGCCGACGCCATCGTGTTCTGCGCCGCGACGCCCGGGCGCACGCTCATCGAGGAAATCTCGATTCGGCCGACCGTGCTGCGCGACACGACCGAAGACGTGCGCATCGCACTAGGACAAGGCTGACCGCGCGGAGCAGGCACGCCAAAGATTGGGACCAATCCGTTCGCCCTGAGCTTGTCGAAGGGCGTGGTTCGACAGGCTCACCACGAACGAGGCCAGGTTGGCCGCACCGGCACGTCCTTCAGCACCGGTCGCGGGAACGATTCCTAGGCCGGCACCGCCTGCCGTACGCCCAGATCGTCGAGAACCGCATTGATCACGAGCCGTTCCTCATCGTTGACGCCGCGGAACGGTGGCCGGGTCGGTCCGCCGTGCAGCCCAACGAAGTCCAACGCGGCCTTGATGATGGCCGAGTCCTGCAGTTCCCGCCATCCGGGGCCGCCCTCGCTCTGGTGCAGCCACATGTAGGGCCCGATCTTTCCGTGCCAGCGGTCGGCCCCGCCGAAGTCGCCCGCCTCCAGCAGCCGGAAGAACTCCAGTTCGAACTCCGGCCACCAGGTCGCCGGACCGGAGATGTAACCGGTGGCGCCGTGCATGTAGGCCAGCGTGGAGGTATAGCCCAGCGAGTTGTCGATGAAGGCGTAGCGGTCGGCGTAGCGATCCAGCGCCTCGACCATCGGCTCGATGATGTTCGGCGCGCCGTACTTGAGCGACACGATGCCCGGAAACTCGGCCAGCCGCCCGATGAGCTCCACGCCGAGGGACGTGCCGATTTCCTGCCGCCAGGACTGGTCGTAGATCATGATCCCGGCGTCGATGGACTCGGTGAGGATCCGGTACCACTCGAACATGCCCTCCTGGCTGATCGGGTAGTAGCAGGGCGGGGAGATCATTACGTACTCTGCGCCGGCGTCCACCGCGCCCCGCGAGAGGGCGATCACCTCGTCGATGTTCAGGCTCGCCGCGCCCGCCACCACCGGGATCTTGCCCGCGGCGGCTTCGACCGACGCCGCGACCATGTCGCGGTGCTCCGACGGCGAAAGGCTCAGGTACTCGCCGCTGCCGCACGGCGAGATGATGAACCCCTTGCCAGTCTCGAGGCCCCCGTCCAGCAGGAACTGGATGTTCGAGGTGAGGGCGTCCAGGTCGAGGCGCAGGTCGTCGTCGAACGGCGCCATCACCAGCGCGGCGGGGCCGCGCAACTCCTGTATGGCGCGTTCGCTGCTAGGGGGCATGGGGCATCCTCCGGTAAAGGGGTGCGTCGGCGGCCACTCTCGGCCGCGCGTGATTCAGCGCTCGCGCAAAGGATAGCGCCTGGCCAACAGCCGAATGTCCGGTCCCCTCTCCCACGGGGAGAGGGATAGGGTGAGGGGACGGCCGCCTCCATGCTGCACGCAGCGCGGGCCACCGAAGGGCGCGGGCCATTGAATCTCTCCGCGCCATCTGCGAATTCTCGCGACAATGCGGCAGCCAATCCGTGCACCCTAAACATCGAAGGAGGCTGAACATGCGGCTGGAGGGCAAGATCGCCGCCATCACCGGTGGCGGCTCGGGCATTGGCCGCGCCTGCGCGCTGGCCTTTGCGCGCGAGGGGGCGGACATCGCGATCGGCGACCTCGATCCGGGCCGGGCCGCCAGCGTGGCCGACGAGGTGCGCGCGCTCGGCCGACGCGCCCTGGACATGCCGATCGACGTGACCGAACAAGACGATCTGGATCGCTTCGTCGACGGCGTCGTGAGCGACCTCGGAGGCCTCACGGTCTGGGTCGGCAGCGCGGGAGTCTCCATCGGCGCCATGTTCCTCGACCACACGCGCGAGGACTGGCGCCGCTTGATGGACCTCAATCTCGACGCCGTCGTCTTCAGCGCCCAGACGGCGGCCCGCCGCATGGTGGCCGGCGGCGCTGGCTCCATCATCAACATCGCGTCGATCTACGGCGGACGCGCGGTGAGCGAGCGCATTGCCTACTGCACCTCGAAGGCGGCGGTCATCATGGCCACGCAGGTGATGGCCGTGGAGCTGGCGGAGCACGGCGTGCGGGCAAACTCCATCGGCCCCGGCTATACCGACACCCCACTATTCCGCGGCGCGCGCGAGGAAGGCAACGAGGCCATCGCCCCACTGATGCTGCGGGTCCCTGCCGGGCGCCTGGGCACGCCAGAAGAGATCGCCGCCGCGGCCGTGTTCCTGGCCTCGGACGAGTCGAGCTTCGTCACCGGCCACTGCCTCTTCGCCGACGGCGGCTGGGTGGTCAACGGCAACTGGTAGGGCGCCTTGGCGGCGCCCAGGCGACCCTGGGCCCGGGGGTTCTTATACACGTTCGGCGTTTAACTTCGAAGACGAAGTAATGGTCCGACTCATGTAATTTCGGCCCCCCTCCTGTCATTTCGAGCGGAGCGAGAAATCTAACGGGCGGGAAGCCTGCACAACGTCCTTAGATTCCTCACTGCGTTCGGAATGACATTTGGTGCGTTCGGAATGACGGATTCGGTCGGAATGACGTTTTTCGTGTTCGAGTGATGGCCTCGAGACGTTCCAGTGTCGCCCGCGCTACGCTGTCTCCGACTGCGGCTCGAACACCGGATGGCAGCCCGCCGGGAGGTGCGCCCGTGATCGACGTCAAGACCCTCACGCGCCTGACGCCCGAGCAGCGCGAGCACTGGGACACGCAGGGCTATCTGGTGCTGCCCGGCGTGCTGTCGTCCGACGAAATCGCGCGCCTCAGCGAGGCCGTGGACCGCGTCGACGAGGCCTCGCAGCGCGCCGGCCGTTCGCCCGACGAGTGGCTGAGCACCCTCAACGTGATCGAGGAGGACGAGGCCTTTTTCGACCTCATCGATCACCCCAATCACTTGGGCATCGTGCTGGACCTGATGGGCGCCACGGTCCAGTTGCTCGCGTCGCAGGTGATGGTGCGCCCGCCCACGCCGCATCCGGGCAGCCGCTGGCACTACGACGGCCCCAAGCCCTATCCGTTTCCGAGCGCCGGCGGGCTCACGCCGCTGCTGCACCTCAAGATCGGCTGGTTCCTGACCGACGTGGACGCGCCCGACATGGGCAACTTCCTGCTCATTCCCGGCAGCCACCGCGGCAACTTTCCGCGAGAGGACGCCAACGCGGAAATCCTCGCTTCGCCGAGTCGATTCCAGGAGGTCGACGAGATCGACGCCGGCGTGCCGGGCGCCAAGCAGCTGCTGCTGCGCGCGGGTGACGCGATGCTGTTTCACAACGCGCTTTGGCACTCCGTCTCGCGCAACACCTCGACCGTGCGGCGCAAGAACCTCTTCTTCGTCTACTCCCCGATCTGGATGCGGCTGGGCGATCGCGTGGCCAGCTCGCCGGAGCTGATCGCGCGCGCCGACCCCGTGCGGCGGCAGCTCCTGGGCGTGCTGGATCACGATCCCGCGGGCGTGCATCCCACCGACGCCGACGCGCCGCTGATCCGCCTCTGGGAAGGCAAGGGCTATGACGACGTGTGGGTGGACGAGGTGATGAAATACATCGGCCTGGATGGGTCGTAGGGCGAGCGTGGCCGATTTCCGCGTAGGGGCGCCCCTGGTGGGCGCCCGTCCGGGTCTAGCCGGGCAGCCACAAGGGCTGCCCCTACACCGAATGGGCTCGATCCGGTGGCCCGCGCTGCGTGCAGCGTGGGAAGCTCAGCGCTCAAGCGCCCTTCGTGAAACGCTCCACCTGAACCGTCGCGTTGTGCGCTTCCTAGCACTGGAGTCCCCATGCCCAGCCTGAACCAATCCCTGCTCCGTCGCGACGGCTACGTCATCGTGCGCAACGTCATCCCGGCCGACCGGATCGACGACGTGCGCGAAGCCTGCGAGGGCGTGCTGGACCGGCAGCGCGAGATTTGGCGCCAGGAGGCCGGGCCCGACGATCTCCCCGGCGGCGTGTGGGACATGCGCCCCCAGCCGCGCGTGCCCGAGTTTCACGCGCTGGTGGACGATGAAACCGCGCTGGCGGTCGAGCTATGGCTCAGCGAGCCGGTCATGAGCATCAGCCGCGAGCTGCTCAGCGGGTCCGAGGCGGTGCCCATGCACATGATGATGATGTGCAACCCGCGCACCGACCACGGCCCCGCCAAGTGGCACCGCGACATCGGGCCGCTCGAGGTCGCCCCGCTGTGGCTGCTGCAGGAGGAGCTGGCGGAAACCGGTCCGCGTTACTTGCAGTGGAACCTGCCGCTCTACGACGACGACGTGCTCTGGGTGGTTCCCGGCAGCCACCGCCGCCTGAATACCCCGGAAGAGGACCGGCAGCTCGAGGACGACCCGCGGTCGCCGCTGCCGGGCGGCATGCCGGTGGAGCTCAAGGCCGGCGACGGCTTGATCTATCTCCACAGCATGTTGCACTGGGGCAGCAACTACAGCCCGAAGCTCCGGCGCACGGTGCACGGCGGGATGGCGGTGCACGCCATGCCGCGGGACATCGGCTTCACGCGCCATCTCTCGCCCTCGTCCGCCGCCGCGTTCGAGACCTGGAATCGCCGCGCGGCGGAGCAACGGGACCTCACTGACCAGGCGCTGCGCGGCGTCCTGGACGGCGACGCGCCGGGATTTGAAGCGGCACTCGAGCGTTTGCACCCGGGCGCCGGTCCGGCTGCCAAGCTGACGCTCACGGCGTGCCTGGGCGAGGCCGCGCGGCACATCCACTGGCTCAAGCAGCCGGGCTTCGACGACCTGCCGGAGGCGATGCAGCGACAGGCCACGCACCTCCATCCGCTCACGTTGGGCTGGGGCCCCGCCTTCGCCGAGCGATTCAGCGACGCCGAGGCCGACGAGCTGTGGCGTCGATTCGACTGGCTGGCGCAGCGTCTCCACGCCGACCCCCCGCAGCGGGTGACGCTGGACCAGTTCGCCGCGAGCTGGGACACGTAGGCCCAGTGACTCCGTTGCCCGCGTAGGGGCGCCCCTGGTGGGCGCCCGTCCCCTCACCCTAACCCTCTCCCCGCGGGAGAGGGGACCGAATTGACCGCTTGCCGGGTGGCCCGCGCTGCGTGCAGCGTGGGAAACTCAGCGCTCAAGCACCTTCCGTGAAGCGTCCCGTCTGAACCGACGCGTCGCGCGTCGCCCAACATCGGAGTACCCATGCCCAGCCTGAACAAGTCCCTGCTCCGTCGCGACGGCTATCTCTTCGTGCGTAACGTCATCCCCGCCGACAAACTCGACGCCGTACGCGAAGCCTGCGAGGGCCTGTTGGAACGGCAGCGCGAGGTCTGGCGCCGCGAGGCCGGACCCGACGATCCGCCCGGCGGCACGTGGGAAAAACACATGCAGCCGCGCGTGCCCGACTTTCACGCGCTGGTGGACAAGGAAACCGCGCCGGCGGTCGAGCTATGGCTCAGCGAGCCGGTCATGGGCACCAGCCGCGAGCTGCTCAGCGGAACCGAGGCGGTGCCCATGCACATGATGATGATGTGCAACCCGCGCGTCGACCACGGCCCCGCCAAGTGGCACCGCGACATTGGAAACAACGGGGTGGCGCCGCTGTGGCTGCTGCAAGAGGAGCTGGCGGAAACCGGCCCGCGCTACCTGCAGTGGAACCTGCCGCTCTACGACGACGACGTGTTCTGGGTGGTGCCGGGCAGCCACCGCCGCGTGAACACCCCGGAGGAGGACCGGCGGCTCGAAGAGGATCCGCGGTCGCCGCTGCCGGGCGGCATGCCCGTGAAGCTCAAGGCCGGCGACGGCTTGATCTACTACCACAGCATGCTGCACTGGGGCAGCAACTACAGCACGAAGCTCCGACGCACCGTGCACGGCGGCATTTCGGTGCACGCCATGCCGCGGGACCCGGGCTTCACGCGCCATCTCTCGCCGTCGTCCGCCGCCGCGTTCCAGAGCTGGAATCGCCTCGCCGCGGAGCAGCGGGACCTCACCGAGCGGGCACTGCAAGGCGTCCTGGACGGCGACGCGGCGGCCTTTCGCACGGCCCTCGAGCGGTTGCACCCCGGCGCCGGTCCCGCCTCCAAGCTGACCCTCACGGCATGCGTGGCCGAAGCCGCGCGGCACATTCATTTACTCAGGCAGCCGGACTTCGACGAGTTGCCGGAGGATTTGCAGCGCGAGGCCAAGTCCGTCCACCCGCTCACGCTGGGCTGGGGTGCGGACTTCGGCGAGTGGTTCAGCGACGCCGAGGCCGACGAGCTGTGGCGCCGCTGCGACTGGCTGGCGCAACGCCTCCACGCCGAGCCGCGGCAGCCGGTGACCGTGGACGATTTCGTCGCGAGTTGGGCAGCCTGACCCTCTCCGCACGAGGCATTTGCATGGTCCGGAATGGGCGGGTTTGAAACCCGCCCCTACGCCCGACGTGGAGCGCGTCTCCGGTAGGGGCAGGTTTCAAATCCGCCCGCCGTATCGATGATGGGAAGGCTCTACGCCAGGGATGAAGCCAACGTCGGCTGCGCGGCGTCTTGAGCCTAAATGCCGTCGCGTCGGCGTCGCAGCGTGAGGGTGGCCCCGAGCACGGCTACTAGGACGGCTCCGGCGCCCGCGATGGCGGGAATGAGCCATCCGGGAGCACGAGCTTCCTCGACGTTAGCTGCAGGCTCTGGGGAAGGAATCGACGTTGGCGGCAATGTGGTTGCGGCTGCGAGCGTCGCTGGGGTCGGCAGGGGCGTGGAAGTCGGTTGCGGGGCGGGCGTAGCCGGAATGGGCGTTGGTGTGGGCACGGCTGTCGGTGTCGGTATCGGAGTAGGTGTGCTGAGCCTGGCCATACGTTCCTCCAGCAACTGATACAGCGCTCTCGCGAGCCCCCGGATCGTGCGCTCCGGTATTCGCGGGCCGGGCGTGGTTGACACTGCCGGTTGGCGCGTTGCCGACTCTCCCGTCGGCGCGGGGAGCCCAGCATCCAGCTCCGCCCGCACCTCGGCTATCAGCGCTTCGAGCTTCTGGATCATTTCATCCTCGGACAGCGAGCTGCGCATGATTTCCAATTCGGGCGCGCGTGTGCCTCGCTCGGGCGACCTGCCTTCCCCCAACGCGTCGAGGTGTTCCTGCCCGAATCTGAGGGGTAGCGTTCCGCAAAGATATGCTGACGTTCCTTCCGTGGAGTAAACAAGGAATCTTATGCCCGGAGGGAATGCAGCGCCGCAAGCCTCGGAAGTCGTCGTTTGTAGATAAACATGTTCATAGGAAGGTCCCTTCCATATGGTATCGACCTTAAACGTGTAAATCAGGGTCACCGTTCCAGGCTCGTATGTGGAATAAGCAAGCCTGTGTAGTGCGAAGAGACGAGGAGGGTTTCCTATTCGATTGTAGAGTAAAGCCAAATCAATGGCCTCGCCGGAGAATACCGCCGCGGATCGGTTGTAAGCCTCGGCGGGATCGATCGCACGACAGGAACAAGCATGCGCTCGGTGAAAGTCGACAAGAAGCCAAGACATGCTGAGCAGCACGATCAGTATCAGCTTCAGCGCATAGATCGAAACCATCCTCAATGAAAGTGTTCTAGTCGACATAGAGCGCCTCTTCCAGATCCTCCATCGAGGGATGGATGATGCCTGGGGCAATCGGTGCAGCCTCCGGCTGGAACCAACAGCCTTTCATAGTCGAAAGAGACCGGTCAAATCTAGGCGATGGCAGCGAAACGAACTGGTATGCAGGCATCAGTGCCGGAGGCAAGTCGTTCGTGCGGGACGGGTGCGCATGACCGTCGATCGACGGGTCTCGGTCCCGCGCAAACCTCGGGCACGGGACAGCTCGACGCCGATTCCCCAGAGATTCTCCAGTCTTGACCGGACTGGATTCCGGCTCCCCGCCTGCGCGGGGACATGCTTCGCCGGAATGACGAAGGGGTTACGCACAGGTTTCGCGGGCGGGTGTTCGGTATTTGTGTGGTGGCCGGTCGTGCGCTAGGGTGGGCCGGTGACGCTTGGCGTTTCCGGTGGTGCCCTTCTGTTTAGCCACCCCGTCCCCGCGTGAACGCCGCCCAGCTTGCCGACCGGCTCTCAGGCGATGCGGCCTTTGCTCGCGGCGTTACGGCGTGGAAGGTGCGGCCCGCGCGGGAGGCTCGGTACGGCGACTGGCCCCAGGGCGTCGCGCCGCTGCTGCGGCAGGCTTTGGAGCAGCGCGGCGTGCGTGAGCTTTACACCCATCAGGCCGAGGCCATCGCGCGCGTGCTCGGCGGCGAGGACGTCTGCATCGTCACCGGCACCGCCTCGGGCAAGACCCTTTGCTACAACGTGCCGGTCGTTCAGGCCATCCTGGACGATCCCCAGGCCCGCGCGCTCTACCTCTTCCCCACCAAGGCCCTGGCGCAGGACCAGCTCGACGAGCTGTACTCGCTGATCCAGGTCGCCGAAGCGGATATCAAGACCTACACCTACGACGGCGACACCCCGACGACCGCGCGGCGCAAGCTGCGGCAGGCCGGGCACGTGGTCATCACCAACCCGGACATGCTCCACCAGGGCATCCTGCCGCACCACACCCAGTGGACCCGGCTGTTCGAGAACCTGCGCTTCATCGTGCTCGACGAGCTGCACGTCTATCGCGGCATCTTCGGCAGCCACCTGGCCAACGTGCTGCGGCGCTTGCTGCGCGTGGCCGAGTTCTACGGCTCGCGACCGCAGATCGTGGCCTGCTCCGCCACCATCGCTAATCCGAAGCAGCTGGCCGACCGGCTCACCGAGCGCGATCTGGGTGTGGTGGACGACGACGGCTCGCCGCGCGGCGAGAAGCACCTGATTTTCTACAACCCGCGGGTCGTGAACGCGCAGCTGGGGATTCGGGCCTCGGAGATTGACGCGGCGGCGGAGATTGCCGGGGTGCTGCTGGGCAACGACATCCAGACGCTTACTTTCGCCCGCAGCCGCACGGCCGCCGAGCTGCTGCTGAGCAAGCTGCGCGGCGGTCCGCACCTGGGCCGCGGCGAGGTGCGCGGCTATCGCGGCGGCTACCTGCCGGCCGAGCGCCGCGAGATCGAGGCGGGCCTGCGCGATGGCACGGTGCGGGCGGTGGTCGCCACCAACGCGTTGGAGCTGGGGGTGGACATCGGGCAGGCGCAGGCGGCGGTGCTGTGCGGCTATCCGGGGTCGCTGGCGAGCTTCTGGCAGCAGGTGGGCCGCGCGGGACGCCGCCGCGAATCGTCGGTGGCCGTCTACGTGGCGGGGTCGAGCCCGCTGGACCAGTTCGTGGCCCGCAACCCCGATTTCGTGCTACGCGAGTCGGTCGAGTCGGCGCTCATCAATCCCGACAACGTCTATGTCTACACCAGCCACCTCAAGTGCGCCGCGTTCGAGCTGCCGCTCGTCGAAAACGAGACCTTCGGCGTACCCACCACGGACGGCGGCGTGCGAATGCTCGAGGACGCGGGCGTCTTGCACAAGGCCGGCGGCACCTATCACTGGACCGCCGACGACTACCCCGCGCAGTTCGTGAGCCTGCGCACGGGCACGCTCGACAACATCGTCATCGTGACCGACGAGAGCCGGCCGCAGGTGATCGGCCAGGTCGACCGCTTCTCCGCGCCGACGCGGGTTCACGAGGACGCGATCTATCTCCACGACGGTCGCCAGTACCACGTCAACCGCCTCGACTGGGAGCAGGGAAAGGCGTATGTCGAAGAGGTCTCGGTGGAGCACTACACCGTGGCCAGCATGAACGTGAACGTCGCGGTGCTCGACGACTTCGAGCGGCAGGTCGACGCGCCGCTGGGTCGCTCGTGGGGCGAGGTGCGCGTGACGGCCCGGCCCACGATCTTCAAGAAGCTGCGCATCAGCGACGACGACAACGTGGGCTGGGGCACCATCGATCTCCCCGAGCAGGAGATGCACACGCAGGCGTGCTGGGCCTGGATGCGCCCCGAGTTGACCGAGACGCTGTCCCGCAGCGAGGTCGAGGCCGGTCTCTGGGGCGCGCGGCACCTGCTGCCCAACGTGGCGGCGGTCCACCTGATGTGCGACCCGCACGACCTGGGCGTGGTCAGCGAGATCAAGTCGCCGTTCACCCAGGCGCCGACGCTGTACCTCTACGACCGCTATCCCGGCGGCGTGGGGCTGAGCGAGCGGCTGTACGCGACGTTCGACCAGGTGATGCAGGCCGCGGCGGAGCTGGCCGCCGGCTGCGACTGTACCGAGGGCTGCCCGGCCTGCGTGGGGCCGCCGGTGGCGTCGGGCATCAGCGCCAAGGCGGCCACGCTGCGGGTGCTGCGGGCGCGCGCGGGCGTGGCCGTTGCCGCGCTGGCCGAGGCGCATGCTGGATTGCTGTCCGTGGAAGAGACCGTTGGATAACGACGTAGGGGCGACGCATGCGTCGCCCCTAGGCATGGGCCGGCAGGTTGGGTCCCCGGTGGATTCCCGCCTCCGCGGGAATGACGGACGTTTGCGGGCACTTGTAGGTGCGTCCCTTGTGGGCGCCCGTCCGGGTGGATCCGGGCAGCCACGAGGGCTGCCCCTACAGTGATTGACGATTGCTCATGACCAGCGGACGGGCGATGGCCTGGAACCGGCCGTGGGAGCCCGTCGAGCCGGCGCCCGCGGCTGCGCCTCGAACGATCGCACCGGGCGTGCCGGTCGAGGACGTGATCGGCGGCGCGCTCGAATCCAACGACGTCGGGTCGTTCGTCGTCATCGGTGAGACCCACCCGTTGCCGCGCGGGCTGTCGACGTCCTGGCCCGGCGACCCCGATCGGCGCGCGTTGACCACGCTCAGCGGCGATCCGGAGCTCGAAGACTTCGAGCTGGAACGGGCCCTGTTCGTCGACACGGAGACCACCGGGCTGGCCGGCGGGACGGGCACGTATGCCTTTCTGGTCGGCTGCAGTTGGGTGGAGGACGGCGCGCTGCGGGTCGAGCAGTACTTCATGCGCGATCACGCCGACGAGCCGGCCATGATGGCGCACCTGGCGCGCCTGATCTCGCGGTTCGACTGGACGGTGAGCTTCAACGGCAAGAGCTTCGACCTGCCGTTGCTGCGGACGCGCTTCATCATGAACCGCATACGCACGTCCCTCGACGCCCTGGGCGCGCTGGACCTGCTGCACGTCGCGCGACGGCTGTGGCGCTATCAGCTCCCGCACCGCGACCTCGGCACGCTGGAGCGGGAGATCCTGGGCGTCGAACGGGAACTCGACGTGCCGAGCCACGAGATCCCCGACATCTACTTTCGCTATCTGCGGACCGGCGACGCCCGCGAGTTGGTGCCGGTGGTGGCCCACAACCGGGTGGACATGGTGTCCATGGCGGCGTTGCTGGTGAGGGCGTGCGATGCCTTCGGCGGCTGGCGCGGCCCCGGCGCGCAGCCCGCCCAGGTGCTGGGCGCGGCGCGGTCGTTTGAGTTGGCCGGTGAGATTGAAACCGCGCTCGCGGCCTACGCGCGGTCGCTGGAGCTTGGCCTTGACGAAGCCTTGCAGCCGCTGGCGCAGGCGCCGTTGAGCCTGGCCCACAAGCGTCGCGGCGCCTGGCCGCGGGCGCTGGACGTGTGGGAGGTCATGCGGCAACGCCAGGGGCGCGGCGCGGTCTGGGCTTTGGTCGAGCTGGCCAAGTACCACGAGCATCGGGCCGGCGCGTTCGACACGGCGCGTGAGTGCACCGTGGAAGCCCTGGCGCACGCCGATCTTCTGCTGGACGCCCTGCCCCAGCCGCTCGCGCGTCCCGCGTTGGAGCACCGGCTGGCGCGGATTGAACGGCGGCTGCGGGCGTCGAAGGCGCTCAGTCCCTCGGGCTGAGCGCACGGGCGATTCTGGGGGCGAGTCGACCTCCCGCTACCCCGGCGCGACCGCTGCACAGGCACGTAGGGGCGCCCCTGGTGGGCGCCCGCGCCGCCGGTGACGCGGGCAGGCACAAGGCCTGCCCCGACAACGAACGGGCGGGTTTGAAACCCGCCCCTACCCGCGTCCGTCAACGTGGCGCTTGCGGGGGCTTGGAATGAGCCGGATTCGATCCCGTCTGCCCTGACTGGACCGTGGCAGGAGCATGTAGGGGCGTCCCTTGCGGGCGCCCGCGCCGCCGGTGATCCGGGCAGGCACAAGGCCTGCCCCTACACCGAACGGGCAGGTTTCAGACCCGCCCCAGTGGACAAAGCCCACCGTGCGCGGTTTGATGATGCGGCGCGGCATCCGCGAGGTAGAGCCATGCGATTCAGGGTTGGCGTCATCGGCGCGTCGGGGTTCATCGGCGTGCCTTATCGGCGCGAGATGCGCGAGGTCCCCGAGCAATTCGACATCGTCGCCGTCTGCGCGCGTCGCCGCGATCTGCTGGAGGCCGCCGGGCGCGAGGACGGGGCCGCGCTCGTCACCACCGACTGGCGTGAGGTGGTCGCCCATCCCGACGTCGACGTCGTGGTGGTGGTGGTTCCCGACGTCATGCACTACGAGATTGCCCTGGAGTGCGCCGCGCAGGGCAAGCACATCGTGTGCGAGAAGCCGGTGGCCATGAACGCGCGCGAAGCCCATGACGTCTGGACCGCCTACCGCGATGGTGGGCTGGGGCACATGGTGCCGTTTTGGATCCGCGGCGTGCCGGTGTTTCCGCGCGTCAAGCAGCTGCTGGCCGAGGGCTTGATCGGCGAGGTTCGAGGCATCGTCTACCGCTGGCACAACCCGCGGTTGACATCCATACCCTTCACCTGGCGCGACGACGCCGAGCAGTCGGCCGCGGGCAGCGTCGCCGACGGCGGCTCGCATGCCTACGACACCATGCGCTGGCTCACCGGCCTCGAAGCGCGGCGCGTCTTCGCGCAGGCGGGCGTGCTGGCGCCGCCCAAGCCCGACCTGGGCGAGCCCAACCTCGAGGAGGCGCTTGCCTGGAGCGAAGCGCACGACGCCACGGAGGCGGCGTCACGACGGAAGGGAACGGCGTTCGACTACGGCAATCTCACGTTCGAGATGAACAACGGCGCCGTCGGCGTGCTCCTGGTTTCGCACGCGCCGTATCTGCGCACGGCGCTGGCGCCGGACGTCGAGCTGCACGGCGAAGAGGCTTCCCTGGCCATCAACCGCTGGACCGGCGATATCCGCATCGCGCGCAAGCCCGGCGAATCGGAGCATCTCGAGACGGTGACGCCGCCCGACGCCATCAACAATTTCAGGGACATGGTCCATCCGGGCCTGCTGGCGACGATGGCCGGTGAGCCCACGGAGGTCGCGGAGTTGCACGGCGGCTGGCGGGTGCAGATCTTCACCGACGCTGCCGTCGCGTCCGCCGAGCGTGGGGCGTGGGTGGAGACGGCCGAGTTCGACGCCCCGTACGACGCCTAGCTAGGACACCTCGACCGGGCGGCCGGTGCGGCCCGAGTCGATGGCGGCCTGCACCGTGGCCGCGATATCGCGTCCGACGCGCGCGTTGAGGATGGTGTCGCCGTCGGTGTCGATGGCGTGGGCGAAATCCTCCATCAGGAGCCAGTCGGCGTCACCGCCCACGCGTGCCGCGGGCGAATCACCGGCGGTCCGCCCCCGGTAGAAGACCCGCACTGCGGGCCGCGGCTCGTCGATGACCATGGCGCCGGCGGTGCCCAGGATGCGGACTTTGATCTCGCCGTCGTTGTCGTGCTTGGCGCGCCCGATGCGGCCGATGCACAGCGTGCCCACGATCCCGTTGTCCATCTCCAGCGTCACCGAGGCCAGGTCGTCGATGCCGTGGTCCACGTTGCGCTGGTGAAAGTGGGACGCCGTGCGCGCGAACACACGTTCGACGCGCGCGCCCGTGAGCAGGCCGACGTGTGAGAGCGGGTAAATGCCCTCGATCTGTAGCTCGCCCATCGGGGCCTGGCCCACGCCGCCGTCCGAGCCGTCCACGTGGGCGGCCTTGAGCGCTTCGAGCCAATCGATCTTGGGAGCGCCGGGCGGTTGCTGCCCGCGGCGGGGTCCCGCGTCCTTGGCGAAGTAGAAATCGACGTGCACGGCGCGGACGTCACCGATGGCGCCGCGTTGCAGCTCCTGCCGGGCGAGCAGCATCGCCGGCAGCATGTCGCGGTTCCACATGAGGAACTTGACGCCGTTGCGCTCCACGGCCTCCACGATTCGGTCGCACTCGGAGACCAGGGTGGACATGGGCTTGTCCTGCACCACGTGCAGCCCGGCGTCGGCGGCGCGCACGCTGAGGTCCGCATGGCGCTCGGCCTCGGGGCTCACGCAGGCCACCTGCACGTCGTAGTCCCGAATGGCCGCCTCCACGTCGCGCACGTAGGGGATGTTCAGGTCGTCGGCCAGCTTCTGATTGCGCTCGTGGACCCATTCCGGCTGCGCCGCGTCGTCGGCCACCACGACGAGATCGAACCGCGGGTGCGTGACCATTCCCAGCGGCACGTAGTCGTGCTTGACCACGCTCAAGACCGCCACGCGGAAGACCGAGCCGCTGCTAGACGAGGACATAGCCGTCCTCCGTGCGCGAGGCGGCGCGGCCGGACGCCGCCGACGCCATGGCGGCTTCGGCGACTTCGAGGGCGAGAACCGCGTCCCCACTGCTCGCCGCCGGATACGAGCCGCTATTGATCGCCTCCACAAACGCCTGGACCTGGGCGAGAACGGTGGCGTCGCCGGTGCTGGTGAGCCGCGCGGCGGGCGACCCGCCCGCGTAGAGCAGCTGCATGTTGTGCTGGTCGTCGGCATATACGGCGCCGTCAGCGCCGATCAGTTGCAGGGACCAATAGGCCTCACCTTTGGGGAGCGCCGTGGTCACATCCAGCACGGCCATCCCGCCGTCGGGAAACCCGAGATGCACCACCGCCGCGTCCGGTCGGTCGGGGTCCTGGCCTCGTGCGATGGCGAAGACGGTGTCGGGCGGCCCGTCGAACAGCCAGGCCGCCACGTCGATGTCCCGCGTGAGTTCATGGATGAAGATTCCGCCGCTGCGGATTGGGTCCAGGCGCCAGTCGCCGGTGGGCGGCGGTTGCCAGCGGTGGCTCCGCACGAGGCCCGGTTGGCCCATCTGGCCCGCGTCCAGGCTGGCGCGCACGGCGCCGACGTCCGGGCGATACCGATCGATCTGCCCGGCCATGAGCACCACGCCGGCCGCCGCGCAGGCTTTGGCCGTTTGGCGCGCTTCGCCGGCCGAGCGTCCCAGCGGACCCTTCACCAGCACATGTTTGCCGGCCGTCGCCGCCGCCTCGATGTGGCTCGCCCGCTCGTCGGTGGGCGTCTGGACGATCGCGGCGTCGAAGGCGTCTGCGTGCGTTTCCAGCAGCTCGGCAAGCGTGGCCGCTGCGATCACGTCGTTCGAGGCGGCCTGCGCGCCGTCCGCGACGGCGGCGATGGTTGCGCCGGCGCGCGGCGCGATGCGGGCATAGGCCGCGTCGTCCGGTCCGCTGCCGACCAACGCCAGGCGCGTCATCTCCGCCGCTCCATGCTCACAGCGCGTCAGCCGCCATGGTAAACCGGCTGGATTCAGGATGCGACGGAACTCCCGCGAACCGCGCGCCTCCGGGCTCGCGCCTAGATCACTTCCGGAATGTCTGGCGCCGGGCGGGCTTGCAGGCCTCGCCAGATGCCCACGGCGTAGTGAATGCCCGAGGCCAGCGTCAGCAGCAGAGCCACGCCGACCAGGAACCAGGGCAGAGCGGTGCGTTCCCACATCAGCGCGTTGAAGGCGATGTACTGCCACATCATCTTGGCTTTGCCCAGGCGACCGGCGGCGACGGTGACGCCCTGGGCGCCGGCATAGGCCCGCAGACCCATGACCGCGAACTCCCGCGCGATGAAGCTGGCGCCCAGCCAGCCCGGCATCCAGCCCAGCTCGACCATGGTGAAGAGCACGGCCGCGACCAGCAGCTTGTCGCCGACGAGATCCAGGAAGATGCCCAGCTGCGAGCCTGTGCCATAGCGCCGCGCCAGCGTGCCGTCGAAGACGTCGCTCGCACCGGCCGCGGCGAACACGAATCCGGCCATCTGGTTCGAGAACCACCAGTCCCAGAACAGCAGCCAGACGATGATCGGGATCGAGGCGATGCGGGCGATCGTGAGGGCGTTGGGCAGATAGGACTGCCACTGTTTGGGCGCGGAGCGGGCGTCCTGAGAAGCGGAAGTCACGGGTCAACTGCTCGTGGGTCGCGGCGCGGCGGTGGGGGCGCCCGGAAGGTCGACTCGCCAGGTATGCCGGGCCGGCTCGCCCGGGTCGGCGAGCTGCGGCAGCGGCTGTCCATTGATCGTGATGGTCACCGCGTCCGCCGCGCCGACGTCGAGCACCGTTTCCCGCTCCATGCTCCATTGGCGCGACTCGCCCGGCGCCAAGATTTCGTCCACGAGCGCGCGCCCGTCGACCTCGATGCGCACCTGAGTTTCGCTCACCACGACCAGTTCGAACACCGCGCCGCGGTCGACGGCCGACGGCGTGGCGATTTCGCGGCCATTCGTCGCCCCGCCATCGTCGGCCAGTCCGCCAAAGTTGGTGAGCAGCAGAGCGGCAAGCACGGCGCCCAACGCCGCGACGAGCAGCAGGGACGCCAGCAGCCGCTGACGCCCGCGCCGCATGGCGAGCATCGGTCCGGCGCCGACGACCGCGGGGACTTCGCCGGCCTGCGCGTGGTAGAGGTCGAGCAGCGGCTGGACCGGCAGTTGCAGCGCTTCGGCGTAGATGCGAATGAATCCGGCGTTGAAGGGCGGTCCGGGGAGCGCCGCCAGGTTGTCCGACTCCAGGGCTGCCAGGTGCTCGCGCGGGATGTGCGTGACGACGGCGGCTTCCTCGATCGTGAGCGCGGCGGCTTCCCGTGCCGTCCGAAGCTGTTCGCCAAGCGAAGCCATGCGGGAATTATTACCCGCCGCCGAGCCGTGGGACGGCCACGCTGCCGCCGCCTAGTCGCGCGAGAAGCTGTGAGACGGCTCGGGCCGCAGAGTTACGCCGAACACCGCGAATGCGTCGCTGATCTCCGAGAACTCGACGAAATTCCCCAACAGTTCGCCGGCGCCCTCCTGGAGGCCGGCCACGATAAACGGCGCCGGGAGGGCATTCGGCAACGCCAGCTCCGTCTCGTAGCGCTCGGCAAAGCCTCTGGCCAATTCGGCGGAAACCACCCGGGCCAGCGCCGAGTCGATCTCGTCGAGAGACTCCATGGTGGCGACAAATGACTTCAGGTCGTCGATCTCGTAGCGGAACTCGACATTCAAGTGTTGGCCGGGAGGATCGCCGGGGAAGGGCACCGCGATGTCAAGCGCGCGGTTGGTGAGCGGCACCAAGCGGCGCTCGGTGATCGGCCGCGGCCAGCTCCAGAAGATGCCGGGGCCTTGCACCACCGTAAGCGTGTTCGTCCCGGACTCCGCGGGACCGTCGAATCCATGCCGGAGCGCGAGCACGGTACCCGACGACGGGAAGACGATCGCCTCGTTGGTTCGCAACAGCAGGGCTTCGTCGCCTCGGATGCCGAAGACGCCGGCGACGAAGAATGCGGCGGCCGCGACGACCAGCCCGCTGGCGATACCCAGCAGACGCGATGCCCGGGCTTGCACCCGCGATGCGCGCCGCTGCATATAGGGGGCGAGAACCTTGACGACGCTGGCGGGCCGGCGCCGCAGGCGAAGACCGGGGATGAGCCGGGCGGGCGGCTGTGACGCGATGCGGAATTGCTCGCCGGCGTCGGCGGCAAAGGCAACCACGGACGGCACGTCGTGTCGCGCCGCGATGCGGGCCAGTGCGCCGAAGCGGATGGCCAGACGGTGCGCCTGTTCGCCGCCGGGTCGCGGGTTGCCGCTCAGAATGCCGCCGATGTCGCGCATCGTCTCGCGCGCGTCGGCGAGGAACGGCCCCAGGTCGTCGTTGACGGTGAGCTCGCTCGTCGCCACCGAATCCTGACGCAGGTTGGGCTGCGGCGCGGCCCGCGACGCGCGGCGAACGCGCCGGATCCACCACACCGACGGCAGCGCCGCAATGATCGCCGCGAGCGGCAGGCCACCCACGTTGCCGCCGGCCGTGCCCACGAACCCGCCGACCGGCTCGCCGATGATCGGAACCGTGCTCAGCCACACGCCCAGAAGGCCCAGCAGGGTGGCGGTCAGGAAGGGCAGCCCGACCGCCGCCACATAGACCCGCCAGCGGCGCGCCTGGGCCGCCCGCGCCGCCTGCCGCAGGCGGCGAATGGCGCCGACCTCGATCCGGGCAACAGTGGCGACGTCGTCGGGAAGCTCATCGATTCGCAGCGTGCGGGCGACGGGAATGCCGCGCACCAGGGCGTCGCTCAAGCGGTGCCGGTCGTGCGCCACCAACTCGGTGTCGTTGGGCCCAACCGGAATGGGTGCGTACTCCACGGAAATGCTGGGCGCGTGGCGCACGGGATCGAGGCCGGCGGCTTGCGCTGGTCGTCCTTCCCCGGCCACTTAAGCCCCCATGCGGCGAAACTCGCGGATGGACTCGTCGACGCCCGCGCCCGCGGATTCGGTTAGCGCAATGGCCCGGTCGAGCTCGCGCAGCCCTAATGACAGCGCCGTGATCCCGACGGCCGCGACGAGATCGGTCGCGAGGCTGGCCACGGATCGCGAAGGGGCGCGCGGGCTCATGCGCGTGAGGGCGCCGTGGCCGAACTGCCGCAATCCCGCCGCCGCGCGCTCGCGCGGCGTGCCCCGGTAGGGCGAAATCCCGCGTCGGCTGACGTCTCGGGCGATGGCCCGGCCCTCGGTTGTTCCTGGGAGCGACCCGGCGTCGGTTGCCCCGGCCGCGTGCGTGAGGCTGTGCACCACGAGGGCCAGGTTCGCGTCGGGGACCGCGGCCCCGGCGTCGCGCAGGTCCATGGCGAGCGTCGGCCGGAACCGTTGCACCGACTCGCGCAACGCGCTCCACGCCTGCTCGTTGGCGACGCTGTGCGCCAGACGCAAGCCGCCATCCAGTCCGGTCGCGAGCGGCAACGGTGGGATATCGGCAGCGTCGCCGTCGACTTCGATCACGTGGATCCGCACGGCAATGCGATCGAGCAGCTCGGCGCGTTCGCGGGCGCGCGAGGTGAAGACCCGGGTCACCGCGCGACCGGCGACCAGCACCGGCCGCGAAAGGCTCAGAGGCACGGCGTCGAACAGGATTCGAATCGGGCTGTCGGGATCGCCCGACGACAGTCGGACGACCTGCGCGCGCGGAAGGCCCGGCAGCGGACCTTCATACAGGGTTCTGACCTCGTAGGTGTCGCCGAGCGTCTGCCGAATTTCGCGCCACTTGCTGCCCCGCAGACTGTCCGTAAACCGGTCGATGTCCATGGGGATCTCGAGGCTCCGCGCTCCGGTCGAAATCATGGCAGTCGGTCCATTGGATCGTCGGAGGCCTCGTCACCGGGCTCGGTTTCCGCGACGGCGTCGGCGCCTTCGCCCGGCGGGGCCGGCGCCTCGGCGACATCCGGCAAAACGCCGCCCAGGGCTCGATCTTCGACCGACGCCGAGGGCGTCCACATGCCGACCTCGACCGGCAGCGCCATTGGGTTTGGGTGCTTGATCAATGCCGAGTAGACCTCGGCGGCGTCGTCGAGCCCCAGCGTTTGGGCGGCGGCCAGCGCCTGCCCGTAGCCGCCGGCGTCGTCAGCCGCCCGCTTCAGCGCATCGGCGACCCGGCCGAGGCCCGCGTGCGGCGCGGCGGTGACCTGCACGTCGGCGGCGGTCCACGCGGTGGCGGGTGAGTCCGCCCGACCGATGCCCAGCAGCGCCGCCATCCAGGGTCGTCCGGCGAGCAGCCACGCGCCCGCGAGCGCGAGCACCCAGTGCGTACCGGAAAGCACCAGCAGCGCCGCGCCCAGCGCCAGCGAAGCCCACGAGCGGCGCAGTCGCTCCAGGCGTCCGGCGCGGTTGGGGCGCGTGGGCGCCCCGCGGCGCAGTGCCGACTCGATCGCCAGGACGGTTGGCCGGTGGACCTGCTCCGCGGAGAAGCCCGACGACCCGGGATGCACGATGGCCACGGCCCAGTCCACGAATTGCGGTCGGCGCCCGTCCGCGGCCCGGACGGCGGCCTGCGCCGCGCGATCGGCGCGCAACACGTAGCCGCCGCGCACGGGGACTGCCCAGCACACCAGTTGCATCATGGGCGGGGTCGAGCGACGAGCGTCGTCAGCGGGGCGACGGGCCGTTTGGGAAGCAGCAGGCGCGCCAGCCGGCTTCGCAGCGTCCGCGGCTGCGAGGGCTCGTCCGCCTGTCGTTGGGAGCGATAGAACGCCACGGCCCCGGGCCAGCGCAGCAGCCGCTCGGACGCAAGCTCGAGCGCCACCGTGTCGCGGGCAAAGGCGCCTTCCTCCAGCCCGCGCCAGATGTCGCGCACGTGGGCCAGGCTGCCGCCGAACTGCGAGATGGCCGGCTCGGCAAGCACCGCCCCGGACTCCAGCAGGCGACGCGCGCGCGCGCCGTACTCACGCTGCGCGAACGCGTGCAGCGCCGAGCGAGTGGCGATGAAGAACCCAAAGGGAAGCGCCCAGCCGACGATAAACGCGACGCGCGATGGATTAGCGATCAGGAACGCGATGAGCACCCCGAGGATCGTGAGCTCGAGGATCGCCAGCAGCGCGTGGCGCAGCCACGCCCGTCCCAAGCCGGCCGCCGACGCCGCGTAGCTGAAAAGGTCCGCTTCCAGCCGCCCGCGGACCACGGCGACCTCGCCCGGCGACACGTCATAGGGGCTGTAGACGGCCAATTGCACCGGCCCGTTGGCGGCGTCCAACTCCGCGTAGTCCGCATCGACGAAGAACGCGGCCCCAGTCTCGGTGGGCACGACGAACGCGTCGACGACCTGGGTCGTGAAGTCTGGCCCGCTGGTAACGATAATGGGCTCCGGAGCACGACCAACGGAACGATCGGCCGGCCAACGTTGACGCCAATTATAGCCCGCGACCCTCGTCTCGGACCGGGACGGATCGTCGCGGTTTCGCGCCGCCTTTGACCATGGCATCCGCCGCGAGCTACGACGTCATCGTGGTCGGCGCGGGTCATGCCGGCTGTGAGGCCGCGCTGGCCGCCGCCCGCATGGGCGCCCGCACCCTGGTCCTGACGCTCGGCACGTCCGGCGTGGCGCTGATGCCCTGCAATCCGTCCATCGGCGGTCCCGCCAAGGGCAACCTGGTGCGTGAGATCGACGCGCTGGGCGGAGAGATGGGCCGCAACACCGACCGCACCCTCATCCAGATCCGCGAGCTGAACACCGGCAAGGGACCGGCGGTGCGCGCGCTGCGGGCGCAATCCGACAAGCGGCTCTACAGCGTCGCCATGCGGCAGGTGGTCGAGCGACAACCCGGACTCGATCTCGTCGAGGGTGAGGTGGAGAGCCTGATCTGGCGCCGACTTGCCGGGAGTGGCGAGCGACGCCGGCGGGTCGTCGGCGTTCGCACCGCGGACGGCCGCGCCTACACGGCCCGGGCGGTCGTCGTCACCACGGGCACGTTCCTGAAAGGGCGGCTTATCCGGGGTGACGAGTCGACGCCCGGCGGTCGCGCGGAGGAGGCGCCGGCAACGGCGTTGGCGGACGATCTGGCGCGCCACGGCTTCGACTTGGGCCGACTCAAGACCGGCACGCCGCCGCGCGTGGACGCACGCACGATCGACTTCTCACGCACCGAGGTCCAGCACGGATCCGCCGACCCGTTGCACTTCAGCTTCGATCCGGTACCCGCCGACGAACGGCTCTCGGAACCGCGGCACGCCGCCTATCCGCACGTGCCGGAATCGGGGTGGCGCGTGCAGATGCCCTGCTATCGGGTCGCCACCAACGAGCGCACGCATGCCGTGATTCGCGCCAACCTCCACCGCGCGCCCATGTTCAACGGCGCGATCACGGTTCCTGGTCCGCGCTATTGCCCCTCCATCGAGGACAAGATCGTGCGCTTCGCCGACAAGCCGGCGCACACCCTGTTTCTCGAGCCGGAAGGCTTCGCCACGCCCGAGGTCTACGTGCAGGGTGCCAACACGAGCCTCCCCGCCGAAGTCCAGGTCGAGATGATTCGCAGCGTGCCGGCGCTGCGCGACGCGCAGGTGCTTCGATTGGGCTACGCGGTCGAGTACGACTTCGTCCGCCCATTCCAGCTCACGCATACGTTGGAAACCGAGCGCGCGGCCGGCCTCTTCCTCGCCGGGCAGATCAACGGCACGACGGGCTATGAAGAGGCGGCGGCCCAGGGCCTGATGGCCGGCATCAACGCCGTGCGGAGCATCCGCGACGCCGAGCCGCTGATCCTGGGCCGCGACCAGGCCTATATCGGCGTGATGATTGACGATCTGGTGAGCCGAGACCTCACCGAGCCGTATCGCCTGCACACCTCGCGGGCCGAGTACCGCCTGCTGCTGCGGCACGACAGCGCCGACATGCGGCTCACCGAGCTTGGCCATCGCGTCGGCTTGGCCGGCGAGGCTCGAGTCCGCCGCCTGCGTCGGAAGCGGGAGGAAACCGAGCGGGCCAAGGCCTGGCTGGCGGACGCCCGCATTCCCGCCACGCCGGTGGTCGCGGCGCGGCTGCGCCGGCTCGGCCTGCCGCCGGTGACCCAAACGCTGCCCGCCGCCGAGTTTCTCCGCCGTCCCGGCGCTACGCTCGATCTTGTGATTGAGCTGGCGGGCGGCGGTCCACCGGTCTCGCCGGCCGCCGCCGCGGCGGTGGAGTTCGACATCGGCTATGCCGGCTACCTGCGGCAACAGACCGCACAAGTCGCGCGGGCGCGCGAGATGGAGCAGGCGCGCATTCCGGCGACGATCGGCTATCCGGGCATCTACGGCATGCGCACCGAGGCGCGGCTGCGGCTGGAGAAGTTCCGACCGGCCACGGTGGGCCAGGCGGCGCGCATCGAGGGCGTCACCCCGGCGGACATTTCCGTGCTGCTGGTGCATCTCAAGCGGTGCGCGGAGATGGGGTCGGGCGACGGCGGAAGAACCAGCGAGGCTCAACCGGCTTCTCGACCAGTGAATGCCGTCAACGCGCGCAAGGCGCGGCGAGCACCCGTAGAAGTGGCGACCTGACGTGGAGTCCGCATTCCCAAACTCCGCTCAGCCCCCCGGGTGGCGTCGCCGCCTGCTCGACCGATTGCGTCCGCACACCGTCAAGGGCTGGGTGCGGCTCGCCGTGCTGGCGCCGACGCTTTCGCTGGTCATCGGCCTGGTGCTGCTGGCGGTGTTCTGGTCGGTGCTTTGGTACGCGCTGGCCGCGGCCTTCGCCCTGTTTGGCGCGCTGGTCGTGCTGATGTTTGTGGCGTTCGTGGTCTACGCCGTGGCGCGGCGCCGGAATCTGCTGGCGGTATTCCGCGGGCTCGAGGCGGAGGACTCGGCGGCCACCGGAACCGCCGACGACGCGTAGGCTAGCGAGCGTTCTCGCCCGTCAACTCCACCGCCCGTTCGAGCACGGCGTCCAACATGTCCGGCGTGAGACGGCCGGTGAAGGTGTTCTGCTGGCTGGGGTGATAGGAGCCGAGCAGCGTGCGGTCGCCCAGTGCGACCTCGGCGCCGTGGCCGAATCTCGCCGGGCTGGGCGACGGCGAGTCCCCCCGAGCGCGGCAGATGCGCAGCACCTGCGACCAGGCGTAGCCGCCGAGGGCAATCATCACGCGGACGTCGGCCAGCAGGTCAAGCTCCGATTCCAGGTAGATGCGGCAGGTCTCGCGCTCCTCGGTGGTCGGTTTGTTGGCGGGCGGCGCGCAGCGCACCGTGGCGGAGACGAACGCGTCGCGCAGCCGCAGGCCGTCTCCTCGGTGGGTGCTCGTGGGCTGGTTGGCCAGACCCGCCCGGTGCAGTGCGCCGAAGAGGAAGTTGCCGGAGCGGTCGCCGGTGAATACCCGTCCGGTGCGGTTGCCGCCATGCGCCGCGGGCGCCAGGCCGACGATGAGAATCCGAGCCGCCGGGTCGCCGAAGCCGGGCACCGGTCGCCCCCAATAGGTCTCGTTGCGATAGGCCGCGCGCTTCTCACGCGCGGTCTGCTCACGCCAGGCCACCAGGCGCGGGCAGCGCCGGCAGTCGGCGATCCGCTCTTCCAGCTCGGTGAGCGCGGCGACCCGCGCCTCATCCCGGCGGCGCGACTCCCTGACCATCCTGAGAGTGGCTCTCGCGGTGTACGCGCTCCAGGAACGGTCGCATGCAGGCGACCACCTGTTCGGGCACTTCCTCCTGGGGCACGTGGCCGGCGTCTTCGAGGATCACGGGTTCGGCGTCCTGGAAACTTGCCGCCAGGGCCAGGGCTTGACCGCGGCCCGCCAGTCGGTCCGCCGCGCCCCAGATCAACAGCACCGGGCACTGCACCTGGCCGATCGACGCCTGGGCCGGCGCCGGATCGACGCCGGCCAGCAGTGCGGGAAGCGCGTCCAGGAACCCCGGCGCGCCGTAGGGCAGATACTGTCGGTCCACCGTCGCCCGGTCCACGCTCAGCGGACGCCGTCGGCCGATCATGTTGCTCAGGCGCACGTACCATCGCTGCGAGCTCAGGGTGCGCAGCACGATTCCCGACGTGCCCGGCAGCTGCCGGCTGAGCCAGATGCCCAGGCGAACCCCGGGCCCGGCGACCAGGAAGGGATCGACCAGCACCAGCCCCGCCACCCGGTCGGGATGCCGCGCGGCCAGGGCCACGGCCGGCTGCCCGGCGGCCGAGCTGCCCACGATGACCACGCGCTCGAGCCCCTCGGCGCGGAGCAGCTCGTCCAGCCGCTCGGCCTGCGCGGGCGCGCCATAGTCCGCCGCGGCCGGCTTGTCCGAAAGCCCGTGCCCGAGCAGGTCCACCCAGTGCACGCGATGGGTCTCCGCCAGCGGCGGGGTGATGAACTCCCAGGTGCTGACGTTGCCGCCGAATCCCGGCAGCATCACCAGGTCGGGTCCGGCGCCGACCGCGCGGTGGTAGAGCCGTCCCTCCGATATTGGCCGCAGCGTGCCGCCGTCCAGGTGGGATTCCACGTCAAACGGCTGCGGCCGCCCGCGCGTCGCCGCCCAGGCGCCGCCTGCCAGCACGGCCAGCCAGACCAGTCGGGACCAGGACGCCATGCGTCAGCCTCGGAGATACCCCGTGCTAGTATGGCAACGACCGCAAGAACCCTTTCGGCGCGGCCGTTGGCGAGCCGTGCAAACCCAGTGGGAAGGGCCGTTTGGTACGCGACTACGTGCTCGTCGTGATTTATGGCGTCGAGCGGATCCCTACCCTGACCTCGAGTCACATTGACACCGTGGCGGATCACATCAGCGGCGCGGACGGCGAGGTCAACAGCGTGAACAGCTGGGGCAAGCGCAAGCTCGCCTACACCATTCAAGACGAGCGCGAAGGGCACTATGTGCTGCTGGAGTTTTCCGCCGATCCGTCTCGCATCCAGAACCTCGAGCAGTCGCTGCGGATCAATGAGGACGTGATGAGATTCCTCATTGCCCGTCAAGAGTTCGACATGTCGCCCGCGCTGGCGGTTGAGAGCGAAGGTCGGCGATGAACGACGACGGCGGTCGTCGCCGCGGGCGCGCGCGTGGGCTCAACAAGGTGCAGATCATCGGCAATCTTGGCCGTGATCCCGAGTTGCGCTTTACGCAGGACGGGACGCCGGTGGCCAATTTCACCGTGGCCGTTAGCGAGTCATGGCGCAGCCAGGGCGGTGAGCAGCGCGAGCGCACCGAGTGGTTTCGGGTTGTGGCGTGGAGAGGGCTGGCCGAGATCGCGAATCAGTACCTCAGGCGCGGTCGCAAGGTGTACCTCGAAGGCCGCCTCCAGACGCGCGAGTGGCAGGACCGCGAGGGCAACGACCGCACGACGACTGAACTCGTGGTGCGCGACATGATCATGCTTGGAGGGCGCGACGACGCCGATGGACCGCCGCGCGACGACGACGGCGGCGGGGACCGGCGCGACTTTCGCGGTCAACAGCCCCAGGGCGGCCGGGACGACGATGATGACCGGATCACCGCTGATGATCTGCCCTTCTGATCGCCACTGTGAGGCTTCATGACTGACCAAGGCACCGGCGCTCCGCGCGAGGGCGCTCCGGCATCGGCTCGGCAGATCCGCGAGGACGCCCGACCGACGGCGCCCGACACGCGCTCGGGCGGCGGCGGCGGGGGTGGCGGCGGCGGACGCGGCGGGCGGTCGCGGCGGGGCGGGCGGGGTTTTCGCCGACGCGCCTGCTATTTCTGCGAGACGCGGGAGCCGATCGACTTCAAGAATGCCCAGCTTCTGCGCCGGTTCATCGCCGATTCGGGTCGGATCGAGACGCGCCGCAAGACGTCGACGTGCGCGCGTCACCAGCGTGAGTTGGCCCGCGCCATCAAGCGTGCGCGCTACCTTGCCCTGCTGCCGTACGTCGTGCGTCGCCGCCTGCACGCGTAGCGCCTAGTCGCAGGCGCCGCATGGCCCCGCGCACCCATGCACAGCGGCGCCGTGCCGAGCGCGACCGTCGGCGGGAGCAGCGCCGCCCACGCACCGCGACCATCGGCTGGCGCGACCTCATGGTCGCCGTGCGCGACTGGGGCATGCTCAGCCGCCCCCAGCGCACCGCCGCCGCGGCGAAATGGCTGACGCTGGTGGCCGGCCTGGCTGCCGCCGTCGTGCTCGGTCTCGTCGGGAGCGCCTTCTACTCGGAATACGGCGCGCTGCCGAACTCGGCCGTCGCCACGGTGGGGTCCGAACCGATCACGGCAACCGAATACCGCGACTTTTTGTCGTTCCGCCGCTACCAGTTGCAGCAGGAGCTTGCGGCACTGGACGCGGATGAGACGGTCGAGGACTACGAGGCGCGGGCGGGCGACCTGCGCGCGCAGCTCGGCGGCGTGGTGTTCAACGGCGTGTCCCATCTGGCGCACGCGGTCTTGATCCGCGACGCCTGGACGGCGGAGGGCCGCGAGGTCGCTGCGGACGACCTGCGCGCGCACCTGGCCACAGTGGCCGGCGTGGCGCCGGATCGCGAAGACGTCCAAACCGCGGCCATCGAGGCCATCCGCGAGGCTACCGGTCTCGACGCGGCGACCATCGAGCGGTTCGCGGCGGACAGCTTCCGACGGCAGCAGCTCGCCGACGAGCTCTTTGCCGATTCGGACCGTATGCCCGCCCACGTCAAGGCCGTGGAGATCGTGCTCGCCCGCGAGGAGGACGCCGCCGAGGTGATCCAGCGCATCGAGGACGGCGAGGCGATGGAGGACGTGGCGCGCGAGGTCTCGGTTGACAGCGTCTCCCGCACCGCCGGCGGGGTGGTCGATTGGACGCCCAGCGGGATCCGCCCGGAGGTTTGGGACGCCGTGGCGTTCACCTCGCCGATCGGAGAGCTCGTCGGTCCGTTCGAAGGCAACCTGGGCTGGTATCTGCTCCGTGTGACCGACCGCGTGGACGAGCGCCCCTTGAGCGCGGAGCACGCCCGAACGCTGCGAGCGCGGAAGCTTGACGCCTGGCTGGCCGAGCGCACCGAGGAACAGCCCATTGAATACATGCTCACCACCGAAATCATCGACTGGACGGAACGGAACTCGCTGCCGTAACCGCGTGTCGGCTCAGGGCGCGGCTTTCGCTTCGGCCACCGGCGACGGGGCCGTTTCTCCCACGTGCAGGCGAATGCGCGAGCTCAGCGCCAACGACGCGACTGCCAGGATCGCGCCGCCAACGAACGGGACCCAGTGGCCATAGGCCTCCCAGAGGATCCCTCCGGTGATGGGGATGATGACCGCGGCGATGTGGTTGACCGTCATGCCGGTGACCAGGCTTGGCCTGATGTCGGCGGGGTCGACGGCAATCTTGCCGAGATAGGTCGTCACCCCTGTGTCGGCGCTGAAGAACAGGTTGTCCAGCACGTACAGCACGAAGAGCACGGCGAGCACGGGAATGGCTGCGTAGCCGACGAAGATCAAGGCCAGCGCGCCATAGGCGACCATCAGGATCCGGCGCTCGCCGAACCGGTCGATCAGGCGGCCGAATTGGTACACGGCCGCGATGCTCACGACGCCGTTGATGAGGCTCAGGATCGCGATGGTTTGCACCGGCGATCCGTAATCCCGCACCAGCAGGAATAGGGCGAAGGTCATGAAAATGTGGCGGCGGGCGCCGTCGAGAAAGGTGAGCGCGTAGTAGAGCCAATAGGCCCGCCGAACCAGGATGCGCGGCGGACGCTTGGTGCGCGGCACCCCGCGCACGCGCAGGACGAGCAGCGCGCCGGCGACGGCCAGCACACCGGCCACGACGAAGAGCGGCCGCAGCCCGCTGGCTCCGGCGGCCAGCGCCACGAGTCCGATGCCGGCGAGGTTGGCCACCGCCGCCACGGCGCGCAGCCGGCCCAGCCGGCTGCCCTGCTCGGTGACGTGGCTCAGGCGCAGCGCCAGGGTGCTGGAAATCGGCATCCACATGTGAAAGCCCACGCTGGCCACGAGCGAGAAGAGGATCAAGCTCGGGATGCCGTCGATGTGGAAGTAATTGACGAATCCCACGCCAAGCATCAGCAGCGCCACGGCTCCGACCACCGGCTCCGCCACCGTCATCACCAGCGCCGCGATGCCGGCGGTCAAGAGGCCCGGAATCTCGCGGACCGTTTCCAGCAGGCCGAGTTCGTTGGGACTGATGCCGAGGTCTTGGCCGATGAAGTTGAAGAAGATCGTCTGGTAGATGCCCATGCCCAGGCCGAAGGCGAAGTTGGCGGCCGCGAGCCAGCCGAACGGGGCCATGCGAGGCGCACGCAGCACGCAGCGACCCTCGGGATGGACGGCGCGGTCATTCTACGGGCGTGTCCGGTGGCCCGCGCGGCGCGTCCGGTGGCCCGCGCTGCGTGCAGCGTGGGATCGGCCGTTCCCCTCACCCTAACCCTCTCCCACGGGGAGAGGGGACCGGACCCGAGCCGAGACTTGAGTTGTAGGGGCAGCCCTTGTGGCTGCCCGCCGGCGGTCCCATCCGCGCCGAGATGCGGGCGCCCACGAGGGGCGCCCCTACAGGGTCGTCGGCATCCCCCGTTTGTCCGCAATATGTTCGGTGCCTACAATGCCGCCGGCTGACCGGGGAGGCGCGGCGTGGCTCAATTCGCCCATTTGCATGTTCACAGCGAATTCAGCCTGCTCGACGGCTTTTGCCGCATCCCCGACATCCTCGACCGCACCCGCGAGCTCGAGATGGACGCCGTCGCGCTCACCGACCACGGGGTCATGTACGGCGCGGCGGATTTCTACCTGGCGGCCAAGGACGCCGGCGTGCGCCCGATCATCGGCTGCGAGGTCTACGTGGCGCCGCGATCGCGCACCGACCGCGACGCCACGCTCGACCGACGCGCCTTTCACCTCACGCTGCTGGCGCGCAACCATGAGGGCTATCGCAGCCTCGTCAAGCTCACTTCGCGCGCCCACCTGGAGGGGTTCTATTACCGCCCGCGGGTAGACCGCGAGCTGCTGCGCGAGCACAGCGAGGGGCTGATCTGCCTGAGCGGATGCCCCTCGGGCGAGCTGATGCGCGCCATCGAGGCCGGGGACATGGCGCACGCCGAGTCCGTGGCGCGTTGGCACGCCGAGGTGTACGGCGAGGGCAACTACTACATCGAAGTCCAGCGCTCGCAGCCCGAGCTGGAGACGAACTACCAGCGGCTGATGGAGCTGGCCGATGGTCTGGGGCTGCCGCTGGTGGCGACGAACGACGTTCACTACGTGCGGCGCGAGGACCGCGACGCCCACGACACGCTGCTCTGCATTCAGACCGGGCGCACGCTCTCGGACACCTCGCGCATGCGGATGGAGGGTGACTTCCATCTGCGGAGTCCCGAGGAAATGGCGGGGGTGTTCACCGACGTGCCGGACGCCCTGTCGAACACGGTGACGATTGCGGACCGGTGCGACATCGACCTGCCTTTCGGACGCATTGCGATGCCCGAAATCGCCCTGCCCGGCGGAGGCAGCGCCATCGACTACCTGCGCGACCAGGCGCAGCGTGGCCTGCGATCCCGGCTGGCCGCCGACCCGTCGCCGGTCTATGCGGAGCGGCTGGCGTATGAGCTGGACGTGATTGAGCAGACCGAATTCGCGTCGTACCTGGTGCTCGTGGGCGACATTGTTCGTTTCGCCCGCGACGGCGGGATGCTCACGGCCCCGCGTGGCTCTGTGAACGGCAGCCTGGTCGCCTTTGCGATGGGCATGTCGGACATCGACCCGATCAAGCACGACATCATGTTCGAGCGCTTCCTCACCGTCGGGCGCAAGGGATCCATGCCCGACGTGGACCTCGACTTCCCCAGCGACCGGCGGGACGAGGTCATCAACTACATCTCCGACACCTATGGGTCGGATCACGTGGCGCAGATCGCGACGTTCGGCACCCTGGCGGCTCGGGCGGCCGTGCGCGACGTGGGCCGCGTGATGGACCTGCCGCTGCCCGACGTGGACCGCGTGGCCAAGCTGATTCCGGTGAATCCGGTGAATCCCTTCACCATCGAGCGGTCGCTGGAAACCGTGACCGAGCTGCAGCAGCTCTACCACGCCAACGACGAGATTCGGCGGTTGCTCGACCGGGCGCGCGAGGTGGAGGGGGTGTCGCGACACGCCTCGACGCACGCCGCGGGCCTGGTGGTGTCGCGGGAGCCGCTCATCGAGCACGTGCCGCTGATGCGCTCGGCCGACGGGCAGCCCGTGGCGCAGTTCACGGGGCAGACCATCGATCGCATCGGCATCCTGAAGCTCGACATCCTGGGGCTGTCCAACTTCCGCACGATCACGCACGCGCTGGAGCTGGTCCGGCAGGACACCGGCGACGAGATCACGCCGCAGGAAATCCCGCTGGACGACGACCGGGCGTTCGCCATGCTGCGGGCCGGACGCACGGTGGGCATGTTCCAGCTCGAAAGCAGTGGCATGACCTCCACCCTGCGCCGCCTGCAACCCACGACAATCGACGACCTGGCGGCGATCATCGCGCTCTATCGCCCGGGTCCCATGCAGCACATCGACCGTTACATCGACACGATGCATGGCCGGGTGCAGCCGACGTACCCCCACGAAAAGCTCGAGCCGATCCTGCGCGAGACGCACGGGGTGCTCGTCTACGCCGACCAGGTGCTGCGCGTGGTGCGCGAGCTGGCGGGCTATGACTGGGACGAAGCCGATCGCTTCCGCAAGGCCGTCGGCAAGAAGATTCGTGAGGCGCTGGAGAAAGAGCGCACGGAGTTCATCGAACGGGCGACGGCGAACGGGCTTACGCCGGATGTCGCCGAGGACGTGTTCGGGTTGATCGAGCCGTTCGCCGGGTATGGATTCAACAAGGCGCACGCGGTGTCCTATGCCGTCATCGCGTACTGGACGGCCTGGCTGAAGGCGGTCTATCCGGTGCAGTTCCTCACGGCGCTGCTGGACACCGACAGCGGCGATCTGGCCAAGGTGGCGCGGGCTAAGTCCGAGGCCGAGGTGCTCGACCTGGACGTGCTGGCGCCCGACGTCAACCGGAGCGGCGCCTCCTTCGTGCACCGCGAACGCCAGATCGTCTTTGGTCTCGGGACCGTGAAGACCGTCGGGGAGCAGGCGGTCGTCGCGATTCTCGACGCGCGCGAGGACGGCGGGCCGTTCGAGTCGCTGGCCGACCTGTGCGCCAGGATCGACGGCCGGATCGTGACGCGCCGCACCGTCGAAGCGCTGATCAAAGTCGGCGCGCTGGACGGCCTGGGCGAGCGGAACGCGCTGCTCGCCGGACTGGAAGCCGCGTTCAAGCGCGGCCAGCAGGCGCGGAACGACCGCGTGTCGGGGCAGACCACCATGTTCGAGATGGGCGCGCTGCCCGCCAGCGAAAGCAGCGACGACGCCTTGCCGGACGTCGAAGCGGCCGGCAACGCCGATCGGCGGCGCTGGGAGAAGGACCTGCTCGGGCTGCACGTCTCGCCCAGTCCGCTGTCCAATCCGGGGATCCGTGAGGCGCTGCGCGCAAGCGTCGACACCCAGATTTTCGACCTGGATGCCTCGCACGTCGGCCAGAACCTCACCGTGGGAGGGCTGGTGGCGGACGTGCGGCAACTCATCACGCAAAAAGGCGACACCATGGCCATCGTCACCCTGGAGGATGCGCCGGGGACCATCGAAGTGGTCGTGTTCCCGCGGATCTGGGCGCAGATTGGCGACAGCCTGGAGATCGACCGCGTGATCGTGGCCCGGGGCAGGCTCGAGGACCGGCGCGGATCGCTGCAGCTCGTCGCGGAGAATCTATATCCGCCGCAGCCGACTGCAGATGACTCAGACGATGCGGCGACGCCCGCCGGCCAATCAGGTTCCGACGACCGAGTCAGCTACGACCCCGAGGCCTACGTCGAGGCCGCGGCAGTGCCGAGCGCTGCGGACGTCGGCGACGATCCGGTGGTTGACGTTGAACCCGCGGTCAACGGCGACGCGATGGGCGCCGAGGCAGCCGCCCCGGCGGCGGATGCCGACGTTCCGGTCGAGCCGACACCGGTCGCGGGGAGCCTGGAGGTGCAGGCCGCGGGCAGCGAATACGTCAAGCCGAGCGACGACGACGCGCCACACGCATCCGCGAATGGCGACGAGGTGCCCGCGGAGTCCGGCGAAGCGAACGGCGCGACGAACGGCGGCGCGCCGCGGCGCGTCGTTGTGGTGCTGCGCCGCAGCCCGGACCTTGGGCATGACATCGATCTGCTGCGCCGGCTGGACGAGGCGGCCGCCGCCCATCCCGGCGAGGTTCCGCTCGACCTACACGTCCAGGCGCCCGACGGCGACGTCACGCGCTTGCGCTGGCCCAAGTCCGTGAGCGCCAGCCCGGAGCTGGTGGCGCAAGTGGTCCGGGAGTACGAAGCCGACAACGTCGTGGTGGAGCGGGCGCCCGCCGAATCCAACTAGCCCCGCCGCCCGGAATCTCGACAGGCGCATCCCGTCGGGCCACTATGCGCGCAATGCCGTGTGACGGAGGACCGCGCGATGGACCGACCACCCGAGGCCTACATGCACGTGGGCATCGTGCACTTCATGCTGCACCCGGAGCTGCAGAGCGGCGACGGGCCGATACTCGAGTCGGTCGAGGCGCTGGCCACCGACGGCTTCTTTCACGCCCTCGAGGTCACGCACGTCAACGACGACGCGACACGCGCCGAGCTGGCCCGCCGCGCGCGCACGGCCCGGCTGGCGCTTGGCTACGGGGCGCACCCGGCGCTGCTGTTGGAGAAGCTCGATCTCTCATCGGCCGATCCGGACGTGCGAGAGCGCGGCATCGAGGCGATGCTGCGCGGCGTTGACGAGGCGCACGAACTGGACGCCACGCTAGTTGGCGTGCTCGACGGTCCCAACTCGGCGCCGGCGACCGACGACGACGTTGAGCCGGCGCTGGACCGCCTGGCCGACTCGCTCAAGCAGATCTGCCACCACGCCGCCCGCCTGGGCATATGGATTGCGCTGGAGCAGTTCGACCGCGACATCGAAAAGTGCTCGCTGCTCGGTCCCGTCGAGCTATGCATCCGCGTGAGCGAGATGGTTCGCGCCGACACGCCCAACTTCGGACTCTGCCTGGACCTCAGCCACTTGCCGCTGCTGGGCGAGGATCCACCAACGTCCGTGCGGAAGGCGGCGGATCACATCATCCAGGCCCACATCGGCAATTGCCTGATCAGCGACCGCTCGCACCCGCAATGGGGCGACCAGCATCCCGTGTTCGGCGAGCCGGGCGGGGTTAACGACGTGCCCGAGTTGACTGCGTTCCTGCGTGCGCTGTTCGAGATCGGCTACTTCGACAAGGACCTGCCGACGACGATGCCGTTGGTCAGCTTCGAGATGAAGCCCGCGCCCACCCAGACGACGGCCGAAATCATCGGCAACGCCAAGCGCACGTTTGGCGCGGCGTGGGCGCGCGTCTGAGTCCGTTGGTATGGTTTGCTGAGGCTGGGAATGCCCCAGCGGCAGCGCGGACGCCGACCGGTCTCACCCGCGGGCGGGACCAGCACTGCGGCGCGCCGCCGAACTGAATGAATGACTTAAGGAGCTAGCCGCGCATGCGAATTGGATATATCGGCCTCGGCAAGATGGGCCTTCCCATGGCGACGAACCTGCGGGCGGCGGGGCATGACCTGATCGTGCACAACCGCAGCCGCGGCAAGGTGGACGATTTCGTGGCGGACGGCGGCACGGCCGCCGACACGCCGGCGGAGGTCGCCGCACAGTCGGACGTGGTGTGCCTGAACGTGCCGCTGCCGCAGGACTCCCTGGAGATCCTGCTGGGCGAAAACGGGGCCATCGAGACGGCCCGCGACGGCCAGCTTTGGATTGACTTTGGCACGAATGGGCCCGATACGGCGCAGCATTGCGCCGCCGAGGCCGCCGGCAAGGGCGTTGGCTACCTGGACGCTCCCGTGAGCGGCGGTCCGGCCGGCGCGACGGCGGGCACGCTGGCCGTTTTCGTCGGCGGCACGGCCGAGGACTGGCAGGCCGGCCAGGAGCTGCTCGACATCGTGGGCGGCAACGTGCAGCACTTCGGCCCGGTGGGCGCGGGCTGCGTGGCCAAGCTGGCCAACCAGATGATCATCGCCGGGGTTCGCGCCGCCAACGCCGAGGCCTACGTGCTGGCGGTCAAGAACGGCATCGACCCCCAGCAGCTCTTCGACACGCTCATGGGGGCCTACGCCGCCAGCCGCTGCATGGAAGTGGACATGCCGAACCTGGTGTTTCCGGGCGACTTCGAGGCCCGATTCGGCGTCGAGCTGTTGCTCAAGGACCTGGGCCTCGCGCTGGAGTTGGGACGGCGAAGCAACGTGCGCCTGCTGGCGACGACGCTGGCCGACCAGCTCTACCAGGAGGTGCGCCACAAGGGGCTGGGCGACCTGGACGCGGCGGCGCTGATCAAGCCGCTCGAGGAGCTTGCGGGTGTGGAGGTTCGCTCCGGCGACTCCGCGTAGCCATGCGGCCGCTGCCGCCGGTGTTGCGACGGGTCGTGCATGACCCGCGAGCTGCGCTATCTGCTGGCGCGCTTCGTCACCTGCTTCTTCGCGGCGCTGGCCGTGGCGGCCTTTGTGCCCGACGGCATCGCGTTTCCGCCCGAGGGCACGCGCGACTTCTGGACCACGATCACGGCCTTCGCCGCCGTGCTGGCGCTGGTCAACGCGTATGTGCGCCCGGTGGTGGATGTGCTGCTCAAGCCGGTCACCTGCGTGCTCGGCGTCCTCACCCTTGGGCTGTCGCACGTGCTGGTCAGCGCGGGGGTGTTTTGGCTGGCGGCGCAGGCGGTGGAGGCCATCGAGATTCGCACTGTGCTCGGCGCGCTGATCGGTTCGATCATCGTCGGCGTGATCAACATGGTCGGGTCGGTGTTGCTCGGCGGGCGCAAGGAATGATGCGCCGGCCTTACGCCGCGTGACCTCGGCCAACGGACCAGCCCGTCCGCGGCGCAGCGCGCTCGTTGAGGCCGCCATCGGCGAGCTCACCGAAGCCGACCGGCCGCTGTCGCTGCAACATCTGGCTCGGGCGGTGCTGCACGTCGAGTCCAAGGCCGCGGCCGTGGCGACTCGGGCGCTCGAGCCGCTCTTGCTCGAGGACGACCGGCTGCGACAGGCCTCGGCGGGGCAGTGGGAGTTGGCCGCGTGGCGGTACCGCGCCGAGGACCTCAGCGACGCGGAATTCGTCATCTTCGACATCGAGACGAACGGAGGACGCGGGGGGCGGCACCGGGTCCTCGAAATCGGCGCGGAACGCGTGCGCGGCGGAACGGTCCTAGGGACGTTCGAAACCCTGGTCCGCATTCCCGGTCGCGTTTCCAAATTCATCACGCGCTACACGGGTGTCACCGACGAGATGCTGGTTGACGCGCCGCCGATCGAGCGAGTGCTGGACGACTTCCGCGAGTTCCAATCCGGCGCGGTGCTCGTCGCGCACAACCTGCCGACCGACCTGGGCTATCTCAACCGTGAGGCCGTGTGGGGCCAGCGCCCGCTCTTTCCCGGCGACGGTCTCGACACCATGGAGCTGATGCAGGTGCTGATGCCAGAGGCCGAAGTGTCCGGCCTGGCGGACGCGCTGGAGCTGCTCGGCGAACAAGAATCGCCCCGCCACCGGGCGCTGCCGGACGCCCGCGCCACGCATCGTCTGTTCGCCGCGCTGGTGGACCGGGCGCGCGCTCGCGGCGTCACCACCGTCGAGGCGCTGCGCGCGCTGGGCGCCGAGGGTGGACCGGAGGGGCCGATGCCCCAGCGGGCCAAGGAGCTGGCCCGGTGGGCCTCACGCAATCTGCCGCCGTCTCCCGGCGCCTATGTGTTTCGCGATGCGTCCGGTCGAGCGCTCTACGTCGGCAAGACCGTCTCGCTCCAGCGCCGCGTTCGGGCCCACTTCACCACGTCGCACAGCTTCGTGCGCCAACGCGCCGACATGCTCCCGCGCATCGATCACATTGATTGGGAGGTCACGGGATCGGAGCTGCGCGCGCTGCTGCGCGAGGCGGAGCTCATCGGGGAACTGGCGCCCGTCTACAACGTGCAGCGCCAACGCCGCGCCTCGCGGCTGCTGGTCCACGTCGGTCCGGCAGAGTCTGCGGTCGTCAACACCGCCTCGGCGATGCGGGACGAGGCCGGCGACTACGCGGGGCCGTTCCCCACGGCACGGGACGCGCGGCTGGCCGCGCAGGCCGCGCGCCGGCTCCTGGATTTGCCGGCTCGGGGCGCGTGCCCCGTCGAATCCTGGCGGCGCAACGCGGCGTTGGCCTACCTGCGCAGTGGCCGTGAGGCAGCGATTACCGTCGTCACCGACGCCGATGCACCGGCCGAAGAGCGCGACGCCATCGTTCGGCGGTTGCGACGTTCGCGCGCCGAGCGTCTGCCCCTCGCCGGTGGGCTTGGGGGCGAGCGGGTCGTGGTGGTGGACAGCGGTCGGCGGCCCGGCGATGCGGAGATTGCGCTCATTGCCGACGGCCAGATCGCGCGGCATGCCGTGCTGTCGCGCCCGCGCCGCGGCGGCGTTCGCCGCGCGTTGCAGGACCTCTTGAAGCCCCGGCAGTCCAACGAGTCCGTGTCGGACGACCATCGCAACATCGTCATCGCGTGGCTTCACGCCCGCGCCGGGCGGGACGAGTTTCTGACCGCGCTGCCGGGTGGCCCGGATCGGGAACTCGTCGAGCAGGTGTGGGAGCGCGTGCGGCGCGCGGCGCACGGCTGAGCCAGCGAACCTGGACACGGATGGGGGTGCGAACCGGGCCGGCCCTCTATCCGGTGAGCCCAAATCTCGTTCGTGGTGAGCCAGTCGAACCACGTCCCGGCGGCCGGCTCCACGGACGCCCTTCGACAAGCTCAGAGCCTGCCCCGTACCTGATACGGGGGCGAACGGAAAGGCGGCGCGGCGCCAATGGGCACGGCTTGGACCTCAACTGGAGGCGACGCTCGGAATCGAACCGAGGTATAGGGGTTTTGCAGACCCCCGCCTTACCACTTGGCTACGTCGCCTTGGCGGCCCCGAGCCGCGCGCCAGAATACCTAACGGCGATGCGGATCGGTTCGGCCCACCGCGCTGTTAGCTGCTGTCGAACACCCGCCGGTCCGTCACCATCCATTGGCCGGCCTCGCTGCGAGACATGATGAAGCCGAGCACGGCGCGGTAGGCCGGATCGCTGCTGATGATGCGCCCGTCGCCTTGGCCGCGCAGCTCGGTTTCCCCGGTCTCGCGAAAGGCGATGAACGCCAGCTCGTCTTGGACGCCCGAGTTCTCGCGCAAGACTTCGCGGTCGATGCGGGCGGTGATGTAGACATTGTTCGCGCGCAAGCTCTCGATTTGCTGCCGAATGCTCGCAATGACGTCGTCGGAGAAGTACCGGTTCAGGCCGGTGACCTCCAGCCGTTCCAGGGCATCTTCTTGCGCTTGGGCGGCGCGCATGGCCGTGACGCTGGCCGCGTCGAGGTTCCCCTCCGCGATCGACTCTTGAATCTTGGAGTTGACGAACAGACCCGCGACCACAACCGCGGCAATTCCGGCCAGAATGAATCCGATGACGCGGAGGCGCTTCGCTTCCGCTTCGGAGGCCTCGATCTCCTCCGAGATCGTCTGGTCGAACTCGGCGACGTTGGCCGCCAGAGTCTTCTGGTCGTCGTCAACCTCGACGATCTCGGCGGTGTCCGATGAGAGCGCCAGCGCGGTCGGATCGTTTTCGGGCGGGGCGATGGGCAGGCGCGCGAACACTCCCGTTTCGCGCTGCTCACGGGCTTTCCAGCGCACGGCGTGCGGCACGGTCCAGCGGCCTTCGAGCAGCAGCGTCAGATCGCGGCCGTCGAGCAGGATCTTGCGGCGGTCCCGCTCCGGGTCCAGTCGCATTTCGCGCGGAAACCCTTGAAGCGCCACGATCAGCGTGCGCCGATCCTGCGCCTGGATGGACTCTTCCGAGGTGTCGACTTCAAGCGGGTCGTCGCCGACTTCCCACACCGCCGTGAGGAGATGCTCAATGCCGCCCATCCGCACGACCCCGCGAACATCGTGGTCGCGGACCTGGGGCAGCCGCAGGATGTCGATATCGTTGGCTCGAAGCAGCCCGCCGAGGACATTCGCCAGCTTCAGGGGCCGGTCCTCTTCCGGACCGCTCATCATGTCGGAGTAGAGCGCAAACATGGCGCCCAGGAGTCGGGTGCGCCGCTCGGCGCCGTCGACGTCCGCGGTCGCGCCGTCGATCTCGTCCAATGGCGGCACCATAACCCCAAGCGCCTGCGCCGCCGCCGACAGCTCGCCGTATTCGACCGAGTCGACCGGCTCACGCGCGTCCCGTCGGTACAGGACGCTCTCGGTGACCAGGACCCGCACGACATCGTCGAGCCGGTCGGCCTCGCCGGCCGCCACGATCAGTTGGCCGGCGAACGTCTCCACGTCGTCGGCGGGCGCGATTTGGAGGTCGAACTGCGCGGCGACCGCCGTCAGCGAGCGCTCGCCGTCGACGGGAAGGATTTGCCCTATGGCAGCGGCGAGCCGCGCCACCGCCTGGCTGTCCGGCGTGCTGTTCATGTTCCTCGCTCCGTCCTAGGGTCCGGGCCCGGCGCCGGTCGCGCGTCGGCGCTCATCCGCGACCCTGGTCCATTCTATTCCGTTCGTCGTGCTCGTCATACGCCAATTGGGAGATATCTGGCGATAACGGGCATGAGATTGGTGAAAACCACGATCCCCAGCGCGATGAGCAGAATGCCCCCCGCGTGGGTCGCGTAGCTGAGTGCGTGGCCGTGGCGCTGCAGCAGCGCGCGCGTCCAGCCCGAGAAGGCGCCCGCAGCCGCGAACGGCAGCATCATGCCCAGCGAATAGGCCAGCAGCAGCAGGGCGCCTTCGCCCACGGATGCCGTGGTGGCCGCCAGCACCAGGATTGCCCCCAGGATGGGTCCCACGCAGGGAACCCAGCTGACGGCGAAGGCGCCGCCGACCAGGAAGGCACCGGCCACGTGCAGCTGCGAGGACACCTGCGGGCGGAAGGCGAAGCCGCGCTGCGCTAGTGGTACTCGCAGCAGCCCCAGGGCCATCAGCCCCAGCAGGATGATCAGCGCGCCGCCCACGCGGTTCAGCCACACCGAATGGTCGGCCAGCGTCTGCGTGAGCGCTCCAAGCGAAGCCCCGAGAATCACGAACACGGACGTGAAACCCAGCGTGAAGGCCAGGACGCTTCGCAGCGTCGCGCCGCGGGTCGCGCGCGTGTCCGCCCCGTCCCCATCGCTCAAGGTGAGGCCGCCGAGATAGAGCACGTAGGCCGGCACCAGCGCGAGCGTGCACGGCGCGATAAACGAGGCCACGCCGGCCCCGAATGCCACCGCCAGGTTGACCGTTTGGTCCACGGCGGGAAACGCTAGGCCCCAAAGACGAAGGTGTAGAGCGAAAGGCCGGCGTCGCCAGTGTGCAGCCGCAGCTCACGCGGTGCGCCGTCGCCATGGCGCAGCAGCCCGTAGGTGCCAAACTCGCCGATCGACACGTAGGTCGCGCCGTCCTCGTCGGCAACGACATGCGCGCCGCGCAGCGGTTCCGGAATGGGCGCTCCATCCAGCGTCACCTTCACGAGCACCGGCGTTGCCGAGGTGGCCGCCGCGGCAAGGTTCGCCATGCCCGACGTCACCACGACGGTCGCGTCCCAGGCGGTCGAGCCTGCGTCCGGGTCCGGCTGCACGCGGTCGGACTCCACGGTCCAGCCGCCGCGCAGCCCGAGCCGCGCCGCTCCACCCGCGCCCTCGACGGACAGGAACCGGCCCTCATCCCACGAGTCACCCGTGAACAGCGCCGTCTGCGCGGGCGGGGCGCCCTCGTCCACGCCGCCCACCGGGATATGGTCGAGCGAGGCCCCGCCCTCGGTGAGCAGCTCGCGAATGCGGCGCTCCATCTCCGCATAGGACCCTTCACCAATCACGTCGTACCGGATCCGGCCCTGCTGATCCACCAGGTACTTGCGCGGCCAATAGCGGTTCTTGTAGGCGCGCCAGGTGCCCCAGTTGTTGTCCATCGCCACCGGCCAGGTCACGTTCAGCCGGATCATGGCCTCGCGCACGTTGGCCTCGACCTGCTCGAACTCGAACTCGGGCGTGTGCACCCCGACGATCTGCAAGCCCTCCGAGGCGTATTTGGCGTGCCAGTCGCGGAGGTAGGGCAGGGTGTTGCGGCAGTTGTAGCAGCCAAAGGTCCACACATCGATCAGCACCACCCGGCCGCGCAGCTCGGCCAGGCTCAGCGCGGGGCTGTTGAGCCACTGCGTGACCCGCACGAACTCGGGCGCCAGCGGCCCCGTGGGCTCGGGCGTTGCCGCGGCCTGAGGCGTCGCCTGTGGTGTGGCCGGCGCTGCCCACGACGCCGGGGCTGCGACTTGCGGTGAGGCCGGCGCGGCCTCGGTCATCGTGGGTTCGTCCGGCGCGGGAGCCACGCTGACGGCCTGGGGCGGCTGCACCACGATCAGGATGACGGCAATGATCGCCACGATGGCGGCGAGCGCGCCCGCCAGACCTAGCCAACGCATTCGATCCGTCATGCTCGATCTCCGCTGTCCGGCGGTGGCGCGCGTCCGACGCTGCGCGGGTGCGCACGCCCCAGGTGGTCGATCGCGACCGAACCAGCCCACCTCGCCGTGCGGGCTTCAGAGGGCGTTCCGTCTCCTTGAGACAGTACGCATTGGCCCTTTGCGCGGATTGTGCAGCGCCGGGGCGGGCTTGTCAGCGAGCGACGGATTCGTGCTCCACGGACGGCAGACCGTCTATCAGCTCGATTGAGCGTCCCGGATAGGCCGGAACACGCTCACCGGGCGTCACGATGCCGGTCAAGTTCAGCGGGTCCACGGCGCTGATCCGGACGCGCCGGCCGTTCGGGGCCTCGGCGCGGTGGCGGCGCAGGGCCGTCACGGCCTCGGGGAGGGCGTATTGCTCGCCGACGAATCCCGTCACGAACCTGCCGCCGCGAACCGCGCCGCGGGCTTCGAGCCGGCGGAGGGCGCGGAGCACCTCACGCCAGGGGACCGTGAAGGCCTCGCGCCGGCGCAGGTCGCGGAAGACCACGCCGTAGCGCCCCAGCATCACCTGCGCCACGCGTTCGGCCAGGTCGTCGGCCATGAATTCGTCGGTGGGAGCGGCTGCCAGCAGCGACCATCGGCCGGGTGGCGAGGCCGCCGCGCTCAGGCCGTGCCGACCGCCGCGTCGCCGCCAGCCGCCGCGGCGGCGCCGACCAGCCAGTGCGCGCACGCCGTGGAAGCCGTCAGAAGCGACCCATCCGCCGCCGATCAGGGCCCGCAGCCCCTCCTCGACATCGGTCGGCAAACGACGGAGGGCCGCGGCGATTTCGTCGAAGAACAGCGCGCCGCGGGCTTCGAGCAGGCGATGAATCTCGCCCCCGGCGCCCACGGTTGGGGGCGAGGCCGACTCGATGTCCGCGCCGCGTGCGGCCGCGAGCAGCAGCGGGAGATCCCGACGCGGCACCAGGGTGATGGGCGTCGCGCGCGTGGCGGCCAGGGTGTAGCCGGTGATTGGCGCGTCGCCGTCGGCGGTGGGGCGCGGTTGCGACAGGCGGCCCCACGCCACCTCGCCGCTCAGGCACAGCTCGTCGAGCCAGCTGGGCTGGAAGTCGCGCACGCGGCTCGGCAGCAGCACGCTCTCCCACGCGGCCACCGGCGCTTCGAACCCCTGCAGCCGCTGGATGGCGGTGCGCAGGCCCGCGCGGCCCTCGAACCGACCTCTGGGCCCGAGACCCTGCCATTCGATGAGGAAGCGCATGTAGTCCTGCGCCGACACGGGGTCGATGGCGCGTCGCAGGCGATCGAGCGTGGCGCGGTGCATGCGGGCCAGCAGACGGCGATCGCAAAACTCCTCGTGGTCCAGGCCCGGCGTGAAGTGTCCGCGCAGCACGAAGCCTCCTGCCTCGAGCTGCAGCAATCCGCGCGCCACGTCTTCGGCGAGCAGTCCCGTGCGCCCGGCGAGCTCGTCGGACGTGAATGGACCCAGGACCTCGGAATGGCCCCGGAGCAGGAGCCGGCGGGCCGATTCGCGGTCCTCGACCGGCAGCTCGGCATGCGCAGGCAGCCGCAATTCCGGAATCGGCGCCTTGGGGTACAGCAGCCGCAAGGCCGGCAGGTGCTCCGCCGCCGCCCACAGGACCGTATCGGCGACGGCGAGCTCGAGCGCCCGGCCCGCCGCGCGCAGCTCGTGGAGCCAGTCGAGCCAATCGCCGACGACCGGTTCGGCAACCGCCACCAAGCCCAGCAGCGCGTCGTGCGCCTCCTCCGCATTGCGGGGATCCGGCCAGGCTTCCTCGGCGACCCGTGCGATGGCGTCGGCGTCCAACTGGCCCAGGTCCCGCGCGCTCTCGGGCAGCGCCCGGCGCAGGCTCACGGCGCGTGTGCGCCGCTCTTCGATGGGCGCGTCGTCGAGGTAGGTGTAGGGCTTGCCGCTCACGATCTCGTGGGCCATGGGCGAGGGCTCGACGGTGTCGCGCGCGTGCAGGCGAATATCGCCGGCCTCGATCCGCTCCAGGATGCGCACGAGCTCCGGCACGGCCATCGCCTCCGTGAGGCAGTCCCGCACCGTCTGCTCGATCAAGGGATGATCCGGAATCTCGAGCGGCCCCGTGACGTTCTCCTGGCAGCCGACCTGCTCGGGGAACACGGCGGCCAGCAGATCGTCCGACTTCATGCGCTGCAAGAACGGCGGCACGCGCTTCCCGCCGCGCTGACGCGGCACCGCCAGGGCGCGGGTGACGTTCCAGCGCCAGCGGGTCGGGAACAGCGGCACGTAGAGAATGGCTTGCCGGAGCGACTTCGCCACGTTGCGCGACGTGACGTAGCGGAAGGTTTCCTCGAGCGGAAACGAGTGCTGCGGACCGAGCGATAGCAGGATGGCGTCGTCGTTGGCTGCTGCCTGCAGCTCGAAGTCGAAGCGCACGCAGAAGCGCTTGCGCAGCGCCAGGCCCCAGGCCCGGTTGACGCGCTGGCCGAACGGCGCGTGCACCACCAGCTGCATCCCGCCCGAATCGTCGAAGAACCGCTCGTAGACCACGTCGCGGTCGGAAGGCACGAGGCCCAGCCCGTCGCGCGTGGCGCGGACGTAGTCGATCATCTGCGCCGCTGCGGTCGGCGAAAGGGCGCACTCCGATTGCAATCGCGCGTGCAGGCGCGACGGATCGTCGAGGCCGGCCGCGATGTCGCGCCGCAGCTGGCCGACCTCTTGCGAGAGCTCACGCGTTCGACCCGGGGCCTCGCCCAGCCAGAAGGGAATCGTGGGCGGCGCTCCCTGGGCGTCGACGACCCGCACGGTGCTCTGCTCCACGCGGCGGATGCGCCACGACGTGCTGCCCAGCAGGAAGATGTCGCCCGCCATGCTCTCCATGGCGAAGTCCTCGTTCACCGAGCCCACCACGGCGTCGTCCGGCTCGGCCACGACCTGGTAGTCGCCCAGCTCGGGAATGGTCCCGCCGTTGGTGATGGCCGACAGACGCGCGCCGCGCCGTCCCCGCAAGATGCCGTTGATCCGATCGCGGTGAATCAATGGAGGGGACCGGCCGGCGCCTTCGCCGATGCCACGGGCGAGCATCTCCACGATCTCGTCGAAGTCGTCCCGCGCCAGCTCTGCGAAGGGCTCGGCGGTGCGCAAGAGGTCGAACAGATCGGGTTCCGGCCAGTCCTCGCAGGCGCTTTCGGCCACGATTTGCTGCGCCAACACGTCGCGCGGCGCCTGGGGGACCTGAATGCGGTCCAGCCGGCCCGCGCGCACCGCCCGGATGAGCGCCGCGGCCTCGATCAGCTCGTCGCGCGTCGTCGGGAAGATTCGCCCGTGCGGACGCAGGCCAAGGGCGTGCCCCGAGCGCCCGATGCGCTGCACGAACGTCGCGATGCTCCGCGGCGATCCAATCTGGCACACCAGGTCGATGCTGCCGATGTCGATGCCGAGCTCCAGCGAGGCCGTGGCCACCAGGGCCTTGAGGTCCCCGGACTTCAGACGTTGCTCGACCCGGTGCCGGCGCTCCTTGGAGAGGCTGCCGTGGTGGCTGGCCACCGCCTCGTCGCCCAGCCGCTCGGCCAGATTGTGCGCCACCCGCTCCGACAGCTTGCGCGTGTTGACGAATACCAGCGTCGTGCGGTGCGCGCTTACCAGCTCGGCCAGGCGGTCGTAGATCTCGCCCCACTGCTCGCCCGGCGCCACGGCTTCGAGGTCGGTGGGCGGCACCTCGATCGCCAGCTCGAGGTCGCGCTGGTGGCCGAGGTCCACGATGTCGCACACACGCGGCGCGGCATCCGAGTCGACGCCGGTCAGAAAGCGCGCGATCCCTTCGATGGGCCGCTGCGTGGCCGAAAGCCCGACCCGCTGCGGTCGCGCGTCGGCGATGTGGTCCAAGCGCGCCAGCGTGAGCGCTAGGTGCGAGCCGCGGCGGTCGCGGGCCAGGGCGTGGATCTCGTCGACGATCACGGTCGTCACGCGGCGCAGCGTTTCGCGGCTGCGCTGTGCCGTGAGCATCAGGTAGAGCGACTCGGGGGTGGTGATGAGGATGTGCGGCGGCCGTCGCACCAGCTGCTGCCGCTCGCTCGCGGGCGTGTCGCCGGTGCGCAGGCCCGTCCGGATTGGCGGCGGCTCACGACCCTCCGCGACGGCTCGCCGGCGGATGCCCTCCAGCGGCTCCTCGAGGTTGCGCTGGATGTCGTTGCTCAGCGCCTTCAACGGCGATACGTAGACGATCGAGGTTTCGGCTTCCATCGCGCCGGCCTCCGCCGCGCGCACCAGGCGGTCGATCCCCGCCATGAATGCGGCCAGCGTCTTGCCGGAGCCGGTCGGCGCGGCCAGCAGCGTGTCGCGCCCGCTCATGATCGCGGGCCACCCAGCCGCCTGCGCATCCGTCGGCGCCCCAAAGCGCTCGACGAACCAGTCCCGCACGGTGGGGCAAAAGTCGTCGACTAGGTTCGAAGGCTCGGTCGCGGTCGTCAGCGGCGGCATGGGGGCATGGTAGCCGCGCCGGAGCCCCTCTCCATGCTAGGCGCCGTTGCGAGACCCAAATGCGCGGCGGATGTCGGTGCGCCGCAATTCATGTCATTTCGAGCGAAGCGAGAAATCCAAGGGGCCGGGAGAATGCACAACGTCCTTAGATTCCTCACTGCGTTCGGAATGACACTTCCGGTTGGGAATGACATTTCTGGTGGGGTATGAGGCTTCTGCCGGGCGGCGGATGTCCGTGCGCGCCAGATGTGCTGGGCGGTGGATTCCCGCCTTCGGAGACCCTTGCAAATTCCAGCCGGGCTTGGGGATGACCGGGCGCAACCTGTGCGCCCCCAGGGTCAATGACGGGTGGATTCCCGCCTCTGCGGGAATGACGGAGGGACGCTAGCCGCGGGGCGCCAACCGGCGCTGTGCCCGTTTACCCGCCCCTTAGATTCCTCGCTGCGCTCGGAATGACACGACTTGTTCGAGTGACACTTCTGGCGACACTCCGTCGTTCTTGCTCCCGCCGAGTGGGCGGGCCTAAGGCTTGGTCAGCCTCCGCCCGATGATTTCGTGCCAGATGCGCGGCAGGCCGTCGTAGCGCACCTTGTCGACGGCGAGGCTCAGGTAGTGGCTCTGCTCCGCCAGGCTGAACTTGCGGGGGAAGTCCAGGTCGCCCGCGACGCCTTCCACGAAGGCCGGATAGCGGGCGATGGCCTTGAGGGCTTCGCGCGTGAGGTGGATCGCTCGCTCGAGCTCGTGGACGACCTTGAATCCCGCCTCCTCGATCATCTTGCGGTAGTCCTCGGGCCGGCGGTAGGGCAGCGAGCCGCCCTTGTCGTTGCGGCGGGCGCCGGTGAGCCGCATGAAGTGCAGCTTCCACTCGCCGTGTCCCCGCAGCGAGTTCGCCACCGCCATCGAAACGGTGGTGAAAGTGCTGTTCGACGACAGCAGGGCGCCCTCGCGCGCGATGGCGGCCATGCCGTTGTAGACCTGGCGTTGGCCCTCCTGGTCGGTGATCTCGTGGATGGCGTCGTGAATGCTCAGGCTGTCGGCGCCGTCGGCGGGAAGCTCGTCGCCTTGCAGCCGCTCCAGATACCGTGCGTCGGCTTCCACGAAGCGCAGGTCGATGTTCGACGGTCGCGGCGTGGTGGCCTCGGCGATCTCCAGGGCCTTGGGACTGCGGTCGATGCCGATGATCGTGCCCCGGAATCCCCGTTTCTCGGCCTCCTCGATCAGGAGCTGCGGCACGAGCCCCGTGCCCGTGGCCAGATCGACGTGGACGAAGGGATTCGGCATGTGGCGAAACAGCTCTTGCACGAGCTCTCGGTTGACTTGGCGATACTCGGGCACCGCCGCGAAGTGCCCGAAGTGCAAATCCTCGGGCGAGGGAAGGTCCTTGGCGTCGACAGTCACGTCAGCCGCTCGGCAAGATGGTCGGCGTCATGAGCCCGAATGGTGGCTTTGCCACGATAGGCCAAACGGCATCGCGGCCGAATACGTATGGCTTGATGAAGGGCCCCACCGGAATCTTGGCAATGGATGTCAATCGCGCGTGTGAAATACGGCGGCCTGACCTTGGGGCCGCTGACAGTAGCGGCGATGATAGCTCAAGGGCGCGCATGGCCGCTCACGGGGGAGTCGGTCATTGGGATCAGGATGAGACACCGTTCGACGCTTGCGAGATTCCGGTCCCCTCTCGCGTGATGAGACCGGTGCGCAACCCTTCGTCATTCCGGCGGAGGCCGGAATCCAGACCGGTCGAAGCTGGAGGCGTGCCGGACGCTTGGCACCGGGCGGGTCTGAGACTCGCCCCTACCGAACTTTACAGGGGTCTGTCGATGGGAGGGCGTCAGGGAGAGTGCGGGTGATGAGTTTCGCCGGTGAGGGCAGGGCGCCCACGCAACGTGCCGGACGACGCGTGGTGGTGTCTCGCCGCCGTGCGCTTGGGCTGCTGGCCACGGCGGGCGCGGCGGCTGCGCTGGCGGCTTGCGACGACACTCCGTCCACGGCCTCAGCGACCCGGCCCCCCGCTGCTGCCAAGGTGATCGTCACCGCGCCCCCATCTCCAACACCCAGCCCCACCGCCACGCCCGCGCCGACTCCAACCTCCGCGCCCACGCCAACAGCAACCGCCGAGGCCACGCCGCGACCGGCCCTTGCCGGCACCCCCGTGCCGGACGACCGCCGGCTTTCGGACGAGCAGGCGCAGTCGCTGCTCGACGGCCTGCTGCTCGACCCGACCTATCCCGAGGCGCAGGTGGAGCTGGTGGCCTACATGGGCACGACAGGCGACGAGCGGCTGATTTCGGTGCTCATCGAGGTGTTGCGGGCGGCGCAGCTTGGGGCGTTTCATCCCGACGCGTGGGACAAGGCTCGGCAGGGTCTGTTCCAACTCACCGGTGAACAGCACGAATCGTGGGCGGAGTGGGCCGAGTGGTACGCCCGGACCGACCTGACCGCCGTGCCGGGATTCGGCCCGTGGAAGGGCCGGATCTACAGCCGCATCGACCCGCAGTTCGCCAGGTTCTTCGACGAGCGCGCGCCCCGCAGCATCCGCTTCGAGGAGATCGTCTGGGGCGGCGTGCGCCTGGACGGCATCCCGCCGCTGGAGTCTGCGCCCATGGTCGCGGCGCAGAGCGCGGCCTACCTCGAGCCCGACGACGTGGTCTTCGGCGTCGCGATCAATGGCGACTATCGCGCCTATCCGCTCCGCATCCTGGACTGGCACGAGATGGCCAACGACGTGGTGGGCGGCGAGCCCGTGGCGCTGGCCTACTGCACCCTCTGCGGCGCGGGGGTGCTGTTCAGCCGGCGCTACCGCGGCGACGTGCTCAGCATCGGCACCTCCGGTTTCCTGATGCGCAGCAACAAGCTGATGTACGACCGCGGCACGTTCACGCTCTGGAATCAGCTGACGGGCGAGCCGGTGCTTGGGCCGCTGGCGGCCGATCCGGGCCGGCTCGATGTCATCCCCATCGTCACCACGACGTGGGAAGCCTGGCGCACGGCCAATCCGACCACCGCGGTGCTCAGCATCAATACCGGACACCGGCGCGACTATTCGCCCGGCGCGGCCTACGGCGGCTACTTCGCCAGCCCCGACGTGATGTTCCCGGCGCCGACGGCGGAGGGCCTTGCTCCCAAGGACCGCGTGTTTGCGCTCGTGCTGGGGGACGCCGCCCGCGCCTATGCCGTGACCGACGTGGTCGACGCGCGGGTGCTCAACGACACGGTCGACGACCAACCGGTGGTGCTCGTGGCGCTCGGTGAAGAGCTGACCATCGAGGGCATGGACCGTCGCCGGGGCAACGTGTCCTGGAGCGCCGGCGCGGCGGTGCGCGCCTTCGAGCGCGGCGAGCGGGAATTCGCGCCGGGCACCGAACCGCGCACGGTCGTTGACGACCAGGGAGCCACCTGGAATCTCACCGAAGAAGCGCTCGTCCACCCGGACGGCACGCAGCTCGCGCGCCTTCCGGGCCACCTGGCCTACTGGCTCGGGTGGTCGTCATTCCACCCCGCGACGACGCTCTACGGCGCCGATCAGGGTTAGCGCTTCACGGAATCTGGCGGCAGCACCTCCTCGAGCGGCGTCAGCGGCTGCCCGGGGTCCGGCGACCGGTCGAAGGCCCCATTCGGGCCGAACGGAGTCGAGCGTGAGCCGCTCGAGCTGGCCACGCCCAGGCTCAGCGCCTCCAGATCGCCGAGCTCCGACACGGGCACCCAAAAGAGCACGACGTCCTCGACGACAATGGCCGCGCCGCCGGTCGGCGTGCGTTCAAACTCCGGCCCGAAGGTGCGTACAAGCCGCCAGCCGCTACGCGTTGCCTCGATCCGGTAGTTCTGGTCGGCGCTCTCCAGCACCTCGCGGGAGATCATAGGCAGCTGCGGAGGGTCGTTCGTCGGATCGCCGTCGTCGAACACGGCCCAGAAGGTGCGGAAGAGACTGTCGTCGTCGAGGCGAAACTCGTCGACGAGCGCCATCCAGACCACGAGATACTGCCCCGGAGCGACTTCGGTGGCGCCGCAGACCACGGCGGGATTCGCCGGGCCGCAGGACAGCGCGCCGCCCGGTCCGAACAGCTCGCGCGCGCCTGCGTCGCTCAGGTCGACCACTCCGGCGCCCCAGGTGTCGATATCAATCGTCGAATCGCTGCGCACGTTCGCGCTGTCGAGATCGGGGTGGAACAAGTCGCCGCTGCCGTCTCGCGCTTCCGCGTCCGGCAGCGCGCCGAGCTTGGGAAGGAGCCGAATCAACTCCACGATGCCCGCCTCCGGGCCGCCCGCGGCTGCCGGGTCGGGCAGGTTCGAGTCCACGACGGCTCCGGACTGTTCGGCGATTAGCATCGACACCGCCGCCGTGAACTCCTCAGACGTGAGCATCTGCGCGTCCTGCGGCGCCCTGATGTCGATGTCGGCGTTCCAGTCGATGAGCATGTCGTAGACACCGGGGAACCCCTCGAGCCGCAGGCGCATTACCACCGGCAGATACGTCTCCGAATCAACCAGCAACTCCACGAATTGCCCTTCGCCAAAGTCGGGAAGTTGGAGAAGAAAGCACGTTCGGCCATCCGGGCACCCGAACGTGCCGATGACGCTGTAGCCGGGATCGTCGCCCGAGACGTCGAGAGCCTCGAGATCTTCAATCGCGGTCCCCATGGCGCCGAGCGGCAAGGCGAGGTCCTCGGCGACGATCGACCCCACCCACGGCGTCCAGTTGCCGTCGGTGTCGTGTCCACGGGCGAATAGCGTGTTTTCAACTTGAAGCATCTCGATGCTCAGCGGGCGGCCTGACGACGCGCTGGTCATCAGGGTGCGCACCGTGTCGCCCGCCGGCCCGGTCTCGACCATCATCGTGAACTCCCCGGGTTTGAAGATCGGTGGGCCCAAATCAATCGATACCCGGGTGGCGTTCCCGGCGACGTTCTGGAGGGCGTCCTCGAACCGTCCGGCATCGAAGCCCACGGCTTGGGCGCGGCCGAGCGAGGCGCCGGTGGGCGCCGTTGGCGTCGCCCGCGGCGCGGGCGTGGCGGTGGGCTGCGGTGTTGGCGTTGGGGGTGTCGTTGGAGTTGCGGCGGGAGTTGGCGTGGGAGTGGCTGCCGCGGGCGTGTCCGGCCGCGGCGTCGGCGAAAGCGCTGCCTCCACCGTGGGCGCCGGCGTGAGCGCCTCCGGTGGAGGTGCGTCCTCGCCACAGGCCGCCGCGACGAGTATGACCACGGTTCCAACGGCCAGGATGACGGCGCCGGCCGTGCGACGGACGCCCTCAGCCCTGCCCGGCACTGCCGTAGCAGTCACTGAGGAGGAACTCTTCGTGAAGCGCATGAAGCCGACCTGCGACGCGATATGCACAAGGTGAGCATAGCCGCAGTCTGGCGAGTCTCGAATGCCGCGCCACACCCTGCATGCAGCGTGGGACCGGTCGCGGGAAGTGATTCTCTAGAACCCCACGTCGTCCAGCTGCACTAGCGGCTGCTGTGGCTCCGGAGACCGGTCGAGGGTTCCGTTTACGCCGTAGGGATCATCGACGGGACCGCTGAAGCTGGCTACGCCGAGGCTCAGCGCATCGAGATTGCCAAGCTCCGACACGGGCACCCAGAAGACCACGACATTCGCCAGGATCATGGCCGCGCCATCGGTCGGCATGGGCTCCAGCTGCGCGCCGATGGTGCGGCGCAGCTCCCAGCCGCCGGGTACTGCCGCTATCCAGTAGTGCGTGTCGCTGCCGTCCAGCACGTCGTTGGCGAACTGCGGCAGCGCCTCCCAATCGTTTGCCGGATCGCCGTCCTGAAACAGCGCCCAGAATGTGCGTACGAACGCGGCGTCGTCTAGCGGGACCGGGTCGAGCACCTCGCTCCAGATCAGCAGGTAGGTCCCCGGACCGACGCCGTCCGCGCCGCAGGCGACCACCGGGTCCAGCGAGCCGCAGGGAAACGCGCCGTCGGGCCCGAACAGCTCAGCCGCCGTGGCCTCCGCCAGCTCGATGCGTCCCGCGCCCCAGTTCCAGATGTCCACCGTGGGGTCATAGCGAACTTGGGCGATGCCGGGATCGCCGTGGAACTGGTCGCCGATCTCGTCGAGCGCCTCTCCATAGGGCGACGCGCCGAGCTCCAGCCACAAGGCGGCGCGCTCGCTAATGACCACCTCTTCAAGGGCGACTTGCGGCTGCTCCCCGGATCCGGGCGGCAGGGTCGGTCCCTGTGCAATGCCCGCCGAGCCGAAGAAGAAGCCGATCAAGGCCAGGCCGAACTCGTCGGGGGACACCTGCTGCGCGTCTTCCGGCGCGCTGATCGAGACGTTGGCGTTCCACTCCATCCGCACCTCAACGTCGGTGTCGAAGTCCTCGCCCAGGAGAGCCGCGCCGCGAAAGGCCACCGGCAGATAGGTCTCGGAATCGACCAGCAACTGCACCGAGGGGTCCTCCGGGCTCGTGAGCACGAAGCACAGCCGTCCGTCGCCGCAGGCCTCCACGCCGATCGCTTCGATGGGCGCCTGGTCGTCGTCGGGGATCATGTCGTCCAGCAGGTCACCGGTGCCCAGCGCGTCGATCAGCGCCGGTTCGCCGGCGCCAATCCCCGAAGCCAGCCACGGGCTTTCGGTTCCATCCAGATCCACCGTGCGGAAATATTGGGTGTCGCCGATCACGATCAGCTCGAGGCTCAGCTGTTGGTCGCCCGCGCCGAGCACCGCCAGCATTCGCACCGCATCGTCCGCCGGGACGAGCTCGAGCGTCACGGCGATGTCGCCCTCGACCATCGGCAGCAGGCCGGCTTTGGTGTTGATGCGGATGGACTCCGGCGGGTTGCTTGCGATGGCCAGGTACAGGCGCTCGCGGTCGAAGTCGGACGCGTCGAGGGCGTCAGCCGTCGGCTCAGGGGTAGGGGTTGGCGAAGGCGTGGCCGTGGGGCTTGGGCTTGGAGTCGGCGTTGGGGTTGGAGTTTCCGTGGGCGCGATCGTCGGGGTGGGAGGGGACGTGGGCGTGGGCGGTTCCGGCGTCGGCGAAGCCGCCGCGGCCTCGACAGTCGGGGTGGCCGGCGCCGGCGGCGGCTCGTCCTCGCCGCAGGCCGCGACAGCCATCAGCATGACCGCGATTCCGACCGTCAGCAGGATTGTTGGCACGATGCGGCGCGGTCGCATCAGGGATTGCCAGCCGTCACGAACATCGGCGTCGCGCATTAGCGGGTAAACCCTGGGGGCTCCACGGTCCGAGCATAGCCTCAGCCGTTTCGGCTCCAGTGTGACCAATCCGGCGAAACCGAGCCGCCTGTCGTGCTGGGCTGCGGATGCGGTGACATACGCCCTGGCGCCGAGTTCGTCATTCCGAACGCAGTGAGGAATCTGAGGACGTTGTGCTTGCTCACCGCCCCTTAGACTCCTCGCTGCGCTCGGAGTGACACGGTGGCCGGTTCGGGCGGGTTGATCGGTGGTAAGGCGCGAGAAACGACCGGTGGAACGGTGACCGAGCCGCCCTACGGAGTAAAGTCGATCTCCGGCGTCAGGCGCTCGGCGAATGCGGCCAGCAGGTCGGCCACCTGGTTGGCCACGTCGAGCGAGATGACTTCCGACGGCGTGTGCATGTAGCGCAGGGGCACGCTCACGAGACCCGTCGCCACGCCCGCGCGTGAGAGCTGCATGGCGTTGGCGTCGGTGCCGGTGCCGCGGGGCTCGGCTTCTACCTGGATTTCCATCCCGAGCGCCTCGGCGCTTTCCATCAGCAGCCGCTCGACGACCGGGTTCACGTTTGCGCCGCGGGTGACGACCGGACCGCCGTCCAGGCTGATGTCGCCGGCAGTGACCTTGTTGACGTTGGGATGGTCGGTGGCGTGGGTCACGTCAACCGCCACGCCGACCAACGGGTCGATGCCAAACGCGCTCGTCATAGCGCCGCGCAGGCCAATCTCCTCCTGCACCGTGGCCACGGATACCACCTCCGCGGAGCACTTGTCGGCGTCGATGCGCCGCAGCGCCTCGGCCACCACCCAGGCGCCGATCTTGTTGTCGAACGCCCGCGCCACGCCCAGCCCGTTGCGCAGCGGCTGCATGCCGAGCTCGTAGGTCACCGCGTCGCCCACGCGCACCAGCGACTCCGCCTCGGCTTTGTCGCTCACGCCGATGTCGATCCAGATGTCCTCGACCTTTTGGACCTTGCCGCGCTCGTCGCGAGGCGTCAGGTGCACGGCCCGTCGCCCGGTCACCCCGCGCACCGGGCCGTCCTGCGCGTGGACGATCACGCGACGCCCCGAGATCAGGCTCGGGTCGTGCCCGCCGATGGTGTTGAAGTACAGATATCCCTTATCCGAAATGTAGTTGACTTGCAGGCCAAGCTCGTCGCAGTGCCCGGCGAACATCAGCCTGGGGCCGCCGCCGGGGTTGCGCGTCGCGATGACGTTGCCGTGCACGTCGCCGCGCACCTGGTCGGCGAACTCGGCGACCGCGTCGTGCCAGACCTTGCGCACGGCCTGCTCGTAGCCGGAAGGGCTTGGCGCGTCGATCAGCCGCTGCAGGAACTCCCGGCCGGCGTCGTCCATCCGGCGCGCTAGCCGTCCGCGGCGGCCGCCTCGGCGACGAGGCGGTCCTGCACGTGCGGCGGCACTTCCTGGTAGCGGACGAACTCGCTGGTGAACTGCCCCCGTCCTTGCGTGATCGAGCGCAGGTCGGTGGCGTAGCGCTGCACCTCCGCCTTGGGCACCTCGACCTCGACGATCGTGGCGCCGTCGTAGTCGGCGGGATTCATGCCCAGCACGTGCCCGCGCCGCGCGCTGATGTCGCCGATCACGTCACCCGTGTTGAGGTCCGGGATTTCGATGGCGAGCTTGACGATCGGCTCCAGGATCACGGGGCTGGCCTGGTGGTAGCCGTCCTCCACCGCCAGCCGGGCGGCGTTGCGGAAGGACTCGTCGGACGAGTCGACGTCGTGATACTGGCCGTCGAAGGCCGCCGCCTTAATGTCCACCACGGGGAATCCCGCCAGCGAGCCACTGACAAAGCACTCGACGAGCCCCTTTTCCACGGCGGGCAGGTACTGCCTGGGAATCGCGCCGCCCTTGATGCGGTCCTCGAACTCGAAGCCCGCGCCTCGCTCCCGCGGGGAGAACTCGATGTGCACGTCCCCGAACTGCCCGCGACCGCCGGACTGCCGCTTGTGCCGCCCGTGCGCGTTCACGGTCTTGCGAATGGTTTCGAGATAGGGCACCCGCGGCACGTCGGACAGCAGGTTCACGCCGAACTTTCGCCGGATGCGCTCGAGGCTGATGTGCACGTGCGACTCGCCCAGGCCGGCCAGGATCGTTTCGCCGGTCTGGTCGTCGCGCCGCACCTGCAGCGACGGGTCCTCCTCGGCGATCCGCGCGAGGACCTGCCCCATCTTGTCCAGGTCCGCCTGGGTCGCCGGCGTGATGGCGGCCTCGAACAGCGGCGTGGGCATGTCCAGCGCGGCCATCTGGTGCGCGGAGCCGTCCGACACCAGCGTGTCGCCTGTGGCGACGTTGTCCAGCTTGGTGACGAACGCGATGTCGCCGGCCACGACGACTCCTGCCTGCTCGCCGCCCTTGCCCACCGGGTATTGGAAGCCCGAGAGGCGCTCGTTTCGGCCGCTGGTCTGGTTGCGCAACTCGACGTCCCCCGGGATCGTCCCGGTGTAGAGGCGCAGCAGGGACACCTTGCCCACGAACGGGTCGGCCAGAGTCTTGAACACCTGGGCGACGACCGGCCCGTCGCTTGCGAAGTCAATGGTCGCGCCGTTTGCGCCGGGCGCGACGGGCAGATCGGACGGCGCCGGCAACACGGCGGTGATGGCGTCGAGCAATTCGCGCGCGCCGTGGGTCGCCGTGGCGGCGGTAAACACGACGGGGTAGACCTCACCTGCGCGCACGCCTTCCCGCAGCGCCCGCTCCAGGTCGCTGCGCTCGAGCTCCTCGCCCTCCAGGTATTTCTCAAGCAAGTCGTCGTCCGTGGCGGCCACCGCGTCGGTGAGCTGCTCGCGCGCGATCTCGACCGTCTCGGCCAGGGCGTTGGGCACCGGAATCGGCTCGCTGCCGTCGTCGGTGAACGCGCGGGCCGTACCGTCCAGCAGATCGACCACGCCGTCGAACGCCGGTGCGTCGCCCAGCGGGATCTGGATGGGGGCGATGGCCGCGCCAAACTTGTCGCGCAGCTCCTGGACGACGTTTTCCCAGCTCACGTTTTCGCGGTCCATGCGATTCACGACCACGAGCCGCGGGCGGTCGCGACGATCGACGAGCCGCCACACGATTTCGGTGCCCACCTGGATGCCGGCCGTGGCGTCGATCACCACGATCGCCGCATCCGCCGCCCGCAGTCCCGAGACCACGTCGCCGATGAAGTCGGGATATCCCGGCGTGTCGATGACGTTGACGGTGGCGCCGCGCCAGGGACACGGCACGACCGAGAGGTTGATGGACATGCCCCGTTCCACCTCGTCCGGGTCGAAGTCGGAGATGGTGTTGCCGTCTTCCACGCGACCGAGTCGCGAGGTTTGCCCGGTCACATAGGCCATGGCCTCGGTGAGCGAGGTCTTGCCGGCGCCGCTGTGCGCCACGAACACCACGTTCCGGATCGTGTCGCTGTTGTCCCGATCCATGGCCGTGAGTTCCTTCGGGCTGGGCGCGCCACAAGGCGCGCGGCGCGGGGGAGCGCCATTATATCGGCGAGTCCCTACAATCACGCACCCGAGCGGCACGGCGGATCTGGAGCCTCGGTCACCATGTCTGGTCGAAAGCGCATCGTCGTCAAATGCGGCACACAGCTGCTCACGACGCCTGCCGGCCTCAACGAGGCCTATATCGAGCAGATCGCGGCGCAGATTTCCTCGCTCATCCGGGGCGGCGCGGAGGTGGTCCTCGTGTCCTCAGGGGCCGTGGCGGCAGGACGCGCCAGGCTCCACCTGCAGGGCAATCAGCTCACCACGCGCCAGGTCTTGGCCGCCGTGGGGCAGGCGCCGCTCATCGCCCGCTACGGCACCGTGTTCGCAGCGCACGACATCACCGTGGCGCAGACGTTGATGTCCCGCGCCGACCTGACCACGCGCGATGGGTTTCTCAATGCGCGAAACGCCCTTACCGGACTGCTGGACCAAGGCGTGTTGCCGATCGCCAACGAGAACGACGTGGTTGCGACGGAGGAATTGCGGTTTGGCGACAACGACCCGCTGTCGGCCCTGATCGCGCAACTGGTCGATGCCGATTTGCTGATCCTGCTCACGGCGACCGACGGTCTCTATACGGGCGATCCGCGTCGCCATCCGGATGCCGAGCTAATTCGAGACGGACATGTGATGACGGACGAGCTGCTGGCCAGCGCGGCGGGAGCGGCCGGCGCCGGCGGGTCGGGAGGCGTCCGGTCGAAGGTCGAGGCGGCGCGCAGCGCCAGCTTCGACGGCATCGAGGTCGTCGTCGCCGGAGGCAACGAGCCCGACGTCCTCCCGCGCATCGCTGCCGGCGAACGCATCGGCACCCGATTTGCACCGCGCGAAGTGACCCGCACCAGCCGAGCTCGTTGGCTCAGCTCCGCGGCCACCGAGCGCGGCACCTTGCGCGTCGACGGGGGCGCCAAGCACGCGCTCACCGATGCCGGGCGGAGCCTGCTTCCTGCAGGCATTTGCGCCGTGGATGGCGATTTCATCCGGGGTGACGTGGTGGCGGTGGCCGGCCCGGACGACCGAGTCTTCGCGCGCGGACTCGTAAACTATGCCTCGCACGACTTGGTGCGGATCCTGGGTCGGCCGTCACACTTGATCGCGTCTATCCTGGACTACGACCATGGAGCGGAAGCCGTGCATCGCAATAACCTGGTATTGCTCGACAGTGCCCAGGCCTGACCGAGGAGGTCGTCATCAACGCCGCCATTGACGCGCCGACCGCCGTTCGGCCGAGCGTTCCCGATCTGGTCGCGTCGGCGCGACGCGCCGCGCGGGAGCTCGCCAAGCTGGACGCCGACGCCAAGAACCAGGCGCTCGAGGCGATGGCGGCGGCGCTCCGAGCCGAGCAGACCGACGTGCTGGCGGCCAACGCCGAGGACGTCGCGCGGGCGCGCGCCGCCGGTCGTGGCGACGCGTTCATCGACCGCCTCACGCTCACGCCGTCGCGGATCGACGGGATCGCCGACGCGCTGGGAATCGTCATCGGCCTCCCCGACCCGGTGGGCGAGTCGGTCGACGCGCGCCGGTTGCCCAACGGCCTGGAGGTGGCCCGACGTCGCGTACCGCTGGGTGTGATCGGGGCCGTCTTCGAGTCGCGTCCGAACGTGGCCATCGATATCTCGGCCCTAGGCCTCAAGGCCGGCAATGCGGTGATCTTGCGCGGCGGCAGCGAGTCTCAGCACAGCACCGGCGCGCTGGTCCGGTTGGCGCGCGAGGCGTTGCAGGCGGCCGGCGTGCCGGCGGATGCGATCCAGGCCATCACCAATCCCGACCGGGACCTGGTGCGTGAGCTGTTGCAGGCGCGCCATGGCGTGGATGTCGTGGTGCCTCGCGGCGGACAAGGGCTGATCGAATTCGTGACCGAGACGGCTTCGGTGCCGGTGATCGAAACCGGCTGGGGCGTGTGCCACACCTATGTGGACGCGGGCGCCGATCTGGCGGCGGCCGAGCGGATCGTGGTCAACGCCAAGACCCGGCGGCCGTCGATCTGCAACGCCCTCGACACCCTGCTGGTCGATCGATCGGTGGCGTCCGAGTTCTTGCCGACCGTGGGGCAGGCCCTGGCGGACAAGAACGTCGAGATGCACGCTGACGCCGAGGCGCTGCCGCTGCTGGGCGGCCTTGCCCGGGTTGTGAACCTGGCGGGCGATGACCTGGACACCGAATGGCAAGACCTGCGCATGTCGGTGGTCGTCGTGGACGGCATCGACGAGGCGCTGAGCCACATTCAAACGCATGGCTCGGGCCACTCGGAGGCGATCGTGACCCGATCGCTCACCAATGCGGAGCGCTTCCTCGACGAGGTCGACGCGGCGGCGGTGTATGTGAACGCGTCCACCCAATTCACGGACGGCGGGGAGTTCGGACTTGGCGCCGAGGTGGGCATCAGCACCCAGAAGCTGCACGCCCGCGGGCCGATGGGCTTGCGCGAGCTGACCACGTACAAGTGGGTCGTGCGCGGCGATGGGCACGTGCGTCCGCTCTGACCATCACCGGCCGGGGTCTGCGACGACAAGTTTGGCGTGACGGCTCACGACGCATTGCGCCTCCCAGCCAGGCGACGCTTGGTCGCGTAGCGGGCGAATCCAACGGCCGCGGACCCACCACGTGCGGCTGACCGCACGGTGCCGCGGGCTCGCCCGCGCGGTGAGGCGCGGGGCCGTGTCCGCCGGCGGGCGCCTGCGGCAGGCGGGATTGCCGCCCGTCGGTCCGGCCGTGAGACCTCGCCTCGCGGCGCTCCTCTTGCTGGCGGCGCTGCTCATCGTGGTTGCCAGCGTGATCCGTGCGCGACCGGATTCGAGTGCGCCGCCGCCGCTCGCGGCAGGCGAGTTGGAGTTGCGCGCGCTGGACGTCGGCCAGGGCGACGCCCTGCTGACGCGGCTTGACGACGCGACCATGCTGGTGGATGCGGGACCCGATGCGCACACCGCCGGCGCAACGATCGTGCCGCAGCTGCGCCGGCTGGGCGTGGAGCGCCTCGACTTCCTGGTGCTGACGCACGCCGACGGGGACCACATTGGCGGCGCGCCGACGGTGATGCGCGAGTTCGCCGTCGGGACCGTGGTGCACGCCGATCACGACCCGAGCCATCCGGTCATGCGCGAGGTGATCGACCTGGCCCTCGATGCCGGCGTGGCGGTTCGAGAGGTCAAGCGTGGCGACACGCTGGCATGGCATCCGACGGTGGAAGTCTCGGTGTTGAATCCGCCGGAGCCGGGACCGGATGACGACAACGAACGGTCGGTCGTGCTGCACCTGGCCTATCGGGCGTCGGCGATGCTATTGACGGGCGACATCGAGGCATCGGCCGAAGGTGAACTGGCGGCGTCCGGGGTCCTGACGCCCGCCGACGTGCTCAAGGTGCCGCACCACGGCTCCAACAGCTCGTCCACCGCCGCGTTGCTGGACGCCGTCGAGCCTCAGATCGCGGTGGTTTCAGCCGGTCGGTACAACGCCTTCGATCACCCGCGGGATAGCGCCCTGCGCCGCCTCCGCGAGCGTGGCGCGGCGGTCTTTCGCACCGACCTGGCCGGCGACGTCATGATTCGCAGCGATGGACGGGTCATTCAGGTGTATCTCGAGCGGGCGTAATGCTCGACCGGGCGGACTCGAGGCTAGTGGGCCGTCCAGCCGCCGTCGACGGTGAGCACGGTGCCGGTGACGAACGCCGCTTCGTCGCTGACGAGGTACGCGGCGGCGGCGGCGATGTCCTTCGGCTCGGCCCACAGGCGCTCGAGCAAGCTCATGTCCCGCAGGACCTGGTCCCACCCGTCGGGATTGCGCCGCTTCACGTCCTCCATCACCGGCGTATACACGGCGCCGGGCGCGATGGCGTTGGCACGTATGCCGGCGCGGCCATAGTCGCGCGCGATGGTTTTCATCAGCATCTCCACGCCGGCCTTGGCGGTGCAGTAGGCCGCCTGCCGATCGAAGGCGACCGAGCCGCCTACCGATGAGGTGGCGAGGATCGATCCGGCGCCGGCCTCGATCATGTGTGGAATGACGTATCTGCAGCACAGATAGACGCCGGTGAGGGTGACGCCGATGTGCCGGTCCCAGACGTCTTCGGACGTCTCGGCGACGCCGAAGAGCTCGTCCAGGTAGGCGGCGTTGGCGAACAGGATGTCGATGCGGCCGTGGGTGGCGAGGGTCTCATCGACGAGCGCCTGCACGTCCTTGGTGTCGGATACGTCGCAATGGATGAACGACGCTTCGCCGCCTTCCTGCCGGATGGCGTCGGCCGACTCGTCGCCCCCGGCCTCGTTGATGTCGGCGATCACCACCTTGGCGCCTTCGCGAGCGAAGCGGATGGCGCTGGCGCGTCCGATGCCGGACGCCGCGCCGGTCACGATGGCTGCCTTGCCCGTGAGCCTTGGGGTGACCATGCGTTGAACCCGATGCGCGTCTATGCAATCGTCGCGTGAATGATAGCATGCGGCCAGATTCGACTCGAATATTAGGGGAAATGTTGAGACGAGCATGCTGATAAGTCTCGAATTATCTTCGTGTGAAGTGACGGCAATCAGCCCGGGATTGTTTGGCAGCTCGAGTTGTTTCCGGTCCTCAGAGCAGCATGACCCCTATTGTCAGAGTGCTAGACTCCGGCGCCGCAATCCTGGTGGGATCTTCATGCTCCGGCATTGCCGACCGGACAACGCGTGCGCTACCCATCGCTCGAACTCGTCCGGTCGCATGCATAGGCGCCGAGTGGCTGACGTATGACGGCCGAGCGACACATTCGGGCGATTGCCGTGACCGGCCTTCCCTCGGCCGAAATTCCGTTGATCGAGTTTTCAGCGGCGACGCCGGGACCGGTGGTCAACATCGTCGGCGGTCTGGCGGGCACGGCCTATCCGGGCATCTCGGCGTGCCGCATGTTGGCCAAGCGACTGCCTGGGCTGCTGACCAGGGGGCGCGTGCGCATCGTGCCGGTTGTGGATGTGGCGGGGTTCTACGGGAGGGCCGCCCGGTTCTGCCCGCTGGACGGCCGCGCGGTGACCTCGGCTTTTTCGGGCGCCAAGAAGGCGGAGGAGCCGTCGGCGAGCCACCGCATCGCCGAGGCCGTGATCGAATCCCTGGCGGACGCCGACGTTCACATCGATGTCCGCGGAGGCGAGCTGACCGAGTTGCACGCGCACTGGGTCGCCGTTCCTCCAGCGGCTTCGCAATTCGAGTCGCTGGCCATGGCGGTGGCTTCCGGCGCCGACATGCGCGTTGCCCTGGACCAGGATGATCCGACGGCGATCGAACTCGGCGCCGCCGGTCGCATGGCGTCTCGAGGCCTTGCGGCGCTCATCGTTACGGGCGGCGGCGGCGTAAGCGATGTCGTCGGGCACGCCCAGGTTCTCTCGGACGACCTGCTGCGCGTGCTGGACGCCCTGGACGTGATTGACGGAGTCGTGACGGACCGCGCGGTGCCGCTGCGTGTCGTCGGACCGGAGACCTGGAGCCATGTGGTCGACTCCGAGGGGCTATGGGTGCCGGCAACCACGCCGGGGGCTCAGGTGGCCGCCGGTGAAGTGCTCGGTCGAATCTGGGACTACTTCGGCGAGCCCGTGCAGGAGGTGGTCTCGCCGCTCGCCGGCAGCGTCCTGGCGGTGACGACCAGCATGGCCGTCACCGGCGACCGTGGCGCCGACGGCGACCCGTGGTTTGGACGCACCGTCACGGTGGCGGAGGCAAGTCTGGAATGACCGCGACGCTTGACCTCACTGCCGCGCGGACGGCGGCCTGGGAGGCCTTCGACCGGCGCCATGAGGAGCATGTCGCGAGCCTGCAACGGTTTGTCCGCATCCCGAGCGCGCGCGGCGAGGAATTGGCGGCGCAGCAGTGGATTGCGCGCCGCATGCGCGACCTCGGGCTGGACGTGGAAATGATCGAGTGCGATCCCGACGCGCTGGCCCGCTATCCGACCTGGAGTCCGACCGATTGGTCCTACGAGGATCGCCCCAACGTGGCGGGCCGCTGGCGAGGAACCGGCGGCGGGCGGTCGCTGATCCTGAATGCGCACGTGGACACCACCTCGCCGGAGCCGGTCGAGCTGTGGAGCCGCGACCCGTGGGGCGGCGAGATCGAAGGCAACCGCCTCTACGCGCGCGGCGCCCAGGACGACAAGGCCGGCTGCTGCGAGATGCTCTTCGTGGTGCAGGCGCTGCAGGATGCGGGCTTGCGCCTGAAGGGCGACCTGATCCTCGAGACCACGATCGATGAGGAGTGCTCCGGCAACGGCTCGCTGGCCCTGGTCGCAGCGGGCTACGAGGCCGACGGCGTGCTGATGCTGGACGGCACCGGCCTGGGTCGCGCGATCGTGGCCCATCCCGGCCACGTGGCCTTCCGCGTCACGATCCACGGCAAGCCCGTGCCGTACATCTCGGCCACCCACGGCGTGAATGCGATCGAGAAGGCCTGGGTGGTAATCCGGGCGCTGCGCGAGTTGGAGGCGAAGAAGAACGAGAGCATTCCACAGCGCTGGGCCGACACCGAGCATCCGATTCACTTCAACGTCTACGGCATCACCGGCGGTGAGTGGGTCGGCACGGTCGCCGCCCGCTGCGTGCTGGACGCGACGCTGGGCTTCATGCCGCCCGAGACCGTGGCCGACGCGCGGGCGGAGATCGAGGCGACGGTGGCAGCAGCGGCCGCGGAAGACCCGTGGCTGCGTGACCATCCGCCGCAGGTCACGTTCCAGGGCCTGGCCTTGGAGCCGCTGGACATGGGCGACGACAACGCCGTGGTTGCCCATCTGGCCGAGGCGCACCAGGTGACGACGGGGCTGCCGCTCGGGCCGGTGGCGATCACCGGCTTCTGCGACCTGCACCAACACAGCCTGCGACGCCCAACGCCGGGCTGCCTCTTTGGTCCGGGCGGCGGCGGCGGGGCGCACTCGGTGGATGAGTTCTTCGACTTGAACGATCTGGCCCCGGTGACGAAGACGGCGATTGCCTTCGTTCTCGACTGGTGCGGGTGGGAGGCGGCATGAGCTCGCGCGGCGGGTCCAAGACGACACGGATTGAGCGGTACGTCCACCATTCGGGCGAGGAGTTGGAGTTCCCCGTCGGCACGGTCGTCGGCGCGCGGTCGGGTCCGAAGTTCGGCGTCTCCTCCGGCATGCACTCGGGCGAGTTCGCGGGTATGCGCGCCGCCATTCGCCTCTGGCAGGAGCTGGATCCGGCGACGCTGCGCGGCGAGGTCCGCATCATCCCGATCATGAGCACGCGGGCGTTCTTCGCCCGGTCGACGCAGCTATCCCCCGTCGACGAACGCGAGCTGCACTTCCAGCCCGCGGGTCGACCCGAGGGGACCTACTCCGAATTCCAGATCGACTGCATCTTCAATATGCTGCGCGATCTCGACTTTCACGTCGACATGCACGCGGGCGAGTACGTGCAGGCGCTCGACCCGTGGGTGGCCTTTGCCGACCCGACGACGGACGAGCGTCTCCGGCGGGACACCTGGCGGCTGGCTGGTTCCATGCCGGTGCCCTACCTGGACCCGCGCCAGGCCGAGATCCAGGACGAGTTTTCAAAGCTGGACCAGGGGTTGCCGTTCGCGCTGCTGCGCGAGGGCGTGGCGAACGTTTGGACGGAAATCGGCCAGAACGGCGTCCAGGATCCGGCGGAGATCGAGTTGCAGTACCAGTGCCTGGCGAACGCCCTGAAGCGCTTCGACATGATCGACGGCGAGCCGGTGGAGGTTCCGCCGCAGGCGATCCTCGGACCGCGACGCTGGAGCATGGAGTCGCTGGAGAGCGGGTATTGGCAGTCGGAGGTGAGCATCGGTCAGAAGGTGCGCAAGGGGCAGCGCGTGGGCGTGCTCGAAGACCTGGCCGGCAACCACATCAAGACCTATACGGCGCCGGAAGACGCGGTGGTCCAGTATTTCTGGACGAGCCCCGCGATAAATGCCGAGCGCGTGCCGCACGGATACCCGTGGCACCGCGGCCTGATTCGCCTATCCGAGCTCCGCCCGGACGCCCACCTCGACCCGCGGCTCGTGCTCGCCCGCTGAGACCGGACGGCTAGCTGGAGGCGACCGCTCGCGTCAGGCTGGGACCTCGTCGTCGGGGAGGTTGGGCGCGAGGAAGCACATCATCAGCAGGGGTTCGTCGCCTACTACGCGCAGGGAGTGCCGGGAGCCGCGGGGCGCATAGAGCACGGCGCCCGGCTCGGCCACCACCGGTTGCTTGTCGTCGAAGGTGAACTCCGCGCAGCCCTCGTGCACGACGAAGACCTCCTCGCAGTCGGGGTGATAGTGCGCGTCCTGGGCGGTTCCCGGCGGCCAGTGCAGCAGCACGCTGCGGTGCTCGGCGGTGGCGCTGATGCGTTCGCGCCAGGTGCCGGAGCCGTTGCGCTGTTTGATGGCGTCGATGGCGTCGTGGGTGAGGTTGTTGGCGGTGGCCGGGTCGACGAATGGCATTGGGCGTTTTCCTTTTCGTAACGTCTGCTGAGGGCAGAAACGGGCGGGTCTGAGACCCGCCCCTACCCGAAGTGTTTAGCGCCCCCAGTTTTGGCCGGACTGGATTCCGGCTTCCGCCGGAATGACGGAGAGGCGACGGCCTCCTTTCCAGGCAGCCTAGTGATATTCGCCCAGGTAGTCGGCGTGCGCATCCAGCAGCTCGCGGCCCATGGCGAGGCCGGCGTCGACGTCCACGATGGTGCGGTCGGCGAGGAGGGCGAGCAGGGCGAGCTCGCGGTCGCGCTGGATGATTGCGTCGGTGAGGAGCTCCAGCTGGTCGATCCACGGTCGCAGCGTCCCGGCGACGGGTTCGGGGACCGCGCCCACCGGCTCGCGGGTCATGCCGCTCGCGTCGAACCAGGCCGGAACCTCGACGTTGGCCCAGGGCGCGAGATTGCTGACCGAGTCCTCGTTGGGGATGTTCACGTGATAGCTGCCGCCGCGGCCGGCCGCCAGCGCCGCGATCAGCTTTACGGCCTTTTCGCTCGTGGGCTTGAAGAGCGAGTCGGGCAGCGGGTCTGAGCCCCCGGCAATCTCCGTGAATTGCCGCTGGACTTCAGTCCCGCGATCGAAGTACTCATCCATGTCGAATCGGAACAGCCCGCGCGGCAGCTTGCCGTCGTCGCCTGGGCGGCAGTACCACGGGAAGAACTCGCTCACGTGGCGATCGCCCGGGGACGGGAAGAAGCCGTAGAGCTCCATCAGGTCCCAGCTCACGTCCAGCCGCTCGCTCGCCGGCGGGCGCTGGGCGGCCTTGAGCGCCGGGTAGAGGTCCGTGCCGTTGCGGCGCAGGTCGAGAATCCACTGCAGGTGGTTGATGCCGGCGGCGCGGACGGACAGGTCGTCTTCCGGAAAGTCCAAGAACTTCGCCAGGCGCCGCGTGGTGCCCTCGATGCCGTGGCACAGCCCGACCACCTTGAGGTCGGTGCACTTGGCCAGGGTGCGGCAGATGGCGCACATGGGATTGGTGTAGTTGAAGAGCCAGGCGCCGGGGCACAGGTCGTCCATGTCCTGCGCGATGGCCTGGAACACCGGCACGGTGCGCAAGGCCCGCGACCAACCGCCCGGACCAACGGTGTCGCCGGTGGTCAGGACCATGCCGTATTTCTCGGCGATGTCGAGGTCGATGGTCCACAGGCGCCGGTGATCCAGGGCGATCGCGACGATGACGTAGTCGGCGCCGTCCAGCAGGTCGCGGCGGTCGGTGGACGACTCGATCCGATAGGGCATGTCCCGCTCGGCCACCATGCGCTCGACGACGCGCGTGGTGACGCCGAGCGTGTCCGCATCGACGTCGCAGAGGGCGACGGTGCTGCCGGCCAGGTCCTCGCGGGCGTGCCAGAGGTCGGCCACGATGGTCGGAGCGAAGACGCGGCTGGCCCCGATGACGACGATCTTGACGGCTGCCATGGTGAGCTCCGTCGGTCTAGTGCGTGAGCGGCCTCGGCGAGCCCGCGCGCGTCATTGCACCAACCGCCCGCCGTCGACGATCAGGGTGGCGGCGGTGATCCAACTGGCGAGGTCGCTGGCCAGGAACACCGCCGCGCCGGCCACGTCGGGCGGCAGCCCAAAGTCGGGAAGCGGCGCTCCGTTCCAGCGCACGGGCGTTGCGCCGGCAGGGGCCGCCGATCCCGTCATGTTGGTGTAGACCGCACCCGGCGCGATGCAGTTGGCCGTGATGCCGTGCTTTCCCAGGTCCTCGGCAATCGACTTGGTGAATCCCTCCACCCCGGCCTTGGAGGCGGCGTAGCTCACCTGCCCGGGGCATCCCTGGTGACCGCACAGCGAGGAAATGTTGACGATGCGTCCCCCGGCGCCGCGGGCGGTCATACGCGCGGCCACGACCTGCGTGCAGAGAAACAGCCCGGTCAGGTTGACCGCAAGCGTGCGATTCCAGTCGTCCAGCGTGATCTCGTGCAGATGGCCGCGGCGGAGGATGCCGGCGTTGTTGCACAGGATGTCGATGGGGCCAAGCTCGATCTCGGTGCGCTGCACCAGGCGCTCGACGTCGCCGGGGATCGACACGTCGCAGTCGATGGCGACCGCGGTTCCGCCGTCCGCTTGGATTTCATCCGCGACCTGCTCGACGGCGCTGCCGCCGGCGACGGCCACGCGGCAGCCGTGCTGCCCATACGCCAGCGCGATGGCGCGCCCGATGCCATGCAAGCCGCCGGCGCCGGTGACGATGGCGACTCGGTCTTGCAGCAGGCTCATGCGCGTTACTCGGGAAAGTGGCAGGCGACCCGGGCGCCGTTCAGCGACTCCAGCTTGGGCACGTCGGTGCGGCAGATGTCCTGGGCTTTCCAGCAGCGCGTATGGAACGGGCATCCGGGTGGAATGTTGGCGGCGCTGGCTGGTTCCCCGGACAGGCGGATGCGGTCGCCGGCGGCTGATTTGACACGGGGCACTGCCGAGAGCAGGGCGGTGGTATAGGGATGACGTGGGCGCTGAAACAGCGTGCGTGTTTCCCCTTCCTCGACGATTTTGCCGAGGTACATCACCGCCACCCGGTTGCAGAGCTGTTGCACGACGGCGAGATCGTGCGAAATGAAGATGACGCTCAGGCGCCGCCGGTCGCGGATGCGCCGCAGCAGGTCCAGGATCTGCGCCTGCACCGAAACGTCCAGGGACGACAACGGCTCGTCGGCGACCAGCAACTCGCTCTCCACCGAAAGCGCGCGCGCGATGGCCACACGTTGCTGTTGGCCGCCGCTTACCTGCATCGGGAAGCGCGCGCCGAACTCGATCGGCAGGCCGACTTCCTGGAGCAGGTCGTTGACACGCTCGTCAATCTCGGCGTCGGGAACGATGGCATGGATTTTCAGCGGCTCGCCGATCGCATCCCGGATGCGCTTCCGCGGATTGAGCGATCCCAACGGGTCCTGAAAGACCATCTGGGCGTTCCGCGCCAGGTCGAGGCGTTCGTCGCCATTGTTTGACGGCGCCTTGCGCGCACTGAAGGTGACGCTGCCGCTGGTGGGCTGCTCGAGGCCGACGATCAGGCGGCCCAGCGTGGTCTTGCCGCAACCCGACTCGCCGACCAGGCCCAGTGTTTCCTCCGCGTCGAGGGTGAGATCGACCCCGCCAACCGCCAGCAGCCACCGCCGCCGCTCCATGATCTTGGTGCGGGGCAGGCTGAATGCCTTGACCAGGTCGTCACACTGCAGGAGTGGGGCCGAGGTGTCGCTCATGAGGCCGCCTCATAGAGGTGGCAGCGGACGGCGTGTCCGGGGGATACCTCGCGCAGCTGTGGGTTTTCGACCGGGCAGCGCTCGAAGCGCTGGCTGCAACGCGGCTCGAACTCGCAGCCCGGCCACTCGCGGGTGATGTCGGGCGGAAACCCTTCGAGCGGATCGATGGCCTGGTCGGGCTGATCGAGGTCGGGCACCGAGCCGAGCAGCGCCTGCGTATACGGATGCTTCGGATCGTCGAAGACGACCTGGGTTTCGCCGCTCTCGGCGATCTTTCCGCCGTACATCACGATGGTCCGGGCGCAGCTTTCGGCCACCAGCGCCATGTTGTGCGTGATGTGCAGCACGGCCATGCCGAACTCTTGATTCAGCTCGGCCAGCAAGTCGATGATCTGCGCCTGGATGGTGACGTCCAGCGCCGTGGTCGGCTCGTCGGCGATGAGGAGCTTGGGTCGGTTGGCCAGGGCCATGGCGATGACGACACGCTGCGCCATGCCGCCGCTGAATTGATGGGGGAATTGCGGCAACCGTTGCTCGGGATCGGGAATTCCCACGCGCTCGAGCAGCCCGACGGCTTGCCGGTACGCCTCCCGCCGCCGGACCCGCTGGTGGGTGCGGATGGCCTCAACGAGTTGACGGCCGACGCTGAAGACTGGGTTGAGAGCGCCGATGGGGTTCTGAAAAATCATGGCGATCTCATGGCCTCGGACGCGGCGAAGCTGGCCGCCCGACATCTTTCGCATGTCACGACCATCGAAGGTGATGGTGCCGTTCACCACCCGCCCCGGGGTGTCAACCAACCCCAGGATGGACATCGCGGTGACCGACTTGCCGCAGCCGGACTCGCCGACGAGGCCGACGATTTCGCCGGGAAAAATACTGAAGCTCACGCCGTTGACGGCGCGCACCGTGGCCGTCTTGGTGAAGAAGTGCGTGTGCAGGTCCTTCACGGCGAGCACCGGTTCCGTCGCGGCGGCCACGCTCATCTCAAAGCTGGCTCTCGCGCGGGCTGAGGATCTTCTGGACTTCGTCGCCGAGGACGTTGAAGCAGATCGCCAGCACGGAAATCAGGATCGTCGGACCCAGGATCACCGCCGGCGCCTCGTAGAGCGCGCGCAGGCCGTCCGACATGATGGTTCCCCAGTCGGGGTCGGGCGGCTTGAGTCCCATGCCGATCAGGCTGAAGCCGGCGGTGAAGATGAAGAAGCTCGTGGCATGCAGGGCCGTGACCGTGATGACGAGCGGCATCACATTCGGCAGCACTTCTCGAAACATGATCCGCAGGTTGTTGTAGCCAAGGAGACGCGCGGCCTCGACGTATTTGGCATTCCTCACGGTGAGGACCTGACCGCGAAAGAAGCGAATGTTGAGCGGCACCGACGACAGGATGACGGCAATCGCCATGTTGATCACCGATGGCCCGAGCACGGTGAGGATCAGGAGCGCAAGGAGAAGGCCCGGAAACGCAAGTCCAATGTCGACCAGGCGCATGATCACGCCGTCTACACGCCCGCCGAGATAGCCGGCGAGCAGGCCAAAGAACACCGAGATAAAGGTGACCGCTACGTTGGCGAAAATGCCAATCATCAGCGAGACCCGGCTGCCCCAAATGAGGCGGGACATCATATCTCGGCCCAGGCTGTCGGTCCCGAGAACGTACGGTTTGGGAACCGGTGGTACATAGCGTTCAACAACGCTCGAGGGGAATGGATCTGGATTCGGTGTTTCGGATATGACTTCACGGCCAAGGCTGTCGATTCCCAAGATATATGCTTCGGTTAACGGCGAGAGATAGCGCACGTTAATGCTACCGCGGTTCGGGTCGGGAATAGGCAGGATAGGTGCGAGCAAGGCGATGACGATGGTAATGAGGATGGGGATGAGCGAGACGCTCAAAACCGGGTGGTCACGCAAGAACTTCAGGGTCCGCCTCGCATGGTGGCCGGCGGCGCTTTCGAGCGCTCGAGGGCTAAGCATAGCGGACACGTGGGTCGACGAGGGCGTAAATCACATCGACAGCAAGGTTGAGGAAGATATACATCGTGGCGATCAACATCGTTGCACCCATGACGACCGGAACATCGCGGTTTACCGTAGACTCGACAACTAGCAAACCGATTCCCGGCCAAGCGAAGATATATTCGAGGATGAAGGATCCAGTGAGCAATGATCCGAATAGAAGCCCGGCACTCGTCAGAAGGGGAACGAGTGTGGTGCGAAGCCCGTGCACAAAGTAGACTCGCCAAAGAGGCAGGCCCTTGGCATGGGCCATGCGAATATAGTCCTCACGCAATACCTCAATCATGGTGTTTCGCGCCAAGCGCCAATTTGCGCCGACCGAGGCGAGCGCCAGGCCGATGGTTGGCAGGATGAGGTGCTTGGCGAGGTCGATGACGTCGTCTCCCCCTGCCCGGGGATTGGAGACGCCGCTGGTAGGGAGCCAACCGAGTGAGACACCGAAGATGAGCACCATGAACACGGCGACGGCGAAGCCGGGAATGCTGAGCATCAAGACGGGAGACTGCGCCAGGAAGCGCGTAATGACCTGAGGCCAGGCGCGGTTGTGGACGACGGCGGCCAGGACACCCATGGTCCAACCGACGACCACCACGAGAATGACCGAGGCGACTGCGACGCTGAATGTGTTCCGCATTCCTCGGAAGAGCAAGTCGGATACGCGTTCACCCCGCCGAATCGACTCACCCATGTCACCTCGAAACATAAGACTTAGCCAGGTCCAATACTGCACCGGCAATGGGTCGTTGAGGCCATACTTGTCCTTCATGGATTTCACTAATTCCGGATTCGCAATGTCGGCTTGCTGCAGGAAGATCTCGACAGGGTCGCCCGGCAAGGCCTTGCTCATCCCGAACACGATGATGCTCACTGCGATGAGCAGCGGGATGACGGAAAGAAGACGGCGCGCGATGTATCGGGTCATGGTGGGCAGGCCGGTCCGTGGTGAGGCGGGGAGGCGGGGACCCGCGCTTCCGGTCCGCTAGGACCGTGAGCGCGAATCCCCGCCACCAAGGCAACTCCTAAACGGGCGCCACCTTGTACAGCCACGGGTAGCTGTACTGAGTCGCGCCGGAGGTCACGTTGGTGACTTTCTCCTCCCGCCAAGCCGCACCGAGCGTGGATACCGTGGCCGGAATCCAGGCGACTTGATCGGCTGCAATCTCTTGCATCCGGTGCACCTTTTGCGTCCGGTTGGCGGCGTCGGCCTCGACCAGGATGTCCTGGTAGAGCTGGTTCATCTCAGCGTTGTCCATGTAGCTGCGGGAAAAGAGATCGCCCGCCGTCCAACGCTGATAGGCGAAGGCCGGGTCGCCGAGGAAGACGCCGACGCCCCAACCGCCCAAGTGCAGATTCTGCTGGGCGAAGGGGCCGTTGTCGAAGTCGGCGCCGATCGCGGGATCCCAGGCCTCGAGCTCCACGGAGAACCCTTGGTCGTTCAAGCCCTGCATCCAGAACGTCTCGCGGTCCGGAGGCGCGCCCGGGTCGCCCCGGTACTGGATCTTGAACTCGGCCCGCATGTCGCCATTGGCCCACACGCCGTCGCCGCCCATGGAGAAGCCGGCGTCCTGCATCAACGACGCGACTTGCGCCGGGTCGTAGTCCAGCTCGGCCGAGTCGTTCAGATACGGCGAGCCGGGGAACCAGAACCGGCCCCACGGCAGCACGGTTGGGCCGGCGGTGGCCTCGTAGTAGCTGACGCGGTCAAACGATCGCGCCACGGCCTGCCGCACCCGGTTGTCCTGGAACAGCGGGAACGTGTGGTTGATGTAGAAGTACCCCAGCACGAAGTTGGGGAACCACTTGGCGCCGATGCCCGGCGTGCGGAACAGATCGTTCCGACGGGTCGCCGGCGTGTACAGCGCCACGTCGACTTCGCCGGCCAGCAGCGCGTTCACGCGCGCGTCCGCACCGGCCGCCCCACCCGGGAAGATCCGGAAGATCAGCTCCTTGAAGTCGGGCTTGGGCCCCCACCAGTTCTCGTTGCGCACCATGCGCACCAACTCGGCCGGTCGCACCTCCACGGGGATGTAGGGCCCCGTGCCGACGTACTTGTCCGGGTCGGTGGAGTACTCGCGGTTGCCATGCTCCATCACGCTGGGCGGATGGGCCATGTATGAGCTGTCCAGCGCGCCGAACTTCTCCGCCGCCAGCGCGTCGGGCTGCGTCAGGTTCACACGCACCGTGCGGCCGTCGAGGACCTCGGTGTCGCCGTAGAACGGCTGCGCGAACCCGTTGTAGTAGAACGTGCCTTCCGCGTGATACGGGTCGTCGTCCCGGAAGATGCGGTTGAAGTTGAAGACCACGTCTTCCGGCGTGAACGGGTCGCCGTTGTGCCAGGTGACGCCTTCACGCAGCGTGAAGGTGACCGACGTGGCGTCGGGCGCCACTTCCCAGCTTTCGGCCAGGCGCGGCTTCAGGGTCTGCGTCTGGTAGTCGTAGAGCAGCAGGCTCTCCGAAGTGCAGAACGCGTGGATCTTGGTCTGGAACTCGTAGACCTGCGACCCATCGAGGTCGTCGACCTTCTGCGTCTGAGGATTCGCGATCACGAGGCTGTCGGCCTTCGGGTTCTGGACCATGACCTCGACGACCTTCTCCCGCTCGACAACCTTCTCGACCTCGACCTCGACGACCTTCTCCTGCGTGACGACCTTCTCGACCTCGACCTCCTTGACCTCGACGACCGGAACTTCCTTGATGACTTCCTTGGTGACAACCGTCTCGACCGGGACTTCCTTGACGACTTCCTTGGTGACGACCGTCTCGACCGGAACTTCCTTGACGACTTCCTTGACCTCGGTGACGGTGACCGTCACGGTCTTTTCGACAACCTCAGCCTCGCCACATGCCGCGAGCGCGGCAGCGCCGACGCCGCCGGCGACGGCGGCCGCTCCGCTCCGCAGAATCATTCGGCGGCTGAGAGCCTTCGATAGTGCTCGTTTCGCTGTCACAAACATCCTCCCCGTCTCAGATCAGCCCATGCCTAGGAACGTCCTAGCGGGTTGAACTTGACTGTGTGTCCTTCAACTACCTCGCGCTGAGTACGGCCCTCCTATTCGCTGCTTGCTCGGCTCGAACTGGTTGACCGTTGGTGGTGGCCGCGGCGACCTCGGCGATGCGGCGCCCGGCTTCGCGCAGGACCTCCGGCGATGCGCCAAACGCCATGCGCACGTGCCGATCGGACCGGCAGAAGTGGCCCGCGGTGGTCGGGATACCGGCCTCCAGCAAGGCCGCCGAGGCCTGCGTGGATGAGTCGAACACCTGGGACACGTTGATGAACACGAATGGCCCGCCGGCCGGCTTGAGGGCGTGCAGCGGATGGTCGGCCGCCACGAATGGATGGATCACGTCGCGCAACTGTTGGAATTCGCGAGCCATGGAGTCCCCGGGATAGACCGGATGGCGCATGGCGGCGGCAGCTCCGGCTTGCGCGACGTGGTTGCCGTGAAGCTGTTCCCATTCGAGCGCCTTGGTGCTCGCGTCGATGATGTTTCGGGGGCCGACAATATAGCCCACTCGCCACGCCGGCATGGCGTAGCTCTTGGTGAAACTGCGAATCAGCACGGTGCGCGAGAGAGCGCCGCCGACGCTTGCGCAGCTCAGGTGGCGCCGACCGTCGTAGACCATGGTGTCGTAGGACTCGTCGGAGACGATCAGCAGATCGTGGCGCTCGGCGAGGTTGGCAATGGCGCGCAGCGTGTCGCGTTCCAGCACCACGCCCGTGGGATTCACCGGGGTGTTGACGACGATGGCGACGGTGCGCGGGGTGACGGCGGCGGCGATCCGCTCGACGTCCCAGGCATAGTCCGCGGCCTCGTCCATGGGCACGTGCACCGGGCGGCCGCCGGCCATTTCCACGCAGCCGCCGAAGAAATAGCAGGGCGCGGGGATGATGACCTCGTCGCCGGGGTCGAGGATCGCCCGAAACACCAGGTTGAGGGCCTGCATGGAGCCGTTGGTGATGAGCACCTCGGACTCGGGGTCGACCGGCTGGCCGATTTCGGCGCCGATGCGGTCCGCCACGACCTCACGGAGCTCGGGCAGGCCGCGCGAAGGGGCCTCTCGGTTGAGGCGGATTTCGTGCACCACCGCCTCGATCGCTTCCGGCGACGGGGCCCGCTCGGCGTAGGGCATTAGCGGCAGCACGTCAACGCCCCGGCGGCGGGCGGCCTTCACCTGATTGGCGAGCAGCCGCGACCCGACTGGGGGCATGGCCCCGATGTGATGCGCAATCTTCAACGGCGCCGCCTGCACCAGAAGCTGGGTGGGCGCGAGGCTACCACGCAGCCCCGTTTTGGCTCGACTTGGGGCGACCTCGGGAGTCGCTGGGCGCGGCGGTATCGTTGGGCGGCGGGCAAGGGGGCAAACAGATTGCGAAGCGGACAATTGCGTACACAGATTTCGGCCGGGCATGCCCTGCACGAGCGCGCGCTGGTGGTGCTGGCGCACGACCACATGGTGCGGGCGGAGGACTTGCGGCGGGACCTTGCCGGCGGCGTGACGGCCAAGGTGGTGCAGGCGACAGTGTCCGGGCGGGCCTTCGCGGACAGCCGGGCGGAATTCGAGCGCTCGCTCTACAGCACCGAGGGCTTCATGCGCGATGCCATGGAGGCCTACGACGAGATCTTCGCCACCATCGAAACCATGCCCGACGAGGTATTCGTGGTGCGCCGCGCAGCCGACATCCTGGAGGCCAAGCGCACCGGCCGCCTGGGTCTGATCCTGGGCGCGGAAGGCGCGAAGCTGCTGGAGGGGAGCCTGGCGGCACTTCGGGTGTTCTACCGCCTCGGTATGCGGCACTTGCAGCTCCACTGGGCGACTCGCAACCAGGTGGGCACGGCACAGGGGGACACCGACGAGCCGGGCCTGACGGAGTTTGGCCGCGAGGTCGTGGCCGAAGTGAACGCGCTGGGCATGCTGCTCGACGTGTCGCACTCGTCGGTCGCCACGATTGCCGACGTGCTGGCCATGACCGATCGGCCCGTCATCAACTCCCACACGGGCGCGCGCGAGCTCAACCCCAGGAGCACCCAGCTTCTCTGGGACGATCAGATCAAGGACCTCGCGGACAACGGCGGCGTGGCGGCCGTTCACTTCTGCTCGCAGGTGCTGCTCGATAGCGGCCACGCCACCATCGACGACGTGCTGACGCATGTCGACTACCTGGTCGACGCGGGCGGGATCGAGAGCGTGGGCCTCGGCCCCGACTACCTGCTGGACGGCACCCAGCGGACCCGCAACGTGAGCTTCAACCAACGGATTGCCGAGGACGCCTTCACCTGGGCCAAGGACTTCGAGGACACCGGCACGTTGCCGAACGTCACGGTGGCGTTGCTGGAGCGCGGCTACACGGAGGACGAGACTCTGAAGATCCTGGGCGGCAACATGCTGCGGGTGATCGAGGCGTCGTTGCCCTGACCGAGTCGACTGCGAGCCTGACGGTGGGCGGGTCTAGGCGCCGACGAATCGCTGCGCGTTCAGCCCCAGGATCTTGTCAGCACCATCCTGGTCGAGAAACGGCGCCTCGCGGATGGCGCGGATGAGGTTCTCGTAGGACTGCACGCCCAGGTAGGGCCAGTCCGTGCCCCAGTGAATGCGGTCGGTCCCAATGCCGCCCACGAGTATTTCCAGGATCGTGAGCGCGCTCAGGTAGGGATACGGCTCTTCGGTGCCGATCACGTGCTGATAGGCCCCCAGATCGCAGTGGAGATTTGGATAGGCCAGCATGAATTCGATGACTTCGTCGAGCAGGTGATAGCGCAACGGCGCGGATGGATTCTCGCGATCCCGCAGGGCGGGCGTGCCGTAGTGGGCCAGCTGGATCCCGACCTCGGGGAAGTCGGCCACAAGCTCGCCGAAACCCTTCACATACTCCGTGAACGAGGCGTACTTGCCGAGGACGCTTGGCGCGAACCACGGAAAGTGGGCATACCACCAGGAGATGTCGATGATGCAGGGCTTGCCGCGGTCGCGCAGCAACTCGAAGATCGGCCGCCAGCGCGGATCGCCCATCTCGGTATCGACAAACAGCGGCAGCAGCTTGAGGCCGGCTGCCCCGAGGTCCAGGTCCGCGGCCGCCCGCTCGACGTAGCCGGGGACTCTCGGGTCGATGGAATCCGAGATCCACACGAACCGATCGGGATGTTGCCGCCACATCCGCACGAAGTATTCCTTGGTCAGGTAGTGCTGAAAGACGGCGAGCTTGTGGTCGCGCTCCTCGGGCCGGTAGTGGGCCATCACGTCGACGGCCGTGTAGCTGATGATGAAGGCCTTGGCGATGCCGGCCCGGTCCATTTGCTCGATCAAGTCCGGGGCGCTCGCCCCCCAGCGGTTGCCCGGCCAGAGCGGAAAGTTTTCGCTGGCGCCGCCAACCGAGCGGTCGAAGATGTGGGTGTGCGCGTCGATGATCATGGGTGCTTCCTGACTCGGTGGACGGAGGACGGCGGCATCGGCCCTGGCACTTACTGCAGGTAGTCGAGGTAGTCGGTCTGCGAGTCGAGCATTTCCTCAACCATTCGCTCGATTTCCGCCGGGGTAAGGATGGCGGCCGTCAGCGGGTCCAGCAGCACGGCTTGCATGGCCATGCGGCGGTCGCCGGCGAGGCCCGCCGTCACGCACATCTCCTGCACGCTGATGTTGGAGAGATTCAGCGCGGCAAGCTGCGTCGGCAGGTCGCCCACATGGCACGGCTGCACGCCGGTCTTGTCCACCAGGCAGGGGACTTCGACACAGGCGCCCGCCGGCAAGTTGGTGATGAGGCCGGTGTTCTCCACGTTGGCATTCACGCGGAGCGGCGTGTCGGTCTCTATGGCGTGAATGATCTGCACGCCGTACTCGTGGCTGCGGGAGAGGTCCAGCGGCTCCGTCGAGGCGAGTTGCTTCCTGACCTTGTCCTGTGACGCCTCGCGATCGATGGGCCAGAAACTCGGATAGTCCCACTTCTCGGGCAGGTACTGAGTGATCAGGTCGGCGTTCTTGCGGTAGTAGGGGATGTACTCCGACATGTGGTTGCTGGACTCGGTGACGAAGTAGTCGAAGTGCTTAAACATGTCGAAGCGAATCGGGTCTTGCGCCACGATGTCCGGGTCTTCGCTGGCTTGCCAAATGCGCGGATAGGCGTCCTGCCCGTCGTGCTCGAACCGGAGGAACCAGGCCATGTGGTTGATGCCGGCGACCCAGTAGGTCACCTCGTCGGCGGGGATGTTGCAGTATCCGGCCAGTTGCCGGGCGGTGCCCTGCACGCTGTGGCAGAGGCCGATGGTCTCGATGTCGGTGGCGGCGTTCACGGCCCAGCAGTTGATGGCCATAGGGTTGGCGTAGTTGAGCAGCAGCGCGTCGGGGCAGACCTCTTCCATCTCGTCGGCGAGCTCCAGCAGAAACGGGATGGTCCGCAGCCCGCGGAAGACCCCGCCGGGCCCCAGCGTGTCGCCGACGGTCTGGTCGATGCCGAATCGGGCGGGAACCTGGATGTCGACTTCGAACGGCGCCACGCCGCCGATCATCACCATCACGATCACGTAGTCGGCGTCTTCCAGCGCCTCGCGCCTTGTGGCCGGGGCTTCGATGCGCATGCCGGCGCCGAGCTGCTGGACCGCCCGCTCGGCGTGGGCCTGGGTGGTGGCCAGCCGCTTCTGGTCGACGTCGACGAGCGTGATGGTCGAGTCGGCCAGCTCCGGATAGGTCAGCATGTCGCCGATCAGGCGCGTGGCGAAGACGGTGCTGCCGGCGCCGATCATGGCCACCTTGGGCATGTTGCGACCTTTCTCGCGCGAGCGGGGGCTCGAAGCGTCCACTGTCGTCGCCGCTGAAGCTACCACGCCGTACTTAGTCCGGGTGGGGTAGCGTTAGGACGGTGCGTCGGCATGCGTCGGCGCGTTGCGGGGAGAAATAGATGCCCAAGGTCGTGATACGCGAAAGCGACGCCCAGGTCTTCGATCGTGGAGCGGGAGTCCGGAGCATCCCACTCATGAACGGCGAGCGCGGATCGGAGAACGTCTCGACCGGCATGACCATCATGGAGCCCGGCGCGGGGCTGCCCATGCACTTTCACGACACCGAGGAGTGCATCACCTGCGTCGAAGGTGAAGCGATGTGCTCGGTGGACGGCGAAGTGCTGAAAATGCGGCCCTTCGATCACATCTGGATCGCCGAGGGCTCGCACCACCGGTTCTGGAACGAGGGCTCGGGCGTGATGCGCATCGTCTGGACCTACGGCAAGCCGGAGGTCATGCGGACGTTCGCCGACTCCGGCAAGACCGTGCGTCACATGTCCAAAGGCGATGTCGCGCGACCGACGTGAATGACCCGGCCGGCGACCGCGGCGCGCTGCGGCTCGGCTCTCGCGTCCTCGACTGGGGTACGCGCACGTTCGTGATGGGCGTGCTGAACGTCACGCCGGACTCGTTCAGCGGCGACGGCGTGGCGAACGATGCCGAGGCGCTGCAAGCCCGCATCGACGCGCTGTTGGAGGAGGCGCCCGACGTCATCGACGTGGGTGGCGAATCCACGCGACCCGGCGCCGCGGAGGTCTCGGCGGATGAGGAGATTGGCCGCGTCGAGCCGGCGCTCGAGGCCCTTCGCTCCCGCGCGCCGGACCTGCCGCTGTCCATTGACACGCGCAGGGCCGCCGTGGCGCGCGCCGCGCTCGACCTGGGCGCGGTGATGGTGAACGACGTGACCGGCGGCACGCACGATCCCGAGATTCTGAATGTTGCCGCTAGCGCCGGGGCCGCCCTCGTGGTCACCCACAATCGCCGCGGCGACGTGCGGCGCTCCGCGATCGGCCCGCACGTCGCAGCCGTCGACTATGAGGACTTGGTGCGCGACGTGTCCCGCGACGGCGAGCGGCTGCTCGACCGGGCGCAAGGCGCCGGTATTCCGCATGACCGCCTGCTCTTCGATCCGGGATTCGGCTTCGGAAAGTCTCCGGAGCAGAACGTTGACTTGCTGCGGGGTATGTCTGCACTCACAGCGCTCGGGACTCCGCTCATGGTGGGCGTGTCGCGCAAGTCGTTCGTCGGCTACGTGCTGGGACTGCCGGCCGACCGGCGGCTGGAGGGCTCGCTGGCCGCCGCGGTGATCGCGGTGGCCAACGGCGCGGACATGGTGCGGGTCCACGATGTGCAAGCCACCAGGCGGGCGCTGGCGATGGCGGACGCCATCTATCGTCCGGGTTCTTCGCCGGCCGGCCGGCGAGCCGAGAAGGGCGTCGCTCCTCCGGAGCCCTCGGCGTAACCATTCCGTCATTCCGGCGGAGGCCGGAATCCAGTCCGGTCGAACCTGGAGGTGCGTCGGGCGCTTGGCATCGGGCGGGTCGCAGACCCGCCCCTACCGGATTCTGCAAGGTCTATCCCTCCGGAGATCGTTGCCAAATCCAGCCAAGCTTGACGATGACGCGGCGAGTCCCATCCGCCCCCAGGTTCAATGAAGGGCAGATTCCCGCTCCCCGCCTGCGCGGGGACATGCTTCGCGGGAATGACGAATCTGTAGAAACTGGGCTTCGCAGTTCTGGACGCGTTGCCAGGCTGCCGCGCCGTTCGTATGCTCAACCACTCCTTTGCGCACGCCTCATGCCAGGGCGCCGCGCCCACGCCGTGAATCGAGGATTCGTGCGCACGGTGCTTCGCGGCCGTGACGGCCTGGAAGTGGTGATCAGCCCGGATGAGGCCTTTGTGCCCATCGGCGAGCGCCTCAACCCCACCAACAAGCCCCGACTCCAGCGCGCGTACGACGAAGGCAACTGGGACTACGTCCAGCGCGACGCCACGCGGCAGGTTGCGGCGGGCGCGACGGTGATCGACGTCAACACGGGCGACCCGCACCACGAGATCGAGGCGCGCAAGATGCGCGACGCCGTGCGTGCGGTGCAGGACGTGGTTGAAGTGCCCGTGTCGATCGACTCGTACACCATCGACGTGCTGCTGGCCGGGCTCGAGGTCGCGCGGGGACGCCCGCTGGTGAACTCCGTCCCATTCGAGGCGGACTACATGCAGGAGTTGCTCCCGGCGATTGGCGAGCACGATGCCTGCATGATCGGCATGTGCACCAAGGGCGGCGCCGCCATGCCGGAGACGGTGGAGGAACGGGTCGAGAACGCGCGCGCGCTGGTGGCCGGCGCCGCCGAGCACGGCATATCCGCCGACCGGATCGTCATCGACCCGGTGTGCTTGCCGGTGGGGGCCAACGATGTTTTCGGCCCCGGTTTGCTCGGCGCGATTCGCACGCTGCACCGGGAGGACGACCTGAATATGTCCATCGGGCTGAGCAACGTGTCGTTCGGACTGCCGGCCCGACGCTCCCTCAACGCGGCGACCCTGCTGACGGCGATGGAGGCCGGGCTGACCGCGGCGATCCTGGATATGACGCACAAGGAGATTCGCCACGCGGTGCTCGCCGCCAACCTGATCCGCGGCCGCGACGAGTATTCGATGAACTGGATCTCCAACTACCGCGCCGAGCAGGCTCGCGAGGAGGCGCGCAAGGCCAGGCGCGCCGGGGGCTGAACTAGCCGGCGGAGAGCTGCGGGGCTTCCGTAACCGCCTCCGCGAGGCGAACAAAGCCCATGCCGTTGCTGGCTTTCAGCAGCACCGCGTCGCCCGCCGCCAGCTCCTGGCGCAGCCATGCGGCCGCCGCGTCCACGGCCGCCGCGATCGACGCGGAGTCTTCGGTATCCGCGGGAATCAGGTCTACCGCTTGTAGACCTGCGGCTCGGGCGCTCGAAGCGATTTCGGCGGCCAGCGCGCCGACGCAGAGCAACCGATCGGCGCCGGCGGCATCCCGTCCTACCTGCTGATGGGCGGCCGGGGCAAAGTCGCCCAACTCGAACATATCGCCCAGCACGGCGATCCGGCGCCCGGGGATAGACACGGCTCGCAGCGTATCCAGCGCGACCTTCATCGAGGAGGCGTTCGCGTTGTAGGTGTCGTCGAGCAGCAGGCCGCCGCCCGGTAGCGCCTGGAGTCGCATGCGATGCGGCGCGGGCCGAAACTCGCGCAACCCGCGGCAGGCCGTCGCGGGATCGACCCCCAGCGCCTGGGTCGCCGCCAACGCCGCGCCGAAGGCGAGATCGATGGCGCCTGCCGTGCCGGGAACGTCGACGCTGTCGGTGAAGCCGCCAGCCTCGATGTGCACCCGGGTCCCCGGGAGATCGGCAAGCAGCGTGGCGCTAACCCGCACGTCCGCCGCGTCCGACCGGCCGAACGAGACCACCTGACCCGGTGCGCGACGCCGGAGGGCCTCGGTCCAGGGGTCGTCCGCGTTGACGATGGCCGGTGCGTCATCCGGGAGGGCCTCGAAGAGCTCGCCCTTGGCCGTGGCAATGGCCTCCATCGAGCCGAACAACCCCAGGTGCGCCCCGGCAATGGAGGTGATGACGCCGGCATCGGGCCGCGCGTAGCTGCAGTAGCGGGCGATCTCGCCGACGACCTGCGCGCCGATTTCGACAACCGCGAAGCGGTGCGCGGGCGCCAAGCGCGACAGGGTGGCCGGCACGCCCACCTCGGCGTTCTCGCTTCGATCGGTGGAAAGGGTGGGGCCGGCGGCGCCCAGGGCAGCCGCCACGGCTTCCTTCGTCGTCGTCTTGCCGTTGCTGCCCGTGACGCCCACGAACGTCGCCGACGAACGCGAGCGCAGCCTGCCCGCCAGGCGCTCGAACGCGGCCTGCGGCTCCGCGGCGATGACCTGGCGCTCAATGGGTTGATCCGGGTCGGGCCTGGCGCACAGGACCGCCGCGGCGCCGCCGGCGAAGGCGCTGTCGATGAAGTCGTGGCCGTCCACGCGCGCGCCGGGAAGCGCCACGAACAGCATTCCCGGTTGGATGCGCCGGCTGTCGAAGTGCGCGGCGGTCATGACGAGGTCCTCGGCGCCGCGTGGAACCGGTTGCTCGGCGGCGACGGCCACGTCGGCCAGGGTGAACATCAGCCGTTGAGCCCGTCCAACGCGTCGCGGATGCGACGGCGCCCGTCAGCATCCAGATCGAGGCGCTCTATCGCCTCGGCGAAGACGCGGAGATACCAGCGACGACGCCCGGCATACGTCGATGCCCGGTCGGATTGCGACGCTGCCTGGGCGCGGCGCTCGCGCACGGCGGCGGTGGCGGCGTAGGTCAAGCTGCGCTCGGCGGCGGCGGCCCAAAACTCTGGGAGTGGCGCGGCGGCATCCGACGCGCCGGCAAGCTGTGCCGCGCGGTCCTCGATGTGGTCTGCCGAGAGGGCGAAACTCGGAAACGTGAGGAGGTCCGCCGCGTCGAGCGCCGGCGAGGCCACCGCCAGCGTCTCCCAGTCGATGACCGCGAGCCGTCCGTCGGGGCGCGGCATCAGGTTCAACGGCGAAAAGCCGTTGTGGACCACCCGCCGCGGCGCGCGGACTAGCGGGCTGACGATGCCGGCTTCCAGGTCTGCCCAAGGGAGTCGCGGCGCCACGGCATGCGGCGCGGCATCGGGCTCCGGCGTGGTCAGCGGATCGCCGAGCCGGGCTGCGGCGATGGCGAGGCGTCGGCGCAAGGTGTCGCGCGTGATGCGGTCCAGATCGCTCTGATAGGCGAGTGCCCGCAGCATGCCCTGGTGGCGCGATGCCACATCGCGGAATGCGGCCAGCGCCTCGACGGCGCTTGCGAGCAATGCGGCGCGCTCGTCCGAGTCCGCCGCTTCGAGCCGGTCGGCCAGGGACTCGGATCCAAGGTCCTCCATGGCCACGGCGGCGAAGGCGTCGGGCGCCAGCAGAGCCCCGTGTGGCTCGGGCGCCAATCCAGGCGCCTGGCGGCTCAGCAGGTCCAATGCCCGCTCCTCGCGCCGCCAGCGGTGGTGGTAGTAGCGGTCGACTTTTGGCCGATACACCTTGACGATCAGCGACGCCGGGCCGGACCGAAGGCGCCAGATCTCATGCCGCGCGTCGGCGGCAACGGCGTGCCACGTCCACGGGCCGGTCTGGCCGCGAGCGGCCAGGATGGCGCTCAGTCCGGTGCGCAGGTCCGTGCTCGCGCCCGATGTCGTCACGTTGCCGGCCGTTTCGTGTCGGCCAGCAGCTCGTCGAGGGTCGCGTCGAGCAGGTGGGCGTTCATGGGCTGGTTGAGAAGACCCCGGTTTGCAGCCGCCCGTACCGCCTCCGCGTCGCCCACCACGCGCCGCTGTCGCGCGAGATGCCATCCGAGCAATTTGATGGGTCGGCCGTGAAACAGCAGCAAGAAGTCGCCGTCGGATGTGAGAAATGCGGGTCGAGTCCACATGGCCGCGCCCCAATGCGCCGCGCCTGCCGCGGCGGCTAGAGCGATTGCCAGCGCCGCCCAGGCCGGCTCGAGCATTGCAGCCGCGATGACGCACAGGCCCGCGGTGGCGGCGGTGCCGGCCCAGAATCCCAGCACGATCTTCTGCCGGTTCAGGCCGACGATTTCCCAGTGGTAGTGCAGCGGCGACGCCAACAGCGGCAGCGGGAATTGCTGATGTGGGACCGGTGTCCCGTCCGGCAGCCGGGGATCGCGCCAGCGTCGGTACAGCGGCACCAGGATCTTGGCTTGCAGCAGCGAGGAGAGGCCTTCCAGCAGCAGGGGCGCCGCGATCAGCGGCCACAGCAGGTCCACGCCCGCCACGATTGCCGCGGCCGCGGAGGCCGCCCCGAGCATCAGGGCGCCGCTGTCGCCGATGTAGACGCCGGCTCGACGGTTGGCGCCGCGGTTGGCCGGCGACCACTCCGAAGGCAGATTCCACACCAGGAGCCCGGCGGCAATGGCCGCGACGCTGAGCGGCCAGCCGGCGTGGCCGACGCCGGCGGCGAGCCCGGCCGCGAGCGCGGCTCCGGCCGTTGCGATGGCCACCGTGCCGGGCGTGAGGCCGTCCATGCCGTCGCTGAAGCTGGTCGCCAGCGTCGTCCCGAGGATCAGCGCCAGGTACCAGGCGCTCAGCGGCACGTGCGATCCCGGTCCCAGCCAGTGCGCCATGGCGTAGGGCGATGGCGAGCCGGATGCGTGGGCGCCGGGGCCTACCAGAAGCGCCGTCGCGCCGACGCTGAGTAGGAGAGCGATGACGAGATAGGCGCCCTCGGGCACGCCCCGCCCGGTGCGCGTCTTGCGCAGGTCGTCGGCGAGACCGAACAGAAAGAACCCGGCGGCACCGACCAGCACCCACCAGGCGCTGGAAGCGGCTGGGCCTGCCGACAACAGCGCCGCGGCGACGACCGCCGCGACGGCGGCGGCAATGCCGCCCACGAGCGGCAGCTTGCCGGACACGCCGAGCGGTGTGGCGATCTGGTGCGCCCCGCGCTTGACCTCGGCGGAGCGAAAGTGGGGCAACAAGCGTCGAAGCGCGGCAGAGCCCCCCGCGGCAATGACGAAGGCGAAGCCGGCCGCCAGGCCGATCGCCAACCCAGGCTCTATGCGACCCTCCGACGTGTGGCGGGCGTCAGGCTCACGGTAGCAATCAGTCGTGCCGCGCTTCCGCGCCGACAGACGCGTAGACGTCGAGAATCCTGCCAACCTGACGCTGCCACGAGAACTCTTGCTCGGCGCGCGCCCGCAGGTTCTCGCCGTAGGTCCGGCGCGTATCGGCGTCTCGCACCAGGCGCAGGATCTCACCGGCGAGCGCCGGCACCGACCCTCGCTCGGCCAGACGGGCGTCCGGCCCCAGGAACTCGGCGGCCACTCCGCGCGCGTAGGCCACGGTCGGCAGGCCGGTGGCCATGTAGTTGAGTACCTTGCCGTTGCCTTCCGTTTCCGACCGCTTGGGCGCGACGGCCAGGTCGCAGAGCCGCAGGTGCGCCGGGGCCTGGGCATAGGGAATTCGGCCCGTGAACGTCACGTGCTCGGCCAAGCCCGCCTGCCTGGCCGCCTGCTCGTATTCCGCGGCGTTGGGGTAGCCCATGATCAAGAAATGCGTCCCCGGCTCGGCGTCCACCACCAGGCGCGCGGCGCGGATGAGGTCGCCGGTGCCCTGGTATTCCGCGAGCAGGCCCAGGTAGCCGACCACCAGCCGGCTCGGTGGAATGCCGAGTCGCCGGCGCAGCGCGGTCAGGTCGGGGGCATCTTCCGGCGCTCGAGGTCGAAACCGCCCGACGTCAACACCGTCGGGAACGCCGAGTATCCGTCCCGCCGACCACGATTTGCGCGCAGCAAGCTGGTCCCGGGCGAACGCCGAACTCGTGACGATGCAGTCGGCCACGGCCTCGATGACGCGCTCGATTCCCCCGAATATCTGTATGCCGGGGCCGTCCGGCGCGAGGAATCGATGGTCCACCATCTCGCTGGTCAGGCTTCCCTGATAGTCCAGGATCAGCGGCACCCGACGAGCGCGCGCCAGCGGCCAGCCAATCGCGGCGCCTTCGTGCAAGTGGCCGTGCACCACGTCGACGGGTTGACGCAGGCCGCGAGCGAGCACCAACCCAGCCAGCAGCGGGTCGAGCAGCAGCTTGCGCCGATGCGACCCGACGTGTGCGCCCGAGTGGCGGCGAAACGCCGGAAGTCGCACCACGCGCAGTCCGTCCGGCGTTGTGCCGGTCGGATAGGTAAAAATTGTGACGGCGTGGCCCAGCGCTTGGAGCGCGTGGGCTTCCTCCAGGATCCGCACGTGACACCCGTAGTCCGCGAAGAATCCCGTCGGCGCGATCATGGCGACGCGCAGGCTCATCGCCGCCGCCTTTCGTGGAGCGCGCATTGACGTTCCCTACGGTTGCCCACACCCAGATCGTGTCCGACGGGCCCGACGCTACGCGGGCCGTGGGCGCCGCCATTGGTCGGTGCGCGCGGCCGGGAGACCTCATCGCGCTCCAGGGCGACCTGGGTGCGGGCAAGACCGTGGTCGCCCAGGGCATCGCCCAGGGGCTTGGCGTCGCGGAGGGCGTGACGTCGCCGACCTACGTGCTCGTGGCGGTCTATGGGTCGGGCCGGTTGCGGCTGCAGCATGTTGATCTCTACCGGCTGGCGGGCGCGCTCGACCTGGACTCGATCGACTGGGAGGACCTGCTCGACGAACCGGCGGTCACGGCGGTCGAGTGGTCCGAACGAGCCGGTGAGCGAATGCCCGACGACTGCTTGCTCGTGGCGATCCAGGCGGAGACGACGAACCGGCGTACGTTGACGCTCTCAGCCGGCGGACCTCGCAGTCGGGAACTCCTCGCGGCCGTGGGAGCACGGATGGCGGCGCGATGACGATGGTACTCGCGATGGACACCACAGGCTCCGCGCCCGCCATGGCGGTGCTGCACGATGGCGAGGTGCTGGCGGCGTGGCAGGGCGACACCGCGCTGACGCCGCTCAGCAACGGCCTGCGCGCCGTGGGCGAGGGCCGGAATCTGCCCCTGCGGGAATTGCGTGGGCGCCTGGCCGCGGTCGCCGCGGCCATGGGGCCGGGACGCTATGCGCGACTGCGCGCGGGCGTGGCGTTTGCCAAGGGCCTGGCGACTGGACTGGGCGTGCCGTTCGTCGGCGTGCGGTCCGCGGCAGCCGTGGCTCGCGCCGCCAGCGGGCATGCCGGACCGATCGTCATTCCCGCCGGCCGTGGCCGCGTCTATTGCTGGACCGGTGGGCAGGGCGCGCCGCCCACTCCTGCCATTGGCCCGCCCGAGCTTGCGGCGCAGCTTGGAGCAGGCGTCACCGTGGCCGGAGACGTGGACGACGACACGGCGGCGGAAATCCTCGCCTCCGGATTGCGGCTGCGACGCATCCAGCCCGTTGAGGTCGCACATGCCGTCGGCCGCCTGGCGGGCGAGCGCGATCCATCGATTGTTGGCGTGGAAGTGGCACGGCCCATTTACGCCCCAGCCGCCGGCCATGGTTGACGGTCACGCCGGTCCGGAGATCGTGATCGAGCCGATGCAGCTCGACGACCTGCCCCAGGTGCGCCGCATCGAGCGGGCGTCGTTCTCGGTGCCCTGGCCGCGCGACTCCTATCGCCGGGAAATCATGGACAACCAGCGGGCGTGGTATTTCGTGGCCCGCCTCCCCGGCGTGGAGCCGCCGCCGCCACTTCCGCCGCGACGGTTTCCGTTCAACCTGTGGCCGCGCGCCCCGGCGCCGGGCACCGACATCGTCGCGTTCGGTGGGATGTGGCTCATGGTCGACGAGTCGCACATCACGACCATCGCCGTGGACCCCGACCATCGCCGGCGCGGGTTCGCCGAGGCGCTGATCATCGAGATGGCCAAGCTCAGCCGGCTGCGCGGCGCCACGCGCATCACGCTCGAGGTGCGCATGAGCAATCGAGCGGCGCAAAACCTCTATCGCAAATACGGCTTCGTGGACCATGGCGTGCGCCCGCGCTACTACAGCGACGACCGGGAAGACGCGTTGATCATGTGGAGCGAACCCATCCACGGGCCGGACTTCCATGCGCGCCTGACCCGCAATGAGCGCGATCTCGCCGAGCGCCTCAGCTGGGCGGCGCGCCTGTGACGGTTCGCGACGGGCCGCTGATCGCGGCCATCGAGACGTCGTGCGACGACACATCCGTGGCGGTGGTGCGGGCGGGACGCGAGGAGTTGGCGCTCACGAGCCAGACCCAAGTCGAGCCGCACGCCGCGATGGGCGGCATCGTGCCGGAATCGGCCGCTCGCATCCACGTCGAGGCCATCGATGCCGTGTGGAACGCGTGCATGTCCGATGCGGGGATTGACGCAAGCGAGCTCGACGGGCTGGCCGTCACACAGGGTCCCGGACTCCCCGGCTCATTGCTCGTGGGGCTGGAGTTCGCGCAGGGTCTGGCCGTTGCCCTGGATCGCCCGCTCGTACCCGTCAACCATCTGGAAGGCCACTTCGCCTCGCCGTGGCTCAACGACGGTGACCCGCCGGAGTTCCCGCTGATGGCGCTGATCGTGTCCGGCGGTCACACCGAGCTCGTCTACGGCGCGGCGCCCGGCGAATACCGCGTCATCGGCCGCACGCGCGACGATGCCGCCGGCGAGGCGTTCGACAAGGTGGCGCGGATGCTCGGCCTGTCCTATCCGGGCGGTCCGGCCATCCAGCGAGCGGCGGCAGGGCGCGACGGGTCTCCCTTCGAGCTGCCGCGCGCCTGGCTCCCGGGCACCAGCGATTTCAGCTTTAGCGGGCTCAAGACGGCGGTGCGGCGGTTGGTCCACGACGAGTTGGGACCGGTCGAGGCGGCGCGGATTGGTGCGGCACACGATGGCGCCGCCGGCATCGACGATCCCGAGTTCGTGGCGGACGTGGCCTATGCCTTCGAGGTTTCCGTGGTTGACGTCCTGGTGGCCAAGACCGTGCGGGCGGCCAGGCAGATGCGCGCCGCCGCGATCACGCTCACGGGCGGCGTGGCGGCCAATGCGCGGCTGCGCGCGGCCTTGACCGCCGCTGCGCCGGTTCCCGTCCACGTGCCGGCGCTCAAGCACTGCGTGGACAACGCCAGCATGATCGCGGTCGCCGGAACCTGGCGGCTGGCGCGCGGCGAGGTGGCGACCGACCCCCTCGAACCCGAGCCGGGATTGGCGCTGGCTTAGGCGACCCGGGCGGCCCGTCGGCTGTCGAGCGCGCGGCTGTACAGATCGAGATAGCCGCGCGCGGCGGCGTCCCATGAGGAATCGCGCGACATGCCCTGGTGCATGAGCGCCCGCCAGGCGTCCGGGTAGCGGTAGGTTTCCAGCCCGCGCGCGACGGCCCCAAAGAAGTCGATGGGGTCGTAGCGATGAAACACGAATCCGGTGCCGTGCTGGCTACGCGCATCGAAGTCCGCCACGGTGTCGGCGAGCCCGCCCGTGGCGCGAACGACCGGCACGTTGCCATAGCGCATGGCGATGAGCTGCCCCAAGCCGCAGGGCTCGTGGCGCGACGGCATGAGGAACATGTCCGACCCGCCGTAGATTCGCTGCGCCAGCGGCGGGTCGAAGCGGAGAGCGACCGCGACGTGATCGGGGTGCCGGCTGGCGGCCTGGGACAGCAGGTCGTGGTGGCGCGGATCGCCGGTGCCGAGCACCACGAGCTGCGCGCCGCGCTGGACGATGTGCGGCACGATCGGCGCCAGCAAATCTAGCCCCTTGTGGTCGGCCAGCCGCGACACCATGCCGAGCAGGGGCGCATCGGCCTCGACCGGCAGCCCGAGTTCGCGCTGCAGCGCGGCCTTGTTCCGAGCGCGAGGCGTCGCGTCTCGCACGCTGAAGTTGGCCGCCAGGTGCGGGTCGGTGGCGGGGTCGAAGGTGACCGTGTCGATGCCGTTGACGATGCCCGCGATTCCGTCCGGGCGCTCACGCAATAGCGCGTCCAGTCCTTCCCCGTAGGACGGCGTCAGGATCTGGCGCGCATAGGTGGCGCTGACGGTATTCACGGCGTCGGCATAGTGAATCCCGTGCGCGAGGAAGTTCACCCGCGCCGAAGGTTCGGGATCCGTCGGGTGTTCCGGAAACTCGCCGTCCGCAAGCCCTGCCGCGTGCAGCAGCTCTTCGCCGAAGTGCCCCTGGTAGGCCAGGTTGTGGATGGTCAGCACCGTCGCGGGGCCGTTGCCATGCGCCCCATTGGACCGGGCGGCGTGAATCCAGTTGGGGACCAAACCGGAATGCCAGTCGTGGCAGTGGACCACGTCCGGACGCCATCCCAGCGTGCGCGTAGCCTCCAGCGCGCCGCGCGAGAAGAACACGAACCGATGGCCGTCGTCGGGGTAGCCGTAGAGGTCCGGCCGGTCCGCGAAGTAGTCGTCGCTGCCGATCAGGTAGAGCGGAAATGGGCTCTCTTCCACCCGCCCGACCTTGCCCTGCTGGACGGCCCCGTTCATCGACACACTCAACGCGGCGCCGTTCGCGGTGATTGGGTGCACCGCGGGGTCGATCGACCCGTAGTGCGGCAGCGCGACCCGAACGTCGGCGCCCAGGTTGCGGAGAGCCGTCGGCAACGACCCGACCACGTCGCCCAGGCCGCCGGTCCAGGCGTAGGGCGTGCATTCGGCGGCGAGCATCAGCACCCGCAGCGGGCGCGCGTCGGCTGGACTCAATGCTTGAAGTGCCGTTCGCCGACGAACACCATCACGCCGCCATGAGCGTCGACGGCGGTGACGACGGCGTCGTCCTCGATGGAGCCGGAGGGCGCCGCAATGGCCCGGACGCCGGCGGCCAGCGCCTCCTCCGGGCCGTCGGTCTTGGGGAAGTAGGCATCGGACACCAGGTAGCTGCCGGCGGCCATGGCTCCCGCGTGCGTGATGGCGTGGCGCACCGCGTCGACGCGGTTCATCTGGCCGACGCCCACGCCGACGAGCATGCCGTCCTTGACGAGCACCACCGCGTTGGATTTCACGTGGCGAATGACCCGCATCCCAAACTGCAACTCCGCAATGTCCGCGTCGGTTGCGGGCACGGCCGACACCGAGCGCATTTCGAGGTCTTCCCCCGGGCTGCGGTCGGGGTCCTGGACCAGGTAGCCGCGGTCGAGTCCCCACACGTGCGCGGACTCGAAGCGCAGCGAGCGCCGGTCCGGTGGTTCGGACCAGCGGATGATGCGCAGGTTCTTTCGCCGCCGCAGGCGTCGCAGCGCGTCGTCGGCGTACCCGGGCGCCACGACCACGTGATAGAAGTGGCCCTTCATCATCGCGACGGTCTCGATGTCGACCTCGCGGTTGAATCCCACGATGCCGCCGAATGCGGACAGCGGATCGCCGGCGTGGGCGCTCGCATAGGCCTCGCGCAGCGAGTCCCGCACCGCCAGGCCGCACGGATTGGTGTGCTTGACGATGGCGACGGCCGGCCGGTCGTGGTCGTTCGCCGCGGCCCAGGCGGCCTGGAGGTCGAGGATGTTGACGTAGGAGAGCTCCATGCCGTGCAACTGTTCGATGCCGGCGAGCGCGCCGTGGCCCAGCTCCGGATCGCCCGCGGCGTAGAACGCACCGCGTTGATGAGGGTTCTCGCCGTAGCGGAGATCCTGGACCTTCTGAAGCGGCACCGTGAGCCGGTGAGGAAAGTCGTTTCCGCCCTCGGCCTGGAAATACCCGGCCACGTGCGCGTCGTAGAAGGCCGTGAGCGCGAAAGCCTTGGCGGCCAGCTCGCCACGCAGATCCGCGCCGTCCTCTCCGCTTTCGATGGCGGCCAGGACGCGGTCGTAGTCGGCGGGGTCGGTGACGGTCCAGACTCCGGCGTGATTCTTTGCGGCGGCGCGAATCATGGCCGGCCCGCCGATGTCGATGTTCTCGACCAGCTCCGCATGGTCGTCCGTACGCGCGAGCGTCGCCGCGAACGGGTAGAGATTCACGGCGACGAGGTCGATGGGCGCCAACCCATGCTCGGCTAGCTGGTCTTGGTCCGATTCAAGATCGCGTCTGGCCAGCAGGCCGGCGTGTATCGCCGGGTGCAGCGTCTTCACGCGGCCGTCGAACATCTCCGGCCAGCCGGTCACCTGGTCGATCGACAGCACCGGCGCGCCGGCATCCCGCAGCGCCTGGGCGGTGCCCGACGAGGCCACGATCTCCCAGCCGAGGGCATGCAGGCCAGCACCCAGGCGGTCGATGCCGCGCTTATCGGCGACGGCCAGCAGGGCGCGCGGCGCGCTCATGCCGCGGTCACCGGCTGATCGACGCGCGCGACGCCGTCGACCACGCGCACGCGTCCATCGGCGAACCACTGCAGCACTTCGGGATAGATGCGGTGCTCTTGCTCCAGGATGCGTGCCGAAAGCGTGTCCACCGTGTCGTCAGGATGCACGCACACCGCCGCCTGCGCCACGATCGGCCCGCTGTCCAGCTCCTCCGTCACCAGGTGGACGGTGCAGCCGGAGAGCTTCACTCCCTCGGCCAGGGCGTCGGCTTGCGGTCTGGGCGCCATCGTCCCGCCGAACGCCGGGAGCAGCGACGGGTGGATGTTCAGAATCCGGTTGGGGAAGGCTTCCAGGAAAAACGGGCGAAAAATCGCGCTGAATCCGGCGAGCGCGATGGTGTCGACCCGCGCGTCGTGCAGAACCTTGAGCATGCGCCGCTGCTGCGCGGTGCGAGTCGGGAAGTCTCCACGGACGATGAGGTGAGCGGGCACGTCGAACTCCCGCGCCACGTCCAGCACGCCGGCCTCCGCCCGGTTACACACCAGCGCCGGCACTTCCGCGCGCAGCCGACCGTCCCGAACGGCCTCCAAAATCGCGCGGGCGTTGGACCCGCGACCCGAGGCCATGATGCCGAGCCGCATCACGCGTGGACGAGCTCCACCGCCGCGCCGCTGCGCGGCGCCACCGCCCCGGCCACGAACGCACCGGGTAGCTCGGCCAGCAGTGTTGCGCCGGCATCGGGCCGGCACACGATGACGACGCCGACGCCCATGTTGAAGACGCGGTACATCTCCTCGCGGGTGACGTCGGCGGTCTCCTCGATCCACGCATACAGCGGGGGGATCGCCCATGCCGCGGGCGACAGCCGCGCCGCAAGCCCCTCCGGCAACACGCGCGGCAGGTTGTCGATGAGCCCGCCGCCGGTGATGTGGGCGGCCGCGTGCACGCCGGGAACCTGGAAGGCCCGGAGCAGCGCGGCCACATAGGACTCGTGGGTCGTGAGCGCAGCCTCGATGACGGTGGTGTCGCCGAGCGGCGCCGTCGGAGTCCCGCGCTCCAGCGCGCGCCGGACCAGGCTGTAGCCGTTGGTATGCGGACCTGCCGCCGGCAGCCCCACGCAGACGTCGCCCGCGCGAATATTGTCGGGATCTGCAAGGTCGGCCTGCTCGGCGACGCCGATGACGGTGCCGGCGAGGTCGTAGGCCCCGGACCGATAGGTGTCGGGCAACTGCGCCGACTCACCGCCGATGAGCGTCACGCCCTCGGCGCGGCAGGCCTCGGCGATGCCGCGCACCAAACGCGTCACCACGTCGCGCTCGAGATGCGCCGCCGCCACGTAGTCCAGAAACGCCAACGGCCGCACGTTCTGCACGGCCAGGTCGTTCATGCAGTGGCGCACGATGTCGCCGCCGGCGAGCTCCGGACGATCCCAATCCAACGCGAGCAGGAGCTTGGTGCCCAATGAGTCCGTGCTCGCCAGCAGCACCGGGTCGCTCAGATCCGCAGGCAGCCGTAGACCGCCGGCGAAGGCGCCAAATCCCGGCAACGACGCATCGTCCGACGTGCTGGCCACGGCGTTCCGTAGCGCCGCCTTCAGCGAGTCGTTGTGGTCGAGGTCGACGCCGGCGTCCGCATAGGCCGAGCGCGGCGCCGTGCTCATGCGCCGTTCTCGGCGGGATCGGCCTCGGATTCCTCGAGCGGAAACATCGCGGCCTGGCGCGGAAACACCGGCGCGGTCTGGAGCTCGGTTGGCCGCTCGAGCTCGAACTTGTCGAAGGCCAGCTGCACGTCAATGGGGTAGTCGCGGGTAAAGCATCCCAGGCACAACTCGCCGTGCGCCTGGCGGGTGGCGGCCACCAGGTTCGGGATGCTGAGGTAGTCAAGGCTGTCGGCGCCGATGGCCTGGCAGACGTCCGCCACGGGCCGCTCGTGCGCGATCAGCTCGTCGGGGTCGGGAATGTCGATGCCGAGGAAGCAGGGCCAGCGGATCGGCGGGGCGGTGATGCGGACGTGAACCTCGCTCGCGCCGCCTCGGTCACGCAGGAGGTCCACCAGCTGGTGCTGCGACGTGCCGCGCACGATGCTGTCGTCGACCATGACCACACGCTTGCCCCGCGTGACGCTCGGCAGCGCGTTGTACTTGAGACGCACCCAGAGCTTGCGCAGCTCGGTGGAGGGCTCGATGAACGTGCGACCGATGTAGCGATTGCGCAGGAAGCCGTCGGCATAGGGCAGGCCGCTGGCCTCGGCGTAGCCAGTGGCGGCGGCGATGGCCGAATCCGGTACGCCCACCACCAAGTCCGCGTCCACCGGATTCTGCAGCGCGAGCCGGCGTCCCATGTCGCGGCGAACCGAATGGACCAATTCGCCCCTGAGGGACGAGTCGGGCCGCGTGAAATAGATGTACTCGAAGGCGCAGAGGGCGTGACGGTGCGGCGGCGTGGCGTGCTGGGACTTCAGGCCGTTGGCGCCGATGGCCAGGACCTCGCCCGGCTCGATTTCCCGTTCGAATTGGGCGCCCACCGCGTCCAAGGCGCACGTTTCCGAGGTGACGATCCAGGCGCCGTCGATGGAGCCGAGACACAGCGGGCGGTTGCCCATGGAGTCACGCGCGACGATGATCTCGGTCGGGGTGGCCACCGCCAGGCAGAACGAGCCCTGCAGCCGCGGCACCGTGTGGCACACCCGCTCGAACACGCTGGAGCCGGGCGCGCCGGCAATCGCCTGGGCGATGACGGCGGTATCGGACGTGGCCGTGGTGTGATAGCCGGCTTCGCCATTCGAGTCCCGCAGGTGCAGGGCGTTAACGATGTTGCCGTTGTGGGCCACGGAGATCGGCCCCAGGTCGGTCGCTTGCAGCACGGGCTGGATGTTTTGCGTCGTGTTCGAGCCGCTGGTGGAGTAGCGGCAGTGCCCAATCGCGAGATGTCCGTGGGCTTCCGCCAGGATGTCGCCGCGGAATACCTGCGAGACCAGTCCCTCGTCCTTGACGGTGTAGAGGTCCTCGCCGTTCCCCAGCGTGATGCCCGCGCCTTCCTGCCCCCGGTGCTGGACGGCATAAAGCCCCACGTAGGCAAGGGCGGCGACGTCCGCATCGGGACCATAGACCGCCACGACGCCGCAGGCTTCGCGCAGGTTCGGCAGGCCCAAAGGGGCGGCCGGCTCGTAGATCGGGAGAGGGTGCGATGGGACCCGGAACCTTGCCGGCGCCGGTGCGTTGGACGGCGTCGGCCCGCGTGGACTGGAGCGCGTGAATGCCAGCGGGGCTACCCCGGAGTGCCTCCCTGCCGCATCTTAACCGTTCGGCTCGCGTCCGGCGAGTGCGGCATCCAGGCCCTGATCCCACGCTCGGTGAGCGTCGTCGAGCGCCACGTCGATGGAGCCGATGCGCAACCGGTCGCCACCGACCCGGCCCAGCGCGCGCACGGAGACGCCCGCGCCTGCCGCGAGTCGTTCCACCTCGGGCCACGCCGCGGCCTTGGCGCTGATCACGACTCGGGACGGAGCTTCGCCGAAGAGCGCCACGTCGTCCCGGTCGTGAGTCGAACCAGTTTCGATCCGCGCGCCGATGCCGCCGGCGAAGGCGCTCTCGGCGACGGCCACGGCCAGACCTCCGTCGCTGCAGTCGTGGGCCGACACCAGCAGCCCGGCCTGGATCAAGTCGCGGAGGACGGTCTGGACGGCCAGCTCGGCGTCGAGATCGATGCTGGGCGCTCCGGCAACCCGCCCGTGGACGACTGCCAGGTACTCACTGCCGTCGAGGGCCGGCGGCGTGTCGCCGAGCAATCCGACGATGTCGCCGTGAGCGCCGAACCCGATGCCGCAGTGCGTGTCGGCCTGTTCGAGCAGGCCGAGCATGCCGACCACGGGCGTCGGCCAGATGGCCTGGTCGCCGGATTCGTTGTAGAGGCTCACGTTGCCGCTGACCACCGGCGTGCCGAGCGCTTCGCAGGCCGCGGTCATGCCGTCGATCACGCGTGCCAGTTGGAAGTAGACCGCCGGGTCTTCCGGCGAGCCGAAGTTGAGGCAGTTGGTGATCGCGAGCGGCGTGGCGCCGGTGCAGGACACGTTGCGCGCGGCCTCGGCCACCGCCATGGCGCCGCCGTGGAACGGGTCCAGGTAGCAATGCCGCGCGTTGCCGTCGGTGCACAGCGCGATTGCGCGGTCGTTTCCCTTGATGCGCATCACCGCCGCGTCGCCGCCGGGCGGTCCGATCGTGTGCGTGCCCACCATGTGGTCGTATTGCCGGTAGACGCCGCGCCGGCTGGCGATGTTGGGCGAAGCCAGCATCGTGAGGAAGGTCCCGGACAGATTCGCCGGCTCGGGCACGTCCTCGACGTCTAGCCGCTGCACGTCGTCCAGGTAGGCCGGTCGCTCGACCGGAAACTCGTAGGTCGGGGCATCGACCAGCATCGACACCGGCAGCTGCGCCACTTCGAGCGAATCCTCCGTGACGCGCACGTCCTGCCCCTCGGCCACGTGGCCGATGACGTCGCTGTGCAGTCCCCACTTGGTGAAGACCGCGCGGACCTCGTCCTCACGCCCGGCGTGCGCCACGACCAGCATGCGCTCCTGGCTTTCACTTAACATAACTTCGTAAGGCGTCATGCGGTCGGCGCGCCGCGAGACTCGCGCCACGTCGATGGTGACGCCGCAACCGCCGCGTTCCGCGGCTTCGATGGTGGCGCTGGTGAGCCCGGTCGCTCCCAGGTCCTGCAGTCCGGCCACGCCGCCCGTCGTCAGCGCTTCCAGGCAGGCCTCCAGCAGCAGTTTTTCCATGAAGGGGTTGCCCACCTGCACCACGCCCCGGTGCGAGGCCTCCGGGTCTTCCACCGAGGCGAACGTGGCGCCGTGGATGCCGTCGCGCCCCGTGTCCGTGCCGACGAGGATCAGGGGATTGCCCGGTCCCGACGCGGCGGCGCTGGTGAGGTCTTCGTGGCGAATCAGGCCCGCGCACATGGCGTTGACCAGCGGATTGCCCGCGTAGCACGGCGCCACCTGTATCTCGCCGCCGACCGTGGGCACGCCCACGCAGTTGCCGTACCAGGCGATGCCGCCGACCACGCCGTTTGCCAGGAATCGGCTGCGGGCGTCGTCGAGGGAGCCGAAGCGCAGGCTGTCCAAGATGGCAATGGGCCGGGCGCCCATGGTGAAGATGTCGCGCAGGATGCCGCCCACCCCGGTGGCCGCGCCTTGAAACGGCTCGACGGCGCTCGGGTGGTTGTGGCTCTCGACCTTCATCACGATGGCCAGCCCATCGCCGATGTCCACGGCGCCGGCATTTTCCTCTCCGGGGCCGATCAGCACCCGCGGTCCCGTGCCGGGAAAGCGGCGCAGCAGCGGGCGCGAGTGCTTGTAGCCGCAGTGCTCGCTCCACATGCCGCCGATGATTCCCAACTCCACCGCATTCGGGGCGCGGTCGAGCCGGTCGAAGGCGTGGTGATATTCGTCGCGCGTCAGCGCGACTTCGCGCAGCGTGGCGTCGTCGGGGACGGCGCGATCGGTGGGTGCGGTCACGCGGCCACGCGAGCGAGCACGGACTCCCACACCATGCGTCCGTCGGTGCCGCCCAGCGCGGCCTCGCTGCAGCGCTCGGGGTGGGGCATGAGCCCAACCACATTGCCGCGAGCGTTGCAGATGCCGGCAATATCGCCGACCGAGCCGTTTGGGTTGGCCCCCGCCGTGCGTCGGCCGTCGGCGTCGGTGTAGCGCCAGACGACCTGGTCGTTGTCGTGCAGCGCGTCGAGCGTGGAGGCATCGGCGACGTAGTTGCCTTCGCCGTGCGCGATGGGCATGCGTAGGACTCGACCCACGTCGGCCGATCCAGTAAACGGCGTGCGGCGCGTCTCCACGCGCACGTGCACCCATTCGCAACGAAACTCGACGCAGTCGTTGGGCAGCATCGCGCCGGGGAGCAAGCCCGATTCGAGCAGAATCTGGAAGCCGTTGCAGATGCCGAGCACGGGCACGCCGCGGTCAGCCGCCTCGCGGACGGCGCGCATCACGCCGGCCTGCGCCGCCATCGCGCCGGTGCGCAGGTAGTCCCCGTAGCTGAATCCGCCCGGCAGCACCACGAGGTCATAGCCCTCGAGCGAGGGGGTGGCGTGCCAGACGAGATTGGTCGGCACGCCCATCACTTCCGTCAGCGCGTGGTGCGTGTCGGTGTCGCAGTTGCTGCCCGGGAAGACGATGACCGCTGCGCGCACCCTGGCTACCAGGCGGTGTCGCTGAGCTTCAGAGATTGCGGCTCGATCAACTCCATCTCAAATTCCTCGATCACGGGATTGGTCAGCAGCTGCTCGCACATGGCTTGCACGCGTTCCCGCGCGGTGGCGGCGTCCGGGGCGACCATTTCGACATCGACGATCTTGCCGACGCGCACGTCGCGAATGCCGTCGAAGTCGAGGTCGCGCAGTCCCGCCGCGACGGTGGCCCCCTGCGGGTCGTTGACGCCCGGCTTGAGGCGCACGAAGACGTGCGCCGTGTAGATCTGGGGCAGGCCGCTCACGCCGCCAGGCGCTCGCGGATGTCGCGATATCGCGCGGCGGTGCGCTCCACGATCTCGTCGGGCAGCGCGGGAATCGGAGGCTCCCGATCCCAGCCAATCTCGATCAGGTGGTTGCGCACGATCTGCTTGTCGAAGCTCGGCGGCGAAAGGCCGACGTCGTATTCGTCCACGTCCCAGAACCGCGAAGAGTCCGGCGTGAGGACCTCGTCGATCAGGGTCAGCTCGCCGTCGACCCAGCCGAACTCGAACTTGGTGTCGGCCAGGATGATGCCGCGCTCGCCCGCGTAGTCGCGGCCGCGGGAATACACCGCAATGCTGACGTCCCGCAGGCGCCCGGCCAGCTCGGCTCCCACCAGGTCGCTCAACATGTCGAAGCTGATGTTCTCGTCGTGGCCGGTCTCGGCTTTCGTCGCGGGCGTGAACAGGGTGTCGGCGAAGGGCTCGGCCTCCTGCATCCCGGCCGGGATGTCGATGCCGCAGATTTGGCCGGTGCGCTGATAGTCCACCCAGCCGGAGCCGGTGATGTAGCCGCGCACGACGCACTCGGCATCGATGCGCTCGGCGCGCTTGACCAGCATGGTCCGACCGCGCAGCACGTCGGCGTGCCGGCGCACGTCGTCGCCCATGGCGTCCACGTCGGTCGTGATGAGGTGGTTCGGCACGATGTCTTCAGTGAGGCCGAACCAGCGCTCCGACATGCCCGTGAGCACGGCGCCCTTGTCCGGAATGGCCGTCGGCAGCACGTGGTCGAATGCCGAAATGCGGTCGGTGGTGACGATCAGCAGCTTGTCGTCGAGGTCGTAGATGTCACGCACTTTCCCGCGGTTGATGAGCCGCAGGCCCTCCAGATCGGTTTGGGTCACCGTGTTCGTCATGTCGCGCTCACCTCCGCCTGTGGCGCCGGAGCATCCGGCGCGGCGTTTTCGTTCAAGCCTAGTCTTTCGTACGCGGCGTCTACCCATTTCAAATGCGGATCCGGGCTGAATGCCGAGTTCAAGTCGTCTGGCGTCAGCCGATCGGTCACACGCGGATCCCCGGTGATCAGGTCGCGGAAGGACGCGCCGCTGGTCCATGCGGTGCCGGCGTGGTCTTGCACGATGGCGTAGGCCTCCTGGCGCGACATGCCGGCGCGCACCAGGGCCAGCAAGACGCCCTGCGAGTAGATGAGGCCGCCGGTCATGTCCACGTTCGCGCGCATCCGCTCCGGGTAGACGCGCAGGTCGCGCATGACGTTGGTGAAGAGCCACAGGATGTAGTCCAGCGCCATGCATGAGTCGGGGATGAGCACGCGCTCCGCCGACGAATGGCTGATGTCGCGTTCGTGCCACAGCGCCACGTTTTCCAGCGCCGCCTGGGCGTTGGACCGGACCAGACGCGCGAGGCCGGAGACGCGCTCACAGCGCGATGGGTTGCGCTTGTGCGGCATGGAGGATGAGCCGTGGCGGCCCTCTTCGAACGGCTCCTCGGCCTCGCGGATTTCGGTGCGCTGGAGGCTGCGGATCTCGGTGGCGAACTTGTCGAGCGAGCTGGCGATGCCGGCGAGCGTGGTCATGAAGTGGGCGTGGCGGTCGCGCTGGACTATCTGGTTCGTCACGGGCGCCGCGGTCAATCCAAGGTCGGCGCAGGCCCATTCCTCGACCAGTGGCGGCACGTGGGCGTGCGTGCCCACCGATCCCGAGAATTTGCCCACGCTCACGGTCGCCTGCGCGTCGCACAGGCGCCGGCGCTGGCGCCGCACCTCGTCGATCCAGATCAGCAGCTTGAGGCCGAAGGTGATCGGCTCGGCGTGCACGCCGTGGCTTCGGCCGATCATGAGCGTGTGGCGATGTTCCAGCGCCAGCCGCGTCAGGACCTGCGACAGGTCGTCCAGGCGCTCGAGCAACTGGTTGGCCGATGCGACGAGCTGGAGTGCCAACCCCGTGTCGAGCACGTCGGACGAGGTGAGCCCGAGGTGCAGCCAACGGCCCTCCGGGCCCACCGACTCGGCCAGGGCGTCCACGAACGCGTTGGTCTCGTGATCGCTGGTTCGTTCGAGTTCGTCGATGCGCTCCAGGGTGAAGCTGGCGCGCTGCAGCAGCGCGGCCTCGTCGGCCGGAATGCGGCCGTCCTTCGCCCAGGCATTGACCGCGGCCAGCTCGACGCGGCGCTGGAATTCGAAGTACATCTGGCGGTCCCAGATCGCGCCCATCTCGGGTCGGGTGTAGCGCGGAATCACGACGCGACCGCCATGCCGAGCGCGTCGGCAGCGATGTCGGAGCGGTAGCCCGCGCCCTGGAATTGGATGGATGAGGCGATGGTGTAGGCCTCGTCGCGCGCTTCACCCAGGTCGTCGGCAATGCCTACGGCCGCGAGGACGCGACCTCCTGCGGTCCTCACCGCGCCGTCTCGTCGCTCCGTGCCGGCGTGAAAGACCAGTCCGCGGTGGATGGCGTCCAGCCCGTCGATTGGGAGGCCGCTCTCGGACGGGCCGGGGTAGCCCTTGGACGTCAGCACGACGGCGACCGCTGCCTGCTCGGGGGGTGAGATTTCCGTGCGGTCCAGCGTGCCGCTCACCGCGGCGTCGATGAGGTTAACGAAGTCGCCCTGCAGCACGGGGAGCACCACCTGGGTTTCCGGGTCGCCCATGCGGCAGTTGAACTCGATCACCTTGGGTCCGTCGGCCGTGAGGATGAGTCCGGCGAACAGGACACCGACGTAGGGGCGTCCCTCCGCCCGCATCCGGGCCAGGACCGGCGCGATGATCTCGCGCTCGACGCGCGCCACGAGCGCCGCGGACGCGTCCGGGACCGGCGTGTAGCTGCCGACGCCTCCGGTGTTGGGTCCCCGATCGCCGTCGCCGATCCGCTTGTAGTCACGGGCCACGCCGATGGTGCGAAAGGTCGTGCCGTCCGACAGCGCGAGCACCGACAGCTCGGGACCGTGCAGCAGCTCCTGCACCACCACGCGCGAGCCGGAGGCGCCGAACGCACCGTCGACCATCATCCGGCGAATCGCCGCATCGGCTTCCTCGGGGGTGCCGCAGACGATCACGCCCTTGCCAAGGGCCGGGCCGTCGGCCTTGACCACGACTCCTTCGGGTTCGTCCTCCACGTAGGCCAGCGCCGCATCGACGTCGTCGAAGGTGGCGTGGACGGGCGCGGGTACGCCCAGGTGCGTGACCAAGGCGCTCGAAAACGCCTTGCTGCCCTCGATCTCCGCCGCGCGCCGTGACGGTCCAAAGGCCGGCACGCCGATTGTTTGCAGTTCGTCCACGAGCCCGTCGATCAAGGGATCCTCCGGGCCGACGACCACCAGGTCGGGGCGCTCGGACCGCGCCCAATGGACGAGGTCGTCAATGTCGCCCGCCCCGATGTCGAGCGTGCGGGCGACGTCGGCGGCGCCGGCATTGCCCGGCGCGCAGTAGATCTCGGCGTGCGGGCGGTCCTGCCGCAGCCGCCAGCAGAGCGCGTGCTCGCGGCCCCCGCCGCCCACGACGAGGAGCTTCGGATCCGGCTGCTGCACGTTCACTCCCATTCGATGGTCCCTGGCGGCTTGGAGGTGATGTCGTAGACGACGCGATTGACGCCTGGGACTTCGTTCACCAGGCGGCTGGAGATGCGCGCCAGCACCTCGGCCGGGATACGCGCCCAGTCGGCGGTCATGAAGTCGTCGGAGGTTACGGCCCGGACGGCCACCAGCTCGCCGTAGGTTCGCTCGTCGCCCATCACGCCGACGCTGCGCACGCCCGGCAGCACGGCGAAGTACTGCGCGAGGGAATGCGCGGCGGCGATCGGTTCCAGCTCTTCGAGCACGATGGCGTCGGCTGCCCGCAGGGTTTCGACTCGCGCGGGCGTCAGGTCGCCGAGCGCGCGCACGGCGAGGCCCGGTCCGGGAAACGGCTGGCGGTCGACAATCGATCCCGGCAGGCCAAGCTCGCGTCCCACGGCTCGCACTTCGTCCTTGAAGAGCTCGCGCAGCGGCTCCATCAACTCCAGGCCCAGGCGATCGGGCAGCCCGCCGACGTTGTGATGCGATTTGATGACCGCCGCCCCCTCGCGACCGCCGCTTTCGATCACGTCGGGGTAGATCGTGCCCTGCGCAAGAAAGCGCGCGTCGTCGATGCGGCCGGCCTCGCGCTCGAAGGCGCGAATGAAGGCCTCGCCGATGATGGCGCGCTTCTGCTCGGGGTCGGTCACGCCTTGCAGGCCGTGCAGAAACTCGTCGGCCGCGTCAACGACGATGAGGTCGAGGTCCTGGCTGGAGCGCAGCGCGTCTCGGACCTGCGCGACCTCATCCGCGCGCAGCAAGCCGGTGTCGATGAGGATGCAAGTGAGCCGGTCGCCGATGGCGGCGTGCACCAGCGCGGCGGTGACGGCGCTGTCGACGCCGCCGCTGAGCCCACAAATCACGCGAGCGTCGGCGGCACGGCGGCGAATGTCGGCGACGGCCTCCCGCACGAGGGACGCGGGGGTCCAGTCACCGCGGCAGCCGCAAATGTCGCGCGCAAAGTTGCGCAGCAGATCCAGCCCATGCGACGTGTGCCGGACCTCGGGATGGAACTGCAGCGCGCTCACGCCGTTTCCGTCGGACATGGCCGCCGTGGGCGAGTGTGCGGTTTCGGCGACCGAGCGAAAGCCGGGCGGCAGCTCTTCGACCACGTCGCCGTGGCTCATCCACACGTCAAACGCCGGCGGCAGGCCGGCGAACAGCGGGTGCGCGCCGTCGGCGACGCGCACCCGCGCCGGGCCGTATTCGCGCCGTGACGCGGCTTGCACGCGGCCGCCCAGGCTGTGACTGAGCAGCTGCATGCCGTAGCAGATGCCCAGGACGGGGACGCCCGCGTCCAGCACGTCCGCCGGAAGCTGCGGGGCGCCCGGCGCGTAGACGCTGGCCGGACCGCCGGAGAGCACGATGCCGCGTAGGTGGCGGCGGTCGACAGTGCCCAGTTGGTCGGGGGCCAGGAGCTCGGTGCGGACGCCGACTTCGCGGATCCGCCGCGCGATGAGCTGGCTGTACTGCGACCCGAAATCGAGGACCGCGATGGTCTCGTGTCCGACCGATGCAGCGATGTCCGCGCCGACGCCGGTCGCGTCCGCGCGTGGGACAACTCCGCGCGCGCTCGATTCGGTGAGCAGTAGGCCTCCCTGCGGCGCCCGCCGCGCGTTCAGGCGACGGGGCACGCCGACAGCCGATTATAGATCGGCCGGCCGTGTCCGCGTTCGCCAGGCTTCGGTTGGAAACGCGCCCTCAACGGCTGCACTGACCACATAGGTCTCACACGAGTGGCCACTGTCGAGGCAGGCGTCGGCCATCGAGCTGGCCACCGAGAGGTTGCGGTCGCGCGGGCCGAAGGCGATAACCGTGGGGCCTGATCCACTAAGCGCGGTGCCGTAGGCGCCCGCTTCACGCGCGGCAGACATGCAGGGCTCCAGCGCCGGATTCAGCGTGGCGCGGTAGGGCTGGTGCAGCCGGTCGGTCATGGCGTCCTGAAACAGGTCGAAACGGTCCTGGGTGACGGCGCCCACCATCAAGGCCGCGCGGGCGAGGTTGGCCACGGCGTCGGCCCGCGGGACCTCGTCGGGCAGGACCTGGCGGGCCCGGTGGGTCGGCACCCGGTAGCCCGGCACGACCAGCACGATCCCGACGGTTGCCGGGAATTCGAGTCGCAGCCAGGCCAGGTCGGGTCCGTCCGGCACGGTGACGACCATGCCGCCCAGCAACGCGGGCGCCACGTTGTCCGCATGCCCCTCGAGCTCGACGGCCCGCCGCAGCAGGTCGTCCCGGGGCACGTCGAGGTCGAAAGCGAGCGTGGCCGCCACCAGCCCGCCGACGATGGCGCTGGCCGAGCTCCCCAGGCCGCCTTGGGCGGGGATGATCCGCCGCGCGTGCAATCGGTAGGGACCGGCCGCCGCCGGCGCCAGTGACCGGAAGGCGCGAAAGGCCAGATTGCGTCGGACATCGCGCGGCACGAACTCCCCAAACTTTCCGCTGGCCTCGATGTGGTCGTGACTGCTGGGCTCGAACGTATACGTATTTCGCAGCTCCAGCGCCAAGCCAAGCGCGTCGAATCCGGCGCCCAGATTCCCCGACGACGCGGGGACGGCAACCTCGGCCCAACCGGGGCCGCTCACGGCCGCGGCGAAGTCCCGGGGCCGGCCGTCAGCCGCCGCACGCTCGACACCCACCAGACGCCCTGCTGCCGATGCGGGGCGGCCATTCGGTGCGCATTGATGCTGAGCAAAATGCCGATGGCCGCCAGGGTGACCACGAGCGAGTTGCGGCCGAAACTGAGCAGCGGAAGCGTGATGCCGGTCACCGGCATCAGCCCCACGTTCATGCCGATGTTGACGAAGGATTGAAAGAACAGCATGCCCGCAATGCCGATGGCGAGGTAGCGGCCAAAGTCATCGCGCGCGCGAATGGAGATGACCACGGCCTGGATCAGCAGGATGGCAAAAAACAAGATGACGCCCAGGGCGCCGACGAAGCCCAGCTGCTCGCCCAGCACCGCAAAGATGAAGTCGGTGTCGCGGACGCGCAGGAACTCGAGCTGCGACTGGGTGCCCTGGCCAATGCCCTGTCCCCACCAGCCGCCCGAGCCAATCGAAATCCGGGCCTGCAGCACGTTGTAGCCCGCGCCGAGCGGATCGCTTCCGGGGTCGAAGAACGCGACGAAGCGCTCCCGCATGTAGTCCTGCGCAAAGAACCAGGCGAAGGGGAAGGCGGCCAGGGCGATCCCCGCCGGAATCAGCGCGTGCCACCAGCGCGCGCCGGCGACGAACACCATTGCCAACCAGATCGCCACGAATACCAGCGCCGAGCCGAGATCCGGCTCGATGAACACCAGCGCCGCGGGCGCCAGCACGATCAGCAGGCTGAGCAGCAGCGTCCGAATGGAACGGACGCGTTCGCCGCGCTGCGCCAGGAACCGTGCCAGAAAGACGATTACGGCGAGCTTCATGATCTCGGACGGCTGAATCACGATGGGCCCCACCACGAACCAGCGTTGGGCGCCCAGGCTGGCGTCGCCGAATACCACGACAGCGGCCACCAGGATCGTCCCGAAAATGAATGCCGGCAGCGCCACGGCATTGAGCAGCCGATAGTCGAGGAAGGCCATCACCAGGGCGACGGCGAAACCGATGGCCACGAATACGCCCTGCTGCACCGCCTTGTGTTCCAGGCCTGTTTGGCCGGGATCGCCGGTGGTGGAGAGCATGAGAATCCCCGCCGAGACCAACGCGATCGACGGGATGATGACGGCGAGATCGAAGCGCCGCAGGATGTGCGTCATGCCAGCCGTCGGGTTGGCGGGATGAAGTCCGGACGCTCCTGGGGCAGCGGGGGCATTTCACCGGTCATCAAGTAGTCGATGATGTCCCGCGCGATCGGCGCCGCCGCAAATGCGCCCTCGCCGCCGTCGCGAACCAGCACGGCAAAGGCGTATTCGGGGTTCTCCGCCGGGGCGTAGCCCGCAAACCACGCATGGCTCGGGAGCTTGCCCTGGGAGTCCCGCGTTCCGCTGTATTCGGCGGTGCCGGTCTTACCCGCCACGACGGCGAATTCGGAGCGGGCCCACTTGCCGGTGCCATTGCGACCGTTGACGGCCTCCAAGAGCGCATTGCGGATCAGGCGCAGGTGCTCGTCCGAGACGGGCAATTGCCCCCGTTCGCTGATGGGCAGGCGCTGGAGCACGTTGCCCTGCGAGTCCACGATGCGGTCCACCAGGCGCGGGCGCAGCAGGCGCCCGCCGTTGCCCAGGGCCGCATACATCATGGCGATCTGCAGCGGCGTGACCTGCACCAGCCCCTGGCCGATGGCCGCGTGGTAGGTGTCGCCCGTCACCCAGGGCTGTCCCAGGTTGCCCTGCTTCCATTCGGCGGTTGGCACAAGGCCGGCCGCCTCGCCGGGAAGGTCAATCCCGCTGACTTCGCCGAACCCAAACCCTCGCTCGAACTCCACCAGCCGGCGGTTGCCGAATCCGGTGAGATTGGTATACGGGTTGCCGCCGGAGATGTTGTAGAAGTAGATGTTGCACGACTCCGAAATGCCCCGGTGCAGGTCGACCATGCCGTGGCCGGTCGCCAGCCAGTCGTTGAAGGCCCAGCCGGTCGGCAGCACCAACTGTCCGTCGCACCGGATCTTGGTTTGCGGCAAGACGATCCCCGTCTCGAGCGCCGCTGAGGCCGCAATGACCTTGTAGCTGGAGCCGGGCGGATAGAGGCCGGCCACCGCGTGGTTGATGAGGGGGCGGCGCGGATCGGTGACCAGCCGCGTCAGCACGCTGGGATCTCCGCCCACTCCGAAGGCGTTGTTGTCGTAGTCCGGCAGGCTGGCCAGCGCCACGATCGATCCGTCCTCCGGTCGAATGACGACGGCGACCCCGGCGCCGGAGTCTCGGAGGGCCAGATGCCGCGCCAGAATCTCGCGGATGGCCCGCTGCTCGCGAACGGAGACCGTCAGCACGAGGTGTCGTCCCTCGACCGGCGCTTCGGATTCGATTTCGTTCAGCTCGCGCCCCAGCGCGTCGATCTGGACTCTCCGCGAGCCGTCGGCGCCGCGCAGCGCCCCCTGGAATTGGCGTTCCAGGCCCGCCAGCCCGACCGTTTCGTCGAAGCCCACGCCAAGCGCCTGGTACTCCTCCAGCGACTCGGCCGGAACGGGACCGACGAACCCCAGCATGTGCCCGAAGACATCGCCGTGGAGGTAGTGCCGACGAATCCCGGAACGAACCTGCACGCCCGGGAGGTCGTGGCGTCGCTCCTCGATCGCCAGCGCCGAATCCCGCTGCACGTCCGCCGCCACCTGCACCGGGCGTCCCGGGTCATAGCGGGCCTGCGACAACTTGAGGCGCACGTCGGCGGGTTGCTCGCCCGTGAGGGCGGCCAGGCTGGCGATGATTGAGCCTTCGCGAGACTTGGGCACATCGGCCGGTGTGACCCATACGCCAAAGACGGGGACGTTGCGCACCAGGGGCTCGCGGTTGCGGTCAAACACCAGACCGCGGACCGGCCGCACCGGTTCGGTTCGCAGGCGATTTCGCGCCGCTTGTTCCTGGTAGGTCTCGGTTTCCACGACCTGGAGCTGCCACAGCCGTCCCGCCAGCGCCGCATTGGCCGCCACCACCGCGCCACCGAGGATCAGGCCGCGCCTGAGCTTGCGATTGGCGCTCGCGCCGCCGTCGCTCTTGGTTCCAGGCGCCCCCGCCGCCGATTGATCGCTCGGCCCGCTGTTCGCCGCCATGGCTTCTAGCGTACTCCTCGAAACGTCGGAATTGGGCGACCGTGCGTCCAGCGTTCCAGCACCCGCACCGGGTAGTAGAGCACCGCCGCGGCGCCAAGATTGACAACGATCGCCGGCCACAGGCGGGCGGGCAGATGGGCCTCCCACGCGACGTCGAGGCCCTGCAGCTGAAGGGCCAGCAGCACGCTTGGGTAGTAGGCGGCGGTTGCCAGCGCGACTGCGACGACGGGGATGAGCACGTTGGCGCGGTCGACGCCGCCGAAGCCCCCGCCGGCCACGTAGGCGATCAGCGTGAACAGCAGGGCATTGGTTCCGAGGGGCGCGGCCGAGAAGAGGTCGACCAGCAGCCCGCCGCCGAAGCCCCAGCCGAGGGCCCGCGTCCCCACCTGCATCGTGGCCAGGATCACGACGCTGACCAGGACCAGCGACGGCTGCGCGCCCATGATCTCGAAGTAGGGCAGCACCGAGGTTTGCACCAGCGCCAGCAGCGCCAGGAATAGCGCCGCCGCCAATGTGCCGGGCGATGGAAGCCAGCGCACGCCGCGCGCGGCCGTGCCGAGATGCGAAATCATGCCTACGCCCCGGCGGTCTGCCCGAGGATGACCTGAACGACGTCCAGGTGCTCGGGCTGCACCAGCGGCTCCACAATCGCCTGGCGCAGCACGCTCGTGGGCGAGACCTCGATGGCCACGATCCGCCCCACCGGGATCCCCCGCGGGAGGCTGCCGCCAAGGCTGGAGGTCACGACCGGGTCGCCCACCATGATCGCGGCCTCGGCGTCAATGTGGCGCATCACGAGATCGGCCCCGTTGGTCCCGTCCAACGTGCCGTCCGCCGTGACTTCATCACCCTGAGCCAGCACGCTCACCGTGCTTTGCGGACTGTGCACGGGCAGGATGTCGGCGGTGGTGTCGGTCACCTTGGTCACGCGGCCCGCCAGTCCCCCGTTGGCCACCACCGCCATTCCGACGCGGATGCCCGAGGACGCCCCGCGATCGATCACGATCGTGTCCAGCATGTCGAGGCTGTCGCGCCCGACGATGCGGGCCGTCACCAGCTCCAGCTCAGGGTTTTCGTCCAGATAGGTCAGGGCCTCGCGAAAGCGCTCGTTCTCGCGTTCGGCGTCGCTGAGGCGGGCCGCCTGCGCGCGAAGCTCGGCCACTTCGATCCGCAGCGCGGCGTTCTCCTCGCGCATTTCGCCAAACCGCTCGAGGTCGGCCAGCGCGCGCGAGGCGCCGTTGGCAACCGTCGTGAAGGCGCTGCGCACGGGTTCCACCACGCGCAGGACGAGGCCCTCCACCGGAACGCTGGCGCCGGTGTTGTGCAGCATCGAGAGCACGACCGCCGCAACGATCAGCCCGATCAGCACGATCGCGGCTCGCTGGCCTCCCCGCATGCTCGTGACCACCTACGCGTAGGGCGATCTGTTCTCGGCGACGAAGACCTCGCGATATGCCTCGAGGTTGTGCAGGCACGCCCCGGTGCCGCGCACGACCGCTTCCAGCGGGTTTTCCGAGACGTGCACGGGAATGTCGGCTTCCTGCTCGATGCGCTTGTCCAGATTTCGCAGCAAGGCGCCGCCGCCGGCGAGATAGATACCGTGCTCCATGATGTCGGCCAGCAGCTCGGGGGGCGTGGCCTCGATGGCGAGCTTCACGTTGTCCACGATTTCGGTCACGGGCGCGCCGATCGCCTCGCGGATGTGCCCGGAGGTCAGCTCGGCCTGGCGCGGCAGGCCGCTCTGCAGGTCACGGCCGCGAACGAGCACCGTGTCTTCCTGCAAACCGGCGTAGGCCGATCCGACGGCGATCTTGCAAGCCTCCGCCGTGCGCTCGCCGATGAGCAGCATGTGCTCGTTGCGGCAGTACTCCACGATCTGCTCGTCGATCTCGTCGCCCGCCACGCGAATGCTGTGGCTCACCACCACGCCGCCCAGCGAGATCACGGCGACCTCGGTCGTGCCGCCGCCGATGTCCACGATCATGTTGCCGGTGGCCTCCTGAATCGGTTGTCCGGCGCCGATGGCGGCAGCCATGGGCTCCTCGATCAGGTAGACCTCGCGCGCGCCGGCCTGCAGGCTCGCCTCGTGGACGGCCCGCTTCTCAACCTCGGTGACGCCCGAGGGCACGCCGACGATCACGCGGGGTCGCGGGGCGAACGGCAGCTCGTCGTGCACGCGGCTGATGAAGTACTGCAGCATGGTCTCCACGGTGTCGAAGTCGGCGATCACGCCGTCGCGCAGCGGTCGCATGGCGGTGATGTTGGACGGCGTTCGGCCCACCATCTTCTTGGCCTCGGCGCCCACGGCCAGCACGCGCATCGTGTTTTGATCGGTCGCGACCACCGACGGCTCCGAGAGCACAACGCCCCGGTCTTTCACATAGACCAGGGTGTTCGCCGTGCCCAGGTCGATGCCGAGGTCGCGCGAGAAGAGCCCGAGAAGCGTGTTAAACGGACCAAACATCAGACCGCTTGCTCAGCTCTCCCATTCCGCGGGCGGCGCCGCGGACGCGTAACGCAGAATAGCCACTCCCTTCGGTCGCCAGGGTCACCCCTGGCGGCGGATCCCGCCGCGCTAGCCCACCAGGACGTGCGCGAGCGCCTCGTCCACCGTGGTCGCGAGGGCAAATTCGAGGCCTCGCCGGGTGTCCGCATCCAGCTCGTCCAGGTCTTGCCGGTTGCCATGCGGCAGCACGAAGGTCTCAATGCCCGCTCGTTGGGCGGCAAGGACCTTCTCCTTGATTCCGCTCACCGGCAGCACGCGCCCTCGCAGCGTGATTTCTCCGGTCATGGCCGCGCTGCCGCGCACCTTGCGCTGCGCCAGGGCCGAGACCAGCGCGGCGGCGATGGCCACGCCCGACGCCGGGCCTTCCTTCGGCAGGGCGCCCTGGGGCACGTGCACGTGGATGTCCACGGCGTCGAAATCGGACGCGCCGTAGCCAAACTCGTCGGCATGCGCCCGGGCGTAGGTGATGGCGGCGTGGGCGGACTCCTGGATCACGTCGCCCAGGGAGCCCGTCAGCGTGACCTTGCCCGCGCCCTCGGCAATGGAAACCTCGATCGGCAACAGGTCGCCGCCGGCCGGGGTGGTAAACACCGCGGTTGCCACGGCGTGGGCGTCGTCGCTCTCCGCCTTTCCATAGCGGTACTTGGGCGGGCCGAGATACTCCGGTATGTCCGTCGGTCGAATCCGTTGCTGCGCCTCGCGACTCTCGGCGCGGGCCAGGGCCTGCTTGCGGGCAATGGTGGCGATGGCCCGCTCCAGCTCGCGCACGCCCGCCTCGCGGGTGTAGGCCTGCACGATGCGACGCAGCGTGTCCCGTTCGAACTGGAGCGCATCGGGGCTCAGCCCGTGCTCGTGCAACTGCCGGTCGACCAGGAAATGCTCCGCGATGGCGACCTTCTCGTCTTCGACGTAGCCCGGGAGCTCGATCACCTCCATGCGGTCGACCAGCGCGGGCGGCAGGCCGTGCAGCGTGTTGGCGGTGGCGATGAACATCACCTTGCTGAGGTCGAAGGGCAACTCGAGGTAGTGATCGCTGAAGGTGTGATTCTGCTCCGGGTCCAGCACCTCGAGCAGGGCGGCGGCGGGGTCGCCGCGAAAGTCCAGCCCCAGCTTGTCGATCTCGTCGATCATGAAGACGGGGTTGACGGTCCCGGCTTCGCGCATCTTCTGCAGGATGCGGCCGGGCATGGAGCCGACGTAGGTCATGCGATGGCCGCGAATCTCGGCCTCGTCGCGCACGCCGCCCAATGACACCCGGACGAAGGTTCGGCCCAGGGCCTCGGCAATGGAGCGACCCAGGCTCGTCTTGCCGACACCGGGCGGTCCCACGAAGCAAAGAATCGGGCTGCGCGAGCGCCGCGCGAGGTGGCGTACCGCGATGTACTCCAGCAACCGCTCCTTGACGTCCTTCAGCCCGTGGTGGTGCTGGTTGAGGATGTCCTCCGCCCGCGCCACGTCCGTCTTGTCCCTGGATCGGCGCCGCCACGGCAGCTCCGTGAGCCACTCCAGGTAAGTGCGCAACACGCTGGTTTCGGGCGATCCGTGCGGGAGGGCGTTGAGGCGGTCGATCTCCTTGAGTCCACGCGTGACCACGGCCTCGGGATATGCGCCGGACTCCAGCCGTTCGCGGATGGCGGCGATTTCGGCGTTCTGGGCGTTGGTTTCCCCGATTTCCTTGATGATCGCCCGCATCTGCTCGCGCAGGTAGAACTCGCGCTGCTTGATGTCGACGTCGTTGCGGGTGCTCTCCCGAATCTCCTGCTCGAGCTTGAGAACCTGGATCTCGCCGTCCAGCAGCGTGCGCACGCGATCCAGCCGCTCCGCCACGTCGCGCATTTCCAGCAGCGTCTGGTGATCGTCCAGGGAGAGGCTGAGCGATGCCGCCACCACGTCCGCCAGCAATCCAGGCGTCTCCGCGTTCATGGCGCGGATTTGCGCCTCTTCCGAAATGGTGTCGCTGAGCCGGGCGACGCGCTGGAAGAGCTCCAGCACTTTCGGCATCGCCGCGCGTGAGGCCGCGGGGTCCTCGTCCAGGTCCTTCACGACCTGACCCACGACGCGCACGATGGGGTACTCGCTGAGAACCGAGACCACGCGGACGCGCCGCACGCCGTGCACCAGCACGCTGGTCGTCCCGTCCGGTAGCCGCAACATGCGGATGATCCGCGCCTCGGTGCCCAACTCGTGCAGGTCCTCGAAGCCGACCTCTTCCTTGTTGGGTTCGCGCTGGGCCACGGCCAGAATGCGCCGGTCGCGGGCCAAGGCGTCCTCAATGGCCGACACGGAGCCCTCGCGTCCCACGAGAAACGGCGTCATGGTCTCGGGAATGGGGTAGAGCGACTCGGCGCGCAGGGGCAGCACCGGCAGCTCCACTCGGTCGGCCCCGGTCCCGTCCTCATCGTCTGGGTCGATGATTTCGAGTTCGGGCGGTATCGGCTCGTGCTCGAGGATGGTCACGGGACCGAGCTAATCTCTGGAATCGAGCGCCCAATCTGGCGGAGAAACTCCAGCGGGTTGTCCGCCACCACGGTCTCGGTTTCGTCGGCGTTCAAGCCCGCTCCACGCGCCACCCGGCGCGCCAAGGGCTCCGACAGCAAGTCACCCGGGGCGTGCGCGTCGCTGTTGACCAGCAGCCGCGCGCCCGACGCCCGGGCCAGCGCGGCCACGTGCCCGTTGGTGAGCGAGTGCCCGCGGCGCGCCGACAGCTCCAGCCACTTGCCGTTGCGCTGCGCGAGCTGTGCCAGCTCCGGGCTCAGCAGGCCCGGGTGCACCAGCGCGTGCACGTAGTCCGACTCCAGCGCGGCGCGGTTGGTGCCGGCGGATACCGGCTCGGCGATGGTCTCGCCATGGACGCCCACGATCTCGGCGCCTGCCTCCGCCGCGCGGCGCGCCACCGCGTCGATCTCGCCCGGCGGCACGTGGGTGATCTCGACTCCCGGAATGGCGACGATGCCCCACGCCTCCTCCGCGATGCGGCAATCACGGGCCAGGGCCGGCACCAGCGTGTCGACGTTGGCCGGACTGGCGTGATCCGTCACGGCCACGGCGGTGTAGCCCGCGACGTGACACCGCCGCAACAGCTCGATCGGCGACAGCTCGCCGTCACTCAAAAACGTGTGCGTATGAAAGTCGAAGAGCACGAAAGGCACGCTGAGATTCGGGGGAGGCCCCTGATTCTATGAGCCTGCATGCCGGGGACTCAATGTCCTGCTGTCCGGGGACTTCCTTCGGCGGCTTCAACCCTGGCGGCGCGATTCGCGCCGGTACTATGGCGCGATGAGCCCGATTCCCGCGCGCTACAACACCGGCTACAACGTCGGGGTGGGCGGCGCCGTGGTCGACGGCGACCGCGTCTTGCTCGTGCGCCGCGCGACCGACTACGGGCGCGGCAGCTGGCAGATTCCCGGCGGGTTCTGCGAGCCCGATGAGACGCTGCCCGAGGCCGCCGTCCGTGAAGTCCAGGAAGAAGCCGGTCTCACGACCGAGGTCCAGGGACTGCTGGCGGTGCGCTCGCGGCACGCCGAGGACCACTCGACCTACGTGGTGTTCCTGCTCCGGCGCGTCGCCGGCGAGCCCACGCCCGGCGATGAGGTGGACGCCGCCCGCTTCCTCACCATGGAGGAGATCGACGCGCTGGACAAGGTTCCGGAAATCAACCGCGCCATCGCCGCGCGGGCGCTCAGCCCCTCGCGCGAGCTGCTCCAACGCGCCGCGGTCGAATCGCCGATCCCGGGGCCCTACGACCTCTTTCTCGGCTAGGCGCGGCCCCGGCTTTCCGAAGTGGCGACTTAGACCAGCGCGAGCGGTCGTACGGGCGATCCGGTGGCGCCCACGAACTTGAGCGGCGAGAGCACGAAGCCGAACTCGTAGACGCCGTCCGCGGCCAGGGTCTCCAGGTCGGCCATCTCGAGGATGTGGATGCCGTTGCGCGCCAGAAAGATCAAGTGCACCGGCATGGCCGCGCCGGGGATGACCTGCTCGAATGCCGCCGTGTCGGAGCCGCCCAGGAAGATCCCGCGTTCCACCAGCCACTCGGCGGCGTCGGCGTTGATACCCGGTTGCCCCTCGCTCTCGGCCAGATACGCCGGTGGGTCGTCCCAATGGCGCATCCACCCCGTGCGCACCAGGACGCAGTCGCCGGCCTGGATTTCCACCCCCTGGGCCTTCGCCACGCCCTGCAGCGTCTCGGCATCGGCCCCGTAATCCGGCGGCAGGATGTCCACCCCCTCCGCGCCGGCCACGTCGAGCAGCACGCCGCGGCGAACAACCGGCTCGATGGTGTCCACGCCGATTGACTTCATGCCCCGGCCGCCCTGCTGATTGCAACTCGCGTCCACGCCGCCGAAGAGCTGTCCGTGCTCGGAGACGTGCGCCAGGGAGTCGATGTGCGTGCCGGTGTGGCCGCACATGACGATCAGCTCGTTGGACGAGCTGTAGCCGCCGGGACGAAACGTGTCGCCGTGGCGCCGTTGCAGCGTGAAGATGTAAGGCGGATGGGCCGGATGCACCGGCATATCCATCTCGTAGCGCGTGCCTAGGTCGTACACGCGCGACGCCGTGAGCTGGTCGATCATTTCGGGATTGGCTGCCATTGCCTGCGCCATTGGTGATCCTCCGGTCGATGCCCAGCAGGGGGCCGTTCCCGCCATAGTGGCGCACCGCGCGGTCCCGGACCACCGGCCCGCGCGTAGAATCACGCGTCCGCCCACGCCGAGCGATGCCATGGCCCCTGAACGCGTCACGCTGCGGAACGGCGAGCGCATGCAGATCGAGCGCCTCCTCCCGCCGATGGACACGTTCGGGGGGCGCGTCCGCACCTGGGAACCGCTACAAGACGATCTCTTCAGCGGAGCGCTGTCCGAGACGCTCTACACGCCCTATTTCGTGGGAGTCATCAACGGTGACTACGCCGGATCGCTGGGCTACTACGTCCCAGTCGACACGCGCGACGTCGGCATCGTGGAGTTCGTGGCGACCGAGGACCGGCACCGCCGCAAGGGCGTGGCCGACGTGCTGATGGGGCGCATGCTGCAAGAGTTCGTGGCGAATGGCGGCCAGGCGCTCCATCTCTGCACGACCAATCCGGTGGCCGGACACCTCTATGAAAACCACGGGTTCTGGTACCGAGTCGGCGACGGCATGCGCTTCACGGTGGCGGGTGCGGACGAGTTCGACGCGACGTACCTGGCATTCGACGGCGAGCCGGTGGTGCGGGACGCCGTCTGGGGCGATCTGCCGCGCGCGGCCATTCTCTACAACATGCGCGAGCCGGCCTGGCTGCTCAAGGAGGTCCTGGACGACTGTCTCCGCGACACGCGCTACGAATACCACTTCGCACGCCTGAAGCTCCGCGTCGCGGATGCGCAGGGCGCCATGCTGGTACTGGCCACGCCCAGGAACCGCGTGGTCGGGCTGACGGTCTTCGTGCGCCGCGACACGTTCCCGCAGCAGCACGTGGCCACGCTCTCACTGCGCGTGGCGCCGGACTACATGGATCACGCCGTGACCTTGCTTCGCGCCGCGGCCGACCGTGCCGGTGAGATCGGCGTAAGCGTGCTCGAGTTTCCAATCGCGGCCCCGGACGAGGACCTCGCGGATATCGCACGCGCCGCCGGCTTCACCGAGGCGGCGCGCCTGCCGAACCGCATCCGCGACGGAGACGCCTGGGTCGATCTGGGCCTGTTCGAGCTGGCGCTCGAGCCGCCCGCCCGCGCCTTCCACGAGTCGAAAACCTACTACGCCAATCGCCATCCTTGGCACGTGGAGCGCATCGCCCAGGGACTGGGCTAGTCGGCCTCGACGCGCGGCCGACGACGGCCTTCAGGCTGTGATCTGAGTCAAAGGCCAGGCGTCGCCTGGACGTTGCCAGACCCGTCCGCGTCTGGGTCCGTGCTCCCTGCCGCAAAGGCATTCCGAAGACCGTCGCCGACCAGATGAGCTGACAGAACCAGGAGAACGATCAGGATTGTGGGCACTACCCCCGTTGCGGTCGTCAGAAGAGCGAGACCTCGCGATTGCCCGATCATCTGTCCCCAGGTCATTGCTGGGATGGAGCTGCCAATGCCCAGAAAGCTCAACGCGGCTTCCGCCAAGAGCGCCGCGGCGAAACCGTAGGCGACGGCCACCGTCAACGGGCCTGCCAGGTTGCCGGGCCTTTGACGCTGCGCTCCCTCCGAATCATCAGCAGCACCTGCTTGACGCTGGAGAAGGCGTTGCCGGCGGACGAGCCTGGCAAATCCGGGCCAGCTGACAATCCCAATCGTGACGGCCACCACGCTCCCTGGTCCGGCCACTCCGAAAAGAAGCGGGATCACAAGGAACATCATGAGGAAGAGTGCGGGGACGGTCGTGACGAGATCCGTGATCCGCATCAGGGCGCCGTCGACCAGACCGCCGTGCCTGGCCGCGGGCACACCGACGGCCAGGCCGATCAAGAGGCTGATGACCACGGCCGCCGCGCCCACGCCCATCGACCCGCGGGCCCCGTGAAGCAGCAGGCTGAAGACATCTCGGCCAAAGCTGTCGGTCCCAAGCCAAGGGGAAGCACTCGAATCACCTATCGACCGCAAGGCGACCACCTCGAAGGGTTCGTAGGGGGCCACGAACGGCCCAAGAACGGCGATGACAAGGAATCCAAGCAGCACGACGAGCCCGGCCGTAGCCGGCCGCTGTGACCGGAAGCGGCGTCGCGCGGTACTCCATGGACGGTGCTCGAGCGGTCGGTCGATCAGCTCCAGCGGCGGGCCGAGCTGTCGCGCAGTGGCGTCGGGGCCGGCTGTGCCGGGCTCACCGGGCGTTGGCGTTGACCTCCCGGGGGATTGGCGAATGCTCGGGTCGAGCCAGCCGCAAATCACGTCGATCAGCAGCCTTGCCGCAAGCACCACGACCGTGCCGGCGAGGATGGCCGCCGTCACCACCGCGTATTCGCGCTGAAACAGCGACCGGTACGCCACGTGCCCCAAGCCGCCCAAGGACAGCAGAGACTCGACCACCAAGGCGCTGCCCACGAGCGGCGCCAGGGATAGGCTGAGGTTTCTAAGCAACGGCACACCGACCGTCGGCAGCAGGAATAGCGAGCGCATGGCCATCTCGCCCACCGAGCCCTCTTCGGCTTCAGTTCTTGCTGGTTCTTCCACGGGCGCGTTCAACATTGCTTGCCGCGCGAAGCGCGTGTACATGGCCATGAAGGGCAGAGCCAAGACTGCAGTCGGCAGGATGGCGTGGTGTACGAGATCGAAATTGAGCGTTTCCTCAGCACCGGGCGTCCAGAGTCCCATTGCCGGCAGCCATCCCAGCCGAACGGCAAACAAGTAAATTCCCCAAATGGCCAGGAAGGCCGTCGGGATTGAAGCAAGAACGATGGGAATGGCACTCAGGAAGCGGCTCAGGCTTGACTGCGGCCATAGGATCAAGATCAGCGCGAATGCCATGCCGATGATCAAGGCGACGGCGAGGGAGGCGGCGACGAGTCCGAGCGTGACCGGAAGTGCCTCGCGGACTACGTCCCCAACCGGACGAGCCCACTGACCGACGTGCCCCAGATTCCCGGTCAACACCTCCTTCATCCAAAACAAATACCGCACCGGTCCAGGGGTGTCGCCGCTGAAGCGAGCTTCTAGCTCGGCAGTGTCCTGCCCAGTACTCCATGCTTGGCCGTAGGGGCCGAAGAGATTCGCAATTGGGTCGCCGGGGTATAGGCTGATCACGATGAAGATAACGATTGAAATCCCCAGGAATAGCTGGACTGCAATGAATACTTGTCGTGCGGTATATCTAGCCATTGCCTATAGCCCAATCCATGTGGCTAATCGGTATCAAAATGCTCCGCTCGAGTCGAATATATTCGCGAGCGTACACGGATGGTTCTTGTGACGGCAAGTCCCCTCGTGCGCGCATCCCAATCCTCGCCGATTAATGTTGCGGCCGCGGGATGAAGCTACTCCGACAGATAGCCCCGCCGGACGGCCTCGTCGATCAGACCCCGCGCGAACTCCCAAAGCTCCGGCGCGCCGTCCGCGATGCTGGCATTCACGGCCGTCACCTGCGCGCGGCGCACGCCGTGCTTGCGCCAGGCGTGGCCCTGGGTGTGGAAGTTGAGCAGGAGCGGCTGCAGGCGGTCCAGCGCGAAGGCGAACTTGGCCTCGGGCGTCTGCCGTGCTTCGAATTCCTCCCACGCCGCGCGCAGCCCGGCGGCCTGATCGGGCGGCAGCAGGCCGAAGATGCGGTCGGCCGCGGCGCGTTCCTTCTCCGCTTGCCGCTCGCGGGCCGCGGTGTCGTAGATGAAGGTGTCGCCGGCGTCGATCTCGACCAGGTCGTGGACCAGCAGCATCTCGATCACGCGATCGACGTCGATTTCCTCGCGCGCATACTCGGCAAGCAGCCGCGCCATCACCGCCAGGTGCCAGGCGTGCTCCGCGTCGTTTTCGCGCCGGCCCTCCTCGATGACCAGGGAGTTGCGGAGGATGGACTTGGCCTTGTCGATCTCGACGATGAACGCCAGTTGACGCTGCAGGCGGTCGGAGGTCACTCGGCGTCCGGGGCCGCGTCCCGCAGAAGCTCGGCCAGGTGGACCGGGCGCGGGGCGTCGGGCGTCGCGCCGTCCGAGTCCAGGTGCAGCAGGCAGCCGGGATTGTCGCCGCAGACGAAACGGGCGCCGGTGGACGCGAAGGCGTCCAGCTTTCGCTGGCGCATGCGGCCGGCCACTTCGGGAAAGTCGAACGAGAACGAGCCGCCGAACCCGCAGCATTCGCCGCTGTAGGGCGCCTCGCGCACGTCATAGCCCGCGGCCTCGAGCAGCCGGCGCGTGCCGTCTCCGAGGCCGAGACCGTGACGAGACTGGCAGGCGTCGTGCACGGTCACTGCGCGGCGCGGCTGCGGCGCGGAGGTGCCGGCGAGCCCATGCTCCTCGACGTAGGTGGCGAAATCGACCAGGCGGCTTGCCGCTGCCTCCGCTCGCTCCCGCCACTCCGGCTCGTCGGCAAACAGGCGCGGATAGTCGTCGCGGATGGCGCCCAGGCAACTAGTCGACGTGCTGACGACGGTGTCGACGCTGGACTTCTCGATGGCTTCGATGGTCTGCTTGGCCATCTCACGGGCAGATTCGCGATAGCCGGCGTTGATGGCCGGCAGCCCGCAGCAAGACTCGAAGACGACCGGTGCGACGTCGCCGAGCACTTGCACGGCCGCTTCCCCAGTTTCCGGCGCGAGCCAGTCGGTGAGACAGCCGGGGAAGTAGGCCACCCGGGCCTGTTCGCCATCCTCGGCGATCAGATTCGGCAGTCGATCGCGGAAGGGACGCGCCGCCACCGGCGGCAACGGTCGCGCACGCAGCGGCGATCCCGGCAGCCGGCGCGCCAGCGCCTGCGCCCCAGGAATTCGGGTGAAGGTGCGCAGGCCCTTCTCGAACGCCCGAGGATCGGCAAGCATCCGCAGCGCCAGCGACTTGAGCCGGTTCTTTGCCGCGCCGTCGTCGACGGCGCGCGTCCGCACCTCTTGGATCAGCTGGGGAATCGGAATACCGGCGGGACACACCGTGGCGCAGGCGCCGCAGCCCGCGCAGAGCGACTGCGGCCCGGCCACGTTCTCCATGCCGTGGTGGAACGGCGTGAGCAGCAGGCCGATGGGACCGGTGTAGATGTGGCCCATGGCGTGGCCGCCGACCTGCTGATAGGTCGGGCAGACGTTCGAGCAGGCCCCGCAGCGCACGCACTGGAGCGCGGTTTGGAACATCGGGTCGCGCCGCATGGCCTCGCGACCGTTGTCGAGCAGCACGACGTGCACGTCGCGCGGTCCATGGACGCCCAGCGACAGCGACATCTCGATGTCGGCGCTGCGGCTGGGTCCGCTGATGAAGGAGACGTAGCTGGACATGGTCTGTCCCGTGGCGCTCGCCGGCAGCAAGTCCAGCGTCGCCGCCGCGTCGGTCATGGTGGCGACGAGCTTGTCCACGCCCGCAACCACGATGTGCAACGACGGCAGGCTGCTGCACAGCCGCGCATTGCCCTCATTGCTCACAAGCATCACGCTGCCGGTGCTGGCCACCAGGGCGTTGGCGCCCGTGATGCCGGCGTCGGCGGCGATGAACTTGTCGCGCAGGTACTCGCGCGCCGCCCGCACCAGCGTGTCGGGGTCCGGCGGCAGGTCCTGTCCGGTGGCGCTGCCGATCAGCTCGGCCGCGCGCTCGCGGGTGATGTGCAACGCCGGCGCGACGATGTGCGAGGGCAGCTCGTCCGCGATCTGCACCAGGTACTCGCCCAGGTCGGTCTCGACCACTTCCAACCCGTCGGCTTCGAGCGCCTGGTTCAGGCCGATCTCCTCGGTGGCCATGGACTTGCTCTTGACGACCATGCGCGCGGACGCATCGCGAAGCAGCTTGGCCACGGTTTTGCGCACCGCGGCTGCGTCGGCCGGCGGATGCACCACCATCCCGGCCTTCTCGGCAACCGCGGTGAACTGCTCCAGCAGGCGCGGGCCGTCGGCGACGTCGCGCTTGCGGATCGCCGCCAGGCGCGCCTGCTCGGCGGGGAAGTCTCGTCCCTGGAACGCCTCGCGCCGGCGTCCGTCCAGCAGCGGCAGCACCCGTCCCAGCGCCATCGGCAGCGAGTCCGATTCCAGCGCGTCCCGGAGCCGCTTCTTGAACGGCGCGACGGCGTGGCTCACGGCGCCGACCAATCGCCGACGCGATGCAGCTTGAGCAGGTTCGTGCCGGCCTTGCCCACCGGCGACGCCGCCACCAACACCACCGGAGTTCCCCCCGCCAGCCCGAAGTCTCGGGTCAGGCCGGCGTCCAGCATCCCAATCACCGCGTCCGTATTGGGCATGCGCTCGGTGAGCATCGGATGCACGGCGCGGTGCAGCGTCAGGCGGCGGGCAATGGCTTCGTCGGCGCAGAAGGCCGCGATGGGGACGCGCGGCCTTGCCGCCGCCAGCAGCTCCGCGGTGGAGCCGGTCTTGGTGAAGCAGGCGATTGCGGCGATCTCTGGATTGGCCGCCGTGACGTCCGCCGCCGCGCGGGCCACGGCCGCGGCTGAATCGCCGGGTTCCGGCTGCAGCGCCGGGGTCGAAAACTCGTCGCCGTGGCGCTCGGTTTCGGTGGCGATGCGGGCGGCCGTTTGCACGGCGGCGACGGGATGCCGCCCGATGGCCGTCTCGGCCGACAGCATCACGGCGTCGGCGTCGTCGAGGACGGCGTTGGCGACATCGCTCACCTCGGCGCGCGTGGGACGCGGTTCCTCAATCATGGACTCCAGCATATGTGTCGCGATGATCGCCGGAACGCCCAGCGCGACGGCCTGGCGGGTCAGGCGCTTCTGGATCAGGGGCACTCGTTCGAGGTCCACGTCCACGCCCAGGTCGCCGCGGGCGAGCATCACGGCGTCGGCCGCCTGAAGGATATCCGCTGCCGCCTGGACGGCGGCGCCGGTCTCGATCTTGGCGACGATGGGGATCTTCGGCTCGCCAAGCGCCGCGCGCAGGGCGTCCACGTCGGACGCCTGGCGCACGAACGACTGCGCGACGTAGTCGGCGCCGAGCGCGCGGGCTCGCACGAGATCCGCGCGATCACGGTCCGTGATGGCCGGCAGCGAGAGCCGCACGGAAGGCACGTTGACGCCGGCGTGCGATCGCAGGACGCCCCCGGTCACCACCTCGCACGCCACGTCGTCGCGGGTGGACGTCACGCGCAGCTCGACCGCGCCGTCGGCCAGCGATATCCGATCGCCCGGCTGCAAGTCGAGCCCCAGCCCGTCGTGATTGGTTGCCGCGCCGTGCGCATCGCCGATCTCCGCGCCGCGTCGCAGCGTGAATGTCGCACCGGTCGTGAGCGTGACGCCGCCAGGCGGCAGCCGGCCCAGCCGCACCTTCGGACCTGCCAGGTCCACCAACACCGCCACCGGCCGGCAGGCGCGCGCGGACGCGTCGCGCACCGCCCGCGCCGCAGCCGCGTGGTCGGCTGGCGTGCCGTGCGAGAAGTTGAGGCGCGCCACGTCCATACCGGCCGCCACCAGCTCGTTGACCCGGCCAACGCTGGCGGGGCCGATCGTGGCGACGATCTTGGTGCGGCGCCGGGCCATGGCGTCGGCGGTCATTTGGCAATCACGGAGTCGCCGGTAGGTCGCCTCTCGCGATCCGGCATAGAATGGCCCGCTTTGCCCGCGTTCGGGGGGCTTCCCGCATGGCGGTCACCGCCGATCGACCGACCACCACCCGTGACGACATGGTCATCGTGGACGTCGACGTCCACGTCAACGACACGCCCGAGGCGTTGGCGCCCTACGTCGACCCGCCGTATCGCCGCGTGCTGGAGCACATCAGCACGCTGCCGCGGCGCTATCTGGACATTCCGGGATATGCCCTCAGGCTCGCGATCGATCTGCCCTTGCCGGACCGCGGGGCGGGCGCGCGGTCCGTGCACACGCCGCAGCAGATGCGCGAGGACCTGGACGCGCTGGCGGTCGACATCGGCATCCTGTTCCCGGACCACCTGCTGACGATGGCGGCGCTGCCCGACGACGTGTACGCGGCGGCGCTCGGCCGCGCCTACAACGCCTGGCTGGCCGAGGAATGGGTGAGCCGAGCGGATGGACTCTATGGGGCCGTGGTCGCCGCGCCGCAGGACCCGGAGGACGCCGCGCGCGAGATCCGGCGCTACGGCGCGCTCGATGAGTTCGTCGGCGTCTACCTGCCGACGGCCGGCGTCAATCCGCTGTGGGGCGCCCGGCGCTACACGCCGATCTTCGAAGCCGCCGCCGAGATGGGTCTGCCGGTGATGCTGCACAGCGTGGGCCTGATTCACGCGGCGTTCCCCTTCAACGTGGAGCAGTTCCGCACCATTCTCTTCCGCCACCCCATCCAGCATGAGTTTGCCCTGATGGCGAACATGTTCAGCATGCTCGAATCGGCCATACCGGCGCGATTCCCCGACCTGCGCATCGTCTTCACGGAAGGCGGCATCTCGTGGGTGCCCTTTACGATGTGGCGGCTGGACAAGGAGTACCACGAATACCGCTCGCTGGCGCCCCTGCTGGAACACCCCCCAAGCCACTACATCCGGAAGTTCTACTTCTCGACCCAGCCCATCGAAGAGCCGGAGCGCCCGCAGGACCTGGTGACGATGCTGGACATGTTCGACGGCGCCGACCAGGTGCTGTTTGCATCCGATTGGCCGCACCACGACTTCGATCATCCGCGCCAGGTGCTCAACATGCCGTTCCCGGCGGACGCGAAGCGGAAGATCATGGGCGAGAACGCGCTGGCGCTATTCGGCATCGACGCGCCCGTGCGCGCCGCCTAGCCCCGATGGCGCGAATTCACGCGGGACCCGCCGACGCCTTGGCGCCCGGCGAGCGCACGTTCGTCAAGCACCGCAATTTCGAGATCGGCGTCTTCAACGTCAACGGCGAGTTCCGGGCCTATCGCAACCGCTGCCCGCATCAGCTGGGCCCCGCCTGCGAAGGCGCGATCAGCGGCACGCTGATGGGCTCGGCGGACACCGACTGGCAGCTGGAGTGGGTCCTCGACGGACGCGTGCTGCTCTGCCCCTGGCACCAGGTCGAGTTCGACCTCGACACCGGCGAGCGCATTCGCGGACTCGGTGAGCGCCTCAGGTCATACACCGTCGAGGTGGACGACGGCGAGCTGTACGTTCACGTTTAGGCGGGGAATTCGGCGGCTGGTGTATGTCACTTGCAATGGCGGCGTCCACGCCTAATCCGAGCTCATGGGAATGGGGTGGCCCTCGGACCCTAAGCGCACCAAGACCTTCAACTCGCTGCCGTCGGGCGCCATGGTGCGCAAGACTTCACTATTACGGCGGTTGGGATCTTCGGGCGCCGTGCTGACGGTCGCGATTCGCGAGCCGTCCGGCGACCAGGCCGCCGCGTCGCCCGGAAGGGGCCGTTCGCTCATCGGCGTTCCGTCAAGCTCTACCACGCAGACCCCGCCACAGGTGTAGAGAATCTTCGAACCGTCCGGCGACCAGGCCACTGTCTTGATCCAGGCTGCGGCCGGATCTGAATCGCCGGAACGTGGGATCCAGTGCTGCCGAGGGATGGTTGTCACGCGCTGGGCATCAGTACCATCTGCCGCGATCGTGAACAATGCAATCTCCTCGCCATCGGATCTGGCGAATGCGAGACGTCGCCCATCCGGCGACCAAGATGGCCCGCTCACTGCCGCCGTGAGCCGCTGGAGTTCCGAGCCGCCGGCACGGATGGTGAATACGGCGTGTCTCGAGGGACCTTCCTTTCGCAGAAAAGCCAGGCGCTGCCCGTCAGGCGACCACCTCGGTGGATGTTGGGCAACGATGGGTCCGATGGTGCCGGGCGCACTATAGATCGGCCCGACTGCCGAGCCGTCGACTGCCATCAAGTGGAGGCGCGGGCCCGAGCGGCCTGACGCGGCGCGACTGGAAACGAAAGCGATCCGCCGGCCGTCGGGCGACCACGCAGGGTAGTCGTCAATCCCGCGGTTATCGGTCAATCGGATGTCGTACGACCCTTTGGTCTGCACCCGCGCGAGCTCGGGCGAGTAGTCGCGGTCCAGTGGCCACGCGCGTTCTGGATCCTCAGGTCGATCGCGATAAGCGCACGTGGAGTAGACCAAATGTGCACCCGACGGTGAGAGGGTGAAGGTTGTAGACGGTCCGACTTCCCACTCGTCCACCGGACCGGTGCGCGCAACCGTGGACAGTGCGTCCCCGACCGTGGAAGCTGCGTAGATCGCGGCGTGCGGGGCCCTGATGCTGAAATAGATTTCCGTGCCCTGGGGGTGCCACGCGACCCTATCGCCATATGCGGTGACCCTGTCGCCATATGCGGTGACGCTATCGCCATATATGAGCCAGGCATCTCCACGCTCGGCGCTGCACGGCGAGATGGGAATCGGCCCGTGGGGACCGGAAACGATCGAGGTCTCGCCACACCCTGCGGCGACCAATAGCGCCAGCACCGCAAACGCAGCCAGCCTTCGAGTCAGGATTAAGCCGTTCAATCCACTCGCTCGATTTCGAGACTCGACGCGCATTCAGGAATGAGCGCCGCCAGAGCATTCTCGCAACTCTAGTCGGGCTCCTCGGCTTGGCGTCGGCTCGGCTGTCCTGGGCTGCGGCCAGCAATCGTGTCGGCGGAACCGCTGCAATCGAACGATCGAAGCGGCGCACCATCCGTAGACTTGCCCAAGTTAGGCCTGTGCTTGGCAGTGTCTTGTGGTGCGCGGCATGCGGATTTGCCTGATCGGTGATACGCACGGCTTCGTACCGGGACTCGAGGCCGCGATCGAGGCATGCCGACGCCATGCCCCGGATCGCATCGTGCATTGCGGCGACTTTCTGACTGCACCGTTTTCGCCCGACCCGCCCGGCGAGACGATGGACCTGTTGCGCGCGGAGCGAATCGACGTCATCTATGGCAACAACGAGGCCTATCTGCGCGACTGGGGAACGCCTCGGTGGGAATCGACCGTGGCCGCCCGCCGGCGCCGGCCGGACTCGCCTGACTATTTCCTGTCCCACATCGAGCAGGGACAGGCTCAGATCAATGCCACTGACCTCGAATGGCTGCGGGCCTTGCCGGAGGAGCTGTCGTTGGACGGCGCGCGGGAAGGCGATGTGTTCGTGTGCCATGGCATGCCGGGCAATCCGTTCGCCACGATCTGGGACTCGGACCCGGCCTTCACACCCGCCTTCACCAATCGAGAGATCGAGGCGGCGCTGTCCCGCGATGCCGTCACGGCGGCCGACCTCATCTTGTGCGGCCACACCCCGGGCCCCACGCTCCTGCGAATCGCGCTTCCAAATGGCCGGGCGGCGCTCGTGGTTCGCAGCTCCGGGTACCGGCCCGGCGACGGTCCGGGTCCGTGGTATCAGGGGATTTGCGTGCTTACGGATGGCGGCGGTCCGTTGACCGGATTCGCCCGCTGGAGCATTGCCTTCGAGTGGACGCCCTTCGAGCCGCGCGACCCAAATTGGACCGACCTGCGGTCCCTGACGTGATGGCTGCCTACGACCCCATTGCCAAGTGGTACGCGGCCCAGGTTCGCTCGGGCTCGCTGAGCGCCTTTCTCCACCACCTCGCCTCTCGTCTGCTGGAGATGGCGGGCGAAGTGTCCGGCAAGCGGGTCCTGGACGCGGGCTGCGGCGAGGGTCACGTGGCCCGCTTATTCGCGCGCCACGGGGCCGAAGTCGTGGCCGTTGACATCTCGCCAGAGCTCCTGCACCTCGCGCGAACGTTCGAGGAGCAGGATCAACTCGCCATTGAGTTCGTCCAGGCGGATCTGGCCGAGGGGCTGCCCTGCAACCGCGGGGCATTCGATTTGGCGGTCGCGAACATGGTGCTCGAGGACTGCGAGGATCACGTCGGCGTTCTCGCCGCGATTGCCGATGCCCTCGAGCCCGGCGGTCGCCTTCTCCTGTCGCTGAACAACCCCTATGCGGTCGCAGCGCGCGGAAGAGTGGACGACTACTTCAGGGCGGGAGCGCTCGCGCAAACATTCGGCACCGAGCAAGCGCGATATGAGGTCCCGTTCTACTACCGCTCGTTCGAGGACCTGATGTCGGCCTTTCGGCAGCAGAGGCTCTTGCTCCGCAGCGCGGTGGACATCCGGCCCAACCCGTCCGATCCGCACCTACCCGACGATCCGGTGCCCAAGATCATGCTGCTCGAGTTGGTTCGGGACGCGCCGTAGTTGTGTGTTGACGGCAATGGTGCCGCAGGGCGCCCGCCGCTGAGCCCCTACTCCGCATCCTGATCTTCCCCCGCATCGACCTTGCCCAGGAAGACCTGGGTCAGGATGTCGGTCTCTTGGACCGATTGGGGCGTGCCGTCGTGGACGACGCGGCCCATGTCGAGGACGTAGGCCCGGTCGACGATGTCGAGCACGCCCTTGATGTTGTGCTCCACGACCATGATGGTGGTGTTGAGCCGCTCGCTGATTTCGGCGACTTTCTGAAACACTTCTTTGACCACGACCGGCGCCAGGCCCAGGGTCGGTTCGTCGAGCAGCAGCACGTCCGGCGCGGCCATGAGGCCGCGGCCCAGGGCCAGCATCTGCTGCTGTCCGCCGGACATCTGGCTGGCGTAGTCGGCGCGCTTCTCGTGCAGGATCGGGAAGAGCTCCAGGATTGAGTCGAGCCGGCGGGATTTCTCCGCGTCGTCGTTCAGGTAGAGGCAGCCCATCTCCAGGTTCTCTTGGATGGTGAGGTGAGTGAACACTCGCCGGCCTTGCGGCACGAACGCGATGCCCTGCTTGACGATCTCGTGGGTCGCGGCCTCCAGCGGTTCCTGACGCCAGTAGACCTCGCCGCCGACCACTGGCGCGAGCCCCATGATGGCCTTGAGCACGGTGGACTTTCCCGCCCCGTTGGGACCCATCACCGCGACGACCTCGCCCTCTTGGACTCCCAGCGACACGTCGGTCAGGGCGCGCACGGCCCCGTAGCGCACGGAGATGTCGACCATCTCGAGGAACATCGTTCCGCCATTGCCGTTCATGGCTAGTGCCCCAGGTAGGCGTCGATCACCGTGGATCGACCGAGCACCTCGTCGACCTCTCCCACGGCGAGCAGGCTGCCGCTGTCGAGGACGAAGATGTGGTCCGACAGCTCGCGCACGATGTCCATGTTGTGGGAGACGAAGATGACGGTGCGCTTCTGCTGCCGCATCTCCTTCAGGATGGCCTTGACCCGTTCCAGCATCCGGGGAAAGAGGCCGGCGAAGGGCTCGTCGAACAAGTAGATGCTCACGTCCAGGGCCATCACGCGGCCGATCTCCAGCAGCTTGCGCTGGCCGTAGGACAAGTCGCCGGCCATGGCGTCGCGCTTCTCCCACATGCCGACGGTACGCAGGATCTGCTCGGCCTTCTCTTCGTGGCGGGGCTTCGTCCGCTCCAGGAGCGACGGGAACAGGCGGCGCTCCGTCAGGCCCACCATGATGTTGTCCCACACCGTGATCTGGTCGAAGAGGCGCACTTCCTGGAAGGTCCGGGTGATCCCGTGGTCGGGCGTCTCGTGCGCCTTCAGGACGCGGATGCCGACGGTGTCGATGACGACGATGCCTTCGTCGATGGGCAGCATTCCGCTCAGCAGGTTGATCAGGGTCGACTTGCCCGAGCCGTTGGGCCCGACGATGCAGGTGATCCATTCCCGGAAGATGGAGATCGAGAGTTGGTCCACGGCGCGCACCGCACCAAAGCTCTTGGAAATCGCCTTCGTCTCCAGGGCGAATACGCGGGGATCGACCTCGGTTTTCATAGCCGGAATTTCCCGACCAGGCCCTGCGGCCGGAACAACATGAGCAGCACGAGCAGGATGCCGAGCACGACTTGCCGGGCCTGGCCGACGTACTCGGTGGGCAGAAACGGCAGGAAGCGCATGCCCTCCTCGAGCATCACGAAGGCCATGGCCCCGAGCAGCGATCCCCAGATCGTCGCCAGCCCTCCGAGGATGACGATGGAGACCAGGAGGATCGACTCCAATAGGACGAAGGAGTTGGGATCGATGAAGCTGGTCCAACTCCCGAACAGGGCGCCCGCCAGCCCGGCCATCATGGCCGAGATGACCCAGATGGCGAGCTTGTAGTGGGCGGTCTGGTAGCCGAATACCTCGATGGCCTGCTCGTCCTCGCGGATGGCGGTAAGCACCCGTCCAAACGATGAGGTCACGATGAACCACGAGATGAGCACCACGATCGCGAGGAACACGAGCGCCAGCACGAGGAATTCGAACGCGCCGTTGAGCGTCCACCCGCCGATCTCGGGCCGGGCGATCTCATGGATGCCGAACGCGCCCCGGGTGAGCGGGCGCCAATTCAGGAAGAGGTTGAAGGCGATGACGGCAAATCCGAACGAGACCAGGACGTAGATGTCGTCTCTGAAGCGGTTGAAGGCCACGCCCACGACGATCGCCACCAACCCGGCCAGGATCACGCTGATCGGCAGCGCGGCAAAGAAGGGCCAGCCAAAGGTCGGAATGGCCTCGGTGCGCAGTTGCTCGTAGGAGGCGTCGGAGCTGAGGATCGCCATCGCGTAGGCCCCGATTCCGAAGAATCCGACATGCCCCACCGACAGCAGGCCGGTATAGCCCACGACCAGGTTCAGGCTGACCGCCAGGATCGCCCAGATGGCGAACACCGTGCTCACGGTGATGGCGAAGCCGACGCCTTGCCACAGCATGAACGCCGCCGCCCAGGACAGGATGACGAGGTTGGCCCACAGCTCGATGTTGCCCCTGGCGAATCGCGGGCGCCGCCGCAGCAGGTTTCCGACGACCTGGGTGCTCAGTGCCACCGCGCTATCTCCGTGGCAAGAGGCCCTGGGGCCAGAAAGACAGGAAAACGATGAGGACCACGAACGAGATGACGTCCTTCCACTCGCCGGCTAGGTCCCAGATGCCGAACTGCTCGATCATGCCCAGGGCGAAGCCGCCGATGATGGCGCCGTGCAGATTGCCGATGCCGCCGATCACCGAGGCGATCCAGCCCTTCAAGAGCAGCAGCAGGCCCATTCGGGGCTGAATGGCAGTGTCGTGGCCGCTGAGGATTCCGGCCAGGGCGGCAAACATCGCGCCAATGAAGAAGACGACGGCAATGACGACCGTGGTGTTGATGCCCACCACCTTCGACACTTCCTCGTCGTCCCCGATGGCGCGCACCGCGGTCCCGAAGGCGGTCCGCTTGAGGAGGACCAGCAGGCCGGCAAAGCCCGCGAGCGCCACGCCGATCGCGAACACGTTGAATCCCTTGATGTTCGCCCCGGCAACGGTCCACACGTCGCTGCCGAAGGCTTCCGGCAACGGCCGCGGCGCGGCCCGAAAGATGATGGTGATGATGGCGGTGATCGCCAGCAGGATCCCGAGCGAGGCCACCAGCATGATCAGGGGTGACTTGGCCCGGAGGCGCATGTAGACGTACAGCCCGCGGTAGAGAGCCAGGCTCACGGCTCCCGCCAGCAGGCAGGAGACGCCCCAGCTCAAGTAGAGACTCGATTCGGGAGTGGCGGCCACCAGGAAGCCGCAATAGGCGCCCAGGGCCGCCGCGGGCAGGGCAAGGGCCGCTACCGACCGAGCACCGTCGGCCCAGCGCCGATAGGCCCGATGCAGCACCCAGAGCGCCACCGCCGCGACGGCGACGCCGAGCAGGGGGCTGAGCAGGACGTTGAGGTTGCTTGGATTGGCAAGGACCAGCCACATGTAGATGCCGACCGCCCCAGTGAGCGCGGCCCCAAGGGCGAGCAGCACGTTCCGGCTGAATCGGCGCCGAAGTCGGCTGTGGAAGTTCTCGTGGAGTGTCCATGCCACGACCCCGGCGACTACAGCCGCGAAGACGATGTTGACGAAGTGGTTGTTGACGTCATAGCGACCGCCCAGGAAGTCCTGGGATCGAAGGTAGAAGACGCCGTAAGCCCCGAGCGCCGCGGCGGCTCCGTAGTACAGGTCGAAGAACCAGACCGTGCTGTAGACGAGCGTGAAACCCATGGCCAGCAGGGCGTACACGGCGCCTACCGGCAGGCCGTTGAAGGCGAACTGCAACGCTTGTTCGGGCGACTGGACGATCTTCCAGATGACGTAGGCGATGACCGCGGTGGTCAGCGTGGTCGCCAACGCCCGGCTGTGATGCTCGCGAAACCGGATGAGCGCGCCGAGCGGAATCGCCTTGAGTTGCGCCAGGCTCATGGAAGAATGACGCCCCCGCGTCGCTCGGCGCCCGTACCGGCCGCAGAGAACCGCACGGGCGGCGAGTCAGTCAATCCGTCGGGCCCGGTCACCATGTCGGGACCGACCCCGTGGATCGTTCGACGCTGGGGTTGGGCTTAGCCACTCGGTGCGGGACCGAGGACCTTGTAGCCTCCGTTTTCTTCGGTTCGCTCGGCGGTTGGCAGCACCTCCAACACGGCGTTGGACAGACCGACCACCTCGCCCTTCTCGTCGAAGCTGTAGTTCTCGCCGATAGTTCCGCTCCAGGTGATCTCGTACAAGCAGTCGCGGAATCCGTCGGCATCCTGGTCGTCGCCGGTCTGCTTGAGGCACTCGGCGGCGATGTAGACGTTGTCATAGGCCGAACCGAGGAACCAGGGCAGCGTGACGTATTCGTAGCGATCCTTGAAGTTCGCCAGGACTTCCTGCGCTTTGGCGTTGGCCGGGTCGAGGTCCGGGGTGATGGCCTTCACGCCCGTCGCGGCGTCTCCGGCGATCTCCAGGGCAGTCGTTCCGATCGGCACCACGTCGGCGTAAATCGGGCCGTCGTAGCCCAGCTCCCGGAGCTGCTTGATGACGGTCCCGCCGGTGAACTCGGACTGCGCGGCGATGTGCACGGCGTCCGGGTTCGCGCCGAGCAGCTTCTCCAGCTGGGTGCGGAAGTCCGTGGTGTCGGAGGCGTAGCGCTCCTCGCCGACGATCTCGCCGCCCAGGCTCTGGAAGTGCTCGGCCGTGGTTCGCCGGACGCCCTCGGCGTAGTCGGTCGACTCGCTGATGGTCGCCAGCCTGCGAATCCCGTCGGCCCAGAGCACGTTGCCCGTGTCGACGCCCACGGTGGCGTCGCTCAACGAGGTGCGGAAGATGTAGTCGCCGGCCTCCGCGATGTCAGGGTTGGTCGCCAGTCCGGAGAACATGACGACGCCGTCCGCTTCGGCCAGGGGCGCGGCGCCGAGCATCGCGCCGCTGCACGAGGTGCCGAGGATGATCTTCACCCCGTCCACGTCGGTGAGCTTGGTGTAGGCCGTGATGGCGTCCTGGGCGTTGCACTTCGAGTCTTCGACGACGAGCTCCAGCATGCGCCCGTTGATGCCGCCGGCGGCGTTGATCTCGGCCACGGCCATTTCCTTGGACTGCACCGCGACGGTGCCGTAGGTCTCGCCGGGACCGGTCACTGACTCCATCACGCCGATCCGAAACGGCTCGTCGCTGCCGGCCTCACCGCAACCGAGCGCGGCTACCACGAGCACGGCCAGCAGCCCCAACGAGGCGGTTCGTTTCCACGAGAACATGCTCACGAGATTCCCTCCTCGGACCGCAGCCATCCAGGTCCGCCCGCACGTCTAGCAGGAGCTATTCATTCGAGATGGAAGTGTAGGAGCGGGTTCGGCGGATAGGCAAACTTGCGACGCCGTCCGACCTTGGTCGGAGCGGCATCGTCAATGTGGGCGGTCGCTCGAACCGACGCCGCTCCAGGCTTCCGACCAGGGGATTGGCGGCTCGCCTTCGAGATAGGTGGTGTGCACGTCGGTGAGGGCGTCGGGCACCGGAAACACGGTCAGGATTTCCGCGGGTGCGTCACCCGCACCCGTGAAGCCGTGCGGCGCGCCCGCCGGGAACACGCACACCTCGCCCGGCCCCACCGCGTGCCACGCGTCGTCCAGGAAGACGTCAATCCGCCCGGTCAGCGGCAGCAGCGCCTCGTCCACGTCGTGAAAGTGCAGCGGCGTCTCGGCGCCGGGCGCCACCCTGAAGTGCTGCATGGAGAGCGAGGTGGAACCTTCCGCGGCTCCCATGATCTGACGCAGCGACTGCCCAGGCCGCCACGCGGCCTCCGGCTGGTCGGCAATGCGCACGATGGGCACGAGGCAGTCCTCCTACGAACGGCGGCGCGCCCGCGCGCTCAGTTTCGTCCGGGGAACGTCAGCTCCGCGACGCCCGACTTGTCCAGGTCGCCCTTGCCGACGGCGATCATCTTGTCGTACTGCGCCTTCGTGGCCTTCGCCAGCGGCAGGTCGAGCCCGGCATCGTCGGCCAGCGACAGGGCGATGCCCGAGTCCTTGGCCGCGTGCGCCGACGAGAAATAGGTCTCGTGGTCGCGAATGACCATGTCCTCGCCGTCGGTTTCGAGCACCCGCGAGTTGGCCCCGGTCTGCGAGAACACTTCCTGGAGCACGTCCAGGTCCAGACCCAGCGCCGACCCGAGGCCCAGCCCCTCGGCCAGTCCCGCGGTGTTGATGTTCATCACCATGTTGACCAGCGCTTTCACCTGCGCCGCCGTGCCCGCGGGCCCGATGTAGCGACGCGAGATGCTCAGGGTTTCCAGCAGCGGCTCGACCTGCTGGTAGACCGCTTCTCGCCCGCCGCACATCAGGTAGAGGGTGCCGTCGCGCGCCTGCGTGATGCTGCTGGCCATGCAGGCTTCCAGGCTGCTGGCGCCCGCGCCCTCCGCCAGGGCCTCGACGTCGACGTGGACTTGCGGTGTGATGGTGGCGCAGTTGACGAACACCCGGCCTTCGGCGCCGGTGAGCAGACTGTCGCCGCTTTCGCCGAAGATGTCCCGCATCGACGAATCGTCGGTGACCACGGTGATGATGACGTCGGAGGCCGCCGTCACGCCGGCAAGCGTGTCCGGGGCCTCGCACCCGATCTCGCCGGCCAACGACTCGGCCAGCCCGCGCTGCGCGTCGTAGACGGCCGAAACCGTATAGCCCTCGTCGTTCAGATGGCGTGCCATGTTGGCGCCCATGCGCCCCACGCCCACAAATCCAATCCGCTGCGCCGTGTCCGCCATCGCTAGACCCCTTTAAGTGATGCGGGGTACGGACAAGCCGCGAAGGACTGCCCGCACCCCGTCTTCGGTCGCTGGTTGAACGCTTATCCGCTCAGGGACGCGTGGAAGTCGCTCCAGTCCTCGAGCGCGTTCAGCGTCACGGCGTCCTTGATGGCGTGGTCGGCGTTGGTGCCGGCCCCCGACGAAATCGCCGCCACGATGTCGTCGCCGTGCTCGTAGCCCGCAATCGCCGCGTTCGAGGCGTCGATCACCGACTGGTCGATGCTGCCGCCGTTCTGGTCCACGACCCACTGTTCGAACTGCGGGTAGGTCGGCCGGCTGCTCGTGATGAAGTCCACCGCCGCGTCGCGGTCGACACCCAGGCCGTCCAGCACCATCTGGTCGAACCCGGCGCCGCAGGCGTCGTATTCGTCGTTGAGTGCGTCGGCGGCCGACAGCGTCACTTTGAGCCACAGCCTTGGCAGGTGGATCGCCCCCAGCGGTCCGGCTTCGCTTGATCCAATCATCGGAATCATCTTCGCCATCTGCTCGCTCCTCCGGTCGCCCCGGCAGCCTAAAACCGTGTCTAGACGATACCAACAAACCGTTGCGGAGGTGAAGCATCGGGGCCCGCTTCACGTTCATTCCCGGGCCGTCTCAGCCGATTCGTCCTAACGGTGTAGATTCGGGTATGCGGGGCACCAAGCTACGGACCTGGATCCGATGAAGTTCTGGTCGGCGGCGTCGTTGGAGCATGCGCCCGAGGCCATTGCGGCGGACCTGCGGGACCAGGTGTTGGGCGCGGACGGGGCGCTGGATTTGGCCGTGGCATTTGTGCGGCCGCCGGACAACACCGAGATCGGTCCCGTCATCGAGGCGGTTCGCGAGGCGCTGCCGGCGCGGCACTTCCTGGCTTGCACGGCCGAGAGCGTGGTGGCCGCCGGGCGCGAGATCGAGGACGAGCCGGCGACGGCGCTGCTGCTGGGCTCGCTGCCGGGCGTCCAGATCGATCCGCTGCCCGACCTGGCGGCGCTGCTCGAGGACCGCGAGGCGGCCGCGGCGCAGTTGCGAGGCGCGGCGGCGGTGGTGGCGCTGGTGGACCCCTTCTCGGTGCACACGGAACAGCTCGTGGAGCGCATGAACGAGCTGGCGCCCGGCGTGCCGCTCATCGGCGGCATCGCCAGCTGGGCGCGCGCGGCCGGCGGCAATCGCATGGCCCACAACGACCGCATTGCCGACCGGGGCGCCGTTGGCGTGGCGCTGCGGGGCGCGGTGGACGTGAGCATCGTGGTCTCGCAGGGATGCCGGCCCGTCGGCTCGCCGCGCACCGTGACCGGCGCGAAGGGCAACATCATCACCGAGCTTGACGGGCAGTCGCCGATCGACACGCTGCGCCAGGTGTTTGCCGAGGCCGCGGAGAACGACCAGGAGCTGATGCGCGCGGGCGTGATGCTGGGGCACGCGATCTCCACCGACGCCGACGATTGGGGCCGGGGCGGGTTTCTCATCCGCGGTCTGATGGGCGCCGACGCCGGGTCCGGCGCGCTGGCGGTGACGGGAATCGTGAGCGAGCAGGACACGGTGCAGTTTCACGTGCGCGACGCGGCGACGGCCCAGGAGGACCTGGAGCTGCTGCTCACGCCGCAGGCGTTCGAGCCCGAGGCGGCCGGGGCGTTGCTGTTCACCTGTAACGGACGCGGCGCGCGCATGTATGGCCGGCCCGATGGCGATATCTCGCTGGTCCGCCAGGCGCTCGGCAATGAGGTGCCGGTGAGCGGCTTCTTCTGCGGCGGGGAGCTGGGACCGATCGGCGGGGCAAACTTCGTGCACGGGTTCACGGCCAGTCTGGCGATTTTTCGACCGAAGGCGGGCTGACCCCCTCACCCCAACCCTCTCCCACGCTGGGGAGAGGGGGCCGGACGGTGCCCGGGAAGGGCCACCGGGGCGCGGGCGCGCCCACAAGGGACGCCCCTACGGCGATTTCAGGCCGCGGTGCCGGACCCCTCACTCCAACCCTCTCACACGCTGGGGAGAGGGAGCCGGACCGTGCCGCCAAATGGGATTTGTGCGTCAGGCGAATCACCCGCGGCGAGTCCCACGCTGCACGCAGCGCGGGCCACCGGACACTGGCACCTGCGCGGGGCGACCCTGCACCGAGGAGTCGGGTAGGGGCGGGTTTCAAACCCGCCCTTTTCCCCAAACGGCTCGCGCGCTCTAGCTCATCAGATCCGTCCGGTAGAGGTAGCGGATGTCCCACAGCCCGTACAGCGTGGGCGTGGTGTTGCCGAAGACGTTGCGCACCGCGGTCAGCCGTTCGGAGAGCGTGGTGTAGATCACCGGGACGTTCTCGGCGGCGATGGCCTGCGCGCGGTGGTAGTAGGCCACGCGCTGGTCGCGGTCGAGCTCCTGGCTGGCCTTGATGTACAGCTCATCGATCTCCGCCTCCCACGCCGTCGCGGGCTCCGGCTGGTTCGGATTCCAGAGGTGCAGCGCCTCGCTGGTGTGCCAGAACGAGATGCCGCTGTGCGGGTCGGACCCGCCGGTGAAGCCGATGATCATGGCCTCCCAGTCATAGGTGCTGACCAGTTGGCCGACGAGCACGCCGAAATCGATCAGCTGATAGTCCACGTGAAGGCCGATCGCGGCCAGACCCTGGTGGATGATCTCGCCGGCGCTGCTGCGCACGGTGTTGCCCGTGTTGGTCACCAGCGTGAACGAGATCGGATTGCCGGCATCGTCCTCGCGGACGCCGTCCCCGTCGGTGTCCACCCACCCCAGGTCGTCCAGCATGCGGTTGGCCCGCGCAATGTCGTAGGGATAGCGGCGGACATCAGCGTTGTGGAAGTCGCCGGCCGCAGGGCTGACGGACGACCACTGCGGATATCCCAGCCCGTGCAGCACGTCGTTGATGATCGCGTCCTTGTCGATGCTGTGCGCGACCGCCTGGCGGAATTGCACGTTTTGGAACCACCGCAGCTTCTCCGGCGCGAGATACGCCTCGCCGGTGTCCGGGTTGGTGCCGGGGTTCATGTTGAATCCCAGGAAAGTGGTCCCAAACGCCGGCCCGCGCCGGTGGATGGTGAAGTTGCCTTCGGCCTGCAGCGGCTCGAGGTCGGCGAACTCCTCACCCAGCACGCCGTGGATGTCGGCCTGGCCCGCCAGGAACCTGGTGAGCTCCGATTCGAGGTCCTCAACGATCGTGTATTCGATCGTCTCCAAGTAGGGCAGGGTGTTCCCGGCGGCGTCCTTGAGCCAGTAGCTCGGGTTGCGCCGCAGCACGATCTCCTCGCCCGGAACGTAGCTGGCGATGATGAAGGGCCCGGTGCCGATGATCTCGGCCGGGTCGGTGTCGATATCCCACACCTCGGCGAACGTGCCGTCGTCCACGTGCGACTCGAGGATGTGCTTGGGGTAAATCGCCGTTCCAATGGTGCGCAGGAAGGGCGCGAACGGCACCGGCAGCACGCATTCGACCGTGTAGTCGTCCAGCGCAGTCACCGTCATCGGCGCTTCCCGCCACGTCGCGGATGCCTCATCGAACACGCGGAATTCGAACGAGGGGCGGCTGCTGGCGGCGATGTCGTCGTTGTAGATGAGCCGGTTGAACGTGAAGTCCACGTCGTGGGCGGTGAAGGGTTGCCCGTCGTGCCAGGTGACGTCGCGGCGGAGGTGGAAGGTCCACGTCAAGCCGTCCTCTGAGTGTTCCCAGGACTCCGCCAGCGACGGCTCCACCTCGTCGGTCAGCCAGGACGTTTCCGTGAGGCCGTCGAACAGATAGCCCAAGATGCCCGACGACGAGGCGTCGTTGGAGAGGGCCAGGTTGAAGGTGAGCGGCTCCGAAATGGTCGCAATGCGCAACGATCCGCCCGGTTGGCCGACGGCGTACTCAAAACTGGAGGCGTTCCGCCGGAGCTGGGCAATGCGCTCCCAGTCGAGCAACTCGGTGGCGAGGCGGGATTGGAGCCCCTCAGGCCCATGAATCCAGGTGCGCTGCCCGTCGCTGAATCCGGTCCAGTTGTCGGCCTTGCGCCAGACCATCAGCCCGCCGGTGGTCTGCTGATGCGCCTCGCCCAACATCGGGTTGAAGCCCTCGTTTTCCAGGCACTCGCCGACGACGTCCGGCCCCTCGGCGTCGTCGATCAGCGATTTGAGGCTGGCGAAGCCGAGGACGAACTCGCAGTCCTCAGTGGCGCCAACCGGCGCGGCGAGCGCCACCAGGAGCCCGACGACGAGCAGGGCCATCAACCTGTTTCGCATGGTGCATTCCTTGATTCGGGGCCGATTCCGGGCGTGCTGGAGAGTTTCCCGGCCGCAATCGATGCAGGTTCGCAGCATATCGCGGCGACTGCCCAAAGGGCGGGGCGATCCGTGACGGCAATCGGGGACCGGCCGCACCGGTTCGTGGGATGCACGGCGTGAGCGGTGTACGTCGACATCGACTGGGCCATGGGGGCCAGAAGTGGCCAATGGACCTGCCGAATTCGCTACAGTGACCACGCTTCCGGGCGAGAGTGCGTGGATTCGCCTGCTTCTGAGTGTGGGGCGGCTGTCGGAGTTCAGCGAACGGCAAGGACGGCGAAGCAGGAGGGCCGACGATGGGACGACCCTACAAGATCCTCATGGTCGACGACGAGGCTGATCTCGAGCCGCTGGTGCTGCAGCGCATGCGGCGCAAGATTCAGGCCGGCGAATACAGTTTCGTCTTCGCCAGCAACGGCGTCGACGCGCTCGACATGCTGCAAGACGACCAGGACATCGATATCGTCATCTCCGATATCAACATGCCGCACATGGATGGCCTGACGCTGCTGGAACAGATTCCACGAGTCGATCCCTCAGTCCGCGCCGTGATCCTGTCGGCGTACGGCGACATGAAGAACATCCGCACGGCGATGCGGCGGGGCGCGTTCGATTTCATCATGAAGCCGATCGATTTCGACGACCTGCAAGAGACCATCGAGCGCACGCGGCACCATCTCGACGCATGGCGGACGGCCCTGTCGTCGCGCGACGCGCTGGTCACGGCGCAAGGCGAGACCGACCCTCAGCCGGCTCCAGAACCTGGGGCGGCGAACTGAGATGGTGATATGACTCTCGACATGAGCGCCATGAAGCGGCCCTACAACATTCTCGTCGTTGACGATGAGCCGGACCTGGAACCGCTGATCAAGCAGCGCATGCGGCGCCGGATTCGCCGCGGCACGCATAGCTTCGACTTTGCGAACGACGGCATCGAGGCGCTTGAAAAGCTAGACGCGAATCCCGAAATCGACATGGTCATCACGGACATCAATATGCCGCGCATGGACGGGCTGACGCTGCTCGACCAGATACCGAATGTCACCGACATCGACGTCAGATGCATCGTGGTCTCGGCCTACGGTGATATGCAGAACATTCGCACGGCGATGAACCGCGGGGCCTTCGACTTCGTCACCAAGCCGATCGACTTTGAAGACCTGCAAATCACCATGGAGCGGGCGCTGCACCACCTCGAGGAGTGGCGAGCCGCGCTCTCCTCGCGCGACGCGCTGGTGGCCCTGCAGAACGAGCTCGAAGTTGCGAGCAGCACCCAGCAGTCGATCCTGCCCAAGACGTTTCCCAAGAGCGACGAATACCAAGTGTTCGCCAACATGGAGCCGGCGCGAAACGTCGGCGGCGACTTCTACGACGTGATTCGTTTGGAAAGCGGCAAGGTCGGACTGGCGATCGCGGATGTGTCCGACAAGGGCGTTCCGGCCGCCCTGTTCATGATGTCCAGCCGGACGCTGCTCAAGGGCGCGGCGATTGGCCTCGGCGAGCCGGGCGACGCCCTGCGCGAAGTGAATGAGCTGCTCTACGAAGAAAACGAAACCATGATGTTCGTGACCGTGCTGTATTCGATTTTCGACCCGGCGAGCGGCACGTTCACCTATTCCAACGGCGGCCACGACGCGCCGGTGCTCGTTCGAGCGGGCGGGGGCGCGGAGCTCCTGTCGCTGACCGGCGGCGTTGCGCTTGGCGTGGCGCCCGACATCGACTTCCCAAGCCAGACCATCCAGCTCGATCCCGGCGACACGATCGTGCTCTATACGGACGGCGTCACCGAAGCCATGAACGGCGACGGCGAACAGTTTGGTGTCGACCGCATTCAGGAGGTCTTCGAGGCGAATCCGCCGACCAACTCCGAGCAGGCCACGCATGCGCTGTTCGAGGCGGTGCGGGACTTTGTCGGCGACACGCCGCAATCCGACGACATCACCTGCCTGGTGCTGCGGCGCGCCGCGGACGGCGCCTAGGCCCGAGTCCGTCGCCGGCGCCTGGGACACGACGGTGCCCAAGCGCCGCTCGCGCTCTGGTAGCTTGCGCGGGCAAACCATAAGGAGGCCACCATGAGCCTGAGCCCATATCTGCACTTCAACGGCAACTGCCGCGAGGCGTTCGAGTTCTACCGGGCGGCCTTTGGGGGCGAATTCCTCGTCCTGCAGACGTTTGGCGACGGTCCCGCCGACATGCCGATTCCCGCCGACGAGCGGAACAACGTCATGCACGTCTCGCTTCCCGTGGGAACGAGCGTGCTGATGGGCAGCGACGTGCCGACGACGTTCGGCGAGCCGGCGCCATCGGTCAGCAACGTCTCAATCTCGTACGCCGCGCACAGCCGGGAGGAGACCGACGCATTGTTCGCCAAGCTCTCGGACGGCGGCACCGTCACGATGCCGCTCCAGGACATGTTCTGGGGCGCCTACTTCGGCGCCTGCATCGACAGGTTTGGCGTCAACTGGATGCTCAACTGCGAGGAGCCGCGGGGCTAGCCGGACGGTTCAACCAATTCGGTGAGGGCCCTGCGCGCCTTTATCGAGCATCCCGTTCCCACGCCAGCGAGTCGAATCCGGAAACTGGCGGGCCAAATGCGCCTCGGACAAACGGCTGTCGCGGTGGGCGTGCGCTGATCTGGGCGGTTGGACTATTCGGTCGGCGGGCGGTTTGCCAGTCCGTCCCAGATCGTGTCGATGGTTTGCTCAATCCGCTGCCTTGATTCGGGAGCGGCCAGGACGTGCCGGGCCAACACCGACCCGATGATGGCCTCCACGGCGACCTCCAAATTGGCGTCGGCCCGGATTTCACCGCGCGTGACGCCACGCCGCAAGACCTTGATCGCCTCGGCGCGCCGAGGCAGGAAGATCCGTTTACGGAACAGCTCGAGGAGCTCGGGATTGCGCCGCTCCTCGACCAGCAGGGCGCCGAAGATGGCGAAGCCCAGGCCGTGCGCGAGCGTGGCCTGGACCTTCGCGAGCATTTCCACGATGTCGCCGCGCGCGCTGCCGGTGTCTGGGAGGGGACCCCAATCGTCCCGCAGGCTGCCAACGGCGGCAGCCGCGAGTTCCGCCTTGGAAGGAAACCTCCGATAGATGGCGGTCTTGCCCACTCCGGCTGCCGATGCGACGCCCTCAATCGACATGCCGGCATAGCCGCGGTCCGTCAGCAGCTTGAGGGTGGCCTGAAGAATAGCCCGATCGACTTCCGGATCACGGGGCCGACCGGGCTTGGGCCCAGCGCGCGCGGAGATGTCGTCCGGCTCGGCCATCAAGACTATTCCGCTCGCGACTTGGCGGTGTCGGAGACTACGGCCTCCGCGCCCGCCCCGTCGGGCAGATGGCGAGCCGGCAAGAATCGCGCGACCAGTGCTGAGCCGGCCACGGCCACGCCCGCCGACACGAGCACCGCGATGCCAAGCGCGTCAGTGAAGGCTGTCTCGGCCGCGGCCGCCAATCCTCCCGCGATGGACTCGGGCAGCATTGCGGCGATCCTGGTCGCGGCCCCAACGGAATCGCTTGCGGCCTCGGCCGCCTCGGGCGGCAGGGACGCCACAGCCGTATCCATGTTGGCGCTGTACACCGTGTTGATCACCGAGCCGATCACGGCCACGCCAAAGGCTCCTGACACCTGACGCGTGACGTCGTTCATGGCCGATGCGATGCCGGCGTTCGCCTCCGGAACCGCTCCCATCACCGCATCGGTCGATGGCGCCATCACGTTACCCATGCTGACCGCCATCAAGAAAAAGGTCACGCCGATGACCAGATAGGGAGTATCAGGTTGCCAAAACGTGATCGTGACGAACATCACTCCCAAGCCGACAAGGCCGGCTGCGACGACTCGCTTGCCCCCCAATCGGTGGACCAGGCAATGGCTCAGGCCGGCTCCCATGGCCATGCCGAGGGCAACCGGCAACATCCGCAGGCCGGCCTCCAGCGGCGTGAAGCCTTGAACGAACTGGAGGTATTGCGTCATCCCGAACACGAAGCCGAACAGCGCGAAGAACCCGATGGAGATGGCGCCGGCTCCGGCTGAGAATCGAGGATTCCTGAAGAATTCGAGGTTCAGCATGGGGTGATCGGTCTTGATCTCCCACGCAATGAACGCAGCCAGGAGCGCCGCGCCAACCACGAATCCAGCGATCACAAGACCGTCGGTCCACCCGCGCACGGGCGCCTCGATGATGGCGTAGACCAAGGCGGTGATGGCTGAAATCGACAGAACCGCGCCGAGAATGTCCAACGCCCGCGGATGCGGGTCCCGGCTCTCCGGTACGAGAACAGCTCCAGCTGCCAGCGCAATGCCGACGATGGGGATATTGATGAAGAACACCGAGCCCCACCAGAAATGCTCCAGCAAGAGGCCGCCGGTGACCGGGCCCAGGCCAATGCCCAAACCCGCGACCGCCGCCCAAATGCCGATGGCCTTGCCACGCTCCTCGCGTGGGAACACATGGGTGAGAATCGACAGGGTGGAGGGCATGATCAGCGCTCCCCCGATGCCCATCAGCGCCCGTGCCGCAATGAGCTGTTCGCTCGACTGGGCGTACGCCGCGAAGAAGCTGGACAGGCCGAATACCACGAGCCCGATCTGCAGCGCGCGCTTGCGTCCGAACCGGTCGCCGAGCGAGCCCATCAAGAGCAGCAGACCGGCAAAGACCAGAATGTAGGCGTCGATCATCCACTGCAACGAGGTGGCGGTCGCGTTGAACTCCCGCTGCAGCGTGGGGATGGCGACGTTGAGGATGCTGTTGTCCAGCCCGATGATGAGCAGGCTCATTGACAATAGGCCGAGCGTCCACCACCGACGCCGATAGGTGGACGAGCGCCGTGGAGTTGGACTTGAGACTCCCATGGAGGGATCTCCCGGTATTCAATAACGATACGGTATCGTTTTGATAATGCGGGATCGGGCGGGCGGTGTCAAGGCCTTTTCGCGAGCCGTTCTGCCCCTCCATCGAATTCTCGGTATAGGACTGGCACCGAGTAGCCGCAGTTGGCGTACGAGGTCGGGCGCGCGCCGGGCGAGCGCCGGCGGGGCCCTTGCGCAACCCCTCCCTCATTCCGGCGGGGGCCGTAATCCAGTCCGGTCGAACCTGGAGGCGTGCCGGGGGCTCGGCGTCGGGCGGGTCTGAGACCCGCCCCTACCTCTTGGTTCAACGGTCCCAGGCGCGAGTCTCCAACCAGCGCCGGATGGGCGGCGGCCACGGGGGTGACGTATCCTCGCCACGCCACCGGCGGTAGGGGTAGCCAGTCATGATCGAGTGGCTCGGTATCGAACACCTGTTCGAGCTTTCCCCACCCGAAGCGATCCTCGGCTTCTTCACGCCGCTGATTATCTTCGCCGTATTTTTTGTCGTGCAGCTCGTCCTGCCGGGTGTTCGCGTGCCCGGTTACGTCATCAATCCCCGGACCGGGGAGCCTCGGAACTATCGGCTCAACGGGCTCTTGGTGTACGTACTCGCGGTGATCGTGTGGGCGACCGAAGTCACCGGAATGCCGCGTGATTGGTTCTATCGGTCGTCGATCTATGCCTTTGTCGGCGGAACGATCACCGTCACGGTATTCACGTTGATCGCGGTGTTTACCCAGCCGCGAGACGAAACCAGGAATCCCATCGCGGCCTTCTGGCTCGGGCGAATCCAGGAGCTGTCGTTTCTGAGAGAACGCATTGATCTCAAGATGTACTTCTACGTCGTCGGCGGAACCATGTTTTCACTCAACGCCCTTTCCGGGGCCGCGTGGAACGTCGAGCAATTTGGGGAGAACTTCAATCCGGGAGTGTTCCTGTGCGCGGCGTTCTATACCTTCTACGTGGTGGACTACTTTATCTTTGAGCGTGTTCAGCTCTACACTTTCGACGTGATTTACGAAAAGCTCGGCTTCAAGATGTTCTGGGGTGGTCTGATGGTCTACGGCTGGCTCTACATCCTCCCGTGGTGGGGCATGGCCGCGCAGCCGACGCCGGGCTTCTCGTCAGCGACAACCTATGGCTGGCTCATCGGCACGGCGTTGGTGTACCTGGCCGGATGGGTCATCTGCCGTGGCGCCAACATGCAGAAATACACGTTCAAGCGCTGGCCCGAACGCAAGTTCCTGGGACTCATCGAGCCCGAGTACATCCAGGCCGGTGACCGAAAGATCCTGGTGAGCGGCTTCTGGGGAAGGGCCCGCCACATGAACTACCTGGGCGAATGGTTCCATTCGGCGGCAATCGCTCTGGCGTTTGGTCACTTCACCAATCTGTGGGCCTGGACCTACTTCATCTGGATCGTCGCGCTATTCGTGCTGCGCCAGCGCGAGGACGATCACTACTGCGCTGAGAAGTATGGGCCGGAGAAGTGGGCGGAGTACCAGGCCCGCGTGAAGTACCGCATCTGCCCCTGGCTCTACTGAGCCATCGACAGTCGATAGCCGTCGAAGTCACTCCGCGCGCGAGGAATTGTCCGATGTCTCAGTCAGCGGCGCGTGATTGACCGACCTCTTGCCGGTCCCCATAATCGCCCCACGATTAGGAGCCGGGATATTCGCACATGATTGAATGGCTTGGAATCGAGCACCTATTCGAGCTGTCCGGGGCGGAAGCCCTTTGGGGGTTCTTCACCCCGCTGATAGTCTTCGCCGTGTTTTTCGTGGCGCAGGTAGTTCTGCCGGCGCGGCGGGTTCCCGGCTATGTCATCAACCCGGAAACCGGCGAACCTCGCAACTATCGGCTCAACGGCCTCCTGGTATTCGCCATCGCGATTGCCGTGTGGGCGACCGAAGTCACCGGAATGCCGCGTGACTGGTTCTACCGGTCCGCGGTCTATGCGGTGGCTGGTGGAACCGTCGTTGCAGCGCTCATCGCCCTCGTCGCCATGCTGAGCCAGCCGCAAGGCGAGATAAAGAATCCGTTCCACGCATTCTGGACCGGGCGATCCCTGGAGCACCCGCTCTTCAACGAACGATTCGATCTCAAGATGTACCTGTACGTGGTCGGCGGGACGATGCTGACGCTCAACGCCCTGTCGGGCGCCGCCTGGCACGTCCAGCAATTCGGGGATAACGTCAATCCCGGTGTGTTTCTGTATGCGGGGTTTTTCGGGCTTTACATCATGGACTACTTCATTTTCGAGCGCGTTCAGCTCTACACCTATGATTTGATTCACGAGAAGCTGGGGTTCAAGCTGATCTGGGGCGGGCTGATCATCTACGGCTGGCTGTACATTCTGCCGCTGTGGGGCATGGCCGCCTATCCGCACCCCGGGTTCTCGGAGCCGTGGACGTACGTGTGGCTGATCGGCTTAGGCTTGCTGCTTTTCTTCGGATGGACCATCACGCGCGGGGGCAACTGGCAGAAGTACACCTTCAAGCGCTGGCCCGAGCGGAAGTTCCTGGGAATCATCGAGCCCGAGTACATCCAGGCCGGCGATCGAAAGATCCTCTGCAGCGGATTCTGGGGCGCGGCCCGCCACTTCAATTACATGGGCGAGGGCATCATCTGCCTTGGCATCAGCCTGTCGTTTGGGCACTTCGCCAACCTCTGGGCGTGGACGTACCTCATCTTCATCGTCTCCCTCTTCACCTGGCGTCAACGGGACGACGAGGAGCATTGCATCGAGAAGTACGGTGAGGAGAAGTGGGCGGAGTACAAGGCGCGGGTCAAGTACCGAATCTGTCCCTGGGTCTATTGATCCGGCGCTTCGTCGGGCGCTTTCAGATTCGGTAGAGCTCCTCAGCCGTCCCGGAGAATAGCCGGGTCTGCTCGTCCCGGCTGAATTCCGCGATGATCTCCGTGTAGGCGTCGATCAACTCGTCGTACGTGCTCCATAGCCAGTCCACCGGCCAGTTGGTGCCAAAGAAACAGCGCTCGACGCCAAATGTCTCGATCGACGTCAGCACGTACGGTCGGATGCTGTCGACCGTCCAGTCGTTGTCGCCCATGCCCAGGCCCGAAATCTTCCAGCGAATGTTGTCGCAGCTGGCCGCGGTGGCCACTCCGCGCTTCCAGTTCGCGAAATACTCGTCCGTCCGCTCCGTCGGCCATCCCGTGTGATCCACCACGATGGTGATGTTCGGAAACTTGCGCGCCAGGTCCCGCACTTTCTCCATGTCCTGCCATTGCGCCGACAGGCTCGACACCAGGTTGAACGTCTCCAGCAGCGCGAAGCCCCGGTGAAAGTCCGGTTCCACGAGGTAGTCCCCGTAGGAAAAGTCCCGGATGCCCCGAAAGTTGGGCGACTCGGCGTGACGCTCCAGCACCGCCTGCACGCCCGGGTCCCGCAAGTCCGCATTGGCCACGATCCCGTGCGGAAACCCCGTCCGGTCCGCCGCCTCCTGCAGCCACTCCGTCTCGGTCACCGGATCCGGGCTGCCGATGGCCGCCTGCACGTGCACCGCCTTCGTAACGTTCGCGTTCCGAGTTTCGGCGATATAGTCCTCGGCCACGTAGCTCCGCTCGGCGAGCTTCTGCAGCTTCCAGCCCATCGTCGGGTGCGGAACCCCCGGCTTCCAGTGCTCGTACACCAGCTCGGGATGCTTTAGGTCGTAGTAGTGAACGTGGGTATCAACGAACGCCAGCTTGTCCATGAGCGAGCCTCCTGCCTCCTACGATATCGCGACGCTGCGCCTGCAGTGACACCAGCGGCATCGAGGGTGTCAAACCGGGCAGGACGGCGTTCACCCAGCGGCTAGTCCGGCAGTCCTCTGGCCATCCGCTGGAGTGCATCGCTGGAGAGTGTCTCGTCCCGGCTTGTGAACCAGGACGAACCGGACCTCACAGTGTGTCGAACCCGTCCCAGCCGGGCAGCGCGGCCGATTGCCGCACCCACTCGGCCATCTGGTCCTCGTCGAATCCGTCCTCGTAGATGTCCAACCACCGTGCCTCGGGGTCCTTGCCCGAGCCGGGTGGCTCCGGTTGCAGCGACGCGCCGTTGAGGAAGGTCACCTTTACATAACGCGCGAAGACGTGGGTGCTCAGGAACCAGCCCATGCCCTCGACGCCATACCAGGGTGAGTTCCACCGCACGGCCTTGCGCACGTTGGGCACGGTGCGCACGATCAGCTCGTCCAGGCGGCGCCCGACCTCGCTCTTCCAGCCCGGCATCGCGGCGATGTAGGCCTGCACGGGGGCGTCGCCGTCGGCCTTGGCGATCTGCGGGTTGCCGCCTGAAAGGAGAACCACTTTCCCGTCGCCGACTTTCGCGGCGGGTTTCTTCATGCCGGTCGATGCCCTCCTGGATCGTTTGCCCGCCTATGCGCTGACCCCGATCCGCGCTGCGTCCGGCGAATTTGGCTCCGATCGGCTCCGAGCGTCAGATCTCCGTGGGCCGCCCGGGCTCGAATTCGCGATCGTCTCATCGGCTTATCTCATCGTCTCCCGCGTAGGTCGGACGCGGCTGCGGCGGGGCGGCGATTGCGGCTATGATATCGGGGCGGGCCACGATTTCCGAAAGTCCGCGCCAGTCGCCGAAGACTTCAAAGGACGGACCGACGATGACTTCCAATCAATACTGGTGGCCGGATCAGCTGAACCTGAAGGTTCTCCGCCATAACTCTCCGCTATCTGATCCGATGGACAACGACTTCAACTATGCCGAAGCGGTTAAGACAATTGATGTCGAAGAGTTGAAGAAAGATATCGAACAAGTAATGACGACGTCGCAGGATTGGTGGCCGGCGGACTACGGTCATTACGGTCCACTTTTCATCCGCATGACGTGGCACGCGGCGGGCACCTATCGCATCAGCGACGGTCGCGGCGGCGGCGGCTCGGGCCACCAGCGCTTCGCGCCGCTCAACAGCTGGCCGGACAACGCCAGCCTCGACAAGGCGCGCCGTTTGCTTTGGCCGGTCAAGCAGAAGTACGGCCGGAGCCTCTCCTGGGCCGACCTCATCATCCTTGCCGGCAACTGCGCGCTGGAGTCGATGGGGTTCAAGACCTTTGGCTTTGCTTTCGGCCGCGAGGACGTCTGGGAGGCCGACGAGACCGATTGGGGGTCTGAGGAAACCTGGCTTGGCGACGAGCGCCACAGCGACGACGGAGAAATCGAGGGACCCTACGGCGCCGACCACATGGGGCTCATCTACGTGAATCCGGAGGGGCCGAACGGCAACCCCGACCCCCTCGCGGCCGCGAACTACATTCGCAACACGTTCAAGCGCATGGCGATGAACGACGAGGAAACCGTCGCGCTGATCGCCGGCGGACACACGTTCGGCAAGGCGCATGGCGCCGGCGCCGAAAGCAATGTCGGCCCGGAGCCCGAGGGCGCCACGCTCGAGGAGCAAGGGTTCGGCTGGAAGAACAGCCACGGCAGCGGCAAGGGCGGCGACACCTTCACCAGCGGCCTGGAGGGTGCGTGGACCAACGACCCCGTGAAGTGGGACAACAACTTCTTCGAGAACCTGCACAACCACGAGTGGGAGCTCACCAAGAGCGAGGCCGGCAAATCGCAGTACCAACCCACGAATGCCGCCTCGGTGGCCACCGTGCCCGATGCGCACGATCCCGCCAAGAAGCACGCGCCGATGATGCTGACGACGGATCTCTCGCTGCGGGAGGACCCGGTGTACGGGCCTATCGCGAAGCGCTTCATGGAGAACTTCGAGGAGTTCGAGGACGCCTTCGCCAGGGCGTGGTTCAAGCTGATTCACCGCGACATGGGGCCCCGCAGCCGATATCTCGGGCCCCTGGTTCCCACCGAAGCGCTGCTGTGGCAAGACCCCGTCCCGGAGGTCGACCACGAGCTGATCGGGGCCCCGGAGATCGCCGAGCTCAAGGCGAAGGTCCTCGCCTCGGGACTCTCCGTTTCCCAGTTGGTCTCGACGGCCTGGGCTGCGGCCGCATCGTTCCGCGGCACCGACAAGCGCGGCGGGGCCAACGGCGCGCGCCTCCGACTTGCGCCGCAACGGGATTGGGAAGTCAACGACCCGGACGGCCTCAGCCAGGTGCTGGGAACGCTGGAGCAGATCCAGGCGGGGTTCAACGGCTCGCAGAACGGCGGCGCGACAGTCTCGCTGGCCGACTTGATCGTTTTGGCCGGATGCGCGGGCGTCGAGCAGTCGGCCCGGAACGCCGGGCATTACGTGGAGGTCCCATTCGCGCCCGGGCGCACGGACGCGTCGCAGGAGTGGACCGACGAGGAGTCGTTCGCCGTGCTCGAGCCCACCGCGGACGGATTTCGCAACTACCTCCAGGCGGGGCAGGACGGCGCGCCGGAGGACTTGCTGGTGGAGCGGGCCTACATGCTCACGCTCACGGCTCCCGAAATGACGGCGCTCGTTGGCGGTCTGCGCGCCCTGGACGCGAACACCGGGCAGTCGCAGCACGGAGTCCTCACCGATCGTCCCGGCGCGTTGACCAACGACTTCTTCGTCAATCTGCTTGACATGAGCACCGAGTGGACGGCGGCCTCCGAGTCCGACGGCGTGTTCGAAGGACGCGATAGCCAGACCGGCGAGGTCAAGTGGACCGGCACGCGGGTGGACCTGGTCTTCGGTTCGAACTCCGAGCTTCGAGCGCTCGCCGAGGTCTACGCCTGCGACGACGCGCAGGAGACCTTCGTGCGCGACTTCGTGAGCGCCTGGGACAAGGTGATGAGTCTGGATCGCTACGACCTCGCCTGATCTCGGCGGGCGCTCGATCGCCGGCCAACCCGCGGTGGGAAGAGTGAGAAGTGGCGAACCAGAGTCAATCGGCTCGCGCTAAGCGTTCAAGGGCTTCCGGCGTCAAGAATCGACGGATTCTCGGTTGGCGGGAGTGGGCGTCCTTGCCGGGCCTCGGCATTGCCGCCATCAAGGCCAAGCTCGACACGGGTGCGAAGACGTCCGCCTTGCACGCGTGGGATCTCAGCCTTCGCACGGTCGAGGGTCGGCAATGGATCCGGTTTCGCGTCCATCCCATGCAGCGCGACAAGGTCACGTCCGTGGTCTGCGAGGCGCCGGTCAGCGATCAGCGATGGGTCATGAACTCGAGCGGTACCCGCGAGCGTCGATACATCATCACCACGAACCTTCAGATTGGTTCCAGCCATTGGCCCATCGAATTGAGCCTGGCCAATCGTGACGCCATGGGGTTCCCCATGATCATCGGCCGGGAGGCCATGCGCGACCGCCTGATCGTCGATCCTCACGCCTCATACCGCGCGGGCAGGAAGCCAAAACAAGCCGTCAATGGTCCATCGGAAGATCAGGGCGACCCCAAGGAAGGAAGGGCGGACACGTGAGAATCGCAATGCTGGCGCGCAATCCGGATCTCTATAGCCACAAGCGCCTGGTGGAAGCCGCGGAGGCCAGGGGTCACGAGATCGACATCATCAACACGACCCAGTGCTACGCCAACATTACCGCCGACCGCCCACAGGTGCTCTACCGGGGCGCCGTCCTTTCCGGCTATGACGCGGTGATTCCGCGTATCGGTGCGTCGATCACCTTCTACGGGCTGGCGGTGTTGCGCCAGTTCGAGACGATGGGCGTGTGGCCGCTCAACGAATCGGAGGCCATTGGTCGCG